>NZ_CP013932.1:0-435000 GCF_001562125.1 Alteromonas sp. Mac1
TAAGATAATCCACAGCTATTAAAATGATAAAACAAATTCTCGCTGCTACCCAACAGTACACATCCGCCTGATTCCTATTCTTGGCGCGCATCTCGGTGCCTTTTTCTTTGTATTGGTTGTTATTTGCGAGTTACCGGAGCTAAGTAACTTACATGTCTTTATGGAATCAATGTCTTGAGCGTTTGCGTCAAGAATTACCCACGCAACAATTCAGTATGTGGATCAGACCTTTGGTTCCTCAAGAGGAGGAAGGTGTTGTAGCCTTATTTGCCCCTAACCGTTTTATTCTTGATTGGGTAAGGGATAAGTACCTCGATAACATTACTGGGTTATTACGGGAGTTTGGAGGTCCTAACGCACCTCAGTTACGCCTTGATGTTATGAGTAGGGAAAGTTTAAGCCGCAGTAGAGCCGCTGCTTCATCTGCGCCCCAGCAACCTCAAAACCAAAATCAAAGTCACAGCGAGAATCAGAGCTTCAGCCAAGATCAGAGCCAAGCACCTGATCAATCGTATAACCAGGCACCTAGTCAGTCATTTAGCCAAGGTTCTGGTCAATCGTCTAACCAATATTCAGGGCGATCATCAGGAAATATGGCGGGTCAAGCGGGGAACGATCAACAATCTATTGATAATAACAATAGTACTGCGCGATCACCTGTACAGGCGAGTGCCCGCTCTGCCATGCCTCAAACTGGCTACAGTCAGCAAAACCACTCTACGTCTAATCATGACAATAGACAGTATGATCAAGGAAGAGCTGGATCTAACACAATGCGATCTGCGTCTCAGCAGCCTAAAGTGATCCCGATCCCAGAAGCGGCTAAGCATAAAAGTAATATCAACCCGACGTATCAATTTGACAACTTCGTTGAAGGTAAATCTAACCAATTGGCCCGTGCTGCGGCTACTCAAGTGGCAAATAACCCAGGTAGCTCTTATAACCCGTTATTTATTTATGGCGGAACGGGTTTAGGTAAAACGCATTTATTGCACGCTGTAGGTAATGGTATTGTCGCAAATAACGAAAATGCTAAAATCGTTTATATGCACTCTGAGCGCTTTGTTCAGGATATGGTTAAGGCACTACAAAATAATGCGATAGAAGACTTTAAACGCTTCTATCGTTCAGTAGATGCGTTATTAATTGATGATATTCAATTCTTTGCTAATAAAGAACGTTCTCAAGAAGAATTCTTTCATACCTTTAATGCGCTACTTGAAGGTAATCAGCAAATCATACTCACGTCTGATAGATACCCTAAGGAAATTGATGGGGTAGAGGACCGCCTTAAGTCCCGTTTCGGCTGGGGCTTAACTATTGCTATTGAGCCTCCTGAATTAGAAACTCGTGTTGCCATCTTAATGCGTAAAGCTGCCGAGAACCGTATTCACTTACCTAATGAAGTTGCCTTCTTTATTGCCAAACGTTTACGTTCGAATGTTCGTGAGTTAGAAGGGGCATTGAACCGAGTGATTGCCAACGCTAATTTCACAGGTCGTCCGATAACCATCGATTTTGTGCGTGAAGCCTTGCGTGATTTATTAGCGCTTCAAGAAAAATTAGTTACGGTTGATAATATTCAGAAAACTGTGGCAGATTATTATAAGATAAAAGTTGCTGACATTTTATCTAAGCGAAGAAGTCGAAGTGTTGCAAGACCCAGACAAGTGGCGATGGCTTTAGCGAAAGAGCTGACCAATCACAGTTTGCCTGAGTTAGGAAATGCCTTTGGTGGACGAGACCATACAACGGTACTTCATGCTTGCAGAAAAATAACACAGCTTAGAGAAGAAAGTCATGATATAAAAGAAGACTATAAGAACCTCATTCGGACTTTGTCTTCCTAAAAATGACCTTTAGAGGCGAGATAGCACAGCAATGAAATTTAGTATAAGCCGCGAACAATTTTTACAACCCCTTCAGCTGGTATCGGGGGCTGTAGAGCGTAGACACACCTTACCTATTCTCTCTAACGTGCTCATTAAAGTTAGTGAAGACGCACTATGGCTAACAGGTACAGATTTAGAGGTTGAGCTCATTTCTAGCGTTAAGTTAGAAGGGGAGTTCACCGAAGGCGAAATTACCGTTCCTGCCAAGAAACTCTTCGATATTATTCGAGGTATTTCTGAAGGCACCGATATTCATTTCTCTATAGATGGTAACAAAGCGCTTATAAAAGCAGGGCGTGGTCGTTACACCCTATCTACGTTATCAGCTAACGATTATCCTAACCTAGAAGATTGGGAAGGCGAAGTAGAGTTTGAAATCACCTGTAGCGATATGAAACGCTTAATTGATTCAACAAGCTTTTCAATGGCTCAGCAGGATGTTCGATATTACTTGAACGGCATGTCGTTAGAAACCGAAGAAAATATTATTCGTACTGTGGCAACTGACGGTCACCGTCTTGCACTTTGTCGTTTAAGCTATGAAACAACACTTCCTGCCCGACAAGTTATTATTCCTCGCAAGGGTGTACTTGAAATATCGCGTTTAATTACGGAAGACGATAAATCATTAAAAGTACAAATAGGTGCAAACCATTTACGTATTTTTTCAAACGACTTCATCTTTACCTCTAAATTGGTAGATGGCCGATTCCCTGATTATCGTCGTGTACTTCCACAGGATGGCGATAAAGAAATTATTGCCAGCAAAGCGGTATTAAAAGATGCTTTTTCTCGTGCAGCTATTTTATCCAACGAAAAATTCCGTGGTGTTCGATTAAATCTTTCTTCTGGTGAACTGAAAATTACAGCGAATAACCCAGAGCAAGAAGAAGCAGAAGAAATCGTAGATGTGAATTATCAAGGCGACGACTTGGAAATTGGTTTCAATGTAGCTTATCTAATCGATGTATTGAACTCGCTAGGTTCTGATGATGTGAAAATCAGTTTGTCTGATTCTAATGCAAGTGCTCTGATTGAAGATGCTGCCGATGATGCTGCACTTTATGTCATTATGCCAATGCGTCTGTAGTTATTAATACACTTCATTATTTATCGGCGATGCGTTTGTATCTAAATTCTAGGATTTCTAGATTCATTCCATCGCCGTTTATCTTTTATTATTACCTTGCTTTTTACCGAGTTTTCTTATGAAACTGGACAAAGTCCAGCTTACGAACTTCCGTAACATTTCTTCTGCAACCCTTTCACCTTCGCCTGCATTAACAATTATTCGCGGTGTAAATGGCAGTGGAAAATCCTCACTTGTTGAATCTATTTTCTATTTGGGTTTTGGAAGATCGTTTCGTACCAGTAAACATACTTCTGTTATCAAAACGGGGGAAGATGAATTCAGTGTATTTGCAAGTTGCCGGAATGAGGACAACGAGAAACTGAATGTAGGGTTTCAGCGTCGACGCAACGATACGTTTACCTGCAGCATTAACGGTGAGCATTCAAATAAGCTTTCTGATTTAGTCAGTTTAGTACCCGTTCAATTATTTACCCCCCAAAGTACTGATCTTATTTTAGGGTCACCTTCTGAACGTAGACGTTTTTGTGACTGGGGATTGTTTCACGTGGAACATGACTTCCAAACGCTCTCGGTACAGTTTTCTAAATTTCTTAAGCACCGTAATGCATTATTGAAACAACAGTCCGACTTGTCGGCACCTCAAAATCAATACTGGGAGCAATGTTTTCTAGAGCGGGCGGAGGCACTATCCACGAAACGCGAAGAATATATATCAAAATTGGCGCCTATTTTTAAAAAATATGCGACAACATTTCTAGCTGAGTACGAAGTTTCCCTCAATTACTATAAAGGATGGGAAAAAGATGCGTCTTTAGCAGAAAGCTTAGTTAAAAAACGTGAGTATGATGGTAAAATAGGTCATACAACTTCTGGCCCCCACAAGGCTGATATTAAGCTGAAAGTGAATGGGGTTAATGCCCAAGAGCTATTGTCTCGAGGGCAGCTTAGAATGGCTGTTGCGGCGCTGCAAATGGCGCAAACAGAACTATTTAATACTTTAACTAACAGAAAGAGTATCTTCTTGTTAGATGATGTAGGCGCAGAACTTGACGCCGATAAACGTGAGTTATTTATAGACGGGCTGTTGGATATGGATACGCAGGTTTTCGTTACTGCAATTGAATCTTCGCAGCTTGAATTCATACAAAAATATAACGAAAAGAAAATGTTTCACGTGGAACATGGAAGCGTGAAAGAGGAGTAAAACCTAGTATGTCAGAACAGAATAATTACGACTCGTCCAGTATCAAGGTACTTAAAGGATTAGACGCCGTACGAAAGCGTCCTGGTATGTATATCGGTGACACGGACGATGGTACAGGACTTCACCACATGGTTTTCGAGGTTGTTGATAACTCGATAGATGAAGCATTGGCTGGACACTGTTCAGAAATCGTTGTGCAAATACACACAGATGGCTCTGTTTCTGTTTACGATGATGGTCGCGGAATTCCAACTTCAGTGCATGAAGAAGAAGGTGTTTCTGCAGCAGAAGTTATTATGACGGTTCTGCATGCCGGCGGTAAGTTCGATGATAATTCTTATAAAGTATCAGGCGGACTTCACGGTGTAGGTGTATCTGTAGTAAACGCTCTTTCAAGTAAATTAAAGCTACGTATTCGTCGTGAAGGTAAAACTCATGAACAAGAATACCAGCATGGTGTTCCTCAAGCACCTTTAGCCGTAATTGGTGAAACTGATAAAACAGGTACAAGTGTACGTTTCTGGCCAAGCTCAGATACTTTTACGAACACCTTGTTCCACTACGATATTCTAGCTAAACGCTTAAGAGAACTATCTTTCCTTAACTCTGGTATTTCCATTCGCTTGAAAGACGAGCGTGATGGAAAAGAAGACCATTTCATGTACGAAGGTGGTATTAAAGCTTTCGTTGAATACTTGAACCAAAAGAAAACACCTGTTCACCAGAAGGTTTTCCATTTCACTCATGAACAAGAAGATGGTATTTCAGTAGAAGTATCTATGCAGTGGAATGACGGCTTCCAAGAGAATATTTACTGCTTTACCAACAACATTCCTCAAAGAGACGGTGGTACTCACTTAGCCGGTTTCCGTGGTGCGTTAACGCGAACGCTTAACAACTACATGGAAAAGGAAGGGATGAACAAAAAGGCCAAGACAAACGCCAGTGGCGACGACGCCCGCGAAGGTCTAACGGCAGTTGTATCTGTAAAAGTACCTGATCCTAAATTCTCTTCACAAACTAAAGACAAGCTTGTTTCATCAGAAGTGAAATCTGCAGTTGAGTCGGCAATGAATGAGAAGCTTGCAGAGTTCTTGCTTGAGAACCCTGCAGAGAGTCGAATTATCGCTGGTAAAATCATCGATGCAGCTCGAGCACGTGAAGCTGCACGTAAAGCCCGTGAAATGACTCGCCGTAAAGGTGCATTAGACTTAGCTGGTTTGCCAGGTAAACTTGCTGATTGTCAGGAAAAAGATCCTGCATTAAGCGAACTATATATAGTGGAAGGGGACTCTGCTGGCGGTTCAGCCAAGCAGGGACGAAACCGCAAGAACCAAGCTATTCTTCCGCTTAAAGGTAAAATACTGAACGTTGAGAAAGCACGTTTTGACAAGATGCTCTCTTCACAAGAAGTGGCCACGCTGATCACTGCACTAGGTTGTGGTATTGGACGCGATGAATATAACCCAGAAAAACTACGTTATCACAGCATCATTATCATGACCGATGCTGATGTGGATGGCTCGCACATTCGTACATTGCTACTGACATTTTTCTACCGTCAAATGCCAGAAATCATTGAGCGTGGTTATATCTATATTGCACAGCCGCCGCTTTATAAAGTGAAAAAAGGTAAGCAAGAACAGTATCTGAAAGATGATGATGCGTTAACGGCATACCTAACTTCTATCGCTATTGATGGCGCATCTTTGCATACTAGTGATGATGATCCAGGTATCAGCGGTGTCGCGTTAGAGCAATTGGTAACGTTATACCAATCTGCAGAGAAGATGATTACGCGCATGAAGCGTCTAATGCCTTCCTCTATTCTTTATAGAATGATTTATACGCCTACATTGAATCTAGAAGATTTAAAAGACGAAAGCACGCTAGCGAACGTGGCTGAGCACTTTGTTGCACAGCTTACTGAACGTGAAAATGATGGCGCAACATACCGTTATGAAATTCGCAGAGACATCGAGCTTAGCGAGTTCTATATCACCATTATTATGCGTATGCATGGTATCGATTACGAATACGTAATTGGTCACGACTTTATTGAGTCTACTGAATATCAGCGTCTTAAAGAGCTTAATTTGGCGATTAACGACATGATGAGTTCTAATGCGTTTATACAACGTGGTGATCGTAAAATGCCTGTAGAGTCATTCAAAGAAGCATTAGATTGGTTAATGACTGAAGCTAAACGCGGTCAGTATATTCAGCGCTATAAAGGGCTAGGTGAGATGAACCCAAGCCAGCTTTGGGAAACCACCATGGATCCTGAAGGTCGTAGAATGCTTCAAGTGAAAATTGAAGATGCAATAGCGTGTGATCAATTGTTTACTACGCTAATGGGCGACCAAGTAGAACCAAGACGAAACTTCATTGAAGCTAACGCGTTAAGAGTAGAAAACTTAGACGTGTAAAAGGTCAATGACCCACACCTTAGTGTGAATGTAATAAAGAAAAGCCTGGCTTCTTTAACAAAAAAGAATCCGGGCTTTTTTGTTTTTAAACCACGCTTATATTCGTAGCCTCAATACATATATTTCAGCGCAGGGTATCCGCCTACAACCGATTATGTTCCGTTTGACTTGCTACCACTTGAAGCGCAAGAAACCCATTGAAGCGCCCATGGAGCCGCGCCTGAAGTATGGGATGGGGCAAAGCTAGTGTCGGGTGGTAAACATTATGGCTTTTTAGAAGTAGAAGTTATTCCATCAGGTACTGATGATTATGAAGTCATAATGACGCCGCGCTATGTCTTTCCGTTAATGGATGAAACTGGTGTGGCGACAGGTGAATATGAGCAACGACAATATGACAACGTAGTGACGATTTTAGTCGGGCGTTAATTCGTAATGTTCAGGGATAGAATAGGTAGGGATTAGGTGTAGGTAATTGAGATAATAATACGCTAATACTAAAAACCTGGTTAATAAAAGAGTAGGCTTAATGCCTACTCTTTTTCTTTATTATAGCGCTATGAACCGGTGATGTAGCCGTTCAGGAACTAAAGCCCTACGGCTTTCTAGTTATCACCAAACTCACTTCGTTGTCATCTGCCGGAGCAACCTGAAAACGATAAATGCCGGTATTAGAGGGTGTGAATTGCAGGTTCTCAGAACCCTGTTTACAAACTAAAAATATTTTAGTGCTTACCATGACAGGCTGGCCCTTGTAATTACCTCCGCAACTTTGACTCGGTGTCCAAATAGCATCAGACAAACGAAAGTCATAGGGTTGTCCATCAGCAATAAGCTCTACATTGACGTACCAACCGTTACTATCTTTTCTAAATTGATAGGCTGATGTAGCTTCCCACCAGTTAAATACGCCTCGAAGAAACAAGTTTTCAAACTGGATTTTTGGTGATGGCTGCGCCACTTCTGGAATAGAAAAACCACTTCTGCTTGAACAGGCAGAAACAAAAAGCGAAAAAATAATGACTAATAGGGTTTTATTCACACTAACTCCAATAAAAAACGCTCAACAGATGTCGAGCGTTTTTAGTCTATAACGTACTTACCAAACTAACTTAAGACTTCGCCAACAAGGAAATATCTGCGGTAGTTAGGAAAAGTTGCCTTAAAAGCGATAACAACGCAAGTCTGTTTTGTTTAACCGCGTCATCTTCTGCCATTACCATTACGTCATCGAAGAAACTATCAATTGCACTACGTAGTGTAGCCATAGTAGAAAGTATCTTAGTGTAATTTTGAGTAGCAACAGCTGTGGTTACCACAGACTCAGCAGAAATTAGCGCGCTATAAAGTGCTTTTTCAGCATCTTCACTTAACAATGATTCATCTATAGAAGCATTAACGCTACTATCGACACCTTGCTTCGCTAGAATATTCGCTACACGCTTATTAGCTGCTGCCAATGCTTGGGCTTCTTCAAGTTGTTTAAACTCGGCTACGGCGTTTACACGGGCTACATAATCGCTTGGTTGAGTAGGCCGTCTTGCTGAAACCGCTTGAATAACATCAATAGCGATACCTTGGTCTTGCAACACCGCGACAAATCTTGCTAATACAAAGTCGACAACTTGTGTTTGGAAGTCTTGGTTAGAAAGCTTATTTCCATACACTTCACCCGCTTTAGCAACAAGCGCTTCAAGATCGAGAGGTAGTGAAAGCTCGGTGATAATCCGTAGCACACCAATAGCGGCACGGCGTAACGCGAACGGGTCTTTATCGCCTTTCGGTAGTTGGCCAATACCGAAAATTCCAACCAGCGTATCTAGCTTATCAGCAAGCGCTACTGCAGCACTAACACCTGGTGAAGGTAAAGCATCGCCGGCAAACCTAGGCATATACTGTTCGTACAGGGCTTCAGCAACCGCAGCATCTTCACCATCATTTAACGCATAGTATTTCCCCATAACGCCTTGTACGTCTGGGAATTCCATTACCATATTGGTCATTAAGTCAGTTTTAGCAAGTAAACCTGCACGAGCCGCAAGGGCTTCATTCGCGTCGATTTGTGAAGCAATAAAACCAGATAACGCAGAAATACGTTCAGATTTTTCTTTAAGTGTTCCTAATTGCTTTTGGAAAAGCACGCTCTCAAGGCTAGCAAGTCTGCTTTCAAGTGATGTCTTTTTATCACTGTTAAAGAAGAACTCAGCATCAGCTAGGCGAGGGCGAATAACTTTTTCATTTCCGCTTATTACCTGAATAGGATCTTGGCTTTCAATATTACTTACAAATAAGAACGTATTAGAAAGCTGACCTTCGCTATCAAGCAATGGCACATATTTCTGATCGTCTTTCATGGTGTAAATAAGCGCTTCTTTAGGCACCGCTAAAAAGCCCTCTTCAAAGCTTGCTTGCATCACTACCGGCCATTCAACCAATGAAGCAATTTCTTCAAGCAGGTCTTCATTAAAATCGGGTGTAAGCGAAAGCGCATCAGCAGCCGTTTGTAGTTGCTGACGTACCTTGTCTTTACGCGCGGCAAAATCAGCTACCACGTAATGGGCTTCCAAGGCGCTTGCGTAGTTGTCTGCATGGTCTAGCTCAAAGCGCGCGTCACCATGAAAACGATGGCCTTGAATAGTCCTTCCGCTGGCTAAGCCTAACGCGGTTAAGTTCACTACTTCACTGCCATACAGCGCAGCAAGGGTATGAACTGGGCGAATAAATTGCGTAGTGTAATTACCCCAACGCATCGCTTTAGGGATAGGAAGCTTAGCAATAGCCTGGTTAAGTAAAGACTCAACTAGCTCACCAATCTGTTTACCAGGCACGTGCGCTTTGTGTAACAGCCACTCACCTTTGTCGGTAACAAGGCGCTCAGCATCTTCTACACTAATACCATTACCACGGGCCCAACCTTGAGCGGCCTTGGTAGGAGTACCATCTGCGTCAAAAGCGGCACTTACAGCAGGGCCGCGTTTTTCTACTGTTTTATCAGCTTGGCTTTCAGCCAAAGCAGACACATAGACAGCTAAGCGACGAGGTGCAGCAAACCAACTTACGCTGGTAAAACTAAGTTCAGCAGCGGTAAGTGCTGCCTCAAATTGCTGTGCAAAGGCTTCGCCAAGAGACTTAAGCGCTTTAGGTGGAAGCTCTTCTGTTCCAAGCTCTATCAAACAATTCTCTGTTCGCACCCTTAAGACTCCTTATTACAAAGTGGGAAACCAAGCGCTTCACGCTTCTGGAAATAACTTTCAGCACATGCTTTTGCAAGAGTACGTACGCGTAAAATGTAACGTTGACGTTCTGTGACTGAAATAGCATGGCGAGCATCAAGCATATTAAATGCGTGAGATGCCTTCATTACTTGCTCGTAGGCAGGTAATGGTAAATTTTTCTCGATAAGTAGTTGGCTAGCTGCTTCGCATTCATCGAATGTACGGAATAGGGCATCAACGTTGGCATATTCAAAGTTATAGGTAGATTGCTCTACTTCATTTTGATGGAATACGTCGCCATAGGTGACTTTACCCATAGGGCCATCTGCCCATACTAAATCGTAAATGCTATCTACGCCTTGTACATACATGGCTAAACGTTCTAAGCCGTAAGTAATTTCGCCAGTAACTGGCTTACATTCAATACCGCCAACTTGTTGGAAGTAAGTAAACTGAGTCACTTCCATACCATTTAGCCATACTTCCCAACCAAGGCCCCAAGCGCCAAGGGTAGGTGACTCCCAGTTATCTTCAACGAAGCGAATGTCATGCACTAGTGGATCGAAACCTAATTCTTTCAAAGAACCCAAATACAATTCCTGAATATTGTCAGGAGAAGGCTTCAACATGACTTGGAATTGATAGTAATGCTGTAAGCGGTTTGGGTTTTCACCGTAACGTCCATCAGTAGGGCGACGGCAAGTTTGAACATAGGCACTGCTCATAGGCTCTGGGCCTAATGAACGAAGAAATGTCATTGGGTGAAAGGTACCCGCACCTACTTCCATATCAAGGGGCTGAATTATAACGCACCCTTGACGCGCCCAATAATCTTGAAGCGCAAGGATCAAACCTTGAAAGGTATTAATATCGTATTTCTGCATACATCCGCTGCTTGTTGGTTATCTGTATCTTCAAAGGTGGGATAGTATACAATTTGTAACGCATAGTATGTAGGTGTAAAGCGTTAAAAAGCGCCATCAAATCCGCTAAAAGATGACTAAAAGGTCGATTGAAGAGGCTATTTAAGATTATGACATCAACTAGATTGAATCGTTGTGGATGGGTGAGCGATGACCCTCTATATCAAAAATACCACGACGAGCAGTGGGGGCGACCCGTTATAGACAGCAAAGAGTTGTTCGCTAAACTTTGTTTAGATGGTCAACAAGCCGGATTGTCGTGGATAACCATCTTAAAAAAACAAGCAAATTACGAAGCCGCTTTCCATGACTTTGAACCAACAAAAATAATTCAAATGGATGAGCAAGAAATAGCGGCATGCTTGCAGAACCCTGGTATTGTGCGCAACAAGCTAAAAGTGGCGTCAATTATCAAAAATGCCCATGGCTATTTAAATATCGAAAAGCGCCAACGTTTTTCTGACTTTATTTGGCAGTTTACCGACGGTAAAACTATCATTAATGAATGGGAAGACTTTAAGGAGGCGCCTACCTTTACCGCTGAATCCAAAGCTATGTCAAAGGCGCTGAAAAAAGAGGGTTTTTCATTTGTAGGTGAAACCATTTGTTATGCCTTCATGCAAGCGGTAGGCATAGTGAACGACCATGTTACAAGCTGCCACTGCTACGAGGAAACGCGAAGTTTAGCAAGGCGCTAATCTTTATTAAATCCCAAAAACCCAATAAAAAAGCGCTTCTCATGAAGCGCTTTTAAAAAACATACACATACCAACAACGATAAGTACTTAACTAATAGACTGGCAATAAGCCTTGATTGCTGGCATTTCACTTAACACTTTAGATTCATAATCTGACTCAATTTGCTCTCTAGTCAAGTCTTGCTTACGCCTTTCTTGTTTAGTCAGTTTCTGCCTATCTTCTAGCACGGCAAAGCCGCTAACTTCCACGAATAACGCATAAGTATGAGGGTAGGAGGCTTTATGATCTGGCGGAGACAAAATAGGTAATGCACCCAATAAGTTGACTATCCGAATAACCCCTTCAGATAAGTCGCACTGTTGTTGCTCCATAGCTTTAGCGATAGTGTAAATACTATCGCTAATCGTTTTTACGCGCTCGTCTCTGACCTTCTGCTGGCGTTGGTTTTGTTGCTTTAGCTGGAACAACAACCGACCGGCATAAAAACCAAGTGCGACGATAACTAATAGCGCCACAATAACTAACACTGTCCACAGCATAAAACAGAGCCCGCCTTACTATTTCTTAAAGTCGTTAATATCTATAGCGTCTAAATCGTCTAATGGATCCATCTCGTCGTCATCCTCATCATCGTCTTCTACGATGCCAAGCAAATCACAAAGAATGCGGTGGCGTGCCATTTTTTCATCAACGTAAGATTGTTGCTCTTTAGTAAGTTGCTTGTCGTCATCAAGCTTATCTAACAATGACGCTAAACGCTGATCTGCTTCAAGTGCCGCTAGCTCTTCGCTAGGTGTGGCGAATTTCTGCTTTTCTTTCGGCGTGGTAATTGTCGTTTTCTTAACGACTAAAGGAATAGGTTTCTTACTGCCTAAACGTGGGTCTTGATTTTCACGACGTTTAGAAGCACCGTTTTCACCTTGCTCAACGTTGTGACGGCTACCCGCTGGTTTGCCTTTATGCTTCTTTGGACGAGGAGTACTTTCCAGACGTTTTTGCCCAGGTTTACGATCAGGATCTTTCCTGACGCCAATGAGTCCAACTTTACGAGACTTTTTTGATCTTGCCATATATAAAAGGTATCAAATTTTTAGTGATTGAAAGGGCATATTATAGCGCGAATTGCTCAAAGCTTCTTCATCAATACAGCATGATTCATCTGAAAGTGAATATACCGTTTAGTGTGTTCGCGATAAATATAACTAGAGGAACTACGAAAAAATAGGTGTTTGCCGAATAATGCGTATTACAAACGCTGGATAATCGTAAATTTCGGCAAGAAAAAAGGCGATGGCTTTCACCATCACCTTACATTGTTTGAGTGTCAGATGACACCTCTCCCGTTATTTACACTTCTATGTGTAATTGTGCTTCCCAGCTTGGCTCCCCTTTTTATTAGTTTTAGCAGAGCTCATTTTGTTCTTGGCCTTCTTGGCGCTTTATCCAATCTTCCGTGTTGTATTTTTATTATTATTCTTGTTATTTAGCCTGTAAAGTTTCAGACAAACCTACAAACTATTGCGATAGACTACACGAATATTTTTGAAATACAACTTTATACGCAACAATTAATTAACAAATGCGCATATAATTTCAGAGTCTTAGTGTAAGCCCGCGATATAGTTAGATAAAATTTCGATATCTTCATCGGTTAATTTCATCGCAATATCACGCATCATGCCATTCATATCGTTGTGGCGCTCGCCTGCACGGAAAGATTTCAATTGTGCTGCAGTATAGGTCACATGCTGGCCACTGATATCAGGGAAACCCGCTAAGCCCATACCGTTACCTTTAGGACCGTGACATGCAATACATGCAGTAATACCACGAGACTCATCGCCGCCTTGGTATAAAGCACGACCAGCTTCAATGTATTGTTCTGGCGTTTCACCTTCTTTAGGTGATTGGCTAGAGAAGTAAGCGGCGAGGTCTTTCATGTCTTGTTCTGAAAGAGGGGCTGCCATACCATTCATTACGGCATTGTTACGGCCTTCTTCGCCACCTGTCTGTGACGCAAGCTTGAACTCCATTAATTGCTTAACGAGGTACTTTTCGTGTTGTCCTGCTATTTTGGGATTCATGTCTATCATGCTGTTACCATCAGGTCCATGACATGCTGCACATACTGCAGATTTTGCTTTACCGGCTTCAGCATCACCTTCTGCCATCGCAGAAACTGAAATACCTAAAGACACACACAATAACAAACACAGTTTTTTCATAATAAATCTCTTAAATGGATCCAACGGCTCGCGTAACATACGTGATATCATGCGTATTTTACACATTTAACGCGTCAGAAAAACCTATTCCATGATAAAACTATGGTTTTTAGCAGGTTTAGATCATTAATAGAGTTTAATTCTAGGGTTATGACGCATTTGAGGTAAGTCTAGATGTCGTATTACACCAAAGCAAAGTTCTTTACCAGTGCACCTGATATTCGCCATTTAAAAGATGATAGCGGTATTGAGGTAGCGTTTGCTGGCCGTTCTAACGCGGGCAAGTCGAGCGCGTTGAATACACTCACTCGTCAAAAGAACCTGGCAAGAACCAGTAAAACACCGGGTCGTACACAACTTATAAATGTTTTTAATCTTGAAGAAGACCGTCGTTTAGTCGATTTGCCTGGTTATGGGTTTGCCCAAGTACCGCTTGCGATGAAAAATAAATGGCAACAAGCATTAGGTGAATACCTTCAAAAGCGTAAATCGCTTAAAGGTTTAGTTGTGCTAATGGATATTCGCCACCCATTTAAGGATCTTGATCAAGATTTGATTCACTGGGCGGTAGATTCCAATATCCCAGTATTAGCCTTACTAACTAAGTCAGATAAGCTTAAATCAGGGAAGCGAAAGGCTCAGCTACTTATGGCGCAGGAAGCTGCACTGGCGTTTATGGGTGATGTAACGGTAAATACCTTTTCATCATTAAATCGTCAGGGATTACCTGAACTCGAGAAAGTGTTGAATAAATGGTTGGCACTTGACGAAAAAACGGCTGACGAAGAATAAAAATAAAAGGCTAGATAAAAGAAAGCCCCGCTAAAAAGCAGGGCCAAAATACTGAGAGAAAACACATAAAAACCGAATATATAGAGTGTGCAGATTTCGGTTAGTTCACTTTAAATTATAAAATTATCTATTCTTTAATTTAAGTTCAAGATTTTTAAGGTTTTTTTATTTCTGAATTTTTGGAAACTTTATTGCAGACATAAAAAAACCCCGACAAATCTGTCGGGGTTAAAGCAAAGGTTTGAAAACAGATTTCTCACCTCTGTACCCTACACGCATTAGGGTACAATAATGGTGAAAAAAGGCAAGTAAGAGTGTAATAAAATTACCAAACTTGCCCATTTTTGAGCTATTGCTCACTATTTTCTGTAATCTAATTACTTTTTAGTGAGCTTCATCCCAGTTATCGCCCACGCCCGCTTCAACCACCAGCGGCACATTTAATACAGCGGCTTGTTCCATCAAGCTGACGATATTTTTAACCTGTTCCTCTAGATGTTCTTCTTTAATCTCAAACACCAATTCATCGTGTACCTGCATCATCATGATTATATTGTCGCTTTCAAGTGAGGTGATCCAGTCATCAACCTTTATCATGGCCATTTTAATGATGTCGGCAGCTGTGCCTTGCATCGGCGCATTAATTGCTGCCCGTTCTGCGCCTTTACGGCGCGCCCCATTACTGGCTTTAATGTCGGGTAGGTACAAGCGTCGACCAAACACTGTTTCCACGTAACCTTTTTCTTTAGCGCCTTCTCTAGTGCTGTCCATGTACTCAAGCACGCCAGGGTAGCGCTCAAAATATAAGTCCATGTATTTTTGTGCTTCGTGACGTGGAATATTAAGTTGTTTGGCAAGGCCAAAGGCGCTCATTCCATAAATCAAACCAAAGTTTATGGCCTTAGCACTACGACGTTGCTCCGTTGTCACTTCATCAAGCGTAACCCCAAATACTTCTGCAGCGGTAGCTTTGTGAATGTCTCTGCCGTGAGCAAATGCATCAAGAAGACCTTCATCGCCCGACAAATGGGCCATTATTCTAAGTTCAATTTGAGAATAATCGGCAGCTACAATCTTATAGCCTTCACGTGGAACAAATGCTTGTCTTACCTTACGGCCTTCTTCATTTCGAATAGGAATGTTTTGAAGGTTAGGATCCGTTGACGACAACCGGCCCGTTGCCGTAATAGCTTGATGGTAGGAAGTATGAACACGACCCGTGCGATGATTAATCATTTTAGGGAGTTTGTCGGTATACGTATTCTTAAGCTTGGTTAACCCTCTATACTCCATTAACTTTTTAGGTAACGGGAATTCAAGGGCAAGTTCTTGTAATACTTCTTCAGAAGTAGAAGGGGCACCCTTGGGGGTTTTCTTGATAACCGGTAACGACATCTTCTCAAACAAAATGTGTTGAAGCTGTTTTGGTGAACCTAAATTAAATACTTCGCCTGCTTCTTCATGCACTTCTTTTTCTAGCTCAGCAATACGCGTAGCTAAGTCTTGGCTCTGCTGGCGCAACCGTTGGCTTTCAATTAATACACCTTGCTGTTCCATACGAGATAAAACACAAGCAACCGGCACTTCAACATCAACCAACAACGTTTTAAGTTTGGGTTCGTTCTCTAGCTTTGCCCATATTGCTTGATGAAGGCGCATAGTAATATCAGCATCTTCGGCAGCATAAGGGCCAGCTTCTTCTAACCCAATTTGGTTAAACGTAAGCTGTTTAGCGCCTTTGCCGGCAATTTCTTCAAAGTGAATTGTTTTATGACCTAAATAGGCAAGGGCTAGCGAGTCCATGTCATGCCGCTGCGCGGTGCTGTTTAACACATAGCTTTCCAGCATAGTGTCAAAGCCGATACCATTTAGGGTGATGTCGTAATGGGCGAGTACATTCTTGTCATATTTAATGTGCTGACCCACTTTGATGATGGTTTCAGACTCTAAAATAGGCTTTAATGCTGCTAGCACGTACTCTCTTGATAACTGCGTGGGTGCATCAGGATAATCATGAGCAACTGGCACGTAAGCCGCAGCACCAGGTTCAATACAAAAAGAAACACCAACAAGTTCAGCTTCCATGTAGTTAACACTGGTCGTTTCAGTATCAACAGCAATAAGCGGTGCTGCTTTTAGTTTTTCAATCCAAGCCTCAAACGTAGCTTCATCTAACACCACCTCATAACCAGATTTATCGATATTACTTTCTGGTAATACTTCATCTGTATCGCTTGAATCTGATCCGCTCTCAACACTTGTTGGCTTTGAGGACTCACTACCATCACCTGCGATCAATGCGCTAATTTCGGTATGCCAGCGCTTGAATTCATACTCTGCAAACATCGACTGTAAGGTTTGGTTATCCGGAGCAGTAGGGCGAAGCTCATCTATTTTGTATTCTAGATCTAAATCAATGGCAATCGTGGCAAGGGTGTATGACAAGCGAGCTTGTTCTTCATACTCTTGCATTTTAGTTGCCATCGTCTTGCTCCCTCTAAATGAGAGATCGGCAATTTTATCAAGATTGTCATAGATAGCACTGATGCCACCAATACCGTTTAATAGCGCTTGGGCACTTTTATCACCCACACCGGGTACGCCAGGAATATTATCTACCTTGTCACCCTTAAGGGCTAAGAAGTCGATTACCAGTTCCGGTGGAATACCGAATTTCGTGTTTACCCCTTCAATATCCATAATCTGATTCGTCATGGTATTGATCAAGGTGACATTGTCGTTGACGAGTTGCGCCATGTCTTTATCGCCAGTACTGATCAACGTATCGATACCGTGCTCTGTGGCACGACAGGCTAGGGTACCTATAACATCATCGGCTTCAACGCCAGACTCAACGATTACAGGTAACCCCATGGCTTTGATGATGGTATGTAATGGTTCTATTTGACTACGTAACTCTTCCGGCATAGGTGGGCGATTCGCTTTATATTCTTCATAAATATCGTCGCGAAACGTTTTACCTTTGGCATCAAAGATGACTGCCATGTGAGTAGGGTTGTACTGTCTAATCAAGCTTTTCAGCATGTTGACAACACCATAGATCGCACCGGTATCCTGACCTTTTGAGTTCGTCAGAGGTGGTAATCCGTGAAATGCTCTAAATAGATAAGATGATCCATCTACTAGAATAAAAGGGGGCTTTTTCGAATCTGTCATAGCTATGCATTAACCAAGCTTAGAATAAGGCGCAAGCATGCCATAGGCGCTAGTGGATCGCCATAGAGCATAACAACATAAATAAAGGGATCATCTGTGGATAAGATTGTGATCTAATAAAATAAGCACAACAAAATGAACGATCTTTGTTTATAGAAAGATTGTCCTGTAAAGCAATAAAAATAAGGGAATGTAAAATAAGAGTGTGGACTGCGTACCTGCAACTCATCATTCCGTTTTATGTGGATAACTTGGTGAACTTATTTTTTTCGTTTAACCAAATTGGTCAGATAATGTAGCATAACAAATTAACAATCCAATACAGGTTATTAAGACTTTTTTTTGAACAGTTGGTGGTTTTATAGCCAAAAATAGAATAAGTCGGTTTGGCAAGGTCTAGGAGGACATTATGAAACAAGTTGCAGTTATTTTAAGTGGTTGTGGTGTATTTGATGGCGCTGAAATTCATGAGTCAGTATTAACGCTTTTAGCTATTGAACAAGCCGGGGTAGGTTACCAATGTTTTGCGCCAGATAAAGCTCAAATGCACGTAGTGAATCATTTAACGGGAGAAGTTTCAGAGGATGAAACGCGTAATGTATTGGTTGAGTCTGCACGAATTGCCCGAGGCAATGTAAAGCCTATTACAGAATGTAAGGTATCAGACTTTGATTACCTTATTGTACCTGGTGGTTTTGGTGCAGCTAAGAATTTGTGTTCATTTGCAGTTGATGGTGAAAAAAGCACGGTAGATAAGGACGTACTCGCGGTATGTACCGACTTTGCGAAAGCAAAAAAACCTGTGGCCTATGCATGCATTGCACCTGCTATTGCAGCTAGCGTATACGGAAACGATGTTAAACTGACCATTGGTAGCGATGAAGATACCGCCAATGCCTTGAACGCGTTAGGAGCATGCCACGTAAACTGTGAAGTAGATGAAGTGGTGGTAGACGTGGAAAATAAACTGGTTACTACGCCAGCTTATATGTCGGCACAAAATATCTTACAAGCCCATGCTAGTATTAATAAAATGGTAGAAACGGTACTAGCGATGAAATAATTTGCTTATAGCCCTATAATCGCGTCAATGTAGTAGAAACCTTGTATCCTCTAAAAACCGCGACAACTGTTAATCGCGAGTTTACTAATAACGAAAGGCATAAAGAAGCATGCACTACCGTGCCATTGTACGAATTTTAGGGCTCCTTATTGCGCTATTTAGCGTAACCATGATCCCACCTGCTGTGGTATCTCTGATTTATCAAGACGGTAGTGGTTTGCCCTTTACCCTTGCGTTTTTTATTTGCGTGGGTGGTGGTATGGTGCTTTGGTACCCAAACCGACAGCAAAAAAATGATTTGCGAGCGCGAGAAGGCTTTTTAATTGTTGCTCTATTCTGGTCGGTACTAGCAAGTGTGGGTGCCATTCCACTTATGTTACTAGAACAGCCTAGCATGACCGTCACTGATGCTTTTTTTGAATCATTCTCAGGGCTAACTACAACCGGTGCGACGGTCATTGAAGGCATTGATTTCCTACCTCATTCGGTGCAGTTCTATCGACAACAACTACAATGGCTTGGCGGCATGGGTATCATTGTACTCGCCGTAGCAATATTGCCTATTTTAGGGGTTGGGGGCATGCAGCTATACCGTGCAGAAACTCCTGGGCCGGTTAAAGATAATAAAATGACCCCCCGTATTGCAGATACGGCTAAACACCTTTGGTACATTTATCTTTCTATCACTATTGCATGCGCTGCCGCTTACTGGTTGGCTGGTATGGATATGTTTGATGCTATTTGCCATGCGTTTTCTACGGTTGCCATTGGGGGCTTCTCTACCCACGATGCTAGCCTTGGCTACTTTAATAGCCCAATGGTGAATGTGGTTTGTACGGTCTTTCTATTAATCGCTGCACTTAACTTTTCACTCCATTACGCAGCAGTGAGTACCCGTTCGGTAAAAGGCTATTTTAACGACCCAGAATTTAAAGCTTTTTTCTTTATTCAAGCCACACTTATCATGCTGTGCTTCTTAGTACTCACCCTATCTGGGTTTTACGACTCTGCGGAAACAGCGCTCGATCAAGCTATGATTCAAGCCGTATCAATCAGCACTACGGCGGGGTTTGCCACCACAGACTTCTCAATTTGGCCTACGTTTTTACCCATACTACTCATCTTTTCAAGTTTCATTGGAGGCTGTGCTAGCTCTACGGGGGGCGGGTTAAAAGTGGTTCGTGTCTGTTTGTTATTCCTGCAGGGTAAGCGTGAAGTAGACAGGCTTATTCATCCTAAGGCGGTGTATTCCGTTAAGTTAGGTGAGCGAGCAATGCCGGATAAAGTCGTCGAGGCGGTATGGGGCTTCTTCTCGGCTTACGCTGTTGTGTTTGTGATACTAATGATAGGCCTAATCGCCACAGGGCTAGATAACTTAAGCGCGTTTACCGCCACTGCAGCCATGTTAAATAACCTTGGTCCTGGATTGGGCAGTGTTGCATCTAACTATGCGGGTGTGACCGATGCTGGAAAGTGGATTTTAGTTGTGGGAATGGTGTTTGGGCGACTGGAAGTCTTTTCCTTGCTGGTACTATTCTCTCCTACTTTCTGGCGAAGCTAGTGGGATAGCGAGCTGCTGGGTGCTTTTACCAACGCATCACCAAAGTGCGTAAGCAAACCGAGTCTTTCTTTTTAACCAAAGAAGAATGCGCTGGGTTGGAACAGTTTTTCTACATCGCCAATATATTTTTTGTCGACTAAGAACAAAATAACGTGGTCATTTGCTTCAATAAGCGTATCACTATGGGCAATGATTACTTGGTCGTCTCTTACTACCGCGCCTATGGTAGTACCAGGAGGCAGTTTAATTTTACCGATTTCTTTACCCACAACCTTAGAGGTATTTTCATCGCCATGGGCAATCGCTTCTATTGCCTCTGCAGCACCACGGCGTAAAGAATATACGTTTACAATATCTCCGCGTCTAACATGGGTAAGTAGGGCCGAAATAGTTGCTTGCTGTGGCGAGAAAGCAATGTCTATTTCACCACCTTGTACTAAGTCTACATAAGCACTACGTTGAATCAGTACCATGGCTTTTTGTGCGCCCATGCGCTTGGCCAACATGGCAGACATAATGTTAGCTTCATCATCATTAGTTACCGCAATGAATGCATCGACTTGCTCGACATTTTCTTCACTGAGTAACTCTGGATCTGATGCATCACCGCTAAAGACAATAGTTTTGTCTAAGTGGGCAGAAAGGTATTTTGCTCTTTCGTGACTAAACTCGATCAGCTTTACGTTATGTTTGTGCTCAAGTTTTTTCGCTAGCCCTGCGCCAATTAAGCCGCCACCGGCTATCATAATGCGTTTATAGCTAGACTCTAATTTTTGAAGTTCACTCATTACCGCACGAATATGCTTTGTTGCAGCAATAAAGAATACTTCATCATCGGCTTCTATAACCGTAGTACCCAGCGGTCGAATAGGGCGACCACGGCGATATATTGCTGCCACCCGGGTTTCCACATTGGGCATGTGGTCTTTTAGCGCGGATAACGCATGACCTACCAGTAAACCACCATAATACGCTTTTACCGCCACTAAGCTGGCTTTACCGTCAGCAAATTCAACAACCTGCAAGGCGCCAGGGTAGTCTATAAGCCGTTTAATGGCTTTAGTCACTAACTGTTCAGGGGCAATGATATGGTCTACGGGAATGTCCTGCTGTTTATAGAGTTGTTCTTGGTAAATAATGTATTGTTCTGAGCGAACGCGAGCAATCTTGGTCGGGGTTTTAAATAAACTAAAAGCCACTTGGCACGCAAGCATATTACTTTCATCACTGTTCGTTACAGCGATAAGCATGTCGGCATCTTCTGCACCGGCTTTTCGTAATACGTCAGGGTGAGAACCCACCCCATTAACCACCTGTAAATCTAATCGGTCTTGAAGCGCACGTAAGGTATTAGGATCAGAATCGATAACGGTAATATCGTTCTTCTCTCCTACAAGGTTTTCAGCAAGTGTTCCGCCAACCTGACCTGCGCCTAAAATGATGATTTTCATCGGTGTTTATGTGCCTTATTGCTTTTATTTGCTCAACGACTTTACCAGTCTCGCATAGTAGAAACCATCCATTTGTTGCTCACCAGGTAGGATTTGTCTACCAGGGTTACTCGGAGTTTCCGTTTTTATAACAGGTACTAATGTGGCATCTGCATTACGTTCTAAAAATGCGCTAATCTGTTGGCTATTTTCTTGTGGCAGTATAGAGCAGGTGGCGTAAAGCAATGTGCCACCGGGCTTGAGTGTTTGCCATAAGCTAGTCAGTATTTCAGCTTGTAGTGCTGCAAGTGCATCAATATCACTCGACTTTCTTAGCCAGCGAATATCAGGGTGGCGTCGAATAACACCCGTGGCAGAGCAGGGTGCATCAAGCAAAATTCGGTCGAAGTGTTGCCCATCCCACCATGTATCAGGCTTAGCCGCATCGCCTTGCTTTATAACCGGCAGATTGGTTTGCGTATGTTGCAGGCGAGCCATGTTTTCTTCAACGCGCTTTAAGCGATTCTCGTCAGCATCAAGGGCAAGGCAATAGGCTAAGTCGGGAGTACGCTCAATAATATGACCTGTTTTACCACCCGGTGCCGCGCAACAATCTAATACGCGCTCATGTGGTTGAGCGTCCAAATAATGGGCTGCAAGCTGAGCTGCACCATCTTGTACAGCAAAGTGGCCTTTTTCAAACCCTGGAAGCCCAGTAATATCTTCACGGCCTTCAAGTCTGATGGCGTCTGGGTGTGCAGGACTGAGTGAATAGCTAATCTCAGCAGCATCCAATGCAGCAGCGTAATCGCTAATAGATATTTGTTTGGTATTAACCCTTAGCCAAATTGGCGCCATGGCATTGGTAGCTTCTCGCACGGCATCAGCATCTTGACCATAGGCATCTTCTAGTGCCTTAAATAACCACTTAGGTAACCCACTGGCAATAATGGGATTATCGATAGGCTTGTTAATCAGTTCTTGACGCATGAAGTTGCGCAGTACAGCGTTCACTAACCCTTTTAATGCTGTGCCGCCTAAGTAAGGCGAGGCATTAACGGTTTCGCCCACCGCAGCATGTTGGCTTACACGAGAAAACGCTAACTGGTATAACCCCAACAGAATAAGGTGCTCTATTACCTTCTTATTCCCCTTTAAAGGGCGGTCGAGTAACTCTCGTAACCAATGCTGCAAAATGGGAAGTTTACGCATGACGCCCAAAGACATTTCTTGAATCCACGCATTGTCTCTAGGGTGATGACGACGTTGAACCCGCTCTAGGCAGTCTCTTGACGATTTACCTTGTTCTAGAATTTGATATATCACCCATGCACAATCGGCACGAAGGTTTTTTTGTTTCGGTAATGGAGTGGGTTTCACTATTCTTCCGTACTGGCAATGCAGTTACCTGGTGCGAACCAGTCTTTGCGAGCATTAACGACATCTGCAGCGGGCAATGCTTTTTTCCCAGGTATTTGCAGGGTGTTGATTCGTAGGGCACTTGAGCCCGTAGCTACCACAATGCCGTGCTTGTCAGCTTGAATGATAGTACCTGGGGCATGTGAAGTCGGTAGGCCATCAACCACATCCACCGACCAAATTTTAATATTTTGCGATTCAATTTTAGTCCAAGCTACAGGCCATGGATTAAAGGCGCGCACGTTTCGTGCAATTTGCGCTGCGCTATCGTGCCAATTAATAAAAGCTTCTTCTTTGGAAAGCTTTTTGGCGTAAGTTGCTTCGCTATCATCTTGCTTCACAGGTGATAGGGTGTCGATACTGTTTACTACATCTAATAATGCAGTAGGACCAAGTTCTGCTAGCTTCTCGTAAAGCGACGCACTGGTATCGCTTTCGCTAATAGGCAAGGTGGCTATATGCAACATGTCGCCGGTATCTAGCCCTTCATCCATCTGCATGATTGTAACGCCAGTCTCACTATCGCCAGCCCATATCGACCGTTGGATAGGTGCAGCACCACGCCATTTAGGCAAAATTGAGCCATGCACATTCAGACAGCCTAATTGGGGAGCATCAAGTACAGACTTAGGTAAAATTAACCCATAGGCAACCACAATCATTAAATCGGCTTTAATGTCTGCCAATATTTTCTGCGCTTCGTCATTCTTTAAGCTGGCTGGCTGATAAACTGGAATCTCATGTTCTTGAGCAAGTACTTTTACGGGGCTTGGTGTAAGTTTTTTGCCTCGTCCAGCAGGACGGTCTGGTTGGGTGTACACCGCAACAACTTCATGAGTGCTAGATAATAAAGCACTCAAATGCTGAGCAGCAAAATCCGGTGTGCCGGCAAAAATGATGCGTAATGGTTTTATCAAAACTAACCTCAGTCGCGTGCAGCTAAACGTGCTTCTTTTTCAAGCTTTTTACGAATACGCTGGCGTTTAAGCGGAGACAAGTAATCAATAAACAGTTTGCCTTTGAGATGATCCAATTCGTGCTGAATACAAATAGCCAATAGACCGTCTGCTTCCAACTCAAATGCTTCACCATTTTCATTCAGTGCTTTTACCGTAATTTCTTCTGCGCGCTCAACTTTTGCGTAGTTGCCTGGAACCGAAAGACAACCTTCTTCACTAATAGTGCTGCCGTCTTTTTTGGTGATTTCCGGGTTGATAAAAACACGAGGCTCGTCTTGATCTTCCGCTACGTTCATTACAACAACTTGAACATGTCTGTCGACTTGAGTAGCAGCCAAACCAATTCCATTCTCGTCTTTCATGGTTTCAAACATATCTGAAACCAATTGTTTAATGTCGTCATTCACTTCTTCTACCGGTTTTGCTACGGTACGAAGTCGCTCATCGGGAAAACTTAATACGTCTAAAATTGCCATGTGTCGCTTATTTAACCTTTTCGCTGTATAAATTCATATACGATCTAGTCGCTCGCACCCTTTACAGTGCCTTTTGAGTTACTATTCTAACGTATATCGAGTTATATCGTGCAGTTTTTTGCTGCCGCGCCACAGTATTGGGGCACAATATCGATATAGTAGTATTGTCTGAAATTTCAACAGTAAATGGCAGTGGAAAAATTGCGGAAGGTTAATTTGAAAAATCGATTGAAGAATGTAACACGTGCAATGGTATTGGTAGTGGCGTGTTTTGCCGCATTTTCAGCAATGGCCAAACCGCTAAAAGAATCCGCGCCAGATACTTACACAGTTCAACAAGGTGATACCTTATGGGGCATCGCTAATCTTTTTTTAAATCAGCCATGGCTGTGGCCTGAACTTTGGCGTCACAACACCCAAATAGATAACCCGCATTTAATTTACCCCGGTGATGTTATCTCGGTGTCTTATATAAATGGTGAACCCGTATTTTCGATAAATCGAGATAAGCCAACCCTAGTGCTTTCGCCTGGTTCTACCCGAAGAGTGAAGAGTACACCTATAGAGACCCTATCATGGTCGGTATTAGCCCCTTATATAAAACAACACACGCTGGTATCTGAGGAAGAGTATGAATTACTTCCTCATTTATTAGGTAATCACGATGGTAATGTGAGTTTTGTGTCTAACGACCTAGTGGTAAGCCAAAAAGAAAACCGCACTGAGGATCAGTATCAGGTGGTAAGAAAGCAATCTATTATACGCAATATGCAGGGTAAGGTGCTTGGTGTGCAACTTACCCATGTAGCGAAAGCTAGCTTAGAGAATGACGTGTCATTGCCAAACGCTAGAATGGTGAAGCTTTCAGATTCAAATCAAGAAGCAAAACGTGGAGATAAGCTACTTACGGGTAACTTTACGTTAGACGATGATTTAGTTCTGCAAGAAGCAACATCACAACGAGGATTTGTAATTGGCGATTTACACGATCACGACTTACTCGGCCGTTACGATGTTGTGGTTTTAGATTTAGGCGCACGTGAGCTAACAGCTGGCACCGTAATGGGCATCTACGCTGGTGGGCCTGACATTATAGATGGCGAAGAACCCCAATACGCAAGCAATCGTGATGTTATAAAAGGAAACGGGCTTTTTACCGATAAAGTACAGCAACCTGCACTTAAAATTGGTGAAGTCATTGTGTTTAAAACTTTTGATTCAGCTAGCTACGGCATTATAACTCGAGCAAAAGAAGGCGTAAGACGCGGCTTCATTGTGGCAAAACCCTAATACGTTATTGCCGCTTATTATTTAGGAGCGGCAATGACAACTTCCCAACCACATGAAGCAAGTAGTGATTCTGTTCAAGTATTGGATAAAACCTTAAGCAAAGAACAGATGGCGTGGGTGACAATGGCGTCAGCAATAAATATCGCTACAGGGAAGTGGCTCAAGGCGCTTGAAGCACACTCTCTTAGTGAAGTAGCATTACTCGATGCTTTTCACAAAACTGCTTTCACCTCGGGTGTTCTTCATACCCTTACACAATCAATATCTCTCAACTTACTTGAAAAAGCGAAACACTGGCACGCTTCACATGCAAAGCATCATATCGTTACCCTAGGGTGTGCCCATTACCCTGAACTATTAAAAACCCTGCCAAACCCACCACTGGTGCTATTCGTTATAGGTAATATTAATACCTTGGTGATGCCCCAAATAGCGATAGTAGGGAGTAGGCGAGCTAGCCATCAAGGTAAGCAAATTGCTACTGAATTTGCTGAAGCACTAGCAACTAATGGGGTAGCCGTAACCAGCGGGCTGGCTGCAGGAATAGATTCAGCTGCCCATACAGGTGGGTTGGCGTGCGAGGGTGGCACGATAGCGGTAATGGGAACGGGCCCTGATATTGTCTACCCCCCTAAAAACGTATCGCTACACCGTGACATAGTGAACGCAGGGGGAGCCTGTATCACCGAGTTCTTTCCAGGTGTATCTGCTAAGCCTTGGCATTTTCCCAGGAGAAACCGAATAATTGCGGCTATGTCACTTGGAACCTTAGTAATAGAGGCAAAAATAAAGAGTGGCACCTTGATAACTGCGAATTTGGCCGCAGATATGGGGCGTGAAGTATTTGCAGTTCCTGGAAGTATCTTCCATGCTTACTCCGAAGGCTGTCATTGGTTAATTCAGCAAGGCGCTAAGCTGGTTACCTGTGTTGATGACATTTTCGATGAAATTATAGTGTCTGCTGGTGAGAGAGAATGCCAGAGTGAAGCGTTAAGTAAAAAAAGTGAAGTGAATAACTTGGCAACCGATAAATTATTAGATAGTGTGGATTACGACATCACCGCTATTGATGTTATAGCGCAGCGCTGTACCTCTCCTGTTAATGAGGTTATGGCATCATTATTAGAATATGAGTTGCGTGGTTTAGTAGCCGCTGTCCCTGGTGGCTACATTAAATTGAGGGGAAAATAATATGTTCGATATCCTCATGTACCTGTTTGAAAACTTCATTCACAGTGAAACTGAAATTCGAGTCGATCAAGACGAGCTTACCGAGGAGTTGGTACGCGCGGGTTTCCATCATGATGAAATCTACAAAGCATTAGCGTGGCTTGAAAAGCTAGCGGCTTTGCAAGAAACAGATATTAAGCCTTATTTTTGTAAAGGGATTAGTACCAGCCTTAGTCGTATTTACACACATGAAGAGCAAATGCGATTAGACGTGGAGTGCCGTGGCTTCTTGCTATTTTTAGAGCAAGTAGGTGTGGTAGATGCGTCAACCCGAGAAATGGTAATAGACAGAGTAATGGAAATAGACTCTTCTGAATTTTGTTTAGAAGACCTAAAGTGGGTAGTGCTCATGGTACTGTTTAATGTACCAGGTAAAGAAAAAGCCTATGCACAAATGGAAGATTTATTATTTGATGAACCTGACGGCGTGTTGCACTAATGTGCATCATGTCGTGCTAGTTTATGTCAAAAATTGATCATTCACTTTTCTCTGCGCACGAACATGCCTTAGAAGACGCTTTCGGTGATTGCCCCGATTGCGGTAAACCACTGCATATAAAAAACAGCAAATCAGGCCCTTTTATTGGCTGCACAGGTTACCCAGACTGTCATTTCAGCAAGCCATTACACGATAAACAAACCACCTTATTAAAAGTACTTGATGGCGTTAGCTGTCCAGAATGTGATTCTACCTTGGCTATCAAAAAAGGTCGCTTTGGTATGTTTATAGGCTGTACCAATTTTCCTGAATGTCATTATATCTCACCAATTAAACAGCAAGAAGACACCCATGTTATTTGCCCCAAGTGTAAAAAAGGGCAACTTACATCACGTACCAATAAATACGGTAAGCAGTTTTTTGCGTGTGATCATTATCCCCATTGTCGTTATGTGCTAAATTTCACGCCAGTAAATGAAGCATGCCCCGATTGTGGCTGGACCGTTCTGATAAAAAAGAAAGGCCAAATTTGTTGCCCTCAGCCAGGGTGTGGCTTTAAAAAAGACGATAAATAACACCTATAGAGAAAAGCATTAATGAGTATCCCGACCAAGGGGCAAATAGGCACTAGCGATCCAATTGTCACCGCGTTTAAAAATGGTGACCTATTGGTTTACCCTACCGAAGCAGTTATGGGCATAGGCTGTGACCCAGATAATGAAGCGGCTGTAATGTCGCTTTTAGCGTTGAAGCAGCGCCCTATAGAAAAAGGGGTAATCTTAATTGCTGCTAACTATTCTCAGCTATTACCCTATATAAATGATGAAGCCATACTTCAGCACAAACGTACTGAAATTGTCTCCAGTTGGCCTGGGCCAAATACTTGGTTGCTACCTAAGTCGGCGTCGGCCCCACTATGGTTAACCGGCAAGCATGAAAAAATAGCGGTTCGAGTAAGTAACCACCCAGTGGTTAAAGCTTTATGTGAAAAGCTAGGAAAGCCGCTGGTATCTACAAGTGCCAACCTAACTGGCCAACAACCCGCAATAACCCAGCAGGAAGCAACCGATATATTTGGTGATAGTGTTTTCTATGTTGATGGGGAAGTAGGTGGCCACGTTAAACCCAGTACCATCCGTGACGGCGATACCGGAGAGATAATAAGATCATGATTGACCCCCAACACGTAAACCAACAGTTAGACGGTAAAGACGCCGCTGAAGTGATAGAACAAGTTAAAGCGTACTTACTGTCATTACAGGACAACATTTGCCAAACCCTTGAGCTAGCCGATGGTAAAGGGCAGTTCAAAGAAGATTCGTGGGTTCGCGAAGAAGGCGGTGGTGGTCGTTCTCGTGTTATCAAAAACGGTGCAATGATAGAGCAAGGTGGGGTGAACTTTTCTCACGTGTTTGGTAGCCAAATGCCTGCGTCAGCTACGGCTAACCGCCCAGAACTGGCCGGTAGAAACTTTCAAGCCATGGGGGTCTCGTTGGTTATTCACCCACATAACCCTTATATTCCTACATCTCATGCGAATGTGCGCTTTTTTATCGCCGAAAAAGAAGGTGAAGCACCTATTTGGTGGTTTGGCGGTGGGTTCGATTTAACCCCGTTTTACCCCTTTAAAGACGACGTAGTACATTGGCACAATACCGCTAAGAAATTATGCGCCCCCTTTGGTGAAGACGTGTATGGGAAATATAAGAAATGGTGTGATGACTATTTCTTCTTAAAGCATCGAAATGAAACCCGCGGTGTAGGTGGCTTGTTCTTTGACGATTTAAACGATTGGGGGTTTGAAACGTCATTCAACTTTATGCAGGCGGTAGGAAATGGTTTCGTTGATGCTTATGTACCTATTGTAGAAAAGCGCAAGAGTACGTCGTACGGCGAAAGAGAGCGTGACTTTCAGCTATATCGCCGTGGTCGCTATGTAGAGTTTAACTTAGTATTCGATAGAGGCACCCTGTTTGGATTACAAACTGGAGGCAGAACCGAATCAATCTTAATGTCTATGCCACCACTTGCCCGATGGGAGTATTGCTATACTCCGGCGCCGGGGAGCGCAGAAGCAAAGCTAACCGACTGGCTTCAGCCTACAAACTGGTAATATTTTGCACCATGGGAATACCCTGTGGTGCAATTCCTTTGATCCACATCAAATTCCCTCATTACCAAGGTATATAGAGATATTGCACCTTGCGCTGGATCAAAGGATTTTCTTTTTAAACGTTTACAGTGTCGTCATTATCATTAAACACATGAGAGACACACAATGCGTACACACACACTTTCAGCCATATGTATTTCTTTAGCGCTTGTCGCCCCTTTTGCTTCAGCCCATGAAAAGGGTGACTGGTTAGTTCGTGGCGGATTAACAACAGTAGCGCCCGACGAGTCAACCTCAAACATCATTGCAGGTGGTAGCGATTTAGGTGTAGCACTGACTATCGATAACGATACCCAGTTGGGATTAAACGTTGCCTATTTCATTACCGACAATATCAATGTTGAATTATTGGCCGCAACACCGTTTACTCACGACGTGAATTTTTCGGTAAGCGATCCACTAGGTACAGGTAACACATTGGGAGAGGTCACGCACTTACCCCCTACTATTACCGTTAACTACTACTTCAACGACGCAAACTCAGCGTTTCAGCCATATGTTGGTGCGGGTTTAAACTATACCTTTATCTTTGATGAATCATTTACTGCTGCAAATAAGGAAGCGGGGCTTGATGATTTATCTTTAGATAACTCTGTAGGCATTTCTGCACAAGTAGGGATGGACTATCAAATAGATAAAGAGTGGCATGTAAATGCGTCAGTACGTTACATCGATATTAATACCGAGGCGTCATTTACCGTAGGTGGTGCAGAAGGTAGCGTAAACGATATTGATATCGACCCTTGGGTTTACACCTTGTCAGTAGGTTACACATTCTAAGGTTCGTTTAATAAGGTAAGTTGCCTTAAATAAGCAGCTTAGCAAGGCGTAAAACCTTATATCGTAATCTAAAGCGTTCCGTGTTTTACGGAGCGCTTTTTTATTTACTATTAATCATATGCTCGGCAAGTTGATCGAGTGCATTAAGAAGTTGCTGTGCGAGGGGGAGGTCATCAACATTCTCGTGCATGGCTTTGCGCATACAATACATCCACTGGTCTTTTAATTCAGGTGTAACACTAAGAGAAAGATGCCGTGAACGTAACCTTGGGTGACCATATTGTTGCTGATAGGTGTCAGGTCCGCCTAACCACAAACTTAAATAAAGAAAAAACACTTCTCTAATTCTATCTGTTGGCTGAGGATGAATGGCGTAAAGCTCCTTCGCAATAGGATCATCACGCATAACATCATAAAAGCGGTTTGCCAAAAGGCGTACCTTATCTTCTCCACCTATACGGTAATATGGTGTAGTCTCTGACACAGCAGGTTTTTCCTTTCGTATCGATTTAAAGAAGTTAGACATTCCCATGACAGACAGCCTTATTAATAATCCAATGAAAAAGTTTGCCGTTTTCGGTAACCCTATTGTTCAGAGTCTATCACCAACTATTCATGAAATGTTCGCTAAGCAATGTGGTGAGCAAATTAGTTACGAAAAGATCCTTGCGCCAGAAGATGGTTTTACGCCTGAAGCGAAGGCATTCCTAGCGCAACCAGACGCTATAGGTTGTAACGTTACTATGCCGTTTAAACAAGATGCCTTTGCCCTTGCTAACGTAGACGACCAGGCTGCGTTAGACGCAAAAGCAGTTAACACCTTAATGAAGCGCAGCGATGGCACTGTTGCAGGTTTTAATACCGACGGGGTGGGACTGGTGAATGATTTACTTAACCACGGCGTACAGCTAAAAAATAAACGTGTGCTATTAATAGGTGCAGGTGGAGCAGCAAGAGGCGTGATAGCGCCACTTATTGCTTCAGGCATAGCGTCGTTACATCTTACTAACAGGACAAAGGCTAAAGCAGAAATAGTGGCAAGTGAAACGGGCGGAGGAAAGGTTAAGGTTGTTGGTATAGAAGACTGCGATACAGTAGCCCCACATATTATTATCAATTCAACAGCCGCCAGTTTGAGTGAAACACTGCCTTTTGATATGAGCCCTACGTTATTTGCAGAATGTGAAACAGCGTATGACATGGTTTATCGTGCAGAGCCTACTTATTTTATGCAGCAAGCATTATCGTTAGGTGCTTCACGGGTACTTGATGGTTTGGGTATGCTGGTGGAACAGGCTGCTGCATCATTTACGATATGGACAGGTTACAAACCACAGACCAGTGCGGTAATTGATGTATTACGTAGCCAGTTAAAAGCAAAGTAATCGAGACTGATATGAATAAGCAGGCTGTTAAGCCTGCTCTTCTCTATATTCATCTTTTAGTTTTACGTAGTTCAATGCTGATTGTTTAAGGAAGGCTGTCTCGCTTTCTTTTAATGGGCGTTTCTTAACGGCAGGGTTCCCTACATATAAGTAACCACTTTCAAGTCGCTTATTCGGTGGTATTAATGCACCGGCTCCAATAAAGACATCGTCCTCCACAATAACACCGTCCATAACAATAGCGCCCATCCCTACCAAAATACGATTTCCAAGCACACAGCCATGAAGCATACATTTATGGCCCACAGTAACATCGTCACCAATAATGAGTGGAAAACCGTCTGGGTTGGACACAGATTTACGAGATACATGTAACACACTGCCATCTTGAATATTGCTGCGTGCACCAATCGAAATATAATTTACATCTCCACGGGCAGCGACCAATGGCCAGATACTGGCATCGTCGCCTAGGGTAACGTCGCCAACGATAACGGCAGACTCATCTATATAACAGCGATCACCGAGTGTGGGAGAAGTTGATTGATAGGTTCTAATTGTCAAAATTGCACCTTTATACATAAATTCACCAATAGTGATTGCATTAAAACAGAGAACAGGGGGAAAGAACCAACCTTATTCCACCACTGTTTGAGTAAAAGTAGGCAATGGACGTAATAGTTAATTGGCAAAAATCCGTATTTATGTGTGATTTATAGGCTGTGTGGTTGGTATTTTAAGCAGTTAAACGAAATGTGACACTTTTTTTAAATCAGAGGTTGACGCAGGCTCAGAAATCTCTAGAATGCGCATCCGCTTCGACAGGAAAGTGAAATAACTTACACTGACAAAGCAAGTCACTACTTACCTTTAAGGCCAAGTGTGACGGGGTTTTAAAGAAAACACTTCAGAAAATAAAAATTCAAAAAGTGTTGACACTGAAAACTTCAAGCGTATAATACGCACCTCGCTCAAGCAGAGTGAGTCACGAAGAGGCAACGGCTTCTAGTGAATTGCGACGAAGTCGCAACGTTCTTTAACAATTTAGACAAGACAATCTGTGTGGGCACTCATTAAGAGTGTCACACAACGACGATTCATATTCGATATATTTAATTGAAGAGTTTGATCAGACTATTATTCACCAATAGTGATTGCATTAAAACAGAGAACAGGGGGAAAGAACCAACCTTATTCCACCACTGTTTGAGTAAAAGTAGGCAATGGACGTAATAGTTAATTGGCAAAAATCCGTATTTATGTGTGATTTATAGGCTGTGTGGTTGGTATTTTAAGCAGTTAAACGAAATGTGACACTTTTTTTAAATCAGAGGTTGACGCAGGCTCAGAAATCTCTAGAATGCGCATCCGCTTCGACAGGAAAGTGAAATAACTTACACTGACAAAGCAAGTCACTACTTACCTTTAAGGCCAAGTGTGACGGGGTTTTAAAGAAAACACTTCAGAAAATAAAAATTCAAAAAGTGTTGACACTGAAAACTTCAAGCGTATAATACGCACCTCGCTCAAGCAGAGTGAGTCACGAAGAGGCAACGGCTTCTAGTGAATTGCGACAACCAAGGTTGTCCGCTAGCAAGGAAAATGAATCAACTGAGAGTAATGTTGGTCCTCCTTGCGCAGAAGTCACGACAAACAGCGTCGCGATTCTGCACTATGTTCTTTAACAATTTAGACAAGACAATCTGTGTGGGCACTCATTAAGAGTGTCACACAACGACGATTCATATTCGATATATTTAATTGAAGAGTTTGATCACCATTCGAAGAAAGGGCTATCCTAACGGATAGCCCTTTTTTTATGCGTGAAAGAAGTGCTAGTTAGCACTACGTTCGTAAATTAGCACTTATCAATGAACGCCTATCTATAAGCCCGTTACCAATGTCAGTCATTAAGATCTTATTAGAAATCAGTAAAAGGCTACTGCGACTTCTCGGAAAGAAAGAGGGTAAGATGAAGATCTGAATAAAGATGATCTGCTGCTAATGACATCAGGGTAAAACAAATGCCCTTACATGCTTCATAGTAAATCACCTAGTATAAAATTACGGGTAACTAATAGGCTAAGCTACAGATTTCACGCCATAGCTTATCTGACTGTTTTAGAAAATAAGTGAAAACGAAACGCGTAGAATGCGCATCCGCTTCGAAGAGAAGCGCTCATCGAAAAGGCAACGGCCGTTCGGGTGAGGTGAGGAAGTCTAAGCAACTATATGTAGTGTTAGTCCTCCTTGCGCAAAAACAGAATGCTTCGCATTATGATTTTTGCACGATAGTTCTTTAACAATTTATAACAAGACAATCTGTGTGGGCACTCATTAAGAGTGTCACACAACGACGATTCATATTCGATATATTTATTTAATTGAAGAGTATTTAATTGAAGAGTTTGATCATGGCTCAGATTGAACGCTGGCGGCAGGCCTAACACATGCAAGTCGAACGGAAACATGTCTAGCTTGCTAGATGATGTCGAGTGGCGGACGGGTGAGTAATGCTTGGGAACTTGCCTTTGCGAGGGGGATAACAGTTGGAAACGACTGCTAATACCGCATAATGTCTTCGGACCAAACGGGGCTTCGGCTCCGGCGCAAAGAGAGGCCCAAGTGAGATTAGCTAGTTGGTGAGGTAAAGGCTCACCAAGGCAACGATCTCTAGCTGTTCTGAGAGGAAGATCAGCCACACTGGGACTGAGACACGGCCCAGACTCCTACGGGAGGCAGCAGTGGGGAATATTGCACAATGGGGGAAACCCTGATGCAGCCATGCCGCGTGTGTGAAGAAGGCCTTCGGGTTGTAAAGCACTTTCAGTTGTGAGGAAAAGTTAGTAGTTAATACCTGCTAGCCGTGACGTTAACAACAGAAGAAGCACCGGCTAACTCCGTGCCAGCAGCCGCGGTAATACGGAGGGTGCGAGCGTTAATCGGAATTACTGGGCGTAAAGCGCACGCAGGCGGTTTGTTAAGCTAGATGTGAAAGCCCCGGGCTCAACCTGGGACGGTCATTTAGAACTGGCAGACTAGAGTCTTGGAGAGGGGAGTGGAATTCCAGGTGTAGCGGTGAAATGCGTAGATATCTGGAGGAACATCAGTGGCGAAGGCGACTCCCTGGCCAAAGACTGACGCTCATGTGCGAAAGTGTGGGTAGCGAACAGGATTAGATACCCTGGTAGTCCACACCGTAAACGCTGTCTACTAGCTGTTTGTGACTTTAAGTCGTGAGTAGCGAAGCTAACGCGATAAGTAGACCGCCTGGGGAGTACGGCCGCAAGGTTAAAACTCAAATGAATTGACGGGGGCCCGCACAAGCGGTGGAGCATGTGGTTTAATTCGATGCAACGCGAAGAACCTTACCTACACTTGACATGTTGAGAAGTTACCAGAGATGGTTTCGTGCCTTCGGGAACTCAAACACAGGTGCTGCATGGCTGTCGTCAGCTCGTGTCGTGAGATGTTGGGTTAAGTCCCGCAACGAGCGCAACCCTTGTCCTTAGTTGCCAGCATTCAGTTGGGCACTCTAAGGAGACTGCCGGTGACAAACCGGAGGAAGGTGGGGACGACGTCAAGTCATCATGGCCCTTACGTGTAGGGCTACACACGTGCTACAATGGCATATACAGAGGGATGCGAGACAGTGATGTGGAGCGGACCCCTTAAAGTATGTCGTAGTCCGGATTGGAGTCTGCAACTCGACTCCATGAAGTCGGAATCGCTAGTAATCGCAGGTCAGAATACTGCGGTGAATACGTTCCCGGGCCTTGTACACACCGCCCGTCACACCATGGGAGTGGGATGCAAAAGAAGTAGTTAGTTTAACCTTCGGGAGAACGATTACCACTTTGTGTTTCATGACTGGGGTGAAGTCGTAACAAGGTAACCCTAGGGGAACCTGGGGTTGGATCACCTCCTTACCAACATGTCGATGGTGACATTGTTAGTGTAGTGCCTACACAGATTGTTTTGTTATTAAATGAAGAACGACACGAAGTTTTTTGTAGTTATACAGAAAATGGGGCTATAGCTCAGCTGGGAGAGCGCCTGCCTTGCACGCAGGAGGTCAGCAGTTCGATCCTGCTTAGCTCCACCACTACAGGCTTGTAGCTCAGCTGGTTAGAGCGCACCCCTGATAAGGGTGAGGTCGGCAGTTCAAGTCTGCCCAAGCCTACCATTTACCTTCACTTGCTTTGCAAGTGGTCGTAAAAAATCCGCTTAACCGGAAGCGGAGCTTCCTGACGGTTTTTCTACTCGCTAAAGTTAGCGGTAGTTATGAATCAACTTAGAAAGCTTGTTTTTGTGTCATGTTGGACCATGAATCCTAATGAATTTTTACTCGAATGAGTAAGCATTGATTAGGGTTTTTTACTCTAAGGAAGAAAGTAATGCTTTTAGCATGAAATATCCAACGTTCTTTAACAATTTGGAAAGCTGATATTTAATTAGTAAATCAATCAAACGAAAGACGTACTTACTACTCTACTTGACTTGAATTGCTTGTTATCAATCTTAATTTGATAGCAAGGCAATTTCACGATTAGCTTGTCATGCATACAACTGAGTTAGATCTCATCCAGTCCTGATTTCAAAAGGCGGGAGAGCTCTTCGCTCAATCATTGTTTTAATATCACTTCGGTGTGTATTAGCGCAATGGGCGAGGTAACAGTTTCTAGTCGACTAAATCGACGCGTAAGCGAAGGCACATACTTTTAGTATGTAACTGAGCGAACGAGGAAAATTTAGGAAGAATAGGAAGTGTTAACGAAGGCCATTATTTAATTGAAGAGTTTGATCATGGCTCAGATTGAACGCTGGCGGCAGGCCTAACACATGCAAGTCGAACGGAAACATGTCTAGCTTGCTAGATGATGTCGAGTGGCGGACGGGTGAGTAATGCTTGGGAACTTGCCTTTGCGAGGGGGATAACAGTTGGAAACGACTGCTAATACCGCATAATGTCTTCGGACCAAACGGGGCTTCGGCTCCGGCGCAAAGAGAGGCCCAAGTGAGATTAGCTAGTTGGTGAGGTAAAGGCTCACCAAGGCAACGATCTCTAGCTGTTCTGAGAGGAAGATCAGCCACACTGGGACTGAGACACGGCCCAGACTCCTACGGGAGGCAGCAGTGGGGAATATTGCACAATGGGGGAAACCCTGATGCAGCCATGCCGCGTGTGTGAAGAAGGCCTTCGGGTTGTAAAGCACTTTCAGTTGTGAGGAAAAGTTAGTAGTTAATACCTGCTAGCCGTGACGTTAACAACAGAAGAAGCACCGGCTAACTCCGTGCCAGCAGCCGCGGTAATACGGAGGGTGCGAGCGTTAATCGGAATTACTGGGCGTAAAGCGCACGCAGGCGGTTTGTTAAGCTAGATGTGAAAGCCCCGGGCTCAACCTGGGACGGTCATTTAGAACTGGCAGACTAGAGTCTTGGAGAGGGGAGTGGAATTCCAGGTGTAGCGGTGAAATGCGTAGATATCTGGAGGAACATCAGTGGCGAAGGCGACTCCCTGGCCAAAGACTGACGCTCATGTGCGAAAGTGTGGGTAGCGAACAGGATTAGATACCCTGGTAGTCCACACCGTAAACGCTGTCTACTAGCTGTTTGTGACTTTAAGTCGTGAGTAGCGAAGCTAACGCGATAAGTAGACCGCCTGGGGAGTACGGCCGCAAGGTTAAAACTCAAATGAATTGACGGGGGCCCGCACAAGCGGTGGAGCATGTGGTTTAATTCGATGCAACGCGAAGAACCTTACCTACACTTGACATGTTGAGAAGTTACCAGAGATGGTTTCGTGCCTTCGGGAACTCAAACACAGGTGCTGCATGGCTGTCGTCAGCTCGTGTCGTGAGATGTTGGGTTAAGTCCCGCAACGAGCGCAACCCTTGTCCTTAGTTGCCAGCATTCAGTTGGGCACTCTAAGGAGACTGCCGGTGACAAACCGGAGGAAGGTGGGGACGACGTCAAGTCATCATGGCCCTTACGTGTAGGGCTACACACGTGCTACAATGGCATATACAGAGGGATGCGAGACAGTGATGTGGAGCGGACCCCTTAAAGTATGTCGTAGTCCGGATTGGAGTCTGCAACTCGACTCCATGAAGTCGGAATCGCTAGTAATCGCAGGTCAGAATACTGCGGTGAATACGTTCCCGGGCCTTGTACACACCGCCCGTCACACCATGGGAGTGGGATGCAAAAGAAGTAGTTAGTTTAACCTTCGGGAGAACGATTACCACTTTGTGTTTCATGACTGGGGTGAAGTCGTAACAAGGTAACCCTAGGGGAACCTGGGGTTGGATCACCTCCTTACCAAGCTTTATATCTTGAGTGTTGTAAGACAAAGCTGATTAAAGCAACGAGAGTAGTAGTACTCAGTGCTCAAAAGATTGATTACGTGAATATCAGAATTCCTAAATTGTTAATTATTAAAGTAATATGGACTAAATAAGTCGGTATTACGCAAACTAACGTTTGCAAAAGTTTTTGCCTTGGCAGCCATAGCGATACGGTACCACCTGATCCCATTCCGAACTCAGAAGTGAAACGTATTAGCGGCGATGGTAGTGTGGGGTTTCCCCATGTGAGAGTAGCACACTGCCAAGCGTTTCCCCATGTGAGAGTAGCACACTGCCAAGCTCCCATTCGAAGAAAGCCCTTATCGTATGATAAGGGCTTTTTTTATGTCTAATAGAAAATAATATTAGCAGTTACGCCGTAGTAAAAAACTGAGCGTACTGCAGGTCCTCCTTGCGCGCTCATTCCAAAAAAGCATCATGATTCTGCACCCAGTGGTATATGAGCCACCGAACTCTGAAGTGAAACGTATTAGCGCATGCCGAGACTCGGCGGCCAGTAACTGGCGTGGGGATAGTGCGGGGTTCCGGTGACCGGCCCAGCCAGTGTGGCCCAGCTAGTGTGGCCCAGCCCCATGGGACAACGTGCAAGCCATGAAATGGTTGCCAGAGTTAGCACGGGGTGGCCCTCCACACTGCCATAGTTCGTTGTGAAGCAATCCCATTCGAAGAAATTGCTTCACAACGATTGCTTCACAACGATTGCTTCACAACGATTGCTTCACAACGATTGCTTCACAACGATTGCTTCACAACGATTGCTTCACAACGAAGCCTATCCTAACGGATAGCCTTTTTTTATGCTTGTAAGAAAGTGAACAGGCAATAAAAAGCCCCGCAGGGGCGGGGCTTAAACTAGGCGACTATTATTTCAATTCAACAAATTTAGGTATTCTCATAAGACTCACCAAGTGAAATAGACATAAAAGTATTTATGGGCATATAGCCCACTACGCTAGAAGTAATGACTAGAAGCTGTATGCGTACGACAGGTTCATGAAATCTAATCCAGGGTTATCACTATTAAACCCACCATTGGAGAAGTGCATGTAGCGCAAGGCGACGTGTTGGCTTTCATCAAGCTCAAGCACTAAACCGAGCCTATCTTCAAATTGGTAATTAGACCCTATATCCTTACCTGCTACTTTCTCATCATTAATGAAACTTGCCCCTATACCTGCTTCAACATACAAAGGGTAGTCATACACAGTGCTAATTTGTTTCATAAATATTGGCGTTATTGAAAGCGCGTAGCTTGTGCTATGGCTATTATCTTCGCCGTATTCCCAATGGTATGCGCTAAGTTCCCAGTAAAGTTTGATATTACCAATCCATCCAGTGCTTAAGTTATGTTCTATGGGGCGATAGGCAAATCGAATACCGTCGATATCGTCAAAGCCATGCATGTAATCAACGCTGACGGTTTGTTTAGCTTGAACTAAGCTTGGTACTAAAAGCAAAGCTAGGACGGTAAGTTTGAATGTATGTTTGAACATGTTGTCTCCTTAATATACAAGGAGAGAAGCAAAATTATTACCAGAAATAAAAGTCTATTATTTTCAAAGCATTAACGTTATTTAGAATGCTTATGTATTTTTTGCTATTTAATAATTTTCTTGAAATAAGTAATTATTACAGGGGTTTCCACACATCGTCTTCCTCAACATTTTGCTCTGTTCGAAACCTTTCTATAAGATCTTCAGGTAGACTTATATCGTATTTTTCGTAAATGTCAGATATCAACCTAGGGTTATTCACTAAGAATAGGTTTAACTCTTTTATTATTTCAGGGTGACGTAAAGTAGATAATAGAAAAGGGACATCAATAAAGGGAAGTGTAACATCAACGGAAAAAGGACCTAGTTGAGGGTAACTCTGTGTAAAATACTTTCCAACATGATATTCAACATCTACTGCATCCACTTCTTTATGTTGAAGTAGTGAAAGTGCATTATAAGTTTCTTCAATGGGAACTACAGATAAAAGGTTATCATCAATTCTCTTTTGCCATTTAACCGGCGTAAACCCCTGTGGAATAGCTAATTTCTTAATGAAGTTTAGCCCTTTTCCAATATCTTCCGATCTAATGAGTGTTCCAGATAAGGTATGAGCAACAGGTTTAGAAAAAGTTTTTTCACCTAGGGTTGTACCTTCGCTATTCCAACGGGGGTTATCAGGATAGACGAAATCTACATTCCCTTTATTTAATTCAATTTGTAACCTTCGAACGGGCATGTCTAAATATACGAATTCATGGCCTGATACATCAGAAAACGCTTCTAATATTGCCCAACCAACACCCTTATCAACATTCGAAGTGAAGTCATAGTGGGGAAAGTACTCAATATTTTGAGCACCAATAATATACTGTTCTGCTTGCGCTAAATTGCCGCCGAAAAAAAAGAGAAGGCAGTAGAAAGTCCGTTTTATGTCGCCCACTGATGTTACCTTATTGATGAATACTATTATTGAACACAGAAATTAATAGTAGCTCATAAACGCTTATTGAGGCTGCCAAATGTCTTTGTCTTCAATAGTAAATTCAGTTTGAATTTGTTGTGTCAGTGCTTCTAACGAAGTAATGCCGTAGCGCGATCTAATTGAATCAATAATCGCAGGGTTGTTATTTATAAAAGCATTAAGTTCCTCAATGACTTCCTGATGTCTTAATGCAGAAAGCATAAACGGGATCTCATTATGGGGCAGAGTAATATCCAATATGAAAGGACCGATTTGCGGCGACTGACTAGTATAGTAATTACCCACATGGTATTCGAAATCTATGGCGTCTACACGCTCTAGCTGTAGCAAGGACAAGCCTGCAAAAGTATCAGAGATGGAAACTATTTTAATAAGGTTTTGATCTAATCTTGTTTGCCAATTCACTGGAGTAAAACCAAGAGGCATAGCAATTCTCTTGATGGAGCTGATACCTTTATTTACATTTTTGGGTTTAACAAAAGTACCTGTAACAGCGCGGGTAAGTGCAATCGAGAAGTATTTTTCTTTGGTCTTAGTGACATCGTTATACCAACCTGGATTATCGGGATACACAAAGTCCACATGTCCTTTAAGCATTTCCATTTGAAGACGCCGAATAGGCATGGTTAGGTACGAAAACTCATGACCAGATGCTTCTGAAAAAGCTTCAAGTATTGCCCAGCCAACACCCTTATCAATAGGTGAAGAAAAATTATAATGGGGGTAATACTCTATATTTTGTGAGCCTACGATAAATTTTTCTGCAGTTGCCGCTGTACTAATCCATATCAGTAAAAGGCAAAACAACCCCTGCTTCATGCCATACTCCTACTCATTATGATAATAAAATACCCAAGCCTGCGCGAAGTGTATATACGTAATTGGACTTAGTGAAAATCTCTAGATGGCATAGAGATATTCTCTAGCCATGAAGTGCGGTCAATTAACTTTCCCGCAATAATATGAATAACCCCTTCCTTAGAGCGCTCAATAATACCATCAACTTGCATAAGTTTAGCTTTTAAAAAGGTTTTATGCTGGGCGCGCGAGGTCGCTTGCCATACGACAACGTTAATATTTCCGGTATGGTCTTCTAGCGTTAGAAAAGTAACCCCTGCCGCACTGCCTGGCGCTTGTCGCCCAGTCACGCATCCAAGTATTTTTACCATTGATTTATGGGGCTTTTGGCGTAAAGCTTTAGCTGGGGTAATAAAACCTAGCTCTCGCTCTCTGTGCAGCAGTGCCACAGGGTGATCGTTAACCGAAAGCCCTATAGAAGCATAATCTTCAATTAAGGTTTCTGCTACGCTCGGGGCAGTATTAAAAGTGTCCTCGTTACTAGTATTTTCAAACAGTGGTAAATCGGCTTGCTTGTCCATAAGCCGCCAGCGTGTTTGATAGCGATTACCTGCAATAGCTCTAAAAGCATCTGCACTAGCTAATGCTTCTAGCTCGTCAGAACGTATGGCGAGGGTTCGCACAGCCTCTATATTTTTATAACCTGCAGATGGCCTGCAGCTAACAATAAGGTTTGCACTCTTTTCGTTTAAGCCTTTTACAAGTGTTAGGCCAAGCTGAATTTGCTTCTCGTCTTTGCATTCAACAATCAAGTGTTCGTAGTTTGATGCATTCACGCAAGGCGCATGTACGGCAATATGATGACGTTTAGCATCTAGTACCAGTTGTGAAGGTGAATAAAAGCCCATTGGCCAACTGTTTAACAAGGCAACATAAAACTCTACAGGGAAATAATACTTTAACCAGCTAGACACATAAGCTAACACGGCGAAGGATGCTGAGTGCGACTCTGGAAAACCATAGCCAGCAAAGCCTTTAATTTGTTCGAATAGATTATTTGAAAAAGAGGCATCGTAGCCGCGTGATACCATGCCTTTTATCAGCTTTTCTTTGAACTCAAAAATACGGCCATCTTTTTTCCAGCTAGCCATCGCGCGGCGTAGTTGATCTGCTTCACCGCCACTAAAGCCAGCAGCTACCATAGCAAGTTTTATCACTTGTTCCTGAAAAATGGGAACGCCCATGGTGCGCAACAGTACTTCTTTCACTTCCTCAGAAGGATAGGTAATTGCTTCCTTTTTGTGCCGTCGTAGTAGATAAGGGTGCACCATATCACCCTGAATAGGGCCTGGTCTTACTATGGCTATTTGCACCACTAAATCGTAATAGCGACGAGGTTTTAAACGAGGTAGCATCGACATCTGTGCGCGAGATTCAATTTGAAATACGCCCACGGTATCAGCCTGACAAATCATATCGTAAACCTGTTTGTCATCGCCTAATTTGGTAATGAAAGGAATATCTATATCGACAGGGAATTGCTTGTTAAGTAAGTCGAAAGTGCGTCGAATAGCACTTAGCATGCCTAGTGCTAACACATCAACTTTAAGCAGCCCTAGCGTCTCAATATCATCTTTATCCCACTGAATAATAGTGCGCTCTTGCATAGCGGCGTTTTCAACAGGGACCAACTCATACAATGGCCCAGAACTAATAACAAAGCCACCAACGTGTTGAGAAAGGTGGCGAGGGGTACCCATTAATTGCTCGGTGATACTAACTAGAAGTTTTACCCTTTCATTCACCGGGTCGAGCCCTAAATTCGCGAGTTGAGACTGCCAAGGAATGACACTGTCTCGGCGATTAATTTGCTTCATCACAAAGCTTAATTGCGACTCGCTGAAGCCCAAGGCCTTACCTACATCTTTAAACGCTGATTTAAAGCGGTAGCAGATAACCGTAGAAGCAATGGCGGTTCTTTCCCTGCCATATTTTTCATAAATGTATTGGATAATTTCTTCACGACGTTGGTGTTCGAAATCTACGTCGATGTCAGGCGGTTCGTTTCGTTCTTTAGAAATAAAGCGTTCGAACAAAACATTAATTTGTCGTGGATCAACGGCGGTAATTTCTAAGCAATAACACACGATAGAGTTAGCAGCAGAACCTCTGCCTTGATAGAGAATTTTGCGCGCCTTAGCAAACTGTACAATGTCGTAAATGGTCAGGAAAAAGTACTCATATTCTTGTTCACGAATGAGTGAAAGCTCTTTTTCAATAAGTGCCCTCAGCGCATCGGTCAGGCCATCCGGGAAACGCACTTTTATGCCTGCTTCTACACGCTCTCTTAAATAGATAGTAGGCGATGTACCTTGGGGGATAAGTTCAGAAGGGTATTGGTAGCGTAGTTCTGCTAACGAAAACAGGCAGCCTCTCGCGACATCAATGGCATTGGAAATCCATTTTTCAGGGAACAGTTTTTTTAATTTTGAAACGGTACGCAAGCTACGCTCGGCATTGCTTAATGCTGCTCGCCCCAATTTACTTACTTGCGTATGTGCTTGGGTGGCATGAAGAACATGTTGAAGTGGAAGATTATCTACATGGTGCATAAGCACACCAGTACACGCCACTACAGGAAACTCAAATTTTTCCTGTAGTTGTGTGTAAGTCGCAAATCGATGATGGTCATACCCATCAAGTAAACGTTGCGCACCTACGTATGTTTTTATATTGGGCTGACTGGTTAGCCACGTCGCCCAGTAATTATTTTTTTCTTCCTGAGTATTGGGAAGCCATATAAAAATGCAGTGACGAATGGTCCGCAAGTCCCACTCTGCAAGTTGATACTCACCCTTTTGGCTGCGTCTTCTGGCATTTGTAATTATGCGACAAAGCTCGGTATATGCCGCTTTATTGGGGCAAAGTAATACAAAAGACAATGCATCATCGAAGCGGAAATAGCTGCCGACAATGAGCTTAATAGGGAGTTTTTGCTGTGTAATTTCAGCATAAGCTCGCACCACTCCCGCCACAGAACATTCATCGGTAATCGCTAACGCTTCGTATCCAAGAAAAGAGGCGGTAGTCACTAACTGTGCAGGCGAAGATGCCCCTGTTAAAAAGCTATAGTGGCTCTGACAGAAAAGTTCGCTATACATTAGCTGTATACGCCTTGTGTCCACCAACAGGCATTTACATCTTTAAAGACGAGCAAGCGTACACCGTGATTAGTTTCTGCTATAAAATAATCTTTCTGGCTAGCAGCGCTACTCCACCACTGCGTTTGAAGTCGTATAGGGCCAAAGCAAATACGTGTTGGTAGATTTAGGGGCATGGGGCGCTCAAACAAAAATGTCGGAATGATATCAGCGGTATAAGCAGGTGTAGTTTCCTCTACTTGATTGACTGTCATGCCTTCAAAAGTATGACTGTTTCCAGCTTTAGGGTGAAGCGTGCTGTTGTCGCCTAATTTGGCTTTTAACCTTCCAACAAGTTGCTTTTGTGCCACTGAGGTAAATCGATGAGAAAAAAAATCATTCCCATCGTTTTCAATGGGCTCAAATTGCTGGCAGGTTAGGGATATAGCGATAGCGGGCTCGGGCAGTAGAAGGGACTCAACTTTAAGCTCAACCAGCGCTAACCAGTCTTTCTGCGTGGCAAAAGGCATAGCACCATTAACCGCTATAGATAAAGGCTCTGCTTCTCTAAAATGCACCTGAAAAAGTATAGATGACGTGAGTAAATTGCGTGCGCGTAAGTAGTGTTCTAACGAAATTAGTAGCGCTTTAATGCTCGGCAATAAGTGTTGAGTGTTTTCCACTTCAAACGATAAATTTTTTAACTGCTTGAAGCTTATCGATGGCCTGAATAAAACGTATTTGGGAAAGGTTTCCCCCCGCAGTGCGGTTAAATAGCGAATAGTATCGTTTGAAAATCGTTGCCCAAGTTCATGGACGGGAAGTTTAAGTAGTTGGCCTACCTGTCTAACACCGACTTTAGCAAGTGTGGCAATGGTTTTCGAATCAAGGGCAGTTTGTTCTAGCTTACAGCGTGACAATAACAGAGTTATGTTTTCTTTATTATCGGTATAGCGATTGGTTTTATTTTTAGCGAGAAGGCGTGCTGCATCCACTCCCCATGCAGTGGCGAAATAAAAGTGAATACCAGTAGAATGTAGCTCGTTTGTAAGTACATGCCATAAAGCGTCAAGACCACCGTAATACTGCAGTAAATTGTCTAGTCGAATAGCAATGGCGTTGTGAGCTTCAATCACAATGTCTGAAGCGAGTGGGTATAACCGATGTGCAAGAAATAGAAGGGTCTCTTTTTCAGCTTCGCGATTAAACGCTAGAATGTGCACGTGAGGGCAAAGCGCAGCCGCTTGTGCAAGCCCTTGACCGCATTCAACACCTTCGTTTATAGCCTGAGAATTAGCTTGAACTACTTGGTTGCTTTGTTCGTGATAAACCACAGTAGGTATATCACCGTCTGTGAAGCCGCCATCTTTTTTATGGGAATCAAGAGTTAACTGATAGCAGTAAAAGTAAGCCCATAGCATCATTAAATCACCGAGTGTAATGCTGGCTCGGTGTTCTTATTGTTTTGCATGGCTGATTGAATGGCGCGATTGTTAGGGGTCCATGAATGGGGGATCACGATATCGGATACGGGCCATCCATGACGCTGTTTAATAATGTTAACAACCAATTGCGCATCACGAAGATGCAGACTTAAATCTAGGGTAATTGGAAAAGAAGCCCTTTGTTGGTTAGGGGAAGTAAACAGTAAGCACAGCGTATCGTTATGCGACGCCGCCACTTGCAAACGCCGAGCAGCTTTTGCATCCATGGTGTTATTCCAAAGCAATACACAATGACAAGCTGCACTTTTTAAGCATTGCTCTGCTGCCCACAAGGCTTCTTGATCTGTTTTTGGAAGCACGACGATGACTTGTTCTAAGTCTACGCCTAAGCTGCTTAACCAAGGCGCTTGGAGCTGGGCGGGTGGTTTTATAAATACACGTAGTTTGTGTGTGCGATGCGTAGTTAAAACATGTTTGAAAAGCGTGATTTCCCCAATACCCGTTAATGACGCAACTCTTACGACGCCTGATGTGGCGATACCACCGTGCAGGGCTTCATCCAATATAAGATTACCCAGCAAAAACTTGTTTTCGCTTACAGGCTTCTCTCGAGCTCGCCATATATGAGGGTGCTTATCAAAAAGCGCTGCCTTTGAACGAACTTCATTAATGGGTGAAATAGGAATATTCATAACACTATAATACTGTATATTTGTACAGTATTATAGTGTAGAGGTTTGTCTTTTCAAGATGGGTGAAATAGTTAAGGCTGTGAGGACATCTAACTATTTGAAAAAAATGCTTAAATAATTACGCCGTACTGGCATCGCTGCTAGCAGGGCTTTTTTTAGTGTTACCTCCCACCGAGCTAGTTATTAATTGGCAGGCTGCAATAAAACCATCAGCGCTGTTTTTAGACCAAGCCATACGAATGGGGCCAGGCATTTCTTTAATCACGTCTCGCACATCGCTTTGTGATACCTCGGTGCTGCTTAATGCAGAATCTAATGCTTCTTCTAACGTAGCGCCTTTTTCACAGCACGCCATTACAATACTAGAGAAGTTAAGCATAAGCGGCATAAGAGCAGTATGTTGTTGCTGACTTATCAGGCGGCTTTTATAAGCACTTTCGATACGAGCAGCATACGCTTTTTCTAGCGCATCAGTGACGAGCACTAAATTCTTATAAGCATGGTTAACTTTATTACCATTTTGTTTTGCAGATGAACGCGTAAGCGTAAGTTCACGTTGTAGCGTTTGCACACGAAGCGCTAGATAAATCAAAAACAGGACAAGTAGTCCTATGATCCCGAATGCAAATATCATTATCTTGCCGCCTTTTGTTCTTCTATGAATTGGTTAATTTTTTGTTCTAAAATGAATAATGGCACAGAACCATTTTCTAAAACTGCTCGGTGAAATTTACGTACATCGAAATGCTGACCTAGCGCAACCTCAGCCTTTTCACGTAGCGCCTTTATTTTAATTTCACCAATTTTATAAGATAGGGCTTGTGCTGGCCATGATATGTATCGGTCTATCTCAGTATTCACATTATGCTCTGACAAAGCCGTATTGGACATCATAAAATCAACAGCTCTTTCGCGGCTCCATCCCATGGTGTGCATGCCGGTATCTACGACAAGGCGACACGCGCGCCACATTTCGTAGCTTAAGCGACCGAAATTATCATAGGGGTCTTCATAAATTCCCGCTTCAATCCCTAAGAATTCAGAATACAAACCCCAACCTTCACCAAAAGCTGAAATATAAGTGTTACGGCGTACCATGGGTAAACTTTCTAATTCCGCCGCTAAAGATATTTGCAAATGATGCCCAGGCACAGCCTCGTGCAAGGTAAGAGCTGGAAGGGCATAAAGCGGACGCTTATCTAGCGCATAAGTATTTACCCAGTAGTAACCGGGTTGATCGTCTCGACTAGGGTGAATATAACGACCCGTGGTGTACTTCGGGGCGATACTATCGGGTACAGGAGCAACGCCATAAGGCGTACGAGGTAAATATTCAAAGAGCGATGGTAATTTTGCGTCCATCTTTTTCGCAATAAATGAGGCCTCTTTAAGCAGCTCTTCTGCGCTGGTGGCATAAAACTGAGGATCATCACGTAAAAAGGTAATGAACTCATTAATACTGCCATCGAATTCAAGGCTATCTACCACGCTTTGCATTTCAGCTCGAATACGCTTTACTTCTTTTAAGCCAAGAGTATGAATGTCTTCGGGGCTCATATCTGTGGTGGTGTAGTGCTTGGCGCGGTTAGCGTAATAAGCTTTGCCATCAGGCCATTCGTTAGCAGCAATGGCGGCTCGCGCGCCAGGAATATACTCATCAACCATGAAGTCATAAAATGCTTGGTAAGCAGGGAAAACGCTGGTGGTAATGGCTTTTTGGCCTAGTTGGGCTAGCGCAGCTTGTTGTGAAGCATCAATATGTTTTGGAAATCGAGTAAATGGACTGTAGAAGCCACTTTTCACTGGGTCGTCCAGAATATAAGCGGCTACCGCATCTTCGAAGCCTTCAAGAACCACTTTAGGTTGGGTGTAACCCTCTTTTAGCCCTTGGCGCATATAGGCAATTTGTTGTTCAAAGTAGGAGGTAAGTGCATTCAAACGAGACAGGTAAGCGTGATAATCCTCCACCGTTTTAAATACAGATAAATTTGGCAAGGATGCCATGGCACCATGAAAACCGTATTCGGAATTAATGGGGACAAGATAAGCGCGAAAGTGATATTGGCTAATATAATTCTCTAGCCGATACTGCTGCATAAGCAACGAGATAAAAGCGTCGTCAGATAGATTTTCCTTAGAATACGCTTTCAATGCATGACGGTACGTTCGCCATTGTTGATCTTGAGTGGCTAAGCCTTGTGGTGAAATATCCGGTAGCTCGCTATTTTGCGAACTGTTGCCTTGTCTCGAAGCTAGAAGCGGGGAAACACTTAGTTCGTATTTCCAAATTTCATCTAACAAAGCATAAAACGACTTATCCTCGTTGGAGCTTGCCAATGAGGTAAAGCTAGTAAGTACTAGTATAAAAGTTAACAAATAACGGTACATGAAAGCCTCCGGTAACCTTAGACCGGATTATCAACGGTGGGTTACTCTTTGTTAGGTGTATAAATTGGGCTAGGGAAAGGCATCACTTTATCAGACTTATTATCTAATTTAGTAATTTTGGCTGTGCCTTTTTTCCTCACCGCATCAATTCGAAGGATGTTATGCATAGGAATATACGTACTGGTAACATCTGCGAACTCTGATTTAAGCTTTTCATGGCTTGGATCTACCACTATGCCTGTGTGGGTGTCCCACACAAATTCCCCAATTTCCACAAATCCAAATAAGCCACTTTGAGAAAGTGATTTGACGTACACATCGTAGCGTTCGCCATTACTTATGAACTGTACTCGATACAAAGGGTCGGTTTTTGTCATGGGTTTATTAACATGTTGATGAATTAAAGGGCGTGAATTTTACAATGGTCTAGAAATACGGGCAATGGTCGAAAATCGTTAGGCTTAAACGTTACGGAATCGCTTGGGTAAGGTAATATGTAAAGACCTCAAAAATAGTGGAAATACAATGATAAAAAAACTATTACTTGGAAGTGCGATGACGGCGATGGCATTTGCTGCCACTGCGCATAACCATGAAACGACAGAAAATAGCTTTAACCCTGACACTCAGCGTATAAAGTCACACTTATTTTTCTTAGCCGATGACTTACTTGAAGGCCGTGATACGGGGTCTCGAGGGCATGAAATTGCCGCGTTATACATAGCGACAGAATTCGCAAAATACGGTTTAAAGCCAGCAGGTACAGAAGGCTACATGCAACAGGTAAGCTTCCGTAAAGCAAATCTATTGCAAGAGTCGCCAGAATTTACGCTTACTCGTAATGGCGAAAAAATTGATTTTGCTTACCCAAAAGAATATTTAGCAGGTCCTAGCTTACTTAGCGTAGATGCTAATGTTTCAGGCGAACTTGTGTTTGTTGGCTATGGCATAGTGGCTGACGAGTTGTCTCACAACGATTATGAAAATATCGATGTAGAGGGCAAAATTGTGGTTTCGCTAGCCGGTAAACCCAGTGATTTTCCTTCGGAAGAAGGTGCTCATTTTGCCTCAGGGTATCAAAAGCAAAAGTACGCCGCTGAGCATGGTGCAATTGGTATGATCACCATCACCACGCCTAAAAACGAAAAGGTACGTCCTTACCAAAGCCGCTTAAGCTATATTCATACACCGCGCATGGCTTGGTTAGATGACGAAGGGCAGCCAGCCAATACCTTCCCGCAAATTAAAGGTGGTGCGTATTTAAGTGAAGCTGCAGCAAAAACCTTATTTGAAGGGGCTGAGCGGGAACTTGTCGATATTTATGCCGATCTTGAGGCAGATAAAGTACCAACAGGCTTTGCATTACCTGGCACAGTAAGCTTAAGTAAAAAGAGCACTCACGAAGTAGTGACTAGCCCGAATGTTGTTGGCGTGCTTGAAGGTTCAGATCCAGCGCTTAAAGATGAATATGTCGTCTTTTCCGCGCACTCTGACCACATTGGTTTCGCGAAAACAGTCAAAAAAGACAATATCAACAACGGCGCTATGGATAATGCCTCTGGCACATCGGTAATGCTAGAAACTGCACGCTTATTCAGCGAAATGGACGTAAAACCTAAACGTTCGATATTGTTTGTATCGGTAACAGGTGAGGAAAAAGGATTATTAGGGGCAGATTACTTTGCTCGCAATCCTACCGTGCCGGTGACGTCAATGGTGGCAAACGTTAACCTTGATATGCCCATTTTAACCTATGAGTTTGCCGACGTAATTGCGTTTGGTGCAAACCACAGTGATTTGAAAGCGTCGGTTGAAACCGCTGCAAGTAATGCTGATATTTCATTAAGCCCAGATCCTTGGCCAGACCAAGCGCTATTTACTCGCTCAGATCACTACGCATTTGTTAAACAAGGCGTACCAGCAGTATTTTTAGTTCCTGGTTTAACATCAAAAGATCCCGAGGTAGATGGTAGTAAAGTGTTTGGTCACTTCTTATCAACGAATTACCACAAACCTAGCGACGATATTAACCAGCCATTTAATTGGAATGCTGCTGAAGCCTTTACCAAAGTAAATGCACAAATTGGTTGGACCTTAGCTAATCAAGAAGACAAACCGAAATGGAATGAAGGTGACTTCTTCGGTACTACCTTCAGTAAGTAACGAATCTTTATTCTAAATAGAAAAGCAGCATATATATATGCTGCTTTTTTTGTAGGTGAGTTTTGATCCCGTTACGAGATTTGAAAGCCCTTTGAGGTTAAGCATAGCCTGTATCGATGCCGCACTTGGAAATTGATGCTAGAGGATATTTAAACCTACATTTTTTTACTAACACAGAACTAGTAAGCTTTTTGCTACTCTAAATCAGGTATTACATGGAATTTTTACGTTTGAGTTATCAATTAGTAAAAAAGTATCTTCTAAATTTTTACTGGTAGCATTATGTTTCAGCACTTTATATTAACTCGCTTCAACCTTAGGAAAAAGGTTGGGATGAGACAAAATCTCAATCTAAAGTTTTAACCCACAGCTGGATGGAAAATAGATTAAAACTGTTTGAACAGTATTGTTATTCTTCGATGAAAGCTCAAAATAAAAAGGATTTTGAATGGTTAGTGTTTTTCGATAAAACTACACCACAAATTTTTCGTGAAAAAATTAGTGAGCTCTCTTCTAATTTTTCCAAATTCATACCTATTTATGCAGATGGAATGGACGATTTTTTACCGTCTATTACCAGAGAAATAAAAAATCGCCTTACAGAGCCTTATTTAATTACAACTAGATTAGATAACGACGACAGCCTTCATCAAGATTTTGTAAAAGAAGTACACAGTCAATTCTCTAAGCAAGAATTTAGGGTTATAGATTTTGTTGACGGTTATACACTGCAAGTTGCACCGCGGGTAAGGTTTGGTCAACATTCACATGTTCACAACCCATTTATGAGTTTGATTGAAAAGAGTGAAAACTTTAAAACAATATGGACTCAAGAAAGGCATGGCTATTGGCGCAGTGTAAAAGAAGTTACCCCTGTTCGTGGTAAAAGGTTGTGGATGTCAGTAATACACAGTGAAAACAAAGCAAATGAATATAAAGGCTATGGTAACGTAGCAAAGAGCGCTATTGATTCATTTAATCTGAACCCACAAGCATTAGAAAATTTCAAATCTAATGCAGAAAATCTTCATTTAAATAGAGCGGGCGCTTTTAAGCATAAGCTAAAAACAAATTGGAAAGTTAACTTCAAGTTATTAGAGAGAAGGTTATTTTCTTAGTTATTTATTGTAGATGAAAATAAATAAATAAAATCTAATCTAATTATTTAACCTACACAAATCAAAAAGGCGCTGTATTAAAATTAAAGCGCCTTTATTTAATCCGTGATTTGCCTTAAATAAACATCTGCTTAAAAGCAGCCCACTGTTCATTGAACTGTTCGGTTGGTTTACGGGTGAAACCACTTCGAATAAACAAGTTAATGCGGCCATCGGTGTAACAAATAAGCATATTAGCAATTATCGCTTCATCGGCTGCTAGGGTTTTTCCTTCACGCAACTTGCGCTCACGTAGCACCTGCTTAAGCTGAGTCTCAAGTCGTTCAAAGAGTTTTGCAATACGCGCACGCAATCTGTCTTGCTCACCCATCAAAGCATCACCGTTTAATATACGAGTAATGCCTGGGTTCTTTTCGGCAAAGCCTAAAATGAGGTGAAGAATAAGCTGACATCGAGTAAGCGAATCTTTTTCTTCGTTAACTATTTTATTAATGCGGGTAAACAAGGTTTCTTCGATGAACTCAATGAGTCCTTCGAACATTCTGGCTTTACTTGGGAAGTGGCGATATAACGCCGCTTCTGAAACGCCCACTTTTTCAGCTAATTTTGCTGTAGTGATACGTTGACCAGGGTTTGTTTCCAACATTCCCGCTAGGGCTTGCAGAATTTGGGCTCTGCGATTTGTTTTTTTGACAGCAGGCATGATGAGAGTAATTCCTCCGCAACCGGACTTAAGAGGTCCGTTCCATGTTAAGTTGGCTCAGGCCAAATCGTTATTATGAGTTCTTGTTATTATCGACACGCAGAATACTTGTATTAGCGTATATCGTTATTTTTATTTTTGAGTGATGTTCTAAGCTTGGCTATTGAACAATATTCTTACTGTTAAATCGATTCGCAATAAGTAGTAACAATGCTTCAGCTAACTTAGGTTTTGTGGTGGCAGGTAAGTGTTTATCGCCATCGTCCCAAATTACATGTAACGCATTATTGTCGCTATTAAAACCAAGTCCGTCTGCAGTTATGTCATTCGCCGCAATCATATCAAGCTTTTTGTTTTTCAGCTTTCCACGGGCGTACAATTCCACATCTTGGCTTTCTGCGGCAAAACCAACACAGAAAGGTTTGTCAGTTCGCATTGCAATCGTTGCTAGAATATCAGGGTTTTTAACAAAAGTAAGTGTTAACTCATCACCGATTTTCTTAATTTTATTTTCGGCAACCTGAACCGCTTTATAATCTGCTACCGCAGCTGTAGCGATAAAAATATCGGATTCAGAAACCGCTTGCTCGCATGCCGCTAACATTTCATCGGCGGTAGCCACATTAATACGCTTACAACCATCAGGTGTTGGTAAGTTTACTGGGCCTGCGATAAGGGTAACGTCGGCGCCTGCTTTAATGGCCATGTCAGCAATAGCAAAACCCATTTTTCCTGAACTATGATTGGAGATATAACGGACAGGATCCAGTGGTTCTCGGGTTGGGCCTGCTGTAATAAGGATGTGCTTGCCCGATAAAATCTTATCATTTGGCGCACTTAAGCTTCTGTTAATGGTTGAAGCAATTTCTACCGGCTCCACCATGCGGCCTGAGCCTACATCACCACAAGCCTGCTCTCCATCAGCTGGGCCAATAAATAATGCGCCATGCTGCGTCAAGATGCCTAAGTTCACTTGCGTTGCTGTCGCTTTCCACATTTGCTGATTCATTGCAGGGGCAATAAATATTTTCGCTTCTGTGGCCAAGTACAAAGTGGTGAGCAAGTCGTCAGCCAATCCATGCGCCAGCTTAGCCATAATATTGGCTGTAGCGGGGGCGATAAGCAAAACATCTGCCCACTTAGCCAATTCAATGTGACCCATCGCCGCTTCTGCAGCGGGGTCTAGCAAATGTTGGTGTACCGGGTTACCTGAAACCGCTTGTAACGAAAGAGGGCTTACAAATTCAGCCGCAGAGCCTGTTAGTACTACCCGTACATTAGCGCCTAACGCGGTAAGCTTACGCACTAAATCTGGAGTTTTATAAGCGGCAATCCCACCACTAACACCAAGCAGAACATTTTTATTTGCTAAAGACATATTTGAAACATCATTTTTTACATAACCTAAGACTATCATGATGGCTATTTTTGCGGTAGCTGAACAAAAGTACACTCACTATTTCAAACGCACCTATGAGTAAGGCATTTCAACAAGAACTCGCCCAATGATCAGTCGATTATAAATAGACTACTGCGCTATAACCCTATATTCATTTTGTGTGTGAGAAATTAATAATGTCGATAAAAGTGTGGCCTATTAAAGAACGGCCAAGGGAAAAACTACTTTATTATGGTGCTGAATACTTAAGTGACGCTGAGTTAATTGCCGTTATGCTAGGCGCTGGAGTAGCAGGGAAAACGGCATTAGGTTTGGCCAGAGATCTGTTAGAGAAAGTGGGATCGCTACGAGGCGTGGTTGCGGCAAATGAATCAGAGTTTACCGATGTGAATGGTCTCGGCGCCTGTAAATTTGCACAATTTCAAGCCGCTTTTGAGATATTTAGGCGTAATTTAGAAATCCCACTTGCTAGACAAGACGTATTCAATAATGTGGATGATACAAAGCGTTATTTGCAAGCAAAACTACGGGACTGCCAGCAAGAAAAATTTTTGCTATTAATGTTAGACAGCCAGCATCAACTCATTGCATGTAGAACCATGTTCACAGGTACCATTAATAGTGCGGCGGTATATCCTCGAGAGCTTTTAAAGCAAGTGATGAAAGATAATGCAGCGGCCGTGATCTTAGTTCATAATCATCCCTCAGGCGTGGCAGAACCGAGTCAAGCAGATATTAGGCTGACCGGGGAGATCCAGAATGCTATGGCAATGATCGACGTTTCTGTTCTAGATCATTTTGTGGTCGGAGACACGGAAACGGTTTCATTTGCCCAGCGAGGCCTGTTAACATAGAAATTGTTAGTCATTCATCGAATATAATCTAGTCAAATCGTTGAAAATGATTTAGCATGTGACTCTAATGGGTAAATTTTCTGAAAGGACTAATATGAAAAAGTCAATTATTGCATTGTTTGCAGCAGCAGCTATGTCTGCTGGTGTTAGCGCTCAAGACGCCGAAGGCGGAGCTGGATCTACAGGGCTTGGTGCTGTTACTGCTCCAGTTGTAGCTACTGCTGCTGTGGTAGCTGGCGTTGTTGCTGGTGTTGTTTCTAATAATTCATCAACTACTCCAGTTGAAACAGTTACATCGTGTGAAGGCGATGATCCGTTAGTAGACGGTGTTTGTGTTGGTACTACTGAAACAGTAACTGTTACAGGTACTGCAACTGCTACTACAACTATCACTGTTCCAGTGACATTTACTTACGCACCGACCGTACAGTAATAATAAATAGTTTCGAAAAAGCCGCTTTCATTAGCGGCTTTTTTATTGATGCAAAGAAAGTGTTCTTATTACTAAATAATAGTTGTCGAAATTTTCAATGAAAACATCCCTATTACTGATTGTTATCAGCCTGCTATCTCTTCTTGTTTCTGGGTGCTCCTCCACCGTTAATGCCTATATTAAAACCATTAGTCTTGCCCTTGAGGATCGCACCGTTTCCTACACCGTAGATGAAATAGCGGCAAGTAAAGCAGACTTACTACAGATTAAAGCGGGTGGGCGTGATGCTGCTTCACTTGCTCTTGCCTATATTGATGGTGATAAATACCGCTGGGTATCAGGCGATAAAGTTATTTTCACCATGCATCATGGCGTGATAGTTCGCACCGAAGGGCTAGATAATGAGCTGTATTATACGGGGAATTTAAAGCATAACCCATTAGCCAGTAACGATGTACTAGCCTACTCATGGCAAAGAAAACTCGACTTAGAAAACGTAGGTTATGGGCTACCGGTTAGTTCTACATGGCGAGTGCACGGTGAGGAAACTCAGACTTATCTAGGTACTACTTTCACGGTCACTAAAATAACGGAAACTGTTATTTTTCCAGAAACCACGCCTTTTATAGACACTAATTTGGAATGGAAAAATACCTACTACCTTGAAGCCAAATCAAAACAACTTTTAGCCTCTACACAAAAGTTTAGCCCACAAGGTGATGTATACGACATGGTCTATTTAAGTCGAGTAGTACGTTTAATTAAAAGTAAGGAGCAGTAAATAAAATGAGATTTTTTATTACCTTACTAATGAGTTTTTGGCTTTTACTATTTACCGCGTCAGTATCTGCCCAAGTGACCATCATAATAAATAAGCAATCTTACGAGTTTGCGCAGCCCATAAGGCTTAACAGTGTATTGTCAATTGTGGCTGAATCTGGTGATTGGTATTGGCCAACATCAGGTATTTACAACTTGAATGACGCTTATGCTGAGCGAGAAAAAGGCGCTGTTTTATCAGAAATTCGTATGGTTTTAAAAAGCTACAATTCGAACAGTGATACATACCGCGCGTTAGAGAGCCTCTATCAGCAGGTATCTTCTTGGACAGTATCTACTCGTGTTATCACGCCAATATCCTATAACCGTGCACGTTTGATTGCTGAAGAAAACCCTATGTTCCAACCAGGACGATATTTGCTTCGCATTAGTCCTCGTCCGTCAGTTGTGCATTTTTCAGGGTTAGTTATTAAGCCTGGCGCTTATAGACACGGTGATGACCTTTCTATTTTTTCTACCGCTAAGTCAGTCACTAAAGCCTCCGATGCTGATAAAAGCCATGTTTTCGTGATTAATCCAATGGGCGAGATAGAGAAACGTGGTATTGCCTACTGGAACATTGATTACTCGCAATTAATGCCAGGCAGCCAAATTTATGTACCCATTACAGGGCAGATATTCAGTTCAACGTTGGATGCACTCAATACCCGCATCGCAAACTTAGCAGTACATAGGATCCTTCCTCAATGAGCGCTTTTCCTTATAAGAAAACATCTTTAGCACTCATCATTAGTGCATCAGCCTGTCCCGCTTTGGCTGATACAGATAACATCGACACCGAGTTTCGGGTTACTCCTTCGCAAATGGTGCAAGGCGGTAACGGGCTTATTCAAACCCCTACAGCGCGTATGCGTGAAGAAGGGGGATTAGCAATAAACTACACCGATAACGGTGAATATCGCTTTTGGTCAGTAAACCTACAATTATTCGATTGGATGGAAGCGACTGCTCGCTATACCGACGTGCGTACACAATTTTATAGTGATGTTGAATCGTTCAGTGGCGATCAAACCCTTAAAGATAAAGGCTTAGATGTAAAATTTAGGCTGTGGAAAGAAGGCTACTACACGCCAGATATTTCGGTTGGTTTTCGCGACTTTGGCGGTACAGGATTCTTTGAAAGTGAATATATTAACGCGAGTAAATCGTTCGGACCTTTTGATGTTCATTTAGGATTAGGTTGGGGCTACTTAGGTACGGCAGACGATATCACTAACCCACTTTGTGAGTTTAGAGACAGTTACTGTGATCGACCCACAGGGTTTTCTGGTCGCGGCGGAAAGGTTGATTACGATCAGTTCTTTAAAGGGACAACGGCCTTTTTTGGTGGTATCGAATATCAAACACCTTGGGAGCCATTAACGCTTAAGCTTGAGTTTGAAGGTAACGATTACTCTCTAGATAGAGCTGGCGAGTTGGAGCAGGATTCTCGCTGGAATGTGGGTGCGGTGTATCGCTGGAAAGAATTTGATTTCAGTATGAATTATCAGCGCGGAAACACGTTTGGTTTCGGCGTAACCTATCGCTTCAATATGAATACCATAAGCCAAGTTAAGTACGATAAGCCACCAAAAACATTAATGGCTAGGGAAGTACCAAATACTATCGATAAAGTCGATAAGTCACGCTTGTATAATACGCTTGTGCAGTCTGGTGGCTTTGCATTGTCCGACGTTAATATTGAAGAAGACAAAGCTGTATTTTATGGCACGCAGTTCGTTTACCGTAATCAAGATGAAGCGATTGAGCGCATAGGACGCATTGTTGCCTCAGAGCTTCCTGATTCGGTGACGGACTATCACATTGTTGAAAATAGTGGTGGTCAGCCTATGGTTGATACCATAATAGATGCTGAACAATTTATAGCGGCAGCACGCTATGAGTCGATAGATGCAGACATCACCACGTCTTATGCGCGATCAACACCTTCTAAAGAGGTGATGGATGCTTATGAGCCCACGAATACCCACGGGTTGTTCTATAGCGCTAATTTCTTCTGGACACAATCATTTGGTAACCCCGAAGATTTTTATTTGTATCAAACAGGCTTAATATTAAGCTCAGGGTATGCATTTAACAATAAGCTATCTGTTATGGGCAGTGCTCGGGTTACCTTATTAGATAACTTTGATAAATTTAACTTCTTGGTTGATAACGAAGAAACCGTATTACCACGAGTAAGAACACGCGTACGGGAGTATGTGTCAGAAAATCCTATTGGGCTAGATACGGCTTTCGTTCACTATAAAGACAGTATTAGTGAAAATGTATTTGGGCAAGTCTACGGTGGATATTTAGAAACGATGTTTGCTGGTGTCGGTGGTGAAATTTTATACCGTCCTGTCGATAGTAGATTGGCATATGGGTTTGACATAAACTATGTGAAGCAGCGTGACCCTTATAATCAATTGTCAACTCTAGATTACGATGCTATCACCGGCCATGCCAGCGTTTATTGGCAACCTGAAATGCTTAAAGGTACCCAATTAACCGTCAGTGCTGGCCAATTTTTGGCAAAAGACAAAGGCGTTAATATCGATTTCGCAAAACGCTTCGATAGTGGAATTGTTGTAGGTGCGTATGCAGCTTTCACCGATGTCTCATCTGAAGAATATGGGGAAGGTAGTTTTACCAAAGGCTTCTATATCTCAATTCCTTCCGACTTGTTCTTACTGCAACCTTCGAAGGGGCGAGGAACATTCCCATGGGTGCCAATCTCTCGTGATGGCGGACAAATGTTAGGGCGGCCAGTAAGACTTATCGACTCCACGGCAGTACGCTCACCGTTTTACGATTAGCTAGTTAGGTAAGCACGGAGTAACGATTACTCCGTGCTTATTTTCATCGTAACTAAAGATTTTTTCCACAAGCTTTTGATAACATTAACAACGCGTTAATCGCTGCTTTCCTTTATTATTTCAATAATTTCAGTGGTTGAAATAGAGGGGGTTCGAGGCAGATAAACCACGTCGCATATATCCTTAAACTCATCAAATTTACCGTACCAGTCATCACCCATAACCAACACATCCGCTTTATGTTGAATAATGTAATCACGTTTCTTTTCTAAAGATTCTTCGGTAAAAATTTTGTCGACAAAGCGCAAGGATGCGAGTAATTCCTCCCTACTGTGGTAGGGATAAATAGGAGTCCGCCCTTTTTTACTTAAATTGAGTTCGTCTGAAGAAAGACCCACTATAAGTGCATCGCCTTCTGCGCGAGCACGTTTAAGAATTCTTATGTGACCAATGTGCAGTACATCGAATGTACCGAAGGTTATAACGCGTCTCAAAATGCCACCTGATTATTGTGTTGTAAGATATTCGGCAATGCGGTTGCTGCATTGACCATCAGTAATGCCTACCATTTCTTGCGTGATTTTTTTGCGATTTACGCTTAATTCCATCGGCTGTTTTAAGCACTCTACTATCAACATATTCGCTTGAAAAGCATTGCTAGCTCTATGTGATATCTGGTTAAACAGGGCGATATCGGGATCGAGTCGTTTCTTTAATCTGAAATTGAAGAGGCCTGAGTAATTCCAGCGTGTATGAAAAAAGTCGCACCATACGATTGGGCGATCTATCGAAGCAAATTCAAAAATAGCGGATGATGCATCAGAAAGCATAATATCGGCGATTTGCATGAATGGCAGTAGGTCAAAGTCTTTTGCATTTGCCAAGTACACATTTTCATAACGACCCCATGCTTCAACCCTTTGCTTTTGAGATTTGTATTTAGGTTTTGTCAGGCTAAAGAAATGAGGTTTAACAATAATATTTACGTTGCTCAGGGTTTCAGGCCAGTGTGGGGGAAAACACTCGATACTTGATGGGAAAAAGGTGGGCGCATACAGTACAGTAGGCTTGATGGAGTCTAGCCCCAATGCTGACAAATCAATAAGTTGTTCGGTTTCATTAAATATTGGGTCGAGTTTCGCGTAGCCTGAATTTATAAAGTGTCTATCAGGGTACATTTCTTTTAGTCGTTCAAGGCGACTTTCCCCTTCAACAAATCTAACATCGAAGGGAAATTCAGAGACATCGTAATAGCATGCTTTAGGGCCGATGCCGTGCAACATAAGCGCAAGGCGTGAAGTAATATGCTTTTTTTGTTCGGCATTAAAATAAGGTCGATTTCCGAATACAATCCAGTCAGCGTTACTTTTGCTGTAAAGGGACAGTGTTTCATCTTTATTTGAAATAAATTGAAATTGAAAGCCTTCTTTCTCTATGACTTCCTGTTTCAAAGCATCTAAACCAAGTTCTTGGTGTAAAACGAACTCGCATAAAACACCCGCTTTTAACAGTGTACGGGCCACAGGTATATATTGGGGAAGGTAGTAAAGGTGTTGTACATCAAAGAGGACTTTACCTAGCATTTGAAACGCTCCGACATCGCGGCGGCAAAGTTATTAAACAGACGCACCGTCAATTATTATTATTTTTATTGCGTATAATCTGCGTTTAACGCAGTATAGCGCGCGTTCGTAAAACAGTAACAGAGATTAAGCGCGATGACTTTACACTTAAGTGTAATTTTTTAGCTCTTTTTAAAAATAATCGTTATTTTTGACTAAAAATGTGACAAAAATTGAGCTTTTTTCCTTTTCTTATTGAAATTGGGATCTGTTTGCTGTATAAAATGCGCCCTCTAATTTATAGTAATACGTCATTTGATCCAGTGACCTTTTGATAGGTGGAATCGATTGACGCGACAGTTATCGTTGTTCTGGAGACAAATCAATGTCAAGAGTATGTCAAGTAACAGGTAAGCGCCCTACGGTTGGTAATAACCGTTCGCACGCAAGAAACGCGACTCGTCGTCGTTTTTTACCAAACCTTCACTCTCACCGTTTTTGGGTTGAGAGCGAAAACCGTTTCGTTAAGCTACGTTTATCTGCTAAAGGTATGCGTATCATCGATAAAAATGGTATCGATTCAGTACTAACTGACATCCGTGCCCGTGGTGAGAAAATCTAAGGAAGCCTACAATGCGTGATAAAATTAAATTAGTTTCTTCAGCAGGTACAGGTTTCTTCTACACCACTGATAAGAACAAACGTAACATGCCTGGTAAAATGGAGATCAAAAAGTTTGATCCTGTTGTACGTAAGCACGTTATGTTCAAAGAGGCCAAAATCAAGTAATAAACTTGCTTTTGTCTCCACGAAAACCCAGCCTTTGCTGGGTTTTTTGCTTTTCTGAGTTTGAAAATATTGCTGCTGGAATGTGACGGTCTCAGGCATTACCATACAAGCTATATTCGTTAAATAGGATTGCTGGTGGCAAGACTCTCACAACGCGCGATGAACAATGTGGTTATTGTGGCTATGTTGGTCATGATTGCGCTTTTTAATTTAGACAGCTTCCTGCCTAAACGTGCCGTTCCCGAATTAAGGCCGCTACTGCCACCTGACGCCTACGTACTTAAAATAGAGCATGCCAGTAGCAAGTTAGAGAGAAATGGTCAGCAGTGGCGTCAAGTGTCCTCTAAAGGGGCCTTGCCTGTATCAGCACAGGAGCAAATTGCAGCGTGGCAAGCCGCTCAGCTTAAAACGGCGTCTTTGGTAGACAACGCATTTCAGTCAATTGAGCCCATAGTGGTGGTTATCTGGCTAGCAGGGCAAGCGAATGGCCATGTCTTTGCGTTTTATAACAATACGCAGCCGGTTACTGTAAAATACAACGGCCTTTGGTACACCCTTGAAAATACTGAACTGAACGCGCTTCTTCCATGGCTTAGTGAACCCGCTAATTAATTAAGCGTATTAGCCTAGTCACTACTGTCAGTGACCGGTGACGCTTAACCAATCTTCATTGCAACGAACTAGACAACCCAAAGCTGGAGGGGAAAATGCCTGAGTTACCAGAAGTCGAAGTAAGCCGTTTGGGCGTATCCCCTTATCTGCTAAACGAAACTATAGACAATATTATTGTGCGCGAACGCAGAATGCGCTGGCCTATTCCCGAAGACGTGGCGTTAGCTATCGGACAAAAGGTGATAGCCGTTAAGCGTAGAGCAAAATACCTCATGATCGAAACCGAAGCGGGTACGCTTATTTTGCATTTAGGCATGTCGGGTAAATTGCGGGTTATTGATGCGTCTACACCTGTTGCGAAACATGATCATGTTGATATTGTGATGGCGACAGGGAAATGCTTACGTTTTAACGATCCTAGGCGCTTTGGGGCCTTCTTATGGCAACCCCCGGGCGAGGCCTTGAAATTACTTGCTAACCTAGGACCAGAGCCGTTGACTGACGATTTCGATGATGCGCGTTTGTTCGCTTTATCTAGAGGCAAAAAAAGTACCGTGAAAAACTTCATCATGGACAATGCAGTTGTGGTGGGCGTAGGGAATATTTATGCCAATGAAGCTTTATTTTTAGCGGGTATCGACCCAAGAAGAGAAGCAGGGAAAGTCAGTAGCGCTCGCTACAAAAACCTTACGCAAATTATTAAGCAGGTATTAGCAAAAGCGATAGAGCAAGGCGGCACTACACTAAAAGATTTTGCGCAAACTGATGGGAACCCTGGCTACTTTGCACAGCATTTGAATGTGTATGGAAGAAAAGGAGAGCCGTGTGAGGTATGCAAAACAGAAATACAAAGTAAGGTGATTGGCCAGCGAAATACGTTCTTTTGTAAACAGTGCCAGCGCTAGTTTTAGTGCACACTAGATAGAACACGTTAGATAAAACAGACTGAGCTCAATAGGCATGTTGAGCGCAGTGTGTTTAACATTTTTTATTAAAGCGTTTTAGTCTTCTCGGCGCAGTCTATCTTGCAATGCTTGATCGACCACCGGATGGCAAAAACCACCTACCTTACCTCGATGCAGTGCAACTTCTTTTACTAACGTAGATGATATAAAAGAGTTTTCTTCTGCTGGTGTCAAAAACACACTTTCTAATTTTGGATTCAAACGGCGATTCATATTTGCTAGCTGAAATTCGTATTCGAAATCAGATACCGCACGTAATCCGCGAATAAGAATGGTGGCTTTTTGCTCATCGGCAAAATCTGCAAGTAAGCCCGTGAAACCCATCACTTCTACGTTAGGTAAATCGGCGGTAACCTTACGAATCATTTCCACTCTCTCATCAAGGGTGAACAATGGTTGCTTGTTGGGGTTAGCGGCAATTCCAACTATTACATGAGAGAAAAGCTGTGATGCCCTTTCTATCAGGTCTGCGTGCCCATTAGTAATGGGATCAAAAGTGCCTGGATAAAGTGCTCGTGTATGCATGTTAATCTAATCTTTATAGTTGTAAGGCAACAGTATCGATAAATATGGGTAGATGCAATTGCAATTCAGTTGCTTCTGTAACCCTCTAAACAATACTGCCAGTCATCTTGTGTCCAGTAAAACTGAGTATTCAAGCTTTTCTCTTTGTTTAAAGAACGTAGTAAACGAGAGAGGTTATCTTTCTTCCAATGATTGCCTCTACGCTGGTGGCAGCGATCAAAATCTATCAGCCAAATATTACGTTCGTTATCCATCATAATATTTCTGATGTTCGCATCGTGATGATAAATTTGGCAGGCATGCATTTTAGCCAAAGCTTCACCTACGGCATACCAGTCTGCTTTAGTTAATGGCTCGCGGGTAAGCATGTGATGCAAGTCTTGGCTTGCAGGGATATTCTGGGTAATAAGATTACCGCGATAAATAAAGCCTCTACGGTGTATATGGGCACCAACCGGAACCGGAACGCGCAGGCCATGCTCTCGCATTTTGGCGAGCAAGCGAAACTCTTCAAATGGCCGGGAACGTTCAACGCCTAGAAAAAAGTACTGATCACTTAAGCACTTTCCTACTAGGCCACCCCGTCTAAAATGACGAAGTACCCAATGCTGCGTATCATGCTCAATAAAAATAGTGGTACCACGACCCTTGGCCTCACCGGTAATTTTATTCTGAAATAGCCAAAATTCATGGCTGAACATATCTACGCTAGGTTCAGTCATTAACTTATCGTTATATAAGAAGTGATGCCCTGCACCTAAGTCTCGTCGTATTATCGCCATGACGCCTGTTACTTATGGTAAAATTTACCATTCTAATGAATTATTTCGGCATTTCAGCAACGAGAGAGCATTTGTGGGAAAAAAGATTTGCTTAATGCGTCTATCTGCTATTGGTGATGTTTGCCATGCAGCCGCTATGGTAACACGTATTCAAACCCATTGGCCTGACGCTGAGCTAACTTGGGTCATTGGCAAGGTAGAGTATCAACTGGTTAAACTAATGCCGAATGTGCGCTTTATCATTTTTGATAAAAAACAAGGCAAAGCAGCGGTTGAAAGCTTAAAAAATGCAGTGAAAGGTGAAACCTTCGACGCATTGCTAATGATGCAAGTTGCCCTACGCGCGAACATGGCCTCTAGAGTTATAAAGGCGAAGCGCAGAATTGGTTTCGACTGGGCCAGAAGCAAAGAACTGCATTGGTTATTCGCGAACGAGCGCGCAGCGCCACGCCAACATTCTCATGTGCTCGACGGTTTTATGGATTTTGCCGACGCGCTAGGCGTGCCAAAAGTCGCTACGCCATCATGGAATATCCCTGTTAGCGAAGAAGATGAACGCTGGGGTGAAGAACAGGCCGCAGCGCTAGGCGACTATGTGGTTATTGCGCCTGCCGCCAGCAAAGCCGAACGTAACTGGCTTCCCGAAAGGTATGCTGAAACCGCTGATTATTTATCGCAACAAGGTAAATCTGTCATATTGGTGGGCGGTCCAGGAGATCTCGATAAAACCACTGCCAATGCTATTTTAGCGTGTAAGCCCACCATTAAAGCCGACTTTACTGGCAAAACTAGTCTTCACCAATTATTGGTATTGTTAAAGCACGCAAGTTTAGTACTTGCGCCTGATACCGGCCCTGCTCACATGGCAACCACGGTAGGCACGCCCGTTATTGGATTGTATGCCCATTCAAACCCTATTCGCACTGGTCCGTATAACAATATAGATAACACGGTCTCCGTGTACGATGAATGTATTGAAAAGCAAAAAGGAAAAAAGTGGGAACAATTACCTTGGGGAATTCGCGCAAAGGGCGATAACTTGATGGAAGGTGTTACCACAGATGCGGTATTCTCAAAAATTAATGCATTGCTTTAATGAATAAATACTATTTCTGGGAATTTCTTCTAACCGTTATCTACACTTAGCGTATACGCGCCAATTTTTCTAAGATATGGAGAGCGCCCTTTGGTGATTATGCTCGCATTGATTAAACGAATACGAGCTTTAACTAGCAATTCAGAGTACTCAGCACTGATGCTCAGCATGCTATTTTTAGCTTGTAGTCCCGTTGCTCTTGCACAACAGGCCGTTGTTGTCGCAAATGAGTCGGTGGATAACACATCCCTTACTCAATCAGAATTACGCCAAATATTTACAGGCCACAAACAATACTGGAGCAACGGAGAAAAAATCCATGTTGTTGTTCTTGAGGATGTTCACATTCTGCATAAAACCTTTTGTCGTGAAAATATACAAATGTTTCCCTATCAACTCTCTCGGCTTTGGGATCAACTTACTTATTCTGGTCAAGGAGTTACACCTACACGGGTGTCATCGCAAGAAGCCCTTCTCAACATGGTTGAGAATACGGTTGGCGCTATTGGATATGCTGATATCAGCAAAGTAAAAGATGTACAAGTTATCGAGGTGCGTGAACAATGAATAAGCAAGTGTTCGTATGGTTTCTACGCGCTGTTTTACTTACAGCTCCTAGTTCAATGGTCATGGCACAAGAAGAGCCCAAGTTTTCATGGCATGGCTACATAGCTCAAGGACTAACGCAGTCTATTGATAGCGATTTTATTACCGAAGATAATAATATTACTGGTGAGTTGTCTGAAGTCGGTATTAACGGCCATTATCGTTTGAATAGCAATTTATCAGTAGCGGGGCAGGTGGTTTATCTTGACGCAGGAAATAGGTTTGAAAAGGGTACAAGGTTAGATTATCTGTTTGTCGATTGGACTATCCCCGATGTGGCAGGGTGGCAAGCGCAAGTGCACATTGGCCGCTTTAAAAATACGCACTGGTTATATTCAGTCACTCGCGATGTCCCTCAAACTAGAGATACTACAGTTTTGCCTCAATCAATATACTTCGATGGTTTTCGCGATATTGCGTTAGGGAGTGATGGGCTGCAGGCAAAATTTAAGAAATACTCAACAGACAATATTTGGGAAGTAAATTGGAGTTACGGGCGTTCTCCGCTAAATGACGCCCAAAGAGACTTTTTCCTAGGTGACGATGCTCAGGGGAAAATAGAACAAGACTTTGTACATCAAGCCAGCGCATTTTGGCAACCTGCCACAATGGCGTGGAGAGTAGGCCTAAGTTGGCTTGAGTCCGATTTTGGATACACCGCAGCGCAGGAAGACAATCGGTTAGACGGCGGTGCGAATATCCGCAGGTTCATGTTCTCCATGCAATACTTTAGTGAAAAATGGCAATTTAGCAGCGAGCTAGTTAGAGAATTACAAGAATATAATGGTCTCTTCGCCCCTGATTATGTGGATAGGATCACCGGAGAAGGCGGGTTTGTTCAATTTAGATACTTATTCAACAACCGCTTTAGCGGCCTTATTGGTTACGACACCTATGTGAATAACAGCAACGATCCAAATGGCGAAGACCTTGAAATAAGTACTGGTGGCCTTGTTCCTTCTTATTTTGGTTATATGGATACAGTTACCGTTGGGGCAAGATGGGATATCTCACCAGGGTGGCGTTTACAGGCAGAGCATCACTGGGTTGATGGAGCCGCAAGAGTGGTAAGCTTGCTTGACCCTAGCATACGGGATCATTCACAGGAGCACTGGCGTATGTGGTCTGTACAACTTATGTATTGGTTCTAGGTTCAATCATGAAAGTGGAGATGTCGTTTACCACTAAAACCATCATTATGCTGATGGCGATGGTGCTTACCGTCACTGTGGTTATCTCTATGGTGCTCATTCGTGAGTCTGATTCAAGCTTGGTTTTTCAGCAGGAAGAAGAGCAACTAAAAAACCAACGTCGACTACAGCTTTTCGAAGATATTCTGCATAACCGTATGGTGTTGTGGGTAGACATGTTTAGCCACATAGAAATGTCGGAGCATCAGGATTTAGGCTACTTTTATGAAAATCTTCAGCGAAATCAGGAATACCTGATGCTGAACTTTCATGTGGAACAGCTGTATCTGTTTGACCGAAACGGCGTAGTGGGAGAGCAATCCACCCCCATTAGCGATTTTGTTCTAAAATTAGTGCGCAGTACGCAGCAGTCTCTTAGCAGCAGAGCCTTAATTCGCTGCGAGGACGTGTGCACTCATTATTTATCTGTGCCCATCATGACCGACGACGAGGTAGTACCTGTCGTTATTCTATCTGCTTCAATGCGTGAGCTTTTGTCATTGTTTAATCGCTCTACCGATGCCCATAAGGTCGTCATGGTTCAGCACAAGCAAAATGACAATAATAAACCCGCGTTAACCCTATCTAGCCAGCTTTCACAATCTAATCAAGACTATTTAACCGAGCTGATTGCCGCTTTTCCCAAAGAGTGGAGTGCAGAAAAGCTTGTGGTTAAAGGGCTTCGAGTGTCATTTCAGGGAAAAGAGTTATCGGTCAGCCTGTTACCCTTTGCCCATAGTATGACCGAGCAACCTTACCTCATGGTAGTGCAAGATATCTCTGCACTGGTAAATCAAAAAGAGCAATACGAATTACTGGTTATAGTAAGTGCGATTGTGCTGTTTATTCTGTTTTCATTACTTCTAAGGCTCTTTCTAAATCAATACCGTATAAGACTATTGGGCATCAGTGAGCGTTTACCCATGCTTGCCGACCACAAATTTGCAGAATACCGTAAACTGGTTGAGAAAAAGCATCACGCTTCGCTTTGGCGATTAAACGACGAACTTGATGTGGTAGAAGATGCTGCGAATGCCCTGGCAAAACAACTGGAAGACTTCGATGGCCAAATGGCGGTGAATACTGCCAAACTTGAAAAAATGGCCATGTTCGATGTGCTTACCGGCCTGCCGAACCGGAATATGCTGACCTTTCAAATTGAAAACCAACTTGCCCACTCAGCGCGAGACGATAGGTTGGTTGCACTGATGTTCATGGACTTAGACGACTTTAAAAAAGTTAACGACAGCTATGGTCATGACGTGGGAGATAAGCTTTTAAAAGCCGCGGCTATGCGGATATCGCGGCCTATTAGAGAAACTGATATTGCTTCACGATTTGGTGGTGATGAGTTCGTTGTATTGTTATCTAGCATCGAAAACAAAGAACAAGTGGAACACGTTGCGAAGAAAATCATTGAAGAGTTTGACCAGCCGATTGAAGCGGGTGGCATGCAATTTTACGTCTCTATTAGTATAGGTGTGGCCGTGAGCCGCCATGCCAGAGCTACGCCAGTGGAATTGTTACGGCATGCTGATATTGCTATGTATGAGGCAAAATCGAAAAAAGGGGCGGGCTTTAGAGTTTACGATGCCACCATGAACTTGAAGGTAATGAAAAAGGTTGAACTTGAAGCCGAAGCGCGGGTGGCGCTAAGAGAAAGTCAGTTCAGTTTGGCCTTGCAGCCTCAAATCGACTTGCGAACCAATGAATTAATAGGCTTCGAAGCACTACTTCGCTGGTATCACCCTGTTAAGGGGACCATATCACCGGCAGAGTTTATTCCTTCACTTGAAAACACCTCTTTCATGCTAGAGCTAGATTATTGGGTAATAGCCAAGGCCACTTACCTTATTAGAGAACTGAACGCGAATGGTTACCCTAATGTGAAGTTAGCGATTAACCTGTCTGCTGGGCAGTTTCTTGACCCCAGTCTTCCTGATTTTTTGCAGCAGCAAATTATTCGCAATGATATTTCACCATCCCAAGTGTGTTTGGAATTAACAGAAACCGTATTGGTCACCGACATTGAACGTGCAACCTCTATTATGCGTACTATTAGAGACATGGGGTGTACTTTGGCCATTGATGACTTTGGTACGGGCTACTCGTCACTCAGTTACTTAAAATCACTGCCCGCTGACTTTATAAAAATCGACCGTTCTTTTGTAGCCAATATCGTCGAGAATGCCGACGATAGAAACATCGTGCATTCAACCATTGCCATGGTGCGAAAAATGGGGTTAATTGTGGTAGCTGAAGGCATTGAAACAGCAGAGCAGTTTGAAATGCTATGTCACTTTGATTGTCAGATGGGGCAGGGGTATTTAATTAGTCGACCCATTCCAGAGCCAGACATTTGGACCACCCTAAGCAAGAACGTACACATGGGCATATGGGACAGTACGCGGTCTAACGAATAGGGCAGCCTAGCCAGCTAGATTTTTAGCCACAGCTAACAAGTGTGCTAAAAAGTTTACAGCTACAAGTTTTAATACTGTTAAAACGCCCCCTTCCTTGTGTAACCTTTATATCGCTTTCTTTAAAATACATTTTTTATTAATTTCGGAGTCTGACATGTCAGCGGCATTTATCTCTCACCTGCAAGCGCAAATTGAGGCCACTAAAGAAGATGGTCTGTATAAAAAAGAGCGCGTTATTACTTCACAGCAACAAGCAGATATAGACGTGGCCAATGGCGAGCATGTCATCAACTTCTGTGCGAACAACTATTTAGGTTTGGCTAACCACCCTGATCTTATCGCTGCGGCTAAAAATGGCCTTGAAACCCACGGGTTTGGCATGGCGTCTGTGCGTTTCATTTGTGGTACGCAAGACATACACAAACAGCTAGAAACCGAAATTAGTGGCTTCCTAGGTACCGAAGACACTATTTTATACCCTTCATGCTTCGATGCGAACGGCGGGTTATTTGAAACCTTGCTTGGCCCAGAAGACGCCATTATTTCTGATGCGTTAAACCATGCGAGCATTATTGACGGCGTGCGTTTGTGTAAAGCTAAGCGCTACCGTTATGCCAATAACGACATGGACTCACTGGAAGATCAACTTAAGCAAGCCATTGCCGACGGCGCACGATTTAAAGTGATTGCTACCGATGGCGTGTTCTCGATGGACGGTGTTATAGCCAACCTTGCAGGTATTTGCGACCTTGCTGAAAAGTACGATGCACTGGTGATGGTAGATGATTGTCACGCTACAGGCTTTTTAGGCGAAAACGGCAAAGGTAGTCATGAATACTGCGACGTAATGGGCCGAGTGGATATTTTAACTGGTACTTTAGGCAAAGCTATGGGCGGCGCATCAGGCGGTTATACGTCAGGCAAAAAAGAAGTGGTTGAGTGGTTACGTCAACGCTCTCGCCCGTACTTATTCTCAAACTCTGTTGCTCCACCTATAGTTTCGGCTTCACTTAAAGTATTCGAAATGATGAAAGATGGCGCAGCATTGCGTGAACAACTATGGCGCAATTCAGCCCACTTTCGTTCTCGTATGGAAGATGCTGGCTTTACCCTTGCAGGTAAAGATCACGCTATTATTCCTGTGATGCTAGGCGATGCGCGTGTTGCTAGCGAGATGGCAGACAAGCTACTTGAAAAAGGTATTTACGTGATTGGTTTCTCATACCCTGTAGTACCTAAAGGGCAAGCTAGAATACGCACCCAAATGTCAGCTGGGCATTCTATTGAACACGTAGACAAAGCCATTGATGCGTTTATTGAAGTAGGCCGTGAAATGGGAGTTATTGCATGAAGTCGTTAGTTAAAGCAAAAGCTGAAAAAGGCATTTGGCTTCAAGATACCCAAGAGCCTGAAGTTGGCCATAACGATTTATTAATCAAAATTCGTAAAACCGCCATTTGCGGCACCGACATGCACATTTACAACTGGGATGAATGGTCGCAGCAAACCATACCTGTACCTATGGTAGTAGGTCACGAGTACGTAGGTGAAGTGGTTGGCATGGGCCAAGAAGTACGTGGATTTGCTATTGGTGACAGAGTATCTGGTGAAGGCCATATTACATGCGGACATTGCAGAAACTGCCGTGCAGGCCGTCGCCATTTATGCCGCAACACCGAAGGCGTTGGCGTAAATCGCTCTGGTGCCTTCGCAGAGTATTTGGTTATTCCTGCGTTTAACGCATTTAAAATTCCCGATAATATTAGTGATGAACTGGCATCTATTTTCGACCCATTTGGTAATGCTGTGCACACCGCCCTTAGCTTCGACTTAGTGGGTGAAGATGTATTAATTACCGGTGCTGGTCCTATTGGTATTATGGCAGCTGCAGTGGCGCGTCACGTTGGTGCGCGTCATGTGGTTATCACCGACATCAACCCGTATCGCTTAGAGCTTGCTAGAAAGATGGGCGCAACTCGCGCCGTTGATGTTAGCAAGGAAGACTTGCAAGACGTGATGAACGAGCTTGGGATGAGTGAAGGCTTTGATGTTGGCCTTGAAATGTCGGGCGTACCGGTAGCCTTTCGCGACATGCTAAAGAAAATGAATCACGGCGGAAAGGTGGCAATGCTAGGTATTCCACCACAAGATGTATCGGTTGATTGGAACCAAGTTATTTTTAAAGGGTTAGTGATCAAAGGTATCTACGGTCGTGAAATGTTCGAAACCTGGTACAAAATGGCAAGTTTGCTGCAAAGTGGCTTAGATTTGTCGCCAATCATCACACATACCTTTTCGGTTGATGACTTTCAGAAAGGTTTTGATACCATGGGTTCAGGACAATCAGGCAAAGTTATACTGGACTGGCAATAATGACAGCATTTTCACACATTAGTGTACAAGACGTAGCAAACTTCAATGGCGATGTAGCCATTGTAGATATTCGTGACCCGCAATCTTTTGCTAATGGTCACATGCCAGAAGCGAAGCCGTTGAATAACGATAACTTCGCGGCCTTTGTAGAACAAACGCCAAAAGAAACCCCTGTGGTAGTAGTGTGCTATCACGGCGTAAGCAGTCAGCAAGCCGCACAGGTTATTGCCGAGCAAGGTTTTAACACCGTTTATAGTATGGACGGTGGTTTCGAAGCATGGCGATTAGGTCAGTCTGTGGTGTCTGAAAATTCGTGAGCCATCCTTTAATTGCTTTTCGTCAGCAAGGCGTGGCGCATTTACTGGCTAACTACTTAGGTAGCCAAAATATTCGCGCCACGGTTAAGCCTACTGAGGCGGGTGATGAGTTTGTTGTATTGTTGGCAGACGACAACGATGCACTTAAAGCCCGCGCCATAACTGAAGAATTTATTCAGCAACCCAATAATCCAAAATATCAGCAAGCGGCTTGGCAGCATGGTGAAAACGTTGACTTAGTGCCCTCTCGTCAATTCGACGCAAAAGGGGTTATTAACAACGCATTGGCAGTGCCTTTTACCAGTATAGTGTTTTTGCTTTGTGTATTGGTGTATGGGTTGTCGTTGTTGGGGTTATTCAGCCCTATCGCGCAACATTTACTTATGCAGCCACTTAGCGTGCTTGCTGAAAATCATGAGTGGTGGAGGCTACTAGGGCCTGCGTTTATTCACTTCAGCGCACTGCATATTATCTTCAATCTGCTTTGGTGGTGCATGTTAGGCGCCAAAATAGAAAGTACTTTTGGTAAAAGCATGCTGTTTGTGGTGTTTGCACTATCGGCCATTATCTCGAACGTGGCTCAAGCCATGTTTACTACGCCAGTGCAGGGTAACTTAATGCTGTTTGGTGGTCTTTCGGGTGTGGTTTATGCCGTTATGGGCTTTGTGTGGTGGTTAGGTTGGCTTAAACCTCAATGGGGCTTGTCGCTGCCGAAGTCGGTGATAGGTTTTATGCTGGTGTGGCTAGTATTAGGCTTTGCCGATATTCTGTGGGTAAATATGGCAAACGCGGCGCATACTGCGGGGTTAATTACCGGCTGTCTGTTAGCTGGGCTGTTAAGCCTTGGAGCCGATAAGCGAAAGCAGGGGCAATAGCGCCTGCTTTCTTATTAGCGAGCAACCGTGTTAGCGTTTAGCCCTGATATAAATACTTGGTAAAAATAACGTTTTTGATAACCTCGCCACCGGTTTCTTTTTTCATATGATCTTGAAGCGCTTTAAGAATAGCGCGGCGAATATCTTCTCTACCCGTTAGTGACTTTACTTTTTCTTCAGGTTGTCTACCAAAGATATCGATGGCTGTTGCCCGTAATAGCGGCATATGGTGTTCTGCAATTTCCAGCTGATCTACGTCATAAATCATTAATTCAACGGTAACGCGTACATAACCAAGCTTTCTAGAAGACTCGCCAATGTAATTGGTAACGATGTCTGGCTCTAACCCAAGATAAGCAAAATTTGCCTTCTCTTGCGCAAATGCAGGCGTGAAAGCACTACTAACTAATAGAGCGGTAGCTATAAAGCGTGAAGCAAGTGACTTTGTCATGATTTGAGCCAAAAATACCAATTAATTTAGATGACAGGCTGTAGTGTAGCAAATCATAGGTTAATGACACTACTGCAAAAGTACTAAGGTACACGTAAAATCAATATGCTAGCTATTAGCAATCAGATAAACCACCATGTCACCAACAAGTGATATGATACTTTTTTTATCGTGTAAAATTATGACAGAGATTTGGTAGTGAGTTTTCCTAGCAGCTTTCCCGTTGGCTTAAATGTAGAGTGGATGCAAGCCGACAGTGCGCCCCGTAACAATCCATATTTAAAAAATTGGTTGTTAGATACAGGCTCGCTAACCGAGCGGGTGCAATCGCTTTGCCATCAATTTTCGTTAAGCGTGCTAGGGCAAGCTGAAACCGCACTTCATGCCAATGAGCAAAGCCTGCTGTCGAACCAGCTATCACATCAGCTTTCGCAGGCATTTCAGGTACGAGAAGTACTGTTATGTGGTAACACCCTGCCATGGGTTTTTGCCCGTTCCGTTATTCCCCAGCGTTTGGTAGAAGCAGAACTAGCAAATTTAGGCAGTGAGCCCCTAGGTAAGCGGTTGTTTAACGATGCTAGGTTCATACGCTCTGAGTTTGAATTGTGCCAATTGCCTGCCACGGCACTAGGCTTTGAGCGCAACCAACAATTATGGGGCCGACGTTCATTATTTACGCTGGGTGAAGACAGCATGATAGTGGCCGAAGTTTTTCTACCCGATGCGCCCGTTTATTATTCAAGGTACGACAATGGCACAGAGCTTTAACCTGACCCAGAATTTGAAGCATATGAAAGAAAATAAAGATGCGTATGTTCGCCTGATGCGGCTAGACAAGCCCGTAGGTATTTACCTGCTGCTTTGGCCCACCTTTTGGGCATTGCTTATGGCATCAGAGGGCTTGCCCAGTATAGGCATGGCGCTTATTTTTACCGCCGGCGTGGTAGTGATGCGCTCAGCGGGCTGCGTCATTAACGACTACGCTGATAGAAAAGTAGATGGCAGCGTAAAGCGCACCGCCACGCGGCCATTGGCCACAGGAGAGGTAACACCAAAACAAGCGTTAAACCTGTTTGGAGGGCTAATTATACTGGCCTTCTTGTTAGTGCTTATGTTGAATTGGCAAACAGTTGCCTTGTCGGTTATTGCGCTATTGCTTGCTGCGAGTTACCCCTTTATGAAACGCTACACCCACTTGCCACAAGTGGTATTAGGCGCTGCTTTTGGATGGGCAATTCCGATGGCGTTTATGGCGGTGTCTGAAACTGTGCCTGCGTATGGCTGGTGGTTGTTTGTGGCAAATCTATTATGGACGGTAGCTTACGACACCATGTATGCCATGGTAGACAGAGACGACGACCTAGAAATAGGGGTTAAATCTACCGCCATTTTATTTGGTAAGTACGACGTGCCCATCATTATTGGGCTTCAAGCTGCTACATTAACGATTTTGTACTTTATCGGCGGGGCTATTGAAGCGCACTGGCCGTATTACCTATCGCTAATCATTGGGGTAGGGTTGTTTTATCGTCAGTACCAATTTATTAAGCACCGGCAGCGAGAAGGGTGTTTTACCGCTTTTATCGAAAACCACTATGTAGGCTTGGTATTTACGTTAGGTTTAGTGGCGAATTTTTGGATAGGCTAGGTATTTTTGTAGAGGCTAAAGGCTTAGCAAGTAAGCATCCCCTTGCATCACATGCGTTGTCTAAAGCTATTGCGATGTGTAGCAAGGGAGTGTGGAAATTAGCGTTTAGCTACTCAGGTTTAGCTGCTTCTGCCGCTTTCGCTTCTAATTGAACAATGCGAGCTTCCATTGCGTCTAACTTTTCGCGAGTGCGAATAAGCACCTGGCTTTGAATATCGAACTCTTCACGCGTGACTAAATCAAGCTTCGAAAGCTGCGATTGTAAAACTTGTTTAATTTTACCTTCAGCGCCTTCAGCCATGTTACGCACACCCGGTGGTACGGCGTCAGCAATCTGTTTCGCTAAATCTTCGAGTTTTTTCGGATCCAACATGGATTTCCCTTATAATGCGCTTCGTTAGAATAGGCTTCTATTCTATCGGTATCGCCACTTCTTGCAATGAAAAAGCACGTTAAACAAAAACAAGCCTTATCGTAAGGCGCTTTAAAGTAAGCACGGCACACATTACACCTGTTAGGTTTTAGGAACGTAATTTAGGAACGCGATGAAATTAAACGATGCGCAACAATCAGCTGTCACCTTTGTGTCTGGCCCCTGCTTAGTATTAGCGGGCGCCGGCAGTGGTAAAACTCGGGTTATTACCAACAAAATTGCGCACCTTGTCAGAAATTGCGATATGCCAGCACGGTATATTGCAGCGGTAACCTTTACCAACAAAGCCGCCCGAGAAATGAAAGAGCGGGTAGCCGAAACCCTAGGGAAGCCAGAGGCACGTGGTTTGAAGGTATGTACCTTTCACACCATGGGGCTAACCATCATAAAAGCCCATATTAAAGAGCTAGGCTTAAAGCCTGGTTTCTCATTGTTCGACGATAAAGACTCCTTGGCGCTGTTAACCGATTTAACCGAAGACACGATAGACGGCGACAAAGATCAGCTTTCACTATTACAAAGCTGTATTTCAAACTGGAAGAACGACTTGCTGCTGCCCGAAGCGTTACTAAAACAAGCCACCAGTACCGGTGAGCGAGAATTTGCTGAAGCGTATAAGCGCTACCAAGATAACTTACGCGCCTATAACGCCCTTGATTTCGATGACCTTATTTTATTGCCCACGCTGCTATTAAAAACCAGTGAAACCGCACGGGCCAAGTGGCAAAATAAAATTCGCTATTTGCTGGTGGATGAATACCAAGATACCAACACCAGCCAGTACGAACTGGTAAAGCTTTTAGTTGGCGAGCGTTCACGATTTACCGTGGTTGGCGACGACGACCAATCTATTTATTCATGGCGCGGCGCTAAGCCACAAAACTTAAACTTGCTACAGCAAGATTTCCCGCGCTTGAACGTCATTAAACTTCAGCAAAACTACCGTTCTTCAGGGCGAATACTGCATTGCGCAAACATTCTTATTCAGAACAACCCGCACTTGTTCGACAAAACCCTGTTTTCTGAACTGCAATATGGCGAACCGCTTAGAGTCATAGAAGCAAAAAACGAAGAACACGAAGCTGAACGAGTGGTAGCAGAACTGTTAGCGCACAAGTTTATGAACCGCACTAAGTTTAAAGACTACGCTATTTTGTACCGAGGAAACCATCAAAGCCGCTTGTTCGAAAAGCTACTAATGAGTAACCGTATTCCGTATAAAATTAGTGGCGGTATGTCGTTCTTCGGGCGCACCGAAGTGAAAGACATCATGGCTTACTTGCGCTTGTTGGTGAACCAAGATGACGATAATGCCTTGCTACGGGTAATTAACACGCCAAGCCGCGGCATAGGCCGAGTGACACTAGAAAAGCTGGGTAACTTTGCGAACAGCTTGGGCGTGCCTATGTTTGAAGCCGCTACCCATCCTAATTTAAACAGCGTGTTGTCGGATAGGGCCTACGATGCTGTATCAGGGTTTGCTCGCTGGATAGTAGAAGTGGCTGATAACGCGAATCGAGGCGACACTAAAGACGCCCTTCGCGGCATGATCCGAAGCATGAGCTACGAAGAGTGGCTATACGAGCAAAGCGCTAGCCCCAAAGCGGCTGAAATGGGCATGGCGAACGTAAGTACGTTGTTTGGCTGGGTAACCGACATGCTAGAAGGCAACGAGCTTGATAGCCCTATGAACCTTACCGAAGTAGTAAACCGCCTTATTTTGCGTGACATGATGGAGCGAGGCGAAGACGACGGTGATGGCGACCAAGTACAGCTAATGACACTGCACGCTTCTAAAGGACTAGAGTTTCCAATTGTGTTCTTAGTAGGCATGGAAGAAGGTTTGTTACCCCATCAAAGCAGTGTAGATGAAGACAACGTAGAAGAAGAGCGCCGCTTAGCTTATGTAGGCATAACGCGTGCGCAGCGAGAACTTATTTTCAGCTTAGCCAAAGAGCGCCGTCAGTTCGGTGAAGTTATAAACCCTGAACCAAGCCGCTTTCTTTACGAGTTGCCCACAGACGACCTTCAATGGGAAAACCAAAAGCCGAAAGAAAGTGCCGAGGTACGCCAGCAAAAAGGCCAAAGCAGTATTGCTAATTTAAGAGATATGCTGGGTAAGAAATAGTGCTAATAGCGTTGACGGCTATGAACGTAAGGTAGTACAGGCCCCTGCAACAAACTGCACTGATAATCTGAATTAAAAGGTGTTAGTAATAACTAGCAGGGGAATATAGCAACAAACAGCTTGGCTTAGTTAAACAGCTAGCCTGCTAGCTGTTTCATATCAAGCACGGTTGCGCGAGTAAGCACCTTACCTTGAGCGTAATTGCACTCAATATCTGTAAGTGCATTTAGCTGTGCAGGTGAATCAACCCCTTCGGCAATTACCTTAAATTTAAGGTGCTCAGAAATAAGCATCACCGATTGAATAAGCTTAAGGTTTCGCTGCGAACGAGGCAGCGAGCGCACAAATCTATGGTCAATTTTGATGAAATCAAACGGGTAAGCGAATAAGTAACTAAGCGACGCTAAACCACTACCAAAGTTATCTAACACTAAGGTAACCCCCGCACGCTTTAACTTTTTAATAGCAGGCAAAATAAACTGAGAACGGCGATTCAAATCGTTTTCATCAAACTCAAATACCAAATCATGAGGCGATATTTTGTATTCGTCTATAAGCGAAATCATTTGATTCACCATAGACGCTTGCAGCAAATGAATGATAGAAACATTTACCGCAATGCGGCCAGTATCTTCACCAGTTTTTTTCGCATGAGCCAATAACTCACAGGCTTTACGCATTTGAAATAAATCTAAATCTAAAGTTAAGCCGCTTTGTTCAGCCACTTGACGAAACTGCTCGCGCGCTATTTTGCCGAAAGTAGGGTGGCTCCAACGCACATACATCTCATTATAAAGCGTTGTGTTGTCTCTTAAATCAATCACAGGCTGCAAGAAGTATTCAAACTCTTCATCACGCAACGCACGACGGAATTCGTTCTCTAGCTCAAGTTCTTCAATGAGGCGGTCGCGCATGCTCTTATCGAACATAACGAATCGGCCACGGCCCAAGGTTTTTGCTTGATACATGGCGGCATCAGCATCACGCAGCACTTCATCGGCACTACGGTAATACGACTCTAAATTAGCAATGCCGATACTGGCACCCGAATACATTTCTCGGCCTTCCAACAAAAAAGGCTCGGAGATTGAGTTGATAATACGCGATGCCACTTCTTGCACATCGGTTAAATCTTCAAAGTTATCGAGTAAAACCACAAACTCATCGCCGCCTAAGCGGGCCAGTAAATCATGCCCACGAATGCATAATGCAATACGTCTAGCCACTTCAACTAAGAACTCATCACCCGCGTGATGGCCTAGGGTATCGTTGATAACTTTGAATCGGTCTAAATCGATGAACAACACCGCAAAGTAATTTTCGGTGTAACGCTGCTTACTGGCAATGGCTAGTTCAAGCCTGCTGGTAAACATCGAGCGGTTTGGAAGGTCGGTAAGTGAATCGTGATGCGCATCGTGAATAAGCTTAAGCTCAATTTCTTTACGCTCTTCAATTTGCTGCTTTAAGTATTTATTGGCTCTATCGAGCTCGGCAGTGCGCGCGGCAACCCTGAGCTCTAGCTCACTGTTATGGCGTTGAATTTCTTCGGTACTGCGCTTGCGCTCCATGGTTACCGCGATATGGTGTGAAACAAAGCGCAGTAGCTCTAAGTCTCTTGCCGTATATTTGGCATGCTTACCATAGGTTTGTACCGCAATAACCCCAAACACTTCACCATCGACCACTAGCGGCGAACCAAGCCAAGAGTTGGCACTATTTAACATGGTTTGAGCAATAGACACGTCAATTTCACCCGCTTCAGCCAACTCTAACACCCTTGGCGGGTTAATTAGTTCAGCCTGGCCGGTACGCAGTACAAATTCAGTTAACCCCAATCCCATGGGGCGAGATTCTACTTCCGCATGTACCATATCGCTGAAATAGGGGAACTCTAGCATTTGCTTCGATTCATCAATAATAGAGATAAAGCAGTTTGGTGCACTAATTAGGCGGGCTAGAATTTCGTGCAGGCTAGAATAGAAGACCGACATGTCGCCTTCTAAGTTTGCAGCTAATTCGGAGATTTCAAATAAGGCTTGCTGTAACGACTCTACCTTTTGGCGCTCAAGAATTTCTTCTTGAAGATCATCGTTTATTTTTCGAAGTTGGCGAGTACGTTCACGAATAGTGCGTTCGGTAAGTTCGCGGTTTTTAACCCGGTCAACCGTGGTCACAATGTGCTGAGAAACAAACAGCAGTACTTCTAGGTCTTCTTGGGTGTAATGCACACCTTCATCGTAGGTTTGCACCACCATAGCGCCAATCACTTGGCTGCCACGTTTAAGTGGAACCCCAAGCAACTCAAAAGGCTGAGAACCTACTAATTTAATACCGTGATCTTCAGCGAACACTTCTTCTTGTTCACGCTTATAAAATAAGTGCTGACCGGTACGCAATATAAAACCCGTCATGCCATCCATTAATGAATCGGCAGGTAATTGCTTTACGGTTTGTTCGTCGAATTCGTCAACGAAATAGGCGAAGTCGACAATTTGGCTGTCTTGTTCGTAGAAGGCAACAAAGAAGTTATCGGCGTTCATGAAATCGGCAATGATTTCATGAATAGCGGTGTAAAGACGGTTTAGATGACTAACAGAACTTGCAAGCTCGGAAATGTCGAATAGCGCTTTCTGAACTCGTTCAGCACGCTTATATTTATTAGTGAGTTGTTGAAGCTGCGGTATAATTTCCCGCAGCTCTTCTTCTGTCAACTCATATTGCGTTGAATCTGATGACATTCCGTTCGCCGGCAAGTAAAAAGAGCTTATTCTTAGATGCGGTTAAATTACCCGATCTACTCGAAAAACGCTACTTTTTCCAACAAATTGTTAGTAAATGTCGAAGGCTAGATACCTTCAATCATGTACTCAATTGCGGCTTTAATTTCATCATCAGAGCACGAAGCACAAGTACCACGAGGAGGCATTGCATTAATACCGTTAAGGGCATTTTGCCATACGCCATCTAGGCCTTTTTCGTCTAAACGAGGCTGCCAATCAGCGGCTACGTGAACTTTAGGTGCGCCAAGCACACCAGAACTATGACACGCTACACAGGCAGAGTTATAAACATCTTCACCCGACTTAGCACCACCACCTGCAGCAGCAGGACCAGCAGCTTCCGCGCCAGCTACGTGTATCTGACCAACCGGTTTAATACGGTTAGCAATATCGTCGTTACTCATTTCTTGTGCTTGCGCCGCAAACACAGTAAGTGCTGTAGCTGCAACAATAAACCAGGTTTTCAATTTCACATCTGTCTCCAGGCAATCATGAACTTTAAATTAAAGTATAACTGGCCAGATTATAACGGGAATTCAAGGGCGAACAACTATTTGCTATCAATTACCTATAAAAAGTAGGGATAAAGTACTTTCAAAACCCATTAAAGTAAGAGAATTACACAAACCAGTTGATGCGAGCCCATGGCCTAAGTATTATTACGCCGCGCTTAAGCAGGAAGTTTAACAACACCGCGTTCTTATTCCTTTAGAACAGGTTAAATTTTTATCATATTAAGCCATTATCAATGCACCCGTAGCTCAGCTGGATAGAGCGTCGCCCTCCGGAGGCGAAGGTCACAGGTTCGAATCCTGTCGGGTGCGCCATTTCTTCCAAATGTATTAATTTTTCTTAGTCACAAGACTTTTCAAAGTAGTTATACTCCTTCTCACTACTTCATTTTTAAGTGCGCCAACTTGTCTTTAACTTCGCCTCACTCTATGCGTAGCCCCAGCTTTGCCCAGTCATTGCTATGTTTCAGCGTTATTGTAGCGTTGATAGCGGGCGGTTTATTTGGCTTAGGCATTAGCCTGCATGCATTAATTTTCTTGTGTTTGCTTTGGGCTGGTATTAATGCGTTTAGTTTGGGGTACAAGTACCTGCAAATCCGTGAACTAATGACCAGTGCATTAACGCGGGCAATGCCGGCAATATATATCTTTATCCTTATTGGAATGGTTATCGCCAGCTTCATGCAAAGCGGCACTATCTCAACCCTCATTTATTACGGCCTAAGTTGGCTGAACCCTAGTATATTCTTAGCGGTGGGACTAATTCTGTGTGCGGTAATGTCGGTAGCCACAGGTACGTCGTGGGGCACGGTGGGTACTATGGGGGTAGTGCTAATGGGCATTGGCGAAGCCATGAATATACCGCTACCTATTATTGCCGCCATGGTGGTTTGTGGCGCTACGTTTGGCGATAAAATGTCTCCGGTTTCTGATACCACCAATCTCGCGTCGATGAGTGCGGGCACCACTATTTATCGGCATATGTATGCCATGCTGCTAACTACACTGCCTAGCTTTCTTCTAACATTCGTAATTTTCTTAGTTATGGGATTTACCTACGCAAGCCAAAGTTTAAATGTTGAGGGGATATACGAAATCAAAGCAGCGCTTGCCAGCCACTATAACCTTGCGCCTTACATTACTTTGTTACCGCTGGTGTTGCTAACGGTTATGAGCATTAAAAAAGTCCCAGCTGAAGTCGCCATGTCATGCAGCATTCTTCTTGCCGTTATCATCGCTATTTTCTACCAAGACACCAACACAATTAGCGTACTTAATGCACTTTGGGAAAACACCCCACAAAATACAGGTATCGCAAATTTAGATGCATTATTGGGCCGGGGCGGCATCAGCAGTATGAGTTGGACGCTATTACTCGCGTTAATGGCCATAGCATTGGGCGGAATATTACACGGTACAGGCTTTTTAGCGGCGTTATTGTCGGGCATTATTAAAAGGGTAAAGCGCACCGCAACGTTAATCGCCGTTACCATAGCATCTGGTTTTTTAGGAAACGTGGCAATGGGCGAGGCGTATATCTCTATTATTTTAAATTGCCAATTGTTTAAATCAAAATATCAGCAACAGAAGCTTGATCCTGCCGTACTGTCTCGGTCAGTGGAAGAAGGCGCCACCATGACCACGGGCCTTATTCCTTGGACAACGGCGGGGGCGTTTTACTCTGCAACCCTAGGGGTTGAGGTTCTCGACTACGCGCCCTATGCATTTTTTAACTATCTAAATGGTGTTGTTGCGATCACCATGGCTGCATTGGGCGTAGGTTTATTGAAAGGAAAAAGGGCACAACACCACTGACGTACCAATAAGCAGCCCGCCTGCTAAACCGGCTAATGGTTCAAACGGGGTTGTTGTCCCGTTTTCCAACGCGTTCTCAACGTTTAACTTTGCGCGTACTAATGCCCACAAATCATTTAACTATAGCTATGCGAATTAGGGAGTTGAGCCATCATTCTTGACCATTTTTTAAGAAGTACAAATCAGAAAAGCCCATTTTTACAAATTCGGCATCTCTGAAATTTCTTACGGTTTTTTTGTCTTTACTGATTGAGGCAAGTTGCTGTTCAGTTTGCAAAAACTGGGTAAGGTCTATTCCCTCAGCATCGGCCACTGCTTCATGCATATTTTGATAGCGGCTGTATGAAAAATTTATCTCTTTTGCCACACCATTAAACTTATAACGTACTTTATGGGCCATGTTCTACTCAGGTTGGTCGATGCAATTCAAAAACTGTTTAACCGCCATTATAAACTCAATTAGCGGTACGTAATCAAAAAGCTTAACAATAAAACCATCGAGGCAAGGTGGATATTAAGCTTAAATTCGGCTCAGCATTTGGCATGTTAGGCGGCATTTTTTTGTTTTTAAAACGGCACAATTAACTTTTCCTAGTAACTAGCTGTGTTACCGTTATTAGCATCAATAGCCCTAGACTCTTTAATAAATAGCAAGTAGCAAATATCAGCATGTCAGTAAAGAATTATCAAAAATTCTACGAACCACTAAACGCGGTACGCTCGGCTGACTTTAACCGCTGTATTTACTGTGGCTGCGAAGCCGCACGCCCCGACTTTATCCCACCCATAAAATTTATTCACGACTGGCGAGACGTAAACTCCAGCGCTGATTTTATTTCAGCACCCTCATGCAATGAATGCTTCGACCTACTTAAAAATGAAAACAGCGGCACGCTAGAACCCAGAATAACCGTGTTAAAAAAACTATTGGCAGCAAAGTATAAAAAAGCCATTAGAGTGTTTAACCACTGGAGCATGGATGAAATTGAAGAAATGGACACCGCATTTCAAATAAGCCTTAAAGGCGGCATGCGTTTAGGCAAAGAAACCCTTTCACGGCTTCAATTTTCTGGGTTCGACTATGAAGTGAACGGCAGCATAACGCGGGTAGCCAAACCGCAGCGCGAAGTGTTTAAAGTGTTCGATGAAGAATTCGAGAGCTTCAGAGAAGCGTTAGCCTTTGCCAGCGAAACCTACCAAATAAAGAAAAGCCGACTAAGTCAGCTTTATTATGAGCATGATGAAAACTTTGATAAGGCGGTTGAGATTTTTCATGGGTTGGTTTAAGGTAAATTTTTTAATGATACTACAAATTTACCCCGCACTTTTAGCCTATGAGAACTTGCTTGAGCTGGGTTACAACCGAAATGATTGGAACTCCAAGGTCTTTTATTTTCTGTGCCGCCTCTATAAGGCCATCGAAACTAATATTTAAAATTTCTTTTTTGGGGTTTGTCGTATTGACTTCGGCAACTACTCGCTCCAAGTTTTCAACCAAGTCAGGGTCGGCGTGTTTCTCTGATACTTCGGAAACATAAGAAGCCAATTTACTGATAAGCTGCTTTACCTCTACCGCATCCGTTTTGTTTGTGTTTATCTTTCCTATCTCATTGAAAATGTGTGATATTTTTCCTTCTATGTTAACTATTCCGTAATTTTCGTTGATATTGAAATTTTGAGTTTTATTCACAATAGTTTTCCTTACCTTTTTTGCCTCGCGGTTTAGTAGCTTATTTAGTTTTTTAAAAGCTTGAGGTCTAAAGTTGAGTTCAAGTTTTATTTTTTGAAGTACTTCATCTGTTTCTCCGGGAGAAAGAGCTTCATATGTCTCTATAACTGCACTAAAAAGCTCTTCACTAAGTGAGCCTACGCGCTCTTCATCTCTTACAATTCGGGAAACTGCCGTACTAATGAAAAGTTGGAGGTTGTCCGTTTCGGGGGTTTTAGCTTGAGGTCGCAAATGCCCTTCTGAGATGTTTCCTAGAAGAGAATTTAAAGCTTCTCTATCCGAGTGAAGCCTCATCAATATCATCCTCAACTTTCTTGCTCTATCTAGCTCTTCAACGGAAAGCCTACTATTCGCATGGCGGTGCCATACTCTAAAGTGTTTATTGTTCGCGTATTTTTTCCAAAGTTGCCGAAAAAAGATAGTGTTGTTATATATTGGAACGTTTAAACCATTGCTTTTGATGAGAAGTTTATCGCGAGCTTCAGTTTCTATATAAATTAGAGGAGTCCCTTTTATTGTCCACCAATTAGGGATTTCATTTTCAGTTATCCATGAGTTCGGAGTAGTGGCTAAACGATAATGAAATGAAAGTGCGTCCTCGAGTTCTCCTACTTTATACTCCACTTTGCTTTTTGAAGTTGACTTTACACTACATATAGTATTTAGAAGCTCATCTAAAATTGAATTAATACTACTTGTTTGTAAAGACACGCATTTGCCAAGCTCTGGCCTTAAGCCAATTTCATACTTACCGCTGCATAGCCCATCAAAATAAAAGCGAGAAAAGACGCGCCTACATTTTATAATTTTCTTTTTAGATGGTGCATCGGCTTCTGCAAGACTTATAAATGGAGGGCGAGGAAAGCTGATGGTGTTATTGACGCTGCAAATAGTTCCTTCGCCTATATTGTTGGCACCTCCCTTTAATCTTTTTACAGTAGGGCCGCCATAGCGAATGAAGTGTTTATTTTGAGGAGTTGGCCACGATGGTTTTTTCAGCCAAGAGTTTTCCTGGGATAGAAACCTCCGACTATCCGTATACGAAAATTGAAAAATGATTAGCATAATCTTCCTTGATTTAAAATCGTGCCAATAGGGCAAACCTATTGGCACTGAGCCAAGAAAGGCTGAATACGACTATTATTTTGACCAAATAACCATTTGGCCGCGTCGTAACGCATGGAAAACATGCTATTCAACACGATATTGCCGCTTTAACCTTTTAAGCTACAGGATCCCTGATTGATCCTGGCGGGATTCGAACCCACATCTGCAAATTTTCTTTCTCTATGTGAAATGCGATCCGCTGTCTCAAATCACCTTAATAACATATAAAGAACTTTCCTTTGAAGTCAATATATTTTGCATTATGTTCTGAGCATTAAGTCATAGTAATGTCTTTGTATGAAATTTAAGTTATCAGAAGAAGTAAAAAAATATCCAATGTCGCGCTAAAGGATTTAGATAGAACTCTTTGGGAACTTCCTGAGTATTATTTAGGTGTAAAGTTAGCCGAGTCTGCGAAAAAGCAGGGCTATTCTTTTGAGCTAGAGAAGAGTACTAAAGAGATAGCGAAAGAGCTGAACGTAGCGCTACCAGAGTCTTCTAGGAACGGTCGAATAGACTTGGTTATTCGAACTTCGTAACAAAAGAAGTTATCTCATCTTATAGAGATAAAGAGAAGACTTGGCCTTCATAAGGTAACAAAAGATGTTTTGCGACTCGCTGAGTTTTTCTCTGCTTCAACCAAAAAGTCTGCAAAAAAAGCGTTTTTGGTTGTAGTTACAAGAGCAAAGCCCAAAATTATAGAAAAAAGAGAAGGCGAATTGCAAGATAAGCTAGATTTGCATTTCAAGAATAGGAAACAGGCAGCGGTTATTGGCGTTAAAGAAATTATTTCTATTGCTGAGTACAAAAATTGCGATAGAGCTGACTGGAAAGATGAACACGTAGTTATTATGCAAATAACGGCAAAGTCTTAACTGTTGAAGCGTTAGTAATATGCTGCTTGATTTCCACTTTGGCAACCAAGCAGCAATCTAAATTAGGCTTTTAAAACGTTCTTCAATTAATTCTAATGGAATGTCATCAGTCATATGTGACCAAGAAACTCTAATAGACCCTGCGATTTCGTCCTCAGTAAGCCCCATCGAAGTTAAAACATGTGATGCCTGGTAGCTTGAAGATGTGCAAGCAGAACCATTCGAAACTGCTATCACATCTTTCAACATAACCATCGCCGCTTCTGAATTCACTCCGGGTATATAAAAATTAGTAACGAAAGGGGAAGTATTTTCGCCGATAACCTTTCCTCCAAGCCTACTAATTAAATCCAAGAATTTTTCTTTTAATTTTGTGCTGTGGTTCTGCCAATCAACCTTATTCTTTTGAGCCAATTCACAGGCTAAGCCAAAACCTCCTATTAATTGGACAGGTAGAGTGCCAGGCCTAAGCCCTTTTTCTTGACCACCACCGAAATAGACTGGCTTAAGCGGAGCTTTCAAGAAACCACGCTTTCGAGTTACTAATGCTCCCACGCCCTTGGGCGCGTAAAGTTTGTGCCCACTAGCACTGATAAAATCAATTCTTTTGTTATCCAGTTCGTCACTTAACTTACCAAAGCTTTGAGCGGCATCTACGTGTAAATAGGCATTGTGCTCATTTAGTAAATTACAAATGGCTCCAACTGGCTGAATACTTCCGGTTTCGTTATTAACATGCATAACAGAAACTAGAACGGTATCTTCTCTCAGTGCTTTACCGATACTTTCTACATCAATCACTCCAGACTGATCGGGTTTGATGTAAGTGACTTCGAACCCATGGCTCACAAGGTTTTCAATAGGTTCAAGTACCGCTTTGTGTTCAATGGCGGTAGTGATGATGTGTTTTTTGTTATTCTTTTCGGCGTACTCTTTTAAGCCCAGAATCGCAATATTGTTACTTTCTGTGGCGCCGCTTGTGAAAATGACCTCTGACTTATCAGCGTTAACTACATCGGCTACCTGCTTCCTTGCTTTTTCAACAGCCTGTTTTGCAGTGGCACCGAATGAATGAGTTCTGCTTCCGGCATTTCCGTATTCTTCTACCATTAGTTTAAAAACTAAATCTGCTACTTCTGACAGTACGGGGGCAGTTGCGTTGTAATCTAAATATGTAGTCATCACTTTCTATTAATACTTACCAAGGTACAGGCGACATCTTGAAATTTGTGTTGTACTATACCACCATTTTGTTCGTAAGAACATTTTTCGAATCGTACGAACTTCAATTAACTTAAAGTCTAAATATGTCACAGATAGCATCAGGGATGTCCTTTCCGGCAATCAAAGGACAGCAGGCAAATGACGAATACTATATCGTAATGTGCCCCTTAAAAAGACTGAAAAAGATATTCAGTTTTGATGAAGGGCAACTGCCTGTAGATAAACGAGCGCAGCGGATTATCAATGAGGAGCGGATTCCTGATATTGCTAATTACATATTAGGCAACAGGGATGATTATGTATTCTCAGCGCTAACGGCGTGTATTGATGGTGAGTCGGAATTTTTAGCTATTGGCGAAGCTAAGCACGAGCAGAAAATTGGCACTCTAGTTATTGATGAAGATGCAGAATTATATATCACTGACGGGCAGCATCGGAACGGAGCTATTCAAGAAGCGTTAACTCAAGATCCAACCTTGGGTGATGAAACAATCTCAATTGTTTTCTTCGCAAGTAAATCTTTAGAGGAACGTCAGAAAATTTTTAAAGATTTAAATCTCTACCCAGTGAAGACCGATTCATCTTTAAGCATCACTTACGGCGATAGTCCTGACGCAAAGCTATCAAAAACGATAATTTTCGAAAGCGAGCAGTTTCGCAAACTTGTTCACATGGAAAAAAGTAACCTTGGGCCTCGCTCTAAAAAGCTAGTAAGTCACAGCGCAGTGAACACTGCTACAAAGGCGCTTTTAGGCAATATTACCGAGGCAAACTATCAAGAGTTAATACCTATTGCTTCAGAGTACTGGCATAAAGTTTTAGTAAACATGCCGAGTTGGATACTCGTCTGTAACGACGAAGCCTCTGGCGGTGAAATAAGAGAAGAATCAATAAACGCGTACTCCGTTACTTTTCATGCGTTAGGGCTACTTGGCTGTTGGTTACTCAGGCATGACAAAAAGTGGAAACAAACTCTAAAGCGATTGAAAAAAGTCGATTGGTCTAGGAGCAATTCCGATTGGGCGGGAAGGTGCGTAGTAAACGGAAGTATGTACAACAATACAAAAGCGGCCAAGTTAACGTGTATTAAAATCAAACAATTGATGAGTATTGAGCTGTCTGAAATCGAACTATTGGCGGAACAGGCGCTACAAAAAGAGGTTACTCAACAATGAGCCAAGTAAGTACTCAATCAGCTTTTAATGAGGTTGGTTTAAAAAACTCTGTTTCACAGTCTATTGAACATGTGAAAAAACTCTACCTTAGTGACAGTATCCCTTGGGTTATCGGATATAGCGGCGGCAAAGACTCTACCGCGACATTACAGTTGGTGTGGTATGCCCTTCAAGAATTAGTGAAGGAAGGCAAAGCACAAAAAAAAGTGCATGTAATCAGTACCGACACCTTGGTTGAAAATCCAGTTGTGTCTTCATGGGTAAACAAGTCCTTAGAGAAAATGAAAGCGGCTGCTGAAGAGCAGAAACTGCCGATTATTCCTCATAAGTTAGTTCCTGAAGTGAAAAATCGTTTTTGGTACAACTTAATAGGCAAAGGATATCCAGCCCCACGAGCTAAATTTCGCTGGTGTACTGATAGGCTTAAAATATCACCTTCTAATAGCTTTATTCAGAACCTTGCTGACAAGAATGGCGAAGCGATCTTAGTATTGGGTACTAGAAAAGCTGAAAGCTCGGCACGAGCGGCCAGTATGGATAGATTTGAAAACTCAAAGACGAATACCCGAAAAGCGTTAGGGCTTACAGAGAATGGTTCATTAGACCGAGTCTGGGTGTATGCCCCGATAGCCCACTGGACCAATGATGATGTATGGATTTACTTAAATAGTATTAAAAACCCATGGAACTTCCCAAATCATGATCTTATGGGCATGTACCAAGGCGCTACAGAAGGTGGTGAATGCCCTCTTGTTGTTGATAAGTCGACACAAAGCTGTGGTGATAGTCGGTTTGGTTGTTATGTGTGCACCATGGTTTCGGAAGATAAATCGATGAATGCCATGATCGCTAACGACGACGAAAAAGAGTGGATGATGCCGCTCGTTATGCTCAGAAATGAAATTGAAGTTAACGATGCTAATCACGACAAAAAGCTAGATAAATTAAGAAGAGACAAAGGTAACCGCGACTTTAGAAGAATGAACGGAACTCTAACCGTTCATGTAACTAAGCACGGTGCGGATCTTGTGCCCGGCCCATATGTTCAGTCGTTTAGAGAGCATATGCTTAGAAAAGTACTAGAGGCTCAAGTAGCGGTCCAGCAAATGGCACCTCCAGAAGTTAGTGACTTAGAACTTATTGCAATTGAAGAGTTAGAGGGAATTCGACAGGTTTGGCTCAACGATAAGCATGAAGCGGAAGACTCGCTACCTCTAATTTACGAGCAAGTTATTGGCAAGGCCTACCCGGGTAAGCGTAGGGCGCATCATCCCATAATGAACAAGAGCGTACTGGACAAGTTAAAAGCACATTGTGCAGAGCAGGGCGATGAAGACGGTTTGCTTTACCAACAAATGCGAGCGGTGCTCAATGTTTCCAATAAATACAGGAACCAGCTTCGCCGAGCTAAGTTAAAAGACGAACTAAACGACGTTTTAGATAAAGGCGCATTTGATAGTTTATTTTACGCAAAAAAGTTTGCGTTAGAACGAGAAAGGCACCGCAGACAAATCGAGTTAGAGCACATCCAAATTAAGATAACTAATTCCCAAGCGGAAAACGCCCAAAATGATGCTGTAAAAGAATTGCAGCAACAGCAAGAGTTACTTGAAGAGAGTATCGCAATTATAACGAAGTCATTGAAAGAAGATGGTTATAGCTCTCTATTGATTGAGAGTGTGGAAAACGTCTAATGCAACTTAAATCACTAACCATAGAAAACTTTGGAATCTACAAAGGTGTCCACACTGTCGATTTAACGGTAACAGAAGAAAAGCCTATTGTATTATTCGGCGGCTTAAATGGCGGAGGGAAAACGACTTTCTTAGATGCGCTGCAATTGGTTTTATACGGAAAACACGCCAAATGCTCCAATCGTGGAACTCAAGCGTTTGGCTCTTTTTTAGCAGGTACTAAAAATAGGTTTTCTGAGCAATCTGAAAGTGTTTCATTAACGCTCGAGTTTACGCATAAAGCTGAAACTGATGAATACATTTTTATAGTTAAGCGTTCTTGGTCGGTTGCTAGCAGCCCTGAAAATACAAAAGATAAATTAAAAGTATTTTGTAACGGCGAGGTAGATGAATTTGTAAGTTCTAATTGGGATGATTTCGTTAACGAATTTATACCGCAGTCATTATCCGATTTATTCTTCTTCGACGGTGAGAAAATTGAAAACTTAGCGAACCCAGAAAGAAGCTCTGAGCTTATTCAAACCGGACTAGAGAATTTATTAGGCTTAGATTTACTCACTCAACTACGTTCAGATTTAACTGTTATCGAAAAAGAACGTAAAAAAAGCAATATTGATGAAAACCTAATAAAAAGAGTTTCAGACTGTGAAGATGAAATAGGCGAGCACGATATTGTTTTACGCTCTTTAAGAAATGAAGTTGCAGGTTTAGAAAAGGATATTAGTGGCCTTAATTTGGCAATCAATAAAGCGAGACAGACCGCCCGTATATCTGGAGCTCATCTTATTGAAGAGCGCGACTCAATTAAATTTGAACTAGGCGCTATAGATCGTCAATTAAAAGACAACTTGCAGCAAAGGGTAAAGATTGATGCTGGCGCGTGTCCGCTTGGGCTTATACCCAAGCTATTAGACGAAACCAAACAACAGATAGCGATAGAAGCGAAAGCAAAACAAGCCAAAGAACTCGACGCATCAATTTCTGAATATGAAGAGCAGATATTGAGTACGTTAACTCAAGGTAACGTGGACAATGACACTCTGAACGCTATCAACAAGCTCGTAGATGATAACCAAAGCGAGCGCCGTAGTTTTGCTGCTAGCAACTGCTATATCAATTTACCATTAAGTATTTTTACTGGGCTTGATGAGCGTATTGCAAGCGAGCAGGCTGAGCGCAGAAAGCTAATTAAGGCCCGTGAAGAGCTAAAAGAGAAAGAAGCTTTGTATGGCAAGCAAGAAGAAGCAATACCGGATTATAACGATGTAAAAGCTATTTTAAGTGAGCTTGCAGCACTTGAAGCGGAATTTGAGAGTAAAAGTACCTTACTGGAACATAGTAAAGGTCTTTTAGCGCAAGCAATCGCAAAGCGTGACGTGTTAAATACAAGGTATACAGGCCTTCTGACTCAGCAAAATAAAGATACATTTGAGCAAAAACGTGCACTTCAAGTTTGTGACCATGTGAACAAGTTAAAGGCTACTATGCATGGTTTCGCTAAATCTATGATTAAAGAAAACATAGCGCTGATTGAACGAAAAATTGCAGAAAAGTTCATCGGGCTGACTCGTAAAGATAGTTTAATAACTTATGTATCAGTCGATACAGAGACTTTTACTTTAACGTTACTTAGTCAGGAAGGGGGAGAACTGGCACCAGGTCGTCTTTCTGCAGGTGAAAGGCAGTTGCTTGCAATTGCTATCCTGTCAGCTTTGGCTGAAGCATCAGGCAAAGAGCTTCCAACAGTTATCGATACGCCATTAGGGCGTTTGGACGGCAAGCATCGAACCAAGCTTATAAAGAATTACTTCCCTAAAGCCGCTAGCCAAGTATTACTTCTTTCTACTGACGAGGAAATTACCGGGCAGTATTACGATGACTTGAAGTCGTATGTAAATCGTGAATATCAAATTGCTTTTGACGAAGAATCTAAATCCTCAACCATTTCAGAGGGCTATTTCAATGGCTAACACTATCGATACAATCAGGCTATCTGAGAAGCAAAAACAACAGCTTATCCGTCTTAAATCAAGAACAGGTATTGAAAACTGGAATGTACTCTGCAGGTGGGCTTTGTGTATGTCTCTTGCGGAAGAGACTGTTCCACCAGCTGAAGATATACCATCTGACAGTAACGTTGAGATGAGTTGGAAAGTTTTTGCTGGGGAGTATGCGGACGTTTATTTAGCGGTACTCAGGCTAGCATATGAAAAGCAAAAAAAGTTTATGAACGAAACATTGTTTGCAGATTTTTTGAAGCTTCATTTGAATAGAGGAATTAGTTTTCTAAATAAAAGAAATATCTAAATAGCTATTCTCATTCAATTTTTGAAAAATAGAAAGAGCTGATATTTAGAACATCAGCTCTTGCACAGTTGGTTTGTAAGAAAATTTTGTAGTTTTCTTTATTATCTTCCATACCTTTTTACTAATGTTACCAAAAATAGGCTTGCTAGTAAGAGACCCCCAATGGAAAGAAAAATCGTTACAATTCTACTGATTATGTTACTTGGAGTGTAGTCACCATAACCGAGTGTAGTGAAAGTAACCACACTAAAGTATAAAGCATCTCCAAATTCTGTAATTGTCTCAACAGAAAAAAACTTACCAGCTCTCCATGATTGTACTGTACCTCCCGATGGCGTTATTCCAGAAATTGAGAAAATGAAAGAAGAAACTAAAATAAATAGAATGGCGACGCAAGCAACCTTTTTAGGGTTTTGAAAGTAATCTGATACATGTTTTAAAGAAGAATAAATAAAGCGCGTTCTTCTTCGACCGTCTACCTTTGCAATTAAATCGTTTTCTCGAATATACGCTTCCGCTGCTTCTTCTTCCCTACCAGCTTGCTCAAACTGAAGTCGCTCGTTTCTAGTAAGTTTTAGTATGGTCTCTTCTTTTTCATTACAGATATTCGCCGTGTTTGCAGCGTCTTTATACCATTGTGCAGATAATTCGTGTTCATATTTCTGTCTGTAAAATTTTGCTAAATGTTCGTAATACTTATATGAATCCTTATCTTTTTTTTCACTTCCCGTTTCACCGGCAGTTATCAGAAACTGATGATATTCTTTTTTTCCATCCTCGGTGTAAATAAATTTATCGACTATCAGCTTCGCCACATGGTACTTTTCTTCGACTGAACCTAATGAGTTGACTTTGTTATTATACAAATTAACAAGGGCAGTTCGCTCTTCAGAGTCGACATCTCCAGATTTTTTATCTAAGAGAGCTGCTTCTTTTGCAGTTAATTTGCTGTAAAGTTTAGTCTTTGTTTCACCTTGATTAGACTCATTATCTTTAATTCTCCATTTCTCACCTTTAATTTCTAGCCAGTCATTTTCACTGTCTTTTAAGGTGTAAACAAGTTCATCAATTTGGTCTTGGGCAAGCCTGTCTATTTCTTCTCTAAAAAAGTCTGAGTCGTCGTCTTCAAGATACTCAGGAGGATAGTCCTTAAGGTAGTCGAATAAAACTTCAAATCCATTGATTTCAGCGTTATTAGTTTCGTCTAATTGTGTTTTTAAGTAATCGATAAAATTAATGTAATTAAATGAACTCATATTCACTCACCAATCTTCCCTTTAATTACATTTAATAAATCTGCTAACTTCTCTTCCTCTTCCTGTGAAAAATTACTTTTTTCCACAAATGAAATAAAACTAATAACGCGTTTAAGTTTGCCAGATGGTTTCAAATCATCAGGATCGGGCATGCTATGAATGCTGTGACCTTTTTCTATATCCTCTCTGTACTCAGTACCTAAAAGAGAAACAAACTTCCTAGCATCACCTGGGTTACGTATTTCAGGAGGCTCATCTTGCCTTGGTGTTATCGCTTTATATACAATTTCAAGATTTTTTGTTTCATCAAATTGATAGGTTGTGTCATTCCATTTTAGCCATTCTTTACCAGATTTTGACGAGGACAAAAATTCAAGCAACAGTCCATAATGTCTCGAACCTACAAGGCCACCGAACTTTTCGTCTTTTTTCATTTGTTTAAAAGCTTGGTATCCTCTGAATCGTCGCCCTACTTCTCTATTAGTAATCCCAATTAAATTTCCGATCTCTGTAAATGAACGTCCTTCATAGAACAAATCGTTAATTAGTTTTGCGCTTTGAAAACCGTCCCACTTTTTTGGTCCTGCGACATGTCTGATTCCCATTAAAGTGGCGGAGTAGTCTTTGATTGTTTTTGCATCTCCTTCGATAAATTGGACATTTATGGAATCAAATTTACTAATCAGCTTTTCTGAAATACCTTTTTTATATTTAATTTCTCCGTTTTCTTCAACCCTTTCGGTATAGTCTTCTTGTATACTTTTAAGAGCTGCAGTGCGCCTATTACCTTCTACGACAATATATTTTTTATCTTTGGGATCTTTTTTCTTTAAGTTTTCCTCAGTGTTTAAGAGCCTTACAACGATTCTTTCCATTTCCAGAAAGCCGTTGTTTATTATGGAGTCTTTCAGCTCACCAAGCCTTTGCTTTTTGAGTCTAGCTAAAGTTTCGTTTTGTAATGACTCCGCATTTTCATCTGCAATTTGGCTTTCTTCTTTTTCATCTGCCAAGCGATAGTTGTTTGGGTCTAAAATCAATTGTCGTAAACTAATACGAATATCTTCCGTTTCTATCATGTTGTACTCTTTGTAGTATTTTCACTATTGTTGCTTATTCTTGCGCACTGAATTCTGCTTAATTTACCTTCCGACTTTAGATAAGAGTCGCCCTTCCCATTAAGGACTTCAGCCCCTTGCTCATCCAATATAACTCTGCTCTCAGTTCCATTCTTAACTCGCAATGCTAACTGTGCAGGAAGGTTGGAACGAAGGTTTGTGCTTATCACATCCCCACTGGGTTTTTGAGTAGCAATAATTAGATGGATACCGGCTGCACGGGCTTTCTGCGCTAGGCGTTTAAGTTCGGCTTCGATATCTTTTTTCATGTCTTTATCTGAAGTGAGGTCCGCGTATTCATCTAGCACTAAAACCCACCAAGGAATTCGCTCTTCATCGCTCACTTTCGCGTTATAATCTGGCAGCGATCTAACACCGGCTTTTTTGAACGTTGCATATCTACTCTGCATCTCTTCAACCGCTTCACTCAAGAGTTGGAGTGCGTCAGCGTCGTCCCAGCCAATTTGCCCTAGTAAATGAGGGTATCGCTCAAAATCGTTGAGCTCAGTACCTTTAGGATCAATCAGCATTAGTCTTAGTTCAGAATTGCTGTAGTGCTCACACATCCCATACAAAATTGTATTGAGCGCTTCTGATTTACCGCTACCTGTTGTGCCACCGATAAGAAGGTGAGGACAGTTAGAAGATGAAAAGTTTATTTTTACAACATTGCCAAACCGGTCTTCACCCAATGGCACTTCCAGTGCGTTAATAGGGCGCTCCCAAGACGGCCAGATGTCCTCTTGGTCAACATAGTATCGCTGGCTGTCGCTTTTGGGCACATCGATTGTCACGCAGCCCTTATCTATCGCGAACCCAACTTCTTGTTCTTGTTCAAGCCTTAGGTCGAGTTTCAGCGCCTGAGATTTTTCAAATAGCTTTCTTGGGTCCGTGCCAGGGTTAAGTTCAACCCTGAAAAGTATCGAAGCTGGCCCTTCAACGTAAGGCACTTCGCTTGTAGGTTTAGAAACTGGGATATTGTAACTGTAGTAGCAATCGATAATGCGTTGATAAAGCTCTAGTAACTCGCCTTCCGGCATTTTCTTGCGCTTTACTTCTATTTGCTGCGTACTGGCTGTTTCGGTAGGTGGCTCAGACTGTTCACTTGCCGTTTTGTTTTCTGTTTCATTGGCAGCTTTAGTACTGATTGCGGGTGAATCCTCATCACTTCCAGCATAAGAAGCTATTGGTTCTATTTGGGTTTCACCGTCCAGAATATAGTTATCTTCTATGTGGTATAGGTTTACTGGTTTTAATTCAGCGTAGAGCTTCTGTAGTGGTGTCCGAAGTAGGTGACTTATGTTGCCCTGTGAATCTGTCAAATCACCTGCTGGAATCTCTATTTTTAAGACATCTAGAACCTGAGTAAAGCTGGCCTTAGTAAAGTCTTTATCCTCGACATTTACGAACAACATTGCCTCTGGGTAGTTGGTTAATTGCGCTAGGCTATAATCACCTTGTAACCACCAAGCAAAGTTGTCTGTAACTGGTTTGAAATAGTCATTTGGGTATACGTCATAAAGCTTATACTTATCGATTTGCATCATAATCTGACGAATAAACAAACCGCGATACAAATGACTGGCTAAACTGGTTTCACCTAATAGCTCTTCAAAGTAGCGTTTAAGCTCTTTAGCTTGCGTCACGCCTTTGCTGTGGGTCTGTCTTTTGCCCGTTTTAACTTCAACAGGTAGAAGGATAAGCTTGCGGTCTTTGAAGCCTACAAATAAAACGTCGTCTGATATAGCGCCAGATTTGAAGCCCTGAGAGAATCTCGAAAAGTCACTTTCTTTTGCTTTTAAGCCAAGATTTCCCGCTACCCTGATAATTTCAGCGATAGAGAGTGGTACCCACGTAATGTCTGACTTGTGTAGTAGGCAGTGAACAAATTTGTATGCGCCTAAAATGCCTCTTTTTTCCTTTCGCTCATTACTATTAGCGGTAACCAAGTTAAGTAACCATTCACCATTGAATGCATTAAATTCTCCGATTAGACCGCCGTTATCGTTATCCAATACCTTGTGATACAGGTCAGTCTGCTCAGTTACCGTGATGGCATCATAGTTAACTGAGTTAGTGTAATTGTCTGAATAATGGATAAGTACCATGTCCTTTTCACCCTCAAAGAAATCTAGCGTTACTTTGGGATCGATAATGGTGGTCCAAATTGAATTTTTGTACGAGACATTAAGAAGCTTTTTAAAACTGTCAGTTACCACTAATGCCTGAGATCTTGTCGGTGTATATTGCACATGGTTTGAGCGAGCTGGTTTAATAAGTGCAGAGTACTTTTCTATAAGCTTCAGAGGTGCAGAGTTTTCCGTATTTACTCCCTCTAAGCCAAAAGCTGTATAAAAGCTACCGTGCTTATTAGATGCAGCTTCGCCAGGCATTAAACCACGACAAACAACTCCGCTTTTTTGCTTGAGAACGTTTATATCTTCGGCTCTAACACGTTCGTTATTTTTAAAGAAACATATATGTGCGTACGCTTGAGAATCGTGATTGTCCGTGATCAGAAATTTACTGTAGGTTAGTCGTGTGCGTAGCAGGTCAACAATCGTATCAGCCTGTTCTTTGATTGACCCTTTGTTTAATTCACATAGGTTTTTTATATCATCGTAACTTGCAGTGTCTGCAAATCTATCGAACCATGTGTAATAGTCTTCTTCGTTATATAGGTTTACATGAATGCGCGTAATTTTACCTTTTTTACGCTTTACATAATCTACAACGCCTAAAAATAGCTCTTCATTATGTAAGTTGTTTACAGAGTTTATGATTAGTGTTGTTTTACTACCTGCAGTAAATAGGTGCTTAAATGCTGCCGTGAACTTCTCGACTTTATCTGAAACTAAAGCGCGAACATAGTCATAGCTACTATCTTGCTGTGGTATTAACCTAGACCAAAATACATTTTCTTTTTCCGCATGGTTATAGGAAAAATCATGAGTAGGGTCATAGATAAATGGTAGTAAACCTTGCGCACTCAATCGGTTTATCGTGATCGAAGGCAATTCTTTGAAGCTGCCTGAGTCGAGTTTATCGCTAAGCAAAGCGGTTGCTACGTTCAAGTTATAGGCTAATACTGCTGGGTGGAATGGAGTAATATATTCCTGAATGCTTTCGCGCTCTTCAAACTCAGCAAAGCCTATTAGTACTAACTTCTTATGTGCTTGGCTTAGCGGGGCATCAAAAGGAATCTTAGAAATTTCATTGATATATATATCAACTATTCTCGCTACTATTTCTCTGAAGTCCGGCTCCCAACCGGCAATACTGATTAATGTTCTGTTAGTTACTAAGTAATCGAAAAGCTTATTATATTCAGCAAAAAGATCAGGGTAATCGCTACTAATGTCGTCTAAGCAAACGTCGTCTGAAGCGTAATGTTTTGAAAGTGCTCGCTCATCTAGAAGGAGCGCTTCATTTTGAAGTAGTTCTAATCTTCGCAGCTTGGGCGCAATTTCTTTACCATCTATAAGTACTTTTGATTTATTCCTGTTGAATTGACCGTTGTAGCCTTTTTCAAACAGGTAGTTAAACCGCCCCTGATCTAACAGTAAAGGAAGAGTTAACGATTCAGTCGATACTTCACCTTCTACATTGAATAATAGTTCACTGTACTGACCTTGTACGCAGAAGAAGATTTCATCTTTTTCTGAGGCAAGCTGTTTAAAGTCAACAATGCCGTAATCGGCAGCAGAAATTGCTTGATAATTTTCGGTAATAACGAAAGTCGGTTGTTTATCACTGACTTGCAAAGCTTGGTCGTCAGTTTGTAGTGTTATCCATTTCTTAGCTGGGTCTACTAAGCATATATGTTCAAAGTGAGCTACATCGAAGTCACCTTTTCGAAGAACTAATATACGAAATTTATGTGTTTCTTGAGGCTTATCCGTTTTGACTTGAAGAGAGAAGTATCGAGCTTCTCCGCCGAAATTGCTAGTTAGTACAACTCTGCTTCTAATCCCACCACTATTGTTAATGTCTATAGATATAGGGGGCTGTTCTTTATTATGCTGTATTGTGCAGCTAGACGTTGAAATGCGCCCGTTAATAAAAGTAAATTCAAGATTGAACTCGCTTTGCTGTTCTTCAAGAAGCAATATCAGGTGTCGTTCTCTTTTCCCAGCACCTTTATCTGATTTACCTTTTTTTAGTAGTTCGCCAAATAAAGTCGACTCTTTTTCCAATTCCAGAAGGTTTGTACGATTTTTTTGCTGCTCTTGGTAGCACTGCTCAAGCTCAAGACTTTCACGCCATTGGTCGGGGTTTTCTGTTTCAAAATGCTCCTTTACAAAAGTCTCACTGAAATCTAGAGATGCAAGCTTTTCCGGAAGTTCATTAGGAAAATGCTCTGTAATGAAATTTAATTCATCGCTTAGTCTTTTATTCTCTTGTATGCGAAGTTGTATTTGTTCTTCGTTCTTCCATGACAAAATAGCTTCGTCGTTTAATAGTCCCAGCTCTGGAAATCTTAGGTCGCCATCAGACACCGCATTATAAAGCTCTTCAAAGCCAAACATAGTCGCTTTGTCATCAAGAATTTGGTCGAACTGATAGTCTAGTAAGCATTCAGAAACTTTGAGCTTCTCATCATTTTGGTCAAGCTCTTGGTAAAGCATATGCTTTATATTTTCAGGGTTCCAAACGTGCCCTTGTTGTGCAACGTCTTCAGCTGAATTGATTATTGTATCTAAAGACGAGTTGTGAATAATGAGTAGGGCGCAGCCATCTAGTACTTCTGGCTGGGCTGCTATTTCGTCACGTAAATGTGATATGAAATTTTCTGAAAATCCGCTCTCATCACTATGAAAAACGGGGATTAGTGAAGCTTTCTCATACTCAATACAAGGAAGTTTGGTACCTTTTACTTCAACATATCTCGATTGCTGTTTTAAAAAAGCAGAGTGAAGTTTCTGACCCCTAGCACTGTCTGGGGATGTAAACTGATAGCGATGGCCTGAGATCAGAGACTGCTCGGCCCAATTGTTAAAATGAGAGACAAGGAAATCTTCAAACTGTTTTTTTGACATATACTGCATCTCCACTATCGCTCATTCTTTCAACTATTCCCATGCGTTCATAAAAATTGACTAAATTTTGTTGGCTCTGTTTGTCAAAATATATTCCACGACTTTCAAAGGCTATTATTAACTCATGCAAACGCAACTTTTCATTCTCTCCGATTGCTAAGTTAGTGAGTAAAACAATATAGTCTTGATTGAATGTAAGAACTTGACCGGCTTGTCCACGTTTTTGAATGAAAGGGGCGCAAATTGTTTTTAAAACACCTTTAACTGCTGTTTGATTATATTCCTCCAAAGTGCCTCGCTTCTTGTCAAACTGCCAGTAGGACAAGTTGAGTAGCTGCTGAATAGCATCTTCAGTAAGTGTTTGTTCTTCGACCGATGTGTGATTTCTGAAAAACTTTGAACGAGCATCGCTAAAATCTTCCGTAAATTGATTCAATTTAGACAGGGCCGCTGTGTCACCTTTAATAGCCTCAAAGAGCTGCCACAAGGGCTTTGTCTCTCCTTTTTTCTGTAGGGTTTCATTTATAACTAAGTAAGGGAAAAGGTAGTTCAAATACTCTACTAATTGCCCATAGCCATAGTTTTGAACGTGAGTCCGTTCTCTACTCGCTTTTTCGTTGTCAACAATGAAAAAACACGGTTTATGGGATGGGGCCCCATTTTTCCAATCTTTTATGTTTAGCGCCAACTGGGAAATGTATAGAAAGCTGTAAAGCTTTATGAAGTCAGAGAACTGCGCAACCAAATAACTGGGGCGCGAATTAAGAAACTCCAAATCCTGTTGGAAGCACTTTGTTAAAAACGGTAGGTATGGAGTTTGGTTTCTCTTGACCGGTTGTTTAACTTTGGTCGAGACGTAAAATGCATCAAATTGAGCTTTAATTTCTTTTGCAAGAATATTTAAGTTTGTCTCAGGCGAAGAATCCACAGAGAAATCGTTTAACAGACTAGTAAGCGTATCGCCAAGCTTTTTGCTGTTAGGGTCAATTTCATCTTTTGTCGCTTTAAACATTAATAATTCTGGTGAAATTTTAAAAAGCTCTTCGTTCTCGAAGTACATCGCTTCTATTTCTTTCCAAAAGTTTGGCTCATCAAGTATTTCAGCAAATCGTTTTCCACAAAGCGCTTTAAACCCGTCAAGTTCAATGTTTAGTAACGCCTTGTTATAGGCAGAATGAACAAAATATCCAAGAACAGTATCCCAGCAAAATTTGTAATGTTTATCTTTTGTTCTTAAAAATGGGATAAATGTACTCAGGCTATTACTTGATGGAACTTTTAAATCTGACTTAAGCACATTAAACCTCACTTACTTCAATATCATCGTCTTCGACTTTTCGTAGCTCAAATCGCTTGCGCCCTCTTACTACTTGGATATCGTGAGATTGATTGGCTACTTTTGTGATGTCGTCGACTAATTCGTCGAGAATGACAATAGAGCTTTTGTCATGTTTGTTGGGTCTGAAACCACTCACTATTTCGATTAATAAACCAAGTAAATTTATGTTCAGTGGTATAGGCCTAATTTTAACTTCACTATCATTAACTTTAACCTTCAAATGAACGTTAAAATATGAAGCTGATTGAGGCTTATCGTTTTGGATGGACTTGTAATCTGGCTTTATATCTAACTTTGAAGTCAGTAGGTAACCGTTAACCTCGGCAGTTAAGTATTGATTTTTACTCAAATATGGGGCATTTCGGTTGATATGTTTGCGAACTGCTTGAATCAAAGTCTTGTTGTAAAAGTTCTTTAAAAGCTCTCTTTCTGCTTTGTCGCCATTGAAATCACGATGAAGCTTGTAACAGTGAATGTACTTTTCGATTAGTGACTCTGAAAAGTCGCTTCTGAATTTCGCGTGATAGTTATTGGCATAATTGCCGTACCTCAGAGCGTAGAAGAGCCTTAGATATGAGTGCGCTTTTTTTACGTTATTTATATCAATGTTCATAAGCGCTTCCCTGAAGTCTTCAAAGTCACTGTCAGTCAACTTCAATTCAAACGCTAAGATAAACCTATCAATTTGTTTGGTTCTCAAATTTGCAGGATCGAATTCTGCAATCTTTTCTGCAAGCTCGTTATCACCGCCACTAAACAAGTTGTCGAACAAGTAGCCTGGTCCAGCTAGAAGCCCAAAAACGAAGTCGAGTAATGCCCTAGCAGTTAGAAATTGATCTTTTTTCAAACGGGCTTTAAAAAGTAAATCAATTATTACAGCCTGAACAGAAGGCAGACTTAAAAGCTCATAATTTGCGAATAGCCTTTTACTGTCTACATCGTTTTTATTCGCTTTATCTCTATCGTATAGCTGACGGAGGATATTATCTTTTTGCTGTGTAATTCGCTTTAGGAACTTTTCCGGAAATTCAGCATGGTACTCATTATCACCAATTAGAAACTTGGGAAAGTCCTCAAAGTTGATGAAGATAAATTCATCACTGTAGCTCTGGCGATCTAAGTATGCTTTTATACTTTGAGCAACATTTTCGTTAGCGCCTTCTTCAGCGTAGTTAGCCAGCATGCCCGTATTGATGCCAATGACGAGAGGAGTATCTCCTAATAGATAACTTTCTATTTCGCGATCTAAAGTTTGAATAGCATTTTCATTTGGATCAAAGCTGTGCGTAGCATCAAGGTGGAAGCGCACTCTTGAGTCAAAAGTCTTTTTACATCGAGTAAGAATTTCAGATTTTCCGTCGCCGCTACTTCCACATAAAAACAAAATTTTTTTATTTTGAGTACTAAGTGACGATATCGTAGAGAGAACTTTTTCCTCTACAGGCGACTGGATATATAAGTATTCTTTAATTTCGTTAAGAAGAGATGACTTTTGACCACTGTTTTCTGTCGAGACAGCAAAAGGGGAAGATTTTGATAAGATGGATAAAGCCTCTATGAAGCTTACATTGCCTTTCATATGAATGAATCTCCCTATTTCTTTAGACAACACACAGCGGTTCACTTGCTGCTCTAAAATTATTCTAAGTAAGGATATAGTTTTGTAACTATTTGGTTGTACTTAGACTTTTGTATTAATCTACATTACTGGCAATGTTTTTTCTATTGTTAATCGATAGTTCTTATAGACGGTGAAACCCTTGCTGAAATCATGATAGACAGAGAGATTAGTGTTACAAAAAATAATATACCAATCTACGATTTCGAGATAGACCGTGTGTAAAATGTATTAGCGATGCTACCCACCAACCCCAACCCGAACTAACAACACACCCATACCCCCCGCAACTACAGCGAACACGGCCAGTATCAATGAGGTGCTTTTTAGAATGTCGCCGTCGCGGTTTTGCAAACCCAGAATAGCGGTAACGGCCACTATGTTATTTATGCACACCATGTTGCCCATGGCGGCGCCTACACTTTGCAGTGCCAATATAGTGGTAAGGGGTAATGACAGTTGTTCGGCAATGGTGGTTTGAATACCCGCAAAGGTTAAATTCGAAATAGTGGCCGACCCTGAAAAGAATGAACCTAATGCACCTAAAAGCGGGGCGAAGAATGTCCAGTTGGCGCCCGTTATTTGTGCCAGATGATGGCCTATTTGGGCTACCGCTGCGCTGTTTTGGCCAGAACTGTCGCCAAGCATCATCATGTTCACAAAAACAAGCGCGCCTAGCATGGCGAATAAAGGTGTTCGCATACGCGCTAGGGTTTGTTGGCTTGCTGTTTTTAATGAGTTCGGTGCTGATGAATGACGAAATAGCCACAAGGTCGCGCTGCCTGTTACTGCAAAAGGAATAATAGACGGAATATATAAAACACTATGTTTCCAGGTTACCGCGGTATCTAAAATGCTGGTTAAGCTGGCTACTAAACTGGTGCTTATGTGAAAGGTGCCTAGAAAACCTAGGCTAATGTGTAATGCAGGTTCGGTGGCTTGCAAAAGTGCTTTTAACCCTAGCTCGGGCAAGCGAGTTAATACCAAAAGTAACACAGTGCCCCACAGCGGGAACGCGGCTTTTATTAACGTTTTCAGTGGTACCGTATTCTCTGGGGTTTGTTCTGGGGTTTGTTTTGGGGGGTGTTCGGTGGCTGCGGGTCGATTAACTGCGGGTCGATTAGCTGCTAGTTGATTTGTTGTCTCTGTCCCTACTTTATACTTCGCCAGTAACAGGGTAATAACTAAGCCAATTAGCCCGCCCAGTAACGAAGGGAATTCCACGCCGAAGTAACTTAGCCCCAAATAGGGCAGGGTACATGCGCAGGTGGAAAGTAGAATAAAAAGTAGGTTCTTTTTAATATCGGCGGTATCGCTCACTACTAATCGTAATGCCAATATCACAATGATAGGTGCGGCTATGGTGTTAATAAGGGCCGCTTGCTGGGCTATTTCTAGCACGCTTTGTTGAGGTAGTTCCAGTAGCGATAAGCCAAACCATACGGGTGTGCCCATGGCTCCAAAAGTAACGGGAATGGTATTAAGCACTAAACAGAACAGTGCCACTCGTAACGCGGGAAAACCAAGGCTGTACAGTATGGGGGCGGCAATGGCGGCAGGTGTACCAAAGCCACTGGCACCTTCAATTAGAAACATAAACGCCCAGCCCACAATCATTAGCTGGGCTACGGGGTTTGCACTTACGCCGTCTAGCGCTTTGCGTAAAATAGCTAATGCACCGGTAATTTCCATGCATTTAAAAAGGAATATAGCGCCTGCAATAATAGACAGCGGGGTGAGTGCTAGCAATGCACCACTTATTACATTGGCATTCACTAACCTTGCATCTTGCTTAAATACTAATAGCACCACCATATAAGCAACTACAGCGCTGAAAGGTAAAGCTTTGCTAGATGGCATAGGGTTCTTTTTTACCATTAAGGTAATAAGCAAAATAAGAGGTAGGTAAGAGAACGCTAAATTCATCATAGTGAGAAGGTTTCGCTTAGTGTAAGCATCTTTATACTTTGCTAGTTGCTTATTAACTAGTCAAATTATTAGCCTATCTGAGTTACAGCGCAATTAAATAGTTTTACAACACCTTCTCATCTTTCAACATTTTAAAAATAGCGTCGGCTGCTTCTTGGTTGTTATAAATGACCTTTCCTGCGCCGCCTTGGGCTTTGGCGGTGGCGGCTTTGAATCTATCCGCTGCAGTTTTGGCTTTAATAATTTTAAGCCGTTTAGGGCGGGGTTGAGCTGGGGTTATTTTCCATTCGGTTTGCAAGGTTTCGCAGTTTGTTAAATCAGGTGAAGTAGATGCGCTACCCGCCGAATCTGTAGGGGCAGCGATGGTATCTATTACAGTAATTTCACCTCGCATGGCTGCACCAAAAGCACTTTGTCGTGGCGCTTGCGCGGCCATATCTACAGTTGCTACAAAAGGCAGTTTTACGCTTATTTTTCTGCGCTGGCCTCTTGGTAGGGCTTGCAATAGTTCTGCGTATCCGGCTGTTTTATTAATGCATAAAATTTCGGTTATGCTGGGTACTAACGCCATGCCTAATTTTTCAGATAATACATAAGGTGTCATGCCTGACGATTCGCCGTTTTCGGCGCGTATTCCGGTAAGTAGAATATCGGGAATATTTTTATCAAAAGTGTTGATTAACTCGGTAAGGCTATCGTTTTCATGCGGTATGTTTAAAAGCTTAATTTCGGGTAAGCCCATACCTAAATAGTCTTTTAATACGGTATTGGTTTGCACATTGTTTGCAGCGCCTGCGTGCATAACTTGTAGGTTGGTATCAGGTACATTCAGCCCAATTTCTAACGCTCTAGCGTCTTGTTCTGCTCGCCGTGGGCGCTTTGATAGCGGGTGCTCTCCTACCGACACTAATACGGTTATATTCACGTTATCTTCAACGGCCTGTTTATGCATGCTGAGCCTCCGGTGCGTTCTTGGGCGTTGCTCGATGCTGTTTTAAACCTAAAAGCTCGCTGGTGGGATTGCTTTCCTTTTTTTGTCCGTCATCGACAGCGCCTTTCAAATCGCGTTTGAAATCGCCATTTTGCTCATTCACTAAGGCAAGCAAGGCGGCTAGAATTTCTTGGCTATCGCCAATGGCACTTAAATCGGCGCGTTTAACCATGTCGCAGCTATCATCGGTATTAATGGCAATGACCTTTTCACACTGTGCTATGCCTTGCATGTGCTGAATTGCGCCAGATATACCTACCGCAATGTACACCTTTGCTGTAACCCAGGTGCCGGTTGCGCCTACTTGTCGCTCGCGTGGCATAAAGCCATCGTCTACCGCTACACGGCTTGCACCTTCGGTAGCGCCTAATATAGCGGCTGCGTGGTGAAACTGATCCCAATCGGTAATGCCGTTACCGCCAGATAATATAAACCCAGCCTCGGCCAAATTAATATCGTTAGGGTTCACGCTTTCATTGCCTAGGTCTGTAATTTTTTGTTCGTAGGTATTTGTTATCGCTTGTTCTAGTGTTTGATCAGATGCCTGTTTAGGAAGCGGAATAAGTGGCTGCTCAAGCACTTTGCATTCGTGCCTAGTATCACTCACCGGCTCATTGCATTCTTCTAATGCCAGCATAATGTTTGTAATTGGGCGGGTAATGTCGGTTTTACCTGCCGAGCCTCGGCATACTATTTGGTTACCATTAACTTTCCACACATTGCTGGCCACCGTGGTATTAAGCTTTGCGGCTAGTCGGCGGCCTAAATCTGCCCCGCCATGAATGCTATCTGGAAATAAAATATGTTTAGGATTTATCTGGTTTACTAGCTTGTATAAATCGGCGCACCGCTTTTCAGGGTTGTATTGCTGATATTCGTTGCCTTCAAAATTTACCAGCCGGTCTATGCCTGCGGTGTCTAGCTTTTCTTCGGTAATGGTATCGAAAAATACCGCCACTACTGCGCCTGTTCTTTCGCCTGGGTCTACACCTACACCTGCATCTACACCTGCACCTGTGCGTGCTTCGTTGTCTACAGTACCTTTATCAAAAGCTGCGTCATTTTCGATAGTCGCAGGCTGGGTTGCCAATTTATGGGCTAAGCCTAAGATATCTCTGTCATGGCTAGATAATCGGCCTGAAACGCCGTCTACCACCACTAGAATATAAAAATCTGGGTTAGCTACTTTGTGTAGCGGTAGCACAATTTCTTCTTGGGCGGCTGACTTACTACCTTGAGCCGGTTGTCTGTTTAGCTGTTTGAAAGAGCCCGCAGCGCCCGACCTATCAATTCGCTTTAACCCATTCGGGCCAATAAAACCGATGGCGTGTACGTTTTTACGCAATAAACCGGTAGGGCCACGTTGAATTAATTGCCCTTCGGGTACGTGTAGTGGATGTAGCCTGTTTCGGGCAATCCACTGGGCTCGCGGGTCGCGACGATATAGGTTAGACATCGACAGTACTCGCTATTTCGCCTGAAGCTTTCGCATCTGCCGCTAGTGCCGCAGTGGGCTGACGGCTTACCGGTGCCCCTTGAACATCAACGGCAGTTTCGTCTACTAAAGCCTGTGTAACTAAAGTCTTTGTATCTAAAAGCTGCGTATCTAAAACAAGTGCATCTAACATTAACTCGGCAATGTCTTTTACCTGTGGGCGTGGCTCTACAACCCCCTCTAGCATTAAGCTACATTGTGGGCAGCCTACCGCGATAATGTCTGCCTTGGTTGCTTTGGCGTCTTCCATTCGCATATCGGGAATGCGCTGCGTGCCAGGTATATCGGTAACGGGGGCGCCGCCACCGCCGCCGCAACAGCGGGCTTTTGTTTTGCTTCGCTCCATTTCCTTTATGTTAATACCCATCGCTTCAAGTAAGTATCTAGGGGCGTCGTATTCGCCGTTGTATCGTCCTAAATAGCATGGGTCGTGGTAGGTAAGCGATAAGGCTTTGTCGGTGCTTAAGCGTAGCTTTTGGCTTTTTACTAAATCTGCGAAAAAACCGGTGTGGTGATACACATCGTAATGGCCGCCAAAATCACTATATTCATTTTTAAGGCAATGAAAGGCGTGGGGGTCGGCGGTAACAATATGCTTAAATTGATATTGCGCCATGGTGGCAATATTGGTTTTCGCCAAACGCTGGAAGGTGGCTTCATCGCCTAGTCTGCGTGCGGGGTCGCCACTGTCGCATTCGCTATCGCCCAATACTGCAAAATCTACGTTAGCAGCGCGCAATAAACTTACCATGGCACGCAAGGTACGTTGGTTTCGCATATCGAAAGCGGCATCGCCTATCCATAACAAAACATCAGCCTGATTTACGTGGGTACCAAACACCGGTAAGTTCTGATCTGCTGCCCAGTTCATTCGGCTGTTAGGGGCATAGCCGTTGGGGTTGTCGGTGGTTTTTAAGTTCTCGAGCAATTCAGCACCTTTGCCCGGTGTTTGGCCTTTTTCTAAAGTTTCGAAGCGGCGCATATCAACAATGGCGTCTACATGTTCAATCATCATGGGGCATTCTTGAACACAGGCGCGGCAGGTGGTGCAAGACCACACGGTTTCAGAAGGTACTAGCACGTTCACTATAGGAATAATCGGGCTGCCTTTATAGGTGCTGGCTTTATAAGTGCCTGCTTTGTCTGTACTCGTTTTAACGCCAGGGTAGGGGCTGCCAGCAAACTGCGCATCGCTACCTCCGGCCATGCCAACTACCATGTCTTGAATAAGCTTTTTGGGGTTAAGTGGTTGGCCTGCAGCAAAGGCAGGGCAGGCTTTTTCGCATCGCCCGCATTCTACGCATGCGTCGAAACTAAGTAGCTGGTTCCATTTAAAGTCTTCAGGCTTTTCTACGCCTAGCTTTGCTGTTTCAAGGTTAATACTTTTTAGGCCTGTTGAGCGCCCGCCGCCAAAACGTTCTTGCCTGCGGTGAAAGCCTAAATGCAGCGCGCCAGCAAAGGCATGTTTCATGGGCCCGCCCCAGGCCATGCCTAAATACATTTCGCCCACGCCCCAGGTTATGCCAAGCAATAACACCACGGCTAACAACCAACCGCCTGTGTTTGCGGGTAACAAGCCGGTGGCGGGTAAACTTAAAATAAAGAAGCTACTTGCATAGGTTAACAAGCTATAGGGTAGGCGCGACCACGGCCCTTTAGACAAATTAGGCGGTGGGTTCCTACGCCGTAAAAATACAAAAACTGCGCCAATAAACATAAGGGCGCTACTGGCCAGCAAGGCATAGTTTAAAACAGAGCCTGTTATGCCGAATAGGTAAATGCTTAGTACTAAAATTGTCGTTAAAACAAAGCCGCCTGCGGTGGCCACGTGGGTATTTGAAATGTATTTGTCGCTAGCAACTACGTGATGAAGGTCTACCAAATAGCGCCTTGGAATAGAAAGTAATCCAGCCCAATGCACAGTAGAAGCCTGACCTTGTCGCCATAAACGCACGCGGCGTCCCGCGCCAATTAGCGTAAGCAGTACCGACACTAACAGCAGTACAAATAATACAGTCGGTAAAAAATCATCAGCAAACATGACAACGCCTATGGTGGTTCGATTTCTTGTTTTTTATCGCCAAACACTTAGCAGGGTTGGCGCCGTATATGGTCAAAGAGGAAAAGAAGGCGAAGTAAGCCAAGCTTTCCTCTGATATTAGAAATCTTTGCATAGCCTTAGGGCGTCATAAATGGCGGCGTGTGTGTTGCGCTGGGCCACGCAGTCGCCAATTCTATACAGCAAATAGCCGCTGGCCTCTTCTAAAAGCATAGGCTGAGGTTTTGCGTCGTATAGGGCTTCAATATCTATTTGCCCTTTATTGCGAGAGTCTTGTTTTAGTTGGTAGTACAGCAATTCGTCGGGGCGGGTGCCGTTTTCTACTACAACTTGGTCAACCACGCGTTCTTCTTGCTGCCCTGTGTACTCGTTTTCAAGCACGGCCACAAGCTTGTCGCCTTCCTTGTATACCCTTTCTAGTAACAAGTCAGAGGTCATAATAACTTCTCGCTCGTACAAGCTGCGGTAATAAGTTGGGAAGGTGGTGCCGCCTACTGCTGCACCTGGCTTAATATCATCGGTAACTACTTCTACTAATGCGCCATTGTGGGCCAAGAAGTCGGCAACCGATAAGCCGCTGAATTCGCAAATGGTGTCGTACACCAATACATTTTTACCCGGCTCAATGTGGCCGTTTAATACATCCCATGAACTCACTACTAAGCCGTCATCAGCACCCCAATGTGGGTTTTGGTTAATGAATGGTGTCGCGCCGGTGGCAAGAATGACTACATCAGCATTAAACCCGCGAATACTGGCTTCGTCGGCGGCAGTATTTAGCTGAATATCTACCCCTAAGCGTGCAAGTTCTAGGGCGAACCAGCGAGTAATGCCCGCTATTTGGTCCCGCTGCGGCGCTTTGGCAGCTATGGTAATTTGCCCGCCTAGCTCACTGCTTTTTTCTATTAGGGTTACTTTGTGGCCGCGCTCAGCGCAAACTCGCGCCGCTTCCATGCCCGCAGGGCCGCCGCCTATAATCACTACAGTGCGAATAGGGCCGTCGGTTTTTTGAATAATATGGGGCATAGTAGATTCACGGGAAGTAGCCGCGTTTTGAATACACAGTACATCTAACCCTTGGTATTGGCGGTCTATGCAATAGTTCGCGCCCACGCACTGCTTTATTTGATCTACTTGGTTAAGCTTAATTTTGGTTATGAGGTGCGGGTCGGCAATGTGCGCTCTTGTCATGCCCACAAAGTCTACGTAGCCCGCTTCTAATATGCGCTGCGCTTGGTTAGGATCTTTAATGTTTTGTGCGTGCATAACCGGCACACTCACCACTTCTTTAATGCCTGCCGCTAAGTGCAAAAACGGCTCTGGTGGGTAGCTCATGTTAGGAATAACGTTAGCAAGGGTATTGTGGGTATCGCAGCCCGAGCCTACTACGCTAAAAAAGTCGAGTAGGCCGGTATTGTTGTAATAGGCCGCTATTTCTTTCATGTCGTCGTGATTAAGGCCATCGGCGTGAAATTCATCGCCGGTAATGCGTAAACCTACGGCGAAATCGCGGCCTACTTCTTCACGTACTGCTTTTAGTACTTCCATGCCAAAGCGCATGCGGTTTTCAAAGCTGCCGCCCCATTCGTCGGTGCGCTGGTTTACCCTAGGGCTCCAAAATTGATCGATTAGATGCTGATGTACTGCTGAAAGCTCAATGCCATCTAATCCGCCCGCTTTAGCCCGGCCTGCAGCTTTAGCGAAGTCGCCAATAATGCGCTGCATTTCTTCTATTTCAATGGTTTTACAGGTAGCACGGTGTACTGGTTCACGAATACCACTTGGGCTAAGTAAGGTGCTCCAATTGCCCCCGTCCCACCGTGAACGCCGGCCCATATGCGTAATTTGAATCATAATTTTGCCGCCGTGTTTGTGCACAGCATCGGCTAAATTTTGAAAATGAGGGATTATACGATCGGTAGATAAATTAACGGATTTCCACCAATCTTGAGGGCTATCAATAGATACCACGCTCGAACCGCCACAAATACAAAGTCCTACACCACCTTTGGCTTTCTCTTCGTAATATTTTACGTAGCGTTCTGTGGTCATACCGCCTTCGGTGGCATACACCTCTGCGTGAGCCGTACTCACTACTCGGTTTCGAATAGTCAGTTTATTAATTGCTAATGGCTTAAATAAGGCTTCAAACTGCGCCATGGTGTTCCCTCAAGAAATGCGTATTGCGACTGCGTGTTTCAATCAATATGGTTGTGGCTACAAAGGAGACACTTCAAAAATGCCATAATCACAGCCTTCTTCGGCGGCGCATTGGGTTTGCTCGGCTTGCGTTTTCACCGTGTAACCTAGGCTTTGGGCAATTTGATCCATGGCGCCAGCAAACCAGCCTGTAAACATGTAGTCGACCTTGCGGTTCACGTTGCCGTACTGATACACAAAAGCGGAGTTTTCAAGGCGAACTCGGGCAGTGCCCGCTTCTAAGTCTAGGGATTCGGTAATGAAAAAACCCCAGCCGCGCTGAGATAAACGCTTCATGTAATGCTCAAATACCGCTTCGCCCGATATGCCGTGGGCCTCTGCTTCTTTTTCGCACCAGTAATAAGCCGATTTATAGCCCGCTTTATAAAGAATGTCGGCATACTTTTCTGCGCCAATTTCTTCTTCAATGCCCATGTGGTTATTCACAAAAAAGTGACGTGGTACATAAAGCATGGGCAGGGCGTCGGTGGTCCATACACCGGTTTCATCGTCTACTTGTATTGGCATTTCTGGGCTGTGATACGACATCATTATTCTCCCCACACTTGTTTTAAAACGTTAACCCAGTTTTCACCCATCACTTTTTTAATTTTTTGCTCCGACCATCCGTGCTTTAACATGGTGGCGGTTAAATTGGGGAACTCGCCAAGAGTACGAATACCAAGCGGGTTCACAATTTTTCCAAAGTTAGTGAGGTTACGTGCGTAGCCTTTATCGTGAGTTAGCATGTCGAAGAAGGCTTTATCGTGGCCTTGAGTGAAATCTGTGCCAATACCTACGCAATCTTCCCCTGCAATATCAATCACGTAGTCCATGGCTTCTACGTAGTCGTCTACCGTGGAATCGATACCTTTTGCCAAAAAAGGAGCAAACATGGTTACGCCAATGAAGCCGTTTCTGTCGGCAATAAATTTAAGTTCTTCATCTGACTTATTGCGGGGGTGATCTTTTAAACCTGATGGCAAACAATGGGAGTAACACACAGGTTTAGTAGATGCTTCAATGACCTCAATTGAGGTTTGTGGGCCCACGTGGCTTAAATCGCACATAATGCCCACGCGATTCATTTCAGCTACAATTTCACGGCCAAAACCCGATAAGCCGCCGTCTCGTTCATAGCAACCTGTACCTACTAAGTTTTGCGTGTTGTAGGCCATTTGCACTATGCCTACACCCAGTTTCTTAAATATTTCTACATAGCCAATTTGGTCTTCAAAAGCATTCGCATTTTGAAACCCTAAAATAATGCCAGTTTTACCAAGCGCTTTTGCGGTGGCGATATCAGCAGTTTTGGTTACCGGCATGATAAGGTCACTGTCGGTTTCAAAAAACTGATTAAATTCCACGATGTTGTCTATGGTGCTTTTAAAACCTTCCCATACCGATACCGTACAATTCGCTGCGGTTAGGCCGCCGCGATGCATGTCTTCAAACAAATCTCGGTTCCATTTGGCTATCACTAAACCGTCGAATATTATCGAGCTGTCGTGTAACTCTTTAGCGTCTTGCATGGGAAAATTCCTTTACTAAAAGCGGTTATTTACAGGCGCTTTGTGCTTACAATTTGGAAATTAGAATAGCACTAGCAAATTGGCCGATTAGAGCTAATACGACTCATTATTTGCTAAATGCGTCGTGTGAAGCAGATAGTTGAAAATTGTTGTTAAGGCTAAATTTGAAGTGCAAAGGCTAGTGACGTTGCGCCATTGAAAAAAAGCTAATTTATGCAATTGGAAATAAAAAAAAGGGGATAGGAAAATAGTCTGGCAGGAGGTTTAAAGCGAGCATTTCATAAAAGGGAAAAGTGAAACAGCGTTATAGCAATGCCCACTTAACAGTTAATCTAAGATAAGTGAGCATTAACTAATGTATGTTTTTGAGGGTATTTACATTAGCCACATTCTAATTGTGGTGTAGGTAAGTGACGTATTTTAACGGTACCGTAAGTAGATTCGCCACTGGCATTATCAAACTGTAAGCCGCGGTTGGCGCGTTCTTCTCGAGGCGGTATTTTAAACGCGTTTCGATAACACTTACTAAAGTGAGGAGTAGAAACAAAGCCACAGCAAATAGCCACTTCAATAATAGAAATGTTGGTTTGCTTAATAAGCTGCCTTGCGCGGGTTAAACGAATTTGCATGTAATAACGATGGGGGGAGCAGTGCAAATACCGTTGAAACAAACGTTCTAACTGCCTGCGAGACAAATTCACAAAACCAGCTAGCTCGTTTAGATTCAAAGGCTCTTCAATATTGGCTTCCATCAAATGCACTATATCTTGAAGCTTAGATTGATTAGCGCCTACAACGTGCTGAAGTGGAATGCGCTGCATTTCTGATTCGTCGCGAATATGCTCATGGGCAAACATCTCACAAATCGCAATTTGAAGTTCTTTTCCATACTCTCTGCCTATTAGGCAAAGCATCAAATCCATAGGGGCAGTGCCACCGGAACTACACCAACGTTTATGTTCAATGGTGTAAAGTTGGTTGGTGCTTTTAATTTTGGGGAAGTCTTCTTGCCAGCTGGCTAGCATTTCCCAGTGAATGGTGCAGTTTACGTTATCTAACAATCCCGCTTTTGCTAATGCATAACTTCCCGTGCAAATACCGCCTAAAATAACGTTCTTTCTAGCCAGGTAATTTAACCAGTTCAAATCGAGTTTGGTAATGTTTTCTTTTACCGCAACACCGCCGCAAACCATTACCGCCGAGTAGCTTTCATGGTTTTCGTATCGGGCGCTTACGTTAACACTCAAACCGTCACTAGCAACAACGGGTTCTCCGCTGGCGCTAATGGTAGCCCAGGTGTACAAGGTTTTACCTGAAAGATGGTTTGCCATGCGCAAGGGTTCAATGGCAGACGTTAATGCCATCATGGTAAAATTGGGTAGTAATAAAAAGCCTATATGGCGAACACGTTCGCCTTTGCCTTCGTACTTTGTCTCTATCGGTCTCATTGCATTAGCCTCTAGCTTGCCATGTTTTTATTATTTTTAATGGGTCTATTTTTTGATTAAATTTTGATTCAAATAACCGTTTTATTAGCGATGAGGCTAGGTGACGATTATTGAATCACTACAGGCAAATGCAGTATAAAAATAACGACTTTATCTATTCTAATTGCGTCATTTTTATTCAAAAAACAAAGTTATTGATGTTTTATTACACATAACGAAAGTTTTTTCTACAACGAATGTGCACTCTCGTTAGTTTGTGTGTACAGGTTGATAAAATTAGTGTGGTGAAAGCTGGTTGATTTAGGCCTCTTAGCTTAACCCTCTTATTTTATATCTTTCAGTTGAGGCCTTTTGGTTAAAGCCCTTAACTGCGAGTTGTCGACGCCGCAATATTCACTTGCATGGTGTAACTAAACCAGTCGATAAAGTTAATTACCCCAAACTCATAAGTGGCAGAATAAGGCCCTGGTTGATAGGCTATTGAATTAATACCACGTTGGTTGTTTTCTACCAAACGTCTATCTTGTTTATTGGTTTCATCCCATACATAGGTGAGTCTTTCAGGGTCGTAATCTACACCTTCAACCGCGTCTTTATGTACCACCCACTTTGTGGTTACTTCGGTTTTACGTGGTCCAAGGGGTTTAACTTGAAAGGCAACAATATGGTCACTTTGCGCATGGTTCCACGAATTCGGCAGGTGCAAAATTCGCATTGAACCTAACTCTGGGTTTTTAATCCTTCCCATTAGTTTCTTTACCGCTAATTGGCCATCTACTGTCATTGCTAGCGAGCCCTCTTTTAACGGCATACGAACAATGCGGTTGCGCTTGGCGTACCCGTGAGAAACGTGCTTGTGAGGAATTCCTTCTGCGTCCCATAACGCCTGCTTCGATGCTACTAGAAACTTAAACTCATCGCTGGCTCTTGGATCTTCGGTATCATCCCACTCCAGCAACGAGCCTAAAAGCTCTGGATGCGAGCCGCTACAGTGATAGCACTCACGGTTGTTTTCTATCACTAGCTTCCAATTTGCCTCTTCTACTATGGTCTTTTCAACGGCCACTTTTGCATTTTCTAAATCGTAGGGTTCAAGGTAGTGGGCAAGATCTTCAAAGTAATCGTCAATATTGGTTGGGTTGTCACTAAGCGAGATATAAATGTACCCGCCCGCATTTCGACAATGCACAGGGTGTAAGCCGAATTTTGATTTATCAAAATCGTCACCCATGTCGGTGCCAGCGTACAGTAAATTACCATCTAGTTCGTACGTCCATTGATGGTACGAACATACCAGCTTGGCCGTTTTACCTTTTTCGGTTAAACACAATTTCGAACCACGATGGCGGCAAACATTATGAAATGCGCGTACTTCGCCGTTTTGATCGCGCACTATTGTGATAGAGCTATTACCAATTTGCTGAGTCATGAAATTACCTTTCTTAGGAATTTCGCAGCTAAGCCCTACAAACAACCATTCTTTTTGAAAGATTTGCTCCATTTCAATATCAAAGTTGGCTTGCTCGGTGTAGAAGGGCTGAGGAAGCGACAACGAGATAGGGTGCGCTTTTAAGCTATCCGCTATCGCTTGCTCTTTGGTACAAGGTATTGTCGAACTCGGTATAATATTTAGGTTTGCCATTCTATGTGTTTCCTTGCCCTGTATGGTTTCCAGCGTTTTTATATGGTTAAGCTGGTGAAGTGTTGGTTTTACAGAGCCTTTGTATGTTCGACATGTGCTCTACCTGAATTTTTTGATTTTGCAGCGCCTGAGTGATTAAAGCATTTCCAAAAACGACAAAACTAGCGTGCAATTCCGACCTGTCGCGTTTTTTCTTAACCCGTTTAATTTGCGCAAGCGAGTTTGGATTTTTACTGTTGGTGTTATTGGTTATAGGCTTGTCGTTTTTGAATAAGTGGGGCATTTCTTACTAGTAGATATTGAGCGCATATCCCGTTTAGTTTTATGGAATGTGTTCGCAATGAGCGAGAATTTTTTAACCGATGTAAATACGCAAAGTTGGGCCAATGGGCGCCATGAAGTGCAGTGCGTTAACGTTATCTATGAAACCATGGATGTGCGCACATTTTGCTTTAAGGCAAGCTCACCGGTTATGCATTTTTTCAAGCCGGGGCAGTTTGTTACCTTTGAATTGCAAATAAACGGTGAGCAAGTATTTCGTAGCTACACTATTTCGTCGTCACCCTCTGTGCCCTACAGCTTTTCCGTTACCATAAAACGCATACCTGGCGGCCAAGTATCTAACTGGATGCACGACAATTTAAAGCTTGGTGATCTACTCACTATTCACGGCCCCGTTGGTGCATTTAATTGCTTTGATATTGTCAGCGACAAAGTCTTATTGCTATCTGGCGGGGTAGGTATTACGCCTATTATGTCAATGACACGCTGGTGGTACGACACCAATGCTAACGTAGATATCACCTTTGTTCACAGTGCCAGAACACCTAGAGACATTATTTATTATCGCGAACTGAAATTAATGGACTCGCGCATTGATAACTTCAATTTAAATATCGTGTGCGAGCGTTACGAAAATGGTGAAAGTTGGAATGGTTATTATGGGTTTGTCGATCAGCGCCAACTAGAAATTATTGCCCCTGATTTTATGCAGCGAACTATTTTTTGCTGCGGACCGCCAGCCTACATGGATGCTATTAAAAAGCTGCTCACGGTAGTGGGTTTCAACATGGAAAATTACCATGAAGAAAGCTTTGGCTTGCCGCCTACCGAAGCCCATGAAGATGCGCAGCAGCAAGCTGACGACAATGCGAATATCGATATTGATACCGACGATTTATTACAGGTTGAATTTAGTAACAGCGGTAAATCAATCAAAATTCAACCCGATCAAACCGTGCATACCGCCGCGGCATTGGTGGGGCTGCATATTCCCAAAGGTTGCGGGCTAGGCATGTGCGGTACTTGTATGGTGAAGAAAACAGCTGGCGAAGTTGAAATGTCACACAACGGCGGTATTACCGATGAAGATGTGGAAGATGGCTATATTCTAAGCTGTTGCAGCATACCGAAAGGCGATGTGTCGATAGAGTATTAAGCGCCCTCATTCATATTTCCATACTGATTACTTTCCTATTAAAAATTCCGGCTAGCCCGGAATTTTTCGTTTTTATAACCCTTTTTTTACAAGCCTTTTTGATAAGCCAAATGGGTGAATTAAACCAAGTTTTTACGCCATGAAAAAATGTCGCTAATGGTGGCAATTGTGGCGTTAGCAGAACTATTAGCCAGTAAAACGAGGGCTAATATGCTGCACAAGAAGTCGAACTAAACAGCGAAAAGATTCACTTTGAATCAGCTAGATACAAAGCGCCTTCGTCCAAAAGTTAGTGTTATTACATTCACATTTATTTACGACAATGTTCGCTGCTGTCGGTGCTGAGGAAAGAAAAATGTTTTGCAAAGATGATCAGATTGCCGAGTACGATAATGAAGTTTGGCAAGCTGTGCTTGAAGAAGAAAAACGCCAACAGGATCATGTGGAACTGATTGCGTCTGAAAATTATACCAGCGCCCGGGTGATGCAGGCGCAAGGCACTCAGCTAACGAATAAATATGCTGAAGGTTACCCTGGTAAACGTTACTACGGCGGTTGCGAACATGTTGACGTAGTAGAGCAATTGGCTATCGATAGAGCGAAAGCGTTGTTTTCAGCTGATTACGCAAACGTGCAACCCCATTCTGGATCGCAAGCTAACGCCGCTGTATTTATGGCATTGCTCGAGCCAGGCGATACGGTATTAGGCATGAGCTTAGCGCACGGTGGGCACCTAACCCACGGTTCAAAGGTTAGCTTTTCAGGCAAAATTTATCATTCTGTGCAATACGGTTTAAATGAAGCTACTGGCGAAATCGACTACGACCAAGTAGCGGCGTTGGCGCACGAACACAAACCTAAAATGATTATCGCCGGTTTTTCGGCTTATTCTCGCGTAGTAGATTGGCAGCGTTTTCGCGATATTGCCGATGAAGTTGGCGCATGGTTCTTCGTTGATATGGCCCATGTGGCAGGCTTAGTAGCGGCGGGGCAGTACCCTAACCCAGTACCCATTGCCGATGTGGTCACCACCACTACCCATAAAACCCTTCGCGGCCCTCGTGGTGGGCTTATTTTGAGCAAACACAATGAAGCTTTAGAAAAGAAATTTAACTCGGCGGTTTTCCCTGGCGGCCAAGGTGGCCCGCTAATGCATGTTATTGCAGCCAAAGCCATTTCGTTTAAAGAAGCGATGGAAGCAGACTTTGTTGAATACCAACAGCAGGTTATCGACAACGCCCGTGCCATGGCCGATGTATTTAAAAAACGTACCTATAAAGTGGTGTCGGGCGGTACCGATAACCATTTATTTTTGCTCGATTTAATTGATAAAAGCATGACCGGTAAAGATGCTGATGCCGCCCTTGGTAAGGCAAATATTACGGTAAATAAGAACTCAGTGCCTAACGACCCTCAATCACCTTTTGTGACCAGCGGGCTACGTATAGGTACGCCAGCTATCACCACTAGAGGGTTTGGCATTCAACAGGTGACTGACCTAACCCATTGGATTTGCGATGTGTTAGACGACATTCACAACGAAGACATGATAGCCACCGTACGCGCTAACGTGTTGGCGCTGTGTGAAGCTCACCCGGTCTATCGATAACATCTTAGCCATTTTTACTATGACTAGCAGCCTACAGAAGTAGGGTTGGCATTAATAAACAGATATTGCTGCGCGCAATGAATGAAAGGTAGAACCATGCAAAAATACTCTGGGTTCGGACTGCTAAAGCATTCCTTGAGTCACCACGAAAACTGGCAGCGAGTATGGCGAAACCCAACGCCTAAAAAGCACTACGATGCCATTATTGTTGGCGGTGGTGGTCATGGTTTGGCCACGGCCTATTACATGGCAAAAGAGCATGGCATGACCAATATTGCTGTGGTTGAAAAAGGCTACCTTGGCGGCGGCAATACGGCGCGTAATACCACCATTATTCGTTCCAATTATTTGTGGGATGAAGCGGCGCATTTGTATGAACATTCATTGAAATTGTGGGAAGGCTTGGCCCAAGATTTAAACTACAACTTAATGTTCAGTCAGCGAGGAGTGCTTAACTTAGGTCACACATTACAAGACATGCGTGACATTGAGCGAAGAGTAAGTGCTAACCGACTTAACGGTATCGACTCTCAATTACTTAATGGTCAAGAAGTACAAGACCTAGTGCCAATTCTTGATTGTTCTAAAAACGCACGTTACCCCGTTATGGGAGCATCGTGGCAACCCCGTGGCGGCACAGCCCGTCATGATGCCGTGGCATGGGGCTATGCCCGCGCCGCAGATGCCCTAGGCGTAGACTTATTACAGCAAACCGAAGTAACCGGAATTCGTCGTAAAGACGGTGCAGTTTGTGGTGTAGAAACCAATCGTGGCTTCATTTCTACCGATAAAGTTGCCTGCGTAGCCGCAGGTAACTCGGGTACGCTAGCCAAAATGGTTGGCATGGAGCTGCCATTGGAGTCTCATCCTTTACAAGCCATGGTGTCTGAACCCATTAAACCCATACTCGACACGGTTGTTATGTCTAACCATGTACATGGTTACGTAAGCCAATCGGATAAAGGCGACTTAGTCATAGGCGCGGGAATCGATGGCTACTTGGGTTATGGGCAACGTGGCTCGTTTAATATTCTTGAACATACTATTTCTGCCATTATCGAAATGTTCCCTATTTTTAGCCGAGTAAGGCTTAATCGCGCATGGGGCGGCATTGTTGATACGTGCCCTGATGCCTGCCCGATTATTTCGAAAACCCATATTAAGGGGCTGTACTTTAATTGCGGTTGGGGCACCGGTGGGTTCAAAGCTACGCCGGGGTCGGGCCATGTTTTTGCACACACAGTGGCAAAAGATGATCCACACCCACTTGCCAAAGCCTTCGATGTGAACCGTTTTACATCGGGCAAACTAATTGACGAACACGGCGCTGCCGGTGTTGCGCACTAAGCCAGGGAGATTAAAACATGTTACATATCTACTGCCCTTATTGCGAAGAATATCGCGAAGAAGAAGAGTTTCATCCCCATGGTCAGGCCCACATTGTGCGCCCTTTAGCGCCAGAATCGTTAACCGATGAAGAATGGTCTCAGTATCTGTTCTTCCGCAAAAACCCACGTGGTTTACACCATGAAATGTGGGTGCATGCAACTGGGTGTCGAAAGTTCTTCAATATGACCCGACACACCGTGACCTACAAAATACTCGAAACTTACAAAATGGGGCAGCAGCCCAGTATTACTGCTGAGGACACACAATGAGCCAAGTAAACCGTCTTGAACAAGGTGGCCGCATTAATCGGTTTAAAACCTTAAATTTCACGTTTAATAACAAAACCTATCAGGGCTTTGAGGGCGATACACTCGCCTCTGCATTATTAGCCAATGGCGTTGATGTAGTCGGCAGAAGTTTCAAATATAGCCGCCCCAGAGGGATTATTACCGCTGATGCTCAAGAGCCCAATGCTATCTTTCAAATAGGCTCGAACGACGCTTCTACTATTCCCAATCCGCGGGCAACCCAAACCGAGCTGTATCAAAACCTTGTGTGCAACGCCACCAACGGTTGGCCCAATGTAGATTTCGATTTAATGGAAACGGTAGGTAAAGTAGGTGGCGCAGCTATGCCTCCGGGTTTTTACTACAAAACCTTTATGTTTCCTCAGTCTATGTGGATGTCGTATGAAAAAATTATTCGCAAAGGCGCTGGTTTAGGCAGTAGCCCATTACAACCCGACCCAGATACCTACGACAAAATGCATCATCATTGTGATGTGATGGTAGTGGGTGCTGGCCCAGCTGGTTTATCTGCGGCATTAGCTGCAGCGCAAGCAGGCTGCCGCGTTATTATTGCCGATGAACAAAACGAAATGGGTGGCAGCTTACTGTGCTCTACCCAATTGCTTGATGGAATGAGTGCATCTGCTTGGGTGGCCAATACCCTAAGTGAGTTAGAGCAAAATGAAAACGTTACGCTACTTCCACGCAGCACCGTATTCGGTTATTTCGACCATAACTTTTTAGGTATTAACGAGCGCCGTAGCGATCATATTGGTGAAACTGATAGCAATGGCACGCGTCAGCGGGTGCATAAAGTACGGGCTAAACAAGTTATTCTGGCCACGGGCGCGCACGAACGGCCATTGGTGTTTGGTAATAATGATGTGCCGGGTTGTATGTTGGCGTCTGCGGTTTCTACCTATATTAATCGTTATGCGGTAGTACCTGGCAATACATTGGCCTTAATGACCACCAACGACAATGCCTATAAAGCAGCAATAGCTTGGCATGACGCTGGTAAACAGGTGGCCTTAATAGCAGATACACGGCCTACCCCAGAAGCTGGTACTGAAGGCGATTTGGTAAAACAAGCCATTGAGCTTGGCATTAAGGTTTTATTCGGACACGCCATTATTAACGTAAAGGGCAGTAAGCGGGTTAAATCGGTGGAAGTGGCACCTATTAGCAGCAATGGGGAAAAGGTTGAGGGTGAAGTGGTGAGCTACACCTGCGATACCGTCGCCAGTTCTGGCGGTTGGAGCCCTGTACTGCATTTATCGTCGCACACTGGCAGCAAACCAGTATGGCGAGATGATATTCAAGGTTTTGTGCCAGGTAAAACCGAGCAAGCTCAGCTTATCTGTGGCGGCGTTAATGGCATATATTCGTTAGCACAAGTGTTGAATGATGGTATGCAGTGCGGCACTAAAGCATCACAAGCGGCAAACGGTGAGTTGGTGCTAGAGCCCTCAGCGGATCAAGAGCCTTCAGCGGGTCAAGAGCCTTCAGCGGGTAAAAAACCTTCAGCTGAACCAGCTCCCAAATTAAAGCTAGTAGAGCCAAGCAGTGCACCTGTTATTAATGAGCCAGTTGAAGCACCCCCCATGGCACTATTTCATATTCCGCATGTGAAACCTACTAGTCGTGCTCCAAAACAGTTTGTCGACTACCAAAACGACGTGACCGCCGCAGGTATCGAGCTTGCGAACCGCGAGGGCTTTGAGTCTATCGAGCATGTTAAGCGTTACACCGCGCTGGGATTTGGTACCGATCAAGGCAAGCTAGGTAACATTAATGGCATGGCCATTACTGCCAAGTCATTAGGTAAAACTATTCCTGAAACAGGCACCACTATTTTTCGGCCTATGTATACGCCGGTTACCTTTGGGGCACTGTCGGGCAGTGATGTTAAGCATCTATTCGACCCCGCTCGCTTTACCGCTATGCACAGCTGGCATTTAGCCAATGGCGCAGAGTTTGAAGATGTAGGTCAATGGAAGCGCCCATGGTATTTCCCTAAACCAGGGGAAAGTATGGAGCAAGCACTGCAACGTGAATGCTTGGCCACTCGCAACAGCGTAGGTATTTTAGATGCTTCAACCCTTGGCAAAATAGACATTCAAGGCAAAGACGCTCGAGAATTTTTAAACCGTGTTTATACCAACCCATGGAGCCAGTTAGCCGTAGGGAAATGTCGCTACGGGGTAATGTGTAAAGAAGACGGTATGGTATTTGATGACGGGGTTACCTCGTGTATTAACGACAACCGCTTCTTAATGACCACCACCACAGGCGGCGCGCCTGCTGTTTTAAGCTGGCTAGAACTATGGCATCAAACTGAATGGCCTGAATTAGAAGTGTACTTCAGCACGGTTACCGATCATTGGTCTACCATGACCATTTCGGGCCCTAATAGCCGTAAGGTGTTGGAAAAACTCACTGATGCTGATGTGAGCAACGAGGCCTTTCCATACATGGGCTGGATTGCCACAGAAGTGGCTGGTGTGAAGGCGCGTATCTTCCGTATATCGTTCACTGGTGAACTGTCTTTTGAAATAAATGTGCAAGCCAACCATGGGCTTCATACATGGGAAGCAGTAATGGAAGCCGGAGCGGAGTTCGAAATAACCCCATACGGCACGGAAACCATGCACATATTACGGGCTGAAAAAGGGTTTATTATAGTGGGGCAAGATACCGATGGCTCGGTAACGCCGCAAGATTTAGACATGAACTGGGTGGTAGGGAAAAAGAAAGAATTCAGTTACCTAGGTAAACGCTCGTGGACCCGAGAAGATAACCAGCGCAGCGATCGTAAACAATTTGTAGGGTTAAAACCCAAAGATAAGCACTTCGTATTACCCGAAGGCGCGCAGCTTGTGTTCGACCCCAACGAAAGTATTCCTATGACTATGGTGGGCCATGTTACCTCTAGCTATTACAGTGCGTGCTTAGGTCACTCTTTTGCACTGGCTGTTGTGAAAGGAGGTCTTGAGCGCATGGGGCAGTCTGTATTTGTCCCTCTGGCCGATGGCACCACAGTGGAAGCCGAGATATGCAGTTCCGTATTTTATGATGCCAAAGGAGACCGTCAAAATGTCTAATATCGTTAATGTACAGTCACCTTTGTACCATGCAGATTTTGAGTCTTTAGCCAGTGTAACTAACGAAGGCGGCGTATCTCTTCGTGAAGCTAAATTACTGGGGCACCTTAATTTACGAGGTAATAGCGACAGTCCAGAATTTAAAAACGGTGTAGAAAAAGCACTGGGGTTAACCTTACCGCTAACCCCATGTACGTCGGTAGAAAACGATGACGCTACTATTATGTGGTTATCGCCCGATGAGTGGCTAATTATTATTGAAGGCGGGAAGGAGGAAGCAATAGAAGCAGCCCTAAGAGAAAGCATCACTGGGCACTTTGCGGTGTCTGATATTAGTGGCGGGCAAACTATTCTTGAGCTTAGTGGGCCTGATTGTATCAAGGTATTAAAAAAATCAACGGGCTACGATTTCCACCTTAAGCAGTTCCCTGTTGGTAAGGTTATCGGTACCGCATTCGCTAAATCGTCAACTCATATTCGCCGCACAGGTGATTACAGTTTTCAGCTTATTGTACGCCGCAGCTTTGCCGACTACTTTTGGTTGTGGTTACAGCAAAGCAGCAAAGAATACGGCTTGCGTGTAACCCTCTAATTGGGTCTACATCTTTATATTTCGTGAAAGGAACCGTAATGGCGCTGCCTAGAAATACTCAACAACAAAACGCGCAAGCACAAATTATTACCGCCAGCTGTTCAAGTAAGTTAGGTACGGTCGATGTGGTCACCCGTTATTTGTATCAAAACGGCTTCTACATTACCGAAATTCACTCGTTTGACGACACTGAAAACGAACAGTTCTTTATTCGCATTGAATTTCGGCCAGACAACGGCGCGAACTTCGACAGGCAAGCCTTCTTTGAAGGTTTTAGCCCGCAAGCCGATAAGTTTTCGATGCAATGGCAGTTGGTCGCAAAGGCGTATAAACCTAAAATTGTGATCATGGTGTCGAAGCAAGATCATTGCTTAAATGATTTATTATACCGTTGGCGGGTGGGCAGTTTAGCGGTAGATATACAAGCTATAGTGTCTAATCACCCCGACTGCGAAAGCCTAGCAAAATGGCACAATATTCCTTACTACCACTTTCCTATTAGCAGCGAAACTAAGGCTGAACAAGAAGCCTTGGTTTGGGGAGTTATTCAGCAATACGATACGGATTTAGTGGTACTTGCACGGTATATGCAAGTGTTGTCGAACGACATGTGCGTGAAGCTAAAAGGCCGCGCGATTAATATTCACCACTCGTTGCTACCTGGCTTTAAAGGAGCCAAGCCTTATCATCAGGCTTATGAAAAAGGCATTAAATTGGTAGGTGCTACTGCCCATTATGTTAGCGATGAACTTGATGAAGGGCCTATTATTAGTCAAGGCGTGGAAACGGTAGATCATGGTTTCTTGCCGCAAGACCTAGCTGCAAAAGGGCGTGACGTAGAGTGCTTAACTCTGGCTCGCGCGGTACAAAATCACATTGAAAACCGCATATTTCTTTATGGGCAAAAAACCGTGGTGTTCACTAAGTAACGCCACGGCAGTATACGCGCATTTCTATGGTTTAGCCTAAGCATCTGGTTTTGGTTCATGCTCACCATAAGCGGCTGACGTAGAGTCCTGTTCTAGTCCAAAAGCGGGCGCGTATTCTGGCTCTGGCTCTGAAACTGGCTCAACAACTGAAGCTTTTTCAGAATCAACAGGCTCTTCTTCATCAATACCCACTTCTATAACTTCATGGGTCGTTTTGCTTACACTTACGAAAGGCATGAAGTGCTCACGGTCTACCTTGTGGAATTTAATTCGGTATACCGTCCAGCAAGCCAAAATGAAGAAGGCGAGGGCGGATACAATAAACAAAGCATGTTGGGTGTATTTAATTAACGAAGACACCACTATTGGCCCAAATACACTGCCTAAGCTATTCATCATTAACACACCGCTCCCAATCTCAATCACCGATAGGTCGGTGTTATCATTTGCGTGGGCTAAGCACAGTGCATAAAGCGGAAAGACTAAACCGCCGAATAAAAACATGGTGATGAATATAAACGAGGGGCCTTCAAAAAAGGGCTGCACAGCAATAACACATATAATGAACCCAACAACAGCTAGACCAGCAATGACTAGGCGTCGGTCGATAAAGTCAGATAATCGACCTAATGGGTATTGCAACGCGGCCCCTCCTAACAGGGTAACGGCCATAAAAATACCCACTTGCCCTGCATCAAGGCCATTGCTATCTGCGGCCACAGGCCCTAATGCCCAAAAGCCGCCTGTCACAAAGCCGCCTAAGAAGGCTCCTACCATGGCAATTTGTGAAACCGACATAATACGTTTAAAACTAAATTTTATATCAGGAATAGGATTTGGTGCTGTTCGTGAGGTTAACCCAATAGGTAATATGCCTAGTACTAATAGTGCCGCGGCCAGCATGAATAGCCTTTCAAAGCCAATATCGAAGCCGACCAACACTTGCCCTACACAGATGGCGAATAACGTAATAACCGCATATATTGATAGAATACTGCCGCGATGATCAGAGCTAGTTTTCTCGTTAAGCCAGCTTTCAATTACCATGTAGATACCCGCCATCGACCATCCCATCAGCAATCGCGCTATCAACCAAGATTCAAAATGGTTCACCATGCCAATGAACAGCATAGAGGCAGTAGTCAGGGCAATTAACACAGTAAACACTCTGATATGACCTACCCTAGCTACAAGCTTTGGCACACTTAAACACCCAAATACAAAGCCAAGAAAATAGCTAGAACCGATATAGCCTATGGTAGAGGGCGCCCAATCTAGACTTACAGCATACAAAGGTACTAGGGTATATTGTAGACCGTGGCCTATCAGTAAAATGGCCGCAGAAAGCAGCAACGAAAACATAGATTGAAGTAAAACGCGCATAACTCTACTCAATGTAAGAGGCGCTAGTAGGGTAGTTTACTAACGCCATGCCTGTAACTGGTTAATTGGAAAAGGTTAAAAGCCTTCAGGGGGGTCTATATTCCTGTGGTTTTTTGCTGGCTTCGGTTCCAGCATATTGCCACGAGCTACGCGGTATATCAGCACAAATAATGAAGCGTTTACGCAAATAATGATAAACATGGCAGGCAGGCCGCCTAAATTCGACATCATTTTAATGCCGTCAATACTGGCAAAGCTCACCATTACCCATGCGATAACGCCAATACTAATACCCCACACGAATTTAAGCATTAACAATGAGCCCGAGTTTGCACTCGCATCTTCGGTGGTATCTGTGGCGCATTCAACACTAGCAGCTGTCTCTGGTTCATCGGAATCTGTAGAGCACAAGTTACTCATGGTGTCGGTGTTGGAGTCGGCGGCGGTAACGTAAGAAATAAACGTGATACAAATGAATATAGTCGCCACGATAGCGCTAATTGGCAGGTTATCAAATAGCGAGTAAATAGCGCCTTCAGCCCCGCTGGTATCCATAGCTTGGCGAATGCCGCCATTTAATTCTTGGTCAAAAAACAAGGTGCTGCCAGAAAACGTAGACATCCATATCATGGCGAATAAGGCAGGAAGTACTAAGTTCACCACAATGAACTGCCTAACGGTGTAACCACGGGCAATTCTTCCTAAAAATAACGCTACCACGGGGGCCCATGCGTACCAATTTGCCCAATAAAACACTATCCATAACTTCGGCCAGTCGTCGTTCGGTCCGGTGTAAGTATTTAGGCTTCGGGCAAAAAAGTTAGTGCCATAGTCAATTAACCCTTCAATACCTAACGAAAATACATAGCTGGTGGGGCCGAATAAAAGTACAAATATACAAGCAACGATAAAGATTTTAGCGTTCAGATTAGATAGCTTAGCAATACCTTTTTGTAACCCACTTACCGCAGATGCCACGAAGGTAATAACAATGGCGGCACACACTAATGCCATCACGGTTTTCGTATTGGGCAGCCCTAATACTGACTCTAACCCGCCGCTTAACATCAACACTCCTGTGCCTAACGAAGATGCCATACCGGCAACTAACGCAAACAGCGCAATCGCATCGATAACCTTGCCTGTCGCTGGGGTGATGAGCTTGCCTAAAAAAGGCCTTAGTGACGAGCCAAGAGAAAAGGGCATTTGTAAGTTGTAAAAACACAGGGCAAATACCAATGCTGGCAAGCAGTAAATAGCATAGGGGGTGAACGTCCAATGCATAAACATGGTGGCCATGGTAAATACCGCTGCGGCTTCACTTTGCGCTTCAATATTGAGTGACACGGGCGGTTCATAGAAATGGAACATGGGCTCTGCCGCACTCCAAAACAAAATGCCGGTGGCCAATGTGGTACATAAAGTAATAGAAAACCACTGCCATTTAGAGAGCAATGGAGTAGCACGGCTACCACCAATTCTAATTTTGCCTAACGGGGAGAAAAAAGTAGCGATAAGTGAGAGCAGCAAACACAGCGTAGAAAAGCTAAATAACCATGCGAAGGTATCTAATATCCAATCATTGATGTTGGTAACCACACGTAAGAAATGTGCTAAATCAATAAAACTGAAAACCATGGCGGCGAGAAGGAGCAAAAAGGGAGGCCAAAATACGCTGTGTTTAATATCGTTTTTAAAATCGAAGCGTAGCCATGCAGGGGGCTTTTTAGCTAGGGCTTTTTTTGCATTTAATGCTTTAGCTGCATTATGAGACATTTTTTACCTTCTTTTGCTTATTGTTTGCTGTACGAAGCAGCGTTTTAAATTTTTAAGGTAAAGCCAAGATTTGGTGAATGTAAATTGTAAATGACAATCACGGCGTGAATGTGTTTTTTTGCCCAGTTTTTGTTCTCACCAAACTTCTTGTCGATTGCGAAAAGTGAACAAACCTTGTTCGGTTATTGCTTATTAATGATGCCATTGTTGTAGTTAAAAAATGGCAGAGAGTATGTTCACTATTATTCTTGAATAGCGCTCTTCGTGCCAGATTAGCATTCAAGGGTGTTGATATTTTGATTATAACGACTCATAACTTTCTAAATACGTCGCTGCAAGTTTAAAAATTATTTCCTTTGATTATCTGGTTATAAAAATTAATTTTTAAGCTTGTAAATCATTTAGCATTTTTTAATTAGATCTGAGTTTTTCTCTGGCTTTACCAATTTTCACGTTTTTTTAGTTTGGAATTAATACAAACCAATTTTTAGTATATAGAAATAAAATTCGTATGTCTTATATGAACCGGTAAATGTCTTGATTGGAAAAGTGAAACATATCTACAGTGCTTTAATAGACGGCTATTCAGGGTAAAAATTAATTTAACGAGTAAGCCATGATCAGCGTCTTCGATATGTTCAGTATTGGTATAGGGCCGTCAAGTTCTCATACCGTTGGGCCCATGCGCGCTGGCATCGCCTTTTGTGAACAGCTGAAGTACCTTCAGTTGTTTGAGCTGGTTGATGAAGTGCGTGTAGAGTTGTTTGGATCGCTAGGGCAAACGGGTAAAGGGCATGGCACGGGAAAGGCGGTTATATTAGGCCTTCAAGGTTTTACCCCAGAGTCTATTGAGATAGAAAGTGTCGAGCGCAATTTGGCTGATGTTGCACATCAACAATGGCTAAAATTGCATGGCCAGCGACAGGTTATTTTTAAGCGTGAAAACGCTATTGTATTTCATCGCCGCAAAACACTGCCCCTTCATGCAAACGGTTTAACCTTCCATGGGCTTCAAGGGCAACGCATAGTCGCTAGCCAAAGTTACTATTCCATTGGTGGCGGGTTTATATTGCGGGATGAAGACTTCCATCAAGAAAAGGCAGCAGCGGTCCAACAAGACGATAAAAGCGTACCTTACCCTTTTTCCTCAGCGTCTGAATTACTGCGTTTATGTAAAGAGCACGGGTTATGTATTAGTTCTCTGATGTTGGCAAATGAAAGCGCAGTGTGTAGTAACGATGAAGTTAAACAGAAGCTATGGCATCTGTGGCAGGTTATGCAAACCTGTGTATCTAATGGTATTGCCAACGAGGGAATTCTACCAGGAGGCTTAAAAGTCACACGGCGTGCCCCTAAGTTATTCCGCCGACTTCAAAATGAACGTACCACCGATCCTATGCAGGCAATGGACTGGGTTAACTTATTTGCATTGGCTGTAAATGAAGAGAATGCGGCGGGCGGCCGAGTGGTTACTGCACCTACTAATGGTGCGGCAGGCATTATTCCTGCCGTACTGCATTACTATGAAAAGTTTGTTCGCCCGGTAGATGAAGATATTGCGGTACGGTACTTACTGACGGCAGCGGCGATTGGTATTTTATACAAGAAGAATGCGTCTATTTCTGGGGCTGAAGTAGGTTGCCAAGGTGAAGTGGGTGTGGCTTGCTCTATGGCCGCTGGGGCGTTAACCGAGATACTTGGGGGCACGGTAAGCGAAGTTGAGAATGCGGCTGAAATTGGCATGGAGCACAATTTAGGGCTAACGTGCGACCCTGTAGGTGGCTTAGTGCAAGTGCCTTGTATAGAAAGAAACGCGATGGGAGCGGTAAAAGCAATTAATGCCTCTCGACTGGCGCTTCGGGGCAACGGCGATCAAAAAGTCTCCCTCGATAAAGTGATTAAAACCATGCTTGAAACCGGCAACGATATGAAATCAAAATACAAGGAAACCGCTCGCGGAGGCTTAGCGGTCAATATTATAGAATGTTGATATAAATGCGTGGGTGATTGAGTTCACAAGCCTGTAATGCAAAAAGCATTGAAAAGCTGAAGAATGTTAGATAGTGCCCTCTGCAAATAAGACATTCAGGTCGTACACTATACTTGGGAGGTGATTTTTAGCATCCAGTCAAAGAAGTGTTTAACATCAGGTTTGTCTTTGTCTTCCTTGCGACAAATAATACCCCAGCTTCCAGAAAACGTGGTTTCATGCTCACAGGGCTTTACCAATCGACCCATGCGTAAATCATCGTCTATAAAGGGCCCATTCACCAACGCCACTCCTTCATTATTAATGGCCATTTCAAGGGCAACAGCTTTTGTATCTACCACCATATAAGGTGTAATAACATTGGGTGTAAGATTGGCGCTCTCAAACCACCGCTTCCAATAATCTACTTCGGTTTCTACAGACAGTAGAGGTAAATCTAATAAATCTTCGGGTGTTAATTTACCATCGTATTTTTCAAGCAAGGTTGGGCTACACACCGCGTATACACGGGAGTCGAAAATGGGCTCCCAATGATACCGGTCTGAAGGCGCGGTATCGCAATACACTATGCCTACATCTGAAGATTCTTCGTCGAATTCCCATTTCGAAGCATACGTATCAAGTTGAACATTTACCGTGGGGTGTTCATCGTGAAAAGCGGGTAATCGGCGAGCCAGCCAGCGTATAGATAGAGTGACATAAGTTTGTACTCGCAGTGGCGCGTGCTCTACCGCTTTTTTAACCGTTGCCACACCTAAAGCAAGTTGCTCAAGTGCTTCTAGAACATAGGGGTAAAACAACTTTCCTTCATCGCTAAGAATGACATTTCTGCCGTCGCGATTAAATAGTTTTACTCCTAAGTGCTCTTCTAAGTTTTTGATTTGATGGCTAATCGCTGGATGCGTTAAATTTAACTCTTCCGCCGCTGCGCGGTGGCTCAGCCTGCGTGCAGCGGCCTCAAAACCGCTTATGGTACTGAGTGGCGGAAGTAACCGACGTTCCATTTAGAGACCTTAATCATTGAAAAATTATCACAACATAACTACCAAACAATGGCGTAAAATCCAACTAATAACTACAGATAGACCCGCGAAAGTAGTTGTTTTCACATCTAAACGCATAAGCTTAAAGGCATTAACCTTAAGCCAATAAGATGAAGGCAACCCGTTCAGGTTGCCTTCTAGTAAAGATGCTGCCTAGTGCAATGTTTTCTTAGTTAAGCATGCGATAAATGGAAATAATGGCTTTAGTAATCGCCTCTTAGTGGCACCACAACTTCGTAGCCTTTTTCTTCTGGCTCGTCGTCAACCATAAACGCCGGAAAGCCTTTACCAAGTACTTTAACGTCGCAAGCATCTTCCATTCGGCGAATGATATTAGGCGAATATTCACGAGGGCCGTAGCGCTCTTCACCATCTTTAAATATATCTACCATTAAAGGTGCAAGCTCTAAAGGTATGCCTGCGCGCTTTGCCACTTCGTCAAACAGGCCAACATCTTTGGATACCAAATCCATAGTAAAGCCAATATCACGGCTACCGTTAAGTATTACCTGAGATTCAGTTTCGTGAACGAACGAATTACCCGATGACGCTTTAATGGCTTCATAGGCTACGTTCATGTCCATCCCCATCACTTTAGAAACCGTCAATGCCTCTGACAATGCAGCAAGGTGCACTGTGCAAAGGTAGTTAGTCACTACTTTTAGGGTTGATGCAGAACCAAGCGCGCCAGTGTGAAGCACACGTCTGCCCATAATGGTCAAAATAGGTAGAACGGTATCGAACGCTTCACGGTCGCAGCCTGCAAAAATAGAGATGTTGCCCGTATCGGCACGATGGCAACCCCCAGATACTGGGCAATCGACAGGCATGGCACCTTTTTCTTTTACCAAGGCGCCAATGCGGCGAACTTCAGCTTCATCGGTTGTACTCATTTCTAGCCAAATCTTACCAGGACTAATACCTGCCAACACGCCGTCTTCGGCTTCCATAACGTGAGAACATGCGGCTGGAGAAGGCAAGCATGTGAATATAACATCACACTTTTCAGCTATCTCTTTTGCTGAGTCGGCAGACTTGGCACCACGTGCAACAAAGTCTGCGACGAATTCTGGATTTAAATCTCTAACGGTAAGGTCGCAGCCGTTACGTATTAAGCTTCCTGCTAATTTGCCACCCACATTACCTAATCCGATGAATCCTATCTTCATGTGTTTACCTTTTTATTATATTGCGGTGTGCCATTGCAAAGCACAGCTGTTGGCCTGTTGAAGTTCGTATAACTTCAAGAAAACCGATAGTTATATAAAAATGGATTAGGTAAAAATGATTAATTTTGGGTGTATGGTTAATTTTTCTAACCAATCATATTTTGGTTATTCGAGGCCTTGCTGACCTGGAGTGAGGCAAAAGTGAGACAAGAGCAAAGCAAGATCTTAGCAAGGGCGAAATAGGAATAAAGCGGTATGCCTTTGCACCGTGACAATCTTAATGAATAGCCATTTAGGGGGACCGCTATCGCTCTAAACGATGTGGGCAGACAATTGACGAGCGGCTTGAACTAGATTTTTTGAATAGTCTCGAGCACTTTGTTTACTTAAAAAGTCAGCGCTTATCACTACACTTATTGCCGCAATAGGCTCGTTTCTTAAATTCAATACTGGCGCGGCAATGCAGCAATAATGGCTACCGTTTTCTCGCTGAGTCACCGCATACCCCAAGCGTTTAGCCCGTGCTAACTCCTCGTGTATCTTTGGCAACTGGTTGCTGATACTAGGGTCGTGCTTTTGCTCTACATCAAAGTAGTTTTTTTGTAGTACTGGAGATTGCATAGACAAGATGGCTACCCCAGATGCAGAGCAATGCATGGCAGTGGTTTGCCCTAAATGGAAGGTTAAAGGGCCGCTCAGTGAAGAGTCTACCTTTGCTACTGTTACCACCCGATTACCTACTGGGGAATACAAAAAGATAGATTTATGAATTTCGTTTTTTAAAATTTCAGCCACGGGATAGAAGAACGGGATGATGCTTTGTTTGTTGTAAATCGTAGAGGCAATTTGAAAGATTTTAGAGCCAATGCAGTAGGCTTTTTTACGATTTGGATCTAGGGCAATCATCTGATGCTCTAACAACGCGTTAATAATACGGTGCCCACTGGCCGGCGGCATGTCTAGCTGAGAGCAAATTTCAGAAAGGGTTAAGGGGTATGACGATGTAGCAATTAAATTCATCATTAAAATAGAGGCATCTACAGCCGGCGCTTTTGATTTTGCTTTTAACGTTTCCATCGACCATTTGCCGCTATTTTATATATAAAAAAATAATCTTACGTTATCTGGTGTAGTAAGGCCAGCAGGTAGGTAAGGCAAATCTAAGATTAGCTTAAGATAGAACTCGGCTAGATGTAAGTAAATAAAGCCCTCTAGGCCACAAAATTAGGTGGGGGCAATCAAAAGCAACGGCTAGTTGGCTATTTCAATGTATGAAATAAACAGAAGTTTAATACTTTATGCATTAATTTGACTTCAAAAAATAAAGAATACACCGCTAATTTTTCCATATATGGAATCAATATTCTAAATATAATAAAAGTTTGACTTGAAATTTTAACCCTGCTTACAATGGATTAACTAAGATTTAAGGCCTGCCCAATGAGAATCGAAAAGAACTTTATTAACAATGAATTTGTTAGCTCTACTCAAAATTCATTAATAGACGTTTATGATCCTGCAACTGAAGTGCTTATTGCTCAGGTTCCAGCGGCAAGCCCAGAAGAAGCTGCATCGGCAATTGAAAGTGCTACAGAAGCACAGCGCGCATGGCGAAAGCTTACCAGCATAGAACGTGGTGGTTACTTACAGAAGTTGGCTGACACCCTGGTATTACGCAAAGATGATATTGGTGCTGCGCTGGCTGAAGAGTCAGGAAAGAGCCTAGAAGACGCGACCAACGAAGCTGTGTATGCCGCTGATATAACTCGTTATCATGCTGAATGGGCGCGCCGTATCGAGGGTGAAATTATTCCCAGCGATACTCCAGATGAAAACCTGTTATTGCAACGAGAAGCTATTGGCGTTGTGGTGGCATTAATCCCGTTTAACTACCCTGTTTACACATTTCTTCGCAAAATTGCACCGGCTCTTATTACCGGAAATACGGTGGTAGTTAGGCCCAGTAACAACACGCCTTGTTCAGCATTTGCCATTGCCAAAGTTATTCAAGAAGCGGGCATTCCTAAGGGTGTAGTGAACGTACTTACCATGACCCACGCTACGGCGGAATTGGTGTGTACACACCCTAAAGTAGGCATGATTACCCTTACGGGAAGCGTTGGCGCTGGGCGCAAGGTTCTAGAGTACTCGCAAGTTAATATTGCTAAATCGTCGTTGGAACTAGGCGGAAAAACCCCCGCGATTGTTGAGCCAGATGCCGACTTAGAAAAAGCGGCAAGAGAAATCGTTGGTTCTAAAAATACCAACTGCGGCCAGCTTTGTACTGCGGTAGAGCGGGCTTACGTACACGAAGATATCTACGATGAATTTGTAGCCTTGCTGCATAAGAACATGAAAAGCCAACAGTTTGGTAGCCGTGTAGACAACCCTGGTTTCATGGGGCCATTAGTTAACGGCAATGCGCGATTGAACATTCATCAAATGGTGGAAAGAGCGATTGATGATGGGGCTAACCTAGAGCTTGGTGGTTTCATTCCTGAAGGCAAAGGCTATTTCTATCCGCCGACCTTACTGACTAATTGCCGCCAAGATATGGAAATCGTTCAAGAAGAGATATTTGGACCTGTATTACCTGTTTTGAAATATTCAAATGTAGATGAAGCACTGGCGTTAGCTAACGATCACCAGTTCGGTTTGGCGTCAGTGATTTACACCGAAAACTATCGTACCGCAATGAAAGTGGCGAACGAAATGGAAGCCGGTGAAGTGTACATCAACCGTACTCCTTCCGACCCTTATCAAGGCTTTCACGCCGGGTGGAAACGCTCAGGTTTAGGCGGCGATGATGGTAAGCATGGCATGCTGGAATACACGCAAACTCGCTTAGTTGTTCTTAAATACTAGTTTTGAATCAATAGTTTATTCAACCCAAATACGTTAGTGCTCGTTCGATAAAAGTTTGCGCTTATACATCAGTTTTGCTGGCAACAATGCCAAACTGCTACACAATTTAAAAACTCGCACCATGGTGCGGGTTAAAAAAAGGTAAAACCATGAAAGTTGTTTCTTGTGAATCTTATGTCGTTGCTACGCCGCCTCCTCACGTTGGGGGTATGTACTGGATTTTTGTTTCACTTAGAACCGACTGTGGTATTGAAGGTATTGGTGAGGTTTACGCCGCTACCTTTCACCCTAGTGTAATGACTCATGCAATTGAAGATGTGTTCGATCGCTACCTAAAAGGTTTCGACCCCCATCATGTAGAGCGCTTTTTTCGTGCAGCGTATTCTAGCGGCTTCACACAGCGCCCCGACTTAAGCATGATGGGCGTGGTCAGCGGGTTAGAAATGGCGTGCTGGGATATTATCGGTAAGGCAGCAGGCAAGCCTGTTTACGAACTTATTGGCGGAAAAATTCACGATAAACTTCGTACTTATACCTACCTTTACCCTGAAAATGAAGACGGCGATTACGATTACGACAATCTTGAGCTGGCGGTTGAATGTGCCGAAAAAAATATGGAGCAAGGTTTCACTGCATTGAAGTTTGACCCCGTAGGGCCTTATGGGAATTACTGTGGTCATCAACTGTCTTTAGAAGCTATTGATAAAGCCGCTACTTTCTGCGAGCGAATTCGCAAAACTGTGGGTAATAAGTGCGACTTACTGATGGGTACCCATGGTCAAATGACGCCAGCAGGGGCTATTCGTTTAGCCAAACGCCTCGAACCGTTCGATCCTTTGTGGTTTGAGGAGCCTGTTCCTCCTGGTCAAGCATCGGCCATGGCCGAAGTGGCCAAAAATACCAGCATTCCAGTGGCTACCGGCGAGCGCTTAACCACGAAATACGAGTTCTTCGATTTACTTAAGCATGGCGCTGCGTCTATTTTGCAAATGAATTTGGGCCGAGTAGGCGGCATTCTAGAGGCTAAGAAGATAGCCAGTATTGCAGAAGTACATTACGCCCAAATAGCCCCCCATTTATACAATGGCCCAGTTGGTGCGGCTGCTAGTGTGCAGCTTGCCACTGCTACGCCAAACTTCCTTATTCAAGAAAGCATTATGACGTGGGACGGTTTTCATGCCGACGTTCTACAACAAAAAATTGAATGGAAAGACGGCTACATAATTCCGTCTACCAAGCCTGGCTTGGGTGTTGAGTTAAATATGGATGTGGTGAAAGCACATTCGCCCTACACAGGCAAAGCACTACATTTATCCATGGATGCCAAGCCCTACGATGTGAAAGAACAGTCTAATCAAGACTGGAAACGGTAGGCGCATATGAGTATCTCTGAGTACGACTTTATCATTACCGGTGCAGGGTCAGCAGGATGTATTCTTGCTGATAGGCTCAGTGAGTCTGGTGACTATTCCGTACTCTTAATTGAAGCTGGGGGGAAAAACCGCTTACCTTGGATTAAGTTGCCTATTGGTTTTGCGAAAACCTATTATCACCCCACCTACAATTATATGTATTACAGTGAAGAAGAGCCGAACATGGCGGGGCGTAAAATGTATGCCCCACGTGGTAAAGGGCAAGGCGGCTCGGGCTCCATCAATGCAATGATATATGTACGGGGGCAAGCCTCAGACTTCGATGCGTGGGCACAAGCTGGCAACGAAGGCTGGTCGTATGCCGATGTATTACCTTATTTTAAAAAGCTAGAGCGACACCCCTTAGGCGACACCGAACACCATTCTGGCAGTGGAAAGGTGGGTATTACTCAAATGAAAAAAGGGGCACATCCTTTTTGTAGTCATTATTTGAAAGGCGCTGAACAGCTTGGCTTCACATTAAATGACGACTTTAATGGTGCCCAGTTTGAAGGGATAGGTATTTACGATGCCAATATCTACAAAGGCTTTCGCCATTGCAGTAACTCGGCGCACCTCAAGCCTGCACTAAAGCGCCCTAACTTGCATGTATTGCGCGATACGGTGGTCGAAAAAGTCTTATTCAATGAAGACAACCATGCTTATGGTGTACAAGTAAATACCGCGGGTGTTAAGCAAACCCTTAAGGCGAAAAGAGAAATTGTGCTGTCAGCTGGCGCAGTAGACTCGCCAAAATTACTTCAGCTTTCAGGGGTTGGAGATACTCGCTTACTCGATAAGTATGGTATTCCTGTTGTCACTCATTCTCCTGCTGTAGGCCAAAACCTTCAAGATCACTTATGTGTTAGTTACTACTTCAAAGCAAAAGTAAAAACATTGAACGACGATTTGGGGTCGTTGTTCGGGCAAGCTAAAGCGGCGTTACAGTATGTATTTACACGTAGCGGGCCTTTATCGATAAGCGTTAACCAAGGTGGAGGCTTTGTAAAAGGGTCAGATACCGAAACGCTGCCTAATCTTCAGTTGTACTTCAACCCCATGTCATATCAAATTCCGGCCGACCCTAATGCTAAGTTAGCGCCGGACCCTTATTCAGGGTTTTTAGTCGCGTTTAATTCTTGCCGACCAAGCAGTAAAGGCACGGTAGAGTTGTCATCGAACAATCCCAGCGATAAGCCATTTATCCGCCCCAATTATTTATCCACCGAGAAAGACATAGAAGAAGTGCGTCAAGGGAGCCGACTCATCAGGCGCTTAATGCAAGCTCCCGCGTTAAAAGCGGTTACCGCAGAAGAAGTAAAACCGGGTGATGCTGTTAATGATGACGATAGCATGCTGCAGTACTTTAGAGAGCAAGGCGGTTCGATTTACCACCTATGCGGAACCTGTGCCATGGGACCTGAGCAAAGTAATGCAGTCGTAGATGCAAGACTGAAAGTTCATGGTGTTACCGGCCTTCGTGTTGTAGATGCTTCCATTTTTCCAAATATCACGTCGGGCAACATCAACGCACCAGTAATGATGGTGGCTGAAAAAGGCGCCGATTTAATTTTAGAAGACCAAATAAATCACTAGTTTTGGCTTATTACATTTTTCATGAAAAGTAAATTTAAGCTTGGCTTAGTTTTCTATAAACGACCAAAAAGTGATTATTACGTCAAAGATATTTTAATTTCTAATTAGTGTTAACTTTTTCAATTTAATTCTATTCACTTGTTGTGTTGAAAATTAATAAAAATGGCAGTGATATTAAAGGTGGTCGCGTCAATATTTCCATTTATATGTGAAATTTTTTAACCGACTTGCGCATAGGTTAGAAATTTTAATGAATAATCAAATAATGCTCAATTGTGCCTTTGTCATATTTAGATTTATGATTGATGAATAAATGAGCAAAAAAGTATCAAGAGGTTTTTATACATGCCATCCACGTTGTTGAATAAATCAGATCCTGCGAACTTTTCACTCGAAGATTGGGTAAGTATTGCAGAAGATTTGGAAATACAATCTGACTTATTCATAAATGGTAATTATGTTTCTGCAAAAGGTGGCGAAACCTTTGATTCCATTAATCCGGCAAATGGCGAAGTTAACGCTAAGGTTGCATCAGCAAGTGATGCAGATGTCGATGCAGCCGTAAGTTCTTGTAAAGCGGCTTGGGATGATGGGCGCTGGAGACACATGCCTCCTCGTGAGCGGATGAATGTTCTTTTACGATTGGCTGACCTGGTAGATGAACATGCGGGCGAACTCGCATTACTAGACAGTTTAGACATGGGTAAGCCCATTACCGATTGCTTAACTATTGATATACCCGAAGTGTCAGTGTCACTACGATTCTTTGCTGAGTGTATTGATAAGGTAAGTGGTTCGGTCACCAACACCGAAAATAATGCATTGCATATGATTCAGCACGAACCACTAGGCATAGTGGGGGCCATTTCGGCATGGAATTACCCGTTACTGATGGCTATTTGGAAAGTGGCACCTGCGTTAGCTGCAGGTAACTGCGTTGTATTGAAGCCTTCAGAACAAGCTCCACTGAGTTGCACGCGATTAGCTCAACTGTTTATCGAAGCTGGCGGGCCTGTAGGCGTTTTTAATGTAGTCAATGGTTATGGCCATATTGCCGGTAAGGCATTAGCACTGCATATGGATGTAGCCAAAATAAGTTTTACAGGGTCTACCGCGGTTGGCAAAAAGCTAATGATGTACTCCGGTGAATCAAATTTGAAACGTGTGGCATTAGAAACGGGTGGTAAAAGCCCGCAAATATTCATGCCAGACCTCGCTGACTTAGATCAGGCTGTAGATATTGCCATCGCTGGCATCTACGACAACGTAGGCCAGGTATGTAACGCAGGCTCTCGATTACTGGTTCACAAAGACATTCACGATGCCTTTGTGGAAAAATTTATTGAGAAGAGCCGTGAAGTATACCAACCGGGTAATCCATTAGATCCAGCTACGAGTTTGGGCCCCATGGTTTCACTGCAGCAACGCCAAGGCGTATTAGAAAAAATTGAAGCAGGTAGTAAAGAAGGCGCAAAACTGGCGTTTGGCGGAGAAGTGCCTTCAGGCTTAGAGCATGGCGCCTATATACAGCCAGCACTATTTACCCAAGTTACGTCTGATATGTCTATTGCTCAAGAAGAAATTTTCGGCCCTGTTGTGGCGTTAATTCCCTTCGATGACGAAGCGCAAGCACTAAAGATTGCGAACGATTCTAAATATGGATTGGCGGCGGGCTTGTGGACTTCTGACTTAAATACCGCGCACAGAATGACAAAGTCGATTGAAGCCGGTGTGATTTGGGTGAACTGCTTTGGTGACGGAGACATGACACAGCCGTTTGGTGGTTATAAACAGTCGGGTAACTCTAGAGATAAGTCCCTTGAGTGTTTCACTGCCTACACCCAAAGTAAATCGACCTGGATAAACCTAGCTTAAAAGCAACCGTAAACTAATTCAAATAACCAAGAAGTAAGGCATTAAAGCCCAAGCATTAAAGCCCAAGCAGTAAAGCCCAAGCAGTAAAAAGGTACCCTAAGTAACAACATAACGAGCGTGTAAGAGAATTATAATAAAAATTGGAGATATTCATGAAAATGTTAAGAAAGACGAAAGTCAATTATGCAGTATGTATAGCGATGGCGGCTGCTGTAGATGTTCCTCTAGCGTTTGCGGATATTCAAGAAACACAGCAAGCAACTGAACAAGTTGCTGAGGAAACACAACCCACTAAAAAGCCCAAACGGGCAGCTATTGAGCTTATTGAAGTAACGGCAACCCGCCGGGCTCAAAGTATTCAAAGTGTACCTATTTCAGTTACCGCACTGAGTGAAAGGGCCCTTAAAGAAAACAACATTTCTAAGTTCGATGATTATATAGAAATGATCCCTAGCGCAAGCATGGGTGGACGTGGTCCGGGTCAGTCTGACGTTTATATTCGCGGATTAGCATTAGGCCATAATGGTATTACCGGTACTGAGTTTACCCCAGCACCAACAGTAGGCTTATACCTAGATGACATGCCAATTAGTGCAACAGGGCGTAACCTAGATGTTTACGTCACTGACGTTGAACGTTTGGAAGTTCTGGCTGGTCCACAGGGCACTTTATTCGGTGCGAGTGCGCAAGCAGGTGCATTGCGCATTATTACAAACAAGCCGGATTCTGGCGGCTTTGATGCAGGTTTCGAACTCGATTATTCACAAACCAAAGGCGGCGATGACAGCACTTCGATTGAAGGCTTTGTCAATATTCCTATCATTGAAGATGAGTTGGCGGTACGTATTACTGCATACAATGATAAGCAAGGTGGCTATATTGACAACGTCTACAGCACGTTCACGCTAGACCCAACTATAAACCCTAACGCAAACCCAGACTTTTTTAATAATGGTGATGTTGAGCAAGGCTTAAAAGACCAATGGGTAGACGCCACCTATACCGAAATAGATAACGAAGAGTTTGTTGAAGACGATTTCAACGACAGCGAATATATTGGGGTTCGTTTCGGCGTTAGCTGGGAACCAACAACTGATTTCAGTATCTTGTTACAACACACCCATCAAGACTTAGACGTTGATGGCGTATTTGATTACGATCCAACATTAGGCGAAATGAACGTTGCACGCTTCGATGATGACAGGCTGGAAGATAGCTTTGACTTAACCTCTTGGACTATCGAGAAGCAGTTAGAATACGTAGACATTGTTTATACCGGTGGTTATTTAGATCGTGATATCTATCAAACCGTTGACTACATTGGTTACAACAACAGTGGTGCATTTGCCGCCGATTATTACACCTGTACTTACACCGAAGTAAGACAGTGTTTAGATCCAAGCAAGCGCTTTGTAGGTCAGGTAACTAACGAACGTTTAACGCATGAAATTCGTTTCAGCTCGCCTTATGATAAGCCGGTGCGTGGTGTGCTTGGCTTGTTCTATGACGATCAAACTATTACCCACGATGGTGAGTATGATTACGCCGCTGCACCAGAGCTTGGTTTCTTCCAAAATAGACCAAACGTAGGCTCTACGGCGAACAACCCTGACTTTAGAGAACCAGGTGTTACCTTCATTAACGACTTAACACGTGAAGAACAGCAAACGGCTATTTTTGGTGAACTAGCGTGGGATATTACCGATAAACTTACCGCCACAGCTGGTTTACGTTATTACGAACTAGAAGCGACCTTCTTAGGTTCATCTGCCTTTGCCAACACTAGCGTGTTTGGCGCGACAGAAGACTTCCCTGACTACGGCCGTAACTATGATGTTAGCTTGGCTGATATCTCGCCGCTAAAACAAGATGGCACCATTACTAAATTCACGTTGGACTATCAGTTCAGTAAAGATATTTTGGTTTACGCTACGTACTCAGAAGGTTACCGCGCAGGTGGATTCAACCGACTGTCTGGCCCGGCAATTAACACCAATAACCTACCTGAGTTCGAAGACTTCGTGGTACCAGATACCTACGAAAGTGATGAAGTGGTTAACATGGAGCTGGGTTGGAAAACCACGTTTAACAACGGTAACCTGAAGATTAATGGTGCAATTTACAAAATTGATTGGGACAACATCCAAGTCGCCATTCTTGATAGTGCCAACATCTTACAGTTAACCTTTACTGACAACGTGGCTGACGCAGAAATTCTAGGTATAGAACTTGATGCAGCATGGACTGCAACCGACAACTTAACCCTATTCGCCGCTGTGTCTAACAACCATTCTGAAATTACCGATTTAGTCAGTGGTATTTCGTTTACATTGGCACCAGAGGGTAGCGAATTAGCATTGTCGCCCGAGCTTAACTACAGCTTGCGTGGACGATATGATTGGACGGTGAAAAACGTAGATGCTTACGGTCAAGTCACCCTTCAATATACTGACGAGAGCTATAGCTCCATGTATATTGATGCCCGTGAAAAGCAAGACAGCTACACATTAGTTAATGCTTCAGTAGGTGCAAACTTTGATGAGTGGGGAGTTGAACTATACGTTGATAACCTTACTGATGAAATTGCAGAAAAGTACATTAACACCATCGATGATATAAGACGGGTAACCACCAATCGCCCTCGTACCATTGGTATGCGTGTGTCTTATGCGTTTAACTAATGTAAATAGCTAGACAACACGTATCAAGAAGCGGCTTACCCATAGCCGCTTTTTGTTTATAAATGTAAGTCATGTATGCTAAATCTGTGTTTGTCTAAATAGGCAACTGCCAGTCTTTATAGGTAGCTTGGCATTTTAGTTAAGATTAGTGTAATAAGTGATTGAGCTGGAGTAACGTATATGGGTGTTTCTGAACCCACAAATTCTGAAGGTAAAACCAAGCAGTTTAGTAATGTTAGTAGCATGAGTGATAGCATCACTGAAGCCAAATTGTTGCTGCAAAAAAAGCAATTTTCAAACGCACTAGCCATTACCTCAAACCTACTCACTCGTTATCCAGACAACATTGAAGCGCTGTATTTAACGGCGGTATGTCAGCGTTACTTACAACAGCCCCAGCAAGCATTAGCTACACTGAATACACTTAAAAGCTACCATCCAAATTACGCGAGGGCCTATCAAGAAGAAGGCCACAACTACCGGCTGAGTAATAGCCAAGCCGCTATTAGTGCGTATGAAAAAGCAGTACAACTGAATGCCGCACTGATTGCGAGTTGGAAAAATTTAAACGAGCTATATCGCGCAGAGGGCCAAATATGGTCTGCGGATCATGCCCAAAATCAAGTGGATTATTGGTCTGGTATGCCACAAGCGTTGGTGAGCGTAAGTAGTTTAATCAACGAAGATAACGTGGTTAAAGCGGAAGAAATATGTCGCTTTTTCCTTAAAACACAGCCTAAACATACCGAAGCGATGCGCTTGCTTGCTGCTATTGGTGTGAAACATAAAGTGTTAGACGACGCCGAGTTTTTGCTTGAAAGCTGTTTGCACTTCGACCCTGAGTTTCATCAAGCACGATTAGATTACGTCAATGTTTTGCATAAAAGACAACGCTACGAAAAAGCCTTAGAGCAAGCACTACTTTTGCGCAGTAAGTCACCAAATGATGTGCGCTATCAAATGGCCGTAGCGAATGAAAGCCAAGCCGTAGGCGAGTTTAATCAAGCTATTCATATTTATCGTGAAATACTCAATCAGCTACCAGATAATTCAGGTGTACTCATTATGTTGGGGCACGCGTACAAAACGGTAGGGGAAACCGACAATGCCGTTGCCGCTTATCAAAAAGCGGGTGCGTGCCAAGAGAATTTTGGCGATGCATTTTGGAGCCTAGCGAATCTTAAAACATACAGCTTTAGCGCCGATGAAATTACGACTATGCAAGCTCGTGAGCAAGCGTCCGATACCCCCTTTGAAGATAGATTTCATTTAAGCTTTGCGTTAGGGAAAGCATTTGAAGATGCTGGCGATTACTCACAAGCCTTTTCCTATTATGCCAAAGGGAATGCGCTTAAAAAGCAGCAGTTGGGCTATCAAGCTGCGCGGGTAGATGCTGAATGTAAGGCACAGATAGAAGTATGTACGCCCGCGCTGTTTTCGCAACACGCACCTCCTTCGAACACGCCGAACCCCCCGAGCATACAAACGAGCCAGGCAACGCCAATTTTTATAGTGGGCCTGCCCCGTGCTGGTTCTACCTTGTTAGAACAAATATTGTCTTCCCATTCTATGGTTGATGGCACCATGGAATTGCCTAACATAATGTCACTTTCTCATCGATTAAATGGCCGTGGCGGTATTGATAAGCCAAAGCGTTACCCGCAAGTTCTCGCTGAACTTTCTGCAGAGCAGTTAGGCAAATTTGGCGAAGAATTTATTAGAGATACAGAAGTTTATCGCCAAGGAGCTCCTTTCTTTATAGATAAAATGCCAAATAACTTTAGGCATATAGGGCTTATTCATCTCATTTTACCGAATGCGATAATTATTGATGCGCGACGAGACCCTATGTCATGCGGGTTTAGTATCTTTAAGCAGTTGTTTGCGGAAGGACAGGAATTTAGCTACAACCTTGAAGATATTGGAAAGTACTACAATAATTATGTTGAGCTTATGGCGCACTGGAACACGACGCTACCAGGTAAAATTTTAAAGATGCAATATGAAGACATAGTCACCGATTTTGAAGAACAAGTACGTAAATTGCTTGATTTTTGCGGGCTACCCTTTGAAGAGAGTTGTTTAAATTTTTACAAAACCAAACGCTCAGTAAGAACCGCTAGTGCTGAGCAGGTTCGCCAGCCTATTTATCAAAGCGGAATGCAGCAATGGAAGCATTTTGAATCAGATTTAGGGCCATTAAGTACTTTGGTGTCAGCATTAACGTAGCCATTAATAGCCAAAGCTAGCTTATTTGCGGCACGGTACGACTTAGGTGTTATACTTTAGTATAATGCTATAGCCGTTGCAGTAACCCGAAAGGATGCATTGTGGTCAATAAAGTCTCCAAATCAGCACTCTTTATTTCTATTTTCTGCGTATTATTTATAGGTATCTTGGCGGTATTAGCCAATATCTTGTGGATAGAAACTAAGCGGTTTAGTCATGACGCTATCAGCCAACAATTCGATGTCCTGCATCAAAATTTTCAGAGCGAAATAAACCACGTCATATTGGATGCGCGTTCAATCGCTATTCAAGAAAGTAAAAGTACCCTTATTGTTGATTCACTCGTTGAAGGCGATGCTAAGCGGTACCTTACTGCACATTGGTCAGCACTGTTCGATGCGTACCCAAGTTTACAGCAAATTCGTTATATTGCGCTTGATGGTAATGAACAACTGCGCGCTGAAAAATCAGCCGAAAGCCTGATTTGGCGAGACACCAAAGACCTGCAAAACAAAGCTGATCGGTATTATTTTATTGAAGCCGTTGAGTCACCTAAAGACTATTACATATCGCCCTTAGATTTAAACAAGGAGCGGGGAATAATAGAGCTCCCTTATCGCCCAACTATCAGAAGTGTTGCTAAATACCGCGTTGATGGAGAAGTTTTAGGGTTAGTTGTATTGAATTTTGATTTGCGTGAATTGTTTTCACGCCTAAAAGCGCTGCAATCCACAAGCGCGCATTGGCTAATAAACCCTGATGGATTCTTTTTATCTTCACCGAATAACTCAGCGTGGGGCTGGCTGCTCGACAGGCCTAAAAACCAAGTAAGTATGCAGTTTCCAGGTTTTGAAAAACGCTTTAATGGCAGCGAAGATGATACCCCAGACGGCAATTTTACGAGCCGATTCAAACACGGCATTATTCCTATTGGTAAAAGAAATACTGACGATACAGACATTGAAGATGCTTACTACTGGTTAGTCATGGAAAAGCCCACTGAGGCCGTGGCGTATTTGGAGCGAACCAAGCACTTTTTTATTTTCGGCTTTGTTGCCGCAGCTTTGTTTTTAATAGGTTTGGCGTACTTATTGATACGACTGCTTAATCAATTGAGCTTGGAAAAAGAGCTTGCCATAAAGGCAAAAAATAAAGCCAATAATGCCGAGAAATCCAAAGCCGATTTTCTTGCCAGAATGTCACATGAAATTCGAACCCCTATGAATGGTGTATATGGCCTACTTCAAATCACGTTGGGTGAGCGTAACTACAAAAAAATCAACGATAATATAGAGCAAGCTATCACAAGCTTTTCTTTATTAAGCCGAATTATTGATGACGTGCTCGATTTTTCTAAAATTGAAGCTGGGAAACTCGATATGGTTGAGGCACCGTTTCGTTTAGATAGTTTGCTTAATCAAGTTGGCAAAATGATGGGCCGTGCTGCTTACGGTAAACACATTGAACTATGGATTGATGTTGATCCTAAATGCCCTAAACATGTTGTGGGCGATGCGGTTAGGCTCAATCAAATTATCAGTAACTTAATTAGCAACGCCATTAAGTTTACCTCTCGCGGGGAAGTAAACTTAAGCGTTGAACTATTAGGCGAAAACGAAGACACCGTTCAGTTAGGATTTGAGGTTCAAGATACGGGTATTGGCATGACTGAAAAGCAAGCCAATCAAGTATTTGGGGCGTTTACTCAAGCTAGCCGCGATACCAATACTAAGTTCGGCGGTACAGGGCTGGGGCTAAGTATAGCGAAGCAACTTGTTGAAATGATGCACGGAAAAATTGGTGTGGTGAGCCAGCAGGGTAAAGGCAGTAAATTCCATTTCAATGTGTTGCTTAAAAAAGCTTCGGCAGCGCAAGCAGAAAGCTTAAGTGAGCAAGATGTCGTGTCTTATCAGGCGATAGTGCTTACGCAAAATGTGAACGTAGAAACTGGCATTCAGCGCCAATGTTCTGTTCTTGGATGGCCGTCCTATGTCGCGAAAAGTGTTGAAGACTTAATGTCTCATAAAGTGTCGAATAGCCTACCTAGGGTAGTTATCATTGATGAAGCAATCTTGAGCGTTATAAGTAAAGAAGCATTGGCAGATTGGCAGCAAGAACAAAAAGAAATTACCCATTTAGTTGTGGTTTCACACAACACAGAAAGCTTTGATAAAAATAGCTTGGTGTTATTCGATGACCTCTTATACAAGCCATTCACGCCTTCTACGTTGTACGACACGGTTATTTCGTGTAATCAATCTACCGATGAATTAGCGCAAAAGCCTGTGGTTGAAGATGATGAAAAGCTGTTGGCTAAAAGGTTAGTGCTGGTGGTAGAGGATAACCCCATTAATCAGCAAGTTGCGGGCGCAATGCTTAAAAGCGCAGGGGCTATTGTTAAATTTGCCGAGAACGGACAAGAGTGTTTAGATCTTCTCCTAAGTGGGTTTAAACCTCACTTAATATTGATGGACATGCAAATGCCAATTATGGGCGGCGTAGAAGCCGCAGAGCACATTCGCGCAAATGCTACCTGGGACAATATACCTATTCTGGCTATGACAGCTAACGCCATGGAAGCTGACAGAAAGCGTTGTATCGATGCCGGTATGCAAGGGCATATTGTTAAGCCCGTGGTGAAACAAGATCTTATCACGCAGGTGAAGTTGAGGCTTACCGACAACTAGTATTTTCACTATCCAGCAAAGGCCGATGGCGCTAGCTTCTTCGGCCTACTCAATTACCTCATTTATATTTTGAATACGTCACAATGCCGATCATTTTTACTTAAAGATCGCGCATTGTGATAATTATGTAAATGCTAATAATTATCATTTGCGATCCATCTCTACTTACGTATAATCCTCTGCGACTAAAAACTAAACCAAAATCACTGTAGAGAACACAATGAAACTGACCACGCTCTTTGCGCTTACCCCCATCGCGCTTGCTTTTTCGATTAACGCTCAAGAAATTCAACCAGACACAGCAACTGTAGAAGAGTCTCAGGTAGAGAAAATTCACATTGTTGGTGTACGTCAAAACCGCGTAAGTCGCGGGGCAACTGGCTTGACAATGGAGCTAAGCGAAACGCCTCAGTCAATTAGCCTTATCTCTGAAGAGTTGATGCAGTCGTTTGGTGCCTACAATGTTAACGATGCACTTAAACTTGCGCCGGGTATTAACGTAGAAGAGTGGGAAACGAACCGAACGAACTACACCGCCCGTGGTTTTGAAATTAAAAATACGCAAATTGATGGCGTAGGTTTACCTAACGATTGGGGTATTGTAACGGGCGCACTTGAAGCTTACGGCTATGAAAAAATTGAAGTTATTCGTGGTGCGAACGGCTTACTAACCGGTGTTGGGAATGCATCTGGTACATTAAACTATGTACGCAAGCGCCCCACCAATGAAGAAGGCGGTGAAGTCACAGTGAGCGCAGGATCGTTTGATTTTAAACGCTTGCAGGCTGATTACTCTACTTTGCTAACCGAAGATGGCCGTTGGGCTGCACGTTTTGTAGGTGCTATAGAAGATAAAGAGTCTTACTTGGATGGCCTAGAGAACGATCGCACCTTTTTATATGGCGTAGTAGATGGGCAACTTACCGATAACGCCACCATTACCTTGGGCTACTCTTACCAAGACGCTAACACGGATGGAAACAATTGGGGCGGGTTAGTATTTAATTACACCGACGGCACACAAGCCGAGTGGGATGTTAGTGATACCACAGCGCAAGAGTGGGCAATGTGGGACACTGAAAACACCAACGCCTTCGTTGAATTCGATTATATTTTCGATAACGACTGGCAAGTAAAAGTAAGCTACAACTACCGTGGCTACGAAGAACAAGATAAGTTGTTTTACGCTTACGGTGCTATCGATAAAGACACGGGCTTAGGCTTAGTAGGCTGGCCGGGTCGTTATGATTCAGACATAGACTCAAACTTAATAGAAGCGCGTACTTTTGGTACTTTCGAGCTTTTCGGTCGCCAGCATGAAGTGAATGTTGGTGTAAGCCATGCCTCAAGCAGCGACACCATGTATCAGTACGGTTTCGACTATGCCAATACGCCTGCCTACGGCGCAACCCCAGCGTTCCCGTATGCATTTGATGCCATTGCTGAGCCTGACTGGTTTGACGCGGTACTTTATTCTGACATTGAACAAGATCTTACCCGCTACTTTGGCTCTACAAAAATTAGCCTAACCGATGAATTGTTCGTTATTGCGGGCTTCAATGCGATTGATTTTGAGCGCAGTGGTAACAATGCGGGCACCACTATCGACAACGGAGAAAGTGAAGCCAGCCCTTACATTGGGGCGACCTACGCGGTAACCGAAAACATCAATACCTATGTAAGCTATTCAGATGTGTATCAGCCGCAAGAGCAATATGATTTATCTGGCCAATACTTAGCACCCACTAAAGGTAAAAACTTTGAAGCTGGTGTTAAAGCTCAGTGGTTGGACGATACCTTAATGACCACATTTGCTTATTTCACTGCTGAACAAGATGACTTAGCCTCTTTTGCAGGAATTAACCCTGAAAATGGTCAGTACTACTATGAAGGAGTGTCGGTTGAGTCTGAAGGTTTTGAAGTAGAAGTCGTTGGACAAATTACCGATGCCTTACGTGTTCAAGCATCGTATACCGCAATTGATGTAGAAGATGAAGCAGGCAACGACGCAAACCTGTGGGCTCCACGTGATGTAGTGACATTCCAATTAGGTTACGAACTGCCGGCAGTACCAGAACTAACGGTTGGTTTAGGCGGAAGATGGCAGTCTGAAATCAGCAATACTGACTACAACGTAGAGCAAGACAGCTACTTCTTAGCAAATGCCTATGCGACCTACGCGGTAACCAACGACCTTACCTTGCGTGCAAACATCAATAATATCTTTGACGAAAAATACATTACCAGCCTACACACCATAGGCTTTTATGGTGCACCAGTGAATGGTTCAGTGAGCCTGACTTACGCATTCTAAAATGTATAAAATAAGACACTAAAAAGCGCCCAAGGGCGCTTTTTTTATATATGTTGACCCGCCCTAAATAACGTTGGCGTTAGCATTAGCTCGATAACCCTGTGACTAACTCAGAATATATCAGCGTGTTTTTGCACGGTATCGTTCAACCAATCTAAAAATACATTTACTCTGGCTAAGTGCCTTACATCGCGATGGGTTGCTAGCCAAAAGGTGCGGGTAATGTTTATTTTATCTTGCAGTACCGGTTGTAGCTCATGGGCATTTTTGGCAATAAAATGAGGCAGAATGCCTACACCCGCTTTGTTTCGTAGCATTTGAAATTGCGCATTAATACTGGTGCTTTTAAGGGCGTGAAGCGGCGAAAGTAGCGATTCTTCAATGAAGTTAAGTTGGGGTGCATAAATTAAATCGGGCACATAACTGACCAAATTGAAGGGGCTTAGCTGCTCGATAGAACTAGGGGCGCCATGCTCTGCTACCAGGTCTTCGTGCATGTACAAATTTAAACGGTAGTCGGTAAGTCTTTTAGTGTACAACAGGCCTTTCGTGGGTTTTTCTAGCAAAATGGCAATATCGGCTTCCCGTTTATTGATATTTAAAAAGCCACTGTTTGCCACTAACTCCACACAAATAGCGGGGTAGCGCTGCTTAAATTCAGCCAACGCTGGGGCCAACACCCAAGAACCAAACCCTTCAGATGCACTGACCCTCACCGTGCCGGAAAGCTCCTGACGCTCGTCGGTTAAATCATTTTTCGCTTCTAAAATGTGTCTTTCTGCATGTTCAATATAGTGCACTAAGCGCTTACCGTGATCGGTAAGTAAATAGCCTTTGTTACTTAGCTCAAACAAGTTGCAATTAAGGGCTGTCTCCAGCCTTTTTACACGGCGAATGAGCGTAGTTGCATCAAGATGTAAGTTTCTGGCAGCAATGCTAATTTTTCCATTTCTGGCAAGGCCAAGAAACAGTCTTAAGTCATCCCAATTCACGTGATTACCTTTTTGACTTGCTGCAAAAATGCAGCACTGTGCTGTAACTATATTGACTTGCAGTTTTTAACGCAAGGTTTCAAGATTGTAAATAATATGTTTTATTTTTTAGTTGTCGAGGTAGGCCATGAGAACCATAACGCACTTTATTGAAGGCAAAGATTATATTGCTGAAGGCGAGCGTCACGCCGATGTATTCGCCCCTAACACGGGTAAGGTTCAAGCCCACGTTACGCTGGCTACCGTGGAAACGGTAAACCACGCTGTTGAAGTAGCCCAAAAAGCCCAGCGCGAATGGGCCGCCACAAACCCTCAACGCCGCGCACGTGTCATGTTTGAATTTAAACGCCTTGTTGAGCAAGACAAAGACAGGCTTGCCCAGTTGCTATCAAGCGAACACGGTAAAGTGCTATCTGATGCCCAAGGCGATATTCAACGAGGACTAGAGGTTATTGAGTTTGCGTGCGGTATTCCTCATGCGCAAAAAGGGGAGTACACCGATAGCGCAGGGCCGAGTATTGATGTGTATTCCATGCGCCAGCCATTAGGTGTGGTTGCGGGGATAACGCCGTTTAATTTCCCAGCAATGATACCCATGTGGATGTTCGGCGTAGCCATTGCCTGCGGGAATGCCTTTATTTTAAAACCTTCAGAGCGGGATCCGTCGGTACCTGTTGAATTAGCCAAGCTCATGCTACAAGCAGGGTTGCCTAAAGGCGTATTGAACGTGGTACATGGTGACAAAGTAGCGGTTGATGCGCTGCTTGACCATCAAGAGGTAAAAGCGGTCAGCTTTGTGGGCTCATCTGACATTGCCAATTATGTTTATGAACGTGGTGCTCGAGCTGGCAAACGTATTCAAGCCATGGGCGGCGCCAAAAACCACGGCATTGTGATGCCAGATGCTGATTTAGATCAGGTGGTGGCTGACTTAGTGGGCGCAGCGTATGGGTCTGCGGGCGAGCGATGCATGGCATTGCCTGTGGTAGTGCCAGTAGGTGAAGGCACCGCAGAAAAGCTTATCGACAAACTTATTCCAGCCATTAAAGCTATTAAAGTAAGCCATTCAGAAGATAAGTCGGCGCACTACGGCCCTGTGGTAACGGCTACCCATAAGTCACGTATTGAAGAATATATTGAACTTGCCATATCGGAAGGTGCGAATCTTATTTACGACGGCCGCACGTCGCAAATACCCGAGCACACCAATGGCTATTTCATTGGGCCCACATTGTTCGACAATGTAACGGCAGATATGCGCTCTTATCAGGAAGAAATCTTCGGGCCAGTACTACAAGTTGTGCGCGCCACAGACTTTAACCATGCGGTATCGTTGGCGAGCGATCATCAATACGGTAATGGCGTGGCCATTTACACCCGAAACGGCCATGCCGCCAGAGAGTTTGCACAACGGGTGAACGTGGGCATGGTAGGTATTAATGTGCCAATTCCCGTCCCTGTTGCCTATCACACCTTCGGTGGTTGGAAGCGTTCAGCCTTTGGCGATACCAATCAGCACGGCATGGAAGGGGTGAAATTCTGGACCAAAGTGAAAACGGTTACTCAGCGGTGGCCTGATGGTTCTGATACTAACGACAATGCGTTTGTTATTCCTACTATGGAATAAGCTGTGTCCATCGACATAAATCTGGAGTGAATAATGACTAAAAATATTGCGTTTATTGGCCTAGGCAATATGGGCTCGGGCATGGCTAAAAACCTAGTGAAAAATGGGTTCAGCGTATTGGCGTTTGATTTAAGCAATGAAGCTATGGTCATGGCAAAAGAGAATGGCTGCGAATTAGCTGAATCTGCCAAGCAAGCCGTAGAACGCTGTGATGCGGTGGTGACAATGTTACCTGCAGGCAAGCACGTTAAGAGTATATACGAAGGCACTGTGTTGCCTAACGCAAAAACCGGTACTTTGCTATTAGATTGCTCGACCATAGATGTGGCGACTGCCAAGGACGTGGGTGGCATGGCAAAAGCGCAGGGCTTGCTTATGGTAGACGCGCCAGTGTCTGGAGGCACTAAAGCTGCTGGCGACGGCACTCTTACTTTTATGGTGGGTGGCGAAAGCGCGGCCTTCGAACAGGCAGAAAAAGTGCTTTCAGCCATGGGTAAGAAAATTATTCATGCGGGGGAGTGTGGGGCAGGACAATCTGCGAAAATTTGCAATAATATGCTGCTAGGTGCCAGCATGATTGCAACCTGTGAAGCATTTCAGCTAGCAGAAAAGCTAAATTTAGATCCGCAGGTGTTTTTCGATATTGCGTCGAATGCGTCGGGTCAAACATGGTCGATGACCAGCTACTGCCCAGTAAAAGGGGTAGGGCCAGTTAGCCCTGCAGATAATGATTTTGCCGGTGGTTTTGCCGCCGCGCTTATGTTGAAAGACTTAACCTTAGCCATGCAGGGCGCTGAGTCTGTGGGAGCAAAAGTGCCTATGGGAGAAAGAGCCGCCGAGTTGTATCGTGACTATTGTGAAAAAGCGCAAGAAAACGGTGGGCTGGATTTTTCTTCTATTATCAAAACCCTTTAGCCCAACGCCTTAAATCAAGGGTTTTAGCTAAAAAGCTTTGTTTAAAACTAAGTTATTCAAGGTGTAAAAATGTGAGGCTGACTCTCATTTTTGCACCGTTCTCAGGTTCTATAATCTCTTACTTTCCATACAGCTACCCTCACTCACGCTTGTGAACAATGCCAGTGTTAAAAACGCCAACCTACTACTCGATCAACACTGACTTTTGTTGATTTAGAACAAAGATGCTTCTTTCCCAATAGGTAAAATGAGTAGTTCATCTAGTAAGCCAAATAATTGATTAAATCACGGGGGCAGCTTATGCGTTCCCCACACCGTGAAACTACTCGCGCTTTTCAGGCAGCGAGATTCATTACACAGGAAGCGTTGCCGTGAAGACAGTGAAGAAGACCCCCTTCGTTTTAGTTTTTTTGTTGATTGTATTATTGGTGCTTGGTTATAACGCCTTCTTCGGTGGTGCAGAGCAAGAAGATGTGGTGTCGAGTAATGGTCGAATTGAAGCGATTGAAATTGGTATTGCTGCTAAGGTAGCGGGAAGAGTGGAAGCCATTTATGTGGATGAAGGTGAGCAAGTAGAAGCAGGAATACTAGTCGCCAAGCTTGATACCACGACTATTCAAGGCCAACTTCGTCAAGCCAATGCACAGCGCGTGCAGGCGCAAAGTGCAGTAGCCGCAGCGCACATGGCCATTGCGCAGCGTGAGAGTGAAAAGGTTGCCTTACAGGCAGCGTTGCTTCAAACCGAAGCCGAGCTGAAAGCGGCAGAAGCCCACGCTAAACGCACCGATGAGCTTTCAAAAACTGGTGCTGTGTCGAAACAATTGGCGGAAGATAACCAAACTACGGTAGAAAGTGCAAAGGCGGCAGTAAATGCCGCGGCGGCCAGGCTTGCAGCGGCAGACGCCACCATTGAAGCCTCTAAATCTCAGCATTTATCAGCCCAAGCGGCGGTAACGGCAAGCGATGCTACCATCGCGCAAATTGAATCTGAAATAGATGATATGTTATTAAAAGCGCCGCGCAACGGGCGTATTCAATACCGTGTTGTGCAACCTGGTGAAGTAGTGGCCGCGGGTGGACGTGTGCTAAGCCTTGTAGATTTAACCAATGTTTATATGACATTTTACTTGCCTGCTACTCAAGTAGGGCGACTCTCTATTGGCTCTGAAGCACGTATTGTTTTAGATGCCGCATCTGATATTTCTATTCCTGCCAGTATTTCTTACGTGGCAGATGTCGCGCAGTTTACGCCCCGTTCAGTGGAAACCGAAAGTGAGCGAGAAAAGTTAATGTTCCGAGTAAAAGCGCAAATTCCTAAAGACTTACTACAAAAACATATCGAAAAGGTAAAAACAGGCTTGCCTGGCGTGGTATGGGTTAAGCTTGATGATAACGCAACGTGGCCAAGTGATGTGCCTGAGTTGGTTGCGCTATGACAGACGTCATTACCTGTGAAGGTCTGACGGTTCATTACAAATCAACTACCGCTATCGCAGATATATCACTTCGAATTCCCCGTGGTGCAACAGTTGGTTTTATTGGGCCTGATGGCGTAGGTAAATCTACTCTTTTATCGTTAATTGCGGGCGAGCGTATATTGCAGCAAGGTACGCTTAATGTGCTGAATGGCGATATGCGTGAGCGGGCTCACCGAGAAGCCATTTGTGCGGATATTGCTTATATGCCTCAGGGCTTGGGCAAGAATCTATACCCTACTTTGTCGGTGGAAGAAAACTTACAGTTTTTCGCCAAGCTATTTGGGCATGGGCGCGCCGAGCGCCGCAAACGTATCGATAATTTAACTAAGCGTACTGGGCTGTTTCCTTTTTTATCTCGCCCTGCGGGCAAGCTATCTGGCGGCATGAAGCAAAAGTTGGGCTTATGCTGTGCCCTTATTCACGACCCTAAATTACTGATTTTAGATGAGCCTACTACCGGCGTAGACCCCTTAGCGCGCAGCCAATTTTGGCGTTTAATTGCAGATATTCGAAAAGGTGGGGCTGATAGAGAGCAATCTGATTTAACCGTGCTGGTTGCTACTGCGTATATGGATGAAGCGCAGCAATTTGAACACCTCATCGCCATGAATGACGGCCAGGTACTCGCGACAGGTACGCCGCAAGAGCTGCTGGCGAAAACTCAAACCGACAATCTAGAGTCGGCATTTATTGCGTTGCTGCCCGAATCGATAAGACGCAAACACCTGCCCGTTGTTATTACCTCCATAGATGAAAGTGCTCACGCGCCTATTGCCATAGAGGCGAAAAGTCTCACCATGAAGTTTGGTGATTTTACTGCGGTTGATAACGTCAGTTTCTCTATTCGAAAAGGCGAGATATTTGGCTTTTTGGGTTCGAATGGTTGCGGTAAATCTACCACCATGAAAATGCTGACTGGCCTTCTGCCACAAACTTCTGGCGAAGCATGGATGTTAGGCTGCGTATTAGATCCGAACGACATTGCCACGCGATACCGCGTGGGCTATATGTCGCAAAGCTTTTCCTTGTATACCGAGCTTACCGTTGAACAAAATTTGGTACTACATGCGCGGCTATTTACACAGGCTAATACTCAAGATAACAAGCAGCGTGAGGCTCGCGTACAAGAGATGCTTGAGCGCTTTTCACTTCGTCATCACAAAGATGCGTTGCCCGCATCGTTACCGTTAGGGTTGCGTCAACGGTTGTCGTTGGCGGTGGCCATGGTACACAAACCTGAAGTACTGATTCTAGATGAACCCACATCGGGGGTAGACCCCATCGCGAGGGATAATTTCTGGCGTTTGCTCATCACCTTGGCCAGAGAAGATGGTGTGACTATCTTTATTTCCACACACTTTATGAACGAAGCGGCAAGATGCGATCGCATTTCGCTTATGCACACTGGCAAAGTGCTAGTAACTGATTCACCTGAGGCTATTGTGGCCCGTAAGCAAGCTGCTAGCTTGGAAGAAGCGTTTATCGACTATTTAGAAGCCGCGCAGCCAAGTAAAGACATTGCCCAAAGTGAAGAGGCTAGCTTAAAGAAAGGTGTTTCTGCAGCGAGACAAGAAGCCAGTCCAGAAAAAGAAAATACCAGCGCAGTGCCTGCGGCTACGAAACAAAAAAGCCGCTATAAACAGTCGCTACAACGTTTAATGAGTTACGCCACTCGAGAGACGTTGGAGCTAATGCGAGATCCTATCCGGCTAACTATGGCATTTTTAGGCTCTATCGTGTTGATGATGGTGATTGGCTACGGTATTACCATGGATGTAGAAGACCTTCAGTACGCGGTGTTTGACCGCGATAGGTCTGCTATTAGTGAGCAATACACCAATAGCCTTGCGGGTTCACGGTATTTTGTTACCCAGCCTGATATCACCAGCTATGAAGATATGGATAGGCGAATGAAAAGTGGCGAGCTGTCACTTGCCATTGAGATACCGCCTGATTTCGGTCAAAAGCTACACAAAGGTGAAAATGTACAAATTGCCGCGTGGATAGATGGTTCTATGCCCTCTAGAGCTGAGACCATTGAAGGCTATGTTGAAGGTATCCACTTAACCTGGTTGTTAGAACAAGCCTCTCAAATGAGCACTACCACTTCTACCTCACTTATCGACGTGCAGTCTCGCTATTTGTATAACCCTGATATTAAAAGCCTGGTGGCCATTGTACCTGCGGTTATTCCAATGTTATTGCTGATGATCCCGGCATTACTTACATCATTAGCCGTGGTGCGAGAAAAAGAACTCGGCTCAATTATTAATTTGTATGTCACCCCAGTATCAAAGCTTGAATTTTTGCTTGGCAAACAAGTGCCCTATATTCTCACTTCATTTGTAAGCTTCATTTTATTGGTGCTAATGGCGGTGTACTTTTTCAATGTACCCCTAAAAGGCGATGTATTCGCGTTTGCCATAATCGCGTTACTGTTTGTCACCTTTTCTACCAGTTTTGGCTTGTTGGCGTCAGTTTTTACCAATAGCCAAATTGCCGCCATACTGCTTACTACCATAGGCACCATGGTGCCCGCGGTTCAATTTGCGGGCATGATCACGCCGGTTTCAGCACTAGAGGGCGCAGGAAAAATTATTGGTGAGATGCATCCCATTAGTTACTTTTTATTAGCCAGTCGAGGCATTTTCAGTAAAGGGTTGGGCTTTGGTTCATTAGATTTTGCGGTATATGCCATCGCTATCAGCATTCCTATTACCTTGTGGTTGTCAGTGGTGCTACTTAAGAAGCAGGAGCGCTAAGTCATGAAACTTAACAATGTATTGCATCTTAGTGTAAAAGAATTGTGGAGCTTATGGCGCGACCCTGTGATGTTGGTGCTCATTTTCTATGTGTTCACCTTAAACATTTACACGGCGGCCACAGCAGTACCTGAGTCTTTGCATAACGCGCCGATTGCGTTTGTGGATCATGACCGTTCGCAGCTTTCTCATCGGGTGATAGACGGCTTTGTGCCTCCCTATTTTTTAACCCCCGTCATTATTTCTGAACAAGACGTTACCCCCAGCTTAGATACGGGTAAGTACACCTTTGTCGTGACGATACCTCCTGAATTTGAAAAAGACGTAATGAAGGGTTCAGTGCCTGATGTGCAAGTTAACGTAGATGCTACCCGCATTAGCCAGGCGTTTACCGGTAACGGCTATATTACTGAAATTATCGGCGAAGAGGTGGCCGCTTATGTGGCGGGGTATAAGTCAGAAACCAGTTATACCGTAGATTTAATCATGCGCGCGCGGTTTAACCCTGCCTTAGAAAGTTTCTGGTTTGGTTCAGTGATGGAGCTCATTAATGCGGTGACAATGATTGCGATTATTTTATCGGGCGCGGCGCTTATTCGAGAAAAAGAGCGGGGTACAATAGAGCATTTATTGGCAATGCCAGTATCAAGCAGTGAAATAATGTTATCGAAAATTGCCGCAACATTGTTGATGGTGTGGCTTGCTACACTCATGTCGGTGTATTTGGTCATTCAATACGTACTGGGCGTTCCTATTAATGGCGATGTGTGGTTATTTATGCTGGCGGTGGCTATTCACCTATTTGCGGTGAGCAGTTTAGGTATATTCATGGCTACTATTGCACGCTCTATGCCGCAGTTTGGGCTTTTACTCATTCTTGTATTATTGCCGCTTCAGTTATTATCTGGCGGAGTAACAGCAAGAGAAAGTATGCCTGAACTAATTCAAAACATTATGCTTATTGCCCCTAATACTCACTTTGTTATGGCATCACAAGGTGTGCTGTACAGAGGGGCAGGGCTAAGTGTGGTGTACCCCCAACTTATTGCGCTAACTGTCATTGGGGGGGTATTTTATTATATTGCTCTGCGCCGCTTCAAAAGCACCGTGGGTAGCATGGCGTAAAAAAGAAGGTGTAGCTAAGAAAGCGTGGAGCACAGGCTGCAGTAAGTATGTAGGATGCCATTTTTTTGCCTAAATATTGTTCATGTGCTAGGTTAAGTTTACCACATCAATAAAGGAATACATGATGAAGTCATACACCACTTTCGCTATATCTAGCACCCCCGTTAAGTACCTAACAGGTTTATTCACAGTCGTTACCTTACTGTTTAGTAGTGCAGTATTTGCGCAGCACGATAAAACTCGAAAGTATGAGCAGTTTGAAATACTTGGCCAAAAAACAAAGCCCCAATTACAGCGTGAATTTGATAAAGCTAAATTTGATTTCTTGGATATGTATCATGAAATAAATGAAGTAGCGAAGTTTGACGTGCTATGTTCTTACCATCGCCCTCTAGGCAGTAAAATTGCCAAAAAAACCTGTGAGCCTCGGTATGTTAGAACTGCGCGAGCAATGTATATACAAGCGTCTATGGGCACAGAAATTGAATTGAGTCGATTGCCTAGCGACGATATGATTCGCTTTTTAACTAAGCAAACCCGCGAAGAAAGCTATGAACATGTAGCGGCGTTAGTTATGACAAACCCTGAGTTGAACAAAAGTTTTGCCAAACTTGAGTTTCTTCATAGCCGTTTAAATGAAGACAGAGAGTAGCGTACACACTATTCGTTTGAACACCTAATACTGAAGAGTGAATTAGAAAAAAAGGCCTACTTAGAAAAGTAGGCCTTTTTTTTGTTTACCCGCTCAAGGCTGTTCTACCTGCTGATACTTTCTAAGCTCTATACGCGACACCATGCCTTTATGTACTTCATCAGGGCCATCGGCTAATCGAAGTGCGCGAGCGCCTGCGGCAAATCTTGCTAATGGGAAGTCGCTACACATGCCTGCACCGCCGTGAATTTGTAGTGCCATGTCTACTACCGATTGCAGCATGTTAGGCACCACCACTTTAATGGCAGATATTTCTGTCATGGCGTGCTTCACGCCAAGGTTGTCTATCTTCCATGCGGCATGAAGGGTTAATAGTCTGGCTTGCTCTATGGCCATACGTGCTTCAGCAACACGCTCTAAATTACCGCCTAAGCGAATAATGGGCTTACCAAACGCGACCCGTTCGTGGCCACGTTTAAGGGCAAGCTCTAGTGATTTTTCAGCCATGCCGATGGCGCGCATACAGTGGTGAATTCGGCCAGGGCCTAAACGGCCTTGAGCAATTGCAAAGCCTTTACCTAAACCCATCACTAGGTTTTCTTTACTTACCCGTACATTATCAAAATGCATTTCACCATGACCATAAGGGGCATCGTAATCGCCATACGCATCTAGCATACGGGTTATGGTAATTCCTGGTGTATCTAGTGGCACAATCACCATGCTATGGCGGCTGTGTTTGTCATTTTCTGGGTTAGATAAGCCCATGAATATGGTAAACGCTGCATTAGGATGGCCTAAACCAGTAGACCACCATTTTTTACCGTTGATCACTACATCATCGCCATCTTCAATAATGGTTGCTGCCATATTGGTGGCGTCAGACGATGCTACGTCAGGCTCTGTCATACCAAACACGGAACGTATTTCGCCTGCTAGTAACGGCGTAAGCCACTTGGCTTTTTGGGCTTCGTTACCAAAGTGATAAAGCACTTCCATGTTGCCTGTATCTGGCGCGTTACAGTTGAATATCTCAGGGGCGAAAAGAAATCTGCCCATACGCTCAGCCATGGGCGCATATTCAAGGGTAGTTAACCCTTTGCCAAGCTCAGCATCGGGTAAAAACAAATTGGCTAACCCTGCCTCGCGCGCTTTTCGTTTTAGTGCCTCGGTGCCAGGGTGTAGCTTCCATTTCTTCCAATCACTGTGGTGATTCTCTTTATGATGAAAATCATAAACTTCATTTTCAATGGGCTCGATATGTTCAGCAATAAATGCATCAAGTTTTTCGAGTAGGGCGTTTGTTTTATCGTTATGCGAAAAATCCATGACTATCCTCGGGTGCTTAACAAATGGCGATTAGGTTAAAAAGCAGTGGGCAATAAATTTGATAGCTATAGAGTAGTTTAGTTACTAGAATGAATGAAATGAAATGTAGTCCGACAGTGTTGTGAATTGCATTCATGAAGCATTGCTCTTACAAACCAGTCTCAAAACCAGTGCCAATGCCGGTATTGAAGCTGGTTTTAAGAGTTGGTTTGCTAAGTAGCGTGTGAACCGAGCGTTTCAGGCACCATAGGAATAAGTCTTTATGCAAGATAATCGACAATTCGAAAAGCTCGACTTAAATTTACTGAAAGTGTTTGAGGCCTTGTGGCAGCAGCGTAACATGACCCATGCAGCTGAATCGCTACATATCACCCCATCAGCGGTTAGCCATGCAATGCGAAGGTTTCGCGAAATTCTTGGCGACCCACTATTTGTTCGTGAAAAAAATCACATGCTGCCTACTGCCGCCTGCGAACGTTTAGCACCTCAAATTCTAGAAGCGCTAGCCAATATTCGCCGTGCATTAAGTGAATTTACGGCCTTTAATCCAGCTCACAGCCATCAGCGCTTTGTTATTGCTATGCAGGAATCGCTAGAACTCAGTGTTCTCCCTGCACTATTGGCAAAACTTGAAGTGCATGCACCTAATGTTGAAATTGTGAGTGCGCGATTAAATCGTGACACTATGGTGGCCGACTTAAGCAATCGCAATTTACATCTAGTGGTAGACATAGGGCGGCCAATTTCGCCGCCGGTTGAACATTGTTTGCTAACCCGTGACAACTACGCTGTACTAATGAATACACAGCATGATTTACGTAACAGCCTATGTGCAGAGGCTTACCTTAATGCCCGTCATATTACAGTGTCGAATAGAATTAAAGGGGCATCGGTAGAAGAGATTGCCCTGCAGCAACTTGGCGTAAGTCGCCCTTCACTATGGCGTTGTCAAAATTATAGAGCAGCGGCAGAGGTTACCGCGAACACCAACGCACTGTTAACCTTACCAGGCTCCATTGCCAGCGCCCTTGCTGACGAAAGCTTAAGTATCGCGGCACTGCCATTCGACCTACCTGCATTAGAAACACATCTGTACTGGCATCAGCATCAAGAGGGCGAGCCAGGATTAATGTGGCTAAAGGCGCTAGTATTACAGTTATTTGCATGAACTGGTTGTTGCGTGTAATGTTTGCTAGTATTTCAGTATAAATTATTGGCTTGCTGCGCTATAAAACATGCCACATTTGAAGCGCACGTATCAATGATGACAGCGTTTAACGCCTTGAGAATCTATATGAAGATCCACACCATTTCTGGCTACATTCAACACATCTACCTAGCAGAGCACGACCATGGCTTACTGCTATTAGATGGCTGTAGCCGCGCAGATGTTGAAACGGTGAGCCGGTTTATCACTGATACCTTGCATCGGCCGTTAAGCGACTTAAAATTAATTGTGGTCACACATATGCACCCCGATCATGCTGGTGGGGCGGTTCGACTAAAAGCGTTAACCGAGGCGCCTATTGCAGCGCACCCAAAAGCAAAAAGTTGGTATGCAGGTTTAATGGGCAGAGCAGCTCACGCCATTGATTTGGGCCTGACATGGTGGGTGGCAAACCGTATAGGCAAGCAGCGAGAGTCTATTTGGTATAACCCTGTATTGTGTGCTGATATTCTGTTGGAAGATAATCAAAATCTGCCCTTATTTAACGAGTGGAAAGTGCTTTACTCACCTGGTCACACTGATCACGATATAAGCATTATGCACGAACCCACCCGACAAGCTTACGTTGCCGATTTATTGGTGAAGGTAAAAGGTGAGTTAGTACCACCTTACCCCTTGTGTCATCCGAATCAGTACCGTAAGTCGTTACAACGCATCGCACAGTCGTCTATAGAAACGATTTTCTGTGCCCATGTGGCACCGGTGCAGTTGGTTGATATTCCCTTTGACCACGTTATCGAGAATGCGCCAACCCTGCCAAAAAATCACTGGCATTCAGCCAAAAATCGCATTAACAGAAAGCTGTTCGGCAAAACCGCTCAGCACTAGTGGGTTCAGTAAAAGTGCATATTGCAAAAGTGCGAAAGCGGCTGTATGTAAGAGCGCTATAGCGGTAGCCGCTTTAATACAAAGCCTTTTAAAGACAAAGCCTCCTAATGACAAAGCCAGCACGCTCTCTTCAGTTAACGTGTATTACCCTTGGGTAAATTGCTCGTAGGCTAACATGGCATCAGCGGCATACATTAATGATGGGCCGCCACCCATATAAATGGCCATGCCTAGGGTTTCTTCTAACTCTTCTTTGGTTACGTTTAAATCGACCAGTGCTTTTACGTGAAAGCCAATGCAGCCGTCACACCGCGTTGAAATACCAATGGCTAATGCAATTAGCTCTTTGGTTTTTTTATCTAGGGCGCCGTCTTGAGTTGCTGCTTTCGCCATAGCTGAAAAACCTTGCATGGTGTCGGGTATGCCAGCTCGAAGAGACTTCATGTTATCTGAAATGCGTTTAGTTATATCAGGGTACGACTTGCTCATTTGATGATCCTTTTTACTATTAACGTTAAAGACTAAGCACAAAGTAAACAAATTATTATATGCATATTATCTTATGTATCAGTGCGTCATATAGTCGTCAACTTAGATTAAGGTAAATTTCGGAAGTTGTAACAAAACGTGCAATATGCTTGTCTTACATCAATTAATGACCACATTATGTAAAGGCACGTATGGTTAAGTGCAACTAAAAGGAAACGGGTGGCTCATGCAAAACAGTTTGTCTTCTTTACTTGATAAGATGCGCTTAGCCGCGTCAGCATCAGGGGAAACCCTGTCTGATATTTTCAGTAAAGAAACCCATAGATTTACCATTACCGGCTTAAGCCGAAGCGGAAAATCTATGTTGTTCACCAGCTTAATGACCATGCTGAAAAGTCGCAGCGAAGAAGGTTATGCTTGTATGCCTTTGTTGCGATATCTTCCGCCTTCACAGGTAGAATTCATGCGGATTGAACCCATAGACGGGTACAAGCCTTTCCCTCTCAAAGAGAACATGGATGCGCTGGCATCAGGTCGGTGGCCTGAGGCTACCGAAGAAGCTTATGGGTTTAAGCTTGTTGTGCGGTTAACACAAACCATGAGTATTAAGCGCCACCTTTTGCCCCACACCGATATTGTTTTTGAATTTATCGACTATCCAGGGGAGTGGATAACCGATATTCCTATGCTAGGTAAAACCTACGCTCAGTGGTCTGATTCTGCATGGGCGCAATTAAGTAGCGGGCCTCAGCAGCATTTTGCTAATGAGTGGAAAACGGTGGTTAACGCCTTTGACTTCGAACAACTGCCCACACAAGAGAACATTAACGCGCTCGTGAGTGCCTATCGACATTATTTAGTGGTGGCGAAAAAAAATGGAATATCCTTGCTACAACCCGGCAGCTTCTTATTAGATTCGAGTGATTTTGACTGGCAGCAGTTAGGCTTTGCGCCGTTACCATCAAGTATTACCAGCGATGTATCTCATCCTTGGTATAAGGTATTTGATGCGCATTTTACGAGGTTTCAAAAAGACTGGTTAACGCCGTTAAAACAGTCTGTATTTCGGGAAACCGACAAACAAATTATTTTGGTCGATTTATTCGAGGGGTTAAATCACAGCCGCCAGCATTTGTATCAATTAAAAGAAACGCTTAGTCATTTGGCCGACACCTTTGTGTATGGCCAAACAGGGTGGTTTGCCCGTAATGTTATGCGCAAAGAAGCCATTGGCCGAGTGGCTTTTGTAGCCACAAAAGCGGATTTAATCCCGGTGTCTGAGCGCGAAAACTTGTTATCGTTACTCAAGCAGGTCACCGAAGGTGCAAGAGCTCGGTTTGTTGATAAGCCTATTAAGTTTGAGCATTTTTTAGTATCGGCAATACAAGTCACGGATGAAGGCAGCTCGCCAAATGCATTGCGTTATCAAGATGCCGAGAATGGTTATGTAGAAGCGGCATTTGAACCGATACCGGCTTCACTTAAAGCCATGGAAGCAGATGCACATTTTCCAGTATTGAACACCCAAGTGCCGCAAGACTATATGGCGCGAATACTATCCGGCAGAGGGTTGGACAGACTACTGCAATTCTTATTGGCCGAAGGAGTTTCCAATGAATAAACAAGACTCGATGAGCGAACAAAGCTCGATGGATGAACAAAGCTCGATGTATAAAGATACCGAGAAACTAGCAAGTGCAACTCCGCCAGCCTATCGCCCCAAAGTAGTAAAGCAGCGTATTGATGTTACGCCCCCGGATACGGCGATGCCCGCAAAAACTGAAACCAACGAATGGCAAATGGACAGCGCAAAAGCGCGTATTTCTACTGGCGGATTAACCTTGGGGCTAGGTGTACTTTCCATTATTGGCTTCTTTGTTTTCGATGCCTACACCACGCTTACGGCAAGCGTAGCTGAGCATCCCATTGCTAGCACTGCTTTGGCCGTACTACTTAGTGGTTTTGTGGCCTGTTTCAGTTATTTGAGCTTTCGAGAATGGCGAGGTTATAAGCAAATCAATAAGGCCATTGATGATGGGCAAACTATCGCTTCGTTAACCGGTGAAGATAGCATTGAGACCGTCGACAAAGTACTCAAACGCCATGGTAGCCGTTTTACATCATCGTCTTATGCTGCGCACTGTTTCGCTATTTACCAAAAGCAGCTGCACAATGATATGTCTGCCAAAGAGCGGCTGGGGCTGTATCACGATACGGTATTAAACGCGGTGCAGCAAAAAGCGCAGAAAGTGCTAAACAAAGAGTCGATAACCGCAGGAAGCTTGGCATTTATTAGCCCTAATAATTTAATTCAAACCTTTGCAGTCATGTGGATAAGCTTTCGTACCATTAGGCGTATGGCCAAAATTTATGGCCTTCGACCCGGCACCATAGGCAATTGGAAACTACTCGGCGTACTTGCCCAAAATATTGCCGCACAGGGGGTATTCGACTTGGCTACCGATGAAGTAGCCAATCAAATTGGCGGTTCGTTAAGTGCAAAATTTATGGAGAATTCCGCTGAAGCCGTCGCCGCAGGGGCGCTTAACGTGCGTTTAGGAAAGGCATTAATGAAGCTATTAAAATAGGGCGAATAACAGCGTTATTCATAACGCTGTTATTTCCCAAGTGATACCTTTTACAAGCATGAATACGTGACGAAAAGTCGATGTATCTTGCTAAGCTACCCCCGCACTACAGGGCTTTTTTAGTTGGCATTACAACGTTAGCAAATATAAGCCCTGCTACTAGCGACATAAAAATCAAGAACACTTCCTGACCTAAATGATCAGCTTGTACAAAGTCTTGCCCCGAAATAAACGAGTTTAACCCAATATAGGTTTTAGACCCCGGTACCAATACAATCAACCCATGCATAGCCACAATGGTAGCAGGCTGATTTGCAATGCGGGTAAACGCATTGGCAAAGAGACCTAGCGCGAAGGCTCCCACGAAAGCCCCTAAACCTTGGCTCATATAGTCAGAGCTCCACGCCGTGGCACTGTATGCAATAAAGGCTGCCGCCATTGCCCACGGAATATGTTTAACCCTTGTGCGAAATATAGCCACTAGCGCTAAACATAACAAAAATACTGATAACCACGTTGCCCAATAAGGCAAAGACTCGGCAGGTTGATACACATTCTCGCCAAATAAGCTAAAGCCTGCAGATACGCCTAAAAAAGCACCGAAGTAAAGCTTAAACAACTGCATTACCGCGTCCATGGTGCGAGCGGTGCCCGATACCATATTGCGTGATGAAAGCTCGGCAAGCCCCATGGTAAGGGCAAGGCCAGGAACAAATACAATTACCGAGGAAAGTACGATAAGAGGGATATTAATACCTGGGTCGATATAAGTACCAATAGCACAAGTTAATAAGGCGGCAATAAAGGCTGTAGCCGGTTCAAGCATTAAGTTAACCCGCTTAGAGCGCTGGGACCAAAGTGTCCACACATAGGCGAGTAAGCCTAACAACCCTGACCAACCAATCTCTGCCCAACTTGCACCCATTAGCATGGCAAAGGCACTGGTAGCCATACCATAAGCGCCACCAGTCAGCCATTTTCCATATGGGCTTCCCATAGCATCTATTTCGTCTAAGCGCTTATCAGCCTCGGCAAGCGTTAAATCACCACTGAGTAATGAACTTGCTAGTTCGTCGGTAAGTGATAACGCATTCATGTCTAAGTCGCCTGGCAGTAGGCGAGATGCATGGTTGTATTCGTCTTCGTGCCTGTCACTCCAAATAACAAAAGTTAATGAAGTTGGGGTAGAAATGAATGAGGCGTGCACGCCCAAGTAGCTAGCTACTTCTAATAAGTAAGCTTCTAGTCGAAAAGCAGGTGTACCGTACTTATGCAGCATTTTGCCAAGCTTTACAATAAATCTCCGAATTTGAATAAATTCTACAGTGTCCAACGACTTGTCCTACTTGGGGGCTATATTTCTAAAAAACTAAGAGTGCATTCACCGCTAAGCACGGCAGCGCGAAACGCCAAGCCTGTTATTTAACATTTAAAAAGGTTTGGCTAAAATTTGCGCGGATTGTAGAGGCAAAATAGATATAACGCAAAAAACATTTATTATTTATTCACGTTAGAAAATCTAATCCATCTTCTTAAGATGGTTTGGGTGGCGGTGGACGATTTCCTGGCGGTCCACGTCGCACATCGCAATGCATACTGTCACCTTCAATAGCGCAACCTGAAGGTGCACTGAAGCAGGCTAAAATTTGGTTACTTCCAGCATCTCCCGCATGGTAGTGGTAACCAATTCCTTCTTGTCCACCAACACCACTTCCATCGATAGCATGCCCACCACAGTCATCAAGATCATCAGGCACTAACCCATCAGGGTGTTTGCGTTCAAAAATAGTAAAACCGTCTAGTGCCACACCTAACATTTTTCCGTGGGTAGAAAGCGCAGTATCAATAGATGAGCACTCGGTAATTGCATGGTAATGGTACCCAACATGCGGGTTAACATGGCCACCGCAGTCATCAAAAGGTGCCAGAGTGTAGGCGCCTAATATGGCATCAACCGGTGCCGGCGCATCCATCTTTACACCGTTAAATGCAAGGCCGACACCACCATGAGGGTCGAATTGGGTAATACGTGAGGCTTTTTCAGGGTAGGCGGGAATGAGGTACTTTTGTGGTTCAACATCTTCTGCGTATTCAGCTTGGCATTCAACGCAGTAGTTCTGATATTTGGGGTCGACATCGGGTCGCGCAGCTGCAAGGCAAGCATCTTTGCTGTCAGTGACTTTAATTTCGCCAGTTTCAGGGTTAAATAGCTGCCAATTGTCGTCACTATAGAAGGTGGCTAGGTTTTCGATAAAATTGCCATCTGCATCGTATACTTCGTTATCATTTAACCAAATACCCGCGTCTTCAGCGGTATCGCTAATATTACGTGGGCACCAAGGGCCTTTGTCGTGGCCAACATCAATTTCACTATTTATGGGCATAGTAACGATGTAACAGCTAGTTTCGGTTCCATCGCTTAATGTACATTCTACAAGACTGTCACTAACTATAACGTCATCAGTAAAGTAGTTGGTAATGGTTGGGAGTGAAGCGGTTGTACTTTGTTTTCTTGCTTCATTTTGGGCGTGGACATGGGCTTCTGAATTGGAATGATCGCCGCAGGCGGTGAGTGTACCAAGGGTTAATACCCCTGCGATCAACGCTAATCTTCTTACATTGATATTCTTCATTGCCATCCTTTTTCCACTGTTAAAACAAAGCTGCTTAGTAATAGTAGCTTACAAAGGGCTTTTTGGATTAACACTCAGAAACAATAAACGTTTACTCATCGCTTAACTAGCATGATGGGAAAGTGTTATAGCTATATCCAGCGACTAGAAATAGGCGAACGCCAGTGGTTAGAAAAAGAGATATACAAAATGGCTAGCTAAAAGCCATCCAGTCTTTCCATACGGGCTCCAATCCTTTCGCTTCAATAGCCGCGGCTACCAAATTTACGGGGCGAGTATCATCTATATCAAACTGGTTAAGCGCTTCTGACGGCGCACTGTAACCGCCTGGTTGAGTTTGTGACCCTGCTGACATCGAGGTAATACCTAATGGCAACACACCATCGCGAAATCGCGCCGATTCACGGGTAGATAGGGACAATTCGGCTTGTGGGTTAAACAAACGGTGAGCGCATATCAATTGCAATAGTTGTGTTTCGTTAGGAAACTGCTGGGTTAATAAATTAGCTGAATCGTTAGTGTTGCCTTCACATTGTCGTAACCTGGGGAAAGAAATCGCCACTCGACTTCGCCAGTAATGTTGCTGAATTAGTTGGCCGTGAAGGGCTGTCATCACACTATCGGTGCGCCAATCACCTAGCCCTAATAAGGCACCTATGCCTATTTTATCGATACCTGCCGCGCCAATACGATCGCTAGCCTGCAAACGCCATAAGAAATCCTGCTTTTTACCTCTTGTATGGTATCGGGCGTAAGCTTGAGGGTTATAGGTCTCTTGGTAAACCAGTACCGCATCCACCCCTAACGACTTTAAGGTTTCGTAGTCTTTTTGTGGCAACGGCTGTACTTCCATCATTACATTGCTCACTTTAGCCTTGATTGTAGGTAACACTTCACTAAAATAAGGCATGCCTACCTTTTGTTCGTGCTCCCCTGTTACCAGCAATACTTGTGAAAACCCCATATCGGTAATGGCGGCTATTTCTCTTTCTATTTGGCTCAGGTTTAGCACCGTGCGTTTTATTTTGTTACTCATGGTGAAGCCGCAGTAGGTACATTCGTTCGCACACAAGTTGGCAAGGTATAGCGGCACAAATAACCCCATGGTATTGCCAAATCGTGCGCGGGTTAGCATTTTAGATTGCGTAGCCATCTCTTCTACATAAGGTGTGGCGGCAGGTGATATCAACGCCATGAAATCATCTAAATTTCGACTTGTTTTAACCAACGCTTGTTCTACGTGCTTGCTGGTTTTGCTTTGGATAGAAAGGGTTATATTCGATAAGTCTTGCGACATGAGTGTGCTTGCTATACGCATGACTAACTACTCCTGCACCAAAAACTGTGTTAAGGGGCTAGAAGGCTTGGCATTTTGCTGTGTGTTGGGCATGCCCGCTTCGTAGGCTTTGCGGCCTATTTCAACGGCCTTAGAAAAAGCACTGGCCATGGCAACGGGGTTGCCTGCGGTAGCAATGGCTGTATTGACTAATACGGCATCAGCGCCCATCTCCATTGCCGCCATGGCTTCGCTAGGTTTGCCAATACCCGCATCAACAATAACGGGCACATTCGCTTGCTCAATAATAATGCGCAAAAAAGGCGCCGTTTGTAACCCTTGGTTGGTGCCAATAGGCGCGCCTAATGGCATAACTGCAGCGCAGCCCACTTCTTCTAATCGCCGACAAAGCACAGGGTCAGCATGGCAATACGGTAGTACATTGAACCCCTTTTTCACCAATGCTTCGGCAGCCTGTAAGGTTTCGATAGGGTCAGGTAAAAGGTGCTGCTGGTCAGGGTGAATCTCTAACTTTATCCATGGGGAACCTAGTACTTCGTAGGCTAACTCAGCGGCAAAAATGGCTTCTTGTGCATTTTTTGCTCCGGAAGTATTTGGCAATAGCGTAACGTCTAATTCTTTCAACAGTGCTAAGGAATTATCGTGTTCAATGTGCGCTGAAAGCCGTTTCATGGCTAGCGTCACCATGGTGCTTTTGGCACTTTTCACACTGCGTTTCATTATGCTAGGCGAGCTAAATTTACCTGTGCCCATTAATAGGCGTGATGAAAATGTCTGGTTAGCTAAGGTAAGCATTTACCCTCCTGCTACAAGCGTGAAAACGTCAAGCTTGTCGTTATGTTGTAAGTGGCTGTCACCCCAAAGAGGCTTGGCTAAAATACTGCCGTTTTTAGCCACAGCAGTGCCGTCTTGGCTTACGCCTTGGGCTGTTAGAAATGCTAACACCGACGTATTTGGTGCACAGTTAGCCTGCTCACCATTTAATGAAATATTTATGTGTGACATTGGCATACCTCGCAGTGTTTATAAGGCGGAAGTGAGAAAGATTGAAACTGTGCGGAGGCCACATTCATGATGGTGTATTGCCCCCACGCAATGTTTACCTTGGGGTTGGCCATATACAGCAGGGCTTGGGTAGCTTGATAGCACGCGGCCATACCTACCACCGGGCCTAAAATCCCTTGGCTGATACAGTCTTCTTGTACTTTGGTTTGGGCAAGCAAGCATGCATAGCAACCATGGTTGTTTTCATTCAACTGCAGGTTTAACGCTTGCCAGCTGTACTGGCTGGCGGCGGCAATAAAAAGTGCTGTGCGCTGGTTAACGCAAGCAGCATTAATGGCTTTTCGGGTAGTGATGTTGTCGCTGCAATCAAGCACGCAATGGGCACCGGATATCAATGAGACTAAGTTACTGCTATTTGCTTGAACCTCGGCCAGTTCAATTTGGGTGTTTGGGTTTACAAGGCGCAATTGGGCATAGCTAGCTTGGGTTTTGTGCTGGCCGATATGTTCTTGGTTGAACAGCACTTGCCGATGAATGTTACTTTTATCCACAGTGTCGTTATCTACCAGCAATACTTTGCCAATACCTGCACCTACCAAATAACGTGCAACCAAGGAGCCCAGCCCACCTAGCCCGATGATAACCGCGTAAGCTTGTTTAAGGCGCGCTTGCCCTTTTTCGTCAATGTCATCTAGCATCAACTGGCGACTATAGCGGCTGATGTCGTCGCTAGATAAGTGCACACTATTCATGGTTAAGTCCGTGTTGAACCGAAGTGCTAACTTTGTCGGTGTCATCATCAATGATATCGCTAATTACCTCGCCACCACTCATCTGTTGTCGCAGGTTGTGATATGCCGCCGCGGGATCCTTTGCTTGCGTAATAGCACGTACTACTGCAATACCCGATACACCAGTACTGGCTACCGGATTAATTCGCGCCAAGTTAATACCGCCAATGGCCACTGTTGGCGTATCTCCACAAAGACGAACGTAACGTGAAAGGCGATCGAGTCCTTGAGGTTTCGATGGCATATCTTTGGTGGTGGTGGGAAATATATGGCCAAGTGCAATGTATGAGGGGTTTAGCCATTTTATACGTTGAAGTTCACAGTAACCGTGGGTTGAAATGCCCAATCTAAGTCCTGCACGCGAGATGGCGTGTAAGTTGGCTGTTTCGAGATCTTCTTGGCCTAAGTGCACGCCGTAAGCACCATGCTTGATGGCTAGCTCCCAGTCATCATTAATAAATAACTGACAGGGCGTGTTTTTTACCATCTCAACAGCCTTAGCAATTTGTAAAGACTTATCATCTTGAGTGCCAAACTTTATTCGTAATTGAATAATCACGGCGCCTGCCTCTACTAGCGCTTCCAATTGCGATATATCGTTCAGTACTGGGTAAACCCCTAACGAAGTGTCGGTTAATCTAGGGAAATGCATTGGGGTTTGACGCCGGATTGGGTCGCTTTCACCAAAGCGAACGGAAGGGTAGTGTACCGGTGTTAATGGAAAACCAACCAATCCTGCGCAATGTATATGATCGGCAGAACAGACGGAATTGGTAGAAAGCAAGGATGCGTTGCGCACTTTATGCAGGTAAGCATTAGCGAGCGTTAGCGCATCTTGAATATCATAGTCGCTTGCCACAAAACCAGCTAATGCACTGGCAAACATGCAGCCTGTACCTCTAAGGTTCCCCATGTTGTCTCGGGGTTGCTGAAAAATTCGAACCGCATGCGTAGACACAAAAGTATCAATGGCTGTACTTTGCCAATGCGCGTGGCCGCCTTTCACGTATACCGCCTTAGCGCCACGGGCGATAAGCACCTTTGCCGCTGCTAACAGTGATTTTTCACAGTGCACAGGCCAGCCTGATAACTGGGATAGCTCTTTCACGTTAGGGGTTACAATATCCACAGCCGCAATAAGCGCATCAACACTTTGTTGGCTAAGTTCACTTAATACACCTCCTGAAGAACTCACCAACACCGGATCCCAAACAACAAAACAACTTGTGCTTTTATATTGTTTTATTTTTGTCACATGCTCACACAAGAACAGGGCTTGTGGTGTGTTTGCAATTGCGCCAATTTTTATTGCCTTAGGGGGAAGTTCGATTTCTAGCGCTTGCCATTGTGCATTGAGCGTTTCGATACTCAATGCCGATGCACTTCGCATTGTTGAATGAGACTGGTTAGCGACTTGTGTGGTTAATACGCATGCATGCACACTTATATCAGCAAGTGTGATGGCGTCGCGGGTAATACCCGCGCCTCCACTTGTATCTATGCCACCAATAACCCACGCAACAGGCTCTTCGCTCATGGCTTGTGTCGCAGCTTTAAGTGTGTCTTGTGTTGAAGCTTCGCTCACGGTAGCTGTACCTTGGTATCGGCACCGTGATATAGCGCGGCGCCAGATTCGTTAAAGGCGGTAGCCATGTCTTGCATGCCTTTTTCCTGATTAGCTTTGGCTACATCTCGCACTTCTTGAGAAATTTTCATAGAGCAAAATTTGGGGCCACACATAGAACAAAAATGTGCCACTTTACCTGAGGCCTTGGGTAGGGTTTCATCGTGATAGGCTCGGGCGGTATGAGGGTCCAATGCTAGGTTAAACTGGTCTTCCCAACGAAACTCAAAGCGAGCTTTCGACATGGCATTATCGCGAATTTGTGCACCAGGGTGACCTTTGGCTAAGTCGGCCGCGTGTGCCGCAATTTTGTAGGTAATTAGCCCTTGCTTAACGTCTTCTTTGTTTGGTAAGCCCAAATGTTCTTTAGGGGTAACGTAACAAAGCATGGCGCAGCCATACCACCCAATCATGGCGGCACCAATGCCTGAGGTAAAGTGGTCGTAACCTGGCGCAATATCGGTAGTTAACGGGCCTAACGTGTAAAAAGGCGCTTCATGACAATGGGTTAGTTGCTCTTCCATGTTGGCTTTAATCATATGCATTGGCACATGTCCTGGGCCTTCAATCATAACCTGAACATCGTATTCCCAGGCTATTTTAGTGAGCTCACCCAAGGTGCGAAGTTCAGAAAATTGTGCCTCATCGTTTGCATCGGCTACGCTGCCTGGGCGTAATCCGTCACCTAAAGAAAGCGATACATCATAAGCGGCACAAATTTCACAAATATCGCGGAATCGTTCGTACAAAAAGCTCTGTTTGTGATGACTTAAACACCACTTGGCCATAATAGAGCCGCCGCGCGACACAATGCCCGTTACTCGATTTGCGGTAAGTGGCACGTATTCAAGCAATACGCCTGCGTGAATGGTGAAGTAATCTACCCCTTGTTCGGCTTGCTCGATAAGGGTGTCTTTAAACAACTCCCAGGTAAGATCTTCAGCCACGCCATTTACTTTCTCGAGGGCTTGGTAGATGGGCACAGTACCTAAAGGGATTGGGCTGTTTCGAAGCAGCCATTCACGGGTTTCGTGAATGTTACGGCCGGTGGATAAATCCATAATGGTATCGGCGCCCCAGCGTGTAGACCACACCAGCTTTTCCACTTCCTCTTCAATAGACGAGGTTACCGCTGAATTCCCAATGTTGGCGTTAATCTTTACTAAAAAGTTGCGGCCAATAATCATGGGTTCTAGTTCAGGGTGGTTTATATTCGCAGGAATAATCGCGCGACCTGCTGCCACTTCTTGGCGAACAAACTCAGGGGTAATGTTCGAAGGCAGGTTGGCCCCGAAGTGTTCGCCTTTGTGTTGCTGACTTAGCGGGCTGTCTTTTAATGCATCACGCCCCATGTTTTCCCGAATAGCAATGTATTCCATCTCGGGCGTGATAATGCCTTGGCGAGCGTAATGCAGCTGTGTCACGTTTTTACCTTCTAGGGCTTTACGTGGTTTTAGCGTTCGGGTGAAGCGAAAATCTTCGGTGACAATATCTTGCTCACGCTGTTTCGCAAAGCGTGACGATACGCCTTCAAGTTCGTATGTATTTTCACGTGCTTTAATCCAGTTGCCTCGTAGCGGCGCTAACCCTTTTTGCACGTCAATGGTCACGTCTGGATCGCCGTAAGGGCCGGACGTATCGTAAACCCCAATGGGTGGGTTACTTTCAAATATGGGGTTTTCTTCGGTGCCGCCTATTAAGCTGTCGTGCTGATGAATCAGTCGCATGGCAACGTTAATATCGTCGCGGCTGCCTGTCTCGTAATGACGAGTAGAATTAGGGTAGGCTTCACCAGCCAATTGATTAATAAAGTTTTGCGCCTGTTGGCGCTGTTCGCGTCGAGTCGACATAGCATTTTCGCCTGTTAGTTTAGGTTATAAAATGCTTGTCAGGAGTGGAGGAGAGAATACAAAGGGCGCAAAAGCATGACCGGTACTACAGGCAAAATCCCGCAGGATAAATTCTTGCCATACTACATGGTTTCACTTTTACAATTTACGACTTACCACTTTGTACTTTCTTGTTCCCTTCGCAGGTATTAGCCTGATCAGGTTCAACGGATCCCGCTTTCGCGGTCTCAGCTCACTGGATTAATTCAGTTGAGCACTCCGACAAGTAACTATATTCAGTATAAAGCGAAAGAAATTTAAATATCAAGCCTTGATTTGGCGTGGTAGGGGGATGGTGTGTTCCTTATAACAAAACTTGAAATTTTAGAGAGGGTTGAGAGGTGTGGGGCCTCTACTGGCAGCATCCATGCTGCAGAAGATTTCTAAGGTGAACGCACTAACACTCTTGTTCAAGGTGGAATTTGGCGGTGAGAGGGCCTGTCTACAGCTTCCATGCTGTAGAAGGTTTCTGAGGAACACACCATCCCCCCTTATAACAAAACTTGAAATTTTAAAGAGGGTTGAGAGGTGAGGGGGCCTCTGCTGGCAGCATTCTGCTGCAGAAGATTTATAAAGTGAACGCACTAATACTTTAGCGCGAATGATATGTATTTGGTGGGGGTTGGCTTGCTCTCGTTAAAGCTTTACACGGGCAACGAGAAGGTAGAATGGGGTAAGTTTGATTAAACTAAATTCACGTAAATAAAAGATAAAAAGACCCCAAAAGGGGCCTTTGCTTACAGGATGTTCGTTGAGCGGTTTTATATCTGTATCCGCAGCTAACCTTTCATAGATTAGAAATTACGTCTTACGGTTACGCCGTAAGTGCGTGGTTTCGCATAAGAGATTTGTGATGTACCGTAGAAACCTGATACGTCAAAACCAATTAATTCGTGATCTGAATCGGTAAGGTTATCTACGTAAGCGGCTACGCTCCATAAATCTTCTTTGTCAGTCCAGGTAATGCGTGCATCAGCTTTGAAATGGCTTTCAATGGTATGCGCCGTAAAGTTTCTCGCGTTGTGGAAAGATTCAGACTGGTATGAACCACTGATTAGCGCTGCAATACTGCCGCTGTCTATATCCCATGTGTAGCGCACTAAACCAGATGATTGCCATTCAGGTGTATACGGCGGGGTAGTGTCTACAAATACGCCTGAAGCCACCTCTAAGTCTTCAACAACGGCATCGGTGTAAGACACGCCGAACATGATGTCTAACGCATCAATAGGGTTTAATAGTAGTTCAACTTCAGCACCGGTAAATTGCGCGTCTTCGTTGAAAACCACACCGGCATTGTTTACCCATGAAAACGACTGATAGTCAGTATAATCATAGTAGAAAATACTACTGTTTAACTGTGCTTTGCCGTCCATTAGGGTTAGCTTCGCGCCCGCTTCATAGGCAAGAAGTACTTCAGCGTCGTAGGTGCTAAAACTGCCGCCTAAAGGCGCGTTGAAGTTACCGGCTTTTACGCCTCGGTTAATACCGGCATATAACAGGGTGTCTGAGTTTGGTTTATAGTCTAACTGTAGCTTTGCAGACCACATGGTTTCATCGTTATCCATGGCTACATCTACTAATGGATCAAGGCTGTAATCTACTTCAATATCACGGTCTACCAAGTTGGCATTTTGGCGTAGCTGGCCGTCCATCGACTTATTTTCACGTACTAATCGTAAGCCCGATACCAGTACTAGTTCGTCGGTTAAATCGTAGTCGATTTGCCCAAATACTGAGTATGAATCGGTATCGATAGTGGCTAATGTGTTTTGTTCTTCACCGGCCAAATAGCCGCCTGTTGGGCTTGCGGCTAGACCTTGTAAGTAGTCGGTTTCAATGCTTAAGTAATAGAAACCTGCTACCCATTTACTGTTCATGGTGTTGCCGCTTACTCGCAACTCTTCACTGAACTGGGTAATGTCGCCATCTGACTGGAAAATTAATTCTGGTGAGGCGGTTTGATCTGAATCTAGGCCGATAACGCGAGTAAAGTTCTTCCAGTCGGTCACCGAGGTAAAAGTGAAGTCGTCAAAATCATATTCGTAAGTTGCTGCTAGGCCGCGAGACTTAATTTTGTTTTGATCTTCAAAGGCGAAGTCTTTATTTACTTTTTCGCCGCTTCCATCAGGGTCGATATTACCGTTAAAGTCACCGCCTTGAACTGGGCGCAGTGGGTCGCCGTTAAAGTTACCATCTACACAAGCGCCAGCTTGAATAGTGTCACAACCTAGTGGATCGTCAGCGGCATAAATAACATCAATAACATTGCCAGCAGCGTCTTTTACTTCTGTGGTATTAACCACTTGATAAGGGCCTTCACTTTTGGTCGTATCTGCCCAGTTTGCACTAACTAATAGGTTTGAATTAGCGCTTAAATCAAAGTTTAACTGAGCACGGAATGCCTTGGTATCGTCGTTGTAACCGTCTTCACCGCCGCCAATGCTGCCCGCACGAGTATCTGGCGCGGCTTCATCTTCATACACGTTCTCAAGGATGTTGCCCATCTTGTTTGCCATCACCGAGATACGGCCAGATACTTTGTCGCTTAGTGCGCCCGATACCGCACCTTCAAACCGTTTTTGTTCGAAGCTAGCAAAGGTGAGTTCAGCGTAACCTTCCACTTCTTCGGTAGGCTTCGCTGTAATGGTATTTACCATACCGCCAGTGGCGTTCCGGCCAAAAAGGGTGCCCTGTGGGCCTTTCAAAATCTCAACACGGGCGATATCGAATAAACCAAATGTTTGCGCTTGTGTACTGGCTAAGTACCCGCCATCTACGTATACCGCCACCGGAGCTTCAGCAATGTCTGCGTAATCGTTTTGTACCACACCACGAATATTAAAGATGGCGCGTTGACCACCAATATCACCAGCTAGGGAAACACCTGGCGTAAATGCAATTAGGTCGGTGCTGCTTTCAAAACCCAATGACTCCATTTGCTCGCCACTGAATGCCGTTACCGCAATACTTACGTCGTTTATGTATTGCTCACGCTTTTGCGAAGTAACCGTAATTTTTTCAAGTACCACCGAATCTGCTGCTGCAGTGTAGGAAGATTGAAGCGCCAATCCTATTGCTAAAGCGCATAGCGTCTGTTTCGATTTCATGATGTGTTCCCTTCTTGTTGTTGTTACATCTACAAACTACATAGAAGTATTTTTTGTTTTTTATTTGATTAACTTTTGTTCTAACGAAACTAAAGGGGTTTTACCAAGGGGTAAATATTCATGTGTCGAAGTCATGTTTCATGTTTATGAAACTAAGTGGCACTTACTTTCCTGAATTTACAATATATTAACAATGAGGCGGTATTGGCCAATTCGAACGGATTGTTGTTAAATTAATGATTTTTAAGAATAAAGTAGGGTTTTTGGGGCGTTAAAGCTGTTTTGGGGTAAAGGGTTTATTGATATGGGTATAAGAAAACGCGATAGCGTAGGGCTAAGTTACGCGCAAATTAAATGACAATAATTTACGTGAAACTCGCCCTAGGCTAGCCATCAAATTTAGCGGAAAGCAGGGATAACTTCTTTGCCGTAACGAGTGATAATATTTTCTTCATCACCGTTATCTAAATAGATATTAAATTGCGTGGTTCCAGCGTTTTTAAGCGCCTGAATTTTAGTAATGTGATCTTCAGCTTCACCTAACACACAGAAGCTTTTGACGATGTCGTCAGTAATAAAGTCTAGGTAGGGGTTATCGCTTTGACCATGCTTCGAGTAATCGTAGCCACGACGTTGTTCAATATAATCGGTTAAGCTTTTTGGTACTAAGCCTGAATCTGTACCGTATTTTTCAACAATATCGGCCACGTGATTACCTACCATGGCAGGGAACCACTTGGTTTTTTCAATACAGGTTTCCATGTCACCAAAGTAAGCAGGTGCAGCGGCTTGAACTTTGAAGTTGCTCATGTCGCGCTCAACTTTGTTCCCGGCATCTTGGCACTGTTGACCAAACCATTGCACCAAATCTGGGTCGCCAATTTGAAGAATGACACCATCGCCATGTTCACCGGCTACTGCTAAGGCTTTCGGACCATAAGCGCCCACCCAAACTGGCAGTTCATAGCCTGTAGCCCACGGGAATTTAACCGGCTTTTCGCACTCGCCGTACATCACTTCTTCACCGCGCACCATGGCTTTCACTTTATGAGTGAATTCGGTTAAGCGAGCAAGGTTCGCAGGCTTTTTACCCATTACACGCATAGAAGAATCACCACGACCTAAACCAATGTCGAAACGGCCATTACTTTGCAGTGCCAAACTGGCGTATAAGCTTGCCGCTACAGACCAGTCACGTACGTTAGGGTTGGTCACACACGGGCCAAAGCGCATTTTGGTGGTGTGCTCCATACACATGGCCATTGCCACGAACGACTCGCGCCAAAGGATGTGTGAATCGTAAAACCAGCAATAATCGAAGCCGGCTTCTTCAGCCATTTTTACTAATTTACGGGCACGATCTGGGCTAACAAAGCCTTTAAATGTGATACCGAATTCCATGAGTTTTTCCTCTGTTTCTTTATATTTTGTTTAATGCGTGTTTTTGCTTAATTTATTTAGTAGCTAATCACTAGCGGCTTACGTTGTTTTTGACCTGCCCGTATTAATGATCCGGTGGGCAAATACGAATGCCTGCATGACTAAATGGCACTGCTTTGGATATGTTTAAGCGAATTAAAATAGGGGTAATGGCTTCAATACAACGGGCACTTTCAGCTAGGCCAGCGTTGTAACTTTGAACGCCTAAGTTATCTAGTAATGCTATTACTTTGTTTTTCGCTTCAAGCTGATTACCGCACACCAAAATGTCGCAGTTAATGCTTTGCTCAAGATTGTTAAGGGTGACAGCTGATACATTATGCAGCGCGCCGACTACGGCATAGTCATCGCCTAATAATGCTTGAGCAGATTCTGTGGCTGAACCTTCTGGTGGCATAGCAACCGCTTTGGGGTTGTTTTCAGCCAACGGCACGACAATGTCGATAACAATTTTGTCGCGAAGTAATGGGCGAATTTGATCTAAGGTCGCGTGATGTGCTGCCCAGGGTACTGAAATAATCACGAATTCATCTGCTGCCGATGTGGCTGCAATAGTGTCTGTGCCACTGATGGTGCCAGTAGTGGCAGTACTTGCCGCAGCAATGGATTCTTGTAGTGCTTTAGCTTTTTCTGCTGCCCGTTCGCCGTCTCGCGAACCAATAACTACGTCTATTCCCGCTAGGGCGAAGCGTTTCGCTAGCCCCGAACCTTGCGGGCCAGTGCCGCCTAAAATAGCAATCTTCATGCGAATAAATCCTCTTGGGTTGGTCTTAACAGGTCTGAGGCTTTACTGTCTGGGTTGCTTTCCCATTCAAGCCCTTTAAATAAAATAACGGGGCACTTACCTTGTTTACTCATCAGCAAACCAGAGGCTGCAGCAAGTTCATCGGCAAGGGCAGGCGCTGTAACTTTTAGGGGGCGACCCCACGCATCACATTCACCATAAAGTGGGTTTAGTGCAGGCACATTCGCTACGCCAATGGCCACGTTGGTTTGGCCTAAACGCCATGGGCGGCCAAAAGTATCGCTTATCACCACCCCAATACTGTGCTCTGGTGCGCCGTAATATTTGCATAAGCTTTCGGCAATAATGCGTGCGCTGGTATCAGGGTCTTTAGGTAATAAAATCAGTTCGCCTGGATTATCGGTATTCGATTCATCCACCGCGGCATTGGCACTTATATGGCCTAATCTGTGCTCGGTAATAATAATCCCCTCATTGGCAGCAGGGTGTTTATGCACTTTTACTAAGCGAGTAGATTCAGACAGAATCACAGTAACTTTACGAGGGTCTTTATTCACCTTTTCAGCCACGTCGATGGCTTCTTCGGTAGGGGTAATATCGTCAACATGGCAAACCGCGCCTTCCGCTTTCGATATGATTTTTTGTGCGATAACCAGTACATCGCCTTCACATAACACCTGTCGCTGTGCGGTAAGCTTTTCAATTATCAATCCCACAAGGTTGTCGCCTTCGCGAATATCCGGTAAGCCTTCTATGGTATTGATGGTAAGTGCTCGCATACTTTAAACCTCAAGCAATCAAGGAGTCGACAACGTCATTCACATGACGAAGATCGTCTGGATGGTCGATGTCTTGACTTAAATATTTAGGCTGAACGGTCACGCACTTTAAGCCTTTTTCAATGGCCGCTTGGTGATGCTCATAAGAAGATGATTTGCCAAATGCAAAATCAATGGCGTTAGGGGGCGTAGTGCATAGTGCGTTAGTGCCGCCATCATATGCACTGCCAATAACCACTGATGTATCGCCTGAGGCCAATGATGCAATAGAACTCAGCTCTTTTTCTTCTAACCGAGCAATATCAGCAGGCAGAATAAGTTGATGGCTAAACCCTTGTGACATACTCCATTCGGTGGCTTGAGTTAAGGCTGTGTTTAAGTTGCTGCCTTTGGTCTCAAATATTACTTTGCAGCCTAAGCTGGTGGCTAAATCGGCGATGTATAGCGACGGCGTTACTACCAGTTTCTGCCATTGTGGAAATGAACCGTTTAACGACATAACGGTTTTCTTGAACAACTTAATGGCTAACGCTTTACGTACGCTGGCAGGCAAATGTGGTGACAAACGCTGCTTGCTGAACGCAGGATCTTTCATGGGGATAACAACGCATAGTTTATGCACAAGGCACCTCCGATTGATAAGTGGTGGCCGCCGAAATAACTTCTTCCATTAGTGCTAGTTTTTCTTGATCTGATTTCATTAAGGTTGAAGTGCAATAAGCGTGCAACCCAAAACTTTCGATAACGTTTGTTTCGCCTTCATCTTGATTATCAATGACCAATACATCGCTAATATCTTGGTAAAATTCAGCAATGCCTTTGTTACCGGGTGTATAGCTCATTTGTTGTAGTAGCTTTTCAGCAGGGCCTTTTATGGCCTTGCCACCAATTAGCGGCGAAACCGCAATTTTGGTGGCGTTGCTTGCTGATAGCGCATCGCGCAATTGGGGTATAGCTAGCATGGGGGCAATGCTAAGTAATGGGTTGCTAGGGGCAAATACGATAATGTCAGCAGCGCTAATGGCCGCCAACACTTCAGGAGTAGCAGAAGCAAGATGTGCCCCTTCGTACGCAATATTGGTTACGTTAGCTTCGCAGCGTTGGTGTACAAAGTAAGTCTGAAAATCCACCCAGCCGTTTTCAGTTTCAAGACGAGTTTGCAGAGTATCGTCGGTAGCTGGCAGCAAAGGTATGGTAATACCTAATCGGGTGGTAATTTGGCGAGTAATCGCCGTCATAGTCATGCCTTCGGCCCGCTTAGCGCTTCTGAAAATATGGGTGGCAATATCCATATCTCCCAAATGCATCCATGTGCTTGAACCAAATTGAGCAAGCCGAGAAAGAATGCGGCAGCTGTCGTTTTTAAGCCCCCAACCAGTAACTGGATTCACTTCGTTCGCTAATGTGTAGGTAAGCGTATCTAAGTCAGGCGACACCCATAAATTATGGAATTCGTCGTCATCACCTACGTTGCCAATAATGGATAGGTTATCTTTGTAAGCCGACTGATACAGGCCCTTCGCAGCTTTTGCACCGCCTACGCCACCGGCGAGTAACACAATGTTTTTCATGCGCTTACCTTCACGGGAATGTGAGATGACGTGTTAAATGGGCTAAAGACTGTTTTGTCTTTTTGTGGGGCTGCTGGGCTAGCAGTTTCTGAGCCCACAAGCGCCGCTTGGTGAGCAGGCTTTTTGTCACGGCCGTACGGGGTAATTACGTCGTACAAAGTATTACGTTGATGGGCGCTTAGCCCAGCGCGCTGAATAAAGTTCACCATATCCCGAGGGACAATTTCTTGACCGTGGCTAGCACCTGCTGCACGAGAAATACTCTCGTTCATTAGGGTGCCTCCTAAATCGTTAGCCCCTGCACGAAGCACTTTCGACGCCATATCTGGCCCCATTTTCACCCATGAGGCTTGAATGTTATCGATGTAACCTTGCAACACTAACCGAGCAATGGCGTGCATTTTGAAATGCTCATCGGCAGTAGGGCCAGTTCTTACTTCGCTAGGGTTATTTTTATAAAGGGGGCTGTCGTTATGTATAAAGCCTAACGGAACAAATTCAGTAAAGCCGCCAGTACGAGCTTGCATGTCGCGCAATAAAATAAGGTGAGCGGCCCAGTGTGATGGCCCATCTATGTGCCCATACATAATGGTAGATGTTGTCGGTAAACCAACGTTGTGCGCGGTTTCTATGATTTTAAGCCAGTTTTCGGTGCTAAGTTTGTTTTTAGTTAGTTTGCGTCTTACTTCAGTATCTAGAATTTCAGCTGCCGTACCAGGCATTGATGCTAAGCCGCGTTGTTTTAAGTCGGTTAATAAATCTGTGTAGCTTTTGCGGCCTTTCATTGCGCCATACCAAATTTCAAAAGGCGAATAGGCATGAATGTGAATATCGGGCACGGTAGATGACACCGTATCGAGTAAGTCGCCATAAAAACTGGCGGGTAAGTCAGGGTGAAGGCCACCTTGAACACAAATTTCAGTTGCGCCCCGAGCGTGGGCTTCTTTGGCCCTAGCGGCCACTTGATGAGGGGCCAAAAACTCTGCATCGCCGGCGTTTTTATTCACCCCGAAATTACAAAACTGACAGCCCATATGGCATACATTGGTGAAATTTATATTACGAGTTATAACAAACGACCCGTCATTACCGGTACGCAGTTCGCGCACAATGTCGGCGGTGTGCAATAGGGCATCGGTTTCCGGCCCATGGCAATAAAACAAGGCTTCCGCTTCTTCGTGATTAAGCATTTTGCCTTCTAAAGCTCGCTGTAAGATATGGGCAATAGCAGGGCGAAGATGGCTTAGCTTAGTTTGAATAGGTGTATCGCTGTAGGGCAAGGTGAAGTCGCCTGCTGGCGTTAAGTCGCAAGGTGAAACCGAGGTGATATTTTGCAGTATGTTACCCATGAGCAACTCCTTGAAAAGTGGTGTTATCGATACATTGCTCTACGGCAAGACCGTCGTTGCGCCAAGCCGGCATAGCTTGATGGAGCGCCTTAGTAACGTAACGTTCGCCTGCTTGTAGGTACTTCGGATATACGGTTAAACGTTCTTGCAATGCATAGCCTTGTTGCTCGCATGCATTTGCTAATTCTGTAATTTGCGGCCAGCTACGTTCGGGGTTAATAAAGTCTTTCGTTAACGGTGAAATACCGCCCCAATCGTTAATGCCTGCAGCAATGTAATGAGGGTATTCTTGGGCTAAATTCGGCGGCGCTTGCAGAGAAATTGCTGGGTCTAAAATTAACCGAGCCATGGCCAGAGTGCGGCGCATATCATCAAGGGTAGGCTCTGGCGCATTGGCCATAGCGGTACCTGCTTTCGCTCGAAAGTTTTGAACGATGACTTCTTGAATATGGCCATATTCTTGGTACAGGGTGTTAATGGCCATTAAGCTATCAACACGCTCTTCCCAGGTTTCACCAATGCCAATAAGAATGCCGGTGGTGAAGGGGATATCTAGCTTTCCTGCGTCTTCCAACGTCTTTAAGCGTATACCTGGTACCTTGTCTGGACAGGCATAGTGGGGTTGGCCCTTTTTCATTAAACGGTCGCTGGTGCATTCGAGCATCATCCCCATGCTGCCGCTTACATTTTTTAGCTGTTTCAGTTCGTTAAAGGTTAACGTTCCCGCATTCACATGGGGGATCATTAAACTTTTATCCAGCACCATTTCACACACTTCGGTTAGGTAATCCACCATGCTGGTATGGCCCAATGTGGCCAACCAATCTTTCGCGTAGCGATAACGCTTCTCGGGTTTTTCGCCCAAGCTGAACAAGGCCTCTTTACACCCTTGCGCTTGGCCTTTTAATACAGAAGCCAACACCTGATTTGGGTTTAAAATATTGGCTTGGCCTGAGTCTGGGTGTTTTACAAACGTGCAATAACCACAGGTATCACGACACATGTTAGTCAGCGGAATAAATATCTTTCGTGAGTACGTCAGGGTATTAGGCCAGTGCGTATCGCGAACGCCTGCAGCCTGTTCGCAAAGTGCATCAAGCTGTGCACCTGTAGCATGTTCAAGGGCAATGGCGTGTTGGCGCGATAGCATAATAGGCGTCTCCTGCAAGTAAGGTTAATGCACTAAATATTCAATTTAGGCTGTTGCTTTTTTAATCTTTACCATGGTTTTTACCAAATGGTAAAGAGATTATTTGCAGGTTTTTTTGGTGCGAAGTGTGTCTCAAAATAGAGCAAGTTGGGTGTGCTGGCAGGGTATTTAATAGGTTTTATTGATAGGGTTTTTATGATTAAAGTTGTTTTATTACAGTTGCTTATGTTTGTTCTTTGACGGTGGTGGAATAGGGCGAGTAGAAAGTAAAAGGCGCGCTTTTACGATGAAGCGCGCCAAAAAAAGTAGGGTAAATAAAATTTTATGCACTAGTGTTGTGCATCTAGGGCGCTTAAAACGAAATTGCATAAAAATTCAGTGGCTTCGTTAAAATCATCTTGCTCTAACGCGGGTTTACCTAGCAACAACTGAATTTGCGTAGAGAAGTCGGCATAGGTTTGCGTGGCAGCCCATATGGTAAAAAACAGATGTTTGGGATCGACTGGGCGAATGTGGCCATCGGCTATCCAGCGCTCGATAATTTTTACGTCTCGCTCAAACGCAGGCTTTAAGTTTTCTATCAAATAGGTTTTAAGTACCGGTGCGCCGTTTATGATTTCATGGGCGAATACTTTCGAACCATTGGGGTAATCACGAGATAATTCTATTTTTTGCTGAATGTACTGCCTAATTGTGCTGGCTGGAGATGCCTCAGGGTCATCGTTGAACTGCATTTTCTCAAGCCATAAATCAATCATGTTTTCGAGTACGGCTTGGTACAACTTATCTTTTCCTGGAAAGTAATACAAAATGAGTTGTTTAGAGAGGCCGGCTTGTTGCGCCACTGCATCCATTGAAGAGCCAGCAAACCCTTTTTGTGCAAATACTTCTTCTGCGGCGCGCAGAATTCCGGCCTCTGTTTTTGCACGATTGGCCTGCGTCTTTGTAGGTTTTGTCATTTTTATGTCCTGTTACCGCTTCCATGTGGCGTTGTGTAAAGTTGCCACTTGTTGTTCTTGTTTGTTTTCTTAACCGCTTTCTTTAACCATTTTAAGGTGCTCATGTAACAGAGCCTCAAAGTCTTAGAAATGGGTAGTCACTGTGCTAAATAGCAATGGGTTCTTCCTTCCCATGTTCTTTGGCAAGCGCTTCTAAAAAGAGCTCTACCAAGCGGGTGGGCTTAGGTGACTTACGATAAATGGCCGCGAATTCACAATGATAGGCGAAATTATTGGGCTCGATAGCCCGCATCTGGCCTTTTTTTACGAAAGACTCTGCATAATGATCAGGCAAGAAGCCTAAATAACAGCCCGAAGAAATCAGTGTGGCAATACCTTCTTGATCGTTCGCAACCGCCATTTTGTTAAGCCCCAGAGACATACTTTTGTCCATATTTGGGCTGTGAAAGCTTAGCCCCGCATACTTGGCGTCGCAAATCTCTTCACGGGAAATATCCCCTAGTTCTATGTAAAAAGGGTGCTTGCGTCCGCAATACAAATGCATCTGCTCACCAAACAAGGGTAAGTAATTTAGGCTTGAGGAAGAGCGATGGGTAGGAATAATGCCAATATGATAGCGCCCATCCAATATACCTTGCTCAATCGTATTAACCGGCACCACATGAATTTCTACATTCACATTAGGCGCCTGCTGCTGATAGGTGTATATGGCTTCATTCACTTTACATGCATCGTTCGACACGGTTTTATCAAACATGGCTACCACCACATTGCCCTGCAAATGCCGATGCATGTCGTTTACTTCGTTTCTAAAGTCTTGCAACGACAACAACAAACGCTGTGTAGATTCATAAATACGCTTTCCTTCTTCGGTAAGCGAAAAGCCCCCACGGCCTCGATGACAAAGCACCATACCTAATCGGGTTTCTAAATCTTTCAAATGTCGGCTAATGGTAGAACGCCCAATATTGAGTTCAAGCTCGGCAGCAGAAAGGCCGCCAGCCTGTGCCACCACTATGAATACTCTCAATAAGCGAATGTCTGTATCTGATAGGTTTCCAAGAATTGCGCGCATAGTTTCATATTTATGAAAGTAAGATTCGAATATTTATAATTTATCGAACTTATGCGGCTGGGTAAAGTAGACCAAGTGAACAAATACCATAGGAAAACAATTATGACCCAGTGGGCTTCCAAGCTATCACAACCGCAAATGGATGCGTTGTGGATGCCTTACACTGCAAATCGCCAGTTTAAAGCATCGCCTAAAATGATTACCGGTGCACAGGGCAATTACCTCATTGATGACAATGGTCGTAAAATCTTCGATGGATTATCTGGGTTATGGACATGCGGCGCAGGGCACAATCGCCCTGAAATTGCCGAAGCAGTCGCTAAACAGTTAACAACACTAGATTATGCACCCGCCTTTCAGTACGGTCACAATTTGGCGTTTGAGCTAGCTGACAGGCTAGCCAACATGGCGCCGGCTGATATCAATAAAGTGTTTTTCACTAACTCAGGTTCTGAAGCGGCTGATACGTCAACCAAAATAGCCCGTGCTTATTGGCGCCAGCAAGGTCAGCCTACTAAAACTCGCATCATCGGCCGAGCGAAAGGCTACCACGGTGCAAGCTGGGGCGGCATTAGTTTTGGCGGCATTGGCGCAAACCGCAAAATGTGGGGGCCAGCCATGGAGTCTGATCACCTTTCACATACCTTGCTGCCGAATAATCAATTCTGTAAAGGCGCACCGAACTACGGTGAAGAGCTTGCTGATGAGCTTATCGAAATGGTGGCATTACATGATGCGTCGAATATTGCGGCGGTGATTGTTGAGCCAATGAGTGGTTCTGCAGGGGTTATTGTTCCGCCAAAAGCCTATTTACGCCGCTTACGTGAATTGTGTAACCAGCACGATATTCTGCTTATTTTCGATGAAGTAATTACCGGCTTTGGTCGCACAGGTAGCTTATTCGGGGCCGATGCGTTTGATGTAGTGCCCGATATGATTAACGTGGCCAAGCAAATCACCAATGGCGCCGTTCCTATGGGCGCGGTACTGGCTCGTGAATTTATTTACGACACCGTAGTTAACGCAGGCGGTGCCGATTACAACATTGAATTACCACACGGTTACACCTATTCAGGCCACCCTGTTGCTTGCGCGGCCGCCATGGCTGCCCTTGATATTTTAGAACAAGAAAACCTCGTCAGCCGCGTTGCCGAACTTAGCCCTTACTTTGAAGAAGCGGTGCATAGCTTAAAAGGCATGCCATTCGTTAGTGATATTCGAAACTTCGGCTTTGCCGCAGGCTTCAGCATTGAAAGCTACCCAGGCGAACCGGCTCGACGCCCTTATGAAATCGCTGACGCCATGTGGAAGAAGGGGTTTTACGTACGCTACGGCGGCGACACTATTCAGTTAGGCCTTCCGTTTACCACTGAAAAAACGGAAATCGACACCTTAATTAACGCGATGCAAGACACGTTAATGGGCAAATAGCCCTTTACCGTCTTGGTCCACTTACGCAAAAAAAGAGATACAGATATGACTTCATTGGTAGGACACTTTATTCATGGCGAACACGTAGCGCCGCAAGATGGAAATTTGATTGATATTCACAACCCTTCTACTGGCGCTGTGTGCGGAAAAGTAGAAATGGCCTCGGCTGCTTTGGTGCAAAAAGCGATAGATTCAGCAAAAACGGCGTACCCAGCATGGCGTGCTACGCCACCAGCAAAACGTGCACAAGTGATGTTTCGTTTAAAAGTATTGCTAGAGCAACACAGCGATAAAATTTGTGAATTAATCAGTGAAGAGCATGGCAAAGTGCTACACGATGCGAAAGGTGAATTACAACGCGGTATTGAAAACGTTGAGTTTGCTTGTGGCATGCCTCAATTACTTAAAGGCGAACACAGCAAAGATGTGGGCCCAGGTATAGACGCTTGGAGTGAATTCCAGCCGCTAGGTGTAGTGACAGGTATTACGCCGTTTAACTTTCCGGCCATGGTGCCTTTATGGATGTGGCCCAGCGCTATCATGTGTGGCAACACCTTTGTGTTGAAACCATCCGAAAAAGACCCTTCCAGCGCGCTGTACATAGCAGCCCTAGCGGCAGAAGCCGGTTTACCACCGGGTGTACTTAACGTGGTAAACGGCGACAAGTCAGCCGTTGACCAACTGTTAGAAGACCCGACAATTCAAGCGGTAAGCTTTGTAGGTTCAACCCCTGTTGCCGAAGCTATTTATCAAAAAGCCAGTGCCAACGGAAAGCGTTGCCAAGCTTTAGGTGGTGCGAAAAACCACGCCATTGTTATGCCAGATGCTGATGTAGATAACGTAGTGAATGCACTAATGGGCGCTGCGTTTGGATCATGTGGCGAACGCTGTATGGCGTTATCTGTCGTGCTTGCAGTAGGTGATGAAATGGGCGATACCCTGCGCGACAGATTGTCAGCGCAAATTGAAACGTTAAAAGTGGGCGCGGGTAACGACAATAGCAATGACATGGGGCCGTTAATCAGCGCTCAACATTTCGATACAGTGAGTGGGTTCATCGACTCTGGTGTTAGCCAAGAAGCTGATTTGGTCAGTGATGGTAGAAAGCTCAGTGTAGAAGGTTTTGAAGATGGCTATTTCTTAGGGGCTACTTTGTTCGACAAAGTAAAACCTCACATGGAAATTTACCAAAAAGAGATCTTTGGCCCCGTGCTTGTGATGTTACGTGTCCCCGATATGCAAACGGCACTTGAGCTAATTAACGAGCACGAATATGGAAATGGTACCTGTATCTTCACCCGTGACGGCGAAGCCGCACGCTTCTTTATCGATCAGGTTCAAGTGGGCATGGTGGGTGTGAACGTACCGTTACCTGTGCCTGTGTCTTACCACAGTTTTGGTGGGTGGAAGCGCTCATTGTTTGGCGATTTACATGCGTATGGCCCAGATTCAGTGCGTTTCTACACGCGCAGAAAAGCCATTACACAACGCTGGCCGTCAACGAACTTGCGTGAAGGCAGTCAATTTTCTTTCCCAAGTAACTAGTATCTCAACCAACAAAGTTCGCTAAGACAGCGAACTTTGTTGGTCATTAAAAACCGGTGCAACGCTCTCTGGCACAGGCGCTGGCATAAATGTTGAAAGTCCAAAATATAAGAATTTACCATTCGGTCAATTTTTACAGTGTTATTGGCATTAATTAAGCGCCTAAAAATAGAACAGCGCATTAGACAAAAGAATAATCACGCCCTTTGCTTTAGGCGTCTCAGCAATAGTAGCGATACATAATAAACAGTGAACAATCAGCATAAAAATAGAGAAAACATTTATTTACCGTTTGGTAAATAAAGTTATCAAGATTGCACTCTTATAGTACGTTCGTTGAGCTAACTTGGGGCAAAGTGTTAATAGGAATAACCTTCCACCTGCGAGGACAAAACAATGGATAAGCTTAGAATTAACGGTCAAAGATTATGGGACAGCCTGATGGAAATGGGCGAGATTGGCGGCACTGAAAAAGGCGGTTGCAATCGCTTAGCCGGCACTGATCTAGACAAGCAAGCTCGAGACTTGTTTTGCGCATGGTGTGAAGCCACCGGATGTGAAATTAGCGTAGATAAGTTCGGTAATATTTTTGCTAAACGCCCGGGCATCAATAACGAACTTCCTTCAGTGGCGACCGGCAGTCACTTAGATACTCAGCCTACTGGCGGAAAGTTCGACGGCGTATTCGGTGTATTATCCGGCGTTGAAGTACTTCGAACCCTACATGAAAACAACATTACTACCCCAACCCCAATTGAAGTCAGCGTTTGGACGAACGAAGAAGGCTCTCGCTTTCAGCCCGCCATGCAAGGCTCTGGTGTTTACGTTGGGCGCTTCGACTTACAAGAAGAATTAGATAAAACCGACGTGAACGGTTTGCGTTTAGGCGATGAACTCGCGCGCATAGGCTACTTAGGTGAAGAAGAATTAGGAAGCCGCAACATAGGCGCATTCTTTGAAGCCCATATCGAGCAAGGCCCTATATTAGAAGATGAAGAAAAACGCATTGGTGTAGTACGTTTAGGCCAAGGTATTCGCTGGTATAACGTAGAAATACAAGGGCAAGAATCTCATTCTGGCACCACGCCAATGCACTTACGCAAAGATGCCATGGTAGCCACAGGTAAAATTGTGGCAGAAATCGAGTCGTTAGCTAATCGTTATGATAACGGCCTTGGAACAGTAGGTTTCATGCAGGTATATCCTAACTCACGTAATACTATTCCAGGAAACGTGAAGTTCAGTGCCGATTTACGCAACCCTAACCCAGATGTGTTGGCCACTATGCATGAAGAGTTTGTGGCTTACTGTGACTCAGTAGCCAAAGAGCGTAACTTAGAAATTACCGTGGATAACTTCTGGTACTTTGCGCCAGTAGAATTTAATGCCTCGGACGATGTAAAAGCAGCCACTGAAAACTTAGGATATTCGCACATGGATATCTACGCGGGTGCTGGTCACGATGCCTGTTACATGGCCGACCTAGTTCCAGCGGGCATGATTTTCACTCCATGTGAAAATGGCATTAGCCACAACGAAATTGAATACTCTAGCCCAGAGCAATGTGCAGATGGTGCAAACGTATTGCTTCATACCATGTTAACCGCCAGCAAGCGTATTGCTGAAGCCGCCGGTGCTTCAATTACTGAAGATGAAGGGGCAAGCGTATGAGTTCAGAAATTAGTGAGGTCACACTCAGTAAATCGGTGACCGAGAGTGATTATTTTAACGAAGACTTAGCGCCGACTAAAATGTCGGAGCGTACTTGGGGTACGGGTAATATCGCCGCACTTTGGGTGGGGATGGCGGTTTGTGTGCCTACCTATACCCTAGGCGGAGTATTAACCACGTACTTTGGTCTGTCGGTCATTGAAGCCTTGTTCACTATTTTGTTGGCGAACATAGTGGTGCTAATTCCGCTTACGTTAAATGCATTTCCAGGGACTAAGTTCGGTATACCTTTTCCGGTGGTACTGCGCTCGTCATTTGGCATTGTAGGCTCTAACATTCCCTGTTTGATTCGGGGGTTTGTCGCCTGCGGCTGGTTTGGCATTCAAACCATGTTTGGCGGCCTGGCCATACATTTGTTTTTATCCTCTATTTCAGACGGCTGGGCACAGCTTGGCGGTCTAGGGGAAGTAATAGGCTTTTTTGCTTTTGGTGCATTAAACGTGTTTATCGTTATTAAAGGGTCAGAGTCAATTAAATGGCTAGAAACCTTAGCAGCTCCCTTGCTATTAATCGTAGGTGCCGGGCTAATCTGGTGGGCAAGCGACAAAGTATCGGTAACCGATGTACTTGCTACTCCTGCCAGTCGTCCCGAAGATGCAGGCTTCTTTAGCTACTTCTTTGCAGGGCTAACTGCCATGGTCGGGTTTTGGGCAACATTGTCGCTGAATATTCCTGATTTCAGCCGTTATGCTAAAAGCCAAAAAGCTCAAGTTACTGGGCAAATCATTGGCTTGCCGCTCACCATGTTCATGTTTGCCGCCCTTGGTGTGTTACTGACTTCAGCCTCTACCACACTGGTAGGTGAAACCGTATCAGATCCCGTTACCTTAATAGGTCATATTGATAGCCCATTTTTTGTGGCCATTGCCATGCTACTTATTATTGTGGCTACCTTATCTACTAACACCGCTGCAAACGTAGTATCGCCTACCAACGACTTTCAAAATATTGCTCCTAAGTACATTAACCACACCCGTGGGGTATTGCTAACTGGCATAGTTGGCGTGTTATTAATGAGTTGGGAGCTATTGAAAAAAGCTGGGCTTATTGAATCTGATGTAAGCGTAGATAGCTTGTACTCAAATTGGCTACTTGGCTATTCAAGCTTACTAGGCCCTATTGCGGGCATTATGATTGTTGATTACTTCCTGATTAGAAAACAAGAGCTAGATGTAGCGGCGCTTTACACCAGCAGTGCTGCCTACCCGAAAGTGAATTGGGCCGGTTTTGTTGCCTTTTTAATTCCAGTAGGTATTACCCTGCTAGCCATAACCGCAGATGTACTAACGTGGTTCTATAGCTACGGTTGGTTTACCGGTTCTATTTCGGGCGCCATCATTTATTACTTTGCTGCAGGCAAGCTAGTTAACACCGTGAACACGAACGTTGGTGAACTAGCAAAAGCTTCATAAATTAAAGCGAACAGGACACAAAAATGGCCATATTATTACGCGGTGGTACCGTAGTTACCCACGAAATGACTTACAAAGCTGATGTACTTTGCGAAGACGGCAAAATTACTAAAATTGGCGAAGACCTTTCAGTAAATGATGTTTCTGTAGAAGGCACTGATGTAGAAATTGTTGATGTATCTGAAAAGCTAATCATGCCGGGTGGCATCGACCCGCATACCCATATGCAACTGCCATTTATGGGCACGGTAGCCGCCGATGACTTTGCTTCTGGTACAGCCGCCGCCCTTGCTGGTGGCACCACGACGATTATCGATTTCGTTATTCCAAGCCCAGGTCAGCCTCTGATGGAAGCGTATCAGCAATGGCGCGATTGGTCTGAAAAATCTATGTCCAACTACACCTTTCATGTGGCAATAACGTGGTGGGATGACAGTGTTCATAAAGACATGGAAACCCTTGCTACCGAATACGGTATTAATAGCTTTAAACACTTTATGGCGTACAAAAACGCCATTATGGCCACCGATGATATTTTGGTATCAAGCTTTACTCGTTGCATGGAGCTAGGTGCTATTGCCACGGTTCATGCTGAAAATGGCGAATTGGTGTACCACTTACAACAGCAATTAATGGATAAAGGGATCACTGGGCCAGAAGCCCATCCGCTATCTCGACCGCCCATGGTTGAAGGCGAAGCGGCTTACCGTGCTATTAGTATTGCTGAAACCCTAGGCGCACCTTTGTATTTAGTGCATTGCTCGGTAGAAGAGTCGGTTGATGCGATTCGTTATGCGCAGCAGCGCGGGCACCACGTTTATGGTGAAGTCTTAGCTGGGCATTTAACAGTAGATGATAGTGTGTATCAAGATGTAAGTTGGGAGCGTGCAGCAGCCCATGTTATGAGCCCGCCGTTTCGTCCTAAAAAGCATCAAGACGTACTATGGAAAGCCTTACAAGCGGGCACGTTACAAACCACCGCTACCGACCACTGCGCTTTTTGTAATGAACAAAAAGCCATGGGTAAAGACAACTTCACTCAAATTCCAAACGGCACTGCCGGGGTAGAAGAACGCTTGGCAGTATTATGGGAAAAAGGCGTTAACGGCGGCAAAATTACCCCTAACGAGTTTGTGGCAGTGACGTCTACCAATGCGGCTAAAATCTTCAATATGTATCCTGCCAAAGGCGCGGTACGGGAAGGCTCCGATGCCGATTTAGTGATATGGGATCCGAAAGGCACAAAAGTGATTTCTGCTGAAACCCATATGTCGAATATTGAAACCAATATTTTCGAAGGTATGGAAATTACAGGTGTGCCCGTTATGACCATTTGTAACGGTAATATCGCGTGGCAAAATGGCGAGTTATTAGCAAAGGCGGGCGATGGTAAATACGTAATGCGCCCCACTTACGCACCGTTTTACCAGTCGCTGCAACGGCGTAAAGCCTTAGCCGAACCTAAAGCGGTAGACCGCACATCAGCGTAAAACGCAGCGTATAGCGTAAATTAAAAAAGAAAAAGGCCAGTCAATTGAAATGACTGGCCTTTCTTTTATCTTCTTTTAAATTAAAAGTGAACAGCGTAAAGCTACACCAGCTGTTGACCTTCCTTATAATATTGCAACGCCGTGGTGCTATCGTGTCTACGCTCACTAATGGCTGACAGCAATAACAGGTCATCTTTGTTCGATTCCATCTTCACGGCTTTTAATAACACTTTCTCCGCTAGAATGTCGTCACCAGCGTTAAACGCGACTCTTCCCAGCGTTGAATATAACTCAACATTTTCGCTGTCTTGTTTAATCCAGCTTTCCAGCAACCGCAGTGAGGGGGCAGCATTCGGAATGTTCAACTGGGTGAAATAGGGAAATAGAGCAGGGTGCGGGCCACGTTTTTGCCACTCTACTAGCAGCGTTTGTGCTTCGGCATGCATGCCTTGTTCAAGCAATTGTTGAATATAAGCCGCGCGATAAGCATCGTCTTGCTTAATTTTACGAGGTAATCCTTCCCAGTGGGTTTTAAGCTCAGCAGCGCCGTTCTTACTGGCAATTTCAGCTAGCTTACCCTTGGCAATTCTCTGTGACCATGCGGTATAATCTTCTTTTGGTAACGCCTTGCGCCAACCACTTAGCTTTTCTTGCAAGATTTGCCATTGACCTTGTTCTGCCATTATCGACGCTTTTAGCTTTATTACTTGCGGATTGTTGGCTTCTTCTTCATCTAAGTTGTCTAGCTTTTCAAGCGCCTCGGTATACTTACCTTCTGTAATATCAATACGTGCCATCACTATAGTGGCAGCAACTTTGGCACTGTCATACTCTGACGCTTGCAGTAAGAAGTAACGGGCTTTTTGTGGGTCATTTTGGCTTTGAGCCACTTGCGCAGCAGCCAAGTAATTTACCCCTTCAAAATCGCCATTGGTGGTTTGGCTTAACGCCTTGTGAGCACTTTTTAAATCGCCCGCCGCTAATGACTGCAAGCCTTGGTAAAAAGCACGCTTACGTTTACGTTCACCTAATGCACCAAACCAGCGGTGAGAACCCGTTACTAGGCTTAACGTCCATAACACCAACTTAGAGATGATATACCAGCTGATAATGGCGCAAATAATGATAATGCAAAAACCAATTAGGCTGGTTTCTATCGCGGTATTACCTAACGAAATGAGTACATAGCCTTTGTCGCCCAAAATCATAGGGCCAACAATAAGCGCAACAATAAATGCGGCCAGTACCGCAAGGGCAATGACTAACCATTTCATAATGCGTTAGCTCCCTGACTGAATGCTTGTTTTACACGAGACTCCAATAACTGCTCTAGCGGCTTTTGTGAAACTAACTGGCTAGGGATTGGTTGTGAAATGTCGGTATCAACAAGGTTATCAAGTGCTGAGATAAAACCAGTAACCTGACTCTTTTCAACATCATAATGCTCTTCAAGCATGGTTTTAGCGTAAAGCAAAGATTGCTCATACAAACCTGAGTCTGCTTTAAGAGCAGCAGACTGAGCATGCATCAACTGCAAGCGAAGCTGTTCTTTCACTAAAAACTGGGCTTGTAATGACATTACCGGTTCAACCGGGCCTTCTAAACTTTTCACTGTTAAAAAGCCATCAACAATGGAGTGCCACACTTTCGCTAGGTTCTCTTTCCAGTCGTCTGCCGATTCAGATAGCTCATTGCTATCAGCATCTGCCTCTACTGGCTTTTCAAAAGTATCTAACGGTAATTTGTCAATTTGCGCCAGCATGCCGGTAAGGGCAAGAGCCACCGAACTTTGAGATACAGGGTTCATTTGTTGAAGGGTTTGAATGTCTTCAGCAAGCTTGGCGCGAACCGGTAATACGGAAGGATCTGCTAGTGATTTTAAACGCTTATCGGCGTTTACTAACAATAAGGTTGCTGTGCGTACATCGTTTTCTAACCACAACTTTCTACCCGCCATGCGAACTAAATAATCAGCCTCGGCTATAAGCCAATCGGCAGGGCGTTGACCTTCCATGCTATTAAGTTGCTGTTGTGTGGCTTCGGCTTGTTGCACTAAGGCACTATTTTGTTGCTGCAATGAATCTACAGCGTCTTTTAGTTCACCGTTCTGCATGTTGAGCATACGCAACGTGTCTGCTGTTTGCTTACGATCGGAAAGCATGTCGTTAACTTGCGCGGTATTTGCCTGTTGAGCTTTAGCAAGGGAATCGCTGCTGCCTTGTTGTTGCATGTAGTACCAATACCCAGCACCAATAATGCCTAGTACTAAAAGGAAAATAACAATAACCACAAACCATAGAAGCTTGGTTCCCGATGATTTTTTCGCTTTTTTCGGCGTGTCTTTAGACGTACCTTTAGGTGAGACGGTATCTGTGCTTGATGCGGTGCTCGCTGACGTCGCTTCTGATGTCGTACTAGATGATTCCACGCTTACCAATTCCCCATTTTGAGGGTCCTTCTCATTCTTGTCAGACATTTAATACTCCCAATTTTCCTTTACCCAGGCAATTAATGCCTGATCGGTGGCGCGGTTGCACACCGAAACGCGTGCTATCCCAAGATTACGTAAACTCGTTGCAACTCGTTCACTTACCGTTAACCAGGGCAACGCTAATAATTGCATACTATGGCTAGAAATAAGCTGTTTTGCCATATTCTCGCTTGTAGCGATAATGCCGCTAACATCGCCAATTTTCCAGACTTTTGTGTAAATTGGGTTTGTAAGTGGCTCTCTTTTATATACACAAAACTCAGTAACCGATATACCTCTGCCGCCTAAAACATGAGCCAGCGTATCCCTGCCACCTTCACCCTTAATAATAACGACTTGTGTACAGTTTGCCTCATTAAGTTGCTGCATGACCAGTATACCTTCGGATGTATGTAGCGAAGGTGTAACAATTTTGAAAGGTAAATTCGCGCTGTGTAGCGCATTGGCTGTGGCATCGCCTACCGCAATTAACGTAGTAGGCGCAGATAACAACGAGACATGGTTGAGTGCATCAAGCGTCGCTGGCACGGCATAAATGCTGGTGACAATAATGCTATTGACGCCGGGCGAGCTCAACAAAAACTGTTGGAGCTCGTTTGCCTTGCTGGGGATGCTTTGAATATCTGATGTAGCAACCCCTACGGCATTAATACCCGCCTGCTCGAAAGCATCTGCACTTGCCTGTAATTTAGGAAGAGGGCGGGTAATCAGCAGCATAAGTTAGTAATAGTATAAGTTAGCAACAACATATATTAGTTATACAATGCGCTAAGAATATCTCCAGCGCCTTGTTCGAGCAGTGCCTCGGCGACTTCTACGCCTATGCTCTTTGCATTTTTTGTAGGGCCTGTGGCAGAAGCAAATAATAAGGTTGAGCCATCAGGCTGTCCCACCATACCGGTTAAGGTTATGCTGTCGCCATCAAGGGTAGCAAAACTGCCGATAGGAACTTGGCAGCCGCCTTCCAAACGTTCGTTCATCGCGCGCTCTGCGCTCACTCGGGTTTGGGTTTCACCGTGGTTCAGCGCTTGAAGTAACGCAATAAGTTCGGCATCGTCATTGCGACACTCAATACCTACAGCCCCTTGCCCTACGGCGGGAAGCGATACCGAAGCCGGCAAACCGGTTTTAATCCGTTCTTCCATGCCCAAACGGATAAGGCCAGCAGAGGCAAGAATGATGGCATCGTATTCGCCTGCATCGAGTTTAGCGAGGCGGGTATTTACATTACCGCGCAAATCTTTAATTTTTAGGTCGGGACGATGCTTACGAATTTGGCATTGGCGGCGAAGACTAGAGGTTCCAACCACAGCACCTTCTGGCAATGCATCTAAATCATCAAAATGGTTTGATACAAAGGCATCAAACGGATTCTCACGTTCGCAAATGGCGTGAAGCCCAAATCCTTCGGGGAATTCAACGGGTACATCCTTCATTGAATGCACCGCAATATCGGCTCTTCCTTCTAGCATGGCAACTTCAAGTTCTTTGATAAACAAGCCCTTACCACCAATTTTTGCCAGCGGCGTATCAAGAATTCGATCACCTTGAGTGCTCATAGGAACCAGCTCAACGACAATTGAATCATGGTGTTCTAACAGTTTCGCTTTCACGTACTCTGCTTGCCATAGCGCTAGTGCGCTTTTGCGAGTGGCGATACGAATTGTTCTCTTAGGTGCTGCTTGCATTATTAATATCCTGTCTAGGGCCTCGTCTAAGGCATAGAACCCAAAGCAATCACATGGCTTTTGCTTAAGGCTTTCGTTCGACTAATAAGTACATTGTACTTAAATCTTGAACTTGCGCACAGGTTTACGGTTGCGAAATTGTGCGTAGAGTGACTATGCTTATTGCAATCATAATATATGGATAAGCCTCCAGTTATATGGATAGTTCCTCATTAAGCCAATTTCTCGAAAATACACATTTAAATGGCGCTGAAGCGAAACGTCGCCGCTTAACGCTGTATTTCATTTCGTATATCGGTGGCACTATTATGGCTGTGCTTGCGGTTAAAAATTTAGCCCGAGGCGATGACTTTCTCGCATTTTGGTTAGGCTTTTTTTCCTTCTCAGTATTTGCTAATGCAGGGTTATCGCACATTTTTAAAAACAATAATATTTTTTACTATATAGCGGGATTGATTGTTGTGATTATGGTGGCGGTAATTACCTTTACAGGAGGCTATCATAATACCGGGTTGCACTTTGTCTACCCGCTCATTTTGATACAAATTATTATAGTGCGTTTTAGGGCGGCTATGTTTTACGTCACTGGTACGGTAGGTGTGGTGGCGCTTATCGTTTATCACCAAGAATCTATTCCCGCGAACTATCGAGCAGAGGACGTATCTCGCTTCCTAATAGCGCTTGGTTGTTTCATTACAGTGGCTTTTATTTCTGAATACTTTTGGCATAAAAGTAGAAAGGAGATGTTGACCGATAATCTAGAGAAGCGACGCCAAGCTAATTCTGACCCACTAACCAAAGTACCGAACAGGCGATTTTTAGAGTCGGTTTACTTTGAGCGAGCAATGAAAAACCCTGCTGATTACTTTCCCTTAAGTGTTGTTGTAGTGGATATCGATTACTTTAAAAAAATAAACGATAACTATGGGCATGATGTGGGAGACAGGGTCTTAATTCACATTGCTACGTTGATGAAAAATGCAATTAGAGCTACCGATGTTGTGTCACGCACAGGGGGGGAGGAATTTTTAATTCTTTACCCCAAAACAACCTTGAGTATGGCCGTAAAGCTGGCTGAAAAAATTCGTCTTGAGATTGAAAGCTCGCCATTCATAGAGGGAGACATTCATCACCCGATCACAGCCAGTTTTGGGGTGGCAACAGCATTAACTGACGCCAATATTAATGCCACGGTTAAGTTGGCTGACGAGCACCTTTACGAAGCGAAAGGTGCGGGTAGGAACCGCGTCATGTAGCGCTATCCCAGAAAGCTACCAAAGCAGCCATTAGATAGAGCTATAAAAGCGAAGCGATTAAGCCCAAAGCCTTTGGTAAAAGTGCCTAGTAAAAGACCTTAGCTCAAAAAGACTAAGCAAGTACCTTTTGTAGCCAAGCTGAAATATCGTTTAACTCTTGCATGCACACATTGTGTTGCATGGTGTAGGTTTGCCAAGTGGCGTTAAAACCATTCTCGGTTAACGTCTTATATGCCGCATTACCCATAAAAATGGGCACGACTTCATCTTGATCGCCATGGGCCATCATAATGGGGATGTCACGATTGATCTCAGTCGCTTCATTGGCTAATAAGTTTGGCTCGCACATATAAGTGGAAAGTGCCAATACACCGGCAAGTTTGTGTGTGAAACGAGGCGCCAAATGAAGTGCAATTACGCCACCTTGAGAGAACCCTGCTAACACAATGCGGTGTGTAGGAATGCCTTTATCTACCTGTTCTTGGATAAGGGCTTCTACTTGACTCGCCGACTCAAGTACACCAGTTAAATCTGCGCGGCTATTGAAATCGAGTGATTTGATGTCGTACCACGCACGCATACGCATGCCACCGTTAATGGTAACGGGGCGTTCTGGCGCGTGGGGGAAAATAAATTTCACTGACATGCTATCAGGTAGCTTTAGCTCAGGTACGATAGGCGCGAAGCCATGACCAGAATCGCCTAAACCATGAAGCCAGATCACGCAGGCATTTGGAGTAGAGCTGGGTTTTTGTTCAACGTACGGCAAAAGTTCTTGCGCCATGTTTGTGTGTTCCTACTTCTTGTATTTTCCTAAAACAGCACGGGTATTAAACGCGCTGTAAACTCATCACACTGTTTGAAGTGTTGGCGCAGGCATCGAGAGTGTGTTTAAACGATTGCTACTACGGCTTAACGGTTCAATATGCTATCATTGCTCCACGAAATCACCATATTTTAAAATATATTTAATACTTTCATGGCATCATTACTCGGTAATTTATTTATACTTGCAGCGCCCTCAGGCGCAGGAAAATCCAGCCTTATAAAGGCGTTAATGGAAAAGTACGCGTCTAATAGCAACAATGCAATGGAAGTGTCAGTGTCCCACACCACGCGTAAACCTAGACCGGGTGAGGTTGATGGGCAGCATTACCACTACGTAAGCCGAGAGCAATTTGAAGCGCTGATTGAACAAGGTGTTTTTTTTGAGTGGGCAGAAGTGTTCGGAAACTATTATGGCACTTCTCGGGTAACCATTGAGCAAACGTTGCATCGTGGCATCGATGTTTTTTTAGATATCGACTGGCAAGGTGCGCGTCAGGTACAAAAGCTCATGCCAGATACCTGCGGTATTTTCATATTGCCCCCTTCAATCGAAGTGTTAGAGCAGCGTTTAACCAATCGTGGGCAAGACAGCGATGAAGTGATTGCCGGTAGAATGAAAGAAGCGGTGGCAGAAATGTCCCACTTTAGTGAGTTTAGTCACGTTATTGTTAACGACGATTTCGCCACTGCGCTTAACGATTTAGAAGCGATTGTGATTTCACAGCGTTTACGAACAATGAAACAACAAATGCGCTATCAGCCTTTATTGGACGAATTGCTCGGATCTGCTTAATATATTGTTTTAAATTCAAACAAACCGCTAGGATCGTGCCCTACAAGGGTGTATACTACGCGGCCGCTTTTTGAATTACTTGATCAACCTAATTTTCGGAGAAATACATGGCCCGCGTAACAGTTGAAGATGCCGTAGATAAAATTGGTAACCGCTTTGATTTGGTTTTGGTAGCTGCTCGTCGTGCTCGCCAAATTGCCACCGAAGGTAAAACTCCAATGGTTGATGTGCAAAACGATAAGCCTACTGTAACTGCACTTCGTGAAATCGAAGAAGGTTTGGTAACTGCTAGCACACTAGAGCAAGACGATTTACGTGATCAGGAACAACAAGAACACGCTGAGTTTTCTTCAGTAGCAAATATTCTTTCTGATCAATAGTTACACCATAAGGGTAACTATTGTATGTTTAGGCGCCAGTGCTTTGAAAAAAGCACTGGCGCTTTGCTTTTTGGGTATTGGCTAAAGGCTCAATTCTACGTATTCTTAAGGTTGTAACGTTAATCAGGAGTCGCACTGGTCCGTGTATTTGTTTGAAGGCTTAAAACAGAAAGTAATAAAGTACTTGCCTGCTGACCGAGTTCAGCTGGTACAAGAGGCGTTTGTGTTGGCGCAAGAAGCCCACGATGGACAAATGCGCTCAAGTGGCGACCCTTATATTACGCACCCTGTTGCTGTTGCCAGTATTCTGGCCGACATGCATTTAGACCATGAAACCCTCATGGCAGCCTTGCTACACGACGTGATTGAAGACACTCATTACAGCCAAGAAGATCTTGCTGGCGCTTTCGGTGAAACCGTTGCTGAGTTGGTGGAAGGGGTCAGTAAGCTAGATAAAATTGCATTTAGCAGTAAGCAAGAAGCACAGGCTGAAAACTTCCGTAAAATGATGATGGCCATGGTGCAAGACATTCGGGTTATTCTGATTAAGCTAGCTGACCGTACCCACAATATGCGTACACTAGGTTCACTTCGCCCTGATAAGCGCCGCCGTATAGCTCTAGAAACCCTTGAAATTTATGCGCCTATTGCCCATCGCTTAGGTATTCACGATATTAAAAATGAGCTAGAAGACCTAGGTTTTCTTGCCATGTATCCCATGCGTCACCGCGCGCTTAAATCGGCGGTTCGCCAAGCCCGTGGTAACCGTAAAGAAATTATCGAAAATATTCGTGAAGAACTCAGCACTCGTTTAGCGGCTTATAAAATTGAGTCGGACGTACTTGGCCGCGAAAAGCACCTGTACTCTATTTACCGTAAAATGCGTAACAAAGAGCTAATGTTCAACGAAGTGATGGACATTTATGCGTTTCGTATTGTGGTCGACTCGGTAGATAATTGTTACCGCTCGTTAGGGGCTATGCATAGCTTGTATAAGCCGATTGAAAACCGTTTTAAAGATTACATTGCCATTCCACGTACCAATGGCTATCAATCATTGCACACCTCGCTTATTGGCCCCCATGGTATTCCGGTAGAAATTCAAATTCGTACCCAAGAAATGGATCAGATGGCAGATAAAGGGGTTGCTGCGCACTGGCTTTATAAAGAGCCTGGCGACAACGGCACTACTGCGCAATTAAGAGCGCGTAAGTGGATGCAATCGTTACTTGAGCTTCAACAGTCTGCCAGTTCATCCTTCGAATTTATTGAATCGGTTAAAACAGATTTATTCCCAGAAGAAATTTACGTATTTACTCCAGATGGCCGCATTATTGAACTGCCTATGGGCGCTACAGCCGTAGATTTCGCGTATGCAGTGCATTCAGATATTGGTAATACCTGTGTAGGTGTGCGGGTAGAGCGCAGAAACTACAGCCTAAGTAAGCCATTACAAAATGGTCAAACCGTAGAAATTATTACCTCGCCTAAAGCTAAACCCAATGCTAATTGGCTAAACTTTGTAGTCAGTGCTCGCGCACGCACTCGTATTCGCCAATATTTGCGTAAACAGCACTCTCAAGAAGCGGTAAACATGGGTAACCGCTTACTGCGCCATGCCTTAGGTGAAGTGAAGCTGGACGATATTCCAGAGGCCGATATTGAACGGGTAGTGGCTGAAACTAAGCACGACGACTTTGATTCTTTACTTATCGATATAGGCTTGGGTAACGAGCTAAGCGCTATTGTTGCCCGCAGATTGCTAGGTGAAAACACAGACTTACCAGAGAAGAAAGGTAACGTAGCTATTCGTGGTACCGAAGGCCTATTGGTGCATTATGCCCGTTGTTGTCACCCTATTCCTGACGATGAAATTGTGGCGGTGTTAAGCCCAGGTCGTGGTATGACGATTCACCAAATTGGTTGCAACAACATTCGTAAGCTTTCAAAAGAAGAGCCTCAGCGCGTATTACCAATGCGTTGGGACGATGAACCTCAAGGTGAATTTAAAGCCTCGCTGCGAATTGAACTGTTTAATCATCAGGGGACCCTTGCTACCCTAACGAACACAATTTCTGGTTGCGATTCCAATATTATTGGACTGCAAACAGAAGAAAAAGAGAGTAATATCTACTTTATCGACATCGAAATTACCACGCAAAATCGCGTACATTTGGCAAGAGTGATGAAAAAAATCCGCACCATGCCAGAGGTTCAGAAAGTGTCACGTCATAGTCAGTCCAGACACTAACTTTTTAAAAATTTTTAGGATCCATTATGTCTAAGTCTATTATTCAGACCGATAAGGCACCTGCCGCTATTGGTACTTACAGTCAAGCAGTTAAGGCTGGCACTACGGTCTATCTTTCAGGCCAAATTCCTTTGGTTGCAGAAACCATGGAAATGGTGTCAGAAGACTTCGCTGAACAAGCGGTACAGGTTTTTGAAAACTTAAAAGCCGTGTGTGATGCCGCTGGTGGCACCACCAACGACTTGGTAAAAGTGAACATCTTTCTTATCGATTTAGGTCACTTTGCTACGGTTAATGAAATTATGAGCCGTTACTTCAACAAGCCATACCCGGCTCGTGCTGCAGTACAAGTTTCTGCATTGCCTAAAGGCGCACAAATTGAAATCGACGGCGTGATGGAATTGCCGGAGTAAGCAATGTCGCCCGAGCGCTACCTTCGCATTCGTAGTGCGTTGGCAAAAAGGCAAACCGACCTTACGGTTTGCCTTGAAAATGTACACAAACCCCATAATGTATCGGCGGTAGTTCGTACCTGTGATGCCATTGGTATTCACCGTGTTCACACCGTGTGGGAAGAGAAATATCAGTTTCGTGGCGACACCGCCATGGGCAGCCAGCAATGGGTTCGCCAAACTAATCACGACAGTTTAGGTAATGCTATAGGTGCGCTAAAGCAGCAGGGTATGCAGGTATTAGTCACTCACTTATCTGATACTGCGGTGGGCTTTCGTGAAGTTGATTACACCAAACCTACCGCGATTATTTTTGGGCAGGAACGTTACGGTGCTACCGATGAAGCCATTGCCATGGCCGATCAGGATATCATCATCCCTATGGCAGGCATGGTGCAGTCGTTGAATGTGTCTGTAGCGGCAGCACTTGTGCTTTATGAAGCGCAGCGCCAACGTGAACTGGCAGGCATGTATGATGTTGAGCATTTACCGGAAGAAGAATGTCAAAAACTCTTGTTTGAAAGGGGTTACCCAAGGCTGTGCGCCTTAAGTAAAACGAAGGGGGTTCCATACCCTGCGATTGATGATATTGGCCGCATTGATGCACCAGCAAGTTGGTGGAAGCAAATGCAGCTAACGCCTGAAGCGTTACACGCCCTATCTGACAATGACGAGACACTGTCTACGCGCGCCTAGCCTGCTCATACTTATAGTACCTGTCATACTGGTCTTAAACCATACTCGCCAAGCTTCTCGCAATCTATTACACTTCGTTTCTAATAAATGATTGCTTTCATTACCCTAATGAAATCATACGCTTGTTTTAAGGAATGTCGGTCAAATGCAAACTCTTGCCACCACGCCCATCACCGCCCTAAAAGGGGTAGGCGCTAAAGTGGCCGAAAAGCTGGCTAAAATTGGCTTATTTACCTTACAAGACGTGCTGTTTCACCTGCCGCTACGTTATGAAGACAGAACTCGGATTTACAGTGTGGCCGAGTGCCGCCCGTTTACCCATGTTAGTGTACAGGGCGAAGTAAAAAGCGCCGACATTCAATACGGCAAAAAACGCATGTTAGTGGTGAAGCTAAGCGATGGCACAGGCACTATTACTTTACGCTTTTTTCACTTTGGGGCAGTACAACGCACGATGATGACGCCGGGCAATGTTATTCGTTGCTTTGGTGAAGTTCGCACCGGTAAGTGGGGCATTGAAATGATGCACCCTGAATTCAAACTCATTGATGAAGACGCGCCGCTTGAAGCAGAATCTCTAACACCTGTTTACCCCACCACCGAAGGGGTAAAGCAACTTACCTTGCGAAATTTAACCGACCAAGCCCTTAAAATGTTAGATAAAGGCGCACTGGCCGACTTACTGCCTGAAGGCATGTACAGCGACCAGATAAGCCTAAACGAAGCATTACATGCAGTGCATCGGCCAGCCCCCGATACCGATGTGCACGAAATGGAAGAAGGGCTTCATCCTGCTCAGTACCGGTTAATTCTAGAAGAGCTTTTGTCACACCATTTAAGTGTACTCAAAGTACGTAAGCTTTCAGATGCACAGCCCGGTATTAACATAAAGGTAGACAAACCTCTTATCGAAAAGATGTTGGCGCAGCTGCCATTTTCACCCACAGGGGCACAACAGCGGGTTGTGGCTGATATTCAGCAAGACATGCAACACCCCAGGCCTATGATGCGCTTAGTACAAGGCGACGTGGGCTCAGGGAAAACCTTAGTAGCAGCTCTAGCTGCGCTATCCGCTATTGGCGCAGGTCATCAAGTAGCATTAATGGCGCCTACCGAATTGCTTGCCGAACAACATGCGAACAACTTTCGCGAATGGTTTGCACCGCTGGGCATAGAAATCGGGTGGTTAGCCGGTAAGCTTAAAGGCAAAGCCCGCACCGAAGTATTGTCGCGGCTTGAAAGTGGCGACGTGCAAATGTTGGTAGGCACCCATGCTATATTTCAAGAAAGCGTGACATACCAACAACTCGCCTTGGTGATTGTGGATGAACAACACCGATTTGGTGTGCATCAGCGCCTTGCGCTTCGCGATAAAGGTGAACAACAAGGGCGATACCCTCACCAGTTAATTATGACAGCAACCCCTATACCTAGAACGCTGGCCATGACCGCCTATGCCGACCTAGACACATCTATTATTGATGAACTACCCCCAGGGCGAACCCCAGTAACCACGGTGGTGTTACCTGACTCACGTCGAGCCGATGTGATTGAGCGAGTTCGCACGGCGTGCAAAGCAAATGGCAGGCAAGCCTACTGGGTTTGTACCCTTATTGATGAGTCGGAAGTATTGGAATGCCAAGCGGCTGAAGATGCTGCGGTTATTCTTCGCACCGCATTACCTGAACTTAACGTAGGTTTAGTGCATGGACGCTTGAAGCCTGCTGAAAAACTACAAGTCATGGCCGATTTTAAAGCTGGTGAGCTCGATTTGTTAGTCGCCACCACGGTAATTGAAGTAGGGGTAGATGTTCCTAACGCTAGTATTATGATTATTGAGAACCCTGAACGGTTAGGTTTAGCCCAATTGCATCAGCTTCGAGGCCGAGTAGGGCGTGGCGCAGTAGAAAGCCAATGTGTACTCATGTACCAAAGCCCCTTGTCTAAAACGGCAACTCAGCGATTAAGCGTACTGCGTGAGTCTAATGATGGGTTTTATATTGCGCAGCGAGACTTGGAAATTCGTGGCCCAGGGGAGTTTATGGGTACTCGTCAAACCGGCATGGCAGAGCTTAAAATTGCTGATTTAGTGAGAGACGCCGCGCTTATTCCCAAAGTACAAGAAATTGCGTATACCTTATGGGAACAATATCCTTCCCACGCACAAGCGATTATCAACCGCTGGATAGGGCATAAGGAGCAATATGGCCATGCTTAGTACTCTGCCTCTAGTGATTGCTAGCACCGAAATTGATGCGAATTTTGAAAGCGACAAAGCCCTCGCCCTGACTATCAGTGGAAACTGGGGTTTTCCTATTGATGAAAAACCTGTTGAAGGTTTTTACTTGCAGGTTAACGACAATGTACTTGGGCTTGCAGATGCAAACGAAAAGAAAACCCTGCCTGTTGTGGTAGATTTTGCTTCTCCTGCCAGTTTATATCGCAAAGCCCATGGCGGTGGCAGAAAAGAACCTATCGTGAAAGCCATCGGGTTTAAAGGCAATACGCTTAAAAGTACTGATTTTAAAAATACTGATCTCAAAAGTTCAGGGCCATGGCATGTAGTAGACGCTACGCCGGGTTTAGGAAGAGATGCTTTTGTGTTGATAAGCGTAGGCTGCAAGGTCACTATGATTGAGCGTTCGCCAATTGTAGCGGCGTTGCTTGAAGATGGTATTCGACGTTTAAAAACTGCCTACCCAGAGCTTGCAGATCGATTCGCACTACAACATGGAAATAGTGCCAATGTAATGCAATACTGGAATGGTGAGAACGTAGATGCGATTTACTTAGACCCTATGTTTCCGCACAAAAAGAAATCAGCCTTGGTGAAGAAGGAAATGCGATTGTTTCAACAATTGCTTGGGCACGACCCCGACGCCGACGCCTTACTCGCGCCCGCGTTGGCATTAGCGTCGTCTAGAGTAGTGGTGAAACGGCCTAACAGCGCAGCAGTGTTAGCCGGAAACAATCCATCAATGGCAATAGAAAGTAAAAAACATAGATTCGATGTGTATTTACGTCAAAAATCCTAGGAGAGCAGCATGATAGAAGTAGGTAGCACCTTGCCAGAGGTGGATTTCAGCCTTTTAGTAAATGGTGAGATGACAAACCCCGGCACTGCCGAGCTTTTTAACGACAAGCGTGTAGTAATGTTTGCAGTGCCTGGCGCATTTACGCCAACCTGCTCTCAAGCACATTTACCAGGCTATGTCGCATTGGCAGACAAAATCAAAGCAAAAGGCGTAGACACGGTTATTTGCTTATCGGTAAACGATGCATTTGTAATGGATGCATGGGGTAAGATGAACAACGCTGAAGAGATTATGATGCTGGCAGATGGCAACGGTCACTTCACTAAGCAAATTGGCTTAGACATGAATACCAGTGACTTTGGTGGCCTGCGTTCTATGCGTTACGCCATGTTAGTTGAAGACTGCGTAGTGAAAAAAATCAGTGTAGAAGATCCAGGTCGCTTTGAAGTAAGTGATGCTGAAAGCATGCTAAAAAGCTTGTAACAGTAAGTGTAGTAGTTAGCACTAAACCTATCGAAAGGCTTGAGCATAATGTGAAGTGATGCTCAGGCCTTTTTTTGATCGCAAAATTTACCAACCACGCTCAGTTTGCCAGCCTAAGTTAGTCAACGTCATAAAAATATCAATAGCTTTTTACGATTGCTTCGCATCAATAAAGTTGATCGCATCGTGTCGTTAAAATGTAATATAACTATGCTGTAAACAGCCAGTAAATGGCGGTTATACGATGAATTGCTTAACGCTACTTTCACTGAAAACACCGTGGTTACTGACTTTAAAGCCAATTTGGTAATGCGAAAGTATGACATAATCATACGTCGAGTTACCTTTACTTAATTAATGATAATAAGTATCATTTGCATAATTAAAAGCGTACTAGGAAAAATGATGACAACAACACTTAAGAAGCTAAGTGCCTCGGTATTAGTATTAGCAGTGACCTTTTCATTCGGCACAAGCAGCGCCTTTGCAAATGGTGTGATCAGCGAACATGTAAACAACCTTCAGGCTCATATTGGTGAGTACACGGAAGAAGTACACTGGTTAGAAGAAAAATTCGGCAGTGTTGTAGATGCTTACGAAAAAGACAGCAAGAACGTAGACACAGACGCACTCATTGAATATTGGGAAGAAGTCGATTTTCATTCTGCTATCGAAACCCAGTACGTGCCTGTTTACGCATCTATCTGGCAAGGTATCTATGGCATTAAAATGGGTATCGAAAACGGTAAATCAGTAGAAGATGTTCGCGCAGAGCAAACCAAACTTAATCAAGCCTTGTGGCAAGCGTTAGGCGCAGTTAAACTTGCGTCACAGTATCAAAAGCAGGGTTTGGTTGCCAAAGTACAAACCACTGAAGTTGAACCAACTACAGCGCCTGAAGTTATCGACGATATTAAAAAGCGTTTAGATCGCGTGGTGGCTAAGTCGGCAGAGCAACTAACTGAAGTTGCCACTACATTGGTTCACGATACTTACTTACAGCGTTTTGAAGGGGTAGAAGGGGCGTTAATTGAATTAGACGCTGACCTAGTTGAAGACTTAGAGAAAGACTTCAACGTAACCCTTCCACAAGCAATTACTGGCGGTAAAGGTGTAGAAGCGGTGCGTGGCGTAGTGGAAACTATGCAAACGAAATTAGATCGCGCTCGTTCCTTGTTAGTAGAAGCAGAAAAAAGTCGTAAAGACGTTTTCTAAGGAATAGTTTTTTCAAATGCAACGTAGAACATTTTTACAAGGTTTAGCCGCCGCAGGTGCGTTAGGTAGTTTACCTATCAGCAGTTTGAGCTTTGCCAACACTATCGCAAGTGTGTCGGTAGAATCACTGCCTAAGTTGGAAGGTGATCTCACCCTTTATTTGGGGCGTGGTGAAGGTGGTTTGTATGAAAATGTGCTCGATGCCATTAAAAAACGAAATCCAAAGCTTAACTTAAAAATTAGGCGCGGCGCTTCAGCCGCGTTAGCTAACACCCTTGCTGCGGAAGCAAAAGCTGGGGTGAAACGCGCCGATTTATTTTGGGCAGTAGATACCGGTAGCATCGGCATGGTAACCGACTCAGGTTTAGCTAAGCCGTTACCTACCGACTTAACCACCCAATTGAAAGACGGTTTCCAGTATCCTAGTTGGACACCGGTTACCGGCCGTATTCGTACGTTGCCGTATAACACAGAACGTGTAACACCTGACCAAATTCCCGATAGCGTAATGGCCTTAGCCGATAGTGATTTAGCACTAGGCTGGGCACCTGCGTATGCATCGTTCCAGTCATTTGTTACCGCTATGCGCATTTTAGAAGGCGAAAAGGCTACGGCCGATTGGCTTAAAGGCGTTAATAGCAAAGCGAAAAAATACGCAGGCGAACTTGGCGTAGTGATGGGCGTTGAACGAGGCGAAGTGGATATGGGCTTTGCAAACCATTACTACACACTGCGTTTAAAGGCCGGTAAGCCAAACGCGAATGTTGCTCTTGCCTATACGCAAAACGATGCAGGCTGCTTAGTGAATGCCTCTGGTATTGTGGCGTTAAGCGAGGGTGATTTACCTGTGAACTTCATTCGCTATTTACTTAGCCGTGAAGTGCAAGGTTATTTGGCAAGCGAAGCGTATGAAATTCCGCTGGTACAGGGGGTAACACCACCGCAAGGTTTACCTGCATTATCTGAAATATCACCGCCGGATATGGATCTTCGAAAACTAGCAGATTTACGCCCTACGCTTAACCTTATGCGAAAAGTCGGGGTGCTGTGAGCAACTGGCCAAAGTCGTACCCGCTGGCTCTAATTATCGCGTTAATGGCATTGTTGCCAGTAGGCGTTTTATTTTCGTTAGCATCAGATAGCGCAGAAATCTTCGACACCCACAATTTGCGCGTACTCGGGAATACCGTATCTCTTATGGTGTTAACCATTATTGGCTCGGTGCTAATAGGCGTGCCGTTAGCGCTGTTTACTGCCTATGTTCAAATGCCCTTCAAGCGGTTTTGGTTAATTTTATTAGCCGCGCCCTTAGCTTTACCCAGTTATATTGGCGCCTTTGCCATGTACTTTTCATTTGGTCGTGGCGGCGAAATAGAAAACGTTTTAGGTATTTCCACTCCCAGTATTGATGGCCTATGGGGTTCAGCGCTGGTTATGTCGTTGTACACCTATCCTTTTGTGATGATGACCACACGGGCATCGTTACTAAGCCTTGATGCCAGCCTAATAAACGCGGCTCGCACCCTTGGCGTATCTTTATACACCAGCTTATGGCGTGTGGTATTGCCCCGCGTCGCGACCAGTATTGCTGCCGGTGCCTTATTAGCTGCACTTTACGCTCTGTCTGATTTCGGTACGCCTGCCATCATGGGGTTAGACACGTTCACTCGGGTTATATTTGTTGAATACAATGCCTTTGGCTTAAGCCAAGCTGCCATGCTGAGCTTGCAGCTAATGGTGATTGTAGGATTAATCTTATTTATAGAAAGTCGAATTAGCGGCGCTAAAGAACGCCCCGGTAGGCATTTAAGTCTATGGCCAGCACGTTGGCAGTGTAACCTTATGTTACTAGCTGCAATGCCTATATTATTGCTGGCAATTGTATTGCCTCTAGCGGTATTTACCCTGTGGTTAATACGGGAAGGGACCGGTGGGTTTGAATTCAGCTATGCATGGAATTCGGCTTATGCTTCATTCTTGGCGGCGATTGTGGCGGTTATTCTAGCCATACCCGTTGCCCAAGCGGCTATTGCAGGCAAAGCCGGCCGTTTAATGGAACGCATTACTTATTTTGGTTTCGGCGTACCCGGTATCGTAATGGGTACCGCGTTGGTTTATGTCGGACTTCAGTTGCCCTACCTATATCAAACTTTGGGTTTGTTGGTAATGGCGTATGTACTGCGGTTTATCCCCCTCGCTGTGGGCAGTGTGCGTAGTACCGCAGAAAATTTAGATACTGGATTAGTGAAAGCGGCGCGAGTATTAGGTGCAAGCCCTCGTGAAGCATTTATGCGCATTACCTTGCCACTTACCCTAAGAGGCATGATAGCCGGTGCCGCGCTGGTGTTTTTAGAAGCCATGCGAGAACTACCTGCCACTCTAATGTTAGGGCCCACAGGGTTTGAAACTCTAGCCACCTACATGTGGCGAGTATACGAAGCAGGTTATTTTGGCCGCGCAGCTGTTCCAGGTTTATTGCTGGTATTGCTATCAGGCTTTGGATTAATATTAATGCTTTCTGGCGAACGCCGCGCCCAGTTTACCGTTTCCGAGGATGAACGTAGTTAATGCTTAAAGTTAGTGAGTTGTCAGTTGATTATGGTGCTACCCGTGTAGTGAATAAGCTAAACCTAGCATTAGGTTCAGACGAAATTCTTATGCTGGTGGGTCCAACAGGCTGCGGTAAAACCACTATTTTACAGGCATTAGCTGGACTTATTCCTATTTCAGAAGGGCAAATGACCTTAGGGAATTGGACCGCCACACCTAAGAAAACTGTTCCCCCTGAAAAACGTAATGTGGGTATGGTGTTTCAAGATTTCGCCCTGTTTCCCCATTTAACCGTTCAGCAAAATGTCTGCTTTCGATTAAAAGACACTAAACTTGCCGATCACTGGTTGAAGCTTCTCGGTCTTGAAAATTTTCGTGATGCCAAGCCTGCTCGCTTATCCGGTGGTCAGAAACAACGAGTTGCGCTAGCCCGCACCTTGGCACACGAACCCGCTTTCGTGTTGCTAGATGAACCGCTTTCAAACCTAGATGCCGCCTTAAAAGACAGCCTTCGTTGGGAAATACGTGATGCCCTTAAAACCGCCGGTGTACCTGCTATTTGGGTAACTCACGACCAAGAAGAAGCGTTAAGCGTAGGTGATAGAGTCGGTATTTTAAACAAAGGTGTACTAGAGCAACTTGCTACCCCAGAAGCTTGTTATTCAGAGCCTGCTAGCCGATTTGTGGCCCGCTTTATGGGTGAAGCTAGCTTCGTTCCCGGTACTTTCACGAACGATACTGTCACCACGGAAATTGGCACAGTGCCCGGTACCTCAGTAGATGGTGCTACCGGCAAAGTGGATTTGTTGGTGCGCCCCGATGATTTAAGTTTAAGTGCGCAGCATGAATCACCCAATGGCACCGTAGATTGGGTGCGTTACGAAGGCGAAAGCCGCCTATATGCCGTAACCCTAGACAGTGGCAGCCAATTGAAAGTACGAGTAAGCCACGAAAACGCTATCAAACCTGGTGCTAGAGCACACATGGCGCTAATTACTACGCACCCATTAGCGGTGTTTGCGCAAGCATAAGTCTTCGCACTTAAAGATTAAAAACCCCTAACTACCAATACCCTATGCCAGTGGTTTAAAATTAAACTGCTGGCACACATTGTAGCCCCCCAGCAATTACGTATAATTCAGCTCTTTTTTGCCCTAATGCCTTACTTTTTTCGTGTTTGGCTAAGCAAAAGTTTAAGTCAGGTATAGCAATTAAAGGTGAGTAGTGTGAAACAGCGTGATGTAATCGTAATTGGTGCTGGTGCAGCTGGGCTGTTTTGTGCAGCGCAAGCCGGTGCCCGTGGGCGCAGTGTAGAAGTGCTCGATCACGCCAAAAAGGTGGGCCGCAAGATACTTATGTCAGGAGGCGGACGCTGCAACTTCACCAATATGTACGCTGGGCCTGAAAACTTCTTATCGCAAAACCCGCACTTTTGTAAGTCGGCCCTAAGCCGATACACCCAATGGGACTTTATTGGATTGGTTGCCGAGCACGGCATTGCATACCACGAGAAAACCCTAGGCCAGTTATTTTGCGACGACAGCGCGAAAGATATTGTCGAGCTTCTGCTAAAAGAGTGCGACAAAGCTGGTGTAACCATTACCCCTCGCTGTGAAATACTAAGCGTTGAGAAAACCGAAACAGGTTACACGCTCAATACCTCTATGGGTGAATACCAGTGTGAGTCACTCGTTATTGCCACCGGCGGCTTGAGCATGCCGAAGCTAGGCGCCACACCGTTTGGCTACAAAGTGGCAGAGCAGTTTGGCTTGAGCGTGCTGCCCACCCGAGCGGCACTAGTACCTTTTACTCTGCAAGATAAAGACAAAGACGTACTAGCAGAACTAAGTGGCATTGCCATAGATGTAAATGCAGAATGTAACGACACCTCATTCCGTGAAGCCATGCTATTTACCCACCGGGGCTTAAGTGGCCCAGCCATGTTACAAATATCAAGCTACTGGGAAGCTGGCGATGCGCTAAGCATAAATACGCTGCCTACCGAAGATGCGCAGGCGCTTATCAACACCGCTCGCACCGACACCCCAGATGCCTTACTGGCAACCTGTTTAAACAAGGTGTTCCCTAAACGCATGGTACAAAGCTTTATTGAATACCATCAATGGCGCAACGTGCCGGTGAAGCAACTAAGCCACAGTGAATGCGAGGCTATTGCCAATACGCTAGAAAACTGGCAAATAAAACCCAACGGCACCGAGGGTTACAGAACCGCTGAAGTTACCATAGGTGGTGTAAACACCGACGAGTTATCGTCTAAAACCATGATGGCTAAGAATGTAGAAGGTTTGTATTTTATAGGCGAAGTGGTAGACGTAACCGGCTGGCTAGGCGGCTTTAATTTCCAGTGGGCCTGGAGCAGCGGCTGGGCAGCAGGGCAGGTGGTATAGTTATGAATCAAGTCATAAATTAAGTCATAAATTAAGTCAAAATGCGCATACTAAAAAGCGACTGTTCAGTAACATTGAACAGTCACTTTTAGCTATTTTTACATAGCTGCTTTTGTGCTTACCTGTGTCACATCAAAACTAGTTACTGGTTAGTTTCGTTAACCAAAATAACTTTACGATGTGGGAATGGAATTTCAATGTTCGCCTCATCAAGCCCTTTCTTAATTTGCTCAGGCACTGAGTAACGAATATCGAAGTAGTGCTGACCTTCACAGAAAGGACGCACAATGAAGTCTACCGAACTGTTGTTTAAGGTTTCAACTTCAACAAACGGTGCTGGCTCTTTAAGTACATGCGGGTGTTCAGCAAGTACTTTATCGATAACGGCGCGAGCTGCATCGATACTTTCACCATAAGCGACACCAAAGGTCATATCTACACCGCGAATTTCATGGTGTGAGTGGTTGGTAATTTGCTCGCCCCAAATTTGGCTATTTGGAATGATAATGTGTTGGTTATCGAAAGTTTGCAAAATAGTCGTGAACATATCTATTTCGGTGACTTTCCCAAACTTGCCTGCTGCTTCTACAAAGTCATCTACTTTGTATGGGCGGAAGATAAGAAGCATAACGCCAGCGGCTAAGTTAGACAGTGTGCCTTGTAGCGCTAGGCCTACGGCAAGCCCGGCTGCGCCCAGTAATGCAATGATAGAAGCGGTTTGTACACCAAAGCGGTTAAGTACGGCTATGCCCACAAACGCTAAGATGGTATAGCGTATTACGCTGCCAAAAAACTTAAATAGGGTGTCGTCTAATTGGGGGTATCGACCGGCTAGTGCAACCATGCCCTTATAGGCTTTGCCTGCTACCCACATGCCTATAATTAATATAAGTAACGCAAGTAGTATATTGGTGGCCCACGCTAGTGCGCCAGGGAGATACTGATCAACATCAAGTGATGCAATAAATTCTTCCATGTTAAAATTCCTCATAACGATGATTATTCTTTAATGATTCGTAAGGGTGCTTCAAGCCGCTATGTTATAGGCCATAATCAACATTAAAGGTATTCATCAATAGTATGAAGAGGTGAAAGTAAAGCAGTGAAATAAGCAATTTTTCCACTGCTTTATTTATATTAATCAGATGATTAAGGGTTTTTAAAAGGAATAGCGAACAAAGGCGGCAAACACTTCAGAATCGGAGAATTTGGTATATTCACCGCCAACTGCTATTGAATCCCAAAAGTATTGCGTGCCTAATTTATAGGCTTTTTGATCAGAACCTTCATCCCACTTCTGCCATTCTAATCCGCCATATATTTCCAGATTGTTTGTGATCATATGTCGAATATTGGCTTCACCGGTAAAGTACTCGGTGCCTGCAGAAACGGCATTGTCACTGTCGTTTATTTTAATATCAATTTCACCATAGCCAATTTTACCGTCTAGTACTGTGCGGTTCGAGAAATGGTGAATGTAGCCAAGTGCTACTTTCCAGCGATCCACATCCATGTTTACCCCTTGGGTTTTGTCATCAGCCATAAAGTAGGTGGCTTCGCCAAAGAAGTTCATGCCAAATTCTTTACTTGCCTTGAACTCTAAGCCTTTCGGGGTAAACATATCTATATCAGCAAATTCCGTTTGCACTAATGAAACCTGCGCAAAGTCGTAGGAGGGGGCATTATTAATAGGTTTATCAGCCGCAAATACAGCACTGGCTGCTAAAAAACAGGTTGGAGCGATAAGTAGTTTATACATTGAATATCCTTATTAGGTTGGGAGAACTAATAAGAAGAATAGGGGATGTGAGATGAACGAAAAATGAACGCTAAGTTAATCAATATTCAGGTAAAAAGAAGACGTTTTTACCTATGCTGAATAGTGAAAAATTTGTTTGTATGCTGCGCAAAGTACTTTATAAATGATGTATTACAACAAGCACTTTGCGCGGCATTATCAAACTAGTACTTAATCCCAAAGGTAAGCCTAACGGTTCTTGGTTCTACGGGGTGGTAGTGTAAGTCTTCTACCCCTTCTTCTGGCTCGCCAGGTAAACGAGAGGCGTAGTAATAATCGATGTCGTGTGCATCGTTATCAAGCAGGTTCAATACCTCTAAACCCACTTGCCAATCGCTATGTTGATAAGCAACTTGGGTGTTTAACAAAAAGGTTGAAGGCGGTTCAATAACATCAAAGCTATCTACTGTGCGTGAACTTAAGTACCTTGCACGCAAGGTATAACTGAAGCCTTTTTGATTGCTTCGCTGGTACCACGTAGCACCCGCACTGACTACTACAGGTACTGTGCCGTCTATATGATCCCCTTCACCATCAACGGTATCGCTAAAGCGTGCCTTGGTGTATGCCGCTTCTACATCGGCAGTAAGGTGATGACTTAACCAGTAATAAGCGCTTAGCTCCACCCCGTAACGTTTAGAGGGGCGGCTTGCTTCGGTAAAGCCCGCATCACCTACGTATACTAACTCACTGTCTAATTCTAACTGCCAAAGCGCAGCTGAAATATTGTACGTTTTGTCGTCAGTCCAGTTAATGCCGGTTTCGTAACCTAGTGAGCGAACCAATAACGGTGCGGGCTCTACGGCTTCACCTGTGACCGGGTCTTGAGTAATGGTAGTCCCTCGAGCATCGTTCGAATGATAACCCTGGCCTATGTTGGCAAAGGTGGTAACCGTGTCGGTAACGCGATATTTCAGGCCCGCTTTTAGGCTAAACATACCATCGCTTTCGCTACCGCTGTTTTCACTTTGGCCGTCTACCTCTACGTCAAAGTAGTCGTAACGTCCACCTAGTGATAGAGACAGTGCATCTGAGAGCATTATTGTTGACTGGACGAAGGCAGCGTAAGAACTACTTTCTATCGCATCTTCACGAATGATACCTTCGCCATTAGTACCTATACGCTGCAAGTCTTGTGTGCGATACAACCCTACATTATCGATATCGTCATATCGCCATTGCCCACCCAAGGTAATACTGCTTCCTTCGACAACGGTAAATGGAGTAGAAAGAGGAAGTGTTGTAGATAATTCACCCCCATAGATTTTTCTATCATCAGCTTGTTCGAATTGATCTCCCATATCTGGGTTATCTAAGAAATAGGTGAAGTTAGAGAAAAGGGTAAGGTCGGTATCGATAGCATAAAGCGATGCATTTATCGTGTCGCTGCTGTATTGCGCTGACAAACTGTATCGCGACGAATCACCGCCTACTTGAGTATCAATCGAGCCTAATCGGTCTATTAGGCCGCTTTCAATAGCTCTAGCAGGGACTTGGTCGGCGCTATTCCAATTGTTTTCATAAGCCATGCCGCTAATGGCTAATTCACCATCAAATAAAGGCACTATATAACGTAAATTAGCGTTCTTTTTCTTTACGTCTTCGTTAATGTCTGTCCATGGGCCGTCATAGGTTTGGTATTCCAAAGCGGCAATAGCCGTCCCTTTACCAATACTGGCTGAATTTAGGGTTACGGCACGGCGATAGTTGTCTTCACCTAAGGTTACAAACAGTTGGTTACTTTCAAGGCTATCTTTAGAACTAAAATACGCGCCGCCAGCGCTAGAGAAATCGCCAATGTTGGCGTAGTAGGTGCCTTTAAAATAGCTTAAGTTGTCTACCATTTCAGGAATTACAAAATTAAGATCTGAGTAACCCTGTCCGTGGCCATGGCTTCGCATATTTACTGGCATGCCATCTACACTGACTGCGAAGTCGGTACCATGGTCTAAATTAAAGCCCCGTAAAAAGTACTGATTCGCTTTACCTGAACCACTGTGCTGGGTCACCATCATGCCTGGAATAAACTCTAGCATTTCGCCTGTGCGAAGCATGGGGCGCTCGACTAATGTATCGCCCGATACCCAACCTTGAGAGGCTGAAACAAATTGCCCACTTTGTGTTTGCGTGCTGCCTTGAATGCGTATGCGTTCAATATCTGGTTCTGGTACCGCGTCGGGATCGTCTAGTGCGTAACTAACGGGTATGAAAAGTGTTGATGACAATGCAAGCGCAATGGAAACGGAAGAGAAACGTAAAGGCAATTGAGCACAGCGTAAATACATGAAAAGTTGTCTTTTTTGATGGTGATATTAACCTTACGCGTAAGATAACGTATTGGACGCAGCTTTTTTATTCGTAAGAGTTAATATTTAGATTTTATAAGACAACTGTCTTGGGCACCTTCTCACTAATTACAGATAAATAGTTTCATATTTAATCGGGGCTAATTTTTGCAGTATTTGATTTTCTTGCTGATAAGTCAGCCCTACATCTCGCATAGCGCCCTGAACGTACTCCACCAGAATATAAAATTCTCGTTCTTTAATATTTAAATCTTTGTGGGTCTCTAACATGGCTTTGCCTTCGTAAACACAAGGGCCGCCAATAAGCTCGCAAGTTTGTGATACCAGTTGTTTGCGTAAATGACTTTTAGGCACGCCATTAAAATAATGCCCTATAACAGGGTCTTTATAAATTCGATTAATAGCAACACCAAACACAGTGTTAAGGGTTTTACTGCCACCTATTTCATCGTACAGACTAGCAGAAGTTTGGCTTGCCGTTAGCGTAGAAGTGCACCCGCTTATACCTCCTAACATACTTAAAAGTAACGCGATTGCGGCTGTCGTTATTCTTTTTTTCTGTAAATAGCTACTCATCATCACCAACTTAAAAATTTGCAGTGGCAGTTAGATAGAAGCCTGTCGAACTAGGCTGCATAGGCAAGTTGCCCAAATCTACATAAGCTGCGGTGAGGGAAAATGACTTATTGGGAAAGTAAGCAATGAAGGCGTCGGTTACCGTATCCTCTTCAGCTAACCCGCCTAGGCGATTGGTTTGAGTTCTAAACTCAACGCCGATTACGGTTGAAGGGCTAGTTAGCAGCGCTAAGGAGCCTTCCCATTCCACTTTATAACTATCGTCATTCTCACTAGCAAAACCAAGTAAGCCAAAGGTGTTAGCTTTGGTATAGCGGGCAGTTAAATTGGTCAATAAGTTAAAGCCGTTAATGTGGCCTAAATAAAGTTTGGTGGCAGAAACAAAAAAGTCAGTACCGCTATCATCTTTAGCGCCCAGTATGCGTGCTACACCTTGATTGGGAAGTGGGCCGCTGCCATCAGGCAATAGAAGGGTGGTATCAAAATCTCGGTGCTTTTTATATTGGGCACCAACAGCCACTTGGGGCATCCAAGAACGTTGAGTAAATACACCATCACCCAACACTTTCACTTTTGCAGACACAATATCCATGTCGATACGGGTAGATTGGGCGGCGCTAATTGCTCCATCGGTGAGTAAACTGAAGACATTGCTAGTAATACCAGATGAAATATCCAAGCTTTGGCGCTGCACACTTAATTCTATGCGGTCGTAAATGCCTAAGCTGGCACCAAAGGTGGTTAAGGTGTAGTCGTTTAAATGTAGGTATTGAACGTTGGCGGTGCCGTTAATTTCTTCTTTACTGCCATAGCCGCTAATAAAGGCCCAAGGGGTGATACCACCACCAGCGGTACCTTCAAACCCGGTAATGCCGCCCGTTGCAGTTAGGCGAGAGCCCGTGTTTGCACAGCTGAAAAATGAAATTAAACAAAAGCCTAGGCAAAACAATATCGCTTTGATCATAAAGTCCCTTTCTTGAAGGTTACCTAAATAATAGGTCAGTTTTGCCAGAAATAAAGCCTTGCACGCGTTTTTCCTAAGCTGCAACCGTGAAGCGATTTTTGCCAGCACGCTTAGATTGGTATAGCGCTGTGTCGGCAGACTCCATTAGTGATTTTACGTCTAAAGCAATAAACTTATTTTGATCATGATAAGCCACGCCCAAACTAGCCGTTACACTAAAATCTGCGCCTTCTTTCGTGATAAAACGGTGACTTCTAATATTCTCGAGAATTCGTTTGGCTATTTCTTTAGCTTGTAACAGTGTGGTGCGGGGAAGGGCAATAATAAACTCGTCTCCCCCAATACGTGCAATAACGTCATTAGTACGTAGCGTATTTGCTGCAGTTTGCGCCACGGTTTTAATGACTTCGTCGCCCACGTGATGACCAAGGTTGTCGTTAATGTGTTTGAAGTTGTCTATGTCGAAAGAAATGAGTGCCAATCCAACATGGTTGGGGTTCAGCTTAACCAAGTTATTTTCAAAGTAATCAAAGAAATAACGCCGATTGTGCAGGCCAGTAAGCTCGTCTCGAATAGATAACGCCAGTAGTTTTTTTGCGTTTTTATTTTGGAAAATCACAAAAATAAGCAATAAGGCAAATATTAATGCTACTCCTGATAGCATCATATTTTTCTGTCGTACTTTCAGCGATTGCTCCCTTGCCGTTACCGCTTGCAGTTGGGTTTGTTGTTTTAATAGGGCTATTTCTTTGTCTTTACGCTCGGCCTCCATCGTAGCCTGTACTTGTGTGACATATTCTGAATTGTTTAATCGCTGCAATTCAAGAAAGTCTTTGTAATACATATGAATATATTCAAAAGCTTGCTCGAAGCGATTATCTTTAAATGCCACTAAACCTGCAATGTAATCAAGCTCTAAATGCCACTGCGTATTGTGTAATGCTTCTATGCCGTTAAAGATAGTACGTGCTTTCGATAAATCTTGTTTAGCTGCAGACAAGTTATCAAGGGTCAAATTGCATAGGGCGCGCTTTTTGTATAGTTCTGCGTTGTAATCAATGGGCCCCGATAAGCTCAATGCATCATCAATAGCACCAATAGCAAGGTTACACTCTCCTTTTTCTGCCATCGTCATGGCGCGGCCATAATGCAAATAGAAATTTTCGCTGTGATTGTCAGTAAAGCTGAGTGCTATTTCGTAACGGTTAAAATAGGAAAGTGCATCATCCCAACTCTCTAGTTTCCGGTTCACCATAGCTAAACCCAACAAGGTACTGGCAACATGGGGTTGGTAGCCAATTGACTCGAAGAAGGTAAGAGCACCTTCGTAATACTCAATGGCTTTTGTGTAATTCCCCAAATAGTTATAGGTGTCGCCTAAGCTCTCTTCTAATAACCCATTAAAAAAGGGGTTGTTTAAAGTGACAAGGTTTTTATAAGCATCTTGCAGTATGAGGGTGGCGCGGTAGTAGTCCCCTGAAAGTGCAAACCCATAACCTAATTCTCTAATAGCGAGCACATAAATAGTACTGTTAGTGTTTTCTTTGGCGACTTCAACTGCATACTTTAAAGTGTCGATAGCGCCTGAAATATTGCCTGTTTGGTGCATCCGACTCCCTTGTAAATAAAGCCACAGCGCATGCTGCTCGTTGGTCATTACATTGGCGAGCGGTGCAACAGTAACTAGGGTGGCATCCATTTCTTTGTATAGGGTTAATACATTTTCGGACTGTGCTTTTCGTAGCAGTAACCAAACTCGGCCTTCATTGCTGAAGTCATTTGCTTGCGCGAGTGTGACTAATTTGCGGTAGGTTTGCTGAGGATGCAGAAAAATGGACTCTTCAAAATCACGTAATGCATTCTCGCTAATTGCACCTGGTGTAGTGTCAGAAGCAGCTGTGGCTTCAGTCTCAGGGATTGCAGACACAGAAAAAGAAAGGCTAAACAGCATCCCCAATGCGGCGAAAAGTATTAAGAAACAGGTACGTCTATTTACTACAGCCAAAAAAAGCCCTCCGGATGGCTACAACTTTGCTTAATTAACTGTGCTTGAATAACGTTGCTGGGATTTATGTTGCTTATTTAACCTGCAATCGAGCACTAGGTTAGTATGAAAAGTGTTCGGAGTGAAGCGACATTTCTGCTTATTTTGTAAAGATCAATGTTTGCCAACTCACCCCTTGACGGTGCAATTTGTCACTAGAGGCGATGTTATGCATTAAGGTTAAGCCGCAAGATTTTGCGAACTCGATGGTGTCACTTACATTCACCGGATTAGCTACCCGTTCGTCATCAAATTCGCCGTGTCGTAAAGTAATTACTAAATGTCCTTCGGCAAAAAGCAATTGGCTACATCGTTGCAAGCTTTGCTGTTGCTGAACGTGGGTTAGATGCATCCAAACGGCACTAATTAAAATTAACCCGTAGTGTTGTTTTTTTTGTGATGTCAGTAAGGGCAGGGTATCTTTAATCCACGTTACCGACTCTCCTGTAAAGGCCATGCCCGATTGCATTAACGCGCTTGCAGGCTCAATAGCAGTAACGTGATTTCCCATATTGGCCAAGGCTTTCGCGTCTCTGCCTGCCCCCGCACCTATGTCTAATATAGTGGTATGGGTTGGCGATGGTATATGTGACAACCATTCACCATGTACATCCTCAAATGCAACGCTAGTATATTGTGAAGCAAGCTTTGAAGCATGCTGGTGGTAATACGCGATGTGTTTATTGTACTTCATGGTGTTAGCTGTTCTTTTGATATGTGTTTAACCATTTGGCTAAAATCGCCAAGGGCACTTGATGCCTGTTCTGTCCAATGCCAAAACAAAGGCACACCTAATTGTTTGCTAGGAAATAGCGAGATGAGCTGGCCCGATTCAACTTCTTGTTTAACTTGTAAGGTTGGCAATAACGCCCACGCTACGCCTTCTATGGCCATTTTTGCAAATCCATGAGACGACGGATACCAATGACATGTGGTTAGGGACGGTGCGAAGTCTAAACACTCTCGCTGATAATCGGTGAGTAGGGTGGCATCAAATTCGTCATAAAGTAAGCCCGGTGTGCCCATTACCCGCTCAGGGCTTACGTCATTTTTAAGGTAACGTTTTATAAAGCTGGGTGATGCATAGAGTTGATAATTCATGGTTCCCAGCCTAGCTGACTGCCCGCCGGTAATGGGAGTGCCAGTTTGGCTAATGCAGGCCATGACTTTACCTTGCTGCAATAGGGTGCGGGTTTGGGTTTGATCAGCATTATAGATATGTACGGGGTTAGAACGTATCTCGCTGAAGCTTGCCATCACCTCAGTAAACCATGTAGCTAGCACATCGTTGTTTACTGCCACACTCAGTGGCGAAGCACTGTCCGCCGCCCCGCTGCGTGTGGTTAGTTGCTCTTCTAATACACTCACTTTTTGCACGTGGGACAAGAGTTGTTCGCCAAGTGGCGTGGCTTTCAACGGTTTCATTCGTACCAAAACCGGCCCGCCCACTTGTTGTTCTAGTCGCTTTATCTTTTGCGAAACTGCCGACTGAGTCAGGTTGAGTGCTTGTGCACCGCGCTCAAAACTACCGTAGCGTAGTACTTCGCGAAAACTGTGTAGGGCGGCGTAATCAAGCATGATGGAGGCTGGTTCTCTAATTAACTAAGTGCTCTTGATTGTATTAATTAAATTAATAACAAAGAAAAATTATTAATTTAATTTAGTCTAAAAGAGTAGCTAAAATCAACGCCTCTTATTCAATCATTTCAATTTTTGAGGTTTAGTTCATGTTTGCGGCAGCGTTGAGTGGTTTTGTGATGGGCGGCACCCTAATAATTGCCGTTGGTGCACAAAATAGCTTTTTAATCGAACAGTCTTTAAAGCGTCAATGGACAGGGTTGTTCGTACTGCTGTTTATCGTGAGCGATGCCATTTCCATTAGCTTAGGAGCAATGGGGTTCGGGCTGCTGTTACAAGAATATCCGTTGTTGGTATCAGTAACTAAATGGGCCGGCGTTGTGTTTCTTCTATGGTTTGCGTTTAACAAGCTTAAAGCTTCTATGGCTGATGATGCACTTGTGCTTGAAATGTCGAAGAAGCAAACGTCATTCAAGCGAGCCTTTCTTATTGCCATGGCGGTGACGTGGTTGAATCCTCATTTTTACTTAGATACGCTGTTGTTGATGGGAAATCTAGCTAGCCAGTGGCAACTGAATAAATGGTGGTTTGTCTTCGGTGCAATTTGGGCATCTATCGTATGGTTTGTGGGACTAAGTACCCTAACCGCTAAATTCGCGCACCATATGCAGCGCCCGTCATTTTGGCGTTGGTTCAACCGCTTAAACGCAGCAGTATTAGGGGCGGTAAGTATTCAATTGGCTAGCTTGTAGTACAAGGCCAGTAGTTAAAGCGATTGGTGAAAGGCTGAGGGTAAAAGGAGATAAAATGAGCTGGGTTTATTTGATTGTGGCTGGCTTATTAGAAATAGGTTGGCCGGTGGGTTTGAAGCTGTCTCAAGAGGCTGAAACCCGCGTGATGGGGATATTGTTAGCGATAGGGTTTATGGCGGCCAGTGGTTTTTGTTTATGGATGGCGCAAAAAAATATTCCCATAGGTACCGCATATGCTGTGTGGACAGGCATAGGCGCAGCAGGAACGTTTTTAGTTGGGGTCGTGTTTTATGGCGATCCTACTTCTATCGCGCGCTATTTTGGCGCAGCCCTTATCGTGGCAGGCGTAGTGGTATTGAAATTAGCTCACTAAGCTCACTAAGCTCACTATCAGAATGTCGGGTATAAAAAAGCTCAGGTAGTACCTGAGCTTTTTTGTGTATAGCCTAACGGTAACGATTAGTTAGCGTCTAGTTAGGGTTTAGTTGGGCGCGAAGTGCAGTTAAAAAGGTATCGATGCGCTCGGCGTTTTTACCTAAATCGCTTCTACCAACCCGAGACTTACTACGAATATCTACCAGGGTGTTATCGTCTTTAGCTTTAAGGCGAATAACCACATCATCTTTGAATCCAAACCACTGGGTGGTGTCAGTCGCTTCTAATGTATAGGGCAATGCGCCATCGGCAACACGCTCCCAGCCTAGTGCGTCAATAGTACGCTCGCTAGCGGCAAAGACTTCATCAATACTTTGCGCCAATAATTGGGTTCTAATTTCAGGGTAAGCATCGATTTGCTGACGCGTTACCTCACCACCTTCGTAAGTAATAGGATTTGGTGCATTTTCACGCAGCGGTGCAATAGCCACAAACGCCGGAGGATTGGTCACATCGGTAGTAATATCGTGAATAGGCGGTACGGTACTGGCTTTGCCCATCATGCTTACTGGCATGGCGACGGCAATTAACGCTAATACAGCAAAAACAAATGTACTTCCCCAGCTGACGCTTTTACGTTTTATTAGTACTTGTAGAATAATAAGTATAATGGCTGCGCCACCCACATATACGCCATAGCGCAGCGAGGTAAATGCGGTACCTAAATCGACGCCTGCGTATTGATATAGCGGGCCTGGTAGTACCACCATTAAAAATCCGATAATGCTGGTCAATGCAATAAGTGCTTTCAAGTGAGCTCCTAATTATTATTGTTGCTTTGAATAACATAACTTTAACAGCCATTTGGCTATTTTGGTTCAAATTTTCCACTAAATTTGTGGGAGAGGTTTTTTGATATATTACAAAAATCATATAGAGCAGTGAAATTACAAAGGTACCAGAAGCCCAAGTGCGCTTTTAGGTAAGGGGAATTAAGCATCCTCTGCTATGCTATAGGCTGATACAAACATGAGGTTTACCATGGGGAATGCCCAAGAGATACCTTCTTTTAACGTAACAAATGCGCAAAAAGTGGAGTTGTTGTTAGACATACTTTCCACTAAAAAAGCAGAGTTTGAGGAAGGGATGACAGAGTACGCGCTAATTTCTCAACTTAAGTCACCTCCTTATCAGTTGTTCAATGACAATGCGCTGCGCGATCCCCTCGCTTTGTTCAATACGCACTTTATCTTGTTTCATGCCCTATATTTACTAAGAAACCTTTGGCGTGATGCCCTGGTAGGCGAGCTAGATATTCATACTACCCGTATAGTGCTATTGCCCTTGAAATCGAGTGCTCAAAGCAACGGTGAGAGTAACACCACAACATTGGGTAAAAGCGATTCACTTGCTGACTACTACCTGAACTGGCAAAACTTAACCAGTACTGGCGAAGCCGATGTAGAAGCTTTATTGAATAGTTTTTGGCAGCGAATGACGGGGGCCGACCCCGTTTTTGATTCAAAAGAAAGTATTGAGCAATGTCACACTTTACTCAATTTAGACGAATCTGTATCCATCACATTAGCGATACTTAAGAGGCATTACCGAAAGCAGTTGGCAACAGTGCACCCAGACAAAGGGGGAAGCCATGAAGCAGCGCAGAATGTAATTTCGGCGTACCAAACTTTATTGCGGTATTACGGGCTCTGATGCTAAAAGTTGAATGAGAAGCGAGTTTTACTCCCTTAGTTTACCGTTGCAGTATAAAAATACTGCAACTGACCGACAAGATTTGCATCTTCGACTCCCTTTACTTTTAATCTTTAGTATATGCGCACACAATGCAAATATTGTGTCAGGTATGCCATGAATATAGGTCTGTCATTATTCGTGCTGGCAGGAGAGTAACCCCTTCGTCACAGTAATTTGCTACTTTGCTAAGTTACTGCAATGTCGCGCTGCATTTGAAGTTTACGATCTCATTAGTCCAGTTGGATGTGATCGGGCTGAGTAATGCCAAGGTATTTATAACTCGGCGCATGGAAGCTACCTAAAATAATATTGGTTCAAAATTTAAGTTTATGGGTTAAACGTTCTCGTTTGCCGGTAACCGTTAGTTTTTAAATTCGAGAAATTATTATGAAACGCGTTTTTTATGTCATCACTACCCTAGCTTTGTTGGTAGGTGCGATTGGGTGTTCGTCTGAGTCTGAACAGGCGGGTGCAGGGCAGCAAGCTATGCCGCCACAATCTGTGTCTGTGCTTACGATTGCTCGCCAATCGGTAACCCATGAAATGATCCTTCCAGGAAGGGTAACGCCGTCTCGGCAATCGCAAGTACGTCCACAGGTCGATGGGGTGATTACAGAGCGTTTATTTGAAGAAGGTGCACAGGTTGAAAAAGGCCAGCAGCTATATCAAATTGATGATGCGCGCTACCGTGCTCAGTTAAATAGCACCATCGCTGATGTTAAAAGCGCCGAAGCGAATTTGAAAACGTTAGAAGCGAAAGCTCGTCGCTACGACGACCTGATTAAAAAAAATGCGATTAGTCGCCAAGAATACGACGATGTTATTGCGCAAAAAGAACAAGCACAAGCGGCAATTATTGTTGCTGAAGCAGCGGTAGATTTAGCGCGAGTTAACTTAGGCTACACCAAAGTGTATGCGCCAATTAGCGGCCGTATCAGTCGCTCATTTGTAACCGAAGGTACGCTAGCGACTACCAACCAGACGCAACAACTTGCCACTATCACGCAATTAAACCCTATCTTTATTGATATGCAGGAGTCGGGTCGCGCTATTTTAACCCTTCGCCAAGCTATGCAAAAGCAGGGCTCTATGCCTGTTGAGCTAACACTTGATGAAGCCACAGGTAAAAAATATGAACACACAGGTAGCGTGAAGTTTTCAGAAGTTACCGTAGATGAAAGTACTGGTTCAGTTGCCCTTCGCGCCGAAATGCCAAATCCAGATGGCTTGTTGTTACCAGGTTTATTCGTGAAAGGCCATGTTATTACCGGTACAGAACAAGCGTTATTGGTGCCTCAGCGCGCCACTATGCGTCAACAAGATGGTTCGTTATCGGTATATGTAGTCAACAGCAATGACGAAGTAGAAGTTCGCGCACTAAAAACTAGCGATATCTACAAAGACCAATACATTGCCACTTCGGGTATTAAAGAAGGCGATAGACTTATTGTTTCTGGTTACCAAAAAGTGAAACCTGGCAGTAAAGTAAACACCAGCGAGTGGCAGTCAACGTCACGCGGCTCACGTTAAGATAGGATTAGTTTACTATGGCTCGCTTTTTTATCGACAGACCCGTCTTTGCGTGGGTACTTGCAATAATTACGATGATGGCAGGGATACTTGCCATCTATACCCTACCCATTGAGCAATACCCTAAAGTTGCGCCACCCACGGTGACTATCACCGCAACATACCCTGGTGCTTCAGCGGAAACCGTTGAAAACTCTGTCACGCAGGTGGTCGAACAAAACTTATCAGGTATAGATAACTTACGTTATTTCTCCGCCAGTAGCTCAAACAGCAGCATGTCTATTAGCCTTACCTTTGAGCCGGGTACCGACCCTGACATTGCGCAGGTTCAAACCCAAAACAAAGTACAAGCGGCGCTTCCGTTGCTACCAGCACAGGTGCAGCAACAAGGGGTTACGGTTGCGAAATCAAACTCAGCGTTTTCGTTAGCCATTGGCTTTTACGATGAAACGGGGCAAATGAGTCAGTACGACTTAAGTGACTTGTTGGTGTCTCAATTTCGCGATTCAGTCTCCCGTGTGAATGGTGTGGGTAGCGTGCGAGTCTTTGGTGCCCAGCGCTCAATGCGAATTTGGTTAGATCCAGACAAACTATACAGCTACAACCTAACACCGGTAGATGTTCAAGCCGCGGTAGAAGTGCAGAATACCGACGTATCCGCAGGGCAATTAGGCGGTTTACCGGCCATTCAAGGCCAGCAAATTAACGCCACTATTCAAGCTCAATCGCGCTTACAAACTGTAGATGATTTTGAAAGCATCGTGCTGCGTGTAAACACCGATGGTTCTCAAGTACGAGTACGCGATGTTGCACGAGTTGAACTAGGTGCAGAAAGCTACGATGTTATCGTTCGTTACGATCGTCACCCTGCCTCAGGTATGGCGATTAGCTTAGCGTCTGGTGCGAACGCGCTAGATACCATCAACGCAGTGAAACAACGTGTTGAAGAACTACGGGTTAACCTGCCTGACAGCGTAAAAGTGGTTTATCCGGTTGATGCGTCGCCCTTTATCGAATTATCAATTGAGTCGGTGGTGCACACACTGATAGAAGCCGTGGTACTGGTTTTCTTTGTCATGCTGCTGTTTTTGCAAAATTGGCGCGCTACCCTTATTCCTACTATCGCGGTTCCGGTGGTATTGCTAGGTACCTTTGCAGTACTACTGGCGTTTGGTTACAGCATTAACGTATTAACTATGTTTGCCATGGTGCTCGCCATCGGCTTGCTAGTGGACGACGCTATCGTAGTAGTTGAAAACGTTGAACGTATTATGGAAGAAGAGGGCTTACCACCTGCTGAAGCCACTAAAAAATCCATGACACAAATTACCGGTGCGCTGGTAGGTATCGCCGCCGTGTTATCAACAGTATTTATTCCTATGGCCTTTTTCAGTGGATCTGCTGGGGCCATTTATCGTCAGTTCTCAATAACTATCGTATCTGCCATGGGATTCTCGGTATTGGTGGCAATTATATTGTCACCTTCATTGTGTGCCACGCTGCTAAAACAGCACGACCCCGAGCACAACAAAGACAAAGGCTTCTTTGGTTGGTTTAACCGTACGTTCAACAAAGGCCGTGACCGCTATCAAAGAACCACTACCCACATGGCGAAACGCGCCAAGCGTTACTTCGCTGTGTACGGTATTTTAGTGGCGGGTATGGCGTATATCTTTGCCCAATTGCCAGGTGCGTTCTTACCCGATGAAGACCAAGGTCGCTTAATGGTGCTAATCAGCACGCCTCCAGGAGCAACCGCTGGGCGCACCTTAGAGTCGGTTAAGAAGGCAGAAGACTTTTTCTTAGACCAAGAGCAAGGAGCAGTTAATGGCTTGTTTACGGTAGTCGGTTTTAGTTTTGCAGGCCAAGCACAAAACGCAGGTATGGGGTTTGTAAACTTGAATGACTGGAGCGTGCGAGATGAAAGTGACTCAGCATTTGCACTAGTAGGCCGAGCCTTTGGGGCATTTAGTCAGATTGAAGATGCATCGGCATTTCCTATCGTGCCACCGCCTATTATGGAATTAGGTAACGCGACAGGTTTTGATATGCAGCTTGTGGATCGGGGAAGTAATGGTCATGTGGCCTTAATGAATGCCCGTAATCAGTTGCTCGGTATGGCCGCACAAAACCCTAAACTTGCGGGTGTTCGCCCGAATGGCTTAAGCGACGTACCTCAGTTTAAGGTGAACATAGATAGCGAAAAAGCATCTGCACTGGGGTTGAACCTAAGTGAAATAAACAGTGCACTGCAAATTGCGTGGGGCTCAAGTTACGTAAACGACTTTATTGATAAAGGCCGTATTAAACGGGTGTACATGCAAGCTGATGCTCAATATCGCATGTCGCCAGACGACTTAGATAAGTGGTTTGTACGCAACGCCGACGGTGATATGGTGGCCTTCAGTACTTTTGCCTCTACCCAGTGGGTTTACGGCTCGCCTAAACTAGAGCGTTTTAACGGTATTTCGTCGGTGAACATTCAAGGTAGCCCTGCTGAAGGTATTTCATCCGGTGAAGCCATGGAAGAAATGGAGAAACTGGTTGCTCAATTGCCTGATGGTTATGCCATTGAGTGGTCAGGGTTATCTTTTGAAGAACAACAAGCTGGCTCGCAAGCGCCTATGCTGTATGCTATTTCTATTCTCATCGTATTTTTATGTCTAGCGGCATTATATGAGAGTTGGTCTGTGCCATTTGCTGTAATGCTGGTGGTACCTTTGGGTATATTAGGGTCTGTGACGGCAGCGTTTTTATTCAATCTGCCAAACGATGTTTACCTACAAGTTGCGTTTTTAACCACGGTTGGTTTGGCGGCGAAAAATGCCATTCTTATTGTAGAATTCGCAAAAGACCAATACGAAGAAGGCATAGACTTAATGACGGCGGTATCAAACGCAGCTTCTCAGCGTTTTCGCCCAATATTAATGACATCTATGGCCTTTATACTCGGGGTAACACCGCTGGCATTGGCTAGTGGTGCAGGTTCAGCAAGCCAAAACGCGATAGGTATTGCGGTAATGGGGGGCATGTTTGCTGCCACCTTCTTAGCTATTTTCTTTGTACCTATGTTCTACGTGATGGTTGAAAAGCTGTTTCATAAACAAGATAAATAACTTAGACGTTGAGGTTTTACGATGACAACTGTCATTTTTTCTCATGGAAAAGAAAGTGGCCCTTGGGGCAGTAAGATCACTACATTGTCTAATGTAGCTAGCGATGTTGGCTTTAATGTTATTAGTGTGGATTACCAAGATTTACCATCGCCGGAAGATCGTATTACCCGGTTGGTGGATACGGTAGAAGAGCAAGGCGATGAAGTCATACTGGTTGGGTCTAGTATGGGCGGTTATGTGTCTTTAGTGGCTGCTGAGCGTGTATCTGCAAGGGGCTTGTTCTTACTAGCGCCAGCACTATATATGCCAAGCTATGAAGTGCAAGAATATAACTACACAGGCAAAACCAGTGTTATCCATGGCTGGAACGATGATGTTATTCCTGTTAGCCACAGTATTGATTATGCGAAGCTGCGTAATTCGCAGTTACTACTGCTAGAAGATGGTCACAGGCTGTCAAAGAGCATGTTCGCCATATCACCTTTCTTTCGCAATTGGTTGCATCCGTTTACACTGAACTAGTGGATGCTTTGCCGCTTTAACGTTTTTCCCGCTGTCTTGCCAGCTTGGTAACGCACAACGGGAAAAATGTGTCATTATAGTGGTACAGATTAGCGGGAGTAAGGCCGAGGGTATGGCAATAGGTTTACCGTCTGAACCAGATTGGAAAGCGCTGATAAAATCGGGCTGTCGATTATTTGTGGGTGGCAATGCATCAGTACCTTACGCACTGATTCAGCACTTAATTGATAATAGCGATGGCTTTAGCGATATTGAATTAGTACACATGCTTGCACTTGGCGATACGCGCTGGGTGAACGATGAGTACAAAAATTTATTTAAAGCCAATACCTTCTTTATTGGTGGTCAGGCCATGCGGCAAGCCGTTGATGAAGGCCGAGCCGATTACACTCCCGTATTTCTCTCTGAAATTTCAAGTTTATTTAGTGATGGCACCCTGTCTTTAGATGCCGCGCTGGTAAATGTCAGCCCCCCTGATGAATTCGGCTATTGCTCCTTAGGTGCGGCAGTTGATATTGCCATGTCGGCAGTACGTCAAAGCAAATACGTGATTGCACAAATAAACCCACAAGTTCCCCGAACAGCTGGTCATTCCTATATTCACGTCAGTGAAATTACCGCATGTATTGAAGCAAACGAGCCCTTAGTGGAAGTTATGCCGCCACCTATTGATAGCGTGGCCGAGCGTATCGGCCAGTACGTTTCAATGCTGGTTGATGATGGCGCTACATTACAATTCGGTATAGGCAAAATTCCTAGTGCCACACTTAAGTACCTTTGCCATCACAAAGACTTAGGTATTCACAGCGAAATGCTTACCGACAGCATTATTGAGTTGCTAGCATCAGGCGCAGTGACCAATAAGAAAAAAACCTTCCACCCCGGCAAGGTGGTCACTAGTTTCGCCATTGGTACTCGTAAGCTCTACGATTTAATCGACAACAATCCGCATATTGAATTTTACCCTAGCAGTTATGTGAACAAGCCTACCAATGTGGCTAAAAACGACAATATGGTGGCTATTAATAGTGCTTTAGAAGTTGATTTGACGGGGCAGGTGGTTGCCGACTCACTGGGATATGATTTCTATAGTGGTATTGGTGGTCAGGTCGATTTTGTCACCGGTGCATCTATTAGCAAAGGGGGCAAAGCCATTATTGCACTGCCATCAACGGCCAAAAATGAAACCATATCTCGCATTACGCCGCGCCTTGCTGAAGGCGCTGGAGTAGTTACCTCGCGGGGGAACGTGCAATATGTTGTTACCGAGTACGGTATTGCCTCGCTAAAAGGTAAAAGTATTCGTGAGCGGGCGCTTGAGCTTATTCGGGTGGCACACCCTAAGTTTCGATCTCAGCTATTAGAAGAAGTTAGGCAACATTATTGGGTGCCGCATTACCAAGAAAAGTACCCGACAGATATCCCAGAGCTAGGCGCCATTCAGCTTAAAAGGCTAAATATTCAGGGCGAAAAGTTTTACATGCGCCCGCTGAATCCCGCTGACGAACGCCGCCTTCAAGAGTTTTTTTATTCGCACACCAAAGAAACCCTGCGACTTCGCTACAACTACGACCCCAAACAAATGTCGAGAGAGAAGTCGTGTAACTTGGTGAGTGTAGATCAAACCTCTGACGTGGCCTTGTGCATAGTGCGCCAAGAAGGGTCTCGAATTACCATTCATGCCGTGGGCCGGTTTTATTACAACGCCAGCAATAACTCCTGTGAAGTGGCGTTTGTTACCCGAGAAACACAGCAGGGTAAAGGCATGGCAAGTCGGCTGTTGAACGAACTCATTCGTATAGCGAAAGCGCGTGAAATAAATCAAATGGTTGCCTATGTCAGGGGAGAAAATACCCCCATGATCACAATCTTTGAACAAATGCAGTTTAGACGGCTTTTTACCGGTGACCCCAGTGACGTTGAATTGGTATTAAACGTGAGTGAGTTACCATGACCATTCGAATTTATCGCACTAAACATGGCGTTAAACATGACTTAGGCTCAGAGCATCCTGAGTCGCCAGATAGGTTGTATGCAATAGACGACCAGCTATTAGCATCGGGTTTAGAAATGGTGTGTGAACACGCGGATGCAAAGCCTATCGCTGAGGCTTACCTTACCTTGGCGCATAGCCCAGAGTACGTGCAAAGTGTATTTGCCCGGGCGCAGCATCTGTCTGCATCAGCAAAAGCACACCCTGATGCAAATCATAAAGACAACAACCCAGTCACTTGGTTAGATGATGATACCGGCATGATGGAATATACTTTGCCCGCCGCATTAGAATCGGCAGGGGCAGGTTGTAATGCCGTAGATTGGGCTATGCAGGGCGATGATAGGCAGGCCTTTTGTTTAGCGCGCCCGCCTGGGCATCATGCTACCTACGATGGCTCAATGGGCTTTTGCCTATTTAATAATGTAGCCATAGCTGCACGCTATGCTCTACAAAACTATCAGCTTTCTCGTGTGGCAATTATCGATTTCGATGTTCATCACGGTAATGGCACTGAAAATATTATCGCAGGGGATCAACGCATCATGATGTGTTCTAGTTTTCAGCACCCGTTTTATCCTCATAGCGGTGCGCCTGTGTCAGCAAGCAATATTTTATCTGTGCCTATTGAAGCGGGTTCTACCGGCGAGGTATTTCGAGAAAAAGTATCCCATTGGTTTAATGCGCTAGAGAATTTTCAGCCTGAGCTTATCTTTATATCGGCAGGATTTGATGGCCATGCTGAAGACCCTATGGCGCATCTTCGCCTTACCGAAGATGACTATTTTTGGGTGAGCCAGCGCATCAGGCGTGTTGCTGATATATGCTGTAATGGCCGTGTTGTGAGTACGCTTGAGGGGGGGTATGACTTAAGCGCGCTTGGGCGCAGTGTGGTGGCGCATTTGAAAGGGCTATCTCACCCCTAACGGTGCGGGCTGCAAAAACACCCATCAGCTTCGGTTTTTACCACGGCACTTATGTAAGACGGATTTGATGCATACCCGCTAATCTCATCCACTAAATTTTTGCCAGTGAAGCAGCCATAGCCTGTTGCATAAGGGCCCAAGTAGCGAAGGTTATATAGGGTGTCCACAACAATAAGGGCAGGTACCGAAGGCAATATAGCGGCGAGTTCTGGCACATTTTCAATGTCTAATCTTAACCCGCTGTAGCCTAATTGACTGAGCTTATTAAACAGCTGAGTTTGATGAGAATCGGTAAGATTGTCGCAGTAACATTTTTCCTGCGTACCCACATGAACAATACTGCCTGCTGGTACATCATAGTCTTTAAGCAGCGTTATCAAAGAAGCGTCAAAGGTGACGCTTGTTGATTGATGCAGCAAAGTGCTTTTAGGATCGAACTCAGAAATCTGACGCTGGCTATAAAACAAAACAGCACTTAGTAAGCTGATTGCCCATACAAGCAGCAGCGTCCAACTTCCCTTTTTCGACATTACAGCTTAAAGCGACCTATAGCACCGCGCATTTGTTGTGAAATTTGAGACAAAATTTCCACTTCTGCTGACAACGATTCCGCCGTAGCTAGCTCTTCAGAAGTCAGTTCACTTAACCGTGCTGTACTTTCTGCGATGGAAGCCGATGCGGTTTCTTGCTCAACGGCAGAGGTCGCAATTTCTGTCATGCTCTCACTGGCAAACTGAATTTGCGACATGATTTCAGACATTGCTTGGGTGGCAGTATCAGCCGATAGTACCGCTTCATCAACAAGCTGAATACAGGTTTGCATTTGGTCTACCGAACTTGCCGTTTGACTGACTAATTGCTCGGTAACCGAGGTAATTTGGTCAGCACTTTCTTTTGAACGAATGGCCAATGTACGCACTTCGTCAGCAACCACAGCAAACCCTCGGCCGTGCTCACCAGCACGGGCTGATTCGATGGCCGCGTTCAGCGCTAACAGGTTAGTCTGCTCTGCCACTGAGGTAATGGCACGCATGGCTTCTGAAATGTGTGAACATTGTTCGTTAAGTGCAGTGTTAGTTTTTGCCGCGTTATTTAGCGTACTACGCAGCGAATCTATGGTTCGACTGGTGGTTACGATAGAGTCGCGAGTTGAACCTGAAGAGGCCTCTGCCGCAGACGCTTTGTCACTAGCGCGGGTTGTCTGTTCAGCAGACATTTGCATGGTTTGCGCAATTTCTTCAGACGAAGCAGACACCATGGCAATTTCTTGGTCGGTATTGCGGCTAATCTCAAACATATTGCTAGCCGCCGTTTCCATTTTCTCACAGCCTTTAACGACTTCATTCATTAATGAAGACGCTAAAGCAACCAAGTCTTTAACTTGGTCAATAAGTTCGCCAAATGGACGAAGTATTTCGTTTTCTCTCTCAAAGGATACAGATAAATCTATTTGCCCTTCAGATTTCTGCATATTCTCTATAGCGATACGTAACTCTGCGGCGCCAGCACCTTCTTGATGGGCTTGTTTGGTCATGTACATCAAAAGGCCACCTTCCGCTACTGCAAAAGCCGCGTGCATTAATAATATAGGGAACGTTAGGTCCCCCTCTTGAAAGATAAATACAGGAGCACCTTGCGTAGCAAGAATATAAAAGCTGATGTGATGTACCGCAACCACGGCAGTGGCGGTTGCAATTACCTTCCAGTCTCTGAAATAAGAAAGAAACGCCAGTGTCACGAATATTTCAAAGTGCATTTCAATAAGCCCGAAGGTTTGGTGAATATGCAGCGCTGTGAGTAATTGTATGCCAATGGCAACCGCATGACGGCTAATAACCGACTGGGGCTGTTGAAAGCTGAAGTAAAGAGGTAGAGCAGCGATAGGAATGCCAAGCACCACGGCAGTGAAGATATCGCCTGTCACAAAGCCGATGATAAAAGAAATGGCTAATTGAATAAGTATAACTACTCGAAAGATCTTGTGTCCTTCTAGTATCCAAGGGTACTGCATATTGTTTTCTCTCCACTAAAGCAGTTTGCCTAAGTGTAGGCAAGAAATGCTAAGAGCGCTATTTTGACCAATCATACGATTAAAAATATTAAAATCTATTAGCCTTTGTACTAATGCCTTGAAAATTAATTATTTTTAATTATTTTTAATTAATATTTATGGTTGGTTAAACGCTAGCTACAGCCAGCGCTTCCACAGCATCGCTACCAACATGCAGATGCTTAGCGCTCCCATTCCAAGCATTAAATATAAAAAAGCATTGGCAGATTCGGTACCCGGTAATCCGCCTACGTTCATGCCGAACACACCCGTTAAAAACGACAAGGGCAAGAAAATCGCCGTTACCATCGACAAGACATACATGCGAACACCTTGTTGTTCCGCTATTCGGTTTCGCAATTCGTCTTGAAGTACTATTGCCCTTTCTCGCAATAAGTCCATGTCTTCTACATACCGGCTCATGCGGTCGGTTTGCTCACGCAGTTCAAAACTCTGATTTTGCGATAACGCATCGGGCAAACGAAGTAGGGCATCTAACGCATCACGTTGTGGCGCAAGGTAGCGCCTGATAGATGCGGCTTGGCGTCTTACGATAGATAAATTTTGCCTATCTTCCTTTCGAAGTTGTTCACGGGTTTCAAACCCTACTAGGCTCTCGTCCATTTCATCCACCGTGTCCAAAATGGTGTCAGCGACTTTCGTGATCATGTTCAGTAAGAGTGCCGATGGGCTTATAGGTACCTGTGCCGAAGCTATTTCATCTCGAAGGTTTTGAATGGAGGCTAATCGCCTGTTTTTACGCCGAGCACTCACAATAATATTTTTGTTGTACCACGTACGTAGCGACACCATATCTTCTGGGTCGGCATCAGGGTTTTTATTGATGCCTCGCAAATACACCAAAGTTCCCTGATGTAAGGTCATGGCTCTTGGCCTTGTCTCTAAAGCAAGTAAGCTGTCTATAACCGTTTGGTGTAAGCCACTAGATTGCAACAAGGTGCCAGCGTCTTCAGCATCTGATTGGACATGCAACCAAAGGTATTCATCGCTGAACGAACATTGTGCTAAGGCGTCAGGAATGGCTTTCGCTTCAATGGTTTTAGTTTCACCATTGGGAGATAGTAAATAAGCCCATAATAAGGCTTGAGGAGTTGAGGCTGCGTGCATATGAACCATTACCATCAGAAAAAGTTACCTCATACTACGCAGAGATAAAGCCGCTTGCCATCTAAAAACAAACGCGCCTGTATGAACAAGCCGCGTTTGGTTTTTACGTTGGTGGCGTGTTTGCCTCAACCGGTTTAGTCTCAACCTACTTCTGTGAATGAGATTTGCTTTGCCCGCTTCTGTTACGGTTTACGTTGCTTTGCCTGCTTACGCTTTTCTCTCGACTTACGCTTCTGTCACGACTAGTGCTGCGATCAACATTTCGTGTAGCACGTTGTTGCGACATTGACGAACGGTTAGACGCTGTACGAGTATCCCTAGTTTGCGCCCGCTTTACATGAGTAGAAGCGCCTTGCTGGTACTTCTGCCCTGAAGCCTTATTACTCTCACGCTTCACGGTTTTAGTGGTCGTGACTGTTCGCGTTGTAGTGCTATTTCTAGGAGTCACTGTTCGTGGTGTTTTTAACGGCTTGTTTGCCACATTTACATTGCGCGAAGTTTGTCCTTTAAGTTGATTATTGTGTTGTATGTTTCGATGATTATTTTGAGAGACGCTTGTCTGCGTGTGCCTTGAAGACTTAGCGTTGATAACCCTAGTGTTACCACGCTCGTTGCTTCTTACTTTCACTGAACGATTGGCGCTATATCGTTTAGGCGCACTATGTACTACGCGGTTAGAGTAGCGGGCTCTACGGTGGTCAGCATTATGCTGCCAGCGCTGATAACCTTTGCTATAAACGCGTTTATTGGGGGTGCCTCTGTAATAATGGCGCACTGGTTCTCTGTGGATCACTACATGGCGATTGCTCCAACGAATACCACCAAAATAGAAGAAGCTTGAAAGCCTAACTTGCGGTGCCCAGAAAAAATTCCCGCGATGACGGTAGCTAACCCTATGATGCCAGTGCACAGGCGCTATGGCATGAGACCAAAGCCCAAACACAATAAGCGTGTCGTAGTAAGGCACGTAAACCACATCTCTATGGCGAGGTGCGATAACAATCACGCTGCGCTCTTGTTCTATCTCACGTTCGACTTCCAGATAATCATTCGATTGTAAGTTACCGGTGTTAAGGGCGTGTTGGCGAAGCAACTGCACTCTATCCAGTACACGGGCTTCACTAATTAGCACGTTATCACCAAGTTGCTGTAACCAATTAAGATCTTCGGCCATGGTGTGCAGAATATCGGTAAATGCTGCCAAGGCTTTTACACTCGGATCCCAAGTAACCGGATCTAGCGCTTGCTCTACTTGTTCAGGGGTAAGGTGCAAATTGCTTTGACGCCACCTGTCTGCTGCCACTACATCAAGAGGGTAGGTGGCCGCAATCATAATATGAGTAAGCAAGGTGTCAGGGTATAGCGCAATGGGCGCAAGTAAGCTATCTAGCTCAGCGTCTGAATACTGGTAGTTATCTACACTAGTTTCTGGTTCAACTGATGCCGATGCGAGCATGGGGAATGATGTTGATAGGGTTCCCATGGCTACGAGTAAAGCTAAAGTCAGTTTTTTCATACGTTCTCCTTACATTACTCTGCATGAGAGTGCTTAAACTAAGCACTTTTACAGGCAATGTCACAAAGTCTGTATGTGTTATAACGCTTCTGGTATTAACGTAACCTGAACCAACCTGAATTATTGTCATTCAGGTTGGAATAGATTGAATGGAAAAGTGACTTACTTGAAAGAGTGGGGGTCAAATGCGTGACCAAGCTTTTCAGTCTTGGTTTTGATGTAGTTTTTATTGTCTTCCGTAATGCCATGATCGATGGGCTTACGTGCCACTACATCAATGCCCAACGACTTTAACGCTGCTAACTTCTTGGGATTATTAGTCATCAACTCAACGCGATGAACATTTAAGGTATCCAGCATTAGCTTACAAATATCATAGCTACGTAAATCGGCATCAAAACCTAAATGTTCATTAGCTTCAACCGTATCCATGCCGCTATCTTGTAAATTATAAGCGCGAATTTTATTCAGTAACCCAATACCTCGACCTTCCTGACGAAGATAAAGTAAAACGCCAAAACCATTTTCGGCTATATTCTGCATGGCTTTTTCTAACTGAAAACCACAGTCGCAACGGGTGCTGAAAAGGGCATCTCCCGTTAGACACTCAGAATGAATGCGGATGGGCACCACATCGTTTTCTTTCCATTCACCATAGGAAAGCGCCACGTGCTCCTGTCCACTGGTTTCAACGAAACCATGGATTTTAAAATTACCATGACGAGTAGGTAATTTTGCGGAACTGACATATTCGTATTTAGGTTGTTTGCTGCTCATGTTACTTCTACACCTGGATCATAAGCGTTATGTGGGGGTGTTCTTGCCTTTTACAAGGGCTTGAGACAGGCACATCTCCCCATTCATTAATCCGCGAATGTTACAATATACCCCTTTTAAAGTGTAGCAATACCATAGCCTAATCGGTTTTAGGTTATAACGGTTTGAAGTCGTCAAGCAGAGCGGGCTCAGCTACACCGTAGCCTTGGGCGAAATCGATGCCCATATTACCTAGCTGCGTCATAGTGGCATCAGACTCTACAAATTCACCTACGGTCAGCATTCCTAAGGCTTTCGCAACATCTTTAATAGAAGACACCATAGCCACATCAACAGGATCTGCTCGCATGTCTTTAATGAAGGTACCGTCAATTTTGACAATATCGACAGGTAGGTGTTTCAGATAACCGTATGACGCAAACCCTCTGCCGAAATCGTCTAACGCAAAGGAACAGCCCAAACGATGGAAGGTACGCATGAAGTCGATGGTATACTCCATTTTGATAATCGCGACAGACTCAATCATCTCGAAGCAAATTTTATCGTACGGAATGTTGTAACGTTCAAACGCGTTTAGCACGAAGAGCTTAAAGTCTCTGTCGGCTAAGGAATGGCAGTTTAAATTTATACTACAGCGTTTTAATTCCGCCAAATGCTCAGGGTGCTCATTTAACCAACTAAAGGTATTAACAATGACCCACTTATCTATTTTGACGTTCATTTCGAAACGTTCAGCGGTAGGCAAAAATGCGGCGGGCTCTACAATGCGACCGTCGGTTTCTTTCATGCGCAGAAGTACTTCATAATAGTGGCCATCATTGGGCCGGCTTAATGGCCTAAGCGGTTGGTAGTAGAGTAGGAATCTGTCTTCTGATAATGCCGAATGAATACTGTTTACCCAATCAAGCTCATTTTGATAGCGCAGCGTACTTTCATCGTCTTTGCTGTACTTATGAATCTGATTACGACCCTGATCTTTAGCGTAAGAACACGCGGCATCAGCCATGCAAATATATTGCTCGGCACTGGCGTCGGGGTCGGTGCACACTACCATACCAATGCTAACCCCTAAGCTGAAAATACGGTTTTCCCAAGAAAAGCGATAAGCCTGAACGGCATTTAATAATGTGGTTGCTTGCAAGTAAGCTTGTTCTTCAGGCTGATTTTCAAAAATAACACCAAATTCATCGCCGCTTATCCGCGCCAGCATTGCCTCATTGGGAAGTGACTTTTCTAGCAAGTGGGCAATGTCTTTAATCAGCGCATCGCCCGCTTTGTGACCAGAGGTGTCATTAACAATTTTAAAGCGATCTAAGTCTAGGTACAGCACGCACGGCGGAATGGGAGACTTTTCGCTTAGCCTAGCGGTTAAAGTAGTTTCAAACTGTCGTCTATTATAAACCCCCGTTAGTGAGTCGTGAGTAGCCATAAATTGTAGGCTAGAGTCTGACTGCTTTTTCTCGGTTACATCGATAATAGAGCCATACAAAAAGCTACCACTGTCGTTTTCTCGTACTTGGCAAGATATAGAAAACCAAAATGCACTGCCGTTGGCGCGCATACCTTTAATTTCCCGCGCCGCTACCTGCCCGCTATGAAGTAGCTCTCCTACCAGTACGTCGCGGTCTTCTGAGTTGGCGTAAAACTGCTTCGTGTTTTTCACCTGTGCTAACATTTTAGCTTCATCTGGATAGCCAAAGAGGGCACACATGGCAGGGTTAACCGTTTTTAATTCCCCGTCTAAGGTTGAGGTGTATAGGCCTTCACTGGAATTTCTAAACAAATCATAAAAGTGATGAAGACTACTAATCGTGGCTTCACTTTCAGACAATTGTAGTCTGCTCACGTTTTGCTCTTTTAATTCAACAGCAAAGCCGATGCATAAAAGAGCCAAAGTCAGTAGGGTCAAAATAATCATGACAATGGGTGCGGTGTAAAAGGCATCGTCGAAGGCGATTTTTACGAATACAGCATACAGCATGAATACGAACACCCAGGCGAAGGCGAACAACCGGCTGGGTGCGAGGTTTTGTTTATCCTTAAAAATAAACGCTAAGCCAATATGATAAGCAGCAATAAATGGGCTGGCGGCAAAAAGGATGCGGGTCGCGTCGTACGCGCTTGTTGCCACCGCCGCGATAGCCATACCAATAGGGAGCGCAAAGCTAAGCAGCCTTAGCGCTAATGGAATGGGAGAAAACAAACTGTGAGTTACTTTAGCTAGTGTTACAAAACTAAGGCCAATGAGTACGGCAAAGGTTATTTCGCTTGCGTTAGTCAAAGATGGCCATGTTGCGAGCCCGCCTTGTGCCATAAAAAACAACGCAAATAAAACGAAATTGGTTACCGCTAGCCAGAATCGGGCTGGGGTGCGCTGATATAAATATGACAGCAGGAAGTAGCCAGTTAATACCGTGAGCATTCCCAGCACGATACCAAGTAAGATCAGCATGGTTTCATCGTATTGTTGAATCGCTTGTTTTTCCCATAGTGAAATAGGGAAATAACGAAGGCCATCGTCATACACACCAATAACAAGCCTGACATTTTCTTGTGGCGTGAGTGAGAAGTTTAGACGGATGGCAGAGAAGGGTTTTTTTAATGAAAAATCCCCTTTACCCGCTTGGTAACGGTAAGACTTGATAATTCGTGCGTTACCATCAAGCAAGTAAATTTGAAGGTCGTTAATATTTAGCCTGTCTATATTTAGCACGAGGGGAATAGTACTAAACCCCTCGTTCCTCAATTCATTAGAAATCCACAGTCGACTGTTATTTCTATCAAGGGGAATACTGCTGGTTAAGGGGCTTGAAGGGTGGAGTACATCTAAATATGTCATTGATTTGTGTGCGACAAAAAACGAGCTGCTTTCGTTAATGGTGGCAACACGAAAAGACTGATCAATAGTAAGCTCTGACGCGACAGCTGAATTTTGGATAGCGTCACTTAACGCCCATGTACATAAGGTGATACAAGCAATGAAGAATGCCAACATTCCTTTTCTTGTGAATGGCATAGCTACCTTATTAACGTAAATTCTCAAAGATCAGTAAACTAATAGTAACGGAAGATTCTGATTTTGGGGAAAGAAATAATGAAAAGAATGATGAAAAGTCATTCACGTTTCATTAAATAGATAGTCGTACAGGTCCTGTGCATTTTCATGACTTCCTATTGGTTCAAGCCAAATGGCTTCGCAAAGCCACTCGATAAATAACATACAGCTGAAGCTGCCGTTGCTTAACGTAACTTGATAGCGATCGGCTCCCCACTCTTGATGCGTCGCCGTTAAATTAAAAAGTGAACAGAAAGTTTGCTCCCACTGCTGAGTTTTTAAAGGCGTAGCGGGAAGCGGCGTATCGATGAATAGAGATTGCCCATTTATTTTTGCTGATGCTTTAATGTTTTGAATAGTTAACTGCTGCATGACAAGCTCGTGTGTGTGGATGATGAAGGTGGCTTTGAAAATGGATGCGTGTCCCATTTAGTATCAAAGGGGGTGCTTGTAGCTTCTAACAAGGCTTCAGAGAATGAAAAGTCATTGTTTTCGGCCAATTCAATTGCCTGCTGAAGCAAATGCGTGCGAGGAATAACCGCAGGGTTTAGCGATAAAAGCTCGGTGTCTTCTTCTCTTGCTAAACGAAGCTGGCGGTAGCTTTCCCACCATGCATCTAGTTTTTCTCTGTCAACGAATGTATCGCGAAAAGGACACTCGATACTGCTTACATTTGCTAACGCCAACTGACGAAAGTTATAAGTGTAATCTTGATTTTCGGTTTCAAGTACTTGGAGCCATGACTGCATTAGCGCAAGGCTTTGCTCTTGCTCACTAGTCTCAAGGCCCATACGGGAGAGCATCAGGTGTTGATATTGCGAAATGAAAGTTGGCTCGAAGGTAGATAGAGCGGCTTTTATTTCATCCACCGAACAATGACCTGAAAAGGCATGGGCAAGGGCATTTAAGTTCCAAAGGGCAATACCTGGCTGTTGATTAAAGGCATAACGGCCTTGATGGTCAGAGTGATTAAAGACCGCGCCAGACTCGTAGTTATCTAAAAAGGCAAATGGGCCATAATCAAAGGTAATTCCATGAATAGACATATTGTCTGTATTCATTACGCCATGCACAAAACCGTGGGTTTGCCACAGCGCGACCAATCTAGCGGTACGCCTTACTACCGCGCCTAGTAACGCAGCATAAGGGTTTGTAGCCTCTTTGCTTTCGGCAAAATGATGCTTAATGGTGAAGTCGAGTAAGCGTTGTAGCTTATCAGTTTGGCTAGCATAAAAGTAATACTCAAAGTGCCCGAAGCGAATATGGCTGGGTGCGGTTCTTATCATCATGGCACCGGTTTCTGAACGCTCTCGGTACACGGTATCTGAACTAGTAAAAAGGCACAGTGAACGGCTAGATGGAATACCTAAATAATGCAGTGCCTCAGCGCCAATATACTCTCTTAGTGTTGAGCGCAGTACCGCTCGTCCATCAGCACGTCTGGAATAAGGTGTTGGTCCAGCTCCTTTTAAATGGAGATCGTGAGGCTGCGCGTTTGAATCGATAACTTCCGCTAAAAGTAGCCCTCGTCCATCGCCTAATTCAGGGTTCCATTGACCAAACTGATGACCACCGTATTTTTGCGCAAATGCCCGTTGTGTGAGGGGCGTAACAGGGGAATGTAGCCAATCAAGCATGTTTTGAGGCTTCATTAAGGGCTCGGGAAGCGCAAGCTCATTGGCTAGCGTAGTGTTAAACAAGCCAACTCGCATGTCTTTAAGCGGTTCTGGAAGTATAAAACTACCCAGTTCAGGCAGGGTTTCTGCATAACGATTTAATAAACCCATTTGTTACTTATTTCCCGATAGCGTGCCACAATCTATAGGGCGGAAAGTAGCAAAATGTGAGGGCTAATAAAAGTGCCATTTACATCAGTGAGACACAGTGCAACTTATCACAGATTAAAATTAAACTTCCCTTCTATAAAGCGTGTATAAAAGACGCAAGCCAGCAATAATAAAAAACGGCCTTATTTGGGCCTAAAGGAAGCATTATGCTCACATTACATCACTTAAATAATTCTCGATCTCAACGCATTTTATGGTTATTGGAAGAGCTAGGCGTTGATTACAATATTGAACATTATCAGCGAGATAGCACCACAAACCTTGCACCGGATTCGTTACGTGCTGTGCATCCTCTTGGCCGCTCGCCAGTACTGACTACCCCTGAGGGCGCCATTGCTGAGTCGGGTGCCATTGTTGAATACTTAGTGCGTAAACACGGACAAACCCATTTTACCTCTCCAGAGAGTGGTGAAAACTTGCAGCAATATCTGTTTTGGTTACACTTTGCTGAAGGTTCGCTAATGCCACCCTTGGTCGCCAGGTTAGTGCTGGAAAAAGCCCGTCAAAAAGGTTCTAAGCCTTTCTTTATCAAACCCATCACGAACAAGTTAATTGATGGTATTTTGAATGCCTATTATGGGCCGAATTTAGCCCAGAGCTTGCGCTACGTAGAGTCTTACCTTGCTCATCACACGTGGTTTGCGGGTGAACAACCAACGGGCGCTGATGTGCAAATGATTTTCCCGTTGGAATCATTAGTGGCAAGTGGTAATGCCAAAGATTTTCCTGCTATTCGGGAATACGTGAAACGGGTACATGCAAGGCCTGCGTATAAGCAAGCGCTAGAAAAAGGTGGTGAGTACGCTTACGCCTGATGCGCAATGTTGAGCCTATCTCTGTTTGGATATAGGCTCTGATTAGGAATAGGCTTGAGCTAATTCACGTGTTAGCTGAAATGCGACACGCCAGTGCTAACCAAGCGCTACTGCTCGCGATGAATGTAATCGTTTATCAACTGCATAAAGGCGTCGCCATAGCGCGATAGTTTGGTTTGGCCTACGCCGCTTACATCTAGCATAGTGTCACGGGTGGTCGGTAGCTTAGCGGCCATGTCTACCAGTGTAGCATCACTGAATACTACATACGGCGGCACTTCGTTTTCTTCTGCCAGTACTTTACGTAGGTGCTTCAAGCGCATAAATAAGGTGCGGTCGTAGTTAGCCGGTGCTTGTTTGGCCTTTTTATCTGGCTTGAACTCTAATCTAGGCACCGCGAGTTGTACCGCAACTTCCCCTTTCAACACCGGGCGGGCAGCTTCTGTTAATCGAAGTGCTGCGTTGGCGGTAATATCAACCCGTATTAACCCCTTATGAATAAGTTGGTTAATCATGTTGTGCCAATAGCTGTCAGATTTGTCTTTGCCAATTCCATACGTTGAAAGCTGGTGGTGACCTGCTTCTTGCAAGCGCTTTAGTTGTTTGCCGCGCAGTACATCAATAAGATACTGCGTAGAAGCTTGCTGCGAAAGCCTAAGAATACAAGAAAGCACTTTTTGGCTAATGACCAAGCCGTCAATCATGGTGGGTGGATCTAGACAAATATCACAGTTGCCACAGGCGCTATCACTAAACTGAGAAAAGTAGTTAAGCAGCACTTGTCGACGGCAGGTTTGGGCTTCAGAAAATGCTTCCATGGCCGCAAACTTTTGAAGTTCGATGGCATTTCTATCGGCCTGCTCACCTTGTTCTATCCACTGACGTACCCGGGCTGCGTCTTTTTCATCAAACAGCAACATTGCCTCAGACTCAAGGCCATCTCGTCCCGCGCGCCCTGTTTCTTGATAGTAGCTTTCAACGCTTCGAGGTACATCGTGGTGTACAACGTAACGCACGTTCGACTTATTAATACCCATGCCAAAAGCGACTGTGGCTACCACAATATCAATTTTATCGTTCAAAAATTGACGCTGTACGAGTTCTCGTTCATCGGCATCCATACCCGCATGATAAGCCGCGCAGCGAAAACCTTGCTTGAATAGCTTGGCATGTAAGTCGTCTACTTTGGCGCGACTATTACAATAAATAATCCCGCTGCCCTCTTGTTGCTTAACGTAGCTAACAACTTGTTCAAAGGCTTTGTACTTCGACATCACCCGATAACGAATATTCGGTCTATCGAAGCTGCCTTTATAAACCAAGGGGTCATTAAGTTGCAGTTGGGTAAGGATATCGCTTTGGGTAGCGATGTCAGCTGTAGCCGTTAACCCAATAACAGGTATATCAGGAAAGCGGGCTTTAATCTGGCCGAGTGCACGGTAGTCATGCCTGAAATCATGCCCCCAATGGGATACGCAGTGCGCTTCATCGATAGCAAACAAGGCGACATCTGTTGTTCGAAGAGTTTGCTGAAAGCCAAATTGAAGCAAGCGCTCAGGGGAGACATACAATAAATCTAGCTGATTAGACACCATTTGCTCTGAAATGCTGGCTTGCTCTTCCTGACTAAGTGTTGAATTCAGGTAAGCGGCCTTCACCCCCAAGGCTTTTAACTGTTCTACTTGATCTTGCATTAACGAGATAAGCGGCGACACCACAATGCCAGTACCCGCGCGGATAAGCGCTGGTATTTGGTAGCACATTGATTTTCCACCACCGGTAGGTAGCAATACAAGTGCATCTCCACCTTTGCACACATGGTGGATGACGTCTCCTTGTCCATCGCGAAATTCGTCGTACCCGAACACATTTTTTAAAACGTTTTCAGGGGTTAGCGCATCAAAAACGGGAGAACTAATAGTGGTGTCGGCAATTACAGTAGTCATGGCGGGGGATTTTACGCGTTTTTCCATCGTTCTTCACGAAACAAACGCAAAAACTGGACTAAAATTCAGAAGTCATATGAAAAGGTATAACAAATAAAAACAGTGCAGCCCTTTAAAGTAGGCTAACGTCGAAGTAATGCTACTCATAAGAAAGGATGCAAGATGCGCACTTCAGACAATAAAAATATGCCTAGCCGCAACGATATGATTGCACATGTTATTAGCTTATTTCGTGATACTATGCCGTTTAACCAGTTATTAGGGCTAGAGTTTATTCGCTCGAATGAAGGGTTAGAAAGTGACAGCATAGAACTTCATGTTTCTTGGCGTGAAGCCTTAACCGGAAATCCACTGCAAAAAATTCTTCATGGCGGCGTGACAGCCACTATGCTAGATACCATAGGCGGCTTGGTCGCTATTATTGAAGCGATTAAACGAACTAACGATGCCGACCTAGCAAGCTTGCAAACCCGTTTACCGAAAATGGGCACCGTCGATATGCGCGTTGATTATTTACGACCAGGTCGCGGTGAACAATTCATTGCCACGGCCAAGGTAATTCGCGGTGGTGCTAAGCTGGCGGTTTGTAGGATGGAGCTTCACAACGAAAAAGGCGATCATATTGCCTTTGGTACGGGTACCTATATGTTGGGGTAGCCGGTAGAAAACGTATTTTGGAGGTGTTGAGTGGCGGAGCCATTACCCGATCTTATCGAAGAGTTTGTAACAGATGGTATGGGTGATGACCCAGCGTCTATTCTTACCGCATTAAGTGGGCAGGATACTGTCTACATTGCCTCCTTATTAGAATCGTTACCCCTAGAGCGACGTCTTGTCGTTTGGGAAGGCATTCCACGTGACCGCAAGCTTAGCGTGCTGGTGGAAATGCGTAGCGACCCCCGTGAAATTCTTATCGACGCCACGCCGCATAACGAGTGGGCGTCTATTTTTGCCGATATTGACGCAGAAGACTTACTTGAACTACTCGACTCACTACCCACTCGATTAGTTGATGTTGCCTACGAGGCACTAGATAGCCAAGAGCGTAAATACTTCCGCGAAGCGACTCAATTCCCTGATGAACAAGTGGGTCACTGGGTTAGTCATGAGTTGTTAGTACTGCCGGCTAATGCAAAAGTGAAAGAAGGCTTACGGCTTTTGCGACGAGACATACCTCAGCACTGCGATAGTATTTACCTAGTGAATCGTTCTGGTCAATTTACAGCACTGGTGAAAATTCATCGTCTTTTTGCAGCGCAAGAACACAGTTCACTGATTAGCATGGCCGAAGAAAATGTCACTATGCTAGTGGGCACCGATGAATCAACCGCCGCTTCATTACAAGTGCAGCGCTCGGGGCTATCCTCATTACCTGTGGTGGACGAATCGAACAAACTGATTGGCCGTTTAGATATAGCTTCGGCCAGTGAGTTAATGAATGAGTTTTACGAACGCCAAGTAATGGCGTCGGCAGGTATGGATGAAGACGAAGATTTATTCTCACCGGTGGCGAAAAGCGCGAGAAACCGTGCATTGTGGCTAGGTATCAACTTGCTAACCGCATTTTTAGCGTCTTGGTTTATCGGGCTGTTTGAAGCTACATTGCAGCAGGTGGTTGCCCTTGCGGTACTGATGCCCGTGGTCGCCAGTATGGGCGGTATAGCAGGTAGCCAAACCCTTACGCTGATTGTGCGCGGGTTGGCACTAGGACAGGTAACCCCAGCCAACTTACGTGCGCTTATGATGAAAGAGCTCAAAGTTGGAGGGCTAAATGGCGTGATATGGGCGTTAGTGATAGGCATAGTGGCCTATTTCTGGTTTGCCGATGCGCTACTGGGCATGGTGATTTGTCTCGCCATTCTGTTTAATATTGTAGCTGCAGCCCTTGCCGGTGTGTTTGTGCCCTTTATTTTAGACAGACTAAAGATAGACCCAGCGCTATCTGGCTCTGTTATTCTTACCACGGTAACTGACATTGTAGGCTTTGTTGCCTTTTTAGGTTTGGGAACGCTGTTTCTGCTGTAGCTGTAAATATAAGTAGGTTACGCACCTAACAAACTTTATCGAAAAATACCCCATTCTGGGCGCTATAGGCTTGTTATCTTAGGCAAGGTAATGAACACTATGCGCCTTTTTGCAGCCTTAAAAAGTGATAGCTAACTATGCGCGTTCAACAAGCCAGTGCTGCCCAAGTCGGAATAATGTGTGCCATTGCGGCTTACACCATGTGGGGCATAGCGCCAATCTACTTTAAACAACTTACTGTACTGCCGGCAGCAGAAATTCTAATGCACCGTATAATTTGGTCGGTATTGGTGCTTGTAGGGTTAATTGTGGCGTTAAATCAGTGGACCAAGGTCATGGCTGCCTTTCGCAACAAAAAGGTGATGCAGGTGTTATTGGTCGCTGGCATTTTGCTAGGCGCCAACTGGCTACTGTTCATCTGGGCCGTAAATAACGATCACATATTGGATGCTAGCTTAGGTTACTACATCAACCCGCTTATTAACGTTTTTCTTGGGCGGCTTTTTCTGGGCGAAAGGCTAAGAACGTTTCAGCGAGTGGCGGTGGTATTAGCCATCGTGGGCGTGGCTATTTTGATTTTCTCTTACGGTCATGTGCCTTGGATTGCACTTGTATTGGCGGGCAGTTTTAGTATTTATGGTATTTTACGCAAGCAGGTAGCGGTAGATTCTTTGCCGGGCCTTTTTATCGAAACGTTAATGTTATCACCCTTAGCTTTAGGGTATTGGCTGCTATTTGGTTCAGAATACAGCAACCTTTTTAATAACGACGCTAGCTTAAACATGCTTATTTTAGCCGCCGGTATTGTGACCACTGCGCCCTTATTATGCTTTACCGCAGCAGCACGGCGTATCATGTATTCAACCTTAGGTTTTTTGCAATACATAGGGCCAACACTCATGTTCGTGCTGGCGGTTTACTTGTACGATGAGCCGTTAGATGAGGCTAGGCTAATCACCTTTGGTTTTGTGTGGCTAGCACTTGCAGTATTTAGTGTCGACTCTCTTATTGCCTACAAAAAACAGCGAAAAGCCCTAAAGGCATCGGTGCAGTCGGCTAAGGTAACCAGTGAAACTCAAACTTCTTGAGTTTCACTGTTTAGGTAAACCTGGTTACGCCCAGCATGTTTTGCTTTGTATAAAAGCTTATCTGCGCTACTTAGCAAGGTTTCAATATTTTGCGTAGGTGTATTACAAAGCCCAATACTGCAGGTTACTTTCACGCTTTCTTCGCCTAATTGAATTGGCGTTTTCTCTAACGCTATTCTGAATCTATTTAGCCGCTCTTGTGCGTTATTAAGGTCGATTTTAGGCAAGTAAACGCAAAATTCTTCCCCACCAAAACGTGCAACCAGCGTATCGTTAAAATGCACTTGCAATAGGTTAGCTACTGCTTTGAGCACAAGATCGCCCGCATCATGCCCGTAGGTATCGTTAATACGTTTAAAATGATCCAGGTCGATAAGCGCTAAAGCATGCTGCTCAGGAAGCTTTTTGTACTGCACGGTAACGGTATAAAAGAAATGACGGCGGTTAGGCAACCCAGTTAAGTAATCGGTATTGGCCGCACGTCGAATGGCTTCTACGCTTTCGATATATTCAATATTCTGCATCACGCGGCATAAAAACTCTTCATGACAGTAAGGTAAATGCAAAAAGTCGTTCGCGCCGCTTTTTATGAAATGCGCAGACATAAGCGGGCGTTGGTCGCTTGCTAGCCCAATAATGGCTAACTGCTCTTTTGAAAAGGCTTTACGCAGGCCTGAAATAAATTGCGTGCCCGTCATATCTGGAAGCGCGTTGTCGGTGATAACCAACCTGATATGCGCATGCTCAGCCAATATGCTCATAGCATCGCTGGCAGTAGGGCAGTCATAAACCACAAAGTTGTGTCGATAAAGCAGTGACAGCATTTTTCGTCTAGATGAGCGGTGAGTACTAACAACCACAACACCGGTAGATTTGTTCTTCTCTAACCTAAACAGTAAACGGCTTAAATAATCGTAATTTTGCGCGTTTTCTTTGGGAATGTAATCAACGACGTCTTTTTCTAACACCTTGTCTCGGGTTTTTGCTTCTAACGCATCAGTAGTGACGATGGCTGGAATGAAGGCGTCAATGGCGAAGTCGATGGCTTCGCCATTCGGGGCATCCGGTAAGTTATGAGCAACAATGGCGCACAAAAAACTCTCTGGCATCATAAGCGCAAAACGTGCGCTCGCTTCCGTCAATGAGTGGGCGCCAACAGGGGTTAACCCTGCTTTTCTGACAAGTTTTGATACAACGTCTAAATTTTTATCGCTGTTTTCTATCACCAGCACGTTTTGCGGCATATTTCTCTACTTGGGTTCAGGCTTCTTGCCAGATGACTATGCTTTTTCCAATTTAGCATAGGCGAGAACGAGCCATTTTGTACCGAATTCGTCAAAATTAACTTGTACCCTAGCGTGTTCACCACTGCCTTCGTAGTTTAATACTATTCCTTCACCGAACTTGCGATGAGCCACTTTTTGGCCCAACTGAAAGCCGGTCTCTTCAAAAGAGGCATGTGATGTTGCTTGGCTGAATCGGTTATGTATCGGTCGAGAAATAGTAGACTTGAGCCTTACTTCTTCAACACAGTCAGCAGGAATTTCACGAATAAAGCGAGATGCCGTGTGATACTTGTCTTGCCCGTACAAACGGCGGCTTTCCGCGTAAGTAATATACAGCTTTTCCATGGCGCGGGTCATGCCCACGTAACACAGGCGGCGTTCTTCTTCCATTCTGCCAGGTTCATCATTGGTCATTTGGCTTGGAAACATGCCTTCCTCAACACCGGCCATAAACACCATCGGGAATTCTAGCCCTTTTGCGGTGTGAATCGTCATCATCTGCACTGCATCTTGGTCGGTACCTGCTTGGGTTTCACCCGCTTCTAACGAGGCGTGAGCAAGGAAGGCTGAAAGCGGCGTCATTTCCTCTGCTTCGTCAGGTACCGTAAATTGCTTACAAGCGGTAACCAATTCTTCCAAGTTTTCTAAGCGCGCTTGAGCCTTTTCGCCGCGTTCGGCTTGATACATGGCGTATAAGCCTGACTGCCTAATAGCCACATCGGCGTGTTTTTCTAATGGCTCGTCTACCGTAGCTTGTTCAAGCTCGGTAACTAACAGCACGAAACTTTGAAGGGCGTTAAGTGCACGGCCTTTTAGCGCGTTTTCGTTAATGAGAAGTTGGCTAGCCTGCCACATAGAGCAATTATGTGCTCTGGCGGCTTCTCGTACTTGTGAGAGGGTTTTCTCACCCATACCGCGAGTAGGTGTATTCACCACACGTTCAAAGGCGGCATCATCATGAGGGTGATTCATCATACGAAGGTAGCCAAGTGCATCTTTAATTTCTTGGCGTTCGAAGAATCGAAGGCCACCATAAATGCGGTAGGGTGTACCTTGGTGAAGTAAGGCCTCTTCTAATACCCGCGACTGGGCGTTATTGCGATACAAAATCGCGGTGTCTTTTAGTGCATTGCCTTGGTTCAGCCAGTCTTTAATTTTCGACACAATAAAGCGGGCTTCGTCTAACTCATTAAACCCAGCATAAACAGATATGGGCTCGCCATCGTTGCCGTCTGTCCAAAGCTCTTTGCCTAATCGGCCTGTGTTGTTATCAATAACCGTATTGGCGGCTTTCAAGATGGTGCCGGTAGAACGGTAGTTTTGTTCTAATCGAATGGTTGTGGGGTTATTGAAGTCTTTTAAGAAGTGCTGAATATTATCAACATTCGCGCCACGCCAGCCGTAAATAGATTGGTCGTCATCACCCACAATCATAATATTGTTTTGATTGCCGCTACATAACATGCGTAGCCACGCGTATTGAATGTTGTTGGTATCTTGGAATTCGTCCACTAATACAGCGCGGAAGCGGCGCTGGTAGTTGGCGAGTACTTCGGGGTTTTTAGCCCAAAGTTCGTGAGCACGTAACAACAACTCGGCAAAATCCACAAGCCCTGAGCGGTCGCACGCGTCTTGATACGCGGCGTAAATTTCACGCATTTTTTGTTGGGTTTGATCGTTGTGGGTTTCAATATGTTGAGGACGTAGCCCTTCGTCTTTATTACCGTTGATGTACCACTGAATTTGACGGGGCACCCAGTGCTTTTCGTCTAAATTCATGGCTTTTAGAATACGTTTAATCAAACGGTATTGGTCATCTGAATCAAGAATTTGGAAGTTTTCAGGCAAATTAGCTTCTGCATGGTGGGCGCGAAGCAGCCTGTGGGCTAATCCGTGGAAAGTACCAATCCACATGCTATTAAGACCACGGCCCATCAACGATTCTATTCGGCCACGCATTTCTTTGGCGGCCTTGTTCGTAAAGGTTACGGCCAGAATGGAAAAGGGGGCAATATTTTCCACTTCCATTAACCATGCTATTCGATGTACTAACACCCGAGTTTTACCGCTTCCTGCGCCAGCTAAAATGAGGGCGTTAGAAAGAGGGGCTGCTACCGCTTCACGTTGTTTGTCGTTAAGCTCGTCAAGCAGTCGGGATACATCCATAATATGGTCAACCTAATTTGTCTAGTTTCAATGCTGCAACATTATGCCAGCTGACTGTGAATTTATACAGGCCTGTTTAATGAAGCTTAGCGGCTAGGGGATAACTTTTACCCTGTTAAGCTGATATCGGCCGTATTCACGGGCGGGTTATCGATAAGTTGAACAATTTTCACGCTTGAAGCGTAGTCTGTAGGTGTTGTTTTTATGGTGGCTCATGTACACTTCGAGCCATTAAGCTGCCTACTACAATCTAGGCTTTGTACCATCTTGTGCCTTTTACCCGCACTTAGCGGGGTTTGAACTTTACTTTTACAGGAACTGCCTCATGCACGCACTCTCTCCATCGACTGACTTTTGGTTATCGTTAAAAAAAGAAGCGCAAACTGTGGCAGAAAGCGAGCCGCTATTAGCGAGCTATGTTCATGCCTGTATTTCAGCCCATCACAATTTTGAGTCGTCGTTAAGCTTTATACTATCAAGCAAAATGGCTGATGAAGTGATGCCTGCTATTGCCATTCGTGAAGTATTTGATGAGGCCTATTTGTTAGAGCCGTCGATTAGTGAGTCGGCAATGGCCGATATTAACGCGATTCGTGCTCGAGACGCGGCAGTAGATGACTTCTTAGTGCCATTACTGCACTTTAAAGGCTTTCATGCCGTGCAAGTTCACCGTATGGCGCACTACTTGTGGTTGCACGGTAGACATCAACTTGCCTTGTTCTTGCAAAGCCGTAACTCGGCTACCTTCGGCGTAGATATTCACCCTGCCGCTAAGATAGGTAAAGGCGTGATGTTCGATCACGCCACCGGTATTGTAGTGGGTGAAACTGCGGTTATAGAAGACAACGTGTCTATCTTGCAAAGCGTAACCCTGGGCGGAACCGGGAACGAGTCGGGCGATCGTCACCCTAAAATTCGCCAAGGCGTGTTAGTTGGCGCAGGTGCTAAAATTCTTGGCAATATCGAAATTGGCGAAGGGTCTAAAGTGGGCGCAGGTAGTGTTGTGCTAGACAATGTTCCACCTCACGTTACCGTAGTGGGTGTACCTGCAAAAGTCGTTGGGCGGCCGGTATGCCAGCGCCCTTGCGATTCTATGCGCCAAAACGTGCTAGAAGACAACCAGCCTTATTCGCAAAAGCCTTAAGCGCTATTTACTGCTTTTCTTATAAGAAGTAAGCTAACTCGTCTAACGAATCTAGTGTCACGTGAGGGAGTACAGATGCTCTCTCACGGGGTAAATGCATTTCTCGATTGCATGCAAACCACGCTGACTGAAACCCTGCATTTATCGCCCCATACACATCTTTAATGATGTTATCGCCCACGTGCAGTATATGTTTGGGCGCTTCCCCTATAAAGCTTGCTGCTTCATCAAACATAGCCCGTGAAGGTTTCATAGGGCGGCTAGTGCTAGCATGTAAAATGGTATCAAAATAAGGCGTTATACCTATTTGGTCGGCATTTACATTGCCGTTAGTTATACCCACTAGTGTCATATTTTCACTTAAAATCGATAAGGTTTTATGCACATCATCAGCCAACTCAAACTCGCTTCTGGCATGGTAAAAACAGTCGAAACATGCTTGCACAGCAGCCTCTAATGTGTGGCTATCTTGGGTTGGAATATCGTGTATCAATGCCGCATTTAACACCGCTAGGCGAAGCTTTCCCATATCAGACGAATAAGCAGGATTGGCTGCAAGCGCGTCGCGCTTTAGTTGCTGCCAGTGAGAGGGGGGTAAGTCAGCCGCTTTAGGGTGATGCTGCTTTAAATGCGCATTTAAGGCCGCTTCTGCTTGGCGAATAATAGGTTCGTTATTATATAAGGTGTCATCAAGATCGAAGGTCATTGCCTTCACGGAATTAATGGCTCTGAAGAACTGCATAATAGTTAAAGGCCTATTTTCAATAGAGGATTATTTTTTGTGTGCTCTAGGGTGCGCGGCATCGTAAACTTTGGCTAAATGCTGAAAATCTAAATGGGTATACACTTGCGTGGTAGATAGATTGGCATGGCCTAATAATTCTTGTACCGCCCGTAAATCACCGCTCGACTCTAATACGTGCGTGGCGAAAGAATGGCGCAGTTTATGGGGGCTAACTTTCTGACTAAGGCTTTGCAATTCAGCCATTTGATTAAGTCGATTTGCCACTTGGCGATTTGAAATGCGGGTTTTACGCTTGCTAACAAAAATAGCGGGCTCGTAGGGTGAAGCATAAGCGGGACGCACTTTAAGCCAAGCATGTAGCGCCTTTTGCGCTTGTCGGCCTAGGGGCAAAATACGCTGTTTACTGCCCTTACCCGTCACTTTAATGGTGCCGTCTTTCGGGTAGTCACTTAAGTTCAAACCCGTTAGTTCGCTTAATCGAAGTCCGCAGCCATAGAGCAATTCAAACATGGCAACATCGCGGCAAATAATGCCTTCATCCGTATCGCCGCTGGCGCCTTGCTCATTTGACAACAACTGCTGCATTTCATCAACGCTAAGCTGTTTAGGTAATGGTTTGCCTTGCTTGGGCGCTTGAATACCTTCCACTGGGTTGCTAAAAAGCTGTTCGTTATCAATAAGGTATTGGCAAAAGGTACGCAAGGCAGACAGGCGCAATGCAATACTACGAGGTTTATGCCCGTCCATTTTTGCTGCGGCCATTACACGTTTTACATCAGAGGGCGTAATTCCTGACCATCCATAAAGCCCTAGAGTAATGGCAATACTGGTGAGTTGTCTGCGGTAGTTGCTAATGGTTAAGGGGGATAACCCTCGTTCAACTTGTAGGTGAAGCAGGAATTTTTCAAGCCACAGATGGCAGGGTTCGCTAAGCATAGTTTCCGTTGTCACGAAAACTAGTACCCCATCATCTCGGGCAATATAATATTAAGCACTTGCTGCAACTGTTGTAGCAACAAGGTATCCATATCAGGGGTGAAATGGCTTGCGTCACTACTGCTAATGCCCAAAATACCGATATCTTGGTTGTCGCCTAATAGCATTAGTGCAACAGATTCTGCGCTGCTATCACTAAATAATAACTGACGTTCGTGCTGCGATAATCGTCCAAAAAAGAAGTTCGACGTTTTAAAACGTTTTTCGGTAAATAGCCTGCGTTGTAATTCAGGTATGGCGTGGGGGCCTTTGAAGCTTTTTATCACCGCAGAAGATAACTGCAAGCGTTCTTGCAACACGTCTTCAAGGGTGAACTGAACTTCTGCCACACTTTCGCAACGCAGTAGTTGTACGTTTAGGTCGGTGTACACGCGGTAAATTTTTTCGTTTTGCTTGGCAATACTCACCAGTTGGGTAAGCTTATAATTCAACTGGCGAACTTTTTTGCGCAATTGCTCACTTTGAATTTCAACCAGCGAGACGCTGCCTTTATGCGAATGAGGAATTTTGAGTTTTTCGAGTAGTTCGGGATGTTGAGCAAAAAAATCAGGGTTTTCTAACAAAAAAGCGCGAACCTGCTCTGAGGAAACATCGCTGTCGCCTGAAAACACTTCTACTACCGACGATGCGCTAGCTTGTCCTGATAATTCACTCATAAATTTATATGTCCGTCGTACACATGGTCGGCGGGCCCTGTCATTTTTAATACATTATCTGGGCCTGGCCAACGGATCCGTAAACTGCCTCCGGGCAAATCTACCCGAACATCTTTGCTTAATTTACCTTGAATCTGACCGATTGCAACTGCTGCGCATGCACCGCTGCCACATGCCAAGGTTTCACCCGAGCCACGTTCAAATACGCGCAATCGAATGTGCGATTCATTAATAATTTGCATAAAGCCCACATTCACGCCTTCTGGAAAGCGTTCATTGCGTTCTACGAGTGGACCTATTTCTTTAACGGGAGCGGTATCTACATCTTCCACTTCCATGACGCAATGCGGGTTACCCATAGATACGGCACCGTAAAACAAGGTTTTATCGTTTACCCGTAATATATAGGTGTTTTCTTGCTTGTTCGCTTTAAGTGGAATTTTAGCCGGTTCGAATTCGGGCTTGCCCATATTCACGGTAACTTGGCCGTCTTTTTCCAAGTACAACACCATTTTTCCGGCTTTGGTGCTCACCACTATTTTATTGCGGTTAATTAAGCCTTTTTGCTTTACGAAACGCGCAAAGCAGCGCGCACCGTTACCACACTGTTCTACTTCCGAGCCATCAGCGTTAAAAATGCGATAGTGAAAATCTTGTTCAGGATCGTAAGGCGGTTCAACCATAAGCAATTGATCGAAACCTATACCGAAGTTTCGATTTGCTAACTGCTGTATTTTGTCTTTCGAGAAAAAGACGTTCTGGGTGACATTATCAATCACCATGAAGTCGTTCCCCAGACCGTGCATTTTTGAAAACTGAACCTGCATTAACCGCGCATCTTTATTATGAGTTTAACCCTAGTTTACGTAAGTTTGTGCTCACCTTTCCAGAGATCTTTTAGAATTTCTCTTTCACGCACCACAATTGTGGCATCACCATCTACCATAATCTCTGCTGGACGGCAGCGGCTATTGTAGTTCGATGCCATGGCAAAGCCATACGCACCGGCACTTCGCACTGCCAACAGGTCGGTTGGTTCAATAGCAAGTTCACGGTCTTTACCGATGAAATCACCGGTTTCACATACCGGGCCTACAACATCATAATTGCGTGCTGTGGCAGTACTTTCTTGTTTTACTGGAATGATATTTTGCCATGCAGAGTAAAGTGCAGGTCGAAGCAGGTCATTCATAGCGGCATCAACAATAGCGAAGCTTTTCTCTTCACCTTCTTTAATAAACTCAACCTCAGTAACCAAAATACCTGCGTTTGCGGCAATGGCTCGACCGGGCTCTAAAATGAGCTTAAGGTTCTCACGACCCACCATTTTTTCTGCCATGGCCGCAGCGTAAGCTTTCGGATGCGGTGGTTCTTCATCGTTATAAGTCACGCCTAAACCACCACCAACATCTAAATGATCAATGGTAATACCGCGCTCTGCTAATTCATCAATAAGCAGCAATAGACGCTCTAGTGCATCAACAAAAGGCCCAATTTCAGTCAATTGCGAACCAATGTGGCAGTCCATACCCACTACGTTCAAGTAAGGAAGTGATGCGGCAAGTTCATAGGTTTGCAGTGCACGTTCACGGGCAATACCAAACTTATTTGCTTTCAATCCTGTTGAAATGTAGGGATGCGTTTTTGCATCTACATCTGGGTTTATGCGAAGTGAAATGGGCGCTTTTTTGCCGAGCGATTCGGCTACCGCGTTAATACGATGCAATTCAGGCTCAGATTCTACGTTAAAGCACATAATGCCTTGTTCTAACGCGTAACGAATTTCGTCTGCTTTTTTACCTACACCCGAAAAGACCACTTTGCTGGCATCACCACCGGCTTCAATAACTCGGGCAAGTTCACCACCAGAAACAATGTCAAAACCAGAGCCAATTTTGGCTAATGTACTGAGTACACCTAGGTTTGAATTGGCTTTTACTGCATAACAAATAAGGTGAGGGTGCTCACCAATTGCATCATTAAAGGCATGCCAATGACGTTCTAACGTTGCCCGTGAGTAGACATAAACAGGGGTTTGGTACTGTGCAGCAATATCTGCAACGGCAACATCTTCAGCGAAAAGCTGGCCGTTTTTATAAGCGAAAAAATCCACTAGTGAGATTCTCCTGGTGTGGAGGCGGGTTGGCTTTGCGTGTTTGGTGAAGACGCTGTTTCGTCTGGCTTTTCAGTAGGCGTCGTTTGTTCTGGCGCTTGTGGAATATACAGCGCCCCTTTATAGCCACAACCACTGAGTAGAATGGCTGCGAATGTAACTAAAACCCACTTCTTAAGCACGAAAAATCCCGCGAATACGACAATAAATGCCGTTATCATCGCATTGCGTGATTAAAATGCAAGAGACAATAAGCGTTCTTGTGTTTTATCGCCGTAACGAACCTCTTTCCACAGTGAGTTACATAGGCTCTGGGTATCTTGCAAGTCACCTTTTTTCAGCCAATCAATTAATACATCAGGGTTGTCTGGGAACTGAATGGCCTCTATATCTACTGCTTCTAGCCACTCTTCAACAATGTCCGTATCCAGTTGAAATAGGGTGTGGCACAGGTCGAGCTTATTAAGTGTTAATACATTCGACAGCTGCTCAAATTGCCCATGAAGGGGTTTAATAAGTAGCTTCTTACCTAATTGTAGGGCTTCGCTAGAAAGTTCAAAACCACCGTTCGCAATAACGCCGTTACAATGCTGTAGTGCTCGCTGGAAATGTTGTTTCGACGTCGGGTTCCACTGAATGTGACCAGTGTCCTTAATTTCGCTAATATCTGGGTGGAAACACTGAAATTGTTGGTCGCTCAAAGGCTCTAGCATTTGCTGAACGTCGCTTACATCTTCAAATGGTAAGTAAACCAATACATGGCCCTTACCCGGCACTGATAAAGGTTTGTCTGCCACAAAAGGCGGAATAATTGGTTGATTAAAGTGAAACCAATGTACGCCTAACTGAAGGTCGGTGGGGGCGAACTTTTTCATTAGCAGCCTATCAATGATGGTGTCGCCAGATTTTGGCACATCATAAGAAAATGCGGCTTGGTGGCTAATTGAAATTGACGGAATATGCTGTCGCTTTGCTGCCCATGCTGTGACAGGCTCGAAGTCGTTAACGAGAAGATCGTATCCGCTTGCATCAAAACGTTTCACGTCTTTTAGAAATTGACTGATGTTGGCTTCTTTAATAGTTTGCCAACGGTCTACGCGGCCACTTTTAGTAATAAAGCTTAAGCCTGTGAAGGTGCGATAGTCGCCAAATACATCCATATCGAAATATTTATCTGGTTCACGACCTGTGAAAACAAAATCTACTTCAACATCTGAACGCTTAGCTAGCGCTGCTGCCATAATTCGTGCACGAGCAATGTGCCCGTTTCCGGTGCCTTGCACGCCATACAATAATTTCATGTTACCCCAGGATGGAAATACTCAACGATGCGATAGTGATACCAAGTAACATACCTGCAACTACATCTGATGGGTAGTGCACGCCTAGCAAGACGCGAGACAGGCCGATTAGGGCTGCCCAACTGTATGCCAGTACCGCGAATGGTGGATAGTAATGCGCTACAATACTTGCCATTAAGCAGGCAGCAGCAGTATGCCCAGAGGGCAGAGAGAATTTATCGGATGGCGTAACGTGTGCTGTTAAATCCAATAGAAAATCACAAGGGCGCGGGCGCTTGAACATTTTCTTAAGCAGCACATAGATAGGTAACTCCAGCGCGTATGCCATCAGCGCCGTATAGAGGAAAAGTTCGCCGTGTTCCGGTTCAAAAGCCCATAGTAAGGCGCCAATAACCAAGTAAAGGTATCCATCTCCGGTTTTTGACAACCAGATGATACTGCGACAATCTCGTTTTACGGTAAGACTGTATAAGCGATAGAACAAATTTGTATCGTATTTGGTCAAGGATTTAAGAAGCATTAGCCTTGCCCCCTTTCGATTGATTATTGAACAATTTAAAAGCATTCTGTGACCAACCAGTGACAGAAAAAAGAAACCTTTATGACAGATTAAGCGGTGCGTTGGTCACGCTGTACTGCACGTATTAACTTCTATTTGGTGCAGTGCGGTAGCGAGTTGGTCTTTTGTAAAAAAGTAAGCAAGTTACGTGCTAAGTAGGTGGAAATGTCTTCACTAATAAAAGTGGCAGTCTATTTAGTGGAAAGGTTGTTGCTGTTTCCCTGAAACTTCATAAATCAGGCGTTTTCAACTATCAAATTAATGCTATGCTAGAACAAGGTAAATAACCTACTACTCTCAATTAAAGTAAGGTAGAGCAATGGATTACAACACTTCTGAATTGTGCGATTTATTTGCAGACAGCGTCGACGTAGTTGACCCTATCTTCGCAAGCTTTGGCGGCCGTTATTCTTTTGGTGGCGAAATCACCACGATTAAGTGTTTCGAAGACCGTGGTCTTATCGACCGTGTATTGGCTCAACCTGGTGCAGGTAAAGTTCTGCTGATTGATGGTGGTGGTTCTACGCGTCGTGCCTTATTCGATGCAGCGCTTGCTCAAGTGGCAATAGACAACGACTGGGAAGGCATCGTGTGTTACGGCAGTGTACGTGAAGTAGATAACTTAGCCGAGCTAGATATTGGCGTGTTAGCGGTAGCGGCGATTCCCGTTAACGCGGAAAGCGAAAGCATTGGCGATGTTGATGTACCGGTAAACTTTGGTGGCGTAACCTTCTTACCTGAAGATCACCTTTATGCTGATAGCACAGGCGTTATTCTTTCTCCAGAACCCCTTGATATTGACTAAAGGTTTTATAGTAGCGGCTCACGCATACGGTAAATTAAAGCTTACTAAGCTAAACCTATAGCGAATTCATGTGGTTCGGGTAACAAAAAGCGGAGGCAGCTGAATAGAGTGCCTCCGCTTTTTTGTGCCTAAAATTTGCTGGTTTGCGATTAGGGCTTACTTATCAAAAGTTTCGTTCAAGTACATAGCAAGTCGAATACCTGCCATTTGTAAGCGCTGCTTCGCGGTAGGGAGGTGCTGATATAAGTAGTCGTAACTCATGTTGTTGGCATCTTCAGGGTAAATTTTGTCACGGATGTTGGTGCTCTCTTCAATCCACACCAAAGGGTCTGTAGTTGCCCAACTACGAATGTCGCTCGGTGTGATATGTTGTGTAAGCCACGTTGTCCATTCTGTATAAGAAAGACTACGTTGCTCTAGCATTTGAGAGTCCCACACTCGATGTAAGTTAGAGTTCTGCCAAAAGAAATTTACTTTTACATCGTTACCACCGCGATCGCTACCATCACCCGCATGTAGTGGTTGGTGCAAATCACCAATGATGTGCACAACAAAACGTAGCGCTAAGCGTTTTTCTTCAATAGTGGCCGAGTCGCTTTTTAGCGTCTCTGTATAGGCTTCTAGTGCGGTAACGGCGTCGCCTTGTCTAGGCGCACCAACTTCAGCATAGTCTTTCCCTTGAGGTACTGTTACGTAGTGCCAATGGGTAGACATCTTTTGCCAAAAATCGCTTGGGTCTGAGCGCATTTCATCCGCATAAGTTGACGCTTCAGCTAACGAACCGTGTGGCAGTAGTTCTGCCACTGCCGCTTGAGACAATGGGCTTAAATATTGCTGTGCAATAGCACCGGTAATCCGATGGCCTGTTTGGCCCCAGCCAAATGCCGGAGACGCCATCAGTAATGTAATAAGTGAGCTAAGCGCAACGGCGAAAGTCCTGTTTCTCAACGCTGTCATTAATATTCCTCTGTACTAGTTATAAGTAGGTGGTTTTAAGTGGATAGTTAGTTTTTAGGAGTATGTTTAGCGGTCTCGTAACCCCAGCGTGCCACTAAAGATTGTTCAACGCCAAGATGATCAAGAATACGGGCCACAACAAAGTCGACCAAATCTTCGATGGTCTTAGGGTTATGATAAAAGCCAGGCGCCGCAGGCATTATTGTCGCCCCCATTTGTGACAGTTTAAGCATATTTTCCAAATGGATAGAGGAAAGGGGCATTTCTCGTGGCACCAGAATGAGCTGGCCTCTTTCTTTTAATACTACATCGGCAGCTCGCTCAATTAAGTTGTCACTGGCGCCGATAGCAATAGATGAAAGGGTACCCGTAGAGCAGGGGCACACCACCATCTTAGACGGTGCTGCTGAGCCTGAGGCGACAGGCGAAAACCATTCTTCTTTTCCAAATACTTGCACTTGGCCAGGCTTGCCGCCGCAGTGCTCAATGAAAAATGCACTAGCGTCTTCAGGCCTAGCGGGAATTTTTATGTTTTCTTCTGTAGCCATAACCACTTTGGCGGCAGAAGAGATAAGCACATACACTTGGTAGTCAGCTTTTACTAACGACGTTAACAGTGAGAGTGCGTATGGGGTACCTGAAGCACCCGTAATAGCTAGGGTGATTTGCTTATCATGTTTCATTTTTCTACCTCGATTGACGGGGTAAGTACGCTTAAAACACGGCTATGGATGCCTTCAAAACCACCATTACTCATAATAAGAATATGATCGCCTGGGCGCACTTCGCTTTGCAATACTTTTACAATCTTTTCAACATCATTGAATACTGTGGTTGGCGCTGGACTATTCGCTGCGGCTTCCTTCAAAGACCAGTCTAGACCTTGCGGTTCATAGACATAAACCGCATCAGCGGCCTGCCAAGAGTGGGCAAGAGTATTTTTATGTACCCCCATTTTCATGGTGTTAGAACGAGGCTCTAGCACAGCAAGAATGCGGTCGTTACCTACTTTCTTGCGAAGTCCGTCAATGGTGGTGGCAATGGCGGTGGGGTGATGAGCGAAGTCATCATAAACCGTCACGGGTTTACCTTCAGCCGCCAATGTCACTGCGCCCTTTATTTCCATGCGGCGCTTAACATTTTTAAAACTTGATAGCGCGGCAATAGCATCATTGAGGGTAACACCAGCATGATGAGCCGCCGCAATAGCCATAAGTGCGTTATCCACATTATGCTGGCCAAGCAGTTCCCACTGCACTTCACCTACAAGGTCGTTGTTAAATAACACGTTAAACTGGCTGCCATCTTTATTGATAAGTTCTGCCGACCATTCTTTGCCTAGAGATTGGCGTTGTGTCCAGCAACCCTTTTTAAGGGTTTCCTCAATAGCAGGTGTGTGATTGGGCGTAAGAATAAGACCGTTTTCTGGCACCATACGCACAAGGTGGTGAAACTGGGTTTGAATGGCTGCTAAATCGGCAAAGATGTCAGCATGGTCAAACTCTAAGTTATTAATCACAAGCGTTTTAGGGCGGTAATGCACAAACTTAGAGCGCTTGTCGAAAAAGGCACTGTCATACTCATCGGCTTCAATAACAAAAAACGGGCTTTCTCCAATGCGGGCAGACACACCAAAGTTTTCAGGCACACCACCAATAAGGTAGCCGGGATTCAATTCGCTGTACTCTAAAATCCACGCCACCATACTGCTGGTGGTGGTTTTGCCGTGGGTGCCCGATACGCCAATTACCCATCTATCTTTTAATAAGTTATCAAGTAACCACTGTGGGCCACTGGTATATGGCAAGTTTCTATTTAACACATACTCAACTGCTGAGTTCCCGCGAGACATGGCATTACCAATAATAACGATGTCAGGAATTGGCTCAAACTGGTTTGTATCGAAGCCTTCGGTAAGTTCGATGCCAAGGGCTTCAAGTTGGGTACTCATGGGCGGATAGACATTGGTATCTGAGCCTGTGACCTTATGGCCCAAGGCTTTCGCAATGGCTGCGATGCCACCCATAAAGCTACCGCAAATACCTAAAATATGTACATGCATAGCGAATTCTCATTTTTTACTGCATTGAATACTGGCTACTTTATCAGAACCATTGCAGGTTAAATAATGCATTTTCACTCATATTGCCTGCTTTCACTGGTATGTTGTGTAGATTGGCAGCGCCTGCCTTATTCCACTTCGGTGCATTCACGGTTACAATCAATTTAACAAGCATATAAAGCAGTGCTTGTTGGTAGTGCAAGAGAAAGCCGGTAAGGAAAGCTGCGCGCCTTGTATTGTCATACCCTACACACTAAAAAAAGGCTTAACTAAGATGAAACGTTTAAATTCCCAGTTGCAAGAAGATGGTGCCCCGCTAGAGCTCATATTGCTTATAAGAACCTTGTTGGCGAGCTGCAAAGAAATTTCATTCCGGGTGAGTCAAGGTGCGCTTGCTGGCGTATTGGGTTCTACTTTGTCAGAAAACGTACAAGGTGAAACACAAAAGAAGTTAGATGTTATCTCTAATCATATTATTAAAGATACGCTTCGCGAATCTGGCTATGTAAAAGCCATCTCATCAGAAGAGGAAGATGATGTAGTACCTTGTCATCCTGATGGGAAATACCTTGTTAGTTTCGATCCGTTGGACGGCTCTTCAAACACAGAAATTAATAGCTTAATTGGTACTATCTTTTCTATTACCCATGCACCTCAGTGGATGGAGCCAGATGATCCATCAGCGTTTCTTCAGCCGGGGACACAAATTGTTGCAGCAGGCTACGTACTTTATGGACCTTCTACTATGCTTGCTCTTAGTACTGGGCGTGGCACACATATTTATACCTTAGATAAAACTCACGGTGGTTTCCTTCTTACTCACCCTAATATTCAAGTGCCAGAGCAAACCACTGAGTACTCTATTAATGCATCGAACCAGCGTCATTGGGAACCTGCGATGCAAGAATACATTGCCGACTTGATAGCGGGTAAAGATGGCCCTCGTGAGAAAAATTTCAACATGCGCTGGGTAGCAGCCATGGTGGGCGATATTCATCGGTTGTTATGCCGCGGCGGTATTTTCATGTACCCATACGATAAACGTGACCCCTCTAAGCCGGGTAAATTGCGTTTACTTTATGAAGCAAATCCTATGGCATTTTTGATGGAGCAAGCCGGTGGTAAAGCGGAAACTGGTACAGGGCGTATACTTGAAGTAATGCCTGAAGAAATACATCAACGTGTGCCATGTATTATTGGTTCTAAAGAAGAAGTTGAAACCTGTTTAAGCTATTACGGTAAAAGTGAATAGAAAAATCGCTAAATAAAGGCGGTTTTGCGTGTGATTAGCGCTAAACCGTTTTTATTTTGCCGCCGTCACCGTATACTTAGCGCCAAATTTTTTAAAACATCATTGAAAGGACCTTAGAATGAGCTTGAATGATATTCCTGCGGGCAAGAACTTGCCTGAAGAAGTGAATGTAGTTATCGAAATTCCAGCACACGCTGACCCGGTAAAATACGAAGTAGACAAAGACTCAGGCGCTATGTTTGTTGACCGTTTCATGGCAACTTGCATGCATTACCCAACTAACTACGGTTACGTGCCTAACACCTTGTCTGAAGACGGTGACCCAGTTGACGTATTGGTAATGACACCATTTCCATTGCTAGCGGGTTCGGTAATTCGTTGTCGCCCAATTGGTGTTTTGAACATGACTGATGAGTCTGGTAAAGATGCTAAAGTATTGGCAGTGCCAATCGACAAGCTTTCTACTATTTACCGTAAAGTACAAGAAACTGAAGACGCACCTGAGTTGCTACTACAGCAAATCGAGCATTTCTTCTCTCATTATAAAGATCTTGAACCTGGTAAGTGGGTTAAGATTGACGGCTGGGCTGGTTCAGCTGCAGCGAAAGAAGAAATTGTCGCAAGCGTTAAGCGTTTCGAAGCAGAATAATTCACGCTGCTTACAAGACATGCTAAAAAGGGTCGGTGCTGGTAAGTACCGGCCCTTTTTATTTTAATAGCTACCCTTTTTTATTTAAGTGAGTGTTATGTTGAAAGTCATGGGAAAGGCATTGGTTTTAGCCTTGGTGATATTGCTTCCGTCGTTCTCAGCGTATAGCGACGAAGAACCTATAGAAGTGTATTGGGAAGATTTGGTACCAGAAGGGTTTAATGAACTTGCGCCTCCCGCCGTTCAGCACAACGGAGAAATGTCACAGTTGCAGCCTGATGCGCCAGTGGTCGATACATTCGATGGTAAGCGGGTCAAAATTCCTGGCTTTGTGGTGCCCCTTGAAGGCACGCCTGAGCTCACGACCGAATTTTTGCTAGTGCCTTACTTTGGCGCTTGTATTCATGTGCCGCCGCCTGCGTCGAACCAAATTGTGTACGTGACGTTTGAAGAAGGTATTCCTCTTGATAATATATACGACGCGATTTGGGTAACTGGCGAGCTTACCACTGAAGGCTGGAAAGGCGATATCGCATCGGTAGGCTATCGACTTAAAGGTATCGAGGTAAGTGCTTTTTAGGGTAATGCTGGCTTCGCTTAAGCCAAGATAAGCTCCACTTAGCTAGGGAGCTCATAATCAAAAAGAGTGGCCTAGCCTTGTGGTGTATAGATTTGTTCTGCACGATTGAACAATAGCCACGAAGTAAGAATGTACTTGTCGTTGCTTCTAGGTATTTGCCCACGGTGAGTATGGGTAAAATAAGCAGGGGCAATGACCATTCTGCCTGCCTTAGGCTTTACGGCTTTATCTTGATAATAAAATTCCGTTTCCCCACCATCTTCCACATCATTTAAGTAAAACATAAACAGTAATACTCGATGCAAAGCTTCATTGTGAGGCGCTTGCGGATACACTTCCGAATGCCAGTAAGGGTAGCCGCCATTACCTGCGGTGTAGCGCTGTGCGTTAATGTCGCCAATACGAAAAAGATAGTTGACCAAATTATGAAGGTTAGGTTTGCCTATTTCTTCAAAGTTTTCACCGGTAAGCTTAACCGGTTCTCCCGTTTTGGGATGGCGAACGGTTAGGCCAATAGGACCAACTAGTGCGTAATAGTATTTCTCTATATACTTCACCAATTGCTCGCCTGTTAGCTGCATCACCTGCTTAAATAAGTCTGCAAACTCAGGCTGCTGAGAGATAGACACATCAACACTACGCTTCTTATCTAAATCGACACCGCCGCCAGTTTTACCTTGAGTTAGGTTTGGGCTTTTCTCGAAACGCGCGATAAGTTGAGTACACAATTCGGGTGACAGAACGTCATCAATAACTTCAATTAAATCAGTCATTAGGTAGCGCCTTAAAGTGTGCTTGTAACGTAGCCTTTATATCGTCAGGAATGGGGGCTGAGCGCTGCTGCTTATAGTCGAAATGTACCATAGTCGTTATCCCCGTTGAGCACAGGTTACCGTCTTGCCAAAGTTCTTGGTACACATCAAACGCACTGTTCCCTAAACGACTGATAAATGTTTTTACGGTAACGGTTTTGCCGTAAAAAATTTGCGCAAGAAAATCAACTTTGTAGCTTGCTAAAATAAGCGGCCAGTTCTGTAAATCCATCGTTGGCGTGAACATTCTGAAGATAGGGTCCCGAGCAGCTTCAAACCAGCTGACTAACGCGGTGTTGCTCACATGTTGCAGGGCATCGGTCTCACAAAACCTTACTTCGAATGACATTTCCATAGGGATGGTTTCAGATGGAGTTACTGCTGACATATCGCCTCTAATTTTATTGTGATGTGTCTTCACTTTATCACGCTACATTGGGTTTTTCAGTAATCTGGCTCAATCTGACAGGCCATTGGAAACGAAATTAAGATGAAAAGTGATTCCAGCGTGGTTTTAAATTACAATCTGCGCCAAATTTCTGATTAAACAATAATTATGACTGCAATTGGGATTGATTACGGTACCTCAAATTCTGAGGTGGTGTACTTTGATGGCGCTACCCATAGACATATAAAGCTCGACCCGTCACTTGAACAGGGCAATAAAATTCGCTCGTCTGTGTTTATATACTTTGAGGATGAGCTGCCGCCTCCGCCTGATGCCATGGTGGAAGCTAAAGTGTCGCAGTTGCAGCGTTTAATCAACGAGCAAATAGACAAAGCCAAGCAGGGCTATTACGACGCTAAAGATCCCAAAGAGCAGTCGCGCTATAGCAACCGTATTGAATCGCTTCGTGGTGAATACCATAACCGACCTGCGTTGCAACGTAAGGCTATTCAGCAGCTTATGCACGCGATGTCACTGGAAGAAATTCCATTGTTACGCTTAGTGGAACATGGCAAGTTTGCCTTCGGTGAAGAAGGGTTTAAACGCTTTTTAAAAATGCCTGATAAAGGCCGCCTAATTTACTCACCTAAAAATTTCTTAGGTGCATCATTAGATGGCGACCAGAAAAAGGCGTTCATTGGCATTATTGCCAAACAGTTAGCCTATTTTAAACAGTGTGCAGAAACCCAACTAGAAACACCGGTTTCTTCGGTAGTTATAGGTCGCCCGGTTAAATTTCACGGTACTCGTGGTGAAGTGGGCAATACCCAAGCCATTCAGATTATGACCGAAGCAGCATCTAACGCTGGCTTCAGTAAAATTAATTTTCTGGATGAGCCAATTGCGGCAGCGTATAAAATAGAGCAGACATTACCCCGCGATACCACAGCGCTTATTGTGGATATAGGCGGTGGTACGACAGACATCTGTTGTATTAATCTTTCACCAGAACGAAATAACCAACTGGATAGAAAGCAGGACGTGCTATCGGTTACCGGAAGACGCTTAGGCGGCATGGATTGTGATAAGAGTCTGTTGCTGAAAGTAGTTGCGCCTGAAATGGGAATGGGGCTTAAAATGATTAATGGCCTGCCTATTCCCCCTACTTATTATTCTGATATGTGTGCGGTGGATAATATTCCAGCTCTTACTCGCTTTTTCTCTGACGATTACGGTTTAGAGATTTCTCAAACCATGTCAGTAACCAAACATCCTGAGCAATTAGAGCGTTTGCTGCTAGTACAAGAAAATAAGTTGTCGGCGCGGGTGGTGAACTCGGTGAGAATGGCAAAAGAACTGCTTTCTAGCAAAGACAAGATCACCTTACCGCTGCATTACATTGAAGAAGATTTTGATGTGAACATTAGTACCGAGGACTTAAAAAGTGCGTTAAAGCCATGGTTAAGTAAGGTAAAAGCCTTAGTGGTGGAATGTTTAGAGAAAAGCGCTGCGGCACCTGAGGTTGTGATGGTTACCGGTGGTATGAGCTTATCGCCTATTATTATCGACGCATTGTATGAGGAGCTACTGACCGGATTGCCTCGATTAGAGAACGATGCGTTTAACTCTGTGTGCGAAGGCTTGGCTATTCAAGCCTCTAAGTTTTAAAGCATAGTTATGCTAGCTGCCTAGCTGCTAAGCTAATCAAGCGCTGAAGTATTTAACAGTGCGAAAAAGAAAAACGCGCCGAAAGGCGCGTTTTTTTTCTTGATTCTAAGCCTTAAATACCAGGCCTTAAAAGCCAAACCTTAAAAGCCAAGCCTTTGAAGCTTAGGAGCTTAAGCTTGTGCTTCAAGCATTGGCTTTAAGAATCGGCCGGTATGAGAAACCTTAGATTCAGCCACTACTTCTGGCGTACCTTCAGCAATAATTTGACCACCGCCTGAGCCACCTTCAGGGCCTAAGTCGATGATCCAGTCGGCAGTTTTGACCACATCAAGATTGTGTTCGATAACCACCACTGTGTTGCCATGGTCACGGAGTCGGTGCAGTACGGCTAGTAACTGTTTAATATCGTGGAAATGCAGCCCTGTGGTGGGCTCATCCAAAATATACAGGGTTTGGCCGGTATCACGTTTCGACAGTTCTTTGGCTAATTTTACCCGCTGTGCTTCACCGCCCGATAAGGTAGTGGCTGCTTGGCCCAAACGAATATAAGCCAAGCCTACTTCTTTCAGCGTTTGCAGTTTACGGGCAATGGCAGGAATGGGATCGAAGAAATCTCGAGCATCTTCTACCGTCATCTCTAGCACTTCGTGAATGTTCTTGTCTTTGTATTTCACTTCCAAGGTTTCGCGGTTGTAGCGCTTGCCTTGGCAGACGTCACACGGCACGTATACATCGGGTAAGAAGTGCATTTCTACTTTAATTACACCGTCGCCCTGACACGCTTCACAGCGACCGCCTTTCACGTTAAAGCTAAAGCGACCTGGTTTATAACCGCGAGAACGTGCTTCCTGTGTACCGGCGAATATTTCACGAATAGGCGTGAAAATTCCGGCGTAAGTTGCAGGGTTTGAACGCGGTGTTCTACCAATAGGGCTCTGGTCGATATCGACCACCTTATCAAGCTGATCTAACCCCGTCATCGAAATATAAGGCGCTGGCTCAGAGGTAGTAGCTTTGTTTAATTCACAGTGGGCGATTTTATAAAAGGTGTCATTAATAAGGGTAGATTTGCCTGAACCAGATACACCGGTTACGCAGGTCATCACGCCCATAGGCACTCGCAAGTCTACTGACTTCAAGTTGTTGCCTGTGGCCCCTTTTAGCTCCAACCATTTATCATCTTTAATAGGTGTGCGAACTTCAGGAATAATAATTTTTTCACGGCCAGATAAGTATTTTCCAGTAAGTGAGTCTTCACTTGCTAGAATATCTTCAAGCTGACCTTCAGCAATAATTTCACCGCCATGTACACCGGCTCCAGGGCCAATATCTACAATATAATCGGCTTCACGAATGGCGTCTTCGTCGTGCTCTACCACCAATACCGTGTTACCCAAATCACGCAAGTGTCTAAGGGTCTTCAATAAGCGTTCGTTGTCACGTTGGTGAAGCCCAATAGAAGGCTCATCAAGAACGTACATTACACCTACTAATCCAGCACCAATTTGGCTCGCCAAGCGAATACGCTGCGCTTCACCGCCCGAGAGGGTATCGGCACTGCGTGAAAGGGATAAGTAGTTCAAGCCAACGTTAACCAAGAAGCGTAAACGATCGAGAATTTCTTTTAGAATTTTCTCCGCTATTTGGGCTTTTTGGCCTGTTAACGATAAGTTTTCGAAAAACTCGTAGGCATCGGCAATAGATTTATCCGCAATGGTAGGCAGTGTAGTGTCTTCAATAAAGACATTACGGGCTTCTACGCGCAAGCGTGTACCATTACAGCTGCTACAGTGCTGTTGGCTTAAGTATTTAGCAAGTTCTTCACGTACCGCGTTAGACTCGGTTTCCCGATAGCGGCGCTCCATATTTGGAATAATGCCTTCAAACGGATGCTTACGCTCCATTACATCGCCGCGTTCGTTAATATACTTAAACGCTAACGACTTACCTTTAGAGCCATACAGCACAATGTCTTTGTGTTTTTCATCTAGCTCGCCGAAGGGGCCAGTAAGGTCGAATTCGTAATGATCGGCAACCGATTGCAGCATCTGAAAATAATAATAACTGCGTTTGTCCCAGCCACGCACTGCGCCGCCTGCAAGGCTTAACTCGTCGTTACCCACCACACGTGTTGGGTCGAAGAACTGTCGTGTACCTAAACCATCACAGGTTGGGCACGCCCCAGCAGGGTTATTGAACGAGAATAATCTAGGCTCTAATTCACTAATACTGTAACCACAGTGCGGGCACGCGAAGTTAGCTGAAAATACAATTTCTTCAGCATCGCTGTTGTCCATGTCGGCTACAAGCGCATTGCCGCCAGCTAACGCTAATGCGGTTTCAAAAGATTCTGATAAGCGCAGCGCTAAGTCATCGCGCACTTTAAAGCGGTCTACTACCACTTCGATAGTATGCTTTTTGTGTAAATCTAATGGCGGTGGATCGGATAAGTCACATACATCGCCGTCTATTCGCGCACGAATAAAACCCTGGGCAGACAAATTCTGCAGAGTTTTTAAATGTTCACCTTTACGTTCTTTCACGATAGGTGCTAGCAGCATTAACTTGCTGCCTTCTGGCATTGCCAGCACCTTGTCTACCATCTGACTCACGGTTTGCGCATCAAGCGGCACATCGTGATCTGGGCATCGTGGCGTGCCAACACGGGCAAACATCAAACGAAGGTAGTCGTAAATTTCGGTAATAGTACCCACGGTTGAACGAGGGTTGTGTGACGTTGACTTTTGCTCAATGGATATAGCCGGTGACAAACCCTCTATATGGTCAACATCAGGTTTTTCCATCATAGATAAAAACTGACGGGCATACGCAGACAACGACTCAACGTAACGACGTTGACCTTCTGCGTATAGGGTATCGAAAGCTAAAGACGATTTACCTGAGCCTGACAGCCCAGTTATCACTACCAGCTTGTCTCGTGGCAGTGTTAAATCGATATTTTTCAAATTGTGGGTGCGAGCACCGCGTATCTCGATTTTATCCATTGAAGCCTAAGTGCGAAAAAAAGAATCAGTATGCCATAGTCGTCAAGCAAATTGATATTGCATTGCATGATCAAGTTATACTGATTGGCTATCAATGAGATCAACTTAAGATTACATTAATCGAATATTTCGAACGTAGGCAGCTTACTAATATATGCTACACTTCGCGCCCACATTGATTTAGAGGAACGGTACAGCTTTGAACGCTCTGGAATTGCGCGCCTCGCTAGCGCTAGCATCTGTTTATGTATTACGCATGCTGGGATTATTTATGGTGATGCCGGTGTTAGCCGTCGCTGCTATGGATTATTCAGACTACTCACCTTTAATGGTGGGGCTAGCGGTAGGTGGATACGGTTTAACACAGGCTGCTTTGCAAATTCCAATGGGTATGATGTCTGACAAATGGGGACGAAAACCCGTTATTTTGTTCGGACTGGCTGTATTTGCGTTCGGGAGTTTCGTGGCGGCCAATGCCGACACTATGGCGTGGCTGATTGTAGGGCGTATATTACAAGGAGCAGGCGCCATCGCCGGGGCCATTATGGCATTAGCCACCGACGTTAGCCGTGAAAGCCAACGGGCAAAAGTACTGGCAGTTATCGGCATAGCAATTGGCTTTTCCTTTTACATGGCAGTGCTGTTAGGGCCACTCATTGCGAATAATTGGGGCTTGGCGGGTATTTTCGCTATAACCGGTGTGTTAGCCATTGTTTGTATGCCGTTGGTGCAATGGGTTGTGCCTAATGGCGAAATACTCAGCAGCGGCGATACGTTACCTCAAAAGGGTCAACTTAAACGCTTAGTGTTCTCTTCACAGCTTTGGCGCTTAAACGTTAGCGTGCTTATTTTGCACATGCTTATCACTCTGTTGTTCGTGCAACTACCTTTAACCTTACTGCATTTTGATATGGCCCTTGATAGCCATTGGACCGTGTACTTACCGGTATTAGGTATTTCGGTGGTGGGGTTAGTTATTATGATGGGTATGGCCAGAGGCCGCACACCAAAATCCTATCTACTTTTCGCCGTGGTACTTATGGGCAGTGCATTTGCAGCCCTTGCCATGAAAGACCATAGTTGGTGGATAACGACTGCAGCTGTCGTGCTTTTTTTCACTGGGTTTAATTATTTAGAAGCCAACTTTCCCTCTCTTGTTTCCAGTATTGCGCCGGCAGGTCAAAAAGGCACTGCCATGGGCATTTACGCTAGCTTCCAATTCTTTGGCGCCTTTTTAGGTGGCATGTTATCTGGATTTGTAACCGATATTTGGTCGCCTGATATCGCCTATATGATTGGTGGGGTAAGTACGTTACTTTGGCTCTATATTATTTATGGGCTAAAAGAAGTAAGCCGCGTTAAGCGTGTCATGATGAACGGTAGCTTTAACTCGCATCAGGAAGACGCGTTAGAGAAAAATATTTCTTTGGTTCCAGGTGTTTTAGAGGTGACTTTAAATAGTCAAAATGGCACGGTATATTTAAAAGTGAACCGAGACTTCGATGCTACCCAAGCTAGGGCGGTAATTGATAGCGCTTAGTAAACAAAACCTAAGCTTAAATAGGCTGAAATAACGAACGTAAGGAGTGCGACCGTGATAGATTTATCGTCTTTTAAAGGCATTATTTTTGATATGGATGGCACCCTAGTTGATTCAATGGGCAGACATATCAACGCGTGGCAAGTGACCTGTGAAGTATTCGGCTACCCATTTGATGCTGATTACATCCACAGTTTAGGGGGCGTGCCAACACTTGAGACTGTTGAGATGTTGAACGCCAAATACAACAAACAAAATGATGCTGAAGAAGTCGCTGGTTTTAAAAAGCGTACTTCTGAAAATTTACCCGATATCCCTACGTTAATTCCAGATACCCTTGCCGTATTTAATCACTACATACAAAGCCACCCTATTGCGGTAGGCACAGGCTCTGACAGACCCCATGCCGAGTGGTTACTAAGTCATCATAATATTATTGAGCAATTGAAAGCATTGGTCACGGCTGATGATGTCAAAAATGGCAAACCCCACCCAGAAACCTTCCTTATGGCTGCAGAAGCAATGAATGTTGCGCCAGAAGATTGCGTAGTATTTGAAGATACTGAAATGGGTCAACGAGCTGCGTTAGGTGCAGGAATGACATGTGTTATGGTAAAAGACGGTAAGATAGTAAATTCATTGGTGTAAGCAAACACTTAGTCAACAAGGATTGTGATATGACATTCTCGAAAATATTTACTGTGGCGGTTATGTCATTAGGCTTAGCCGCCTGCGCAATTAATGTGACGCCAAGTGCTTTTTTTCATCAAGACACACAAACAAAGCCCCTGACAACCACGAAGCTACATGCGGCCATTGAGCAAGATAAAACTTCGGCGGGGATTACTCGCGTAGAAATTGATAATGAGCAAGGCCTAACGTTAAGAGGCGTTGCTGTGTCTTATGCCGAGCCTGTTGTGAATATTGTTTTTTACGCCGATAACCGTATGCCAGTGAGCGAAAACAATAGTGTGCTGCATCGCTTAGGAAAGATTCCAGCGAATATTCTTTGGATGGATTACCAAGGTGTGGGTGCCAGTGATAAATCTGAAAAGCTCAGTATTAACGCCATTAAAGCCGATGCATTGACTATTTTTGATTACGCTGAAGGTATATTCGATAAGTCGTTACCCACTATTGTGCATGGCAGAGGCGTGGGCAGTTACTTTGCCAGTTATGTGGCGGCGAATAAACCTATTGGCGGGCTAGTGCTCGATGGAGCGTTTAACAACATATCTGACCTTATCGCTAACATGGTACCTGGGTTTTCCAATTCATTGACCAGCATGAAACTTCATCCTGAAGTACACCTAATGCAAATAGCGCCTATTTTACGACATTATGAAGGCCCTTTGTGGCTGTTGGTTGGTGAGAAAGACGTTATCACCCCTTTTGAAATCAGCAAGCAATTGTTAGCGACCGCAGCCAGTGATGCGAAGTACATAAGTGTTGTACCGGGTGCTACCCATAACGCAACGCTCAAGCACGATTTCGCTATACAAGAATATCAACGTTTCATCAGCCATATAAGCCCGTAGAATCAAGGTTTATCACACTTTTTAGCCTGTGGATAAAGTGTGGATCAAGTTGTTGGTAACTCCCTTATCGTATAAATTTAAAATAAGATCGTGATCTGCCTAGACTAACTGGTCAGATCACGTTAACTCAACTAAATCAAGGGCTGTAGCAAGTTTATTTTAGATCGGTCAATAAGTAGATCTTTAGCAGTATCAGGATCGCTAGTAGCAGGGGATTGGGGATAAAAGTTTTCGTCAACAGATCAAGCTCAGTAAGTTGTCAAGATCTATCATCCATGAAATTTTCTAACAGATAGCGACTTACCTTCATAATTTTTACCTATCGATGAAGGTAAGTACCAAGCCTCGCTCTAGGATAGGAAAATAGCGAGCTAGACCCTTACCACCGAGTCACGTTTAACGATAGTAGGCGTATATTTAAAAGTAAGACCTTCTTCAGGTTTTGCCCCAGCAGCGTATTTCAGCGCAAGTTCTGCCGCTTTTGCTGCCATCATTTCTATTGGGTAACGCAAGGTGGTCAATTTAGGGCGACAATATTTGGCTAACAGCACATCATCATAGCCCATCACCGACACTTGCTCGGGTACAGCGATACCATGGTCTTGTAACATGGTCATTGCGCCAGACGCCATAGCATCGTTATAGGCAAGCACCGCAGTAAATTCAGCGCCAGTAGCGAGTAAGTTCTGCATGGCCAATTCGCCGCCTTCTTGATCTGGCGTCGCATACTCAATCATGCTTTCAGGTAAGGTAAGCTTGGCTGCTTCGGTAGCGTTAACTATGCCTTCTAAACGGTGATTAGGATCATCAATACGGTATTGGCTGCTTATTACCGCCAGTTTTTTATGACCTTGATTGATAGCATGTTCAGCCATCAAGCGCCCGCCGGTGACGTTATCTAACCAAACGCAACGATTAGCAATCTCGGGAATAAAGCGGTTAATCAGCACAAAGCCCGGCACTTGCTTAGAAAAGTCGATAAGGGTTTTATCATCTAACGCCTTACTGTGAACCACCATGGCTTCTACGCGGTGTTCCAGTAAAATTTCGATAGCACGCAATTCGGTTTCTTTTTCTATTGAGCCCGCACTTAATAGAATTTGAACGTTATTCTTACGAGTAACGGTTTCAACACCATGGGCAAGCATTGCGAAGAAAGGGTCGTGAAGTTCAGCTAACACTACGCCTAGCGATGCACTGCGCTTGGTCACTAAAGCTCTGGCATTAGCATTGGGTCTATAACCCATTTCTTCCATGATGAGTTTTACCCGCTGACGGGTATCTTTGCCAACCTTTGGGCCGTTATTTATAACGCGTGAAACGGTTGCAAGAGATACACCTGCAGCCTGAGCAATGTCTTTAATCGTAGCCATACAGAAAAATTAGCAATTATTATTAGGTTATAGAAGTGAAGACACGCAGTTTAGGTAGGCCAGTAAGCATTTCTGCCACTCACTTTAGGCATATTGGCTGCAACTATCCTCTGTTATGGCGTACAGCGTACAGTATATTTACAAAAAAACATAAAAATGTTCTACCAAATAGCACTATAAACAGAATAAGAAAACGTATACCCTCCTTGCTGTTGAGGTCGTGCCAGCCTATTAATTAAAAAATGGTAATCTTCATTTCTTGCAAAAAAGGTTAATGCATTGTTATGAAAGTTGAAGCGTCTGATTTTGGTGTCGTTAATGGTGATAAAGTCACCCTTTACACGTTAAGTAATTCACAAGGTATACAGGCAAAAATTTTGAATTATGGCGGCATAATTCACGAATTAAATGTGCCAGATGACCAAGGTAAGCTTCATGCTTGCGTGCAGTCATATTCAACCATAGATGGCTATGTGGACGATCCCAGTTACAGAAATGCAATAGTAGGGCGTTTCGCTAACCGCATTGGGCATGGAAAGTTCACCTTGAAAGGTACTGAGTATCACCTCGATAAAAATGGGGGGGAACATAACTTGCACGGCGGCATTCCAGGTTTCCATAAAAAGATGTGGAAAGCTAAGGCAGAAACGCATGCAGATAGTGTTTCGTTATCTCTAAGCTTATTTAGTCCTGACGGCGAGGGAGGTTTTCCTGGCAACGTAAATGTTGAGGCTGTTTATACCCTAGATGATTCTAATACATTATCGCTCTCATTGAATGCTACTACAGACAAAGCGACCCCTTTCAGCCTTACCCAGCACGCATATTTTACGTTAAGTAAAGATGAGACAGTGGAAAACACGTTGGTGCAAATTGACGCTGAACGGGTTACCGATGCAGACAGTACTTTATTGCCAACAGGTAAACTTATAGAAGTAGCCGGTACGCCCTTCGACTTTAGCGCACTCACCAGGGTGAACGAAAACAGCGCAAAATCACATGACTTGTATAATTTAGTGGGTGGATACGATCATAACTTTGTATTAAATAAGGTGGAAGCTGGAAAGCCTCAGGCACAAGTGTTTGCTGAAGATACAAATCTGCAAATGGATTTATACACCGACTTACCGGGTATTCAATTCTATACGGGTAGCTTAGAAACTGACAGTCAGCTTGGCGCATTATGTTTAGAGCCCCAGCACTTTCCCGATGCACCGAATAAACCAGAGTTTCCTGATTGCATCATTTCTCCCGATAAACCCTTTAGCGCTAAAATTCGGTATCAATTTACGCTGAATTAAACGAAAAGATAGTACATTTGAATTGTTAATTTATTTAACAATGTATTATCTTTATTCGATAATTGATAATCGTGAGCCCTTACTATATTATTGAGGGTAAACGTTTAACCTTTTTGGTTTGATTACACCCACTCACACAAAATTTATTTGGTGACGGTGTGGCAAAATTGCAACGAAAGCCAAATAAATAGTGAGAGAAATTATGGGAAAGCCCTTCGACCCAACTGACGATCCACATCGCCGTTATAACCCATTGCTAGGTGAATGGGTTTTAGTGTCGCCACATCGCGCTAAGCGCCCTTGGCAAGGACAATCTGAAGAGCCTTCGAACGAGCAAAAGCCATCATACGATCCCACTTGCTATTTATGCCCAGGCAATACTCGGGTAAACGGTGAGGTAAACCCTCATTACACAGGTACTTTCGTTTTTGAAAATGACTTTGCAGCGTTGAAAAAAGATACCCAACAAGCCAGCGAAAAGAGTGGGTTGTTCCAGTTTGAAACCGAGCAAGGTTGCAGCCGTGTTATCTGCTTCTCTCCAGATCACAGCAAAACGTTGCCGGAACTTACCGACGATGAACGCACTGAAGTGGTGAATTGTTGGAAAGCACAAACCGAAGAGCTAGGTAAAGAATTTACTTGGGTTCAAGTGTTTGAGAACAAAGGGTCAGCGATGGGGTGTTCAAACCCACATCCTCACGGTCAAGTATGGGCGCAGCAGCACTTACCTTCAGACCCAGCGAAAAAGCTAGTTCAACTTGGTCAATACTACGCAGAAAACCAGCGCCCAATGCTGCTTGATTACGCCGAACAAGAAGTTGAAAAGCAGGAGCGCGTAGTTTGCCAAAATGATGATTGGGTTGTCGTGGTGCCATACTGGGCTGCTTGGCCTTTCGAAACCTTATTGCTTCCGCGCTTTGACGTACAGTCATTAGATAAAATAACCGATGCTCAAGCGTACTCGTTGGCACAAATTATTGGTGATATCACCAGCCGTTACGACAACTTATTTGAAACGTCATTCCCGTATTCGATGGGCTGGCATAGTGCGCCGTTCGATAACGAAACGCATCCAGAATGGACTGTACACGCCCATTTCTTCCCACCACTTCTACGCTCAGCAAGTGTACGTAAATTTATGGTTGGCTACGAAATGATGGCTGAAGCTCAGCGCGACCTTACGCCCGAGCAAGCGGCAGACCGATTAAAAGCACTGCCTGTAGTGCATTATAAGAAACGCGAGAACACCAATGGATAACCAGTTACTTTCATCAGAATTTACACGTTGTTTCGGCACAGAGCTTACGCTTATTGCCCACGCGCCAGGTCGAGTGAACCTAATCGGTGAGCACACCGACTACAACGAAGGATTTGTGTTTCCAGCCGCCATTAACTTTGGTACTTGGGTTGCTGCATCAAAACGTGATGACAACGACATTGTTGTGACAGCCCTTGATTATGAAAACCAACAAAACCAGTTTTCATTGGCTGATATTCAGTATGATGATAATCAAGGCTGGGCCAACTATGTGCGTGGCGTGGTCAAAGTCCTTAAAGATGCCTTACCCGATTTTGCTGGTGCTAATCTTGTTGTAACAGGCAACGTGCCACAAGGCGCGGGTTTAAGCTCATCTGCTTCTTTTGAAATCGCTATTTTGAAAGCCCTTAGCGCATTATATGAATTACCGTTAGACGGTGTTCAAGCGGCCTTACTTGGTCAGAAAGCTGAAAACACCTTTGTGGGTTGTTCGTGCGGTATTATGGATCAACTGGTATCGGCCATGGGTCACGAAGGAAGTGCAATGTTGCTTGATTGCCAATCACTGGCGATTGAACATTCTCCACTGCCTTCATCACATCAAATTGTGATCATTAACTCAAATGTAAAACGTGGCTTAGTAGACAGCGAATACAATTTGCGTCGTGAACAGTGTGAGCAAGGCGCATCGTTATTAAGCGTTCCTTCGTTGCGTGAAGCGACTATTGAAATGCTCGAAACCGCTAAGCCTCATATGCCTGAAGTGGTTTATCGCCGTGCCCGTCATATTATTACTGAAAACGCTCGTACATTAAGTGCAAGTGAAGCATTGAAGATAGGTGATATCACTACGGTGAGCGAGGCGATGGCTGAATCTCATGTTTCTATGCGCGATGACTTTGAAATTACCGTACCGCCAATTGACTACCTTGTAGAGATTATTGGCGAAGTGTTAGGTCAAACCGGTGGCGTTCGCATGACTGGCGGCGGTTTTGGTGGCTGCGTTGTGGCGTTAGTTCCAACCGACTCAGTGGTTGCGGTTAAGCAAGTGGTGGCCGACAAGTACTTCGATGAGACGGGCTACAAAGCCGATATTTATGTATGCACAGCCACTCAAGGTGCCTTTGCTTAATTTTTCATGTAATACACAAGCCCCCCGTTAACGATTACTTGTGCCCCTTGCGTTGTTTTGAATTTCAAGATAACGCTTTTTTTTGCCTTAAATTTATATTTCTTGTTCATCCAAGTTAATGAAATGTGATATTAATGATGCGCTTTTTGGCGAAGTCATAAAGAAAGTCATGGTGTGGACTTTAACTTTAATAATAATACCAATAGCCTTCATCGACCCTGCATCGAGAAAATTCGCACCGCAAAACTAAAATAATCGTTGGGAAAAACTATGAAATTAGCATCGTTAGATATCACAGTGTTTGTGATCTATGTGGTGGCGCTTATCGGCATCGCATGGTGGGTATCAAGGGAAAAGCAGGGGCACGAAAAAGATACAAACGACTACTTCTTAGCAGGCTCTAGCTTGCCTTGGTGGGCAATAGGGGCATCGCTGATTGCTGCTAATATATCGGCAGAGCAGATCATTGGTATGTCAGGCTCTGGCTACCAGCTGGGATTAGCTATTGCCTCTTATGAGTGGATGGCAGCCATCACACTTATTATTGTAGGAAAATACTTTTTACCCATTTTCTTAAAGCACAAAATATATACCATGCCGCAGTTCTTAGAGCAGCGTTACGACCATCGCGTACGTAAAGTCATGGCAGTATTTTGGTTAGGGGTTTACGTATTTGTAAACTTAACCGCGGTATTGTGGTTAGGTGCCTTGGCCATTAACACTATTGCTGGTGTGGACATGGTTTACGGAATGATATTCCTAGGTGCTTTCTCACTAGCTTATTCGCTATACGGCGGGCTAAAAGCCGTGGCACTCACCGACATTATTCAAGTGGTACTGTTGATATTCGGCGGCTTGTTTTTATCCTATACTGCGCTTAATTTAATCAGTGGTGGTAATGGCCCTATTCAAGGTTTTATTGACCTAAGTAACCAGCTACCTGAAAAATTCGATATGATTTTATCGAAAGATAATCCGCATTATATGGACTTGCCGGGCATTTCAGTCCTCATTGGTGGTATGTGGATAATGAACCTGTCGTACTGGGGCTTTAACCAATACATTATTCAGCGCACACTGGCGGCGAAAAGCCTACAAGAAGCCCAAAAAGGGATTGCGTTTGCGGCATTCCTTAAACTGTTAATGCCATTGATTGTGGTGTTACCAGGCATTGCGGCAGTGCTATTAGTGCCGGAGCTTTCAAAGCCTGATCAAGCCTACCCATCACTAATGAGCATGATGCCAGTAGGGTTGAAAGGGATTATTTTTGCCGCGTTAGTAGCAGCGATAGTATCGTCGTTAGCTTCGATGACCAACAGTGTATCGACCATTTTCACTATGGATTTATACAAAGATAAACGCCCAAATGAAAGCCAACATCACTATGTGAAGGTAGGCCGAATTGTTAGCTTTGTATCACTTATTATTGCCATGATTACCGCAAAACCATTATTGGGTAATTTCGATCAAGCCTTTCAATATATACAAGAATTTACAGGCTTCTTTACGCCAGGTATTTGCGCCTTGTTTGTATTGGGTATGTTCTGGAAGAAAACCACCGCGACCGGTGGACTGTGCGCGGCATTAGGTTCGTTTGTTCTTAGTATAGTATTCCGTCAATTCTGGCCTGAACTGCCGTTTATTGACCGTGTTGGTATCGTGTTCTTACTTTGTGTTTCTGTGGCAATCATCGTGTCGCTTGCCGAGAAAAAAGGTGTACATGAAAATGCGGTAGATTTAGATGAGGTCGAATTCGCCACAACGAAAGGGTTTAATATTGCAGCCTTCGCCGTAGTGTGTTTGCTTATCGCCTTCTACGGCGCTTGGTGGTAAAGACTGCTGCTGGTAAAGCGCTGCTGGCGGTAAAAAGCCACTGGAGGTAGAAAGTAACTGGTAATGGTTTGGGCGCTTAATCTATCAAGCGCCCAATAAAACCATGCGAAAGTTCAGCCGACAAGCTATGAATATTTTGATAGCGTTCAAATTTGAAAGCGAGTGGGAAAGAAAAAACTTAATTTCTCCCGTTCAAAATAAGATATACTAATCGGCTAATATCGATGAAACTTTCGCACTTGTTGTTGTCACAAAGTGATAGATCAGCAAGGCACTAAATACGTTACAGGAGACACCAATGGCAACGAAAGGCGTTAACAAGGTCATACTTGTGGGAAATCTAGGTAATGATCCTGAAGTACGATACATGCCTAACGGTAACGCCGTTGCGAACCTAAGCTTGGCTACCAGCGAAAGCTGGAAAGATCCGCAAGGCCAAATGCAGGAACGCACTGAGTGGCACCGCCTTACTATGTACCGTCGCTTAGCAGAAATTGCCGGAGAATACCTGAAGAAGGGTTCTCAAATTTACGTTGAAGGTAAATTGCAAACGCGTAAGTGGCAAGATCAGTCAGGCCAAGACCGTTACACCACAGAAATCATTGTAGACCAAATGCAAATGCTTGGTGGTCGCGGTGGCGAAGGTGGTGGTGGTAATGCGGGTGGCGGTTATCAACGCCCTCAGAACAACCAGCAAGGTGGGTATCAGCAACAAGGTGGTCAAAGCCAAGGCGGTTATCAGCAGCAAGGCGGCCAGAGCCAAGGTGGTCAAAATCAAGGCGGTTATCAACAACAAGCGCCTAACCAAGGCGGTGGTCAGTCACAGCCTAAGCAGCCTCCAATGGCTGAGCCGGACTTTGATTTTGATGACGATATTCCGTTCTAGTCTTCCAACCTTTACAGTGTAAAGAAATTTTCATGAAAAGCCCTGTTAATACAGGGTTTTTTTAAGAAAATTTATTAGATATTATGATTGATTTTGTCGAGAACGCATCAAAATACATTTGCTCAGACAAAGCGGAGTGTTGAAGCGATGCTGACCGTTATAACACACTGGGCGACTGTCGGGTTAATCGTTCTTGGGATGGGCGTAAGATTTGCTTTGATTTTAAGTGTTCGATGATATCTGTCGTGTTCTCATCGCCCAGCGTCTCTGCAAGGTCAAGTAATGCCTGATCTCTTTCGCCATTAATCTTTCTTAAAATGCGATTATTTTTTATATCAAAAATAAATTGCTTATCTGATAACGTCTTGGTTTGCATAATGTTGACTGAAATACTCAGATCATTGGGTGGGATTTGTGTATGAATGTCAGAATTTATCCCCATGTGCAACACGTTGCCAGGTTTGAGCTGATACTGTTCATGACCATAAATCGGTACGCTCTCTCCCGATATACCTTCAATAGAGTTTACATCATATTGATAAATATCAGTTTTATAACCATCACCTAGGTAACCCAGGGTGATGAGGTTAAAGTTATGGTCGTGCGGAATATCGTAAATAAACGCTTTGTCTGACGCCAACCCCGACGCTGGCATCCAAATTGGTGCTCTTACATTAAAATATTTCTCTTGCGCAATCATGAAAACCTGAAATGTATAGAAATTCTTGTCTTCCTTTGTGAAATCTTTGAGCAGTGAGTTGAGATGCAAGGTTAAGAATCGTCGATTATTGTAAAGCTTTTTCAGGGCAAGGATTGATTCTTCAATATGATTGTCATCAAAAATTTTTGTATCAAATGATCGCAATAAATCAATTAACTCATCTAATTCAATACTTTCATTGATCGGCTGCTGATATATCTTTGCCATCTTTATATACCATTCATAGTTAGTGATTCATGAGCCGCCAGGCGAATTTCATGGTGCGGGTCGTTCAAAGCATCTTTCAAAAGCTCTTCAGCGTGCTCTGGACTAAGAAACGCCATGGTTTCGATGGCTGACCAGCGTAAAAAATGTTGATGATGATTCCGAGCGATTTTCGCAATGATAGGAATCGAATTCGCATCGCCAATCGATTTAAGTGCATTCATGGCGCTTTCCAGTCTAGAGCTACCTACGTCGGCCGCGGAGGGATAAAGCATGGTTTTAGACTTTGGATCGAAATTCCACACAATGTCACTATGTTTAAGTGCACTCACTTCAAACATCGCTAATTTATCAATCTTTAATATTTGCATTCCAGTGTCACCAGCGTGAAGCATAACGCTGTGTCCGTTTCGGAAGGTGACTTTCTCGCATTTCTGAATTTTTCTTTGTGCCTCGAAGTTGTTGTCGTTTTCGACGGCTTCAAATTCATAAATAATGGCTTCACATACTCCATCGCCATGAAAAAAAATGAACATATCGTTCGGCGTCAAAAAATGAGGTTCATTTGCGTTGTGAGGCGAACCCTTAAGGATCTTAATCACAAAATTTGCCACATCACTTTTGGCTATACGCCATGTTAGCGATGTAGTTTCCTCGTTGATTGATTCGCTCGATAGCGACGCTGAATTATTACGCAGTAGAATATCAGGGAGGTTTTCATTGACCAACTGAGAGAGTTCTCCCGTTTGTAATAACCTCTCAATTTTCGTCCGCGAAGCAGATTCATCAGGTGGTGACGACACAATATCGTTAATCGGGTGGTTACTATTCTCTTGAATTAAAAACAAGAAGTTCTCCTCTTTGCTAGACTTAAACTACAGACAGTGAATATCACCACATACATAGGATTAATTTGCACTGCGAAAAGCATCCTACAGCGAGTGTGTGATGATATTTATTTGAAGGCAGTCAATACTTAGCTAGCAGAACCATGTCTGCCGATAAACACGACGAAACATGGTGTATTATTTGTAAGGGCTCCCTTGTCGGCTGCTTGTACTATATTTTTCAGCTTTGCAATTTTCATTGTTAATTCCTCTATTTGGTATAGATTTAAAATTACTAATTAAACTTTTCTAATAATGTTGATTTTTTTATTCTGGTTAAATTCTCTTTGGTTTTTATGTTGTTTTCTCTCCCTTTGCCTTAATTTTTATTAGCGTGATGTAATGGTTGTTATATTTAGTGTAGGAACCATGGAAAACACCATCGGTTGGCGTATTTTTTCCCAGTAAATACGGAATAACGATGTTGAAATGTGCGTTGCGTTCATCTACATGCACGATTTCCGATGCGCTAAAATCTAAATATTGCGGAATAAACTGAAAAATAGCTTTGAACAAGCTCTCTTTTGCGGAGTAAACAAATGTAACGGCTTCGCTTTCATTCATCGCAAGCGTATTAAAATATTTGCGTTCATTGTTAGACATGACCAAACGATGCACATCGTTTGCTACGCCTAAAGACATGATAGGTTCTATGTCTACGCCCAGTGCAATGTGCTTTTGTCGTATTGAAGAAATACATATTGCTATTGAGTCACTGTGCGAAATTGACCCAATCGTTCCAGGCGGCCAAACTGGTGCGCGTTCAATACTCCGACCCACTTGCTTGTCTGGCACGTTTATATGTTTCAAGGCTTGCTGTGCTGCATACCGTCCAGCCAGAAATTCAGCTTGCCGTTTGTAAACTGCGCTGTTTAATTCCACTGGTTTTTCTATATTCAGCGCTTCAAAATAATTTGGATGGAAATGGTGTGGCACAAAATGACATACACTCAAACATATGTTCGTGCTATCAAGGAAACGCGTTGTTTGCTTTGAGACAAACCGTGTGAGAGCCGACTGTTTAGATGTTAGCGCGAGGCTATTCATTTAACTCACCATGTCCATTTTGGGTTTAGTGAACAACGCAAAACACCGAACAATTAAACGGCTGATTTCAGGTATTACATGAGGGTTTTGGTTGATAAAAAAGTGTCCGCCAGAAAAACACCTTACGCACCATGAGGACGTTGTAAATGATCCCCACTTTTTAACCAGCCCTTCGGGCACTTTATAATCTTCGTCGCCACATATCGCAGTTATCGGGCAGTCTAGAGGAATAGCTGTGCTAGTGTATTGTTCTGCTATTTTGAAATCCGCCCGAAAGGTAGGTTCCAGTAGGTGAAGCATTTCTTGACTCTCCCTCACCTCATCAGGTATCCCCCCCATTTCTAGAATAGTATTCATAAACTCTGAAGAGGGCAGCGAGTGTGTAGGAGAGGATACTTTAGGTCCATTAGGCGCTCTGCTGCCAGACGCAATAAAATGCAAGGGAGCAGGATAACCAAGTTGCGTAGCACGTTTTGCAAACTCGTAGGCGACTCTGGCGCCTAAACTGTGTCCTAATAAAATGTAAGGCTTGCGCTCTAAAACGTCTGCCTCATCTAGTAGACAATTTACCAGAGCGTCCATATTATCGAAAGCGGGCTCAGCAAAGCGCGCCCCTCTGCCCGGTGCATGTAGCCCTAGCAATTCGATGTCCGCACCCAAAAAGTCAGCCCAGCTTTGAAACATGGATGCATTGCCTCCTGCACACGGGAAGCATATCAATTGATATGGGGCTGACGCATTTTCCACAACGGGTTTCAAAAGTCGCGGTTCAGTCGATTTGAGTAAACTATTTTTCATGTTCATCATTGCACTCTTCACTGCTGAGGTTTTTGAGTAGTTTTTTTCAATCGAAACTTACTCAGTTGAGAACGATTTATAAGCTGTAGCTGTATTCCCCGCGTGTAGATGACAAAGAGCGCTGGTAGCAGCAACAGGCTTATTAATGTCGCGAAGAGCACTGACCAGCCAAGTGACACAGCCATTGGAACTATAAGCTTTGCTTGTAAGCTAGTTTCGAACATCAAAGGGAGTACGCCTGCAAACGTGGTGAGTGACGTGATCAATATGGGGCGAAAACGCACGCGCCCAGCCTCCATTATTGCCTGGACGCCGGCTATTCCACGCGCTTTAGCGTTATTAATGTAATCAATCATTACCAGAGAGTCATTGATTACGACACCTGCAGCGGCGACCAGACCAAACACGGACATTGTGCTTAGCGGTATCGAAAATAGATAATGCCCTAACACAGCGCCGGTATAACTCAGTGGTATTGCGATTAACACCAGTAGAGGCTGGACATAGGACTTAAGCGGAACGGCCAGCATAATGTAAATACCAATAACACCGATACACAAGAACAGCAGTTGCTCACTCATCTGGCTATTTTGTTCCTGAATGTCACCGCCAAGCTCTGTGGATACGCCAGGAAACTTTTGCATAATCATTGGTAAAATAGCTGACTTAATGACTGTAACAGCGTGGTGAGGCGATACAACTGAAGCATCAACTGAACCCCATACATAGACGTTTCTTACACCTTCTTCTCTGCGGATTGTGCTTGCTCCAGGAACAAGGGACAGGGCCGCAATATCGCCAAGCATGACTTCCTGACCAGAGGGCGAGGTTACACGCGCATATTGCAGAGATGCTACTTCTCTTCTGATATTCGAGGGATAGCGAACTAAGACTCGGACTTCCTCGTTCCCGTTCATTACTCGTTGCGCTTCACTTCCATAGAAGCCAAAGCCAACTTGAGTAGCAACATCTTTTAGTGTTAACCCCATATCATAAGCAACAGGTTTAAGGCTCAGTTGTATTTCTTTACTGGCCATATCCACCGACGAGTTAATATCAACCAGCCCATTCTGTTCTCTTAGTTCGTTGACAAGTGTTGATGCTGCAGTGCGAAGTTGCGCTATATCGGCTCCATACAATCGATAGCCGAAGTCTCCGCCACTATCTGAGCCATTTAAATCATCCTTGATCGAGATAGCTTTAACGCCAGGTAGGGTGGGAATGGCTTCGCGCCAACGTCTTGATAGCTCGAACGTATCGTATGGTCGTGAGTCATCGTTCACGAGAGGAATGATTAGCCTTGACGCGGTTCTGCCATCACTTAGTGCCAGAATATCGCGAACCATTTTTTTTCCGAATTCCTGTTGGGTTTGTGCATCAACACCACGAACTACGCGTTCCACTTTTTTAAGCGTCTCAATAGTTCGCTCAACTGAGCTGTCGTTGGTCATTTGTATGCTTATCATCGGAAAGTCATGCGGAACACTTGGGTTCGCAACAAACTGGACTCGGTTTGACGTTACCAACGATAGTGTTACTACAAACACGGCAATGAATGCGGTCAGGGTCAACCAGGCATTGTGAATACATTTTTGCAGTAATGCCTGATAAGGACCTTTAATAAAGTGGTTGAGGTAGCCATTAAACCTAGCTCGCCATCGTGATTGATTCTGAGTCCCCAGAGTGAGCGTTGATAAATGTGCGGGCAAGATGAGCTTTGACTCAACCAAGCTAAACACCAGACACAGAATGGCTACCATCGCGATAGTGAAGAATGTGGCGCTGTCAGGCCCACTAGAAAATACAAACGGAAAGAATACAGCCATGGTCGTTATTACGCCAAATGTAGCAGGTGTAGCGACTTTTTTGACGCCCGCGATGACGTTGTCGATGCGGCTACCTTTCGCTTCGACCTCAGTATAAACGCTCTCTGCCGTAACGATGGCATCATCAACAACAATTCCAAGCACCATAATAAAGGCAAAGAGTGAAATAATGTTGATACTTAGTCCAAATAGCGGCATCAACATTACCGCACCGAAAAAGCAAATAGGCAGCCCGGCCATTACCCACATGGCAAGTCGGAACCTAAGGAATATCGTTAAAAGCAGTGCAATTAGACATGCACCTTGCAGTAAGTTAGAAATCATCATCTGCAGGCGTGCATCAAGATAGTAAGTGTAGTCAACAAGCGTTTCCAACATCATCCCTGGCGGAAGTGTAAGGTTTTTCTGGATAATGTATTGCTTCACTGAGCTCGCGACATCCACAATGCTCTGCTCTTCAGTAGCATTAACAATCAGAGAAACCGCATTTCTACCTGAAAAAGTAAGGTAGCTTTCGCCATCTACATAATTGCGGGCTATGTGGGCAATCTCTCCCAGCAAGACTTTCCCGCTATCATTACCGTACTTAACCGGAATCGAAGCAAAGTCTTCCATTGATAGTGCTTGCTTGTCAGCTCGAATCGCAATGTTTCCTTGGTCAGACGTTATCATTCCAGCCGATTGTGTAAGTGAATGGTTAGATATTGATGCAGATACGTCGTGGATGGTCAGGTTAAACGCCCTGAGTTTATCGGGAGAAATTTCTATCGCAATCTCGTCTTTCGGTGCTAATAGTTCAACCAAAGAGACCTGGTCTAACAGAAGTAATTCGTCTTTTATCTTTTGACCGGCCAGCTTTAGCTGACTGGGCGCGATATCGCCAACCAAAGAGATTTCCATCACGTTTTTTGCCGCATTGTCCAGTGTTACCAGAGGTGGACTCATGCTTATAGGGAATGTCTCAATACTGGCGACCTGAGTTTTGACCTGTTCTAACGCCCGCGATTGGTTTGATTTATTCGCCAGCCGCAGTGTGAGTCTTCCTTGTCCTCGACTCGCATTCGAAATAACATTTTCAATTTCAGGAATACCTTTCAAGGTAGCTTCGACTTTTATAATAAACAACTCTTCAACTTCTTTTGCAGACGCACCGGGTAATGTTGCCGACACTCTAATGCTGTCTGGGCTTTGAGAGGGGAATAGCTGCTGTTTGACGGTTAGATAACTAAGCAAACCAATCAACACAATGAATGTCATCAAAAGGTTAGCCGCAACTGGGTTCTTGGCAAAATAGGCGATGAGGCCAGTGTGATTGTTGTTCGATTGGAAAGCCATCATTCCCTCACAATACCGGCGAAGCGGGTGAACGAGGGTTGACGATAGTGCCTTCAATTGGAAAATCCGGCAGACTAGTCACTATAAGAGCAGTATTGCCCAAATCCCCTTTTACTAAATAAAAACCAGGCTCGGAACGCAGTACTGATACCGATTCATTCTTCAGCTGGTTATCTTCATTGATAAGCCATACACCTTGGTCAACCAATGACTGGCGAGGTACTTTGTACGCTGACGTTATTTGCTTTCCCAGAAAACTAACTTCGACAAACTCACCAAAACGCATGGGTTGCCTATCTGTTGCAATTCCGTAAGGATCGTCAACCTTAACTACCACCTTGCGCATTCTCGTTATGCTATCGACGATACCAAGATCTCGTGAAATATTAACTTGTCTTGAAACTCCGGTCGCGCTTTCTACTTTCGCTGGTAAGTCATTAATTTGGTCAGGCAAAAATGCGGCGTCGAAACCTGCAATGGGTACATGAATTTCTGCAAATTCAATGTTATGTAACAGGGCGACCGTTTGTCCCACATTGACAAATTGCCCTTTGCCAATGTCTCGCCGCACAACAAGTGAATCAAATGGTGCTACCACATTACATTCATCCAGCATTCGCTCTGCGAGTTCTAGCTCTGCTAATGCAGCGTCAACTGCACGCTGAGCCTGAAGGAGTTGTGGCTCGCGTAAATACAGGGCGCTAATTTTTTCCTGTGCTACATCTGCTACGTCTTTGGCTGCAACATTAGCTTTGGCGCGCTCTTCAATTAGACGAGTTCGTGCCATGGCATAATTTTCTTTCGATCTTAATACACGTGCGTGATAAGTATCGCTTTCTATTTTGAAGAGTAGTTCCCCCTTTTTGATGACTCCACCAGGGGTAAATTCTGGATTCCACTGTATGACTTTTCCCGACAACTCTGAAGAAAGTTGAGTACTTTCATAAGGAGCAATCTCACCATACCCACGGATCATAATTTGGTGCTGCCTGAGTTCAACCTTTTGAATATCTACAACAGGAATGAAATCACTTCGAATATGACCGGTTTGCTCTACGGCAGTGGCATTGATAACTAACACCATTATCAATGCCACTGAGCAGATTAAACCTACTAAACGTGTGCTTGAGATTAGTTTTTTCATTTCACACTCCGTGCAGGGCCGAAGTGATACCACTTCGTAGCCCAAGGTTTGCGTTCGCGTTTACTGCTAAAAGTTGATTATGAATCGGTGGCGTCACATACAGGTATGATGTAACAATGTAACGGCTTTGAGGAATCATCATCGGTTTGGCTATTTGTATCGTCAGCGGCGTGCGCAAATGCAGTAACTGTTGAAAACATTAAAATCGCAATGACCTTTGTAATTGCAGTAGTTGGATTAAAAGTGGCCTTCGAGTTCATTGTAACTTTTCCTTGTATTTAAATATTAAGATTGAGTGTGCTGGGGCGGTTGCCGGAAACACAATCTCACTTTAGCCATAACCCAATGAACTTACATGCAACTTCTCATGACTAGTCATTACGTATTAGCGGTAGTGGCGTAAACGGAGGCGTGGAGATGTTACCTTTTGAGGTTTAAAATCAATAAAAACATAAGCTTGGAGTGGGTAACAAATAGTCACACGGTATTGAAGTGATGAGGTTTGACAAACAATTCTTTCTCTTTGAAAAATATAAAAATAGGTTTATTTACACGCTATTCTGCTAAATAAAGACTACATTTTTGAGAAAAGTCACACGATGGGTCTATTAAGACAAGAAATTAAATAAACAAATTAGAATGGTTACCGGAAGAATGGGTGTCATTGAAGAAAAAAAGCCTTTGGGAATGGTGCAATCAAGTGCATAGCACACGTTGAGTTAGCCCGTTGCTAACTATTCTCGCTTTACTCCGTTTCATTTGGCAGGAGGTCACAGGTTTCTTATTTCTACCAACTCGGTAGAGGGAGTGTTTTCTTGCAATAACAGTAACTTCTTCCCACTGGAATGCAGTTCAAATTTTGCATAGTAGGTGTTTTTCAGCCAGGGAATTGTGGTAGTTTGCTTCGTTTGCATGTCGATTTTATTTAACGTAAAGTTTTTACCTTCTGGTGCTGAGTAGTAAAGTGTGTGGTCAAAGATATGCCAAGAAATATTTGAAAAGATAGGGATATTGCCTATAAATTTGCTCTGTTCAAGATTCCCTATCTGCGCTTTATGTAACTCACCGTCATTATTGAGGAGGTAGATGTGGCGACCTCCCTTGTCTTCTTTGGCCTCGATGATGTTCTCTAACAGCCGTTCGTGCTCTCCACTCTGTAAATTGTATTTGATGAGTGCAGTGGTGCCCAGTTCACGACGAGAGTAATAAATGCTCTGGCCATCGTCACTCCAGTTAGGGCGCTGGGCATTTTCCATTTGCTTGCTAACAAACTCAATATTTCCAGTACCCACGTCTAAAACAAATATCTGTTCCTCTTGAAGGCCTAATACAAGATCTTGCTTTGGATTAAACTGTAGGTTGTTAATTCGGTAACCTCGATCAAACTGGGTAAGTACTTCAAGACCGACTTGTGCAGAGTAACTTACTATTTGTGAGGTATTTTTGATAACGGCCCTAAATACGACTTCGTCGGGATCGTTGCTGTAAATTGGATGCCCTTCATCTCCTAACATCGGTAATTCAAAGAAATCTAACTGGTCATTTTCAGATGAAAAAAATGGGTTGGCTAACTCCTTAACATCGCGATTGTTGTCGTCAGCCGTATTTGCTATAAGGCAATCATTTCCGCAATGAGCGAACACAGATTTTAATTCGTATCCTTCGATAGGGAGGCTAGTGAAGGATTGCTTTTCATTGTTGAAAAAGTGTAGTTTTCCTTTAGTGGAAAAGTAGACACCAGTGCTTTTATTGTTCCAACTTAACGTTATCGGCGTACTTTCAACTTTTCTATCGCTAAGTATCTTGCCCCTTGTCACATCCACAATAATAAGATGAACAAGGCCGTACCTCAAATACCTGAAGGTTGCTAAAAATCTTCCATCAGGGGAAAACTGTGCGGCGTAATCACCCAAGTTACCAATATTGGGAAAGGTAATTTGCGTAATTTCCCGCGTAGTAATGTTGATTGAAAAGATGGAATAGGGGTGATCTATGCTTTGACGGTGTGCAAAGTAAAGTGAGCTGTCATCAGGCGACCAATCCAGACTCGGCTGAAGCGAGTCGTAGGAATAAATAACCTCGGATTTTTCAACTTTCATACTTTCTGAGATCGAAAGTATAACCAACTCTGCTTTATCACCTAATTGACGTTGATAAGCAATTTTCTTCCCATCATTAGACCACGAAGGTGCATTGTGGTTTGCACCGCCATTGGTTAGCTTTCTTATCGTATGCTTATCGGCCGTCCTAAGGTAGAGATCAAAAAAACCGTTGGCCGTTTTTCGGTGAGAAAAGATAATCGCACTGTTTTGCGCATTGTAATCTGTCCAATGCTCCTCGCCAGGCATAGACATCAAAGGTGTAATGGAAACAGTGTCATCAGACTTGAAAACTGTGGATGAAAGTAAATACAGTGCGAATATTAGGGCAAAGACTGTAAGCAAAGTCAGAACAACAAGTTTTCTCGTTTTATGTTTATCTGATGTTTTTGTAACTGGCTGCGGTTGTTTGCTCTGAAATGTTTTCAGGTCAGTGCTTGATGTTTCATTTTGGTCAGCTTCTATGGCAGTTTTAGGAATAGGGGGTATCGGTTGATGCTCATCAATAACAACATCGGCGATGAGCAAATAGCCTTTATTTGGTACTGTTTTTATGTATTTGGGATCCCTAGGTTCGTCACCTAAGGCATCCCTCAATTTTTTTACAACACGACGAATCGCGTTATCAGAAACGACCCGGCCACCCCATACATTTTTAAGCAATTCTCTTTGACTAACATATTCACCTTTACGAGAAACAAGGTAGCAAAGCAATTCCATAGCGAGTGGCTCTAGCTTAATACGTTCTTCGCCGCGGGAAATACGCGACTTTTTGAAGTCAACGGCATAATCACCAACGATTATAATATTGCTGCCAAGCCAGTCTAAATTTCCATATTTTTCTATACTTATCATATAGTAATTCGCAATGTTATTAGTGTGATTATATGTTACCAAGCCAATATAGCACAAATAATAACGAGAAGTGTTTTGGCATGTATGATTTTTCACCACAGTATAGATTTACGACTTAAACAACGTGATTTGAACAGCTGTTAGGGGAAGAAATCCTGTGGTGTACTTGTTATTAATAAACAAAGTTAATACGCAGTTTGTTGTACTTGCTGTGTGTCTGCTTCATTTTCCTGCACACGTTGCCGAAATGGAATTGGCCAATGTTGTTCGTGATACCACTGGTGGCAGAAGCAATGCGACTACGTTTTATTCTCGGTTACTGAAAAGCGGTGTTCTCGCAGCAGCCTCATCTCTTTTTCCACATCACCATCAAATAACGAGAAACGCAGACAGCAATCAGCTTTCTTCTTTCAGTCAAATAACACTCGGCGATTGTTATATCAACAGTCCAAAAGGTGAGGACGCGACGAGATCTTCAAGCACCCAGCGTATGCAGGGGCTGCTCAGATACGTAGCTGAACAGAATAGGGGATCGCTCCCGATAGATCACCGCATATTAGAAAAAGACGCCTGGAGCCTATGCAGCGCAGTAGAGTTTGCATTCGGTCCGGTTTCACCACTCCATTTCATCACCGGCAGTCATCCGTCCGAACCAAGAGGCAACGATATCGGTGACGCACAATTTCAAACTTACAAAACAGGGAACTTCAATGAATTGTGAAAGCGCATCACCTCCAAATAGTTATTCGTTAACGTCTTCACAGATGGAGATATATCTGGATCAGGCTCGCGACCCCAGTAGTACAGCGTACAACACAGGTGGCTATGCACGATTTTTCAATCCACTTGATGTCGAAGCGATGCAACGCGCCATTGATAGTGTAATCAAGAGTCATGACGTGTTTCATATTGCATTTACAGAGCAGGACGGAGAAGTCGTACAAACCTATAATACGTCAAAGACAAAAGTACAGTACCTGGATTTTGCCGATTGTGAGGATCCGCAAACTGAAGCTCGAGTATGGGTTGAAGAGCAATTTCAACTGGTATTTCAGCTAAATGAGCATGGCCTCTACAGCACTTATGTCCTCAAAGTCTCAGATAAGGAGTATTGGTTAGTACTCTATGCACATCATCTCATCTTGGATGGCCTAAGTTACGGCATTTGGACCGAAAATATTTTCAGAGAATATTTTGCTCTGACAGGGGGGCGGTTCAAAGAGGTTGACGAACCAGTCCAATTTCAAGAGCTCGCCGAAAAATCATACAAGTATGCAGCAAGTAAGTCCTTTGCGAAGTCGGCTGGATTCTGGCAGCAGCAGTTGGAGCGTCAGTTTGAACCAGTTTTAAAGCCACGCCACACGTTAAGCGATAGTGACTCTGGAACATGTATGGTGAGCAAAGTAATTTGCCCTGCCTATTATCAACGCCTGATTGATTTTTCAGAATCTATTGGTACCACTATTCATCAGCTTTTTATCGGCACACTTTACAGTTACTTCGCAGCGTGCTCCGGAAGGAAACTGATTCCAATTTGTTTACCTTTTCACAATCGTACCGGCCCTGCAAAGCGGGCGATAGGGTGCTTTGCCAGTGTAAGCCCGTTGTTGTTGAATGTTGATACGACCAGCTCTTTCCCCGATTTACTTGCTGGCTTAAGCGATGGGTTACGGTCAATATCGCGACACACTAAATATCCAATCAGTAAGGTGCTGCATCAGGCCCGAAAACATCAACCACATATCAATCATCTTTTTGATATTAATTTTAATTACTACAAAGTTGCATTCGATATTGATACGAATGGCGCTGAACTTGAAACAAACTCATTGCGCACAGGACAGCAGCCCCCTTTCAAGTTTCATTTGTGTGAGTTCAGGGCTAAGCAGGACATTCAAATACAAATAGAGGCACAGCTAGCCTATTTCTCAGAGCATGAGTGTGAAAGCATTTTAGAACGAGTCATGTTCATGATTGAGCAAATTGTCGCTAACCCACAAATTCGTATAGATGAGTTCAAGCTTGTTGGTCCCAAAGATCAAAACAATTATGCAAATCTCAATCACAGAGCTAATGAAGTCAGTAGCCTTAGCAATATAACGCTTTGTCAGCTATTTGAACAACATGCTCATGACAAGCCTCACGATAGTGCCATTGTATTCAAAGACCAATCTCTCACGTTTGAGGCGCTGAATAAAAAAGCGAATCAATTGGCCAATAAGATTTTAAACCTTAACGCCAAGACTGATACAAATGTGCCCAAACCGGTTGGCTTATGTGTTAATCGCTCTATCGAAATGCTCATCGGGCTATTAGGCATTGTCAAAGCGGGAGCCGCTTACGTGCCGATAGATCCAAAAGCCCCCGCAGAGCGGCTTAGGTACATACGAGAAAATGCAGATTTGGACATCATTGTTTCAGATCATAGCAGCAGCGTGCTTTTGCCAGATGCCCTGCCGCATACAGTGCTAATCGATGAGGCGCTCGATCCTCAATGGCTCGCGCAATACTCGGTCAGTAATTTGGGTGTACCTGTGTCATATGAGGACGCGATGTACATTATTTACACCTCTGGCTCTACTGGACATCCCAAAGGCGTAAGTGTTTCCAACGCCAATGTCATGCACTTGCAAAATGCTATGGTGAAGACACTAAGCGAACATAATTTGCAAGCCCCATTCAAATGGGCCTGGAACGCGCCCGTATACTTTGATGCCTCCGTTCAGGCACTTACCCTTCTTGCAAAAGGCGCAGAGCTATATCTTCTGGATGATGAGCACAGAACTGAGCCTGATCTGCTTGCCCGATATCTGGATAGCCAGAAGATTGACCTTCTGGATACCACCCCGTCACTGCTGGATGTTCTGATTAAAGCGGCTGACTTCGCGCAAGTGAAATTACCTAACTTACTTGTTGGTGGAGAAGCGATTTCATCGACACTCTGGCAGCAAATCAGCAAGCACTGTAATCGTTCAAAGCGTTTTGCTCTGAACGTGTATGGGCCGACAGAGTGCACGGTAAACACAACATTTGCGCTAATTGAAGCGAACCGGGCACCAACGATAGGTAAGAGTTTACCTGGAACGGAAGTATTTGTTCTTAATGAAAGCAAGCAGTTACTCCCTCATGGTGTTGAAGGTGAGCTGGCAATTGGTGGTCATGGCGTCGCCCAGGGGTACATCAATAATCCGGTGATGACTGATAAACATTTTATCAGTCATCCAAACATTGGCCGACTTTACCTTACTGGTGATCTGGTCAGTTTGTCAGCGGACGGAAACCTGGAATACAAAGGTCGTGTTGACCATCAAATAAAGCTGCGCGGCCACAGAGTTGAACTTGGGGAAATTGAGGAAGTGTTATGCCGACATGACAGCGTCAGCGGTGCGGTAGTAACGTTTGAAAATGAACAACTTAGAGCCTTTGTTGTGTCAGAGGACGTTTCTCAGAATGCGCTTCAGCGATACCTTAAAAAATTGCTCCCTTCCTATATGCAGGTTAGCCACATCGAATTTATTCCAGAGATTCCCATCACGATAAATGGGAAGAAAGATCGCAAAAAACTTGCGGCGATGAAAGTGGAATCAATTACAGACCAGTACGTTGCTCCTCAAAACGAGACTCAAAGTGCCATTCAACAAATTTGGCACAAGCTCCTTGAGCGCGAAGACATTGGCATAGAAGACAACTTCTTCGATATCGGCGGGCATTCGTTAATGGCTATTCGCATTGCCAGTGCCTGTAGGGAGTTGTTTCAGGTGGAAGTCAAACTTTCTGAATTTATGGAAGCACCAACCATAAAGCAACTTGCCGAACGAATCATTAATGCAGCAAAGGCTCACAGCGCTGCTGCTCAAGTTATACACACAAATCTGAATCCTAAAAATAATCAAAGGGTAATACTATGAACGCGGAAAACATTATTAATATTTGTTTAGAGCAAGAAATCTATCTGTCGGTCGACAACGGTAACTTGCAGGTTGATACCAACAAAGATGCGCTCTCAGAGGATACGCTGGCTTTGCTAAAGGCGCAAAAGCAAGAATTGGTGCGCTACATTCAGGCGTTTCAGGCTCAACAGACGGCCTTAACGCGTCAGCAATTGAAAAAAGTAACTCACGACGGCCCGATACCGTTATCATTTGCTCAACAGCGTTTGTGGATTGTTGACCGAATGGAAGAGGGCGCTGCACAAAGCAATGTCTCCGCGCCTTTTCTATTGCATGGCAAGCTAAATAAACACGCCATGCAAAAGGCTGTTAATACCATTATCGCTCGTCACGAAGTGCTTCATTCAGTGTATCGAGAAAAAAATAATGCATGTTTTCAAGAACCTCTGACTCAGTTTGATTCTACTATTCCGTTAATTGATTTAAGTCAATTAACGGACGATGAATTTGATCAAAAAGTGAGAGAGTTGGCAAAGGTAGAAGCACTCACGGCCTTCGATCTGGCGAATGACCTGATGTTGCGAGTGACGTTACTGAAACATGCTGAAGATAAACATGTTGCTTTATTCAGCATGCACCATATCGCTTCTGACGGCTGGTCTGTTGGTATTTTTATTAAAGAACTCAATCAATTATATAGCGCTTTTTGTCAGGGACTGGAAAACCCACTTCCTGAACTGGAAGTCCAATACAGTGACTATGCGCACTGGCAGCGAGAATGGATGCAGGGTTCCGTCTATGAAGAGGAGTTGGATTACTGGTTAAATACCCTAGATGGTGCACCACCAGTACATGACATCCCGTTAGATAAGCCCCGTACAGCCAAGCCCAGTATTGTTGGTAAAAAAATAAACCGGACGTTGTCGTCCTCTACACTTAAAAAACTCAACGATCTTTGCAGGTCTGAGGGCGTTACTCTGTTTATGGCATTGCAGACGCTGTATGCCCTGACGGTGAGCAAATTCAGCAATGAAGATGACATCGTTATGGGCACCCCGGTAGCAGGCCGAATGCATCAAAATGCTGAGCCGCTTATTGGTTTCTTTCTCAACAATCTAGTCTTGCGTTCGAATGTGAGCGGCAACCCAACCCTCACAGAGTTGTTAGCAAACAACAAAAAAACCATTCTTGATGCCTTTGAGCATCAAAATTTGCCGTTTGATGCATTGGTGGAGGCGATTAACCCAGAGCGTACCAATAGTCACCAAGCGCTCTTCCAACTTTGGTTTGTGTTGCAAAATCATGAGAGTACTGACTTTGCATTACCAGAATTGAGCATGACACTGCAGGACTGTAATGAGTTTATCCACTTTGATTTGTCGTTAGAAGCGATAGAAAAAGACGGGCAATTAGAGCTTGGCTGGCTCTATCAATCGGACATATTTGAACAGCAAACGATTGAGCAAATAGCCACTGCTTTTGAAACTTTAATAGAAAGCGCATTGAAAAACCCTGAAAGCAAAATCAATCGCTTGGAGTTTGTTAGTAAGCAAAGTAACCAGCCATGGCTGACTTACGTTGAATCAGACAACACGAACGACCGCTCATTAATCAGCATGATTGAACAGCGTAGCAAGCTAAACCCTGAAGCTACGGCGTTGATGTATGAAGGAAAAATGCTGAGCTACGGACAGCTTGACGAAAAATCAAACCAGTTAGCTAACTATTTGATAATGAACGGTGTTGAACCTAACTCATCGGTTGGTCTTTGTTTACCACGTTCACAGGAATTGCTGATCGCTATGCTAGGGATTATGAAAGCAGGCGCAGCTTATATACCACTCGATCCAAATACACCAGCGCAAAGGCTCGACTATATTCTGAATGAAACGCAGGCGAGTGCATTAGTTGCGTTTTCCGACACTAATATGTCCGGTGAGGATGCGCAGGTGTTTGTGGTCAACATGGAACACGAGGGGTGGAGAACAGCTAGTCATGCGCAACCAGGGATTCAGATTAGCAGAAATGATTTAGCCTACATACTTTTCACATCCGGCTCTACCGGACGACCTAAAGGCGTCGCCGTCTCGCACGGTAGTGTAACTAATCTGGCAAACGCCATGCAGGAGATTCTGGCAGATCGGGGCTTAGTTGGCAGTTATAACTGGGCATGGAATGCACCCACCGTATTCGACGCCTCTGTGCAGGCTTTAACTCAGCTGGCGTTTGGCGTTGAACTGCACATGCTCACTGAGGAAATGCGTCGGGACCCCAAGGCATTAGCAACCTATATCAGCGAAGCTGAAATCGACATATTGGATACCACTCCGTCATTGGCCGAGCTGCTTGTGCGGGAGTGTGTTGAGATGGGGGGAGATCTTCCCAGCATGCTGATTGGAGGTGAGGCAATCAGCGCTGAGTTATGGCAACAACTTGCAAATTATTACGGTCAGCGAGATACATTCGCATTAAATGTATACGGTCCTACAGAGTGCACGGTTAACTCAAGTTTTGCAGACATCACGCCATCTAGCACACCCAATATTGGCTCAGGGCTACCTAATGTCAGACTGTTTGTGATGGATAAAAGTGGTGAGGTACTGCCCGCAGGTGCAAAAGGCGAGTTGTACATCGGCGGCCAAGGCGTGGCCCAGGGGTATGTAAATAACTCAGCACTGACAAAAGATAAATTCATCAATTCAGATCAGTGGGGAAGATTGTACAAAACCGGCGACCTCGCCAGATATGACAGCAACGGTCAACTCGATTTCCTCGGCAGAGTTGATTTCCAGGTGAAGCTGCGTGGCTATCGAATTGAGTTGGAAGAAATTGAGTCAGTAGCCCTTGAGCACCCGGGTGTTCAGGAAGCGGTGGTTTTGGTCAAAGACGAGCAGCTGGTGGCTTTCTTAGTTTCTGATGTCATGCACGAGAACCACATTCTTTCATTTCTTGAATCCCGCCTCCCTAAATATATGTTGCCTTCAAAGGTCGTCATGCTGTCTGAGGTACCTGTCACCTCCAATGGTAAGCGAGACCGAAAGGCATTGTTAACGTTAGATGTTGAAATAGAGCCGGTAACGTATGTTGCGCCTGAAACAGAATTGGAAGCAAATATTCAGGCCATTTGGCAGGAGTTGCTCGGACTAGAAAATATCAGTGTGGATGCAAACTTCTTCGAAATTGGCGGGCATTCATTACTTGGAATTCGTCTTGCTAGTGCCTGCAGAGAGAAGCTTGATGTAGAACTGCCTTTGAAAGTGTTAATGGAAGGTCCCACGATTAGGGCGTTGGCACAGCAATGTGAATTTTACGAAAAGCAACGCCAGGTATTAGCAGCGACAAGCCAGACATTTGCGTCTGCTGATGCGGAGAGAATTGTGATATGAAAATGCAGCACATTATTGAACAATGTGCGCAGCAGGGGATCAGTATCACTCTGGAGGAGAGTGGTATTGGTCTTACCGGCGACAAGCACATGCTAACCCCAGAACTATTGTCACTTATTAAAAACAATAAGGAAGAATTAACCGCTTACATTCAGTCTTTCAATAATGGGGCTACCAAGGCAGATGGCAGCACTATTAAGGCAATTGACCGCGGTCAGACACTGCCGTTGTCACCTACTCAGGAAAACATTTGGCTCGCCAATAAAGTGACTGGGGCATCTGCTGATTTTAATATGCCCGGCGCGTGTGAAGTTAAGGGCGCATTCAATTTTGATGCAGCCACGTTCGCGCTTAACGAAATTGTACGTCGCCATGAAATTTTAAGAACGTGTTATGTCAATATCAGTGGGGCGCCTGCTCAATTTATTCAACAAGAGAATAGACTCGCAATTACGCGCCATGATTTGACCAGCGTTGCGCCCGATATTAGGGCGGATGCGTTAATCGAGTTACTAAGAGAAGACATAAAAAAGCCGTTTGATCTTGAACTAGACTTAATGTTACGTGCCTCCTATATCGAGCTGGAGCGAGGCGAAAACCAGCGCGGAGTTCTGTTGTTCAACACTCATCATATTGCGTTTGATGGATGGTCAATGGAAGTGTTGCATAGCGAGTTCTTTGAACTCTACCATGCCTTTATTACAGGTACGCCAAGTCGGTTGCCAGAGCTGTCAATTCAATATGCAGATTACGCCAGCTGGCAAATTAACCTCATTGAATCACAGGTGTATCAACAGCAATTTGCCTATTGGAAAAAACAGCTTGAAGACGCACCAGCATGTCATTCGTTACCGCTATCGTATGAAAGGTCTCTGGAAAAGCAGCAAGAGGCCGCGATTGTGGAGCGTAAAATATCCGCTCATACCGCAAAAAAGTTAATCAATCTGGCTTGTGCTTTCAAAATGACACCATTCATGTTGCTACATGGGGCGTTAGCGCTGGTGTTGGCAAGGCATAGTGGCAGCCAAGATATCGTGATAGGCACGCCGTTCGCTAATCGACAGCAACCCGAACTTGCTTCGTTGATTGGCTTTTTCGTAAATACGTTAGTTTTGCGTTGTAATACCAATCACCAACAGCTCGGTGAATACTTAAATCATATAAAACAAATTCATGTTGAAGCGCAATCAAATCAGGATGTCCCTTTCACGAAACTGGTTGATACACTCAAGATTGCCCGCAATCCTGCATATGCCCCTCTATTTCAGGTCATGCTTACCACCCAAAACAATTTTGGCGTCGCACAAGGTGAGCCCACTATGGCGCTTGCAGGCAGCACGTTATCTGTCCTCGCACCTGACGCGGTGTCAGTTTCTTCCGCTTATGATTTAGATGTCAATATTAGCCTGAGTGAGAAGGGGGCCAGTGTGAAATTCGTCTACGACATTGCCCTGTTCAGCTATGATAGTGCGGACGAACTCAATCTGCATTTATGTCAGCTATTGGAGAACCTAGCAAGTCATGCTGAGACGGTACCATCAGATATCCCCATGTCAGCACTCACGTTACTGTCCGAAAAAGAAACATACAAACAGTTCGCGTTGTTAAACGGTCCCAAACGAGCATTCGACAAAAGTGTGTGTGTACAAACCGTTATCGAAGAACAGGTTGCAGTTTGTCCTGACAAAATTGCTGTCGCGTTTGAAGGTAAGCGCTACACCTACCAACAACTTAATGAGAAAGCCAATCAACTTGCCCATTTGTTAATTGAAGAGTTTGGTGTCGGACCCGACACTATTGTTGGGGTTAGCATGAAGCGCTCGTGCGAACAAATCGTCACAGTGTTGGCGATCATGAAGGCGGGGGGAGCGTATTTACCGCTCGACCCAGATTACCCGTCTGATCGGCTCAGGGAAATGATAGCCGATGCAGGAATAAGCCTGTTGGTGGCTGATGAACGGTCTTCTGCGGCCCTGCGGCTTGACTCTTGCTGTGTACTTGCATTTGAAACGTGTGATTTTAATAATTTCCCCTGTACCAATATTGACCCTGTCAGCATAAACCTTACGTCGAATAATCTTGCGTATGTCATTTACACATCTGGCTCAACAGGTCGTCCCAAAGGCGTAATGATTGAACACAGAAACTTGCATCACTTTTTGTTGAACACTAGGGAACGCTACCGAATAGCCACGAGCGATAATGTTTTGCAGTTCTCCACCATTAATTTTGACATTTTTGTGGAAGAAGTATTTGCGACGCTGTGTAGCGGCGCCACGTTAACCCTACGAAATGAAAAATGCGTATCTAGCCTAGATGACTTCTGCCGTTTTTGTAAGCAAAACCAAATAACCGTGGTAAGTCTTCCCACTGCATTTTGGCATCAGCTTAATGCGGGGCGATTCAAGCTCAATTTTAATGGCTTACGTTTAGTTATTTTAGGGGGGGAAGCATTACAACCTGAGGCGGTGACTGAGTACTTTGAGCAGGTTGAGGACGTTGAGTTAATCAATAGCTATGGGCCGACGGAGGCTACGGTTACGGCAACCAGCTACCACCTGTATGGTGAACACGTAAACAAAACAGTGCCCATTGGCGAGCCAAACGTCAACACTAGTCTATTTATTCTTGATAACCAAATGGGGCTGGTACCCACCGGTTCAGTTGGAGAGCTGTATATCGGTGGGAATGGATTGGCGAGAGGATATTTAAACCAGGATGCGCTTACTTCAGAACGTTTTTTGCCGAATCCCTATTTCAACTCAGCGGATGAACTCAGTAGTCGCAGGCTGTATAAAACCGGTGATTTAGTTTCCTGTGATGGCAGTGGAAACCTGAGGTTTCATGGCCGCTTAGATGACCAGGTTAAAATTCGAGGATTTAGAATTGAATTAGGTGAGATTGAAAACAGGCTCGCGCAACTACCCACGGTAGGCATGTCGATGGTTATGGCGCCCAGAGGTCCGGGCGGTAAAAGTCTCGTCGCTTATGTGCAAAGTACACACAACGTGCCGGACCGATATGAGTACATTACCTCATTGAAGACGGAGTTATCATCGCAGCTGCCAGACTATATGGTACCGCAGACCTTCGTTATCGTTGAGCAGTGGCCTTTAACGAAAAACGGGAAAGTGGATAAAAAAGCGCTTGCAGAACTGCGAAGCGACGATGTCAGTTCTACATTCTGTGCACCCCAAAATGACCTTCAAAAATCGCTTCTCAAAATTTGGTCAGAGGCGTTACAAATAGCGCCAGACAAGTTGAGCGTTACAGCCAACTTTTTTGAGATGGGCGGCAATTCCTTAGCGGCCGTGAAACTGGTTACTACGATAAAAGATCAACTTCATCTCGACATTTCGGTGGCCGACATCTTTAAAGCGCAAACGATTTGTAATCTGGCTGGCAAACTCGAATGCAGTATCCCACTGAATCGTGCACCGATAACAAAGGCGAAGCGAGAGAAGCAGGGAATGCCGTTGTCATTTCCTCAGCAACGCCTCCACTTCATCGATAAGCTTCAAGGCTCCAGCGCCGAATACAATATGCCAGCGGCACTCGAGGTAACGGGTACGCTTGATGAAAACGCAACGCGTATGGCGTTCGAGGCCATTGTCCAGCGCCACGAAGTCCTGAGGACTGTTTTCAAAGAATCTGAAGAAGGTGTTGTACAATATATACAAGAAGGGGTTCCATTTACGTTGAGTCGCTTTGATCTATCCCACTACAGCAAAGACCTACGCGACCAAAAATTACAACAGCTTATCGAGAATGATGCCAAAACTCCTTTCGACCTAGGCCAGGATATCATGCTGAGAGCGAGTACTATTCTACTGGCTGAGGGCGATGCGAACAGCCCGCGTCAAAGTATTTTGATGTTCAACATGCACCATATCGCTTCTGATGGCTGGTCGATGGATATCCTTGTGAATGAATTTCTGATTCATTATCACAATGTCACTACCGCACAGACTAGGATGCTGCCCGCACTTAATATTCAATACGCTGACTTTGCCGTATGGCAACGAGAGTGGCTGAAGAATGACATATTGGAAGAGCAAACGCGTTACTGGAAACAAAAATTGGAAGGTGCGCCGACCTTACATTCACTCCCATTGGATCAGGTAAGACCGAATAAAAAGCAATTCGATGCTGGACTCATAACCGATAGTATGCCAAGCGATATAGGAGCGGCTTTAGGTTGTGTTGCGAGAGAATTTAGCATGACTCCCTTTATGCTTTTACACAGTGCTCTAGCGCTTGTACTGTCTCGCCACAGTAACAGTACAGATATGGTTATCGGTACGCCTGTAGCTAATAGATTAAACCCCGAAGTTGAACACCTTATCGGCTTCTTTGCCAATACTCTGGCGCTACGGGTGAATACAGATCACGAGTCGCTAGCCGATTACCTAAACCAGGTTCGCCAGGTGCATTTGGAAGCTCAGAAGTATCAGGATCTACCATTTGACTTCTTGATAGAGCAGTTAAGAGTACCGCGTGACACTGCGCATTCACCACTGTTTCAAATAATGTTAACCACAGGAGAAAAATCAACAGGTCGGGAACAGGCACCTTTATTGGACGCTATTCCCGGAGTGCAAATTACGCCAATGGCGTCAGACAACGTCGTTGCCAAATTTGATCTCTCTGTACATTTAGATATGGATGATAATGGCGTGATATTACGCTGGATATACGATAAATCATTGTTTAATGCTACGTCCATTTCCAGATTAAATACGCATTTGAAAAACTGTTTAGAAAGCCTTGCAGCGGTTAGTGGTTTCTCTGAAAATACGCCTCAGTTAAGAGACATTGCAATCTTGTCTGAATCGGAAATACAGGACCTAGTAACTACTGCTAAAGGAGCGTTTTCTACTTTCCCAGCTGACATGGCGCTGCATCACTATATTGAAGCGTATGCGAATGAGACACCCGATAAGACAGCGCTCTTGTGTTGTGGACAGCGTCTTTCATTTGCGCAGTTAAATGAAAAAGCTAATAAGCTTGCGCATTATCTGATTGAAGAAAATGACGTTAAGCCTGGTCAGTTAATCGGTTTGTGTACCGCGCGTTCGAGTGACATGGCCGTTGGTATTCTATCTATTCTTAAATCGGGTGCGGCATATGTGCCGTTAGATCCCGCATCCCCAAAATCACGGCGTGACTATATTGTAGAAGACGCAAAGTTGGAGCTTGTCCTATCGCAATCGAAGTATGTAATCAACAGACAGTTTGAGAATGTGAAAGCAATCAATTTTGAGGCAGGGCAGCGCCAGCATCTGGCGTCTCACAACCCGAATGTTCAGCTGCCACAAGCGAACAGCGAACAACTGGCCTATGTCATTTACACCTCTGGTTCTACCGGCAAACCTAAAGGCGTGTGTCAGTCCCACAAAACACTATTGTCTTTTTGCCATGAGTTTGAAGAGCAACTTTCCATATTGAACTCCAGTGATGAATCGCCCTGGCTATGGACATCATCTTATTCATTTGACGCCTCTTTAAAAGGGCTCGCAAGTCTGGCACGTGGTAAGGCCGTTGTCATTGCAACGGATGACGAAGCTGTCAACCCGGCTAAATTAGCCAAGCTGATGGCTGAGAACAATGTCGATGTATTTAACGCGGTACCTCAGCTATTAGATTTGGTTGTCGATGAGCTTTCATCTGAACCAGTAAACCTCATTTCCAGTGGTGACACCCTGTCAGGAAAAATACTGAATAAATTGCTTAACTACACCCGTACCGTGGGGACAAAGCTGCTCAATGCCTACGGTCCTACAGAAACCGGTGTGAACAGCAGTTTCGCGCTAATCGAGGATCAGAGTGTTATCGGTAAAGCGACGCGTAATACCGAATTGCTGATTTTAGATAGTTGCGAGCGGTTAGTACCGCAAGGAGCCATTGGCGAGCTACACATCGGTGGTGAAGGCCTAGCAATAGGTTACTTGCATAAGTCAGAACTGACGTCTGAGAAGTTTGTTTCTAATCCCTATTACGACGATACCTGCATCAGCAGTAGCCCAAAGCTATATAAATCTGGTGACTTAGTACGCATGTTAAGTGACGGTAATCTTCAGTTCATTGGCCGCATTGATGACCAGGTCAAGATCAGAGGATATCGAATTGAATTGGGAGAGATTGAGTCTGTTTTATCCAGCCATAAGACCATTGTGTCAGCAGCGGTTGTCCTGAATCAGTCCTCAGAAGACAACGCACAATTGGTTGCTTACGTCGCAGTACGTAACGCTGACACAATAAGTCTGGAGAGCCTCAAAAGTGATTTAAGGCAGGCATTGCCTAGTTACATGGTGCCAGATCACTTTGTTGTATTAGGCAGTCTGCCTGTAACAACGAGCGGGAAGCTTGACCGAAGTGCCCTGCCAGCGCTTTTCGAGCGTCCAATCAATCCAACCTTTATGCCTGCGCGCACGGCATGGGAGGAGAAGGTTGCAGAGATCTGGGCTGCGCTCTTAGGTGGCAGTGCCACACGTTTGAGTATAACCAGCGACTTCTTCATTTCTGGGGGGCATTCCTTGTTAGTGATAAAGCTGCTCAATGAGATGAAAAAACGTTTTGATATAGACGTCACATTGGCCGAATTGTTTGAGGCCAGCAGCATTCAAAAGCAAGCTTTGCTAGCAGAGCGTAAACACAATTCGTGTAGTAAAGCGCATGAAGTGCAATCGTTTGAAGAGCAGAGCCTAGTAACACTGCAAGCAGGTGCATCAAATCAACGGTCTGTATTCTTGATACATCCAGTCGGAGGCAGTGTTGTTTGTTACGGCGAACTGGTTAGCAGGCTCTCTGACGATCTGCCTATTTACGGCATTCAGACACCACAGGATAGCTTTGAAAGTCTTACCGCGATGGCAGGTCACTATCTAGCGCTGATTCAAGCCAAGTGTCCTTCTGGGCAGATTCAGGTTGCAGGTTGGTCTATGGGTGGCGTTATCGCGCATGAAATCCAGAGGTTAGCGTATCTTCAAGGCGATATTGGCGTTGAAGTTGTCATGATCGATTCCTATCCGACAACCCACGATGGTGAGCTTACAGATGACCTGTCACTCATGTACACCATGGCAAATGAAATGGGTATATCGCTGTCACAGACGCAAATTGAACAAGCTAGGTTGAATGGTTCTAAAGCAGCGTTACAGCAGCTACATGCAGTGGCAGTAAGGCAGAGCCGACTTCCTGCTGATTTTGGTATTGAGACGTTTTATCAGCGTTTTAACGTGATAAGACAAAATCACACGCTGCTCAATCAACACAAAATGGAACAAAGTCCCGGACACATTGTGCTTATCGCCTCTGATGACCAACCTTCACCACATGATTGGGAGGCCTATTGCGAAAGCCTTGAGACCACCGTTATCAGCAACAGCGATCACTTTAGTATCGTGACGTCACCCTATATCGAGCAGTTAGCAGAAGCGCTTGCTCGGCTACTCATTAACAGCACTCCATTGCAGTGTGCTAACTAACACAATCTCACTTTACCGATAAGGAAAAAAACTATGAGCATTTCTATTAAACCAGCTGGAGTTGAATCGAATTTACCTAATCAGATTATTGGGAAAGAGTTGTTTCGGCAGAACGATGTGTCTGAATCCGTTTTGTGTGAAGAAAGGGGTTTCCCTCTACTCCTTCGGTCCAACTCGAAAAGCACATCGCCAGCTCAGTGGATTGCACAGAATCAGCAAAAGATTCAGCAATCGCTCAATCAATATGGTGCGTTATTGCTCAGAGACTTTCAGCTTTCAGACGAAAATGATTTCAGAGAAGCGGCCAATCAGTTTATCCCCACTATTGCTAAATACATGGAGGGAGCTACTCCTCGCACAGATTTAGGAAAAGGGACGTATACTTCAACGGAGTTTCCTAACGAATTAAGTATTGCGCAGCACAATGAGTTGTCTTACGTAACGCAATGGCCTATGAAAATTGCGTTTTGTTGTCTCGTTGCGCCAGAGCAAGGCGGGGCGACGCCCATTGCTGATGTCCGCCAGGTTTTAGCATTTATAGACAAAGATGTTCGCGATAAGTTTGACGCACTGGGTTGGACACTGGTACGAAATTTTGGAAATGGATTAGGCCCAACCTGGCAAAAATCATTTAATACTCACGATATCGAAGAGGTTAAAGCGTATTGCCAACGCGCAGAAATCGATCTTGAGGTAATCAGTGAGTATCAAATCAGAACGCGCCAAACCCGACCGGCTATTCGCAGGCATATTCATACAAACGAGCAAGTCTGGTTCAATCACGCCGCGTTTTGGCACCCTTCAAGCCTCTGCCCAATTATCCGTAAAGAGCTCGTGTCACAATTTGGGGAAGATGCCCTCACTTACAACACTCTTTATGGAGACGGGTCTGTTATTGAAGATGAGGTGATAACGCATATCAACGAGGCATATGACAAAGCGACAGTGTCATTCCCATGGAATAAGGGAGACTTGATGTTGATGGATAATATGCTGGTGTCCCACGGGCGGGCCCCATTCGAGGGGCAGAGACGTATTGTTGTATCAATGGGTGACCCTGTGAACAGCGAAGCTAGCATGTCATAACCTCAGTTGCTTTTACTTTTAAGCCTAAAAATCAGAGAAACAATTATGTTATTTTTCTTCTTAAAAAAATTCAAAGGGATCATGCTTATCTCAGGTCTTCTGAGCGTTTTCACTGCGGCGGCGTCTCTAGGCCTGTTTCATGTGGTGGGCGAGTATGGTGAACAAGGCTTTTCGTTAACGACGGGTGGTATTTATCTTGGACTGCTAACCTTTTTGTTATGCAGTTCTATGCTCGCCAGCTATGCGCTGTCGTTTTTTACTTCACGTTCTATACACGGTGTGAGGCACTCGCTGGTAACCCGGATCTTAGGGAGTAAATTCACAACCTTAGAGAAAGCCGGTCGTTCGAGGCTATATAACGTCTTAACCAATGATGTGAATGCAATATCTAATGCACTGGCGGAAATGCCTGCCTTTATCTATAACGCGCTGTTGATGATAGCGTGTTTTGGGTATCTGATTTACCTGTCACCAATTGTTTTTGCCATAGTGATATCTACCGTCGTTGTTGCAGGTGTGTTCACCAGCGTCATTATGAAGCGCATCAGCAAGGATGCTTTTGCGCTACGCAGTCGGCAGGATGAGGTTTTTGAAGGCTATAAGGGGCTGCTGGAGGGGTCTAAACAACTCGCGTTAAGTTCCTTCAGGAAAAAGCACTATTTGGCCAACGTATTAAACCCACAGTTGGATAATCTAAAGGAAAGTGAGCGACGCTACGGTTTTTCTTGGGATATCAACCGCAATATCAGTCAGTCTTTAATCTTTTTGGTTCTTGGGGCTGTCATTATTGTTAGCCAAACGATGCAATCCAGCCACTTGGTAATGAGCTATTTGCTCATTTTAACCTACCTTGCCGGCCCTTTTGGGTATGTAATGGGGCTGTGGCAATCAATTATCAGAGCAAAAGTGTCACTACAGAAGATAGAAAGCTTACAGCTCGATGATCAAATGTATTCTAATTGTGAGATTAGTCATGAGCAACCTGATATGCACTGGGATTGTATTCATTTTGCAGATATCGGGTTCAAATACACGGAAAGTGCAGAACAATTTACTTTGGAGCGGATTAACTTTTCCCTGAAAAAGGGAGAGGTAGTTTTTGTCACAGGCGGCAATGGCAGTGGTAAGTCAACTTTCATGCACATATTGTTAGGGTTGTACAAGCCCACGTCCGGTCAAATATTGTTGGATGGTGAGCCCGTAACAGAGGCTACTATTTCGCAGTATATGAACAAAATGGCTATCGTTTTGCCGGACTTTTACTTATACAAGTCTTTGGTAGGGAAAAACGGGCAAGAAGTTGATCGAGAAAAGGTCAATGACATGTTGCGGCGTTTCGATTTAGATCAGAAAGTAGTGCTGGATGAATATGGTTATGAGTCCGTTTCATTTTCTATGGGACAAAGAAAACGTCTAGCCCTGATTTCTGCCATTTTAGAAGACAAAGAGATATATGTTTTGGATGAATGGGCTGCTGATCAGGATCCTCACTTCAGACATGTTTTCTATACACAAATTATTCCTTGGTTAAAAAGTCAGGGAAAAACTATTGTCGCTGTCACACATGACGATAAGTATTTTGATTGCGCTGATCACCAAATTAAGTTCGACCTGGGTAACATGGAAGAAGTAAACCGCCAACTAACCTCTGCAGCGTAACAACGCTAACGCAAACCTGGCTTGGCATCGAACTGAATGTTCGATGCCTTTTTTGCGGTGTTACTGGTATTTTGTCTTTACCAACATGCCCTCTACATGACAGACACCTTTGTAAATTTAAATACACATAGCGGAGTTTGATAGACTGTTCAATTTCCGTTTTGTCACAAATGGCTTAAGATCGAAGTAACGATCAGGCAACACCCTCACCATTATTGATAGGCGCGATTTATGGACGACTTAATTGCCTAAATGGTTAAAGTAATAGTTTTACTCACTCGGTTTGTTTTTTTTCACTACCATAGTTCAAAGCGCGTTGCTGATCAGACAAATTTAGAGGAATATTGATATAAGAAATCTCTTATCGACAAATAAAGGAAGATACGGCAGCATAACTTAAAAAATGAACAGTTGAACGCACGCGTTTGGTTGGAATTTGTATGAACAAGGAAGAATGGGATGGCAGTATATATCCGAGTGTTCGTTATCTTTTTGAGTTTCTTAGTGATAACTAACGCAAGTGCAGAATCGACTAGTATTGGTCCCGACGTCGAGACCTTATTAGCACTTAAAACAGACGCTATAGAATATGCAGAGAGCGGGGCAGTAATACTCAGTCGCAAAACCGAAATTACGGTTGACGAGCAACGCTTAGAGTCTACCAAATATTACCGCGCTATCTATATTGCAAGCGAAGAAGCGGTATCTGACTATTCAAAATTAGTTAACTCGTTCAATGCTTATTACCATACTAGTAGTATCGATTTTGCTCGGGTAATTGCTGCTGATGGTCAAATTTTCAATATGCAAGACGATGCTATCTCTGAGGTGGCAGCGAATAACGACGATTACCTTGATGATATGAAGCGAATTGAGTTCGCTGTGCCTCAGTTAAAAGTGGGTAATATTATCGAGTACCAAATTAACGAAAAGCAGACCAAAGCGATTATCGATGGTGAATGGTTCACCGGCATTCGCTTTAACCACGTAAAGTTTTTGCCGCAGAAAAACTGGGTGCGAATCGATCCTATTCTGACCTCGTTAACAATACTCACTATTCCAAATTCCGTTGATTTATATATCGAAAGTCGAAACACTGATTTGTCTCCGCTTGTGACGAAAAGTGGAAGCACAACGCAATACGAGTGGAAAATGGATAAGTTAGAAGGTATTGAAATTGAGTCTGGCATGCCGCCAATCGATGAAACCTTACCCCTCGTTTACGTCTCTACTATGAACAATTGGAAAACAGTAGATGATTGGTACTGGGACTTATTCAAGCCAAGCCTGATGCCAGCAGATAATGTTACCGCGTTAGCGAATGAACTGTTCAGTGGCCAAGATACCCAGACCGGCAAAGTAAAAGCGGTGTTTGATTACATGCAAAAAAATGTTCGTTATATAGGTGCGCATGTTAACCGTGGAGGCTACCAACCTCATACTGCACAAGAAGTGCTACAGAACGCCTACGGCGATTGTAAAGACCAAACCACTCTTATTGTTGCTCTGCTCAACGAAGCCGGTATTAAAGCATCGCCAGCGTTAGTTAATACTTACAACGGAAGTGTTGTATTTGATGATTTACCAGCACTTAACTTTAACCATATGATCACCTACGTGACCACGGATGAAGGTAGTTATTGGCTAGATACTAGTGGTCAAACGGGCACTTTCCCGGGATTGAGCGCCATGCTTGGGGGCAAACGTACATTCGTGATAACTGGCAACGCGGGTCAGCTCGTGGAAGTTCCCCATGTTGACCCTGAAGAGAATGTGGCAAAAGTGGCGGTTGATTATTCACTGAATGATTCTGCATTAAGCGCATCAGTGAAGATGAGTTTTGACGGTCAAGTGGAAACGAATCTTCGAAATTATTATCAATTTTCGCCAGAAAAGCGCGCTGTAGTAGAGCAACTTCTGTCGCCATTTGTTCACGATAATCGAGTAACGTCGTTTACAGCAACTGATCCTGCAGACTCTGCCACACCTTTTGAAATAGAAGGGAAGTTTGTAGATTTACTTTCTATTACCGAAGACATTTCTCGTTTTCATTACAGCATGAACTATGCGCAAATTTTAAAAGTCTTTACCGGTTTTTCTATCATGGAACCTGTATCTGAGCGTGCTCAAGACCTATATATACAAATACCCATTACGGTAGAACTTTTTATTACTTATCCAGCCCCTTGGTCAGATGCAGAACTAGTGCAAAATGGGCCTGCCAGTAATTATCAAAACCCATTTTTTGAAATTACACATACTGCGCAGCCTAGTGACAACGAGGTAACAAGTACCTCAAAGTTTGTACTGTATGCGCAAACCATACCGGTTGAAGAATATGCGGCCTTTTTTAATGCTATTGATGCCTTTCAAAAAGGCAGCGAGAGTATGTTCGTCTATGACAAGGTGATGGCAACATCACCGCAAAGCCACGAAGCGTTATCGATAGAAGAGCAAATAGCGCACTCGCGAGCCTTACTTGATAGTGGGCGCTTTGACGAGGCGTTGGAATATGTTACCGAACTTGCTAATGGCAACAAAGATAATGGGGAAGTGCAGTTTTTACTGGGTATTGTGCATGGTTTCAATGGCAAAGACGCGCTGTCTGAAGCGGCGTTCGAGCGTGCTGAATCGCTTGGCTATCAGTATTAGTACATAAAGGATTATTAGATGATGTTTTACCGAATTGTACTACTTGCTGGTGCGATATTACTGAGCGGCTGTGAGTCTACTTCAACCCAAAATGTAAATGCCTCGCCTGAACTCGTTGGTTTAGAGCAGCAGGTTAAGAGTTATCCCAACGATTCGCAGGCATTACGCAATTTAGTTGAGTACCAGCTGAAGGCGTTTGAGCGAGAGCCGGATTATGACTTATTGAATAAGCTGCAAAGCAATTTGCAACAAGGCATAAAACAAGCGCCTAACGATCGGTATTTTGCTTTTCACTATTACCGGTTGAATTTGCAATTAGCATTTGTAGAGCAAGAGTACGACGAACAAAAGTGGCAAGGTTTTTATAATCAGCACCCGTTCTTGAGTACGTTAGATATTGCACCGCCGGTGTATGTCTCTTACTTACTCGAGCAACCCCAAGATGAAAAAATGTTAGCGGCGTTAAAACAAACGGTTCGTGACAATCCATTTTTTATGAATGGGGCTTTAGAGTTAGCTTATTATTATTATAATCAGGATCAGGTTGAATTAGCGTTATACATTGTAGATGCGGCGCGCAAGCGAGATGACAACTACCCAGATCTAAAGTCGGACTGGGTGCTTTATCAAACCGAGTACGCACTTAAAAATATGTGTGATACCGGCACTTACAAGCCATTAGACGATATCATTACCGAAAGCCGACTTCTTACGCAGTCGTTTCCCAATGACCCATTTCAGTTTAATTTGCTCGCCGATTTATTTCGTCTTAGCAATAAAACCACACTGGCCGTGTATACCGCACAAAAAGCGGCAAAGTTAGATCCTAGTTATCAAAGTTACTTAAATGAAATGTATTTATGGGATACCAAAATCGATAAAGTCATCGACTATGAAATAACTGATGCAGATAGCAAAGCAGAGGTTTTACTTACCCAAATTTACGCAAATATTGTGGCGGGTAATTGGGATAAGGTAGGCAGTCTTGCTAGTCGTTATAGTCAAGTTGATGAGGCTAGAATTTATGGGGTACTTTATGGTGCTTATGGCTATAAAATGCAGGGCAATAGCCAAGGACATCGTGAGTTATTAAACTTTGCCTCTGAGCACCTCGAACTGGACGATTGGCAAAAAGGGATGCTTAGCTTTGCCAAAGGCAGTATTGATGAAGCGCAATTGATGGCACGGGCGAGTGATCGCTGCGAACAGTCTGAAGCCCTATTCATTGCAGCGCTAAACCACATAGAAAACGACAACGCTGAACTTGCAGAGACCTACTGGCAGCGTATTTACGAACTTGATATAAGAACGTTTTTCGAATTCGCAGTAGCGAAGAATAAAATTAAAGCTGCAAAAAAGTAGCAGGGCTAGACCTATTTTAACGTAACGGGGTTCCCGTCAGGGTTCCCCATACAGCTTTTTTTTCAAATAAAACGGTGAATAATTACCTAAATGTTTGTTTAAGCCTTAGGGATATATTTTTCAATTAACCTATCAAACGAGCTTTTTTGCAGGGGCTTAATAATGTAACCCTTAGCTCCCTTTTGCATCGCTTTAGTCACCGTGGCTTTATGTTTATCCCCCGACAACATAATAATTGGTGTGTCAGCATTTAGGCTTTGCTCCGAGTTAGCCTGGCCTACAATGTAGATGCCGTTAGTGTCTGGTAAATTCACATCCATCAGCACAAGATCGTACTTTTTGGCGGTCAAAGAAGCGAAGGCTTGCCTGCCTGTGGTAACGGTATCGCAATGCATCTTATATCTATCAATCAATCGCTTAGTTAATTGAATGCTAATAATGTCATCCTCAACCACAAGAATAGAGGGCGCGTCGTTCTTTTTTGCCAGTATTTTTTCAGGGTCGATATCTTGGTTGTATAGTCGGTTAAAGACATAGCCCTTGTCTTTTTCGTCTGCGCTTGTTTCAGTGCTCGCACCTGTCGTTGCTTCTTCAGCGTTAGTCTTTGACGTTAATTCTGCGGTTTTTAAATCAAGGGTTTTTTCTAATAAGCTAATTGCCCTTGCTTGCAGTTTAATTAGCTCTGGGCGAATTTGGTCTGACTTTATTTTAGATAGGGTCTCTTGTAACTTGGCAATATCAAGGTCTACGGACTGCTCCATTTCTACCCGTGTTACTGCGCGTTCTAATGCGTTTTCAATTTCTACAATAGAGCTTTCAAACTCTAACTGTAATTGATTTTTGTAGTCTAGGCCTTGTTTTAAAGCCTGCTTCATTTTGTCATCAAAATGGTCGATTTTGCTAAAGTAGGTTTGTTGAGCCAGCATCTCTTTATCTTGAACATGCACCCCTAGTTCGCTGAATAAATGTTCGCAAATTAATATAATGCGATGTAGTTCATAAACCGGCCGGGCAATCATGTAATCATCGATAATCCCAGCCGCATGGGCTTCATAAGCTTCTCTTTCAAACTGACGAGGTATTAAACTAACTATCTTGTGGTTGCATAGATGGTATGATTTTAGTGCTTCCAGTGTGCGGTAATAAGTAAACAAGCTTTTCTCTAATGAGTCGCCTGTCAGCAAAAGCACTTTGGGCTTAGAATCAATTAATAGCTTGCATAAGTCTCTTAAAGAATCACAGGTAACGTAGTCATCAAAGTGCTTCTTAATAACCTCAAGAACGATTTCGTCACTTTGCGGCTCTGTAATGTAGAGTATAATTTGGGCTTCACTGGAGTGAGTCATGATTTTCCAAATACTTCCTTATATGGGTAATGAGCTCTTCAATAGCGAGTTTCATTTCTTCCCAATCTAACAATATGAGTGGTTCTGCGGGAATTTGACGCCCTATATGTTCCACCGTTTCGCACTTCTGGCTTAAATGATAAGCACCAACAATTCTGGCACTACTTTTCAATCTGTGAGCAAACTTCGAGAGGGTTTGCCAGTCTTCAACATCCACTACATCAAGCATAAGAGGCAAGTCTTTACTCAGGCTTTGTTCAAACCCGCATAAATAGTCGTACTCCTCTTGTGGGCTAATATCGCCAACAATTTCGGTGAGTGCTGAAATATCAAAAACACGCGTAGAATCAACCTTACTATTAACCTCACTACTGTCATCAAAAAAGTCCGCTTCAAAGAGGAGATTTTCCGCATCGTGTTCATCTGTGACGGTTTCCACAGAGGAAGTCAGGGCGGATTGTTCGCTGTTAAGACGGCTAATTAAATCTGCTAGGGTTTGCAAGGTTAAGGGCTTCATTAAGATTCTATCGACACCCACCTCGTTACAGTGAGCCTGACACTGCTTAGAATTGTCGGCGGTAAGGATTAGCATGGTAGACTTGGGTCGCTGTTCACTTTCTTCTAAACATCGCAAAATACCAATCAGTTCTCCACCAGTAATGACGGGCATCTGGTAATCGCTAATAACCACATTGAACGGCTGTTGTTCGAAGAAAATAATCGCTTCTTCAGCAGACATTGCAAAGCTTGCTTTAATGTTCAGCGCATCAAACTGTTTTTTGAGCACGTAAATATTATCTGGGTTGTCCTCTACTACTAAAATTCGCAATCGGTCGGAAATGTTTTTGGGTGACATACTTGCAGCAGTAGCCGACAAGGAAGGGCAGTGTGGTGCTGCTAGGCTTAACAATTCGGCTAACTTGAGTGGAGCGAGATGAATTTGCTTAATAGTTAACTGGGCATGCATATTCACATTATCCACGAGCAGCGCGATTTGATGCACAGGGATAGGAGGCCTGTTATCTTGCAATGCCTGTTCAATATTAATCAATTCGGTTTCACAGCCGCTAGATGCATCCAGTAAGTAGAAGTGGTTTGGCAATGCGTTACTGGGTAAGGCGTCTGTTAAGATGGCCTTAAAGTGGAATCGCTGTGCATAGCGATTGAGGTCGTTAAAAAATACCGCGCTGTTAGTTTCAAAAGTGAACGTGTCTAAATTTGCTGGCGCTAGCTCTATTTCCGGCGCAGAACAGGCTTCTAATGGTAGTTGCACCACAAAGGTAGAGCCTTTGCCTAGCTCACTGTCTACATAGATACCGCCACCCATTAACTGTACTATTTTCTGACAGATGCTTAACCCAAGCCCGGTGCCACCAAACGTTTTGTGAATATCATCATTAGCTTGGGTGAAGCGATCAAAAATCGTATGTACTTTAGTACTCTCTATCCCAATCCCATTATCAATAACGTTGAAGTGAATGTAGTTGGTTAAATCATCTTGCAATACCTCAAGGCGAAGTGTTGCATTTAGCTTTTGATTAAATTTCAGACCATTGCTAATAAGGTTTGTGAGTACTTGGGTAAGGCGAAGTTCATCTACACTAACAATTCGAGATATGACGGGATCGACAAACAACGTAAGTTCCACATTTTGCTGCTTTGCCTGTCCATAGAAGGTGTTAATTAGCTCTTCACACAGTACTCTCAAATTAACGTCTGACGGCGAGAGCTGTACCATATTGGCATCAAACTTAGTGAAATCTAAAACATCATTGATGAGGCTTAACAGCGAGATAGAGCTTTTAGACACTCTTTTTAATAGCTCATTCCCTTTAAACTCTTCTTGATGCTCGCATAAATCTAGCAGACCTATAATGCCATTTAATGGGGTGCGTACCTCATGACTCATTGCTGCCATGAAGTTGCTTTTTGCATTGCTAAGTGCGGTGGCTTCATTAAAAGAGATTTCGAGTTGCTCGTTCAGCCCTTTTATTTGTGACTCATTGATAATGAGGCCAACACGTCCACCTGTGAAAGTGAGATTATCGCGATACTCATAGAATTGTCCGTCGGGCGCTGTGAACGACAAAGACATCTCTTGCTTACTATTAAATTTCCGTCGTAAAAAGCGATAGGTAACAGCCTGTAGATGGCTATCCCCTTGTGCGAAATAGTCACTAAAATCGTTAAGAATGGAATCTAATGGCACACCGTTTAAACTTTTGTTCCCGCAAAAAGGGAATATGTTTTGGAATTGCTCATTAACTAGGTCAATCTTTCCGTCACTACAAATTATTGCGGCATCGGGTATCTTATCGATTGCGGTAACCAAGTTATAGTATCGTTTTGCTAGCGCAGATGGCTTAGAACGAGCAATTTTAACTAGAGTCCTCCCATGTTCCATGGGCATGGCCGTGCACAGTTTTTCTTCGCCTTCTATCACGCAAAAAGCCAGTTCTTGCTCGCCGTTTAGCAAAGGTACTATGGCATCTATAATAATTGGCAAATTGGAAGACAGTGCCTCACTTTCATTCAACTTATTATTTGAAGCCAGAATGTCCAAGTCGTTATTAACCACAAGCACGGGATGATAAAACAGATTTATGAGACTTTGGGTTTTTTTCAGGTCTCTATTAATTTCAATATCTTTTATAGTCATGAAAAGGTGGTCTATTATTGAAGAATCGCCAAACAGTTTTATAAAAGCCTGTCTTAAATATTTATTACATAAGGTTTTTCTAATTAATTTTGTTCTCGCTTTGTAATAAAGCCAGTTAAAACCGCGACAATTTTAATGTAGATGACAATAGCGATAATTGCGAAGATCAGCGTGGTTTAGATAAGGACAATTATTGCTTCCCAATGCATTTTAATTAGAGGCCGATTTTCAGCCGCAGCCTAGTAATCTTATGGAGTAGCCGATGGTGAAGGATGTGTTAACTGCAAGGCAGCTTGTATTTAACGAAAACCACGAAATCTATGCTTGTGAGTTCTTATGCTTAGATGAAGGGGCGGAAGATACCTCTTCAAGTGTAAATGTGTGCCCATCAAAAAGGTTTATGACCACAAAGCGATTAGCCAGTGTTTGTGAGAGTATCGCTGAAAGTGAACGGCATTTAGATGTACCTATTTTTATCAATGTCGATCAAACCTTCTTGAGTGAAACTGATGATATTTATGCGGTAAAACCAAACATAATTTTGGAGATATTGGCTTCGGTAGAGCCTACGGAATCAAACCTGAAACGTATTCAGCAATTGCGACGCAAAGGCTTTGATTTTGCGCTAAGCGAATATGCATTAGACCCATCTAAAGCTTCTTTTTTTAAATACCTTAAAGTAATAAAAGTTGATGTGCTTAACGTGACCCAGTCACAACTTAGTAAAAGCCTACCAATTTTAAAGAAGTCGAAGTGCTTAATACTGGCAGAAAAAGTGGAAAGCCAAACGGTATACGAAAATTGTAAAGCGCTAGGGTTTGACCTATTTCAAGGCGACTTCCTTGAAAACCCTACCATTATTGGTGGAAAAGAAATAAGCGAAAAACAAAACAGTAGTCTGCAGCTAGTATCTGAATTCAGTAAAAACGACATAGAGGTTGATAAGGTCGCAGAAATCATTTCATTAGATCCTGTGCTGACTACTAAAATTTTGCTGTTAATTAACTGCCCGCTTTATCAACTGGTTCGAGATGTAAACAGTGTACGGGAAGCCGTTGTTATCTTAGGGCTAGATGTTGTTAAGCAGTGGGCAATTGTTATGTCGCTAATGTCTGTTTCTACTAGCCCAACTGAATTATTCCGGTCATTGTTAGCGCGGGCAAAAACCCTCGAACTTATTGCGTTTAATAATCAGGATGAGGAGGTTTCGCTTGACCCCTTAGAATGTTTTCTAGTGGGATTGCTCTCAGGTGTAGATGCCATTTTTAAAGTGAACATGGAGACATTAGTCGGCAGTTTGAAACTAGAAGCCCATTTAAAACAAGCGTTACTAACACATGACAATGCGCTAGGTTCCTTGCTTATTAATGTGATTGGTATTGAGCGATTTGATAGCCAAACGTTCGAGCGCTTATCAAACCAAGATATTTGTCTTTATGGTCGTTGCCAACAAGACGGCGCGTTATGGGCAGATACCGTAATGAAAAATCTATGATCAGCTTTTCAAAAGCATAAAATGTTGTTCTAGTTTAGAAGGTAACGACATGTATGTGGGCGAATGATAAGTGTATGATTGATGTATAGTAACGTTAATCGCTTAAATACATCGCTTGCCCTTCGCATTAGGAGCCTCCATGTTCACCGGATTGTGTGCTTTTCCTCTTACGCCCTTTCACCATGAAAAAATTGATTTTCACGCTTTTGAAAAGTTGATTGGTAACCTGAAGCAGGCCAATGTTGAGTCGATTTGTGCAATGGGGTCTACAGGTTTATATCCCTATTTATCAAGGGATGAGCTAGTTAAGGTGACTGAATCGTCAGTAGGAATAGCTGGCGACACGCCGGTAATGGTAGGCATTGGCTCACTGCGTACCTATGATGTATTGAAGAACGCAGAAGCCGCGCAACAAGCGGGTGCGAAAGCGCTGCTGTTAGCACCGGTTTCTTATCACCCGCTACACGACGCTGAAGTATTTGGCCTGTACGAGAAGGTTACCGCTGAAATCTCAATTCCCTTATGTATTTATGAGAACCCTGGAGTGACCCAGTTTAGTTTCAGCGACGAGCTATATCGCCAAGTTACCCAGCTTCCCAACGTTGGCGCGATTAAAATCCCCGGAATGCCTTTTGGTGATAACAATGCTAACGGGAAAATACGGCTTTCTAGCCTGCGAAATATAGTGCCAGAGCATGTCGCCATTGGGGTAAGTGGTGATAAATTTGGTGCCTTGGGGATGCATGCGGGATGCGATTTATGGTTATCTGTGCTCGGAGGCTTATTCCCTAATACGGTGAGAACCATGATTGCATCGAGTCAATCAACATCGCCGCAAGCAGCAATAGCACAATCTGAACGCTTAACCCCGTTGTGGGATTTATTCGCCCGCAATAAAGGCGGTATGCGCGTAATGGCCACCGCGGCGGCAATACTGGGGTACACAGAAGCAAACTGCTTACCACATCCGTTACAGCCCCTTCAGGGCGAAGATAAACAGAAACTCGAAGCGATTTTAACGCAACTATCACTGGATTAAGTTATACGTGACCCAGTTTAAATCTGTTGCTAATGCTAACGTACAGAGCCAAAGAGTAGCCCACCGTTGAACAAGGACCATTTCTCACCATTACTCAAATATGTTGTGTCTGCCATTATCGCGCGCACAGCAACAGGTGGTGCTATTGTTGCCATCGTATTGCTTGCTAGAAACCTTGAGCTTGATGGCAAAGCGGCAGGCATTTTGGCGGCGTGTTTAACGCTGCCCCACTTGTTAGGGCCAGTATACGGGCGTTGGTTAGATGGGGTTTCGCAGCCTAAGTATCTTATTAGCGCGGCGGCGCTGAGTTACACCGGCTTTTTTCTTTTGGCTATATTCAGTTTTGAGAAGCATTTGGCTTGGTTGTTGGCGTTTTCATTGTTGTTAAGTGGTGTTTGCAGTTCGTTTATAATGGGGGGATTAGGCACCCAGTTGCCAAGTTTAGTTAGTGCAAGCAATACATCCCTTAGAAAGGCGCAAAGCTGGGATACCATTACCTATGGGGTAGGGCACACGTTGGGGCCGTTTATTATTGCTTCCTTGTCGGCGCTGTTCTCGACAAAGGTGGCTGTCAGTGTGCTGGTGTTGACACCTATGTTAGCTGGCATGCTCATTTTAACTTTCCCTAAAAAGCATGTACTGCCGAAAAGTGATGCCTCATTAGATATAGGGTTTAAAAGCGTATTTTATGCGTTTAAAGACTCGAGCGCTTTGGTGCGTACGTTAGTGATGACATCGGGGGCGGCATTCAGTATTGCAGCCTTGCCTGTGTTGGCAGTTTATCTTAGCGAACATTGGCAGCACGCAGAGCATCATGGGGCTTATCTGGTCACGGCTTACGGGGTAGGAAATTTAAGTGGTGCGCTATTTCTCATCTTTAGGCCACTCTCGAAAGAGCCCCTAACATTGTTAAAGCGCTCAGGAAGCTTTTTGTTGGTTGCGTTACTGGCCACAACCCTAAGCCCTTCTTTCGTTCTTGGGGCGGCGGGCTACTGGTTATGTGGTGTTGCCAATGCCATTTTTTTTACTTCCAGCCTAGCGGCACGAACTGAGTTTGCCCCAGCGCACAGCGCGGCGCAAACGTACATGTGGGTTGCCGCGGCTAAGGTGGGAGCAGGCGCAATAGGTGCTTTAGTCGCTGGAACATTGTTAATACAAGGGGTAACCGTTTCGTTGGTAACATCTTGCGCTACCCTCGCACTCATTCTTATCGTGTGCTTTGCTGTATTCAAAGTACAAAAATAGTCTTTGGGTTATACGTTTACATTTTTGCTTTCAAAATTGCCGTTTAAATCTACTAGTCTTATTGATGACAATTCATTTAAACAATGGGCTATGCCTTGTTTATTGAGGTTATAGAGGTAATATGAGCTATGCACAATAATTAACATAAATTTAGCAAATTATGAAAACGTTATCCCTATTATGTACCGCAGCATTATTAGCAGCCACACCGGCATATTCAGCGCAGACGCTTTATCAAGACTATCCTAGTGATATTACGCCTGAACTAAGTGAAAAAGGTGCCTACCAAGTGGGTGTTAAAACCTTAACCGTTAACTATCCTAAGCCCGTAGTTACCTTACAAGGGCAGGTTGTTGAACGCGCGTTGAAATTGGAAGTTTGGTATCCCACCACTGATAGCGGCGCGTCAACAACGTATAAAAACCAAACCCGCAGTGGTAACGAATTTAGCATTCAAGCTGATGCTATTCGCGACGCCAGTGTGGCTAAAACGCAAGACAGTTACCCTATTGTTGTGTTATCACACGGCTATACGGGTTATCGCACAATAATGTATTACCTTGGTGAGCACCTAGCGTCTCATGGTTATATTGTGGCAGGGATAGACCATACCGACTCTACAAACGAAGATGTAGATTTCGCCGATGCTCCTTTTGCAGGTTTCCCTAGTACCTTATTGAATCGTTCGCGAGATCAAGTGTTAACACTTCAAGCGGTGAGTGAGCATGCGCTGTTCAGCGGTGTTGCCGATACCCAAAACGCTGGGCTTATTGGCTATTCTATGGGTGGTTTTGGTGCGGTGAATACCGTTGGCGGTTGTTATAACTTTGGCGCTGAAGCTACCGCAAGCTTTACTGGCGTAACCGATCCGGCGATTATCAGTGCGTTACAAAATGCACTTAACACCTGTGCTGGTGGTAACGCCGACGCTAAAAGCGTAGATACGCGCTGGAAAGCGGCTATGGCGTTAGCGCCGTGGGGCGGTCAACACAAAGTGTTTTCAGAAGATGCACTCGGTAATATTAAAGTTCCAATGCTATACGTAGCCGGCGATCATGATGATATATCTGGTTACCAAGGTATACAGTGGTTATTTGAAAATACGGGTAACAAAAACAGTAAACTGCTTACGTATAAAAATGCCAGACACAATATTGCTCCACATCCCGCCCCTAAAGAAGCATTTGGTAGCGAGTTTGATATTGGCCACTACTTAGAACCTGCATGGCGCTCAGAAACTATGAATGACATTAATGAGCACTTTGCATTGGCAATGATGGAATGCCATGTGAAAGGAAAAGCTGATTTTTGTGACTATTTAGATGTTGAAGGCGATAGTGGGCAAGTTGCCGTAGACGGGAAAGTACCAGAAGTCTGGAAAGGCTTCGACAATCGCTATGCGTTAGGCTTAATAATGGAAGGTAAGTCTAAGAAATAGGCGTTTACTTTACCATCATTCTACAAAGAAAAAATACAGTAAAGGCCTAACCACATGTTAGGCCTTTTTTGATTTTGCTCTGTATTATTCCCATAAGCGAACAGTTCATTAAGTAAGACATGCTTTGTTACTTATTCAATTAGAGAAGTCATTTTAAGCATGCTAATTTACTACCTCACGCTTATTCATTTGAGGCAAAGGAATGTTCCCCCAGCAAAACAACTTAACTGTTCTCTACCGTTTGTTTCCACGTGCTGTTACCGCGTTAAAGGGAGCACATGTAGCCGTGCTGCTGTGTTTATCATTCTTGGTATCATTTGCTAATGCTAATCCACTACCTTCTGACGATGCGTTAGACGCTATGTTTCAAGCGCAGGAATATGAAAATATAGTGAACGTACTTGAACCCATACCGTCGAAAACTCCGAAGCAATATAACGTGTTAATTTCGGCGTTAATGAATACAGATTTAGATGATGCTGAGGATATGGCGGCTAAATTTGTTGACGATCATAAAGACAATTATCGGGCCTACCATATGCACGCCAGCGTAATGGGTGCACAAGCGATGGATAGTGTTTTTTCCGCCTTAGGTTATGCCAAAAAAGCCAAAGCGAGCCTACAAAAAGCGATTGAAGTAGCACCAGATGAAATTGAAGTTTATCAGGCGCTAATGCAATTTTACATAGTGGCGCCGTCTATCGCTGGTGGCGATATAGACGAAGCCAAAATACTTGCCGATAAAATTACACAAATGGATGCACTTGAAGGTAAGTTCGCAACTGCAACAGTATATGCAGCTGACGATAAAGCTGCTGAAGCAAAGACGATGTTAAATGGGCTTAGCGAACAGCCTGAGTTCGAAGTTCGCGCACGTTTGGAACTTGGTCGATTGCATATAGATGGTGAAGAATACGATGACGCGATAGCCGCGCTAACCCCATTATTAAGCACTAACGTAGCTAAAGCCCATAAATCTGATGCACAAGCCTGGGATGTCTATTCAAACCGCAAATTTAGTCAGCTTTATGGCACCTATCGTATAGGGTGGGTAGCGGTAGAAACCAGTCAATATACTGAGTCGGGAATTGATGCACTTAACTATTACTTGGCTGAATTAGAGGCGACAGATATTGATACCCATCAGTTGCCAAGTAAGAACTGGGCTAATTTACGTTTAGCCGAGCTGTTTCTAAATGCTGATGATGTTTCAATGGCATCTAGCACCCTTGCTAAAGTGACAAAAGACGATGACAAACGTTTGGCAAAAATAATGAAAAGCCTTAAAAAACAAATAAAAAAGCGAACCTAGTGGTTCGCTTTTTTTGAAGCTTTATGTCGTGTATCTTTTTATGACACTACACCGCTTTAACAGTATAAATAAGCGCGGTTTGCGGGAATAATACCGGCATTTGCATACCGTACTTCATTAACGCTTCACCGCTAAATACTTGCCCATCGGTTTGTTGCAAAATAGACGGAGAGTATTCTTTTAAGGTACCCGGCCATACGCGTTCAAGCGTGTATGACTTATCAGCATCAAGCCCCGCAAAATAGAAGCGAGACGGCATGGTACGGCCAGTTTCTTTTACGCTGTTGTACGCAAATATACCTTCAGATTTATCTTTCGATACATAGCCAAATTTCACGTTAAGGCCATCGTCATCCATACGGAATAAATCGCCGCCGTGGGTAATATGGCGGTATTTTTTATATAGCGAAATAGCCGATTTTAGGGTCTCTTGCTCATGGTCAGTAAGTTCACGAGGGTCCATCTCAATACCCATGTGGCCAAACATCGATACTGCTGAACGAATCTCAATAGGTAAGTTACGCCCTGTAATATGGCAATCACGAGGCCCTACGTGTGCACCCATCACTTCAGAAGGGAAGAAGTATGAGAAACCCCGCTGAATGTACAAGCGGTCTAATGCATCGTTAGAATCTGACGTCCAAAACCGGTCGGTGTGAGGTAAAATGCCCAAGTCCACACGGCCACCACCAGAACAACAGCTTTCAATTTCAATACCCGGATGTGCTGCTTTAACACGGTCAATTAGGGTATATAAAGCCGCCATTTGGCCATGCATTGCAGGTTTACCTTTAAGGTTTCCTGGATGATTCACATCGCGGTTCATGTCCCACTTAATATAGCTAATTTTAGGGTAGGCCCTTAGTACGTCTGTGATGACTTTATAAAGGTACTCAACCACTTCAGGGTTAGTTAAATCAAGTACATACTGATTTCGAAACGGAACATGAGGGTTATTCTTGGTGTGCAGTGCCCATTCAGGATGTGCGCGGTACAAGTCGCTATCTGGGTTAACCATTTCTGGTTCAAACCATATTCCGAATTCCATGCCTTTATCGGTAACGTGGTCAATAAGCCCATCTAGCCCTTCCGGGTAAATGGCTTCATCAACAGTCCAGTCCCCTAAGCCCGCTTTGTCGTTTCTACGGCCTTTAAACCAGCCATCATCTAATACAAAACGTTCAATACCTAGCGGCGCTACTCTATCAGCAAGGGCTTTAAGTGTGGCTTCATCGTGGTCGAAATAAATACCTTCCCACGTGTTGTAGTGAACAGGGCGGGGCTTGTAATTTGCACTGGTGTTGTCAGCGCTGTGGGTTAACACATTGCTTCGAATAAAGTTATGAAACTGCTGTGAAAGAGATGAAAAGCCAGCGTCGCCGAACCCTGCATAAAGCACAGGCGATGTATAACTTTCACCCGCTTTAAGCGTCACTTCACCTGGAAACAATAGCTCGCCAAATTGAACGTAGCTTCTGCCATCGGCCATCATTTCAGCGCGGAATTTATGGTTAGCTGAAGCACCTAAATGAAAGCCGAAACACTCGCCGGCAAGCTCACCGGTTCCATTAGCATACGCAATTAAACCTGGGAAAGTATCGTGAGATGTTTTGCCGCGGCGGTTTTCACGCACATAACTACCGAAGAACAAGTCATGATCGGTAGTTTGAAATTCATTAGACCATCTACCTTCAAAGCTTTTAATTTTGCTCATGGTAGTTGGCAAGGCAAGACTCGCCGCATTTAAGTAATTTAACTGTAAGGTGCTTTCACCTTGGTTTTCGATACTTGAGGTAAATGTAGCTACTGTCGTTTCAGCATCTAGCACTACCCGAGTAATCAATTGCATTTTTCTGTCGGCATCAACCGCTGTAAACGTTACGCTGGTATCGGCTTGCTCAATGTTTGATAAAGTAAAACCTGCCGACCATTGATCTGCATCCCCAGAAATTTCAAGGCCAGGTGAGCCCGTCACCCCTTCACCGTGGGTTGGTACCAATGAAATAGGAGGCTCGATAACCGGCGCACATTTCGCTTCTTGGCGGGTGTTAAGCAGCGCAAGCATCTCTTGTGTTGTTGCATTGTTCAACTGCTGGCCGTAGTAAATCAGAGTAGGCATGCGCCCTTGGCAGTCAAAAATTAAAGTCGTTTTTTCATTGGATAAGCGAGCGAAGGCCGATAATGACGACATGAAAACCTCACAGTTATAAAGTTGTAAACAGTGTAGATAGCACTTAGTTTGTTAGCAATTTATAGCACACAAAGTAGTGCAGCTTAAGTCAATTCCATTAGATAGGGTAAACGTTTTACTATCAATGATAACGCGGTTTTGAGGCAATAAGAAATCAGACCAAGAAAAGCCATGCCGTATTGTTATTATTTTGTATAAAAACCAGGGAGGGTGTTTGTACAACACCTTCCCTGTTTAATGTTACTTAGCTTCTTCTTCTTTGTACAAAGCCAAACTAAATTCAGCTTTCTGATTGAAGATGACCTTGTTAGATATTAGTGCAAATGATACACAGGCAATCAGAGTGACAAACATTAAGTGAATGTAGTGCAGCCCAAAAGGTGCATACATAGGAGAGAACTCAAAAGACATTGCCGAGTACAAGGCGACACCAAAGAGTACCGAACCAATAGCCGCATTCGCATGAACGTTTCTAAACAACAGGCCCACAATGAATACCGATAAGATAGGCATGCTTAACAATCCGTAAAGCTGTTGAATAAGGTTAATAATGCTATCGGCTTGCTGGTAAACAGGGATTAGCGCTAACGACACTAAACAAAGCAGTACCGTAACGTAACCACTGAGTTTTGGAACATTTGGTGTCTTGTTAACGTAGCTTTCGTGAATATCACACACATACAAAGCAGTGGCTGAGTTCAAGTTACTATTGAATGTAGTCAGTACTGCTGCAGCCATTGCCGCTGCGAATACACCCGACAACCAATCTGGTAATACAGTGGCTACAATTTTTCCGTAAGCACTGTCACCAATATCGCCAAACAGTTTGTAAGATACTATGCCTGGGATCACGATGATTGCTGGCACGATTAGTAAGCGTATACCTGCTGCGGCAAATACACCCTTTTGTGCTTCTTTCAATGATGGCGCAGCCATAGCACGCTGAGTAATAACCTGGTTGGTTCCCCAGTAAAACATCTGAATGAAGATCATACCGGTGAGTAGTGTATGCCATGGAATTGGTGAGTCGTTGTCGCCAATCAGTGTTAGTCGCTCTACTGGAATACCATCGAAGTTATAATCGATCGCTTGAAGTGCCAATATAACCACTAACACAGCCATAGTAAGCAGTAATACGCCTGAGTAAGTATCTGAAACCGCAACGGCTCTAAGACCACCGAAAATAGCGTACAGCGCACCTACAACTACAAAAGTTACTGCGATGTACATAAGAGGTAAATCTACACCGAACATAGACTGCATAAATAATGAGCCAGAGTAGATAACCGCTGGGCAAAAAATTAGCGCACTACCTAAAAAGAACAATGCACTAATTACTGCTCGAATGTGTTTATCGTGATAGCGCTGTTCTAGCAGCTCTGTGGTCGTGGTGCATTTGAATTTGTAGTAAACCGGTAAGAATACCTTGGCTAAAACAAATAAACCTACCACAGCGGAAAACTCCCACAACGCAAGAAGCGCCATTTGGTTTCCGTTCATACCTACTAATTGATCGGTACTCAGGTTCGTTAGCGTGATACTACCGGCTACGAAGTACCAAGCAAGGCCACCACCAGCAAGAAAGTATTCTCGATTTTGGTTTTGCGAACTACGATTTTGGCCGCGACAACTTAAATAGGTTAAAAAACCGATTAGGGCAGTCACGAATACAAAAACAGACACTTGGATAGTGCTGGAAAACATTTATAAGCTCCTCGCTAAGGGTTATGACTTGCTGGTTTCGAATTTAATATTGCTTACAGAGCGGTCAGGGAATTTCGTGTTATGGAATCGAATTAACCTGTTTACTTGAAAGATAGAACCAAGAATATTGAAAACGACAGAAAGGACATTTTTTTGATTTAACGTATTTAGCTCTTCAGCGGTGAGAGCTTGAATACGGTGTTCGTTAAGGGTGGCTAAACCGCCAACCCGCTGTTGTGTGTTATCAGAAAACTCAATGACTAAATCGACAGGTTGAATCAGGCCTAATTCCGCTATTTCATTAAGAATACTTGCCGTTTGCGACATGGCTGACACGCGCTCTTTAAGTAATTTTTTCTTGTTGTCAAAATACGCAGTCGGTCGATTGGTCGATAAATAAAGTGCCTCGCCCTCACTGTGAGAAACAGCAGGTGAGTGGGTATCAATTAATACTGTAGGCTCTTGCTCAGCCGTTTCAAATTGAAGCGTAAAAGGTAGCGTCTTCAAACTAAGTGGTGTGTAAAGTGCCTGCCAAGATTGCTTAATTTCAAACACATTTTCACCCGGCGCTAAACCACAAAGAGCAGATAGTGCCCATTGATTAGCATTCGATACTTTACTGAAAAACAGGGGATATTCACCCGCAGCTTGTATCGCTTCGCCTATTTCAATATTGACCAAATGTGATGTTGAAAACTGGCTAATAAGCTTGCTTTCATCGATACGAATTTGGTTATGTTTTTCTGGTGATACAGTTTCAAAGTTCGTCATGCTTTTATCGTTCCATTACCCTTCTAACCATTGCGAAATATAATCGCGATGGTTAGGAAGGCTACTTAATTTTTGTTGAGTAATGAGCTTATTTTGACTCATTACTTTATCTGCAAGCGCTTGATCTCGATAGAAGTGAGACTGCAAACTAAAGTCGGGAGAAAAACCCATGCCGTAAAGCACATACTGATAACTTGCAGCAGGAAAAAGCTCTATAGCCGCCGAAAAGTCGGCTATCTGAGGGCCTCTATATTTCCATATCTCAAGATCTTCTTTTAATGATTCAGGAATGGAAGATGGGTCTCTATTCGCTACCCAATAAGGCTCGCTTCGCTGGTTGAAAATATAATGCAGTTTTAGAAAATCGATAATACGTTGCCAGCGATACTGCATTTGCTTATTAAATCGTTGGCTTACAATAGGCATAGCAGCTTGGGGAAGCGGCATTTGCTCAGCAATATATCGTGCCGATATTTCAATTAACATTAACGCGGTGGCTTCAAGGGGCTCTACAAAACCAGCAGAAAGGCCTACACCAACACAGTTTCCTTTCCAGATTTGCTTTCTATAACCCGATTCGAACCGGATAACTCTCGCCTTTAACTTAGCGTCAGTGTCGCCCACGTAGTTACGAAGAATAGACTCGGCTTGATCGTCAGAGGTGAAGTCCGTAGAGAAAACATGTCCAACGCCGCGTCTTGAAGATAAGCCAATGTCCCAAATCCATCCCGCTTCTTGTGCGGTCGCTTGGGTGTAAGGCTTTATCTCATAATCGCCATCGTAAGGCACATGTAAGGCAATAGCAGAATTATTGAATAGCACATCATTAGTGGAAACAAGGGGTTCTTTTAATGACTCACCAAGTAGCAATGAGCGAAAACCAGAACAATCCACAAACAAGTCTGCATGGTATTGTGAGCCATCATTTAATTGAATTGATTCAATATTGTCACTGCCATGAGCTTTTTTGACACTGTCGACGGTAGCGACTTTATGGCTTACCCCTAGCTTGTCTTTGCAAAACTCTTTAAGTAAGTCGGCAAATGCACCGGCATCTAAATGATAGGCATAATTTGATTGCGCGCTACTGTATTCCGCTTCGCTTAACGTACGCGGTGCCATGTTTTGTTCGCACACATGCTGCTGGAAATTGGTCGCATTAGCAAAGTTGGCGATATCATCAAGGTATGGCGCCATTTCAACTCGGCCATAACCTAACGGTACGGTGAAAGGGTGGTAGTAAGCGTCACCTTGGGGTTTTACCCAGTTAACGAATTTTCCACCTTGCTTAAATGCTGCAGAGCAGCGTCTAAACACTTCTTTTTCCGATAAACCAATATCTTTTAGCGTATTGCGCATGGTAGGCCAAGTGCCTTCACCCACACCAACGGTTGGAATGTCACTAGATTCTATTAAGGTAATATCGAGCCCACATTCACTAGGCCCACTGTTGTGTTTGGCTGCAATAATAGCCGCAGACAACCAGCCAGCGGTTCCGCCGCCAACAATGACAATACGTTGCTTAGATGAATGCTGAGAAGACTGTGCCATGAACTACCACTAAGTATGCGATTTATTTTATTTATTCATAGATTAACTGAAATAGCCAATTAACCTATGAATAAATGGCAGGGTTCTCACCCTGCCAGTATATTCTTAGAATGAACCTCGAATACCTACTGCGTAACGAGAGCCGTTATCTTCAATAGAGTATGTTTGGTCAGCAAAGCGACCAACCTGTGAAAGTTCTTCTTCTGTTACGTTAATGCCTTCAAAGAACACAGTGAAATGCTCGTTGATGTCATAACTTGCACTTACATCCCACTGACCGTAAGTTTCTGTGGTTACTGGCTCGCCAGTAGCACCGCCTACAGAAGTGTTATCAAGTGCAAACAAGAAGGCTTCACGGTTGTTAAATGCAACACGTGCCTGGAATGCGTCTCTTTCGTAGAACATAATCAAGTTCTGAGAATCACCAAGACCTTCAAGTGCAAACGTTTGTGTAACGTCATCAGATACTTCAGCATCACTGTTTACAACAGTCGCGTTAGCAGTAATACCGAAACCGTTATCCCAAACGTGAGTTAGCGCAACTTCATAACCATTAACCGTTGCAGTTTCACCATTTTGAGGGCGAGTTACTGTGTAAATCTCGCTTTCGCCATTTAACTCTTCAGTGTCAGCGACTACGTCACGAGTTGGATCCGTAGGGTCAAGTTGAACACCTACTGCACAAGTATCTTCTGCACATCGGTAACCGTTCGCTGCACTACGATCTGTCATAGAATAAGATTCTTCACCAGATAAGGTAACGATGAAGTTTTCAACTTCTTTACTGAACAATGCAAATGAGAACACAGAGTCGTCACTGTAGTACCACTCAAATGAGATATCCCAGTTTTCAGCTTCGAAAGGCTTAAGGTTAGGGTTACCACCACTCGCTTGTAAGTTCTGACGACGAGGTTCACCGAACGTAGTCGCTGGCGACATTTGATCCATAGTAGGACGAGATAATGAGTCGTAACGTGAGAAACGAACAATCATGTCTTCTTGAACTTCTAACTTCACGTTGATGCTTGGAAGAACATTAGCGTAAGAGCTTGAACCAGTAATATCTTCAGCTGGTGCGAAACGGTTAGCGAACAACGTTAAGTCGGTGGTTGGAACGATATCAGAGATAAATGCTTGAACCGCAGTAACCGAAACGTTGGTCTCTTCGTAACGAGCTCCAAAGTTCATGGTTAACGGCATATCACCGATGTCGTATCCAAACTCAAGCTGTGCGTAAAGCGCAGTAACATCTTCATCGATATTGTAGTAGTTAGGTTGCAGTGTTGGTATTACTGGTGCACCTTGCGACGCTAGGTAGTCAAGGTATGCATCACCGTCATAAGTGTACCAAGTGTCAATCAAACCGCTGAAGTAGTTGTTTGCTGTAAATGGACGAATGTTTAGTTCATCGATTGGAGCTTCTGTGCCGTAACCGCAGAATAAACATTCTGAAGCAAACATTTGGTAAACGTATTTTTCACGCTCTGAACGAAGAATACCGAAATCTGCTTTACGGAACACGTCAGAGTCTGGCAAATATGTAAAATCAGCTTTGTATTCAGTTACTTCGTCATCAGACGCTACCGTGTTTCCTAGGTCGTTGTAATGAAGGCGGTTTAAAGCAATATCTGGTAGTTGACCGTCTACAAAACCATCATGACGAACGGTTGGAACGCCACCCGTGCCGTCGAACTCATAGTTATTGATGATACCAACAACGTTAAAGCGACCTTCGCCAGCGATGTCGTTCTCTGCAGTAGAGTTAGAAACATCAAACGTTGCTGAAAGTGCATCGTTAATTTGCCAATCAACATTAAGTCCGAAACCTTTACTGGTTACGTCACGAACGTTACGAGTAGAAGATACGAAGTCAGAAGCAGGGTTACCACTACCTTGGTGCAAATCAATTTCTTGTGTGAATTGAATTGCGGTGCCTGTTTCTGGGTTGATGGTAGCCGAGCCCACACGATCTGGCTCAAACCATGATGCTAAATCAGTTACTTGAGAATCAACTTCAAATTTTGATACAAAACCATCAAGAGTAATAGTTACGTCATCAGTAGGTGCGTATTGCGCAACCAAAGATGCGTTAGTACGAGTACGCTCTTGCTGATCTACGATTTGATCCCAGTTGCGAGGCAGGTAAACGTTTTCAGCAATTACGCCGTCGTTACGGTTTGAAAGCGTTAAACCTGGACGCCAGCCCGCGGTTTGAATTCGGTTAATTTGAACTTCACGTTCCTGATGAGAAACGGCGAGCAATAGACCAAGTTTGTCGTCTGCAAAGGTATTGCTTACTAAGAAAGAGGCTTGAGGAGATACTTCCTCAGACAAACTTTCGTACATACCTTTAACGCTGCCTACTGCTTGGAATCCATCGTAATCGAAAGGACGAGCAGTAGAAACGTTGATAGTAGAGCCGATGCCACCTGATTGAAGGTTAGCAACGCCACTCTTATAAACATTAGCACCTGTAATTTGGTCTGCGGCTAAAATGTCAAAGTTAAACGCGCGACCCGCGTCATCAGAAGCTAACTGACGACCATTTACAAGTACAGTATTGAACTGAGGACCGAAACCACGCACAGTAACTTGTTGACCTTCACCACCACTACGGTCAATTGACACACCCGTAATACGTTGTAGTGATTCAGCAACGTTCAAATCTGGGAATTTACCCAAATCTTCTGCAGCGATACCATCAGAAACAGCTAAGTTTTCTTTCTTGTCAGCCATGGCACGCTTCAAGCTGCTTACAATACCGCGTACTTCGATAACCTCAACAGGGGCATCGTTCGCAGAGCTTGTATTAGCTTCTTGAGATAGTGCAACTGGCGCGTATAGGGCAGAAGCGACAGCAACACCTAAAAGTGAGCGTTTCGCGATAGGACCTATCATTGATGTGTTGGTTTTATGTGTCACTATGTTTTCTCCGTATTTCGGCTGTGTTTTACATATTTTAATTAACATTTAGCTTATATTTGGCATCTTGACCAAGCTAGTTAACATTTTCTTTACACATTCTTTAACCCAAAGTTCAATTTATTATTATTAACGCTATGAATTTTATAGGGTTTTATTTGTAAGGAAAAAGGTAAACGTTTTCCTTAATTTTTGATAGTAACACAAATTTACATTGTAATGACAATGTTATAAAAATATTTTTTTATATTAAAAGCGCGGTTTATTACCGCGCTGTATAAGGGAGGGGTAAATTAACTGCAGCGAATGCGAGCAACGGCGTTTTTCCAGCCGTCATAGGCCTTATCGCGCTCTTCTTTTGAAAGTCGAGGTGTGAAAATACTATCGCTTTTCCAGCACTCGGTAAGAGAATCAACAGAGGTAAATACACCAGCTTGAAGGCCAGCAAGGAATGCGGCACCAAGTGCGGTGGTTTCAGTAATTTCGGGGCGTTCAACTTCTGCGCCCAATACATCAGACAAGAATCCCATTACCCAATCGTTTCGAGACATCCCGCCATCGACTCTAATGGTCGTTGGCCTTGCGCCATCACTTTCCATGGCTTTTTGTAAGTCTTTGGTTTGATAACATACCGATTGCAAACCCGCGGCAACAATTTCGCTAATGCCGGTGTCTCGAGTTAGGCCTAGAATCGCACCTCGGGCGTCGGGATCCCAATAAGGAGCGCCTAATCCGGTAAATGCTGGTACAAGGAATACACCATTATCTTGTCGCGCTCTTTGTGCCAAGGCTTCGGTTTCGGATGCATCGTCAATAAGCTTCAAGCCATCCCTTAGCCATTGCACAGTAGCGCCGGCCATAAAAATACTGCCCTCTAAGGCGTATGTGGTTTTACCATTCAGCCTGTAGCCGACGGTAGTTAACAAACGGTTCTTAGATTGAAGCGGCTCATCACCTGTATTTAAAATCATGAAGCAGCCTGTACCATAGGTACTTTTTGCCATGCCTTTTTCGAAACAAGCTTGGCCAACAAGCGCAGCCTGCTGGTCGCCGGCTACACCTTGAATAGGGATAGTACAGCCCAAGATATCTTTACTCACAACACCAAATTCATCAGCACAATCCATGACTTCAGGAAGCATTGATTTAGGAATATTAAAGGTGGTGAGTAAACGCTCATCCCAACATTGTTTATTAATATCGAACAACATAGTACGGGATGCGTTGGTCGCATCGGTTTTGTGAGATTCGCCGTTGGTCAAACGCCAAATTAAAAAAGTGTCCACCGTACCGAAAAGAAGATCGCCAGCTTCGGCTTGTTCTCTCGCACCTTCAACGTTGTCTAAGATCCAAGCCAGTTTAGAGGCTGAAAAATAAGGGTCTAGCAACAAACCTGTGGATTCGGTGATATGCGCAACCAAACTCTCATCGTCATCGAGTTCGCGGCATTGCTGAGCGGTACGTCTGTCTTGCCACACTATAGCGGGGTATACAGGCTTTCCTGTGTCTTTGTTCCAAACCAACGTGGTTTCACGTTGGTTGGTGATGCCAACCGTAGCGATATCTTCAGGTGATAACGAGCACTTATCAAATACCTGTTTCATGGTAGTGGTTACGCTTTCCCAAATTTCTTCAGGATCATGCTCTACCCATCCATCTTGAGGATATTTTTGAGAAAACTCTTGTTGCGCAACGGCTACAATGGCGCCATCTGGTGCAAAGATAATGCTACGTGAACTCGTAGTTCCTTGGTCTATGGCAAGAATATATTGGCCCATGACACGTCTCCTGAACATAATTTGCTAAGAGTTTGCACCATTTACACCAGTTTAACAATGCTATATTTTCGAAAACGAACATTTGAGTGTTCGAATTGCCATAGGCAGGCAAAGGTGAACCACGTATAATGGCTAAATCGCCACAAGGAATGACCCAATGAACCAAACGCAAAGACACGAAAAAATTGTTAGCTTTATCAAACAAAATGGCTTCATGTCTATTGACGACTTGGTCACTCGCTGTGACGTTACCCCCCAAACTATTCGTCGCGATCTAAACCAGCTTGCTGAGGCTGGTATTGTTAGTCGATACCATGGTGGCGCTGGGCTTAATCGAAGTTGGGAGAATACCCCTTATCAAGAACGCAAAACACAAAACAGCGAAGTAAAAGAACGAATCGCTGAGGCCGTGGCTGACATGATCCCCGACGGAGCTTCATTATTTATAAATATTGGCACCACCACCGAAATGATAGCGAGTAAGTTGCTTAATCATAAAAACTTGCACGTGGTAACAAATAACATTCATGTCGCGACCATTCTTTCTGCGAAAGAAGACTTTTCAGTGATTATCGCCGCGGGCGAAGTACGCTACCGAGATGGCGGTATTATTGGGGAAGCCACCTGCGACTTCATTAGTCAATTTCGAATGGATTACGGCATTATAGGCATAAGTGGAATAAGTGCCGACGGTGCCTTGCTTGATTTTGACTTTAGGGAAGTAAAAGTATCCCAAGCGATACTGGAACACACCCAACACGTTATTCTTGCAGCAGATTACAGTAAGTTTGAGCGCCGAGCCATGGTAGAACAAGGGCATATTTCTCAGGTAGATTGCCTAGTGTGCGACCAAACACCGCCTCCTGCTATTCGAAAAATTATCGACGAAAACAATATCAGTTTCATTAAAGCCTAAGCGGCCAATCTATTACCTTTGTAACAACTTAACAGTGTCATCACTAACTCCAAAAAAACAGCATTGTGATTGGCATTGCTGTAGTAGCCCAACAGCCTTGTTAGCCACGTATTAACTGCTATGGTTATGTAAGCTAATGGCTATACATAAAGCACGTGGGCATACCTAATCTCCTTAAGAGTTTCTTTTAAACTGTGAGCCTATGTTTAACCGGCGGTTCAGTCGTGTAGGTTAAAATTGCGCAAGAATGTTCGTTAATGTTCGTTTTGTGTTGACATGTTTTCTTTTTGGTTGTCAAATAGCCAGCATGCTAGTGAAGCCGAAAGGGGCGAGAACATGAATCAGAATACAAATAGTACACAAACCGTTGACGTATTAGTGGTTGGCGGCGGTGTAAATGGTGCCGGAGTAGCATTAGATGCGGCTGGTCGCGGACTTTCGGTAGCACTATGTGAAAAAGGCGATCTTGCAGGTGCAACGTCTTCGTCTAGCAGCAAGTTAATTCATGGTGGTTTACGTTATTTAGAGCATTATGAGTTCCGCCTTGTAAAAGAAGCACTCGCCGAGCGTGAAGTACTATTAGAAAAAGCCCCACATATTATGTGGCCTTTACGTTTTCGTTTACCTCATCAAAAGCATCTTCGTCCTGCATGGATGATTCGTATTGGTTTGTTCTTGTACGATTCACTAGCCAAACGCAATGTATTACCGCGTTCAAAGAAAATGTCTACGTCACCTACAGGCCCGTTGGTTAACGATATTACAACCTGTTTTGAATACTCAGATGGTTGGGTAGATGATGCTCGTTTAGTGGTATTAAATGCACTAGCGGCGCAAGACCAAGGTGCTAGCATCTATACACGTACTGAATGTATTAGTGCTGAAAAACAAGATAAGTTATGGAAAGTCACTTTAAAAGACGCATTAGGGAAAACGTTTACAATTAATGCTAAGGCTGTTGTCAATGCAGCTGGCCCATGGGCTGTTTCATTCCTAGATAGACTTGCCGACACCAAAAATCCTAACGCAATGCGTATGGTGAAGGGCAGTCATTTCATTGTGCCTAAACTTTACGACACAGAAGAAGCTTATATTCTTCAAAATAAAGATGGCCGTATTGTTTTTGTTATTCCTTACGAAGATGATTTTTCACTCGTTGGTACTACCGATGAGAACTATGTTGGTGAGCCATCGCAAGCCGCTATTTCTGAAGATGAAACTGAATATTTGGTCGAAGTGGTAAATACGTACTTTAAAACGAAAATTGATGAAAGCGATATTGTTCATAGCTACAGTGGCGTGCGCCCATTGCTTGAAGAGAAAAATGCGTCTGCTCAAGAGCTAACTCGCGATTATAAAGTGGAACTAAGCGGAACTGAGTCTTCGCCAATATTGCTTAATATTTTCGGTGGTAAAATTACGACCTATAGAAAACTTGCCGAGCATGCAGTAGATAAGCTAACTAGTTTGTTTCCAAAGGCAGGGAAAGCCTGGACGAAAGATGTACCACTTCCAGGTGGCGCGTTCACTAATAAAGAAGATTTGATTAAACAGCTTCAACACGACTATCCATGGTTATCTGAGTCGTTAGGGGTTCGCTATGCGCGTCAATACGGCATGTTATGTATTAAGTTCCTTGAAGGCAAAAACGGACTCGATAGCATGGGTGAGAACTTTGGTGCCGACATGTACAAAGCTGAAGTTGACTACCTTATTGATCACGAATGGGCGATGTCCCTTGAAGACGTAATTTGGCGCCGTACTAAACATGGTTTACGTTTAAACCAAAGCGAGCAAGCCAACCTAGAAAGCTATATAACGAGTCGCGTTTCAAAAAGTGTCGATATGCAGCAATCTGCGTAGATATTAACTATAAAATCTTAACAGCCCGCATCTTTACTTCACAAAGTGCGGGCTTTTTTTATGTTCAATATACTTAAAAATGACAATATATTTAGCTATCTAGCTTTGATGCTATTAGTAAAAAGGAGGATAGGATGAAGGAAATAATTCTGATCCGGCACGGGAAGCCACTGTCTGCTCACAATAATAAATTAAGTGCAGGCGAATTTACCAATTGGGTTCGCCAATACAATCAGTCACCTTTAGACAGTGCCCATTACCCAAATGAAAAGCGCCAGTTTGCCACACACCATATCATCGCTAGCCCGCTAAAAAGAGCACAGCTTTCAGCGAATTATTATATGGGCGAGCCTGCAACCGATGTTATTCCTGAGCTAAAAGAGATGGATATTCCCTATTACAGGTTGCCACTTAGATTACGAGCTTGGCATTGGGTTTTATTAAACAGGTTAATGTGGATTTGTGGGAAAGCTGGGCGGTTTGAGTCTTTTATTGAGGCTAAAAATCGCGTTGGTAAAGCTGCCCATGAACTCGAAAAGAAAGCCGAACAGCACGCTCAAATTGTTGTGTTTGGACACGGTATGAGTAATCGTTACATTCGTGTTTTTCTGGCTAAAAGAGGCTGGGAAATAACGGAAAAAAATAACGGCTATTGGGGTGTGACTCGTTTAATAAAAAGTTGAAATATTCTTAAAAATAAACAACTTTCGTCTACTGGTGCTATTGTTATTACTTTGTTGTAATAACACAATTATTCATGGTCAAAGATTTTACAATGCACATTGGATGGCGCCAATACCTAAAGCAGAAATTTAGACGTGTTCCCAAGCACCATGTGCTCGGCGTTTCTGTAGACGCTGAGTCTGTATCCTTCTGCATCGTAAAGCGTGAGCAAGATTCAATAGTTTTAGTTGACGAAGAAACGGTAACACCAGAAAAATGGGGTGAAAAGCTTCATACTTGGCTAAAGGAAAAAAACCTTCTTGGTATTTCAACCTGCGTGTGTATGTCTCACAGTTGGTACAGCGCGTTACAACTAGACCGCCCAAATGTTGAGAACGATGAAGTTCACGGTGCACTGCAATGGTCTGTTGCTGAAATATTGGGTAGCGACAAAGCCTATGTATTTGATTATGTCGATTTGCCCGTGCCCCTTGCAGGCACGAACAAGGTAAATGTGTTCGCGCTACCTCGCTCTGTCATTGCTGATGTTGTCAGCCATATCCAATCCGCCGATGTCACTTTAAAAGAAATCACGACTGCTGAATTAGCGCTATGCGAGCTCATGCCGTCAATGGAAAGCGCCACCGTACTGTTAACACAAGAAGCCGGTGAAGAAGTGGTTTTGAATGTGGTTAAAGATGGAAACCTTTATTCTTCTCGGCGGTTAAAAGGTTTTGAAAATATTGGCTCCTTTTCCCAAGAAGAATTGGAAATGGGACTGCTTGATAATTTGGGTGTGCAAATTCAACGCTCTATGGATCACTTTGAAAGTCAGTTGCGCCAACCGCCCATCCGTTCGGTTTTATTTCGGTTAGACTCCCCGCATTCTAGTACGCTTAAGATGCAGCTCAGCCAGTTAATTCCGGCACAAATCGACCAGTTAATTTCGCCTATTCAAGTCAGCGATGAAATTGATGTTTATCGGCTGAACTTGGTGAGCTTAAGTGCTGCGTTTTGTGCATTGGTTCCACAACCTATAGCACCTCCTACTATGAGTACTGCAGGAGAGTTAAAATGAGACAGCGGATTAACCTCTATTGGCCAGAGTTTAAACCGGAGTTTCGCTGGTTGAATACAAGCACAATGCTCGTAGTGTGGTTACTCACATTACTGATAATTGTGCTAGTTACAATGAGGTTGAGCGCGACGGTTCAAAAACAAAGTGCAGTGTTAAACCAAGCGCAAGAGCGAACTATCCAGCTTGATGAAGACTTAGCCATGGCGAAATCTCAATTAGCTGAACGAAAGCCATCACAAGTTTTATCTGAAGAGCTCGAAACGTTAAACCTTTCGGTCAGCCAAAAAACTTTACTTATAGAAGAATTGAGTGGGCAAGAAACCAGAGAGCAGGCGCCATTTTACCAAGCCCTAAATGGTTTTGCCGATATTGCAGATGGTTCTCTATGGCTAACGCGATTTGTGGTGCACAGTGAGCGATTGTCATTATATGGAAAGGTAAACGACCCAGGTGCATTGCCAGCGTGGTTAAAACGACTAGGAAACGCTACCTACTTTGAAGAAAAAGAATTTGAAGTCATTAAATTAAGCCGTGATATCAACAAAGATGGCAATCCAAATGGTGTGTTGTCGTTTGAGTTACTCAGTGAACCAGCTGATCAAGACGGTGAGGTGGCACCAGAATGAGCAAAGATAGCTTGAACAGTAAACTAGCCGCCATGAGCCCCCGAGAACTCATCATGCTCTTCGTTGCGGGCTTAGTGGTGATTGTCCTTATTGGTTTTACGTTTTTCATCGAGCCACTTTGGAAAAAGTCGCAATCGATGGAAAGAAGGCTTGCGTCTGAAGCCACGCAAGCCTCTTCATTAAACCAACAATTGCAAATTTATCTCGAAGCGCTAGAAGAGGATCCCGACAAGGCCTTGATATCAAGCATTGCAGAATTAGAAGAAAAAGATGCGATATTGGAACAGCGATTTAGAGATGAACTTAAAACCCTAGTCACCCCCGATGAAATGCCAGCTTTGGTTAGTCGTATGTTTGACGATGCACAACAAGTGCGCTTGGAATCTATGGCAACTATTGCGCCGGTTAATATATTTGCAGGACGTGAAGACTTATCGGAGCTTACGCTTTATCGACATGGCCTAACCCTAATTTTCAGCGGTAGTTATTTTGATATAAGAGACTTTCTTCAACGTGCTCAAAAAGAAAATATAAAGCTTTATTGGGAAGCGATGGATTACCAAGTTAGCGATTACCCTAACGGAAAAGTGACAATAGAGTTTTATACCGTTAGCACGCAAAGGACATTTATCCGTGTTTAAACTAATACTAACGATAGTGCTCACTTTTAGCTCATTTTTGTTGTTTGCACAGCAAGACCCAACTCGCCCTGGAAATACCAAAATGGCAGGCATTGGTGCTACGCAGCAAGGGGAGTTTTCCTTAAGTGCCATTATGTATTCTGCGCAAAGTAAGCATGCCATTATTAATAATAAAGTGGTCAGGGAAGGGGATGATATTGCCGAGGGTAAAGTAGAAAGCATAACTAAGAATACCGTGGTAATTTTGAAAACCCGTTATGCCAAGCCCGTACGAACTGTATTGTCTCTAGCGCCAATAACAACAATTAAAAAAAATGTATCAGAGGATCTGTAAAATGGGCAAGTTACCCCGTCTGTTTGGAGTATTAAGCATAGCTTTAGCGATGACAGGTTGTCAGAGTACATCAGAGCCTCAGCAGCTCGTGTCAAAAGTTGAACAAGACTTACAAGAACAAATTGATACAGAAAAAGCGCGTAAATCTTCTCAAGTAAATACCCCAGTGCCCATTCCCTCTGCGGTATCAGCTGCATTGGCAGCACCTGAAAGTGTGTCTTCAACTAACAGTTTGTTCGGGCCACAGCGTTTCGATGTTAACGCGCAAAGCGTGCCTATAAGCGCCTTTTTCGCAGGCTTGGTTGAAGGTACGCCTTACAGTGTTGCTATTCATCCGCAAGTAACTGGGTCGGTATCGCTGCAACTCAAGCAAGTCACAATAGATGAAGTGATGTCATTACTCAGTGACTTATATGGCTATGACATTGCGCGCTCAGGAACGGTTTTTAAAGTGCGCGCTGCAGGTATGCGTACTGAAACCTTTGCCGTTAATTACCTCTACATGCAGCGAAGCGGCACAACCCAAACCAGTATTACCTCCGGCGGTGTAACGCAAAATAATAATCAAAATAACAACAATGGTTCTTCTTCGGGCTCGTACAGTGGCAACTTCAGTAGTTCCGATAGCTATGGAAGTCAGAACAACAGTAATACTAACGGCACAACCATAAACACTCGTACTGAAACAGACTTTTGGGCTGACTTAAAAGTGAGTCTTGAAGCTATGGTAGGTAAAGAAAACGGTCGTGCTGTATTTGTTACCCCGCAAGCTAGTTTGGTTACGGTGCGGGCCATGCCTGATGAGTTGTCTGACATACGCCGCTTTTTGAAAACATCAGAAGCTAATTTAACCAAGCAAGTTATTTTGGAAGCCCGTATTTTAGAAGTTGAACTGAATGACGGTTATCAGCAGGGTATTAATTGGAATGAAATACTGGCCAATACAGGAAATACCGACTTCTCACTTTCAACTACGGCGGGCACCTTAGGTAATGATATCAGCACTACCCTCGGTGGTGTGACAAGCCTCGCATTTTTGAACAAAGATTTCTCTGGGGTATTGTCGTTACTGTCGACGCAAGGGAATGTACAGGTGCTCTCAAGCCCCCGTGTTACCGCGATTAATAACCAAAAAGCGGTTATTAAAGTGGGTGACGATGAATATTTTGTCACTGATGTGTCAAGCGACAGCACGGTAACCAGTACGACAACGTCTATTTCACCGGATATTGAGCTTACACCCTTTTTCTCGGGTATTGCGCTAGATGTAACACCACAAATTGATGACAAAGGCACGGTACTTTTACATGTTCACCCATCGGTTATTGAAACCGCTGAGCAGCAAAAAGTTGTGACCATGGATGATGAGCAAATTGTATTGCCATTGGCACAAAGCACCATTCGAGAGTCAGACACCATAATTCGAGCTGGCTCTGGCGAAATTGTGGTGATAGGTGGGTTAATGCAAACCAGTCAAACCGATATGGTATCAAAAACGCCATTATTGGGTGACATTCCCTTGTTTGGTGAATTATTTAAGAATCGCCAAGTTAGCGAAACGAAAAAAGAACTTATCATTTTACTCAAACCCACTGTTGTAGGACACGACACGTTCGAACAGCAACTAGAAACCAGTCGCCAAAATATGGTGGATTGGTTGTATGTGGATTAAGTATGTACTTGTATCATTTTGGCATTAGAGAGCTTCCGTTTACTTTAACGCCAAACACCAGTTTTTTTTACGGTCTACCCAGTCATATTGAAGCCAGTGAGGTGTTACTCACTGCGCTTAAATCTGGTGAAGGTTTTATTAAAGTAACTGGTGAAGTCGGTACAGGCAAAACCCTTATTTGTCGTAAGTTTCTTAATGAGTTACCCGCGCATTTTCAATCAGCCTATATTCCAAACCCTCTTTTAAGCCCAGACGAATTGCGCCGTGCAGTGGCAAGCGAGCTAGGAGTAGATATTGGGCAAACCTGCGATCAGCAGCGTTTCACCCAATGTATTCAAGAGCGACTTATCGATATTAATGCCCAGCAGCGAAGTGCTGTTTTGGTGATTGATGAAGCGCAAGCGTTACCGGTTGAAAGTATTGAAGCGCTGCGTTTAATGACTAATTTAGAGACCGAAAGCCGCAAACTATTGCAGGTGGTGTTGTTTGGGCAGCCAGAGCTCAATCAAAAGCTTTCAATGCCAGAACTGCGACAGCTAAAGCAGCGCATTACATTCAGTTATTCGCTATCGCACATGGATACTGACCAAATATACCATTATGTAAAACATCGCTTAGTAGTAGCAGGGCATCCAGGCGAAGAGGTGTTCGACCTAGCGTGTTGCCGACTGATGTTTATGGCTACGAAAGGTACGCCAAGACTTGTCAATGTATTGTGTCATAAGGCCATGATGCTGGCGTACGGCGAAGGTAAGTACAAAGTGGATGTATCACACATTAAATTGGCGATTGCTGATACCGAAGCCACCACATTGCCTTGGTACGCTTCTCTTGCTCTATGGCCTTCTTTGGTAGCAGCCGGTGCGGTGGTTTCGGTTACCCTTGCCAGTGTGCTCGAGCTGGGAGGGATGGTATGAGTGTTGTGAATAAAATGCTGAAAGATCTTGAAGCTCGCGAGGGCGTTGAACAACCGCAAGCCCGCTATGAGGCCCCACAAAAAAAGCCAGTAAGTGCGCTTACTGTCGTTGTGGCGTTATTGGTTATCGTGACCATCGCGTTAGTTACGTGGGTGCTACTTAACCCTGCGGCATCGGTTTCATCATCGGTGATATCGTCTGAATCTCCCCCGGTATCCCCCACGGTATTGGCCTCTGAATCAAGGTCGATTACAGATATCGACGAAGTTGCATCAAGTGAGCAAAGCTCCGCTGTCTTGGCTGCCTCTTTGCCCGCCTCCTTGTCCACCCCATCTAATGCAAGCGCTCAACCAAGCACTGAATCTCGCGTTGTGCAAAACGACGACATGGATGCGCAGCAGATTTTATCAACAACTGTGCAGACGTCAGCCCCAGTAGCACCGGTTACTTTTTCAGAAACGGCGAAAAACATAGAGGGTAACGAGGGTAAAGAGGGTGAACCTCAGAAAAGCCCAAGTTCGGTTGCTGCTACTAATGCAAACCCTAACCCTATAACTAGCCCAGATATTAACGCCACTGGCATTGCTGAAGCGCAGACCACATCGAAGTCGGTAGACAGACTAAAAACAGTCGAGTCGGCACCAGTGCCGAGCTTTTCAAAACAGGTTGATAACACTAGAAGCGCCCCTGCGATAGAAGAGCAGGTTCGTTTAGCCCTAGATAATAATGACTACAACACAGCCATTGGGCTAATGCAGCAAAAAGTGCAAAGCCACCCAAGTGATAGTGGCGCTAAGAAGAAGCTAGCGTCCTTACTCTTTGCCAGCGGGCAAATAGACCAAGCGCAGGCATTGTTACAACGTATGCTTGTGAATACGCCGGATGATCACAGTGTTCGCCTAATGTTGTCGCGTTTGTATGTGAAGCAAGGGCTAACTAAAATAGCGATACAGAACGCAAGTGAGGCTGTTTCTTCACCCAGCAACCCACTGACTATTGAGTTACTCAGTTTTAGAGCGAATTTACTGCAGCAACATAGCGTGTTCGACAAGTCTCTTAATGATTATTTAGCGCTAACTAAGCGGCGACCTTTAGAGCCCAAGTGGTGGTTAGGTGCTGCGATAAGTGCTGACAGTCTGCAGCATTCGGCACTGGCGTTAAGCGCTTTCTCCCAAGTAATACAGATTGATACGCAGCAAACCCTATCACCAGACGTACACCATTATGTGCAAGAGCGCATAGCTAGGCTTCGGGAAGTAGTAAATGAATAAACCCAGAATTCGCCTTGGCGACCTTCTTGTTCAGCACAATTTGATCAGTGCTGATGAGCTAATGACAGCACTGTCTGAGCAAAAAAGTACAGGCCGTAAGTTAGGTGCCACATTGATTTCAATGGGGCTGGTGACTGAACACCAAATGCTTGAATTATTATCGCGGCATTTAAATGTTCCGCTTATCGATATCGATCAATATCGCGTGAATCAACAAGCGGTGCTGCTTCTACCTGAAATTCAAGCTAGGCGATATCGCGCACTGGTTATTGATGATAAGGGGGACACCCTGCTAGTCGCCATGTCAGATCCGGCAGATTTAACCGCGGTAGATCATCTTTCAGAAACGTTAAACAGGCAAATTGAACTCGCGGTAGTAAGCGAACAACAGCTGTTTACTGCTTACGATACTTTCTATCGAAAAACCCAAGAAATTGCGAGCTTTGCCCAAGAGCTGGCAGAAGAATACGATACCGAAGATAACTTCAATATAGAGCTTGGTGGTGCAGGGGATCAAGACACAACAGTTGCCCGCTTACTTCAATCTATCTTTGAAGATGCCGTGATAGCAAAAGCGTCTGATATTCATATAGAGCCTGATGAGAATCAGTTGAGAATACGACAGCGAGTGGATGGGGTTTTACAAGAAACTGTTATTCCCGAGAAAAGTATAGCGGCGGCATTAGTGCTGCGCTTAAAACTGATGGCGGGGCTAGATATTTCCGAAAAGCGTCTACCGCAAGATGGCCGCACTCAAATTAAAGTTAAAGGGCACAAAATAGACGTGCGTTTGTCCACCATGCCAGTACAAGGTGGTGAGTCTGTGGTGATGCGTTTGCTCGACCAGTCAGCAGGGCTACTTACCCTAGAACAAACCGGCATGCCTTCAGCGCAGTTAACCCGCTTTAGAAATTTATTACGCCGCCCCCATGGAATGATTTTAGTGACCGGGCCTACGGGTTCCGGTAAAACGACCACCTTGTATGGTGCACTAAGCGAATTAAATACGGCAAAGTCGAAAATTATCACCGTAGAAGATCCGGTGGAATACCGCTTGCCCCGTATTAATCAGGTTCAAGTAAACCCTAAAATCAACCTGACGTTTTCAAACGTACTTAGAACCACACTACGACAAGACCCCGACATTATTATGGTGGGGGAAATGCGAGATCAAGAAACGGTAGAAATTGGACTTCGTGGCGCATTGACCGGTCACTTAGTACTCTCAACCTTGCATACCAACGATGCTATCTCCAGTGTAGTGCGCTTATTAGATATGGGCGCGCCAGGTTACTTGGTCGCAAGTTCTCTTCGAGGCATTATTGCTCAGCGTTTGGTTCGTCGAATTTGTGATAATTGCACCACCTCCTATACACCAACAGATGATGAAAAGGTGTGGCTAAACGGTATTGATGAAAATGCCGCAGATGTTGCCTTTAAACAAGGTCGCGGATGTCAGAAGTGTAATCAAACCGGATACAGAGGGCGAATAGGGGTTTTTGAGTTGCTCGAAATGAGTGAGAACATGATGAATCATTTAAAGGCCAGTGATATTCAAGGGTTTAGCAATGCGGCTACTAAAAGCGCAGGTTATCGCTCTTTACCTCAATCTGCTTTGACTTACGCAAAAATGGGCGTAACCAGTGTGGAAGAAGTCTTAAAATTGGTTGAGATGGTAGCCCAAGATGCCCCCTCTTCTGAAACCACTGACCACGCCACATCACACCACGGCGCAACAGGGCAATGATAGATGGCACGGTTTAGCTACAAGGGGCGCGAACGAAATGGCGCCCTTACTGAAGGCGAGTTAGATGCGAACGATGCAACAAGTGCAGCGGCAATGTTGCGTGCTCGTAGTGTAACGCCCATTGCTATTGCCCCCCTGAGTGCAAAAAAAGAAAGTGTTGTTTCCGGCTGGCAAGGCTGGTTTGTACCAGAAGTTACCTTGGACGATTTAGTTATTTTTTGTCGTCAAATGTACTCACTAACCAAAGCGGGTATTCCTTTACTAAAAGCGGTATCTGGTTTAGCGGAATCCTGTAATTCTATTCGCCTTAAACTTGCTCTTGAAGATGCTATCGTGAGTTTGGAGCGAGGCAGAACCTTATCTTCTGGCCTAAATCAGCACCCTAAAATTTTTAATCAATTGTTTGTGAGCATTATTCATGTTGGCGAGAACACCGGTCAGTTAGAAGATGCCTTCGCTCAATTGGCGGTATATTTAGAGCGTGAGCAAGAAACCCGTAAACAAATTAAAGCCGCCACTCGTTATCCTATCTTTGTGCTTATTGCCTTAGCCGGCGCGTTTGTGGTGCTTAATATCTTTGTTATTCCGAAGTTCGCCGATATGTTTTCTAAGTTTAATGCTGAGTTGCCTTTAATGACCCGAGCACTTATAGGCACTTCAGATTTCTTGTTGAACTATTGGTACATGCTAATTGCTGGCGGGATATTTATTGCCTACATGATTAGGCGTTCATTAAGCACCAACGTTGGGCGTTTGAATTGGGATAGACGCAAGCTTTCACTGCCCATAGTAGGCAGTATTTTCAATCGTTCTTTACTTAGCCGCTACTGTCGAAGCTTTTCAATGATGTTGCGCGCGGGCGTCCCCTTAACCAGTGCACTAAACTTAACCTCAGACGCGGTGGGGAATGTGTATATGGGGCAAAAAATTATTGGGATGCGCGAGCGCATTGAAAAGGGCGAGGGGCTAGCACGAGTGAGTGCAGCAAGCGGACTATTTACACCTTTGGTGATGCAGATGATTCGCGTGGGTGAAGAGACAGGTCGCGTGGATGAATTATTGGTTGAGGCTTCGGAGTTCTATGAACGTGAAGTTGACTACGATCTTAAAAATCTGACAGCAAAGATAGAGCCTTTTTTGATTGTGGTAGTGGCAGCCATGGTACTGGTACTCGCACTGGGTATTTTCACCCCCATGTGGGACATGATGAATGCAATAAAAGGCGTATAACTCCCTATCTTAAAGATGTGCTATAACAGTATGTTAAGAACAATTAATGACTGCTAAAAAGCAATAGCAGCAAGGGTAGTAACATGGTGACGAAAAGCGAAGCCGCAAAAAATAACAACCGATCCCTATTTATCAATATTATTGTGATCACGTTGTTTGCTTCATTAATGGCCGTTTTTATAGTGCGACTGAATACCAGCGAAGCTAATTTTGAGGGCCAAATGCTTAGGCAGTTAGCGCTCAAGTTGGAAGAGTCTGCAGTAACCGCCCATTGGAAGTGGCAGTCAGAAGGGCGGCCAGTTCGCATTCTGCTTACGCACTATGATAGGCAAGGTAATGAAGTTGGACGTACGCCTGTGCTAATGAGTCATGAAGGATGGCCAGAAGTGTCGCCTTCTGTGCAAGGATGTAAGTCCCTTTGGAACGCGTTGCTAACAGTGCCTATGATAGTTAATGGTTTTAATGTACGTGGTGAATATTTCCGTGGTGAGTTAGTCGACGATGAGGCCGTGAATGCGCGTTGCCGATTTTCCTTAAGTGCGGGGGATTACTTTGACTACTTTGTATTTCGTGGTGATGTGGTTCCAGAAGACGAACAGTAGTAAACAAACTGAATTTTAATAATGAGAAAAACTGGGGTGGTCCAAATGAAAAAACAACGGCATCAAATAGCAGCAAAGCAATTAGGCTTTACGCTAATCGAGCTTGTGATTGTAGTCGTATTACTTGGGCTATTAGCGGCCGTGGCGATTCCACGCTTTCTTGATATTACTGAACAAGCTGAAGATGCCACAGTTGAGGGCGTTGCAGGTGGTTTCGCCACAGGTGTTGGACTAGTGCGCGCACAATGGGAGATAGAAGGTCGCCCGGAAGAGAATGCGTCTACCAATCAAACCTTTGTAACCCTTGATGGCATTAATGTTGCGGTTGATCAGGACACCGGTTATCCGACAGGCTTGCTAAATGGTGATGGTAACAGTCAAGATACGGCGATTACCGCATTAGACTGCGAAAGTATTTTTAGCTTAATAATGCAAAGTGCGCCTTCCATCACGTCGAGTTTTTCAGAGTCACCATTTGACGGTTACCGATACTTTGCTACAAATAGTAGTGGCAGCGGCGCAAGTGGTAATGACCTTTGCTATTATTACCTTAGCCAGTCTATAAAAAATCTGAACAGTAGCCCTACGAATGATACACAAGGTGATGGGTTTCTGTACGACCCACGGATAGGTCAAGTTATCGTATTTAGTAATGATTCAAACTCATAATTATGTATCGAGTTGTATACGTAAAGTAGTGATTTTTAAACTAAAGTTTTATATTCAATAACGTCATTTTTGTAATAATAAACGTAATTGAAACAAAAGGAAATTTTTATGCAGCAACGTGGTTTTACCCTTATTGAGCTAGTCATAGTTATCGTAATTCTTGGTATTTTAGCGGTGACCGCTGCGCCTCGGTTTGTAGGTTTCCAAACTGACGCTCGTATTGCTACGTTAGAAGGGGTGGAAGGCGCACTGATTAGTGCTACAGAAGCTATCCATGCAAAAGCAATTATTGCTGGCGCGACTGCATCGTCTAACACAACCATCACTGTGAACGGCACTGACATCAACGTTCGTTATGGTTACCCGTACAGCACATATTTCGATGACAACAACAACACAACGACTGTGCAGTTAGATTCGTACATGAACTTAGATATTCGTGCAGTAAACACCACAGCGGACCAAGGCACGACAGATTGGTATGTGAGTGCTAACGGTACGTGGGCTCGCATTTACCCTGACGGTTTTGAAGGTGCTAACTGTTTTGTTGAATACAGAAATGCGACAGCGGGTGGTTCACCGACTATCACATTGACCTCGACTGCTTGCTAAACATTACCTAGCACATGGCCAGGCATTTCGTTCCTGGCCAGCGTCAAGCCCGGGGCGCTGGCTTTACGCTCCTTGAGCTTATTATTGTCATCGTCGTTATTGGTATTATAGGCGTGGTCGCTTCTGCGCGAATACAAGATGATACCGGCTACACAGAATACTCCCTTCAATTTCGTTTTCTCTCTACCTTACGAAATATTCAAGGCAAAGCAATGCAAGATAACCGCGCAGGCTATTGCTATCGAACTATTGTAAGTTCGTCTGGTGACGGTGCTTACGGCCCTACTGTTGTTAATTACTCCAGTGCAAATCAATCAGCTAGCTGTGGCGCCACTATTGCCACCAATGCGCCCACATTTTTAGCGGCGCGGGGTGACGAAATAGGCGGTAAAGAAGTATCTGTTGCGTTTTCAGAAGGTGTTGCTTCGCCTTCTTATATTGACTTCGATTACCTTGGTCGGCCAATAACCTCCAGCGGAAGTTGCGCATCAAATATTTGCAGAGTGACCTTTTCGGGTACAGCTACAGTAGGCGTTTGCGTTGAAAGTCAGGGGCTTATTTATGCGTGCTGAGCAAGGTTTTACACTACTTGAGATAGTGATTGGCTTAGTGGTGACGAGCATTGTCATGCTAATTGTAACCGATTTACTTGGCGCGCAAGCGCAACAAAGCGTGGCACCTGTTACTCAAGCCCGAGCCAATGTGTTAGCTCAAGGACTACAACGAGAAATACTGAGTAAGGCATTTGACGAAAATAGCGGTGGGCATAATGCTGGTGAACGATGCAGCGACACCATTAGTTGCACAACTAGCGCAAATTTGGGGCCTGATAGTGGAGAAAATCGCAGTACTTTTGATGATGTAGATGATTACCACGGCTACAGCGTCATTAGAAACAGTGCGGGCCAAACCATCACGCAAAGTGGGCAAAGTCTATATCAAGGTTACCAGCTTAACGTAGTGGTGTTTTACGATGATAACCTTGATGGTATTGATGATGCGGCGGGCGTGGGTAGCTATACGGGCAATGCAAAATTGGTACGCGTGTCGGTTCTTACTCCTAACGATGAAACCATTGTCTTTAGTAGCTATCGGTGGAATTACTGATGGTAAATAGCACACCCATGAACCAGGTTCGAGGCTTTACGCTTGTAGAGCTTGTTATCGTGCTAGTGGTAATGGGGGTGATTGCCACAGGAATTGCAAAAGTGGTCACCAGTAGCATGTCTGTATTTGTTGGCGTAAGTGAAAGAGAGCAACTTGTCGCCCAAACGTCTTTTGCAATGAATCGTATGGCTCGTGAATTACAAAGCGCGGTGCCTGCCAGTGTTAGAGTAAGGGGCTCATCGTCTCAGCATTGCTTGCAGTTCGTGCCTGCTGATGTGGTAACAGGTTACAGCGACATTTCTATTCAACCTGCCGCTGAAAATACTATCGATATCTTATTTCCTGTGGACGCTCTCGATAACATTCAGCCCTTTTCCACCAGTGCATCTGTGATTGTTGCACCAAGTAGCGTATTAGATGTTTATAACGCCGCTAATGATTACCGCCAACCTATTGTAAATTGTACCGATGACGGCGATGGCGATTGTGCAACAAGAGACAGCACAGACGATACCCTCGAGGTTACGGTAAATGATGCTTTTGCTGAAGCATCACTCGTAAATCGTGCCTATATTGCTTCAAAAGCGGTGAGCTTTTGCTTAAGAAATTCTGTACTTCATCGGTTTGAGTCTGGGTTTACCACAACACAGCCTTTGGCTTCGGCAAGTAGCCCAAGGCTTGGAGTGGACTTCATTAACGCTTTATCTGCCTCGCCTGCTAGCGGTACCTTAAACGACGATCCTTTTCAAGTTCGTAGTGTGAACGGTGGGGTTAACAATATGGTGATGTTACGCCTACGCGCCCAAAAGGGCGATGAAGTTTTAAGTCTGACGACCGAGGTGGCAATTGAAAATGCGCCGTAAACCTTTGCCTCAAGAACACTCAGTGCATAAAGCGCTTTTAAGGCGTAAGAGCAATAGAACTGGGAAAACACTACCTAGTGTGGCAATGCTAGACGCTTCGTTCTCCACTATCTCGCTAAAACGCCAGCGAGGCAGTATGTTGGTCACGGCACTGTTTATTATGATAGTGCTGGCGCTGTTAGGCTTAACCCTAGCTTCGTCACTTTCTTCTACTGGTAACAAAGTTGTTGCGGATAACATCGGTTTTCGCGCCCAGTTGGCAGCAAAAGCGGGCCTAGAGCATATAAAGGCCACGGCAAACCCCGCAGGTGCAACCCCACTATCTTGCAGCGGTACTATTAATAGCCCCACTTCGTTTGGCCAAGTAAGAGGCCTTGAAGGGTGTGCGTATCAAGCCAGTTGCCAAACAACCAGTACAACGATTGCAGGCGTAGACTATTATTTCTATCGCTTTTCCTCCAACGCCCAATGCACCGCCAGCGAGTTAATTTCAACGCATACATTGACCGACTCAATGATGATTGAACAATAAATATCTGTATTTAAATGAAACTTGTGGTTCAAATGCTTGTCTACTCCACTGGTTTAAAAATAGCCGCTTAACAAGAAGTTGGTATGAAGTGAGTACAAGGTGCAGTGGGTTTCCACTTAATCGCAACCTAATCGTTTAAATAATGGTTCTCTGCTTGCCCAAATATGCCCCCATTGTTAAAGTGTGCGGATAAACATCGACTTCACGTTAAAGCGCTGTCATCTCACCCTTGCTAACACGCGATAACACAGAAACAGGAATACACTTTTCATGTTTAAAAAGCTTCGAGGCATGTTCTCTAATGATCTGTCCATCGACCTCGGAACAGCTAACACGCTGATTTACGTTAAAGACCAAGGTATTGTACTCAACGAACCCTCTGTAGTGGCTATTCGCCAAGAGCGAGCTGCTGGACCAAAAAGCGTTGCCGCTGTAGGTGCAGAAGCCAAACGAATGCTAGGTAGAACACCTGGTAACATTCGCGCTATCCGCCCTATGAAAGACGGTGTTATTGCCGACTTTTATGTCACAGAGAAAATGCTTCAGCACTTTATTAAACAAGTGCATGACAACAATTTCCTTCGCCCTAGCCCTCGTGTTTTAGTTTGCGTTCCATGTGGCTCTACTCAAGTAGAGCGCCGAGCCATTAAAGAGTCTGCGCTAGGTGCAGGTGCACGGGAAGTGTATTTGATTGATGAACCTATGGCCGCAGCTATTGGCGCAGGTTTGCCTGTATCAGAAGCAACCGGCTCAATGGTGGTCGATATTGGTGGCGGTACAACTGAAGTAGCTATCATTTCACTTAATGGTGTTGTGTACTCTTCATCGGTACGTATCGGTGGTGACAAGTTCGACGAAGCTATCATCAACTATGTACGTCGTAACTTTGGTTCACTCATTGGTGAAGCTACAGCCGAGCGTATTAAGCATGAAATTGGTGCTGCTTACCCAGGTGAGGAAGTGCGTGAAATTGAAGTGCGTGGTCGTAACCTTGCTGAAGGTGTACCTCGTGGCTTCACATTGAACTCCAATGAAATTTTAGAAGCCTTGCAAGAGCCGCTTACGGGTATCGTTTCTGCGGTTATGGTTGCCCTTGAGCAATCTCCACCAGAACTTGCTTCTGATATTTCAGAGCGCGGCATGGTGCTTACCGGCGGTGGCGCATTACTGAAAGATTTAGATCGTTTGTTAATGGAAGAAACGGGCATTCCAGTCGTTATTGCTGATGATCCACTAACTTGTGTTGCGCGTGGCGGTGGTAAGGCATTCGATATGATTGACCTACACGGTGGCGACCTGTTTAGCTATGAGTAAACAGGAAAGGCAACCTTAAGGTTGCCTTCTTTGTATTATGGATACTATTTTTACTCGCGGTCCCTCACTGAATAATAGATTAGCGCTGGCAATTGTGTTGTCAGCGTTACTTATTTTTGTGGATCACAAAGTGGAAGGGTTTAAATCGACACGGGTCTATTTAAATTCATTCATGAGCCCCCTTCAGTATTTAGCTAACTTACCTCGGTTAATGCTAAGCGAAAGCGCCCAGCGCTTAACCTCCCATGAAGATCTTCTCGAAGAAAACGACAAGCTAACGAATCAACTGTTGCTCATGAGCGAGAAGCTCCAGCGGTTTGAAGCCTTATCTCAAGAAAACAAACAGCTTAGACATTTACTGGATGCGCCTGTACGTAACGACTTACGTAAAATGGTGGCAGAGCTCATGGCGGTTGATAAAAACCCTTACAGCCAGCAGGTGGTTATTAACAAGGGTGCCATTGATGGAGTGTATTTATCTCAACCCATCATTGATGAAAAAGGCATTGTGGGGCAGGTTATGGAAGTGGGTAGCACTAACAGCCGTGTGCTATTGCTTGCCGATGTGACCCACGCTATTCCCGTTCGCTCCCAACGTAATGACATTCGCTTTATTGCGACTGGCAGTGGGGCGCTCAACGAGCTGTACTTAGAGCATGTTCCTCATAGTGTAGATATTAAAGCAGGAGATGTATTGATTTCCTCCGGCCTAGGAAAAATTTTTCCTGAAGGGTATCCCGTGGGTACAGTAAAAGAAGTACGGCGTGATGAAAGTCGCCCATTCTCTATTGTAACCGTAACACCTATGGCGAAATTAGACCGACTAAAGTACTTGTTACTCTTGTGGGCTGATGAAGGTAAACCTATCGACAGCGATGTGGATAATGAGAGTAAAAGCAACATGATAAGTAATGAGGAGACTGAAGATGATTCGTAAGCGTCATTCGGTTATCGTCACCACGCTATTGATTGCGCTTGTCCTTCAAATCGTGCCATTGCCTATTCAAGTTGATTTATATCGTCCAGATTGGGTTCTAATTGTGCTTGCGTACTGGAGCATGGCGCTTCCCCATCGCGTGAATGTTGGCGTGGCCTTCTTAACCGGCGTGGCGGTGGATATATTGGTGGGTACTACCTTAGGTATTCACAGTTTAAGCTTGAGTATCTCAATTTATATTTTGGCAGCGAACTATCAGCGGCTACGAAACTACTCTGTTTGGCAACAAGCTATCGTTATAGGGTTGCTTTCTTCGCTTTACCACTTGCTCACATTCTGGGTGCAGCACTTACTTACAGATATCTATTTCCAACTGGATTATTTGTGGCCTGTACTTACCTCTATGCTGTTATGGCCATGGGTATTTTGGCTACTCCGTAAAACCCGTCGCCAGTTTTCCATAAGTTAACGTTTGAGGCTCCTATCGTGAATTATTCAGTGGTTTTAGCCTCTGCTTCCCCTCGTCGCACCATGCTTTTAGATCAGATGGGCATTGCTCACTCAGTAAAGCCCGTAGACATCGATGAATCAGCTCTTGTTAATGAAACGCCTGAAGCTCAAGTGGCTCGTCTTGCTGAGCAAAAAGCGAAAACGGCCCTCGTACGGTTAGAGAATGAAGGGGGACTTAGCGAAAGTACGCGGGTGTTAGCCTCTGATACGCTTATTGCCTTTAACGGTGTTAGTTTGGGTAAACCAGAAGATAAAGAAGACGCTAGACGCATTCTTTCAATGTTGTCGGACAACCAGCATGAAGTACTGACGGCCATTAGTGTGGCGTCTACCACCAAGCAAGTCACACAAACTATTACCACCAAGGTAGCTTTTGCCGCATTGACGAACGATGAAATTGACGCATACTGGGACACAGGTGAACCTGCTGATAAAGCAGGTAGTTACGCCATTCAAGGTATTGGCGGTCAGTTTGTAAAAGCAATAAACGGCAGTGCTAGCGCAGTGGTTGGATTGCCTTTGTATGAAACAAGGCAGTTACTTAGAGAATTTGGAGTCGTGTCGTGAGTGCAGAGCTACTAATTAATGTTACACCGTCAGAGTCTCGTGTGGTTCTCATTGAAAATGGGATATTGCAGGAAATACACGTAGAGCGTCATACTAAGCGTGGCCTGGTGGGCAATATATATCGTGGTAAAGTTAGTCGAGTACTCCCCGGTATGCAAGCCGCATTCGTAGATATTGGTCTTGAAAAAGCGGCTTTCCTACATGCTTCTGACATTGTTATACATAATGAAATAGCTGAGGAAGTCTCAGCCAGTCACATTCAAAAACAAGACATTCGTGAGCTTGTTCGAGATGGCCAAGACATCGTTGTGCAGGTGGTGAAAGACCCTATTGGCACCAAGGGCGCTCGCCTTACTACCGACATTACTATTCCAAGTCGCTACTTAGTGTTTATGCCAAGCGTTACTCATGTTGGTGTATCTCAGCGTATTGAAGAAGAAGCTGAGCGTGAGCGCTTAAAAAACCTTGTGCAAGAATTCTGCGATGAAAACGGCGGCTTTATTTTACGTACCGCTGCTGAAGGGGTAGGCAAAGCTGAATTACAGCAAGATGCTGCCTTTTTACGCCGATTGTGGGACAAAATTCAATCGCGAATGAAGAAGCGTAAATCTAATGTTTTGTATGAAGATTTACCGCTGGCACGCCGCGTACTGCGTGATTTCGTCGGCACCGAGTTAGACAGAATTCGAATAGATTCGAAGCTATCTTTCCAAGAACTGTTCCAGTTCACGAAAGAATATGTACCTGAAATGAACGGTAAGTTGGAATATTATACGGGCGACAGGCCCATATTCGACTTGCATGATGTCGAAAATGAAACCCAGCGGGCGCTTGAACGCAGGGTCGATTTGAAATCAGGCGGCTATTTGATTATCGATCAAACCGAAGCCATGACCACCATTGATATTAATACCGGTGCATTTGTTGGGCACCGAAACCTAGAAGAAACTATCTTTAATACTAACACCGAGGCGACACAAGCCATTGCTAGGCAGCTTCGGTTACGTAATTTAGGCGGTATGATCTTAATCGACTTTATCGATATGATTGAACCAGACCACAAAAGACGTGTCTTACATAGTCTAGAAGTGGCGACAAGTAAGGACAGGGCCAAGATTAATATTCACGGGTTTACGTCGCTAGGGCTCATTGAAATGACCCGCAAGCGAACCCGCGAGAGTATTGAACACATACTGTGTGGCGAATGCCCCGTATGTAAGGGCCGAGGTACGGTGAAAACCGTTGAAACCATCTGCTTTGAAATTATGCGTGAAATTGTTCGTGTAAACCGCGCATATGATGCTGATAAATTTGTTGTTTATGCTTCGCCAAAAGTGGTTGAAGCATTAATGGGCGAAGAATCGCATATGCTTGCAGAGCTGGAAGTGTTTGTATCGAAGCAAATTAAAGTACAAACCGAAACCTTGTACAACCAGGATAAGTACGACGTCGTCATGATGTAATGCATTAACTATACGAAGGCGAAGTGTGACAAATTTAACGTCGGTAGCAGCCTATTTAGTTAAAAAAATATGGTTGCTGCTTGCCATCCTGCTTGTTCTATTCGCGCTGTTAATCAGCGCCGCTCGCTATGCGCTGCCGCATATTGAACACAACAAGCACCTGCTGGAAGACTATATCAGCCAGCGCTATGGCGTAAATCTTACTATTAAAAGCGTGCATGCAGTATGGCAACGCTCTGGGCCGAGTATTGTCTTAAATTCGGTCTCAATGGCGCAAAATGATGCGTCTCCTGTTGGGCTCAATATTCGTCAAGTCTATGTTGAATTAGATTTTTGGCAGTCTCTGAGACGACAAATGATCTCATCTACGCGCTTTGAACTTCGTGGTCTTAAGCTAGATGTTGATGCCGATAGGTTCGAGCGTGCAGGCGATAACAACTTCCCTGTTGTCGATGCATTAAAAAGCTTATTTCTAGAACAACTTCAAAGTTTCTCTCTCGAAGAGGGCGAAGTGATCCTCTCTAAAAATAGCCAGCCCCAGTCTTTTATCATCGACCAGTTAACGTGGAATAACAGCGGAAGACGTCACCAAGGCTTAGGGCAAATGAAGGTGGCCGATGTATCGTCGAATTCCGCTTCTTTCATTATTGATGTGACTGGCAATAAAGATGCTTTTGAAGGGGTGTTTTATGCCCGCGCTGAAGAGTTAGATATATCCCCCTGGGTGAGCGATTTGATTAAAACTAAGCGCCCGCTGACTGAAAGCCGAGCCAATTTTGAAATTTGGGCCGACGTACAAAGCAATGGCATTACGGGTGTTCAAGCCCAGTTTGAAGAAAGCTTATTGGAGTGGGGCGGAGAAGAATACTCAACCCTTGTCACGGGTATTCGCGGAGGCAGTATTGAAGCAGCACCCACGCAAGATGGGTGGAGCGTTAGGGTAGATCAATTGGTGATAGACTCTGGCAACGAAACCATAGAAGCTGATTTCGTAGGTAAAGTAACAAATGCAGGCGACGCAGTCGTCAGCATTGTAAAACCGGTTCAGATAAATCCATTTCTGATGCTTCTACCCTTGTTTATGGATGACACCAGCGAAGAGGAAATTCGCGCGTTAAATCCCACAGGGCAACTTGCCACGTTGGAACTTCAATTTAGAAATCGCCGCCCGGAATTAACCGCAAAAATTCTTGATTTGTCATGGGAGCAGGCTGGAAAAACTCCCGGCCTCACGTCGCTAGATGCCGATGTTTATTGGTATAAAGACGCTGGCGCTGTTTACCTAAAAAGTGAAAACAGTACCTTATCTGCCGACAATATCATTAAGCAAAATCTCGATATCAATGCCTTTAACGCCAATCTGTATTTTCACACCCAAGCGATAGGTGATGAAAAACAGTGGGTATTGACGGGTAAAGATCTCTTGTTCGATAGTGAACAGTTAGTGTTAGAGCCAGCATTTCGCGCCAATCTAACCTCAGGCCACCTAGACATATTTGCCAATATTGAACCCTTGGCATTAAACGCCGTCAGTGACTTCTTTCCTGCATCGTTAATGGGGGTTAACACCGATAAATTTCTTACCCGCGCCTTTACGGGCGAAGGTAGCGTAAGCAAAGCGCAAGTGTTGTGGCACGGAAACCCTAAGAACTATCCGTTTAACGACAATAGCGGAATTTTTCAAGCTTATGTCGATATTGAAGATAGCGACTTTCTATTTTCATCAAAGTGGCCTGCGTTAAATGAACTCGATTTGTCGGTGCGTTTTGAAAATGCCGGCTTAGTCATGATTAGTGATAAAGGAACGTTAGCCGGTATAGACGTGTCGGCTATGTCGGCAGAAATCCCGCGTTTACACCCCTCTTCAACGTTAACTATTGATGCAGAAGGCTCTGGCACAGGCGAAAAGTTAACATCGTTAATGAAGCAGTCTTCAATTGCCAGCTCGTTAGGGAAAGTGCTTGATAAAGACGTGCAAGTTTCAGGGCCGTTGTCAGCAAACTTGAAATTAGAGATACCGCTTAAAGGCAATAATGTTCGAGTTCAAGGTGCTGCCCAGTTAAACAATAATGACGTATACATCACTAGCACGCGTATGCAGTTTGGTGATGCCAGTGGAACACTTACCTTCGACAATGCAGAAATTGACGCTAATGGGTTAACTGCAAGCTTGTTAGGTCAGCCCGTGGAAATGTCACTGCAGGGGCGCCATAACGACAACTACGACGTTAATGTTAACTTGAAAGGGTTGTGGCATGTCCATCCGTTAGTGAAATATGTAAAAACCGACCTTATTGATTATCTAGACGGTGAAACCAATTGGCAGGCCGATGTGAATTTGAGCTTATCTGAAAACGACTTTTCCTATAATGCCCAAATTAACGCCGATTTAACGGCAACCCAAAGCTTGCTACCCGCACCGTTTGCGACAGTGCAAGGTACCAGCCTGCCACTTCAAATCAACAGTGAAGGTAATTTACAAGCCTCCAATGTAGAGGCAAGATTAGGTGACGATATTCATTTCGACGGCGTATTGCCTCATAAAGAAATGCAGTTCTCTCGAGCGCTCCTTTCCTTAGGCGATGCTGATGTGGGCGATAGAGGCACAGGGTTTAGTATTGCTGCAAACCTAGAGCAAGCGGACATTGTTGAATGGTTTACTACCCTGCAGACGCTGATCATGCCGAGCAAAATAGATGACGCTAGTACAAGCTTATCCGTTAACACAAGCTCCAGCGTAAATAGCGATACGTTATCGACGGAAGACCGTGCCCAAAAGAACAATATTTTCGGTGTGCCATCACGCATATTTGTAACCGCAGATACACTAAAGGGGTGGGGACATTCATTGAATAACGTGTCCTTAACCGCTCGGGAACAAGACAAAGATTGGCTGCTACAAGTTGATGCGGCGAAAGCGCGAGCAACCATTAGGGTTAACAACGATATTAATAACCAAGGTATTGATATCAAAGCGGATTACCTAGTGCTGGATAAACCTGCTACTGAGGGGGATGCTATTGAAGGTGGTGCTATTAAAGATGATAGTGATTCAAACGAAACCCAGATAGAAGAAATCGAGCTTGCTAGAAAGCAAGCTGATGTAGTGGAAGTTGACCCGCTAGATTTGCCTCCTATCTACTTCTATTGCAGCGTTTGTAGTGTCCATGGCCTTGATTTAGGCGAAGTCACCCTTGATGTAGCCAAAACAGACCAAGGTTTACAAATAAGACAATTACTTACGCGCTCTTCCAGTGCAGATGTTACCGCAACCGGATACTGGCAGCATGAAGACGGCGAAATCAGCACCCGTTTAAGCGGCACACTTTCTTCACCAGACGTAGGGCAAATGCTTAAACAGCGAGGGATAACGTCAGGTATTAAAGACTCTGAAGCCAATATTAAATTCGATTTAGGCTGGCCTTCTGCCCCGTTTGATTTCTCGTTAGATAAAGTAAGCGGCGACGTGGACTGGGCACTCACTGACGGTTACCTCACTGAAGTCAGTGATAAAGGGTCGCGCATATTTACGTTATTCAGCCTAAACTCGCTAGTACGTAAGCTAAGCCTAGATTTTAGAGATGTATTTGCCACTGGGTTTTTCTACGACAAAATGGGTGGAAGCTTACAAATTGCTGACGGTACTGCCTTTACCGAAGATACCGAAATAGATGGCGGTGCAGGTGAAATAGAAATTAAAGGGTATACCAATTTAAATACCGGTGGCCTTAATTACAATATTACCTTCGCCCCTAACGTAACGGGTAATTTACCGTTTTTAGTGTATTTTTTAGCTACGCCCCCAACGGCATTGGCAGCACTGGCACTAGATCAAGTGCTGACATCAGCTAAAGTGATATCGAACGTGAACTACAAGGTTTCTGGCACCATTGCTAATCCACAGTTCGATGAAGTAGAACGACATAGTAAAGATATAAGCTTACCGGCGAATGTGTCGCCAGAAAGCACTTCGCCATTAGATCGGCCGCTTACCGAAGATGATTTACGCAGAGTAAAAATGGAGGTTATCGATGGTTAATCTAGTTGCAGTTCAAATGACATCTACGCCCAGTGTAGAAGATAATTTGAATCATGTAGAGCAGGCTATTGCTCAAGAACAGGTTCCAAAAGACAGCTTGGTGGTATTGCCAGAATGCTTTGCCTGTTTTGGTACCAAAGATGGTGAGCTACTTAATGCCGCCGAAGTTAAAGACGAAGGGCTAATACAGCAACGTTTATCGGCGCTAGCCAAAGCCCATGAGTGCTATATTGTTTCGGGCACATTTCCTATGGCTACCGACGATGCATCAAAGTTTTCAGCGGCGTGCTTATTGTTTGGCCCAGACGGCACAGTATTAGCCGATTACCGTAAAATTCACCTTTTTGATGTGTCTGTTGATGACAATACGGGCAGCTACAAAGAATCTAAGTTTACAAACCCAGGCAGTGAAGTTGTTACTGTAGAAACGCCAATTGGCAACATTGGCCTAGCGGTATGTTATGATGTGCGCTTTCCAGGCTTGTTTACTGCTATGGGCGATATTGATATTTTAGTATTGCCTGCTGCGTTTACGCAGAAAACGGGCGAAGCACATTGGCACACGCTAGTGAAAGCCCGCGCCATTGAGAAACAATGCTATGTGGTAGCTGCCAACCAAACCGGTGAGCACCAAAATGGCCGTGAAACCTTTGGTCATAGCCTTGTCGTTTCGCCGTGGGGTGAAACCTTGAGTGAGCTACCTCAAGACATTGGCGTTATCCAAACCAGTGTTGATATTGAAGCGCGACAAGCCATTAAACAAAATATGCCGGTTGCCGAACATAACCGATTCAGGAGTCACTTTGTCTAAATCTGTTGAACGCCATTTACTGTCTGACTCTGGACTAGATGTAGCGTCGCTAGAAAAAGCCCTTTCGGGTATCCATCGTCACGATACCGATTATGCTGATCTTTATTTTCAGTCGAGCCAACACGAAAGTTGGGTTCTCGAAGATGGCATTATTAAAGAGGGTAGCTACAACATTGAACGTGGTGTTGGGGTTCGTGCCATTAGCGGTGAAAAAACCGGTTTCGCCTATTCAGATGAAATCAGTGAAGATGCTTTAGTAAAGGCGTGTAATGCTGCGCGCAGTATTGCCCCTGATGGTGGTTCTCAGAAGGTGTCATCGTTAGGGCGTAGCGATTATCAACCTCGCTATGGTGAGAAAAACCCTATTTTTGCCATGCAAGATGCTGAGAAAATCTCTCTACTAAAAGCCGTGGACGCGTACGTTAGACAGCAAGAGCCAACAGCCAATCAGGTTGTGGTTAGCATTAGTGGTGTGTACGAAGAAATTTTGGTGGCTGCCAGTGATGGCACCTTCGCCACCGATATCCGTCCCTTAGTTCGCCTAAACTGTTCTGTATTGCTTGAAGACGGTGATCGTCGTGAGCGCGGCAGTGCAGGCGCTGGCGGCAGATACGCGTATTCTTTTTTCGAGTCTGATAAAGACGGGCGCCCCTACTATGAGCAGTTAGCCGACGACGCCCTGCATATGGCGCGAGTTAACATGCAAGCGGTAGCATCACCAGCGGGTGCTATGCCGGTAGTGTTAGGTAATGGCTGGCCTGGTGTATTGTTACACGAAGCGGTGGGCCATGGCCTTGAAGGCGATTTTAACCGCAAAGGTGCGTCTACCTTTAGTGGGAAGATTGGTGAACGTGTTGCCGCTAAAGGCGTAACAGTGGTAGACGATGGCACATTAGCTGATCGTCGTGGTTCGTTATCGGTAGATGACGAAGGTACACCAACCCAGCATAATGTACTTATTGAAGACGGTATTCTAAAAGGCTACATGCAAGATAAGCATAACGCTAAGCTAATGGGTGTTGCGCCAACCGGAAACGGTCGTCGTGAGTCTTATGCGCATTTACCCATGCCGCGTATGACCAATACCTACATGCTAGAAGGGCAGTACGATCCTAAAGAGATTATTGCCTCTATTGATAAAGGTATTTACGCGCCTAACTTTGCGGGTGGGCAGGTTGATATCACATCAGGCAAATTCGTATTTTCTAGTGCAGAAGCATACCTGATAGAAAACGGAAAAATTACCGCACCAGTCAAAGGCGCTACTTTGATTGGAAATGGCCCTGAAGTCATGCAGAAGATTTCTATGATTGGAAACGATGTGGCATTAGACAACGGCGTTGGCGTATGTGGTAAAGACGGTCAAAGCGTACCTGTTGGCGTGGGCCAACCCACACTGAAAATAGATGAGCTTACCGTGGGCGGAACTGCGTAAATTACGCGTTAAGCGAGTGTAAGAATTTGAAAAAGGCGCCGGTTGGCGCCTTTTTTATTGCAATTTTTATCACTACTTATAGACGGTTATTGCAGCATGTCAGCTATATGAGAGCCAGCTATCGTAAGACGGCTAATCAAGAGCCTGCTATTCTAAAGTAACCACCATATCAAGACTGGTAGTAACGCCGCTGGGAGAGGTCACTAGCGCGCTAACAATCGAACTGGTGCTGGCTTCTGACTCATCTAATAGGTTAGTCAGTACGAATGTTAGTTGTCTGTTACCTGCCGCGTTGGTAGAAGGTACGGTGGCTTCAAGTGAACCTGAAATCCCTCCTTCAGAGCTTGTAATGCTAATTTCTGTATCTTCCGCTAATGGCTGATTGGCGGTATCTGAATACGCTAGCGATAGCAACGCATTGCTTCCTCTTGGGATACTCAATACAGGTGTTAACCCAGGCGGATTAGTATTGTTTGCTAGTTCATCGGTACTGCTGTTAAACGTAAGCAATGCCGACGACGATGACATAATAACCACCATAGCGCGCCTAACATGCAGCGCACTATTTCCGCAGCTTGTAGCATCGCATTGCGGGCCATCAAATAACCCATTGGCAGCAGTGAAGCTACCTGAACTGTCGTAGTCGAAAAATGGCTCTGTGGCATCATAACTACCGTCTTCGTTATCGTCCCGCCATGCTTCTGGGTAATCGATAAAACCCGTGGTGTCAGGTAGTAGTATAGAAATACCATTGCCTGTGCTACCGGTAATCGCGCCGCCATCAGCATCGTCGTATAGGTTATTGCCGTTAGCGTCTATTAAAGTTTCATGGCCTACCGCTGTCACCATTACCGTAATGCGGTGATCGGCTACTCTTGGCTCGGCACTCGTCCAAGTTACGCTGCAACTGCCGCTTTCAGTGGTGCAGCTTGGTTCAATTAACCCGCCTTCGGTGGTGAAGTTTAGCGTAGTGCCATCAGGCACTGGGTTATTAAACGCATCAGCTGCGCTAGCGGTAATGGTTAATTCGTTGCCGTTAATGTTGTGCGCTTCAGGGTTCAAACTCGATGGCGACAAACTAATACTGTTTTGATCAGGCAGGCCAGTGTTCACGCTAAGTAAGTCAGACTGAGACTGAATGCTAGTATCATCAATTTCAGTAACAGCAGTGACTCGAACTGCAGTAGGCACGCTACCCGCTGTCACAAAGGTGCTGACTTGGCCTTCAGAATTAGTCAGTGCAGTAGCAGGAGACAGCGCCAATCCACCAATATTACTGTTTAAGTTAAACGCCACTTCTTGTTGGGCAAGAGGGTTACCCAGCGCACTATTTACTTGAAAGGTTACCCGAGATACCGAACTCGCGTCTTGACCGCCGGTTCCACTTATCACAATAGATGAAGGAGACGCATCGATAAAAGCAATGCTACCTGCGGTTTCAGGCAAAATTTCTATAGAACGAGACACACTCAGTGTGCTGCTATTGATAGTAACCGTTGCACTTATCTCGTCGTCGAAGCCGGTATTTCCCGCGCAGCTATTATCCTGAAAGGTAGAGCGAGCTTGTCCGCTGGCGGTAAATACGGTTTCATCAATATCGGCGGTCTCGTTTGCCACACAAACAGAACTAAAGGTAACAGGAATGCTGGTGGCATAAGTTTCGCCTTCAGAATTAACCAGTGCTACGTTAACACCCAGGGTTGCGCCAGCCGCGATGACAACGTCTTCGTCCGTGGTGTAACCGTCTATTCCTAATAAACCAGCTACAAATTCACCGTTATCAAACGTACCAATTTGGATAACCTCATCGGTTACCGCAGAAGACTGAATTTCATAGTTGAGCGTGGCTGTTAAGGTTTGCTCATTATAAACGTATGACGCAGTGGCCGTGCCCGCACCTAGGTCGTTGTCAGTAGGAAGTAATTGGCTATTGGCTAGGCCGCCATTAGTTGTGAGAGCATCGTCTATGCTTACCGAGCCGCGAGACACTTGGAAGCTAACAATAGCATCTGTAATTGGGGTGTCATCGATATTTACCAGCGAAGCGCTAAGGGTACCGGTTTCATCAGCGGTAATTCTACTGACTTGATTACCTGCACTATCGCTTAAGGTGAGTGAAAGGGTAGGTAAAAAGACCGTGTCTGTGTCGGCAATCAAAAACTCAATGTTTGCTTGTGATGATGTGCTGTCGTAAGTGGCGGTAATTGTGCTGGCACCAGCAATAGCGCTATCTGAGTCTAAATACACAATCGCCTCACCGTTACTATTAGTGAGTTTGTCGCTAACAGAGAGTGTGCCGATACCGCTTGTAAAACTGACGATTTCTCCGGCTAACACCGTACCATCTTCGGTAATGGTCGCAGTGATACAGGCAGTATCACCAATATCGAAACTTGCTTGATTAACCGTATTACAGTTTGCGTCGCCTATTTCAAGTGAGAGTGCTACAACTGGAGAGGTGGTACTATCGTCGCCATCCGCACTGCCAAAGGGGTCGTCGCCGTTTGCCCCCGAGGTACCGTTACATCCTGACAATACCCAAACGAAAGCAAATGCCGCTAAAAGCCGCCCCATATACCTCTCCTTATGTTGCTACTCTTTTTGAGTAACGTCTTTTAAATATTGGAATAACTCCCTGTAAGCTTTAGGAGGAGCATTCTTTTCTTGCTCTTTTTTCACTTGGCGATGGAACTGCCTTAATTTTTGTCTATCTAGCTCAGGGTATTGTTCAATAAGCCCCTGAATGGCATCGTCACCACGAGTGATCACATCTTCGCGAGCACGTTCTAATTCATGGAACGCAGCGTTATTTGCTTGATGTTGATGGGTTATTTTAGCCAAGGCGACTTCAATAGGGGAATTATCCCTTTGTCTAAGTAGCTTACCAATGAACTGAAGTTGCCGTCTGTAACCGTCTTTTTTCTTATTGATGACACGTGCAATATCTAGCGCATCTTTCAATTCTTCATCAAGCGGAATGGTGGCGTAGTGGGCAGGGGTAAGGTTTACTACGGTTTGCCCTAGCTTTTGTAAGTCTTTAGATTGGCGCTTTAGTTCGCTTTTACTAATGAGCTCTTCTTCTGGCTCGGCGCTTTCTAACTTAGATTGTTGTCGTGATTTAGATTTCTGATCGCTCATTTCAAACTCATAAGTGTTACACTTTAGCTAAATTGTAACTATCACAGTCGGATTTAGACAGCGAAACTTACTATGCAAATTGAGCAACAGTTATCAGAAATTCAGAATGTCGTCGATGATGTACTGAAATTAGCCCTAAAAAATGGGGCAACCCAAGCAGAAGCAAGCATGTCAAAAGTGGAAGGTATTGCGGTATCTTCACGTATGCAAGAAGTTGAAAACGTAGAGTTTACTAACGATGGCGGCTTGGGCATTAGTGTTTACGTAGGTAAGCGAAAAGGCAGCGCCTCAACGGCTGACTTAAGCAAAGAAGCACTTACTCGTGCCGTGGAAAAAGCCGTAGATATTGCTAAGTACACCAGTGAAGATCCTTGTACTGGTCTTGCTGATGCTGAACTTATGGCCACAGAATTCCCCGATTTAGATTTATATCACCCGCAAGATCTTGATACAGAGAAAGCCATTGCCACCACAATTGAAGCTGAATCTGCCGCGTTAGATTACGACCCGCGCATTACAAATTCAGACGGTGCATCGTATAACGCTAATCTTGGTATGCGAGTTTACGGTAATACCCACGGTATTAATGCCGGGTATCCAAGTAGCCGTTACAGCCTTAGTTGTATGGTGATTGGTTCTCAAAATGGTGATATGCAGCGCGATTATGCGTACACAGTCGACCGTCAGGCGCCTTTATTGCAATCGGCAGTCTCTATTGGCACCGATGCAGCAAAAGCCACTGTAGAGCGTTTAGGTGCCCGTAAGATAAATACGGCTCAGGTGCCAATTCTGTTGCACAAAGATATAGCGTCCAGTTTATTTGGCCATTACGTGGGGGCAATCAGCGGTGGTAGTTTGTATCGTCGTTCATCGTTTTTGTTAGATAGCTTAGGGAAACAAATTTTTCCTGAGTGGCTAAACATTGAAGAACGCCCATTTATAAAGTCGGGCTTGGCAAGTTCTAGTTTCGACAATGAAGGCGTGGCTTGTAAAGACATGACCATCGTAGAGGGTGGAAAGCTCTCTACTTATCTTTACACCACCTATTCTGCGCGTAAGCTAAACACCCAAACTAATGGTCACGCAGGTGGCATTCATAACTGGTTGGTGGGCGACACAGGTCATAGCGACAGCGACTTGCTAAAAGAAATGGGCACTGGCCTGTACGTTACTGAACTTATGGGGCAGGGCGTTAACACGGTTACCGGCGATTATTCTCGCGGCGCCGCTGGGTTTTGGGTAGAAAATGGTGTTATTCAATATCCAGTCCACGAAGTGACCATTGCAGGCTGCTTACAAGATATGTTCGCTGGCATCGTGGCAATTGGTAAAGATAAAGATTTGCGCGGTAGCGTGCATACTGGCTCTATTCTTATTAATCAGATGAAAATAGCAGGAAGCTAGAGTCTCTGTTTCGATTTAAGTCGTTCAATCTCATTCGTTATATTTAGCGAGCTTGAACGAACTTGCTTAATTTAAAGATTGCCGCTGGCGAAATTCGCTGGGCGGCATGCCTTGTGACTTTTTAAACCGCTTCGAAAACGTAAATACATTGCTATAGCCCACGTAGTTGGCAATATAAGCAATGGGCCATTGCGTGCTAATCAGTAAATTTTTCGCCCTAAGCATGCGCAAATAAATAACATGCTGCATGGGGCTTCGACCGAACTGCGCAAGACATAGCCTGTGTAGGTGAGGGGCCGAGTAATGTACTTTGTCTACCAAGGCGCCTATATCCCAATTGAACTGCAATTGCTTTTCTACCGCCGCAAACAGAGCCGACAATCGAACTTGGTGCGTGCTTTTCACCGGGGTGGCAATATGCTGCAAATATTGCTGAATAATAGGAATAACCGCCTGTCGGTGCTGGCTGTTGGTTTCTAAATACAGTAACTCCATCGCATGATGTAGCCCTGACAACTCAATGTTGTGCTGTACGGGGTGCTCGACATCAAAAAAATGCTGCCATCGAGGACAATCAGATAAATTCAGCCAAATGATGTCCCACGGTTTTTGACCTGGACGTGGCGCTCTTTCGAGTTGCGGGGCTTTCTCGCCGTTAATTTTATTTTGTACTTCACTAGCTTCGTCTAGCACAGCGTTGGCTTTGCCTTGCATCGCATTAATTGCATCTGGCGTTGCGCTACTTTCATCAAAATGCGCAATTTGCACTTCAAAACTTTGGTGCGCAGGCAAAATAATCACACTTGAAGCAGGCAATGCATACTCGCCACTCGGTGTGAGTATTTTACCGCTACCTGTTAATGAATAAAAAATAGTGTGGTTAGGCGGGGTAACTCGGCCTACTTGATAAGTCCCTGATAAATTTGAGCAACCCGCCAACTCAATGTCTAGCGCTTTAATTTCTGGCGCATTCGTACTATCTATAAAACGTTCAAGGCAGTGTGGACCAATATTCACAATATCGCGAAAGGTTCGCTGCGCATGCGCGTTTTGGGAGCCATTGGAAATAAAGTTGGTAGGTTGCATAATTGTAAAATGAGAGTTTTGGATAAATCAAAGAGAGAAACAAGCATAAAGGATTGCGCGTGTTTCCGCTATATTTCACCTGTTATTAAAAAACCTTACCGTAAAAGGAGCCAGTAATGGCAAATGTTGCTCAAGTTGTTGCGCAAAAAGATTGGCAGAACCCTGTCGTATTTCAAAGAAATCGCGTGAATGGACATAGTCCATTAAACGGTTTTGTAACCCAAGACGATGCTAAACAAAATGTTAATGCGCAAAAACAAAGTTTAAATGGTGAATGGGAATTTAGGTTATACCCCCAACCTGAAGCCGTTGATGAAGACTTACTGAGCGAAGAGCTGTCTGAAGCTGCAAACTGGCAACCTATTACTGTACCTTCAAATTGGCAAATGCAGGGTTTTGATAAGCCTATCTACTGCAATGTTAAATATCCTTTTCCGGTAAACCCACCTGAAGTACCTAGCGATAACCCCACAGGCTGCTACCGTACTACTTTTTCGGTAACTGAAAATGCGTTGCAGCAGCGTAACCATATCGTGTTTGAAGGGGTTAATAGCGCGTTTCACCTGTGGTGTAATGGTGAATACGTAGGTTATTCGCAAGATAGCCGTCTACCGGCTGAATTCAATTTAACGTCCTTTTTAAAAGCCGGTGAAAATCGCTTAGCGGTTATGGTTATTCGCTGGTCTGATGGCAGCTATTTAGAAGATCAAGACATGTGGTGGTTAAGTGGCATTTTCCGCGATGTGGTGCTGGTAACAAAGCCACAACACCATATTCAAGATGTATTTGCTACACCAAAACTAGATGCTTGTTATCGCGACGGCAGTTTAGATGTGCGCACCGCCATTAACGCACCAGCAAGCTATACGGTGGGTATTCAGTTATTTGATGGTGAAACCGCCGTTACCGAACAAAGTGAGTCGGGCACCAATAACCGCCGTATAGATGAGAAAGGCGGGTGGGACGATGTGATATTTCAATCGTTAGCCATCACCGAGCCTAAGAAGTGGACGGCAGAGACTCCCTATTTATATCGCTTAGTCGTGACATTATTTGACGATGCGGGTGATGTGGTGGTGGCCGAAGGTTACAACATAGGTTTTCGTCAGATAGATATGCTTGATGGCCAGTTATGCGTTAACGGAAAGCCTATTCTTATTCGTGGTGTAAATAGGCACGAGCATCACGAAAGCAAAGGTCATGCGGTAAATGAAGCCGACATGATTGAAGATATAAAACTATTAAAGCAAAACAACTTCAATGCAGTACGCACCGCCCACTACCCAAATCATCCACGTTGGTACGAACTGTGTGATGAATATGGTTTGTACTTAGTAGATGAAGCGAACATTGAAACCCACGGTATGTTTCCTATGGGGCGATTGTCGAGAGATGCATTGTGGGCAGGCGCTTATTTAGCCCGCTACACACAAATGGTAGAACGAGATAAAAATCATGCTTCAATTATCATTTGGTCATTAGGTAATGAATGTGGCCACGGACCGAACCAAGATGCCATGTACGGTTGGTCTAAAGCGTTTGACCCTTCGCGACCTGTGCAATACGAAGGCGGTGGTGCCAACACTACCGCAACCGATATTATCGCCCCTATGTATGCTCGGGTAGATACCGATGTGCTAGATGACGCCGTGCCTAAATGGGCAATTAAAAAGTGGTTATCGTTACCTGGTGAAACCCGCCCTGTTATTTTGTGTGAGTACGCCCATGCCATGGGGAATAGTTTAGGGAGCTTTGCGGACTACTGGCAGGCATTTAAAGACTATCCCCGTTTACAAGGTGGATTCATTTGGGATTGGGTCGATCAAGGCTTAGTAAAGCATACAGACGGCGGTGAGGCCTATTGGGCCTACGGTGGTGACTTTGGTGATACTGACAACGACCGTCAGTTTTGCATAAATGGTTTGTTGTTTCCTGATCGCACGCCGCACCCTGCATTATTTGAAGCTAAATACTGCCAACAGCACTTAGCATTTACGCTTAAAGCACTAGAGCACGAACAAGCTGGCAGATATCAATTAACCATTACCAGTGACTATGTATTCCGCTCAACCGATAACGAAGCACTGCATTGGCAATTACTGGAAAACGGAGAGTGCGTTGCCAGCGGCACTAAAACACTAAGTATTGGCCCCCAGTCGTCACAAACGTTAACGATTAAACCAAATTTTAAGTTTGTACCTGATGCGACATATCACTTGAATATTGATGTAGTCCTAGCAAACGATTGTGATTGGGCGAATGCTGGGCATGTGTTAGATACCGAGCAGTTCGAGATTGCTAACACCGCTGGATTCTCTGTTTTTACATCGGCCAACACCAATACTGGTGACGCCACAAATGGCGAGAACAAAGACGAGGGCAAAGCCAAAGCTCAAGATAAATTAACGGTAGAGCACACTGAATCGAAGGTGAGTATTCAGGCGACAAGCAATTGTTTCGTTCTTAATGCTGACACTGGGTTACTTACGTCATGGCTAGTTGATGGCGAAGAGCAGTTAAGTGCACCATTGGAAGATAACTTTTTCAGGGCACCGTTAGACAATGATATTGGTGTAAGTGAAGTGGATAACCCCGACCCTAATGCGTGGGAGTCACGTTGGCGCCGAGCTGGAATAGGGCAATGGCAACGCAACTGTGCAGGTGTCGATGTAGTTGTAAGCACACAAGACGTGCGGGTGACGGCACTGTTTAACTATCATTACGATAATGCCTTAGTGGCATCAACAAGCTGGTGTTACCGCGTGAATGCTACAGGCACATTAGACTTAGATGTTCAGGTTAAGTTAGCCGATGCATTACCTCCGATGCCGCGTATTGGTTTGCAGTGGGCCGTGCCTCGTTCAAGTCAGGCTGAAGCAAAGATTCAGTGGAAGGGGTTAGGCCCATTTGAGAACTACCCCGACCGGTTAGCAGCAGCTAGATTTGGGAGTTACAGTGAAAGTATTGCCTGCATGCATACGCCTTACATCTTTCCTACCGACAACGGGCTTCGTAGTAATTGCCGAGAACTTAGCATTAACGCTATAAAAGTAGCGGGTGATTTTCACTTTGCTGTAAGCCCGTACGGGCAAAAGCAGCTTGATGAAGCTAAACACACCTGCGACCTAACGCCAGCCGACAATACCTATGTGTATTTAGACCATGCCCACATGGGGGTAGGAGGCGATGATTCGTGGAGCCCGAGTACACACAAAGCCTTTTTGTTAGAGAAAAAAGCGTATCGGTATCACTTAAGCTTGAGTGCTTTAAAAGCCAGTGCTGCAAATTTCTAAAGCAAAGTAAGAGGCCCGAAAGTTCGGGCTGTGATTGTTTGCGCACTGTTAATCGAGAAGCATGCACTAGCAGTCTGTCATAGTATGCAGAACTTAGTATAAGCTACACGAAAAAAAGCCGCTCTATTGAGCGGCTTTTTGGTATTTAATCAGGCTATTACTTACAACGGGAATACCGTTAGTATCTCTGTTTGGGACAATTAGCCGTCAACAGAGCCGCAGAAGCGGTAACCTTCACCGTGGATGGTCACAATCAACTCTTCATCAGAAGGATCTGATTCGAAGTGCTTGCGAATACGGCGGATAGTTACATCTACAGTACGGTCGTTAGGGCGAAGCTCACGACCTGTCATTTCCATAATTAGCTGCTCACGGGTAAGAATTTTACCTGGGTTGCTAAGGAATAAATGTAATGCACGGAATTCACTGCGTGGTAAACGGAACTCTTTACCTGTTGGTGAAATAAGTGAACGGCTGTCGCCATCCAAAATCCAGCCATTGAAGTTTACACGGCTTGGTAAATCATCGTCTTCTGCTGAGTTAGTGGTGCGAGATAACAAGTTACGCGCACGAATAGTCAGTTCACGAGGATTGAAAGGCTTGGTTAGATAGTCATCTGCGCCAATTTCTAGACCTAAGATACGATCGACATCGTTATCACGGCCAGTAAGGAAAATAAGACCTACGTTTTTACGGTCGCGTACTTCACGCGCCAAAATTAGGCCATTTTTACCTGGCAGGTTAATATCCATAATAACCAAATTAATTGCGTGATTTTCAAAGAAGTCATGCATTTGATCACCATTTTCAGCTTCAAATACATTGTACCCTTCTGCTTCGAATAAACTCTTTAGCGTGGTACGTGTGACCACTTCATCTTCAACAATTAACACATTTGGCGTCTGCATGGTGTTTTACACTCTTTATAAAATCGGTTTAAGCAATTACTGATTAAATTTTAATATTCGTTTACTTATATGCAAGTTACTACCGAATATTATTAAATTCAAGGTATTGGGGTTAGCCAACGAATTTCAAGCAAAGTTCAATAGTTATACAGGTATTATGACGTTTTCGCACTGGAAACAGGAAAAACAATAACAAATTCTACACCACTACCTACTTCGCTGGTAATCGATATAGAACCATTTAGCGCTTGAGTGACTAAATTGTACACTAAGTGCATGCCTAATCCAGACCCCCCTTGTCCACGCTTTGTGGTAACGAAAGGGTCGAAAATACGTTTACGAATATCTGATGGGATCCCGATACCGTTATCCCGATACACTAACTTTAGCTTGTTCGTTGTAATTAATTCAGCACAGATATCAATCTGGCCTTTTTCTATGTTCTCAAAACCATGAATAACCGAATTCATAATAAGGTTAATAATGATTTGATTAATAGGACCAGCCTTCGTTTCAACGCATAAGGTAGGGTCGCAATCTACGTTGATGTTGTGTTGTAATTTTTTTAAGCGAGGCTGTAACGACAGTAGTATCTCATTAACTAGCTGTGCAAAGCAAAAAGTTCGGCTACTTTCGCTCGATTGATCCACTGCAACCTGTTTAAAACTGGAAATAAGCTCGGCAGCGCGGTTTAAATTGCGATAAATGATGTTTAAATTTTCATGACTTTCATCCATGAAGCGTTTCATGGCACTGGCTTTTAGGGTTTTATTCTCAAAATCCCTTTCAATAACTGCAAGTCGGTCGAGCATCATAGTAGAAGCGGTAACCCCTAAACCAATGGGGGTATTAACTTCATGGGCAACTCCGGCCACCATGTCACCCAACGATGCCATTTTTTCATTTTGTACAATTTGGCGTTGAAACTCATGCAGCTTTTCAAGGGTTTGAATTAACTCTTGGTTGGCGTCTTTTAGCGCATTAGTTCGTTGGCTTACCATTTCTTCTAAGCTGGCATTCAGCTTTCTGTGCTGCTCTTCGGCCTGTCGCTGTTTATGCATGTATTCTTGTATGCGAGACAGCATAATATTCACATCATCAGACAGTACGTTTATTTCTTTAACATTCGACGGCTTTGCTCTAGCCGAATAGTCGCGCTGCCTAGAGGTGCGCTGTAAGAAAAATGAGAGCTTTTCGATAGGTGTGGTGACACGCCGCTGAAAACGCACGGCTAATAGAAAGCTGAATACCAGTAAAAAAAGCATTACGCTAAGATTAATGATGATGGTTTTAACTATATGATGATTAAAGTCTTCTGCCGACATGCGAAGGTAAACCCAGCCTAAAACATCATTCGTTTCTCGGTCAAAAATTTTCCTGCTACTTTCAAGGTAATCGTTGTCTTCCGTTAATAAAGGATTTTGATCTAAATTGATTAGCTGCTTTTGCTTGCCAGGAATTAGTAATTGACCGCCCTTGTTGTAAGAGGCGAAACGTTCTACAGAGCTTTGGGTTTCAGAGTCATCGGGTAAGCTTTTATAGATATGAACGTTTAATACTTTGTCTGCAGCGTCTAAAAATTGCAAAGACTCTTCAACCAAAGCTTGGCTAGAATTTTTAAGTGGGCTAGCAACAATGTTAACCGTCATTGTTAATAGTAGATTTGCGTGGCTATCCAGTTCATGTCGATAAGCATTAATTTGGGTGTAGATAGACAAACCGGAGGTACTTACCAGCGAAATGGTGGCGATAGACATCACCACCCACAAAAATAAACTTCGTATAGAAAGCTTTAAAGCCCGATCTGCCATGCTAATTATCAGATTTTCTAATTCAATGAACGCTCAATAATAGTGGCGCATTCTTTAACAAAAAGAAAGAAACGCCGTACAAGCCACTAAAGGCCGTATATCTAAACGAACATAGATTCGTAAAGTTTTATATATTCACCTGCAGCTCGTTCCCAAGTAAAGCGGGTGTTCATGCCTCTTTGCTGCATTTCTCTGAACTTCACTGGGTGTTCATAGTAAAACAATAAAGCGCGACGAATACAGGCAAGTAAGGCTTCAGGCCGTGGCTGTTCAAACACAAAGCCTGTGGCATCTTTGCTATGGCGATTATCCACTACAGTGTCTTTTAAGCCACCTACCGCTCGCACAATAGGGATAGTGCCGTAGGCCAAACTGTACATTTGATTTAAACCGCAAGGTTCAAACTGTGATGGCATCAAGAAAAAGTCGGCACCTGCCTCAACAAGATGCGCATGCTCTGAACTAAACCCATTAATAAACGCGAACTGAGAAGGGTTATTTTGCGCAAATTCACCTAAATCCATACACATTTTAGGATCGCCTGTGCCTACGATAACGATTTGCACATTATGCTGAACCAGTTCATCAAGAATAGGCAGAATATAGCCAAAACCTTTCTGCTCGGTAAGACGGCACACCATACCAATAAGTGGAATGCTTACATTCTTCGGCAACCCAGACTTTTCTTGTAAGGCGCTCTTACAGGTTTGCTTAGGCAGTAAGTTATCTACATCGTAGTGTTCTGGTAAGAAGGAATCAGTAGCGGGGTTCCATTGGGTATAGTCGCACCCATTTAATATGCCGGAAAGGTCGGTTTTGCGTCTAACCAAACGCTCGTGCAAACCGTGGCTGCCTAGGTCGGTTAACAGCTCTTGCGCGTAATGTGGGCTAACAGTCGTTACCTTGGTCGCAAATTCAATACCCGATTGAAGCATATTGATATAACCACCGTGAACCTGTGCCAATATACCGGGGTGATGGCGTAGAAACGGTACTTTTTCAAGCAGGTTTACCCCTTGGAACGCGGCATTGTGAATGGTAAACACGGTGCGGGTTTTATCAAAAAAACCTGTGTTATCGTAAGCCGTTAAGTATGGCAACATGGCTGTATGCCAATCGTGGCAATGAATAACATCTGGCGAATAATTAATGGCTTGAAGGGCAGCTAATACTGCGCCACTAAAGAAACAAAAGCGCTCGCCATTGTCTTCATAGGCTTCGTACGCGTTGGAGTACAAGCCTTCACGCATGAAGTATTCCGGATAATCTACAAAGTATACGGGTATGCCATGCCAGTCCATCACTCGCACTTCAAAATTATATACCTTGTATTCGGTGAATAGCGTTTGTGTTTCACATGCCGTAGGTAAGTCAAACGAGTCTGCTAATACCTTGTAGTAAGGCATAACAATGGCTACATCTTCTCCTGCGTCTTTTAATGCAAGTGGAAGTGCTTTGCCTACATCTGCTAAGCCACCTGTTTTTACCAGTTCTTCTACTTCAGAGATAGCGAATACAATTTTCACACGAATGCCTCGTATTTTATAAACGCGCCTATGGCCTCTGAATGGGCTCTATAGCTGTTGCGCGAATTAGGGCTGACATCTATTCAGCCCCATATATCGAATATAGGGGGAATTTATTTACGTTAGCACAGGCTTGAGTAAAAGTACTATTACTATGCTGCCTGATATAACGAAAATTGTGTGGTTTGTGCAGTTGTTAACACCCTTGGAAAGTGTTCAGCTAGCAGCCCTGGGTAGGGCAAGAAACGGTTAGCAACCATTTGCAACGTGCCGCTTTGACTTAGCATTTTACGGGCATCTTCAATAAATCGCTTAGTAATGGTGTAGTCGGTTTTAAGGCCAGTATGAAATGGTGGGTTGGTGACAATATGCTGTACTTTCCCCTCGATGCCATACAAACCGTTCGCAGCATGCAAGGTGGCTGATTGACCATTGGCCGCTAACGTCATCGCACTGGCATAAATTGCAAGGGCGCTAATATCTGACAGCTGCATTTTTAGGTGAGGGTAGGTAAGCATTAGGTAACTAGCAATTACCCCAGCACCACATGCAAAGTCTAATACGTTGCCACTCATACCCGAGGTATGCTTTTCTAGCAGTAGCTTGGTGCCCTTATCGAGTTCGCCATGGCTAAATACGCCAGGTAAAGAGCACACAGGCCAGCTTGTGCTGCCAATCTCATAAGTGTCGGTTTCAAGCCAAGCTTCTGGTTCAAACGCTAAGTGAGGCTGTTCAACAATGGTGGTTATTAAACTGCAGTGACGGGCAGAATCTACTTTATGGGTAACCCCGTAAGGTTGCATGAGTTTAGCCGCACTTTTAATGCCGCCTTTGTTTTCGCCTACTACATGGATACGGCCGTTTTGACCTACCATGCCTGCAGCCATACGCAATAGCATTTGAAAATGAGATTTTGCTTTAGGCAGGAAAATTAGCACGTCAGTGTGGGTATGCTCATTACGCATAAATGGCGTGAAATGATGGGTGTGCGCCCCCACTTTTTGTACTACCTCAAAGCCATCTTTGGTGATATCGCGGCTATCAAAGCTGGATGACGATATCACACGAACACATTCAGAAAATATGTCGAAGTACTGGTGCATTACCGTGACATTTTTATGCTTAAGGGCATCAAGGAAGTAGGCATCAGAAGGGTTAATAAACAACCATTCGCCTTGCTCAAAAATGTTGATATTGCGTTCTAATAGTTGGCTTTGAGGCGTTAAAATCATTACTGCGCTCGCTCGTAAATAAGATCCCAAACACCGTGACCTAGTTTTTGTCCACGGGTTTCAAATTTAGTGATAGGTCGATATTCAGGGCGAGGCACATAGGTACCTTCTTGTGCAGTATTTGCATAGCCTGAAGTAGCATGCATTACTTCGGCCATGTGTTCTGCGTAAGGTTCCCAGTCGGTAGCCATATGAAAACAGCCACCCTTTTCTAATTTGGTTAACACAAGGGCAGCAAACTCAGGCTGAACTATACGGCGCTTATGGTGACGCTTTTTATGCCAAGGGTCGGGGAAGAACAATTGCAATCGAGACAAAGCGCCATCTGGGATCATATTTTTAAGCACTTCAACCGCATCGTGATCCATCACACGCAAATTAGTTAAACCTTGTTCGCCAGCTTCAGCTAAACACGCACCTACGCCGGGTTTATGCACTTCAATGCCAATGAAATTTTTCTCAGGGGCAGCTGCGGCCATTTCAACCAATGATTTACCCATACCAAAGCCAATTTCAATGACTACTGGCGCGGTTCTGCCGAACAGCACAGATAGGTCCAGTTCAGCATTTTGGTAATCAATACCCATGGTAGGCCAAAATTCTTCAATGGCGCGAGTTTGCGCTTTTGTTAAGCGGCCTTCGCGCTTTACAAAGCTTTTAACTTTACTTACGTGAACACCAGCGGCTTCAGCCTCGGCCTGGCTTTTAAATGGCCTCATTTGTATTACCTTTCTTGCCCCAATTTACTGGTGGCGCATTATCCAGTTAGCAGCATGTTATGCAACGCTATATTTAGTAAAGAGCGCATAAAATGCGTTTTTTTTAAACATCTATACAATTGCTAAGCAGTGTAGCAAGCTTTTCGGGTTGTTCCATAAGCATCATATGACCAGCATTTTCAACTTTGTATATGTTCGCAGAGGGAATACTATCTGCCATGGTTTGTAACGAGGCAAAGGGAACAATTTCGTCATCGGTTGCTGCAATAATATTGACGGGCACTTTCGATTTCACCAGCGCTTTTACAAAATCTTCTCTTGGCGTAGTGGCCTGTGTATGAGCTAGCAACGTATTTTTACCTAAGTCTTCTGCCATTGATTGTACAACGCCCATTACATCAGCATTTTCCTGATGGGTTGGATGCACAAAACGTGCGAAATAGGCAGGGTTCTCTGGTTTAAAGTCGCCATTGCTCAGCATAGTGACCATTTGCTTACGTCTGGCTATTTCTTCTGTAGACAAGCCTTTGGCATCGTATCCAATAAGCGTAATAGAGGCTACGTGCTCCATATTTTGAGACGCCCATAACGCGGCAATGTAACCGCCCATGGAATAGCCCACAAGATGTACTTTTTCATCTTGAATGACGCGGTCAGATGTAAGCGCGAGCATGTCGTCTTTGGTGGCAGCCCATTGCAAGGGCACATAGCGACGCTGGGAAATTTTCATGCGTTGCCAAACGGGCAACCAAACACGTTCGTCGCATAAGGTTCCGGGTAAAAATAGAACAGGGGCGCTGGTGGTCACAAAGACTCCTAAAATACATTTGTACCTTCACATGCTAACATATCAGGCCATTTATCAATAAAACCTAATGGCTATTAAATGTAGCTAACGGTCATTCATTGCGCAGTTTTTATGACAAATACGGTTATACCTAATACTTTTGCTGAACGCGTGCTTGCTTGGTACGACATTCATGGCCGCAAGCATCTGCCATGGCAACAAGATATTACCCCCTATAAAGTGTGGGTATCTGAGATTATGCTACAGCAAACGCAAGTCACCACCGTCATTCCGTATTTTGAACGGTTTATGCAATCTTTCCCAAGTGTGGTGGCGCTAGCCAATGCAGCGCAAGATGACGTACTGCACCATTGGACGGGGTTAGGCTACTACGCCCGCGCTAGAAACTTACATAAAGCGGCGAAGCAAATTGTAGAGCAGTACGGCGGTACCTTTCCTGACAATATAGACGATGTAATAGCCTTGCCCGGAATAGGGCGCTCTACCGCTGGCGCGGTATTGTCTATTTCACGCAATCAGCGCCACCCCATATTAGATGGCAACGTAAAACGCGTACTTGCTCGCTTCTATGCTATTGGCGGCTGGCCTGGCCAAAAAGCAGTAGAGAATGCGCTGTGGGAGGTGGCAGAAAAAAATACGCCAGAAAAACGCAGTGCCAACTACACACAAGTGATGATGGATTTGGGAGCTATGGTATGTACCCGCAGCAAGCCAAAGTGTGATGAGTGCCCGTTACAACACGATTGCTTAGCATATGCTCAAGGGGCACAAACTGAATTTCCCGGTAAAAAGCCCAAGAAAGCCATACCAGAGCGAAGTACGTTACTTATAGTGCCGCTGTTCCAACAGCAGGTTTATTTGGAGCAGCGGCCTTCTAGCGGCTTATGGGGTGGTTTATATGGCTTTATTGAAGCTCAAGATCTACAAAGCGCCGAAGCTGAACTTGCTAAGCGAGGTATTGAAGCCAGTTCATTTGAAACCCAAACCGCGTTTAGGCATACCTTTAGCCACTTTCATTTGGATATAACACCGGTGTTTGCCGTGATAAACTCAGTACCCAGAAAGCAGGTGGCAGAACAAAAAGCCCAATGGTTTATGTTTAACGAACCTATTGAGGTAGGTTTAGCTGCCCCCACAAAGAAAATCATTCAGCAATTAGTGCATGTGCTTTAGCGCATCAAATAGGTTAAGGACATACAATGAGTAGAGTGGTATTTTGCCAACGTTTACAAAAAGAAGCCGACGGCTTGGATTTTCAGCTTTACCCCGGTGAGCTAGGAAAACGTATTTACGACAACATTTCAAAAGAAGCATGGGCCGACTGGCAAAAGAAACAAACCATGCTAATTAACGAAAATAAGTTAAATATGATGGAACCGACCGCCAGACAGTTTTTAGAACAAAGTATGTCGGCTTACTTGTTCGACGGCGTAGAACCTACAATTGAAGGCTATGTTCCGCCTGAAAAGTAATCAAAAAAGCGTATTTTGCATAAACAATGTGCAAACGGTAACAAAACCGAAAAAAAACCAACAAAAACGGTTGACTTGTTAGTCGGAAATCCGTTTAATACGCACCCACAGCGAGACAGGCAGTAAACGCCCAAACGCTAAAAGATTTTGCCTCGATAGCTCAGTTGGTAGAGCAGCGGATTGAAAATCCGCGTGTCCCTGGTTCGATCCCGGGTCGAGGCACCATTATTCGAAGAGCCCTGAACAGAAATGTTCGGGGCTTTTTTGATCTAGGCTATTGTATTAAGTTAGCGGAACACGCTGGCGTGTCCCTGCGTTTGCACCGCGCGTTACAATCCCGGGTCGAGGCACCATTATTCAGAAAGCCCTTGCAGAAATGCGAGGGCTTTTTTGATCTCGGTGGTTTAAAAACATAGAAACACGCTGGCGTGTCCCTGCGGTTGCACCGCGCGTTACAATCCCGGGTCGAGGCACCATTATTCAGGAAGCCCTTGCAGAAATGCGAGGGCTTTTTTGATCTCGGTGGTTTAAAAACATAGAAACACGCTGGCGTGTCCCTGCGGCTGCACCGCGCGTTACGACTCTAAATCAGATTCTGATTTTGCATCAAGCACTAACTGATTAACCTCTTTGATCCTATCACTGGGAGACATAGGTGTAGTGGTTGTTTGGTCTGATAATGAAGACGATTTCATAGCACTAGCATTTTGCTGAGGTTGAAACGTACTAATGCTAGATTGGCGAATGGAAGAAAAGAAGCTGTCGTATACCTTATCAAGCTGCCTATTGTAATCAGTCCAACCTTCCATCCCTACACGGAATTCTAGATTCGATTTCGCATACTCGTACAATGCATTTATATTCGTATTATTCCACTGCTGCTCTGGTGGCAAAGCTGCATCAGCGGTAACGCCGTTTATCCCAAACCCGTAGACCATAGAAAACATGGTTAGCTCCATACGTGCTTGCTCTCCCCAATCCATACCTTCTGTTGCTTTATCCCATGCGGCTTTTACATAAGCGGGGGCGTTGACAGGAGGAAAGTGAATAGTTTTACCTATGCCTATTTCAACAATACCATCATTGTTTAAGTCAACAAGGTCAGAGCCATCTGGTTGGCTTAATAGGTTTTGAGCACCTTCTTGACTAAGGGAGTCCACATCGATATTTGCTGCAAGGCTATTGGCTTTCTTTACTAATTGCAGTTCGTCGGATGACAGTGATTTCAAAAACTCTTTCGATGTAGTTGTTTGCTCATTCGCCTGGCGAAGAATGTTGCCGAAGCCAGATATTTCGTCGTCAGTTAAGGAGCGAACCTGAAGTTGATTTAACGAGGACTGACTGAATTCTGTATTGGATTTGATAATACTATCAAGCATAAGTATCTCCGTTCTAAATGAGTTCCCCCAGGCAAGCATCAATAGGACACCTGCGTTGCGGGGAAAGAGTAACGAGTTATCACACTATAAAGCGGCAACAAACCACCGATTTTCACTAAGGGGCGGAATAATCTCACCTATTCTTCAGCTGGCTATAGCCTAGTTTCAGTAATTGGTAGCAACAGCCTGAAAGGTGTTCAATAAGTGTGCCGCAACTTATATTAAAGGTAGGGAAACTGTTGTTACTAAAACCCAATAGTTACTGCTATTCAAAAATTGTAATCGTTAATGCGCATATGGCAGCTTTAGCCGTAAACCCTGTATAATAGTTAGAATGAGTGGGGCTGTTGAGGGAATTGGTTGTGAACCGTCGTAAAAAAATCATTAAAAAACTTCAGAAGAAAGATAAAAAAGCGAACGCTAAAATTCACAAGAGTAATAAGCCGGTTTATGTTTCTAAAGCTGAACGGGAAAAGCTAGCTGAGCAAGCGAATAGCGAACAATCATGTATTGAGGAAGAGGGAACTGATTCAACGAGCAATAAGGAACCATAAGTGCAGCGTCAAAATGAACAAAAATAACCTTCTATACATCCCTTCAGTCTAAATGTAACAAATGTAAAAACACTACCTTTTATCCAGAAAGTAAATGAGAATGTTTCTTATTTAGAATAACTAAACATTTAACTGGAGCCATCCTTGAAAAAACTAGTGTTCATTAGTGCAGTTTGCACACTATCTAGCGCGCTTTCCTATGCCCAAGCGCAAGAGACTGACGAAACAACTTCTGTCGAAAAAATCTCTGTAGTAGGTGCTACAACAAACCTAAGTATTACTGCTGAAGACATCGAGCAATACCAAGCTAATGATCTCGCTGATATATTTCGTAACTCGCCTTCAATTAGTGTCGGCGGTTCGGTAGGCGTGGCGCAAAAAATATATATCCGTGGCCTAGAAGACGCTTATTTAAATGTCACCGTTGATGGTGCGCAGCAAACGTCAACCCTGTTTCACCATATTGGCCGAGTAACTATCGATCCAGATTTACTGCAGCAAATTGATGTACAAGCAGGCGCTGGTGAAGCAACTAGTGGCCCTGGCGCAATTGGTGGTTCAATTCGATTTAAAACCAAAGATGCTGACGACCTTTTAGCTAAAGGTGAGCAATTTGGTGGCCGAGTTAAAGCAAGCTACTTTTCGAACGACGGCACCCGCTATAGCGGTAGCCTTTACGGTAAGCTAAGTGATACATGGGGCGTGCTAGGTTATTACAGCACAGTCGATCGCGATAACATGGAAGATGGCGACGGTAACGAAATTTACGGTACAGCAGCCGATCAAGACATGTTGTTCTTTAAAGCCAGTGGTGATATTGCTGAAAACCATTACTTGTCGTTAAGTGTTGAGCAGCGTGATGAAGAAGGTGAGTTTTCTGCCCGCCCTAACTGGGTAGTCTTGGAAGGCGCAGCACTTTACCCAAGTGAAGCACAGCGTGATACTTATGTAGCTAACTACCGTTTCGCGCACAGCGATATGGTGTACTTAGAAGCCACGGCCTATCAAACCGATTCTTCATTCCAAGGCGGTCGTTTTAACTGGTTAGCTGAAATCGACACTTACGGTTTCGATATTCGCAATACCAGTGAAACTGCCAAGCATAAGTTTGTGTACGGGGTAGATTATCGCAGTGATGAAGTTACAAGTGGTTCTGCTGGCGGTACAACAGATAACGCAGAAGAAAGCAGCGTAATGGGCATCTACGCTCAAGGTTACAGCGACATTACGCCTGAACTATTACTTAGCTACGGTGTGCGCTACGACGATTATGACTTCCAGCAACGCATTTTACTCGAAGAGTATTACGGTACACCAGTTACTGACAGCGAAGCTTCACTAGACGACTCTGAACTAAGCTTCAATATTGGTGTTGCTTATCAGCTGACAGAAGCTTGGACCTTAGGGTTAGGTTATGCCGAAGCCGCCAGAGGAAAAGAGATTGGCGATGGTTTCACTATCGACGGTTACCTTTACGATGGCTCAGATATTCCAGTGGTTGCTGATGATTTAGTGCCAGAAACGGTTCAAAACATTGAAGCCTCAATTGAGTACAGCGCTAATAACCTAAATGCGAGATTAAGCGTTTATAACTCAACCCTAGATGATGTGATTTTTGAAGGTTACGAAGGCAATTCTGTTTTCAATAACATTGGTACGGTAGAAAGCAGCGGTATTGAATTCGACCTTGCCTATCGCGTAGATTCATTCGACTTTTTCTTTGGTTTCTCAACTGCTGATAGTGAACTTGACCCAAGAGATGGCATTTACAACGTAGACTACTCGTCAATTGATTTGAACGGTTATGAATTTGTGGGCTTAGGTAATAGCCGCGGCGATACTATAGTGGTTGGCGTAGATTACACGGTTAACGCCGATATTAGCGTAGGTACAAGTATTAGACAGGTTAGGTCTATTGATATTGATACCTTGCATCAGGCGGTTGATTTGGGTTGGACAGACAGTTTGTATAGCTTGAACAAACCAAGCTACACCCTTGTTGACTTGTATGGTGAGTGGCAGGCCACAAGCAATATTCTGGTTAACCTAGCAGTGTCTAACTTGTTTGATGAGTACTACATCGACCATTCAAGTGTAGGTGACTACAGTGAAGTGTTTGCTACTGTTATCGGCCCCCATGAAGCAGGTAGGGATATTAGACTATCAGTATCTTATAACTTCTAGTACGCGTAAGTTATGAGTGCTAAATCTATAAAGAAGTGGGTCTTTTGGGCCCACCTTATTGCCGGCTTAATTGCCGGCATATTTGTTTTATGTATGTCCTTTACGGGGGTACTACTGACCTATGAACGGCAAATCGTTGAGTTTAGCGAAAGACGGTACGACGTAGAGCCTATACACGTAAATACGAATTCAGCTAAACAAAAAAACGAGCTTGCTAGCACTGAAGTCAGCTCAGGTAACAGCTCAGGTACCAGCACTGGCAGCAGCACCCGCATTAGTACCGATGATGTGGTGTCGATACTGCAAACGCTTAAACCTGATGAACCGCATATTTATGTTCGTTTGGTAAATCAAGAAGGTGCGGCTATTCCTGCATGGGCAGGCCGGCACAGCTTTTTACTACACCCTTACACCGGTGAAGTGCTTCGAGAAGGCGAGGGTTCTGTGGGTGAATTTTTTCACTTGGTCACCGACTTTCATCGCTATTTATCTCTTGCAGGTGACTATCGGGTAATAGGCAAAAACATCACGGCATACGCCAATCTTGTGTTTATCTTTTTGATCGTAAGTGGCCTTTATTTATGGCTACCCAAGCGTTTCAATTTAAGAGCCTTTAAACAGCAAATCCTATTACCCAAAACCTATCAAAATTCACATCATAGAAATCGGCAATGGCATTTTGTCTTCGGTATTTGGTGTTTAATACCGCTATTTGTTATTGCGTTAACAGCTACTATTTTCCATTTCGATTGGGCAAATAAAGCCATATACGGTGCCTTTGGCGAAAGTATACCTGCACGAGAGCAGCATGAGGAAATTACCAGTTTAGCGGCAGATATAGTGCCTTATGAAACGCTCTTTAAAGCAGCCCAGCAACATGCCAATGCGAATAGGTACGAAGATTGGTATTCAATGTGGATGGAAATAGGTGAGCATAAACACGAAGCCCGTTTCTTCATTGATAAAAGCATTGGGCATAGACAAGAACTCGCTTATTCGCTTTTTTTCGATACCCAAACAGGCGAAGTAACTCAGGTACTAAGAAAACAAGATTGGTCTCTTGGCGGGCAAGCCTGGGGTACCGCACGTTTTCTACATACCGGTGAATACTTTGGGGTTGTTGGTCAAACTGTGGCGGGGGGAGTGTCATTGTTTGCGTGTATGCTGGTTTATACCGGTATTGTGCTGGCGTGGCGCAGATTAATAACTGAACCTAGACGACGACAACGCAACGCTGAATTACAACCTTAACAATATGACAATAATTGGGCACACAGGGGTGTGAGTGAGCTGTGACGTTTAGGAACGCGGTAATTCAATTTGAATTTTTAGCCCGCTTCGCTGCCCAGCTTTATGCTTTTCGCTCTGGGCTTCATTTATATAGCTCTGGGCTTCCACTATATAGCTCTGAGCTTCATTTATATGGCTCTGGGCTTCATTTATATGGCTCTGGGCAGTATCCGTATAGTTTTGAGCCTTGATACTGCCGCCTACGGCTTCAATTTGTCGGTGGGCTAACGCCAAACCTAAACCAAAGCCAGTGCTTTGCGATGAATCTATTCGTTCGCCAATGGATGCTCTGGCTTTATCCACCCGAAAGAATGGCTTAAAAATGTCCCCAAGCATATGTTCAGGCACGCCAGGGCCATTATCTTTCACACACAACTGGTAGCCCTGTTCGGAGGTGGTGAGCATAACTTCTACTTCCGATTTTTCAGGCGTATGGCGTAATGCGTTACGAACAATATTCTCTATCGCTTGGCCCAATGCTATTTGGCTGCTTTGAGTTAACGGCGCTTTTTCTGGCAGCGTGCTAACAAGGTTTTTGTCAGGGTATTCGAATCGGGCGTCTTCACAAATAACCTGTATTAATTCCACCAAATCAAAGTCATCAGCATTTAGCTGTGGCGATTCTGTGTTCAACCACGCAAGGGTAAGCGTATCTTCAACTAAATTGCGCATGGTAGAGGCTTCGTAGCGAAGCCGAGCTAACGCTTGTTGCGGGTTAATTTGTTGCTCTACAAAATCAACTGCCATATCTATGCGGGTTAGTGGTGTACGTAACTCATGAGATAAATCTGCCAGTAACTGGCGTTGATTATAAATAAGTTTGCTGGTTCTATCGGCCATTTTATCGAAAGTAACGGCTAAGCGGGTAAGTTCGTCATTACGCTCAAGTAGCGACGCATTGGTTCTTACATCATAATGACCCGCACTGAATGATTTGGTAACGTTTTCCAGCTTTCTTAACGGCGACATTACATGGCGGTATAACACTAAACTTAATATGCACAGTAATATTAGCGGCAACGCAATTTGAAGCAGTGCGTTGGCATACAGCAACATCGCTCCAGGGCGCATACGCTGGGGCAATTCAATTAAAAGGTGTGTGCTCGCATCGGCAAAGGGGATTTCCATCACGGGGTTTTGTTGAAAGTATAAGTGTATTTTCCATTCCACACTTCTGCCGTATTGGAAACGGTCGAAAAACGGTTTGTAAAGGCTGGATCCAGCCAAAGGCGTAATATCTGAATTGACTACACCCACCCACGTTTGCTCTTTTTCTTGAAGCATCTTAAGCCAAACCGACAGGGCTTCTTCACCTTTATTTTTCCAAATTTCATCGGCTTCTTTTCCGTAATCTAGCAATTGCTGCTGATGTTTCTGTGCAATAAAGCTCATGCTAGATTCGGTATGGTTAGTTAACCAATCTATGGCCCAAAAAAGCAGTACGGTACCTACGCCAATTACAGTACACATACGCCAAAACAGGGTGTACTTCATGAAAAGCGATAGCCTTTGCCATGCAAGGTAGAAAGCCTTTCTGGTGGCATACCTGCTTCTACTAGCTTTTTACGCACGCGACTAATGTGCATATCTAAACTTCTATCATAACGACTGAATGGCCTGTTAAGCACACTTTGATACAAGAAGGCTTTGGTCATCACTTCATGATGGTTTTCTAGTAGCACCCATAGTAACTTAAATTGAATGGGGGTGAGCTCAACGCCGTTCCCCGAAAAGCGAACATCTTGCTTAATTCGGTTAAGTTGAAGCTCATCAATGATTAACTGTGAAGCTTGTTTGGGGGGAGCGATGTCTCGCTGGCTACGGCGTAACAAAGCCTCTATCCTAAGCATCATTTCTGTAAAGTTAAACGGCTTAGGTAAGTAATCATCAGCGCCTTTTCTATAGCCTTCAATGCGCTCTTGTTCAGCACCACTGGCGGTAATCATCATTACAGGAGTATGTTTAACTTTTCGAATTTGATTCAAAACAGCCAAGCCATTAAGCGAAGGCAATAAGATATCGAGTAAAATGAGATCGAAGCTTTCCTGCAGCGCCGTTAGCAAGCCTTTATGGCCATCTAAGCACTGGGTAGTGGTAAACCCTTTTTCTTTTAGCAGCATAGCTACCTGATCGCTAAGGGTTATATCGTCTTCTATTATCAAAATGCGAGCGGCAGACATAATATGTACCAAAGTTGTGAGTCTGTATGCTATTGATAATTGTTCTTATTTGCAAGTTGCTTGAGGTATCGCTTCCAAACATTAAGTATATTTGCTACTTTCAGCACACATTACGCAATATTGTACACTCGTACTTTTATCTTTTTTCTTCATCTTAAAACGGCAAGGACTAGTAATGCCCTCTCATTTTCTTAATTCGCTTTTTATTGTGTTGAGCGTGCTTTTTACCATTGTTGGGTGTAGTAATAACCCCTCGCAAACGTCAACAGACGGGGCTTCAGTGAACGAAGATGAATCTGCAATTACCCTAACAGGTACTTGGCAGGTGGAAAGCATCGACATGGGCGGCATTATCGATAGCAGTATGATGACCGTGGAGTTGGTAACAAAAAATCGAATTTCAGGCTTTACTGGCTGTAATCAATTTTCGGGCATACTTAATTTAAAAGCGGGCGAATTAGCAGAAGGTGAGTTTGCAACATCTAAATTGGTAACGACTCGCCGCGCATGTGTAGGTGCCATGTCAGCGCAAGAGCAGCGCTTTGTGAAAGCACTAGAAACGGCCAGTCGTTACGAAATTCAAAAGGGCACTATTCAAAAGGGCGCTTGGTTGGTTATTTATGATAACGCCGGTAAACAAAGGCTGAAGTTAATAAGAATGTCAGCACAAGACACGGCGAAGAATGAAAAAATGGATATAGCGACCACGGGAACGCATCAGTTTAATTGTGCAACCGCAGGAAACATTGTGGTGCGCTTTTTAAGCCCAGAAACAATCAAGCTATCTGAAAAAGGTAATATTCATATATTGCAGCGTACGCGTTCAGCCTCAGGGGCGCGTTATATCGGTATGAATACAGAATTTTGGAACAAGGGGAATTCAGCCGTTCTTAGCCTACAAAACCAATCGTATTCATGCACTAAGTAATTGAACTAGGTTATTTGAGTTCATATCCACAGGTTACATCTACAGTTCGCCGACTTTTATAGGTTTTTTTGCACATATAACAGTTTTTCGCATCTCGTTACTTGCCAACTTTCCAAATTGGGTACTACGCTTAGTCCATATTGTAATCAACATTGACTAACGCGTTGCCTACTTACTTCTTATTAATTTAAGAGTAAGTACCTTTATGACATTGAACACACATCATGCACATTTCACTCGGTTAAATCTGGAGTGATGAAGGAGTAGTGGCAAGGTATAAGGAGATCCTTTTGCATTCAAACGTGGAAAGTTCATCTACACAATCAGAAAGTAGCAATAATATTTATCTGGCAGGCGCAGTGGTAGGGCTATTGGCATCTTGGGCGCTGTTCTTTTTTGGCTCAGCGCTTTTCGGCTTTATTTTGCTTACGGTGGTACTAATAGGCTTTGTTGCTTACGCATCAAGTAAGAGAACATCGTCTGATGCCAATTCCTCTATTGAAGAAACATATTCCAGCACGGCTCATGTGGAAGATAATATTGCATTAGCAGGGGGAGAGATTGCCCACTCGCTATCAATATGTGAGGGAAACCTGTCTTCTATTAAAACAACTCAAGATGATGCGGTTGTTACCCTTAGTCAAGCCTTTACCAGCTTAAAAGACCTCGTAGCTGCACAGGTTAATTGTATTGATGCTCTGCTTAGTATCGATGCAACAAACAACACCGCTTACTCAGATAAAATGCGCAATTTTGCTGAAAATACCGATAGCACTCTTGTGAGTTTTATCGATTCTACCGAAAAAATGTCGTCTTCAACACAGCATTTAATGAGCCAAGTACAAACCATTCAACAAGCAATGCCCACGGTTATTGATGCCCTTAGTGGAATAGACGATATTTCAGCTCAAACTAATTTGTTAGCGTTAAATGCAGCCATAGAAGCAGCGCGGGCCGGTGAAGCTGGAAGAGGTTTTGCCGTGGTGGCGGATGAAGTAAGAGCCCTGTCTACCCGCTCAACCCAATTCAGTGATGTTATTAAGAAGCAGGTAGAGAATATTAAAGGGTTGGTAGACAAGCTCACCGAAACCGCCGAATTTGTTGCTTCTCAAGACATTTCCCATGTGGTTGAAGCCAAAAATCATATCAGTAAAGAGCTAAAAGACATTATTCGTAAAGCAGAATCAGACCAAGTTACCACTAAGCAACTAGAGGGTATTGGACAACAACTAGATGATGCAATAAATAACGCGATAAGAGGTATGCAGTTTGGCGATATAAATGGCCAGCACATTGATTATACGAAAGATATTGTAAAATTTATTATCGAGCGACTCCAACAACTAGAGCCTGAAAATTTAGAGGCTTTTGCTTCTGAATTAAAGGCTTACCAACAAGCGCTTGCCCAACGAGGAAAAACCGACCACAACCCAGTTTCTGCAACATCCATGCAGTCGGGAGAGGTAGAGTTATTCTAGGGTACAAAGGATTTTGACATTAAATGTAGTTACTTTTAGGCAGTTAGGGAATAGAAAGTATGAGCAAGCATATTTTAGTAGTTGACGATTCTATATCAATTCGTCAGATGGTAGAGATGACCTTAAAAGGTGCTGGCTACACAGTTACCACCGCACAAGATGGTCAAGAAGCATTAGACAAATGTAAGTCTCAGCAATTTGGATTTGTATTGACCGATCAAAACATGCCCCGCATGGACGGTTTAACACTTATCAAAAACTTGCGTAGTTTAAGCGGTTTTAATCGCACGCCTATTGTCATGCTTACCACGGAAGCGGGCCCAGAGATGAAAGCCAAAGGGAAAGCGGCGGGCGCTACAGGTTGGATGGTGAAACCTTTCGATCCTAATAAGCTGCTAGATGTGACAAAGCGCGTTTTAGGCTAATCCTTTTCACATCATACCGGCCTGGAAGGATTCAGAATGAGCATCGATATTGAGCAGTTTCATGGCGTGTTTTTTGACGAGAGCGATGAGCATCTCGACGATATGGAACAACTGCTAATTAGCCTTGATGTAGACTCGCCTGACTCGGAAGAACTAAACAGTATTTTCCGCGCGGCCCATTCTATTAAAGGGGGAAGTGGCATTTTTGGCTTCAATGCCTTAATGAATCTTACCCATGTAATGGAAAACCTGTTAGATAAGGCCCGTAATCAAGAGTTATCAGTTACCACTAATATCGTTAACCTGTTACTAGAAACCCTTGATGTATTAAAAGCGACATTAGCGGCCTATCGCGATCAAGTAGATGTGCCAGAACAAGCCATTGCAGTGAGTATTACCAAGCTGGAAAGAGCGCTAACAGAAACCCAAGATACAGATACATATATTGAGGCTTCTAGCGATAGCGACGCGTTTGGCTTTTTTGAAGATGAACCTGACAGCGACGCTTTTGGCTTTTTTGATGATGAGCCTGACACCACCTTAGATATCAGCCAACAGAGCGCAACCAGTGACAACGAATTGTCGACACCAAGTGATGATGGTTTTGGATTTTTTGATGATATTCCCAACGAACAAGTGGCTAGCGCAGAAGACGACGGCTTCGGATTTTTTGATGAACCAGACGTACCTGCAATAACAACAGTAGCCAGTGACGAAAGCTTTGGTTTTTTCGACACCGCAGATATGCCCAAGCCAAGTTTAAAAGCGAATGATTCCGTACTTAAAGAATCGCCCACATCACCTGTTCCCACTAATACCATACAGAGCTCTACTGCGCCCGACGCCGCTGCAAACAAATCTACCTCGCCGCCTCCCAGTATTTCAAAGTCGCCAGCTAGGCCAGCAAAAAAATCGGGTGGGCGAGACAGTGCTTCTATTCGAGTAGACACCGGTAAAATAGATGCCATGGTCAACCTCGTTGGTGAACTTGTTATTACTCAATCCATGTTGTCCTTGATTGGGCAGGAAGTAGATGGGCAGGTAGGCGAGCGTTTGCAGGTAGCGATAGACGAATTGCAGCGCAATACCCGAGAAATCCAAGAGTCGGTAATGTCAGTAAGAATGTTACCACTGACAGCGACATTCAATCGCTTCCCTAGGCTGGTGCGTGATTTGGCTGGCAAGCTAGACAAAAAGGTCGATTTAGTCTTGCAAGGTGCCCACACAGAAATTGACAAAAGCTTGATTGAAAAGCTGGTCGACCCGTTAACACATTTGGTTAGAAACAGTATCGATCATGGCATTGAATTGCCCGAAAAGCGACGTGCTGCCGGAAAACCAGAAATGGGCACCGTGATACTAGGCGCTGAGCAAAAAGGCGGCAGTATTATCATTAGCATTATCGATGATGGCGGCGGGTTGAATAGAGCCCGTATTTTAGATAAAGCACACGCCAACGGATTAGCCGTTAGCGATGACATGCCAGACAGTGAAGTGTGGCAGCTTATCTTTCAAGCTGGTTTTTCTACCGCCGAAGCGGTAACCGATGTGTCTGGCCGTGGTGTGGGCATGGATGTGGTAAGGCGGAATATTGAAGCCATTGGTGGGCGCATAGAAATAGAGTCTTCATTAGGAGAGGGATCGGGCTTCTTTATACATTTACCACTCACTCTCGCTATTGTTGATGGCATGTGCGTGACTGTGGGAAATCAGATTTTTGTTATCCCTTTGCTCAACATTGTGGAGTCTTTTCAGCCCACAGCCAGTCAGCTTAAAACCTTGGGCAACGATACGGTACTTTATATTCGCGACCAATACTGGCCCCTTGTGCCTCTTCACGATTATATGGACGTAGAAAACGCCAACCGAAAACCCACCGAAGCCATTGTGGTGCTACTCGAAAGCAGTAAGAAGCGTTTCGGGGTGCTGGTAGACGCCTTAGTTGGCCAACAGCAAGTGGTAATCAAAAGCTTAGAAGATCACTACCGAAAAGTAGCTGGAATTGCAGGCGCTACCATCATGGGCGACGGAAAAGTTGCACTCATTATTGATGCCGACTCTATCGCAACTACTTATACCTCAAGTCAATTAGAGGACATGCTCGCATGAGTGATACCGCATTACATCAAGCAGTTATCGGGGGCGATGACAAAGAATATCTGAGTTTCGTACTCGCCGATGAGCACTACGCTTTAGATATCAAAACCGTGAAAGAAATTCGTGGCTACGAGCAAGTCACTAAAATTGCTAACGCGCCAGCCTTTATTAAAGGGGTTATTAATTTACGAGGGGACATTGTGCCAATTGTAGATCTACGCCTTAAATTCAATGTTGGCGAGGCCACTTACACCGAATTTACCATCGTGATTATGCTTAATATTCAAGATCGCATTGTGGGCATTGTAGTAGATGGCGTATCGGACGTTATTCGTTTAATGGAAGACCAAATTCTAGCACCACCTGAATTTGGTGTGGCTTTTGACAGCCGTTACTTGCACGGGTTAGCAGATGTAGATGGTCAGATGGTTATTCTGGTGAATATTGAAAGCCTTATCACCAGCGAAGAAATGGGCTTAGTTGCTCCCGAAAGCGTTAACGAAGACGCGTAACAACTAAGACTGCAACGGTAAAAAATTTCGCAAATTTAGGATGAACTGGTTATGGGCGTGTTTAACTTTCTCAACAATGATGAGCTTAAAGCTGCACAGCACGAGGCGCAGCTAAAAACGCAGATCCTCGATGCAAGCACCGCAAGCATTATGGTAATTGATGGCGCGGGTAATATTGTATATCACAACCCTGCTTTTTTAACGTTGGCGCAGCAATATCCTGATGATTTTACGGTATCCACTCACGGTGGTCATGCTTCTTTGAAAGGGCAGAATTTATCGACGATCGTAAAGGGAAATACCCAACTGCTGAACGACATTTTGCAGTGCCGTGAAGCCAGCCTCTATGCGCAAATGGCCGAGACCGTGTTTACTCTTAATATTACCGCCCTTAGTGCGTCAAGCTCAGATCCCGCGCAATATGTTGTGCAATGGAATGACAGCGAACAAGAAGATCAGCGCGCCGGTATGGTTAATGCCATTAACCGAAGCCAAGCGGTTATTCTTTTTACTCCCGACGGTAATATTGTTAAAGCGAATGAAAACTTTCTATCTGCCATGGGGTACTCAGAGAGCGAAGTTGAAGGTAAGCATCACAGTTTGTTTGTTACTCGCGAGTACGCCGGTAGCCAAGAATACAAAGATTTTTGGTCAGTATTACGAAGCGGTGAAGCACACAGCGGTGAGTTTTGCCGAGTAAATAACAAAGGCGAAGACGTTTGGATTCAAGCTTCTTACAACCCTATTTTTGATCATAGTGGCAAGGTTACCGCTATCGTGAAATTTGCTATCGATATCACCGATGAGAAAAAGCAAAACGCCGATTATGAAGGGCAAATTAATGCCATTAGCAAGTCGCAAGCTGTTATCGAGTTCGACCTACAAGGCAATATTCTTACCGCGAATGATAATTTTCTCAGTGTGATGGGGTATTCCTTAGAGGAAGTAAAAGGTAAGCATCATAGTACGTTTGTGGAAAAGGAAGTAAAGCTTAGCCCCGAATACGCTGCATTTTGGAGAGATTTGCAAGCAGGTAACTATCGAACAGGTGAATTCAAAAGGTTAGGTAAGGGGGGCAGTGAAATTTGGATCCAAGCTTCTTACAACCCTATTTTAGACAGCAACGGGCAACCTTTTAAGGTGGTTAAATTCGCCACTGATATTACCGCTGAAAAAGCTAAGAATGCATACTTCGAAGGCCAGCTAACCGCCATTAGTAAGTCACAAGCGGTTATCGAATTTGATTTAGATGGCGTGATTTTAGATGCCAACAGTAATTTCTTATCGGCACTTGGTTATACCCTAGATGAAGTGAAAGGAAAACATCACAGCATATTCGTAGAGGCTGCTTTTAAAAATAGCCCAGAATACGCGGCGTTTTGGGAGCAATTACGCAAAGGGGTTTACGCCAGTGGCGAGTACAAGCGTATTAGTAAATTAGGCAATGCGGTCTATATTCAGGCTTCGTACAATCCCATACTTGATCAAAATGGCAAACCCTTTAGGGTGGTGAAGTACGCCACCGATATTACGGGGCGCACGGTAGCGGTAGACAGCATTAAAACCGTGATGTCTAAGCTTACTGAAGGCGATTTACTGCATAACATTGAAGAGCCACTAGATGGCGACTTCAAAGTACTTGGTGAGTCAATCAATCAGTTTGTAGATGAACTACGCGACACCATCATTAAAATTCACGATGCGGTGGAAACTATTGATACCGCCTCTAATGAAATTGCCACAGGAAACGCTGACCTATCAAGTAGAACCGAGCAGCAAGCGTCTAGCCTAGAGGAAACCGCATCGGCTATGGAAGAGCTCACAGGGACGGTAAAACTGAATGCGGAAAACGCTGACCAAGCGAAAGGCTTGGCCAGTCAGGCCTCAGATGTAGCATCAGAGGGCGGAAAGGTGATTGAAAAAGTGGTTCATACCATGGGAGAAATCAACGATTCGGCCCAGCGCATTTCTGACATTATTGGTGTTATTGATGGCATTGCATTTCAAACCAACATACTTGCCCTAAACGCTGCGGTAGAAGCGGCACGAGCTGGCGAGCAAGGCCGAGGGTTTGCTGTAGTGGCATCGGAAGTACGCACATTAGCCCAGCGCTCAGCTGAAGCGGCTAAAGATATTAAAGGGCTTATTTCAACCTCGGTAGAGAAGATTACCAATGGCAATGTGTTGGTGAATAAGTCTGGTGAAACCATGGCCGATATCGTCACAGCAATTAAGCGGGTGAACGACATTATGTCAGAAATTGCTGCGGCGAGTTCTGAGCAAGCCACCGGTATTCAAGAAGTGAACAATGCCGTGGTGCAAATGGATGAAATGACCCAGCAAAATGCAGCGCTTGTAGAAGAAGCGGCAGCCGCTGCAGACAGTATGAGGCAGCAATCTGGACAGCTAGCCCAGCGGGTCGCTGTATTTAAAGTGGGGCAGCAAAATTTTAGTTCAGCCTCTGCGTCATCGAATAGCATGACATCGTTTCCTACGTCTGCGCCAAGAGCGATATCTGGGCCTGGGCCTTCTAAGCCAAGAGTAGCGTTAAATCCAACGTCTCCAGATGAAGCAGAATGGGAGGCCTTTTAGTGTATGACGGAGTTACACGAGGTAGTGGCGCAAAGGGAATTTGCCTACAGTCGGCGGGACTTCGATAAAGTTAGGCGGCTACTGTTTGAGCGTGCCGGTATTCGCCTAGCCGATTCTAAAGATGCCATGGTGTATAGCCGCTTAGCGCGGCGCTTGCGCATATTAAAATTAACCCGTTTCAAAGACTACTTGGCAGTAGTGGCCGACAACCACCAAGAACAAGAGCATTTTGTTAACGCGCTAACGACCAACTTAACCTCCTTCTTTAGAGAGCCTCATCATTTTGAGGCGCTTTCAACGTACTTAAAGCAGCACCCTAATACCAAACGGATTTGGTGTTCGGCCAGCAGTACGGGGGAAGAGCCTTATTCCATTGCCATGACGGTGGCATCGGTATATGGCACCTTTACTCCCCCTGTGTCTATTGTTGCCACTGATATCGACAGCCGCGTGTTACAAAAAGCCGCCGCAGGAATTTATAGTGCAAGCGGCATTGAACAATTACCTCCTCACTATCGCCAACAGTTTTTCTATAAAGGCAAAGGCGCGCAGCTAGGAAAAGTGCGTGTAGCCGATGAGCTTAGGCGTATGGTGCAATTTGCAACCCTAAACCTGATGTCTCCTACTTGGGACATTGAAAGCCCAATAGATATTATTTTTTGTCGAAACGTCATGATCTACTTCGATCGAGACACCCAGCGTAAAATTCTATCCCGCATGGTTAAGTTAATGAAACCTGGGGGAATGTATGTAGCTGGTCATTCTGAAAACTTCACTATGTACCCTGAGTTGGTACGGCCAATGGGTAAAACTATTTATCGGCCAGCAAATTAAAAGGGGTTAGCAGTATGAGCCAAGATGAACAACCTATTAGTTACTTCGACAACCGATTTCGAAAAGAAGCCGTTAAATTATTACCCGGGCAGTACGTTGCCACTGCTTCTAATAAAGTGTTGGTTACTATTTTAGGGTCTTGTGTTGCCGCATGTATTTACGACCCAGAAAAGAAAATTGGCGGCATGAACCATTTTATGTTGCCTGAATTAAATTTAGCCAGTGAGCTAGACAGCAACCTTGCATCTAAATACGGCGTGCATGCTATGGATATGCTTATTGAAAAGCTCATCACGCTTGGGGCACGAAAGGAAAAGCTGGTAGCTAAAGCTTTCGGCGGAGGCAAAGTACTCGCGGGGTTCGTGCAACAAGATATTGGAAGAATTAACGCGGAGTTTGTAGTTAACTATTTAACTAGGGAAAACATCCCACTATTAAATAGCGACTTAATGTCAGACTACGCCCGCAAAATATACTTTCTACCCGATGAAGGTAATGTGTATATGAAGCGAATTAGGAACTTCAACAATGCCAGTTTGTATGAGCGTGAATCTAGCCACCGAACGCTGCTATCTCAGCAAGCCAACCCCGATGATTTCTCGCTAACGGAGCCTGACAATGCCCATCAAAGTTCTCGTGGTAGATGACTCTGCACTTATCAGGCAGTTGTTATCTGAAATTATTAATAATGAAGCTGACATGCTTTTGGTTGGAGCGGCACCCGATGCGTTTGTAGCAAAGAAAATGGTACAAGAGTTTAAGCCTAATGTGATCACCCTTGATATTGAAATGCCCAAGGTGGATGGCTTACGGTTTTTAGAAGTCATGATGAAAGCGTGCCCTACACCGGTGGTTATGGTGTCTACGTTAACCGAAAAGGGGGCAGATGCTACACTTCGTTCGTTAGAACTAGGCGCAGTAGATTTTGTACCAAAACCTAAGCTAGGTGTGGCGCAAGGTATGGAAGAGTATCGCTCGGTAATAACGGAAAAAATTAGAATGGCGGCACACTCCACATTAAGTGCACCTACCCAATCACGCGCGTCACAACATGCCGCTATGCGCTATACCGGCAGCGAAAAGGTAATAGGAATAGGGGCGTCTACTGGTGGCACAGAAGCAATTAAGGATGTACTCATGCATTTCCCTAGAAATGCACCTGCCACGGTTATTACCCAGCACATGCCACCGGGCTTTACCACAACCTACGCCCGTAGGTTAAACAGCTTGTGTGAAATAGAGGTAAGTGAAGCAAAAGGCGGAGAGCGTTTGTTACCAGGGCATGCCTATTTAGCACCGGGTGATAAACATCTAGTTGTTGAGCGTAGCGGCGCAGATTATCGAATTGCCTTGTCTGATGGACCAAGAGAATCAGGGCATAAACCTTCTGTAGACGTACTTTTTAATTCATTAGCGACCAATGCTGGCGCAAATGCTGTAGGTGTTTTGCTAACAGGGATGGGGCGCGATGGTGCGAACGGTTTACTGCAAATGAAACAACAAGGAGCTACTACGTTCTGCCAAGATGAAAAAAGCTGTGTTGTGTTTGGAATGCCCAAGGTGGCAATAGAATTAAATGCGGCTACCTACGTTACGCCGCTAGCTTCGCTAGCAGATGCTATACTCGATACATTAGAGTCGATTGGTGTAGGAACACGGCTTTAAGTAGATTTTGTTTAATCTATGTTGTCGCTAAGTTTTCCACTTAGCTTGTTAGCTGATTTATTTGATGTTTTAATAAAGCGGATCTGTTGTCACGATAACATTGCTGTTACAGAAAGCTGTTACTGTAACCTCAACTACGGAAGGGTTCTCGTGAATTCTAACAATGGGTCGATAACAATATAAGAAACATTAGCAACGCCCCTAAAAATCATGAGCAATACGAATACATGACGGGGAAATAAATGGCATGGGACGTTACGGCATACCTGAATTTATTATCATTAGGTATAATTTCTAACACCTAAAAATAAGATCATAATTGCTATAGTTTCAACACAAATCAGGGTATCGGATAGCCTTATCTCTATTTAAAATAAATGAGCTTGAACTATATCAGGCCATTGGGGAATCGTATGAAACAGCAAGCTCTAATCGCATCAGTCGCAATGGTAATATCATCTGCAGCATTTTCTTCTGTAGCCTCAGCAAATGGCGGGTTTCAGCCAACCGCTAAAGCGTGCGTGAATGTGGGTAAAGAAATTTCACGAGTCAGTGGCGAAATGAATGCAGCGAAATCGGGTATTCAAAAGTCTTGGTTAAAGCGCCAGTTGGGTGCGCTAGAAACAAAACGTTCAAACTGTTCGACAAATGGGTTTAAAGGTAGACAATTAGTTGCTAAAACTGATAACTAAAGTCTGCTACACGTTATATATCAAGGGTGCTTTATGCGCCCTTTTTCATTTCTTGCTCAAGCTCAGTTAAATTTTCTACGTTCAAGTTGGGTTTAAGCCCTAACGGATACATCATCTTGCCAGGTCGGCTAACAAATGTGGTTTGCATACCTATAGCCTTAGCACCACTCACGTCCCAGCCATGTGCCGCTACCATCATGGCATCTTTGGGCTCAACGCCAACCTCTTTGCATGCCCAGCGATATACATCGGGGTAAGGCTTATACGTTTTAATTTGCTCTGTGCTTAGTACATGGGAAAAGTATTCTTTAATGCCAGCAAATTCCAGTTGCGCTTTTAGCCCTTCAATAGAGGAGTTAGACAGCGCCACTAAAGGCACGTTAAACGATTGAAGCTTTGCAAGTGTTGGCTTTACATCATCATGTGCAGGAAGCTTGGTAATGTGGCTTTTTATGGCATTAAGGGCTTCGTCTTCAGAAACCGTAAAGCCTTTACTGTGCGACACCATCACCAAGGCTGCCGCCCCAATGTTGATAAAGTCGTTAAACTGGTTAGACGCAATATCGACAAGAGAGTGATGTAGAAGATTCGCAAACCACAAATCGACTAAGTCTTCATTGCCGCCAAGCAATGGTGCCAAGCCATGCTTCATTTCTGCCATATCAAGCAAGGTTTCGTTAATGTCGAAAAAAAGCGCTTTAGGTGCTGTCATGGTAGTAATTCCCTTTATTATTGCGCTTTCGCGCGACGTCTGAGCACATCTATACGTTTATCTAAGGGCGGGTGGCTCATAAATAATTCTGAAAATGCTGACTTACCCGAAATACCAAAGGCCATCATGGTGCCATCTAGCTGGCTTTCACTGTTCGATTTTAAGCGTGTTAACGCCGCTATCATTTTTTGTCTACCCACTAGTTTGGCTGAGCCTGCATCGGCGCGATACTCACGCTGACGGGAAAACCACATCACAATAATGCTAGCCAAAATACCAAACAGCATTTCAAGAACAAACACAATGCCATAATAAGCAAAGCCCCCTAAGGCGCTCCCTGCGCTATTACTGCTACGGGTGGCATTCGAAATAGCACCGGCAATAACCCGTGCTAAGAAGATAACAAAGGTATTCACAACCCCTTGAATTAACGTAAGGGTAACCATGTCGCCATTGGCAATGTGTGATACTTCGTGGGCAAGCACAGCTTCCGCTTCATCTTCGCTCATACCATTTAATAAGCCACTGCTTACGGCAACTAAGGCATTGTTCTTATTCATGCCGGTTGCAAATGCGTTTATTTCAGGGGAGTCGTAAATTGCTACGTCTGGCATGCCAATACCTGCTTTTTTAGCTTGTGCTGACACCATATTAATTAACCAGCGTTCAGTGGGGGTGGTGGGGTTGTCAATCACCTGTGCCCCAGTGCTTCGTTTGGCAATCCATTTCGACATGGCTAAAGAGATAAGCGCCCCGCCAAAACCAAAAACAGCAGAGAAAACCAATAAACCTGTGATGCTGCGGTTATCAATACCAAAGGCAGCAAACACAATATTCAGCACAACACCTAGCACTAATACTACGGCTAAGTTGGTAACAAGGAATAAGAAAACCCGTTTCATATAATGTCTCTATCTTGAGGTAAAAGGCTAAGGTAAAAGTTTAGGTGTTACATAAACTGAAACAAACCGATAGCTATATTATGGTGGCGAAATATTGCGCTTCAAAGAGGGGGCAATAAAAAAAGCCGATGATAAGTATCATCGGCTTTGGTTTAGTAGCTTATAGCCTGTTAATTAAAAGAACAGGTATGACACGCTAAGCTTCATGCTTCTTGGCATGATGTAGCGCCCGTTAGGTGAATCAGGGTTTCTAGGATCGCCTTCGGTAATACCTTGTTCGTCTGTTAGGTTATCTATAGACAGTTGAACGCGAAGGGCATCGGTAGGCTCAAGTGTCATACCCACATCAACTTTTTCATATCCTTCTAACACTACTGTATTTTCGTTATCGCCAAAGCGGTCGTCTACGGCTGAAAAAGTACCGTATACTGTGGCATACATATCGCCTACGTCGAAACCATAGCTTGGGGTCATACGTACTTGCCAACCAGGCTGACGCTGGGCTTCATTACCTTCATTGGTTGCGCTTGCCGTAATTTCAGTTTCTTGAAGCGTTGCATTTACGCTAAGTGAGAAACCTGAGTCGTGGTTGTACTTTCCGTCAAACTCAATACCGTAAGCTTCGTTTGTTAAAATTTCAGCCGGTGCACCTGGAAGACGTACAAAGGTATCGCCTTTGACTTCGTTGGCAAACGCAGTGGCAAAAAACTGAATGTTGTCATTCATGTATTTATAGCCAAGCTCGCCTTGGGTAACTTCTTTAATTAAATCGTTACCGCCTGTATAAGCACCCCAGTTATCACGAAAGTCATCGAAATAAGGCATCTTGTAGCCACGGTTCATACGAACAAACACGCCGCTAAAGTCATTGAGCGCGTAGTTAGCGCCTAACGTCCACGAGGTTTTGTTTTCGTCATACTCTAATGCTTTGTTTATTACGCCATCTAAGCCTTCATCTACTGAATAGCTTACTTCATGGTTTTCACGACGAAGCCCTAAGTCGATGCTTAAGTTTTCAGTGGCGTACCAAGTGCTAGTGGCGTACAGTGCAAATGTGCTGGCATCGCCTACCGAGTTTATATCGTAGCTCCAGCCACAGCCTTCAGCACTGTTATTACAAGCTATACCGTCAAGCATTTCGCCGCCAGGCACTAATGCATAGTAAGCTTGGTTACCAATGCTCCACCAGTCTTCTGCTTTGGTGGTTGCGCTATAAATACCAAAAGAGGTATCGAAGTTGTCCCATGATTTAGATACGGCTAAGTCGTTAGTGAATGACTCAACGTCTTTCAGTACAACCCAACGGCCAATTTGTTGAATAGGGGTGTCGCCGTCGTAGGTGTTTCCAGTAACCGCACCTGTAGCGCTTTCACCATTATCAGCCACATCGGCAACGGTAACAGCAGAACCATCTGGCACTAAGCCAAAGGTGTTTGCTGCGCCTTTAGTCAGGTTGAATCGGTCAACTAAATGCCAGCCGCCACCTAATTCAAGCTTTAAGCTACCACCACTCACATGACCATCCCAGCCGCGACCATCGCCAAAGTCGAAAGACTCAGAGGTAGCATTGTCTGGACCGTAGTTGATGGTGGCTTGACGGTTTAACGGACCTATTTGCGTATAGTTTGCATCAATGCCATCTACATTAAGCGGGGTAGGTAAGTACCATGTGCCGTGATCGTCAGTTTGACGGGTATAAAGGTTCAACTCACCTTTATCGAAAATTTTGGTTAGATTTACCGTGAATTGGTTACCCTCTTCAGAGCTAAACCCAGCATCGCGAATACCATCAGAACTTTTTACGTAACCGCCTACCATGTAGTAAAGATCGTCGGCTAGTGCACCGCTAAGTACAAGATCAACCCGATTCAAACCGTAATCAGATACCGTATATTTCACGCTGGCTTCAGTATCTTCACCGCCGCGTTTTAAGCGAAAGTTTGTGGTTAAACCGGGTTGGCCGTTACTCACTACAGGGTTAGGGCCACCACGTAAGCCTTCCACCATTTCAATGGTGTCGTCTATTCTAAACATTTGAGAGTTTTCTAAGAATGACAATGTAGAGGCGGGGTAAATAGGTGAGCCTTCTAGTGCAATGGTAAGGAAAGGTGCATCGCCGCCGCCTGGAAAGCCTCGAACAAATACGTTTGCACCTGACTCACCGCCAGAGCTTTCTACCCAAACCCCTGGAATGGCTTTGAACAAATCGGCAGTAGATTTAGGCGCCAATTTTTCAATGTCACTGGCATCAATATTGGTGACAGCAAAGCTTGCATCAATTTTTCTTATTCCTGCGCCGCCTGGCGTTCCACTCACTACAATAACTTCAGTATTTTCTGCAGTAGCCTGTTTTGTTTCTTCTTGTGCAAAGGCTGTTTGGGTTAACGCTAAAGAAATTGCAGTGGCTAGCATTCCTTTTGTGAACAACGTTTTCATGGTGTGTGCTCCTGAAAATAAGTTTTGGGCGTTGTTAACCGAATGCGTGAAACAGGTTAAAAAAATGTCACTCGCTTCGGGAATGAGCAACAAAATAGATCTCTTTGCAAACGATTGCAAGGGTAAAATACAATCGATTGCAAAATATTTGTTTAAGCGTGTTAATATTTGTTTGCGAAGTAGTTTGGTATTAAGACTTAATGAATAGAAGTAATTAACTTGGGATACAGAGACTTAGAAGGCTATGCGTTGAGCATAGGCTTTTCACGTATTTCTCGGTATAGTTTGAAAAAAAGAGAGAGCTAAATAACTTGAGTTCAGAAACAAAATTAACGTTAGCCAAGCTAGCAAAGTTAGCTGGGGTTTCTACCTCTACAGCTTCAAGAGCGCTAAAGGATAATCCGCTAATTAAGCAAGAAACACGGCTTAAAGTGCAGGCCTTGGCAAAGGAGCACAATTACAGCGTGAATGCGGCTGCTAGTAGGCTACGTACACAAAAAACTCATGTTATCGCAGTAATTTTAAACTTAATTGATCATACCGAACAAAGCACCACCGATCCGTTCTTGCTGAAACTGGTAGGGGAGTTGAACCAAGCGCTTAACGCCAAAGGCTACGAGCTGCTGCTATCAAATTCTTTTATGGCATCGGATGATTGGGCGAATTACTTTATTCACAGTCAGCGCGCCGATGGAATGATTGTAATTGGGCAGGGGAAGTCGACTAAGAAAATTGACCGTGCCGCCGAAGCCGGTGTTCCAATTGTTGTGTGGGGCGACCCTAAAAGTGAAGCTAACTATCCTATTGTTGGCGGAGATAATTACCAAGGTGGATTCGACGCCACCACGCACCTGCTACAAAAGGGCGCCAAGCGTGTGTTGTTTTTAGGTGATGCAGAGCACGCCGAGATGCAAGAGCGTTATAAGGGCTATTTGCAAGCGCATCAAAATGCCAATATTTCAGTGAGCAGCGATTGTACCTGCACTATCGATATAACGTCTAAAGCGGCCTACGAGTATATAAATCAAAGAGTAAAAGCGAACGGCTTAGATTTCGACGGTATCGTGTGTTCAAGCGACATGGTAGCGCTTGGCGCACTTAAAGCGTTGAAAGAGCGCTACGTTGGTATTCCAAGCGATGTGGGTATTGTCGGCTACGACGATATTTCGCTAGCTGAACTTATGCATCCGGCGCTAACAACCATACGCCAAAACACCCAGCAAGCCGCATCAGCTATGGTAGAGCAATTGCTTCGCCAGTTTGAAGGCCTACAAACAGCAAGTTACGTAGTAGATACCCAACTTGTGGTTCGCCGTTCAAGTAAACACGATTAATGTACTTAAATGTGGTTTGGTAAGAGAAAATAAAAGGTAAATGCAAACGTTTGCATTTTTATTTTTATCCGTCTACACTCCGGCTTAATTAAGTTAACAGAGTGTTTACACATGTCCCGATTGTTGATTATCGCTGCAATAGCCGTTAGCTATTATGTGTTTGCCATACTGCTAAACAGTGTGGGTACGGTTATTTTGCAATCGATAAACAGTTTCGATGTGTCGAAACCAGAAGCCAGCACCCTCGAAGGATTTAAAGACTTATCCATTGCGTTGGTATCTTTTCTTGTTGCGAGTTTCATTCCCCGCATTGGCTACAAAGTATCAATGCTATTCGGCCTTATTCTGGTGGCTGCACTTTGCGCTATTACGCCTAATGTTGGCAGCTTCTGGGTTATAAAACTCTTATTCGCGGGCATAGGCACAGCCTTTGCGTTAGTAAAAGTGTCGGTATACGCCATTATTGGCCAACTCTCTTCTAGCACCAAAACGCATAGCTCGCTGATGAATACCATTGAAGGTATTTTCATGTTGGGTGTACTTTCTGGCTATTGGGTGTTTGCTGCCTTTATCGACCCCACAAATGAAGCATCTCTTTCGTGGATGAATGTGTATTACTTAATTGCCGCTCTAGTTGCCGTAACGATTTTATTGGTGCTAGCCGCGCCCATTCAAAAACCAGAGGTAAACAAGGAAGTAGGGGTAGGTACAGCGTTTATCGATATGCTTAAACTTGCCTATAAACCTTTAGTGCTCATCTTTATTATTTCAGTGTTTCTCTACGTTCTGATTGAGCAGGGGATAGGCTCTTGGTTGCCAACGTTCAACCGAGAAGTATTGGGTTTACCTACCCAAGTGAGTATTCAAATTACCAGTATTTTCGCCGTAGCACTTGCTGTTGGCCGCCTATTAGCCGGAGTGGTGCTAGCAAGAGTAAGTTGGTATCCCTTCATGAACGCCTGTTTAGTGGGGATGGCCGCCGTCATGCTATTAAGCTTGCCTTTAGCTGAAAAGGTAGATGAGAACCTTATTGCTAGCTGGGTAGATGCACCAATAGCGGCGTACCTTATTCCGCTCATTGGGTTAATGATGGCACCCATTTACCCTGTTATTAATTCTGTAATGTTAAGTGCATTGCCCAAAGTACAACACGCCCCTATGACAGGCCTAATCGTGGTGTTCTCTGCCCTTGGCGGTACCACTGGCTCTATTATTACCGGCTATGTATTTGAAGCAATGGGCGGGCAGCAAGCGTTCTATTTATCGCTTATTCCCATAGGTGCATTGCTTGCTACCCTGTTCTTTTTTAAACGAGCAACATCTTCAATAGTGTTAAAGGATACCGCGTAATATGGCATTAACAACAAGTGGCTGGCGAAACTGCTTGCCATTCTTTAAAAGCAATTTGTTTAAAGATGTACAAAACGCGGCTTTATTTGAAGATAGCAAAACCTTTGCCGATGCCATTGTATTAGGTGATTGGCAGAACGTGATAAGCCAATACGAGCAGCAGAGGAATAACGAGGGCTTTAGTTTGTCGTCTTTCGTTGGCACTCATTTCAAAATGCCGGATATGGTAGCGAGCCGTGCAGGGGGAGCTTTTACTACTGTGCCAGAGTATGTGCAACATATGTGGGATGTGCTTACCCGTACACCAGATGCAAACAATGTGGATAGCTTAATTAGCCTATCACGCCCATACATAGTACCTGGCGGCAGATTTCGAGAAATTTATTACTGGGATAGTTACTTTACCGCATTAGGGTTAATTGATTCTGGAAAAGCTGACATGGTAATTAACATGTTGGAAAATTTCTTAGACATATTAGATGAAGTGGGCTGTATTCCAAATGGAAATCGCGCCTATTATTACACTCGCAGTCAGCCACCTGTTCTGGCACTAATGTTTTCGTTAGTAGAGGAAAAGTTAAGTGAAACACAGCGTCAAAGGGCTATAGCTGGCATCGAAAAAGAATATGCTTTTTGGATGAATGGTGCGCAAAGCATAAGCGACACGCAAGACGCTAAGCAAGCAAGTGAACACCTAGTGCGCATGCCTAGCGGTGCTTTACTTAACCGGTATTACGATAGCGAAGCCTCGCCACGTCCGGAGTCGTACAGAGAAGACATAGAAACGGCCGAGCAGGTAGGCGCAAAATCGGTAGAGTTTTACCGCCATATAAGAGCCGCATGTGAATCAGGCTGGGATTTCAGTTCCCGCTGGCTTGCCGATGAAAACGCCCTGTCTAGTATTCGTACTACTGAAATAGTGCCTGTTGACTTGAACGCACTGCTGTATTTTGTTGAAAATAAATTAGCGCGGGTTAGCAGTGAAGCCAATGCAAAAAAATACCGTGAAGCCGCTACTAATCGAAAGCAGGCAATAAATACGTATTTGTGGAATGAAGACAAAGCCTGTTTTTACGATTACCACTTCCCCAGTGCTACGCAAACTGCTGTGCTTTCGGCAGCTGCCACCGTTCCTTTGTTTGTAGATCTTGCCACCAATGCGCAGGCTGAAGGGGTTAATATTGCCCTTAAAACTCACTTGTTAGCCCGCGGCGGAATAGTAACTACAGCCAATAGCACCACCCAGCAATGGGATGCGCCAAATGGATGGGCACCTCTGCAATGGTTTGCGGTGAAAGGGTTACTAAATTATGGTTTTACCGAGGAAGCGAGCGACATTATTAATCGCTTTACGCAAACCATTGAAGAGCATTTTGCGCAAACTGGCGTAATGCTAGAAAAGTATAACGTGTGCGAGCCTGACAAAACGGCAAGCGGTGGAGAGTACGAAGTTCAGCTAGGGTTTGGTTGGACTAACGGTGTTTATACTCGCTTTAAAACTATGCAAGGCTAAACGAAAAGCCGCTAGTTCCGCTAACGCCTTTATCTTTGATTTATAAATTTAAGATTTAAAACAGGGTTAGCGGCGCTAGTCGCAGTTTATATTTGGCGCTGATTGCAAAGGCGCTGGCTCCACAAGGTATTAGCTATACACTGAATGCCAAAACGCCTTCTTGTACTACAAGGGCGTACCGAAGCTTACCAAAATGCCCACACCCACCAACGCAACAATCGACCATATCAGCGTAGCCTTCGTAGCTTTTTCGCCCATCACCCACGCAACGCCTAGCGACATTAAGGCGCTGGTGGCAATTAGGGTTTGCACCACGGCAGCTTTGGCATAGGCAAAGGCAAACATTTGAAGGTAAATAGCGGCGGTAGTGCCTAATAAAGTAGCCAGTATAAACGCAGGCCAAACCCGTTGGTTGGATTCAATTACCGGCAACCATTTACTGCGAGTAACGACAATTAACGGCACTACAAAAATCATACCGCCAACTAAGCGCAAGAAGGCAGCACTGGCGGCATCTATATCACCACTGCCTAAAATGTCACGGCTAACGACTGCGCCTACGGCCTGGCATAAAGCAGCACCTACGCCATACATATAGCCAGAGGTAGCAAATACATGAGTAGTATTGCGCCTGCGCGATTTTATTACCATGTCGACCGACAATAGCACTACCGCAATACCTACCCATTGTTGCCAGGTTATCCATTCGCCAATAAAGGCCATAGCAAAAAGGGCAGTAAATAAAGGCGCTAGGGTTTCGGCTACTAATACCGCTTGGCTATCGCCAATCGATTTTAAAGCTTTAAAGAAGCAGGTGTCGCCAATACCTATACCAATGAAACCACTTAGTAGTAGCCAAAGCACGGCATTGGTTTCATAAGCGTTTGGCTGCACTAGGGCAATAACCACAGCCAAAATAGCGATAGAAATAAGGCCCTTCCAAAAATTCATGGTAAGGGGCGAGAATGCGTTACCTGTGCCCCTAAATAAACGGGCGGCTATTGCCCAACAAAGTGCCGTACCTAGTGCTGCGAATACGCCCATTAGTAACCTATAAAATATGAAGCTTAGAAAAAAGAGCCGCTATGCTAAATGAAAGTGAATGCGTATGTTAGTAGATATTAGATAATATTGGTTAACTAACTAAAAGTTAACGGAAACACAGTCACGCTTGTGCCACTATCTTAGCCTGTGCACGGTAATAAGCATCTGCACGCTAATAGTATTAACCATGCTAGACGAGCAATATTAGTTTGCTGCCGAAGCGAGTTATAAAAGCCAGATACCAAAACTGGCTACGAAAACCGGCTATGAAAACACGTGTAAAAAACTAAAGGCAAAAAGAGTATAAAGAATGGATTTAAGCGGTATTAAAGGCGTTATTTTTGATTTAGATGGTACCTTGGTTGAGTCTAGCCTTAACTTCTCGCAAATGAGAGCCGACATAGGCTGCCCGCAAGACGAAGACATTCTTACGTTTATCGACAATATGGTGTGTGAACAAGAAAAAGCGAAAGCCAACTACGCCATACTGCAACATGAATTAGTTGATGCCCAAAATGCAAAATGGCTACCCCTTGGTAAGCAAATGGTAGATAAGGTACTTGCAAACAATTTGCCCATCGCTATTGTGACCCGCAATTGTCGAGAAGCCACCGCTATTAAAATAGTTAATAATTGTATTCCCATAGAGTTTGTACTTACCCGAGAAGATGCCCCAGCCAAGCCCGACCCCACAGCACTGTTACACATAGCCCAACACTGGCAGCTACAACCCGAAGACTGCCTGTATGTGGGTGACTTTATTTACGATCAATTAGCTGCCGAAAATGCCGGTATGCAGTGGTTGTTGGTTTAGCGAGTCTAGACCTATGCCTGGTGGAGTTGGATTTTCTGGTTCAATTTTATAACCCAACTCTGGAAAAGCCGCAAAAGAACTCATTCCACCATAGACATTAGTATAATCTTTCTCATTCAACTCTTGTATGTTTGTTTTTTGTTCGATATTCATAGTGTTTTACTCTTATAGTATTAATTTTTATCGGTATTGCTAGTTCAGCAATTACAGAATAATAAATAACTATGAGCATTGAATATGAATATAGGGACATATAAATGAAATGGGTCAAGAGCTCGTTTTTTGGCTCAATTGTTATTGTTTTGTTACTGGGTTTCGATGTTTTTGCATCAGTCGGAAGTGAAAGCTTCCACGGGCGTAGCGTATTTGCCGGGACTCCCGCAGGGGTAATATGGGATATAGAGGTTGTTGATGAAGCTATATACCTTGCCGCAGAAAATGGCGTTTTTCAGATTGTTGGACAAGAGTCTCAAAAAGTAAATTATAACCAGTCTAATTTAGAAACAGGCATAATTTCAGATGTGGCTTATGAGCAAGGCTATCTTTGGGTTAGTGAATTCGGGGTTGGTGTTTTTAAATACAACCTAAAGACAGGAGTATCAGAACAGTTTATTTCTGATTCCTCAGATTTAAAGAGTGTTTGGAATTTAGTTGTAACGCCTGACTATTTAGTAATCTCATTAATTAACGGTATATACGTTGTTAATAGAACAACGAGAGAAATACAAAATTGGGCAGATGAAATTTCATCTAGATCTTTATCTGGTGCCTATTCATTAGTGTCTGCAAATCAAACTAGCGTACACGCGATTTCAGAAACGTACCATATAGAGATAGATTTGACTGGTCAGAGTGTGAAGCTCAGTCCTTTGACAAAAGATTATCCCAAATTATCAAAGTTGACTGCTATTTCTTATTTTGATTTCAAGCAGTATGTAGGCGGACCTGAAGGTATCTACATAATAAATGAGCAAAAAAATACGAAAAATTTCTATCCTTTTGATACAGCTTTAACAATAAGAAAGCCATTGAGCAAAATATTTATCGCTGACGAAGATAATATCTGGATTGCTGCGGGCGGGCTATACAAAGTTATTGAGGGTGCTATTACAGCGATTGATTGGATGAATCCAATTATCACATCAGATGCGATACACTCGATAGCAGCAATTAATAAGTTAAGAAACGGAGAGTTGATTCTAGCATCAACACAATTGGGATTGATATCGTTGTCAGATTCTCAAAAGGCAGTTAACTATCTGAGTTTCAATGAAGTCCTCTACCAAAAAAATATTAGATCAGCAGGTACAACAAGGGAGGGAGTTGCATTTATAAAAGATGCTAGTAATAGTTATTTTTTGCAAACTAAAAATGGCTCGTTAACTCTCCACACTTCCAAAGCCGCGAAATGTCTAGATGGTTACGAGATTAAATTTGAAGAAATTTATTTGAAAGAGAGAGGGGAAATGAGTTTCTGCTCAAACCCCTACAACCACATTATCAAGTTAAGTGACAATAAATACTATGCATATGCTCTCACGGAAGATGGATGGAAATATTATCTAGCTGATGTCGCTTCAATTTTAGATGAATTTGATGCGCCCCCGTTTCTAAAAGATTCTATTGTATTGTCTTCTGGCGAGCTAATGGGATTCGATGTGAACAGCTCCATACATATTCAGTTGTCTAAGTTTAATTGGAAGGTGTTGCCTCCCTCAGAGACAGGTTGGAGCAGAATCACTTGCATCATAGAATTCAACGATACTTATTTGGTGTGCTCCTCTGGCAGTGGGCTCAGTGAAATAGATAGCACTACTGGTGACATTTCAAAAAGTAAATTACTAGATAATTCCGATATTAGATTTGTTCGAGCGGGACTTTTAAGTAGCAATGGAAATTTCTGGTTTACTACAAATATTGGACTCTTTCTTTATGATACAAGTGACGACAACTTGTATCAACTAGATAGCGAGAATGGTATTTGGGATGTCGACTTTGATTTCGGGGGAATTCACGAACTAAATGATACTATCGTTATCGAAGGAGATAGATTCGCTTATAGCATCAATGAGAAAGTAATAATCAAAAGTTTGAGTGAAGCAAACGTTGCACCAAAAATTTCTTTCCTCAAAGCCGAATGGCTCAATGAGAAGGGTGAGGTAGACTCCTTATACCCTATTTTTTCGAACTCTGCGTTTACCATCGGTAGCGGCTATCAGACACTTGATTTCAGCGTCGCATCAAATAGTTACGTGGAAAGCTACAAGCATAAACTAGAATTTAGAATACTCGGGTATATTGAAGATTGGCAAACTCATAACGCATCAAGTATGAATTTGGCTATTTCTGATATTGGCTATGGCAATTTTGAATTGCAAGCTCGGGTACAGTCACCCCATAGCAACCTTGATTACCCCATCAATTCTCTGCATTTCAAAATAAATCCACCGTTCTACTTAAGTCACTACGCCTACTTTCTATATGCCATCCTTATGATTATGTGTGTCTATTTATATCGAAAAGGCTATCTAAAACTAGTGGCCTCTATGGTTATTAACACTTCACTGGTACAGAAGGTATTAGGTAGGTACGGTGCTGAGCATAAGAATAAAATAGAAGCATTAGCACAAAACAAAATTCGGCTTTTCAGTAATGTTTCGCACGAGCTTCGCACGCCACTGCAACTCATTATGAGCGAGTTAGGTAATTCGAAGAAAAGTGATTCAGAGAAAGAAAAGCTCAATATCACGGCGTTAGTCCACAATGTTCAAAGAATGGAAAACTTATTAGATCAAGTGAACACGGTAGACAAACTGGGTACTTCAACGCTAGAAAACTTTAGGTTGTACTCTGTAGATGATATTAAAATTATAGCTTCAAGTTTAGACTCATTAGTGAAAACAAAGCGCCAAGTACTCGATGTAAGTACAAGAGGCACAGGCACTATTTCACTTTTAAAAGGTAGCTTAGAGTCGATTATCGGGAACCTCATTACTAACGCGGTTAAATTTACCGAAAACAATGGAATAATTAAATTTTCAGCGGTTTTTGATGAAGATAATCTAACACTTAGCGTTCGGGATAATGGGAAAGGCATCGATGAGTCTAACCACCAAGAAATTTTTAAGCGTTACAAAAGGATAGATCCATCTCCAGAAGCCACAGGCGAGGGAATTGGTTTGTCTTTAGTTAAAGAGTTGGTGGCTATGAATCAGGGCGAAATATCTGTCGACAGTGCGCTAGGCAAAGGCACCAAGTTTATAGCGACTTTCCCCATAGATGATATACAGCTTTTAAATAGTCAAAACTTAGATGAGAGTACTGATAGTAATTGGGAAGACAAGCCAGCTATCTTGTTAGTGGATGATAGCCGTCAACTTCGTAATCACCTTTTTAAGTTATTCTCTTCGACCTACAAATGCCTTGTGGCTAGAGACGGAAAGCAGGCTCTAGATATTCTACAGATTCACAAAGTTAACCTAGTCATAACCGATCTTATGATGCCGGTTATGAGTGGGCTGAACTTTGTGGAAAAATTGCGTGATACTGATGCTTTAAATTATTTACCCATCATTGTTTTAACGGCAAAAGTAGATGATGAATCAAAAGAAAGAGCCTTACAGGCGAATGTAGACTGTTTGCTCACTAAGCCTATCGCTGATGAAGAATTAATGCTCAGAGTAAGGCATCTTGTAGCATTAAAACGAGCCCCATCAAACAATCTCTCGTCGTCAGACATGAATAAAAGCGAAGACAGCTGTATTTTATTGCCAGAACTTTTGTCAGAAAAAGATATGGCTTTTTACCTTAACTTTATCTCTGTTTTAGAAAAAAATTATCAAGATGAATATTTTACTAGGGATAAAGCTGCTGATTTATTGCTAATAAGCCCCAGAAGTTTAAACCGAAAGCTTTCAGAGCTATTTGACTACAACTTCAGCGAGTTTCTCTCGCGATTCAGAATAGACAAATCCAAAGCGCTACTAGCCAATGGTGCCTCAGTTATTTCGGTCGCTATAAGCGTAGGCTTTGCCGGACCGTCCTATTTTTCGACCACATTCAAACGCATCATGGGTATACCACCCAAACAGTATTCCAGCACATTAGTAGAGCCTCGCAGTTCAGAACATCAGGTCTAATTAGCAGCAATTGTTTCACCAGTAAGTCATTTAAAAGCACACGAGCGTTACAGCTTATCGGCAAGTTGACTAACAATTTTTACCCAGTAAAAACTCTTACAAGTTTTACTATATACTGCTGAAATTAGGCGGTTTAAGTAGACTGCGTTTTACATGTGATTAGGTTTTTCAAACCATTTAATAGACGAGTAGAGCACTTAAGAGTGCGTGTTAAATTACCGTACATATAAATTTATATTAGTTTAAAGGTTTAACGTGAATAGAAGAAATAGATATAGACACTACCCTAAAGTTTTAGGGGCTATGGTGCTATGGGCATTGGTAGTTTCCGTCGTTAAGATTATACCAATAGACTGGCTTAGAACAACACTGATTGTATTAGCAACGGTTGTGACCTTTATCTATGGTTCTTTTTATATATCCAAAAAGGACTAAACATAGATTTTAATCAACAAGTAATAATGGATAGGGGTAATGTGTGCTAATAAAAAATCAATTTTAAGTTTGAAAAAGTCGGTGTTATTTTCACTAATGGTCTTGTGGAGCGCGTTATTCGGAATATCGGTTCTACTCAGTCAAACTGATGTCATTATTTTTTGGATGAAATTGAACCGTTTTATAGTTATCGTACTTTCGTTCATTTATTCAATTTTCTTCATTCTCGTTGCAACATCTTCAAGCATACAAAATTTAGTTATTCAAAATACAAAACGAAATCAATTTGATGAAAAAGTATTTTATTTTACTTCCTTTGTCTCTTTTGCCTTTTCAGCAACGACATTTTTTTTGAGTTTACAAGCAAAGTAGGGCGTTCCAAATTTGTGGGGGCTTAGCCGATGGCGCTTCAGTCATTTCGGTCGCTATAAGCGTAGGCTTTGCCGGACCGTCCTATTTTTCGACCACATTCAAGCGCATTATGGGTATACCACCTAAACAGTATTCCAGCACATTAGTAGAGCCTCACGGTTCAGAGCATCAGGTCTAATTACCGAAATACCTCCTACAAAAAGTCAGATTAAAGCGCATACATTAATTTTATTAACCAATTTTGCACTTATTGGTAATGTATTTGGTTTTTATTGGCCATTCTTTCTATCTCTTTTTTGCTTTGTAAACGTTTCCACTAGGTCCCATTTGTTAATGCTTATTATAAATAATTCTCATTTCTACCTTTTGATTGTTAATTTTAAGAATGCAATCATATCTATGATTTATAGTTGCTTTTTTGTTTATTTTTGCCCTTTCGAGTAATCCTGAATCTATCAGATTACTTTTTGGTAAGTGTTTTTGTTAATAATTTGTATTGATCTTATTGGTTTTTTGGTTAATCATTTTACATGTGGGTTGGATTATTGGTATTACCATTTTGGTAAGCTGTATTTCTAGCCTGTATCGAAAAATGAATTTCGTTTTTAGTCACAACTTATTTTGTTGCGATTACTTTAATTGGTTTACCAAACCATTAATTACAGGACAAATTGCATGAACATCAGGACACGAAAAACATCACTCTCTTTTGTAGTGGGGACCGCGCTTACCTTAGCAACCACCTCGTTTGTACACGGAGCCTCGGTAGCCATCGATAACCCAGGGTTTGAAAGTGGGTTCGATGGATGGACCGATACCGACCCTTCCGCGGTATCTGGTAACGCCTATGCAGGAAGTAGCTCTGCTAAAATTTCCGGTGCGAATGGTAAAGTAGAGCAATATGTTGATGTTACACCTAACACCGACTACACCTTGCAGGCGTACGTAAAAGGTATTGGTAAAGTTGGTGCCGATGTTAACGGCACGCGGTTTAATAGAACCGGTGGTGGCAGCGATTTTGAACCTGTATCGGTAAGCTTTAATTCAGGCTCTGCAACTTCGGTTAAAATTTATGCAAATTATTATGGCGGCGAAGGTCGATTCGACAATTTCACGCTGGAAAGTGCTGGCTCTACAACGCCGCCGGGTAATTCCACATGTTCAGGGAATGACAACTTAAGCATTAGTACTGCAACCGACAATGGCACTAACGATGGTCATGGGCCGCTAAATACCATCGATAACGACTTAACCGATGAGTCTCGTTGGTCTTCCAACGGCACTGGCAAAACGATTACTTACGATTTAGGTGAAGTGGCTACAGTAAAAGCATTGCAAGTGAAATGGTTTAAGGGGAATACCCGTAGTTCGTTCTTTGATGTGCATACTTCTACCAATAACAGTAACTGGAATGCCGTGTTACTTTCAGGTGCGTCAAACGGTTCAAGTTCTGGTTATGAAACCCATGATGTTACTGATTCTGATGCCCGTTATGTTCGTATTACTGGGTTAGAGAACTCGGCGAATACGTGGAACAGCATTGTGGAAACCAACATCTACGGCTGCGGCGGAGATACTGATAACACGCCTGATCCAACGCCTACACCAACTCCCGGTAATTTTGATATGAGCGATTGGGACATGGAAGGTGCCGACCCACGTGTTGGCGACACCATGGAGTTTGACGCCTTACGCGAACAGCATGTTACGCCAAACGGAAATGGCTGGCGTCACGAGCTTAAAATTAAAGAAGAAAAACGTGTAGCAATGACCGCCGTGTTTGAAGATTTCCAAGCAAACATAAAAGTGGAAATGTCAGACGGTTCAAAAGCCATCGTTGCCCAGCACCATGCTAGCGACACAGGCACCATTATGAAATTATATGTTTCAGACACCAGCGAAACCGGTTTTACACCAACTAACGCTGGCGTAGAAAGTGACAGCGTTGCCAGTAATGGTATTTTTGATGTGTATGTTCGCCTTGCACGAGAAGACGGTTCCGGTGAAGACAAGCAGTTGCTTGGTACTATGGTAAGCGGTCAAAATTTCGATTTTAGAGTTATTAACGACCATGGTTATGTGACGGTTTCAGCGTTTGGCGAGTCTTTCTCTCGAACCATTGAAGACAGCACAGATTCTTACTTGAAATTTGGTAACTACTTACAAGCGCAAGATCCAGAAACGAGGGAAGACGTAGATGACTCAGACGACTGGGCTGCGTTTTATGCCAGTGAAGGTATTACGGAAAGCTTGCTTACCTTTTCAAGCATTAACTACATTCGTAACGAAGATTAATGCCTAGTTAATTATGCTATTTAAAATAGAAAAGCGAAGCCAGTGGGCTTCGCTTTTTTTATATATATCTTCTACGCTCGGCCAAAAAACCAATAAACATGAAAGCGAATACGAAGCCTGCACCTTGGTATTTCCAAGGTAGGTAAGCAATGATGTGATGCAGAAAAGGGGCACCATAAAGGGTTAATGCACCATAACCAAAGGCGCATAGCACTACAAAAAGGCTAACCCGCAATATGAAATGATAGGGGGCTAAAATACGCTTTATATGGCTATTAATAATATCGCCGTACACCACTAAAATGGTGGCCATAAGCATGATGCTCATTTCGGCGTAATAAGGGCTTAACGTGCGGGATAGGGCACTGAACAGTTCGTTCATACGGCATTACTCATGATAACGACACCTACAACATAAAGGTGGCGTTATCATAACGATATATACGGTTTTGCTAAAGCGCTTTGCTAAAAGTGTCTTGCTACAAAGTACTGTTTAGCATACTTACCGCTTTATAGCCTTGTTCAATAGTGGCAATACGATCGCCGGTTTGATCCCGCTCTACAAATTTGTGTTCTATACCGGCCACATTGCCATGAGCGAAGATAGTTTCAAAGTCGATAACACCTGTGCCCACATCGGCAAAACTTCCGTCTGTCGCCATATCTTTTACGTGCCAAAGTTTGAAGCGCCCAGGATATTGCTTAAAGTAATCTACGGGGTCTTTTCCGGCTTTAACTGCCCAGTACAAATCTAGCTCCATAGATACTAAATCAGAGTCGGTTTCAGTAATAAGTACATCTAGCGGTATTTCACCATCACGCACTTCAAATTCAAAATCGTGGTTGTGATAAGCCAATGTAATATTGGCTTTACTACAGGCTTCACCAATTACGTTAAGTTTTTCAGCAAGTGCTTTGTAAGGCGCTATGCCCTCGCCGCGCTGCGCTTCGCTAAGCCAAGGCACCACAAGGTATTTATGACCTGCAGTTTGAGCATCATCTAACACTTTCTCTAAGTTATTATCAAAGTCATCTAGCTGGATATGAGCAGACGGGGCAGTTAATCCTTCACCGTCTAAAATAGTACTAATTTCTTTAGCGCTATGACCAAAGTAGCCTGCGAACTCAAGTTCGTTGTAGCCCACCGCACTTACTAATTTTAATGTGGCTGGCACGCTAACTTTCATAATATCGCGCAGGGTATAAAGCTGTAATCCAATACTGTTGCTCGCCATACCATTTGAGTTTAACGACTTAGCTGTATGTGAATGTGCAAGTACGCTGGGTATAGCGGCGCAGCCTGCACCTAATGCCGCGGCACGAATAAACTGCCTGCGGGTGAAAGTGGAAGGGGTGATCATAACATTCTCCTTAACGCGCCATTATGCGCTATTACACAATCTGGGCTGGGCCAGTGCTGCCCCTAGCAATGAGTTCAAACGGCATAATAACTTTTGGTGCTTTACGAATTTTGCCGTTAATGACGTCTATCAATAAGCTTACTGCCGTTCGGCCGAACTCTTCGGCTGGCTGGGCAATCGTGGTTAACGGTGGATCGCAAAATGCCGAAAAGGCAATATCGTCAAATCCCGCTACTGAAATATCTTCAGGTATACGCAAGCCTGCTTGTTTAAATGCTTGCATAGCACCTATTGCTGTTTCGTCGTTTTCACAAAATACGGCAGTGGGTCTTTGCGCTTGCTGGGCAATGGTTACGCCAGCGTTATAGCCTGCTTGAAGCGTGAAGTCGCCAGGAAATAGCAGGCTGTCGTCAAAGGCAATATTGGCGTCGTTCAAAGCATCTTTATAACCCGACAATCTATCTTGAGTGAGTGGGCTAGAGTGGGGGCCTTTAATCATGGCAATACGGGTATGGCCTAATGCTAACAAGTGTTCGGTCATGGCTTTGGCGGCGGCACGGTTATCAAGTGCCACGGTAGGGTACCTACCTTCATCAATAACTTCACAAGCATTTACCATGGGCAACAAGCCATTGTCATTAATCATGCTGTCATCTAGCGGGTTCAATGCGCGTAATTGAATTAATCCATCGGCCTGAGACGTGCTTACCATTTTAGCGTAATGGCTTTCAATATCGGGGTTACCTAAGGTATTCGCCAGTAAAATGGAGTAGCCCAATTCGGCAGCCGTTTCTTGCATGCCGCTAATCACTCGCGCAAAAAACACATTCGCAACCGTGGGAACCAACACAACCAAGTTGTGGGTTTTTCCAGAACGAAACTTTACCGCCATTAAGTTGGGCTTATAGCCCACTAGCTCAACCGCCGTCATTACTTTAGAACGGGTTTTTGGAGAAACGCGCTCGGGTTGTTGAAGTGCCCGAGACACTGTTGCCACCGATACGCCAGCGCTATCAGCAACGTCTCTAATATTTGCCATTTACTCGTGTCTTGTTTTTATTCGCACATTTGCGAACAGATTAGATTAATGTAACCGATATCATTTGGAATTTAGAATACGGATCTTTCTTAAAAAATCCAGTGCTAAGTGTATATTTTTTGTAAATGATTTTTGCGTCTTAACCCGTCAATTCGCTGTTTTAATGCAAAGTACGTTTGTTTTAAGACTATTTGGCTTATCTTCTTAAACTTAAGTTTAACAAAAAACGCTCAAATACATTGACAGACAAAAATGTAATCCGTTACATTTTAAATATAGTTACAATAATGCAACAAGTTTGCAATGAGTAAGCTTGATACTAGTACAGTTTACTGGTTAAGCACTGCACCACAACGGGAGCTACGCAGCATGGCGAGAATGCAGAAAGTAAGATTAGGTATGATAGGTGGTGGTGAAGGCGCATTTATTGGGGCGGTTCATCGCAACGCATTCGGGTTAGATGGTCAATACGATTTGGTATGTGGCGCCTTTAGTCGCGACCCCGGCAATAATGAAAGCACGGCCGATAGTTTAGGCGTTGAACGCAGCCGTACTTATGCTTCGTGGGAAGACATGCTAGATAAAGAATCTGCGCTTCCAGAGCAGCAACGCATGCAAGTGGTTTCTATTGTTACGCCGAATCATTTACACGTACCTATTTCAGTGGCCGCAATAAAAGCTGGCTTTCATGTATTCTGCGAAAAGCCCGCCGGTGTTGGCTTGGGCGAGGTAAAAGACTTACAAGATTTACTCCATAGTACCGACAGATTATATGGCTTAGCGCACACCTATTTGGGTTATCCCATGGTGTGGCAAGCGCGTCATATGGTTCAAAGTGGCATGCTAGGTAACATTCGTAAAGTGTTTGTTGAGTACCCACAAGGGTGGTTATCGGCAAATGAAGAAACCCATAATAAACAGGCTAAATGGCGTACCGACCCAAGTTTAGCTGGCGGTAGCGGCTGTATGGGCGACATTGGTACCCACGCTTTTGGACTTGCTGAATTTGTTTTAGACGATGCTATTACGGCCTTATGTGGTCAGCTTTATACGCACATTGATGACAGACAGTTAGATGACGATGGCGCAGCGCTGATTAAAACCAAGAAAGGTGCTACTGGTGTGTTGATTGCCAGCCAAGTGTGCGCAGGTGAAGAAAACGCCTTAAAGATAAAAGTGTATGGCGATAAAGGCGGATTAGAGTGGCATCAAATGGAGCCGAACTCTGTGGTGTATCGCCCCATAGGCCAGCCATATCAAGTATTCCGTGCTGGACTAGGGCAACCCGGGTTGTGTGATGAAGCTGTTAATCGTTGCCGTATTCCAGGCGGACACCCCGAAGGTTACCTAGAAGCCATGGCAAATTTATATAACGATTTTGCCAAAGCGGTTCGTGGCGATTCAAACCATACAAGCAGCAAAGCAAACGGTGTACCTGGCATTAAATCCGGTCTTCGCGGCATGGCGTTTATTGATGCCATGTTGGCCAGTAGCGACAGTGATACTAAGTGGGAAACCGTCAGCCCAGTTGGCACAGAATAAGTGGAGCATATGGCAATGGAACAACAAGCAAAAGAACAGAAAGCAAACGAACAACCAGCCAAAGAAGCTATGCCAATTAAAGGCCCTGCCGTCTTTTTAGCCCAATTTATGGGTAAAGAAGCGCCCTTCGATACACTTGAAAACATGGCCAAGTGGGCAGCTTCATTGGGGTATAAAGGCATTCAAGTGCCTACGGATCCGGCGCTTTTCGATTTAGAAAAAGCAGCAGAAAGCCAAGAATACTGTGACGAAATAGCCGCTACCTGTAGGGCGGCGGGCGTAGAAATTACCGAGCTATCAACGCACTTGCAGGGGCAATTGGTGGCGGTACATCCTGCTTACGATGAGCTATTTGATAACTTCGCACCAGCACATTTGCACGGCAACCCAAAAGCACGTACCGAATGGGCGGTAAACCAGCTTAAGTGTGCCGCTATTGCCAGTAAGCGCTTAGGACTAAGCGCCCACGCTACCTTCTCGGGTGCCTTAATGTGGCATTTAGTGTACCCATGGCCGCAACGTCCTGCCGGGTTAGTAGAGCAAGGGTTTGCCGAATTAGCTAAGCGTTGGTTACCTATTTTAGATGCCTTCGATGATGCGGGTGTAGACGTATGTTATGAAATTCACCCAGGTGAAGATTTGCATGATGGTGCTACCTTTGAAATGTTTTTAGCCGCGGTAGATAACCATCCTCGTGCCAATATTTTGTTCGACCCTAGTCACTTTGTGCTGCAGCAGCTCGACTATCTCGACTTTATCGACAGATACCACAGCCGTATAAAAATGTTCCATGTGAAAGATGCCGAGTTCAATCCCAACGGCAGAAGTGGCGTTTACGGTGGTTACCAAGATTGGAAAGATCGCCCAGGTCGCTTTCGTTCTCTTGGCGATGGGCAAGTCGATTTCAAAGGCATTTTCAGCAAGCTTACTCAGTATGGGTTTAGCGGATGGGCAGTGCTTGAATGGGAATGCTGCTTGAAAGATTCTGCCCAAGGTGCGGCTGAAGGTGCGCCTTTCATTGCCCAGCATATTATTCAGCCAACGCGCTACGCGTTCGATGATTTCGCCGGTGGCGAAGTAAGTGAAACAAAAAACAACCGCATTTTGGGCATAAGCGAATAACGCTTTCCCGCTGACACAGGATAATAATAATCATGATAACCCTTCGTCTTAGCACCATGATGTTTTTGCAGTTCTTCATCTGGGGGGGCTGGTTTGTCACCTTGGGGACTTACTTAGCCGGCACCCTAGCGGCCAGTGGCGGTCAAATTGGTATGGCCTTTTCAACCCAAAGCTGGGGGGCCATTATTGCGCCATTTATTGTGGGGTTGATTGCCGATCGATTTTTTAATGCCGAGCGCATCTTAGGTGTGCTGCATCTATGTGGCGCGGTACTCATGTATATGATGTATCAGGCGAGCGACTTCACCACCTTTTATCCGTATGTTTTGGGCTATATGATTGCTTATATGCCAACCCTTGCACTAGTGAATTCAGTCGCTTTTGGGCAAATGACAAATCCTTCAAAGGAGTTTGGCAAAATTCGTGTGTGGGGCACAGTAGGCTGGATTGTCGCGGGCTTACTTATTAGTTACGTGTTTTCTTGGGATTCCACTTCTGCTATTGCCGATGGCATGCTTAGAAACACCTTTATGTTATGTGCAATAGCATCGTTAGCCTTGGGCATATTCAGTTTCACCTTACCGGCAACACCGCCAAAAGCGGCAGGCCAAAAGACAGGTTTACGCGATGTGTTGGGGCTAGATGCGCTAGCGCTGCTTAAGGATAAGAACTTCTTCGTCTTCTTTTTATCTTCTGTACTTATTTGTATTCCCCTTGCGTTTTACTACCAAAATGCCAATCCGTTTTTAACCGAAATTGGTGTTGAAAATGCCACTGGGAAAATGACCTTAGGCCAGGTGTCTGAAGTGTTATTCATGCTTGCACTACCTGTGTTTCTAAATAAATTTGGCATTAAAGCTACCTTGTTAATTGGCATGGCTGCTTGGGTACTACGTTACGCCTTGTTCGCTTTTGGTAATGCAGACGAAGGGCTGTTTATGCTGATTGTGGGCATAGCCTTGCATGGTATTTGTTACGACTTTTTCTTTGTGTCTGGCCAAATTTATACCGATGCGAAAGCAGGTGAGCGTATTAAAAGCGCCGCACAGGGGTTAATAACTTTAGCCACATACGGCGTAGGTATGCTGATTGGTTTTGCAGTAGCTGGAAAAATAACTGATGAGTACACCACGGCAACATCTCACAGTTGGCAAGATATCTGGCTGTTCCCAGCAGGCTTTGCGGCTGTTGTATTAATTATTTTCTTGATGTTGTTTAAGTCAGAAAAGGTTAGCACCAATGCATAACGAAAGCAGACGAAGCTTGATAAAAGCGATGGCGCTGACGGGCGCTGGTGTATTAGCACCTTCAGCGTTTCACAGCGCACACGCGGGCAGTACAGCAGATATTAAGGCAAATCGAACAGAGAATGGCATGAAGCAATCATCGCTTAAAGGCAATATTAATCATTCTGTTAGTCGCTGGACATATGGCGATCTTTCCATAGAAGAGCTGTGTAATACAGTGAAAGAGCTTAACTTCTCGGCGATTGATTTAGTGGGGCCTGAAGATTGGCTGGTACTCAAGCAACACGGTATCGATTCTTCTATGTGCAATGGCGCTGAAATTAGCCTTGAAGATGGCTTCATTCATAGTGAACTTCACGACGAATTAGAAGCGCGATACTTAAAGCATATCGACCTTGTTGCTGATGCTGGCTACACCAACCTTATTTGTTTTAGCGGCAATGCCCGTGGAATGAGTAAAGAGGAGGGGTTGAACAATGCGGTGGCAGGTTTAAAGCGCATTTTACCTCATGCCCAGAAGCGCGGTGTGGTGATATTTATGGAGCTGTTTAATAGCAAAATAGACCACCCTGACTACATGGCCGATAGTTCAAAATGGGGTGTTCAGTTGTGTAAGCGACTTAATAGTAAGCACTTTTCGTTGCTGTACGACATCTATCATATGCAAATTAACGAAGGCGATATTATTCGCACCATTCGCGATTTTCATCCTTATTTTGGTCACTATCACACCGCCGGTGTGCCAGGACGAAACGAAATTGGTAGCACTCAAGAGCTGTATTATCCAGCCATTGCTAAGGCCATTTTAGAAACAGGTTTCGATGGATATTTAGCGCAAGAGTTTATTCCAACACCAGATACAAAAGCAGGCAGAGTTGAATCGCTTAAAGAAGCGATCAGTATCTGCGACGTATGACTTTACAATCAAACACCATACATGAAGTGCGTGTTTAAGGGGACATAACATGGCAACGAACGAATACGATGCAATCGTAGTAGGTTCTGGTATTAGCGGAGGCTGGGCGGCCAAAGAACTCACCGAAAAAGGCCTAAAAGTACTAATGCTTGAGCGCGGTAAAAACATCGAGCACATTAAAGACTACAAAAACGCACACAAAGAGGCGTGGGACTACCCACATCGCGACCTGCCTACACAGGCGATGAAAGTAGATTACCCTGTACTTAAGCGAGACTATCCGCTTAATGAATCTACCAAAGGCATGTGGGCGAACGAAGTAGAAAACCCTTATGTAGAAGACAAACGCTTTGATTGGTATCGAGGCTATCACGTCGGTGGGCGTTCGCTTACTTGGGGGCGACAGAGTTACCGATTAAACAAAGCTGACTTTGAAGCGAACGGCAAAGAAGGCGTAGCCGTAGACTGGCCTATTCGTTATGAAGATGTGGCGCCTTGGTACGACTACGTAGAAAAATTTGCAGGTATTAGCGGAAACCGCGACGGCCTAGATGTGTTGCCCGATGGTATTTACCAGCCCGCCATGGCACTAAACTGCGTTGAAAAAGACGTGGCTGCACGAGTGCAAAAAGCCTATAGCGGCGTTCGTCATATTATTTCCGGCCGCACTTCAAACATGACAGAGCCGAAGCCAGAGCACGGACGTGCAAATTGTCAGTACCGCAATAAGTGCTGGTTGGGTTGCCCATTTGGCGGCTATTTTAGTACTCAGTCTTCAACGCTTCCCGCAGCAATGAAAACCGGTAACTTAACGCTTCGCCCTTTCTCTATAGTGAAAGAAATCTTGTTTGATAAAGACAAGAAGCGCGCGACTGGTGTTGAAATTATTGATGCTGAAACGAACGAGACTTATGTTTTCAAAAGTAAGATTGTTTTTGTGAATGCTTCTGCATTCAATTCATCGTGGTTACTTATGAACTCTGCCACAGATGTATGGGATGGCGGTTTAGGTAGCAGCAGTGGTGAATTAGGTCATAACGTGATGGATCACCATTTCCGGGTGGGTGCGTCAGCACAAGTTGAAGGCTACGACGACAAATATACATATGGTCGCCGCCCAAGTGGTTTCTATGTTCCGCGCTTTAGAAATTGGGGCGATGACAAACGAGACTACTTACGTGGGTTTGGCTATCAAGGTGGCGCTAGCCGTTCAGGCTGGCGACAAGATGTGGCTGAGTTAGGTGTTGGTGCAAGCTTAAAAGAGGCTATGTCAGAACCCGGTGGTTGGACAATAGGTATGACTGCCTTTGGTGAAATGTTGCCTGACCATTCAAATCGCATTTATCTGAACAAAAAAGTAAAAGACAAGTGGGGTTTGCCCGTACTCGCTATGGATGTTGAGATAAAAGAAAACGAACTGAAAATGCGTAAAGACATGCAGCAAGATGCCATCGATATGTTTGAGGCTGCTGGGCTTAAAAACGTGAATGGCTGGGATGCAGACTACGCACCAGGCATGGGTATACATGAAATGGGTACTGCACGTATGGGGCGTGATGCTAAAACCTCAGTGCTAAACGGTCACAACCAAGTATGGGATGCTCCTAACGTATTTGTTACCGATGGTGCGTGTATGACATCCGCAAGTTGTGTAAACCCATCACTTACCTATATGGCACTTACCGCTCGCGCGGCTAGCTTTGCTGTAGAAGAGTTAAAGCGGAGAAACTTGTAATGGAACGTAGAGACTTATTAAAACTCATTGCTACCGCCACAGGTACTGCCCTTGTGGGTGGCAAAGCGTTGGCCTATGACATTGTTGCCCCTGTGCCTTTGTCTGAAACAGGCTTTTCAAAAGAAGATGTGGCGCTCATTAATGAAATGGCAGAAGTCATCATTCCGCAAACCGACACGCCGGGAGCAAAAGCGGCAAATGTTGGCTTAGTGATTCCGGTTATTGTTGCTGATTGTTATACCCCTAAGCTACAAAAAGCGTTTAAAGACGGCATGAAGGCGATTAATGTTCGTAGTAATGCAGCATTTAAAAAAGACTTCCTGTTATTAAGTAGTTCGCAGCGTGAAACCTTATTTACAACGCTAGATACAGAAGCGAAAGCCGCTAATTTGGCTGAAGGTATTAGCAACGGCATTCCAACGGCTAAACCAAGTCAATGGGAAACAGGCAGCGAAGGGCCTATTCCGCACTATTTCACGTTACTGAAACAGCTTACCTTGTATACCTTTTTCACGTCGAAATTAGGTTCAACTAAGGTGCTACGTTATGTAGCAATTCCCGGTTATTACAATGGTGAGCTGCCTTATAAAAAAGGTGACAGAGCGTGGGCTACCTAAGACTTTCACGTAAAAAAGAGTTAGCTGCGAAACCAAATACATTGTGCAGGGAAAAATACATGAAATTACATAACAACGGGTTGGCTAAAGTAGCTGCATTAGCTGCTCTGTTAACAACATCAATGACGCCTATGGCTTTTGCTGATAATACTGAGAGTGCAGAGCAACTTGAGCGCGCGGAGCGTGAAAAACAAGCGGCCAAAACAGAAGTGTGGAAGCCAGTACCCGCAGTAGTCACCGCGAAGAAGAACGCGGTTCCTTCTGACGCGATCCCCTTATTAGCTAACGATTTGTCGGCGTGGGAGTCGGTAAAAGGTGGTGACGCCAATTGGCAGTTTGTAAACGGTGAGCTTACGGTAAAGCCGGGTACGGGCGATATTAAAACCAAACAAGGTTTTTGTGATGTGCAGCTGCACGTAGAGTGGAAAGTGCCTCAGCCAGAGCCTGATATGGAAGGGCAACAGCGTAATAATAGCGGTATTTTCTTTCAACAACGCTATGAAATTCAGGTGCTAGATTCCTACAACAATGCCACTTACCCAAATGGGCAAGCGGGCAGTGTGTATAAGCAGACCATTCCACTGGTAAACGCTATGCGCGCGCCAGGTGAATGGCAAGAATACGATATTATTTTTAAAGCACCGGTATTCGATGGCGAGGCACTTGAATCGCCTGGGTATATTACCGTTATTCATAACGGCGTGGTGGTACAAAATCATGTAGAGATACAGGGTACTACCGAGTGGATTGGTGCACCGAAATATAAAGCCCATGGTTGTGAGCCTATTCAGCTGCAAGATCATGGTAACTTAGTCAGCTTTAAAAACATGTGGGTGCGAGAGCTGTAGGCAAAAAGCGCAAGTTTTGCTGATATACAGCTAAACGCTAAACATAAGCAATCGATACATACTGTCAGCAGGTGCTTTAATGAAAGACCTGCTGGCTGTTTTTTATTGGCCTATTTTACTAGCATGTTTTATGGCGGGTTTTATTCCGTGGAGTATTTACGCTAAGCGCACGGTTAGCGCATCTCGTTATGAAAGCTTTCAAAGCCCTCATAGCGCTTTGTCTTCCCAATCTGCGAAGTACTGCACCAGATAATCGATGGCCATTCGAACCCTAAGCGGCATGAAGCGTTTGTTCTGATACACAATCCAACTGCTTGCCCCGTCGCCCCAGTAAGGTTGTAGTATGGGCTGTAACTTTTCAGCTTCAACCGACGCACTAAAGGTACTTGTAGGCATATAGCCAATACCCAAACCTCGTTCACACGCATCAAGTACCGCATTCGCATTATTACTGCGCCAACGGCCTTTCACTTTTATATTTTCTTGTACGCCATTGTTTGAAAACTTCCATACATCGTTATTAGAAATAACGCAGCTATGTTTTTTCAAATCACTCGGGTTTAAAGGTTCGCCAAATTGCGCTAAATATTCCCGTGTGGCAACCGCCATCATGGGCCTTTCAATCAGTTTACGCGCAACTAGGCTAGAGTCGGCCAGTTCGCCGTAGCGAATAACAAAGTCTACATCGTCCTCCACAAAGTTAACCATGCGACTGTTAAAGTCCATATCAATGGTTAACTTAGGATGCGCTAAAGCAAATTGCATTAACGCGGGCGCCACGGCGTGCTCAGCAAACCCGCCTGCGGCACTTACTCGCAGCACGCCATCAAGTGTTACCTGCTGAAGGCTTACCTGTTCATTGGCTTGTTGAAGGCCAATAAGTAAGTCTTTAGCGTGCTGATAATAAAGCGCGCCGTTCTCGGTTAAATTGACTTGGCGGGTAGAGCGGGCCAATAAGGTACAGCCAACTCGCTCTTCAAGCCGAGCAACTTGCCTGCTGATGTGACTCGTGCTGCAACCTAGTTGTTTGGCCGCAGCTGAAAAGCCTTTACGCTCGGCCACGGCTACAAATTCTATAATGCCTTCGAAGCTTTCCATTCGTTCAACTCGGGTGATGTAAATTCGTTTACGCTTTAAAGAGTATCATTGTTGCTGTATGGCAATAG
>NZ_CP013932.1:440000-4110000 GCF_001562125.1 Alteromonas sp. Mac1
GTGAAGTCGTAACAAGGTAACCCTAGGGGAACCTGGGGTTGGATCACCTCCTTACCAAGGCTTTATATCTTGAGTGTTGTAAGACAAAGCTAATAGCAACTAGAGTAGTAGTACTCAGTGCTCAAAGATTGATTACGTGAATATCAGAATTCCTAAATTGTTAATTATTAAAGTAATATGGACTAAATAAGTCGGTATTACGCAAACTAACGTTTGCAAAAGTTTTTGCCTTGGCAGCCATAGCGATACGGTACCACCTGATCCCATTCCGAACTCAGAAGTGAAACGTATTAGCGGCGATGGTAGTGTGGGGTTTCCCCATGTGAGAGTAGCACACTGCCAAGCGTTTCCCCATGTGAGAGTAGCACACTGCCAAGCTCCCATTCGAAGAAAGGGCTATCCTAACGGATAGCCCTTTTTTTATGCTTGTAGAAAAGTGTGAGTTAGCGCGAAGCCCGTTGGTAGAAGTTACCATGTAGCTTACTTATGCTGATCGACTGACTCCAGCCGTATCCAGATCTTCAAAATAATATATTAATACGCCACTACTGAAAACTATGGTTAAAGTGAGTCGCTTAATTACGTACCTATAGTAAGTTACACAGAAAAAATAATAAAATCATGTGAGGCTAGTAGGTTAAGCTACATATTTCATGCCATAGCTTATCTGTCTGCTTTAAAACATAAGCTTTCAATTTAAGTAATTTAGTTAATCCCATAAGCCCCACCAAGTGAAATATGAACATGAAAGTATATGTGGGCATAAAGCCCACTAAACCAGAAGCATAAGTAAGATTGCTTAAGTAAGATTGCTGAGGCGTTTAAAACGCCTCTTTGTATATCTGTGCGATATCTTGTTTGCTTAATACTCTTGGGTTGTTACGTAGTAACCGAGTCACCTTGCTCGCTTCTTCCGCTAACAAGGGAATAGCGTCTTCGCTAATGTCAAAGTCACGCAGTGTGGCGGGGATCTCTACGTTTCTGCACAATGCTTCAATGGCATCTACTACCTGATTAGCAATCTCTAACGTGGTTTTATTGGCAACGGGTAAGTGTAAAAAAACCGCCACATCTACAAATCGCTGTTGGCATGCGCCTATATTCCAGCGCATAACATGGGGCAACATAACCGCATTGCTCATCCCGTGAGATAAATGAAAGCGACCGCCTAGGGGGTAAGCTAGCGCATGCACGGCGCCAACTCCTGCGTTCCCAAATGCCAAACCTGCCATTAAACTTCCTGTTGCCATATCTTCACGTGCTTTAATATCGTGGCCGTTTGCATAGGCTAGGGGGAGCGAGTGAAAGATAAGTGTCATGGCCTTGCTAGCCAGTGCATCGGTGATAGGGCTGGCATTAACGGATAAGTAGGCCTCAAGCGCATGCACAAAGGCATCCACACCGCTGGCGGCAGTAATGTGTTTCGGGCAGCTTAATGTCATTTCAGGTGTCACAATCGCAACATCGGGTAACAGGTAATCGCTTACTATGCCTTTTTTAACGTGCGCGATGGGGTCGGCCAATATGGCAATATTAGTGACTTCTGAACCTGTACCCGCCGTGGTGGGAATGGCAATGAGGGGTAATGTGCGCCCTGCAACCAAGTTCTCACCAAACAGCTCTGTAATATTGCCCGTGTAATCAAACGTAGCCGCAAGCACTTTGGCGCTGTCTATTGCGCTACCGCCGCCAACGGCAATAATTCCGTCTACTTTATGTTGTTTTAATCGAGTAAGTCTTTGCTCAATAATGCCTATTTCAGGTTCAGGGGGAATGTCGTCTATTACAATAGTGCATTCGCAATTCAGCACATTGGTTACATGGCTAAGGGCACCTGATTGGCTAACGCCTTTATCGGTAATAATGGCGGGGGCCTTTATGTTTAATCTTGAAAGCTCATTGGCAAGGTTCGCTAACGCACCCTCGCCCGTAATGAGTTTATTGGCTGATTTGAAGACCGATACCTGCATAGTGCACCTGCTGTAAAAACTGAGCTTGATGCCAATGTAGAGGGATTAGGTGCTGTTTACAAATTAGTAACAATGATAATGGTAGAAAAGGGAAACGCTTTAAAAAGTGTCCATATAAGATTAGTAGGCATAAAAAAACCGCAAACATTGTTTGCGGTTTTTAGTTGTCGCTCTAATAGTCAGCGTTAGCTTTAATTACTAAGCTTTTGATTACTTAGCTTTGCCTTGCTTAGCAACGGCATCCATCATTGCTTTAATCGCTTCTGGGTCGCCTAAGTATTCTTTAGAGATAGGCTTCAAGTTTTCGTCTAGCTCGTATACCAAAGGTACGCCAGTTGGAATATTTAGGCTTAGTACGTCTTCATCAGACATGCCATCTAAGTATTTAACCAATGCGCGAAGGCTGTTGCCGTGAGCAGCGATAATAACGCGCTTGCCAGCTTGAATGTCTGGACGAATAACATCGTGCCAGTAGGGAAGTACACGCTCGATGGTCATCTTCAAGCTTTCACCGCGAGGAAGGATCTCGGCATCAACGTTATTGTAACGACGATCTACCCCTGGGAAGTGTTCGCTGTCAGTATCTACTGCTGGTGGTGGAATGTCGAAACTACGACGCCAAACTTTAACTTGCTCTTCACCATGCTTAGCGGCCGTTTCAGCTTTGTCTAGCCCTGTAAGCGCACCGTAGTGACGCTCGTTCAAACGCCAGTGACGCTCAACAGGTAAGTAGTGTTGACCCATTTCTTCCAAAGAGATATTCAACGTTTTGATAGCACGAAGTAATACAGACGTGTAAGCCTGATCGAATTCAAAACCTGCATCTTTCATTAACTGACCAGCGGTTTTAGCTTGTGCTACACCTGTGTCAGTTAAGTCGACGTCGTGCCAACCAGTGAAACGATTTTCAAGGTTCCACTGACTTTCTCCATGACGAATAAGTACCAGTTTATACATAGTAAGGTTACCTGCGGCGTTAAAGTGAAAATGCCCGACGAGTGCCAATGAATTGGTACGTCAGACGGATACGAAAAAAGATGAACGCTATCATCGTTGATCGGCAATGAAAAATCCAGTTTCGAAAAGCCAAGTTTAACAGGTAAGACAAGCGAAGTAGCAAAGTAGACCCTTTAAGTAGCAACGTAAACTGCTAGGGCAAGGGGATGAAATCAACATGAACTTTTTTTCACTTTGTTACCGTATACAGCTATAAGTGAGAGTAAGTAGGAGCGCTAAATCATTGCAGTGCAAAATAGAAGTGACCAATAGCACTGCAATTCAATAAGGTTAGCGCTTCCTAATTTGCTCCTAAAACTATATTTATGACAGGCAAATAAGGATGGTGAGCGCGTGAAATATCAATCTTTTTCCAATATCGATGTCGATGGCAATTCCTTCAAAGCCATTAGCTTTGACAAAGTAAATGAGAACTTTGCGCTCGACCGATTACCGTATTGTATTAAAATTCTCTTAGAAAACTTACTGCGCCACGAAAACGAAGAGTTTGTGACCAGTGACGACATTGAACAAGTTGCTACCTGGAACACTGAAAATCACGTCGAGCATGAAGTCTCATTCGTTCCTGCCCGCGTTATCTTGCAGGATTTCACTGGTGTTCCAGCCATTGTTGATTTGGCCGCCATGCGCGATGCAGTTAACAAGTTGGGGGGCGATGCTCAGGCTATTAACCCCCTAAATCCCGTGGAGTTGGTAATTGACCATTCAGTAATGGTTGATTTCTTCGCAGAAGAAAACGCGTTAGAGAAAAACACCGACGTTGAAATTGAGCGCAATAAAGAGCGTTACCAGTTTTTAAAATGGGGGCAATCAAGCTTCGATAATTTCAAAGTTGTTCCTCCTGGTCGAGGAATAGTCCACCAAGTTAACCTTGAATACCTTGCTCGTGTTGCTTTCACCAAGCAAGAAGGTAACGACACTCTAGTGTATCCCGATACGCTTGTAGGCACCGATTCACACACCACCATGATTAATGGGCTTGGCGTATTAGGCTGGGGTGTAGGCGGTATTGAAGCGGAAGCGGCCATGCTAGGCCAACCCGTTACCATGCTACTACCTAAAGTAGTGGGCTTTCGTTTAGATGGTAAACTGCCTACCGGCGTAACCGCAACCGACATGGTGCTGACTATTACCCAGCAATTACGAGCACACGGTGTTGTGGGTAAGTTCGTAGAATTCTATGGTCCGGGCTTGAAGCATTTAACCACAGCCGATCGCGCCACTATTGCTAACATGGCACCAGAATATGGTGCAACCTGCGGTATCTTTCCTATCGATGCAGTGGCGCTAGATTATCTGCGCTTAACCGGGCGTGACGAATCACAGATTAAACTTGTTGAAGCGTATGCGAAGGAAAGTTCGCTGTGGCACGACGACTTCAGTAAAGATGCACAATACCACGAAACTTTAGAGCTGGACTTAAACGACGTTGTGCCTTCTATTGCAGGACCTAAACGCCCTCAAGATAGAATTGCGCTAGATAACGCTTCGAAGGCATTCAATGAATGGCACCGTTCGCAGATTGATGTGAAAGTGCTAGACGAAGAAACTGAGTTTGTCGCAGAAGGCGGTGCAGTACCTGAAGTGAACGAAGAGCATGATTCGTATGTAGAATTCCGTGGCAATAAATTTAACTTAGAAGATGGCGCTATTGTTATTGCCGCCATTACCAGTTGTACCAATACATCAAACCCTTCAGTGCTTATTGGTGCAGGGTTACTTGCTAAAAAAGCGGCGGAAAAAGGGTTAACCCGAAAGCCTTGGGTAAAAACGTCATTGGCCCCTGGTTCGCAGGTGGTGACGCAATACCTTGAAGATGCAAACTTGATGGACCCACTAGAAGCACTCGGTTTCAACCTTGTAGGTTATGGTTGTACTACGTGTATTGGTAACTCAGGGCCCTTGCCTGATGCTATTAGCGATGCAATCAAGAAGGCCAAGCTTACTGTTACCTCTGTACTATCAGGGAACCGTAACTTCGAAGGTCGTATTCATTCAGATGTTGCAGCGAATTACTTAGCGTCGCCACCATTGGTGGTGGCCTATGCGTTAGCCGGTAATATGAATATTGATATTACTAAAGAGCCATTAGGGTTAGGCAGCAATGGCGAGCCAGTATATTTAAAAGATATCTGGCCAAGTGAAGATGAAATTCAAAGCCATATTGCCGAACATGTCACCAGTGATATCTTCAAGGCAAAATACGCAGACGTATTTAAAGGAAGTGGTGTGTGGAATGACCTAACGGTTAGCCCAACATCGGTATACGATTGGCCCGACTCTACCTATATTAAACATCCGCCGTTTTTCCAAACCATGGGCGAGCAACCTGAAGCTCTTAGCGCTATCGAGAACGCGAGATGTTTGGTAAAAGTGGGCGATTCAATCACCACAGATCATATCTCTCCGGCAGGCGCGATAGCGCCAGACAGCCCTGCAGGTGAATACTTGCAAGCAGAGGGCGTAGATACCAAAGACTTTAATTCTTACGGTTCTAGGCGTGGTAACCACGAAGTAATGATGCGGGGGACTTTTGCTAATGTTCGCTTACAGAATCAGTTAGCGCCAGGTACAAAGGGCAGTGCAACTACCCACTACCCAAGCGGTGATTCTATGTCTATTTACCACGCGGCTATGCGTTATAAAGAGGAAGGCGTTGGTGCTGTGGTCGTTGGCGGTAAAGAATACGGTACAGGCTCTAGCCGAGATTGGGCCGCCAAAGGACCCTCATTAATGGGCGTGAAAGCGGTAATGGTGGAAAGCTATGAGCGTATTCACCGTTCTAACCTAATTGGTATGGGCATATTACCGTTGCAGTTTAAGCCTGGCGACAGTGCGAGTAGCTTAGGAATTAAAGGTAACGAAACCTTCTCAATTGGTGCAGTAAGTCGCGACCAAAAAGAAGTAGATGTAACTGTAACGTCTGATGCAGGCGAGTCGCAAACGTTCTCGATGGATATTCGAATCGATACCTCAAACGAGTTCACTTATTTCGAAAACGGCGGTATTTTGCATTATGTAATTCGTCAATATTTGAAGAAATAGGGATTGGATAAAAAGCGGCGTTTAGCGTTTTAGTGCGCTAGGAGCTAAAAGTAAAAAAGCCCGATGAATTTCGGGCTTTTTTTATGAATTAACCGATTAATTAGTAGAATCGCTTACTACAGATAATCTCTTTAATATTAGAGCCAATTGCCGCACGCTTTTCGCAGCGTAAGTCTTGAGCTTTCGCGCCATACAGTGCAATGTGTTCATCTACATAGGGCTGCATCGAGGTCTTGAAATCTTCTGGCAAAGCATCACGAATAGAGCGAAAAGAACGATTCCACTCCGCCGTTTTTTGTTCCATCGCGACTTGCAACCACAACCAACCCTCTTCATAGTTAGGTTCAATTCCCCAACCCTGAAAATACATTTGAGCTAAGTAATATTGGGATGTCTTATTACCCAGTTTCGCGCCTTCCAGTAACTTAGTATAGGCCTCTTCGTATTTTTCAGCTTTTAGCGCGTACAAACCACCTTCAACAATCGAAAGATATTCACTCTCCCACATTTTGTCTTTGGTACTTGATTGGGCGTCTGCTGCCGTTGATACTAGTATGCCTGCGAATAACATCGCAAAAGCTATTGCTTTCATCTTGGTTTCCTTTCCTTTAGTCATAAATGTATTAGCTTTATTTAATACTGAAACGCTCAAATCTACAAAATTAGAGTGTTAGTAAATATTTCATGATTAATCGCCGCCCACAATTTGCACCTGTGGAATGTCAGTATCCCCTTTAATGACTTTAAAAATGGCATCTTGTACTAAGGTGCGCATACCGTCTTGGGTGGCTTGCTTTTTCATCTCTGAAACACTGGCTTCTTTGTAAACCAACGAGCGTAATTCAGGTGTCATTCCTAGAAGCTCATGAACCCCTGTTCTGCCTTTATAGCCTGTATTACCACATTCTTCACAGCCTTTTGCTCTGTGAAGTTTGAGCGGAGAAGGCAACGCTAATTCATCTAGCATCTGCGCACCATACTGCCTTTCAATGAAGGCCATGTCAGTATCACTAGCTACGTACTCTTCTTTACACTTACCACAAAGGGTTCGAATAAGGCGCTGGGCTAATATACCTACGCAGGCATCTGAGAAGTTTACGGGGTCTAGTCCTAAATCTAACAGACGAGTAATGGTTTCAGGTGCAGAGTTGGTATGTAGGGTAGATAATACCAGGTGACCAGTAAGCGAGGCTTCAATGCCAGCGTGAGCTGTTTCTTTATCACGCATCTCACCAATAAGAATAATATCGGGGTCGGCTCGCAAAAATGCCCGTAGGGCGTTAGCAAACGTGAAGCCTATTTTGGGACTTACCTGCACCTGCTGCAAACCGGGCTGGGTAATCTCTACTGGGTCTTCTGCGGTCCATATTTTTTTCTCAGGCGTGTTTAAATAACCTAAAATAGCATGCAGGGTGGTGGTTTTACCGGAACCTGTTGGACCCACCACTAATAAAATGCCATGTGGCTTTTTAATCATGTCTTCTAAGCGCTTCAAATTGGTAGGCGCTAAGTTCATTTTCTCGATAGGCATAGCACCGCCAGATGCTAGCAAACGCATAACTACACCTTCACCGGCCACAGTAGGAATGGTGGCAACACGCACTTCTACCAGCTGCCCATTCATCTTAAACGCTAACTTACCGTCTTGAGGTACACGCTTTTCTGCAATGTTTAGGTTAGACATAATTTTAATACGGGCAATAACCGCATTATGGTGTGAGTTAGGCACCTTGTTCATGTCACGGCACACGCCATCAACTCGCATTCTTACACGAGTAGGGGCATTCTTCTCAGGGTCGATATGAATATCAGATGCGCCAAGGCGTTTTGCATCGTGTAATACACGACTAACCAAACGTACTACCGCAGGGGCATCGTCGGAAAGTTCATCGACAAGCTCGTCGTTTTCCTCACTTGATAAACCAATCTCATCAAGAATTTCATTCATGTCGCCTGGGGCAGCACCGCCGCCACCTTCACCCAAATACTGTAGTATGTGGTGAGGTAGGCCAACAGCAATTTCATAGCTCTCTATACCCAACGCGCTTTCCGTTTCCATCAACAGCGCCGCGTTATTAGGCTCTGCCATTAATACAATGGGATTACCTTCCACATCAGAAATAACCGCAACATGGTTACGTTTAAGATAAGACAGGTTTAGTTTACTTTCACCTTCATAACGATGGTACTTATCGGGTAAATAACCAATAAAGGGAACCTGGTAATGAATAGAAAGGGAATGCCCAATTTCATGCTCGGGAACGCGATGCTCTGACATCAAACCCTGCACGATAGTGCGAGTGTCTTTAGAAGTAGATAGCAGTGCTTTTAATGCAGGTTCGTTTATTAAACCTTTATGTAATAAAGAATCAAATGGATTGTTTGTACCACCAAGTTCATAACGGAATTTAGCCCCTAACACTAATGCTAAGTCGTTGGCGCGCGCTAAATCATTATCATCAAAACTGCCGTTTTGTTTATTGATAATTTGCATAACGCCCATCAATACGCCGGCATTAAGAATAGGCACACACAAAATATTAGTGGTTTTGAAGTCGTTGTCTTTATCGAATTTATCAGCAAACCGTAAACGAGGATGAATAGCTTTCAGCTCAGCGGCGTTATAAGGGTCGGCTATGAGTAAAGGCAGTTGTGAGATAGCAACATAGCCTGCAATAGACATAGGGCTTATAGGGACTTTAATCTCTAAGGTTTCTTTACCCGTTTTAAACCGAGCGACCAAGTCTTGGTGTTGTCGGCGACGCTGAAAGATGCTCATACGGGTAGCACCAAACATGTTAAGGATGATGGGCTCAAGCAAACTGTAAGCGTCTAATAAAGACGAGTGATTATTCAGAATGCGTTTAACATGGGTGAAAATATGCTGACTGTCTTCTACTTCCATAGTGCTCTTAGCACAGCGTAACGCTGCTATATCCAAATTTGATTAAACATTGTGGCATACGTTTTACCACCTTATAGGTATAGCGCATTAACGGCAATACAACTTACATTAAGGTAGTGCAACAATAACGTAACTTTACATCACCTATAAAAAAGAAGCAGCTGTACTAAAGTCATATATTTGCAATTAATGTGTACAAAAAGCGATCTAGCAGTTGCAATGTATCCTGCCTTCTGTATAATTCGCGCCCACTGCCCAAATAGGGCAATGTTTCTAGCCGCGACCTCACTGCTTTTAGGGTGGTTGCCAGCGTAGCAAGCGAAATCGATAAGATAAGACTGCTACAGGCGTGTTAGGAAAAAGAACAGGGTTCCAATTGGGAACCATCGGTTTACGCACATCTTTTCTTTCCAGAATAAAATGGAAGAGAAAAGGTGAATTTTTTTGTTCTTTCGATTGGAGCTTAATCGATGCCAAATCAAAGAATTCGTATTCGTTTGAAAGCGTTTGATCACAAGTTGATCGATCAGTCTACGGCTGAAATCGTTGAAACGGCGAAACGTACTGGTGCTCAGGTCAGCGGTCCTATTCCTCTGCCTACTCGCAAAGAACGCTATACAGTATTGACATCTCCTCACGTAAATAAAGATGCACGTGATCAATATGAGATTCGTACTCACAAGCGTTTAGTAGACATCATTGAGCCAACTGATAAAACAGTTGACGCGTTGATGCGTTTGGACTTGGCTGCCGGTGTTGATGTTCAAATCAGCCTGGGCTAACAAGAGAGGGTAATAACAATGGCGATTGGTCTAGTCGGTCGTAAAGTGGGTATGACTCGCATCTTCACTGAAGATGGTACGTCTATCCCTGTGACTGTTATTGAAGCGACCCCAAACCGTGTGACTCAGTTACGTACTGAAGAACTTGACGGTTATCGCGCTCTTCAGGTTACTACTGGAAGCAAGAAAACGAACCGCGTTAACAAAGCTGAAGCAGGTCATTTTGCCAAAGCTGGTGTTGAAGCAGGTCGTGCTCTAGTAGAATTCCGCCTGGAAGATAACGAAGGTGGCGATATTGAAGTAGGCAGTGAAATCACTGTTGAAATCTTTAACGACACTAAAAAGATTGATGTCACTGGTACATCAAAAGGTAAAGGTTTTGCTGGCGCGATCAAACGTTGGAACTTTAGTTCACAACGTATGACTCACGGTAACTCTTTGTCTCACCGTGCACCTGGTTCGATTGGTCAAAACCAATCACCTGGTAAAGTTTTCAAAGGTAAGAAAATGGCTGGTCAGCTTGGTAACAAGCAAGTGACTACCCAATCTTTGGAAGTGGTACGTGTAGACGTAGAAAACAGCCTAATCCTTGTTAAAGGTGCCGTACCTGGCGCAACTGGCGGCGATGTAATCGTCAAGCCAGCTGTTAAAGCGTAACGTCTGGGGAGTGAACTGATGGAATTAACATTGAAAGATGCGCAAAGCGCTCTTGAAGTATCCGAAGCGACCTTTGGACGTGAATTCAACGAAGCCTTGGTACACCAAGTCGTTGTAGCTTACGGTGCAGGTGCTCGTCAGGGTACAAAGGCGCAGAAGACTCGCGCTGAAGTACGTGGTGGTGGTAAGAAGCCATGGCGTCAAAAAGGCACAGGCCGTGCTCGTGCTGGTACTATCCGCAGCCCAATTTGGGTTGGTGGTGGCCGTGCATTCGCAGCCAAGCCTCGTGACTTTGATCAAAAAGTTAACAAGAAAATGTATCGTGGTGCTATCAAAAGCATCTTGTCTGAACTAATCCGTCAAGACCGTTTGGTTGTGGTAGAGAAGTTTGGTGTGGAAGCACCTAAGACAAAAGAACTTATTGCTAAGCTTAACGACTATGAACTAAATGACGTTCTTATCGTTACTGCTGATGTTGATGAGAACTTGTTCCTAGCGGCACGCAACTTGTACAAAGTTGACGTACGTGATGTTGCAGGCATCGACCCAGTAAGTTTGATTGCATTTGAAAAAGTGCTAATTACAGCTGATGCGGTTAAACAACTTGAGGAGGCGTTAGCATGAAAGAAGAACGTCTACTGAAGGTGCTTTTAGCACCGCATGTTTCAGAAAAGTCTACTATGGCTGCTGAAGCAAGCAACACGGTTGTATTTAAAGTAGCGAAAGATTCGAACAAAGCTGAAATCAAAGCTGCAGTTGAAAAACTGTTTGAAGTTGAGGTTGAAGGCGTTCGTACTGTAAACGTTAAGGGTAAAACCAAGCGTCACGGTCAGTCTTTCGGTAAACGCAGTGACTGGAAAAAGGCCTACGTGGTTCTTAAAGAAGGTCAGGACATCGACTTTGTCGGTGGCGCTGAGTAAGAAGGGGATTAGAAATGCCATTATTGAAAGCTAAGCCAACTTCTGCCGGTCGTCGTCACGTTGTTCAGGTTACTAACCCTGACCTTCACAAAGGCGCGCCTTACGCACCTTTGCTTGAAAAGAACAGCAAATCTGGCGGTCGTAACAACCATGGTCGTATTACAACTCGTCATATTGGTGGTGGTCATAAACAACACTACCGTGTGATTGACTTTAAACGCAACAAAGACGGCATTCCAGCCGCTGTTGAGCGTTTAGAATACGATCCTAACCGTTCTGCTAACATTGCTTTAGTATTGTATGCAGATGGTGAGCGTCGTTACATTCTGGCTCCAAAGGGTATGAAAGCTGGTGATGCAATCCAGTCTGGTTCGGATGCTCCGATCAAGTCTGGTAACACATTACCAATGCGTAATATCCCAGTAGGTTCTGTTGTACACGCAATTGAAATGAAGCCTGGTAAAGGTGCACAAATTGCACGTTCTGCCGGTGCTTATGCTCAGATCCTAGCACGTGACGGAAACTATGTTACCTTGCGTCTACGTTCTGGCGAAATGCGTAAAGTACTATCTGATTGCCGCGCCACCATTGGTGAAGTAGGCAATGCAGAGCACATGCTGCGTTCACTGGGTAAAGCCGGTGCAACCCGCTGGCGTGGTGTTCGTCCTACAGTTCGTGGTGTTGCCATGAACCCAGTAGACCACCCACACGGTGGTGGTGAAGGACGCACGTCGGGTGGTCGTCATCCAGTATCTCCTTGGGGTGTTCCTACTAAAGGTAAGAAAACCCGAAGTAACAAGCGTACCGATAAACTTATCGTACGTCGTCGTAATAAGTAACAGCGAGGATTCACCATGCCACGTTCTCTCAAGAAGGGTCCATTTATTGACCTTCACTTGCTGAAGAAGGTAGAGGCTGCAGTGGAAAAGAACGAACGTAAACCAATTAAGACTTGGTCTCGTCGTTCTATGATCATCCCAGATATGATTGGGTTGACCATTGCGGTCCATAACGGTCGCCAGCACGTTCCAGTCATCATCAGCGATGAAATGGTCGGCCACAAGTTGGGCGAATTTGCGCCAACGCGTACTTACCGCGGCCATGTCGCGGATAAGAAAAGCAAACGATAAGGGGTAGGATAAATGGAAGCATTAGCTAAACACCGTTTTGCCCGCTCGTCTGCTCAAAAAGCACGCTTGGTAGCGGATCAAATTCGCGGTATGCACGTTGAGAAAGCGCTTGAGCTTCTTACGTACAGCCCGAAGAAAAGCGCAGCGCTGGTTAAAAAAGTTTTGGAATCTGCGATTGCAAATGCAGAACACAATGAAGGCGCTGACATCGACGAATTAGTCGTTGCCAAGGTTTTCGTTGACGAAGGTCCAACTATGAAACGTATCAAGCCACGTGCCAAAGGCCGTGCAGATCGTATCTTTAAGCGTAGCAGTCACATCACTGTGGTTGTAGCGGATAACTAGGAGTAGATAATGGGACAGAAGGTACATCCTACAGGTATACGCCTGGGTATCAGTAAACCATGGACTTCTACCTGGTACGCTAATACTGGTGACTATGCGGATAACCTGTATAACGATCATCAGGTACGTAAGTATCTGACTAAACAGCTTAAAAGCGCTTCACTTTCTAAAATCGTGATCGAGCGTCCTGCTAAGAGCATCCGTGTGACTATTCACACTGCTCGTCCAGGCGTAGTAATCGGTAAAAAAGGTGAAGATGTAGAGAAGCTTCGCGCCTATGTTTCTAAGCTAGCCGGTGTGCCAGCTCAGATTAACATTGCAGAAGTTCGCAAGCCTGAGCTTGACGGACAACTGGTTGCCGATAGTATCTCTAGCCAGCTAGAGCGTCGTGTAATGTTCCGTCGTGCTATGAAGCGCGCGGTACAAAACGCAATGCGTCTTGGTGCTAAGGGTATTAAAGTTGAAGTAAGTGGCCGTTTGGGCGGAGCAGAAATTGCTCGTTCTGAATGGTACCGTGAAGGTCGCGTACCTCTGCACACATTCCGTGCAGATATCGATTACGCAACTTCAGAAGCTGCAACTACCTACGGTATTATTGGTGTGAAGGTATGGATCTTCAAAGGTGAAGTTCTGGGCGGTTTGCCTACAACTCAAGAGCAAGCTCCGCCTGCTCAACCTAAGAAGAAAGGCCGCAACTCTAAGCGTGAGGGCTAAATCATGTTACAACCAAAGCGTACGAAATTTCGTAAAATGCATAAAGGTCGTAACCGTGGTCTTGCCATTGCGGGGAGCAAGGTAAGCTTCGGTACTTATGGCCTGAAAGCAGTTGGCCGTGGTCGTATGACCGCTCGCCAAATCGAAGCAGCGCGTCGTGCTATGACTCGTCACGTTAAACGTCAAGGTAAAATTTGGATTCGAGTTTTCCCTGATAAGCCAATTACTGAGAAGCCTCTTGAAGTGCGTCAAGGTAAAGGTAAAGGTAACGTTGAGTACTGGGTATGCCAAATTCAACCTGGACGTGTTCTTTATGAGATGGAAGGTGTTCCTGAATCTCTAGCACGCGAAGCGTTTGAATTGGCAGCGGCTAAACTGCCATTTAAGACAACCTTTGTAACTCGGACGGTGATGTAATGAAAGCGACTGAACTGAAAGAAAAAAGCGTAGAAGAGCTGAACGCAGAGTTGATTAACCTGCTACGCGAACAGTTCAACTTGCGCATGCAGCACTCAACTGGTCAACTTGAAAAGACTGATCAATTGAGAACTGTACGTCGTAACATCGCGCGTGTTAAAACCATTCTGACTCAAAAGGCTGATGCGTAATGACTGAACAAAAAGTTCGTACAGTGCAAGGTCGTGTGGTTAGCAACAAGATGGATAAAACCATTACTGTTGTTGTTGAGCGTTTTGTAAAACACCCTATCTACGGGAAGTTCATCAAACGTTCTACTAAACTTCACGCCCACGATGAAGAAAACGTATGTAACCAAGGCGACGTAGTCACTATTAGTGAATGTCGTCCATTGTCTAAAAGCAAAAATTGGACATTGGTTAGCGTTGTAGAAAAAGCTGGCGTTTAATCGCTGACTTTTCTTACAATTGAAAAAGCCGCTCTTGAGCGGCTTTTTTATTGCTTAAAATTCAACAATACAAAATTAAGATGGCTGTGTGACGGTCAAATACAACTCGCTATAACTGGCAGCCATTTCCTTGGTACTGAAATGCCCTTTTACATGTTGATACAACTGATTGCCTAAGGTCTCTCGGGTTTGCTTATCATTTACCAGTGTAATCAGCGCATCGGCTATTTCATCTATATTCCCTGGCGTCACCATTAATCCCGTTTCATCATGCTCGATAATTTCTGGAATGCCGCCTACAGGTGTAGATACCACAGCACGCTTACAGGCTCCCGCTTGAAGAAGAATAACGCCCAAGCCCTCTGCATAAGCGGGGTGAACCACAATATCAACACTCGGCAGAATTTTGCTGACCTCATCGGTAAAGCCGCACAGGTGCACATGTTCGGTGAGAAGATGTCGTTCGATAAGCGCTTGATAGCTTTCTTTAAGATTCCCTTTGCCAAAGAGTAAGCAGCTTACTTTAGGGTTATTTTGAACCACTTTTTCCATAGCCAAAATAATATCGGCTTGGCCTTTACGAGATATAAGCTGAGCAAAGTTGGCAATAACTGTATGGTCTGAAGGGATGGAAAAGGTTTCACTTAGCCACGCTTTGTCCGCAGTCTTAGAGAACTCCTTAAAGTCTACTGATGAGTGAATAACCGGTTGGTGTTTTACCGCCTCACAGTGATGGCTCACTACATTAAATACGCCCTCGGAAATACTCGCTACAGCCGCAAACTGGCTGTACTTGTAGGTAGCAAACAGTGACTCAGGATTATCTACTCGTCGGGTGCATATAGCGGGAATGCCGGTTATCTTTGCTACCATGGCGCCGAATACATCTGCCCCACGGCGGCTATGTACATGAATCACGTCGGCCTTAATTTTACGAGCGATGTTCACCATGCGTTTTACTGCAAATAAGTCGGTTTCTCCGCGATAGGAAATAGTATGTGTTTGGCAGCCCGAAAGGGCCAGCGACGCAATTTTACTGTCTTCTGGACATATTAAGTGGTTTTCGTAATCAAACTGACGGTTCAGTGAATCTAACAAGTAGACCACTTGTTTAGCGCCGCCGTACAGGTTTCGACCCAATTCAATATGCAAAATCTTTAAGCTCACAAGTATTCCTTCACAGTGGTAAAAACTTCTTCTGGGCGAATGGATGCCATACAGTCAAATGTACCATTACAGGTTGGTTTACGCTTGCATGGCGCACAGACTAGGCTTTTATATAATACATGAGTGTTGGCATTATCAGTATATGTATACGGACAGGTAGACCCAAAAAGAGCAACTGTAGGGCGAAGAAAAGTGACCGCCATGTGTGTTAAGCCAGTATCAACGCCAATAAAGGCTTTAGACTGTTTCACGGCCACGGCTGATACTGCTAACGATATATGCCCCGCTAATGAATAAACATCACTATCATTGAAGGTTAGTGACTCTGCATCACAGCTATCTGACGGGCCGCCTAGAATAACAATAGCGATATCACTGTGTTGACGAATCAGAGTGATAAGTTGCTTCCAGTGATTAATTGGCCAGTGCTTTTGCGGGCGGGTAGTAAAGGGGGCTAGTACAATATAATTGCTATTCACCAACAGTGCATCTAGTGTGCGCCGTAATTGTAGTGTGGCAGCTTCCCCCATTTCGACATGTAGTTGGTAGGAGTTAGCGCCCATATGCTTTGCTAAAAATCGGTACTCGCTACTGATTTCTTCTGATATTGGTTTATCTATCGTGTCGGTCAAAAAGCGCTGGCTTTGCTCTCTACTGTTAAAACCAATACGGTGGGCCGCGCCACTGAGATAGGCTAAAAAGGCACTTTTAAGTAAGCCTTGGGCATCAATGGCGTGGGTAAAGCCTTTATCGCGGAGTTGTCGCCTAAATGCCAGAACGGATTTGAACAAAGACCAATAGGCGCGCTTCTTACCAAACGCTTTCCATTCGCTTTTCGGCCATACAAGAATGTCATCTACAAAAGGGTGGTGCAGTATTAGCTCTGCATACGGTTTTTCGACTAACCAAGTAACTCGGGCATTTGGTAGAGCTGCTTTTATGCTGGACGGAAGCCCTGAGGCCATTACAATGTCACCAATAGCGCTAAGCCTGATTAAAAGTACGTTCGGCTGGGTTGCAGTAGAGCTCATAAAACTTACATGTAGACGAGTTATAATGGGTGAGTAAAACACATAATAACGTCAGTTTGATGACGACCTAGCTTAGCGCTACGCTTTTCGTTTATTGTGTAGTTAGCCAGTCAGGCTGCCAAAGAATAACAATAGGAATTACTAATGATAAGAGGCGGTAAAGAAGCCGAATACAGACCTACATTACTAGAAGATGTCTGTCGCTGGCTTTACTCCTGTGTATTATTTTGCATTATCCCTTTCGCATTTATCCAGCTAATGCGCCGTGGTTCGACAAGAAATAAAGAATATAACCAGCGCCGGTTTGAACGATTCGGTTTCGTAGCTATACCCCCTAAAACTGGCGGTTACCTGTTTCACTGTGTTTCAGTTGGTGAAGTGGTGGCGGCATCTTGCTTAATAAAGCGCATCATTCAGGCTGAGCCAGATACACAAATTACGGTGACCACCACTACACCCACAGGATCGGCAAGGGTACGTGATATTTTTGGTAATACTGTGCATCATTTTTACTTACCCTATGACCTGCATACGGCCATGGCTGCAATGATAAAGCGCGTTAAACCTAAAGCAGTACTTATTACCGAAGTCGAATTATGGCCTAACTTTATACATGCCTGCTGGAAGCGTCACATACCGATAATGGTGATTAATGCGCGTATGACAGATAGGTCGGCCAAGCGCTACATGAAGATAAGTAAGCTATTTAGGCCGATGCTAAACAAACTTTCTCATATATGTACTCAAGGCCAACGTGATTACAATAATTACCTTGCACTCGGTATGCCTGAAACACGTATGACCCAAACCAATAATATTAAGTTTGACCAAGCTGCTAGCAAAACGGATCAAAGCGTAGGGTTTATGGGCCTTTCACTAACAGATGGCCCAATATTAGTTGCTGGCAGTACCCACGATCTTGAAGAGCAAGCCATGATTGATGCCATAAAGATAATCGGCTCATCAAGTGCAGTTAATCTTCGCCTACTGTTAGTGCCTCGTCATCCAGAACGGTTTGATACAGTCGCTAAGCTTTTAGAGCAAAACGAACTTGAATACGTTCGTACAAGTAACATTGATGCTATATCCCCAGAAAATAACGTTATTTTGCTTGATGAAATGGGCAAATTAAATAGTGCTTATAGCGTTGCCAGTTTCGCGTTTGTAGGTGGCTCGATTGCAAATCGAGGTGGCCATAATGCGCTAGAGCCAGCCGCCTTTTCAATTCCCATAATGATGGGGCCGCATACCTATAACAACCCAGTAATTTGTGAGTATTTGGCAGAACGTGGTGCCCTTACCAAAATAGAGAATGCACAGGAAATTGCTCAGCAGTGTGAAGCTTGGATTAATAACCCGTTGAAACGAGAAGAAGCTGGAAAAGCCGGCCGTAAAGTTTTAGAGGAAAACAGTGGTGCATTGGATAAAACGTTAGCGGTTGTAAAACGTAATGTAGATTAGCCTTACCTATAAATATCAATTGGTTAATTTTAGCTCACCAAAATTGTGCGCGCATTGCACCAAGGTTTTTCTTTGCACTCCTGTGGCAGCTCTTTAATTTATCAATAAATATATAACTTGTTGAAAATAAAAATAAAATACAAAGTGGTCTGTTCTTTGCTTTTATAATGCCGACAGCGTAGTTACGGTAAAATATAAACAATTATGCTTCTCACGAAGAAGCACTGAATTACGCGTTCTCCAGGGAGATGCACCCTGCTTAGGCAGGGTGCCATCTTAACCCGCTAGCATCTTCTTATACCGCTTCACCTTCAGGTAAAATCAAACTAATTACTCGCCACCCAGCTTTAGGGTGAATGCTGTTTCCATTCACAAACGTGAAGCTTTTTCCTTCAACATCTATGGCTATTAATGGTGTAGCTCTATCGCCATACTTTTCATTGTACTGCGCGAAGGTGAACTCATCAGACAGTCGTGTGGTTTTCACGCTAGCATCGCGGGCAATTGCAGAGGCTAAATAGCCATAAGTCACACCTTCATCGAATAAGGTAAGACGTTTAGCGTATTGTTCGCTTACTTGGTGACTTGGACGGGTGGACTGTTCGTTACTTGTCAGTGCCCACACTTTGTCTTTGCCCATGGTATTTTCAAAGTGATACGCAATGGGGGGGTTAAGTTGTTTGTAAGGCGACATAATTAACACCGTACCAAAGCTGGCAATATCGAGATGACGAGCTGCATGATCTGACATAGGGTTACCAAAATATACAGGAATATCCATCATTCGGGCTTCTCGAATGGCATCCCAGTTGGTATCTGCAACGGTAACGCTTAGCTCTTGTTTAATCATTTCATCAGCAAGCATACGGTTAAACTTACTACCACCGAACATAAGGTAAGCGGTAGGGGCAGGGGCTCTTACTTTAAGCAACGTAGCGACACTTCGAGAAGTCAGGCTTTGTACCACTACAGTCGCGATAATCACAAGAAAGACCATAGGCACGATAACACCAGCACCCTCGTAGCCAATTTCCTCAAGCTTTAAAGAAAACAATGCAGATACGGCTGCGGCCACAATTCCGCGAGGAGCAATCCAGCTCAACAAGGCGAGCTCATTAAGTTTAAGACCTGTGCCAATAGAAGATGCTGCTACCGATAATGGGCGTGCAATAAACATGATTGCGCCAAGTACAACAAGCGCTCCCCAACCAATGTCCGCAATAGATTGAAGGCTAAGACGGGTAGCAAGTAAAATGAACAAGCCAGAAATAAGCAGTACACTCAAGGTTTCTTTGAACTCTAAAATGTCTTCTACTTCCACGTTCTTCATATTGGCTAGCACCATACCTGTGATAGTGACCGCCAATAGTCCAGATTCATGTGCAACATAATTTGACGCAGCAAACACACCAAGAATAATAGTTAAAACCGCGGTATTTAATAAGTAATGCGGTATCCAATCTTTGCGAATAGAAAGTCCTAGCAAGTAACCCGAACTAAACCCTAGTAGGAAACCAATCCCGATGGTTTTGCCAAAGGTGATAAACGTATGGGAAATCGCATTGCCTTGAGAGGCGACAATAAACTCAAATACCAATACGGCCAGCAGAGCGCCGATGGGGTCGATAACAATGCCTTCCCACCGTAAGATACTCGCTAAGTTAGATTTAGGTCGTACCGTACGCAGCATAGGGACAATCACAGTAGGGCCGGTCACCGTCACGATAGCACCGAATAAAAAGGAGAGTTGCCACGACAAGTCTAGGCTGTAATGGGCCGCCACTGCGGCTATAACCCAGGTGACTAATACACCCACACTACAAAGGTTACGTACCATATTGCCATGGCCCGCAATATCGCCAAACTTAAGGGTAAGGGATCCCTCGAACAGAATAATAGCAACGGAAAGCGATACAACAGGAAATAAAAGGTCGCCAAAAAGCGCATCAGCGTTAAGCACACCAAATACTGGGCCAACCACAATGCCTACAATCAAAAGCGGCAAAATGGCAGGTAAACGAACTTTGTACGCGAGGTATTGGCAGCTAATCGACAATAAGCCTACTGCTACCAAAGACATGAGTGGATCTGACAATGCGTGTTCCCTTATTTTATAATGCTAAGTGTATAGCCATACTTATAATGTTATGCGGCTCCATCATATAGCAACTTATCTACATGCCGACAGAGACTTTCGTATAAGCGCAATATAATTAAAACAGAGTTTAGTCCATGAGGGATCAATTCGCTTATATTCAACGTTGTCGTGGAAGGGGAAGCGTAGTATTTTAAGATTTCATTTATTACGCGCCAAAGAGCGCCTTATCAACGGACTATAAACGTTGCTTAATCACTCATTTTTACCTGTAGCAGTTGCTACGTTTTTTTCGCTCTCGCTACTTTCTGGTTGTGCTGCTTCATACCCTGAAGCTCAGACAAAAATATCAGTGGGTGAGTTAACGGTACTTCCTGATGTGTTGGAAGAAACGTCGGGGCTGTTTTGTAATGCATCAACACTCGTGAGTTTGAACGACTCTGGCAACAAGCCGGAACTGTTTCATTTATCTTATGAAGGTAAGGTGGTCGAAACCGATAGACTGGCGTTAGACAATATCGACTGGGAAGCCATTACGGCAAGTTCAACTCATTGGTACGTGGCGGATGTTGGCAATAACAAAGGCCGTCGTGAGAGTCTTACTATTTATAAGGTTAATAAAAACGACCTTAACGATATTGTGACGATGACAGTAACCTACGAAGGCAACGAGCCAAATAGCAATATGCCTTATGCCCATGATTTTGATTCTGAGGCCATGGTGTATGCCAACGGAAAGCTAATTTTGTTCTCGAAAAGCTGGCGTACTGGCGTAGCCAAGGTGTATGAAGTTAACGAGTCTACTCAACCACAAACATTAACCGCGTTTGCGCACATTGAAGGTTTACCAGGCGTTATTACTGGCGCCGATTACGATGCCGCTCGAAACCTTTACGTGATTGTGGGCTATAAATCTGACCCTTTTGGTAACTTTGATACTTTCATTGCACAGGTTGATAGTCAGTTTGTTCCTATTAATATCTGGCCGTTACCTGCTTATAAACAAGTAGAAGGTGTATGTGTTGATGACAACGGCAATTACTGGTTTTCAGAAGAAGCTGCTGGGCATCGCAAGGCATCTCTTACCGAAGTTAAAATCATTCAAAAATAAATTCGTCTACATTTTAATCACTTAAAGGGAGTTAGCATAATGGCTAATTCCCACGCTTTATACTTCGTGGTTATATAAGTTCCTACTCTGCTTTTGCATATTAGGTCGGTTTAATGCGTAGATTCTCTCAGCTTATAGTGATGCTTACAGCGCTTCAAAGTGCATGGGTATCCATGTCTGCATCTGCTTCAGCGATAGAAGATGCTGAACAGTGGTTGAGTGAATATGTAAGTTTGGATGATACTTTTTCCATCGCCTTATCTAAAAACAAAATTAGATTTAAAGGCTGTAAGCAGAAGCAATATCAGTTAGTGATTAATCAGCAATTCACTAAACGCTTCAATGTGGAAGCCATTGTGCACTATAACAAAGGCTTACTCGATTACGGCGTACTCGCTCAGCGGGTTAAAAGCCATGAATTTGAGGTGGTGAGTTGGTGGGATAAAGGAAGTTACCGGGTTGGGTTAAGCCACAAAATTCGTCCTGAACATGAAATTTCCATTCCTGTTGCTGAAGTGATTCAACTCCCTACCAGTACTACAGCAAGTGTGTATTTTGAAGTTCCGTTAATGGAAGAAAGGCACACGTTGACGGTTGCGGCTTCTAGAGAATCATGGAAGTCGGACAGTGCAACAATCCAGTTGCCGTGGAACGAAGCCCACGACAACCAAGTAAAACTTCAATACGCCATCGCATTTTAACGCCAATAGCATTTATCGTTTTATAATTTAAACTGACTTACTTCTTGAGCCAGTTCGTTGGCTAATTCGTCTAGCTTCTCGCTAACCCCTACCAACACATGTGTGGCATTAAGGGTTTCATCACTCGATGAACTTATCTCATTAATACTCCGGCTAATATCTTCAACGACGGTAGCTTGTTGTTCTGTGGCGGTGGCCACTTGGGTATTCACATCGTTAATCAGCACAATTTCCTCAGCAATTTTCTGCAGCAGCTTATCGATATCATCGGTAGCGCCAACCACTTCTCTGGTTTGTGCTTTACTATCTTGCATTTGAGAAACTGCCGTTTTGGAGTCTAGCTGGAACTTATCAATCTTAATCTGAATTTCATCGGTGGCGACAGCTGCACGCTGAGCAAGAGTGCGAACTTCATCGGCTACAACTGAGAAGCCTCTTCCATGATCGCCAGCCCGAGCGGCTTCTATAGCGGCATTCAACGCAAGCAAGTTAGTTTGCTCTGAAATACTACGAATAGTATCAAGTATGCCGCCAATAGCCGCAGTGTGCTCATCAAGGGACTGAATAACCTCAGACACGCTTTCTACTTGGGTAGAAAGATTTGATATTGCGTGCACCGCTTTTTGCGTAAATAGTCGGCCTTCTTGCGAGCTTTCAGTGGCTCGATTCGCATTTTGCGCCGCGTAAGTAGCAGACTGTGCGACCTCGGTTACGGTGCTCCCCATTTCAGTTAACGCTGTTGCCGCCTGAATGGTTTGGTCACGCTGACTACGAGTAGAGCGTTCATTTTGCTGCGATTGGCTGGCTACTTCTTGAGCTGAGGCTTTTAGGGCTTGGCTAGTTTTCGCTACCGATGCAATTGTGCTGTGAAGGTGGTCAATAAAGCTATTGAAGCCTTCAACCAGTCGAGCGGTTTCTTTTTGTTCTGGTACGTCAATTCTTGAACGTAAATCGCCTTGCCCTTTTCCAAGTTGCTGGAAAATATCAGCCAGTGATTCGATAGGTTTTGTAAGAGATGATGCCAGCCAAATACCAAGCAACGCAAACAAGCCCGCAATAGCAATAGACCATAAAATGATTTGTCGACTGCCGGCATTTAACGAGGCATAAAGTTCTTGTTCTGGTACTTGGGCAACCACGTACCAACCGGATTTTTCTACATACGTACTAGCAAAAAGGACGTCATTTGAATTTACTTCACTGGTTGCCATCGCAAAGTCACGCTGTTGCAGTAAAGACCGCGACGCATCTGCGCCACTTATCGCGCTCAGTTTGGATTTTCCCAACAGGCTAGTGTCAGGGTGAGCAATAATAGTGCCTTCGCCATCAACCAAATACACAAAACCGGTTTGGGCAATTTTTACCGCGTTAATAATGTCTAGTAACTCGTCCACTGACTTCGCGACACCAGACATACCGCGGCCTGCGGTTTGTTGGAAGTTTGCGAACAATCTATAACCTTGGCCAGGTTCGTTATACAAGCTAAGTGAAATTGGCGTACCACTATCACGGTAAGCGAAAAACCAGCCGTCGAATTCATCGTTTTTCAGCACTCGTAAAAAACCGTCTTGGTTCCAATACTTGGTGGTTTTTCTATCGACGAAAGAGGCAACAGTTAAGTCGTTGAAATTCACGATGTCGTTCAGATAAGCGATAAGTCGCCTTTCACCGGAACTATCAGCGCCTGCTGCCGACCAAGCTAATATGTCAGGGTTGGATGCTATGCCATGGGCAACAGAAAGCATCACACTGGCTTCTCTGTCTACCTGATTACCTATTTGCTTCAACAGTGAAGGAAGCTGAAGCTGCTCCATGTTCTCTTTTACTAAGTCTCGGGCTATCCATTGGCTAATTGAACCTACCAAGATAGAGGCTGCCAAAACGGCCACCATTAGTGAAATAATCAGTTTTTGTTTAATACTCAAAGTCATAACTTCCGACCATATTTTGACTGCTGAAATAACGACGCTGCACTGCAGGCACAGTCACGTCTTGGGCGTTGGGTTATTACTGTTAGCGTCTACGTAGCTGCTTAGTTGCAGGTTATTAATCACTTCATGAAACACGAGGAGAGGTAGTGCGCACTAGTTTTTTTATTATTGTATTTATATCGGCTGACTATCGCGAATTATTATACTTTCGACGTATAAAAGCCGACAAGATGATTTTGAGGTTAAATTGACCGAAAGGTCAAGAAAAAGCCGCGAAATGAGATGAATTTTTCAATATCGCGGCTTCTTTAGAGCGGTTTAGCGATTAATCTTCGCTTTTATCTTCAAGGATAGGAAAGCCTCGGTCGCGCATTAATGCGTCAACTTTGGCATCGCGGCCGCGGAATTTGCGATAGGCTTCTGCTGGGTCCATCGCATTACGAACTGAAAAGAGGTACTTCACTAAGCGATCGCCCACTTCTTTGTCGTAAAATCCACCCGGTGCTTCCATAAAGGCTTCTGATGCATCAGCCGTCAGTACCTCTGCCCACATATAGCCGTAATAGGCTGCGGCATAACCTTCACCCGAGAACACGTGACCAAAGTGAGGTGTGCGGTGACGCATAACAATCTCTTCAGGCATACCGAGTTTTGTAAGCTCTTCACGTTCAAAGGTATCTGGCTCAATATTAGCTGGATCAGTAGTATGGTACTTCAAATCCATAATGGCAGAGGCCATATACTCAGTGGTTTTGAAACCCTCGTTAAAGGTTGATGCCTTTTTAATCTTAGCAACAAGTTCAGCAGGGATAGGTTCACCCGTTTCATAATGTACTAAGAACTGATTAATGACTTCGTCGGTGGTTAACCAGCGCTCTAACAGTTGCGACTGGAACTCAGTGTAATCACGTACACCCGAGTGCGAAGAAGGGTATTTCACGTCAGCAGATAAGAAATGCAGTGCATGACCAAATTCGTGGAAATAGGTTTCTGCATCATCAAATGAGATGAGTGTGGGTTCGCCCTCAGCCCCTTTAACGAAATTAGAGTTGTTAGAAGATAGCACTGTCTTTTTACCATCGAAGGTTGTTGATGAGCGATAGGTCGTTGCCCATGCGCCCGAGCGCTTACCTTTGCGTGAGAACGGATCTAAGTACCACAAACCAATGTGTTCACCAGAGTCTTTGTCGGTCACTTCCCAAACTTTAACGTCTTCGTGGAATACCGGTACTTTGCCTTCTTCTACAGGCGTAAAGTTGAAGTTAAACAAACGACCCGCTACGTAGAACATAGCGTCACGCAATTTATCTAACTGAAGGTATTGTTTCACTTCATTAGAGTCTAAATCGTATTTTTCTTGACGAACTTTTTCTGCATAGAATCGATAATCCCAAGGCTCAATAGTGATATCGGCGCCTTCAGCATCAGCAATTGCTTGCATATCGGCCACTTCTTGCTCAACCCGGGCAATGGCTGCTGGCCAAACCTTCATCATTAGATCCATAGCGTTTTCAGGGTTCTTCGCCATACGATCTTCTAAACGCCACTGAGCATAGTTTTCATACCCAAGTAGTTCTACGCGCTCATCACGCAATGTGAGAATGCGTTTAATGGTTTCGTTGTTATCAAACTCATCTGCGTTGTCGCCACGGCTGTAGTATGTGTTCCATACTTTTTCACGTAACTCACGGTTCGTAGAGTACGTTAGGAAAGGATCCATAGATGAACGGGTATTAGTAATCGCATATTTATCCGTCTCACCACGGCTTTGGGCAGCAGATTTCGCACCTTTTACGAAAGACTCAGGTAAGCCACCTAGTTGGTCTTCAGTAATATACGTTACGTAGTTTTCTTCATCCGCCAGTACGTTATTTGAAAACGACGTATATAGGGTAGCTAACTCTTCGTTGATTGCGGCATAGCGCTTTTTCGCTTCACTGTCTAAGGTGGCGCCATTGCGTGCGAATTCGTTGTAGGTCATCCAGGCAATACGCTGTTCTTCTTCGGTTAATGTCGATAGTTCATCTGACTCATAAACCGCTTTAACACGTTCAAACAACTTTTCGTTCTGGGTGATTTTGGTAGAAAATGCTGACAACTTGGGCGACATTTCTACTTGAATAGCACGAAATTCAGGGCTTGATTTATTCGCACTCCAAATGCCGTAGTAACGAAATACGCGGCTAAGCTCGCTTCCTGAACGTTCCATCTCCACAATAACGTTTTCAAACGTAGGTGGCTCAGGGTTATTCGCAATCGCATCAATCTCTTTAAGATTGAGTTCCATTGCTTTTTCAAGGGCAGGCTTTAGGTCTTCCAGTTTCATTTTATCGAAAGCGGGAACGCCGCCGTACGGGCCTTTAAATTCTTGAAGGAGTACATTGTCGAACTGCTGAGTTTTTGTTGCGGCTGCTTCAGTAGTGTCTACGGAAGTTGTCTGAGGGGCTTTTTGCTCAGAACAAGCACTAAGTGCAACCACTACCGCCATGGCGGTAAGTGACGTTTTAAATTTTCCCATTATTTTTTCCTGTCTTATTATGGTTATGTTTTCTTTTGTTGTTTCTTGACGTGAGGGTGTGTTGACCTTTGATTTAGGCTGCTGGATAGCTTTACGATTAATACGCTTCCATTAAGACCAAAACTTCTACAGTAAAGGTTTACATACCCTAGTAAAGCAAATCAATTTCACCGATTGAAGTGCTAATTAAAATCACACACATTCAATACTATGCCATTGTAAAACTAACTTAAATGTCTCTTAACGTATTAAGCCGCTAGACCAACGAGAATGCGAGTAATAGCGCCTAGATGACACTCATCGAAAAGCCTAAAAAAACCATTGAAAGTTTTAGGCTAATCACTACACTTCGCGCCATTAAATAACTGATTTTTTTGCCTCACTTGTTATCGATGAAGGAGCATTGGCGTGTTTGAATTATTGCTTCATACAATCCCTGTATTGTTTGCTGTTGGATCGTTTTGGTCCAATACAGAGCGTAAGCTCCTATTATTGAATTTAGGGCTGTGTGCGGCACTCGCCAGTTTACTTGCCTTCGAGCAAGCGTGGGGCGGGGTAGTAGTGATTATGGTGGCGGGGTTGAGTACTACCTATCGTGTCGTTACCCAAAAGCTACTACCCGCGTATGCTACTTACATCATTTTGGCATTAATGACGGTGCTTGTGGCAAGTATTAATACCCTTACGGGGAAGACTGGGTTACTAGAGCTAATGCCAGTACTGACTTTTATGGTGTATCGCTTTGGCGAGTTACACTGCAAAGAAGCAGGACTGCGTATTTGTATGATAATTGGCTCGGTAAACTTTACGGTATACGGTGTGGCTACTCAAACATGGGGGCTGGCAATTACTGAAGCCTTATTCGCTATTTCAAATGCGTGGTATTACGTTAAGTTACGCAGGAAAATTGCCGCACTGTCGGTATAACGTTAAATAGGCGGCCAAGTTTGCACCACAATAAAAAGCCAGACGAGTCACTCTCGTCTGGCTTTTTTGTTTATCACATTGCCGTATCTGTAAAACGGTGTCTTACGCAAATACCACGGTTTTATTGCGATGAATAATTACGCGGTCTTCTAAATGATAACGAACGCCATGGGCAAGAGCGGTTACTTCGCAGTCTTTGCCTTTTCTTACCATATCAACCGCGCTGTCGCTGTGACTAATACGCTTAACGCTTTGCTCAATAATAGGGCCTTCGTCTAAGTCTTTCGTGACGTAATGGCAGGTTGCTCCAATTAACTTAACGCCGCGGTCGTAAGCCTGTTGGTAAGGCTTAGCCCCTGCAAAGCTCGGCAAAAAGCTATGGTGAATGTTAATTGCTTTGCCTTGGAGTTGTTGGCATAGCGTATCTGGCAAGATTTGCATGAAACGAGCAAGTACTGTCAGGTCGATTTTATATTCTTCCAACAGGGTTGAGATTTGCGCAAACGCAGCCTCTTTACCGAGTGCTTTAAAGTCTACCCAGTGAAACGGCACCTTGTACCAATCGGCAAATTGTTTCATTTGCGGGTGGTTACCAATAATGCACGGGATATCGCAATCAAGCTCACCGGTGTGCCAGCGATGCAGTAAATCAACCATACAGTGAGATTCCACGCTACCTAATAAGGCAACGCGCTGCTTCTTGCCTGAATCAGAGAGCTTCCAATTCATTTGGAATTCGTTAGCCAAAGGCGCAAATTCTGCTAAAAAGCTGTCGTAATCTAACCCAATAGAATCGGCACCAATTTCGTGGCGCATAAAGAATCTACCGGTTTGTAAATCGGTGTGATGGTTAGCTTCAACAATGGTGGCACCATGGTTAGCTAAAAACTGAGAAACACTGGCAACTAAGCCAATTTGGTCAGGGCAATCTATTACTAATCGAAACGTTTGTTGCATGAAATTGAAGTCTCACTAAATAAGACCCCCTTTTTACCCAGCTACGCCAGTGAAGTAAAGGCTTTTAGGGTGAAAAAGCCTAACTGAAATAGGCTATTTTGCTATAAATAATATCACTCGATGAATGGCAGTTAACGAACTACTCATCATTAATTCCTCGGCGTAGCTTTTCACGCACCGACATATTGTGCCTTAAATTCCAACTTTGCCTAATGGGGTACGTAACCCCTTGGGGGGTTGAGACAGATTCGAACAGGTGAAATGCCGAGGCGTGCATCTCTACATGTGGTGTATACAAAGGTACAGGTAGCGCCACCGTGGCTTTTCGAATAACAGTGACATGGGGCGCAAACCCTTTGCCATCTACCTCTATTGCCGCGGCTCTCGCGGCTTTACGAGTCGATTTAGCTAATGCCATAAGTTCTGCTGGCGGTGACTCTGGTGCGGCGAAGAGAATCTTTGGGCCGTTCCAAATACCGGTAGTGTCTAACGTTAGGGAGAATGGCGAATGTACTAGCGTATCGAGTTCAGCGACTAACGCCTCATGCTGACGGTGAGTAATATGGCCAAGAAAACTTAAGGTCATATGGTAATTGGCTGCGTTTACCGCATAAGGTTGGGATGCGCCTGCGTCACGCCTTTTACCTTTGCTCTCTTTACCTTTTTTTCCTCTACCTTCATTTTGGGCTCGGCCCTCAGAAAGAGTGAACATGTTGCGGGCTGTCACCTCTGGGAGGGCTTGTTGCCGCCAACTATCGAGGGCTAACTTTTCTGTTGAATGTAAATCTAAACCAATGAAACAACGCATACTCACTCCTCTATCTACGTGTAATTAGCTCAAAACGGCCTAGTTAATAGAAAATGATTTCAACCCCAATGGACATATCGTCAGGTGTCTCTATTTCGCTGTGCTTGCGTTAACGTAATGCAGAACTTCTGCTAAAGGTAAATTCAAGTACAATAGTGTGAGAAGTTTATCTAGGTATTGCAAACCTTTATGTTACAGCCGTTATTACATTTACCCGCCGCCCAGCTTATTGAACCCGTTAACACCGCAATCGGCGAAAACAACCTTATCATAGGTGCACCGCCGGGTGCAGGTAAGTCGACGGTACTCCCACTTTCTCTATTAAGCGCGATACCACAGGGCAAAGTGTTGTTGATGCAGCCTCGCCGCGTAGTCGTAAGGAATTTGGCGAATTACCTGGCAGGCATACTCAATGAAAACGTGGGCGACACAGTAGGTTACCGAATTAAAGGTGAAAGCAAGGTAGGAAAGAACACCCGCCTCGAACTCATTACCGAAGGTATACTCGCCAGAATGATTCAGTCAGACCCTGAACTGACTGGGGTATCGGCCATTGTATTTGATGAATTTCATGAGCGCAGTATTCATAGCGACTTCGGTTTAGCCTTAGCACTCGATGTGCAAGGGGGCTTGCGGGAAGATCTCCGCCTAGTGGTAATGTCAGCCACCCTTGATGTAGAGCCGCTGACTGCATTAATAGATAAACACGGTGCCGTGCCTGTAATTAACCTCAATGCAGAAGGGCGAACTTTCCCCGTTAATATGCATTACAGCAAAGATGTGCTCGCCCATGATGTGGTTAGCGCTACCGCTGAAATGACGACGCGAGTGTTTTCTCAGCATCAAGGTGATGTACTGGTCTTCTTGCCAGGAAGCGGGGCCATTCGAGGCGTAGCACAACGACTCTCCGCGTTGGTAGATAAATATGATGTGGCATTGCACTCACTTTTTGGCGCGATGGGCAAAGACGCCCAACAAGCCGCTATCAACCCGGACCCACAAGGGCGACGTAAGATTATTCTTGCCACCAATATTGCCGAAACTAGTTTAACCATAGAAGGGGTTAAAGTGGTGGTAGACAGCATGTGGGAGAACCAAGCGCAATATAATCCTTCCAGTGGCTTTACCCAGTTAATGCAGCAGCGTATATCCCGCGCTTCGGCTATTCAGCGGGCGGGGCGAGCAGGGCGAGTTAGCGAAGGTGATTGCTACCGGCTATGCAACCAGAGCAGTTTTGAGCGTATGGCGCAACATAATGCCCCGCAGGTATTGCGAGAAGATGTGTCGTCCTTATTGCTAGATGCGCTGCAATGGGGCGCTACACCCTCATCGTTGGCAATGTTAACCCAGCCAAGCACTGCGCAGTTAAAAGTGGCTAGTCATAATTTAATCGCCATTAATGCCCTTAGAACCCTTGATGACAGCCAAATAATAACCCCTTATGGCCGAACACTGTCTAACATACCGTGTCATCCGAATTTGGCGAATTTATTAGTACGCTGCGAGCAAGGTGTGCAAGGGGTAGCGCCAGCAATGCAAAGGAAACTTAAATGTGTTGCGCCCATCGTAGTGGCATTGGCCGAAAACCTAGGTGGGCAGTTTACACAAACTTATGTTATTGATGCGTTGTTGAATCTTGATGGTCAAACGCGCAAGCAGCTTCATCAGCAAGCATCTAAATATGCTAAATATGTTGGTGTTAACCAGAACGATTTGGACATTAACGGAATAGATGAAGACGCATTGGCGCTTTGTATTGCTATTGCCTTTCCTCAGCGGGTGGCGTTCTATCGCGGTCTAGCTTCTGACAAGGTTAGCGAAGGGCTAAATGGAAAACAAAAAGGACAAGGAGCTACACAAGGTAAATTTAAACAAAGCGGATATAAGCTCGCCAGTGGCAAGGGCGGTGAGTTAGAGCAGCATTCTTCCCCTCAGTGGTTGGCAGTTTTACATGGTCAGCAAACCGGAAATACGGTGAAATTCAGGTTAGCCCAGCCTATTGATGAAGCGCTGCTTCGCGCCGTGTTCCCAGATGAGTTTACTCATAAAAAACAAGTACGCTTCAACGTGGTAAAAAAGGCAATGGAAGCACGGGTGATTACCGGTTTTCATGCTATCGACTTAGCCAGTGAGCCTGTGTCAGGGCAAGAAAAGCAACAAGGTAATAGCTTTTGGAAAAAACAGACTGCTCATGCTTGGTTTGAATATTTAGAGAATATCCCAGTAAGTGAGTGGCCACTAACTTCTGGCGACTGGCAATGGTGGAATAGACTTAAATTGGCAGCCTCGTTTAATTTACCTCAGCCGCAAGCGTTCGATAAGCCAGACCCATGGCCACAGTCTTTGCCGGCATTAATGCACAGCGCAAAAGAGGCATTAATTGAGCCTTTAAGTCGATGTGAATCTTTGACGAAACTACAAAAATTGCCATGGAAGAACACACTAAATAATGCACTGAGCTGGCCGCAACAAGATGCCCTAGCTTCATTATTACCTACTCATTTGCCAATACCCACAGGGCGAGATGCCACACTTGAGTATCGCGATAATGGTGACGTAGTGTTAGCAGTTAGAATGCAAGAGATGTATAGCCAAACTGCTCCGCTTACCGTAGCCGATGGCAAAATAAATATTGTTTGCGAATTATTATCGCCTGCTGGGCGACCATTGCAAACCACCAAAGATTTAGCAGGCTTTTGGACGGGGAGTTATTTAGCGATTCAGAAAGAAATGAAGGGGCGATACCCCAAGCACTTTTGGCCAGATGAACCGGCCACCGCGACACCCACCGCCAGAACAAAAAAGGCGATGGGTTAAAGCAGTAAACTATTTAATCGAAATGGCATTAGGCACTCTTGTCGACTAAATCCAACGATTGCATGACATTTAGGCCAGGAAAGCCATCAGCAATCATATCATTTGCAATTTGATAGTTGCGAATACCTTCACGGGTGGCAGGGCCAATGATCCCATCCGGGGTGCCAACATCGAAGCCGCGGTCGTTCAGTTTTTTCTGGAGACCAATAATATCGTTTCGGCTGTAAGCCGGTAAGTCAGGAAGGGGAGCAACAATACCGGATGCCCCTGAAATTCTATCGGCTAACACGCCTACGGCAATGGCGTAAAACTCTGAATTATTCCAACGCATGATCACGCGAAAGTTTTGGTAACCCACAAAAGCTGGGCCGGCATGACCTGCAGGCACTACCACATACGCTTCGGTGTCGTCTTCACCCAACGGGCTTGCATCGGCTTGCCTCACGCCAAGTTCATTCCACTGAGCAATGGTACGGCGGTTTTTATACCCAGAGAGTTGATAGTCAAAATTTTCTGGAAGCTGCACTTCACGGCCCCAACGAAAACCTCGTTGCCAACCTAAACTCGCAAGAAAGTTGGCCGCAGAGGTTAGGGCATCTTCTTCACTGTTCCATAAGTTAATTTGACCGTCATTGTCGCCGTCTACCGCGTAATGGGTATAAGCCGATGGCATAAATTGAGTATGACCCATGGCTCCAGCCCAAGAACCGACCATTTCTTCACGGGTAAGTGACTCACGCTCAAATAACTTCACTGCCACTAAAAGCTCTTGCGTGAAGTATCTACTTCTACGGGGATCGCAAGCAAGCGTGGCTAACGAATCGAGAACGGGCATTTTGCCTTTGTAATTACCAAAGTTAGTTTCAAGACCCCAAAACGCTAGCAAATAGTGTGGCGGCACACCGTACTTGTCACTTAATTTGTGCAGCAAGTCCTTGTGCTTTTCGTACATTTCCTGGCCTTTGTTCGTGCGCCAATCGGTTACACGTTTGCTAAAATAGCCTGGAAAGGTTTGAACGAATTCTGGTTGGCTTCTATCAAGCTCAATAACACGTGCTTGGTATGCTAATGTGGGGAAAATGGCATCAACAGTTTCTTGACTCACACCTTGCTCAAGTGCTTTGTTAGCTAGTTCAGTGGTACACATGGAAAACGCCTCATCGGCCATTGCAGAAGTGCTGCAAAGCCCTGAAAGCAGTGCTGACATCATTGATACTGCAGTAACCCACTGCTTCCCTTTACCCTTAAAACCCATAATTCAATTCCTGTATTGCGAGCACACATGCTATCTCAATGTGACTGTAAAACGCGAGTATAATTCAATGATGCCCTAAGGTTTATGGCCGACAAGAGGCAATTACACGTAAATTTACCATGTGAAGTTATGCCGTTGGCGCTTGTTTTAGAATTTCAATGATTTCGCCATCATTATTTAATTCAGCAAGCTCGATTAAATATCCTTTTTGGAGTTCATCTAACGAACGCCCTTCCAGTAACTCTTTCACTCTGTCCGTTTCTCCCGCTACGATAGCCGATTGTAACCCTTCCATATTGGCAATAGAACTCGCCCTGTTTTCAGATGTCATAATTTTTCCTTGAGTGTAAGCATTCAACATTACTACGGGTGGCATCATTGAAACGATTGATTTTAAGGTGGTGCTATTTTTGTAGTTGTTGCCGAGGGGGAGCAGTGGTAGTGTTCGCTAACTTCAGAGTGTGCAGCACGCAGATGTTGATATGCTGCTACAAAATTCTTCAGCATTCGCTGGAAATTATGTGTAGAAAACTGCACAATTTTTTCAGCTTCATATCATGGCATTCTCAGTGGCAAAAAAAGTGGCAAAAAAACAGACTAAAGCAGCATCTAAACCTAAATCTTTTTCAATAATGAAACTTTTCTTACGCGTATTTTTGATAGGCGTAGTGGTACTGGGTGCCTATGCTTTTTATTTAGATGCGCAGATTAAACATGAATTTTCAGGCAACAAATGGGAAGTCCCCGCACAGATTTTCGCCCGTCCTTTAGCGCTTAGTAAAGGGCAAGAAATTACCCCCACAGAAGTGATTGATGAATTAACCTTGTTGGGATACCGCAAAGTTAATGAAGCAGATAGTAGCGGTGAATACAGTTATCGAAATGGTATCTTAAATATTCAGCGCCGGGCTTTTCACTTCCCAGAAGGAGCGGAAGGACTTCGTCATATAGAGATCACGTGGCAAGGCAGTCGAATTAGCCTAATTCAGGATAGAACCCAAACTCGTCCTTTTGGCACTATCAAGCTTGAACCATGGTTAGTTACGCGCATGGTAAGTGGTAGTCAGGAAGACAGAATGTTGGTCACACTGGACACTATCCCCGACATGCTGCCAAAAGCGCTAACCTTGGTTGAAGATCGCAACTTTTATAATCACCATGGTGTGGCGCCTTTATCCATATTGCGGGCGCTGTTAGCTAATATTGCGGCGGGCAGAACCGTACAAGGTGGTAGCACGCTTACCCAGCAATTAGTCAAAAATATGTTTCTAACCCGCGAGCGCTCAATTGTGCGTAAAGCGAAAGAAGCTATTATGGCGGTGATCATAGATGCCAGATATTCTAAGTCGGAAATCATTCAAGCTTACTTAAACGAAGTCTTCTTGGGGCAAAATGGTGACATGGCGGTGCACGGTTTCGGGCTGGCGAGTTATTTCTATTTCGACCGGCCAGCGAATGAATTGAGCACAACTGAAATTGCTACGCTTGTGGCTATTATAAAAGGCCCTTCTTATTATAATCCACGTAAACATCCCGAGCGTGTTAAAGAGCGCCGAGACTTGGTGTTGCGTATGCTATTTGACGAAAATGAAATCGACCGCAGCCAGTATGAGCGGGCGATAAATATGCCGTTAGGTTTGGCTAGTGGCGCGAGTTTAGCCAGCGGCAAACACCCTGCATTTATGGAGCAGGTGCGACGAGAGCTTGCAGATATTCTAGCCGACTCAAGCTTGCGTGACTCGGGTGTAAAAGTGTTTACCACCTTAGATATCGTGGCCCAGCGCAGGGCTGAAAAAGCCCTCTCGGGTACGATTTCAAGTTTACAAGCGAATAGAAAAAATCCTCTTCAAGGCGCGATGGTTGTCACCGACAGTGCGAAAGGCGAAGTGCGAGCGATAGTGGGTGGTAAAGATTATTCATTTAAAGGGTTTAACCGAGCGTTGGGAGCCAAGCGTCCAATCGGTTCATTGATTAAACCTGCGGTGTATTTATCGGCCCTTGAAGACCCAACTCGATTTAATTTAGCCACGCCTCTGGAAGATCAGCCTATTACGCTAGAAAGCCGCAATGGGCAGCAATGGTCTCCGTTAAATTACGATAAAGAATTTAGAGGACAGGTGCCGCTTATTCAAGGATTGGTTGAATCTTTGAATGTGCCTACTGTTAATTTAGGCATGCAAGTGGGGCTTGATGTTATTGCTGACACTATTGCGCGACTAGGCGTTACCTCTCAGGTTAATTTAGTGCCTTCACTTACGTTAGGGGCGGTTGAGTTAACGCCGTTTGTGACTAACCAAATGTACCAAACGCTATCAAACGGTGGGCGCTATGTGCCTCTGCATACGGTAAGTTCCGTTGTCACTGCCGACAATGCACTGTTGTGGAAAAAAGCTGAATTCTACGCCCAGCGAACCGACGAAGCCGCTACTTACCTACTAAATTACGCCTTGTATAAAGTCACTGTAGAAGGGACGGCAAAACAAGTCGGCGCGAACTTCGGTAACGTGAATATGGCAGGTAAAACCGGTACTACCGATGATTACCGTGATAGTTGGTTTAGCGGCTTTGATCGTAACAATGTGGTTACTGTGTGGGTAGGAAATGATGATAACCTGCCAGTAAATTTAACCGGTGCTAGTGGTGCATTACCTGTCTTTATTAATTATATGAAGTCTCAGTCACCCAAGTCTTTATCTCGCCGCTTTCCTGAAGGATTGGGTATTGCGCACTTTGATGCCAAGACCGGTGCGGTTGTGATTGCCGGATGTACGGGCAGCATGAGTGTACCTGCTATTCTAGATGTATTGCCGCCAGCGCAACAAGATTGTTCTGGTAAAGCGGTGAAGCCTGATGGAGAAAAAGAGGGCGAAAAGAAAAGCTGGTGGGAAAGAATATTTGGATAAAAAAACAGGTAGGCAGTAAAAAGCATCCAACTCAATATGCTTTTTATTGCCTCCTGCAAAGCCCCAGGGAGTAGGCTAAACTTTAAAATTGGGTCTAAAACTGGTCTAGCATGTAACGCGCTGTTGAAAACACTACAGCGCTAAGTGCAAATGCTGCTACGGGTGCTAAGACCAACATAAATAAAGCGCTCGCGGTTAGCATACCTGCCTCCTTACGCGTCGTTATCGTTTTGAAACTCGTCACTTTTCATTGGCGTAATCGTAATATCTGCAATTGCAACTAACGTGCTGGCTTCTGCCGCATCCGGTTCAAAAGTATGACTGGCCGTTAATACGTCGTAAGTGATACCTATTGTCATATCTTGTTTTACCTCAGCCATTGCGTTAGCCACTAAATAATCGGTTTGCGATATTAAGTTACTTGTTGGTTCATCAGCCATCACTGTGGTGGCAGTAAATGCAGTACTTAGAATCAGCGCAGTAAGTAATTTTTTGTTAGTAAACATGGTTCATCTCCTATGAATAAAAGTTAGTCACTGCACTAAATCGGACTGCTTGGCAGTTATTTATTAAGTCGTTATCAATTAACAATTAGTTTATAGCGAGGGTTGTGCCATCTTTTAAGGATGCATTAACCAATTGATTTTTATGTGGTTTTATTTTTAATGATTTTCAGGTAGGTCGTCAAAATAAATGAAATAACTAATATTTGGTTATTTTATAAATATGTTTTGGTCAAAATGACTAACGTTGGGCTAGTGGGAAATGAAAAGTAACCTGGGAAGTAGTAAATCAAATAATATGAACAAGCTAAGTAGTTTACTAGTGGGCGAAATAAGCTTAAGGAGCGGTGACTCTGCTCCTTAAGCAAACTATTTAGTTTTTACGTAAGCGAGAGACCAAGGTGAAGGTGACTGCTAAAATAGCGCCTGCTATTAGGCCCGCAAGCCCATCAGCAATGATAGCCATTACCGTGAAGATAGATGGCGCGAGTTCGCTAAACCACACTGCCGCGTGATGCAGAAAACCAATATTGTGGGTAAGAATGCCGCCGCCCACCAAAAACATGGCAATAGTACCGACTACCGCAAGGGTTTTCATTAAAATAGGCGCAGCAATTAATAGTGCGCGGCCCAAGAAGCGTCGAAGGCTATTCATGGTGCCCGTGAGTGATTTACGCAGTAAATACAGCCCTACATCATCCATCTTAACAATACCAGCAACCAGCCCATAAACCCCTAATGTAATGGCAATGCTAAGGGCCACCAATACACCTACTTGGGTGGTAAAAGTCGCATCTGTTACACTACCTAGCGCAATAACAATAATTTCCGCAGAAAGAATGAAGTCAGTACGAATGGCGCCTTTAATCTTCTCTTTTTCAAACGCGACCATATCTACTTTTTCATCAGCTAAGGCGTTTATTCTCGCTTCACGTTCTGCTGACTCATCATCATGAGGTAAGTATTTATGAAGCAGCTTTTCAGCCCCTTCAAAGCACAAATACAGCCCACCGAGCACAAGAAGTACGGTGATCAACGAAGGCACAAAAGCGCTAATAAGCAAAGCGGCAGGAACCAAGATAACTTTGTTCAGCAATGAGCCTTTTGCCACGGCCCACACAACGGGTAATTCTCTGTCTGCTTTCACCCCCTGTACTTGGTTAGCGTTAAGCGCCAAATCATCACCCAAAACACCAGCAGTTTTCTTTGCTGCCACTTTCGACATAACAGCAATGTCATCCATTAATGTCGCGATATCATCGAGAAGGGCTAATAAGTTCGCAGCGGCCACATCACATTCCTTTAAAAAGCCAAAAATGCAGCATACGTTGCACTGTCATAGCTTGGCAATGTTAAGGTATAAAAAGTATTCGCAAATTTTTAATACATTGAGTTTTTCTGCCCTAGTTTCTTTTAAACGTGGCTCGTAAGCTTAAAACGCTATGTATGACTGTGAGGTAACGTGAAGCCGTCATTATCTATTCGTTCCTATACCCGCACTATGTGCAAGCATGCTCATGACTATTACCAGTTAGTATTGCCACTTAACGGACATATTGATATTGCGCTTGATACTTTCAGTGGGAGCGTAGGAGTAGGAGAGGGGATTTGTATAGCACCTGGGTTCATACATGGTTTTACTGCTGATGAGCAGGCGAAATTTATTGTAGCGGATTTACACACAGTGCCGAGTAATATTGCAGATGGTTATAGATCAGCTGAAGGCTCTTCACCCGCTAACGGCTCTCTGCCAGCTAACGGCTCCTTATTGACTGGCGGCGCTCCCACTTTTCGAATAAGCACACCCATGCAGGCGTTTTTAGCGTACGTGGAAGTGCAGCTAACGCATCATATAACTGATGATGAAAATGACGCCATGATAAGATTGTTCTCAACTCTTCTAGCCCAGCAGCAACGTGGTGTTGTCACTGATAAGCGTATTACTCCCGTGCTCTCTTGCATTCACCAAGATGTCGCTTATCCTCACACCATAGCGTCGCTTGCTAATATTGCCTGTGTGGGAGCAACACAATTTAAAAAGCGCTTCATAGCAAGTACGGGGATAGGGCTAAGGGAATACCTGATTAAAGTGCGTATGGAAAAAGCACGGGCCTTACTGAGCAACACAGATATGCCTATTATTGCGGTGGCTGTAAACGTGGGGTATGACGATGTGTCGGCGTTTACCCGTCGGTTTAAACAACATGTGGGCATGCCGCCTACACACTTCAAACGCCGATAGCTACGAAGATTGCCACTAAGATAGCCAGGTAACTAACTTTAATCAGCACCTTTCATTAGCGCAGTATTTGACAACAAAATATGTGAAACCAAAACATTTATTAACACAGCAAAGCTCAACAGAAAATCAGGCTTTCAAACCAATCATGCCGTCTTTCCTGCACAGAATGAATATGCAATTAGGGGTATGCTTAGGTCTTCTTCAATTTTAACAATGAGAAAGCAATGGCAACGTTTATAGGGCTTGTAGCCATTATTTCGTGGGGCGTCTTAGCAGTATTGGGCGTTTACGCATCGTCAGTGCCGCCTTTTCAGTTACTTTTTATCTGCTTTTCAGTTTCTGCGTTATTGCTTTTTTTAAAGCGATTAATTAAGCGAGAGCCATTATTTACATTACCTAAATTAACACTCACCCAATGGATAGTGGCTACCTGTGGTTTATTTGGGTTCCACTTTTGTTATTTCCTAGCTCTTCGCTACGCACCGCCCATTGAAGCAAGCCTTATTGCCTACCTTTGGCCGTTGCTGCTCGGTATTGCTGTGGCAAACGCGCACCAACGAGTGTTTGCGGTGATAGGAGGCGTACTGGGGTTTATTGGTTGCGGAATTTTAGTCACAGGTGGTGAAAGTATTCAGTTTAATAGCGAATACACTTTGGGCTACGGGCTGGCATTAATCTGCGCCTTAATCTGGTCAGGCTATTCGTGGTTTATGGCTGGTACAAAGAGCGATGTTGAAGACATTGGCTGGATATCCATTGCCGTGGCAGTACTAGCGCTGGGTTCCCACCTAACCCTAGAGTCGAGTCACTGGGATCTTTCATTTTACGCCTGGGTAAGTGCAATACTATTAGGGCTTGGGCCTGTAGGAGGCGCCTTTTACTTATGGGACATTGGGCTCAAATTTGGTAATCGGCAATTATTAGCGAGCTTAAGCTTTGCCACACCTGTCATTTCCAGTATTGCGTTATTTTTGTTTGGAATAAGTACACTGTCTGCCGCCATTTCAATGGCAATAGTGCTTATTATGATTGGCGCGCTAATTAGCAATGCTGTACCTGCGCTTATTATGAAGCGTCGTCTTCGCCAAGCGGCAAGAGTTTAATTAATTAAAAGAACTCAAAAGGCCTTAGAGTCTAAGCGGCTAGTCTTTCACAGGTTCTTTAGTGACGCGAGCCTCAATAAAGCGGTCGTAGTCGCTGCCCTTACTACATTCAAGTGTACCGCCCGCCAAACCACTTAAAACGGTAAGCGCTTTGTTAGTAGTGCCAGAACAATTTACTTTTTTCACCGGCCTTTCATAGTAGCTTCTATCCTCTTCGCCTTTTCGCGTATCAACAAGGTCTGGGCTTTCTATTTTCTGCCTATGTGCTTCAGCCGCTCTTAAGCCTTCCTCAGCAATTTCTTCTTGCTCTCTTCGATTAAAAAATTGCGAGGCACTGGCCCGTGGAGACAAGTTTAAAGTGCCAGCTTGCTGGTTCCTCGTTGTGGAGTTGATAGTGGCTCGGGCATTGGAAATAGTAGGCGCGGGTGCTTCTGTTGGTGCAGCCTTGTCTTCTTTAGTTTCTGTGGGTTTAGCTTCAGTAGGTGTAGCTTCAGTAGGTTTAACTTTTACTGGCTGAGTCTCTGCCACTTTTGGCCGCTCGGTAGTTTCGATCACTTTTTCCAAAGGGCGTTCTTGCGCTTTGGTTTCATTAACGGGAGGCGTGATTTCTGTGGATGCAGGTGCCTCAGCAATGGTTTTATTTACACTGACTTTGGGGAAATACAAGGTCGCACTAATGGGAGCAGGTTTATGTGCTGATGTCACACCGCTTTCGAACGTAGTAGAGAAGATCACTATTACTAACCCAATCAGGTGTACAAGGGTTGAGATAAGTAAGCCTTTTGCTAGCTTCCCCTTACTACTCGCATTAAAAACCTGCGCTCGTTCAGGCACATACCCACGCAAATACTCAGGCTCTATGATAGGTGTGATAATTGTCATATCTACTAACTGACCCGCAACGTCACTAATTAGTTCCATCCTAATTTCATCGCTATTTTCAGTTAATTTAACTCACGACGCTCCAAAATTGGGCATTGATGGCGCGATGCACCGCCGTGGTGCGATAAATGTAAACAAAATGCATCGTGTTTTAGTTAACATGTTGTTTTTAAATGCTAATTATTTGTGGCACATCTCTTGGTTTACTTCCCTGTACAAGACACGAAATGTGCAAAACAACCATTACAAAAACTGGGAGCAACTCATGAAACTAGTCACAGCGATCATCAAGCCGTTCAAGCTAGATGATGTTCGTGAAGCCATTTCAGAAATCGGAATTGACGGTTTAACCGTTACCGAAGTGAAAGGTTTCGGACGTCAAAAAGGACACACTGAACTTTACCGCGGCGCGGAATATCAAGTGGATTTCTTGCCTAAAGTCAAACTGGAAATTGCCGTTCAGGACGACCAGGTAGATCGCTTGGTAGAAGCCATCGTTGGCGCAGCCAAGACTGGCAAGATTGGTGACGGTAAGGTATTTGTTTACGACCTTGAACAAGCCGTACGTATTCGAACTGGCGAGTCAGACACAGACGCGTTGTAAGCCAAAACGATTAATTTGCGGAGAAAAGCATAATGGAAATTACATTTGAACTCGGGTATGCATTAGATACCTTTTACTTCTTAATCTGCGGTGCACTAGTTATGTGGATGGCGGCAGGTTTCGCCATGCTAGAAGCTGGCTTGGTACGCGCTAAAAACACGACAGAAATTCTAACTAAAAATATCGCGTTATTTGCCATTGCTAGCACCATGTATATGATTTGCGGCTACGGCATCATGTATGGTGGCGGCGAGTGGAGCCCGTTCCTAGGTGGAATTATGGGTGACGGCGCAACTGGTGTTGCTGAAGATGCAGCAACTTATGCACCTTCTGCTGATTTCTTCTTCCAAGTAGTATTCGTTGCAACGGCAATGTCTATTGTTTCTGGTGCAGTGGCTGAGCGTATGAAGCTTTGGGCTTTCTTAGCGTTTGCGGTTGTAATGACTGGTTTCATCTATCCTATGGAAGGTGCTTGGACTTGGGGCGGTGAAGCTGTATTTGGTATGTACACCCTTGGCGACCTAGGTTTCTCTGACTTTGCAGGTTCTGGTATTGTTCACATGGCAGGTGCTGCCGCAGCATTAGCTGGTGTATTGGTACTTGGCGCTCGTAAAGGCAAATATACTGCTGACGGTAAAGTTAACGCTATTCCAGGTGCAAACCTTCCACTTGCTACGCTTGGTACATTCATTTTATGGATGGGTTGGTTCGGCTTTAACGGTGGTTCAGTACTAGCTACTGCAACAGTTGAAAGTGCAAACGCAGTAGCTATTGTATTTATGAACACTAACGCAGCAGCTGCAGGTGGTTGTATTGCAGCGCTTATCTTAGCGCGCATTATGTTCGGCAAAGCTGACTTAACTATGGCTCTTAACGGTGCACTAGCTGGTTTGGTTGCTATTACTGCTGAGCCATCTACTCCTACTCCACTTCAAGCAACCTTGTTCGGTGGCCTAGGTGGTATCTTAGTAGTGCTAAGCATTGTAGCGTTAGATAAACTTAAAATTGATGATCCAGTAGGTGCTATCTCTGTTCACGGTGTTGTTGGTCTACTTGGTCTTATCCTTGTTCCATTCACTAACGACGGTTCAAGCATTGTTGGTCAGTTAATTGGTGCTGCTACCATCTTTGTTTGGGTGTTTGTAGTAAGCCTAGTTGTTTGGTTAGCGATTAAAGCCGTCATTGGTGTTCGTGTAACTGAAGAAGAAGAATTCGACGGTGTTGATATGAGTGAATGTGGTCTGGAAGCTTATCCTGACTTCACCAACGGCCGTACGTAAGGAAGTCTGAACAGGCAAAATTACTTATAATAACGATAATGCCTGTATCACCAATCTTAAGCCCCGCATCTGCGGGGCTTTTTTCGTTTTTCATAAAGTTAAAAATAACGCTAAACTATTGATAATTTACTTAGTTAGCAATAATGCTAAATTAGGTTTGTTCTCTTATTAGGATAATAAATCATGCTGTTGCGATGTTTGTTACTACTGTGTGTCAGTCAAATGGCTTATGGGTACGATAGAGTTACCGGCGCGCCTTTTGCGAGTCGTTCAGAAGTTATTGCTCAACATGGTATGGCCGCAACAAGCCAACCGCTTGCAACCCAAGTAGCTCTTGACGTGCTTAAACGCGGCGGAAGCGCCGTAGATGCTGCCATTGCTGCAAACGCTATGCTGGGGCTTGTTGAACCCACAGGAGCAGGTGTGGGCGGCGATCTATTCGCGATGGTATGGGATGCTAAAGAAAATAAGTTAATAGGGTTGAACGCATCGGGTCGTTCTCCAAAGCTACTGACTAAACAAGTATTTAACGATAGAGGTTTAGCTCAAATACCTAAATTCGGCCCACTTCCTGTGTCTGTGCCTGGTGCAGTAGATGGCTGGTTTATGCTACATGAAAAGTTTGGCAAATTACCTATGACGGCTTTGCTTACGCCGGCCATTGAATATGCCAAGAACGGCTTTCCTGTTTCTGAATTGGTTGCTTATTATTTAGCAATGAACAATGACAGAATTGGTCATTACGATGGTTTTGCAGAAACGTTTCTTATCAACGGAAAAGTCCCAAAAAAAGGGGATGTATTTAAGAACCCTGGTCTTGCGGTAACCTATGAAAAAATTGCAACCGGTGGGCGAGATGCTTTTTATAAGGGAGACATTGCGCAAAATATTGATGCCTATATGAAATCCCAAGGTGGCTATCTTTCTTATGCCGATTTAGCATCGCATACGTCAGAGTGGGTAGAGCCGGTATCGGCGAATTATCGTGGCTACGATGTATGGGAACTTCCCCCTAATGGACAGGGCATTGCGGCATTACAAATACTCAATGTATTAGAGCGCTATGACATTGAAGGCATGGGCTTCAATTCTGCCGAGTATATCCATACCTTCGTAGAGGCCAAAAAGTTAGCGTTTGAAGATCGCGCAAAATTTTATGCTGATCCCGCATTTAATGACATTCCCGTTGAGTGGTTAATTTCCAAAGATTACGCCACTAAACGCCAGCAACTTATAAATAACGATAAAGCCGCAGAGCGTGTAGATGCTGGTATTTACGATGGTGATACAGTTTATTTAACGGTGGCCGATAAAGACGGTAATATGGTATCGCTCATTCAAAGTAATTATCGCGGTATGGGATCAGGTATGACACCACCAGGGCTTGGTTTTGTGCTACAAAATCGCGGTGAAATGTTTACCCTAGAAGAAGGGCATTTCAACGAACTTAAGCCTGAAAAGCGCCCATTTCATACAATTATCCCAGCATTTGTTACTCGTAATGGTGCGCCGTTTTTAAGCTTTGGCGTTATGGGCGGAGGCACACAGCCTCAAATGCATGCGCAAATTATCGTGAACATGCTCGATTTTGGTATGAATTTACAAGAAGCTGGGGATGCGCCGCGTATTTTACATAGTGGTTCTAGTACCCCAACGGGTAAGTTGATGCGTGATGGCGGTTATATCAGCCTTGAATCTGGCTTCGATGAAACAGTGCAGCGAGAGTTAATGGAGCGGGGTCACACATTGCAGCGTGTTGTTGGCGCTTTTGGGGGCTATCAAGCCATAATGTGGGACGATAAGCGAAACGTTTACTTTGGGGCTTCTGAAAGCCGAAAAGATGGACAAGCAGCGGGTTATTAATACACACTTGTTTCATTGTTCGCCATGGTTAAATAACAATAAGAGTGCCCATGACACAACCACAAAAAGGGATTTGCGCAGAACCTAATTTACATGCGCAATATTTACTGCTTAACGTTATTGATGACGATTGTGAGGCGGTAAGGGCGAAGCTTGCCCGGGTGTTGGATATATTCGAACACTTTGAGTCTGAGCACTATGAAGCTATGGTGACCGGCGTTGTGGCGATTGGAACCGGTTATTGGACTGAAGTGTACCCAGGGTTAATTCCAGTAGAACTGATGCCTTTCCCTGATATGCAGTGTGAAGACAGAAGTGCGCCTACTATGCCCTGTGATTTGTTTATTCAAATTAGGGCTGATCGTTTAGATATTTGTCACGCCATCGGTATCGAAGTGATGGATTTACTTCGATTACACGTAGAAATGGTAGAACAAATTCGTGGTTTCCGTTACCTCGATGGTCGCGACCTTACTGGTTACTTGTATGCCGCTGACAACCCGCGTGGAATGAAGCGCAGAGAGGTTGCCATCGTAAACGAAAACGATCCTGATTTTAGCGGTGGAAGTTATCTTCATGTACAGCGCTACAAGCATGACTTACGCCGTTGGCACAGCCTCTCATCACGGCAGCAAGAACAAGTGATGGGGACAACTCAGCAGCATAACTTAGTCAGTGCAGAACAATCTGAATCTTCTCATAGCGTGCGCGCCAACATTATTACCACTGAAAGTGGTAAAGCTGGGCTGATAAAACAAGGTATGCCTTATGGCGATATGGTGTCGCAAGGGCTACTGTTTGTAAGTTGTTCGGCCAGTGCTAGACCCTTTAAAGCTATGCTTCATAGCCAAATATATGGCAATGGTGACGGAGATTACGACCGGTGGTTAGATTTCACCAACGCGGAAACTGGTGCTGCCTTTTTTGCGCCATCCGTTACCTTTATTCGCGAGCAGGCGAAAAATTCAGAATCTGAATAATGTTGGTGAGGCGTTACTGAATATTTAACGCGCCATCCCAGTCATCTGGCAGCAGCATGTTTTGATATATACGACACACATCGATGTGGTGCTTTGCCAAGGAGTCTTGAGGAAAAATGGCTAACGCCGCTTCAAAGTGCGCGATGGCCAAATCCCACTCTTTATCTATTCGACAAGCTAAGCCGGCGGCAATTTTAGATTGAACCGAAAACCGTTCTTCTTGCTGTTCATGCGGTAAATGGCTAAGCACCTCATAAATTTGGATGGGGGCTTTGCGTCCTTTTACCCGAACCCAGTCAAGAAGCCGTGTTTTAATAGGAAACTTGTCTCCCATTCCTTCAAGTACTTGGGCACTGACAATAATGTCAGCACCGTATTTTGGCGCTAGTGCTTCTAAACGACAGGCAATATTAACGCTGTCGCCAATAACCGTGGTATCCATCCTATCGTCGGAACCTACCGTTCCCATTACCACAGGCCCATAGTGTATTCCCACGCCTACATTAATGGGGACAAAGCCCTTTCGCTTACGACGAATATTATAAAAATCAAGGGTTTTGCGTAATTCCATCGCAGCGTTAATCGCGTCAATTGCTTTGTCTTGCGGGGTACCACCAGGGTGATCAAACAGTGCCATCATTGCATCGCCGATAAACTTATCGATAAACCCGCCGTTCTCGTGAATAGGTTTATTCATACGTAAGAAATACGAGTTGAGAAACCCCATGAGTTCCTGAGGGCGCATTTTTTCTGATAAGCCGGTAAACCCACGGATGTCGCAAAAAAGAATTGCCACATCTTGCTCATCGGCATAACCAAGCTCAATATGGCCTGAGCCGGTTTTTGTAATATGGTCGATAAACTGTTGGGGGACGAACTTTTGAAAGGCTTGAGATAACTTTAACGCTTCATCAGCAACGTGTTGATTATGCTGATTGGTTGAGGAGCCTGATTTTGACTTTGCTCTAATTCTTTGCCGGTAGACAAGTCTATTGAGTCTGTGCCGGCGATACTTCACCAGCACAGCGGTAACGACAACACTGTAAGCAAAAACTAAAAACAAGACACTTAGTAGTAACCAATCCGTTGTCGTCAAAATACCTATCCATTATTGTTATTTGAGCATTGCAAACACCTTGTCAGCTGCTTCTAAAGTTTTAGCAATGATATCCTTATCATGCGCTTTCGATACAAATCCAGCTTCGTATGAGGCAGGTGCCAAGTAAACACCTTGCTCCAACATGCCGTGGTAAAACTTGTTGAACTGTTCTGTGTTGCAGTTAATGGCCTGCTGATAATTAGTAACGCGCTCAATGTCGGTAAAGAATATCCCAAACATACTGCCGGCAACATTAGTACTTAGTTTAATGCCATGCTTATTGGCAAGGGCTTGCATACCATCAGCGAGTGCTTGGGTATTTTCAAAGATGCCTTCGTAAAGACCTTCTTCTTGAATTTGCTGCATGGCGGCCAAGCCTGCTGCCATCGCCACTGGGTTACCAGAAAGCGTACCAGCTTGGTAAACAGGACCTGTAGGGGCAATATGGGTAAGAATGTCTCTTCTACCACCAAAGCAACCTACCGGCATTCCGCCGCCAATCACTTTACCCAAGCAAGTTAAGTCGGGTGTTATGCCATAACGTTCTTGAGCTCCGCCGCGCGACACCCGAAAACCAGTCATCACTTCATCAAATATCAGAAGACTACCGTATTCGTCACACACTTCACGAAGACCTTCTAAAAAGCCTTCAACAGGTGGAATACAGTTCATATTACCAGCAACTGGCTCAACAATTATACAGGCAATGTCGTTTCCGTGAGCATTAAACACCTCTTTTACACTATCGATATTATTATATTCGACAGTAAGGGTGTGCTCGGCCACGTTAGCGGGTACCCCAGGAGAGCTCGGCACGCCCATGGTCAATGCCCCAGAACCTGCTTTTACTAGCAAAGAGTCTGCATGGCCGTGGTAACAGCCTTCAAATTTAACGATTTTATTGCGACCCGTGTAGCCGCGAGATAAGCGAATAGCCGACATGGTGGCTTCAGTTCCTGAATTTACCATGCGTACCATTTCCATCGACGGCACCAATTTACTGACCGTTTCAGCCATAATGATTTCAGCTTCGGTAGGCGCACCGAACGAAAGGCCGAATTCAGAGGCATCGATGACTGCTTGACGAATTTGTGGGTTGTTATGACCCAATACCATTGGGCCCCATGATTGCACGTAATCGATATACTGTTTACCGTCGGCGTCCCACATGTAAGGGCCATCAGCCTTGGTAATAAAGCGAGGTGTTCCGCCAACGGCTTTAAAGGCGCGAACGGGAGAATTAACACCGCCAGGAATTGTTTTTTGGGCGCGGGTAAAAAGGACTTCAGATTTTTGCATGTAATTCATTGCTCTTGTTGCTGAACCATACCACTTCACGTTCATATTTAGTCAATAACTCTTCAACGCCTAATGTAAGCGCAAATAGCGCCATGCGTACTAGAACACCGTTGTCAGTTTGTCTGAATATGGCAAGGTTTGGATTTAAATTTAGGTCGTTATCTAACTCGTTAGCCTCTATACGAGAATCCCGAGGAAGTGGATGCATAATGACGGTTTTAGACTGGAAATGGCGAGTATAAATAGAGTGGTTTAAACGAAATTTTCCACGGTATTTATTCGCTTCTTCTTGAGAAGGAAAGCGCTCTTCCTGAATGCGGGTTTGGTAACAAATGTCGGCATCCATACTGCCTTCAAGTGTTTCAGTGATATTAAGCTGATGCCCTGCATTTTCAATCGTATCTATAATTGGCTGTGGCATGGCTAACTCTTTGGGAGATATTAGCGTGAAGCGCACATTTTTAAATAAGCATAAAAGCCGAGATAACGAGTGTACGGTTCTGCCGTAACGAAGGTCGCCAATCATGGCGATATGCAATCCGTCAATACCATGCCCATGATATTCCAATTCACGTTTGATAGTGAATAAGTCGAGTAAGGCTTGAGTAGGGTGCTCATTAGCGCCGTCACCACCGTTAATCACTGGCACACGACTGCCTTCTGCAAACTCGGCTACCGATCCGGCAGCAGGGTGGCGCATGGCAATAATGTCTGAGTAGCCGCTTAGTACACGGGCAGTATCGTAAAGAGATTCGCCTTTAGCTAAGGCTGAACTGGCCATGCCGGTGGTTTCTCGCACTTCGCCACCTAAAAGGTTAAATGCGGTGCCGAAACTGACGCGAGTACGGGTGCTAGGTTCGAAAAATAAATTACCAAGAATGGCGCCTTCAAGCACAGTGGTGCGCTTTTGGCGTTTCGCATAAGGCTGCATAGAATCTGCAACTGAGAATACTTTCTCAATAGCCTCACGATCGAATTGATTAACCGAAAGAATGTGGTTACCGGTAAAGTCAGACATATGTCACTCAATCATCAACGAAAACGGCTGTAGTGTATAACAAACGAGAAAATAAGTAATCCTTCGTCGCCGCCTTGAGGGGGAGTTATTCGTCTTTATTTGAACAATACGTATTAAATAGCAGCAAGGTTTTCTCGACAGCAATTTCTACATGAGCGCTAATTGCTTTATCAGGCATTACCTCTTGAACCCCGCACAGCAATTTGTTGTGGAACTCACTTTGTAGCAATGAACAATAGTCTATGGCCAACTGCACGCTGTTAGCTTTCGTTAGCGCGCCTTTACCATAAAAGAAAAACATTTCAGAGAAGGCTTCTATCGATGCACCAGGCCCAGCATCATAAAATAGTTTTGCTACATGAGGGGTGCTTTGCGCTTCACCAATGACCAGCCTGAAAACAGCAACCGCCTCTGGGTCTTGTATCAACCTGATGAACTGCGAACCTACCTGCTTTAAATAATGGTTTAGCGGAAGGTTAGCATTAGTGCCCTGCATCAATTGATTGGTATCGAGTTGGTAAGACTGACACTTCTTTGTAATTGCGGCCTTAAACAAGGCATCTTTATTGTCGAAATGAGAGTAAACCGTTTGTTTTGATACTCCCGATGCCTTAGCAATATTGTCCATCGAGGTATTAGCAAAACCATTTTCGATAAATAAACACGACGCTGAATGAAGGATAAGGTTATGTTTTTCTTCGCTTTTTGGGCGGCCTTGTCGTTTGTTTTTTTGTTCAGGCAATGGGATCTCACTTAAATTTAAATATCATACTAGACGGTCTAGTATTTATAATCTAGCATAGTAAAAATAGTATACCAAATATGCCTAGGCTAATAAGCCTGCAGAAGCAAGGAAAATGAAATGACAATCGAGTCTACTGAACAAGGAAAAGGAGCATCGACAGCATTGTATGCTGCTATCACTATCTTCGTTGTTGGATTAACGCTTCTGCTGTTTGCTGCTGGGCTTAATGGTGCCACACAAACACTTACCGATCATCCACCTACCGCGGTTTCCACCAAACGGGTTACGCTGCAAAGCGGTTTTGAAATGCCGGTAAAAATTTATGGATTAATTGAATCTCCCAAAGCGGCTGATGTTTCTTTTGATACCAGTGGCCAAGTTATGGCAATTTTTGCTGATGAAGGGGATATGGTTCAAAAAGGTGATGTACTAGCCAAGCTAGACAATGACAGACTGTCTGCGCGCCTTGTTGAATTATACGCAACACTAGAACGTACCCGTGCAGATTTAACGTTGGCAGAGCTAAGCGAAAAACGGGTAACTGTGCTGGTGGAGAAAAAACTAGAATCGTCGCAACGTTTAGATGAAGTTAAAGCTAATACCGCCGTAGCCAGTGCGCAGGTAAAAGAAATTGAAGCAAGTATTGAAAGTCTAGATGTAGAGCAAACTAAAACAAAATTGCTCGCGCCTTTCTCTGGCACAATTAGCGCGCGTTACTTTGATGAAGGTAGTGTTGTTGCAGCAGGGGCTGCTTTGTTAAGTCTTACCAGCGATGCTCCCTTACAAGCTCGCTTTGCGGTGCCAGCAGATATGGTCTCTCTATTTCGAGTAGGTGAAAAGGTAGCCCTTGATGTTGATGCGTTAAATATTGAAGCAACGGTGAGCCAGCTTTCCCCTGTGCGCAATAGACAAACCCGTACTGTTGATATCCTCGTAAATCTATCGAGTAATGCTGGACTAAGACCTGGCGATCTTGCCACCTTGTTGGGACAACGTCACGGCGATAGCATCGGCAGTTGGATACCTGCTAGTGCTCTTAGCAACGGTTTACGGGGTCTATGGCGAGTCTTTGTAGTGAAAGAACAAAAGGGACTTACCCTTGAAAGCAGAACCGTTGAAGTTATTTATACCAACGGTGAGCGTGCCTTTGTACGCGGTGCCTTAAGTGATGGCGACCGCTTAGTAATAGGTGGTACGCATAAGTTGTCGCCAGGGCAATCGGTTAAATTAAGTGAGGGGAATTTGAATAGCGCCGAGGGAGCAACGCGATGAACCCCATGCTATTTGATACTGATAAAAAATACCCATGGTATACGTTGTTCTACAGACGACCTCACTTACTCGTTTTAAGCTTAGTGATACTACTCGTCGCAGGCATGTCTGCGCTAGGTAACTTACCGCGCTTAGAAGACCCTAGAATTGATACCCGAAATGCGCTTGTTATCACGTCCTACCCAGGAGCTTCGGCTGAACGGGTGGAAGCCTTAGTCAGTGATGTAATAGAAGATAAGCTACGCGAAATCTTTGAAATAAAGGAAGTTAAATCTACCTCACGAGCTGGTATTTCAGTCATTACTATTGAGACCCAAGATTGGATTGATAGTAGCAGCAACGAACAGTTATTCAGTGAGATACGAGATGCGATAGGCGAAGCATCAGCAGGCTTCCCTGAAGGCGTGGGTTCGCCTATTTTTGATGAAAAGCGTGGTGCCACTGCATTTACCTTATTATTGGCATTAAAAGCGTCACACCCTGATACCACATCACTTACCCTTACGGGGCGATTAGCGGAAGAGCTGACTGATAGACTTCGTAATGTACATGGCACTGAGTTAGTGCGTATTTATGGTGCTCCCGAAGAAGAAATTAGCGTAAGTATCTCCCCAGATAAACTTGCGGCCACCGGTCTAAACCTTGGGCAAGTAAGCAATATTATTAGCAACGCCGATCCTAAACTTCCTGCAGGTGTACTTGACACTGAAAGTACAAATCTACGCTTCACTGTAGCGAAAGGATTAGACGGAGTGGCCATGGTGTCTGCTATTCCACTCGTTAATCAAGAGGGTCGTTATTTACGGGTAGAAGACATTGCAAAGGTTTCCCGCGGCTATGTAACACCGCGTTCTGACATTGGTGTGCTTGATGGAGAAGAAGTTATCTTCGTTGCAGCCCGAATGCAAACCTCACTACGCGCCGATGTGTGGACTAACGATGCGCTAAGCGTGGTGGATAGCTTTAATCAGGAATTCAAAGGCACGGTTACAGCTGATATCGCCTTTGAGCAAAATAAATATACTGGCAATCGCTTAGCCGAACTATCGGGTAACCTATTGATGGGCTGTGCGGTAGTCATGTTAGTTATTTTACTCTTTATGGGGTTTAAAGCGTCATGGATTGTGGGGTTAGCGCTTCCTTTGTGTGCATCTTTTGCGCTGTTCTCTCTTAACTTTTATAACGAACAAATTCACCAAATGTCCATTTTTGGCATGATTATCGCCATTGGTCTGCTAATTGACAACGCCATTGTTATTACTGATGAAATTCGGATTAATTTACAAGACCCATCTGCTACTCGCGTTGGGGCGATGGCCAAAAGTGTTTCTCACCTTTTTGCGCCTTTACTCGCCTCTACACTCACCACCATATTAGGCTTCATGCCTATTTTTCTGCTAAACGGTAACATCGGTGATTTTGTTGGGCCTATTGCTATAAGCGTGGTGATGGCATTAATCGGCTCGTTGTTTATATCCCTAACCGTAATAGCGGCATTAGCGGCTCGCTTTCTTCCTAAAGGTGAACAAGCTGAGAATGTCGCTAATAAGCATTGGTGGCAAGTAGGGTTACAAGCCCCTAAATTAAGCCAAGCGTTTCGCGTACATTTAGCTGCGTGGATTGCACGACCCATTTTAGTATTACCGCTAGTGCTTGTTTTTTGTATCTCTGGTTTTGTACTTTCAGGCACCCTGGCTAACGTATTTTTCCCTAGTGCAGATAGAGATCAGTTCGAAGTTTACATGTGGACTAAAGAGGGAAGTAGCATAGATAACACCCTCACCTACACCCACAAAGTCGACAGTGTCATTCGCGAAAGTGAAGGGGTGAAGCAAGTGACATGGTTAGTAGGAGGCTCTGCCCCTTCGGTGTATTACAACCAAGTCATGACACGTGATAACTTGCCCAACTTCTCAAATGCGGTAGTTACGACCCATACCGTAGAAGAGGCCGCTAGGCTCATTAGCCGTTTACAACATCATCTTGATGATACCTTCCCCGAAGTTCAAATTGTAGTTCGCGCATTCGGACAAGGTCCGCCTATTGCAGCGCCGGTAGAAGTAGAAATCTTTGGGCCTGATTTAGACATATTGAATGAATTGGGTCAGCAGGTTCGATTTTTAATGTCATCAGTGCCTGGTATTTCCCAATCAACTGCTAGTATCACCATGGGGGAACCGGAACTTAATGTGGATGCTTCAAGTGATACATTGTCGTACCTTGGCTTAAGCCTTTCCGATCTAGCCAGTCAGATGCAAATTAACTTTTCAGGGCTTGCTGGTGGTTCAGTTTTGGAAAGTACGGAAGAAATTCCTGTGCGGGTGAGATTATCAGATAGCTTCAGGCATGATGTCGCGGGCATAAACGCCATGCCTATTCCGGTGACTGGGGATAGTTCAGTCAATAGCGCTATAAATTGGTCGTCGTTAGGTGCGGTAGCATCGTTAACACTCGCACCGTCTATCAGCAGTATTACCCGCCAAGATGGTGAGCGGGTCAATCGTATTCAGGCTTACTTATTGCCGAATGTCCCTCCTGTTGATGCCAGTAATACTTTAAGACAGAAGCTAAACGAAAGCTTAGCCTTACCAGAAGGGTATCGTATTCACCTTGCAGGGGATGCCGATGAACAACAACGGGCTATGGGGCAGTTAGGAACTTATGCGCCGGTTCTCCTTGTGCTGATGCTGACTACCTTAATTCTGACTTTTACGAGTTTACGTATGGCTGGAGTGATTGTATTGGTAGCCATACTATCTGTCGGGCTTGGCATGTTTAGCTTATGGTTATCAGGTTTACCGATAGGCTTTAACCCCTTATTAGGATCTGCAGGACTAATTGGGGTTGCGATAAATGGCTCCATCGTGGTTATTGCGGCGATAAATGCAAACTCAGAGGCTAAACATGGAAATATTGCTGCTATCGTACAAGAAACGATGGGCTGCAGCAGGCACATTCTTTCCACCACCTTTACGACCGTAGGTGGGTTAATCCCGCTATTACTATTCAGCGAAGGCAGCTTCTGGCCGCCTCTTGCTGTCGTGCTGGCCGGTGGCGTAGGCTTTTCTGTCATATTGTCGTTAGTGTTTACACCCACCTTGGTGGCAGCATTTCAGCGATACCGCTATCGACATCTGGCCTAACAACACGAGTTATAAACAGGTAAACTGTATTTATTATTAATCTGTTTGCCTGTTTATGCGTAAAGATCAGAATAAACGAAATGCGCCAACACGCCATTTTAGCTGGTGGAAGACAGACTGCGCCGTCTGCCAGCGAATTCGACTTTATGTGCTGTGGGCCTTAATTATGTTGGTTGTGTACCTGTATGTCTGGCAATAACCCTGAACCTATTCTTATTCGAGCCGCGTCAAAAAGTAATGGTATAACCAGTATTGTTATTGGTTGCGCTGGGTTAGTTTTTGCTGCGCTTTGGTTTGTATTGCTCCCTGATTGGCTATTTCTAGCGGGTATTCTGATCACCAGTGCGGCATTAGTTACCTTGCTGGTGGGCTACTTTAAAATTCGAGAGCCTGAATTCAGCCTAGAAATGACCACGGACGTTATCACCTATCGTCATCGTTTAGGCAGCTGGCAGATACATTGGGAAAACCTACAACGGGCAGACTGCCCTAGAGTACGACAAGGTTTGGATCATGTAGGGCTTGAAACCGTAGGCTTCAAGTTAAAAGACTATACCGAGTTTCTAACCAGTATATCGCCACGTTTAGCCACCCATTTGTTGATGGAGCAGCGGCCTTTGTTGCTGCATAATACGAATGAAGGCTGTGCCACGGGAAGTTGCTACGAAGAGTCTATGTTCGATGATAATCATTTTACGTTAAACAATGGCACTGTACTCACCGGGGTAAAAGCCATGTTGGCCAATCGTATGGCAGAGCTTCGCAAGCGCCTTGGTTATGACGTGTTTATTGCCACCTCTGATATAGACAGAACTCCAGAAGAGTTTGCTGCGCTTATCTCTCAATGCCAAGCCGCCCGTAGAACCAATAACGCTGAATAACGCTAGTTGGGCTAGCCAGTACGTGTCTGTCCTTCTGAACAGACTCGCTCAATTTCATCGAGTAACAACGGCATATGTTCAGCCACTAAAAAATGTTGCCCTAATTTAAGGGCGCTTTCGAGTTCATCTGCCAAGCTTTGCAGTCGCGGCGCACCTATGTAACAGCAGGCCCCATGTAATTTGTGAATTTCGAGCTTAAGTTCTGCGTAATCTTTTTCATTCCACAGTGCTTTTAAAGTCGTCAGCATGTCTGGCGCCATGGTAATAAAGTCTTCAAGTAGCTCTTTGGCTGCTTCATGGTTTTGATGTGCGCGCTTTAACGCAAGCTGCCAGTCTAAGGAAGGTAGTAATATGTGCCCCGGCTCAGTGTTATGGCACCAAGAACGTATAAGGTCTACCAGCAACCCAATCTCAATGGGTTTGGGCAAATAGTCGTCCATACCCGAAGCCAGCAACCTTTCCTGCTCTTCTTTAAAGGCATGGGCGGTTACTGCAATAATAGGCGTACCCATATTCAGTGTGGTTTTTCTGATTGCTCGCGACGCTTGAAGCCCATCCATGATGGGCATTTGAACATCCATTAATATCAAGTCAAACTCTTGGGTTTGGCACTGATTAACCGCGTCTTCGCCACTTGTTGTAGTGACCAATGATATCGGTGAGTTATCAAGCCAGGTATGCAGTAGCTTGAGGTTCATATCCATATCATCCACGGCTAAAATTCTTGCCCGTGGAAGTGAGTTCAATTTATCTTGAAGTGGGTTTCGTGGTACTGCTTTCTTATTGTTTACTAAACCATCAAGCTTACTTAGTGTCATCGGCATGCGTATTTGAGTATGAAAGTGCTGAGACAAACTCGGGTATTGGGTAAAAGGCTCAGGGCCTGAATACCAAAGCACGCGTTTGGTCGCATTAAACTGTACAAAGCGGCTTAAAAACTCATCCCGCTTGTCCATTTTTGATACCGGCACTGTTGCCATAAAGAAGTCAGTGGAAGATGACTGTAGTGACAGTCTAGAAAGATAGTCAACTGACTCGACAGTGGTAACTTTAGCACCCAGTTGCTTCAACATAGAGGCACTGGCACGGCGTGTTGCAGGTATGGGGTCGAAGATAACTACATGTTTTCCAAGCCACTCGGTATCAGCACTCAATGCATATTTCTGGCTTAAGTGATTGGTTCTTAGGGTAACCACAAAGGTAGAACCTTGCCTTGGCGTACTTTTGAGGGTTAAGTCGCCACGCATGAGTCGCACTAGCTCACGACTAATAACCAAGCCTAATCCGGTACCTTGATAATTGCGGTTTATCGAGTCATCTACTTGGGAAAACGCATTGAAGAGTTTCTTTCTGTCCTGTCGATTTATGCCTATACCCGTATCTTCAACAATGATTTCAATCTCATGAATCCCGTGCAAAAGCGGGCGGCCTTTGACCGCAAGGGTAATAGTACCGGAAGGGGTGAATTTTAGGGCGTTGCTAAGCAGGTTATTCAAAATTTGCTTTATTCTGAAAACATCACCGATTAATTTTTCTGGTAAAGGCGACAGGTCGAAAACAAATTCTAACTTTTTGCTATGGGAAGACTTCGCCATAATCGTCACCATTTCTTCCAATAAAGTATTGGGTGAAAATGGCTGGTTGTTAATTTGTAGCTTACCCGCTTCAATCTTAGAGAAGTCTAATACATCGTTGACTATTGTCAGCAAGTTATCAGCGGCAGTATTGATAATTCGCACTTGTTCTTGTTGATCAGATGGTAAAGAAGCATGGGTCAGTTCTCGGCTAAACCCTAGAATACCGTTAAGAGGCGTACGTATCTCATGGCTCATATTGGCAAGAAATTGCGATTTCACATTACTGGCCTTAATGGCATCTTTACGGGCAATATCTAAGCGCGCATTTTGCTCTTCAATGAGCTCCATATTGTTGCGTAAATCATCGGTAGCTTGCTCAACTTCGTGTTCAAGTTGGCTTCTGCTTTTTTCCATTAGCGCGAATGAAAACAGCCCAGATTCTAAAAATACGCCCACTTGGAAACAGTAAGTGGTGAAGTCGTTTGAGGGGAGTATCCCAACTAGACTTAGCATGCCAATAATGGCCCCTGTTGCCAGCATTCCCCATGCAAATATAAAGTATCGAGCAGGTTGGAAGCGGTTAACAAAGGCCTCGATACCGGCAAAAATATAACTACAAATAGCGATAAGGCCTACGCCGTAAACTAAGTTGTTCTTCCAAATTGAGGGAAGTAAACCCAGGAAACAAATTACCCCAATAGCTATTTGCACTGCCAATAACAGCACAATGACGGGGTGTGCGGACTTGGCATTCTTCTTGGTCTCTAGAAAGCTCACGGTAAACAAACCGGACGAAATACCTATGATCACAAAAATCAGTTCGGTGTGACCAACAAGCCAATAGGGTATCCCTCCTGAAAACAGCAGGTGGATATGGCCGCCCCAAATAAATTGCCAAAGAATAACCGCGAATATGTAGCCGACATAAGCAATCAGGCTGCGCTCGTGAACCCCGAAATACAGCACAAGGTTATAAATGGCCAGTATTAGCAAGCCGCCGTAAAATAGGCCCCACATCAGGCTGTCCATTTGGAACGAACTGCTGTGAACAGACTCAGGTTGCACTCTTAGTGGTGTAATAAGGCTTGATGATTGACTCTCAACACGTATAAAAAGATCGACCCGTTCGGCGTTGGCTAGCGTTACCCGTAATGTGGGTATGCGAAAAATTTGTTCTTTTTGAGATTTACCCTGATGGCTTTGTTGCAATACTTCGCCATTTTTAACCAAGTAGAAGTCGACTTTGTCGAGTTGGCTAAAATTGATAGAAAATACCCAGTTCTCTTGGTTTGACACGTTGGAAAATGAAGTTAACAACCACATTCCTTTGTCTCTAAAGCCGAAGTTAGGGTTGCTATAAGGATGCATGCGAAAGTCGCTGCGTCTTCTACTCACATCATTTATTGTGAGTGGTAGATTGGTTTCGTATAAATAGTACAGGGAGTCGGAGAGGTCTAAAGAAGCATCTTCATCGAAAAGTTGCTCAATGTGCTGGGCGTGACTTGGTTGAGGGGCGATAAGCCAAAGTAGTGCGCACAGCAGTGTAAAAATTCGAAACAAATACATCCTGAATAGCTTCTTAATCTTCTTCTATTGTTATTAAACCACTCTGGCGGACAATTGTACAAAAGATTGAGGCATTAACGTAAATCGGCATAGTGATTTTACCTAATAGTGATTATTGCACTAGCCCCTAGTTTCCCCCACAATAGAAACATTGAAGGCTTAATAAAAAGTCCTACTTTGTGGTTAAACTCTTCCACATAAACACGCCGTTCGTTAACGCTGCCACCTGTCTAAAAACTAAAGGCTTTGCATTAACGCTGAATTGTGAAAATAACAAAACGAAAAAATTATCATGAGCGACGAGATTATTATTAACCGCGACGGTGTAGAACAACTGCCTTTAAGGCGCTTTACCGAAGACGCTTACTTAAATTATTCCATGTACGTCATCATGGACCGTGCCCTGCCTCATATTGCCGATGGTCTAAAACCCGTACAAAGACGCATTATATACGCTATGTCTGACTTAGGACTGAGCGCCAATGCAAAGTATAAAAAGTCGGCCAGAACGGTAGGGGATGTATTAGGTAAGTTTCATCCTCATGGCGATTCCGCGTGTTATGAAGCAATGGTTTTGATGGCGCAGCCCTTTTCTTACCGCTATCCGCTAGTCGATGGGCAAGGAAATTGGGGGGCACCGGACGATCCTAAATCTTTTGCTGCCATGCGATACACCGAGGCTAAACTTTCTCGTTTTTCAGAAGTATTGCTGGATGAATTAGGCCAAGGCACCGTTGATTGGACGCCTAATTTCGATGGCACATTAGAAGAGCCTTGTGTGTTACCCGCTCGATTGCCGCATATCTTGCTTAATGGCGTAACGGGTATTGCTGTTGGTATGGCCACAGACATTCCGCCACATAATGTACGTGAATTAGCTTATGCCTGTGCCATGTTGCTCGATAATAGCAAAGCAGAGCTTAGCGATGTGTTAGAGCATGTTAACGGACCGGATTACCCTACCGAAGCTGAAGTTATTACGCCTAAAGCTGATATTCGTAAGCTGTATGAAACCGGCCGCGGCTCAATTAAAATGCGCGCGGTGTTCCACGAGGAAAATGGCGATATTGTTGTCACGGCTCTACCTCACCAAGCTTCAGGCGGAAAAATTCTAGAGCAAATTGCTGGGCAGATGCAGGCTAAGAAGCTGCCGATGGTAAGTGACTTGCGCGACGAGTCAGACCACGAAAATCCTACCCGTTTAATTATCACTCCGCGTTCAAACCGTATCGATACCGCGCAGTTAATGCAGCATTTATTTGCAACTACGGATTTAGAAAAGAACTATCGCGTAAACCTAAACATGATTGGTTTGGACGGTCGCCCTAAAGTAAAAGACCTTCGTACTATATTATCTGAATGGTTGGTTTACCGAAAAGAGACAGTTACCCGTCGCCTTCAATACCGCTTAGACAAAGTACTCGCTCGCTTACATATTCTTGAAGGTTTGCTCATTGCCTTTTTGAATATCGACGAAGTTATCGAGATTATTCGTACTTACGAAAAACCCAAGCAAGAATTAATCTCTCGGTTCTCGCTTAGCGATAAGCAGGCAGAAGCAATACTAGAATTAAAGCTTCGTCATTTAGCCAAGCTTGAAGAAATGAAAATTAAGGGTGAGCAAGACGAGCTGGCAGCAGAGCGTGATAAATTGCAAACCTTGTTAGGCTCAGATCGCCGCTTGAAAACCCTTATCAAGAAAGAAATTTTAGCCGATGCTGAAAAGTATGGTGATGATAGGCGTTCACCTATTGTTGAGCGCGGTGAAGCAAAAGCGTTATCTGAAAAAGAACTTGTGCCAGCCGAATCGGTTACCGTGGTGTTATCGGAAAAAGGTTGGGCACGTTGTGCTAAAGGCCATGACATTGATGCCGAGGGATTAAGCTACAAAGCGGGTGATGGCTATCTATCAAGCGCAGAAGGGAAAAGTAATCAGCCTGCGGTATTTATGGATACCTCGGGGAGAACTTTTTCCTGCGATGCCCATGGTTTGCCATCGGCGCGGAGTCAAGGAGAGCCGCTTACAGGACGTTTTGCCTTGGTAGGTGGAGAGTCATTCGAGCACGTCATTATGGCATCAGACGAGGCTAAATTTTTAGTTGGCTCAGACGCAGGTTACGGGTTCGTTGGTACATTCAAAGACATGGTGAGCAAAAATAAGGCGGGGAAAGCGTACCTTTCTTTACCTACAGCGGCCAAAGTGATGAAACCTAAGCCTGTGACTAACCCTGAATCAGATTGGTGTTTAACCATTTCTAACGAAGGGCGTATGTTGTTGTTCCCACTTAAAGACTTACCAAGCTTAGGTAAAGGAAAAGGGAACAAGCTAATTAATATTCCTGGTGCCAAAGCGCAATCCCGCGAAGAGTTTGTGACTGTATTGGCTGTAGTGCCTGATGGGGCTTCATTAAAAGTGACGGCGGGTAAACGTAATATGACCTTATCTGCTTCAGATTTGGAACACTATTATGGAGAGCGAGGACGTAGAGGAAACAAATTACCTCGAGGTTTACAGCGGGTTGATGGTGTTGAAGTGGTACAAAGTCAAAGCGCCCCAAGTGATGATAGTCCTGAGGGCCAGGACAGCGATATTTCCTAAACAATGGTTGTCGTTGGGTGGGACTGAACTACACTATTATTAATCGTATAAGGAGACCGTATGTTAGGGATTGTATTTACTTCGCTTATAGACATGCTAGAAGAAAAGGTATCGCCTGAATTTGCTGACGAAGTGATTGTAGAAGCTGAGTTAACTAATGATGGTGCCTATACTGCGGTCGGCTATTACCCTTTCGAAGAAATGCAGAAAATTTTATCTATTCTTGCCGCGAAAACGGGCAAATCGGTCAATGAACTGCTGTACGATTTTGGGGTTTACCTTTTTGGCAAATTGGCGGCAGTACATGGCAATGTACTTGCCGACACGAAAGACATTTTGCAGTTGCTAGAACACCTAGATGGTGACATTCATGTTCAAGTACGAAAACTTTACCCTGATGCCGATTTACCGCGGTTTACCGTTATATCTAGAACTGATACTGGTATGCGCTTGCGCTACTTCTCTGAACGAGAGTTATACCCCCTTGCTGAAGGGCTAATGGATGCCGCAGCGATGCATTTCGATTGCACTCTAGAGCGTGAAACTCATCAAATGTCATTCCCTCATACGTACGAATTTAGTATTCAGGTTGTGTAGCCGGTGGGCGCCAATCTAGTTCCTCTAGAGAAAAAACTACAAAGCTTAGAAAGGCGGCTTCAGCGTGAAAAAGCGGCCAGAGAAAACGCTGAATCCTTGCTGCTGCTAAAGTCTGACGAGCTATATAACTCACTACTTTTCAGTCAGCAATCACTGAAAAAATTAGAGCTCGCGTTGTGGGCATCGCAAGAGTCATTTTGGGATTGGCAAGCAAGCCATGACATCATTGATATTCGAGCGTTTTCGCTCAATTCAGAAAGCGAATCTACCTGGTCAGGAACGCCAATCGACTTAATGGCGTTAGTGCATGAAGACGACTTGGAAAACTTACAGTTTCAATGGTCGATGGCGCTTCATGGAGGCCGCGAACGCATAGAGCTTTCCTTTCGTATGAGCATACAAGGTCAGTTGCAATGGGTTCGTTTGAGGGGGCGTGTGCTTAAGCGTGGCGTTAGCGGTGAAGCCTTGCAAATAGTGGGCACCACCAGAGACATTACGCAGCTAAGGCAGGCAGAGCAATCCTTCCAGCTAATGGCATCAGCCTTTGCTAATTCCCGCGAACCCATGTTGGTATTGTCACCTAGCTTGAGCATAAATGAGTGTAATGAAGCGTTTGTGAAGTTAGTGGGCGCGCCAGATAAGATGGCTTGTATCAATCTCAATCTCAATGATTTGCTGATAGGGGAAAAAGTTAATACGAACAGCCTGCAACACAACAAACAGCTTAGGTTTGAATCTGTTATTGTGCCTAGAGTAGGTAAAAACACACCGGTAGATATTTCAGTATCAGTTTTTGATAATTATCTACAAGCCCAGTCGTCGCTCATAGCTACTATGCGGGATATTAGTGAACGTAAACGCAATGAAGCTCGCTTAAAGCAACTTGCCCTTTATGATGAGTTGACAGGGCTCAATAATCGCAGCGCCCTGCGAGATATTTTTCAACACCTTTTCGACAGCCAAACCGATTTTTTAGTGGTGTTTATCGACCTTGATGGGTTCAAAGCTATTAATGATACCGCTGGGCACGAGAAAGGAGATACCGAACTTCAGCGTGTTGCCGCATTACTTACCGCTGCTTTCGGTCCGCACGGGGATGTGGCGCGGTGGGGAGGCGATGAGTTTATCGCTGTACTTCCAAGGCAACATATTGACTGGGCGGTGGAAAAATCCGAAGCGCTTATTGGCCTCATAGAAGAAGATGTTGTGGTGACCAAAAAGGTCGAATTAAAACTGTCAGCAAGTATTGGTATTGCCAAATTCCCCAAAGACAATGACAGTATTGAAGGCGTTGTCCAATGTGCAGATGCAGCGATGTATCACGCCAAAAAGCTTGGTAAAGGCCAAGTGAATGTGTACGAAGAAGGGCTTTACGAGAGAATGTCGCAACAGGTCAGTATGGTGAACGACTTGCGTAAGGCTATCGAAAACAATTTACTCGATTACTATATTCAAGGTAAGTATGACTTGCAGGGTAATTTGAAAGGCGGAGAAGTACTTTGTAGGTGGATATCTGGGTTACACGGTGTTGTGCCTCCTGTGGTATTCATTCCTATCGCTGAAGAGCACGACCTAGACCGCCAGATTGGCTTGCAAGCGCTGGAAGCTGCATGTGACTACATCGCCATGATGGAAGCGCAGCAAGGAGAAAGCATACCGCTTTCAATTAATATCAGCGTTAACCAAATGCTCGACACCGAATTCCCCGCTCAAGCCACCAAAATTTGTGATGACTGTTCAGTGCGCACTGACATGATTGAACTTGAGCTCACCGAGTCTATTTTTATCCGTGATGAAAAAGCTGCGCTTGTTGCGCTAAATAGTCTGCGTGAAGTCGGCTTCCGCCTTTCACTAGACGATTTTGGCAGTGGGTTTTCTTCCCTAAGTTATCTTAAGAATTTTCATTTTGAAGTCGTTAAAGTGGACAGGAGCTTGGTGAAAGATATTCACAATAACAGTAAAGCAAATGCGCTTTTTTGTGGTTTGGTGGCTATGCTTAACCGGTTACAGATTGAAATTGTGGTGGAAGGGGTCGAGCAGGAGTCATACTTGCCTTTTATGGAAAATGCAGACGTGAACCTAATGCAGGGTTTTTATTTCGATAAACCTATGCCCTATGATCAGTTCCTTGCAAGGCATACGAACCCGTCAGATACTTTTCCTGACAGAAAATAAAAGGGCTTTCGCCCTTTTATTTATCGCATATCAGTTCTTACTTTTCGTTCAATACCCGCTAATTTAACGCGTAAATAACTCAACTGGCGTTAGTGCTTTCAAAAATCTTATCTGCAGACGCTGCCACAAAACCTTGGTAACGCTTGCCATTAGGCATGTTATAACGCTGAGCAAATTCGTAAAAACAGCTAGGAATAGCAGCGGTCTCATCGGAAAAATTCACAGGAGCGCGGTCGGCCATAGTAGAAGACTGTGCAAGGAAGACTTCAGGTCCGCCTTTTATTTCGCCGCCAGAGGTATTTAGCACAAAACCGGCATCTTTAAGACGCGCATTTACGTCTGAAAGCTCATCAGTTTGCCCTAAATGATTAACGCTAACCGTGAAGTGATTGGCGCAAAATCCCCATGCCGCCAACCATGCTGCATATTCTGACTCATCTAGCAGGGCATCATAATCGGCTTTACTGATATCCCAGTGACGGCCTGAATAAAGGAAGTTGTCAGCAGTCACTACATCCGCATCCATTTGTGCTACGAGCTTTTGAATTATAGCTTGTGCATTGTCAGACAGTTCGTTCACTCTCAACTCACTGATGAAAACTTTTGGTTTTGTATCATCAGGGTGTTCGAAGTGCTTAGCGGTTAGCTTCTTCGCTTCAAAATTGTAATCACCCATTTCGGTATACCCGAGGGCAAGAAAGTGAGCAGCCAATTTTTCAAGCGCGGTTTTATCTAATGCAAAGGTTCTAAAAGCAACATGATCGTTAACTATGTTATTCGTGCTTTCTTCATCGGCAAGAAGGGCATGGATTTTGTGAGCTGAAGGGGTAATTGCAACATAATCGTCCCACATATTGGCAAAGAGCGTATCGATATTGTTATGCATGGCGTGTGTCCTATAAATAAAGCCGCTATTAATAGCGGCTTTGAATGTAGTGGTGTAATTAAAGTGTTAGGCCTGGGCTTAACTTACCCGGCAAGGTTACTTTTTCAAGCTCTACCGAGGCGACTGGAAACGCACAGTAGTCGGCGGCATAAAATGCACTAGCGCGATGGTTTCCACTTTCACCAATGCCACCAAAGGGTGCTGCACTGCTTGCACCCGTAATAGGGCGGTTCCAGTTAACGATGCCTGCACGAATACGTGCAAAGAAATAGCGGTAGTCTTCTTCGCTATCTGCTAGCAATCCTGCCGATAAGCCAAAGCTTGTATTGTTCGCTTCTTCAATTGCGTTATCAAAGTCGGTGTAGCGAATAACCTTAAGCAATGGGCCGAAGTGCTCTTCATCAGGCAATTCAGATAGCATGTCAGTTACATCAATAATACCTGGTGTGGCGAAACCCTTTTGGTTATCAGGCTGTTCTAATCGCAACAACACCTTGCCGCCTAGAGCTTCAAGTTCTTGCTGCGCTTTAACCATAGATGCTGCAGCGTTTGCTGAAATCATTGCCCCCATGAAAGGCTGATCGTCGGCATCATAGTCATCAATTTTGATATTCTTAGTGACTTCAAGCAGACGAGCTAATGTGGCATCACCTTGAGCATTGGCAGGTAAAAACAAACGGCGCGCACAAGTACAGCGTTGACCCGACGTAATAAAGGCTGATTGCACGATATCGTGAACCGCACCATCAATATCGGCAACATCTTTCACAATTAACGGATTATTTCCGCCCATTTCAAGAGCCAAAATTTTACCTGGGTGTCCTGCAAATTGTTCGTGCAAAATTTTGCCAGTGCGTGAACTTCCGGTAAAGAATAACCCATCTATACCGTTGTGCGACGCTAGTGCTTTACCGGTTTCAACTTCACCTTGAACCAGGTTAAGTACGCCGGCAGGCAAGCCTGCTTGTTCCCATAGCTTGACCATTTCTTCGGCAACCATAGGGGTAAGATCGCTAGGTTTAAATACCACGGTATTACCTGCAATAAGCGCTGGTACAATGTGACCATTAGGCAAGTGGCCAGGGAAATTGTACGGGCCGAATACTGCTACAACACCATGGGCTTTATGGCGAATGAAAGCTTTACCTACAGGCATAGGGTTTTCAACATTGCCGGTACGCTCAAAATAAGCTTTTTCAGAAATAGCGATTTTACCCATCATGGCACCCACTTCTGTGGCGGTTTCCCACTCTGGTTTGCCGGTTTCTTTTGCTATTACTTTAGCTAGGTGCGCTTTCGCTTCGCCTAGCTTTTCGCCGTAAACTTTAATAATGTTTAAGCGTTCTTCAACCGTCATCATTCCCCAAGCTGGAGCCGCAGCGCGAGCTGCTTTTACCGCTAAGTCAATCTGGCTAGGGGAGGCTGACTTACCCTCCCAAATAACTTGGTTTTTAGCTGGGTCGATTGAGGCTAAGTCGTGCCCTTCACCGGTAACCCATTGTCCGTCGATAAAATGTGTGTGTAACATAAAAAGTGTCCTTCAATTAGTCTCTGAACTTTACAGGTGCAAGACGAACATGGTCGCCTTCTTGCACATTCAGAGCGGCTGCAGCCTGACGCGAAAGCACGGCAATATTTTGCTCTTCATTAACACCTATTTCGGTGGCTACCGCGCGAAAATCTGCAACAGAGGTGTTTATGATGTAATGGGTTTGACCTTGTGCGGCCGCTGCATCATCAATAACAATTGGCATTTTTAAGCTAGATTGCGCCGTTCGGATATGGCTGAGGTTGGCCTCTACCGTAGGGCCCGCATCAAAAATATCAACGTAACCGCGACAGCTAAACCCTTCACCTTCAAGCAACTGCAAGGCGGGGCGGGTTTTTTCATGAACCTGTCCAATAACCGCCTGTGCTTCTTTGCTCAATAGATTGACGTAAATAGGGTATTTAGGCATCAGCTCTGCAATAAATACCTTATTGCCAATACCGGTAAGGTAATCAGCAGTAGGGAAGTCCATCGAGAAAAAGTGGGTTTCAAGCCATTCCCAAAAAGGCGAACGACCTTTTTCATCACTCACACCACGCATCTCGGCAATGACAGTTTCAGAAAAGCGCTCACGGTGCTCCATCATAAATAAGAAGCGGACTTTCGATAGAAAACGGCCGTTAATGCCACCACGGGCCTGCTCTCTTAAAAACAGTGTACAAATCTCAGTTACGCCCGTGTAGTCATTACAAAAGGTGAGAATTTCAACCGTATTGTGAATGTTTAGCTCGCGAGAGGCGTGCACCACTTTACTCAAATGATAGTGGTAAAACGCATCATCAATACCTACAGCTGCTTCAATACCTGACGTGCCTACTACTTCACCGGTTGTCGTATCTTCCATAACAAAAAGGTACGACTCATCACCGGGTTGGGTCACGTTAGCTTTAGTGAAAGCTTCTTGCGCACGGTCGACTTTTCTATGCAGCAGATCATCGTTAACTGGTAAGGAGGTAAACCCGATACCTGACTCTACAGCAATGTCGTACAAGGCCTTGTAATCAGCTTGTGTAATAGGGCGAATTATATTCATGTTCGCTACTCGCTAATTTGGCGTTTATTCGGCGTTCACAACAGCGGCAACGGCACGTTCAAATCGGGCTAAGCCTTCTTTGATATCTTCATCAGGAATAACCAGTGAAGGGGCGAAACGAATAACATTAGCACCGGCAATTAAGCACATAAGGTGCTCTTTTGTTGCTGCCATCATAAAGTCGCGAGCGCGGCCTTGGTATTTTTCGTTTAACGCGCAACCAAGCAACATACCTTGTCCACGTACTTCAGAAAATACGTCATATTTGTCGTTAATGACTGTAAGTAGCTCACGGTACAAGGCTTCTTTGTGTAACACGCCTTCAAGTACTTCAGGCTGATTAACAATATCAAAGGCTTTTTCAGCCACGGCGCAGGCTAGTGGATTACCACCGTAAGTACTGCCGTGAGTCCCCGCTTTTAAATGCGCGGCAATCGCGGTTGTCGTTAACATGGCACCAATAGGGAAACCACCGCCTAACGATTTTGCGGTAGTTAAAATGTCAGGTGTTACACCTAAGCCCATGTAAGCATATAAGTGACCAGTACGACCAACACCCGATTGCACTTCATCAAAAATAAGTAAGGCATTGTGCTTATCACACAACTCACGCACACCTTTGATAAATTCAACATCAGGAGAGATGATTCCGCCTTCGCCTTGAAGTGGCTCCATCATAACGGCACATGTGTTGTCAGAGATTAATGCTTCAAACGCGGCTAAATCGTTATAATCGCAATGCTCAACAGCGCCAGGCTTAGGGCCAAAACCATCAGAATATGCGGCTTGTCCACCAACGGTTACGGTAAAGAAAGTACGACCGTGGAAACCTTTGTTGAAAGCGATGATTTGGTTTTTGTCTTCACCGTAGTTATCTAACGCGAAACGACGAGCTAATTTTAATGCGGCTTCATTGGCTTCTGCGCCTGAGTTAGCAAAGTATACTTTCTCTGCAAACGTGGCATTTACCAGTTTAGCCGCTAAGCGAAGTGCTGGCTCATTGGTGAATACGTTGCTCAAGTGCCACAATTTGCTGCCTTGTTCGTTAAGCGCCTTAACGAGTTCAGGGTGACAATGACCTAGTACGTTCACGGCAATACCGCCAGCGAAGTCGATGTACTCAGCACCATCTTGATCCCATACACGTGAACCTTCACCACGTACGGGTACCATGCCCGCAGGATTGTAGTTAGGCACCATCACTTCATTAAACGTTGCGCGAGTTACTGTCATTTTTGTTACCTCTGTTTTAAGCGCCTGTGTCGGTAAAATAGACCTCGAACAGGCGGAAAAATAAACGAAATTACCGATGAGTATGCCATTTTTTTAAGGGTTTGTCTTGTTTGTGAATGGCTGCAGCCCTTTATATACAAGGACTCTGGCTTAATTTGCAGGAAAAGTGAATAACTATTTACTACTAAGCCATATTGTTTAGGAATAGTGTAATTAAAAGGTGAATTAGGTGTGTAATCTCACAGCCAGAGCGCGTTGATCTGGTGTGGGTCAAATAAGGGTAAAAGAAGATATTTGGCTACTTTGCATGAATATCCACAAAAAATTAGCTGTTTTCTTCTTCCCGAGATAATGGAAGGGTGAAAATATCAACAGATCTTAGTTGTTCCAATGCACCTGATGGATACTCCTGCTCCTTAATCATTGGTTTTACCTCTGGCACTTCAACCATGCGTGATTGGTGTAACATTCTTACCTTCGAATAAGTGCGAGCTTGATGTAGAAGCTTGGGCATGGAGCCTACTTCACAGGGTTCTCTGGTGGCACATTGGCGCATCGCATCACCAATAAATAAGCGTTTCAACATCATGTTTTCAATGAGATCAGCGGATACCGCATCGGCATATTCATCTTGTAATGCAATCAGGTAATTTGCCGACGGCGCCAGCTTTAACAACGCTTCATGGCGCATGCGCTCTTTGTCTTTTTGGCTTTCGTTTAACAGGTGAAGCTGCACCTTATCGAATAACTTGAAGTACAATCGGATGATGGCACATCGACCTAATTGACTGAGCATGCCGAAACTATAAGCCTGAATCGGGTTCAGCTTGTAGTGTGGCGCAAGATGCCTAGCCGCGACCGCCGTGCCGTGCGCAAACTGAGTGAGTTTAAGTTTGATGCAAGGGTATGGGTCGGTTACCTGAGGCATGGCGCGTTTTACAACAAGAGAAGGAATTAGCAGGCGTAAATTCTCAATGCCTAAAAAGCTAAGCGCCGTCCTGAAGGTTTCAACCACGATTACCCGGCCTTTGGAATCTCGTCTTCTAAAAGCGGGAGAGTTCACGACTTGCATCAACTCGTCATAAAGCCAAGGTAAATTAGTTGCAATAGGTTCTAGTTTTGATACCGACGCCGCGCGAACCGAAAGCGCATCGAGTAATGCACCAGTGTCGTCACTTAAATTCAATGTGTTGTTGAATACGTCTGAGGTAAACGATAACTGCTCGGTAAGCTCACCTAATAACACTTCATGTAAGTAATGGTTAACAGTTTCGGTATATGAAGCATCAGACTGTGCTTTTAGGCGTTTATTCTCTATAGCGACTTTTTCGACGTGAAGTAATTGTCTGCGGGCGTCACCTTGTTCGGATTGCTCAAAGCTGACTTCACCAGGACCACGTTTTCCCAGCATTTTCATCGCGAGTTCTGGAGAGATTAATAGGCTCTCAAAGCGCTCATCGATAGGCGGCGGGGTCGATGCTTGGGTCGTCATCTTAAAGTAGCTCCTGCTAAGTAACTGTTCGTGCGTCTGTTCATAGATGCCGTGCATTGGGTCGCCCTACTTCCTAAATATATATATTTACAAAGGCGCTTTGTTGATTAACCTATAAAAGTAAACAAAAACAACGCCAAATGCGAATAATTGCAGAACTTTTTATCGGCAGGAAGCCCTATAGCTTAAGTTTATTCTGTATCCTTGGCAGAATAAATAAGGGTTACACCCTAGGCGTTTAGAAAAGCACATAAAATATCGTGGCCATACTCGGTGAGTAAAGATTCAGGGTGAAATTGTACACCCCATATAGGGAGAGCTTTATGAGAGATCCCCATAATTTCTTTTTCCCCGTCATCAGTTACGCACCACGCATCGATATTTAAGCTTTCAGGAAAGTGGCTTTCATCAAGCACTAATGAGTGATAGCGAGTTACCGCATAACCTTGTTCAAAGCCGCTAAATAAGCCACGGTTTTTATGAAAGAGCGCGGAAGTTTTGCCGTGCTTAATTTCTTTTGCTCCAATCACTGAAGCACCAAAAACCTGACCTATGGCTTGATGGCCTAAGCACACACCAAGTAAGGGGATCTTCCCAGCAAAGTGCTTAATAGCCTCTAAGCTAATTCCCGACTCATTGGGTGTACATGGGCCTGGTGAAATCACTAAATGACTGGGTGATAAGGCTTCTATATCGGCAATAGTAAGGGCATTGTTTCTCACCACCTTAACGCATGCACCTAACTCGGTAAGGTAACGGGCAAGGTTGTGAGTAAATGAATCGAAATTATCAATTAACAGCAACACGACAACCTAACCTGTTCAATACAACGCTAATTAAGGTTTTGGAATAAAGCCAACGGCTTCATAAACCTTTTTAAGAGTTTCCTCTGCGCGGGCCGAGGCTTTTTCTGCGCCATTTCGCATCACATCGTTTAAGTAGTCACGATTGGTGCGAATATCGGCATAGCGTTGCTGAATTGGCTCTAAAAGGCCCACTACCGCTTCTGCTACGTCACCCTTCAAGTGACCATACATTTTATCTTCGTATGCCGGCACTAATTCATCTATCGATTTTCCTGTCGATAATGACAATAGGGTAAGTAGGTTTGATACCCCAGGCTTTTCTTGTGGGTTGAAGTAAATGTTTGCTTTTTCGTCTGAATCGGTTACCGCACGTTTAATTTTTTTGGTGATTTTTTTAGGATCTTCAAGCAAACCAATAAAGTTGTTTGGGTTAACATCAGACTTCGACATTTTCTTTTCTGGCTCTTGTAGACTCATGATACGAGCACCAAACTCAGGAATGTGAGGTTCTGGTACACGTAGAATGTCGCCATATAAGTTGTTCATACGGTTAGCGATATCACGGGTAAGCTCTAGATGTTGTTTTTGATCATCACCTACAGGCACTTTGTCAGCTTGGTACATTAGAATGTCTGCTGCCATCAATACCGGATAGCCATAAAGGCCAACATTGATATTGTTTTCGTTCTTCGCTGACTTATCTTTAAATTGCGTCATGCGATTTAGCTCACCCATTTGGGTGTAGCAATTAAGTACCCATGAAAGCTGGGCATGTTGAGGTACATGAGACTGCACGAATAAGGTGCTTTTTTCTGGGTCGATTCCGCAAGCTAGGTATAACGCCAGTCCATCTAGGCAGGCCTCAAATAATTGCTTAGGATCTTGCCTAACCGTTATGGCATGCAAATCCACTAACATGTATAGGCAATCATGATCGTCTTGCATGGAAACCCACTGCTTAAGCGCACCCATGTAATTGCCAAGGGTAAGTTGTCCAGAAGGCTGACAGCCACTTAATACAATAGGCTTGTTACTCATAATGTGTACCTGTACGTTAACGTTGTTTAGTTACGCCTTAGAAAGACGAGATAATTCAGTGCGCATGTCATCAATAACTGCGCGGTAATCGGGCTCAGAAAAAATAGCAGAACCGGCTACGAACATATCCGCGCCAGCTTCAGCAATGGCGCGAATGTTATCGACTTTTACGCCACCGTCAATTTCTATTCTTATATCGTGACCACTTTCTAACACGCGTTGCTTAACGGCGCGCACTTTATCCAATGTGCTAGGGATAAACTTTTGTCCACCAAAGCCCGGATTGACCGACATGATAAGGATATGGTGTAACTTGTCCATGACATGATCCAGATAATGCAAAGGCGTGGCAGGGTTAAACACCAACCCAGGTTTACAGCCAGCATCAATTATAAGCTGTAATGAGCGATCGATATGCTCGGATGCTTCAGGGTGAAAACTAATATAGCTGGCACCGGCATCGGCAAATTTTTCGATTAAGTCATCAACCGGCTTCACCATCAAATGCACATCAATAGGTGCAGTAATGCCATACTTTCGTAAAGCCTCGCATATCATAGGGCCAAATGTGAGGTTGGGCACATAGTGATTATCCATTACATCAAAATGAACCACATCGGCACCTGCGTTTAGTACGTTCTCTACCTCTTCTCCTAGCCGAGCAAAATCGGCAGACAGAATTGAGGGGGCAATCAAAAATGGTTTCATCGGTTTTCCCTATTTACGAGGCAATGCACGTGCTAAAAGGTGAAGTTTACCGAAAGTTGGCTTTTGAAAACAGCGCTGATTACATTAGTACTTGTGTTAAAGGGAAGTAAAAATAAGGGGTTGAAAAGATTAAATTAATTGCACCGTATTGGTGAGCATGCCCATTTTTGGGGCGATTTTGTGCACTTTAACTCAACTTTAAATTTATTTTTTATTTTTCATAATTTATTTTTATTCATAAAATCAGTATTTTATGTTTATTTTGGTGGTTGTGGGAATTGCGCTTTAAGTGGGCATCACTCTTGCGTAATCCAACTCAAATATAAGAAAAATCAAGACAGAAAAATTAATTACAACAAGTTTTGGAACTTCACGGAGAACACACACATGAAATTATCTACTAAAAGCACATTGCTTGCGGTTGCTGTATCGTCAGCTTGCCTATTTACTGCGTTACCTAGTTACGCAGAAGTTACGGCTAACGCCGGCGCGACAAGTAACTACATTTGGCGTGGTTTAACGCAAACAATGAATGAAGCTGCCGTTCAGGGCGGAATTGACTACGCACACGAAAGTGGCTTTTATGCAGGTACTTGGGCATCAAACGTGAAATACGGTTCAGACGACAATTATTCGTATGAGCACGATATGTATTTTGGATTCTCTGGTGAATCTAACGATATCTCCTATGATTTCGGTTACCTTTATTACAATTATGATGCTGCAGCAAACTTCGATTTTGCTGAAGTATACGGCTCTGTTGGTATGGGTGGACTTAGCCTGACCCTTTCTGTTCTTGCTCATACCGAAGCGGATGAAGCGGATAACCGTGATTACGGTTTTGGTGAAGCGACTTATGTTTCGCTTGATTATGGTTTAGAAGTACTAAATGGTTCGGAACTAGGTTTCCATGTTGGTTATCACCAAGGTGATTTTGCGGAAGACTTCAACGGTGTAGTTGGCGGTTACGCAGATTGGGGTGTGTCTATTGCGAAAGATGGATTTAGCTTCGCAGTAACCGGTACTGATTTAGATGACAGTGGTGATGCAGATTCGTTAGATAACGATGCAGTTAAGTTCACTGTTGCTTACAGCATGGACTTCGAGCTGTAAGTTTAAAATGACTTCGAAAACAATGAATTAATTGTTGTTGATGTCTGAAATTAAAAGCCTGATGCGTACGTGTCAGGCTTTTTTTACTATTGGAAATAGTAATTATATTCATCATTAGTGAATATTATCTTGTGAGTAATAAGGTTTTATTTATAATGAAGTTCAATGCAAAATAGCGCAAGGAGTGTTCAGGATGAAAGTACTTCCATTTTATGCAGTATGCGGCATGGTTGCGCTAGTTAGCGTAGCGGTGTATCCACGTTCGGGCTCGGAAGCCTCAGTGTGCGAGTTTCAACCCTCTTCTAGTTTTAATCCTAAGTTACCTGCTAGTCATGTGCAGAATCAGTGCGCCAGAGACAGAGATGGTGTTGCTGAAGTCAGTTGGCTGTCATGGATTGCTGGAAAGTCTCCTTCATTTCAGTTTCATTTTCTCGATTTGCTTGAGTTACTTCATAATGATGACAGCAAGTAAAACAGCAAGTAGCATCGCAGTTTCCCAACAAAAGACTTATCAGTAATGAGTCAACAACCGGGTACCGGCTTCTGGTCAGTGCTTATGAGTGTTGTTGCTGGTGTGTTCGGTGTGCAAAGCCATAAAAACTATGAGCGCGATTTTACGAAAGGAACCTTCGTTAGTTTTCTGATTATTGGCATATTTTTAGTTGCCATGATGGTGGTGTCTTTAATGATGTTTGTGAAGTGGCTAACCGGTTATTAGTTATTTTTTTGCTTCAACATTTCTGCGTTGGTTTCGTTTTGGCTTTTTTACTACTGCGCTAGGCGGGAAGTACGCCAAAATTTCATCTACGGGCTTTCTTGTAGCACCATTTTGACTAATGGAGCGCTTTACCGACAACATGCTGAAATCTGCGCCCTTGTATAAGGTGCGGGTAAGTGGCAAATCATGATTCGACACCAACACGGGGATCCCCCGCTTTTTTGCGGTTCGCATTGCAAGTTCTGCTAACTTCTCTTGCGCGTCTTGTCCAAAACTGCGCGCTGCATAACTTGTAAACGCCGCTGTTTTACTGATAGGTGCGTAGGGTGGGTCACAATAAATGACATTTCCGCGGCGGGCGCGAGTAAATACTTTTTCAAAGGGTAAACAAGTGAATGTGGCTTTTTGCGCCTTCTCTGCAAACACGAACATTTCATGCTCAGGGAAGTAGGGCTTTTTATAGCGCCCAAAAGGTACGTTGAACCTGCCCGCTAAACTATAGCGACATAATCCATTGTACCCATGCCTATTAAGGTATAGAAATAAAATAGCTCGGTAGTACTCGTCTTCGGTGGCATTAAATTCTTCTCGCAAAGCATAGTACATTTTCTCATCGTTACGTTCGCCGTTAAAGAAACTACGAGCGTCATGAATGATGGCATCTGGCTGCGCTTTTAAGAAGTTATACAGGTTTATAAGGTCAGGGTTGATGTCGTTCAGCAAATACCGCTTATACTGAGTATTCAGAAACACTGACCCCGCGCCTACAAACGGTTCAATAAGTTTGTTTGCTTGAGGTAACCTGGCCTGAATATGCTCTACTAGGCTGTACTTGCCACCGGCCCACTTTAAAAAGGCCCGGTTCTTTTTCTGCATCATGCGTAAACGTTACTACCTGCACGGAATAAAGACGGTTGTCATTCCGGTACTCGCCGAGTGTGGCGTTATTCTGGGGAGTGGCGCTGCAAATATCTCGCAATACCACGCTAAAGATAGATTGTATCTTTCCTCATACGATGGAACAACCATGAAACGTAAAGCTGACGGCTTTTCTTTTGTTTGAAGTCAGTACAATGAGCACAACGTACTATTATTCGCCAGCTACCAGCGCCATTTCGTCTAAAATTTGCTGTCCACGTTTAATGAACGCTTCGTTTTTAGTCGGATAATCCGGTAGGGCAGATAACGCAGTACGAGCGTCAGTTAGTGATTTAAATGGTTGATGGAAAACCACCACATGCCAATCACCGCCATACCGTGTAGTCACATACTGTCGGGTAACGGCATACAAGTTATGTTGAGCAATAAATTGGCTAACAACGTTTTTATCTTTAATGCCTACCATCTGAATCACAAAATCGTTGGGCAAAACCATGTCAGGCTTTAAGATTTCTGTGATAGCGCTGGTAGGGGGAGTGCTGGTAGCCCTTTCACTTGTTGATCCACCATCACTTTGTGATTGCACTTGCACGCTGGCTTGTAGAGCCTTGGCGGTTTGCGTGCTTTCATTTAAAGCGGGTTTTGCCGCAACGCTATCAGGAGTGTTTAAAGTAGATGCACTATTAGCCCCTTCACTCGAGATTACTTGTTGTTGAGGCTCTTGATTGCTGATTTGCATTGGCGTGCCCGCTACCAGCGTATCAGGGCCAGAAGTGCTGTCTATCAGAGCGCTGTTTGTTACGTCGCCAGCTACTTTGCCATCTGCATCGCGATCAAGCGAGGAGACCGCACCTTTCCAGTCTGTCACGAGTTCTACATTGCTCTCATTGTCTGGAGTTGGCGCAATAGGCTGCTCAGCTTGATTATCTGCGACTTTGCTAAAAGCAGAGCCTGGTACCACATTCTCTGACTCAGAAGGCTTAGGTTGTTGTGCAATCGGTGAAAATAACGACGATATTGAATCGCCATACTGCCAAGTAACCAATCCGCCAAAGGTCAATAAAAATACCAAGGCTATAGCTATATAGAACCCCGTAGAGGTAAGTGGGTTAGACGGGGTGGCTTCGACAGGAAGATTCCGTTTATCAAGGTGAGCTTGAAACGCTTCTCGGCGCTGGGAAATCATCCTATCTAGTTCAGATCCTTGAGGCTTTGAAGTTTGAAGGTTTGAAGAAATAGATTGGCTACTAATAAGTAATGGGGTATCGGTATTTTTGGCTGGGAGCCATTTTTTGGCATTTTCAGCCCATTTGGTTGTGGCAAATAGCAATACATTCAAATGTTGCTTGTTACCCGCGAAGCGGCTTTGTAATACCAAATCCCATAGCTCTTGAAGCAGTTTGTCGGGCATGTGCTCGGCTTGCGTTATAGCAATGAGTACTGGCCCTTCATGGCTATTAAGTGCAGACAATAATTCATTAAGAGGGCGTACGAAACTACCTACTACTTGACCTAACAACTGGCGGCACAACTGACCACGGTAGTCAGAAATTTCCATATTAGATTCAGCGGTTAAATACGCTATCTCAGTATCGTCATGCTGCTGGTAAACGAAGGCTTCAAGAGTTTGCTGTTGCTCTGCAATAGAGTCGCCACTGACAAAAACCAGTTGAGAGGAATAATTAACTAAATACTCAAGACGTTCATGCAATTCACTGTGCATGCGCAATAACCCCATAAAGCCCAATACCTGTGTAAAGGGCTAGCAAATAAAACGAATGTAGGTGTTAGTTAGGTTTGCCAGTATACGGCTAGCGTAGAATTTTAGTAAGAATATCGTCAGTGACGTCTTTAGTGACAACTGCATTGCCCATATTCTTAGGAAGTACAAAACGAATATTACCGGCTTCTACTTTTTTGTCGCGCTTCATATGCTTTACATAATCTGCTTTACTCATTGTGCTAGGCCCTTCCACTGGAAGTGAAAATGCCTCAAAAAGTGAACGTACGCGACGAGTTTCTGACGCTGTAAACCAACCTAACTGCTCTGCAGCTACACAAGCAATTATAGTACCAGCTGACACAGCTTCGCCATGTAACCAGTTGCCATAGCCTTGTTCAGCTTCAATGGCGTGACCAAAGGTGTGACCTAAGTTTAAAATAGCTCTCAGGCCGCCTTCACGTTCATCTTTAGCAACCACTTCCGCTTTAATTTCACAGCAGCGTTTAATGGCAACATTGAGGGTTGATTCATCAAGCTGTTTTAGTGCTTGCTCATTCGCTTCAAGCCAAGAGAAAAAGGCTTCATCATAAATGATGCCGTATTTTATGACTTCCGCCATACCAGCAGAGAACTCACGGGGAGGTAGCGTAGACAGTGATTTGGTATCAATAGCGACCAAGATTGGCTGATAAAAAGCGCCAATCATGTTTTTGCCCAATGGGTGATTAACCGCGGTTTTACCACCTACAGAAGAATCTACTTGTGAAAGTAGGGTAGTGGGCACTTGAATAAAGGGTACGCCGCGTTGATATGTTGCAGCCACAAAACCACACAAATCGCCAATAACACCACCACCTAATGCAATAAGGGTGGTATCTCGAGCCGCGTTGAGTTCAAGCAAGCGGGTCATGACTACCTCGAATTGCTCGAGGTTTTTATATTGTTCACCGTCAGGCAATACAATGGTTTCAATTTGCTTGCTACCACATGCCGCTTTCACTGTATCGAGATATAATGGCGCAACAGTTTCATTGGTGACAATAACCGCCAATGGACCTTTTATATAAGGCACAAAAAGGCCAGGCTGCTTGAGCAACCCAGCCTCAATATGTATAGGATAGCTACGTTCGCCAAGTTCCACAGTTAAGGTTGACATGGGCGTAGCACCTCCTAATTATTTTATTTATAAACCGATTTTACTAATGATCTGATTTGCCACTGCGCGAGCAGATTGGTCATCAGTATCAACTACATAATCTGCAACTTCTTCGTAAAGAGGATTACGCAAATCTGCTAGATCGCGAAGTACTTGCTCCGGATCGTCGTTTTGAAGCAAAGGGCGACGCTTATCGCGCTGTGTTCGAGCAACTTGCTTATCAATCGTAGTTTGCAAGTAAACAACAATGCCTCGTGCAGACAAACGATTACGTACTGCTTTGGTTACAATTGAACCGCCGCCAGTGGCAAGCACGATACCCTGCTTGTCTGTTAAATCATTGATGATGTTTTCTTCACGTGCACGGAATCCATCTTCGCCTTCAAGGTCGAAGATCCAGGCGATATCAGCACCAGAACGGCGCTCTATTTCCTGATCGGAGTCATAAAAATCCAGGTGAAGTTCGTCTGCCAGGTGTCTACCGATGGTACTTTTGCCAGCACCCATTGGGCCAACCAAAAAGATATTACGTTTTTCAGCCATATTTGCTTATATCACAACTTTATCATGTTAGGGGCATGCACTGTTGCCTTACCAGCCTACCCATTGACTCGTGCTTATTTAATGTCCAATAAGCACTACTCCTTTAACCTCGCTAAAATTTCGAGACCGCGATTATCTCAGTTTCTAACAAGCCCTTGCAAGTATTGTTGAAAACAATTAGCACTATAATGTAAATACAGGGGGATTGCAGTACCAGAAAACGCAAAAAGCGGACTGCTCTCAGCCCGCATTTTACCTTGAATAATAGCTTGTTACGGTTTTTCTGTAATTATTTTCGGTGTTACAAATATAAGTAGCTCACGTTTCTCTTGAAACTCCGATGTATTGCGAAACAGCACACCTAAAAACGGCAGGTCACCAAATAATGGCACTTTGGATACGTTATCGGTACTCGTTTGCTGGAAAATACCGCCTAATACTATGGTTTCGCCGTTTTCTACCAAGACCTGAGTTTTGATTTCTTGCGTATCAATGGCAACGGCATCACCGGTAGAAGTAGACACTGTTTCACCACGCGTATCTTGCGTAACTACTAAATCCAAAATAATGCGATTATCTGGCGTAATTTGCGGTGTTACGCGAAGCGATAATACCGCTTTTTTGAATTCAACCGAAGTTGCGCCACTTGAGGTGGCTTGAACATAAGGTATTTCGGTTCCTTGTTCAATGTAGGCTTCTTGTTGGTTCGCCACGGTAATGCGTGGGCTGGCGATAATCTCACCTTTGTTTTCAGACTCAAGTGCAGATAGCTCTAAATCTAATATGGTGCCATCAACCAAGCTTGCGATTTGAAAGCCAATAGTGCCCGTTGCACCAGAAACCGGAAGGTTTACGTTTAGTCTGTCGTCAATACTCGGAATAGAGCCACCTGCAATAGCTTCAGCCCCTTCAATACTCCCTGAAACACCACTGTCACTTTCTCTATCGCTTAAGCCCCAGCGAACACCTAGCTCTTCATCCACGTTATCAAGTACGGTAACCATTCTGCTTTCAATTAATACTTGTTTAACTGGGATATCCAGCGCATCAATCATTTTTCTTGCTTCATCAATGGAAGGTAACGTATCTCGAATAAGCATAGTGTTAGTGCGTTCATCCACGGTAACTGTCCCGCGCTCAGATAAAATGCCGCCTTCTGAAGATTTCAAAATAGTCGCCAGGTTGGCTGCTTTAGCGTAATTTACCGAGATGTTGACTGTACTAAGCGGGGCTAGATCAGACACTTGCTTCTTTGACTGCAATGCCTGGGTTTCTCTGGCGGTTAGCTCTTCAGTTGGCGCAATCAATAGAATGTTGCCCTCTAAGCGTTTATCTAATCCTTTAACACGCAAAATCATATCAAGGGCTTGATCCCAAGGCACACCAGATAGGCTAATGGTGACATTTCCAGTCACTGTGTCTGTAGTCACTAAATTAAAGCCGTTAACTTGCGCGATAATTTGTAACACTTGACGTACAGGTACATCTTGAAAATCTAGCGAGATAGGGTCGCCTGTATAAGTTTTTTTGTTTTCTAACTCTTCTTGTTGCGACAAGCTCATCGGCTCAATTTTGATGCGAATGACGTTATCGTCTATCGCGTGGCGGGCTGTCACGGTATCGCTATAAAGAATCTCTATACGCGTACCTTTTTCATCTTGAAAGGTCTCAATGGTTGATACAGGCGTGGAAAACTCTGTTACGTTTAATTCAACGAGCTGACTGTCATCTAACACGCTATTAGCAAGGGTTATGGTAACCTTGCCTTGAGACTCAACGAGTTGCGGTGTAGGTGAAGCACCTTCAAAGGTGACTAACGTAACACCAATATTATTAGCTTCTCGAGTAAAGTCTATACCGGTAATTCGGGTTGAAGGAGTGTCGTCATTTGGGTCGTACAATACGGGTTCTAACGCTTTGGCGGGCGCAACATAAACCATCAATACCGTACAGATAGCAGCAAAGCCAAGCAACCAAGGCCAGCGAGAACTTCTACGATTTAAAGATTTGTTAAATAGGTAACGCTCAGCCATTATTTTTTCTCTCCTGACGTTGAGGTTTTGCTCAACGTTATCTCTTTTTTCTGCCAGCAACCTGCGCCATCAGGTATAAGCTGTTCTATTGTTAGTGAGTTTGGATTAATTCCAGTGATTTTACCGTAAAATAAACCGATGCGGCTGCCAATTTTGGCTTTATGTAGAATACCGTCATTACTGGTTACTAGCGCCCATTCAACGCCTTGGCTTTTAAAGTTTCCGGTTAATCCTAATGAGTCTAAGCCATACCTTTCCAATTTCTGCTTTGTGCGTTTAAAGTCAGGTTGAAAACAGTTTTGTTGTCGAGTTTGTGTCAGTGGTGGCGTGTTTTCTTTAGGCGAATCAAAAGGGCTAGGCAATTCGCTCGCCGAATATTCAAAGGTTTTAGGTGTAGCAAACTCAGGGTAGGGTTCAATGTTGTGAACCGCATTTTCGCTCACACTTTGCGTGTACGCCTGCAAGTCATCAAGTTTTGGCGAGCAAGCGGTTATCAAGACAACAGCAGCAAGAACTAAAAAATAGCGCATTACTTAGATCCCCCGCTTATACCGGTACTGTTTTCTGAGCGGTAGGTTTTTGCTTGTAATTGCAAGGTAAGCCCATTGCTTTCCCGTAAAATATCAAAGTCATGCAAGGTAACAATACGAGGAAGCCCAGCCACTTTAGAAACGAACTCTCCAAAATGGTGATAGCCACCACTGACTTCAATTTCAATAGGCAGTTCGGTGTAGAACTCTTTAGGCACCTCTTGTTGCCAGTTCAATAACTTAAAGGTAAGCCCTGAAGAGGTGCCCACATAAGTTATATCGTCTAGCAAGCCAGGGGTTTCATTGCTGGTGGGTAGGCTTTTCAGCATGGAAGAAAAGTCATCTTCTAGCTGTGCGAGCTGCTCTCGGTACGCTTCTTTATTTACCGCAATGCGGTACTTGGCTTCATATTGCAGTTTCAGCTCTTGTTCTTTTAATTCTGCAGCTTCTAGAATAGGAAGTTTTGGGTTTATAAGCAGGTAATAGCTAAGTGCACCAATTACGATTGCCACAAAGGCAGCTACCACTATACGTATTTCATTGGGCCAAATAGCAATTTGTTCAAAATCTAGTTCATTGAGTTCTTTAAGTTTTTCTACATCAAATTTCATTAGTTTGTCTCCCCTTCAGCATCTTGCTTCAACGGTGATACCGAGTCGCTAACCATGAAGGTAAGCGTGAAGGTGCTAATTGCACGAGAGGCATTGGTGTCTGCTTTTATAGAAGACAATTCAGCTCCAACAAAAACATCTGAATTATCTAATGAGCGCATGAAATCAGAAAGTCGGTTATTTGAATCGCTGATACCTTCAATTTGTAATTTATTACCTATGCGCTTCATGGATTGGAAGGTCACGCCCACAGGTACGATTTTAGCAAGCTCATCAAATATTATGGCTGCCACATTTCGGCTAGCCTGTAATTGCTCAATAAGGGCCATGCGCTGTTCAATCGCATTTTTGCTTTCTTTAATATTTTTTATATCTGCAATTTGCGTATCTAATAAGCCAATCTCTCGCTCAAGAAACTGGTTTCTTGAATTCTGGTGATTAATTTGTTGGTCGATGGCTTGACCGATAAACCAAAAAATTAACCCCATAATAGCGGCAACGGCAACTAGGGCCATTAGATACTGCTGCTTTTGATGTTGGCGTTGTTGTTCGCGCCAAGGAAGTAAGTTTACATGTGCCATGATGTGAAACTCCGGCTAGCAAGGCCTGCAGCTATAGTGAGCTGTGGGGCGATACGACGTAACCGTTGTGAATCTAACTTAGGGTTCATGGTCATGCCCAAAAAGGGGTCGAATACATCAACTTGTAGGCCTAAGTCTTGGCGTAATATGTCTACTAAAGGTTGGATAGTGGCAGCGCCGCCGCAAAGTAAAATTTTTGCAGGGCGGTCAACATGAAATGTTGTCATGTACATTTGCAATGCACGATTGATGTTCTGTTGTAAATTAGCGGCAAAGATAGGTAATACTTCATCTACCCAGCTGTTAGATGATGAATCATCCATTAATAAACGTTCGGCTTCTTCACGCTCAATCATTTGAATAGCGCTAATATCGTTGACTAAGTTATTTAGCCCGAATGCGTGTTCTTTTGTGTAGACCACGTTGCTGTTACGTACCACACTGATTTGAAGCAATGAGGCACCAACATTAATGGCACAAATGGCTTCATCTTCTACTTTTCCATTGTAGAAAAAGTCGATGGCATTCCCAATCGCGTAATTTTCAACATCAACAATTTTAGGTTCGAAATCGGCTTCGCGAGACAGCAGTAATCGGCTATCTACTAAATCTTTATGAGCAGCTGTTAATAGAACATTGACCTTGCCAGAATGGGTTTCACTGGGGCCAAGCTCTTCGAAATCCAAATAAACCTCTTCAAGGGGAAAAGGAATAAGGCTGTCGGCTTCAATTTCTATCTGGCTTTCAAGTTCATAATCATTTTGGTCGGGTTCCATATAAACGATTTTGCTGATTACCGATGTACCCGCTACCGCGACATTAGCTTGCTTTATTTTAGTTTTTAAGCTGTTACGCACTTTTTTAAGTGCTAAACTTACCGCCTCGTAATCTTTAATATCGCGCTCTGAAAAAGCAACTTTATTGATAGATTCACATGCATAGCCTTGAAGCATGTAGCCATTGACTGAATGTTCTAGCCATACCGCTTTTATTTGACGTGTGCCTATGTCTAAACCCACAATGGGAGGCATCTTTTTCTTGAACAGCGATTTCATTTACAAGTGTCCAGTTTCAATGGTAATTGCTCTAAAGTACAATATTACTCAGTTTTTATTGTGCGTATGGTTCTATTGATAACACATACGTATGAAAATATACGTCATTTTCGCAAAAATGCCTTGGTATCCTTAAATTGTGAAGTACATTAAACCGTTATTATTATTCTTTGTCATCTCCGGCCTTATTGGTTGTGTCGCGCTTGTTGGTATTTACTTTTATATCAAACCTAACCTACCAAGCGTCACTGTACTTAAGGATGTTAGACTCCAAACGCCCATGCAGATATATACCCATGATGGAAAATTAATTTCCCAGTATGGGGTTAAACGGCGGATACCCGTAAAACTTGAGGAAGTGCCTGAACAATTAGTCCACGCGATATTGGCGACAGAGGACAGTCGCTTCTTTGAACATCACGGTATTGACCCTATCGGTATCGCCCGTGCAGCGTTGAGCTTAATTCTTACGGGTGAAAAAAGGCAAGGTGCGAGCACATTAACCATGCAGCTTGCTCGAGGCTTCTTTTTAAGTCGAGAAAAAACATATATTCGTAAGGTAAAAGAGATATTTATCGCTTGGCACATGGAGCAGGAACTCAGTAAAGAAGAGATACTTGAACTTTATTTGAATAAAGTTGAGCTAGGTCATCGTTCGTTTGGCTTCGGTGCTGCCGCCCAAGTATATTACGGTAAATCTCTTAATGAACTTACATTGGCACAACTTGCTACTATTGCTGGCCTTCCAAAAGCGCCTTCAGCACTAAACCCTATTACTGATCCTGAAGCATCCGCAGGTCGCCGCCGCGTGGTGTTGCTGCGTATGCTTGATGAAGAATACATATCTAAAGCAGACTTTGATAGTGCGGCAAGCGCGCCTATAACTGCGCGTAAGCATGGTGCAGAAATTGAAGTGGATGCGCCATATTTGGCCGATATCATCTATAACGAAATGGTCGACATTTACGGTAAAGATGAAGCTGAAACCGGTGGCTATCAAGTTTATGCGACCGCAGGTTCCGACTTGCAGCTTGCTGCTCAGCGGGCGGTGGTCAGGAATCTTCACGACTATGATGAGCGTCATGGTTACAAAGGACCACTGGGCTATTTGTGGGATGCCCCATCGCCAGATAGCCAAGATGAGCCAGTGCCGCAGCTTTCTTTAAATACCGATATCAGTGATAAGTTGCTTGCCAGTGATTGGAGCGAGCGCGAAATGCTTGCTGCGCTGTCACAAGTGCCGTACATAAAGCCTCTTGTGCCAGCAGTTGTGCTTTCAGCAGCTGAACAATCGATTGATGTGCTCGATGTAAACGGCGAGAAGCGCACAATTACCTGGGAAGGCTTAGACTGGGCTAGACGCTATATTACCGACTTTAGGCAAGGCAGTGAGCCTGAAACTGCATCGGATATTACGCAACCTGGCGCGGTTATTTATATTCGTGAGCAGGACGACGCATGGCGTATCGCACAACTCCCTGAAGTGAGCGGAGCCTTTATTGCGCTCAACCCACGAAATGGTGCGGTTGAAGCGGTAGTTGGCGGGTATAGCTTTTATCAAAGCCAGTTTAATCGTGCCACACAGGCTAAACGACAAGTAGGCTCTAACATTAAGCCCTTTATTTATTCTGCGGCTATAGACAGTGGGTACACCCTTGCTTCCATTATTAATGATGCACCTATTAACCAATGGAATGCGGCGACCGGTGTTGCGTGGCGCCCCCAAAATTCACCGGCTGAGTACGATGGCCCTATTCGTATGCGTAAAGCCTTGGGTAAATCAAAAAACGTAGTGTCAGTTCGTCTATTGCGGGGGGTTGGGCTTCGTAAAGCGGCCGATTATCTTACCCGCTTTGGTTTTGATCCAGACGATATCCCGTTAGATGAAACCGTATCGTTAGGCTCTAGCTCTCATACCCCGCTAGAGGTGGTTCGTGGTATGTCAGTTATTGCTAATGGCGGCTACTTAGTAAACCCTCACTTTATCGCTAAAGTGCTGGATGAACATAATCAAGTATTGTGGCAAGCCAATCCTGTATGGGCATGCGACAATTGCACCAAGGCTCATGCACCTGAAAGCTATCCAGAAAGTGATTTAGATAGCGGTTTGGACAACAATGAGGTTGATGTAGAAGCCTTACTCGAAGCCCAGCTCAATAAAGATGTGTTGCTCGCTGAAAACGAAACAGCTGAAAAGCAAAGTGCGCCGCAAGTTATTACCGCACAAAATGCTTTCTTGGTCGGTGAGATGATGCGTACCGGTGTGCGAGCAAATGGGAATTGGAGTAAGAAGACCTATTGGCTTGGTACAGGTTGGCGAGCACGAAATATTCTTCAGCGCACTGATATTGCCGGTAAAACCGGTACCACGAACGATTCAAGAGATACGTGGTTCAGTGGTTTCCAAAAAGATATCGTTGCGACTGCGTGGGTGGGTTTTGACAACATGGGCAGACAACTTGGCCGCGCGACCCGCAACCAAAACCTCGTCAATCGCAATCCTGAAAAATTCAATTGGATTGGTAATGCGTTAATTGGTACCGAAGACGGTGCCAAAGCAGCAGGTCCGGCATGGATAAGATTTATGGAATATGCGTTGGCAGGGAAGCCTCATTCACCTATCCCTGTACCTGAGAAAATAGTACGAGTTCGCATTGATCGTACCAGTGGGAAGTTGACCCGAAGGACAGACCATACGACACTGTTCGAATATTTCTTGCAAGGCACTGAACCCACCTCATATGTTCTTGATGATGAAGTGGTCGACCCTGCCTCGCAAAATAAAACAACGACGCCTGAACCTGAAGAAATATTTTAATAAAGAGCGTGCAAAAGCACGCTCAGCAGGTTGCTGCTAAGTGATTGCCTGTAAAAACAACCGGATAACCCATGTCAGAAGATTCAAATCGATATCTTTATATTCCTCATGCTGGCCCCTCGCTGCTGGAAACGCCCCTATTAAATAAGGGCAGTGCCTTTACTTCCAGAGAACGTGCTGCATTTAACTTAACCGGCTTAGTACCGCCTCGCTACGAAAGTATCGAAGAGCAAGTTGAGCGCGCGTACATGCAATACAGTAGCTTCGACGAAGTTCTGAATAAGCATATCTATTTACGCGCCATTCAAGATAACAACGAAACCCTGTTTTATCGTCTTATTCAAAAGCATATTGATGAGATGATGCCAATTATATACACCCCAACTGTGGGTGATGCCTGTGAGCAGTTTTCAGACATTTATCGTAGTTCTCGCGGGTTATTTGTGTCGTGGGAAGAGCGCCATCAAATAGATGATATTGTTCGCAACGCCACCAAGCGTAAAGTGAAAGTTATTGTCGTGACCGATGGTGAGCGAATTCTTGGTCTTGGTGACCAAGGTATTGGTGGTATGGGTATTCCAATCGGTAAGCTTTCGCTTTATACCGCCTGTGGTGGTATTAGCCCAGCTTATACCTTGCCGGTTATGCTTGATGTAGGAACGAACAACGAGAAGTTACTTAACGACCCTATGTACATGGGGGCACGTCATCCTCGTATTGGCCAAGAAGACTACGATGAATTTGTCGATATGTTCATTCAGGCAGTAAAGCGTCGCTGGCCTGAAGTGATGATTCAGTTTGAAGATTTTGCACAGCCTAACGCGATGCCCTTGCTGAACCGCTATCGCAATCAAGTGTGCTGCTTTAACGACGATATTCAAGGCACTGCTGCGGTTACATTAGGTACCATTTTAGCGGCATGTCGCATGAAGCGACAAAAGCTATCAGACATGAAAGTAGTGTTTGTTGGGGCAGGTTCAGCCGGCTGCGGTATTGCTGAAATGCTTATCCAACAAATGGTGCATGAAGGTATTAGCGATGCACAGGCGCGTAAACAAGTCTTCATGGTAGACCGCTTCGGCCTAGTAACTGAAGGCATGGAAGGGTTACGTGACTTCCAGCAAAAACTAAGTCAACAGTTAGTCGACCTTGAAAGCTGGACCTTTAGCGGTGATTACGCATCGCTACTTGATGTTATGCACTGCGCCAAGCCAGATATTCTTATTGGTGTATCGGGGCAACCTGGTTTGTTCACCGAGCAGGTGGTTCGTGCCATGAAGCAAAACTGTGAATTACCTATTATCTTTCCATTAAGTAACCCGTCTCGTCAGGTTGAAGCGCGGCCAGAGCAAGTTATCGAATGGACTGATGGCGAAGTGGTTATTGCAACGGGAAGCCCGTTCAAGCCCGTTGAGTATAAAGGTAAAGTATTCACCATTGCCCAGTGTAATAACTCGTATATATTCCCTGGTATAGGTCTTGGTGTCGTTGCTGCAAAAGCAAAATTAATCAGTGATGAAATGCTGATGGCTGCAAGTAATGCACTTGCTGATGCGTCGCCGCTGGTAAACACTGGCGAAGGTTCCTTGTTGCCGCCATTGGGTGCTATTGCTGAGCTTAGCCGCAAAATAGCCTTTGAGGTGGGTAAGGTTGCCATGGCACAAGGGCTAGCCCTTGAGATGTCAGACGATGCATTGAATGACCATATTGAACGTAATTTTTGGAAAGCTGAATACAGACCTTACAAGCGCGTTAGCATTTAAACTAATGTGCGTTTAATAAAAGTCTACGAGAGCAGCCCTAGGGCTGCTTTTTTTATCCCTTCTGTCAGGTTTTGCTAATTCAAATACACTGACTATTTTACTTCATGTTTTAAGTCTAGGTTTTTAATTCAAACTTCGGACGTTCCCCTAGTCAGTAATAAAGTGTTGCGAGAGTGCAACATTTTCTCAGTGCCACTTATCTCACGTACCGCGAGATTTTTCATAAGTATCTGATATTATTTAAATTGTTGTGGTGGCACAATTGCTGCTTACTCTTAATCGAGAACACAGCAATAGCTGCATCGGTATTGTGACTCAAAGCAATACCCACAGGGAGGAACCGTATGTTTGCAATAGTAAGGAATTTCACTAAAACCATTTTTGCTAATGAGATTATGTCTAATGAGCTCATGTCGAACGATTTCAATACGTGCATGTTGCTTGATGCACTGTCCTCTTTGGAACAAGACTAGGCTTTCTAAAGCAGTAGTTAGCACTTGTTAAAAAATTCGGTTACTGGTGATGCTCGTTGTAGCGAATACGCTATTAAATAGCACGCACCCAATAACCACACAGTTTGCGGGCAATGGATTGCGCGCCTTTTATTCAAGCAGGGGCAGTTTATAATACGTGTTAAGCGATTTTATTCTGTCTTCTTTGTGAATTATCCCAGCGAGAAGCGCTTGGTCGTATATCATTCATCCAATCCCTTGTAATTTCATATTCAGTACACACATCAAATTTATAATCATGCTAACGCGATAGAAAAGGATCTGATATGTCTGACAGTAATACTTACACGCCTCCAAAAGTATGGAGCCAAAATGAAGATGACGGTAACAAATGGGCTAGTATCAATCGCCCTGTATCGGGTGCCACCCATGAGCAAGAACGCTCTGTAGGGCAGCATCCACTTCAGCTTTATTCTTTGGCTACTCCCAACGGTCAAAAAGTGACTATCATGTTGGAAGAGCTTTTAGCTGCAGGTATTACAGACGCCAATTACGATGCGTGGTTGGTTAACATTGGCGAAGGGGATCAATTTTCATCTGGCTTCGTTGATGTAAATCCGAATTCTAAAATTCCTGCTATGGTAGATACATCAACTACACCAGAAACAAAGCTATTTGAATCGGGTTCGATACTGCACTATTTAGCGGAAAAGTTTGATGTATTTATTCCTAAAGATCCTGCTGCAAAAGTAGAGTGTTTTAATTGGTTGTTCTGGCAAGTAGGTTCAGCACCTTACTTAGGCGGCGGTTTTGGTCACTTCTATAGTTATGCACCGTACCCAATGGAATATCCTATTAACCGATTTACCATGGAAGTAAAACGTGAGCTAGATGTGCTAGACAAACATCTCGCCAAAAATACCTATTTTGCCGGTGACGAGTACAGTATTGCTGATATGGCTATTTGGCCATGGTATGGCAACTTAGTACTTGGAAATCTGTACGACGCAGCAACTTTCTTACAAGTTAAAGATTACAAACATGTTCTACGCTGGGCTACAGAAATTGAGGCTCGCCCTGCAGTACAGCGCGGCGTAATTGTTAATCGTACGTGGGGCGATGCGCAGCTTAAAGATAGGCATAGCGCGAAAGACATCGATGATGCGCTAAACGAAGCGAAATAAGCCGCGAACTTTGCTTTGAGTCAGCAACACATAGGTTGTCACCTAACTCGAGCCTACTCGTGGTAGGCTGGTAAATGTGTTGCTGCTTTGCAGTCTTTTTATGAGCGTCTTTAACAAGCGTCTTTAACAAGCGTCCATTATAAATGACTGTTGTGCGTAGCAACCAGCGCGTAAACGTGCAGCCGAATAGCATTCAATGCCCGCGCCTTCCAGTCCACCCAATTAATTCTATTGCGAATTTCATGTTGGTTTAGACTTATATAACCATGACACAACGCCCAAATTTGCATGGCTATATCTTGACGCTCTTCTACAGCAATCTCTTTTTTAATTATCGCTGAAACCACTTTAGTTAACGTAATAAACGCCTTTTCCCCTGCAGCAATTGCGTCCTCACTCGGGGTGTAGTCTTTAAGGTTAGACCCAAATATCAAATTGTAATGCGCTGCATGTGCTTCAGAGAATCGCAGTACGTGTTCGCAGGCATTTAGTAACCGGTCTGATGGGGTATTACCCTCTGACTTTTTCATCATCTCATCGACAAGGGTAAAGCCTTCAATATATAGGGCATCAAGAATACCTTGCTTCCCCTTAAAGTGGCTGTAAATGCCAATGGTAGACATACCAGCGCCCTCAGCAATAGCACGTACACTTAATGCATGGGTGCCCCCTTTCAAAAACAAGGTCGAAGCCGCTTCTAAAATTTTCTGACGAGTATCTTTTTTCATTTACATTGAATTTACATGTTGCGCAATATAACGGCGTTATATATATTGAATATAACACTGTTATATTCAATCGTTCCATTAGATTGTCGTTTAGCGTGATTACATTCTATAAACCCGCGTGCAGGCAGGTTCATACATAAAGGACATAGTATATGAAAGCAGAACAATTAACTTGCGATTATTTGATTGTGGGAAGTGGGGCGGTAGGCATGGCATTTGCCGATGTACTGCTCAGTGAAACCGATGCCAGCATTATCATAGTCGATAAATACGCTAAGCCTGGTGGTCATTGGAACTTAGCTTATCCTTTTGTCACCCTACATCAGCCTTCTGCTTTTTATGGTGTTTGTTCACGAGAGTTAAATCGCGGCGTAATTGATAAAACAGGAATGAATGAAGGATTAATGGGGCTGGCCTCTGGTGCTGAGGTGAGTGCCTATTTTGATGCAGTCATGCAAGAGACCTTTTTACCCTCAGGTCGCGTACAGTATTTTCCTCTCAGCCAATACGAAGGCGATGGCAAATTTACTAATATCACGGGCAATAAAACCTTTGAGGTTACCGTTAATAAAAAAATCGTGGATGCGACCTACTTAAAAACCAGCATTCCCATTACCCACAAGCCTAGCTTTACACTTGATGAAAATGTTGATTTTACGCCAGTAAACACCTTAACCCAACGTGTACGTGGGCATAAAAACTATGTGGTTATAGGCGGCGGTAAAACGGGGATCGACACTTGTTTATGGTTGCTTAGCAATCTTGTAAACCCTGAAAACATCCATTGGGTGGTATCGCGGGATGCATGGCTGCTTAATCGAAAAAACACCCAGCCACTAGATGACTTTTTCTTCGATACCATCGGTGCGCAAGCGAACCAAATGGAAGCTATTGCTCAGTCGACCTCTATTGATGATATGTTCGATAAATTAGAGGAAAAGGGCGTGATGCTGCGTATAGATAAAGACGTCAGGCCTGCTATGTTCCATGGCGCAACGGTAAGTGAAGCCGAATTAGCGGCACTGCAAACCCTACCCAATATTATTCGCCATGGCAGAGTGACCCATGTGTCAAAAGAGGCACTTACGTTCGAGGATACTCAGTGGGCAATGCCAGAAGATGCTTTGGTGGTGGACTGTTCGGCGTCAGCACTCACAAATCTAGAGATAAAGCCTGTTTTTGAGGGCAATACTATTACGCCGCAAACCGTGCGAGCTTACCAACCGGTGTTCAGTGCGGCGCTAATTGCGCATGTTGAAGCAGCCTATGATGATGAAGCTACCAAACAGAAACTGACCCAAGTTGTCCCTTTGCCCAATCGTGATATTGACTGGGTACCTATGACAGCAGCCATGCTGCGAAATATGCATATTTGGGGCGAGGCACCTGAGCTTCGAGCATGGATCCACAATTGTAGGCTCGATGGGTTTTCCAAAATTGTTCATGGAGTGGCCAGAGACGATATGCCGAAACTACAAGTGTTAGGGCGCCTTAAAGCCGCGTCGCAACCTGCTATGGGGAAACTCATGGAGTACATGCATATGCTATCAGCCAGTGGCAAACTCTAATTCTAAGAAAAAGGGAACAAGGTTATGCAACAGTTTCAAGTTGATAAACAAGACTTAAGCCAACACCGTATAGTCGCGACAGAAAACACCGATCTTTCTAATCAAGGGCTGTCGAAAGAGGGCGTGACTTTTGAAGTAGAGCGTTTTGCGTTTACCGCCAACAATCTCACTTATTTCATGATGGGTGAAAAGCTTGGATATTGGCAGTTTTTTCCAGCGGTTTCCGACAAAGCTCTTGCCGACAAAGCTGCTTCCAACAAACCACTTGAGAGCAACGTCAACAATAAGTGGGGGGTTATTCCTGTGTGGGGTATTGGGAAGGTGTCAGCGTCTAGCGCAGAGGGAGTGGACGTAGGCAGCCGTTATTTTGGGTATTTCCCGCCTGCCACGCACCTGCATATGGACGCCATTGCTTTTGCTCAAGGAAATCTGATAGATACCAGCGCGCATAGAAATTCATTACCGCAGGGTTATAACATGTATCGCCCGTTAGAAAGTGGCGGTGATAAGACCCAGTCACACCGTGAAAACCTGCAAATGTTACTGTGGCCTTTATACATTACATCTTATTGTTTATGGGATTTAATCGACCAGTACAACGCGCCTAAGCCAAAACAAGTGATTGTATTAAGTGCATCAAGCAAAACCAGTTTAGGGTTGGCCTATGCCCTTAAAAAAGATGACTATCACGTGGTAGGTGTAACTTCTGGTAAAAGCCAAGAGTTTGTTGAGGGACTAGATGTTTACAATCAAGTGGTTTGCTATGACAACCTAGATGACATCCACAGTAAAGCCAGTATTGTGGTAGATATGTCGGGAAACAGTGAGGTTAAGCAGCGGCTAAAGACAAGGCTTGGTGACGACCTAATGCGCTATGTGCAAGTGGGATTAACACATTGGCAAGACGCGGGCACAGAGGATGGCGCTGAAAATACCGAAGACGCCTCTGGCAATAGCGATGAGTTCTTCTTCGCACCAGCGCACATTCAAACCAGAATGACGGAATTAGGTGCAAGTAAATTTCACGCACAAAGCGGGGCTTTTGTAAAAGAAGCCATGTTGTGGACCTCTTCATGGTTGTCAGTAAAAGAGCATAAAAATATTGCGTCGTTAATACAAAACTTTACCGCTATTTGTCGCGGTGATGTTTCACCACACGAAGGGCTGATATTTATACCATAATCATAATAAAATTTGCGTTCACTCCTATCAAATAAGTGGGTAGGCGCATCGCTTTTTGGGACACCAACTCAAAGTAGCTTTCGCACCAGGTTGGTGCTTTTAGTTAATTTCATGTAAAAAATATTGTCAGTTGTCAATGATTTTTACATTTTTTCAGTTGGTATTAGGTTTTATTTCATAAACTTCATTAAAGTCATAGGGTTGAATTTATGGTATGAATTTTGCTTTTGTTGCGGCAATGCACAAGTTTTGACTTAATTTCCTAAGTTGATGGACTTGTTTGAACTTCATACAAATATAAGGCAGTACGTGATGTTTCGCTTAGTCGTATTAGTGATATCGTTGTTTACATTTGTAGCTTCAGTGAGCGCCGCAGAGTCTACTTCAAGTACGCTGGGTACTTACAACCTCATCTTGTTGGAAGATTATAACTTTCAAGGTGGAGATGTGCAGGGCCAAGTCCTTATCGGTGGTGACTTAAACGCTAATGGTCGCGCGGTTGAGTTTGGTAGTCGGCTAGCAAATACAGACACTGCCATCGATGCCGTTACTATTATGGGTGACGTAAATGCCAATCAAATTCGCGTATTAAATGACAATAACTTGGTTTACGGTGGCGCGCTTAATGTGTCGCATGTAGAACTGAATGACGGTAATGATGGCGAAGCGATTTATAATGCCAACCTCAGTATTGATGAAGTAGCGGCCTCGCTGCACGCCGATTCAGCTTACTTTGCCAGTCTTAGCGCGAATGGCACATACAGTGATGGCATATTTAATTATGTAGGTACAGACAGCGTTGCAGTATTTAATGTATCCGCTGGCGATATCTTCGCGCAAAACAGTAATTTATCGCTGAACTGGGGCGATGCAGAAACCGTTATCATTAATGTTTCAGCAGGTGATGCTGTTGCGAATGACATCGTAGTGGGTGGTGGTGTAAACCTAAACAATGGTTTCAACGGTAGCGAAGCATTTTCAAATGTACTGTGGAACTTCTACGACGCAGAAAGTATTGATTTTAATAGTTTAGCTGTTAAAGGTTCGGTGCTAGCCCCTCTAGCGACAACCCGAGGTGGTGCGTCGTTTGATGGTTCTTTCGCCGCGGTTTCATATACAGGCGCTCGTGAATTTCATAACTATGTATTTAATTACGAGACACCTTCAGCGCCTCCGGTAGTAACTGTCCCAGAGCCGCCTACCATTGCAGTATTGGCGTTGTTCTTGTTATTCTTAAGCTTTAGAAGAGTACGCCGCTACTAGTGTATCGAGCGACTGCCTATAGCAGAGCATGTTACTTAATGAGTAAAACCTCGCCCCTGATATCTATAATTACAAGCGCACGGTGTGCGCTTGTTTTCTTTGTGAGTCTTTCTCTATCTTTCTCGGTATATTCAGTGAATAACGAGGATTATGAAAAAGGGAAAGCTTCCTTCGCCCAAAAGGAATACAAAGAAGCATTCATTTATGCAAAAAATGCACTTCAAGCTGAACCAGACTATTTACCTGCACAGATCTTATTAGCACAATTGTATCAAGTTAATGGCATGTTTACCCAAGCAGATGCTGCATTTAGAGAGGCCTTTGATGCCGGGGGCGACGCAGGACTCATTTTCGAACCATGGGGCGAAGTACTGCTTCGCTTAGGCGATAGTGAACGTATACTCGCTCTTGGTTTTGATTCACCACTGCCTCTTGAAACACGCATAAATTGGCATACGATCCGCGCAAAAGCCTGTATGCAGCAATCTAGAATGTTGTGTGCTAAATATGAATATGACCAAATCCTCGCACTCACCGCAGATCACCCTAAAGGCCTAAATGGATTGGCATTATTAGCCATTCTTGACCGTCGTTATGCGGAAGCTGAAGCACTATTGGCTAAATCTATGACACAAAATGATAGCCAAGCACAAACATGGTGGTTAAAGGGGCGGTTGGCAAATGAGCGTCTAGAGTATGCACAAGCACAGGCCTTTTACAGTAGGGCCTTTTTATTGGCTCCAAATAACCCAACCATGGCGCGTAGTTTAATCGATGCTTACATTTCTTCTTCTGACTTTGATGCGGCGCTTTTAATCACAGAAGATTTGTTGTTACAAACGGAAGGCGATCTTTATGTATTGTTCGTCAATAGTTGGCTCACCAGTCAGGTAGAATCGTTAGCTGTTATTAGGCCCCAGTTAGAGCAAATAGCGACTCAATTAGCGAATGTTGATGACGTTATGCTGCAGACTGAACCTGCACTTTATTACCTGCGCGGTATGGTGGCGTTGATGCAGAAGAATTACGAAACAGCGCGTGATAATTTTCTCAGTTATGCAAAGCACACAGAAGAAGATGTACAAACGGCGATATTGCTAGCAAGCACTAATATAGCGCTTGGGGATAAGAAATCGGCGATGTCTGCTTTGCAACCTCATGCAGAAACCTTGATAGATAGCAATATTGATCAAGCGTTAGTGTTGGGAACACTATTTCTCGAGAACAAGCAAAATTTTGCAGCAGTAAACTTATTGAATAAGCTTGAAGAGGCGTACCCAAATAACGTCAATGTCGCTTTATATGCAGTGCGAGTTGCCTTAAGTCGCGGAAAAGTTGCTCAAAGCAATGCGCAACTATCTAGCTTAAAGGCACGTTACCCTGAAAACCGACAAGTGCTGATGACCTATGCGCTACATCATCTTAATAACGGAAACTCGGTGCTAGCTGGTGAAGCAATAACGTTGTTGTTAGCCCGCTTTCCAAATGACGTGTCGATTCAAAATATGTACGCAGCGCAGCTTATTATTGATAAACAATTCGAAAAAGCACAAGAGGTTCTTGATAGGGTTCTTATACAATCACCTAGGTTGTTCGCAGCACGCTATAATCAGGCAACTTTGTTGCTTCAACGTAATGAGTTAGATGAAGCTAGAGAAATATTACTCTCCCTTTCTACTTCGCGTCCTGAACATTTACAAGTTGCTTTTCAGTTGGCCAAAATTGATTTTCAAATGGGTAATCTTCAGGCTGCCATTTCGGGCTTTCGTAAAATATTAGTATCTAATGGAGCATCAACGCCGTCGAACGTTACCTTAGCGGCGGTAGCGGCTTATGCGCAAATAGGCGACTACAAGAGCGCTATAGAGTTGCTAAGAAAGCTATTGGCTAGCGAGCCTGGGAACCAAGTCGCATTAGTTCAACTAGCAGGTTTTTTCATAAAAGTAAGCGATAAACAACAAGCGCTGACTACCCTTAAGAAGATGGATGTTATCCCGTCGCTTTCTATTAATACACGACTTGCGCAAGTCGCACTTTGGACAGCTTTAGGCGAGCAAGCCAAGGCCTTAGAGGTAATGAAAAGCACCCATCAACTAGTGCCAGATGATAAAAATATCCATTTACAGCTGGTGAAGTTGATGCTTGTTTCCGGGAAACTGAACGATGCCGCAGCCTCCCTTGAAATGCTTGAAAACGACTTCCCGAATGATCCGCTGGTTAGGTTTAAGCAGGGCGAATTAGCACAAGCGCAAGGGCAACTAGACACAGCCTATAAGCATTTTGAAAACGTATTGGCACTTGATGCAAGTTTCGATTTGGCCTTAGCTAAACTGTATTCAATTAGCGTTCAAAAACAAAGTTTTAACCGCTTTTTGGCGCGCTTAAATAGCATAGTAAAGCAAGAGCCAACGCGTTATTTTCCCCGCAATTTACTTGCTCAATATCACTATTACTATGGCGACAAAGCCCTGGCTATTGGTCATTATCAACAGCTACTCAGTCTTGTTGATGATAATAGCCGATATGCCATGTTAAACCGGTTAGCTATTTTACACTTCCCTACCGATACAGACCAAAGCTTCGTGTATGCAAAAGAAGCGTATGAGCTTGCGCCTAACAATGCAGATGTCTTGCATTCCTACGGTTGGAGTTTAGCGCTTAATGATCGTTACAACGAAAGTTTACCCATTCTAAGAGAGGCGTCGGCAAGGGATGCTATATCACCATCGCTTAAATACCATTTAGCCTATACGCTTTATAACTTGGATAAACGTGATGAGGCCGAGCGAATACTAACGTCGTTACTTACCGTCGAAGAATATTCTGATATCCGCCCACAAGCCGAAGCATTGTTGGTAGAAATTAAGCGTTGAGGTGAGAGATAAGAAAATCACTTACCTCAGGCCACAACGACTGACATTTTCTAGAGAAAAACTTCATGTGGCCTATCTCTGTAAGATTATGGTCGCTGGGCTCGATTAGACGAATTTCTGCCTCTAGCGAAGGAAAGACGCTAATCATATCTTCAACGTTTGACAGGTTGGCAATATCATCATCGCTGGCTAACAACCATTTAGATGGCAGGCGTAGTTCATCATACCAGTGCTTGAGTACTTCTTTACCAAAAGCTTCCTTCACGTAACCTTGGCCATTACACCACTTTTGCCACTGCTTGCTAACACCTTTAGGTAAAGGCTCACCCATGCCGACTAAGTGAGACTTAGTGTGTCCGAAAAGTAAGTTGTTCAAAGGGATATAGACATTCATGAAAAAGTGCGCTTTGAGCAAATACCTAGCCCGCATGTTACGCAAACTACCCGATGAGCTTCCAAAGTTACAAAATGCAGTAAGGTCATTCACGTTTGGCATTAGCCCTAACAGTTGCCCGCCAGCACTATGACCGACTAAAAAGTATTGAGTCTTGGGGAAGTGCATTTTTAAGGTTTCTAATACTGCGGGCATATCTTGCTGCCCCCAGGTGACCAAGGAGGCTTTACTGTGTTTGACCTTACCTTTTAACGATTCAGCAATACCGCGGTTATCGAATGTGATCACACCAAATCCCTGTTCACAGAGGTAGTTAGCAAATGCAGAGTAAAACTGACGTTTAATACCTGTGGCGGGCGCTATCATGACTGCGCCTTTAACGGCGTGTTCGGGTGTGTAGAGTGTTGCGGTTAAGTGAGTACTGTCTTCACAGGTAACGCTGATATCTTTAGGCATCTGTCGTTCTCGCTCTTCTGGTCTTACCAGTAAAGCGAGAGTCGAGTGAAAATGCAAGAGAATAGGTATTTAAATTTGTTATAGACGGTTATTAAATTGCAGGCTTTCCAACAGTAATAGCTTTGTCCATTCCGTGCCACGCTTCAAGTGGGGCTGGTTTCCCGTACAAATACCCTTGGAAAAGAGTAAAGCCCATATCAACAAGTAGGTTAAGCTGTGCTTGCGTTTCTACTCCTTCAGCAATGGTCTGCATATCAAGGCTTTTTGCCAACTCTATCGTCATTTGAACAATCTTGCGGTGGCGATCTGAGCTATCTATACGATCAATAAACTCTCTATCAACTTTTAACACCGATGCTGACATATCGATAAGTTGTGACAGTGATGCGTGGCCAGTACCAAAGTCATCAATAATAATAGTCGCGCCCACATTGGCCAATGAAGTTAGCCTGCGCTTCGTTTCTTGGTGGCTCGCTAATACCGAGGTTTCTGTTAACTCCAGCTTCAAGCGCTCTCGTAAAAAGGCGCTTTCTGAATATCGGCGCAGTAATTTTTCGTAGAATAAATCACTGAGTAGTTCTGGGCCCGACAAATTTATGGCCACGGGAACGGGGGGAATACTGCTTGGCCAATTTTCAATAAGCTCAATGGTGTTATCAAGCACTTTTTGGGTGAAGAGAATATGCCAGTTGTTTTTTTCAATCACAGGAAGAAACTGATAGGGGTGAAGTATTTTATTCTCTTCATCATCTTTGAGCCTAGCCAGTACTTCAAAACCTACAATTGCATTATCAATGGAAACCTGAGGTTGAAGCCATAACGCTAAACAGCGGTTGTCGAGTAATCGCTTCACCTTGTCTCTGTGTTGCGTGTCTTTACGAATAAGCTTTACTACATTGCTATCAAATTGGCTGAAATCTTTGTCGCTACTAGCTTGGCTTAGGGCAATAGCACAAGACTCAGTAACCTGAGAAGGCGACTGGGGGGTGGTAACATGTACAAAACCGCCCAGCCAGTTTAATGGTTGAGACAGCTTTACGAGATTGTCATCAATCTGAATAGCGCAGGGAAGCTTCTCCCGAAGCCAAGCATTAAAGTCTTTGGACTGGTGCGAGTCGTGTTGACATGAAACCAGAAATCTAGCGCCAGGTAAGCGATACACGTTCACCGATGCGGGCAGTGCGCTTTGTATCTGCGCTGCACATCGTGCCATTGCTTTGTCACCTTGGGTAAAACCATACTGCAAATTAATGTCACGCAAATTCGCCAGTTTAAGCATGACCGCCTGCGTGTTTGCGGGTACCGGCTGATTAACACTGCTATTCCAATAATGATGGTTTCGCAAACCTGTGAGCTCATCGTAATAATGCTTTTCAAAATGCTGGCGTTTAAATGCGTCGAACTTACGGTCATGTTCCGTTGCCTCAGATACGTCGAAGCAATGGATTAATTGTTTTTTGTGAAGCTGAAGGCTGGCAGATTGAAGCTCGAAGGTGGCGTGTGGATTGCCCGTTATATGTGTTTTTTGTCGATGACCAGCACTAAGTGGCTTATTTAGCTCAAAAAGTTGATGAATATATTGGCAGGGTTCCGGTAATTGAGTAATCAGTTTTCGGGCGCTTTTGTTAGCTTGTAATATCTTCCCTTGTTGATCACAAAACAAAGAAGGGGTGCCGCCGTTGTTAAAGATTTCTTGATAGCGACTCACAAGCTTTTCCATCTTTTTCGTTTGCTTCAAGTTTAACGATGATTGACTTTCCAATGATGTCATCACGCGAATGACGGCCATGGGAAGGCAAAAATTGAAAAACATGAATATTAACGAACTCAAATAGGTGTGAGTGTCAGGTAAGGTGATGTCGATGCCGAAAAGTGGGGCTATTGGCTCGTTGTTGATTAAAACCGCAAAAGGAATGAGGTTTACAAACATACCAATCATTGCGGCTTTATTGCCGTAAAATAGCCGCAAAATAATGGGAAGCGTGAAGAAAAATAACAAGCCGTAGCGAGCGGAAGCAATATCAATCGTGAAGAACAGTATGCACAGTCCTGCTAACACAATGGTGAGGGTAAGGCTGGCTGATGCGAGTTTTATTTGTCCTTTACGAAGCCCCAAGGTAGCGTAAAGTAATGCTGAAAAGCCAATGGTAAGGTATAGAACATAGTACATACCTTCTTGATAGGCAGCATAAGAAGAGTGCAGCACAATGGCTGAGGTTAGGGTAACGCCGATAAGCAGGATAATTCGCAGCACGCTAAGCTTCCATGTATCAGCGTCTGGGGCGCGAACATGCTCTGCATTGAGAAGAAGATAACGTTTGAGTAAAGTACTGCAACGATTAAACACTACAAATAACCGAGTAATTATTCTGTCATCAACGTTATCTCAGGCTAGGCTATTTGTCGAGAATATTGTTTTAAATTACTGATAATTATTAACAATTTTCTATTTTTGTTAACAGGGTGCGCGCTAAAGTGTCAGCGCGCCACGACATTGCTAGATATTTAGCGTGAACACTTTAGAGTTACGCTGAAAGTTATAAAGCTCTTTTTTCACTTCAGGTAAGGCACTAATATCTGCGTGTTCAAAACCTTGCTCTAAGAACCAGTGCGCCGTCACTGTGGTAAGTACGAATACACGATTGATATCTGCTTCGCGGGCTCGTATCTTAACTTCATCTAAAATGCGCTCACCACGGTTTTTACCGCGATAATCAGGATGGGTAGCCACACACGCTAATTCAGCGCAACCATCTTCGGGGTAAAGATAAAGCGCCGCACACGCGATGATCATGCCGTCGCGAACAATTACAATAAACTGGTTAATTTCACTTTCTAGTCGTTCACGAGAGCGTTTTACCAATACGCCGCTTTCTTCTAGCGGTTTAATGAGCTTTAAGATGCCGCCCACATCATCAATAGTTGCTGCGCGAAGCTGTTCGTAGTGATGTTCCATCACCAACGAGCCTGTACCATCACGGGTAAAGAGTTCTTGCAGCAATGCGCCGTCTTTCTCGTAACTAATGCAGTGCGCGCGAGGTACGCCAGCAGCCACGCTGGTGGTGAGTGCGCGTAATACAGTATCTTCGGTGGTAATATTGCCACTCATAATAAGCTGTTCTAACTGAGGGCGCTCAATAGTGCGAAGTAGCTTGTCTTCGCTATTGTATATACCGTCGAAGTTAGAGAAAACAATAAGCTTGTCTGCTTTAAGGGCAATAGCTGCTTGTGTGGCTACATCTTCATGGGAAAGGTTAAAGACTTCCCCTGTAGCGGAATACCCCATAGGGGAGAGCAGCACAATTGAGCCATCGTTGAGGTGATCGTTAATACCGGTGGTATCTATACGACGCACCATACCGGTATTTTCAAAATCAATACCGTTTCTTACACCCATAGGCTTAGCAACCACCAAATTACCTGAGCACACGCGAATTTGTGCGCCGTGCATCGGTGAATTGGGTAGCCCCATGGTAAGTAAGGCTTCTACCTGTGAGCGCACAGAGCCTGCGGCATCTTTAACGCACTCTAGGGTTTGCTTATCGGTAATGCGCACGCCATTTTCAAATCGACCTTCAATATTGCGAAGGGCAACACGTTGATCAATTTGCGGGCGTGCACCATGCACCACTACCACGCGAACACCTAAGGTGTTCAGCAGAGCAATGTCATGAATAATATTGGGGAAGTTAGGATGTTCAATGGCTTCGCCACCGAACATCAAAACAAAGGTTTTCCCTTGATGAGCATTGATATACGGCAGTGAACTTCTAAAAAGTTTAACGCCGTCATGATGTGCAAGCACCATGTTACTACCCTTGCTTATCTAGGTTTTCTAGCTCTTGATACAGTGCTTTTGTCACTGTTTCTTTGCTAGTGCCGCCTAATATGTTGCGTTGGTTCACGCCGTACTCTAATTGCAATACGGTATAAACATCATCTTCAATTTTATCGCAAACCGCTTGTAAGCTTGCCAAAGGTAAGTCTTCAATCGCGCAGCCTGCTTCAATGGCTTCTAGTACCACTTTACCGGCAATGTCATGACCGGTTCTAAACGGAATACCTTTACCTACTAGGTAGTCGGCAAGTTCAGTGGCGTTAGCAAAACCTTGTGTGGCAGCTTCGCGGCAACGGTCTTCATTAAGCTGCAATGAATCAAGCACCTCGGTAGCAATACATAAGCAAATATGCCATTGGTTTACCGTATCGATAGCGCCTTCTTTGTCTTCTTGCATATCCTTGTTGTAGGCAAGAGGAAGACCCTTCATGGTCACAAGCAAGGCTTGAAGTGAACCGAATACACGGCCACATTTACCGCGCATAAGCTCTAATGCATCGGGGTTTTTCTTTTGCGGCATTAGCGACGAACCAGAGGTTACGCTATCGCCAAGCTGCAAGAAGCCCGCTTCACCAGAGTTATAAAAAATCATGTCTTCAGCTACGCGAGACAAATGCATCATGCTGGTGCTAGCAACGAACAAAAGCTCTAACACGAAGTCTCTGTCTGAAACCGCATCAAGGCTGTTTAAGCATGGCGAGTCAAAGCCTAACTCTTCAGCAATAGCGTGGCGGTCAACCGGATAGGTTGTACCCGCTAATGCACCAGAGCCCAATGGACACTGGTTCATGCGTACTTTCAAATCGTCTAGACGGCTTAAGTCGCGCTTAAACATTTCAACATACGCTAAGCACCAGTGTGCAAAGTGAATAGGTTGAGCACGTTGCAAGTGGGTGTAACCAGGAATAATCGCTTCTTGGTGACGACTTGCGGCATTAAGGAGTGAACGAATAACGGCTACAACATCACTACGAAGTGAAGCAATATGCTCACGTACCCACAATCGGAAATCTGTAGCTACCTGATCGTTACGGCTTCTACCCGTATGTAATTTACGACCAATATCACCAAGCTGCTCAATAAGCGCAGACTCAACAAAACTATGAATATCTTCTTCGCTAGATGCGTTAAAGTCTAGTTCACCCGCGTCAGCTTTCGCTTTTAAGTCGCTAAGTGCACCTTCAAGTTGTGCTTGTTCGTCTGTGGTTAGTACGCCTGCTTTTTGCAGTGCACGAGACCAGCTAATAGAGCCTTGAATATCTTGGCTTGCCATCACTTGGTCAAACGGCAACGAATCGTTAACCTGCTTGAACATGCTACTAGCGCCTGATTCGAATCGACCACCCCACAATGCCATGTGTTACTCCTTAACCTTGATTTTTCAATGCAGAAATACGACTTGAAAGACTGAACAGGCGAATAAAGCCTTCAGCGTGTTTTTGGTCGTAAACATCATCTGCACCAAAGGTAGCAAAATCTTCAGAGTATAGGCTGTTTGGTGAACGACGTTGAGTAACGGTCGCCTGACCTTTATAAAGCTTCACTACGATGTCGCCAGTCACTTTCTTAGCGAAAGATTCAGCGCCCGCTAGCAAGGCATCGTTTAAGGCTGTGAACCAACGGCCGTCGTACATTACGTGCGAGAATTCTAGGCCAATTTGTTCGCGGTACTTAAGCGCAGCTTTATCAAGCACCATGGTTTCAAGGGCTTTGTAAGCTTTAAGCATTACCGTGCCTCCTGGTGTTTCATAACAACCACGAGACTTCATGCCAACCAAACGGTTTTCAACAATATCGATACGGCCAACACCATGTGCAGCAGCAACTGTGTTTAGCTTAACCAATGCTTGGTAAGGCGATAAAGCTTCACCGTCAACGTGAGTAAGTTCACCTTCGTTAAATGAAAGCGTTACGCGCTCTGGCGCATCTGGTGCATCTTCTGGATCAACTGTCATGGTCCAGATTTGCTTAGTAGGCTCTTGCCATGGATCTTCTAATTCCCCACCTTCGTGAGAAATATGCCATGCGTTTGCATCGCGACTGTAAATTTTGGTGGCAGAGGCTGTGGTTTCGATATTACGTTCAGCTAAGTAAGCTAATAAGTCTTCACGAGATACCATGTCCCATTCACGCCATGGCGCAATTACAGTAAGCTGTGGTGCAAGGGCCGCAAACGTACTTTCAAAACGTACTTGGTCGTTACCTTTACCGGTACAACCGTGACAAAGTGCATCTGCACCTACTTTAAGGGCAATTTCTACCTGCGCTTTAGCAATAACAGGGCGCGCCATAGACGTACCAAGTAGGTATTCACCTTCGTATACCGCACCGGTTTTGATGGTAGGGTAGATGTATTCGCGTACGAACTCTTCTTTCAAGTCAACGATATGACATTCGCTAGCACCAGAAGCAATGGCTTTCTCGTGTAAGCCTTCAAGCTCTTCATCGCCTTGGCCAACATCGGCCGCAAAGGCAACAACTTCACAGTCGTAGTTTTCTTTAAGCCATGGAATGATGGCTGAAGTGTCAAGGCCGCCTGAATAGGCGAGTACGATTTTCTTTACGTTTTGCATCTAAAAGAGTCCTCTTAGGCACTTAATAATTGAGTGAGAATGGCGTTTTGGCCATGCATTCTATTTTCGGCTTGCTGCATTAACAACGATTTATCGCTATCAATCAACGAACCTGTAATTTCTAGGTCGCGGTGTGCTGGTTGGCAGTGCATAACATAGCTTGCACCGGTAGATTCCATCAGCGCCTCGTTAACCTGATAAGGCATAAATTTCGCTTTAATATCAGCCAAAGGCGTTTCGTCACCCATCGACAACCAGGTATCAGCGTAGATCACATCGGCGCCGTTTGCAGCGCTAACGTCATGGCTTTCAACAATGGTCGCGCCAGTTTGTTCGGCAAGCTTTTTAGCGTGCGCGACTATCTCGGCATCACATTCGTGACCTTCAGGGGTAACCACTACTTGATTGCAGCCTAATAACGCACCTGCAATTAACAAAGAGTGAGTGACATTATTGCCATCACCAATGTAAGCCATGGTAATGCCTTGGGTCTTACCAAAGCGTTCAAAGACGGTAAGGTAATCGGCTAATGCCTGGCACGGGTGATATTTATCGCACAGTGCGTTCACGACAGGCACTTTAGAGGCAAGAGAAAACTGCTCTAAGGTATTGTGAGAAAAAACACGGGCCACAATAGCATCTGCCCAGCATGCTAAATTAGCTGCCATGTCAACCGCGTCTTCACGACCAGCAAGTTTTCCACCTTGGCTATCAAGATACACCATGTGGCCGCCTAAGCGGTTAATGCCAATATCGAAGCTGACACGGGTACGCAAAGATGGCTTTTCAAACAAGGCGACTACCGATTTTCCGGCTAATACATTGCTGTAGCTTGAAGGTGATTGTTTAATTTCAACAGCCAAATTCAACAACTTATGCATTGCTTCGGGTGTCCAATTGGAAAAAGTCAGTAGGTCTTGTTTCATAATGCGTCTCCTAGTACGCCATGTTCCGGTGCTTGCGATGTAGGTAATACCTGCGTGCCCGTATTCTTATTCAAAATGTCAGTAATGTCAGCCGTCCAGCTAGCAATGTAAACAGGGAATCCGAGGGTATTGGCAGACTGCAGTGCGGCGTCTACCTTAACTTTCATACCATCAGTAATTACTCCAGCTTGTGCAAGCTCGGCAATGGAGTCTTGATTAAGCACTTCTATCAGTTGCTTATCAGCATCAAGTACCCCGTCAACGTTCGATAGCAACAGCAATTCAGCGTCAAGCAGCTCTGCAACCACTGTCGCGGCTTGGTCGGCGTTGATATTCAACAAGCGACCTTCAGGGCTGCTGCCAATTGAGCTTATTATTGGTAACGTGGCTTGCGCTAGCGCACTCTTAAGGAAAGTGGCATCGGCAGTTGAAGGAATACCTACAGCGCCATACTTCTCAGCCATCGGTTGGCACACTACCATATTGCCATCAAGTAAAGAAAGGCCGACGGGCGTTAATCCTGAGGCAATCGCCGCAGCACATAATTGTTTGTTTGCAGCGCCGGCTAACGCACCACAGATGTAAGGCATATGTTCATCAGGGGTTACCCGAAGGCCATCTATTTTGGTGCTTGCCAAGCCTAAACTTGCCATTAGTGTTTCAACCAAAGGGCCGCCACCGTGAACCACGGCAACAGGGCGCGATTCGCTGACTTGTTTTATACTTAAAAATAGCTTTTGCATTGCGGCAGCGTCATCTAGCAACGCGCCACCTACTTTAATTACAACGGGTGAACTGTTCATTATTGCACGAGTCCTGTTTCAACCGGCTGCGCAGTCATAATATTAAGGCATTGAATCGCCTGTGATGCGGCCCCTTTCATGACATTATCGATAGCTGCCGTCACTACTGCATAACCTGATGTTTCATCAAGCTTCCAGTGTAAATCAACAAAAGGCGTATGCGCCACATCGTCAATTTTAGGGAAACTTGAACGTAATCTTACTAAAGGTGCATTACTATAAGCTTCGGTAAAGGCGGTATGTAATTGAGCGCTGGTCACGCCCTTATTTAGTTTAACCGTAACCGTTGCAAGTATGCCCCGTTTGAAGTTACCTAAATGAGGGGTGAATATAACCGGCGTAGCTAAATAAGCTTCAATTTCTGGCGTATGGCGATGACCTAGTACACCATAAGCTTGCAAGCTAACTTCATAGAAACTTGACGTTAGGCTGGCTTTTCTACCGGCTCCGGATACACCCGATACGGCATTGATCACAGGGCGGACCGCGTCATCCAGTAAGCCATTAGCTGCCAAAGGTTTTAGCGCTGATAAACTCGCAGTAGGGTAGCAGCCAGGTACTGCAATAATATCTGCTTGTGCAATATCATCTTCGTACCATTCAGCCAACCCATATACCGCTTCTTGCAGACTCGCCTTCGCGGTATGAGGGAAACCATAAAACTGCTCAAAAACTTCGGTGTCTTTAATTCTAAACGCACCAGATAAATCTAGTATTTTTGCTTTGCCCGCAGACAAGGTTTCCATCCAGTCGTGACTAGCTTCATGAGGGGTCGCCAACAACACAAAATCCATTTCCGTTGCCAGCTCTACTAATATGTCATTGCTAATAGGCGTCAACGAATAGTTGAGGTGGGCTAGGTTGCCATGAAGTGCCGCAATATTTTTACCCGCATCAGCACTATTTTCTGAGACGTAAGTCCCCTCAAGCGACAAAGCAGGATGTTGATGAACTAATTGAACTAGCTGTGCGCCGGTGTAACCACTGGCACCAATAATCGATACGTTATACATAATGAGAAATTCAATAAATGGAGAAAAAAATCACTTTTTACCTTTGTAAACTGATTTGGCGAAATTACTTGCCTAACCGCTACCACATTACAAAGGTAAAAAGTGTGCTACCGAAAAAGCATATTCGCAGACATTCGTTGTCGCAAGCAATGCAATGTGCAGCTATCCAGGGGAGAGGTTAACTCATTGACGTTCCCAGTATTGCTACCACGAACGAGAGTTGGTTGTGTCATCGGTGCTTCCTGTGTCTGTATCAACCCTAAAAATGGGTTGGATGCCTTAACCGTCGCCTAGTTTACTTATATGGAATATTTATGCAATAAAAATGTATAAATATTTTAAGTTTTTGGTGCCACAGATGTCGCATTAAATAGCTGGGTAGGAGTTTTATCTATAGTAGCCACTGAGATATGACATAATGTTGACAATTGAGTGTATAAAACTGAATATTTATACTAATTATCGCATAAATCGGCGATGATATGGATTAACCATGGTTAAACAAACGACAGTTGGAATTTCTAAGTATGAGTAAACTTACCGTTGCGCTGGTAGCTCACGATCATAAAAAGCCCGAATTACTAGCATGGGTTAATAATCACATCGAAATAATGAAGCAGTGTGACCTAGTGGCAACTGGCACTACGGGTGGGCTAATCAGTGACGAAACTGGATTAGAAGTAAAACGGTTTAAAAGTGGTCCACTTGGTGGCGATCAGCAAATTGGTGCATTAATCGCTGAAAACAGACTCGATGCGCTGTTTTTCTTTTGGGACCCGTTAAACGCAGCTCCTCACGACCCTGACGTTCGCGCGCTATTGCGATTATGTTCAGTGTGGAATGTGCCAGTGGCATGTACGCCAGCTACCGCTGATTTAATGGTAACGTCACCGCTTTTCTTATCGTCTGAGTACAAGCCAATTAAGCCTAATTTTTAAGCGTGGCGGCGCTAGCCGCCGCTTACATCACTTAAGCACCTAGCTTTTAAACACAAAGCTCTTAAATACATAAAACTCTCATACGTTAGCTACCCAAGGCTAGCGCAACCCTTAGCCACTTACTTGGCGACGTACAAATTCATAAACGTCACTAGCAGCGGTTGAGGACGTCTCGCCATCAGCCTCATCTACCATTAGACTATTTTCATCGGTGGTTTCGGTGGGTGCATTGCCATTTATTATTTGTTTACCTGCGTCCCATAAATTATTTGAGATACTCTTACCGGTAAGCCCCTCTACAGTGAGGTCAACGGCGTTATAAAGTAGTCCACCGAGACCGCCATATAAGAAACTGCCCGCCATACTGGATGCCGCTGCAATATGGCTTGATGTCGTCGCCTCATAAATATCAGACACAACCGGTAAATGGTTCACAATGTTGAGTGTGTCAAAACCGTCTTGCAGCCCCAATCCATCCTCACCAAATGCTGATGTCATCATGCTATCGAACATCGAGGTTGTTGGCAGGTCGGTTTCCGTACTAGCTGCTTCAACCGTAGTTGAAGGCGCAGTGCTGCTTGATGACTGCGCTGCGGTGTCGGTTGAAGACGTTGATGCTGCCGCAGTAAGCGCCGCGAAAACATTATTTTGCAGGGCACCAAGCAATTGATTTTGCATTAGGCTAATGGCGTCATCAGTGACAAGGTTCGATAACAAGCTGGTATCAAATTGACTTGTGCTAGTACTGCTTTGTGAGCTTGACGTTTCTGACGTTTCGTCATTGCTGGCTTCTTCATTTGACAACAAAGCGGCAAACATAGACGGCAAAGACTGGCTAGTCGTTGCCGCTTCCTCTGCCGTATTGGAGGTGGAATTTCCCCCCGCTGACGGCACTGCTGAAAGCAGCGAATTTATCGTGCCTTGTGTAGATGTTTCAATGGCCATAACTCCCCCATACCCGCAGGCATATCATTGTTTTGTAAAGGTTTTGCAAAGTTACTAAAGAACGTATTTCGTGTTGAAATTATTCGTTTAAACTTGCTCCTGTTCGGGTCATGGATGGCACTTAAACAACATTATTTTTTATTTCCTTCAGAGCACATTATGAAAAATCGATGCCAGAAAGTGTTTCTTACCCTTATCTTTACAATGACCGGTTGCGCCCAAACGGTTTCACAAGAAGAAGAAGTGGTGGCAAGCAGTCCAACCAATCCAAAAGTAGAGCAACGCGCTATATCGCCCACCTCTGATGAACCTGCACCAGGCGATCCTACTTATGCACCGCCGCGGGCTTATTCTGTTGAACAAGTTCGTATCCCTAGCGGATCTTTGTTTAACCCAGAGCTGGCCATGGGGTTATATCAGCGCCATAGCCAGTACAAAGTTGGCGATATGATTTTAATAAAACTGGATGAGACCACCCAGTCTGAGAAGTCACTTGATTACAACCAAGACAAGAACAGCACCTTTGATATAGAACCTTTAACTGTGCGGGTAGGTGGAATTCAAATTGAAGGCGATGATCTTGAAGTTGACCATGAACAAGACAGCGAATTTACCAGTTCGGCCCAATCAAGCCAGTCAAACTCATTGCAAGGAAGTATAACGGTTTACGTTACCGCCATTACGCCAGCTGGAAACCTGCTGGTCACCGGGGAAAAGTGGATAACCATGAATAAAGGGAAAGAATATATTCGTTTTTCAGGTGAAGTACGAAAGCAAGATGTTGATGAAAGTAATACGGTGGTGTCGTCAAAAGTGGGCAACGCACTCATTGAATATAGCGGCACCGGTGATTTGCAGAAGAATCAAGAGCGCTCTGTAATAGATAAACTGTTCGCAATATTCGGTTAGTAGGTGAAAAGCATGAAAGGCTACCTTTGTCTGGGTATAGCAATATTAACTATGTGGCACGGCACTGCCATGGCCATATGGGTACAAGGTGAAGCAAGTCTCAATTTTACCGGTGCAGACTTAGATTCTGTTCGCCCTACGGTAATTAAAAATGCTATTGCCGATGCGTCTTATAAGAGCGGAAGTGTTATTGCCGCCGAAGATGTTCTAATCAATGGGCTGATACTTAGCAGCAAAGCCGAGCTTCGTACCGCGGGTCGAATACAGCGGGTTGAAATCATTAGCGAAAGCGTTCAAGACAATGTGCTATCGGTAGTGGTAAATGTTAATTTAACGCCTTTGTTTGATTGTGAACCCAATCGTTTTCAAAAGCGTTTGCTGGTGACCCACTTCGCCTTACTCGATTCACGGCAGGCGGCCACAGGCGGTATTTATAATATTGGTAAACACATCACGCAACGATTCGCGCAGCAACTGAAAAATACTGCAGATACGCCTAATGTCATGCAAATATCACAGGCCATGACAAACGCCGATATGTGGTCTGCCGAAGCGCTCTCAGGGGTAGAGTTGCAACAAAAATCTACTTACTTACGTGATACCTATGGTCAGCAATTCGCACTATTCGGCTACATAAAAGATGTAAGCTTGTTTGAGCAGATAGCGCAAAGTGAGTCATTTTTTGACAGCGACGAGGTGGCGGTTAGGCGCAACTTTACCCTTCAAGTGTTTGTGTTAGATACCTTCAGGCAACGCATCATTTATAACGACAGTTATCACAGTGAAGCAGACTGGGGGTTCGAAAATACCTATCAAGTTGATACTAACAACAGCTTGTTTTGGCGCAGTGAGTACGGGCGAATGGTGTTGAATACAGTAAATGCAGCGGTAACCGATATCTCTGCCGCCATTACCTGCGAGCCCACTTTTGCGCGGGTGGTTAATACGAGTAATCAGCAGTTGATCGTCGATTTAGGTGTTGCCCAAGGTATTCGTAAAGATGACAGCTTTCAGCTATATAAACAGCAGTCATTACCGGTGCTTTTATCACCCACTAAGAGCGTTATGTTGCCAGTAGAAAATGGGCGATTTGCTATTACCCATTTAGGTGATGAAGTGAGTGTGTTAAAGGTCGAAGGCGCTGAATCTGCGGTTCACTTGTACGACATTGTTTCGCCAGTACAAAAAAAAGACGCAAACTAAAGGTTTGCGTCTTTGCTTACGTTCCATGTTGTTATCTGTTTCTAGCCAATAGGGTTAGTTATCGCTAAACAAACGGCGAAGCGCGTCTATGTTTTCGCGCTTTTGCTGCATCTCGGCTTGCTGTACATCGGTAAGTACTGCAAACGTGGCTTGTTTGTGAGTAATGTCTTCTATCGCTGCGTTAACGAGATCATCTTTATATTCAGCATAAAGGGCATCCCACGCAGATTCAGAGAAATTGCCACTTCTTACAAGGGCTCTTTCAGCGTCTCTGTGTGCATCCAATGTAGCTCTACGTTGTAAGCGGGTTTCACGATAAGCGGCATTTAAGGTTTCTAGTGATGCTATCTGCTCGTCAGTCAATTGCAGTTCTTCAAACGGTAGACGAGGGACTCTTGGTGGCTGGCCTCGCATAGCGCCTCTGTCAGCACCTCTATTAGCCCCTCTTCTCAGGCCGTGGGCAGTTTCTCGTTTGGATCCTCGCTTAGCTTCAAGCTCGGTTATCATATTGCGTTGCGACTCAGAAAGCAGGTTGTAAATCTGACTGCGAAGTTCGGCAATAGCAAAATGTTGCGATTGTTGTGTCACCATTCTAGTTTCAACTAGGCTACGAATTTCACTTTCCGAAAGGTTGGCGAAACCGGGCTTATCTGGTCTCTCTGGGGGCGCGTCTGGCCGTTCGTGATTGGCCTTAAACGCGGTTACAAGGCTTTTCACCTCATCCATTTGCTCTGAAGAAAGAGAAAGGCGACTTAACGTTTTGATCATTTCCATCCCAGGAGCATGATCACGCATTTTGGGGCCTTGAGGGGCCGCATTTACGTTTTGGGCTAGGGTAAAGGTGGTAGCTAATAACCCAGCAATGAGGATTGAATTCACGGGCGTCTCCTTTGTATTCGCACACCAGAAGCTTACTCACTCTGCGGGCAAAAGCAGTCAACGCAGTGTAAAGCTTGTGTAAAGTTTGAACCATACGCAGATTCTATCGGTCACAAAGTTTATCATTTCCATCGTTTGTGTTTGGGAATGGCTAGGTAGCTGCTCATTGTGTTTCCTAGTTTTACAACGCAGCGCGCAGTATTTAACCGTTGTCATTCCTCTATGCATTATACTTGGGTATCCATAAGATGAATCAAGCCGTCGTAGGTTTCAAAAACATGAGTTCAGAGTTTCATTTACAGTCCATTCTTATTATCGATGATGATAATGAACTAACTGACATGCTAGCCACCTATCTATCAAGTATGGGGTATCAAATTCAGGTCAGTAATGACGGGCAGGCAGGGTTGGCGGAAGCGACGGCCGGTGGTCATTATGATCTCATTCTGCTTGATGTCATGATGCCCAAAATGGATGGCTTCGATGTACTTAAGAAACTAAGAGTGAGCCATGCTACACCAGTACTTATGTTAACGGCGCGCGGTGACGATTACGACCGCATTCTAGGGTTAGAGCTAGGTGCTGACGATTACTTGCCAAAGCCATTTAATCATAGAGAGCTGGTGGCGCGAATTAAAGCAATTTTCCGAAGACTGGCATTGACCAACAGCGGTGGTACCATTGAGCAAGACTTGATTGTGAATGAGTTATTTTTAAGTAGTAGTAGCCAGGTCGCCAAAGTGGGCGAGGTTGAAATGACCCTGACCAGTACAGAGTTCTCTATTCTTCGGTTGCTTATGCTGAACACAGGTAGTCGAGTGACGAAAGAAGAAATTAGTTTGAAGGTATTAGGTAAATCTCTTCAAGCGTTTGATAGAAGTATCGATATGCACGTAAGTAACTTACGCAAAAAAATAGCCGCAATTAGTAATATCGAAAAAATTAAAACCATCCGCGGTGTGGGTTATATGTTGCTACCCGGTCAATGACGTTTCTTCGTAAAATAAACCCTGCCCGCGCCATTATGGGGCGCTTGTTTTTATGGTTTTGGGCTACCTTTATTGTTACTGCTGTACTTGCTGTGTGGGGCAGTCGGTTTTTCTTCGAAGAACTTCAAGTAAATAGTGCCACGCCGAAAGAATTGCAACAGCTAGAACGTGTATTAAGTGGTATTACGAGTGACCGTGCTATGCAAGCCCCCCTTCGGGCTGTTTTAGATAGAAACGGCCGAGCAGGACGAGGCAGAGCTATTGCAGTTGATGTTGACTCAGGTCGTGTGATTGCCGCGGGTGGTCCGCCGTTACGTGAAGATGATAGGCGTGATGTACAAAGAATCATCGATCAAAAAGTGCCCATTACGCTAAATCGGGGCGCCCTAAAAATAACCGGCCCCATGTTCTTTGAACGTGACGGTAAACGTTTCGCTTTGTTTTCCGCTAAATTAGAAGCGCCAGGTGAAAACTCCCCTCCTTTTGTTCTCTTTCTTTGTATCGCTATAGTGACAACATTCATATTGTCGTGGCTATTTGCGAAGTCTCTTACACGCCCCATTTTGCAAATTCAAAAATCTGCTCGCTTATTATCAAATGGGAATTGGGAAACGCGTATTAACAATACGGATAAACGTCAAGATGAGTTAGGTCAATTGGGCAGAGACTTCAACTCTATGGCCAATCAACTAGAGAAAATGTGGAGCGGACAAAAGCGGCTATTGGCTGATATTTCTCACGAGCTTCGTTCTCCCCTTGCTCGATTACAAATGGCACTTGGCTTGGCACATCAGCAAAATGTTGACCCCGCTTCGCTAGCTCGTATTGAACGAGAAGCTGAGCGTATGGAGGCCTTAGTCACGCAATTGCTAGAACTGAGTCGCGCTGAAAATGGGGTAACCAACTTCTCTTCCTACTCTTTATCTCTGTTGTTTCGCGATATCTTTACCGATGGACAGTTTGAGGCCGCGAACAGTAATAAAGCCCTCGATATAGATGAAATACCCAAGTTGACTGTATTAGTAGACCAAGTATTACTTTGCCGTGCGGTAGAGAATGTATTACGTAATGCCATTCGCCACAGCGCATACTTAACAACGGTTGAGTTTACAGTTACTGAAACCGAGTGGTCAGTGACCATATGTGACGACGGTGAAGGTTTATCAAGTGAAGAGTGCGAGCGGGTATTTGCCCCTTTTTATCGTGCAACCCTAGCCCGAGAAAGAGCTTCTGGAGGGGTAGGCTTGGGCTTATCCATTGCAAAAGCAGCCGTAGAATTGCATCATGGAAAAATAAAAGCAGTGACAAGAGAAGAAGGTGGCCTAAGCGTCACACTATCCTTCCCTCGTAAGTTAGAAAACGCTTAACTAACGCGCATAGCTTCGCATTGCCCTGTCGCGTTTAAGTCATCACTGCCTAACGATTCTATTAGGACAACCCTCTATGAGCTGGACGTTTACGTCGGAGCAAGACTTAGCTTCAACCTTTGCCACTGCAATCAATCCTTTTTGGCAAACCTCCGTCACCTTTGGCGAATTTGTTGGTAAAGATAATATTGATGTGCGCTACGCGTGGTGCATACCAGAAAAAACCAAATCCACAGTAGTGATCAGTTCCGGACGTATCGAATCGTACTTAAAATACAAAGAACTCATTTTCGATTTGTACCAAAATGGCTTTGCGGTGTTCATTCTTGATCACCGTGGTCAAGGGTTATCGGGCCGTATGACTCACGACCCTCAACATGGATACGTGGCGGATTTCGCTGATTATGTGGAAGATTTAATTACTTTCGTAAATGATATTGTAATACCACGCCAACAGGGCGAATTGCAGTTACTTTGCCATTCTATGGGCGGTGCAATTGGCGCACTAACCCTATTGAAAGCCCCTAATTTGTTCGACAAAGCCGTACTTGTATCACCTATGTTTGGTATTAAACCGGCGTTACCCAATTGGTTGGCTAATAGTCTTATTAGTGTAGGGCTTAGTATCAATAAAATTAAAAAGCGTGAGTCGGGTTATTTCTTCGGGCAAACGCCTTATATCGCATTTCCTTATGCCCTGAATAAGCTTACGCATAGTAAAAGCCGCTACAGCTTGTTTCGTCAACTTTATGATGAAGAACGCCAAATACAACTCGGGGGGGTAACAACCGAATGGTTACGTGCAGCGCAAGCCGCAATGAATACCATTGAACTCAATGCGGCTTCTATTACAACGCGCTCACTAATCTTAAGTGCAGATGGCGACAGTATTATTGAGAATAAACGCCAACGTCGTGTGGCAGCTAAGTTCCCCAATGCTCAGGTAGAAATTATTCCTGTGGCGTATCATGAAGTGCTTACCGAATCAGACGATATTCGTGATGCTGCACTTTCTACTGTATTTGATTTTCTAAGCGCGTAAAATAGCGCGAATGGGCGATGAGCGCCCATTCGTTATCGCCATTTAAAATCGTGGCAATTTAGCATTTCTACAGTGAGCCAGCATGTTAGACATCGTACTTTACCAGCCAGAAATTCCGCCTAATACCGGAAATATTATCCGCCTATGCGCAAATAGCGGCTTCATGCTGCATTTAATTGAGCCTCTAGGGTTTGAGTGGGACGATAAGCGTGTACGTAGGGCCGGGTTGGACTATCACGAGTTTGCGCATGTTAAGCGCCATGCTTCGCTAGATGCTTACATTGAAAGTGAAAAACCTAGCCGAATCTTTGCTTGTACTACCAAAGGCAAAGCATTTCACAGCGATGCACAATATAAAAAAGGTGATGCCTTATTGTTTGGGCCAGAGACCAGAGGCTTACCCGACGATGTGATTGATGCGCTTCCGCCTGAACAGCGAGTACGTATTCCCATGCTACCCGACAGCAGAAGCATGAATTTATCGAATGCAGTATCGGTATTTGTGTATGAAAGCTGGCGTCAGTTAGGTTACGACGGCGCACGCTAGACATAAAAAAACGCGCAGTGTTGAAGCTGCGCGTTTTGTTTTAAGTGGTTTAGCTAGCCAAACTAGCCTTCGTTTTTGAGATCGCGACCGAGTAAGGTTAATGCGGCCTCTTTTGGCGATTTACCGTGATAAAGTACAGCGTAAATCTGCTCGCAAATCGGCATTTCAACACCTACTTTATGCGATAACACATGCACTTCTTCTGTGTTGCGATAGCCTTCTACCACTTGCCCAATTTCTTCAATCGCCGTGTCGACAGATTTACCTTGCCCTAAGGCTAAGCCAAATCGACGATTACGTGATTGATTATCGGTACAGGTCAGTACTAAATCACCAAGGCCAGCCATACCCATAAAGGTTTCTGGCTGCGCACCCAGCTTCACGCCAAGGCGAGTAAGCTCTGCAAGACCACGGGTAATTAATGCCGTACGTGCATTGGCTCCAAAACCTAACCCATCGGCTAATCCAGCGCCGATGGCAATCACGTTTTTCACCGCACCGCCTAATTGAACGCCGGTGAAGTCAGGGTTTTTGTATACCCTAAACGATTTTGCACAATGCAGCTTAGCAGCAAATTCGTCAGCAAAGGTTTCATCAGTGGATGACAACGAAATAGCGGTAGGTAAGCCCGCCACCATTTCTTTCGCAAACGTGGGGCCTGATAACACGGCTAGTGGATACGACGTACCCAGAATTTCTTCTGCCACTTCTCGTAGTAGGCGACCGGTCTTAGGTTCAAGCCCTTTGGTTGCCCAGATTATTCTATGGGTAGGCTGCAACAAAGGCTTAATGCTTTGAAGCATTGCAGCAAAACCGTGGCTTGGCACTACCACAAGAATATCTTGACTAGCGGCAATGACGGTTTCTAAATCGGCATCTACATTAAGCGCATCAGGGAAGGTCGCGCCCGGCAAATAGCGAGCATTTTCTCTGCTTGAAGCCAGTGCTTCCATGTGCTTTTCGTCGCGCCCCCATAATAAGGTGGGGTTACCATTTCTGGCTAAACAAAAAGCAAGGGCGGTGCCATACGACCCCGCCCCTAATACTGAAACCGAATTCGGGTTCATCATAATGGTGCTTACGCGTCCATCTTAGGCGCTTCGCCTTGTGCCTGCTGTGCACGCTTTTGAACGTAAGCAGCGAAGATAGCGTCGAAGTTAACTGGCGCTAAGTTCAGTGGAGGGAAAGTTCCACGGTTCACAAGGTTTGAAATCGTTTCACGAGCATACGGGAAAAGCATGTTCGGGCAGAATGAACCTAGCGTATGCGCTTTGTTCTGATCTGGCATTTCGCCAATAGCAAAAATACCGGCTTGCTGAACTTCACACAAGAAGGCTGTTTCTTCGCCAAGGGTAGCGGTAACGGTTACTGACAACACAACTTCGTAAACGTTTTCGTCTAGTTTGTTTGTGCTGGTGTCAATATCTAGCTTAATTTCTGGCTTCCACTCTTTTGTGAAAATAGCCGGCGCATTTGGCGATTCAAAAGAGATATCTTTAGTGAAGATACGCTGAATGTTGAATTGTGGGGCTTGCGCTTGGTCGCCTGCTGCGGCGCCATTGGTAGTCTGATTATCGTCAGCCATGATATTTCCTGTTTAATTGTCGTTTTACTTTGATGTATTGCGTTGCTTTACGCGCTGACGCGTTATGCTAACCCAAGCATAGGATTTAGTTTTTGCTGTGCTTCTAGTGCCATCATGTCATCACAGCCGCCTACGTGCTTATCGTCGATGAAAATCTGCGGCACTGTCCAACCGCCATTTGCGCGCTCAATCATTACATCACGCAATTCTGGCTGAACATCAATAGGGTACTCTTGAAACTCAACACCTTTCTGTGCGAGAAGTGCTTTAGCACGATGGCAGTATGGGCAATGGCCCTTGGTGTAAATCTCTACTTTACTCACTATGATCACCTATTATTTTGAAATCGGTAAACTTGCACTTTGCCACGCGTTCATGCCGCCTTTAAGCACTTTCACATTAGTGAAGCCCGCTTTTGACATCGCACCAGCTGTACCACGAGCTTGATTGCCCATGGCGCATACAACGATAATGGGTTTATCTTTGCTGTTTTCAAGCTTAGCGAAGTTTTTCTCGCGCAATTCTTCTGGTTTTATTTGCTTAGCACCTAAAATGTGCCCCGCTTTAAAGTCTTTCGCCGCACGAGTATCGAAGACAACCGCATCGTCTTTATTCATTAATAAAGTGGCTTCGTGTGTATTTACTTCTTTGATTGAAGAGGTGAACGTTGAAATGTAGCTAAACACCAACATGCCCACCAAAGCAACCCATACACCAGCAAGTACAATATTATCGCTGGCAAACGCTATTAGCTGATCCATTACTTCAAACCTTGTCTACAGACCATAAAAAGAGTGCAAAGTATATAGAAAAACGGGCGAGAAACCACCCTGCAATAGACAAGCGTCTATTGTAATTGTGTGCGGTACAATAGCTGCTTGATATTACAACCAAATTGCACTGGGATTTAATCTAGCCCTCAGATACACTGATACGCTAACTATTACCATGATTGCAGGTAAAATCTGCAATCTGTTTTTACCATTAATATACCGCCAAAGGCTGCTTTTACCTTTTTATGTATACTCAACGCTTTTGCTCAATTGTATGTTTACTGGCTGCCATATTCGGCATGGGCATTGTCTCATCCACCGTGGCGGCGCAAGATGTTAGCCAAGAGAAGCTGGCAGAACTGCAAGTTGAATTAAGAGCGCGTCAGCAGGTTTTAGAAAATAACAAAGCTAGCGCACAAGAACTTGAGCAAGTACTCAAGCGCTCAGAGCTTGAAATAGCGAAAGTGGCAAAAGCCTTGGCGCAAAACAAACAGCAATTAAATAGTGTGTTAGCGGAAGAAGAAGCGCTTGTTGAAGAGCAAGAAGGCTTAAAAGAAGCCATTCGCCAGCAACAGTCTTTACTTTCAAGTCAGTTGAAAAGTGCCTTTATGGCAGGGCATTACGACTACGCTAAAATGTTATTCTACCAAGAAGATGCCCGTAATTTCGAACGGGTCATTACGTACTATAAGTATTTGGCAAAAGCCCGTCAGCAAGAAATTACTCGATTCAGAGACAATGTAGCTCGCCTTGAAGCGGTAACCGAAGAACTGGCTGAAAAAGCGGAATCTCTGCTCGCCCTTCGCAAGACACAAGAAAGTCAGCGCGGCGTGTTGTTAACTCGCCAAGACGATAGAAAGCAAACCTTAGCCAAACTTAATAAAACTATCGCCAGTGAAAGCGGACGTATTGCCACCTTGCAGGCAAATGAAAAAGCGCTACTAGACGCTATTGAAGCCGCCCGTATTGCCGCCGAGCGGGCTGCGGCTAGAGCCAAGGTATCGTTGGATGGGTTAGCCAAATTAAAGGGGAAGTTGCTAGTGCCTGTTGAAGGTCACATTCGTAAACTCTTTGGCAACCGCAGACAAGGACAAGTGCGCTGGAAAGGCATTATTATTGATGGTTCTGAAGGCGAGGCCGTTAAAAGCGTGGCATCGGGCAAAGTACTTTATGCTGACTGGCTTCGCGGGTTTGGTTTAGTGGCCATTGTAGATCATGGCGAAGGTTACATGAGTGTTTACGGGCACAACCAAGCATTGTTGAAACAAGCTGGTGACGATATTCTTTCTGGTGAAAGTATTGCTTTGGTAGGAAGAAGCGGCGGACAAGATTACCCTAATTTGTATTTTGAAATACGCCATAAGGGAAAAGCGTTAAATCCCACCGCTTGGTTTAATTGATTTCGTAACTACTAGAGCTTGTCTTTACTTATCGCACCGACTCAAGCTCGTCTTTTGATGTACGCAAAAAACGCAAGCCAAAGCGAATCCAGAGCTTATTCAAAAGCGCAGTGATAAAAGTTAAACCTCAATGCCCGAACGGATTATACCGTTATTGAAAAAGTGGAATTGTCAGGTAAGTTCGACGCTTCTTGTTGTTGTGGAGGAGGCGGTGGTTTGCCGATACCCGCTAATTCGGCAATATTTTTACCTTCAAAGCCTGCACTGTTTAACGCGGTATTCAACGACTTACTTGGCTCGATACCTGCCTCTTTGAATTGCTCTACAATGGAAGCCGCATCTTCGCTTGATAAGTTTTCTGGATCGTAAGATGACAAGATAGCGCTGACAGATTCTTTTTGTGTATCACTAAGTGCTTGGCCTTCAGGGCGAGGCGGCATGCCAGCTTGAATAGCTGAGCTGTTTACAGAAGAAATCATAATTACTCCACAATAAATAGTATACGTTGTAACCTTATCGACTATTAAAGCTGAAATTGAGCCACTTGGTCACTCTTTACGCAACCTTTACACACTAAGAAGGGCTTAGCAGTGCTTGTTTCCTTTTTGTAAATTGGTATGCTGCACTAATGCTGGTTCAGTGAAACCAAGATGCATTCACACTTTTTTATCTGGCTTGGCTTCTATCTTAATTAGCCTAGTTGTTAGTATCAGCAGTGCGCGTGGAAATAATAAAATCAATAATGGAAGTGAATAAACGTAGATGAAGGTGCTTTGGCGTCTGTGTATTTTATCGTTAATGATAATGACGAGTTTTACGAGTCATGCTGCTGCGTCAGCGACTATCCCGGTAAAGCCTCGCGTTATTATAATTCTTGATGATCTGGGGTACAGAAAGTCAGATATGGCGGCCTTTGCGCTTCCCAGTGAAGTTACCTTTTCCATTTTACCGCAAACCCCTCTTGCACAAACTATTTCACGTAAAGCCGAGCAACAAGGCCGCGCGGTCATGTTACACATGCCAATGCAATCAACCAGTGGCAAAGCCATGGGCCCGCTAGGTTTATCTACCGATATGTATCCTGCTGCCATTACTCATACGCTAAGAGCAGCACTTAAAAGTGTGCCAAATGCGGTGGGGGTTAATAATCACATGGGTAGTGCATTTACGGTTAAAGAACCCGCCATGCAGACCATTATGGAAGAGATAAAGCGCCAAGGGCTTTTCTTTGTAGATAGTAGAACCAGTGTAAATACCACAGCGCAACAAGTTGCAGATAGAGTGGGGGTGCCTAACGCGAGCCGGCAAGTGTTCCTTGATAATGACCGCTCGGTAGCATCACTTAATAAGCAGTTTGAATACACAAAACGATTAGCTAAACGAAATGGCACCGTTGTGGTTATTGCACACCCCTATCCAGAAACCATTACCTTTTTAGCACACACTTTGCCTAGCCTCGTTAACGAGGGAATTGCTTTGGCATCGGTAAATGATTACTTCGCGGAAGCGGCAGATACTTCCACTGGTGTCTCTAATAGCAGCTTGGCAAAAGGAGTTCATCGAAAGCCGCTGTCAGAGTCTGAAGCGGCTGCGCCTAATGAATAGCCCTTGTTAGTTTCATTGAAGTAATTAGCTCTACTTCTTTCCCTTTCTCCGTGATCAGCGCGTCAATAGTATTACCTTTAACAATCAGTCGCTTACCAGATTAAATATTCACATATGATATTTTGTTCTGTTAAAGATTGAAAATATCATAGGGGAAAGTTTCGCATTCCCCTTAAAATGTTATATTATAACGTCTCTGGCAGAGTTACTCTGCGGTTACAGTGCGCGTGCAGCTATTGTTCTGACTAAAGCGTGTACAGTGACGAGTTTTAAAGTTTTTGATGTTACAAAGGTACAGTAAATGAATCCGGTAGAAGACAATCCGACAAAATTAGACAGACTTGGCATTTGGGTGTCGAGCTTGTGTGCGTTGCATTGCCTAGCGTTGCCTGTTGTTGTGCCTTTATTACCACTTATTGGTTCTTCGTTTTTTGCACAAGTTTGGTTTGAGCGGACCATATTAACCATTTCGTTAATTATTGGTGCGGTTGCACTTATCGGCGGGGCCACTCGCTATCACGGTCGTTATTATCCGTTGGCATTGTTGTTTACCGGTGGTGCAATTTACTGGAACAAGAACATGTTTGGTGAAGCCTACGAACCGTTCACCATCGCTGTGGGAGCCTTACTTATTGTGGCAGGGCATTGGGTTAACATGCGTTTATGCCGTCAATGTAAGTGCTGTAAAGAAACGGTATTTTCTAATCACTTATCTACCGAAGTAGAATAGTCTAAATTCCTCGTTAATTTTCTGACGTAAATTTTTTCTAAACCAAAAGCACAAAGTTTTAGCTTCTTAATTAAGAACTTGCTTTGCTATGTTGGGCACGTTGGTAAAAATACCGGTTACACCCCAAAGCTTCAATTGAAGCATATCTTCTGGCTCGTCTACCGTATAAACATACACATCCAATCCTGCCTGTTTCGCCGTATTCACAAAATCAGCATTCACCACATCTAATGCAATATTAATAGATTTCGCTTTAAGCTGGCGGGCGCAGTGCGTAGCATCAAGCGCGTAGGTAGCGGTTAATGCGCCAATAGCCACCTGTGGCCATAATGCGCTTATCGCAGCTAACCAATGATGATTAAACGAAGAGATAAGCAATGTATTCGAGTTTACTTGTGCATCTTCCACGGCCTGTTTTACATCTTTCACCCAGGTTTCAGCATTACGTAAGTGTTTTACTTCGATATTGCAAAGCGCTCCATTAGGCAAGGTGGTTAGCACCTCTTCCAAGGTAGGGATAACTTCACCTTCTCCGGCGTCTAGCTGCTTTAACATAGCCAGTGGAGTTTGTAATAACAACCCTGAACCGTTTGTAGTGCGCCCTAGGGTTTTATCGTGAAACACCACAATGGCGTCATCATGCTGGTAGGTGTCGAACTCTATTCCATCAGATTGCTGCTCGAAGGCTAGCGTGAATGCTTTAAGGGTGTTTTCAGGTGCAAGGGTACTTGCGCCCCTGTGAGCAATAATAAGCATTTAGTCACTGTCCTTGTCTGATTTACCGTGCAGCTTATGGGTATTAAGCGTTTCGTAAATAGAGGCAGAAGTAATAAGAATACCGCCCAAAAGCGTGCTGCCACTGGGGTTTTCATCTAAAAGCAATACGGCAAGAATAACCCCGTAGAAAGGCTGCATACAGGCAATGAGTGAAAAGGTTTTTGCTCGCAAATGACGTAAACTTGCTGCAATTAATGCATGAGGTAACGCGGTAAAAACAGTACCTAATAGCAGAAGCATTAACCATGCACTCATCGGGGCACGTACAATTTCATTACTACCGCTAGGAAGCAAGAAAATAGCAATGACTAAAGTTTGCCACGCCATAGCTTTAGCGCCACTGTATTGTTTAAAGTGTTTTCGATGAATTATGTTTCTGAACGCGTAAAGCACCGCAGAGCCCACGCCAATAAGTACGCCTAAGGTAATGTCATTATCCAGTGACGTTTCAGGCACAATAAAATATACACCCGCAATAACCGTTAGCGCAGATACAATGTCTTGCCATACCAGGCTTACTTTTTCGAAGAACGGCTCTATCAGTACGGTAATCACTGGAAAAGTGAATAGCGCAATCATACCCACCGACACACTAGAGTATTGCATCGCCGCGAAGTAGGTTACCCAGTGAAGGGCCATCAAAATACCTAGCCCTATGGCTATTAGATAATCTTTGCGGCTTGCCAGCGTCAAATTTTCACTAGAAAACTTAAGAAAAAGAAATAACGCGATACAGGCAAATACCGATCGCATTAGTGTGATATCACTGGCACTGAGGGGCACTAAATGTGAAAAAAGCGCGGTACCGCCCAATAAGACAACGGTAAAGTGCAGTGATATCAAACTTCGTTTTACTGCATTCATAAACTAGCTTGTTGTCGCTTGCGTGCCTAAATCAGCGCCTGAGTTATCGCCTAAATCAACGCCCGCATCAGTATTTACTGGCGCGTTCGCAGCAAAAGCCATTGGTTCACCTAAACGGGTTACTTGCCCAGGTGCTAATGCATCAAAATCAATCATGTCTTTTTCGAAACATACCACAATGGTAGAGCCCAACTTAAAGCGACCTAGCTCGTCGCCCTTCGCAAGGTGTACGCTTGCTTCGGTATCTTTCTCGTAAGTCCAGTGTTGTACATTTTTACCTGTAGGTGGCGACACAGTACCAGCCCAAACGGTTTCTATACTGGCAACAATCGTAGCGCCAACCAGTACCATAGCCATTTTGCCTACGGGTGTATCGAATAGCGCCACAACACGCTCATTACGGGCAAACAAGCTTGGAATATTTTGAGCGGTAAGTGGGTTTACTGAGAATAACTCGCCAGGCACATACACCATGTCGGTAAGCGTACCCTCTACCGGCATATGAATGCGGTGGTAGTCTCGAGGGGCTAAATAAATGGTAGCAAATTTTCCGTCTTTAAATGGAGCCGCTAAATCTGGCTTTCCGCCTAATAGGCTGGTAAGGCTAAAATCGTGCCCCTTAGCTTGAAATATACTGTCAGCTTCAATGTCGCCAAATTGACTTACCGTGCCATCTACCGCTTGAATTAACACATCTTCTCGTGGGTCAATGGTGCGAACTTCAGGCTTTAATGGGCGAGTGAAGAAGGCGTTGAAACTGCGGTAATGGGCAGGATCTGAATGCAAAGCCTCGCTCATATCAACATTATATTGCTTGATGAAAAGCTTGATAAGAAACGTAGTGAAACCACCAAGCTCTGCTGCCGCTAATTTGCCTACTAGGCGTGACAACAAATGTTTAGGGGTAATGTATTGTAAGTTTATTTTAAGCCAGTCCAGCACGAAAGCTCTCCATTAAAAAGACAGGTTAATTGTACCCTAACTTATATGCGCGTAAGTAACTTTAAGATTATGTATGCTACAAACTTGGAATAAGCCAGAAGGGGTGGGCTTGTTGAAGTAGTGTCAATATTCTGTTTCAACAAGCCAAACAAAGCGTAAAAATGCGCCTTATGCGCCAGGCGGTTGGCTGTGGCTCGGGCGCTGCTCGTCCATGGTAGTTAGTATTTTGTGGTAGCTAGCAAAACGCTCGGCATTAATTTTTCCTTCGTCTACAGCCTCCCGAAGAATACAGCCAGGATCGTTAAGGTGTTTACAGTCACGGAACTTACACCCGCCTAAGTAATCTCTAAATTCGATAAAGCCCCAGGTAATTCGTTCGGTAGGAATGTGCCATAAGCCAAACTCACGGACGCCAGGGGAATCAATTAAATCGCCGCCAGCCGGTAAATGCAGTAGCTTGGCTGCGGTAGTGGTGTGTTGGCCTAAGCCTGAGTTATCTGATACTTCACCGGTAAGTATGTCAGCACCAGGCAAAACTTGATTAATTAAACTAGATTTACCTACACCCGATTGACCTACGAAAACACTGACGTTGTTATCAAGATAGGCATTAAGCTCATCAATACCTTCACCGGTTTTACAGCTGGTGAAAAGTACGTCATAACCTAAGTCGGTATAAACCTTTAATTGCTCATTAATGGTTTCTCTTTCACTTTGTGAAAGCAGCTCCACTTTGTTTAAAACAATAAACGGCGTAATACCAATGTCTTCACAGGCCACTAAATAGCGATCGATAATGTGAGTAGATAATGAAGGCAGGGTAGCGCTTACCACAATAATTTTATCGATATTAGCGGCAATGGGCTTTATACCATCGTAAAAGTCGGGGCGGGTAAGTACTGAATGGCGGTCATTAACAATTTCAATTACACCACGCACACTGCCAGAGTCGGCATCGTCGCCTTTACTAAAAAGCACTTTATCGCCACATACCACAGAGTCAACCGTACGGCGGATATGACACCGTGACACATTGCCTTCGGCGTCTTCAACATCTGCATGTTTACCAAAGCGACCCGTCACCACGCCGCTTATCAGTTGGCTTTCATCTAGCGATGATTGCTTATTGTCACCATGCTTATCTTGCAACCGTTTACTTCTATTGGCTGCGACTTGGCGTTTCTGTCTGTGTGTAAGTTTTGGTTTTTTCGCCACGATTCTTTTCTAGTTCACGTATACTGCGCTTATAATAACGTTTGTAGGGCATGGTTGCCATGCCTCAGTACTAAGAGGAAGCCGATGACAAAGCACGACAGTAATTTAGTGTGGATTGATATGGAGATGACAGGACTCGATCCAGAGACTTGTGTGGTGATGGAAATTGCCACCATAGTGACAGATGCACAGCTAAATGTGCTTGCTGAAGGCCCCGTCATTGCGGTGCATCAGCCTGATGACGTACTTGATAATATGGACGAGTGGTGTACGCGGGTACACGGTGAAACTGGGCTTACTGCGCGTTGTCGTGCGAGTACGATAAATGAAGCTGAAGCCGCCCGTCAAACCATGGCATTCTTGGCTGACTATGTTGATGCAGGCAAGTCGCCTTTGTGCGGTAACACCATAGGTCAAGATAGACGCTTTATGGTGAAGTACATGCCAGAACTAGAAGAATACTTTCACTATCGCAGTATTGATGTGAGCAGCGTAAAAGAGCTAATTAAGCGATGGAAGCCGGAAGTATTAGACGGATTTGATAAAAAGGGTGTTCACCTTGCCCTTGATGATATTCGCGAGTCTATTGAAGAAATGCGCTACTACCGTGAGAAAGTGTTCACGATTTAAGCGGTAAGGGGGCGTTTGTACAAAAAAATCCAATTAATGGTTGCCAAATAAAAATATTTTTGTACAATGCGCACCACTTCAAAACGAAGTGCCTTTTTTTGTATGCGGGAATAGCTCAGTTGGTAGAGCACGACCTTGCCAAGGTCGGGGTCGCGAGTTCGAATCTCGTTTCCCGCTCCAAAAAACTTAGTGTGAATTGAAAAGTTTAGACTATACCAATCTTCAGATGCAAAAGCATCGACTCTATGCGGGAATAGCTCAGTTGGTAGAGCACGACCTTGCCAAGGTCGGGGTCGCGAGTTCGAATCTCGTTTCCCGCTCCAAATTTTATACTTCAAATTACGTTAGCACCATATCAGATTGATTAAAACGACCCCTATGTGGCCGCGACCGGTTCCCGGCGAGCAACAAATCTCGTTTCCCGCTCCAAATTTTATACTTCAAATTACGTTAGCACCATATCAGATTGAATAAAGCGACCCCTATGTGGCCGCGACCGGTTCCCGGCGAGCAACAAATCTCGTTTCCCGCTCCAAATTTTCATATCTTAGTCATCAATTGAAACTATTTTAATTTGATTAATGCGACCCCTGTGGGTCCAGCGAATCTCGGTATAACAAGTGTCAGCCAGTTATCAATTTTATTTCCTACGCAGTAATTCCTAATAGTCGACGGGTTTCTGTTCCTGAAATTGCACCACTATTTAAATTAAGCTTGTTCATTTGTGCCCAGATTGCTAGCAAAAGCGCGTTAGCAAGCTCACAAAAGCGCAGATGAATGTAAATTTCCTTCCGGAATACGTATAAAAAGACCTTAAATTTTGAATGGGTTTTTATTCTTGAGTTATCGCACTTTTTTGGGGCGCGTTTTCACTAATTTGGTGATGCTGGGTAAAACTATCTAAGTATCAATAGTTAAGCTTGCATTAAATGCGGCTATCATTAGCTTTATTTCAAAATTAGTGCATGCATGCGCGATATTAGAGCATATTTATTCAAAAAATATTAAATATTAATGTGTTTTTGCTTTAGAATGCGCGCCGTTTACGGCACAGATTCTGCTACGGATCATGCTGAAAATACTGATGCACGTACCCAATAATAAAATTAATGGGTACTAGATAGAAGCCCCGCCAGGAGAAAACACAAGCATGCATTATAAAGGCAGCACTTTCGGGTACTCTTTGGTTGCCGGCGCTGTATTTACTGCTTTAACCAGCAGTGCAGTTGTCGCCCAAGAAGTTACTGTAGATGAAAAACAAGTAGAAACAATTGAAGTTACTGCAACACGCCGAAGCGGCACTTTGCAGGAAGTTCCAATTAATATCTCCGCCATAACATCGGACGTGTTGGCCCAACAAAATATTGAAGACCTAGACTCAGTAGCACGCTGGGTACCAGGCTTGACCGTCACCGATCAGGGTGGTCGAAATGATTCTCCTATTATCGTGCGTGGCTTGAATACAAACTCATCTGGACCCGGTTCAGATGGCGGCACGGTAGCAACTTACTTTGGCGAAATACCGCTTTTCCTTAACATGCGTTTACTCGATGTAGACCGTGTTGAAGTACTGATTGGGCCACAAGGCACCTTATATGGCGCTGGCACACTTGGTGGTGCCATTCGCTATATTCCAAAAGCAGTTGATTTAGATTTTACCACGGCAGAAATTACCGGTGATGTCTTCACCATGGAAGAGAGTAATTCACTAGGTGGCGAGGGAAGTTTCGTATTCAACGCGCCTATTATTGAAGGTGAGTTGGGTGTTCGTGCATCACTAAACTACTTCAATAACCCTGGTTTTATTGATTACAACTACGTTGTACAAGAAGGTGGGGTTTCACTGCCCGATCCTGATTGGACTGACAGCACTGCCATCAGCGATAACTTACGCCAAGTGGAAGATGCTAACGGTGAAGACACGCTAACAGGCCGAATTGCGGTACGTTGGTTACCCACCGACACCATAGACGCTACGCTTACCTATTTCTTCCAAACACAGGATGTAGAGGGCCGTTCAATCAGCCACTACAATGCGTTGTCTGATGAAAACGGTTTAAGTGCGTTAGTCGGTAAATACGAGTCGGCTTATCGTTATGAAGAGCCGCGTGAAAAAGAAGATTCATTATTAAGCTTAGAAGTAAAAGCCGATCTTGGTTTTGCTGAATTAGTGTCGGCGACGGGCTACTCGAAATTTGAATCAGACGGTCAACGTGACCAAACTGACTTACTTATTCGCTTAGACTACAGCTACGAAGAATTCCCAGCGTTTTCTTCTTACACGGAAGAATTATCGGAACGCTCTACGCTTACCCAAGAAGTTCGCTTAGTGTCGCTAGACGATGGTCCACTATCGTGGATTGTGGGTGGTTTCTATTACGACACTGATAGTGAAGGCACCAGTAAAGAATTTACTCCTAACTTTGACGTGTATGCCATTGAAGTATGGGGCGTTGAAGGTAACTATCGCCCAGATAGCCTTGAATACTTCTCTGCTGACGAAATTGATATTACTGAAAAAGCACTTTTCGGTGAGCTAACTTATGAAATTACCGATAAGTGGGATGCCACTATTGGTTTACGAGCTTATGATTATGAAGTGTCAGCACGCTCGGGCGTAGATTTGCCACTTTATTACTCTGTATTTGAAGGTCGTGCTTCTGATTCTATCGATTTAGAATTAACCGAAGCACCTACTGAAGATGACAGCGGTACGTTATTTAAATTTAATACGAGTTACAAATTCACTAGCGATACCATGGCCTACGCGACAATCAGCGAAGGTTTCCGTATTGGTGGTGCTAATGGTGCACCAGCGTGCCCAGACAACGTTGATGATTTGAATAACCAAATAGTGTGCGCATTACCTGATGAGCAAACTTACGGTGCAGATACTACGACCAACTATGAGCTTGGCGTTAAAACCAACTTCTTCAACAACAAACTTCAGGTTAATACCTCTTTGTTCTATGTTGATTGGGAAGACCCACAAGTTACTGGTGCAACTGTAAATGGTCAGCAAACCATTACGGTTAATGCTGAAGGCGCTGCATCTAAAGGGCTAGAGTTGTCGTTACGTGGTCGCGCAAATGACTACTTAACCATGTATGCCACGTATGCCCATACTAAAGCAGAGCTAACCGCTGATGCGCCATTCTTGTTTACAGCCCAAGGTGAAGCGGGAACTGAACTACAAGATTTTTATGATGGTAAAGACGGGGATCGTCTGCCAGGTTCAGCCGAGCATCAATTTTCATTTGGTATGACTTACAGCCAAGAAGTATTTGGCGATAAAATGCTAGATGTGAACTATGGTATCACTGCACAAAGTGATATCTACACAACGGTTGGTTTACGCCAGGATGGTGAAGCGTTACCAGGTTATGCTATCAGTAACTTGAATGCGCGTATTTCATCTGAAACTTGGTCGGTAACCTTGTACATCGACAACCTGTTCGACAAATATGCATTTGTGTCTACACGACGTAACGTAAGTGATATTGGCGAAGGTGTATACGACAGTGTACTTCAACCAAACGGCACTGAATTAAGCCGTAACTACGGCCATTACATATTGACGCCGCGTACCGTAGGCCTGAAGTTCAACTACAAGTTTGATATGTAGTAGTATTACTTATAGTACTTATTAAAGGCACTCCATGGAGTGCCTTTTTTTCAGGTTTATGATGATTAACGTTAGCAAAAAATATCAACGAAAAAACAATTACCACAAACAGTATTGACGATACCGCTATGACATACAAAAATGATAGATAAACAACAGCATTTCAATGTGGCTACCACAGCCATTAGCAAACGAGACTATACGTCAGCACATAAAGCCTGCGTAGAGGTTATTCAGACCTTTGGCGACGACCCTCATGCTTATTTTCTTTTGGGTATCATCCACATTGAAATAGGGCAAATTAATAAAGCGGTTAAATTATTAGAAAAGTCGAATAGCCTTGAGGCTAGAGCCCTGACTTATGCTTATCTCGCCAAATGCTTTGCACTCACTGGCGATCTTAACCTTGCCCAAGCCGCCGCTAAAAAGGCCCCACCAACGTCCCTGACGCGAGCGCTAGATTTAGATACCGTGGGCGTAGCGTTAAGCAGAGTAGGCGACCATGAAGGTGCGCTTTCTTATTTTAAACGAGCGTTATCTATTGATAACGACAATCCGCAGTTTCATTATAATTATGGCGTGAGTAGTAAGTTCGCCGGTCATTTTGCGCATGCTAGAGAGCATTTCGAACGCGCAATTTCATTAAACCCCAATTTTTATCAGGCACATTTTGCATTATCAGACTTAGGCGGGGTTACGACTGAGAAAAATCATATCGACCGTTTGCTAGTTGCATCACGCACCTGCGAAAAGCATGTGGAAGGGCGGCTACACATTGGCCATGCATTAGCAAAAGAATATGAAGCGTTAGGGCAATATGATAAGGCTTTTGAAGCACTACGGCACGCCAAAGCGCCTAAACAACAAGCCAGCCAAGATGCCTTTGCAGACTACCAAGCGTTATTCGACTATTTACAGCAGCAAGCGCAAAGCGCTATTGAAGGTATTGACGTAGACGCTGATAAAAGCGCGATTGAGCGTATTAAAGCAATAGGGGCACAAGATGATTCGCCAATTTTCGTCATAGGTATGCCCCGCTCTGGCACTACCTTGGTAGAGCGTATTTTAAGTCACCATAGCCAAGTCGCCTCTGGCGGCGAACTACAAGATTTCGGGGTGGCAGTAAAATCGCTGGCTAATACGCCATCACAACATGTTCTTGATTTAGACACCCTCAAAGCGGCCGAAAACCTTAATATGCAAGAAATTGGGGAATGCTACCTAGCGCGAACCGCTTACCTTAAACAAGACGGACAGCGCTTAGTAGATAAGCTGCCGTTTAATTTCTTTTATGTGGATCTTATTCGCCGTGCATTACCGAACGCTAAAATCATTTGTTTGATGCGAGATCCCATGGATACCTGTGTGGGCAACTATCGCCAGCTATTCTCTATTCATAGCCCATACTACGCGTATGCTTATGATTTAAATGTTGTCGGGCGTTTCTACCTGCGATTTAAAAAGGTAATGGAAGCATGGGCGCAGAAATTTCCTGACAACGTGCATATCCAATCTTACGAAGCATTGGCGACCAACCCTACTCAAGAAGTCCCCAAATTACTTTCGTTTTGCAATTTAACCTGGGAAGAACAGTGTCTACATGTAGAGCGAAATACACTGCCAGTTTCTACGGCCAGCAAGGTACAAGTGCGCGAAGCAATAAATACTCGTTCGATAGGGCGCTGGAAACAGTATGGCGACCAAACTGCATCGCTACAAAAATTGTTAGGCCATTGTTAAAATTACTTGCATCCTTTGCGGTGGGAGCATAACCTCACTGGTCTAACCAGAAGAAAGTGTTTCAGAGAGAAGATTATGTCCGTACCAAACCCCCTTCGCAGCTTTGCGAAAAAAGCCAATACCTATCCAACATGGCTACGCCAGCGTATGCTGACGTGGATGTTCCGGTACAAAGTGAAACTAACGGGTACGGTCAGCATCGATATTCTGGAAACCGATTTGAAATCGGTTACTTTCCGTCAGAAAAACTATAAAAAGGCCCAAAACCATATTGGCAGCGTGCATGCTGCGGCAATGGCATTGTTGGCAGAATCGTCAACGGGCTTTGTTGTGGGTGTTAACCTACCTGGTGACAAATTACCGCTTATCAAAGAAATGAATTTTAAATATGTGAAGCGCGCCCAAGGTGATATGCACGCAGTGGCGCACCTTACAGATGAACAAATAGCGTTGATGCAAACTCAAGAAAAAGGTGAGGTGACGGTAGCCGTTAAGGTAACAGATGCCCAAGGTATTGAACCGGTTCTGTGTGAAATGGTTTGGGCTTGGGTGCCGAAAACCAGGAAGTAGTACCTGCCCTACATGCCGTAATCAGAATGCGCGTTAGTACTAAGTGTGCGTTACTTATGTAGCGCGCTTCTCTATCGGTGCATTTTACAGTTTTGTTAAGTTTTCTTTTATCACGTTTTTCTGTTTGACAGCATTGTTGATCCCAACTATCTAATTATCAGTGTAATGAGCCAAGCGGCACAGTCGCGCGGTTAATGGTTCCTCATCGGCAGCAGATGGGGAGTATGATAATAGCTAGACAGGCTGAGATAGGGGGTCATATGACAACGTTATCCAGAGAGAAACTGATTAACCGTCCGTTTGCTGATAAAAAGCATTACCCTTATGGTTTTGCACGCTCCGGTGATTTTTCAATTTCTGAAAGCAAGTTATTGCAAGCCCATGGTAGTTTGTTTGCAGCCTTAGTCGATGGCAAGATTGAACCAAGTTCAGACATTGAAATAAATTATCTTAATGCTGCGTTGGGGCAATGTGAGCCACAAACGCCTCAGGCCAAAGCATGGGTCAAATATCAAACCCGAATCAATCGGCCAAAAGCGGCCAGTATTTATGGTTCTAAGCGTGCTGTAACAGAATATGCAGACGATAATATGGGAATAGATGATAATAGTGACCTTGAAATAGACATTGATGACGATTAGTTGTTAATTTCTTGTGAAGGCTATCCTAATAATAGCTATTAATTTCACCAAATCGAAAGATTCATCCTAATTATCTTGAATATTGGGATATATATCTCACTTTTGTGCGGTTTGGTGTTTTATCTTCCTACTTCCTTCGTTATAGTCCGCTCATCGTCAACATTCGCTGACAATACACCAAACCGATACAGGAGATAGTACTGTGAAAATGATGTCGGGCGCTGCCATGGTGGTAGAAGCGCTAAAAGATGTAGGAGTAACACATGTGTTCGGCTACCCCGGTGGTGCCGTACTAGACATTTATGACGCTTTATATGCGCAAGAAGATGTCGAACATGTCCTCGTACGTCATGAACAGGCAGCCGCTCATATGGCGGATGGTTATGCACGTTCAACAGGCAAAACCGGCACAGTCCTCGTCACCTCAGGCCCAGGTGCAACCAATACCATTACCGGTATTGCTACCGCTTATATGGATTCAATTCCAATGGTTGTGTTGTCAGGCCAAGTTCCTTCAAAGCATATCGGTGAAGATGCTTTCCAAGAAACCGACATGGTGGGGTGTTCTCGCCCTATTGTTAAGCACAGCTTTTTAGTTAAGCGTGCCGTAGATATTCCAGAAGCGATTGCAAAAGCCTATTACATTGCAAACACGGGCCGTCCAGGTCCAGTGGTAGTCGATTTACCTAAAGACATTGTAAATGTTGCTGAAGATCATCCTTATGTGTTCCCAACTGATGTAACCATGCGTTCGTATAACCCAACCGAGCGTGGGCATACTAAGCAAATTAAGAAAGCGGTCGCTTCATTGATGAAAGCCGAACGTCCAGTACTTTATGTTGGTGGCGGTGCGGTTACTTCTGAAGCGTCATCACGTGTTATTGAATTAGCTGAGAAGTTGAATGCACCGGTTACCTGTACGCTTATGGGCTTAGGCGCCATGCCTGGCACACACGAGCAGTTCGTGGGGATGCTAGGTATGCATGGCACACTTGAAGCAAACAAAACCATGCATAATGCCGATTGCATTATTGCCTTAGGGGCACGTTTTGATGACCGCGTTACCAACAACGTAGATAAATTCTGCCCGCATGCCGATATTATTCACGTAGATATTGACCCTGCGTCTATTTCTAAAACCATCAACGCGCATATTCCAGTGGTTGGCTCGGTAGATAAAGTACTCGACCAAATTTTAGAACAGCTGGTTAATAAAGACCTATCTGGTCAAAAAGAAAAGCTAGCCGATTGGTGGCAACAAATTACTCAGTGGCGCTCTCGTGAATGTCTGAACTACGAGCAAGGCGATACGGTAATCAAGCCTCAGCAAGTTATCGAGTCTATTTATAAGCACACCAATGGTGAAGCTTATGTTAGCTCTGACGTAGGTCAGCATCAGATGTTTGCGGCCTTGTATTATCCATTTGATAAGCCTCGCCAGTGGATCAACTCAGGTGGCTTAGGCACCATGGGCTTTGGTTTGCCAGCAGCAATGGGCGTGCAGTTTGCACATCCTGACTCTACTTCTGTAGTGGTAACTGGCGATGGTAGTATTCAAATGAATATTCAAGAGTTGTCTACCTGTTTGCAGTACAACCTGCCGATTAAAATCATTACTTTGAACAACCGAGCGCTAGGCATGGTTCGCCAGTGGCAAGATATGATTTATAAAGGTCGTCACTCGCATTCATACATGGACTCTATGCCAGACTTCGTGAAACTTGCTGAGTCTTATGGCCATGTAGGTATCAAAGTAGATAAATTAGACGAATTAGATGCAGCTATGGAGAAATGTTTCAGTCTTACAGATCGCCTCGTGTTTATGGACATTGCGGTAGACCAAAACGAGCACGTGTATCCAATGCAAATTAAGTTTGGCGCTATGGATGATATGCGCTTAAGTAAGACGGAGCGAACCTGATGAAACGTATTATTTCAGTATTAATGGAAAACGCCCCTGGCGCGTTATCACGTATTGTGGGTGTTTTCTCACAGCGCGGCTACAACGTAGACTCGTTATGTGTAGCACCTACTGACGATGGCAGCTTGTCGCGTCTTACCATCATTACTCATGGTGATGATAAAGTCATTGAGCAGATTACTAAGCAAGTGAATAAGCTTATTGATGTGCTTAAAGTGGTAGACCTTACTGAAGGCACGCATATTGAGCGCGAGTTGATGCTAATTAAAGTGGCTACTCGCACTGAATCAGTACGTGCTGAAGTAAAGCGCAATAGTGATATTTTCCGTGGGCGCATCTTAGATGTTCATGCGAATAACTACACCATTGAAATCACGGGTACTACAGACAAACTAGATGCTTTTGCGGCCACCATGGCTCAATGTGCTGAAGTGATTGAATCATCACGCACCGGCGTGTGTGGTTTAGCACGCGGCGAGCGCGCGTTGCGCCCGTAACAGGTAATCACTAAGTAAGTTTATTGATAATGTACCAAAGGCGAGTAACGAAAGTTACTCGCCTTTTCCGTAATAGGCCTCTAAACGCAGCGCCATACCGTAAGACGGCGAGAAGTCTTCACTTCGAAGCCAGAGTACAAAGGGTTCTACCTCGAAATAAAGCCATTCTCTAATTGGGTTACTACGCCAGCGTAACCCTGTGTAAACCTCTTCTACTTGATAAGTAGGTTTGTTCAACCCTTCCACCATAAAGCTGTAAACCAAGGCATTGTTGTTGTTGATAGGGTACAAGTGTTGTAACTCGTGTCGCCACAACCAGTCGTTACTATTGTCACGAAAATAAAAGCGGTTATTTAACCGAGTAACGTTGTTACTGCCACTAACATGCTGAATTGAGGTGCCTAATTCCGCACCAAATTGGTCACGGGTGTATTGATATATTTCGGTATCGTAAAGCATTGCCCAATGGGAATTAAATGCATAGGCATTACGGTAGCGCGCCTTTACATACAACTGGTCACGCCTGCCTGCACCCACACGAAATGAATAGTGAGAGTTTATATTGGGGCGAAAACGCAGGGAAATGGTTGTATTGTCTTGTCTCCCCAGCGAAGGAGAACGTGCCGCCTTTATAGTATCGCTTTGGGTTTCGTCTTCATTATCACTTAAAAGCAAATCTACGCGGTTTTCGAGGTGGGGGAGTGAAACACGAATACGAAACCTAAGATCGGTTTCTGCGATATCTCGGGTTCTAGGCTCCCAGCTAAGTTGAATTCGACCTTCTGCTTTCGCCTTTTCTATGCTTTGTGAGCCATCGGAAAACAAGCCATCGAACTTACTGACGGTAAAGTCCATAGAATCGGTGAAGCTGCGTTGCCACACATCAAACCATTGCATAGGTTGATGAGATTCGACATTGTTTTGCGCATTATTCACCACCTCGCGCGTAGGAATAGACTGGTTATCACTTTGGTTAGTAAGTAATAAACACAATGAGACAGCTAAACACAACATAACAACCCAAACTCCCTCTATCGATTACGCGGTGAAATGATATCCGTATCAATTAATTACCATCAGGATGCGTGTTGTGATAATAAACGTCAACGATTATTCATCCACGCAAATATTCACGTGAAAGCTAGCGCTTTGGGTGGCATACTGTCCTAACTGTTGTATCGGAGATTATTTTTATGGGCGGTATTGGAATCTGGCAGTTACTTATTATCTTAGTAATTGTAGTTTTACTTTTTGGCACTAAACGTTTGAAAGGGATTGGCACTGATTTAGGTGGCGCAATCAAAGGCTTTAAAAAAGCAGTCACTGATAGCGAACAAGATGCCGATTTCGAGCAGAAGAAGCAGGTAGAAGACACAGACACCGTTAACACCGCTGACACTGTATCAACTAAAACGCAGAGCGACGTTAAAGAAAAATCCTGATGTTTGACATTGGCTTTTGGGAGCTATTGGTAATTGGTGTGATGGCCTTGTTGATACTAGGTCCAGAACGTTTGCCAGGTGCCATGCGGTCCACCATTAACACTATTCGAAGTGTGCGAAATACAGCAACGGGCTTTAAGCAAGAAGTTGAGCATCAGTTGCGCGTGCACGAATTACACGAAAACCTGAAGAAAGCTGAGCAGCAAGGCTTGAAAGATCTCTCGCCAGAGCTTGAACAAAGTGTTGATGAGCTCAAAAAAGCGGCTGAGTCGGTTCAGGAACCATATAAAAAACAGTAAATGTCTGACGCAAACAATTTAATATCTCATTTAATTGAGCTTCGTAGCCGCATCCTAAAAGCACTATTAAGTGTGCTGGTGGTATTTTTGTGTTTGGCGTACTTTTCGCAAGATCTCTATCAATGGCTCGCTTTGCCGTTGCTTGATTCTATGCCAGAAAACGCTAGCATGATTGCCACCGATGTTGCCTCACCTTTTTTCGCACCGTTTAAACTTACGCTGGTGTTGTCATTCTTTATCGCTATTCCCTATGTACTTTATCAAGTATGGGGCTTTGTTGCGCCTGGGCTATATCGCAACGAGAAAAAGCTCGTTGCACCGCTTTTACTCTCAAGTACTTTGTTGTTCTATGCGGGCATGGCCTTTGCGTATTTTGTGGTATTTCCTATCGCGTTTGCGTTCTTTAATAGTGTGGCACCAGAAGGTGTTACGGTCAGTACCGACATCTCTAGTTATCTTAATTTTGTATTGAAACTCTTCTTTGCTTTTGGGGTCTCATTTGAAATTCCCATTGCCATTATCTTACTGTGCTGGACTGGGGTAACTGACGCAAAGTCACTTCGAGCAAAACGCCCTTATGTGGTTGTTGGTGCGTTCGTTGTGGGTATGTTACTTACGCCGCCGGATATTATTTCTCAAACACTCTTAGCTATTCCTATGTGGATATTGTTTGAAATAGGCGTTGTTGTAGGTAGTTTGTATGCGGGGAAAGGCCGCCGAGATAGTGACGAAGAAACTGGCACTGAAATCGAATAATAATTAAGTAAAATAAAGGATTTACCATGAACATACGTGCATTATTACTGTTAGTAAGTATGCTCCCTTTTAGTGCTTTTTTAGCACAGGCAGAAACTGTAGGCGAAGCACTAGCCAAATGTAGCGAAACCAAAAACAGCCTTCAACGTTTAGTGTGTTACGACCGTGTAGAAAAGCAAGTAAACCGCCTCTCAGGTGCGCAGGCAGGTATACCCGTTGCTATGCCTACCAACACACCTGCCGTGGCTTCTGAACGTCGCCGCGAAGCACCAGTAAGCCAAACCCCAGCGCCTAAAGAAGAACAGTTTGGTTTAGAGCACAAAGTAAAAACTGAAACCTTAGCCGATACATTTGCAGGTACAGTAACTAAGATCACGAAAACTGCTCGCGGAAAGTTTATTTTAACCTTCGATAACGGCTCGGTTTGGCAGCAAACTACAGATACGACGTTGAAGGTAAAAGAAGGCGAAACCGTACTAATTGAGCGTGGTTTGTTAGGGGCTTTCTATTTGAAAAAAGAAGGGCTGAACAAACGTATGAAAGTAAAACGTGTAAAATAATATGCCTTGGTTCGACGCTGGCGTTAATCTATTAGATCGCAGATTTGATCCCCACGAGATTATTTCAAATGCAGTGGACGCCGGTGTTTCCAGGCTGTGCATTATTACCACCCACCCTAATGAGTGGGATGCGGCAGCAGCACTTCATCAGCAGTATCCGCAAATTTGCAGCTATACCTTAGGCATACACCCCCATAATGCTAAAGATGTGGTTGAAAGTGACTACGCGCGTCTAAGGAGCATGGCCAACGATGCTGGCGTCGTGGCTGTGGGGGAGTGTGGGCTCGATTTTAATCGCAACTTTTCTCCCCCAGATGTTCAAATAAGTGTGTTCGAAGCTCAGCTAGCGCTGGCGGCAGAATTGAACTTGCCAGTGTATCTTCATGAGCGAGATGCGTTCGAACAACAAGTGGCCTGCCTGCAAAAGGTGCTGCAGTCTCTTAGCGGCGGTATTGCGCACTGTTTTACGGGTGATACAACGCAGCTAAACGCCTATTTAGATATGGGACTGTATATTGGTATTACCGGCTGGGCATGTGATGAAAAGCGCGGAGAGGCCCTTCGTACCGCCATACCCACCATTCCTTTAGATCGTATCATTTTAGAAACGGATGCCCCTTATTTATTCCCGAAAACATTACGCCCAAGAAAACGCAACAATGAACCTGCGCTATTGCCTCATATCGGTGAGCAAATTAGTGAACTAATGCAGGTTGCCCCTGATAAATTACGAGATAGCAGTTATGCTAATACTTGTCGTTTATTTTGTATCAGTGATTAATGGTAATGCGCATAAATCGTCAAGAGGTCCGCAATTACGATCTTTATCTCTTCGTTATTACCGTTGTCGCGGTATCGATTTTTGCGCTTGTTGCACTAAGTGTAGTACCTGAGCGAACCACAAATAGCCGCGTTGCCCAATTAGCTTTTATTAACGATCCCGAGAACCGACTCACCTTCGAAACGATACTCAATAAAGACCCAGGCGCATGGACGCCAGCGGTGTCACCTGTAAATTTAGGCATGAGCAGTGATGTACACTGGTTCTCGTTTGTTGTCACTCCCGATGAGTCCAAAGTGCTGCGTTATCTTTTCGAAATAGACTACGCGTTGCTAGATAGTGTTGATGTTGCGATTTATACGCCGTTATCGAATTCACCCGTTGTGCGTTACCGAGCGGGCGACACTTTAGCATTTCATGTGCGACCTATCGCAAATAATACCCCGCTATTTTCGATCCCTTTAAGTGCAAAACCGCAAACCGTAGTGGTTCGCGTTGAATCTAGCGGTACTATTCGCATGCCTATCGTGGTGTGGGAAGAGAAAGAGTTTATAGAATATGCAGCAAGCCAAAATCTAGCATTAGGTCTGTTTTTCGGTTTCTTATGTGCCATGGTCATAAGCAATATCTTCTTATTTTTTACTACTAAGAACCGCTCGTTTTTATTCTACACCGGCTATGCACTGAGCTTAGGCTTAACCCTCGCCTCATTGCAGGGATTGGGCTACGCATATTTATGGCCCGAGCAGGCGTGGTTTCAGGGTAAGGCGGTACTCATTTTTGGTAATGCGACGATTTTATTTGCTGTACTGTTTTCGCGGCATTTACTGCCTATTGCCGAATTTAGCCCTGTAGTAGATAAAATCTCCAAGGTAGCTGCGTGGGCATTTGGAGCCTGTATTTTCACAAGTACAATATTGCCTTACCCCTTTGCCATAAAGCTCTACTTAGTCATGTTGTCGATAATCGTGTTTGTGGCCATGTTCACAGGTGGTTGGTTATCATTTAAAGGCGTGCCTATTGCCCGATACTTCTCTGTAGCGTGGTTATTTTTATTGTTAAGTGGCTTCATTGTTAGCTTAGATAGCGTGAATATAATCAATTTAGGCATTTCTACGAGCTATTTGCTTATTATTGCTGGTACCGTCGAAACGGTGATTTTAGCCCTTATTTTGGCAATTAATTATAGTCATAGTTACGATGAACTCATTTCTACGCAAGCATTTGCCCTTGAACAAGAAAAACAGGCGAGTAAGGCAAAAGAAGATCTTCTAGAAGTGCAAAAGCGTTATCAAGATGATTTAGAGTACAAAGTTGAAGAACGAACGTTAGAGCTTGAAATTACTTTGCGTGAACTGTCTGAAGTTAACCAAGAATTAGAGCGCCTAACGGCAATCGACCCACTTACTGGGATTAATAATCGTCGTCACTTTGATAAAAAGTTAAAATCAGAAGGCAGACGAAGTCGCCGCGAGCAAACACCTTTGTCTATTGCGGTAATCGATGTGGACCACTTTAAACGTATTAATGATAAATACGGTCATGCTGGCGGAGATGCCTGTTTAATTCATATAACGGGCGTTATGCAAAGTATGCTGCTTCGTTTATCCGATGATTTATGTCGAATAGGTGGGGAAGAATTTGCACTTATCCTACCGAATACCGACAGCGAGGGTGCCTTACATGTTGTTGAGGCAATACGCGAACGTATCGAAAATTCCCCTCTTATGTTTGAGGGAGAGGCAATACACCTAACCATTAGTGCAGGGGTAACCACCAGCATTATCACGGACGAAGAACATGCTGAGGCGCTACTTCGGTTAGCGGATGAGCAGTTGTATGCTGCGAAAGAATCAGGACGAAATAAAGTACTTTTTAAACCGTTTTCAGGATAACTTATGAATGCTTCCTTCCCGGCTCGCCGTATGCGACGCCTACGTGCAAAAGATGCACTGCGAGATTTAGTTGCCGAGCAACGTCTTACGACTAACGATCTTATTTACCCTGTATTCGTGCTTCCTGGCACCGGCCAGCGTGAAGAAGTGCCTTCAATGCCAGGAGTTGAGCGTTTATCTATCGATTTATTATTAGAAGAAACGGCAAAGTGGGTAGCCCTTGGTATTCGTACGCTAGCCCTTTTTCCCGTTACACCCATGTCACTTAAAACCGAGTGTGCTAAAGAAGCGTTCAACCCAGATGGCTTAGCACAAACGGCTATGCGTGCATTAAAAGCACAGTTTCCAGATGTGATGTTAATGTCGGATATTGCATTAGATCCTTTTACGTCTCACGGACAAGATGGCTTGGTGGATGAAGCCGGATACGTGATGAATGATGTGACCATCGAAGTGTTGGTCAAGCAAGCATTGTCGCATGCCGAAGCAGGCGCAGATATTGTTGCACCCTCTGACATGATGGATGGGCGCATTGGCGTTATTCGTGACGCACTTGAGCGGGAGGGATTTATTAACACCTGCATTATGGCGTATTCTGCCAAGTATGCCTCTGCCTATTACGGGCCATTTCGCGACGCTGTCGGCTCTTCAGCGAACATAAAAGGCGGTAACAAGAAAACCTATCAAATGGACCCTGCAAACAGCGATGAGGCTATACACGAAATTGCCTTAGATGTGCAAGAAGGTGCTGATATGGTGATGGTGAAGCCTGGTATGCCTTATTTAGATATTGTTCGTCGTTGTAAAGACGAGCTAAAGGTACCTACCTTTGCTTATCAAGTCAGTGGCGAATATGCCATGCATCAAGCAGCATTTGCGAATGGCTGGTTAAACGAAGAGGCGGTAATTCTAGAGTCGTTACTGGCTTTCAAGCGCGCTGGCGCAGACGGTATTCTTACCTACTTTGCCCCTAAAGCTGCCGCACTTCTCGCAGGCAAATAGCACAGCGGTCATAAAACAAAGAGTAAGCACATAGGCCAACAGGCCAGTTGCTAAAAAAAATGGGATGCTACCTAAAGTCGCATCCCATTTTTTTATTATTTATTTTAAGCTGCACTGACTATTTACAGATAAGTTCCCAGCCTGCTTTGTGCTGTAGCCAGCTTTCATTGGCTAATTCCGCGTTAATCAGCGGGTGAGCTTTCAGCCAGCCTTCAGGGAAGGAGACTTCCCATTTGTCACCTTCGCAGACTAAATCTACATGGGGAATATGCTTGTTTTGTCTTCGCAAACACAGCACCACAGAAATGCGCAATAACCTAAGCAACCCCAATAACATAGGCTGGGAGTCATCGTGGTAATTGCTAAAGGCATCAGCTGGAATGGTTAATCTATGATGGGCAACAAGGTCTCGGATGGCCGCCCGCTGCAAGCGTGTAAAGCCAGGTAAATCGATAAAAGACAGAATATAAGCACCGTGCTCATGATGTTTTTTGTACTCTATATGCAAGCCGGTTTCATGAAGTAGTGCCGCTGCACCTAAAATAGCTTCGGTATCAAGATGGCAGATGTTTTGTTGTGAACATAGCTGCGAACATAACTGCGTTGCCACGCTTTTTACTGAATTCGCTTGGGCTTTATCGATGTGGTATCGCGCCATTGTTTGGTTTAGCGTTTGGTCGCGACGATCATTTTCCTGCATGTTATCTAACATGCCGTAAATCAGTCCTTCGCGAAGTGCACCGCCAGAAATATTCATATTTTTAATGGCTAACGCTTCAAACAAGCTAATTAAAATGGCTAAGCCGGAAGGAAAAATCGCCTTGCGATTTTCTTCTAAACCTTCAATGTTAAGCTGGCTAATTTCACCGCATTCAACACATTGTTTTTCTAGGTGATGAAGGTAATCAAGTCGTATTGAGTCGCTAATTCCCTGTGCCACCAATATTTCAGTAATGGCCTGCGGCGTGCCAGAGGCACCTAAGCAATTTTCCCAATCAAAGCAAAGAAAGGCGTCTGCAACGGGTGAAAGTAACGCTTTCGCGGCTTTTTTCGCATTCTCGAAGTTTTCAGTGGTAATCTTACCGCCATCGAAATAGCGTTCCATAAAGGTTACGCATCCCATATCCAAGCTTTTTAAGTGAATGGGTTGCATGTCGTTACCAATAACAATTTCAGTACTGGCACCGCCGATATCTATGACTAAGCTGTTGCCTTGATTTGCCGAGGTATAGGCTACGCCAAGATAAATCTGACGTGCTTCTTCCTCACCGCTTATCACGTTGAGTTTATGCTTAAGAATTTGCTCGGCTTTCCCAATAAACACTTGGGCATTAGTAGCAAGACGTAAGGTAGCGGTAGCCACTACCTTAATATTTGAAGGAGGAATATCTTGTAACCGTTCGGAAAAGGTTTGCAGGCATTGCCAACCACGTTCCATGCTCATTTCATCTAGTGCAAAGTCGTCATCCAACCCTGCCGCTAAACGTACTTTCTGTTTCACCTTGCCAATGATCTGAACACTACCATTAACAACGTGAACAATGACCATGTGAAAGCTATTAGAGCCTAAGTCTACAGCGGCGTAATACTCGCCATAGCTTTCAGAGTCGTGCTGAAGTTCTGCCTGCATATTGTCTCGAATGTTAGTTACTGTTTCCGCGATTAGACGGTTTACCTCTATTTCCACCGCTGTTACCACGACCTTTACCATTACCACGTCGAGACGAGTTTCTCGTGTTTGGCGTGCGTCTGCGTCTAGCTTTAGGCGCATTAACGTCATCAAGTAAGGCACTAGCATCGTAGTCAGTCACAGGGATTGCTTGTTGAATATACTGCTCAATCGCAGGTAAATTCAATGCATATTTTTCACATGCAAAACTAATCGCAATACCGCTTTGACCAGCACGACCGGTTCGACCAATACGGTGAACATAGTCTTCTGCATCGTCAGGTAAATCGTAGTTAAACACATGGGTGACAGAATCAATATGTAAGCCACGTGCGGCAACATCCGTAGCCACTAAAATGTCTAGCTTACCTTTGGTAAAGTCTTCCAATATACCTAAGCGTTTTTTCTGTGGTACATCACCGCTTAATAAGCCAACACGATGACCATCGGCAGTAAGCCAGTCGGTCACGCGCTCACAGCTGTATTTGGTATTAGCAAACACAATGGCTTTATCTGGCCATTCTTCTTCAAATAATGAAAGAAGCAGTAGCATCTTGTCATCATCAGAAGGATAGAACAGCTCTTGCGATACCCGAGTCGCCGTCGTTTGCTCTGGCGCAACTTGAACGTGAGTCGGGTTGTTCATGTGCTCGTAAGCGAGTTCTTGAACGCGATAACTAAGTGTAGCGGAAAACAGCATACTTAGACGTTCTGTAGCAGGCGGCAAGCGACGGAACAAAAAGCGGATATCTTTAATAAAGCCTAAATCGAACATACGATCGGCTTCATCAAGTACGGCAACTTGAATATTATTCAAGGTAAACACGTTCTGTTTGTAATAATCCAGAATGCGTCCTGTCGTACCAATAATAATATCTACCCCTTCTTCTAGGGTTTCCCGTTGACTTTGGTAACCTTCGCCCCCATAAATCAATCCAAGCGATAAACCGGTATGCTCACTGAGCAGTTTGGCATCGTTGAAAATCTGAACGGCTAACTCTCTCGTTGGTGCCATTATTATGGCTCGAGGGCCTTTTGATTTGCTGTTCTCGTCATTATCTGCTTTGCTTAGCAAATAATGAAAAGTAGCAACCAAGAAGGCAATAGTTTTACCTGTACCCGTTTGAGCTTGTCCGGCAATATCTAAGCCTTCAAGTAACGGAGGCAGAGATAACGCCTGTATTGGTGTACAATTATTGAAATTTGCCGCCGTTAAGGCGTCAACAACCTTGCTATTAATCGGCAGGTCGGAAAAATGAGTATCAGTTAAGTGAGTAGGCATAGCTTATAGCTTATCAGTGCTTGCATTAAAAACGGTTTCTATATAACACTTATGGTAGAGCTGAAACAAATCAGCGACCGACCAAAAATGGAGAAAAGAATGAGCGACAAAATTATCCAGTTATCTGACGATAAATTCGAAGCAGATGTTATCAATGCTGAAGGTCCTGTACTGGTTGACTTTTGGGCCGAGTGGTGTGGCCCCTGTAAAATGATCGCGCCAATCTTAGAAGAAGTTGCGAACGAGTTTGAAGGCAAGTTAACAGTTGGCAAGTTGAATGTCGATGAAAATAACGAAACTCCACCTAAATATGGTATTCGTGGTATTCCTACATTACTACTTTTCAAAAACGGTAACGTAGCGGCAACGAAAGTAGGTGCGTTATCTAAAACTCAGCTAGCTGAGTTCTTAAACGAAAATCTTTAGTAAGATAGCAGTATAGAAAAAACCGGTGGCCTAGCTACCGGTTTTTTATTTACCCATGAAAATAAGCAGTAGCAACGTCTACAACAGCGTGAATACAAGTTATTTAACAATTGGCGAGTAAAACGCTGGACGTTGATTAATTTTAGTGCTAACTTTTCTTAAGCGCTCACCCGAGCAGCATTCTGCTTAGCCTCTATTCAGGCATAATCAAATCAAAAATTAGAACAGAGTGACTACCAGTCCTGTAAGCAAACCCCAAGCACAAAGACCCACCAGTATGAATTTAACAGAATTAAAGAACAAACCAATTAGCGAATTAGTCGCCATGTCCGAAGAAATGGGCCTGGAAAATATGGCTCGCGCTAGAAAACAAGACATCATATTCTCGATACTGAAATCGCATGCGAAAGGCGGCGAAGATATTTTCGGTGACGGGGTTCTGGAAATTTTACAGGACGGTTTTGGTTTCTTGCGTTCAGCAGACTCTTCGTATTTAGCTGGGCCTGATGATATTTACGTATCACCAAGCCAAATTCGCCGATTTAACTTGCGAACGGGCGATACCATTTCTGGTAAAATCCGCCCGCCAAAAGACAGTGAGCGATATTTTGCCCTGTTAAAAATCCGCGAAGTAAACTTCGACAAGCCTGAAAACTCCCGTAATAAAATCCTCTTCGAAAACCTTACTCCTCTACATGCTGCATCTCGTATGCGTATGGAACGTGGTAATGGTTCAACAGAAGATATTACGGCGCGTGTATTAGACCTAGCCTCACCAATTGGTAAAGGGCAACGTGGTCTTATCGTTGCACCACCTAAAGCCGGTAAAACCCTTTTACTTCAGAATATCGCGCAATCTATTGCAGCGAATCACCCTGAAGCTGAATTGATGGTATTGCTTATCGACGAACGTCCAGAAGAAGTAACAGAAATGCATCGCCTAGTACAAGGCGAAGTGGTTGCGTCAACGTTCGATGAACCTGCAAGCCGTCACGTTCAGGTAGCTGAAATGGTTATCGAAAAAGCGAAACGCTTAGTTGAGCACAAGAAAGATGTCGTTATCTTACTTGATTCAATTACTCGTTTAGCACGTGCTTATAACACGGTAATTCCTTCATCAGGAAAAGTACTTACCGGTGGTGTTGATGCTAATGCACTGCACAAGCCTAAGCGCTTCTTTGGTGCTGCACGAAACGTTGAAGAAGGCGGTAGCTTAACAATTATCGCGACAGCACTTATCGATACAGGCTCTAAAATGGATGAAGTTATCTATGAAGAGTTTAAAGGTACCGGTAACATGGAATTACACTTAAATCGTAAGATTGCTGAAAAGCGTGTATTCCCAGCCATCGACTTCAACCGTTCAGGTACCCGTCGTGAAGAGCTATTAACGTCACAAGAAGAACTACAGAAAATGTGGATCTTACGTAAAATTGTGCACGAGATGTCAGAGATTGATGCCATAGAGTTCCTTATTAATAAACTCGCTATGACTAAGACTAACGATGAGTTCTTCAACGCGATGAAGCGTCAAAAGAGCTAACCCGTTTTTATAGAAAAAGCGCCTCAGGGCGCTTTTTTTGTGCCCGCATTTCACTACCCACTTAATCGAAATAATTCTTATTATACTTCTGTCTAATGTTCACTGGCCATTGAATAGGTTATTTTCAGAAGTCACACCGCAATTGGTACTCGTATTTTTTAGCTACCAGATAGTTTATTCTGGCGTTTTACTCTACAACGGAATAGATGTTATGTATCGAAAGTTACTCTCGCTCGCTGTGGCAAGTTGTGCCACTTTTGCCTTTGCACAAGTTGATGTTGATGCATTGGCTACAGAAGTAGAGCCAGACGTTATTGAATGGCGCCACCACTTTCACGAATTCCCTGAACTTTCTAATCGTGAATTTAATACCGCAAAATACGTAGCAGACTACCTAACATCGCTAGGTCTAGAAGTTGAAACCGGCGTAGCCAGCACAGGCGTAGTTGCGATACTCGATAGCGGCAAACCAGGCCCTGTTGTAGCGCTTCGTGCAGATATGGACGGTTTACCGGTTAAAGAGCAGGGGGATTTATCCTACCGCTCTACCCAAATGGGTGAATACAACGGACAAGAAGTGCCTGTTATGCATGCTTGTGGACACGATACGCACATGGCCATGCTAATGGGAGCGGCAAAAATACTGACCAGCATTAAAGGCGAACTTAAGGGTAAAGTGAAGTTCATCTTTCAACCTGCTGAGGAGGGTGCACCTGCTGGTGAGACCGGTGGTGCTGAAGTCATGGTCAAAGAAGGGGTGCTTAAAAACCCTGATGTAGACGTTATCTTCGGGTTACATATCAGTTCGAATACTGATGTGGGCACAGTACGTTACAATTCTGGTGGCACTATGGCTGCAGTAGACCCGTTTAAAATTGTTATTCACGGTAAGCAAGCCCATGGCGCATACCCGTGGAAAAGTGTCGACCCAGTGGTAACTGCGGCGCAAATGATCATGTCTATTCAAACCATTGTTAGTCGTGAACTTAAGCTTATTGATGATGCTGCTGTGGTTTCTATTGGCTCAATTCATGGTGGAAATCGCTCTAACATTATTCCTAATGAAGTAGAGATGGTTGGTACCATTCGTACCCTTAACAAAGCCGCTCGTGAACACATTTACGAAGCGCTTCCGCGTAAAGTGAATGCTATCGCCGAGAGCATGGGCGCCAAAGCCGAACTTACGCTTCCTTTAGATTACTACTATCCCATTACCTATAACGACCCTGCACTTACGCAAGCCATGGTACCGACCATGCAACGTACCGCAGGGGCTGAAAATGCCATCGTTTCGAAGCCGGTTACCGGTGCGGAAGACTTTTCCTTTTTCCAAGAAAAAGTACCAGGTTTGTACGTATGGGTTGGTGGGAAGCCACTGGATGTTTCCGAGCAAGATAGTCCTGCTCACCACACTCCTGAATTTTACGTAGACGATTCGGGTATGAAATTAGGTGTAAAACTACTGACTAACTTTACGTTAGATTACATGGCGCAACACTAATCATGGTGATGCCAGAGGGGGGCGTTGTTGTACGATAAACACCGGTGGTCATTAACTCTGGTATTACACCTGTTACTTGTAGTGGTTGTAGGTAGTGCTCTAAACGCAGTACCTGCGCCATTTGATAGCAGCGGTATTGCTGTATTCGGTGTAGGGGTTGGTGTATACGCGGCACTACGGTTCCCCCCTATCGTCGCCATTCCTATTGCGTTAATTATCTGCGTCCCCTTATGGCTCACTCACGGCAGTATTGTGGGGAAAGAAAGCCTGTCTTTACTGCCTATCGTAGTAAGCTTATTTGGGTATAAAAAATCCCTGAGCCGAGTAATTAAAGTTGGTGCTGGGTTTTGGTCGCTTATTTTCCTACCCATTCTATTGTTAGAGCACGCACTTTACGAAGCCGACCAGCCTACAATGATGTTTTCTGGGGTGCTTGTTACGTGGGTAAGTGGCGTTTTTGGGCTTATTTCTGGGCACTTTGTCTTCCTAGCGAATAAAGGGCTTAAACACACCAATACGGGTTCGCAAGAAAGAGTCTCACTGCATTTTCTGTTCAGCTATTTTTTCTCAGGTTGTTTTTTTGCCGCTTCCATGGCGGTGGTGTATTTATCTGTAGCGCTTTATCAAGACGATCAAGAAGCGCAAATTGTTCGCTACATGCATCAACGTGTTGCGGTATTAGAACAACAGTTGTCTGATTTTATTGGGCAACACCAAAAAGCGATAGCTGTTGCCTCGCAATCACTATCCACGCCCTATGCCATTGAGAAGTTGGAAGAGGCTAGCAGCAATCAGCTTTCAGTTTTAGCTGCGCACTACCCCGAATTCATCACATTTTTAGTGGCCGACGAAAATGGAAATATCACCCACTCTTATCCACCCGGGCTGCTAAATAAAGCGCAGGCCGTCGGGGCTGCCAATGTGGCTTACCGTCCTTATTTTTATCAGGCAATGGAAACGGGCGGGCCGTACCTTTCAGATGTTTTCCAAGGCAAAGGCTTTGGAAACGATGCTATTGTTGCCATGTCTTCACCTATTATTAATGAATATGGCGTGCCTATTGGCATCGTGGAGGGCTCATTATCCCTTCGAAGCTTCTCTACAGTAGATGCCCTTAACCTCGATGGTTTTTCGCTTTTACTCGAAGATGCTAAAGGCGAGGTTATCTACGCGTCAGATGCGTTGGGCTTAAAACCACTGAACAAAGCGCCTACGTATTTATGCGATGGTGAGTGCGATATAAAAATTGAAGACGGACCGCTTAACAAGCAGTGGCTGAGGCTAGAAGGTCAGCTGCCTACCGCAAATTGGCACGTTAGCTATTACTACGATTATCGACGTTTATTGTCAGTAATGAGTGGGTATTTATTGACTGATTTATTGCTGTTACTTGTCTTGTCTGTATTTGGTACGTTTATGGGCTCTGTGGTGGCACGAATGATAGAGTCTCCCATTCGCAGGCTCATACGTTATATCGCCAATTTTACCCCTTCAGAAGTGCGCAGAGAGCCAACCTTGGCGGGGAGTACATTGCATATTCAGGAGCTCGCCTCACTTAATGACGAGTTCAGCAGCTTAGAAGGGCGCTTAGTCGACGCATTTAAAGCCCTTGAATTCGCTCGGTCTAAAGAACAAGCGTTAAATGTAGAGCTTGCTGGTTTCAATCATAGCTTAGAAAATAAGATAGAAGAGAAAACGCGACATTTGGCTACGGCGCTTGATGAAGCAAAAGCGGCAAGCGTAGCTAAAACCCAGTTTTTAGCCAATATGAGCCATGAGATTCGTACCCCGATGAATGGCATTATTGGGTCGTGTGAATTAATGATGGAATTACCCTTACCTGACGGGGCACGCCATAGAACGGAAACTATTTCCACTTCTGCCAGCCACCTATTAATGATCCTTGATAGTATTTTAGATTGGTCGAAAATTGAATCTGGTAAAATGTTGCTAGATAAGCGTAGTGTTTCCGTTGAGCAAACCATCGATGCATGCAGTGTGCTTTACGAGCGAAGCGCAAGTAAGAAGGGCATTTCGATTAACGTGAATATTGATGAAAACGTGCCAAAAGCGGTTATTACCGATGGTGGCAAGCTAAGCCAAATCATTAATAACTTGGTTAGTAATGCGATTAAGTTTACTCACCAAGGCGTCATTTTAATAGAGGCCAAGTATAGCCAAGGCAAGCTATCTTGTTCGGTTACTGATACAGGCATTGGCATACCAGCGGAAAAAATAGAGAGTATATTCGACCAATTTGAACAGGCTGATGCCTCGATAACCCGTGACTATGGTGGGACTGGATTGGGCTTAGCCATTACCAAAGGGTTAGTAGAGCTACTTGGTGGCAGTATTTCAGTAGACAGTAATGAAGGCACGGGAACCACCTTTTGCTTTAGTTTTCCGTGTGAGAAAGGCGATACGCAAGAAGCTTCATCCAATGTAAAAGCCCAGTCTTTACCAAGTACGTTACGAGTATTGCTTGCTGAAGACAATGATGTAAATGCTAATATCGTGATGGATATGCTTGGCTCTGTTGGCGTTAAACGCTTTAGGGCTAAAAATGGTATGGAAGCGATAGAGGCCGCAACTCGTCATGCATTTGATGTAATTTTGATGGATTACCAAATGCCCGTTATGGATGGGCTTACTGCCTCGAAACACATTCGCCAACAAGCTAAAAATAAAGACAAGGTAATCATTATTGCATTAACGGCAAATGCTTATGCAGATGATAAGGCGGCATGTCTAGCCGCCGGTATGAATGCACATTTAAGCAAACCAATTAGAAAGCAGGTGTTAATCGACAGTATTGCCCGTGAACTTGCTCGCGTTTGAGGCTACTTTACCTTTGTTGTTAACCGGTTTGTTGCCTACCATATACAATACGATGTAACCCAAGGTTGCCGATACAACTGAACCGGCCAAAATACCTACTCGCTCGTCAAAAATCTGATTAATACCCGTTTCTTCAAAAGCTAAACCACCAATAAACAAGCTCATGGTAAAGCCCACACCACACAGTAGTGCACAACCGTAAATATGTTTTAAGTTAAGATCATCAGGCAAGGTTGCAAGTTTGAGCTTAATCATCAAAAAGCAAAAGCCAAAAACGCCAACCTGCTTACCGAGAACCAAGCCTAAAAATATGCCAAAGGTGACGGGGTGAAAAATACCCTCGGGGCTAATATTACCGAAGCTTATCCCTGCATTTGCGAAAGCGAACAGGGGTAAAATGGCGAAGCTCACCGTGCTATTTAAGCTACGCTCTAAGCGCGTAACCGGTGAATAGGTTTCATCCTTACTGTCTCGCATAGGAATAAAGGCCGCTAATATCACGCCTGCTAGCGTGGCATGCACCCCAGACTTGAGCATGGCGACCCATAAAATAATGCCCACCATCATATAAGCAGGAATATCAACCACGTTGCGCCTGTTCATTTGCCATAACAGCAGTAAGCACGCCGCTGCTACCATCAGTGCTCCCATAGTGATGTGGTTGGTATAGAAAATCGCAATGATCACAATAGCGCCAATATCATCAATAATGGCCAAGGTGACTAAGAAAATCTTAAGGCTAGTGGGTACTCGGCTTCCTAATAACGCCAAAATACCTAACGCAAAAGCAATATCGGTTGCCGCTGGAATTGCCCAACCGGCAATTGCCACAGGGTTGTCCCAGTTAATGCCTACGTAAATGAGGGCCGGTAAAAGCATGCCGCCAATTGCACCGGTGGCAGGTAATACAATGTCTTTGGGATTTGATAGCTCGCCTTCGCATATTTCACGCTTTAGCTCTAACCCAACATGAAAGAAGAAAACGGCCATAAAGCCATCGTTAATCCATAGCAATAAGGGTTTATCAATCGCCCACGTACCTGCTGAAATTTGTACTGGAAGGCTGATTAGTTGGTCGTAGAGGTGATCAATAGGGGAGTTGGCAATGATAAGCGCCAGTACAGTAGCAATCATCAGTAAAATGCCAGGGGCAGCTTCCCGATTAAGAAAATCCGATACTACAACCTGCACTTCTTCAAAAACTTCATCAATTTTGTCTGTTTCATGCGCTTTCGACATTATCGATACCTCCGTTTACCCTAGCCTAAAAAGCTATAACCAGCCAAATAACCACGGGTAGTCGTAAAGAGCACCAAGTGGCATTAGAAGGATTAACTATTTGTAATTATATAGGGGTTTTACGAAAATGAAGGCCTCGCTAGATCACTTACGGCTAATATGTGGGATTTGTTGGCGATTTAGGCTACAATCGCGGGCTTTTCCGGTTATCCAATTTACCTATCTCAGAGGATTTCTAGATGGCAAAAGTCGCAATAGTTATGGGCTCAACTTCAGACTGGCCTACCATGCAACAAGCAGCAAAAATGCTGAAGTCGTTTGGTGTTGAATTCGACGCAAAAGTGGTGTCAGCACACAGAACGCCAAACTTGTTGGTTGAATTTGCTGAAGGTGCAGCAGATGAAGGCTTTAGTGCCATTATTGCTGGCGCAGGTGGTGCAGCACACTTACCGGGTATGATTGCTGCGCACACGCACTTGCCAGTATTCGGTTGCCCAGTAAAATCTAAAGCATTAAGCGGTCTTGATTCCCTGTTATCAATTGTACAAATGCCTAAAGGCGTTGCGGTTGGCACATTAGCCATCGGCGAAGCGGGTGCAGCCAATGCAGGCTTGCTAGCGGCGCAAGTGGTGGCACTGCAAGATACTAACGTACGCGATGCGGTTATTGCCTTTCGACAGCAGCAAACTGAGACGGTGTTGGCTTCAAGCAACACTTTGGAGCTTGACGAATGAGAGTAGTCGTTTACGGTGCAGGCCAATTGGCGCAAATGATGTATTTGGCGGGCAGTCCGCTTGGCATTGAAGTGCTGGCTGTCGACGTAAACAACGATACTGTCGTGCACCCAGTAAGTAAAACTCCCCTGGATACTTCTTTAGATCAAGCCTTAGAAGGTGCTGACGCACTTACGGTAGAATTTGAGCATGTGCCCGAACACTTACTCGAAGAAGCCACCAAAACGGGCAAGTTAATGCCCAGTATTGAAAGTATTTTAGTTGGCGCTGATAGAGTGCGAGAGAAAGCATTGCTTGAGGGCATGAAGGTTGCTAACAGTGCGCACCGCATAGTTACCCATCTAGATCAGCTCGATGAATGCATTGAAGCGTTGGGCGAGAAGCTTATTCTAAAATCCAGTCGAGATGGCTACGATGGTTATGGGCAGTGGCGATTAGCCAATAAAGATGAGTTACCAGAGCTTAAACGAGCCTTAGCGACTTTAAATTTAGAGAAAGTGCCTCTTGTAGTAGAGAAGATGGTGCCTTTTGAGCGTGAACTTTCTTTAATAGGCGTACGTAATAAGCAAGGTGATGTGCGTACATACCCGCTTGCTGAAAACTTACATTATCAAGGCCAACTTCATGTTTCGGTTGCCCCGGCTACCCATGTTGACGATGTGCTTCAAGCTAAAGCTCACGATATTTTTGTGAAACTGGCTGAAGGCATGGACTATATCGGCGTGTTAGCGGTTGAATTGTTCCAATGTGGTGATGAACTCTTAGTTAATGAACTTGCGCCTAGAGTGCATAACTCTGGTCATTGGAGTCAATCGGGTGCAGTAACCAGCCAATTTGAAAATCATCTTCGCGCAATTTGTGGTTTACCTTTAGGTGACACATCGGCTATTGGCCCAAGCGCAATGATAAATATTATTGGCTGCAGTAGTTTTTCAAGAGAACTTTTGAGTATTGATGGCAGTCATTTGCACTGGTATGGAAAATCGGTGCGTGAAAAGCGCAAGATGGGTCATATCAATGTCACCACTGACAGCTACACAAAACTGGGCGAAAAATTACACGATTTGAGTCAATATTTGCCATTAGAGTACTTTCCTAAACTGATTGGCGAGGCAAAACGTTTAAAAGGTTGACAACCTTTTAATTGTGGCTATTATACGCATCCGCTGTTAACCCAGCGGGTGTGAAAAGTGTGCCGACTTAGCTCAGTTGGTAGAGCAACTGACTTGTAATCAGTAGGTCGCCAGTTCGATTCCGGCAGTCGGCACCATTCTTTCACACTAAAGCCTTCACGCAGTTTTTTTATCTAGTGCTTTCTAAGTTAACTCCCTCGTTATCGTTTTTCCCTTTCGGGATACATTTCCAGTTTTTCTATATTTTCTTCTTTATTAAATAAACCTACCGTACACTAGCAGCCAGTTTTTATTTTGGAAGCGGCGGTATGACACCTAATACTCACTCATTATCCTTTAAGTTACTTGCCTTGTTTATGTTTGCGCTGACCGCGTGCAGCGTTCAAGCTACGCACCCTATTTCTATTAGCGACGGTTACGCTCGCGCCACGTTCCCCATGGCACAATCTGCAGCCCTTTACTTCACTTTGCATAATGAAAGCGACACTCCGGCTAAATTAACGGGTGTAACGGTGAGCGGTGATATTGCCAGCGACGCGCAAATTCATACTACCGAAATGAGCGATGACATGATGCGTATGCGAGAAGTAAAAGAAGGTATAGACATTGCGCCAAATGAGTCACTTTCCTTTACGTCTGGCGGTTATCACGTGATGTTGTTGGGATTAGAAAAAGGGCTGGTTGAAGGAAGTAGTGTGTCATTGACCTTGTCTTTCGATAACGCCGCTAATTACACCGTAGAATTGCCGGTTAAAGGAATGGGTAAAGAAGCCGGCCATCGGCATCATCATTGAAGTAAATCGTTAAAGTAGATGTGTACAATCGTTAAAATTATAATCCAAATCAATATTCTTAGAGTATCATTAAGGTAAGATTTGAATGGTATTCCCCATTCTAAATTAGTGAATTAGTTGCTAACCCAAGGAGAGATATATGAGCAAGATTGATATCGGCATTTCAGAAGAAGATCGTAATGCGGTGGCTGAAGGCCTTAAAAAACTATTAGCAGATTCTTACACGCTCTATCTACAAACCCATAACTTCCATTGGAATGTAGAAGGCCCACAGTTTAGACAACTACATTTGATGTTTGAAGAGCAATACACAGAGCTTGCAGAAGCCGTAGATGAAATTGCAGAGCGTATTCGTACACTTGGTGTATCAGCGCCAGGTACTTACAAGTCGTTCGCTGAACTAAGCGCAATTGACGAAGTGGAAGGCGTACCTGAAGCATCAGAAATGGTGGCTTTACTGACTCACGGTCATGAGCAAGTGGTTAAGACATCACGTGATTCACTTAAGTTAGCGCAAGACGCAGACGATGAGTCTTCTGCTGCACTTATTGGCGATCGTATGCGCGTTCACGAAAAGTCTGCTTGGATGCTTCGCGCAATGTTGGCAAAATAAGCCGGAATATACTTCACGGCGGAAAAATTATGACACGCACTATAGTAAATGTGCTGTCTGTTTGTACATTAACGCTGGCTGGGGCAACTCAGCCAGCGTTTTCGCAACAAGCAGACGCTAAAACTCCCACAAATGAAAATCTTGTCGTTACTGAATTAGCACAAGGGTTAGTTCACCCTTGGGGAATGACCTTCCTACCTAATGGCGATATGTTAGTTACCGAACGCGAGGGTGGCATTAGGCGCCTAAGTCAATCTGGTGAACTATCGCCGCGCTTGTCAAATGTGCCTAAGGTAGAAGCGAACAATCAGGGTGGTATGTTAGATATTGCTATCGATCCTGAATTTGAAACTAACAACACGGTTTATTTTTGTTTCAGCCAACCTGGTGAAGGTGGAAGCAGCAGTAGTGTTGCCAAAGCCACGCTAAACGGTAACACGCTGGCAAATGTAGAAACTATTTTTAGTGCCGCGCCACTAATTGACAACGGCTTTCACTTTGGTTGTCGTTTAGCGTTTGATGCCAACAAGCAATTGTTTATCACCTTGGGTGACCGTTATAAATACATGAAGGAAGCACAAAATACCGATAACCATTTCGGTACTATTGTGCGCATTAATCGCGATGGCAGTGTGCCTAGCGATAATCCTTTTACTGACGGTAAGGCCCCTGAAATCTATAGCTACGGCCACCGAAATGTTCAAGGCATTACCATTCACCCTGAAACCGGTGAAGTATGGGCAATGGAGCACGGACCCAAAGGCGGTGATGAAGTTAACTTGCTGTCTAAAGGTGCCAACTACGGTTGGCCTGTCATTACCTATGGTATTGATTACAGCGGCGACATTATCAGTGATAAAACCCATATGGACGGTATGGAGCAGCCAGTACTTTACTGGGACCCTTCTATTGCCCCAAGCGGTATGGCGTTCTACCAAGGTGACTTGTTTCCACAGTGGAACGGAGATTTGTTGGTAGGCTCGTTAAAGTTCACGCATTTACGACGTATCGAGATGGATGGCGGTAAACCTGGGGAGCAGCATGAATATATGCGTGATAACCAAGCCCGTATTCGTGATGTAGAAGTTGGGCCTAACGGTGCTATTTATCTGCTAACAGATGCCACCAACGGTAAAGTATTAAAACTTACCCCCGCCAAGTAAATGGTAGGCGTAATCTTATTTTTAGTGTGTTGAAAGCGACTAGATTTTAAAATTCAAAAAGCCAGCGTACAGGGGGTTATTTCACTGTGTACGTCTGGCTTTTTTGTTTTTTAACCCGACAAAATTTTAACGTTGATAGGCATCAAGCCCTAAGACTGACTTTACCTATTAAAATGTCCTTAAACATCACCCAGTCACCCAATAAGCTATAGAGCGGGTGGCGAAAAGTCGCAGGCCTATTTTTCTCATAAAAGAAATGCCCCACCCACGCAAAACCGTAGCCTACTACTGGGATCAGCAATAACAAAGCTAAGTTGCCCGTCATTATGCTACTGGCGATAACACCTAACACTAACCATGAACCAATAAAGTGTAATTTTCTGCAGGTTAAATTGGCATGTTCCGCAAGATAATAAGGATAAAACTCGCTAAAAGATTGAAATTGAGTTTGAACGTTTGACTCGGTAGCCATGGCGTAGCCCTCCAGTGAGTGTCGTCATGCATAAATTAACAACAAATTAACACGCGAGCGTAGGTAAGTATGTCGTGAATACGACATTGTTGCCGATTTTTTGTAGCGGTTGTTTTTTGCTATGAGTTACCCCATATTCATTGTCAGAAAATAAATGTTTTAAAAGGCCCACTTTATGGACAATCTTGTTGCGAACAATGCGGCAACTATCGTTGATATTACTGTTGAAAATTTTCAGCAGGTTATCTTAGAAGCATCACAAGAAAAGCTGGTGCTAATTGATTTTTGGGCAGACTGGTGTGAGCCATGTAAAGATCTACTGCCTATCTTAGAAAAGATAGCAGGAGAGTATGCACAGCATCTTATTCTTGCGAAGGTAGATTGTGAAACGCAGCAAGAAGTTGCAGGTCAATTTGGCATTCGTAGCTTGCCAACTGTGATGGTAGTGCAAAACGGCCAACCTGTTGATGGCTTTGCGGGCGTGCAACCTGAAGCACAAATTCGTGAGATGCTAGCTAAGTACCTGCCTAATCCTGAAGATGATTTTCTTGCAGCAGCAGGACAAGCCATTCAAAAAGGTGATTACGTAGAAGGCTTATCGAATGCGAAGCAAGTCTTAGAGATGAGCCCTGATAATATCAATGCCAAATATATGGTCATTGATTGCTACATTGAGACTGGGTCGCTAACACAGGCTAAAGCCTTGTTAGAAGAGATAAAGTTAGTCGATCAAGATGCGCGCTATAATACCCTTAACGGTAAAATAGAGCTTGCTGAACAGGCAGCCGATACACCAGAAATTCGCCAATTGCAGGCGTCGGTATCGGCTAACCCCGATGATTTACAACTCAAAGTAGATTTGGCTGTGCAACTACACCAAGCCAATAAATCGGAAGAAGCGTTATCCTTGCTGCTCAGCGTACTTAAAAAAGAGCTAGGGTTTGGGGATGCACGTAAAATCATGCTGGATATGATTAATGCGTTAACCGATGGTGATGCGCTTAAATCTGAGTATCGACGTAAAGTGTATAGCTTGCTTTACTAGCAATTAAATTTAAGGGCACAGATACGCCCTTACGTTTTCGCTATAGGTGAAAAGCCTTCCTTGTCTAGCCAATTAAGCGCTGCAAAGTAATGTTGAAAGTAGTTTCTTTCATAACCGTTTAAATCAAACGAGCGCTCTTTGGCTGGGTGGGTATATTCTAATTGCGCGCGCTTAACCATGCCTGTATCTAACACATAGGCAGAGCGTTTTAGCCCTTTAGTAATGCTAAATTTTATAGCGTCAACGATGATTTGTTGTGTATCTGGTGTCGATAACACCCACCTTCGACCATCTAGCAAAGCACCCCAAGGTTTGTCATCGAACCTGCTCACTAGGTCATGCATTTCTTCAGTAAAGGCTTCTGCGGTTTTTAAATTCCACGCACCCGTAGCAAACACTTCCAATACATTCCCAGAGATATCTAACGCATAATTTCCATATTTGGGAAAACGCATGAATTTGTTTCCGTGTGATTAAGTGCAATACTCTACGTATAGCAGATGATATATTTTTTGCACTACTTTGCGTTAAAAAAAAGTGAAAAATTTCAGTAGGTTGAATATAAAATGCTCGAATAACCATTAGGTTAGCAAAATAGGGTATTTATATGTGTTAATCCCTAATGAGCCATTACTATGCTTAAGTGACTACTTTAAGCGCATCTAGCTGCTACTAGGCTTTAAAATATATGGCGCAGATACACGAAAATAATTTAGATAAAACAGTGAGGTATAGAATGGACTGGCTTTGGCCCGCGCTAGCAATAGTGCTTATTGTAGAAGGCATAGGCCCTTTGTTATTCCCTACACGCTGGCGCTTATACTTATTACAAATAAGCCAGATGCAGACCAATCAACTACGACAAACCGGCGGTGTATTGGTTGTCATCGGTGTGGTTTGTCTTTTTTACTTGTCACAATAAGTCTAATTGCGTAACTAAAAATAGTTAGAGTATACAGATGCTTAGCGAGTTACAGACTGAAAAAGACCATGAGTTTCCAATAACTGGCGCATTTTTGCGCATAAAACAGATGATAAAGGGTATAAAATTTTGATAGAATCCCCGCCTAATTTTCTTACACAATATGATTCATGGCAAAGAACGTTGTGGTACTCGGCACTCAATGGGGTGACGAGGGTAAAGGCAAAGTAGTAGACCTACTTACTGATCGTGCAAAATATGTGGTTCGCTATCAAGGCGGTCACAATGCAGGTCATACTCTAGTAATCGACGGTGAAAAAACCGTTCTTCACTTAATCCCATCAGGCATCCTGCGTGACAACGTTACCTGTATTATTGGTAACGGCGTAGTACTTAGCCCAGACGCACTAATGACTGAAATGACTATGCTTGAAGAGCGTGGCGTTCCGGTACGTGAGCGACTGAAAATCAGTGAAGCATGCCCGCTTATTCTTCCTTATCACATTGCTTTAGATGTAGCGCGTGAAAAAGCCCGTGGTGCTAAAGCGATTGGTACTACCGGTCGTGGTATTGGTCCAGCATACGAAGATAAAGTAGCTCGCCGTGGTTTACGCGTAGGCGATTTATTCAATGCAGAAGACTTTGCAGCTAAGCTCAAAGAAGTACTTGATGTACACAACTTCACATTGACTAAATACTATGGTGAAGAAGCCGTCGATTTCGATGAAACCTTAAAAGGTGCCCTGGCCGTTGCTGATATTCTTAAAGCGATGGTGGTTGATGTTACTGACGAACTAGATAAAGCCCATAAAGCGGGCTTGCCAATCATGTTCGAAGGTGCGCAAGGTACATTGCTTGATATCGATCACGGTACGTATCCTTATGTTACGTCTTCTAATACCACAGTTGGCGGCGTAGCCACCGGCGCTGGTTTTGGTCCGTTAAAGCTAGATTATGTATTGGGTATTGTTAAAGCGTACACAACACGTGTAGGTTCTGGCCCTTTCCCTACTGAGCTTGATTGCGAAGTGGGTAATCATTTAGGCGTTAAAGGTCACGAGTTTGGTGCAACTACAGGCCGTAAACGCCGTACTGGTTGGTTTGATGCTGTAGCAATGAAACGTGCCGTACAGATTAACTCGATTACCGGTTTTTGCTTAACCAAATTAGATGTACTTGATGGCTTAGAGTCTCTACAAATTTGTATCGGTTATAAGGATGCAGACGGTAACGTGAAAGATGTTCCTCCTATGGCGGCTGACGGTTACGATAAAGTGACCCCAGTGTATGAAGAAATGCCAGGTTGGAGCGACAACACGTACGGTGTAACGACGTTTGAAGGTTTACCACAAGCTGCAAAAAATTATATTCAGCGCCTTGAGCATCTTACCGGTGTTCCTGTAGATATCGTTTCTACCGGCCCTGATCGTAACGAGACGATTGTTTTACGCAACCCATACGACGCGTAAACTAGCCCCGTCTAGTTAGGCTATTTGAAAGCCCGGTACTTATTTTAAGTACCGGGCTTTTTTGTGTAGGCAATAAACTGAGATTGAGGTAATAATTAAACATTAATTAACAAAATAATTGGGTTGTGGTTTATTGCCCTCATTACTATAAGATAAATATTGGCTTATTCGGTTGCGCCTGATCTTGAATTTAAAAACCAGCAGGTCAACAGTCTTCACATGCAGGTGGAATGTATTATGTCTAATCAACCAACGCTTCACGCCGTAGAACCCAGTTTTTGCTTTCTCGATACGGTAGCTTCGCTTCAAACTAGTTTTAGATCTGGCAAAACCCGCTCATTAGAATGGCGTAAGAGTCAATTAGATGCCCTAAAGCGACTGTTGATTGAAAACGAAAAAGAGATCTTACAAGCACTCCATCAAGATTTAGGCAAAAGCGAAAGTGAAGCTTACGTGGCCGAACATGGCTTTTTGCTATCGGATATTAAACATACCCTTAAACATTTAAATAAATGGATGCAGTCTCGTAAGGTATCAACTCCGCTTATTGCATGGCCGGGTAAGAGCTTTCAGCAACCAGAGCCTTTGGGTACAGTGCTTATTATAGGCGCGTGGAATTACCCTCTTCAGTTGTTGCTAGCGCCTTACATTGCGGCATTAGCGGCAGGTAACTGTGCGGTGTTAAAACCATCCGAATTATCTGTTGAAACCTCAACGATTGTGGCAAAACTTATTCCTCAATATATGGATACTTCGTGTGTTCAGGTGATTGAGGGCGGGAAGGAAGAATCGTCGGCATTACTTGCGTGTAAATGGGATCATATTTTCTACACCGGCGGCGAGGCGGTTGGCAAAATTGTTATGTCTGCTGCCGCTCGGCATTTAACCCCAGTTACGCTAGAACTGGGTGGTAAAAGCCCCTGTATTGTTGATAGCACTACCAACTTGAAAATTACTGCGCGCCGAATTGTATGGGGCAAATGGATGAATGCAGGGCAAACCTGTATCGCGCCCGACTACGTGCTAGTGGTGAAAGGCTTTGAACAAAAGTTAATAGACGCTATTAAAAAAGAGCTTAAATCCCAATTTGGTAAAAACCCTTTTTCGTCGAATGATTATGGAAATATCATCAATACCCGCCATTTACATCGATTACAAGGCTACCTCGATGGGGTTAATGTGGTTTACGGTGGCGATGTAAATGAAGCAAGACCCGCGATGACGCCCACATTGGTGCTCGACCCTGCGAAAGACAGTGCCATCATGCAAGAAGAGATTTTCGGTCCTATCTTACCCATAGTGCCCGTGAGCTCTATCGATGAAGCCATCGGTTTCGTTAACGACAGACCTAAACCTTTAGCCCTATATGCCTTTAGCGAAAGTGATAAAGTACTGAATAGTATTATTGAAAAAACCAGCTCTGGCAGTGTTTGCACTAACGATACGATGATATTTATGACTAACCCAGAACTTCCCTTTGGCGGCGTAGGTAATAGCGGTATGGGCAGCTACCATGGCCAAGCTGGGTTCGATACCTTTAGTCATTTAAAAACAGTGATGAAACGGGCTTTCGCGTTGGATGCACCCGTACGCTATGCACCGTTTTCTAAATTCAAATTATCGTTACTGAAGAAATTCTTATAGGATTCAATATATGGCGCAGCCGTTTCATTTAGCAATACCGGTTAGTAATCTTGCTAATGCAGAAGCTTTTTATGGAGAACTGTTAGGCTGTGAAAAAGGCCGCAGTGATAGCCAGTGGATTGATTGGAATTTTTTCGGTCATCAGTTGGTGACACACTGTGTTGAAAAGATGCCGTCACCGCCTTCCCATAATGGAGTTGATAGTCATGCTGTGCCTGTGCCGCATTTTGGCGTGGTGCTTGATATGCCGCAGTGGCAGGCGCTAGCCGACAAGGTAAGCGCTGCAGATATTGAATTTGTTATTGAGCCCTATATTCGGTTTAAAGATCAGCCGGGCGAGCAAGCTACTATGTTCTTTATGGACTACTGCGGTAATGCACTGGAGTTCAAAGCATTTGCCTCTATCGAACAGTTATTTGCGACTGATTAAAATCGATTTAACCCTGAGCGCTTTCTAGGTCGAAAGCGCTGCCACAACAGCACTATTCCAGTTAGCGTAAAAAGCAATGCGCCGGCGGAAAAGCCAATCAATAGTGGGTGATTGAAGTCACTGCGGTCTTCATAATCCATGATATGCAGCATCCACATAAAATCGAATAACCGCCAGGTGTCTGTTCTTACACGAAGTACGCTACCAGTGTTTGGATCGATATAAAGCCGTGTGTTTTCAGTATCATTAAATTGCACTTGCCAGATAGGCGAGGGAAGCTGCTGCACTTCTTGAGGTAACGTGGAAATAAAATCTATTTCACTCAAGGTGCCTGTCCCCGCGTATTGAACATTAGCGGCTTTTTGAATTTGTGTTTCGCTTAGTGGTGCCAAAATGGTCCCATTCACGGCATTGTAGCGAACAGTGGTGTTCTGCTGAGCCCCGTTTCCAGATATAGCTTCAGAGACTGTATAGACAGGTATTGCACGAGGTTTATCTTCATTCACAATCAACCGCTGGCTTAACGCTAATGTGGCGTCAGCACTATGAGAAGCAAGAACAGATTGTGGAGATTGAGTCGCGTGTTGCCAATTTGCTTGAAAGGTATGGCGAAGGTGCGCCCCGCGAACATCTTCAATAGGTAGCCACGCCATCACCAGACCACTGGCGAACCAAAGGGTAATTTGAATCGCCAGTATAAGCCCCAGCCAATTATGAACTGTGCGACATAGCTTATACATGGCTATTCCTTTCTTATGATTTAACAGTGCTTAACGTGCAGACACTATGCTTTTACCGCGCCCACTTGCTTCTGAAGCGGCTTCTACACCTTGCGCTGTACGCTTAATTAAGTGCACATCACCAAAGCGGCGGGCATCTATTGTGTAGCCCATGTCCGTTAATTCAGCCAATGTTGCCTCATCAAACCCAGGATGAACACGAATGGTATCTTTAGGTAGTAATTGGTGATGAAAGCGAGGAGCGTTAGCAGATTTTGTGGCATCAAAATCAAACAATAATGCGTTTAATAACGACTGTGCTACCGACGAAATAATGGTTGTGCCACCTGGTGAACCGGTTGCTAACACCACATCATCGCCCTGTTTTACAAGGGTAGGAGTCATTGAAGATAACATGCGCTTATAGGGCGAAATAGCATTAGCTTCTCCCCCAACAGCACCAAAGAAATTGGGTACGCCAGGCTTAGCACTAAAATCATCCATCTCATCGTTAAGCAAGAACCCGGCCCCAGCCACTACCACGCCACTGCCAAAAGTAAGGTTAATGGTGGTGGTATTAGCAATCGCGTTGCCCCATTTATCCATAATTGAAAAATGGGTGGTGTCTTCACTTTCTTTTAGGCCAGGTTTAACACTTGGCGTATCTGAAATACTATTGGGTTGAATAAGCGATGCGCGAGCCTTGATATAGTCAGGGGCAACAAGCTTAGCAACCGGTACTTCAACAAAGTCAGGATCGCCGAGGTATTCCGCTCTATCGGCAAATACGCGTTTACCAATTTCAGACATGACATGCAGGTATTCGGCGCTGTTATGTTCTGGCAGAGTATGATTGCTGCCGTAGCTTTCTAGCATGCCAATCCACTGCGCCACAGCTACGCCGCCTGAGCTTGGTGGCGGCGCTGTTACTAGGGTGTAACCTTGCCAATTAAGTTCAAGAGGTTTACGCCATACTGCTTTATAAGCCGCAAGGTCACTGTGGTTAATTAGCCCACCGTTTTCTTGCATAAAGGAAACAATTTTCTTGGCAACTTCGCCTTGGTAAAATCCATCTTGGCCATGCTGTTGAATCGCTTTCAAGGTAGTGGCTAATTCAGGCTGTTTAAACAAGGTATTGGCTTTAGCGTGTTCAAAGTAACTAGCAAAGTTGCTGTTTAAACCTTGCTCGCGGGTACGAGCTAAATAGCGAGTAATGTTACTGGCAAGTTTGTCAGGTACTAGAAAGCCATTTTCAGCCAGTTCAACTGCAGGCGCCACAAGGCGGCTCCACGGTAAGCTGCCGTACTTTTGATGCGCTGCCCACATGCCTGCAACCGTGCCTGGAATACCTGCTGCTTTCGCGCCAAAAAGTGATTCGTAAGGTTTCACATCCCCCTCGTCATCCAAGTACATATCTCGATGTGCATCAGACGGTGCCATTTCGCGGTAATCAAGAAAGTCAGTGCTGCCTTCAAACGCAATGGTCATAAAGCCTCCGCCGCCCACATTACCTGCTTCAGGTAGGGTTACTGCCAACACAAACTGCGCCGTAATGGCAGCATCTACCGCATTACCGCCGTCTTCTAAAACAGCATACGCGGCGTCGGCACTAAAGGTATCGGGCATCGCGACGGCTTGCTGTTGAGTTTGCGTTACTTCAACGCCTGTTTGACTACACGCTGTCAGAATTACAAATGAGAACAGAAAAAACGTTTTCTTCAACACCGTCTAACTCCTTAAAATTGAAAAACTTTGATAAAACTTACTATTAGAACTGTGAAAAATAGACTTAGCGTTAGCCTATCGTGGCTCGCACTAGCCAATCATAATAATGCTGGCAATGAGATAACCCACCAAAGTTAACCCGCCTGCCACAAGCGCGTAAGGAAACTGGGTTTTTACATGGGTTAATACGTCACAACCAGCGGCTAACGACGATACGGCAGTGGTATCGGAAATAGGCGAACAGTGATCGCCAAAAATACCACCACCTAAAATAGCTGCAACCACTAACGAAGGCGGTAATCCAAGGGTTTGAATTAGTGGCACGCCAATAGGAATAAGAATGGCAAATGTGCCCCACGAGGTGCCTGTGGTAAACGACATCACCGCCCCTGCAATAAACAACATAGGTACGATGAAAACAAGGGGTAGGTATTCACCCACCACACCGGCAACAAATACGCCAGTGCCTAAGTCTTTTAAACTATTCCCTAAGGTAAGAGACAGCAGCACAATGGTGACGAGGGGAAGCAATTCCCCCATGCCTTTAAAGCCGATTTCCACGGCTTCTTTATGGGTGAAGCGTTTGTGCCAAAGTAAAAGGCCATAAGCGATAGCGGTGGCAAGTGCCGTGGCATAAAGTACAGATTTACTGCCACTGCCTTCAGATAAAGTGCCGTTGCCGGTCCAAAACATAAAGCCCACCATGCTTAATACCATGGTAAGCAATGGCACTAACATGTAACGCGCTTTGGTGGCCGTTTCTGTTTGTTGGGGAATGTCTGTCTTCGACAGGGTTTTCTCTTCCACTGCCAATGGGCCGTGCACTTTGTCTGCAGCTATGGTGTAAGCCACAATCAGCAAGGTAAAAATAGCGTAGAAGTTAAAAAACACGCTGCCCCATAATATTGAGGCTGATGAAGCTGGCAGTTCGTAGGTGTCGAGCAAGCTTAATATGAATGCACCCCAACCATTGAGTAAAATGAGTATGCATACTGGTGCGCTGGTGGAGTCGATAATGTACGCTAAGCGGGCGCGGCTCATGCCGAAGCGGTCGAATAACCCTCGGGCAAAAATACCTGCCGTTAGCACACTTAAATTCGATTCTATAAATACCGCAATACCGGTAAACATAGTAAGGCTGCCAACTTGTTTCTTATTCTTAGCTACCCCTTTACCAACTAAGTAGTTAACCGTAGCCGTTACTCCGCCAGAGTCGCGAATAAATGCTAATAGCGCGCCTACTAATACAGAAAATAGAATGACTCGGGTATTACCTGGGCTGGAAGCGGTATCGACTACGCGTTCTATAGCATTTATTGGAGCAAGAAAGCTGGTGGCAGGACTTGCTGTTAACAAAATAAGTGCTTCAGAGCACAGCACCGCTAATAGCAATGCCAAGATAACTTCTTTTTTCCAGAATACGACAATGATCGCAACCAATGGGGGGATAATTGATACCCAATCCATACTACTTTCCATACTTTATTATTGTGAAATACTGCCATTCGCTTTAAAGCGAATATCTGAGCTTAAACGTTGATACTAAATTTAAACGACTTTGTTCGTGAATGCGAAGCGAACGACTTGCTAGTAAACGGCACAACGAATAACAATTCATGTGCATTAACATGAGCAATAGCGATAAGCGTACCGCAGAGCACACGGTTAATTCCACAGAATGACACGTATTTATTCTGTATGCATTGGTTTTTGATACCATGGCAATTATTATGCGTATCAAAGCTTAACGTATCGTTGTACTTACCCCGTCAACGGCAAGTAAAATAACAGTAATTGTAAATGTTACTAACAACGCTATTAGCACAACTGCTGGCAATGCTACTGGTATAGCTAAAAAGAATGCCACTGTTCAAACCTTTATTAAAACTTCTAGGATCCTGTTTGCGCCTTTTTCCATTACTCGTCAAATTTTTACCTTACACGTTCTTGCTTAGTCTATGCATGCTCATGCTACCTAGCGCTTATGCGAATGAGCTCAGCCAACAAGACCAAATAAAGAAATCTGTTGGGCAAAAAGTCATTCTCGATTTTCGTTTCTACTGCGATGATGGTACTAGCTCTAACGCATGCAAAAATCCGGTAACCACGCTACCCGATGCGCTTAAAGACCTACTCGTCACCCACAATATTGGTGGCGTTATTTTGTTTTCTGAAAACATTAAAACCAACAAGCAGCTAATAGAGCTGAACTACGCCTTGCAGCAAGCCATGGCAAAAGCGAAGTTGCCACCGCTGTTTATTGCAGTAGACCAAGAAGGGGGGAGAGTTGCTCGCCTACCATCTTCTATGCTAACGCCTTTTCCCGGAAATTTGGCAATAGGGGCAAGCTATTATCAGCACGGCACTGCTTTTGCTGAAAACGTAGCGAAAGGCATTGGCAGTAGTTTGAGTTCCTTAGGTATAAATACCAATTTCGCCCCGTCGGTAGATATTAACAGCGAGCCTAAAAACCCGGTTATTAACGTACGTAGTTTTGGCGGAACGCCTAGCGATGTTGCGGTACTAGGTCAATCTTTTGTAGATGGGTTGCAATCAAGCGGTGTAATAAGTGCTATCAAACATTTTCCTGGTCATGGAGATACACAAACAGACAGCCACACGGGCTTACCCAAGGTTAAACATTCTAAAGCTCAAGCGTTAAAGGGTGATCTATTGCCTTTTAGCCGAATTATCAGTGGTGGTAACCCGCCAGGTATGTTGATGAGTGCACATATCCAGTACCCATCATTAGATAGCACTACCGTAAAAGACAAACAGGGTAGGGTGATGACAATTCCTGCAACCTTGTCCCGTAAGATACTCCATGACGTTCTGCGAAATGAATTGGGTTACAAAGGGGTAGTCGTTACCGATGCATTGGATATGGCGGGCATTGCTAAATACTTCTCTCCCGAAGATGCCATGATAAGAGCTTATCAAGCGGGTGCCGACATCGCCTTGATGCCTTTCACCATTAGAACACCGCAAGATATCAAAGTGTTTGCTGCATTAATGGGTAAGGTAAGTGAGCGAATAAGCAAAGGCGAAATTCCCTCAACACAGCTTGCTACTTCCTTGCAACGCATAGCGTTACTTAAGGCTAAATTTAATGTAAGCAGCTACTCCGAGAAAGCGCTTTCTTGGTGGCTTTCTGACGTAGATAATAAAGCGAAGAAGACAAGAAATATTCAAATTGAGAAAGCGCTTTCTAAAGCGGCGATCACCACGCTTTTTGGCGCTAATAAACTCCCCGTTACACAGAAGACATGGCTGGCATTAATGCCCGATGCGCTCAGATGTTTAGCGCTCGAAAAAAGCTTATCTAGCATTGCGCCTAAAATAGGAATGGCATGTCTGCCGCTTACCAAGCTTCCAAACAAAGCAACCTTTGAATATGCATTAAAGCAGGCCGACCTACTAATAGTGGGAGACATCTCACCCCAACATGCCGTTTACGAAATGAAAGGCTTCGATAACGAAGAAGCCCTAGCTGCACGGGCGCCATTAGGCAATGTACATAATTTTATTAAATCGGCATTGCAGCAAGCTAAAAAACAAGGGCTTAGCACAGTTTTAGTGCCCCTTCGTATGCCCAATATGGCCAAAGAAATGCAGCCACACACCGATATCGCTATTGCTACATTCAGTTACAACGTAGATAGTAATATATACAGCCCAATTTTTGATGCTTTGGTAGAAACCCTATTAGGCTTGAACAGACCTAATGACTATGTGCCGGTTCAGTGGAAGGGTGCTTCAAAGTAGTGTTAGTGTCATAGAGCCGAGCAGATAGAAGGCTCTCAGTAAATTAGCCGCGCATACAAGTGATTGACGCTGTTAAATTAAATTAAGTAATTTGCAGCCGGTATTGTTAGCGGGCTGAAGCAAAAAAAGATAAAAATATAGTGCTATACGGCGAAAAACTAAGTTAATTGTGACTTGGTTATAAGAAAAAACGGAGTTTCAGTGTGGATGTAGTGGTCGCTTTTCTCATTCCTTTTATTCCATTAGTACTAGCAATTGTGCTGGTGGTGGTGGGGTTAGGTGCGCTTCATTACGTGCTACTTGCGCGACAATCCCACCTAACCAGTGAGCAAAAATTGCCGCGCCAGGTTACTTTGTTAGTACTTACTATTGTTGGTTTGGTAGCCATCTCCATGGCACTTCCTGTTAACGAAAGCACGCGTAATCAGGTCATCGCGTTGATTGGTGTTTTACTATCGGGTGTCATCGCATTTTCATCTACCACCATGGTGGGAAATCTGATGGCAGGATTGGTGTTGCGGGTTAATAAACCTTTTAAAGTTGGCGACTTTATTCGCGTAGAAGACTACAGCGGAAGGGTAGCTGAAATGGGCTTGCTAGATACTGAAATTCAAACAGAAACCCGGGAGCTAATTGCTTTTTCGAACACCTTAATGGTTAACACGCCAGTAAGAGTAACCCGGGCGTCAGGAGCGATTATCTCGGTTGACTTAAGCTTAGGTTACGATATCCACCACTCAAAGGTTGAGAAGCACTTACTAACTGCGGCAGCCAACGCTGACTTGGAAGATCCTTTCGTTCAAGTGATATCCTTAGGTGATTTCTCGGTAAGCTACCGAGTTGCAGGCTTGCTCAAAGAAGTCAAAAGTATGCTAAGTGCGCGCTCTCGACTACATAAATCTGTGCTTGATGCCTTGCACAATACAGGTATTGAAATTGTATCACCCACTTTCATGAATCAGCGACCTCAACCTGAAGGATTGCAAATGATTCCTCAGCAACCTGGCTCATCAATAGAGGTAGCAACCCCCGAGGTTGAAGAGGAAAACCATCCCGAGGCAATCATTTTTGATAAAGCAGAAGAAGCTGAACAGCATGAGAAAAATCGAGAAGGTTTAGCCGAGCAAATTGCGGCTATCAGCACGCAACTTGAAACCGCAGAGGGTGATGAAAAAGAACAATTGAAAACCCACAAAGCGACGTTAGAAAAGCGGCTGGCTGATCTCGTCGAGCAGAACCGCAATGTGTGAATAGACCACTCCACTGTGCTGGCTTAACCCAATAGCGCAAGTCGCACTATTCGACACTCCTCTATAACAATGTTCAGGCACCTGACTGGCAAGCGGTGCCAGTGCACTTTCGTTCAGCCCTGGGGTAGTGAATCCCTTAGTCCCCGCAAACCCGCAGCAGGTAATATCAGATGGAATAATAACGTTTGAAGTGCAAAGGTTCGCTAAAGCGTTAATAGCAACGCCCGCATCTAGCTTAGTACTTGAACACCCTATATGTAGCATTATAGGGTCATCTGTTTTACCCACCTTTACACGAGGTGAAATGTGCCGAAGTAAATACTCGCTTACTTCCAGTGCATTTATTTTATTTGGCTGTGAATCTTCAGCGCTTTTTGATGTTACGTTATATGCACAAGCGCTATTGTCAATGATGACCGGCCAGCGCCCTTGCTCTGAAAGTGCATAAGCTTCTTGTTTCCACGCCGTGAGTTTATCGCTTGCGGTGCTTGATTCACCCTCACTATCCCAAGGTTGACCACAACAAAGGTCATCTGCGCTGGAAAATACCACATCAACATTGGCCTTATTACACAAAGAAATCACAGCTTGAATAACGCTTTTTTCTTTAGCGTTACCACCGAAAACTTTGCTCGGGCAACTTACCATGTAAACCACCTTCGAAGCCGCTTGGGATGGCGCTTGGGATGGCGCTTGAGAAAGTAAGCTGGAAAGCGCTTTCTCGCGTGCTTTCTCAAGCTCATTCTCAGAGCAGCCTGGCTGCCCTGAATTAGGGGGCACTTTAAGTGGATATTCAGCGTCTATTTCAGCTACTTTATCAATGTCAGAAGCTAGTGCATTAGCCTGGGTTATGGCATTAAACTCTGCCTCACTAAGATTTTGCGAGGTCTTAGCATGGTATTGCGAAGTATAGGTTTTATACTGCGAAGCTTTAGGAATACTATTATGAAGCTGCGGTAAATGAAGTGTATCTGTAATACGATTGAATGCCTTCTCACCAATTACGCCTTTTACTTTATGACCGGTATTTAGTGTAAAGCGTGCAATTGATAACGCCTTATCGGTATGTTTAGCTGCAAGGTCACTCACTAATTGGGTAGCGCGACCACTATCGCGGCGGCCACGTATTTGTTTTATCCACTGCCCAGTGTCAATGCCTACCGGACAAGCACTTGCACATAACCCGGTTGCTGCGCAGCTATCTACGGCTAAATGTGAAAACGCTTCGCTAATTTCAGTAATAACTTCAGGTTCTTTCAAAGACGTTTGTCGCCGCTTAAGTGCAATACGTTGACGGGGCGACAAGGTATAATTAAGCGAGGGGCACTGGGGCTCACAAAAGCCGCACTCAATACAGGCATCTACAGTGTCTTGCACTGCTGGCATGGGTTTTAAGTGAGTGATATGCGCTTGAGGATCGTCATTTAAAATAACGCCCGGGTTTAAGATACCTTTAGGGTCGATAATGTCTTTTAATGAGCGCATTAACGCCACGCCTTCATCCCCCCACTGTGCAGCAAGAAAAGGTGCCATGTTACGGCCCGTGCCATGCTCGGCTTTTAAACTACCCGCGAAGCGCTGTGTCACTAGCACACTTATATCTGCCATAAAGGCCTGGTAACGGCTGACTTCATCTGGGGTATTGAACCCTTGGCTAAACACAAAGTGCACATTGCCATCGAGTGCATGACCAAAAATAATGCCATCGTGGTAATCATGCTTTTCGAATAAGTCGACTAACGCATTTAACCCATCGGCCAAGCTTTCAAGTGGAAAAGCCACATCTTCAATAATGACCGTGGTGCCAGTAGGTCTTACCGCTCCTACCGCTGGAAATAACCCTTTTCGAATATTCCACAGCTTTTCAATGATGCGGGGCTCTGCAGTAAAATCTTGCAGAGGCTGTCCTTGCTTCTGATTTTGGTTAGAGGGGGGCTCATTTTCTTTGCTTAACCCCGATGCTGGCTGGCTTAAAATGTTGCGTACTGTCTTTAGCGTATCATCAAGCTCAGCTTGTGAAGGTGCGCCCACATCAATGAGTAGGGCGACAGCATGTGAGTTATTAGTATTATGATTGCCTTTGCTTGCCACTATTCCATATAACAGTGGCGCTACTGCGCGCAATGCTCTGGCATCCATTAACTCCACAGCATCCACATCACAAGCTTTAAGCGCAGGAATAACCGCACATGCGGCTTTAAAATCTTCAAATAAATATAGTCCAGTTTCTCGCGCACGAGGTAAAGGTACGGTGTTGTAGGTAATATTGGCAATGAAGCCCAATGTACCTTCTGAACCAATCATTAAGTGTGTAAAAATATCTAGAGGGTTTTCGTAATCAAGTAAGGCATTAAGGCCGTAGCCCATGGTATTTTTAAGGCGATATTGATAACGTACTTTTTCAGTCAGTGCCGAATTTTTTAATAGCGTGTTGCGAAGGGCAGCTAGGGAGGCTAATAAGCCACTATGGCTTTGCTCAAACGCTGCAACGCTTTTTGCATCAGCGGTATTAACTTCACTGCCGTCGGGCAACAATACGTGAATGTGGCGCAAGGTATGATACGAGTTGTTCTTTACCCCACAACACATGCCAGACGCATTATTCGCTGCAATACCACCGATCTTGCAGGCATTAATAGAAGCTGGATCTGGCCCGATTTTCCGGCCATAGCTTGCCAATATTCGATTCGCTTTCGAGCCAATTACACCTGGTGCTAACGATATTGCCTCGCCGTTATCTATTACCTCAAACTGCTGCCAATCTGGTGTTAGCATTACCAATACGGAATCGGTAATTGCTTGACCAGATAAACTGGTGCCTGCTGCACGAAATGTCAGGGCTATACTTAAGCGATTCGCCAATGCCAATATGCGGCACATAGCACGAATACTAGGTACTTTAATAACTAGCTTAGGTATTTTTGTGTAAAAGCTGGCGTCGGTAGCAAGGGCTATTAACCTAGCTTTGTCGCTAATAATATTATTAGGCGCTAACCATTCGCTGATACCCGTGAAAAAAGCACGAAAGTTATCATCTGCGTTATCTATTATTTGCTTGTTCTTGGCATTACCCATCGCGTTAGAGCTATTCATAGTGCGTTGCTACTTTCATATTGATGGTTTTAACACGGCTTTTTACGTCGTCAGGCAATTCAGAAGCCATTAACTGGTAAAGTAAATAGGGGGAGCGAAGCTGTTTAAATGTGGCTAAGCCTTCTGCCCAACTAGCTTGTATTTGAGTGCTGGTTTTCCCCGCGATAATGGCCTGTCGTAGCGAATCCGTACCGGCTAATTTATCGAAAAAATCTGGGCGAGTGAAAAAAGTAATGTCTTGTTCATTAAACTGAGCATAAGCGTCAAGCAGCACATCAATATTTAACCCTGAAATGGGAGCATCCGTCATAAACGAAGCCTTCAGGGTGGTGTTATTGTGTTTAGGCGAGGGAGCGGCTTGATTAGCTACAACGTCTATATTTTCATCGCCAAGCGCTATAACAGGGTGGCCAATAAGTTGAAAAGGAAGATTAGTACCTCTTCCAACGCTTACGTCCGTGCCCTCAAAAAAGCAAAGAGTGGGATATAAGGCAATAGCAGCATCATTAGGTAAATTTGGGCTGGGGGCAACAGGCAAAGAATAAGGCATTTGTTTATAGTAATTTGCCACGGGAATAACGGTTAAAAGCGCCTGCGACTGCATGTGTTTATTCACCTGCTGCGCTAGCTGTTTCCCTTCAATGGCATCGGTCGTCATCCATTGTTCACCCACTATCATTAGCGCGAGCTCACCTAACGTCATACCGTGCAATACAGGAATGGCGTGCATGCCTACAAACGAGGCATAATCCGACTGTAAAATAGGGCCATCAGTAAAGGCACCATTAGGATTGGGCCTATCTAAGACTATTACCGGAATGTGTGCCTCGGCAGCGGCCTCTAGTACGTAGTGCAAAGTACTTAAATATGTATAAAAGCGCACGCCTACATCTTGAATGTCGAACACCAGAATATCGGTGTTGGCTAACATGTCGGCCGTCGGCTTTTTCGTTTTACCGTAAAGGGAGTGAATAGGCAGACCTGTTTTAACATCAACATCGTTATCTATTTTTTCACCCGCTCCCGCCTTGCCGCGAAAGCCATGCTCGGGCGACATAATACTCACCACATTGATATCACGATTTAGCAGTGCGTCGACTAGATGGGTAGGCTCCGGCGAACTGTTAATAACAGCCGAGCCTTTTATAATCGGGCTTTCGATAATTGAGCTTTGGTTAACTACCAGTGAAACACGCTTGCCTTCAAGCAAGGGCAAGTATTCATTAAATTGCGCCGCACCTACTTGCAACCTACTTTCTGCAACTTCAGCCTTATCATGGGTTTTGGCCCTAGTAACTGTTTGGGCATGGCCTGACACACTAAGAGTAATAGCAGCGCTTAGTAGTAAAGCGAATGTAAGTAGCGACTTAATACGCATGTATGAACGTGGCCTTTTTAAAGCGGTTGTTTTACAGCGTGACGCAAATAGCCATTGCTTGCCACCAATTGTTTTGCCGCGTCGTCGGCACTGGCGCCGGTTAACACCATTAAAATGGCCAGCTTTGCATTGTTGTTCGACGCTTTTAGCGCGTTAGCTGCGTCGTGTTCATTGCACTCAGTGGCTTGCATCACAATACGAAGCGCGCGAGCCTTAAGCTTTTCGTTGGTCGCGTTTACATCCACCATTAAGTTTTCAAAGGTTTTGCCCAGCTTGATCATGGTGGCGGTGCTTATCATGTTAAGTACCAATTTTTGCGCTGTGCCGGACTTCATTCTTGTTGAGCCGGTAAGCGCCTCTGGGCCAACCACAAGACAAATGACAACATCGGCATGTTCAAATATGGCTGAGCTCGGGCTGCAGGCGATAGCCGCTGTCGTTGCTCCAATAGATTGCGCATAAGCAAGAGCGCCTGAAACATAAGGTGTGCGCCCACTTGCCGACAACCCAACCAGCGTGTCGTGTTGACTAAGCGTAATAGCAATAACGTCTTGCTTGCCGGCTTCTCGATTATCTTCAGCACCTTCAACCGCATGTAAAACCGCACGTTCGCCGCCAGCAATAATGCCTACTACAACACCATCTGGCACACTGAAGGTTGGCCTACATTCAGCTGCATCTAAAATGCCTAGCCTGCCACTGGTTCCAGCGCCTATATAAATAAGTCGCCCGCCATTTGCTATGCTTTTTGCAGCGGCGTCTACCACTTTGGCTATGGCAGGAATTTCTGTCGCCACGCTGGGTACTACTTTGGCGTCTTCGTGATTAATTCGCGCCAGCATCCCTTCTGTTGAAAGGGTGTCAATATCTACAGTATTGGGGTTTCGCCCTTCAGACACTACCCGTTCTAAATCTTTAGCCAGGTGATGAATACTGCGTGATGAATCGGTGGGCTGCATGGTGATACCTTACGAAAGACAAGGGAGTTAATTTGCTATACATACATAAGAACACGCATAAATACATTCATACTTGAATTCTTAGCTAGCACTTTGTTGCTCCACAATTGAGTAAGAGCAAACTACACATATTTACAACGCATTATAATGTGGCGAACCTATAGCGCAAACCCAAGAGGCGAAAACCAACAAGGCGCAAACCAATAAGTCGTAAACCTACAAGATGCAAAGCTCAGTGCTTTAGTTAATAGAAAATTAGCTCGTACGTTGCGTCTATAAATTTGTATACCGAGAATTCGAATTCATTCAACTCGTGATACACTCTGTGCCTAAGCAAATACAAAGGATTACTCGTTTACTGTGAGCCGTCAAACCCAAGCCATTATTCACGCTGATGCTATTTTAAGTAACTTTAAACTATTAGCAGAATTAGCCCCAACAAGCCGTTCTATGGCGGTGGTAAAAGCAGATGCGTATGGGCACGGTGCAGTTAACGTTTCACGTATTCTACAACATGTATCCCCTCGGTTTGCTGTGGCGATTATTGAAGAAGCTATCGCACTTAGAGAGGCGGGGATTACCGCGCCTATCGTAGTGTTAGAAGGTGCACACCAAGCTAAAGAATGCGCTATGGCTGCAGCCCATGGTTGTATTTTAGTGATGCACAATAAAGCACAATTAGAATGGACGTTAGCGTGTCCCGAAGAGCGTCGCCCCATCATTTGGCTAAAAGCCGACAGTGGCATGCATCGACTTGGTTTTGCCCTTAACACGCTGCCAAGCATTGTTGAACAATACGCGTCGCTTATTACCAAAGACACTGTGCTTGTCACACACTTGGCTTGTGCAGACGACACCAGTAACGACTTTACTCAAAAACAGCTAAGTGCGTTTAGTCAGGTGGTTAGCCAATTAGGGCTACCTGTCAGTATTGCTAATTCTCCGGCCACCATTGAATGGCCAAAAAGTCGTGGCGATTGGAATCGCTTAGGCATTGCGGTTTACGGCGGTCAGCCCAACACCGCTAACGTGGCATTAGCCCCTACCATGACGTTACGTTCTAGTATTATTGCCCTTCGCGATGTGCCAAAAGGGGAGTCAGTTGGTTATGGTCAAAACTGGGTTGCACAAAAAGATAGCCGCATTGCTACAGTAGGTATTGGTTATGCTGATGGTTACCCACGACATTGTCCTAACGGCACGCCGGTTGCGATAAACGGCAAGCGAGCTTGCTTAGCAGGGCGTGTGTCTATGGACATGATCACCATCGATGTCACCCATATTTCAAACGTCAATATTGGCGATAGGGTAGAGCTGTGGGGTGAGAATGTTCCTATTAATGAGGTTGCAGGTGCTGCAGGAAGCATAGATTACGAATTGTTAACCCGAGTGTCCGCCCGGGTACCTAGGATCGTGAAATATCGCTAGTATTTACAGTATTTTACATTCCCGTAAATGCGCTGATGAATGACTATTCACCGAAACAATGAGGTGTTTTTCACCTGCTTGTGCCTATACTAGACTCCCATTTTCAGGATTGAGATGAATATTTCATCTTCGACTGTAATGGGTATATCACGTAAGTGAGGTTTGTATGCGTACTTCGTTTTCTCGCCCTAGGGTGAATCGAGGACTAGTAAGTCGACCGTTTAAGCCTGTGCAGAAAAAAGCAGTAGGGTAGCGACAAGGATACAAAGCGTTACGTTAGAAATAATATAAAAACTCGGCATTAATATGGCCGGGTTTTTTACGTTTAGCGCAGGCGAAACATTAACAGATTAGTTATTTTGCGCGTGTAGATTAGTGTTTACTGTTGCACACGTCTGCACGCTAGGCACCTTTTTTTCAGGTGACTTTCCACCTTCTTTTTTCGCTGGGATATAACGCTCTGGGCGATGGTTTAATGAAATGACCATATTCAAGCAGAACGCTGCTAGAATCGATATAAGCACTAAATGCCATGGAATGAAGAAAAGCCCGCAAAGCAAAATAACGCTATCTACAGTAAGTTGGAACGTACCGGCGCGAATATTAAATCGAGATTGCAAATAGAACGCTAAAATTCCCAAGCCGCCTAAACTAGAGCTGTGTCTGAACATGATCAACATACCCACACCAATAAGCAAACCACCTAAAATGGCAGCAAATATAGGGTTAATGCTAGAAATGTCGACGAAGGCTGGGATCTGCTCAGTCAGAATAGACACTGTGGTCACAGAAATAAACGTATTCAGTGTGAAGCGCTTGCTGATGCGAGTCCATGCTAGCGTGTAAAAGGGCAAGTTGATTAGGAAGAATAGAACACCGAAGTCCATATCAATCGCGTAAGTTCCCAGCAATGCGATACCCGCAGCGCCACCTACCATCAAATCTTGCGATTGGAACAGAAATACACCAAATGCCACGAACAATCCGGCACTAACTAATGCAAAGATATCTTCGATAACACTGTGATTGGAGTTTTGCATAAGTGGCGATTCTTAGTTGATAAGACACGCTGTAATTATACGTTTACGTTGGTAGGGTATACAGGGTTGTGGTTAGATAACATGCTGAGCTTAAAATCTATTGGTACGCGCAGCTTTACGACTTTTAACTGCAGGGTAAACAGTAAGTTGCTGACTTGTAAATACTGCACCATTTGTGAGCGAAAAGCGGGCTATTCCACCACTGAAAACACCACAATGTCTTGTCTGTTGAATTCAACGCGGCAGTGCATGTAACCGAAGTTTAGCGGACTATAGGCCACTATGCGGCTACCAACCGCTAAAAACTCGGTATCCCATACCAATAAATTAGTGGTATTTAATTGTCGTTCAACACTATTTTTCGATACCCCTGGCGTAAAGTTATCACATAAATAGATAACTTCTTTTCTGGCTTCAAGCCCATAAAACGCAGTCGCAATTAATATCGCAATGGCCAATATAGCCACTATGTCGGTAATGATTGAACGCTTCATGGGGGACAAAACAAATCTCCAGAGGGTGTGGTTACACCTAATTAAGGTCGGCATGCGCGGGTTGTAGTAAATCCCACTTATTGCCAAAACAATCTTTAAAAATAGCTACCGTACCGTAAGCTTCTTCTCGCGGCGTTTCTAAAAATTCAACGCCTTTATCACACATTGACCGATGATCGCGCCAAAAGTCATCGGTATGTAAAATCATAAAAACTTTACCCCCAGCTTGCTTTCCAATCATCGCTTTATCTTCGTCCGATTTAGCTTTAGCTAACAGAAGCGACGTTGCACTGCCTTTCGGTGTGACTAATACAAAGCGCGACCCTTCCCCTTTATCTCTGTCTTCGGTAAGAGCAAAATTAAGGGTTTGGGTGAAATAGGCAATAGCACTATCGTAATTGTCTACAAGGAAGGTAATAGCTGAAATGTGATGCTGCATAGAATCTTGTTTTACGTAAATTTTGTGGAATTTTACCCACTATATAACGCAAATGAAATGTACTTCATCGACAATTTCACCTTACATATTTCGTGTACGACAATGATCTTTTTGTAAGGTTCACTCTATATAATTTGTACTGAAGGAATATATATCACAACGAGGGTCTCCAAGGCGGAGTGGTCTAAGTTGTGAGCAAATTGACATTAGGACAAGGAATGAACAGACAACTTCCACTACTTTCCTTAGCCGCACTATTAGGCAGCAACTCCTTTGCAGTGCAGGCAGATGAGCTCCCTTTTACTCTTAGCGGCCACGTACGGGTTAATTATGGTCATCAAGATTGGCAACTTCCTGAAATAAGAGATGGATTTGAATTTGAATCTATCAAGCTAGGTGTTGCTGGAGAGTCAGATCAGTTTAGCTATAAAGCAGAATATCGATGGTACGAGAATACCGATTTCGACACTATTCGCTTTGCCGAACTTACCTACCATTGGGATGAATCCACCGACATCACCGCCGGTATTACGCAAACCCCTTTCGGCTTGCAGCCCTTTGGTTCAAACAACTTTTGGTTTTCAGTTAATTACTACCTAGGCTTTGAAGATGACTATGAAGCCGGTATTAAGATAAATCACGATTACGGTAATTGGGACTTTCAAGCCGCTTACTTCATGAATGACGAATATAACGATGCCGCTGAATTTGGCCGTTACTCATTCGATGTGGCCGATGATGGTGAGTTTCGTAACCAAGAAGATGGCCAATACAACTTACGTGCAAACTATACTGCAAAGCTGCTGCCAAGGAGTACCACCGACATTGGTGTGTCTTACCAATATGGCGATATCTTAAACTTAGATACGTTAGAAGATGGCGATATGACAGCTTACGCCGTTCACGTACGCCACCAGCAAGGTGATTTTAAAGTAGAGCTTCAATACATTGATTACGAGTACGACTTAGCTGCACCGGAAGGCCAAGCCACAGATAGAATTTCGCTTTCTGCATTTACGTTTCCGTTCTTAGCGGCAGCCGATGGGTCGACGTATTCGGCGAATTTGGTGTATTCAGTACCTTATAAATTCACCCGTATTGACTCGCTAACGTGTTACACGGAGTACAGTGTGGCGCAGGGTGATGAGGCATCAGGCCGAGATTCATCGCAGTGGATAAACGGTTGTAGTTTTGGCTGGGACAAATTATTTGTGTATGTAGATAGTATTCAAGGGAAAAACATGTGGTTTTCTGGTGGTCCAGGCGTGGGCTTAGACCTGGGTGGTCGCCAAGAAACAACACACAGATTGAATATTAATTTAGGTATCTATTTCTAAGGGAAGATTATGCGTTTATTAGCTATTTTCACATTACTATTGGCGTTAGTCCCACTGCATAGTTGGGGGCATGCTTGGTTAAAAATTAAAATTGCTACCACAGAATATGCGCCTTACACCTCATCTGAAATGGAGCATAAAGGGTATATTAACCACATCATTTCACAGGCTTTTTTAGAGACAGGTGTGGTGGTTGAGTTTGTATCAATGCCGTGGGATGAAGCCGTAGAAGCCACATTGAATGGCGAATTCGATGCGCTGTCTTACGGAAATTTCGTGCGCGCGCGTGGTGAAAAATTCTGGCATAGCGACCCAATCACCGCTGAAAGCCTAGTTTTTTACGTGAATGGAAAGTCTGACATAGCGTCATGGTCGAGCTTCGACGAACTGAAAGATAAAAAAATGGGGGTGACAGAAGGCTATTTGTACAATAACGAGTTGGCCACTTATATTGAAAATACCCCTTCGGTAACCACCTACGCAACAGACAAAGAAAACCTAGAAGCGTTAGTGAGTGGGGAAATAGATTTGTTTCCCATTGATGATTTAACGGGTTGGTACTTGCTTCAACGCGACTTCACAGATGAGCAGCGTCAAGCGGTAATGACTATCGACCCGTTTATATCTACCGTCACCACGCACTTACTGGTAGCAAAGGGTAGAAATGACGACAGGTTGCTTATTGAGCTTTTCAATAAAGGCTTGGAAGAACTAACACTAGACGGAAAGCTAACTCGCTTTAAACGGTTATTAAAAGACGGCTTTTATCAAGATCCGAAAAGGCCGGTTAACTTCGACAGACGCTAACAGTTACAAACTTGCGTATATGCGATAACCGATAGGGGTTAGACACAAAGGCGTTAAAAAAGGAGAGCATGCTCTCCTTTTCTATTATGCGCAAATGGGTAAATAAACACCCCTAAGCTGCGTTTATACAGTAAAACGTCCTACATTTTGCCCCAAGCTATTCGATACCTTATTAACATTCTCGCTGGCTTCGCTAGACCTAAAAACAGTCTGTACTGCTTTTTGGGTGAGGGTATTCAGTGAAGAAATATTTTCGTTTACGCTATCAACTACCTGACTCTGCTGTTCAGTAGCCGAGGCTATTTGATAGATGCCGTCATTGGCGCCACTGACGGCCTCTACCACTTTAAGCAATCGCTCAGAGAGTGCTGAGGATAAATCCACCACATCGGTAACCTGTGATGCACCACTGTTTATAGAGTTTACTGCTTCATCTACGCCTTTGTTAAGGTTAACCAGCATAGTATTGATATCGCCCGTTGCTTGTTGGGTTCTGTTTGCTAAAGAGCGGACCTCATCAGCTACAACAGCAAATCCTCTGCCTTGCTCTCCGGCACGAGCAGCCTCAATCGCAGCGTTTAGTGCCAGCAAATTAGTTTGATCTGCAATATCGCGAATTACCCCTAACAAAGAAGATATTTTTGTTGTTTCCTTCGCCAATTCTTCAATAACATGTCTGGCTTGGCTTATTGTTCCTGACATCAGTGTAATGCTTTCAGTCGATTGGGTTACCGCCTCTTGGGAAGCAAGGGCTTCGTCATTTGCCAATTGCGTTTCTGTAAGTGAGCCTTGCGTACTATTTGCGACTTCACGAAGTGCATGGCTCAGCTCGGTAACCGCAGTCGCAATTTGATCTAGGTTTTCGCTTTGCTGCCCCGAGATAGTGTTTGTCGCATCGGCTGCGCTAATTAATGAATATTGTGCATCAGCTAACGATTGTGCATCTGCTTTCACCATGGTGATAAGCCGTTGTAGGTTATTCATGAAATTATTAAAAGCTACCGCCACAGCGGTAATTTCATCGTTTCCATCAGTATTTAAGCGTTGGGTTAAATCGCCTTCGCCTTCACTAATAGAAACCAGCATGTTTTTCAAAATATGAATGCGACGGGTGACAAGTCGTGGGCCAACAATAATACTTCCTATACAAGCGAGCACTGCAAGCACGATAGCAATGATGAGTAACCAAGTTTGTAACGCATTTGAATCTAGGCTTTGTAGGGTTACTTCGTCAGATTGTGTTTTAACTGCCTCACCGATACGGTCATAATTCCCACGCAGCGTTTCGAATAACGCCATGCCCTCAGTGCGATATCGCTGGGCCGCCGCCGAGATATTTCCATTCTCAACTTGTTCAATAACGATTTGGTTTAAGGCTATCCAGCTTTCATAATCTTGGGTGAAGTCTTGCGTGACGCTGAGCATTTCAGGGTAATCTTTTATCAGACTTTTAACCTCAATCATTCTCGCTTTTGCTTGCTCAGCATTTTCTTCGTAGTCTGCAAGGTGATCACTGATAGATGTTGAATTCATAGAGCGATTGAGCATAAGTTCTAACAGCGCCGAGTGGGCTTGATATAAATCTCGGTCAGCATTCAGGGCGATACTGATTGATTGGGTATAGACCGTAGATAATGTCTCCGTGTTGTGTGCCAAATATCGACTGTTATTGATACTTATTGTGCTTACAACCAATACTAAAATGGCAACAAAACTCAATGGAACAGCAAATTTTTGCCTAACAGATAAATTATCAAAGTTCAGCATGGCTTATACTTCCTAGCTAGTAATAACGTACTAATTCACAAATTATTTCGATAAAGGGTAGTCCAAGAATTTTAGCTTTGCATTTAGACTTTCCACTAGATTTTCAATCAATATTAATAGACAAAAGAGGTAATGTGATTTTAATTTAACCGTCTATACTTCACGCCTTAAGAGCAGTCGAAGCTGTAAACGATTGAGGTATTAGAATGAAACTAGGTTATTTAAACATCGAAATAGTACTTTTGTGGAGGAAGCTATTATGAAGTTTTTTGTCATATTTGGCGTGTTTCTGGCGTTAACTTCACCATCGTTTGCTAGCGAGGTTAGTTTCGATGTAAGCGGTTCTTGGCGTCTTCGTTATGAGCATTTAAATAATCCCATTTTCCCTTCCTCAAGCGAAGATAGAGACCAAGTGAATCGGCGTGTGTCATCTCGTGTGCTACTTAAAACTGAAGCTAACTGGGATGTATTCAATGTCACCCTTGAGTTGGCCGACTCCCGCGTATGGTTAGATGATAACGACCCTACGTTAAAATCATCACAAGTGAATACCTTAGAGCCTTTACAGTTCTTCGCGCGCTACACGCCCCAAGATAGCGAATACTTAAAAGGTATCACCGCGGGACGAATTACTTTTGATCACGGTAGTCGCAGACTTATAGGCCAAGGCGTCTACCGCAATACAAAAAATGCTTTCGATGGCGTACTAGTCGATTATCAAGTTAGCGATTGGAACATTCGAGGTTTTTACTTGCTACCGGTCAGCAGACTACCTAGCGACAGCGGCGCAGTTGCTGATGCCGAACGCGCTTTTGACAAAAGCTACAGTGAGCGTGAGTTCTTCGGTTTATATATTACATCACCAGATAACAACGTGAAGCTACAGAGTTACTGGTTGAAAGAAGAAGATTCTGCAAAGCTTTCCACAAAAAATCGAGATTTGTACACACTTTCGGTTGATTATACCAAGCCCTTTGCTGATACATGGAAAGCTAACATTGAAGTTATTGGGCAAACCGGTACATCACATCAAACGGCAAGTGCAAGTGACACGACAGAATTAGACGTAGAAAGCTGGTTGCTTCATGCAAATATAGGCAAGAAAATTACCGACTACACGTTCTTACGCGGTGAAATAGACGCGATTAGCGGCGACAATGATAGTTCAGATAATACTATTTCTGACTTTGATAGCTTGTATGGAGTTAGACGTTTCGATTTTGGCCCAACCGATGTTTACCAAGCCATGCCACGAAGAAACTTATACACAGTTGGGGCAAGGAGTGTGACCAAGCCTTCTAAAGAACATAATATTATGGTGAGCTACAAGGCCATGTGGTATCAAAAGGCACCAGAGTCTGTTGATAATTTTATTGGACAACAGTTAGAAGCAAGATGGCGCTGGCAAATAATGCCATCATTGCGACTTGCAATTGGTGCAGCTTATTTGCTGAAAGGTGACGGGTTTGAGCGGGGCGATTACCCCGATGATAGCCAGTTTGTATTCACAGGCGCGCTGTATAAGTTCTAGATACGATTTAATTCTTACTCATTTTAATCTAATGCTGTTGGAAGCTCGCAATTTTGTGACGGGAATAGGTATACTCCTTAACCGCTTCTAGCAGTTTGTGATTAAAGGAAAAGGATTGAGTCACAGTATTTCACTCACACAATATCAACGCTTCATGCGCATGGTGCAGTTGCTTGGCCCAGGCGTATTAATGGCCACTGCTGCCGTTGGCGGAAGCCACCTTGTTGCTTCGACGCAAGCTGGCGCCAAATTTGGTTGGCAGTTAGTAATACTTATTCTTGCGGTTAACGTGCTTAAGTACCCTTTTTTCCGCGCAGGTGTCAGCTATACCATCAGCACTAAGCAAACCTTGCAATACGGCTACCATCAAATGGGTAAGGGTTATCTTATCGTAGCGCTGTGTTTAAATGCTTTAGCATCTGTGGTGAACGCAGCAGCGCTACTGCTCTTTGCAGCAAGCTTGCTTTCTTATTTTCTACCTTTCAACATATCTATTGCTATCGCCTCTGTGGCTATTCTCGGTGCCATTTTATTTATCTTACTGGCAGGACACTTTGAAGCCCTTGAAGGTGTAGCAAAAGCCATTATGGGTGTACTGGTTTTAGCAACCATTGCCGCTTTTTGTGCGGCGGTAATAAATATAGAGCCTAGGCCAGCCAATTTTGAGTCTCCCTCACCGTGGACGTTAGCTACCGTAGGGTTTTTGGTGGTCACCATGGGGTGGATGCCCGCACCAATAGAAATATCTAGCATTACGTCGTTATGGTTAAAACGCCAATGTAAAACACAAGCTGTCACCCCTAAAAATGCATTGTTCGACTTTAATTTAGGCTATGCGGTCACCACTATTTTAGCTTTGCTTTTCCTAGGCTTAGGCGCATTAGTGCTGCATGGAAGTGGCGAGACACTCGCAACAGGGGGCATCGGCTTTTCACAGCAATTAGTCAGCCTTTATGCCAACACGATTGGCGACTGGGCGCACTGGCTTATTGCCATCGTTGCCTTTCTTTGTATTTTCGGGTCGGCATTAACGGTTTACGATGGATATGCCCGCGTTATTGCCGAAGCCATTTCATTGGTATCGCCAAAGGAAATGGCGCGAGACGCAGTATTTGTACCTGTGCTACTGGCAATGGCAGCCATTAGTTTTAGTATTGTACTGTTTTTCAAATCTGCGCTACTGGCCATGCTAGGCTTTGCTATGACACTTGCCTTTGTTACCACGCCCATGTTTGCGTGGCTAAATCATCGTTTGGTAAAAAGCGCAGTGCTGCATGAAGATGCAAAAGCAAGCTGGTGGGTAACCCTACTTAGCTACGTGGGTTTAGTGTATTTGTTTGGCTTTTTACTGTTATTTGTATGGTGGAAATGGGGATAGCCTAAAACTTAGGTTTGGCTAGGGCTGAGCTTGGCGCGGCAAGTTACGATGGCGCGCGTTTTGTATAGATAAGCACTATTATCTGATATAGCACGTAAAAGCCTGCCAGCAATGAAACTAGCGCAATAATAGGGCTAAGAAATAACCAACAAAGTACATAAAGAACAAGCCCTATCACACCTTTTTCAGACGCCCTAGCAAATAAGTCTATGGCGCCCAAGATAAGTGCTGCGGCGCATAAAAGGCCAACTACTAAGGTTGTAACAATTAAAAGTGTGTTTTCCACTAACAAGCTATCCTAGCTTCTTTTGCCAAAACAATGCGTGGCCTTCGCCTTCCGCCAGTTCATAGCTAGTAAAACCAAACTTTTCATAGGCCGATTTTGCTACTGTGTTGTTGCTTAATACTTCTAGGGTAATTTTGCAGCAGCCTTTCTCGAGCGCTATTTCCTCTACTTTATCCAGCATTTTTTGACTAAGGCCTAAACCTCTGAATTCGGGAAGAACAGCAATATCATGAGTATTGATAAGCGGTTTGCAGGCAAAGGTAGAAAACGCTTCAAAGCAATTTATTAGCCCAGCGGGCTTACCATCAACAAAAGCAAGAATACTAAAGGCATGGGGTAGTGTAGATAGCGCATCGACTAAGTTGTCGTAGGTGTGTTTAGAAAGTGCCTCAGCACCACCCATAGGATCTTTCGCATATTCGTTTAGCAAATACGGAATGGCTTGCTTATGTGCTTCGTCAAAATAATCTGCTTTTAAAATTTCTATATTCATACACACCTTCACTTCTTTATATGCCCCAGCTTGCTTTAGACCCCAGTTGTTAAGAGAAGTCATGCTGGCGGATTTTGCACTGCTAGGGTTTACTTTAGTTTAATTTACTTCGTGTCAAATCTACTTTGTTTCAGGTTTATCTTCTGCTTTTTTAACGCGAATATTCGCATCGCCTAACGCATGGTTGTTCAACGACTTAATGGCCGCTTTAGCTTCGCCTGGTTTTGGCATTTCTACAAAACCGAATCCTTTAGAGGCACCGCTTTTTTCATCAACAACAATCGTGCAAGACTGCACAGAGCCGAAGGTTTTAAATAAACTAGCAAGCTCTTCTTGTGTAGTTTGTCTGTCTAAATTACGTATTAATATTTTCATTTTGTTTCCTGCGCGCTCGACAAGGTAAGAAGAGGCTTGTTATACAGCAAAGCTAAAGCGATGTAGATAGGTTTCGTGTTACTTCGCGGTATTCGCGGTAGTAAATCAAATTAAAAGCACATCGAATCAACGGTTAGGTAATTGGCTCCAATTCCCTTTTCAATTTAAGGCGCACTGTGCTCTTTACCTTCGGGCGCGTTGTGCTCTTTACCTTTGGGCGCGTTGCGCTCTTTACCTTTTGGGCGCGTTGCGCTCTGACGGTGCGGTTTTGAAGTTTTTAATCATCTCATGAGGATTAATATCTTCACTATGGCGCTTGGCCGCTTCTGCCCACCACATCAATTGATGTAAAGTACGAGAAAAATAATCAAACCACGATGATTGGTCTTCCCCTGAACACATCTCTGCGTTTGCTTCGAATACTTCCTGCGCCTTTGGAATATGAATCATAGCCGATACTGGTAAGCAACCTAACTCAGAAAGGTAAGTGCGCATGCCTACCGCTGCCCGCATACCGCCCCATTGCCCAGCCGAATAGGTAACAATAGCGCTTGGCTTATAAGCAAATAACGAACTACCAAAGTGATTGAGCAGGTTCGAAAGGGCAGGGCTCATGGAATGATTGTACTCGGGGCTAACCATGACATAGCCATCACAATTGGCAATTTTTTCTGCCAATGTATTTAGCTGCTCAGGCGCTTTACCCTTTGCATAAGCAAAATGGGGCTTAAATACGGCATCTAGAGGGTAATCTAACGGGTCTATTAATTCTATGTCATGCTCGTCGTAACGAAGCTGAAAGCAGGCCATAACCGCCTTTGCCACACGTTCACCAAGGCGAGCAGGTCTAGGTGGTGTGCTATCCCGTACCGTGCCTAAGAAAATAAGAAACTTCATTTGTACGCTCTTTTCACAAAACTATCCGGTTGAGCCGACAACGCCCGTGGTGGGAATAATAGTGAGGTACTGAAGCGCAGATCGCAAATCATCGCAGTGAATAATCCTTTGCAATTATCTTCCAAATCTTAATTCTGTTTCCATAATAGCCGCATTTATTAACTAAATCAGGTGTAATAGATTATAGGCATAGGTTTGGGAAACCGGTTTGATGTCGGTTTTGAAATCGTTTTGAAGAAGAACGCTAGTCCCCCATTTGCCATTGGAGATAATTTATTATGACATTTACTCAATTACAGCATGCACGTGCTTTAGATTTGCCAACGCGCGAAGCCATGCTTCATCGTGCACCATCCGTTCAACAGTTTTGGAATACAAACAACCAACTGCTGAGCAATGCGTGGAAAGAGTGGGAAGCAAGTGAAAAAGACAACTTATTCATCCTTGATGATTCCTTGCTAGATGCCAAGTTACGTAACGCAGTAATGCAAGCGTGGGAAAACCCTGAAAAAGAAACAGACGTAAAAGCACTTTTGGAAGAGGTATCGCCCGATGTGTATCAATTCCAATTCTTTGATCCTGAACGTTTGGTTGAGTTACGCGCCTATTTAGAAAAGGTATGGGATGCAGAAATAGCGTTAAGACCACCCTACGGTATAGTGTTGAACCGTCGTGGTGCCATGTTAGATGAGCGCTCGGAAGGGTATTTGGCTGCGCCAAGTTTTCAAGCGTTTTATCGCATGATGCTAGACACATACATGCGCCCAATTGCTCGTTTACTGTTTCCTGAAATTATGGGGTACGACACACAAACCTTTGGCTTTTCTATTCACTATCAGCCAAATACAGACACGTCGATCAGACCGCATACCGATGCATCAGCGGTAACGCTGAATATTAACTTAAATGTACCGGGAGAAACATTTACGGGCTCAACAGTAGACTTTTATGATGTGAAGGCGGGTAAAGTAAACCCATTAACGTTCAAGCCTGGTAGCGCTATGCTCCACCGTGGGAACGTGCCGCATGCAGCACAGCCTATCACCAGTGGCGAGCGAACTAATTTCGTACTCTGGTTGTATGGCAATCGTGGTCAAATGCCTCCACAAGGTTTGAAAGGCGTTAATGTTGATGCCCGTGAAAGATGGACAGTACCCTCTCAAGCACTAGATAACTTTGCACCATTTTAAGTGTGGTATCTAACAATAAGTAGCAGCAATAACGGGGGAGTGATCCTCCGTTATTATTCCTTCGAATTCATTTTTTTAGCGGCCATAAGACCAACAATAAAAATGATAAAAATAACAAACCCAACTGACAGTAAAATATTGAGTAAAAAATCCATTCTAGCCCCTTAATCTTTTCAGGTAGTTGCGAGTACAACAGTTTTCGCAATGACATAACCTCTATTTATACCATCACTACGCCAGATTAGCCCATATTGTTGTTGCCAAACTGTTACCGGTATAACGGCAAAGACACACCCGTGCTAGGCTTGTTCGATAGGGGATGGTTCACTTATCAGTAACTTCGCAAAAACATGCTTGTCGTAAAAGCGCCCATTTTTATAAATGGCTTTTTTCAGTATAGCTTCTTCGTTAAAGCCTGATTTCAAAAGCAGTTGCATAGATGCATGGTTACCCGCAAACACAGCGCCGAAAATTCTTACAATATTGGTATGGGCAAAGACAAAATCTGTCATTTGTCGAATAGCCTCTGCGGTTATGCCTTTACGCCAATACTGCTTATCAAGCCAATAGCCAATCTCCCCCGAGCGCTCATATTCAAACTGCCCTCGATTAACCCCAATGCACCCCACTAATACATCATCGTATGAAATGGCTTTGATGATGCCAGATTGACTGCCTTCATTAACCCACCAGGCAGCATCTGCACTTGTATAAGGGTAAGGGATTTTAGTAGAGAGGAACTCGGTGACTACCTCATCATTTAAGATGTGCACAAGCCTATCAATATCGCTGTTATCAAAATCTCGAAGAATAACCATTCAAATCCTATTGTAGCTAAGCGCTTGCTGTATTTGATGTAGACCGTTTAAACACTCTACTCACATGAATCAGGCTGGTTAATTTAATGAATGGTTTAATAATTAATTGCGCGCTACCTACTATAAATAACCACGTACCACTTTCAACAAGCGAGTCATTTAAAAAGAAAAAGCTACCAATCAGAAACCAGATAGCGATTAGCAAATCATTGAATGCACCTAAAGCCTCATAGCGACGCTGTATTACAATATGGTCATTACCGATATCTACGTCGAATTCCACACCTTGACTCACAAAACCTCCTAAACTCAACCTATTCGTAAACAGCATAGGCAGCATTGAATAAAACTTAATTTCAGGTACATTCGTTAACAACCGCTAAGCCCAAGTCTATGCTAGCCGCAATATACCCATATTCCTTCTTTGACAATTTGCACAGTTTTGTACTGTGCCCAATAAATAAAACGTACCATAAACACAGCACATAATTGAGCTTATTACCCAAAACGTTACTGAATTTTGATGTACTACAGGGGCTGAGGTAAAAAATGGTCCAATTAAGCCTACGACACCGCGCAACAAATAGATGGTAGTAATTAAAACCAAACAAGTTTTAAGTAGTGGTAATTTAAAAATGACACCAGCGCCAGACAAAGCATACAAGCCCCAGCCAGTGAGAATCGAAGCAACTATCAATGTAACTATTGTTGGATATGGGTCGCCTTGGGCGGCGAGTTGAGCCATTCTTTGGCCGGCGCCAAAAAAGAGATACCAGTCTGGGCCGCCAAAAATACAACTAATGTGAAGTAACGCAGCTAAAATGCTTAAACTGCCAGCGATTACTAGTTGAGTATTCTTGCGCATGTAATTCCTTTTGGCACATAACGGCCCGCATAACGGGCAAAAATACGTAGGCTACAATACCAAGCGAAGCTGCAGGGAGCCTGCGTGTTTTTGTCCCTAGTTAGCGCAGCGAGCGTTAAAGCGTTTGTTATATGCCCTACTTTCCATGAAAAGCGTATCTCGCCCGTGCCAAAAGCGCTTTGTACTGTTCCTGTGTTATTGCACCTACCGAAAGCTGCTCTTCTACGCGCATGATTTTTAAATGATATTCATTTTCCAGGTCTGCAACAATATAGCCATACTGCACTTCGTTTACTTCATCTGACCAAAACGCAGACCATGCAAGCTTTTTATTCCAAGGCATTCCTGATTTATGCAAAGGGTATGAATAGTCTTTTTCTATTACAGATTTGTCGGAAACACTTTTTACATTATCGCCTTCCGAAATAGCTAATTGGTAGCAATAGTTAAGTACCCAATCTACGGAATGTTTGACACCAATAGGGTGCCAATCAAAGCCTGCTGTGCATTCTCCTACTTTCTCACCTTCCTGACCATATAGGTTCAGGTTTCCACTTGCGCAACCAGATATAAGGCAAACATAACCTAAAACAGCCATGAATTTCATTTTTCTTCCTTGGGCATATAACACCCAAATAAGGGGTACAAACATGGCGGCTATAATCGGAACGAAGTGCCACAGCCGTCATGTTTGTATCCCAGCGAGCCAGCGAGCGACTTAATTTGATTGTTAGCTGCCACTTACTAGTAATGGTAACGACACGAGATAATCGTAATTGAGGTATCGTCCACGGCATATACCAAACGGTTGGTGTCATCTATTCTGCGGGACCAGAAACCTGAAAGATTTTCTTTAAGAGGTTCCGGTTTTCCAATTCCATCAAATGGAGAACGCTTAACATCCGAAATTAACTTATTGATACGTTTTAAGGTTTTCTTGTTTTGAGTCTGCCAATAAACGTAACTATTCCAAGCTTCATCAGTCCATGATAACAACCTGTTACTCATCAATAAGTTCTCGCTGGATCGTTTTTGCCGCTTTAAACTGTGCTATTGAACGATTTAAGTGTTCAGCGTTCGCTGGAGAACGAAGTAGATGAACGGTTTCCATAAGGCTGTTGTAGTAATCTAATGACATTACAACAGCATCCTCAGAGTCACGACGAGTGATTACTGTTGTATCTGCATCGTTGATTACATTGTCCAAAACGGCTTTTAGACCATTTCGTGCTTCGGTAAAAGAGACAATTCTCATTTTGCACCCCTCTTGTACATTATATGGGACAAGTTTAGACTGAAAACGGGAACATGTACAGGAAGTTGTGCATTACTGCGCCGTGGCAGCTAACACCTCAATAATAAGTGAACCATGTGCTGGCGGGCGATTTGCTCAGCAAATGGCATGACAGCCTTGGTGAATCTTAATTTATTGACTTGTTAGATTACGACTACTCCGAGCTATTTAACTCTTGAGGGTTAAACTGGTGGTTGTGGCTATTCCACTTTGATGCAATACCAATATCATAACCATAGGTGAGTGTTACTTGAATCAAGTTTTTGTTTAATGACTCTGGATAAGTTTTAACTATCACCTGTGCTAATTGCTTAGCAATATCCGAATCGTCAACATTATTTTTATAGAGAAAAGCCTGTGTATTCACATAAGTAGTCGTTGTCGTGCCGGAATCAGACGAAGTAAAAGTAGTTGAACCTTCTGTGACACCTGCATATTTTACTGATTCGTTACTATTTATTGCTTCCTGGGTAGCTAGTAAGCCTTTGAAAGGTTCTGATTTAGCTAAGTCGGAAGTAAATACTGGTACAAGGGCTGCTGTAATGAATAAACCTGCAACCACGACTAAGTGCGGTTTCCACACGGAAGGTAACTCTTCAGGGCTAATCTCAGTATTTACAACATAAGTATCTACAGCAAGGTCATGTAATGACTGCCGAGTTGCACGATTAAAAGTATATAAGTAAAAAATTGAAAATAAGCCGCCAAATATAATAAATGACAACGGATACATTAAATATGAAAGCAATGCTTCGTTAGTAATTTGTGCTCCATTCAGTGAAAATGGAACTGCAAGAAAGCTATACCTTAAAAATGACTTAGGTAGACTAATAGTTGAATTGGATGAATCTACTACCTTGATATTTAGTATTCTCTTACCAATAGTTTGGCCATTTGATAAGGAGCTATTCATAACTCCGAAATATGTAATTGATACGGCAAAACCAATTAATCTTCCCCATCCACCAAGCTGAACAAAGATATCTTCAAGGAATAAACCTACAACATATCCCAAAACACCTAAAACAATAGTGTCAATAAACAGCGCCCCGATTCTTCTCCAGAACCCGCAAATCCATTTTCCTTGTGCCTCTTCCAAAATTTAATCCTTACTACAATATTTAAAGTAATCTAACTTTCCAATAACGGGCGCGGACATGTGGGGCATAATGGCGAAGCCGCCCCGCGTGTATGCGTCCCAGCCCCCGCAGCGGGCGAACTTGATTTTTTGTTATATTGCATTGCCTATACATCCTCGATTGAGATACAACCAAACTCACCAGTTAGCTGCTCAATAAAAAAGCCGAGAAACAAGAAATAGTCTCCTGAACGGTGAGTATAAAAACCTTCGTTTGTAACGACAATTTCAAAGGACATATGCTCTCCGTGCATTGAGAGAATAATCCAATTTTTATCGTGTTTTTTAAATTTAAGACCTGTGCAAAGGTTATCTAGAAACAATGATGCTCGATCACAAGAGACTTTGTCTTCAAGCCTAATCTTTTGTGCTAATCCCAAAGATGCCTCCTGCAATATAACTTATAAATAAGGGCGCTGGCATGTGGGGCATAATGGCGAAGCCGCCCCGCAGGTATGCGTCCCAGCGAACGTGTTAAGCGCTTTGTATGGATAATTATTCCCTAAATTCACCACATTTCCTTTTCAAAGATGGGTAAAGTGAGGCCCAGACTTTGGCTGCAACCAAAGTTCGATTAAACTCAATGGTTAGAGATGGCGTCACGTGGGAAGAAAAAACGGTTTAACGTGGGAATTGACACCATAGTCGTTTGTTAGAAGCAGAGCCTGTTCCTTCGGCTTAATTAAAAACTAATAAAGTCAGCATACGATTGATTATTAACACAAACAAGTAAAACAACAGTGCTGTGATGGTTTTGATTTGACTGAAGCAAGCTGCCATTTGAGCTGACAGACGCAATGGCGCTTGCAGAATTGAAATAATATCTTGGCGATAAAGCGCCTATTGCACAACCTTTGAAGTTAATGCGGCGAAGTTAAAACCACCTAAAGCCAGAGCGATGCTGGTAAAACTGATGAGGGTAGTTGCGCCACTTTTTTATTTAGACAAACGTAGTTTAGGCTGCCGCCTTCTAACTTCCAAATAAGGGGCGCAGACACGTGGGCGATAATGGCGAAGCCGCCCATGTGTTTGCGTCCCAGCCTGCGCCAGCAGGCGACTTAATTTGTTTGTTATACCTGTGTTTTTAAAACCTTGGAACCGCTTTTTATAAATGAGCTTAAAGCACGGCTAACACAAGAATTTGAAAAAACGTTGAAATCATATGGTGCTCTTGAAACCTCGTAGTACGATAGCACTGATCCATTTTCAACGAATACCAATAAGGTTACTCCGTCATTAATCCACACTGACGTTAATGATTCTAATGGCCATTCAAAGCCGAGCAATTCACTTGCAGCTTCATTATTGGAGTAAGGGCCGAGAAAACAAACTTTATCCCAGTTTCCATCAACATATTCGACGAATTTAATTGGCTCTTTTGCGTAGTCAAAATTTAAGGACGGGGCTTCTACTTCACCATAGGAGCATGCGCTTAAACCAAGAATTAAAACCAATAAATTCAAATAATTCATAAGAAGGTATAACTTTTCAATAACGGGCGCATACATGTGGGGCATATTGGCGAAGCCGCCCCACGTGTATGCGTCCCAACGAACGCAGTGAGTGCGTTGATTGGCTTGTTATGCGTTGCGCTCATTCATACCTCTGACAGCAAAGAAGTAATAAACTAAAAAGCCTAACCATGAAAAGAATAGTGAAACGATGCACCAAACTAATTTGTGTACCCCCTTAGCTTTCTTTGATGTTAGGGCAACTAATACTGGTAAAAGCGTTAGGCTGAAAAGCACAATAAAAATGATAATTTGCCAAATACTCATGTTAAAAAAGAACTCCTTATCTTTTGTCTTCTATTTAAACGTATAACTTTCCAATAACGGGCGCAGACATGTGGGGCATAATGGCGCAGCCGCCCCACGTGTATGCGTCCCAGCGAACGTAGTGAGTGAGTTTATTGGGTTGTTATATGCCTTGTTTATTAAACCTGATGACATCTTTGTGTAATCCATAAGACATGCTCAATCCAAGCGTATCGTTAAAATAGAACTGAATATATCCATTATTGAGCCTAGCTTCCCAGTTACTGATATTGTCGTAGCGAGAAAGGTATAGATTTACTTTTTTCTGTCTCCCAAGGTTCCAAGACCTTCCAATGGGATCGTCGTACCAAGCACTTGAAACAATGCCATTAGTTTCATAAATAGCTACATTGTAAGCTGCATTTGAAATTTTATATTGCCTTTCCTCTTCGGACTCAAAAAAAACGGGACTGCCAATCTTTTTTAATATAGCCAATCCATCTTCTATTGGAATGCCTAAAGGTACGTGAGGGCTTTTGAGTTTTTTAAACCAGATAATGTCCGTATTCCTTTGGCATATAACTTTAAGCTAAGGGGCGCAGATACGTGGGGCATAATTGGCGAAGCCGCCCCGCGTGTATGCGTCCCAGCGACCGAAGGGAGAGGTTTAAGCGCTTTGTTAGAAGCAGAGCCTGTTCCTTTGGCCTTATTAAAAACTAATAAAGCCAGCATACGATTGATTGTTAAAGCAAACAAGCAAAATGCCAATGCAGTGATGTAGGTGATTTAGCTGAAGCAAGCCGCCAACCCAATCAACACACTCACTTCGTTCGCTGGGACGCATACACGCGGGGCGGCTTCGCCATTATGCCCCACATGTCTGCGCCCGTTATTGAAAAGTTATGTTTGCCTCGCTATGGAGAGTTTATGAAAGGTTTAGGTTTATTAATCATTTTGTTTGTTATTTCGGGTTGCTCATCGAACAATCAAAAAACAACTGTCACGGGTGAAAGAGTAAAGAAATCTGACTTTAAAAAAGGTGAGCTTACCGAACTAAAACCTGAAAAAGGGGAGAGTATTTTTGATATGCTTGTTAGGATGCAAGGCGCGGAAAACATGCCCAAAGTAAATGATTATGAAGACTGTAGTGGTTTACTTTTGTTGTTAAAAAATAAAAATATAACTATAGAGTCTATTCAAGAAAAAGAGGTTGTAGCAATTACACCAACAAACAAAAAGTTTACGTATAACTTTAAGTCAGGAAGTTGTTTGGGTTAAACCGCAAACATAACAAGCTGTTCAAGCGGGACTGCTAACAGTTGGCTCGGTTTCGCTTCGCTACACATTTTAGCCAACAATTATCAGCCCCTTAACAGGGCGTTAGCTGTTAGCTGTCAGCATGGAGGCAATAGAGGCATTTTGGAAAAATACGTAAACAAAAGTTCGTTAGATAAAACAAATTTCATTCATTTCGTTCTCATTTTAGCCATCGTTTTATCTTTAAGCTTTGTAGTTTTCGACATCAAAAGGCATGACGAACGCTCTTTTGTATTTTATTTATTATTCTTCATTTGGATTGCCTATGGAGCTGGTAGTAACAAGATAAGTTCTTTTGAATTTCGCAAAACAACCGACTACACGCCCGCCGCAGCATTTTCCGGAATTTGTCTATGTTGGTGGGTCGCGCTAACAGATTATTTCTTAGTCTTGGATCAAACATCACGGTTTTCTGGTTTTTTCTTAGCCTTTTCTCTTTTATTAACTTTCGGCTTAATGCTGGACTTCATTCATTTTTTTAGTGATAAAGTAGAGAAACCAATTACACCACAATACGTCATTCGTATTGGACAAGTCGTTTTGCTTGCAACCTTAGGTGCGTCGTCTTATTTTCTTATAAATGGAACTTGGGACTATCACATTGGCGACCCGTTTGAATTTTTGTCACGTGTAATGCAGGGTTAATAGGGGCGTGGCAGCTAACAATCGCATAAACTCGCTCGCAAGCTCGCTGGGACAAAAATACTTAGGCTCCCTGCGCTTCGCTTGGTATTGTAGCCTAAGTATTTTTGCACGTTATGCGGAGCGTTATAAGGCGTCAGCCTAAACTTCGTTTGGCTTTATAAAAATCCTAGTTCAACTACCCTCACCTGTTTTCACTAGCATCGCTCTTGCTTTAGGTGGTTTTAACTTCGCCGCACTAACTTCAAAGGTTGCGCATTAGGCGCTTTATCGCCAAGTTCTTATTCTAGGCCAGCAAGCGCCATTGCGTTTACCAATTCAAATGGCGGCTTGCTTCAGTCAAATCAACTACATCACTGCACTGTTGTTTTACTTGTTTGTGTTAATAATCAATCGTATGCTGGCTTTATTAGTTTTTAATAAGGCCAAAGGAATAGGCTCTGCTTCTAACAAAGCGCTCAAGTCACTCCCTTCGGTCGTTCGGACGCATTTACGCGGGGCGGCTTCGCCATTATGCCCCACGCAACTGCGCCGCTTAGCTTAATGTTATAAGACAAAGGGAATTCAGTGAACAAGGTTGTTATCAGTATCCTTTCAATATTACTCCTACTAACCAACTTATTTTGGTTGTATCGGAGTTTGGATAACGGCGTCTCTTTAACTTACATGGAAGCAAGCCTAGAAACCCAAACTAAAATATCGGAGCAACTGTTCGTTCTAATAAACGCGCAGCTTATAGGTAAAAGTATCAACGAAGTTAATAGTATTGTTCCACTGGATATTTATGGCTCTTCACCATTCATAAAAGATGATTGTTTATATTATGGTAGCGTATGCCTTATTGTTGGCACCAATGGCACTATTCAAGGTTTTAAGTAGCATGTCTTATAACAAAAAAATTAAGTCACTCACTTCGTTCGCTGGGACGCATACACGTGGGCTGCTTCGCATTATAGCCCACATGCCTGCGCCCCTTAGCTTAAAGTTAGAAGGCGTCAGCCTAAACTACGTTTGGCTTAATAAAAAAATCAGTACAACCTCCCTCACCTGTTGTTTCAAACATCGCCCAAGCATTGGTAGTTTATTAAACTCAATGGTTAGAGATGGCGTCACGTGGGAAGAAAAAACGGTTTAACGTGGGAATTGACACCATAGTCGTTTGTTAGAAGCAGAGCCTGTTCCGTTGGCCTTTTTAAAAACTAATAAAGCCAGCATACGATTGATTGTTAAAGCAAACAAGTGAAACGACAGCGCGGTGATGTTTTTGATTTAACTGTAGTAAGCCGCCATTTGAACTGACAAACGCATTGGCGCTTGTTGACGTTGAATAAGAACTTGGCGACAAAGCGCCTAATGCGCAACCTTTGAATTTAAAGCGGCGACATTAAAACTACCAAATGCCAGAGCGATGCTAGTGATGACAGATGAGGGTAGTTGAGCTGATTGTTTGACTAAGCCAAACGCAGTTTAGGCTGACGCCTTCTAACTTTTAAATAAGGGGCGCAGGCATGTGGGGCATAATGGCGAAGCCGCCCCGCATGTATGCGTCCCAGCGAACGAAGTGAGTGACTTAATTTTTTTGTTATATCGCATGTTTGCCAGCGTGCTCGAATTCCATGGTGTTAGCCTGATTGATTTTATGCTGAATGTAAATGACATGAAAAAAAGTGCAAAGAATTGGGTTGAGCCAAAGTTTGCTTTGAGGATTGGCGTCATTTAAAGCATTAATTCTATTTCTAATTTTTACAAGCCAAACTAAATGAAAAGCCGATGAAATGACGTGCATCGCTTTTGAAAAGAGAAGTACCTCTGGTGGCGCACTCGAAGCAAGGTAAATAAAGAGGCTGAAAAAAGAGACTAAGTGAATGGCAATTGCAGAAAAAGCGAAGTACTTTGAGATAGGATTGTGGGTATGAGGGTTAACTTTTGCAGTGAACGTATAGAGCCGATAAATAAAGAAAAGGCCAAAAGTTAAAACACACCATGCCATAGTTATAAATACTGACTTAGTTTCGAAAATATTTTTCATGCTCTTCCTTGATGCATATAGATACAGGCATACATGCGGCTAAAGTGACATAGTTCAAGTGTGGAAGAAGAGGTTAGGATTTTCTATGCGATATAACTTTTAAATAAGGGGCGCAGACATGTGGGCTATAATGCGAAGCAGCCCCGCATGTATGCGTCCCAGCGAACGGAGTGAGTGACTTAATTTTTTTGTTAGCTGACATTATTTGAATTTGTACCATTTTTTTCGTTGGTAGCAAGCCGCACCTATAGCAATGCCAAAAGCTATGAGAAAATAGTGAGTAGTGAACACAGCCCAAAAAATCAATGGAGCTGCGACAGAGATTGCAATTGATAACCTTTGATTTGATGAGTAATCGACTTCTACAAATTTACCTTTTTTAAAGGCAATAATTTGAACGATTAAGGCGACAACTATCAAAACTAAAATTAATAGTTGAAAAGGGCTTAAAAATTCCATCTTTATATCCTTTGGCAGCTAACTTTAAGCTAAGGGGCGCAGATACGTGGGGCATAATGGCGAAGCCGCCCCGCGTATAGGCGTCCCAGCGACCGAAGGGAGTGGCTTGAGCGTTTGTTAGGCGTACAACTGAAAGTACGCAGCTTTGCTGCCACCACTAGCTCATTAGCCAGCTTGTTTAAATTATTGAATTTAAGATAAAACAACCCTGTGCGAAATGCCAGATGTTAACGACATTACTGGATAAAAGAGCGAGTTTAAAAAGCTGGTGATGTTGAATATAGGCGTTGGGGTGTTGATGAAAAATGCGTTTCTAAAGTCGTTGAAACTACCGAAAAAGCAAGCCGTAAAGACAACCTAGAGAAACAACCTTGATGCTGGAATGTCACGTTTGAACCCACATTTTTATGCTGTAAGTAAATGACGCCTAACTTTCCAATAACGGGCGCAGGCACGTGGGGCATAATGGCGAAGCCGCCCCGCGTGTATGCGTCCCAGCGAACGCAGTGAGTGCGTTTATTGGCTTGTTAGTTGCCACGCTAATACATCCTAGAGTAACAGCTAAAATTGCGCACAACGCTCACTCACTTTTGACGAATAACTTTTTGAAAAGTTCTTCTGATTTGGCAAGACCTTCTTCAGTTAAAACAACAGACTTAGATTTGCCAACAGGATCGTGAATATATCCTTTTTCATAAAGCCGATCGGTGATACTCCAATCTATTTGTTTCCAAGCCCTACCAAACTTGTCATGAAGAGTAAGGTAAAACAGAGCAAGTGCCGCTTCATCGATTTTATCTTCATCTATTTCCACTGCTGTCTCCATTTTCATATGGCTACTAACTTTAAGCTAAGGGGCGCAGATGCGTGGGGCATAATGGCGAAGCCGCCCCGCGTATAGGCGTCCCAGCGACCGAAGGGAGTGAACTTGAGCGCTTTGTTAGAAGCAGAGCCTGTTCCTTTGGCCTAATTAAAAACTAATAAAGTCAGCATACGATTGATTGTTAAAGCAAACAAGTAAAATGCCAATGGAGTAATGTTGGTGATTTGACTGGAGTAAGCCGCCATTTGAGCTACCAAGTGCAATGGTGCTTGCTGGATGAAAATGAGAACTTGGCGGTAAAGCGCCTATTGCGCAACCTTTGAATTTAAAGCGGCGAAGTTAAAACCACCGAAAGCCAGGGCGATGTTGGGAACAACAGGTGAGGGCGGTTGAACTGTTATTTTTATAAAGCCAAAAGTAGTTTAGGCTGACGCCTTCTAACTTTTCAATAACGGGCGCAGGCACGTAGGGCATAATGGCGAAGCCGCTCTGCGTGTATGCGTCCCAGCGAACGAAGTGAGTGAGTTTATTGAGTTGTTATGCATGTTTATATACAGAGTGAGTTGTGTTTTTAAAACAGTGTAAGGCGATAAAGGCCCCTAAAGTTAAACTCGCCACGCCACACAAATAATTTAAGTCATAGATTATCGTTTCCATTAGGCTCTCACTGTCGAGAAAAACATAATACGAGGACATTATGTAAAGTAAAGCTATGACAGAGCTTCCAATTTTATAGGAAACCTTTGACGTATTAAAAGCAGCGAACAGCAATGCTATTGAAAAAAACACACTCGAAAATGCTCCGATGTAATAAGCTGAGTCTTGGAATTGATATCCTAATTCTTCATCGCGTAACATAACAAAAGGGGATATGAAGCCGATTAACTCCGCTAGAATTGGTCCACTAAATAGTCCAAAGATTAAAATTTTAAGAGCACGAACCATTAAACCGCCTTCTAAATGCATAACTTTTCAATAACGGGCGCAGGCACGTAGGGCATAATGGCGAAGCCGCCCCGCGTGTATGCGTCCCAGCGAACGAAGTGAGTGAGTTTATTGAGTTGTTATGCATCATTTTCCAAAACATCCAAGTTGCAATGGACTAAGTCTGGGCCTTCTAGATTAGCGCACTCTATATAACCATGTTGCTTCAAAGACTCAATGACGGCGTTATTGGTACTGTAGGTTCCGGTATTTAAACCATAGTCATTTTTATAGATATCTCTAAGTCGAATATCGTCACGATACATGAGCGACACCGCAAGAACATACTGAAACTTAGCAGCTTCTTTGTCCTGCAATGAGGCTTCATATAAAACCGTAAGAAGCTGGATTTCATTCCAACGATCGGAAGACAAATTTACAGTTGTGACTAATGCATCTATGTATTCTGAACTCTTCTTTGAATGTGTAAAATATTTACCTGCTAAGAACGAGAAACCGGCTACTAATATTAAAGCGACAAAAAAGAGTTTATTTTGCATGTTCATCCTGATGCATAACTTTAAGCTAAGCGGCGCAGTTGCGTGGGGCATAATGGCGAAGCCGCCCCGCGTAACTGCGTCCGAACGACCGAAGGGAGTGACTTGAGCGCTTTGTTAGAAGCATAGCCTGTTCCCTTGGCATTTTTAAAAACTAATAAAGCCAGCATACGATTGATTATTAACACAAACAAGTAAAACGACAGCGCAGTGATGGTATTGATTTGACTGAAGCAAGCTGCCATTCGAGCCGACAAACGCAATGGCGCTTACTGACTCAAAATAAGAACTAGGCGATAAAGCGCCTATTGCGCGACCTTTGAAGTTAATGCGGCGAAGTTAAAACTACCAATGCTTTGGCGATGTTGGAAGCAACAGGTGAGGGTGGTTGAATTGATATTTTTATACAGCCAAACGTAGTTTAGGCTGACGCCTTCTAACTTTAAGCTAAGGGGCGCAGATGCGTGGGGCATAATGGCGAAGCCGCCCCGCGTATAGGCGTCCCAGCGACCGAAGGGAGAGGCTTGAGCATTTTGTTAGGCATTGGGCTCAAACTTTGCCTTTGCGGCCAAAATAAAACAACCCAGACTAGCAAAAGTAGCTAAGTAATAGGGTAAATCATTGTACAAATGAATATCATCATATACGGCATCGTCTATTATTGCAGTACCAACAGCTATTGAGACTATCGGGATAAAAATAGATAAGAAAGAAAAACAAAACCCCAGTGAAAGGTACTTGTATACTTGATGACCAGAAATTTTTGCACTTTTACGAAAATTGAAAAATAAGTAACCAAAGGTTAGCAAAACTAACAGTTCAAAAATACCAGAAAGCATCCCTTCTGTTCCTAGGAGCTCTAAAAATAAATCCATTGTTTACGATTACCTTAAAATGCCTAACTTTTAAATAAGGGGCGCAGATACGTGGGGCATAATGGCGAAGCCGCCCCGCGTATAGGCGTCCCAGCGAACGAAGTGAGAGACTTAATTTTTTTGTTATATGCCGTGTTTCTGAAATCATATCTGACTGATAAAGAAACCCTATTCAAATGGATTATTACCATATTTCTTTCGGTCATGGATGAAAGGAATGAGCATACATAAAGTAACTAATATTAGAATACTTATGAATACAAATAGTCCACGCAAAAAGCCGTGTTCGTAACCTATAAGTCCAGCAAGAGGAATAATCATTAGACTCATTTTGAACAGATGCGATTTATAGATATTAAAAAAACGCTTTAAATTATTCATTTATCTTAGGCATATAACTTTAAGCTAAGGGGCGCAGATGCGTGGGGCATAATGGCGAAGCCGCCCCGCGTATAGGCGTCCCAGCGACCGAAGGGAGTGGCTTAAGCGCTTTGTATGGATAATTATTCCCTAAATTCACCACATTTCCTTTTCAAAGATGGGTAAAGTGAGGCCCAGACTTTGGCTGCAACCAAAGTTCGCAACCCAATCAACACACTCACTTCGTTCGCTGGGACGCATACACGCGGGGCGGCTTCGCCATTATGCCCCACATGTCTGCGCCCGTTATTGAAAAGTTAGTTCGCTCGGAGACTCTTGTGGAGATTCATATTGACTAGGCTTCTTATGTTTTTAGTTTTCTTAACTGTCGTTTTGCCTGTTCAATCGAGATGCTTTTTAAGGTCTGAATTTGTTGATACAGCAATATCGTTTAAGAAAAGCTTGAGTTCTGTAAAGTCCTACATCGTTTATTCTGGAAGCTCTGATGTGACTTCGTATTCAGGTGCAGTTACAAGTTTCCCTTTGACCAATTATTTTACGGCGTTACGATTGGAACCTGAAAACTTGGAGAAAAGCGCTTTTATTTTCGCGGTAGACCTGAAAAATGAAAGCTTTTACGCGTATTACACCAATGGCGTTTCAAAGCCTTTTCCTAACTATACAAAAGGTAAGGTATCTTTAGAGAATTGCTCTATCAACTTTGATATAAGTGATACAGAACAGCTTTTGGTCAAAGTCCATGAGAAGGGCGAAATTGAAATTATTTCACAGAGTCGTACTAATACAAGTGAGGCCTTTTCTTTAAGCCAACAGTTTATTTTTAGCTCAAATGAATACGCAAACTAACAAACACATTAAGTCGGTCGCAAGCTCCCTGGGACAGTAACACGTGGGCTCTGTCGCTTCGCTCCTATTTTAGCCCACGCATTACTGCCCCTTATGTGGGTGTTAGGCATATAGGTAAAGTGGCACATATGGATATTGAGTTCCCTATAATTATTAAACATAAGAATATCACCCTAAAGCTATATGATTGGATGGATTATCCTAAAAACAAAGCTGCCCGAAATGTTGAGGCTTATGATTCAAATGAAAATAAGCTTTGGGTTATAGAATCATTAGGTGGTTTATCCCAGTCTGATTGCTATACAAATATTTCATCTCGTAATGGAAATATTCATGCTTTTAACTTTCAATGTTATGACTGCATAATTGACGAGAATAATGGCAAAATAATAACAAGTTCATTTACAAAGTAAGTGGCAAAATATGCCTAACAAGGCGTTCAAACGGACAAAAAACAGTTGGCTGTTTCACTCCGTTCACAATTTTAGCCAACAATTTTTTGCCGCTTAACGTGGCGTTATATGCTAAGAAGGAATTCAGCATGGGCTTAGATACTGTAGAAATCGTATTGTGGGCTGAAGAGAAGTTTGGTGTAGAAATGCCGGATGAAGAAGTTACTAATATCTGTACTGTCGGAGAGTTTGCTAATTACATTGCCAGTAAAGTTAATAACGAAAAAGGCACCAACATCAGCTTTGAGGAAGTAATGCCGGATCTGCTCGATGTGCTGGAGGCGGACTATAGTGTGCCAAGACATAAAATCACTTTAGATAGTCGGTTTGTCCAAGATCTAGGTTTTGGTTAGACGCACATAACAAACAAATTAAGTCGTTCGCTCGCGCTCACTGGGACAATAACACGTAGGCTCAGGTCGCTTCGCTCCCAAGTTTAGCCTACGTGTTATTGCCCCCTTATTTGGGGGTTATGTTGCGGGGTAAACGTGGATTCTTACGGAAGGAATAAGCTTCATTACCTGATCATCGACTCATCTATTGCAGAACATCCAGCAGGTATCAAAGAGTTAGTCGATAAGGGAATTAACGTTAATGCACAGGATATTAATGGATGGTCCGCGCTACATTTTGCTGTACAGGAACAATCGTATAATGCTGTAAAAGCTTTACTAGAAAATGGAGCTGACACAGACTTACTTGAATCAAACGGTAATAGCGCTCTTCATAAAGCTGTTTTTTATTCCAACAATAATAATGACATTATCTCTCTATTATTGGTTTATGGCGCTAATCCAGATACTGTTAATAACCATGGTGTTACACCAAGATCGCTAGCTCAAGTAGTAGGAAATTCGAGTATTGTGGCTCTTTTTAACAAATGCAACATAACAAAAAACTAAAGGCGCTCGCGCTGCTCGCTGGGACGCTAACACATGGGCTGCGTCACTTCGTTCCTAATTTTAGCCCATGTGTTATCGCCCCTTAGTTGGGCGTTATGTGCTTTTCAGGAAGCTCATCAATAAGGAATTTTATGAATTTAAACGCAACATTTTTGGGGCAAGTACTCTTCATTCTCGCTTTAGTTGTAATTTTCTTTACCATCAAATTTGCTAAAGGAAAGGCTGACAATATCGGGTTGGTTGCCATTTACGCCGTCTTGCTCAACTTCTTGATTCCTCCTATTGGGTGGTTTTATTGTTACCGATGGGCAAATAAATAATTACTTAAAACAAATACTATTCTCTTTGTAGCTAGGATTATTTTTATTATAAAGTGGGTTTGTAAAAGGTTTTAAATTGTACGCACATAACAACCCAATCAACACACTCACTGCGTTCGCTGGGACGCATACACGTGGGGCGGCTTCGCCATTATGCCCCACATGTCTGCGCCCGTTATTGGAAAGTTAGCCACTAAAAAGGATTTTTCATGGATACAGGTTTTCTAATACTTTTAATATCCTGCTTAAGCGGCTTTATATATTTAATCATTGGCTATCTGCTTACCTTCAAACAAAAAGCGGATGTACTTAACGGCATCGACTTTTCTAAAATTGCCGACCTACCTGCTTTCTGCAAATACGTAGGCAATAGCTTTTTATTATCTGGTGTAATACAAATCGTAGTTGGGGTGTTAGTTTATTTAGCTTATTTCGACCTTTTACTGTTCGTAGCTATTTATGTTTTCTTTTCGATATTGCCCATTGTTAATGTCGTCAGAGCTATGCGCAAATTTCAAAAAAGTACTTCGTAAGTGAAGCGCGGCTAACAAGCCAATCAACACTCTCACTACGTTCGCTGGGACGCATACACGCGGGGCAGCTTCGCCATTATGCCCCACATGTCCGCGCCCGTTATTGGAAAGTTATGTGCACATGAAAATTCAAATTCTTTCAGTTTTATTATTACTAAGCGGATGCTCCAGCATCGACAATAAAATCGGCTATGGAGTGAACTTCGAAATTCCAATTGAAGCGTCGTGCCTTATTAACACAATAAATGAGTATGAACCGTTTCAGCCTGTTACCGCTTTAGACTCATCTTTGGAATTCACATATTTGGAAAATAGTACTAGTTTGAGTCTTCACTCTAAGAATTTAATCGGTGGTTATCAACTAACTATCGACGGCATGTTCCTCGGAAAGAGTCATCTACAATTTGTTCAAGAGGCAGAGCAAACATCAAAATTAGTTCAGCTCCTTGTAAATCAAGGTTGTTCTTAGTGAGTGCACATAACAAAAAAATTAAGTCACTCACTTCGTTCGCTGGGACGCATACACGCGGGGCGGCTTCGCCATTATGCCCCACATGCCTGCGCCCCTTATTTAAAAGTTATGTGCCAGTCGGATATTGAGTAAATGAGCTTTTATGAGTTAAAAAATGTTTCTAAAAAGGCCTTGTGGGCCGCAGTCACATTTTACCTAAAAGTTCTGGTCATCTTATTGCCTTTGTTCTTGTTTATCTATTGGCCAGAAAGTACGGAATTCAGCATCGATATACTGTCAAAAATCTTAGTGGCATTTTTCATAAACCCATTAACAGTCATCATGCCCAGTATTTTATTTTTCTTATTCTTGTTTATCGGTATTGCAGGTAAAAGGCCTAATCAGTAATGTCACATAACAAAAAAATTATGGCGCCCGCAAGCGGGCTGGGACACAAACAGGCAGGCGGCTTCGCCATTTTCGCCTGCCTGTTTGTGCCCCATATTTAGGTGTTAGAAGGCGTCAGCCTAAACTACGTTTGGCTTAATAAAAAAATCAGTACAACCTCCCTCACCTGTTGTTTCAAACATCGCCCAAGCATTGGTAGTTTCATATTAAACTCAATGGTTAGAGATGGCGTCACGTGGGAAGAAAAAACGGTTTAACGTGGGAATTGACACCATAGTCGTTTGTTAGAAGCAGAGCCTGTACCTTTGGACGTTTTAAAAACTAATAAAGCCAGCATACGATTGATTGTTAAAGCAAACAAGTAAATTGCCAGTGCAGTGATGTAGGTGATTTGACTGAAGCAAGCCGCCATATGAATTACCAAGTGCAATGGTGCTTGCTGACTGAAAATAAGAACTAGCCGCTAAAGCGCCTATTGCGCAACCTTTTAAGTAAGCGTGGTGACATTAAAACTACCAATGCTTTGGCGATGATTGAAACAACAGGTGAGGGTAGTTGAACTGATATTTTTATAAAGCCAAACGTAGTTTAGGCTGACGCCTTCTAACACCCGCATAACGGGCAAAAATACGTAGGCTACAATACCAAGCGAAGCGCAGGGAGCCTACGTGTTTTTGTCCCAAGGAGCGCCAGCGACTGAGTTTATGCGTTTGTTATGCTCCGGATTAGGGCTTCTTCTTTTTTCTGTTTGCAACATAATTGGCATATTTTGCTGCGCCAAGCAGATCAGGGAAAAGTGTTAGCTCATTAATATTCATTTTATCCAGTGAATCTAAAGCGAACTCTTGTTCCGAAGAGGGAATTAGGACTCTGGCTAAATCGATAGCGCCTTCTTCAGATATTTGTTTAATCCATTCCGTAAGGCAAATCATCTCTGGTGTTTTTATGAAAAGTCCTCTCTGATTTATAAGGCGAGAGTTCTCATCTAAATATGGTGTCAAAAACTCAATGTGTCTTTCTTCTTTGAGTTTTTCAATACATGGTTTTTTATTAACGCCCTTATTCAAAACCCATATAACTACATTGTCTGAGTCTAAAACACTGGAATTGAATGCGAAAAATGCCGCCACAAACGGGGACTCAGACCAGTCGAGTAAGGGAGTGTTCAACCCAAAATGTTGACCAAGCGCCCACCATTCACTTTCTTCTAATTGGGGAGGGTTATGACCCCTGCGTCCAAGGCAATATTTTTTGAACGCATTCAATGTCTTTTCTTCTTCTTTTTCTGTATCTTCCCATGGTGGTTTATCCATATCTAAAGATCTTTTTAGTGTTGGAACCAATGCCCACTCAACAGACGCATGCCCTCTAAAAATGTAGCTTTGCTTTTGTTTTAATGCTCGGTCATGATGCAAGAAGTCTATAAAACCATTCCAAGATTGACATTTTATATCTGCAGTAGTTGGTCCTGTCCACTCCAGTTGCCAGTCATTGCCTGATTCAGTCTTCCTTCCTTTCATAAATCATCCTTAATTTGTTAGACAGCTAAATACCCACTTAGGAGCATAACTTTTAAATAAGGGGCGCAGGCACGTAGGGCATAATTGCGAAGCCGCCCTGCGTGTATGCGTCCCAGCCCGCGAAGCGGGCGAACTTAATTTTTTTGTTAGGTGCGTGCTTACCATGAAATATCATATTTTGTACCGTAGGAATTGATGTGGTCCCTTGCGGCGAAATAAGTACTAAATGTAGGTGATTTACTTTTGCGCCCCTGTCCTTCAAATTGCCAGAAATATACAGAGCCCTCGTCACTTATGGAGTAATCGATATAATCCAAATTATAAGGGTGAACAGTCACTTCTATTTTTGGTAAATCAAAAGATGTGTAATCATATTTTTGTCTAAGCAACGTTGCATTGAATGGTATTTTATTATCATAAAACCACACGCCAGAGGCCAAAACTTCCTCTGAAAGAAGCGTTGGTTCCCATCCCGAAGTAAACATTTTTTTCACCAAAGCACCTAACTTTTAAATAAGGGGCGCAGGCACGTGGGGCACAATGGCGAAGCCGCCCTGCGTGTATGCGTCCCAACGAACGTAGTGAGTGAGTTAATTGAGTTGTTAGCTGCGTTCTTTGGTATACATAACATTTACATACAACCCAGCTAATAGTGGAGTTGCAACTGATACACAAAAAGCTACACCTGCGAATGACATTGACACTAACTTCATTGCTACTCCTGTACAAGACAAGATAATTAATGAGCCCGTTATAAAAGAGCTTGCTCCCATTATTCTTCCAACTAATACAGGATCTGAGAAACTTGAGTCATCCCAACTGGCAAGAAGACTTCTCTTTTGTTTCACACCGATCAGAAAACCCAAAATCACACAAGGTAATCCACAGAGCATCGCAAAAGTAAGAGCTATCCAAAACGTATCGTCCATAAAATTATCTCCTAGCAGCTAACTTTTCAATAACGGGCGCAGGCACGTGGGGCATAATGGCGAAGCCGCCCCGCGTGTATGCGTCCCAGCGAACGAAGTGAGTGACTTAATTTTTTTGTTAGGTGTAATTGCCAATAAAAAGACCGTACAATTTAAAACTGCCATCCAAGCCATTGTGAACCAGTATATAATTCAATGACTCACCTTTAGGTCTAAATAGAGTAAAAGCTAAACTATCTGAAACCAATTCACTTCTTAGTTCACACATTTCATCAATACCTAACGTACCTCTTTTAAACTCTTTGTCTGAAATGTTTTTTTTACTTAAGTTACCGTTTTGAAGCTGTAGTTTTATATATTTTACTTCTAAATTTTCGCAGCTGCGCACTTTTACTGCATGAGCATTAAAACTGCAGAACGTAGCCATAACAACGACAAAAGTAAGTATTTTCATCATTACACCTAACGCCCCATTAAGAGGAAAATGATAGTTGGTTATAATAGCGAGGCACGAGCAAAAACCAACTGTTATTTGTCCTGCTTGAATGGCTTGTTATAAGCCGAAGACGACTTAAACATTCAGCATTTCTTTACGATAAACTAGCACAGTTAAAACAAGAAAAATCAGGTAGCTAATCGCATCTTTGTAAGCAGTTAAATCAGTTACCTTTTCGTTGTAACTCTGTGCGCATTGCAGATATATAGAATGAAGTCTATCGAAGTTCATCATAAATTGGTTAATTTCAAGTAAAGCTTCCGTATTATCTTTTCTTACTGATAGATATGGATCTTCCATTAATTTCACAGTGATATCCAATCTTTCAATTGCTCCCTCAACACTAAAATCACCATTTTCGTCTTTTTCTGGAGGGACATCTAAAATACGCTTGTGAATATTTATAATAGCTTTAGGTCTTTCATTAATTTTCTTGATTAAAGGTGTGTATTCTTTTGCAATGAGATTGAAGGTATCTTGACTACCATCTATCAGCAAACATTGATCTGAGTTTGTGTACTTCCTTGCTATTTCGATATTTTCTGACATTTTGTCGATTGACATTAAGATTGGTTTTGAAATTATTATTTTATAAAGTTCTAACATTTGCCTGTGATAGTCACGTAAAACAGACATATAGGAATCATCAATTTTTTTCTTACCAGTCTGGATACTTAGCTCTGATATTAGATTTTTATCATGCATATATAAATTCATTTCACGTAAGCTTGAATCTGCTTCACTTTTTGGTTGATAAAATTCAATATCTTTATCCATCATTGGTTTGGGAATATCAAAAAGTATTTTATCTACAGCGAAATGAACGATAGTGAGGATAGCTATCCACCTAAAGATCTTAATAAGTTTTATTTTTTTTGTTTTATTATTCATGAATACTCAAACGTGCCAGTTAAACTGAAAGGCTTATAACTTTAAGCTAAGCGGCGCAGTTGCGTGGGGCACAATGGCGAAGCCGCCCCGCGTAAATGCGTCCGAACGACCGAAGGGAGTGACTTAAGCGCTTTGTTAGAAGCAGAGCCTGTTCCTTTGGCCTTATTAAAAACTGTTGTTGTTAGCATACGATTGATTATTAACACAAACAAGCAAAATGCCAGTGCGGTGATGGTTTTGATTTGACGTAAGCAAGCCGCCATTTGAGCTGACAGACGCAATGGCGCATGCAGAGTTGAAATAATAACTTGGCGATAAAGCGCCTATTGCGCAACCTTTGAAGTTAATGCGGAGAAGTTAAAACCACCAAAAGCCAGAGCGATGCTAATGAAAGCAGATGAGGGTAGTTGAACTTGGATTTTTATAAAGCCAAACGAGGTTTAGGCTGACGCCTTCTAACTTTTAAATAAGGGGCGCAGGCGCGTAGGGCATAATGGCGAAGCCGCCCTGCGTGTTTGCGTCCCAGCCCGCGCAGCGGGCGTGCTTAATTTTTTTGTTAGGTGCGCTCACTTTTAGAGCTCCAAGCCGCTCTTGTCGTGCAAACAGCCGACTAAGATACTAAAGCCTTTGAGCTGCTCTGTAACGGATAGAAACCTATTCCCTTGTGTGTCGTAAAGATGAAGTATTTGAGCGCTTGCTACATGGCGAACTTTTAAAATCGAGCTCCATTGTACGCTATTACATTTACTTCCATTTTTAACACTAATTCCCTTTTCCGATAGAGTGATAACAGCATTCATAAATGGTAGTGTTTTTAAACCATGTACAGTCATATATAAGCACCCACCGCCTAAAAATGCTGCTGAAAGAAACAGAAGAAATTCATATCTTTGGTACCAAACCGGTAAGAATAGGCACCAAATAGAAACGCCCAACATTATGGGTAAAAATACCCATCCTATAATACGTACCCAATAAGGGTGACTTAATTTAAGTTCTTCCATGGTAGCACCTAACTTTGAGCTAAGGGGCGCAGATGCGTGGGGCATAATGGCGAAGCCGCCCCGCGTGTATGCGTCCAAGCGAACGAAGTGAGTGAGTTGATTGAGTTGTTATGCATTACTTCCTCTGTAGTAAATATCTGGTGCTGGAGACAAAGTACCAAAGCGCAAACGACCAAGCGGTTAATTCAAACAATACTACAAAAGAAAACCAGAAAGGAGACTCAGTTAAGGAAACAGAATTAGTAGTTCGTAGATTGAGTATCTCTTGGTGAAAAGCAGCGGTAAGAATTTGGTGTCCCAGCCATATTACGAGAAACAAGCTTACAAACATCCAAAACCAATTGAATGAATAATCGGGTAAGACAACGAAATTCAAATAAAGCGTAAAAAATTAGCGATTCTGAGCTGGATAGGTGAGCAAAATCCATGTCCATTTACCTTTTCAAATTTATTTTTCGCTTTTTTCACCGATAAATTGACGTAGGTTTGCCGTTTCAATTTTTTATTATACTTTAGTTGGCACCTTATAAATAAAGGGCTAGAACCTAGCAACAGCTCTACAACTTTCGTATAAGGTATACTTTGGGATACCTTGTTATTTGCTTGCATGTTTTCTGACCTGCCCATTTGGTTTTTAATTATTCCCGAACCGAACAGACAAACTTTAAATTAAACATTAAATACGAAAGGAAATTAACCATGTTGAAAATTGTTAAAACTTCTTTAGTTATCGCAGCATCTACTCTAGCTTTCTCTAACGCAGCACAAGCCGATGTAAACGAAGCGCTAGCCAACATTTGTACTATCGTTCAAGCAGACGATAAAGGCGAACTACGTAAAAAGATGCGTCGTGTACAATCAGATTTCAAATTAAAATTGCATGATTACTACTCAGGTATTTCGTGTAACGGCAACAGCCTAATCCGTACTGCTATCGTAAACAACGCGGTAGATGTAGGTACACTTTTGGTTAAGAAAATGCCAAGCCGTGAACTACAAAACCCAGAAGCAGACGGTAAAACACTTCAAGCGTGGATTGCTGAGCAAGGTCTTCAATCAAGCCCTATCTCTAGCGAACTTAACGAACGTATCTAGTTTTTAAGATACTTCGCACCATGTAAAGATACAGCAGTTCAACATGGTAACGGCAGGATGCCGTGCTTGTGGCCCCGAAAGGGGCCACGCCCCTTTTCCAACATCGCTTTTCTCACACTTCTTTTTAAAAAATTCTACGTTACAAAATCAGTTATTTCTTTTGCAGCCCAACTCGCCTGTTCTCTATGAACCCAATGTGTTGCCGTATCGTGATACACAATTCGTAGGTCGGGAACGTACGCTGTTAAACCATTCAAGATACCTTCATCAAACGCATCATCTAAACGCCCCCATAATACCAATGTAGGTAAAGTGACGCGTAGAACCGGTACACGTAAGCGTGACAATTCTGTTTCAGGTGCGTGCTCATCGGGTGCCATTTGTGGCATTTCTCGGTAATAGTTCAGCATGGCTGACAATGTTGGAGTATTGCGCCAACTACGAAGTAGTCTTTGCCCGTAGCTATCTGGGCTAGCTTTATGATCTTTATTTTTGGGCATGGCGCCGTCAAACATAGCAGAGCCTAGCATCCCCTTAAGCAACGCAAAATCGGTTTGCTGTAAGACTACCTCTGCATCGTCTGCTACTAACGCTTTTATGTATTCACTTTTCTTACGTTGTGCGCTACTTGTTTTAAGCGCTTGGGTAAAGGTACTTGGGTGCGCTGCATTTAAAATCACTAGTTTATGAAACAAATCAGGTTGAAAAGCAGCTAACGGCCACGCTATCGCCCCACCCCAATCGTGACCCACTAGTATCGCTTTTCGACCTTGGCTAACTGTTTCAACAAATTCCTTCATACGAGCAACCAAGGAAGGAACTTGGTTATCGCTACTATCTGTCAATGGATCTGATTGATGGTAGCCCGGTAAATCAGGCGCAATAATATGATAATCAGCTGGCAAGACATTGATGAGCGCTTCCCATGTATGGGCATTCTCAGGGAATCCATGAAATAAGATAAGTAACGGGCTATTTGAGGTTTGCCCTTTTCTTTCTAGATAATATATACGGTGATCTTGAATAGAAATGGTGTGAGATGTTACTGCGTTTAGTGGCATACCTAGCCTTTCGCAAAACAGTAAAGATAAAAATGCCGAGCAGGTGCTCGGCACTTCATTACGTATCCTATTTACTCGATAGCAAACATGCTTTCTGGCATAGACATAAGGTTGTCTGAGCCTGAGTGCATGGCTGATACAAGTGAACGGGTGCGCGTTAGTAAGCGATCAAAATAGAAACCAGTGGTTAAGATTTTGCTCTTATAGAACTCGGTCTCAGTACTACCTGCATCAAGTTGTTCTTGTGCTTTAACAGCCATTTTCAACCAGAAGTAAGCGACTGTCACATAACCTGAGTACATTAGGTAATCTACCGACGCGGCACCAATCTCATCAGGATTAGAGGCTGCTGCTTTACCAATATCCATGGTAAGTTGCTGCCATTCATCTAAATGAGACGTTAATGCATTGGTCCACGCACTGAACTGGGCTTTACCGCGAAGCGATTCGCAATATTCACGCACTTCTTGCACAAATACATTAAGCAATTCGCCATTAGAGCCCATCACTTTGCGGCCTAATAAATCGATAGCTTGAATACCTGTAGTGCCTTCGTACATAGTACAAATACGCGTATCACGTGCTAACTGCTCCATGCCCCATTCTTTGATGAAACCATGGCCACCGTAAACTTGCATACCGTAGCTTGTGCTTTCTTGCGCTGTTTCTGTCAAGAAGGCTTTAACGATAGGTGTTAAGAAAGCAAGCTTGGTATCAGCCAGTTTCTTCTCTTGTGCATCATCACCGTAAAGGGTCACATCAACCAACTGCATGCAATAAGCTGCTAATGCACGGTTACCTTCTGCAAACGCTTTTTGCGTAAGTAGCATGCGGCGTACATCAGGGTGCACTATAATTGGATCTGCAGGGCCATCTTGGTTCTTACGACCCGTTAAAGAACGAAATTGAATACGATCTTTAGCATAACGCAATGCACCTTGGAAAGACGCTTCAGAAGCGGCTAAGCCTTCTAGGCCAGTACCGATTCGGGCAGTGTTCATAAAGGTGAACATGCAATTAAGACCACGGTTAGGCTGGCCAATCAAAAAGCCTTTCGCACCGTCAAAATTAATCACACAGGTGGCGCTAGCCTTAATACCCATTTTGTGTTCAATACTGCCGCACGCAACGCCGTTGCGATCTAGCTTTTCGCCTTCATCAGAAACGTTGAACTTAGGTACTACAAATAACGAAATACCTTTAGTGCCTTCTGGGGCACCAGGCAAACGCGCAAGCACAATATGAACGATATTTTCAGACATATCGTGCTCACCGGCTGAGATGAAAATCTTCGTTCCGGTTAAGCTATAGCTGCCATCGTCTTGCGGTTCTGCGCGACATTTAAGCATGCCCAAGTCAGAGCCACAGTGTGCTTCGGTTAAACACATGGTACCTGTCCATTCACCGCTGATAAGCTTTGGTAAATATTGGTTTTGTAGTGTTTCAGTACCGTGAGCTTTGATGGTTTCCATACACCCTTGGCTTAAGCCAGGGTACATAGCCCATGAGTGGTTAGCACCCGAGAACCATTCAGCAATAATAGATGACAATGAGTATGGCAATGCTTGACCACCAAACTCTTCAGGGTGAGACATACTTGGCCAGCCGCCTTCAACATATTGTTGATAAGCTTCTTTAAAGCCAGCAGGCGTAGTCACTTCACCGTCTACCCACTTACACCCTTCTTCGTCACCCGACATGTTGATGGGTGCTAGGCTGTTTTCAGAAAACTTAGCCGCTTCAGAGAAAATAGCTGATACTAAATCTTCTGAAGCTTCGTCAAAACCAAGCTTTTGATAATGTTCTTGATAGTTTAATAGCTCATGTGTAACAAACATGGCGTCGCGTTGTGGAGCTTTATAACCTTCCATACCAAATACCTATATAACTTCAAATAAACCAGCAGCACCCATACCGCCGCCAATACACATAGTACAAACAACGTATTTAGCACCACGTCGTTTGCCCTCGATTAATGCATGACCCACCATACGTGCGCCACTCATTCCGTAAGGGTGACCAATTGAAATTGCACCACCGTTTACGTTTAGTAATTCATCAGGAATACCCAGCTTGTCGCGGCAATAAAGCACTTGAACAGCAAAGGCTTCGTTAAGTTCCCACAAACCAATATCGTCCATGGTTAAGCCGTGTTGCTTTAACAATTTAGGAATAGCAAATACAGGGCCAATACCCATTTCATCAGGTTCACATCCAGCTACCGCAATACCACGGTAAATACCTAATGGTTGCGCTTGACCTTTAGCGGCAGATTGCTCATCCATAATGACGGTAGCACTAGCACCATCAGACAGTTGACTCGCATTACCCGCAGTAATACAACCGCCTTCAATCACAGGTTTCAGCGAACGCAAACCTTCAAGTTGAGTTTCAGGACGGTTACCTTCGTCTTTCGATAACGTCACTTCCTGCTCGCTTGTTTCACCAGTTTCTTTATTGAAAATGGCTTTAGTGGCCGTAATTGGCACAATTTCGTCGTCAAACTTGCCTGCTTCTTGGCCTGCCGCTGTGCGCATTTGGCTTTGATAAGCGTATTCATCTTGCACGTCACGGCTAATACCGTAGCGCTGTGCAACAACTTCAGCAGTTTGCAGCATAGGCATATAAATGTTCTTATGCTTTGCCACTAGTTGTGGGTCAACCGCGCGAGACATGTTCATGGCTTTGGTTTGAACCAAAGAAATAGAATCTAACCCACCCGCTACCATAATATTGGTGTCGCCAGTACGAATACTGTTTGCCGCATTGGCAATGGCATACATGCCAGAGCTACATTGTCTGTCTAACGTCATGCCAGCAACAGTCACCGGCAAATCGCCTGCTAATGCCGCTAAGCGACCTATGTTCATGCCGCCACTGCCTTGCGTTAGGGCTGCACCCATGATCACATCGTCGATACTGGCAGGATCAACACCTGCACGTTGTACCGCGTTGCGAATAGCATGACCACCTAATGTAGGGGCTGGTAAATTATTTAGTGCACCTTTATAGGCACGGCCAATAGGCGTTCTTGCGGTACTTACTATTACTGCATCGCGCATAGCGTACTCCTTAGTTTTTAAATTTTGCGAAGCTACTGCGCTCTTGCGCTAGCTTGATTAATAGGTCGCTTGGTTGTAACCACATTTTTCCGTAGTCACCCAATCTTTCAGCGTAGGTAGATAGCTTATCGACGATTTCCCCAAGGCCAACTTCATCGGCATACTGCATAGGACCGCCACGATAAACTGGGAAGCCATAACCATATACATAGATAACATCGATATCGCTAGACTTAGCCGCGATGCCTTCTTCAAGAATGCATGCGCCTTCGTTGATTAAGGTGTATAGGCAACGTACCAGAATTTCTTCATCGCTAATGTCATTGCGCTGGGCAACCCCTAGGCGAGCAGCTTCTTGTTTAGCAATTTCTAATACTTCAGGGTCTGGAATGGGAACACGGCTGCCAGCTTCATAAAGGTAAGCACCACGACCTGTTTTAAGACCGTTACGATCTTTCTCTACCAATCGGTCAGCCACTGCGCCGTAAGAAGGGTCATGTGAAATAAAGGCTTGGCGAGATTGGCGTACGTAGTAACCAATGTCTAACCCAGCCATGTCACCCATGGTAAATGGCCCCATAGGCATACCAAATTGTGTAAGCACGCGATCGACTTGCTCAGGGCTTGCGCCTTCAAGCAATAAACGGTTAGCTTCACGGCCATAAGGTTCAATCATCCGGTTGCCAACAAAACCAAAACATACGCCAACCAATACCGCTACTTTCTTAATGCGTTTGGCTAGTTTCATACAGGTTTTAATAACGTCAGCCGACGTATCTTCTGCTTTAACCACTTCAAGCAGCTTCATAACGTTGGCTGGCGAGAAGAAATGCAGACCGATAACATCTTGTGGACGTGAGGTACATGCGGCAATTTCGTTCACATCAAGGGTAGACGTGTTAGACGCTAAAATAGCCCCAGGCTTACAGACTTTATCTAAGGTAGTGAAAACGGTTTTCTTCACTTCCATTTTTTCAAATACAGCTTCAATAACAAGATCAACATCGGCTAAGTCGTCATACGTTGTGGTGCCGCTCAACAGCGCCATACGTGTTTCCACTTGCTCTTGGGTTAACTTGCCTTTTTTAGCTGAGTTTTCGTAGTTTTTACGAATAAGGGCCAAGCCTTTATCTAGCGCTTCTTGCTTAAGCTCTAGCATAGTGACTGGAATACCCGCATTCGCGAAGTTCATGGCGATACCGCCACCCATGGTGCCAGCACCAATAACCGCAACTTTCTCTATACTGCGCTCTGGTGTGCTCTTGTCGAAATCACTCACGTGACCCGCGGCTCGCTCGGCAAAGAAGAAATGTTGTTGTGCGCGGGCTTGAGGGGTGTTCATGCATTCCATGAACAATTTCCCTTCGTGTTTAAGTCCATCACTAAAAGCTAATGTATAAGCACCTTTTACTGCTTCAATACATTTTAATGGTGCAAAAAATCCACGAGCTGCTTTTTTCGTTTGTGCCGTAACGGCGTCAAATACGCCCTGCACTTCTTCAGACATTGTCAGCGTAATATCACTAGTACGTTTAATACCGTTTTCAGCATTTAATGAACCAAGATACTGCTTAGTGTCTTCAAGCAGATGTTCAGGTTTATCAGAAATTTTATCGAACACACCTGAAAGCTTCACTACCGAGGTAGGTTTACCCGTAACTATCATCGTTAAAGCGGTAGCAGGATCAGCTAAGCGCGGTAAACGTTGTGTTCCACCCGCGCCTGGCAATATGCCTAAGTTAACTTCTGGAAGTCCAACTTGATTACCCGCAAAGGTAATTCTGTGATGACACGCTAATGCGACTTCTAAACCGCCACCAAACGCAGGACCAGGCAATACTGCTACTACTGGCTTGGTTGCATTTTCAATTTTGTCGAGTACTTCAGGAAGGTTCGGCGATAAATCGCCACCGGAGAATTCACTAATATCAGCGCCGCCCGAAAATAGGGCGAGAGAAGAAGTGATTACAATAGCACTAACACTGTCGTCGCTTAATGCGCTTTCAATGCCATCTATTAGACCAACTCGTACTGCACGAGAAAGTGCGTTGACTGGGGCACTTTGCATAGTGATTGTTGCTACGCCCTGTTGGACTGTGTAGCCCACTGCCTTGTTTTCCATCTCTGTCATAACGGTATCCTGTTATTCACGTTAACCGGATGTTATTGCAGTGTTGTCAATCATCCAAGTTTATTGGTGTTATAGACATTCATCACAATATTTAATATGGACAGCAACCCCTTTATTTGTGCCCGACTCCCCTTGAGCGCTTATTCGATAGGGTATAAGGAAGATTTGACAGATTACCTCACTAGTGTTTTTGTTAACTGACACAATAATTAGTTACATATAATTTACATTTGAGGTTGGCAAGTATGCAAGTCTTAAAAACCCCTGAAAGTGCATTCTCTTCTATTACCGACTTTCCCTATAAGCCGAGGTACGTAAACGTTACCGACACGGTGAGCGGCGAAATAGCCATGGCTTATTATCAGTGCGGTCCTGAAGATGGCCACACTATTCTTCTTTTGCACGGTGAGCCTTCATGGGGCTACCTATATCGCAGCATGATTCCGATATTGGCAGATGCAGGTTTTAATGTATTAGTTCCCGACCTTATCGGCTTTGGCCGTTCAGATAAGCCCACCAGGCGGGAAGATTACACTTATGCCCGTCATCTTATTTGGCTGAAAGACTGGTTTAATCAAACCATTGAAGGAAAAGTCACCCTCTTTTGTCAGGATTGGGGCGGATTACTCGGTTTAAGGCTGGTTGCTGACATGCCAGACCGCTTTGCTGGCGTCATGGCTTCTAATACCTTTTTACCTACCGGTGAGCAGAAGCCCCCTGAGGCATTTTTGAACTGGCGTCGCTTCTCGCAAGATGTTCCTGTATTTCCTGTATCAGGTGTGATTAAAGGCGGAACCGTATCTACACTTTCTCAAGAAACATTAGATGCTTACGACGCCCCTTTCCCTTCTGAAGAATATAAAGAAGGGGCCAGACAATTTCCGTTATTAGTGCCTGCCACACCCGACGATCCCCAAACCCAAGCAAACCGAGATGCGTGGGAAAGGTTAAAACAATTTAATACGCCATTTATGACCGCATTCAGTGACAGCGACCCAGTAACCGCTGGCGGCGACAAGCTGATGCAGTCTTTGATACCTGGCTGCCGTGGCGTGCAGCACACCACAGTAGTGAAAGGCGGACATTTCGTACAAGAAGATAAAGGCCCTGAATTGGCCGATCTTCTAATCACTTTTATTAATGCAACTGGACAAGCTTAAGGAACCACCATGGATTCATTGTTAGATTTTAGCGACAAAGTGATATTGATCACCGGCGCGGGCAGCGGTTTTGGCCGCTTATTAGCAGAAGGCTTAGGGAGTCGAGGTGCCAAATTGGTACTATCAGATATTAATGAAGAAAATTTAGCGTCATGTCGCGCTGACGTTGCAAGCTATACTGATGTGGTAGCGAAAGCAGGCGATATTGCCAGCGAAGAATTAAACAAAGCCTTGGTAGAATTGGCAAAAGACAAGTTTGGTCGTTTAGATATCGCCATTAACAATGCGGGCATTGCCCATGTGCCTGCCCCTATGCATGAAATGACCGAAGAGATAATAGACCTTCAGTTTGCTGTGAACGTAAAAGGCGTGATGTTTGGCATGAAGTATCAATTGCCGCAAATGTTATCGCAGAAGCAAGGGCATATATTAAATGTGAGCTCCCTTGCCGGTTTAGGCGGCGCACCTAAAGGTGGCGCATATGCCGCTGCTAAACATGCGGTTGCAGGCGTGACTCGAACTGCAGCTGTTGAATATGGCCGTAAGAATGTACGTGTAAATGCAGTGTGCCCTTTTTATAGCCCTACCAACATTTTAAATGTGGATGGTTACAACACCAAAGAAGCACAAGCTCAACTTGGTATGGGAAGCCCAATGAAACGCTTGGGCGAACCTCAAGAAATTGTGAATGCCATGATCCTTATGTTGTCACCAGGTAATAGCTACATGAATGGGCAAACTGTTGCGGTAGATGGCGGCGTGACTGCATGGTAAGCACTTGGCAGATGCTTATACCTGGTTTAGATGGGCATCCAAAAGTATAAGTTTTCATACCTTAGTATGTATGGTGATGTTTTGTTTTAGTGCGACTTTAGTTGTAATGAAGGGGAACAAACAAAACCTTCGGACGAAGCGACTTGTTAGTCGCTTCTGACTTTTTACCTAACCAACCTGTGCGCTAAGAAACTAAACGCTAAGAGTACTTATGAAAATGACATTAAGACACTTCATTACTATGAGCAGCATTGTAGTTGGTTTAGGCCTATCTTCGAACGGTTTAGCTAACGAGTTATCAACGCAATACGCAACGTCTTCTTCAGCACAAACATCTGGGTTTCAACTTGCAAACCCTACGCAGAATTCACCCGTTACCGTTAAGAAAGTACGAAGCCAATCTTCTTCTTTTGCGCTTAAACGTTTGATTTCTGTTTCAACACAAAAGCCATCTGCGTCTAACGCTACGCGCTTACTTCATACTGCATTACCACAAGGCATAGTTGTAGCCCAGTAATTGCCAGTCAATGCTCGTAAGCCCATAATTATTAGCATGCCGGTAAGCAATCGCCGCTCTGCTTCTAAATTGACCAACCTGCTTTTGCCCCCAGATTATTCAAGCCAATTAGCATGTGCTTCTTATAGGCAATAGCTAAATACATTGCTGATATAAACGCCGTTTCTTATCTACACTTATCTGTATTTATCTACATTTGGCCGCCTATAATCACCCTCATTAGTATGCCACAATACGGCTAAAAGTCAGTTAGACATTGGTTGGAGAAACGCATGGACGTTGACCATATTAAAGTATTTATTCCCAGTAAAGATTACGAAGTATCGAAAAGGTTTTACAGACAAATCGGCTTTAAAGGTGAATTTGTTTCCGATGAATTAACCCTATTTGAAAATGGCGATTGCCAATTCTTTTTACAGGATTTCTATCAGGAAGATTTAGCAAAAAACTTCATGCTGCAGATTTGTGTGCAGGATATTGAAGCGGCACATTCATTATGTGAAAAAGCCACCAATAAACTCAAGATATCAGACGTTTCAATGGAAGCATGGGGAAAGGTATTTTATCTTTGGGGCCCTAGCGGCGAACTATTGCATATCACTGAGCTTCGTCAATTTTAGGCAATAAAAAAGCATGGCACGAAATGGAAGCTCTATCGAATCGTAGGCCATGCCTTTTTGTTTTATTAATTAGTGCCTTTCAGGCTGCGCTTTTAAACGGCCCTGGTTTAAAACTCATTTTAAAACCCTACGGCGTAATAACCATTTTGCCTTTTACTTCGCGGTTCATCACTTTAGCCATGGCTTCGGTAGCACGCTCCATGGGTAAGGCTTCATCTACCACGACTTTCACTTTACCTTGCACATACCAGGTTAAAAGCTCTTGCATGTTAGCAGCAAAGCCTTTCGGATCGTGCTGCGTGAATGAACCCCAGAATACACCCACTACCGAATAGCCTTTCACTAACGATAAGTTCACAGGGAATTGAGGGATTTCACCACCCGCAAAACCGACTACGAGCAAACGCCCTTCCCACGCCATACTGCGGCTACAGGCGTGAAACGTATCGCCACCAACACATTCGTAAACCACATCAGCGCCTTTGCCGTCTGTGGCTTCTTTAATGGCATCTTTTAGGTTCTTTTCTTTGTAGTTAATAAGTATATCTGCGCCATGCTCTTTGGCTAGCGCAAGCTTTTCTTTGGTAGAACAAACGGCGATTACCGTTGCCCCCATTTCTTTACCTATTTGCACTGCCGCTAAGCCAGTACCACCAGCCGCGCCTGTTACCACAAGGGTTTCACCCGGTTGAATTTTGGCTCGCTGTTTTAAAGCATGGTGGGCAGTAGCATGCGCAGTCACTAGTGCTGCACCTTCTTTTACATCGATAGGATCGGGTAATGGCATAACATGAGTAGCAGGCACCAACACTTTCTCGGCAAAGCCACCTAGATTAGACAATGCAATAACGCGCTGCCCTACACTGATATGTTTTACGCCTTCTCCCACTTCGACGACCACACCAGCCACTTCATTTCCTGGCACGAATGGGCATGGCGGTTTCATTTGATATAAACCTTGTACCAGTAACCCATCAGGGAAATTTACACCAGCCGCTTCTACATTCACGACTACGTGACCTGGCTTAATTACTGGGTCGTCGATTTCTTTGCATTTTAAATCGTCTATTGGCCCAAATGCTTCACATACAATCGCTTTCATAGCCACTCCTTATCATTCGTTTCTTTGCTTACCGCTCGTTTATTAACGGGCGACAAGTTGTTCATTAGCGCCTAAGTAATCCAACTCGCGCCTTTTTAATAGCACCGCGAGTGAGCACAATCACCATCCGTATGGCGTTCAAGCGCATTTCAAAGCAAATAAGGTCTACAACCGTATTCGGTCGTCTACCCGTTTTGATGAATTGTTTTATTCGCAATTTGTGCCAGAGGACGCACCATAGCGCCTAATTGCATCGCCTTGTCACTTGATGCATTCCCATCATGAGCCCGTTTTACAACCCCTTGCAGGATGGCTGCTAAACGGAAAAAACTAAACGCGAGGTAAAACGTCCAGTTTTCTATTTTGTCGATGCCCCGTCGTTTGCAATAAGCATCTACGTATTCTTCTTCACTAGGAATTCCTAATGCGTCCCTGTCTAACCCGCCTAAACCGGAAGCGTGGGCAATGTCACTCGGTAAACGCAATTGCATGCATTGATACGCTAAATCAGCATACGGATGCCCTAAGGTAGACAGTTCCCAATCAAGTACCGCAATTACTTTAGGTGCATCAAGGTTAGACATATCAAACATCATATTATCTAACCTAAAATCACCGTGAACTAAGGCTATCTGCCCATCGTCTTCAGGCAAATTTTCTTCTAAATAGGTAATCAATTGTTCGATGTCTTCAACGTGTTCTAGCTCAGACGCACGGTATTGCTGCGTCCAGCGGCTTAACTGACGTGAAAAGTAACTCCCGGGTTTGCCGTAACTCGTTAACCCAGCGGCTTCAATATCAACACTGTGCATTACTGCCAACACGCGGTTCATTTCATCGTACATGGCACCACGGGTTTTTGGGCTATCGACTTCCGGTAAGGCGCTGTTCCAATAAATGGTACCTTCGACGTAGGCCATAATGTAAAACATACTGCCAATGATGTCGGCATCTTCACACAGGTGATAAACCTTAGGCACAGGTACTTCTGTATTACTGAGTGCATTAATCACGCGGTACTCGCGATCAACCGCATGGGCAGACTTAAGCAGTTTCCCCGGCGGTTGGCGACGCAGCACATAAACGCCAGAATCAGCATTTAATTTAAACGTAGGGTTAGATTGCCCACCAGAGAATTTCTCTGCCGACAATACCGTGCCTATTTCTGGGCACGCCTTATTTAAGTAGCGATTTAACGTGTCTATCTCTAGCGTGTGCGTAGCCACAGATACTCCTTAAGCGTTCTTTTCGGCAATAAGATTGCGACCCAATTGCATCATGTGCACTTGATCTGGGCCATCTGCTAAACGAATGGTTCTGGCATACGCGTACATGGCTGACAAGGCGTAGTCTTGACTTGTACCCGCAGCACCGTGCATTTGAATAGCTTCATCAATAACCTTACACGCCATTTTAGGTGCAACAATTTTTATAGCGGCAATAATATCGCGAGAGACTTTATTGCCGTATCTGTCCATTTTATCGGCGGCTTTAAGTGTTAATAAGCGAGCTTGCTCAATGTCACAGTGCATTTGCGCAATACTTTCTCGCACTGATTGCTGTTTGCTAAGTGGCTTACCAAACGCTTCACGCTGTTCTACTCGCTCGCAGGCTAAATCTAGGGCGCGCTGCGCACAGCCTATTAGACGCATGCAGTGATGAATACGACCTGGCCCTAAGCGACCTTGTGCAATTTCAAAACCTCGGCCTTCACCCAGTAATAAATTACTTACCGGAACGCGCACGTTATCGAACAATACTTCCGCATGCCCTACTGGTTCATCAAAATAGCCCATTGCAGCCATCGGGCGCACAATAGTGACCCCCTTAGTATCCATTGGCACTAAAATTTGCGACTGTTGTTGATGGCGAGCAGCTTCAAAGTCAGTTTTGCCCATGACCACCATGATTTTGCAATTTTCGTTCATTGCACCACTGGTGTACCATTTGCGCCCGTTGATTACGTATTCGTCGCCTTCACGGGTAATTGAGGTTTCAATGTTAGTCGCATCACTTGAAGCAACTGCTGGCTCGGTCATGGCAAATGCCGAACGAATTTCGCCATTAAGCAGCGGCTCTAGCCATTGTTTTTTCTGCTCTTCATTTCCGTACTTTGCCAATACTTCCATGTTGCCTGTATCTGGCGCGCTACAATTGAAAATTTCTGAGCTAAACAACACGCGCCCCATCTCTTCACACAAAGGGGCGTACTCAGCATTTGATAACCCAGCGCCATAAGGTTTGTATTCCTCTGGCAAGAATAGGTTCCAAAGGCCCGCGTCTTTAGCGCGTTGTTTAAGGGTTTGCATCATATCGGGGGTTTGCCAACGGTTTTCACCATTTTCTACCGCGTGAACATAATCCTTTTCAATTGGATACACTTCTTCTTGCATGAAGGCTCTTAATTTCGTTAAAAGCGTTTGTGTTCTTTCATTATATTCAAAGTTCATAACTGTCCTTATCCGCTGATAGCGCTGTTTAGCTGTATGTCACAGCGTGTAATCTATCCACAACATCTAAATGTGGTACGCTGTTGAAATTATTCAAATGCACGCCGCGAGTATTCGCGAAGCACTGAGAAAAACTCGCATTTCTAATCTGCAAATTCATGTTAATAACCGTTGGGGCGTCGTATCCGAGTATGTGTTTTAGCATCATGGCAATAGCACCACCTGAACTCACCACTAGCACTCGCTTAGCCTCTGTGCTTTGAAGCGCGCTTAGCATGGTGGCAACCCTGTCTTCGAAGCCTGCCCAACTTTCATCCAATAGGTTATGGTCCAATTCATTGGCTGCCCATGCCAGCATGGCTTTTTTAAGCAAGCGATAATATTCAGCGCGAGACGCACCTTCGGGGACATTTTGATCTGGGTATCGGGTTAAAAATGCCGTTGCCACAGCTTGGAAATTAAATTCGTTCAGTTCACTGTTGATATTTGCTTGGGGTAAAGAACCTGCCCCCTTTGCAATACCTTCGGCAGTCTCTCTGTGGCGCACCATGTCCCCCATAAAAACACTATCAAAAGTAATATCGCGCTGTTTGAAATAGTGCCCAAGCCACTCGGACTGTTGTGCGCCTAAGTCGCTGAGCTTGTCGTAGTTTGCTGCGCCAAAAGATGCTTGCCCGTGGCGTACTAGGTAGATGTCAGTCATACTACTCTCTGATGTTATCAATATGTTAACCATGGTAAGAAAAGTAGCACCATAAGTTTAATTGATATTTTGAATGGGAATACATCATGTTAGGCTATGGGGAAATCAGGCGAGTACACACGCCTAATGTCGTTAAAACGGTTCGTTTTCGGATTATTTCTACCATTGTTATAACGACATAAAATTACTGCAACACTAGGTTGTTACGTTCTTTTTTGCATAATGATGCAAAGCGTAAAATTACTGCTAAGGTTCTAGCTGTAGTCAAACGACGCTATTCGTTTGAAATGGGTTAGATGTTAGGTAAAAATAAAAATGAAAAAATTGCTGCCCAAGCACACACTTGTCGCACTAGGTGTCTCACTAAGTATTGCGGCGAGTTGCACATCTTCACTTGCTTACAGCCAAGATAGCGCCTTAGAGCACATTACTGTTCAGGCACAAAAAACGGCACAAAATTTACAGGAAGTCCCTGTTGCGGTGACCGCCCTTTCCGGCGACGATTTAATTGAAACCGTAGTGAAAGACGTTTTTGATTTACAAAACTATGTACCGGCTTTTGGTGCTTTTCAAAATCAAAGCGTGACTAATTCAGGGTTTTCTATTCGCGGTATTGGCACATCATCACAAAACTTCGGTTTCGAATCTTCTGTGGGTTTATATGTGGATGGGGTTTATCGTTCACGGCAAAATGCCCTTATCAACGACTTAGTCGATATTGCCGCTATTGAAGTATTGCGCGGCCCCCAAGGCACTTTGTTTGGTAAAAATACTGCGGCGGGTGCAATGACACTTACCTCTGTGGCGCCAAGTCATACTGATACCGATGGGTTTGTAGAAGTACTGGCGGGCAATGATTCATTATTGAGAGTAAGCGCTGGCGCTTCGTTCTCATTGATTGATGATGTATTAGCCATGCGAATTTCAGGCTTTAAAACCGATGGAGATGGCTACATTACCGATGCCACTTCTGGGCAAAGTTTAAATAATAAAAATCGCTCGGCGGTAAAGGCCCAGTGGCTTTATACACCAACAGAGAACTTAAGCGTTCGTATTATTGCCGATTACGGTGAGTTAAATGAACGCTGTTGCGGTGCACTTACTTGGCGAAATAATTTTCAGGCAAATGAAATCTCTGGCAAGTTTGGCACCGATGCGGTGCTTTCTCAGCCCCCCTTTAACGCCACGATTTACAGTACGAAAGATTTCTACGACTTCACCACGTCGTTGTCTCAACCACCTCTTTCAAAAATGGAAGATAAAGGTGTATCGGCTCAAATTGATGTGGCCCTTAATGCACAATGGTCTTTAGTGGGTATTACGGCTTATCGTGCTTTTGACAGCATAGATATTGTAGATACTGATTTTTCAGATGCAGATCTGTTAACCGCCACTAACGATGCAAAACAACAATCTTTCTCTCAAGAATTAAGACTGCATTATAAAAGCGACAAAATTCGTGGTCTTGTGGGTGCATATTATTTCAGCCAAAATTTAGATTTAACCTTTAACACCACGACACAGTCGGAATTCGATAGCTTCTTTAGCATTGCAGGTGCCCAATTACTTCCCTTGGCAAATGCGATTGATGGGCTCAGCGCAGCTACAGGCGGGCTAATCGCCCCTTCTGGTGTGGCAGCACCAAGCAATACCGTATTTATGCATACAGCAAATCAAGAACAAGATAGCATTGCTCTTTTTGCCCAAGCTGACTGGTTACTTTCTGATTCACTTACCTTAACAACTGGCCTGCGTTTTACCGATGAAAAGAAGTCGATAGATGGGAGGTATACCGAGCAAGGCCCTGGCATTGATGGCTTAAACGGCGACCCCGAAAGTAGACCGAATATAGGTGCTGCGGTGACAGCGTTGAATGATATTGGCGCAGCGCTTATTACGGGTACTGCAATTAGTCCAACGTCACTAAATGACCTAGCCCCTTTTCAGCAACCAGGATGGGGGTATTTCTTCTTGGGATCATCCGCGGTGCTCCCTCGCCCTGACTTAAACGAAGAAATAGATGATAGCCAGTTAACGGGCACAGTAAAGCTTGCTTATCAGCCAAATAAAAACCAGCTAATTTATGCCAGCTTGGCCACAGGTTATAAGGCAGGCGGTACTAATACCGATCGTATTTTACCGTCTTTGGATGCCACTTTTGAAGCCGAAAAGGCCCGCAGTGCAGAAATAGGCTTAAAACAGGATTGGCCTGAATATGGTGTGCGGGTAAATGTTGCGGCACATTATTCAACTATTAAAGATTTTCAAGCTACCACTTTTACTGGCACGGGGTTTAACCTACAAAACGCAGGCGACATTCATGTTAAAGGACTGGAGCTTGAAACTACTTGGTTGATAAGCGCAAATACAGAACTTCAGCTTAATGCATCACGTACGTTAGCCAATTTTGATACTTTCAAACAGGGTACATGTTGGGTGGCCTATTCATGGCATACAGGTATTGACGATCCGGGCAGAGCGTCACCTTCCGACCCATATTGCGCACGAGACGGTGACAGAGTGGGTTTCGAACCTCAAAACAGCTTTTCAGTTCTGCTAAACCATCATTTTTCAGTGGCGAGTTACGACGCCACGATAAGTGCAGACTATCAATACACGGGCGATGTATATTTGGATGATTCGAACGACCCGTATAAACAGTCTGGTTCATACGAGATTATTAACGCTCGACTTGCACTTCATCTTGATGAATGGGACAGCGAAGTCATTGTATGGGCTCGAAATCTTTTAGATGAAGAATATATCGCCCGAAGCGGTTTTGATGTGCCAGTGCAAGAAGGAAAAATTATGGCTTACGCTGGCGCACCTCGCACCTTTGGAGTGTCGGTAAGAAAGCGCTTCTGACGTTAGCCTTTACTAAGTTAAAGCGTTTCGAACATTAAAAAAAGCCCCATGTACTCTTTCACTTTGGGGCTGCCGATTTATTGAACTGTCGACTTGTAGAGCTGTGTATATTGACCGCGAGTTGCACACTACTGCTGTAATGATGGTAGCTTTTGAGCTAGCACCGCATGGCACTGAGCGATAATCGACAACGCGATACTTTCAGGTAAATCGCCGCCAATATCAAACCCAGCTGGGCTAGCAAAGAAGCCCTGAAAATCACTTTCTGTCACCCCAGCTAGCGCAAACATTTCTTCTTTACGATGAATGGGCCCCAACATGGCCACGTACTTCAGCGGGTGCCGACTTAACGTTGCTAAGGCTTTGCTGTCTATTTGACGGTGATGGGACATCAGCACCGCTGCATCAACATTATGCTCTGCGATATGTAAATTGAGTGCGTCGGCTTCCGTAGACTCGACTATAAAGTTTGCATCGGTAAAGTGCTCTACCCTTGCCTGTGCTGGCCTAGGATCCCACACACTCACCGACCATCCTTGCTGTACCGCCATCTTCACCACAAAGGTTGCATCGTATCCACCGCCAATAATAAGTATGTGTGGAGGCGGTTGACAATGCACTGTTAAAAAGCGCTTTCCGTTTTGGGTATCCAGTGACGCAGCCACTTTTTTAGCTGCAGCCTTTACCAGAGGAGTAGTGTCAGCCAGTTCACTTGAACCCGTAGGTTGGGCGCCGCAAATGCTAACAGAAGACGAAAGCTCGCCATTAATTTCTTGCTTCCATAAACAAGCATTCCCGCTTACCAAATGAGAATAAACCGTATGTAACTGCAAATAATGATTATCGCTATTTACGGGCAGCAGCGCTAAATGCACAACCCCGCCACAGCCTACACCTAACTTAAAGGCAATGTCTTCTTCGTCATTGTCATCATAAACCGCAGTGCGATACTTACCATCTTGCATTACCCGCTGGGCTTGCTTGTTAATATCTGATTCAAGACAACCCCCACTTAACACACCAAGCTGGTGCCCTGCGTCGCTGAACAACATCACCGCCCCGGCTTTTCTGTAACAAGAGCCTTCCGTTTTATAAATAAGCCCCAGCACCCACTGGTGGGAATCCTTTCGCGGATACCACTGGGCTAAAAGGTGTATTAGCTGGTTACTCATTGCTCGGTTGATGCTTGCATAATAAACTGCGCTAAAGTATCTGGGTCCTGTGCGCCTGCAACACCGCTATTGCCAATCACAAAAGTAGGCACACTTTGAATACCGCGCTGCAACCATAAGTTCTCATGCTCTCGAACTACATCTGCGTAGGTTTGATTGGCCAGAATTTCACGTACCTCTTGCTCGTTTAACCCTACAGACACCGCTTCGTTTGCCAACACGTCAACATCGTTCACGTTCTTTCTTTCACTGAAATAAGCGGCAAACAAGCGTAATTTTAGTGCTTCTTGCTTACCTTTTTCCCCTGCGAAGTGCAGTACTTGGTGTGCATTGAAAGTATTGGCCATGCGCATGCCGTCGAAGTAGTCAAACTCAAAGCCGACTGATGCACCTGCATCAATAAGTTGTTGTCGGTTTTGATCACTCTGTGCCGGAGTAAGCCCGTATTTTTCAATTATGTGTTCACGAACGTCTTGGCCTTTTTGCGGCATATTCGGATTAAGTTCAAATGGATGGAATTGAATAGTTACTTCTATATCGTCTAGTTGAGCGATGGCTTTTTGTAGACGTTCGTAACCTATAATGCACCAAGGGCAAACCACATCTGACACCATATCTATTGTTACTTTTTTCATTGCACCTCCAGCGCGAAGCCGTTAAATATTGTTGGTTTTTCAACACCTACTAAATGAATAATGCATTGTAGGGGTGAACCTTCCAGCTTCAACCAACATGGCTATTTTTACCGACCAATTCATCAAGTTCTTCGTTAACTAACTTCACAACAGCGTTAGACCACAATTGATAGCCTGCAACTTGTGGATGAAAACCGTCTTCGGCCATGTAATTGTGTGTGTTGTTTGATTGGCTGTTATCTATTGGATTTAGCGTTAGGGTAAGTACGTTAACCCCATGATAATTGTTCACCAGCTTTAGCAAGGCGGCATTAAGGTACTTCGCTTTTTGCCCTAATACCCACCGTAATGGTTGAGGTAGTGCGGGAAATTCGTGCATAGGAGGCAGCGCAGTAAATACAATAAACCGGCACTGGAATCGTGCTTTTAGTATTTCAATTATTTGCTTTAGGTTGCAACGCCACTTCCGCAAAGAAGTAAAACCCGTAATATCATTTACCCCTATTGAAATCACCGCCACGTCAAACGCTCCACATTCAAGAGGCGTGTCGAAGTCATGAGTAGAAGTAAGTATTGAGGGCGGTGTTGATTTAGAATCAACAGTAGGTTCAGAGTTTGGTTTAGCCCGCTGCAACATAGATAACAAATCAGTACTGTTAACTCCTGCCTTGGCCTTTAACTCCCAATTAATGCAGTAGTTTGTTGATAAGCTTTCCACTAGCCAGCCAGACAGTGCTTGTTTTTGGTTAGATACTCCCACACCAGCGGCGGCGGAATCTCCTACAATTAGTAACGCTAAGGAAGGTTTGGATTGTGCATGGCCTTTAAGATCTGCTTTGCTGTCGACCTTGTTAACGCACTGGCAACGGCCCACTCTACTACCCGTAGGTTCCGGTAATTTGAGCGTTTTTTTCCTTACCCGCAAGCCTTGCAATAGCAAAATTGGAAAACTGACTATAATGAGTATGTTTAAGAGCAAAACCTTGAACGAGATCAATAAACACCTTACTAGTTTGCATTACTATCAATGATGAAATGGATTTAACACGAAAGAAAGACACCGTGTATGTGAGTCTTTCGCTACTTTACTAGCAAACTAAGCAGAAGATAACTATGAATTCGCCAATTGAACAGGCCACAAGTACAATAACAAAGTATGCACAACAGGCGCCACGTTACACTTCTTACCCTACTGCACTTAAATTTGAGGCGGTGAATGATGGCTTATTAGAGAGCGCATCTGAAAACTGCGGTGCCGATACAATAAGCTTGTATATCCACATCCCTTTCTGCGAAGAGCTTTGCTATTACTGTGGCTGCAATAAAATAGTGACTCGCCACAACGAAAAAGCCGACCATTACCTTAGCTATATTGAAAAAGAGATGGTAGCGAAAAAGTCGCTATATAAAGATAAGAAAGTAGTAGCGCTTCATTTAGGTGGAGGTTCTCCTAGCTTCCTTTCAGCAACACAACATACCTATTTAATGTATTTGATTAAGAAACACTTTCTTATTTCCAGCGATGCAGAGTTTTCGATTGAGTTAGATCCCAGAAATGTGACTTTTGAATACTTAGAAGATTTAAATGAATTAGGTTACACCCGCGTTAGCTTCGGTGTGCAAGATATTAATGTGGATGTTCAGCAGTCTATCAATCGTGTTCAAAGTACGGCTCATATTGCCAAATTAGTATTCGATGCAAAAAACATAGGCTATACCTCGGTTAATTTAGACTTGATTTATGGTTTACCAAAACAAACTATGGAAAAGTTTCGCACCACGGTAGTGGCGGTAAAAGCCATGTCACCCGACCGAATTTCTCTTTTTAGTTATGCACATTTACCCGATAGATTCGCAGCCCAGCGTAAAATACCGCTAGATACCCTACCCACCCCTGATGAAAAAGCGGCACTGCACCAAATGGCAGTAGAAAGCTTTACTAAAACAGGTTTTGAGATGATTGGTTTAGATCACTTCGCTAAACCCAGTGATACTCTAGCCATGGCTAAGCACAACCACGTATTGCACCGAAACTTTCAAGGTTACACTACCCATAAAAACAGTGACTTACTTGGTTTAGGTGTATCGGCTATTAGTACAATAGGTAATGCATATGGTCAGAACCCTAAGCAACTCAAAGACTATTACAACCGGTTGGATAACGACTTACCACTAACCGCCAATGGCATTGCGTTAAGCTTAGACGATCGCATTCGCCGAGATGTGATCATGTCTTTAATGTGTAATTTGTATTTAGACAAAAAAGACATTGAAGATAAATACAATATTAACTTCAATGGCTATTTCTGTATTGAATTAACAAGCCTTAAATCCTTAATGGCCGACGGTATTATTGAGCTTAGCGACCGATATATTAGTGTTCCAGATACGTCTCGCATTTACATAAGAGCAATATGTGCAAGGTTTGATGCTTACCTAAATAAAGATCACCATATCTCGCGCTATTCTGCTGCAATTTAGGAAGTGGGAATTTAGATCGCAAGGATTTGAATCGCGAGAATGTTGGTCGCGGGAATGTAGGCAGTGAGAATAAAGAGAACAGGAATTTAGCCTGCAGCATTTAGCTTGTAGAAATACCAAACGCTGGGCTTTAAAACACGCTGCACATCTACTGAAGCTTGAACCTGGCCATCACGGATAAACCAGGTTCAAGTTTCAACCTTTCAATCGACAAAGTACTTACTCTGGCATATAGCGTTTGAGCACCGTGGGATAGCATCACGATTGCGGTTTGAAGTTGCTGGCTGTTAGATTGTGGGTTGTTATATTGCAGTGTTTCAGGATAATAAATTTTCACCACCTCGCACGGTAGCGCATTCAAAATACTACTAGAGGGCACATTCACTTGTGTATTGGTATCAATACTCACTTCACTGGCAAAAACGGCTATTTTTCCTCGCGCTTGACGCGGGTTCGAGTCTAGCCCTTGTTCAGTGTTGTTATTGGTATTCCGTTCGTTATCACTTTGTACGGTCGCTTTAGCGTACAATATATTGCCGCTTACGTTTAAACGAGTAAACGGATGAGGAAAATCATCCGAGTGTGGAATTATCTCACCTTCTAATATGGCACAGGGGTTTTCTACGCTTCCTTGGCTGGCGATTTTCGCCATAACGTAAGCTACTGAGCCCGCCGCGTCTACCGCCCCATCTTCAACCGATATTAGCCCATCACAAAATAGGGCTAAGTCTTGAACATCGTGAGACACCATGATTAATTTTATATTTAAGCGCCCACAGGTTTTTACTAAAAATCGTAAGATTTTACTGCGTAACGTTGCATCTAATGCGCTTAACGACTCATCAAGCATTAGCACATCTGGCCCATTAACCAGTGCTCGCGCTAACGCCACCCGCTGCGCTTCGCCACCTGAAAGGCTATCTATTGATTTATGCAACAGGTGTTCGCACTCACACCCAGCGAGGGCATGCTCTACCGCTAACGCTTTGCTCCCTGCATGACGCTGTGCCAGTGCTAAATTGCCTTTTACGTTTACATGAGGAAATAGCATTGGTTGTTGGAATACTAAGCCCACTCGCACGGGGGCAAGCGCGTTTTTTGCGTTACATGCGCTTATCGCGTTTACCGTCTTTGTAGCTGAACCCGCTTTAGCGGTAGCTATTGATTTAGCGCCTTCACCAAACCAATTAACACTTACCGTCGCTTCTGGCTCGAACCCAGCTAGCGCACGAAGCAAACTGCTTTTGCCGGCACCTGATGGCCCGGTAATACCCACAACCAGCATGGAGTCTGGCAACACGGCTTTCGCACTAATGCGGTTTACTAACGAGATATTGAACTCCAAGCTTGCCCTCCTTTTCCATTAAAGCGATACAGCAGCGTAAGCAGCAAAAATGAAAACAACAGTAGCCCAAACGAAAGTGCATGTGCTTGACCATACTCTAAGGCTTCAACATGCTCATACAACGCTATTGAAAGCACTTGGGTTTCACCTGGAATATTGCCTCCAATCATTAGCACTACACCAAATTCACCTATGGTATGGGCAAAGCTAAGGCCGAAAGCCACTATAAACGGCGCTTTGCACAAGGGAAGTATGATGCGAAAAAACGTCTCAATTTTGCCAAAACCTAATGAATGCGCCACTTCAACATACCGTTTATCGAGTTGAGTAAAGCCGCTATACAGCGGCTGTAGTGCAAAGGGTAACGAGTAAATAAAGGAGCCTATCACTAAGCCTTCAAAACTAAACGCAAGTTGATGGCCGGTGAGCCATTGCCACCCTTCCCCTACTGGGCTTTGCGGCGAAAAGGCCACCAACAGGTAAAACCCAAGCACTGTGGGCGGAAGTACCAAGGGTAATGCAAGCACCGACATAAACACGGGTTTTAATTTATGCTGCCAAGTAGCTAACTTCCATGCCAAAGGAGTAACCAATAACATTAAAAGCAGACTGGTTAAAAAAGCCAATTTTAGGGTTAAGCCTACTGCGGCAAAAGCGCTACTCTCTAGCATTTACGGTAAGCCCCTAGTGTCACTGTTGTTTACTTCCTTGTTCTCCCTAATACGCGAATCTACACTAATCGGAAGTGAATCATTAGCGGGTTGATAACCCCAATTGGGTAAGTTTTCCTGTACTTCTAGTGACAATAAATAACGAGCAAATGCTGACGCTGCGGCTTTTCTATCGGCGGCAGCGGTAACCGCAAGGCTTTGTAATATGGGCTGATGCAGGGTATCGGGAATGAGTAATGCCGCGGCAGCACGACCACTAGTATTACGCCCGCCAGCCTCATTAATTTGCTTATCCGTCAGTGTAAGTGAGTATGCCACCAAGGCATAGTCGGCGTTACCTGTAGTAAAAAACTGATAGGTTTGAAGTACGTTTTTCCCCATCACAATATGCGGGGAAACAATGTTCCATTGATTGGTATTAACAAGATACTGTTTTGCTGCGTTGCCATAAGGAGCAAGTTTAGGGTTTGCGATGGCCAGCTTTTTCCCAGCCAAGGAAGCAGCGGTAAAATTAGGCGTTGAAGCAGTGGTATTCGATGACAGAAAGGCCAGCCTGCCTTTAGCATAAACATGCACATCTTCAGCGTTAACACGCCCAGCCTCTACCAGCGCATTTGGCCTAGCAGTATCGGCAGAGAGGAATACATCGAACTGTGCACCATGAGTAAGCTGCGCAAATAGGGTGCCACTGGAAGAAACGGTAACACTAACTTCCTGCCCGCTTTTCTTAAAATAATCACTGGCGATATTACGTAAGGGCTTGGCAAAATTTGCGGCTACTGCTACCTGTAATGGCGAAGACAAGATGGGCACTGCTTTGCCATAATTAGCGGAATCATTATCCGAATCAAGATACGTGTTTGATACTGCCGCATTGCACGCAAAGCTCAGAGTAAAAAAGACAACAGACAGAAACGTACCCGCGCTGACTTTAGGTTTACCTACTCGCGTGCTTAAACACGCGGGTATTATTCTTGAACAAGTAAGTATCTTTGCGCCAACCGCCATTTCTATTTTTCTCGCAACCAAGCCAAAGCGGCCTTGTCGTCTGAGGCTTTTACCTCAACCCAACGAGAATCATCTCGGGTAAATTCTTTTTTCCACAAGGGGACAGATTGCTTAAGCATATCCATTAAAAAGTTAGCGCCTTCAAAGGCCGCGGCGCGATGGGGTGCGGCAGTGCCCACCCAGACTATTTGCTCGTCGTTATATAATCGGCCGACACGGTGAACCGCGCCTGCCGAGGTTAGCGAAAATCGAGTGATGGCTTGTTGCACTAAGTCGGTTAAGGCTTGCTCTGTCATGCCAGGGTAATGCTCAAGCTCAATGCCTAAAATATTGCCATCGACATTGTTGTCTCGTACCAAGCCGGTAAAAGTAACAATAGCGCCTACATTGCCTTTCGCTTTTTGGCTAGCTTCTTGGCGTAAGCGATTGTATAACCATTGTTGATCGAAGTCGGCGTCGCCAATTAATGCGAACATGATTATCCCCCTGTTACTGGTGGGAAAAAGGCAAGTTCGTCACCTGGTTGCACATGAGTTTGTATGTCGCACAGTTGCTGGTTTCGCGCCATTAATACACTGCCATTTTCGCTACCAGCACTGGCACCAAGAGCTTGCGCCCATTTTTCACTTCGGCTTTTTAGCAAGGTAATAACGTCACCCATAGTAACGGTACTATCAGGCAGCGTTAGGGTGAAGCTACCTTCTTGGGTAATTTCACGTAATTGCGCAAAGGTTTTCACGGTTACATTCATGTTGATTCCTATGAAGGTAAATTACTCACCTAATGGGTTCTTGTCTTTTATATGGCTACTAGCTGGTTCATCGATACGTTGCCAATGCCCCGTTTTACCGCCTTTTTTATCGAGCACTTGAATGCCCTCTAAGCGCATACCAGGATCGATAGCCTTACACATATCAAATAAGGTAAGCAAAGCCACATTTACACCGGTAAGGGCTTCCATTTCCACCCCCGTCTTTCCACTTAGCTTGCAAAAACAAGTGGTTTTTATACGGTTATTTTCCGGCTCAATGGCAAAGTTAACATCGACTTTCGAGAGCGCTAGAGGATGGCACAAAGGAATAAGATCGGCGCATCGCTTTGCCCCCTGAATACCTGCAATACGCGCAACGGCAAATACATCGCCTTTAGCAATAGTGGCATTGCTTATTTGGCTGATAACCTCTGGGCTAGCATATAAATAGCCTTGAGCAGTGGCTTCTCTGACGGTAACCGCTTTATCACTAACATCCACCATGTTAGCTTCGCCGCCCGCGTTTAAATGACTAAATGTGGCCATTACGACACCAAGTGTTTAACGAAATTACAGGGTTTGAAGTCGACATCTAACTGGCTGGCAATAATTTTTTCCCAACCGGTTTTACAGGCACCTGTAGAACCCGGTAAGCAAAAGATGACGGTGTTATTGGCAAAACCTGCAATAGCGCGAGACTGAATGGTAGAAGTACCAATTTCTTCGTAGCTTACTTGGCGAAACAATTCACCGAAACCATCAACCTGTTTATCGAATAAAACACTGATAGCTTCTGGCGTTGAGTCTCTATGAGTAAAGCCGGTGCCACCGGTAATTAATATACCGTGAATGTCGGGGTTTGCTATCCACGCTGACACTATAGCGCGTTGCTGATAGATATCATCTTTTACTAAGGCTCTGTCGCCTAAGTTATGCCCCGCAGTTTCTAATGCGCCAGTTAAATAATCCCCTGACTTATCGTTTTCAAGTGTGCGGGTGTCAGAAATGGTAAGTACCGCCAAATTTAGCGGCTGACTAACTACAGACATAAGAAATCCTAAATTGATATGCGACATTTATTCAGGCTTTGATAAAGTACGCCTAATTAATACATCATGTTACGTTCAGCTTACCACATTGATGTATGCGGCAACATATACTGCACTAGCGGCGCTTCGGTTTTTTAGTCAGGCGCCGCGTCTTTGCAAAGACGTCGATTTTAAAAGCTTAATTTGTAAAATGCAGCGCCTAATCTGAAAATTGTTGTGTGTTGGTCGTATGACGCATTGCCATGTACCATTATAAATTAAAGTAGTGGTAAGGCTTAAAACACAACGTGAACAACACCAATTCATCTATAAGGGTACTGCGTAAATGAAAACCCCGCTATCTACTAAGCAGGTAATGCGATACAACCGTCAAATTGTGCTGCCTCAAGTTGATATAGATGGGCAGGAATTGTTGGCGGCGTCACGCGTTCTACTAATTGGAGTAGGTGGTTTAGGTAATGCGGCGGCTACAAGCTTATGTGGCAGTGGTGTGGGCAAAATCACACTCATAGACAACGATATTGTTGAACACACCAATCTTCCCCGCCAAACCTTGTTCGATGAAAGCCAAATTGGGCAGTCTAAAGTAATGGCGGCTAAAGCTAGGCTGGCGCAAATAAATAGCGATTGTGACATTGTAGGTATTGAAGCGAGTTTGCAACCAGATAATACGCCATATACTTCTATAGACCGCTCTGGGGTAGACAGCGCAGAGGTAGATGCCTCTCAGACAGATTCTTCAGGAATAGAGAAAGCTGAAATAAACAACCACAAACTGTTTAGCGAGCACGACATTGTGCTGGATTGTACCGATAATACGCAAAGCCGCGACCTCATAAACTACTTATGTTATAAACACGGCGTACCTTTAATTTCCGGTGCGGCCATTCGCTTTGAAGGTCAATTATTTGTAGCCAAACCTGGCGAGAGCCAATGCTATGCCTGTTTACGCAGGTTATTTAGCGCTCCTGAATTAAGCTGTACAGAAGCAGGCATTTTTTCGCCCATCGTGAATATTGTAGGCACTTACCAAGCCCTGCTTGCCATGCAAGTACTAATGAGAGTTGGTTCAGTGCCGCTGAATACCTTGTTAACCTTCGACGGCTTACAACATGAGTGGCAACAATGGACCTTACCAAATACTATGCAGTGTGATGTTTGCAACAAATAGCACAAAAATGCTGATAACAATCAAAGCTAGCGCACGTCCATCACCCAAGTGTGTTACGCAAGTACTTGCGAAAGCATCATTAACTTACAACGACATGAATAACAACGAACTAAAAAGAGAGAGTTATGACAACTAAGGTTGTTAAACAGCATATTGTCGTGGCGCAAAACGCCTCTGGCAGAAATATGAATGTACCTATTTACCGAATGCGTGGCGCAAGACCCGGCCCCACCGTATACATTCAAAGCTCGATACATGGCGCCGAGGTGCAAGGTAACGTAGTGATATACCACCTTATCCAACGCTTAAAAGACATGGATATTTGTGGTGAAATTATCTTGGTACCCAATTGCAACCCTGTGGGCACTAATATAAAAGCCGGTGAGTACACCATGGGCCGCTTCGACCCTGTAAACGGCACTAATTGGAACCGAGGCTATCATTTCGATAAAGGCAGTGTAGAGCAATTTGCTAATACCGTTACTCCAGAAGAGTCGGTACAAGGCATAAAGCAACGTTTCAGAACGTTTTTATCAAGCGCCATTGATACTAAACTTGCCACACCTTGGGGTTTAGGCTTAGCGCAGCAACTTAACTTAAAATTACAGCAATTAGCGGTGAACGCTGATTTTGTACTGGATTTACATAACGGCCCTGTTTCCACACGCCATATTTATGTGCCTGAGTATGCTAAGCCCAGCGCTAGCCTATTCAATATTCCCCACTGCATTTTTATTCCCAACGTTTTCGCTGGCGCATTAGACGAAGCGACTTTTTGCCCATGGTGGACGCTACAAGAATGTATTGAAGCAAACCTGCAGCGAAGTATTGAATTTAACGTTGAAGCTTTTACGCTTGAAATGGGTAGCCAAGAGGTGATTAATTTCACCGAAGGCGATGTGGATGCGCTAAGTATACTCAGTTACTTAAACGCAAAAGGCGCACTGCATAATTGTGATGTTAAGCCTGACCATATGACTCGGTTAGGGGTAATGCTGAAAGACTATAAAACCCTGTTTACTGACTGGGGCGGTATGGTGGAATACATGGCAAAACCAGGGGAAACTATTAAGGCGGGTGAGCCCCTAGCTAAAATTCTAAATATCGACGAGCTTGATAACGATAATGGCAGCCGTTTATTGAATGCCCCATGCGATTTAATACCTATTTTGCACTTTCCGTCGGCATCGGTACTAAGTGGCACACAGCTGTATAAAGTATTTACTAATTACGAAAAGCTCACCTAGCTAAGGTAATTCGCGTGGTTGCTTGCGAGATTGCGCAAGATTATATAGGAGCACTAATGTCTTCGTATTAGTGCTCAAATGCGCCATTCTGTAAAAAATGTATAGTTTGATTTGCCACTTCTTCGCTATATCGCATTTGAGCATGGCCAACCTCGATGGTGATAAAATCACTCATGCCTTCCAACTTGGTAGATTCTACTGATACCAAACCGTCATTTGGCCCCTTGAACCTGTCGTTCGTTAAACCTAATGGTTTTGTGCCAGCAATAACGCCTATATTGAAATCTATTGCATCAAGGTTATTGCCCAGGCTTCTACTGCCTGTTACCAACGCGCGACTAATTCCCCCACCTAGGTTCATCAACCAAGAATCACTATAATAGTCGGCCAGCTCACTGCCTTTGTTTGGCGTACCGATTAGTACTACCTCACCCACGTTCACGGCTTCTAATGCTTCTTCGTGGTTTTGCAGATACGCCCTAATGACTAAACCACCAAGGGAGTGCCCTACAAAATGTACCTTGGGGGCGTTTTGTAAGCACGCATCGATTTGGCTGGTTGTTTCATCTAATACCGACGCCACACTGACCCCGATGGTAGCGTAGTCTAATCGGCATACTTTATAGTTTGCGTGTTCCAAGCGCTGGGCAAAACGCCACATCGCCCAATCGCTTCGCCCTAATCCATGGGCTAGCACCACAAGCTCATCATCCACTTGGTAGTTAAGCGACTTTGCTTCAGAGTTAGCACAACCCGCAGTATGAAAAAGCATTAGCATTAAAACCGTTACAGCAACGGATTTTGTAGTCGTTAAGAGGAACATCATTCAACCTAAATTTTTACGCACCTAACCGAGAACATATAACTCTTTTTGAGTTTGGCGCGGCGAATTTCTCCTTTATGAGAGTTCCACCACGAATATGCCAGTGTTCTAGCAAAAGCCTCTTTTTCAGTGGCATTGCTGCTTGTCCAAAACTCAGTATACATGCCTTGGGTAATATACCAATTACCCAACTTCACACCCGCTGGCGTGGCAGAAAATTTATGCTTATTTACTTGGGACTGGTCAAAACGCTTAAACAATGTATTTGGTTGTGCGGCTTTAAGTGTAATAGCAACGTCGTTTTCGCCTCTCCACCCTTCTTTATCCAGATCAGATTCGGCAATACCAATAGCAGACTCCAACGCTTTCCAGTCTTCATCTGATGCAACTCGCCACCCCTCAGGGCAAATATTTCGGGAGTCAGAAACATCATTCCAATCATAAAGCCTGCCATAGCCTGAAAGGTTTTTGTCGTTATCATCAGGAATGAAGCCCGTATTTACCGCAGTGCCATCCTGAAATTTGGTCGACCTTAAATTTTCAGCCAACCATACTCTATTGCCAATGTTAACTGTACGATAAACGTTGCCCTCAACATCTTGTATTGAGCCTTGATCAGAACTTTGTTCCGAGCTTTGAATAGCTTGCTGAGTATCGGCTAACTTACTACTATCGTTAGCCGATGAATTCATTGTAATTAACATACTGATACCCACACCCAAAATTAACCTTTTCATCTTTTAGCCTAAACACAAAGCGCGTTACTTGTTAAATTAAAGCGGCCAATCAATAGCGGTTTCTTTTTCAGAAAGCGCCCACAATCGAGTTAACGCGTCTTTTTGCAAAACAAATGATTCAAGCTTACCCTCTCCTACCGGGCCACCAAAATTCATGATGCCGGTTGGCCCATAATAAGCACGCTCTTTTAAGTTTTCTTCGGTTGCACACATTACCTCTGGATAAGCGCCTTTTTCAGCGGTTTGCGCTAAGCCGATTTTAACCATAAATGCCCAGGAGATCCGCGTCATAAAACTCGCGCTTTCCCTGATAAGAGATGTATTAGAAGCCCCAGGGTGGCAAACGTATACTTTCACATTCTTCCCAGCCGCTTTGATTTTGTCTTGCAGTTCATAGGCAAACATCATTTGAGCTAGCTTACTTTGGCTATACACTTTATTTGGATGGTAGTTTTTGTCCCAATTCATGTCATCGAATTGAATGGCTTTTAAACCCATTTTATGGCCTTCACTAGACACCACTACAATTCTGCCTTCTGACGCTTCAATTCTTTCAAAGAGCAAACCACATAATAAAAAGTGACCGTAATGATTCACCCCTAACTGACTTTCAAACCCGTCGACAGTAAGCTGTTGCGTGGCGATTTGAGCAATTGCGCCATTGCACACAAGTGCATCGATTTTAGGCACCTTTTCTAATATTTCTTTCGATGCGCGCCTTACTGACGCCAACTCCGCTAAATCTAATTGTATAAAACTAACTTTAGCTTCATCACCAAATTCACTTTTTAGCTGGGCCATTGCAGCTTCCGATTTGCTAGGGTTTCGGTTTAGCATTACCACATTAGCCCCTTTCGATAGCAAGATTCGCGTAGCCTGAAACCCTGCACCGGTATTTGCGCCAGTGATGAGAAACGTTTTCCCCGTAAGAGAACCTAAACGCTCGGGAGTCCAGCCTTTAGGGCCAAATTGGTTGTTAATCGCCATAAAATTACCTGCCAATGTTGATTACGCAGTCACCGCCTAGCCTGAGGTAAGCTCTATTAAAAGATTGGTGACGCGCTTAGGGTTAAAACTACTCTTAGCAATGCATTATAGTATTTGGAAACAACATTTAGCAGGCGCAATAGTCGCTAAAAAATGCCTATTTGTATCAATATGCTTATATTTAGTCTATTTACTCTAACCTATAGCAAGTCAATTACTCCTGCGGTAATTTAGTATTTATCAAACTAAAATAATTTTGCATAAGCACTGTTTTTTTATACAGCCAAAGATTCAGTTGCATAGACTCGATCTATTACGGAATTTTTCCGTCTTTCTCTGGGTGTGGTTTAGGGTTTATTAATAATGACTTGCTAATCATAAGCTTAAAAAATAGACTGGGACAATAAATCAATGAAATATGGAAATTTTCCACCTTGCATAAAGGATTTTTTCCGTACACTAAATTGTTATAAGTCAATGGAATAACTTTTGATGTCAGAGCTTTTTAACACAATCCTTGTCGTGGTCATATGCTGTTTAGCCACTGCTCACATCAATGGCCTTTTTTCTATATCTAGAAAATCACCAAGTGTCATTTGGTTAAAAACAAAACATACCGCTGTAGTGGTTTCGCTTACAGTTCTTTTTATTGTCGTAGCTATAACTAAAATTTTGCTTTTACTTGTGTAATCTAGGAAGGTTGTTTTTAAAAATGACTTATAACAACCCAATTAACCCACTCACTGCGTTCGCTGGGACGCATACACGCGGGGCGGCTTCGCCATTATGCCCCACATGTCTGCGCCCGTTATTGGAAAGTTATGTGCCAAGGAGAGTGTGAGTGAAAATTTTGGCCTTTTTGTTTTCTTTAATCTCTTTCAATTCTTTAGCTTGTAGTTGCATGGGTTACGACATTGAAGAAGCCTTTGAAGATTATCCCGTTGTTTTCTCTGGTGTTGTCGAATCGGTCGACACCATAAAAGTGAAAGAAGATGGCTGGTTTGAGTACTCAAAGTTGAAAGCTGTCACTTTAGTCGTAGATCATAGCTATAAAGGTATGACAGCTGAAAAAATTAAGGTTACAACAAGAGTGGATTCTGCTGCATGTGGTTTTCCATTCGAGGAAAAAGTTAAGTATGTTGTTTTTGCCATTCCTGATGAAAATGGACTTTTTGTGGGCTCTTGTGGGCCGACTATCCATATGGAAAAACGTGAAGAATACTATGAACCGGAACGTCTGAGAATGACACGTTTCTTGTCAAAGCAAATTGGCACATAACAAAAAAATTAAGTCACTCACTTCGTTCGCTGGGACGCATACACGTGGGCTGCTTCGCATTTTAGCCCACGCGCCTGCGCCCCTTATTTAAAAGTTATGCGATTGGTGGAACATGGATAAAAAATTAGAACGTTCCAATGCAGATAAGGTCTTAAGAAGACTAACTAACCAAATCAAGCCACTTGGTTTTGTTCGAACAAAACCAACGTTTTGGGTTAGAGAGCAAGAATATTTGGTTCAGTTCATTCATATACACAAGTTCACATTTGGCCCGTGCTTTAGACTGCACACGTGTGTTAGACCGTTAAATTCTGAATTGGAATTTATTGGGTTGTTTGGTCCAATCGAGCGGGAACTTAGCGCCACTACCAAATTTGAATACACGGAAGCCTCAAACTCTGTAGAAAATTGTGCTTCTGCAATGTCTCAGTTTATCTCAACATTTTCAGAAGAGTGGTATGCAACTCTTGGTAGCTTAGCGACATTACTGAGTTCAGAATCAGTACTAGACGCACAGGAAAAAACGTCACTTCAAGAATCCTTAGATGGGAATTCCAAAATATCCAATATCGAAAGAACGAGGTTGTTATTAAAAATCGCATAACAAAACACTAAAGGCACTCGCTCTGCTCGCTGGGACGCTAACACATGGGCTGCGTCACTTCGTTCCTAATTTTAGCCCATGTATTATCGCCCCTTAGTGGGGTGTTAGGTAGCTATGGATAGTACGGCGATAAAATTCAGGGATTCGTGTCTAGAAATATTAAAATTCTTATCATCTCCTACGGAACAAGAAGAGTTTGCTTCTAAAGTTGAATATATCGACTATAAAAGTGAATTCGCTTGTTGGTGGTTTGATGATCTAGTAATGGAATCTCTGCCAAAGGGAACGGGGTTAATTTCTCAGAGTTTTAACGAAAGTGAGAAGTTTATTCTCTGGGAGTTCACCCAACTCTTTGATCAAAACATTGATAGCCAAGACCTACAAATTGATGAATTATTAAAAAACCCTCAATGGCAAAAAGTAGTTGAGGCTGCACAGGTAGCATTTGAAAAATTGGTGTAAAAGCTACCTAACAAGAATTTAAAGCGGGACTGCTAACAGTTTGCTCGGTTCCGCTTCGCTACACTTTTTAGCAAACTATTATCAGCCCCTTAAATGGGCGTTATATTTCAGAAGGAAATTGAACAATGGAAGGTAGTAAGTTACTAGAAGTAGATGGCACTGAAATCCAACCTATATCTTTGCGCTTCTATGAGGAGTTAGTTGAGATTGAATTAAACAACTGTGATAGCAACCATGTATTTCCTCAAAAAAGTGTCCCAAGACATGCTTTAAGTCAAAACAATGTTGCATTAGGCTATTTTAAAGTAACGAGAGCAAAAGCACTTTCCAATGGAAAAACCTCTCTTTTCACGCTACATCGACAGTAGTTTTTACGTACTATGACCAAGGTTTTTTCAACATTGAAATATAACAACCCAATCAACACACTCACTTCGTTCGCTGGGACGCATACACGCGGGGCGGCTTCGCCATTATGCCCCACATGTCTGCGCCCGTTATTGAAAAGTTAGCGGCTTGCTTCAGCTAAATCACCTACATCACTGCATTGGCATTTTGCTTGTTTGCTTTAACAATCAATCGTATGCTGGCTTTATTAGTTTTTAATAAGTCCAAAGGAAAAGGCTCTGCTTCTAACAAAGCGCTTAAGCCTCTCCCTTCGGTCGCTGGGACGCCTATACGCGGGGCGGCTTCGCCAATTATGCCCCACGTATCTGCGCCCCTTAGCTTAAAGTTAGGCGGTTGTTCCCTACAAAATCTTTTCGTCAGTTCGTTCGTGACATTTCAGCCAAAAGGTTGTTTCACTAGGTCGTTTTGAATTTCGTTGCTCCACTTGCTTTATCAGTTGTATCAGCTCGTGTTTCTATTTCAGCAACCTTGTTACATCTAGCATTTCGTACGAGGTTGTTTTATCGTGGTTTTATCAATTTTAAATCAGCGGTTTGTTTGGCAAGTAGTAGCGGCAGTGCCGCGTGCGTTCAGTTGCACGCCTAACAAAACGCTTAAGTCTCAGCCCGCTGCGCGGGCTGCTGGGACAAATATACAATGCGGCTTCGCGATTATCGCATTGTACATTTGCCCCTTAGCTTAGTGTTAGCCGTCATGGAGTTTATATCGAGCATGGATGTGTTATTTAATATTTTTTGGTTTGCCCTAGGTGCTCTTTCGATATACTTAACCGCGTATTTAAAGGTTAAGGGTAAAAACCGAGCACTAATTGAAGATAATCGCCAGCTTGAAGAAGACAAACAGAAGATTGTTGCAAAGTATCGCGCCGAAACAGAAAAAATTAAAAAACAGCACTCTTTAGATATTGAAAAGAGAAAATATCAATATGAGGATAAAAGGCTTCAATTCTCAAAATACTTTTCTCTACTTGATGAGTTCCACGGAAAGTGTAATTCAATCTTTGTAGAGAGGTTTCAGCCAATTATGACTGAATTTTTAACTGCTTGTTTACAAGATGATGAAACAGTCAAAAATAAAGCAATTGTTAAATATAATCAAGACGTTCAATCGCTTGTATTTGAGTTAAACGAGGAACATCTTAAAGTTAAAACTGAGCAAAATAGTATTCGGTTGATAGCTTCGAAGGAAGTTGACACGTTACTGGATAAGCTAGAAATTGCGGTAAAGAATGCAACCGACGCTTCTACCGAAATGCTTAGATTTATGTCAACGCAAGAGTTCTGGGCAGATCAAACTTTGATCACTCCGTATCAGGAAAAAGCGACCATATTCGGGCAGGACGTACAAAAATGTCATAATGCTTTAAAGGAGCAGATGAAGCTAGAGCTGAATGAGATATGACGGCTAACAAACAACTGTTGTCACTCACTGCGTTCGCTGGGACACAAATACATGGGCACCCTCGCTTCGCTCGTAATTTTAGCCCATATATTTGTGCCCCAAAGTTGAGGCGTTATATTCACAAGGAGGTCACATGAAGTTTTTACCTATAATCCTAATTCTTATTTACCCTTTTAGTCTTTTTGCAAGCGTACCAAATGACAGGCATATTGTTGTAGAAGGTGAAGCTCAAATAAGTGCCGCGCCAGATCTGGCGGTACTCACTTTTGAAACAGAATCAAAAAATGATTCAAGCTTAGCGGCTAAGAAAGATGTTGATGAGAGAATTAATGACTTTTTAAATGGGTTAAATAGATTTGGGATTAATGAAAAGAATGTTAGTGCGTCAAGTATTGTTACAAGTCCAAACTATTATTATACCGAGGAAGATAAGAAAGTATTAGACGGATACATTGCGAGCCGCACTATCAAAGTAACCCTCAATCAAATTAAACATCTCAACGAATTATTAAACTTTGCACTAGAGGTAAAGGTGAATGAAATTCACAATATTGAGTTTCAATCTTCTCGTAAGGAAGCATTAAAAGAAGAAGTTTTTGCAAATGCAGTAGAGAATGCAAAAAGAAAAGGGCGAACTATGGCCTCAGCATTTGATGCCAGATTAGGCAAAGTCTATAGCATAAATTCTGCTAACCAATATCAACGTAATAGATATGGTTTTAATGACAATATAGAGAGGATAGAAGTCACTGGGTCACGAATCGAAGCAGAAGAGTTTGAACCAGGTCGATATCTTCAAGAAAATATCGTATTTTCCGCCTCGGTAGATGTTGTATTTGATCTTGAAGTAAAGTGAATATAACAAAAAAATTAAGTCACTCACTACGTTCGCTGGGACGCATACATGCGGGGCGGCTTCGCCATTATGCCCCACATGCCTGCGCCCCTTATTTAAAAGTTAGGTGTTTCGTGAAGCATATATCTAAAATTGCATTTTTATCGCCACTTATTTCTATTCCTGTAGCAATCTTTTATGGCGCGTTTTTGGCCGGTTACTATTCGTATTTAGTTAACGGAAACGTTGATATTAGCGGTTTCGGAATTTTCGTAATTAACGCTATTCTTCTCTCTCTTCCGATAGGATATGTTTTTACGTTTAGTTATGGTCTTGCCATATATAAATTATTTAAATGGCTCAAAATCGATGGACTTTTTTATTATGCTATTGCAGGTTTAGTTCCAGGTTTTATCTATAGCTTCTATGCTAGGGTGTGGGTTGAAACAGGGTTGGCTAGTCTCTTATTCGGACTATCAATATCTCTCTGTTTTGGGTATCAAGTTCGAAAAAAAAAGCAAATAGCGACTTTATTGCAAAACAACACCTAACAAGCACATTAAGTCGGTCGCAAGCTCCCTAGGACAGTAACACGTGGGCTCTGTCGCTTCGCTCGGATTGAGCTTTGAGTGAAAACACGCTTTTAAACATCCCTTGTCGTTTGATTGCCTATAGTTCTATCGGTAATGCATAACAATTTAATGTACGGAAAAAATCCTTTATGCAAGGCGGAAAGTTTCCATATATCATCCAAATAATATTTTAACTTTCGCATGTAAGTTAACTTATATCAATATCCTACACTTTGTATCTGAAAACACTGTACTTAAGTACGGAATATTTCCTTTTTATTTTACGCAGCGTAAAAAAAACGTAATGCTGTATATAATTACAGTTGAGATGTGAAAAATAAAAATGAAGTCGATGTTTATGCAAATGGTGGTTCAACACATGAGAAATCGCCGTTATGCCAAGCGCTCTATCCAGCTTTATAGCGGGTGGATTATTAGCTATATACGCTTTCACAATACTAAGCATCCTGCCGATATGGGAGACAAAGAAGTAGAGTTATTTTTATCTCACTTAGTGAATAAAAAGAATGTTGCGCCAGCCACGCAAGCCAGTGCGCTGAATGCGTTGGCATTTCTGTATCGTGACGTACTAGAAAAACCGCTTTCCTTGAGTCTCGATTTCGTTACAAGTCGCAGGCAAGCCAAGTTACCTGTTGTGCTAACACAAGACGAAGTGGTCGCGCTTTTCGCCCAATTGCCTGCCCATTTAAAGTTACCTATTTCATTGCTGTATGGCAGCGGTTTACGTTTAATGGAAGCAGTTCGGTTACGGGTGAAAGACATCGATTTCGACTACAACGCTATTCGCATTTGGGATGGAAAGGGCGGAAAGCATCGTGTTGTTACCTTAGCAGCAGAGCTCAAGCCTGGGCTTACTCGGCAAATAAGTGTGGTTGAAACTTACCTCATTGCTGATTTAGATAACCCTAGTTACCAAGGGGTATATCTGCCACATCGTTTGCGTGTCAAATATCAAAATGCGCCTAAGGAGTTAGGCTGGCATTACCTTTTCCCCTCTTCGCGTTTATCGATTGACCCTGAAAGTAAAAAAGTGCGTCGACATCATATTGATGAATCAAGCATACAAAAGGCGATAAGAAATACAGCAAATGCATGTGGGCTTAAAAAGAAGGTTACGCCGCATACTTTGAGACATTCGTTTGCTACTCATCTTTTACAGTCGGGGGCCGACATTCGTACGGTACAAACGCAGCTGGGTCATTCTGATGTGAAAACCACCCAAATTTACACTCATGTGTTGCAACAGGGCGCGCAGGGGGTAGTTAGCCCTCTCTCCCGTGTTTTAAAATAGTATTTTTTGCTAAAAAATACTGAAGGTCAAAAGCCAATCAACAAAAAAGGGCCCGAAGGCCCTTTTAATAAAACGTGAATAACTAATTAAACACGTTCAAATACAGTAGCAATACCTTGGCCTAAACCAATACACATGGTGGCTAGGCCTAGCTCTACATCTTGCGATTCCATCAGGTTAATCAAGGTACCTGAAATACGTGAACCAGAACAACCTAGTGGGTGACCTAGTGAAATAGCGCCGCCGTTAAGGTTAATCTTGTCATCAAGATTGTCCATCCAACCTAGTTGCTTAATGCACGATAGTGCTTGGGCTGCAAAGGCTTCGTTGAACTCAGCAAGTTGAATGTCGTCCATGCTAAGGCCAGCACGTTTAAGCGCTTTTTGTGTCGCAGGTACTGGGCCGTAACCCATAATAGCGGCATCACAACCAGCCACTGCCATCGAACGAATTTTAGCGCGAGGTGTTAAACCAAGGGCTTTCGCTTTATCGGCAGACATAAGCAACATGGCAGACGCACCGTCAGACAACGCTGAAGATGTACCCGCAGTAACGGTTCCATTTACTGGGTCGAATACAGGGCGAAGTTGCGCCATACTTTCAGCAGTGCTTTCTGGGCGAATAACTTCATCATAATCAATCAGTTTAAGCGTGCCGTTAGCATCATGACCTTCAATAGGCACAATCTCGTTGGCCCAGCGGCCTTCAACATGTGCTTTATGTGCTAGCTGATGCGAACGTGCACCAAAGGCGTCTTGCATTTCACGGCTAATACCGTTTTGACGGCCAAGTAGCTCGGCAGTCATACCCATCATGCCTGAAGCTTTTGCGGTGTACTTAGCTAGGCCTGGGTGAAAGTCGATGTTGTAGTTCATAGGTACATGGCCCATGTGCTCAACACCACCAATCATGTATATATCGCCACGGCCACTCATAATACCGCTAGTAGCGTCATGCAATGCTTGCATTGAAGAACCGCATAAACGGTTAACGGTTACTGCACCTGTGGTACGTGGAATTTGGGTTAGCAACTGGGCATTACGCGCAATGTTGAAACCTTGTTCTTTGGTTTGCTGTACACAGCCCCAAATAATGTCTTCAATTTCTGCTGGATCAACACCTGGGTTGCGCTCAAGTAACGCGGTCATTAGTGCAGCAGACATCGTCTCTGCACGAACATTTCTAAACACACCTGCTTTAGAGCGTCCCATAGGGGTACGAACACAATCGATAACTACGACTTCTTTCATTATTAGTCTCCTTGGGAATTAAGCGAAGTAAGATTTACCTTCAGCGGCCATCTTGCGAACGCCATCTGAGATTTGGTAAATCGGGCCAAGACTGGCGTATTTGTCGGCTAGTTCGACAAAGTTCGCTAATCCCATTGTTTCAATCCAGCGGAATACACCACCGCGGAATGGAGGGAAGCCTAAACCGTAAAGTAAGGCCATATCAGCTTCAGCTGCAGTACCTACAATACCTTCTTCTAAGCAACGAATTGCTTCGTTAGCCATAGGGATCATCAAGCGTGCAATAATATCTTGCGCGTCGAAGTCTTTGGTATCGGCAGTAATAGGAGCAAGCAAGCTATACGCTTCTTCAGCAGCCACTTTGGTAGGCTTGCCGCGCTTGTCTTTACCGTAGTTATAAAAGCCTTTGCCATTTTTCTGGCCTAAGCGTTTTTCTTTATAAAGAACGGTTACTGGGTCGTCGCCAATACGTGCCATACGCTCTGGAATACCCGCAGCCATAACGTCTGCAGCATGGTCGCCGGTATCAATACCAACAACGTCCATTAGGTAAGCAGGGCCCATTGGCCAGCCGAATTGTTTCTCCATTACTTTATCAACGGCAACAAAATCAGCGCCATCTATTAGCAATTTACTGAAGCCTGCAAAGTAAGGGAACAATACACGGTTTACTAGGAACCCTGGGCAATCGTTAACTACAATAGGGGTTTTACCCATGCGAAGTGTTGTGGCCACTACGGCATTGATGGTGTCTTCCGAGGTGTTTTCACCACGAATGATTTCAACCAATGGCATGCGGTGTACTGGGTTAAAGAAGTGCATACCACAGAAGCGTTCTGGCTTGTCTAAGCTTTTCGCTAGTTGGTTAATTGAAATTGTAGAGGTGTTAGAACAAATGATAGCGTCATCGGCCACAACGTCTTCTACTTCTTTAAGCACGATGCCTTTTACTTTCGGGTTTTCAACAACCGCTTCAATAACAAGATCGGCGTCTTTAAGCGTGTTGTAGTCAAGGGTAGGCGTAATAGCGTTAAGGGTTTTTGCCATGGTTTTGGCATCAACTTTACCGCGCTGCATACCTTTACCAAGAATGTTGGCGGCTTCGTTTAAGCCTAGGTCTAGTGCATCAGTGTTAATGTCTTTCATTATCACTGGCATGCCTTTAACAGCACTTTGATACGCAATACCACCACCCATAATACCCGCACCCAGTACGGCATTAAGTTTTACGTCTTTAGTGGCTGCTTTAGCTTGTTTCTTGCCTTTGCTTTTAACTAGCTGGTCGGCTAGGAAAATACCAATTTGCGCTTGCGCTGCATCGGTTTTAGTTAGGGCTACAAAGCCTTCGTTCTCAAGCTTAAGTGCGCCGTCGCGGTCAAGGCCAGCGGCTTTTTGAACGGTTTCTACCATTTTATGCGGTGCGGGGTAGTGTTTGCCTGCTTGGGCAAATACCATAGCTTGCGCAGTTGAGAAGCTCATCATGGCTTCGTTTTTATTCAGTTGTAAAGGGGCTTTTTTCTGAGCACGACGTGCTTCCCATTTAAACTTACCATCTACTGCATCTTTCAGCATAGAAAGGGCACTGTCACGTAATGACTCAGGGGCAACTACGGCGTCAACGGCACCTTCGGCAAGGGCTTTTGCGCCCTTACGATCTTTACCTGTAGTCATCCACTCTAGTGCGTTATCGGCACCGATAAGACGAGGTAAACGTACTGTGCCACCAAAGCCAGGCATTATGCCTAGTTTAACTTCTGGTAGGCCAATAGAAGCTGTTGTGTCTGCAACGCGAAGGTCACAAGCTAGTGTCATTTCACAGCCGCCACCTAGTGCGAAACCGTTAATGGCAGCCACGGTAGGGAAAGGCAAATCTTCGAAGCGGTCAAACACTTGAGATGTGTTTGCTACCCAGTTTAGTACTTCGGCTTCATCCATCGCGAATAAGCCGGTAAATTCGGTGATATCAGCACCTACAATAAATGCAGATTTTGCGCTGCGTACTACTAAGCCTTTAACACCGCTTTCTTTAAGCAGTGCTTGGGTTGCTTCATCAAGCTCGGTCACTGTTTGGCGATCGAACTTATTTACTGAACCTTCGGCATCAAATACCAGTTCAGCAAAACCGTCATCTAACAGACTGACGGATAGACTCTTGCCTGTATATATCATTATCATCTCCTTCGGCGTTGGCCGGGATATTAGTGAAGCAATCTAACCATTCGCTATAAGCGTATAAACCAATCATGCATTCTGGTCGTACCACAACACTAATGCATTAGGGTGGCTAGCTTTTTAACTAAACTTAAACAAAATATCAATGAAAAATTCAAACGAGTGTTTCAATTGTTAAAAATGGTGGCCATTCATTGAAAATCAAGCTCGATTTCAATAATAGTGCTTGTATAATGGGCACTATTGACGCAAAGCGCCAATCCAGCATAAGAATAATCTACAATCATGGCATTAATGTTTGTAAGGTATAACTAACAGCGCTGGCACTTTTTACTTCTGTGGCATGGAGCCACGCCGATAATTTATCGGCTTTCAAGCAAGCATCGTTCTATAATTACACCAACTCTGGTGTGTTTGAATGCAACAAGGGGTAGGAGTTCACATTGTGTCGAATAAAGTAGGTGTAAGTTTTCTTTTAAAAGCGGTAACGTTCTTCAAGCGGTTACCTATGCTCAAGTCGTTTCACGTTTTCACGTTAGTCGCTATTTCAAGCAGCTTTCAGCTTAGTCATGCGCAAGTTTCACCGCTATTCCCTGACGACATCTACGCCGATGAACGAGCTCGCTTCTTAATTTTAGAAAAAAGCCTGCGTACGTTACCGAAAAGGCGTTTAGAAGATTTAGACGCAGAAATTTACGGGTTGGCGAATTACCCTCTTTATCCGTACCTGCTTCGTTTGCGATTAGAACGCACTATGTCGCTTAAAACCCAGCGTGAAGTAGAGCAATTCTTAGAAGATTACGCGGGGCAACCGGTCAGTTATGGTTTGCGCTATCGTTGGTTAAATTACCTAGCCTCTCGTGGTCATGAAAACGCGTTTTTAAGCAGTTATCGAAATGGCATGGGCGCTAAACTTACCTGCCAAGCGTTGGGTTACAAATTAAAACGTACAGACAACCCTAAACCTGTGCTAACCGAAGTCGACCCTCTTTGGTATAGCGGTCAATCACAGCCCGATGAATGCGACCCATTATTTGCAAAGTGGCGAAGTAATGGCCTCATGACGCCAGACAAAGTAGTTAAACGTATAGCTATTGCTGCGAAAGAAGATAATCGCCGCATTATTCCTTATTTAAAACGCCAATTACCCAGTAGTCATCAGTATTTAGCTGATGCGTGGTCATCGGTATCACGTGATGTAAGTTTAGTTAACCGAACCCGCTTATTTCCTATGAAGCACAAACACAACGAGGCTGAAATTCTAACATGGGGCATAGAAAAGCTGGCGTGGAGAAACCCTAAAGCGGCAATGAAGGCTTACGATACTTATGCCCCGAAAAACATTTTTTCCGTGCCTGAACTGCATATTATACAGCGTGCTATCGCGCTAAGTGCTACCCTCGATTTTCTACCAGAAGCCCATGAATGGTTAGATAAAGCCGACATTGAAGGTGCTAGCGATGATGTGAAATTATGGCATGTATCGTTTTTGCTTCGCGCCAAACAATGGCAGCGGGTAGTGGATGTAATTGATGCCGCAAACCCTGAACTCCAACAAGAAGAAAACTACCGTTACTGGAAAGCGCGCGCCCTCGAAGAACTAGGTAATGTGATGCAGGCCACAGTGATGTATCAGCAGCTAGCCAATGAACGCAATTATTATGGATTTATGGCCAGTGCCCGTATTAACAGCCAGCCGAACTTGTCTCATACGCCAGCGCCTCGAGTACAAAGTGCGGTGCAAGCCATTGCTAATACCCCAGCTACCCAACGGGCTATGGAATTTTACCGCTTAGAACGTTCAACCGAAGCCCGCCGCGAGTGGCGTTATTTGTTGTCAAACTTACCTGACTCACAAGTAACAGACGCCGGTGTGTTGGCTTACGAGTGGGGTATATACGACCAAGCCATTATTAGTTTTGCGAAAAGTGGTTATTGGGACGATGTTGAACGTCGCTTCCCCTTGGCGTTCGAGTCACAGTTTAGTGAAAAGAGTGAAGCTTACGACGTATCCAAAGCGTTTGCGATGGCTATTGCCCGTCGTGAAAGTTCGTTCATGGTAGACGCGGTATCGCCGGTGGGCGCTGCGGGGTTAATGCAACTTATGCCAGGTACAGCGCAGTATTTGGCTAAAGAGAAAGTGAGTCGAAATACCTTGTTTCAAGTTGACGATAACCTTGACTACGGCGTGCAATATTTACGTTATTTAGGCGATAAGCTTAATAACAACCCAGTTTTGGTGTCGGCATCTTATAATGCTGGCTGGCGCAAAGTACTAGAATGGCTGCCTGCTGGCGAAGCATTGCCAGTGGATATTTGGATTGAAAATATACCTTATAAAGAAACCCGTAGTTACGTAAAAGCGGTGTTGGCTTATCAGTACATTTACGAGCATCAGTTGGGAGAAAATAAAAACGTGTTTCCGCAGCTTACTCAAGATGTTATTCCTTCATCAAGTGCAGTGAGCACGCATCCTGTAACGGGAACCTTGCAATTGGCGCCTCGCTAGGGCAGATGAATCATTAGTGGATACAAGCCACTCGGTGAAAGCCGAGCGGCTATCGTGTTACACTCTTCGCCTTAAACATAAGCGTACGTAAGAGCAAGCGCACTTAACGACAATGGCTAATACTTTTCTCTTCTGGCGAATTAGCGTAGCAAACTGGAATCAGTGCAATTAACGCAGCTGGCATTACAGTGCTAATTGAAGAAGACCAATTAGCCATGCAAATCAGAAAACTTAAATGAGGTGTTATGTCAAAACATCAGGCAAGCTATCAGCAACATATTGAGGAACTTCAATCTCGCACTCGCGAAGCACTTCAGCGTGAAGGACTAGAAGGGTTAGTCATTCATTCAGGGCAAGGCAAACGCTTGTTCTTAGACGACAACCATTATCCGTTTAAGGTAAACCCACAATTTAAAGCTTGGGTGCCGGTTATCGATAACCCTAATTGCTGGTTGGTGGTTAATGGTGAAGATAAGCCCACCCTTATTTTTTATCGCCCTGAAGATTTTTGGCACAAAGTACCGCCAGAGCCACAAGATTTTTGGACCGACAGCTTTAATATCATTTTGCTACAACAAGCCGATGCTGTTGAAAAGCATCTGCCTTACGATAAGCGCGGTTTTGCTTATGTTGGTGAATACATTGAAGTAGCCAAAGCGTTAGGGTTTGAGAACGTAAACCCAGACAGAGTGCTGCATTATTTACATTACCAACGGGCGTATAAAACCGATTACGAACTAGATTGTATGCGAGAAGCAAACAAGCTGGCGGTAGCGGGGCATAAAGCAGCAGAACAGGCGTTTCTTGAAGGTAAGAGCGAATTCGATATCAATTTAGCGTACAGCGCAGCGTGCCGCCAAGGCGATAACGACGTGCCTTACACCAGTATTATTGCGCTTAACGAACACGCGGCAATTCTGCATTACATGCAGTGCGATACCACTGCGCCTAAGCAGTCTCGTTCGTTCTTGATTGATGCAGGCGCAAATTACCACGGCTATGCTGCTGATATCACGCGTACTTACAGCCAAAACTCAACATTATTTTCCGATCTTATTCAGGCCGTTGATAAAGTGACGTTAACCTTGGTTGATTCTCTAAAGCCAAGTGTGGCCTATACCGATATTCATTTGCTAGCCCATGCGGGCATAGCACAAATTCTACAAGACACTGGCATTGTGAACCTTCCAGCGGCAGATATTGTAGAGCAGGGCATTACGCGAACTTTCTTCCCTCACGGCATTGGCCACTTTTTAGGGCTACAAGTTCACGATGTAGGCGGATTGGTAAACGACGACAGAGGCACGCCTAAACCTGCCCCTGACGATCATCCTTTCCTACGCTGTACGCGCATGATTGAAGCGCGTCAGGTATTTACTATTGAGCCTGGTTTGTACTTTATCGACAGCTTGTTACGAGATTTAAAAGCAACCCCAGCGTCGAAATATATCAACTGGGATACAGTTGATACTTATCGTCCGTTTGGCGGTATTCGCATTGAAGACAATATTATTGTGCACCGCGATAAAAACGAAAACATGACCCGAGACCTTAATTTAAAATGATCTCATCGCGGCGCATTACTCTATGATTAATGGCGTCAGGCTTATTAATTTATAGATGCGCTCAGTAATAGAAAAAGGCAGCCAGTTTTGAGCTGTCTTTTTTATGGCTTCTGAGCATGCTACCAGTAGTGTTAGGCCAAGTAATGGAACAACTCAAGGCATAGGGAGCAAACATGCAGGAACCCGACATTTTAAATTTAATTATTGTGGCAACCCTGGCTGGCCTCGCTATGCCTGCTGGTGCTGTTTTGTCGAGGGTGAAAGGTTTGCGCCCTAAGTGGTTAGAGCAAGAATTACGACACGGTATTTTGGCCTTGGGGGCCGGTGCGTTAATTTCAGCGGTTGCTTTAGTATTAGTGCCTGAGGGTATTGAAGACGTATCGGTATTAATGGCATGTAGCTGCTTTATCGGCGGGGCACTTGCCTTTATGGCGTTGGATATCTATTTGGCTAAAAAGAAAACTGCAGGCAGCCAACTTGCCGCCATGTTAAGCGATTTTGTGCCTGAGTCGGTAGCGTTAGGCACTACTGCGGCATTGGGTGGCGGTACTATGCTATTAGGCGTGTTAATTGCGGTACAAAATTTACCGGAAGGGTTTAATGCTTATCGTGAAATGACCCCAACCAATAAAAACCGCAGCACTAAGCTTATTTGGATTTTTGTACTAATGAGCTTACTTGGGCCGCTAATGAGTGCGGTAGGGTTTTATTATTTGGCTGAATTCCCCGTCGTGATGAGTGGCATTATGCTATTTGCAGCAGGGGGAATTTTGTATTCAGTATTTCAAGACATAGCCCCAGGTATTCGCATGGAAAACCATTGGTTACCACCTTTAGGCGCAATACTCGGCTTTTTGGTGGGGCTGGTGGGCGCTATGCTTGAGGGGGGCTAACGCACTAGCTAGTGCGTTCTACCGAAATATGAGCAAGGGCAATTAATGCCTCTTTATAAGGTGAATCTGGAATAATAGATAAACTATCAATAGCCATTTTCACTTCATTGTTGGCACAAGTGCGAGTGTAATCCAATGCCCCGGTGCTTTCCATGATATGTTGAATACGAGTAAGGTGAGGTAAACCGTTGCTCTGCTCTATGGCATCGCGAATAAGCGCTTTATCTTCTTCACTGTCGGTATTCCACATTGCGTATAGCAAAGGTAGCGTTGGCTTTCCTTCCGCTAAATCATCGCCCGCGTTCTTACCCATTTCGTCACTGTCGGCCATGTAATCTAAAATATCGTCGGCTAACTGAAAGGCGGTACCTAAGTGCTTGCCGTATTCTTGCATGGCATGCTCTACGTTTTCTGGTTGGTCGGTTAATACCGCTGCCAGTTGCGTAGCCGCTTCAAACAAACGAGCGGTTTTACCGTAAATTACGTCGAAATAGCGTGCTTCGGTGGTAGAGGCATCATTGCAGTTCATTAACTGCAATACTTCACCCTCAGCAATTTGATTGGTTGCTTCAGATAAAATGTCCATAACCCGCATGCGTTTCAAACTTACCATCATCTGAAATGAGCGGGTATATAAGAAATCACCTACTAAAACCGATGCTTGGTTACCAAATACGGCGTTAGCGGTTTCACGGCCACGTCGCATGGTCGATTCATCAACCACATCATCGTGCAACAAGGTTGCTGTATGTATAAATTCAACAATAGCGGCAAGGGTGTGATGGTCAGCATTTTCGATACCCATTGCACGTGCACTTAGCACGGTAAGTAATGGGCGAAGGCGCTTACCGCCACTATTTACAATATAGAATCCCAACTGATTGATAAGCGCAACGTCAGAGTCTACTTGTTGTTGAATCAGTTGGTTAACCGCTTGCATATCATCATCTGATAGCGCGCGTATTTGATTAATATCCATTGGCATGGGCGTAAAAACTTATTCATTTCTTAGGCAATTATAGGGGCTGATTGTACCTGAATGCGCTGTACTATCCACCCAATTAAACGTAATGGCCACCCAATTAAACGTATTTAGCTACCGAATTAAACGCATTAGCCACCTAACTTAACCGATAGCGGGCCAATAGTGCTAAAAATTCTCTTTTAGTACGTTATAGAAAAATTCATATACCGCTGACCGACCAATCGCTCATTTCTTTGTTAGATTATGTCTTATTATAGGTGCTATCGCGTATTTATGACCTGAAGTGTGTATTTTCAGAAAAATTCTTTTTGCTAGCTGCGAAGTACAGATCAAAATGCTACAATCTCGGATCTGTTATCCGATCGTTTTGATCATTGTGATTAAAAAGCGCGTTTTAGGTGCGTTTTTCATGATCAGATCGGTGCGATTGGATCGTATTCGATTTTCCATCTACAGATATCGCATTCCATGCTTTTTTAGCAATAAATGCTTATCGAATTTGGCGGTTATCATCTTCAATTTTACCGTTTGTCATTCACTTAGTGCGGTTTTTTAAGTGTGACATCGTGCATTTTTGGGTGAATTCACGCAAAAATTCACCCATGTTGGAAAAATAATCTACTTTTATCAGAATCGGGGTTGTGATTTGCGGATGTTTCACGTACAATTCGCGCCCTGTTTTTTGAATTGATTGCGTCAGTGACGCAGAGCGGAGTTAACTATGTACGCGGTTTTCCAAAGTGGCGGTAAACAACACCGTGTGGCCGAAGGCCAAACCGTTCGTCTAGAAAAAATCGAAGTTGCCCCAGGTGACACGATTGAATTCGACAAAGTTTTAATGGTCAGCAATGGTGACGATGTAAAAATCGGCACACCAAACGTTGCTGGTGGTAAGGTGACTGCTGAGGTGGTTACACACGGTCGTGGCGATAAAATTAAAATCGTTAAGTTCCGTCGTCGTAAGCATTCACGTAAGCAGATGGGTCACCGTCAGTGGTTCACGGAAGTGAAAATTACTGGCATTAACGCTTAATAGGAGCACGAACACATGGCACATAAAAAAGCTGGTGGTAGTACCAAAAACGGTCGTGATTCAGAGAGTAAACGCCTAGGTGTTAAACGCTTTGGTGGAGAATCTGTTCTTGCTGGTAACATCATTGTTCGTCAACGTGGTACTCGTTTCCACGCTGGTGACAACATGGGTATCGGTAAAGACCACACGTTGTTTGCATTGAAAAGCGGCAAAGTTCAGTTTGATGTTAAAGGACCGAACAACCGTAAATTTGTAAGCATCGTAGCAGAGTAAGCGCTTTAGCTACTCGCCGAACAGGCTTAGAAAAACCCCGCGCTTGCGGGGTTTTTTGTTTTATGGAAACCCGCACTTTAGTATTTGGGCAGTACATAACAATTTGGTGTAAACTTAGTAGTTAGATACTGAGTATTAATAACCCCTACGGCAACAATGCCCGGAGTGATAAATGAAATTTGTAGATGAAGCTGAAATTCGTGTTGAAGCCGGTGACGGCGGCAACGGCGTAATTGGCTTTAGACGGGAAAAATATGTTCCCAAAGGTGGCCCTGATGGTGGCGACGGGGGCGACGGCGGTAGTGTTTTTCTTCTTGCCGATGAAAACCTAAATACATTGATCGACTATCGTTTCGAGCGTTTTCACCGTGCAGAGCGTGGCCAAAATGGTCAAGGCGCTAACTGTATTGGCCGTGGTGGTAAAGATTTAACCGTAAGTGTTCCAGTCGGAACCCGCGCTACCGATAGCGATACTGGTGAAGTACTTGGCGATCTTACTCGTCATGGGCAACAGCTTAAAGTGGCACAAGGTGGATTTCACGGTTTAGGTAATGCGCGTTTCAAAAGCAGTACTAACCGTGCGCCACGTCATAAGACCAATGGTACGCCAGGCGAAATTCGTAATTTAAAACTCGAATTAATGCTATTGGCCGATGTGGGTTTATTAGGTATGCCGAATGCAGGTAAATCGACCTTCATTCGCTCTGTATCTGCAGCTAAGCCTAAAGTGGCTGATTACCCGTTTACGACACTTGTGCCAAACTTGGGTGTAGTACGTCAAGACGCGCAGCGTAGCTTTGTAGTAGCCGACATTCCTGGGCTTATTGAAGGTGCAGCTGACGGCGCAGGTTTAGGTATTCGTTTCCTTAAACATTTAGAGCGTTGTCGTATACTGCTTCATGTTGTCGACATTATGCCAGTAGATGAAAGCGATCCTGCAGAAAATGCTAAGGCTATTGTTGAAGAGCTTGAAAAGTATAACCCTAAACTCGCAAGCAAGCCTCGCTGGTTAGTGTTTAACAAAGTTGATTTGATGCTTGAAGACGAAGCCAACGAGCGCTGCAAAGAAATTGCCGCACAACTTGGTTGGGAAGGCCCGATATACCAGATATCTGCTTTCCAGAAACTTGGCTTAGAACCGCTTTGCCGAGAAATAATGAACTTCATCGAGACGCTTCCAACCGAAGTTATCGAAGAAGAAGAAACGAAAGACGTTGAGTTTAAGTGGGATACTTACCATCGTAATACGTTAGAAGCACAAGACGCCGATTTAGGCGACGACTTCGAAGACGATTTAAGTGATGACTTAGACGATGATGAAGATTGGGACGAAGATGACTACGATGTTGAAGTCGAGTACCGTCGCTAATTGAACAACATTAAAACCGCTAGTTTGCTAAAACTAGCGGTTTTTTGTTAAAAGCTTCTGATTTCTCGAAGGCGAAGTAAATATAACCTTTCCAATAATGTCGCTTGGCTTTATCCAGCCTATTGCCAACGTGCTTACACTTTCAAGTGCATTATCACCTTGCAGCATAACGCCTTTAATAGAGCATACTTTGGTAATGCGCTTTACAATTACACCATATTTATCGCTATTAACTACCACTACATGGCCAATTTGAAGCCACGCTTTTGGCCACTTGCAGGTTAAAATAAAGTCACCAGCAAACAGCATGGGTTGCATGCTGTTTCCTTCAATCGCTAATAATCGAAGCATGATTAAAGTTTAGGATATACCACTTGTTCCGCAGGCGGATAAGGGCAGGTGGCTGTCTTAGTTTCAACACCTTTAGTGGCCCAGAAACTTTCAGCGAACTCATTCACCAATGTTAATAGTGCTTCTGCTTTCTCCCGTGAAACATGTTGCTTACACGCCGATCCGGTAAGCATAATATTGTGGACCAATTCGTTAGTATCTGGGTATTTTTCAAATTGAGGCGCTTTGAAGTAATCACCCCAAATAACTCTGACTTCATGTTTTACTTTTTCTGCATGAGTCTCTTTTTCACTAATTAGGCGGCTGAATTGGGCATGATCAGCAAACGAAAGGTTTTCTTTTTCACTTAACTCATTCAGTAAATCAACAAAACGAATAACACTTAACGCAGCGAGTTGGGCTGAAATAGGATCGTAAATTTTGCATGGAATATCGCAGTGAGCGCTCGCGGTAGTTAAGGGGGTCCTACGGTGAAGCGTCGTCAGTAAGCTGTTTAGCATGATTACTTTCCCTATTTAGATGAAGATTGTTTGCGAGAATAGGCCTTGTAGCCTGCGAAAACGCATGCAGCACCCACCGCAGCAAGTGACAAATAGAAAAGCCCGTGCATGAACTGGCTGCTCCAGTGATTATGATCGTGTCCAGCATGTGCAAAGGCGGGGGAAGAGGTTATAGCCACAGACGCGACGGCGTAAATGACATTATTTATCGTGTTTTTCATATAAACTCCTAATTAATTGAAAGTAGAATCAGCTAATGACTATCTTTGCCTGCGGTTGCTGCAAAGACAGTAAATGAATTGTCGATAGAAGGGCTATTATTTAGCGCAATCTCCAACTCGGGATGCTGTTTTAATAATAACCATCGTTGTTGATGCGCAATTCGCCTAGCGCGCAGCACATCAGTGTTATCAGGCAATAGCACTGCTTGCGTATCAATGCGTGTTTGTACTTCAGATAAAGTAGCAAGTGCCATATGGTAAATGGCCATTCTTTCTTCAGGCGGCGCCTCGCTGGCGTATTGCAAGTAGGTGTCGGAAAGATTGTGAAAGCTCACCAATAGCGAAAATGTGGCTTCTTTGCGGTAGGGTGATATCGCTATTAACTGGTTGGCATGTGCTATAGCTTGGTTGTACAACGCTATTGTCGAGAGCCATTGACCATTTGAAAACGCGTTATTGGCAAGAAGAACTCGCCGTTCCCACTGGCCTAATAATGCCTTAAAGTCAGTAGTATCGTGCTGCTTAACGTTGCGTTTATGATTTGCTGCAAGATAAGTATGCATAGTATTCTCAACTTATTGATGCACAGATTTAAGCAAAAAAGCTGATAAAATTGCCGATTCTGTGGCTTGTAAGACAGAATTAGCTCTATCTAAAATGGCGTTTCGGTACTCGGGCAGTTTCAAGTGGTAATAGGTTTCTTCAAGTAATCCAGCTAGGCTCTTAACTTTGCTTTTCATCGCTTCATTCTCGCCTCCATCTACTTCTAAAAGAATAACCGCAATATCAAAAGCGCAGCCCAAGTAAGGAATAGCGTCTGTGTATTGGCCGCAATGCAGTAAAAGCGTGCCCTGCATCTCGTCCCTGGCCATAAAGTGAAGCGCTTGCTTCGGGTTACTGTAAATCCAATCTTCGTGTTTTCCACACAAGTAAGTTATTTGCATTTGCTTGCCCTCCTGAATACACCCTAGTCGATATAAAACATGATCGCAAATGATAATTGTTATTATTTGCATGTGTGATTTAAGTCATACAATGGAGAAACGACTAACAATGAACAGAAACAAGATAGGTAAACACAATGGGCATAGCGTTATGAAAATGAAGAGGACAGTTCAGAGAGAAAAGCGAGAAATAATGGATTGTTGTTAACGCAAGAGTTATCGCGATAGGTCTAATCAGTTATCATAGGGAAAAGAACAACGCATTGGTTAAAGTTATTATGAAAATTGCCATGATTGCCGCAATGGCTAATAATCGCGTTATCGGTGCAGATAACGACATGCCCTGGCATTTGCCAGCAGATTTAAAACATTTTAAGCAAGTAACCATGGGTAAGCCTGTCATTATGGGGCGTAAAACCTATGAGTCAATTGGCCGCGCTTTGCCGGGAAGACCAAACATTGTCATCACTACAAACAGTGCTTACAGTTTGCCAGATGCAACAGTAGTATCGTCACCTGAAGCGGCTATTGAGCATGCTTCAGCGCTAGAGAGTCAGTCGGACGAGGTGATGATTATTGGTGGCGGGACAATTTATCAGGCGTTTTTGAATAAGGCTGATACTTTGCACCTAACCTTTATCGAACTAGCGGTGGAAGGTGATACACAGTTTCCTGATTATGAAGCCCAAGATCATTGGGAAGAGATAAGCCGGGAAGCGCATACCGCTGATGAGAAAAACCCACATGACTACACGTTTGTGAGCTTGGTTAGGGGATAGTGCTACAAATAAAAATGCCGAGGACAAACAACGCCTCGGCATTTAACGTATGTAACGCGCTATTAATTCATTTGGTTAAATAAATTTTCAAGCGATAGGCCTTGGTGGCCTAGAATATCTCGTAATCGTCGAAGTGCTTCTACTTGAATTTGACGAACTCGTTCACGAGTAAGACCAATTTCAGCACCCACGTCTTCAAGTGTTGAGGGTTCATAACCCATTAATCCAAAGCGTCTTGCCAATACCTCACGTTGTTTAGGATTGAGTTCTTCCAACCAGCCAACAATATTTGATTTGATGTCTGAGTCTTGCAAGTTCTCTTCAGGGCCGAATTCTTTTTCATCAGCTAGAATATCTAACAACGCTTTATCGTTTTCGCCACCAATCGGGGTATCTACCGACGTAATACGTTCATTAAGTCGCAGCATCTTGGTAACGTCTTCGACAGGTTTGTCTAAGGCAAGGGCAATTTCTTCGGCAGTAGGTTCGTGGTCAAGTTTCTGAGATAACTCACGAGCTGCGCGTAAATATACATTAAGTTCTTTAACGACGTGGATTGGCAAACGAATAGTGCGCGTTTGGTTCATAATTGCGCGTTCAATGGTTTGTCTTATCCACCACGTTGCGTACGTTGAAAATCGAAAACCACGTTCGGGGTCGAACTTTTCAACAGCACGTATAAGTCCTAGATTCCCTTCTTCGATTAAGTCTAACAGGGCAAGACCGCGGTTGTTGTATCGACGCGCTATTTTAACAACTAGGCGTAAGTTACTAACAATCATGCGTTTGCGTGAGGCTTCACATCCACGTAGAGCCTTTCTGGCGAAAAACACTTCTTCTTCTGCACTAAGCAGAGGCGAGAAACCGATTTCACCTAGATATAACTGTGTGGCATCTAGATTTTTTGGTTGGTCGTCTTGGCTTAACACTAATTCTTCTGAATCGGTGTCAGTGTCATCAGATATTGTTTTATCTGTTTTCAGATCGGCTGGCATATCAATGACGTTTAAGTCATCTTTCGTATTTGATTCTAGGCTTTTATTTATATGACCCACAATGAATCTCCTGCTTCAAGGTTTACCTTTCGACGTTTCTCCTTTATTCGTTTCTTATTGTTATTTATTATTATTATGGTCGTGTAGCTGGCAGATAACGCAGTGGATCTAAAGACTTTCCACGATATCTAACTTCAAAATGAAGTTTTACCGAATTTGTTCCGCTGTCACCCATGGTGGCGATTTTCTGCCCCGCAGACACCCAATCTCGTTCTTTGACGATAATGGTGTCGTTGTATGCGTAGGCACTTAAAAAGGTGTCGGTATGTTTGATGATGACCAATTTACCGTAGCCTCTTAAGGCGCTTCCTGAATAAACAACTTTTCCATCTGCTGCCGCGTGTATCGATGTACCTTTTGCCGCAGCGATATCAATTCCTTTGTTGCCCGACTCTGACTTACTGAACGTTTCAACAACCTTACCTTTGGTAGGCCAAACCCACTTTTTCACCTTATCAGGAAAACTGTTGGGTGCCGTTATTTTGACGCTTTCTGACGACCTGTTGACGCTCGTAACGTTTTGTCGCTTAACAACTTTTTCACCTTCACCATACCCCTGTGATATAGGGGGGTCAATCAAACTTTTGTCTACTGAGGTCGTGGTCGGATCTGCTGACTGAATGGTCTGAGGTTTAGATCTTGACGTGATCTTTACAATTTTGGGTGGGGGAGTAATGCGTAATTCTTGACCAGGAAAAATACGATAAGGTTCTGATAAGCTGTTAAATTTAGCGATATCACGATAGTCATTTCCAGTATACCAAGCGATGCCAAAAAGGGTGTCCCCAGGCTGTACTTTATAGGTATCGGATGTAAATCCACCAGACTCTTGATCTGCTTGACTATTTAATAATACAACGGGGGCTGGGTTAGTTCGGTTACTGCAACTTTGTAGTAGCAGTAACACAACACTGATCAGAAAGAAGCGGTATGACATCGCTGCGCAATTATCGCAAGATGAGGTAAGCGGCAACAGCCAATAACACTACTGCCCAGCCCAATACTTCTACATATTGGCGTAGTTTGGCTTCCATAGGAGCACCGCCCCAACGCATAAGTCCTGCGACCAAGAAGAATCTTGCGCCACGGCCAACCGCAGAGGCAATAAGAAAGGGAAAGAAGGCCATCTGTAGAAAGCCAGCGCTTGTGGTAAAGACTTTGTAGGGAATAGGGGAGAAACCCGCTACAAACACCACCCATACGCCGTAGTCAGCAAACCACTGCGTGGCTGTTTCAATTTTGTGAGTATAACCCCAACTTTCAATGATAGGCGATAGCCAAGCATCAAATGCAAAATAACCCAGCCAGTAACCTGCAATGCCGCCCAAAATAGACGCAAGTGTAGTGATAAGGGCAAAGCGCCACGCTTTGTCGGGTTGAGACAGCGACATGGGCGCAAGCATGACATCAGGCGGAATAGGGAAAAATACTGACTCAGCAAAGCTTAGCCCCCCTAAATATTTTACCGCATGGCGGTGTCTAGCCCATCGAAGTGCCATGTCATACATTGGCTCAAACAATTTCACAATAGCTCTCCTGCTACTAAGGGAACAAAACGCACCGCCTCTATGGTGGTGGTTTTTAATTCGCCTTCTATCCTGTCGATACACAATAGAGACTGCTGTTCATTTCCTACGGGAATAATCAGTCGGCCTCCTTCTTTTAATTGATCACATAAATCTTGCGGCAAACTACTGGCCGCCGCCGTCACAATAATGGCATCGTAAGGACCTTTAGATACCCACCCTTTCCATCCATCACCATGCTTCATGGCAATATTATGTAAATCGAGTTGGTTCATCCGTCTTTTTGCATGAAACTGTAGCGATTTGATTCGTTCTACACTGAATACAGCCGAAAAAAGCTGTGCAAGAATAGCGGTCTGATAACCAGAGCCTGTACCAATCTCTAACACTTTTTCAGGTTTATTCGGACTATCTAGCAGCAGCTCAGTCATTTTCGCAACAATATAGGGTTGCGAAATAGTTTGCCCCTGCCCGATAGGCAAGGCAGTATTCTGATAGGCTTTATGCTTAAGCGCATCAGGTAAGAATGTTTCCCGGGGTGTACCTGCAATGGCATTGAGCACAGGCTGCGAACGGATTCCTTCGTCATAAAGCAGCTGTGCTAGCGCATCCCCTTTTCTGGAGGCTCTCATGGTGGTGCTTATTATCCTTATTATCGGCTGCGCACTATTGGGTTACTTGGCTAACCATTCTTTCATATTGTCTAAGCTTTGGTAGGCAGTCATATCAACACTAAGTGGGGTTACGGAGCAATACCCGTTTGCCACTGCGTGAAAGTCTGTACCTGGGCCTGCATCTTGTTCTGAACCTGCTGGACCGTACCAATAAATGGTTTGACCAAACGGGTCTTTATCTTCAAACATAGGTTCAGCACGGTGTCGGCGACCCTGTCTGGTTACTTCTATACCTTTAAGCTCATCATAGGGTATATCAGGAACATTTACGTTCAAAATTTGATTTGCTGGTAAAGGATGAGATTGAAGTTTACGAATAATATCTAGTACTACTCGAGCTGCCGTTTCAAAATTCTCACCTTTCTTACTGGCAAGCGACACGGCAATGGCAGGCAAGCCCATATATCTGCCTTCGGTCGCCGCGGCTACCGTACCAGAATAAACTACATCATCGCCTAAGTTAGCACCATGATTAATACCAGATACCACCAGTTCGGGGTCATCTTTTAAAATTCGGCTGATACCTAAGTGTACGCAGTCTGAAGGCGTGCCATTAACTGAATAAAAGCCACTGTCCATGCGTTGAATACGAAGGGGTTGATGTAACGAAAGGGCGTTACTTGCGCCGCTACAATTACGATCGGGGGCGATAACAGTAATATCGTGCTCGCTGGCAATGGTTTCGTGCAAAACAGCTAGGCCTTTTGCAAACACACCATCATCATTACTCATTAGGATCTTCATGCAATCTCAACTAAATACTGTGAATGGGGGAAACGGTTTCAACACATTCCCTAAGTACGGATGTAGCGAAACAACCGCTAGGCAATGAAAACGATAGCGTTAATGTATCACCCTTACTTTGCCATTCAAGTTGCGATGGCCATATTTTTATTGCACGACGTTCTTGCTCGAAGCCACATTGGCCTAAAAAGTCGATAACTTCTGGATGACTTGATGCAACCTGCTCTTCGGTGGCGTTTGCCTCTGACGTAGTGACTAAGTCTCCCTTGCCCCACAGCGGTGCCGAAGGACATACATCTTTATCTTCATAACGTTGCTGGCTATCTTGCTGTTTATCATCGTCAATAAAGAAGCTGTTCGAGCCGGTTAATACCAATGCGTCACCGGTAAGTACCTTATCGAAGGTCTTGTTTTCTAAACGAATAGAAATGACCTCATTAAATAACCAACTACGCAGGGCGGACAGTGCCATAGAGCGCTTATTGCGGTGGCGAATGGTTTCACCGTTTATCATCCGCTCAGCCATGGCAAGGTTACCACCGCGCTGAACTTCGCCTTGCTCGTTTACCCGCATGACGCCAAATCGCTGTTCGCCGTAATAATTCGGCACACCATGTTTGGCGATTTCCTGAAGGCGTTCTTCAATGGCTTCTGGATGCACAACTTGACGCAGCGTAATGGTGAAGGCATTTCCTTTTAATTGACCGGTACGAAGCTTTCTATTGTGGCGAGTTTGCTTAATAACCCGCACACCCTCAAGCTCAAAATCGCTGAAGTCGAAATCAGCTTGTCCTGGTGCATGTAAACCGAACCACTGACGGGTGAGGGCATATTTGTCTTTCCTACCTGCATACGTCACTTGGCGAAGTGGCAGTTTGGTGTAGCGAGCAAGTTGCTCTGCAACAAATGCAGTATTGGTATTAATTTTTTCTACAAAAACAAACTGGTGCTCGCCTTCACCGCAGGGCTCGTAGCCTAAGTCCTCAACGACTTGAAAGTCGTCGGCTTGAAACTTAAATAAGCCGGTTGATACGGGTTTACTGTAATAATAATTCCAGTGTTGGGTATGTAATGGTTTCATATCTTTTCCAGCAGCACTACCGCGTGAGCAGCAATGCCTTCCTTTCTGCCTGTATATCCTAATTTTTCAGTCGTGGTAGCTTTCACGTTGATTGCATCAAGCTCGCAATGACAGTCTTTGGCTATGATTTCTCTCATGGCCTGAATGTGCGGTGCCATTTTGGGAGCTTGCGCCACTACGGTCATATCAGCGTTGCCTAACGTATAGCCTTTTTCATTTACTACGTGAATAACATGCCTAAGCAGTACACGGCTATCGGCACCTGAATAGGTATCATCAGTATCGGGAAAGTGCTTGCCTATATCACCTAGCGCCGCAGCGCCAAGTAATGCGTCGCATAGGGCATGTAGCAATACGTCGCCATCAGAATGGGCGACTAGGCCTTGTTCATAGTCAATGCTTACACCACCAATAACAATGGGGCCGTCGCCACCAAATTTATGAACGTCGAAACCGTGTCCTATTCGCATTCTGCTTGTGCCTTCTGTCGTTGATGTAAGTAAAAATCTGCCAAGGGTAAATCCCCAGGGTGGGTTATTTTAATATTTGCCGGGTCGCTATCAATAAGTGCAACCTTGTGTCCGCTGTATTCTATGGCTGATGCTTCATCGGTAATGGTTGCGCATGCGGCAAGGCCATCTTGCAGCGCGCTTTTAAGCAGTGCTGTAGGAAACAACTGGGGCGTAAGGGCATGCCATAGGTTTTCTCTGCTTTCAGTATGAAGAACAGTGGGGAAATTGATATCAGCCCCTTGGCTGGCAGCGCCTCGTTTCATAGTATCTCGAACCCGAGAAGCCAAAATGCCGCCCGCTACCTGTTCATTATCCATCACCGCCAGCAACTGAGTAATATCATTGGTACTTACGCAAGGACGCGCGGCATCGTGCACTAGTGCCCAAGTATTGTCTGGCAAGGTATTTACGGCGTTTAGCACAGAGTCAGCTCGTTCATTGCCACCCTCTACCACTTTCACCTTCGGGTTATTAGCAATGGCAAGAGAAGGGAAGTAGGTGTCGTGAGGACTAATGGCTATAACAAGGTAGTCGATGGCGTGATGGTTAAGCAGTATTTCAACAGTGTGTTCAAGAATCGTTTTCCCTTGAAGGGTTAAATACTGCTTGGGGCGATCAGCCTGCATTCGGCTGCCAATTCCAGCTGCGGGAATAACCGCAACCACAGAGGAGGATGTCATGTTACTCACTTAGTTTCTGGCGGTAAAATCCGGTAAAAAGTTTCCCCTTGCTTAATCAGACCGAGTTCATTGCGAGCGCGCTCTTCAATGGCTTCTAAACCTACTTTAAGGTCGGTGATATCTGCGTTTAGCAGGGCGTTTCGCTGCGCAAGATTAGCGTTTTGCTGCGCTTGAGTTTTCACTTCCTGCTCTCGACTAAGATAGTCAGGAATACTGTTTTTCCCAAACCATAGCCGATACTGCAACAACCCTAATAGAGTGATGAGTACGATAGGAAGCCATTTATCTTGCCACACAAAATCACCTGAAAATCGGTAAGCGGAGGAAAATTCAAAAAGGGCAGTAAACTGCCCTCCACGTTATTACCTATTATGCCGCGAAGGGCTTAGGAATCAAAGGTGCTTTATTCACCTTGCCCTAATTTACCTTTTAGTTTGTCGAACAATTTATTCTTTTGTTCTTCAACCACACTGCTCAATTGGCTTTGAAGCAATTCTTGTAAGGCGCCGCTGTCGCCCTGTGCCGCACTTAGCATTGAGTTAATATCAACCAATTCACCAGAAAGGGCATCTTGTTCACTAGCAACCATCGCATTTAGCTTGGTATTAAGTTCATCAAGCTTATCTTGCTGAGACGCGGTGAGCTGAGAAATCGCGGCTTGAGCCAATTTGTTGTCTAAATCTGACTTAATGTTAAACCCGGGGTTAGCAAGGGTGCCATCAAGTAGCATGGTCATCGATAAACTACTTAACGATTGCAGTGCAGAAGCAATGGCGCTAGTCACGTCGCTTGTACCTGTGGCTTCCATCACTAGTTCTTGTAAGTTAACTTTCCCGTTGCCGCTTAACTTATTATCAACCACTTCCATCGAGCCTGTGGTTGCCATGAGTGCAGTTTTCATCACCGCGTTAAGGGTTTCATTGCCGCTTACTGGAATATTCGACATATTCACCCCAGCTAGCTCCCAAACTTGGCTCGCATCTACGCCACTTTCATCAATCCAGAATTCACCGCTTGAGGTAAATTGCTTAAGCATGTCGCCAGCCGCTTCAATGGTAAAGGTTGTTGGGTTACCAAACACACTGTGCGTATTGGTAATGTTCTGCCACGAACTGCTTATCGACTCGTTTTGCCAAAGCACAGACACGTTAGCTTGCTTCACCAAAATAGAAGGCATATCGGTTGCAGGTTCTTCGGGCGTATCTCCGCCTTGAAGTAATGGCATCACAATTTGCATGGCAGACATCAAATACTCTGTATATTCAGCGGCTTTGTCGCCAAATACGAAGTACGTCACTTGAGATAGGGCCGCTTCATCGCCGGCAATCACGCCCTTAAGTAATGCATAATCTTCTCCGGGCGCTTCTTTTAACGCTTTAACCGAGTTGCTCAACGCACTCTTAGCATTCGACGCTTTATCGGTAAAACTGCTGATAAGCGCACGGTCTGCACTCATCTCTTCTTTTAGCTTATCTAACGATGACTTAGCTTGAATAAGGGCTTGAGGATCTTTGTAATTCGTTTCTTTAAGCGCAGCAACTTGGGTTTTGTAATAGTCGATACGTTCTTTATCAGGCAAGTTTTCATAGTCTTGCTTTAGGCCTTGTGAATAGGTGGCGTAGGCCTCTTTTGCTTCGGCAACGGCAGCGGTAGTTTTAAGGGGGTTACGAGCAAGTATTTCGTCTACAGAAGGCACGGCCTCTTTGGCTTTTGCTTTAATTTCATCGTAAGACAGTGAGCTTTCTGGCACCCGATAAACTTCACCTTCGTGCTCGCGAACTTGGTCAAATTGCACATCAAGTAAATTAAGGTTGTTTACCACAACTTGATTAGATAGTAGGGGCATAAGGGCAACGTCAGCATTTGCTTCGCCAACTAACACTTGATTATGCGAGGGCTTAGTTGCGTTGGTTAAGCCAATGCCTTTAAGGGTGACAGTGGTAGGGTATAAAGAGTGATCAAATTCGGCAATGTTGACTTCTGCACCATAAGACTCGCCTAATTTCGACTCTAGTACGGCTTTAATAATGGTATTAGCAAATAGAACATACACTAAGATAAGTAGAACAAAAAAGCCCAATACCCAATACTTGATTGGGATCCCTTTACTATCACTGCTCATATATCACTCCTTGTAAACGACGTTTAGCTGGTTATCTAACGATGTAGATAACCAGTCTAAAGCACCGCTTTAAATACTTCCATACGCAGGAAGTAGTATAAACCTGTGAATACCTTCCTTTTTACGACTAATTTGGTTCACTAAAGTTTAAATTTGCTGGCAATTTCTTTTATAGCCACGCAGCTTGTTTTAAGTGCCTGACTGGCACTGGCTAATTGATCCGCTGTTTTTAAACTGTTATCCGCTGCACCCGATAATGCATTGATACGAATGTTGGCTTCATTGGCAGCTTCGGCCTGTTGCTCTGTCGCACGGGCTATTTGACTACTCATACCTGCAATTTCATTCATAAGTCGGTCGGCTTCTTTTAAGCTATCGTTCGCTTTAATTGCATTGTCTACCGTAGTTGTTGAAGCATTTTGACTGACTTGCACCGCATCTACTGCGGCTTTTGCGTTGCTTTGTAGCTTTTCAATCATCGCTTGAATTTCATCGGTACTTTGGCCTGTTCGACTGGCTAAGGTACGAACCTCATCGGCTACGACTGCAAATCCTCTGCCTTGCTCTCCCGCGCGAGCAGCCTCAATCGCCGCATTAAGTGCAAGTAAGTTGGTTTGATCAGCAATGCCACGAATAACGTCTAGTACTGCGCCAATACTATTAGTTTGTTCAGCAAGCTCGGTTACTACATGGCTCACACTTTCAATATTTGACGTTAAAGAGTGAATATCACTCACGGTACTTTCTACCACGCGGGTGCCTTGTTCTACATTGGCTCGGGCACCACTGGTACTGGTTTCAGCAGTATCTGCATTCTGACTGACTTGTTGTATTTGTGTGGTCATTTGCTCCATGGCTACGGCAACTTGCATCATGTTTTCATTCTGACTTTGCGCTTGACCATTGCTATCTTGGCTAACGGTTTCAACGAGCACCGCTTGCTGGGTAAGGGCGGTGATGTTTTCACGTATACCTAACAAAGAATGCCGCATTTTATTGGTGTATTCATTGAAGTAACGCGCAAGTCTGGTAATTTCATCTTGGCCTGATTCAGGAAGTGACCGGGTTAAATCGCCATCTCCCATAGCAATATCTTTCATTCGTTCAGTGACTTCATGGACAGGCTTAACAATACTGCCGCCAATATAGAAGATAAGCGCCACGACCAATAACACGCTAATAATACAAATAATGATAAGTAAATTGCGTAAGTGGGCGTACTCAGCTTCAAGGGTAGATAAGTAAATACCAGAGCCGACGGTCCATCCCCATGGTTTGAATTCTTTAACATACGAAATTTTGTCTACCGGCGTTTCTTCCCCCGGAAGTGGCCATACGTAATCAACAAAGCCACTACCTGAAGACTTAACCAGTTGCGCCATTTCCACAAAAAACGCTTTACCGTTGCCATCCTTAAAACTTCGTAAATCCTGCCCGTTAAGCGATGGTTTGATAGGGTGCATGACCATGGCAGGGGTAGCATCTTGAATCCAAAAATAGTTGCTTTCATCGTATCTAAGGCGGCTAACTGCAGTCAGCGCCTGTTGTTTAGCGGCGTCTTCATCTACTCCTTCCAAGGATTCAAAGCTTGCAAGCAAGGTATGAACAACTTCTACCAGGTGTTGATTTTCTTTATACGACTTTTCTTTGAGCGCCTTGTAGTGCTGGTTTAATACCGCACCGGTTAGCACCAAAAACAACAGCGCCGTCAGCGCGACAATGATACTGAGCCTTTGAATTAAACTAAAATTGCGTAACCACATCAGCAGGAACCTCCAGTTTTTATATTATCTAGTGTAGACCTTATATTGAAGTTGTTGGCCTTGAATAGATATTTTTAAACATTTATTTAACATGGTATGGAGTGCCACCCGTGAGTTGAATCCCTGTGAAATGTTATTCACCTGCGTTCTTAGACGCTCTATCACAGTGGCGCAAAAAGTTGACAGCAAGGGCTTGGCGAAATAAGCATTTATGCTAGTATCCGCGCAATTTCAGCGATATCGTGATCTTCATTAAGACGATCTAAGTTTAAATACCTAGATACGCATGCGCAGCACACTTTAGGTGGGGCGCTTCAAGTAAGGCTCAGCTTTGCTTGTTAATTCATTTTTTCCATGTAACGTTATTCTTGTTTTCCGTTACCGGAAACATTTTCTACAGCTATTCGAATAAAGGGTTGCAATGCTCATTAACGACACACTTCATACTACATCTCCCCTACGCCAGCGCATTCGAGACTACTATCGAATTAGTGAGTCTGTGGCTGTGGATCAAATTTTACCGATTGCTGAGGTAAACCCTCGCGCCAGAAGTCGAGCGTGGGAACGCGCCCGTAAAATGGTACTGCAAATTCGTCGTGACCAAGAGGGTCATGGTGGAGTGGATGCACTGTTAAACGAGTATTCATTATCCACCTCTGAAGGTGTGGTATTGATGTGTTTGGCCGAAGCCTTGTTGCGTGTGCCCGATGGCGATACGCAAGACGAACTTATTCGCGACAAATTATCTAAAGGGCAGTGGACGCCACACCTTGGTAATTCAGATTCTTTATTCGTGAACGCTTCAGCATGGGGCTTATTGTTTACCGGTAATATGGTGAATTATGCCGACAAGCGTAAGAAGGAACAGTTTGGCCTGTTGAAGAAAACCTTGGGTCGCTTAGGTGAGCCGGTTATTCGCCGCGCAATGAATATCGCTATGCGCGTAATGGGCCGTCAGTTCGTTATGGGTGAAACCATCAAAGATGCGGTAGAGCGTGCTAAGGAAAAAGAAACCAAAGGCTATGTATATTCCTACGACATGCTGGGCGAAGGCGCTCGCACTATGGAAGATGCAGACCGTTATTATGATTCTTACGTTAAAGCTATTGAAGTGATTGGTAAAGCGGCTAACGGCCGTGGACCTAAGCGCTCACCAGGTATTTCAGTTAAGTTGTCGGCAATACATCCACGCTTTGAGTTCTTACACAGAGAGCGCGCAATGCGTGATATTCCGCCGCGCTTAAAAGCCTTGTGTATGTTGGCTAAAGAGTACGATATTGGCTTAACGGTTGACGCTGAAGAAGCTGACCGTTTAGAGCTTTCCCTCGATATCATTGAAGCGGTATTCCGTGATGAAGATTTAAACGGATGGACTGGCTTTGGTTTAGCGGTTCAAGCCTATCAAAAACGTGCTATTCATGTAATTGAACATTTACGCGTGCTTTCATTAGAAGTTGGCCGTTCATTAATGGTGCGGTTGGTAAAAGGCGCTTACTGGGATACGGAAATTAAGCTTACCCAACAAGCGGGCTTAGAAGAATTCCCTGTGTTTACCCGTAAGTCATCTACCGATGTGTCTTACCATGCTTGTGCAAACCGATTACTAGAATACCGCGATACTTTGTACCCGCAATTTGCTACTCACAATGCCTACTCTGCATCAGTGATTATTGAACTGGCAGGAGATGATAAAGAAGGATTTGAGTTCCAGTGCTTACACGGCATGGGTGATACGTTGTACGACAAAGTAGTGACTGAAGAGAAAATTCAGTGCCGTGTTTATGCGCCGGTAGGCGAGCACGAAGACTTATTAGCTTACCTTGTACGCCGTTTGCTAGAGAATGGGGCTAACTCTTCATTCGTTAACGCCATTGTTGATGATGAAAAACCGGTAGAGTCATTACTTGAAGATCCGGTAGAGAAAACCCAACGACTGAAAGTGCGTTTCAACAAGCTGATTAAAACGCCACGGGGTTTATATGCCCCTGAACGTGACAACTCTCGCGGGTTAGATTTAACCGATGTAAACGCGGTGAATGCACTTCAACATGAACTAGAGCGCTGGCAAGAATTTTATAGTGTAACTGATGGTGTGCCGGAGGGCGCAACGGCAGTACGTAACCCAATGAATCATAACGATGTGGTGGGTTACCATTATTACGCACAACCTGATGATATGCGTAAAGCGCTAGATGATGCAGATGCGGGCTTCGACGCGTGGTCTAAGCGCGATGTGTCGGAACGTGCTGAAATTCTTAACCGTTCAGCCGACGCCCTAGAGCGTCACATGGCAGAGCTTATTGCTATTTGTATGCGTGAAGCGGGCAAAGTCGCGCAAGACAGTATTGATGAAGTACGTGAAGCGGTGGATTTTTGTCGCTACTACGCCGCTCGTGCTCAAGAACTTGCTGAAGATAAGCGCTTGTTACCTCGTGGTGTTGTACTTTGTATTAGCCCATGGAACTTCCCGCTAGCAATATTTTTAGGTCAGGTATCAGCAGCACTGGTTACCGGAAACACGGTTATTGCTAAACCTGCTGAACAAACCAGCATGGTAGCGAAACGGGCTGTGGATATTATGCAGTCGGTAGGCTTACCTGAAGACGCTTTGAAACTCATTATTGCACCAGGTAAAGAAGTGGGCGAAACCCTGCTTTCCGATGAACGCATTAAAGCGGTTATGTTTACCGGTTCTACCCAAACTGGCACGCTTATCTCACAAGAACTGGCCAACCGAGGTGGTGAGCAAGTGCCGTTAATCGCTGAGACTGGTGGGCAAAACTGCATGATTGTGGATTCAACCGCCCTACCAGAGCAGGTCGTTGACGATGTTATTCATTCTGGTTTCCAAAGTGCGGGGCAACGTTGTTCAGCCCTTCGCGTATTATTCGTGCAAGAAGAAATTGCAGATGATCTCATCAGCATGTTAACCGGAGCCATGAAAGAATTAACCATTGGCGACCCAACCATGTTAGCAACTGATGTAGGCCCTGTTATTGATGAGAAAGCACTGAAGAGCCTAACCGACCATGTAGAGTTTATGGAAGGAAAAGGAAAACTGCTTTATCGGAACGAACTTCCCAAAGGCACCGAAAACGGCACCTTTTTCCCTCCTACGCTTTATCAAATTGATAACTTGGATGTGTTAGAAAAAGAAGTCTTTGGCCCAGTGGTGCATTTAGTACGCTTTAAATCGAAAGAGCTAGACGACGTACTAGCGCAAATCAATGGCACGGGTTATGGTCTAACGATGGGTATTCATTCGCGTATTGAAGAACGTGCATACGAACTTGCTGCGAAAAGCCGTGCAGGTAATGTTTATATTAACCGCAACATGATTGGCGCTATTGTTGGTGTTCAGCCGTTTGGTGGTCGTGGATTGTCTGGTACGGGACCAAAAGCCGGTGGGCCTAACTACTTGCCGCGTTTGATGATGGAACGTGCTACACCAAAACCCACGTTGATTGACGATGTTGATGGTACTGATAACGCGTTGGTCGGTGATGATAAAATTGCCGAACGTGCGCATGTGGTAATGGATCAAGCCAAAGAAGTTGAAGCCCAGTGGCGTCATATGGCCTTAAATGATCGTATCTCTATGGTACGTCAGTTACTGGCTAAAATTGCCAAGGTCGACATTGTTGACGACCTGGCCGACGATTTAAATCGCACCTTGGCCACTGCCCGTCAGCAGTTAACCAGTGTTGAGCGTAAGTTAGCTAAACCCACAGAGCTTCCTGGCCCCACGGGTGAATCTAACAAACTGTACCTAGAGCCTAGAGGCACCTTGGTATGTTTCGCAGATAAGGGGGTATCGTTCGAGTATTGGATGCTGTCAATCGTGACCGCACTTGCCACAGGAAACACGGTTGTGTCGGTTGTATCTGAAATCTTCTATGAAGAAGCCATTGAGATTCAAAATAAGTTTGAAGCGACCGGTGCGCCTAAAGGGGTATTCCAAGTAGCGCGATTAGGTCACTTCGATGCCTTGTTAATGGATGAAGATTTAGCGGGTGTTGTTGTTGATTCAAGTACAGAGCGTACCGCTCGTATTACTGCGATGCTGTCTTCGCGTGAAGGCGCTATTTTGCCAGTTATTACTGCTGAATATAACGATAAGTTGATTCAGCGTTTAATGACAGAAAAAACCATTAGTATCGATACTACGGCATCGGGTGGTAATACATCTCTCATGACGTTAGTGGAAGACGATGAGTAATAGCGCAAGGTAATTTTCCTTGTAGTAATCGGTAACCATGTAAAGCCAGTCCTTGTGACTGGCTTTTTTTATTTCATAGTGCATTAGTGACTCGCTTATTTGAGCGCGATAAAACACTTCAAACAAAATTTTGGTCGTTAACCCCGCCTTAACCCCCGCTGTGACACCCTGTATGCATGGTAGGCAATAATCGAATTACAATGATCGGGTTAGGTAAAATTTCATTTATGCCATTTGTGGCACTTGTACTGACGGGGTTAACCGCGTGTGCCAGTCATGACGAGGCTTCGCTTAGCGAGTCGGCATCTGCAATGACAGGAGAAAGTGTTACGTGGCAAGTGCAATCAGAAGATGCTGTTGCGGCCACTGCATTAACCGACTTAGTGTCGGTAGAAGGGCTGCAAGACTATATTGATGAAGCGCTTGAAAACAACGCAAGCTTGCAGCAAACGCTTATTACGTTAAGGAAAGCGCAGGTGGCGATTAAGTCGGCTGATGCGGCAGATAACCTTAATGTAGATGCCAGCTTTTCAGGCGCTAAAACGGAAAATAGTGATGCAAATTACACTAGCGCCTTAACCGTTAGCTGGGAAGTGGATCTATGGCAAAAAATTAGCGACAGTGTAACTGCCGCTAGTTTTGATGCTGCCAGCGCCCGCTCAGCGTATCAGTCTTCTCGCGATGCACTTGTGGCAAGCGTGATCCGAAGCTACCTAGATATTATTACTCAACAACAACTTCTTGCTATTGAGCACCAACGGTTAGGCGTTTACGAAAATAGTGAAAGTATTATCCTTAAGCGCTACCGCACAGGGCTTGGCTCTCTTGATGATTTAGACAACGCGAAAACCAGTAGCGCAAATACTAAAGCGTCACTTGCTTTGTATGAAAACGCCATTAGTACCGCGAAGCGTACACTAGCCGTTCTATTAGGGCGCGAAGACCAATCTCTATCTGACTTTCCCGCAGTAACAAAATTTCCAGAAGTGCTTGAACCAATGCTTGCCTTGCCAGAGCAAGACCTAGCTAGACGCCCCGATTTACAAGCGGCTTACTATGCTATTAAAGCCGATGAGGCTAATGTGAAAGTCGCATACAAAGCACTCCTACCTAGTATCAATCTGTCGGCGGGACTAACTGACAACGGTGTCACACCTTCTCAATCTCTGTTTTCTAACCCTCTGTGGAATCTTCTTGGGCAGGTAACCGCACCCTTGTTTCAAGGCGGCGCTCTTCGCGCGCAAATCGATGATGCCAAGTTAAATACGTTAAACAGTTGGTGGCAATATCGGGAAACATTACTTAACGCAGTACAAGAAGTGCAAAACGCGTTAGATAACGAAAAAGCGTTCACCCAACGCGAGTACTACACCAATGTTGCTTATAAAAATGCGCTAAGTAGTGCCGATACTTTTTCAGGCCAATACCGTCAAGGCTTGGTAGACATTTTAGATTTACTGTCAGTTTACGACACCACCTTTAATTTGCAGGCGCAGCGCGTCGAGCTTCAATATTCTCAGTTAAGTAATCGTATCGACTTGGGCCTTGCGCTAGGCCTTGGAGTGTCACAATGAACAAGAAAAAAATTATCGTAACCCTTGGTGCCGCAATGACTATTGTTATTGCCATTCTTTATACCATGAGCCAATTAGGTGGCTCAGGAGGTCCGGGTATGGCCCCAGGCCCCAAAGGAGGAAAAGAAGGCCGGGCAGGTAAAGGAAATCAAGAGATTAGTGCGCCTAGAAATGCGAATGCTGAAAAAGCGATTACTCAAGTAGAAGCACAACGTGGTGTAGAACAAACCGTGCTTGCGCCGACAGATGAACAAGGTGAAGGCCGTCAGCCTGGTGAGCGCCTGCGTCGCGATATATCTGGTCAAAAGTCAGGTCAAAAGCCTGAACAAAGCCAAAGTCAAAACGGGGCGAAAGGTGCAGCCAACAATCAAGCGGCTGGCAGTAGCTCAGCAGATGTTGCCGAAGTGGGCGTGGTAGAGGTTTATCCAACTACCTACAATGCAAAAGTAAAAGGGTACGGGCAAGCCAGTGCTACTCACATGCTTACGTTATCAGCGCAAGTGAGTGGGCAAATTACTGAATTGTCGCCACGCTTTGAAACCGGCGCTTTGTTAAATAAAGGTGAGGTGATGGCGTATGTAGATAATACTGATTATCGCCAAGCACTAGCCGCTGCCGAAGCAACTTATGAAACTGCTTTCGTCGCTCTTGAAGAAGAACGCCTTCAAGGGTTGCAAGCACAAGACGAATGGACACGCTCAGGGTTGACCGGTGAGCCAGAGTCGGCCTTAGTGCTTCGCGCACCTCAACTTAAATCAGCGCAAGCAGCATTGCGAGAAGCCGAGCAGAATGTCGCGGCGGCAAAGCGCGATTTAGCTTTTGCTAACATCAGCGCCCCATTTAATGCCTTAGTGGTTAGCCGTAGCATTCAGCCTGGAAGTTATGTACAAGTGGGCACCGAAGTGGCCGGTTTGTATTCCGCTGACGTGGCAGAAATTTCTATCCCACTCTCGCCTAGCCAATGGGCACAGTTGCCCCAAGCACAGGTAGGTGAAAAGCCAGATTGGAAAGTACAACTAACCGATACCACTGGCGAACATCAGTGGCTGGCAAGTATTGAGCGTATAGAGTTACACCAAGACGAAGATACCCGTCAGCGCAGAGCTGTTGCCGTTGTGGAAAAGCCATTATCGTTAGCGAGCCCTTTGTATTTCGGTACGTTTCTAGTGGCTGAAATTGAAGGCCGTGAACTTGATAATGTATGGAAAGTGCCGTCTTCGGCCATATCGCAAAAACAAGAAGTATGGTTTGTCGCGCCCGATAGTAACTTGCTCAACAAGTTTACCCCTACCGTGCTTTTTGAGTACGAAGGTTTTGCTTATATCACACCTATGGCGGGTGCTAACCAAGCGCTTATTGTAGCGCGCCCGCTTAATAACTATCTTGTAAACACTCTGGTGAAGCCTGTAGTTGAGGGCAATGGCAATGAATAGTCACAAGGGCATTATTGCGTGGTTTGCGCAAAATTCGGTGGCCGCCAACCTTCTAATGGTTGGTCTTATCGTGCTAGGCATGGTGTCCTACGGCGATATTAGAAAGGAAGCCTTTCCTAGTATGGAGCCTAGGTTTGTTAGTATCTCCATGACATATGAAAGTGGTGATGCTGAGCAAGCCGAAGAAGGCATCGCGATTAAAATAGAAAATGCGCTTGAAACCGTGCCAGGAATTAAGCGCATCACTTCTACCTCTAACGCCAACGGCGCGAATGTTCAGGTCGAAAAAGAAACCGACTACGATTTAGATGTGCTGTTTAACGACATTAAAACCGAAGTCGACAGTATTTCCAATTTACCTTCTGATGCTGAAAACGCCATTATTGACAAAGCTACCCGCGACGAGCACGTTATCTGGGTGCAGCTGTATGGCGATGCCAGTCATGATGAATTGCAGTATTTAGGTGAGCAATTAGAGCGAGACTTGCTGGCGCAAGATGATATTCGCGATGTGAGCGCAGCCAGCTTTATTGACCCTATGATGTCGATAGAAATTGATGAGGCGAAACTACAAGCCTACGGCTTAACCTTGTCAGATGTGGCCTCACGTATTAACCAAGAGTCGTCTACGTCACTCACCACTAGCTTGCGAAACCAAGAGAAAGTTATTCGTTTAAAAGCCTCTGAACAAGCTTATTACGCCGGTGATTTTGCCAAGATACCTTTAGTGACTAGCGTTGATGGTGCGGTGTTAACCGTAGGTAATGTTGCAGAAGTAACCGACACGTTTGCCGACGATAGCTACTCATTAGCCAGATATAACGGCCAAAACGGTTATGGCTTGCAAGTATTGATGGATAAATACGGCGATGTTACCGATATGGTGGCACAAGCTCATGCTGTGGTTGATAGCTGGCACGAGCGCGGGTTACTCCCCGAAGGTGTACAGCTTGAAACCTGGTATGACAGAAGTACGCTTATCACAGAGCGCTTAGACTTACTTACCAATAACGCACTAATGGGTATTGTATTGGTATTTATTACCCTTGCGGTATTTTTAAACTTACGAGTCGCCTTTTGGGTGGCCGCAGGACTACCGTTTATTTTCTTCGGTACTTTGTATTTCATGACCGATTCTTACACCGGCATGACCCTTAACGAAATGACCACCTTTGGTTTTATTATGGCGCTGGGGATTGTGGTAGATGATGCCGTAGTGGTGGGCGAAAGCGTTTATTCCACTAGGCGGCGTTACGGCGATACTTTAGCAAATACCATAGAAGGTACCCGAAAAGTCGCCGTCCCTACTATTTTTGGTGTGCTTACTACGGTGGCCACTTTCTTTGCCTTGTCGAACGTATCTGGCGGCCTTGGCACCTTGTATTCTCAGTTCGGTACCATTGTTACCCTTTGCCTTTTATTGTCGGTAGTGGAATCTAAATTAATACTGCCTTCTCATTTGGCGCATCTACCCACCAAGAAAACCACGAAAAAAGGCATTGCTGGTTTGTGGGGTAAAGTGCAAGACGGTGCCGACAATGGGCTAAATTGGTTTAACGAAAAGCTCTATCAACCAGCATTAAGTGCCACGATTGCTTATCGCTATGCTGCGGTGCTGTTGTTCATTACCTTGTTTATTGTAGTTATGAGTTTGCCGTTGACCGGCGTAGTACGGGTAGGGTTTTTCCCAAGTATGCAAGGCGATACCGTGTCGGCCAATATGTCGCTTTACAGTGATGCCAGCTTTGGTCAAACCGAACGTAACTTACTACGCTTAGAAAACGCTGCACTTGAAGCCGACAAGCAGCTGGTAGAAGAAAAGGGTGTGAGTGCGAGTGGCATGAAGAGCCTGCAAGTGACAGCTAGTGGCGATCAAAGTGGCACAATTACCATTTCGCTGTCTGAAGATAAGCCTTATACATTGGATGAACTAGCCGCACGCTGGACAGCACTAAGTGGCAACTTAGAGGCGGTGAAAAAGCTTAAGATTCAAGCGCGACGTGAAATGGTTGATGCCTTCAGAGTAGAGCTAAAAAGTATAGACGACGCCACCTTAACAGCGGCTAACACCGCCTTTCAAGACGCATTGGAAAACATAGATGGCGTATTTGGTGTGGAAAGTTCTTTAACGCCCGGTGAAGCCATGATGCGCTTTGAGTTAACGCCAGAGGGTCGTGCCATGGGCATGGATACCCAAAGCTTATCGCAACAGCTGTTAAAAGCGTTTGGGGGCGAAATAGTGCAGCGTTACTTGCGCAATAAAAACGAAGTGAAAGTGCGCGTACGTTACCCTGAAGAAGACAGAATGGACCCGTCTGATGTGATGAATACGCGAGTACGTTTAGATAACGGTACGGTAGTGCCATTAAGTGTTATCGCCACTATGACACCTGATGTTCAGCAAAAGCAGGTGGTGCGTATTGACGGGCTTCGTGCGCTTACTGTTAGCGCCTCAGTAGACAGTGACGTAATAACCGCCACTGAACTGGTGAACTACTTAAACGAAAGTTTCGTGCCTACTATATCTCGTCAGTATCAAGACTTGTCACTGCATTTTGCGGGGGAAGCCGAGCAGCAAGAAGAAACCCAAAGCTCAATGGAGAGCGTATTTATATTAGCGTTAATTTCTATTTACGCCTTGCTCGCCATTCCGCTTAAATCTTACGTTCAGCCGCTTATTATTATGACCGCTATTCCGTTTGGCATTGTAGGTGCGGTATTAGGACATTGGAGCAACGGGCTAATGCTTAGCATACTCTCTCTTAACGGAATATTGGCGTTGAGCGGGGTAGTAGTTAACGACAGCCTGCTGTTGGTGTCTCGCTATAACGCATTGAAAGAAGCGGGTATGCGTGTGCAAGAGGCGGTTATTGAAGCCTGTTCAAGTCGTCTTCGTGCCGTATTGCTTACTTCCATTACTACCTTTTTAGGTTTGTACCCCATATTGGGTGAAACCTCCATGCAGGCACAATTCTTAATACCTGCCGCTGCGTCCTTGGGGTATGGTATTTTGTTTGCCACGGCTATTACATTAGTATTAATTCCTGCATTGCTGTTAATTTACGAAGATGTAGCTCAGCTAGGTAAAAAAACCAAAGACGCTGCTGTACAAGTGGCAGGGTAGAAAAGGTGGACGGAATGATTCGGGTGTTGTTAGTGGAAGATGATATTGGCTTGGCTGGTAACGTTCTTGACTACTTGGAACTAGAGGATATGCAATGCGACCATGCCAGCAATGGCGTGGCGGCATTGCAGTTTATTAATCAGCATCAATACGATGTGTTAGTGCTTGATATCAACTTGCCTCGACTCGACGGTTTCAGCGTTTGTGAGCGTTTGCGAAACGACGGCAACGATACCCCTGTTATTATGCTCACCGCGCGAGATCAGCTTGAAGACAAACTCACGGGGTTTCAAAAAGGGGCCGACGATTATTTGATTAAACCCTTTGCGATGGCTGAATTAGTGGCGCGGGTAACCGCATTATCGGGGCGCCGTTCTGCGCAGGTAAATCAAATCGCTATGGGTAATGTGACACTCAACATGAATACGCAAGAAGCCCATACAAGTGGCAACCTTATTAAACTTAGCCCCATTACCTATGCACTGCTTAAAAAACTGTTGTTAGCTAAAGGGGAAGTGGTTAGCCGAGAACGGCTTATTGAAGCAGCTTGGAAAGATGGAGCACCCGAAAGCAATGTGCTCAAAGTGCACATGCACCATTTACGAAAAAGTCTAGAACAGGTGAATGCCTCACTTTCGGTGCTAAGTAAACCAAACAGTGGTTTTTACCTCGCCGAGGACGTTTGATATGGTTAAAGGCTTACACCTGAGTTTACGTCGCTATGTGTTGTGGACCTTGCTTGCCGTAGGAAGTGTGCTGATCACGTTGTTTTCAATGTTTTCAGCTGAGCGCTTTTTTCAAGGTATGGACGGCATGTTGCGCGGCACTATGGTAAGTGTAGCAAGCAATACCGAGTTAACAGGTGAGTTACCTCAACGTGTTTTGAACTTCTACATCAGTGCCGAATTTGACCAACAACCAGAAGAAATCCTCGCGTCATTTAGGCAAGACGAGCTTATTCCTTTTGTTTTAGCTAAAGATTTAAAGCGTGATTGGTTTTTCACGCGCCCGTACGCAGCACGATTTTTAGTGATGGTACCGCTTGAAAGCGGCGAGGTAAGGTACATTTCTCAGGTGTTTGGTGAGCCAAAAGGGCGTGGCCGTCGGCCGGTGTGGTTAAGCCATGAGTTGGTGAGTATCATTATTGGAATAAGTGCACTGGTTGTGTTTGCAATTGTATTGTTGCTTATCATGCGAAGCGTGACTAAGCCCGTAGAAATGCTTCAGGATTGGGCGGCGGCGCTAGATGAAAAGCAACTTGATGCGCCTATCCCAAGGTTTCGTTACAAAGAGCTCAATGCGCTTGCGTCACTGATACACAACAGCCTGCAAAGCGTGAAACAAACCCTTGAGCGAGAGCGTACTTTTGTTAATCACGCGAGTCATGAGTTACGTACTCCCATTGCTGTTATTCGAAGCAGTACGGAATTGCTACAGCGTGTTTTGGAAAAAGAGCAGCTAGAAAATCAAGCGCATACAATAGGCAGTAAAGGGGAAAATGCCTTAATGCGGATTGATAATGCCTCTAAAACAATGACCGATTTAACTGAAACCTTATTGTGGTTAGCGCGCGAAGACAGTCAACCTTTGCCTTATCATCCCGTGGACATTGCCACCACGGTTGAGCAGCTTTGTGATGACTTAGCATACTTACTAAAAGGAAAAACCGTAACCGTCGATGTGAATGTGCCAAGTACAACAATGTATCTGCCAGATACTGCTAGTAGAATAATTATTGGTAATGTTATCCGAAATGCCTTCCAACATACCGACAGCGGCGTAGTGTCTATTACATTACGTGACACTACCTTAACTATCGAGAACCAGAATGACGCAGAGGCTTCTCCACTATCAAACGTTGAAGATACTGGTTACGGGTTGGGACTTAAGCTAATTACTAAATTAACAGAACGGTTGGGATGGCAGTGCCAGGCAGGTGTGGTCGTAAATGGTTATCACGTCACGCTAACTCTCAATGAACCTGAAAATACCGATGTGTAGTTGTGAGTGTAGTTGTGAGTGTCACTTAACAGGCTAGATTTAAAATAAGCGGCTAAGAAGCCGCTTATTTTGTTTAACCTCGACAATTTTGCCTTGTCGATAGAGCAGTACAGGTAATCACATCCATTCTTTACTGCGGTTACGCTTTTTAGGCATATAAGTCAGAAGTACGCCTAATAAAATACCTGCGCCGGCAACAATACCGCCACGGGTGAACCAGGTGACTAGTTCATCTTTATCAGCGCTTTCTACTTGCGCACTTAAGCGTTTAATATCGTTGCTTTGTTGTTCAGTATCCGTTGTGAGTTGCGTAATTTGCTGGCGCGCATCATTAAGTTGCTGGCGCAGGTTCGCATTCTCACGTTGGGTAGTTTGTAAGCTGGTTTGGCTTTGTGCTAACTGCTCACTTAGAATAGGTAGTTTTTCAGCTTGTGACATCTCTGTAGTCACATACTTTGATTCAACCCACCCCTTACGACCTTCATCATCGGTCACTTGCGTGAACTCTGCATCAGCATCACGGTCTAGCACAGTAATCGGTGTGCCTGCCTCTACAGACCCTAGAATACGGTAGTTTCGGCCTGGGCCCGTGTGTAAAAAGATAAATAAATCATCGCGAATATAGTGCGACGACGACGCTTCTAGCGTATCGCTCTCTTGAAGAGCCAGCGCTTGGCAAGAGCATGCAAAAAGGGCAACTGCTAACCACTTTCGAATCATAGGTAGTCCAAATACTCGTCTAAAACATGGAGATGGTATTGGTTGACCGCGATAAAGGCAAGTTTGTTCCACTTTTGTCTACTGGTTAATTTCATCGCAACCAGTTAATAGTGTCATTGCGAATTAGTTTGGACACAGGTAAGGTTGCATCATTATCACGTATGCCACTGCGCAAATATGTCTGAAATTGAACTAAAATTTGTTACTCAAGATGGTGCGCATCAAGCTTTTAAAGACCGCGTACTTCCTCTTTTTGAAAAAAATAATATTACCCTCATTTCCCACTCCGAACTTCGGCTTGAAAACGATTACTACGATACGGTAAATCACGATTTTCAAGAAAGTAAGATGGGTTTTCGTGTGCGCGGCAATAATGGCAGCTACGAGCAAACCTTAAAAACCAATGGGAAAGTCAGTGGTGGGTTACATCAACGTGCAGAATACAACATTGACCTTGATGCACCTGAACCCGACTTAACCCTGTTTGATACTTCAGTGTGGCCTTCTAGCTGGAATATTCCCAGCATGAACAGCAAATTGGAAAAGCAATTTAGTACCCACTTTACTCGCCATGCTTATATTGTAGAGGTAGAGAAGAGTCGCGTAGAGGTAGTGCTTGATTGCGGTGAGGCGGCTACCGATAAAGCCAGTTCGCCCATTAATGAAATTGAGCTAGAATTGCAAAGTGGAGACCTAGACAGCCTCTTTATATTGGCAACGCACATAAATAGTTGTATGGATGTCAGGCTAAGCGACGTGTCTAAAGCGGCGCAAGGGTATCAGCTACTACATGGCTTTAACGCCAAAGTAAAACCCTTGCCAGACTTTTTGCCGCTAAATCCAAAATCGTCTACCGAAGAAGCCTTTTCAAGCGCACTTCAATTGGCTTTAGCCCATTGGCAGCACCATGAGCATGTATTTATTGAAAGTGGCTCTATTAAAACCTTAGCTGAAGTGGCCAAGAGCGTGCGCTTGCTGTTACAAAGCGTGTCTTTGTATTTACCTGTTTTACAGTGCCCAGAAATGCTTGCGTTGCATAAAAAGCTTATTGCTTACGCACAGCAATGGGCCTGGCAAGATGACTTGCAAAGCTTACGGTATTTATTGTCTAAAAAGAGCCTGTTTCACAAAACCTTAAGCAAACACCCTGCTATTGTCAGTTATTTGCAAGGACGTAAAGCAGGGCTGCTGCATGCACATGACCCAGCCAGTTTATTTTTCGACAGTATGGCTACCGATATTAAGCTGAAAGCTATCGACTTAATTAACGCAAAGCCATGGCGTAGAGAAGCTACAGGGTACGATTTGCTAGTTTTAGATCATGCCAAAGGGTGGTTATCTCAGGGGTGGCAAACGGTGCAGCAAAGTATGCCAGCCAATAAAGCGATGGGCCCCGCCAACTATACGTTGGTAGAAGTTGTGCTTCGACAAACCTTGTGGAGCGGTTTTTTACTTGGGGATTTGTTTTTAGAAGAGCGGGGTAACTTCAGAGCACCTTGGTTAGATTTGTTAACCGGCATAGAGGAGCTTAATGCGTTACTTATGCTTCGCCAAGCAGTACAAGACTCCGAATTAGAAACACAAGATGAACTTAGTAAGTGGACAAGCAGTAAGCTGACCGTGCTCGTGAAAGTCATGGAGCGAACCCGCGCTGTGGCGTTAGAACGAGATATTTACTGGTAATGACACTAGGTAAATCGTGAACAAGGATGTAGTAAGGTGAAAGCAGATATGGTGTATGACTACGCCCTTTATGCGGCGCTGTTCTTCTATTTTATTGTGGTAGTAAGATTTGTGTATTATCGCCACCGTATATTTCAGAACCCCTGGTTAGCGGCGGCTATTCTGAGCTGGCCCATTTTCATGCTAGATGAATGGATGCGGTTGTGGCAGTTAACCCAACTGGCGCCCCTTTATGGGCTGTCAGACGTCTTTGCGGTGCTACTGATGACATGTAGCTATAGAATGGTAAAGCCCATGCTTTTGGCTTATCCGTCTAAACGTTCTCGATTGTGGGTGCCTTTTTGGGTAATGGCCGTGCTGCAACTAACTATTTTACTTATTCCCACTGAAGACAAGCTATTGTGGTTAGAAGCCTCCCCAAGTGGCGAGCCATTAATGTTATGGCCAGCTTACTTAGCTTCGTTAACTACAGGGTTCTGCGTGTTGCTCATTGGTATTCTCATCACTGAACACATTCAAATGTATCATAGGCATTTACCCGAACAGGCGGTTGACGTTCAAGAGTTTCGCGTACCAAGACTTGCCAGCGTCATGGCAAATACGGTTGTTGTGGCGTTTGCCAGTATTTTGCTGGTGACTGCTGCCACCTTTGGCTTTTTTGCAGTGCCTTTTTGGGAAAGCCTACACCATACGGCCCTTGGCGTTTCTCTGCTCGTGGTGCTATTCAGCCTTACTTTTCCTAGGGTAACGTCACCATCGCCTTTAGATTACGAGCGGCTGGATGAAGGTGCAGTAAAGCCAGCCGAAGTGCGAGCGGTCATTGGTCAAGCTAAGCGCACCATGATTGATGGTAAAAACTACAAGAAGCTGGGGCTAACATTGAAAGACTTTAGCGATGAGGCAGGAGTCGATCCCACCACATTGGCGATTGCCTTGCACTTAGAGCTTAAGAAAAACTTTCGCGGTTTTGTGTATCAGTACCGGCTGGACTACGCCAAAAATGTACTGCTGCGAAGTGATGCCAAAATAGCAAAAGTGGCGAAACGCTTAGGTCTTAATTCTGAAAAGTTTTTAGGCGATGTGTTAGTGAAATACCTGCGCAATAGCCAAGAACCACACTAGTTCAGTAGGCTTATTTATTTAATCTACAAAGCCATGCTAGCTAAAGGCATTATAAAGCACCTGCTGGGTAAAGGTTTTACGCAAGTAGAACCCACGAGGGCGAGTTTTAATTCGCTCGCCTTGCGGACCTAAGGCATCAGTTAATACTTTGCCGCTGGCAGCCTTAGGTCGAAGGTGCAACGCCTCGCCTTGTCGAGAAGTGATTGATTCTACATGCCCCGTCAGTATTTGCTCTGTAAGCTCTTCCCAGTCTTGTTTTAACATCGCATCTTCTAGTGCACTCGGCTGCCAATAAAACGCACTGGCGACTCTGCGCTGCGCCAATGGAATGCGTCTGTCTCCCTCAATAGGTAACCACAGCACTTGTTGAATTTTATTGCGTACATTGCTTGTTTCCCACGTTAACCCTGGCTGCATCAATAAGGGGGCGTAGCAAACATAGGTGGTTTCAAGAGGCATAAAATTGGCATCAATGGGAATAGTTTTAAGTTCAATACCCAGTTCTGGGAAGTCTTGCTGAGGTTTAGAGCCGGCACTGGCCCCTAGCCAACGTTCAATTAACATACCTGGCCAACCTTTATGACGCTGTAAGTTTTCTGGTATGGCAACGTCAGCCATATGGGCTAATTCTCCCAAGGTTAAGCCCGCAATGGCGTCACAGCGCGCTAATAACGTGGTTGAATTTTCAGGTGGAGACTCGGGTGGACGCATAGTTCAGCTCAGTAATTTTCTATAAGGAAAGCATGAATTTCGATTAATGCTTTGAATGGTGTATATATTATGGAAGAATGCAGAGATATAAAAGTATAGTGTGCCCGGGAGTCTATGTGATAGATGCCGATGGATTCCGTGCGAATGTGGGCATAGTGATTTGCAACAAAATGGGTCAAATATTTTGGGCAAGGCGTTATGGTCAACATTCATGGCAGTTCCCTCAAGGCGGAATTGATGAAGGGGAATCTGCCGAACAAGCTATGTACCGCGAGCTGCACGAAGAAGTGGGACTGACACCGAAAGATGTCACCATTTTAAGTGTTACACGTAACTGGCTTAGATATAAGCTTCCTAAGCGATTAATTCGTCAGGGAAGTAATCCGGTCTGTATAGGCCAAAAACAAAAGTGGTTCCTGCTGCAGCTTGACTGTAATGAGCGGGACGTGAATGTATTGAAAACAGGGCACCCAGAATTTGATGATTGGCGTTGGGTGAGCTATTGGTATCCAATTAGAAATGTCGTGTCGTTCAAGCGAGACGTCTACCGTCGGGTTATGAAGGAGTTTTCCCCTGTTGTAATGGCTGCTCAACAGCGTCCACAACAGCGCCATAATACGTCGTCGCAAAAGCGCGGTAAAAAGCGTAGACGAGGCTAGGCGAACGAGCAAAGTATAGGGAGTAGCGATTGGACACTCAGGGTCACAAAGGCGCAATGTTAACCACGCTTAAACGTATCGTGCAGGAAATGAATCAAATTCCTGCGCTAGATACTGCCTTGTTTCGTCTGGCATCTCGTGTTAAACAAACGCTTGATGTCGACTCATGCTCCATTTATCTAGCCGATTACGAGAAACAAACCTTTATTCTAAAGGCTACCGACGGTCTGCACCCTGATGCAGTAGAGCAAGTTCATATAGGCTTTTCTGAAGGCTTAATTGGCTTAGTCGGTCAGCGTGAAGAACCGCTTAACATTGTTAACGCCCAGCATCATCCTCGATTCAAACACTACCCTGAAGTTAAAGAAGAAAATTACAACGCATTTTTGGGTACGCCCATTATTCACCAGCGTAAAGTGTTAGGCGTCATTACCCTACAGCAAAGTGAAATGCGCCGTTTCAGTGAAGACGAAGAAGCATTCTTAGTCACCCTCGCTGCCCAGCTAGCGCTTGAAATTACCAATGCTGACATGCGCGGCGCACTAAACAATACCGCCAATGTAAACAGTATTGCACTGCAAAAAAATGTCTCTGGTATTGCGGGTTCGCCCGGCTTAGCAATTGGTAAAGGCTTCTCACCAGATAAGTCACTTAATTTAAAAAACTGGGTTGTTAAACGCAGTAAAAATCCAAACGACGAAATCCAAACCTACCGCAAAGGCGTGGAAGTCACGCGCCAACACGTGGATGGATTATCGAAAAGTTTAGATGACGATATTCCTGATGACGTTAAATCCATATTTCAGCTTTATCACCATTTACTTGATGCCAATAGCTTAGGCCGCGAGGTAGAAGAGAAAATCAGGCAAGGGTGGGATGCTGCGTCGTCACTTAAAATGGTGGTCGAAAATTACGCCGCACGTTTTCGCGCGATGGACGACCCTTACATGCAAGAGCGTGCCATCGATATCGTCGACCTTTCCGATCGTATTTTGGCGAATATTCTTACCGAAGGCCAAGGCCAAGGGCAAAAGCTGGTAGAAAAACTCGCCACCGAAGATAGTATTTTGGTGGCCGATGAAGTATCGGCAACCATGCTGGCTGAGTTTCCAAGAGAAAAGCTCAAAGGCATTATCTCTATACGGGGGTCAAACAACTCTCATGCCGCTATTTTAGCAAGGGCAATGGGTGTGCCTGCGGTGATGGGGTGTCAGAATGTGTCTCCTGCACTGCTTGAGGGTAAAGAGCTTTTACTCGATGGTTATGCAGGTGAGGTAATTGTTTCCCCAGAGCGGAACATCAAAACTGAATTTATTCAGCTTATTGAAGAAGAGTCGGCAATAACCGAGCGCATAGACGCCGAAGCCGGGCAGCCTTGTGAAAGCGTAGATGGCTGTCGCATGTCGCTATACATCAATGCGGGTTTGTCTGCTGAAGCCGAGCTTAATGCTGGGCATATTGGCTCGGGTATTGGTCTGTACCGTACTGAAATTCCCTTTATGCTACGGGAGCGTTTTCCTTCTGAGCAAGAGCAAGTTGAGCTTTATCGCCAAATCTTAGAGTCGGCACCCGATTTACCGATTACCATGCGTACCCTTGATGTGGGAGGAGACAAACCCCTTCCTTATTTCCCCATCAATGAAGAGAACCCGTTCTTAGGGTGGCGGGGCATACGGTTAACACTCGATCACCCCGAGATATTCTTGGTACAAGTACGGGCCATGCTAAGAGCCAGTATTGGGCTTAAGAACCTACGCATTATGTTACCGATGATATCCACGGTGGCAGAAGTGCAAGAAGCCAAGCGCTTAGTTAACCAAGCCTACTTTGAGATATGTGACGAGGTTTGTGAGTCAGATGAAGTACTTCAGCGGCCTAAGTTAGGTATTATGTTAGAAGTACCCTCGGTATTGTATCAACTGCCGCAGCTTGCGAAACACGTAGATTTCTTCTCGGTGGGCAGTAACGACTTAACGCAATACTTGTTGGCGGTAGATAGAAACAACACCCGTGTGGCGGGGCTGTACAACAGCTACCATCCTGCGGTATTGGCTGCACTCTACGACATTGTGCAGCAATCAAACGAGAACCAAATCCCCGTTACCATTTGCGGCGAGATTGCCGGTGAACCGGCAGGTGCTATTTTATTAATGGGCATGGGGTATCGTCGTTTAAGTATGAATGCGTTCAATATTCGAAAAATTAATTGGCTTATTCGTAAGGTTTCGCTGGCGGAAAGCAAACAGCTTCTTTCTCTCGCGTTAACCTCGCAAAGCCATGAACAAGTATTCGGACATTTAAACGAATATTTAGAAACAAAAGGCTTAGGTGGGTTAATACGGGCAGGTGCGTAAAATAGGTATGGCGCTAGCAGTGTAAATGCTAGTTTCTGCTGTGTGATAAAGGATTTTGTATGGAACCGTTAACCATCATTTTTGTGAGCTGCTTAGTCCTTGGCGTGGTCGTCGGGTTATTAGCAGGAATGTTAGGTATAGGTGGTGGTCTTATCATCGTTCCTGTACTCTCCTACTTACTGATTCACTTTGCTGGTATGACCGTTGAGACCGTGATGCCGGTGGCCATAGCTACCTCACTTTCTACCATCATTTTTACGGGCATGTCGTCTGCGTTCGCACACTATCGCTTAGGTAATATCCATAAACCAACGGTGCTTTATACTGGGTTTGGTATAGCAATAGGTGCTATCTTAGGGGCGCAAATTGCCAGTCATATTTCCGGTGCGCTATTAAAAGACATCTTTGCGGTTTTGGTTATTATTATTGCCGCACAAATGATATTTGGTAAGCAGAAAACATCAGACAGCGAAGCATCGCCATGGGTGCTAAGTTGCGTGGGTAGCGGCACAGGTTTAATTAGCGCACTGATGGGTATTGGTGGTGGCGCCTTGTTAGTACCTGCTTTAGTGTGGTTCAGAATTAACATAAGATTGGCGATTGGCTGCGCGGCATTTAGTGGCTTGCTAATCGCAGTATTTGGCACCGCTAGTTTTGTTGCTGCGGGCTGGCAGCAAGCAGGTATGCCACAGTGGAGTTTAGGTTACGTATATTTGCCCGCCACAGCAGGTATTGTCACCACATCAATATTTACCGCAGGTATCGGCGCTAAGCTGGGCCAGCGGGTAAATACTCGAGTTTTAAAAGCAATGCTAGCGTGTTTGTTAGTGTTGGTAAGTATCAAAATGTTTGTAGGAATTAATTAAGCGTATGGCTGAAAGCAGTTATTTGGTTTTTCCCAGTATAGACCCTATTATTTTTAGCCTCGGGCCATTAAGTGTCCGTTGGTACGGCATGATGTACCTCGTTGGTTTTATTGCCGCGTATTTGTTAGCGCAGAAGCGTTTGTCGCGCACTGAATGGACGCGAGATCAACTCAGCGACTTATTGTTCTGGAGCTTTGTTGGTGTGATTTTAGGTGGTCGTATTGGCTATGTGTTCTTCTATCAGTTTGGCATGTTTCTAGAAAACCCCCTCTACCTGTTTAAAATATGGGCCGGTGGTATGTCGTTCCATGGCGGGCTTGTTGGCGTATTAGTGGCGTTAATGTGGCAAGCTAAGCGAATGAAAGCCACCTTCTTGCAATTAGGTGATTTCGTTGCACCACTAGTTCCCATTGGTTTAGGCGCAGGACGCATCGGAAACTTCCTTAACGCTGAATTATGGGGCCGTACCACTGATGTGCCTTGGGCTATCATTTTCCCAAACGCCGGTAATGTGCCTCGCCATCCTTCCCAGTTATATGAATTTGCCTTGGAAGGCGTATTATTGTTTGTTATTTTATGGCTTTATTCTGCTAAACCTCGACCGGTTGGCGCGGTAAGTGGTGTCTTTTTACTTGGCTATGGGAGTTTCCGTTTTATCGTGGAGTACTTTAGAGAGCCAGATGCTCACATTGGTTTATACCAAATGGGGCTAAGCCAAGGGCAGCTATTATGTTTACCTATGATTGCATTAGGCATAGGGCTATTAGTGCGCGCCTACACCCGCCAACAGCAACAAATTAAACAATAAATAAGAAGAAAGATGAAAGAATATCTCGCATTGATGCGCCATGTACGTGATACAGGTGTAAAAAAGGAAGACCGCACTGGAACCGGCACATTAAGTGTATTTGGCTATCAAATGCGGTTTGATTTACAACAAGGCTTTCCGTTAGTTACCACTAAAAAATGCCACCTTAAATCTATTATTCACGAGCTGCTATGGTTCTTGAAAGGCGAAAGTAACATCGCTTATTTGAAAGAAAATGGCGTGAGCATTTGGGATGGTTGGGCAACAGAAGAGGGCGAATTAGGCCCTGTATACGGTAAGCAATGGCGCAGTTGGGATAATGGCGATGGTACAACTATCGATCAGATAGCCGATGTGATTGACCAAATCAAAACCAATCCAGATTCTCGCCGTCTTATTGTCAGTGCATGGAATCCGTCTGTATTGCCAGATACACAATATTCGCCAAGTGAAAATGCGAGTATGGGTAAGCAAGCATTGCCACCGTGTCATACTATGTTTCAATTCTATGTGCTTGATGGCAAATTGAGTTGTCAGCTATATCAGCGCAGCGGTGATATTTTCTTAGGTATTCCTTTTAATATTGCTAGCTATGCTTTACTCACCATGATGATCGCCCAAGTATGTGACCTAGCGCCAGGTGACTTCATTCTGACATTAGGTGATGCGCATTTATATAGTAATCATCTAGAGCAAGTTGACCTGCAACTAAGCCGAGAGCCTTTTGCGCCGCCCGTTATGGAATTAAACGAAAGCGTGAAAGATATTTTTGATTTTTCATTTGAGGACTTTACGCTTAAAGGCTATCAGTCTCACCCTCACATAAAAGCACCGGTCGCAATATAAGGAGGTTTTGTGTCTACACCTATTCTTATATGTGATGATTCAGGCTTTGCACGACGCCAAATGGCACGCAGTATCCCAGATGGTTGGGATGTAGAGATTTCATTTGCCGGCAATGGGCAAGAAGCTCTTGAGGTTATCCGTGCTGGTAAAGGCGATGTGGTATTTCTTGACCTGAATATGCCTGTTATGGATGGCTATGAAACCATGGAGGCCATTCGTAAGGAAGACTTACCTTGCTTGGTTATCGTGGTATCAGGTGACGTACAAGCGCAAGCGAGAGAACGGATGTTAGCCTTAGGTGCCATCGATTTCATTCGTAAACCTATCGATAACGAAAAACTTACCAATATTTTATCTTCTTACGGTATTTACAGCGGCATTTCTACTGCAGTGCAGCGAGAAGCCGTTGCAAGAGACACCGATGCGTCATCGTTGGACGACAAGCTAGATGCGTACCGTGAAATGGTGAATATCGCCATGGGGCGAGCAGGTGAAAGCCTAGCGCAACTTATGGGCGAGTTTGTCGACCTGCCTATTCCCAATGTTAATTTGCTAGAAAGTAATGAACTGTCGATGGCCATTGCCGAAATAAATCGCAACGACTGTGTATCGGCAGTGTCGAAAGGTTTTGTCAGTGCTGGAATTCGCGGTGAAGCGCTGGTTATCTTCAATGATACTAACTCGCAAAACATTGTTGAGTTATTAAAATATGATGCCCATCAGTCCACGGGCAGCCTAGAGCTTGAAGCCTTAATGGATGTGTCGAATATTTTAATCGGAGCATGCTTAAATGGACTGTCTGAACAACTAAACGTGTCATTTAGTCATACGCTTCCTGTATTGCTCGGTCGCCATCGGGGACTAGCTGCGTTGCTTAATGACAATGTTAAGAAGTGGGGCAAGGTAATGGCAATCGAAATTGGTTACGCCATTAAAGCCAGAGATATTGCATTCGATTTGTTACTCCTGTTTCCCGATGAAGCGATGAACCATATTTATGGTCGTTTAGTGGATGTAGAAAAGGAAGCTTCATAATGATTTCACTTACCAAAAACGGAAATTTACCTGCTGAACTGCTCGACTCTATCGAAGTGGGTATTGTCGTGTTGGATAGAGATTTCAAGGTAGATGCGTGGAACAAATTCATGGAAAACCACTCTTCAATTCTACCCCGCGATATTAAAGGCACCTCGTTATTTACCCATTTTTCAGAAATTGATGAAAATTGGCTAAGGCTTAAATCAGGCCCAGTATTTAACTTAAAAAGCCCTGTATTTATTATTTGGGAACAGCGCCAATACTTATTTAAATTTGGCGGCAATAGACCTATTACCTGCCAAGCAAGTTACATGTATCAGAACGTGACCATGTTTCCTTTAATTTCTGAAACCGGTAATGTTGAGAAGTTCTGTATCGTCGTTTATGACGTAACAGACCAAGCACTTAGCAAAATTGGTATGGAAAGACTGAATGAAGAGCTAAAAACTGCCAGCCGAATTGATGGCTTAACGGGGCTGTTTAATCGTCGATACTGGCAGGAGCGTTTTGAGCAATCTTATAAGTTAGCGAAGCGCCAAGATAAGGCAAGCACTGCAATGATGTTGGATATCGACCACTTTAAAAAAGTGAATGATACCTATGGGCACCAAGCCGGTGATAAAGTTATTCAAATGCTGTCCGCTCTTATCAAGCGCTGTGTTAGGGAAACTGATTTAGCAGGCCGTTATGGCGGCGAAGAATTTGCCGTTATTCTCACCGACTCACCCGTTGAAAAAGCCGTTATAGTGGCTGAGCGTATTCGTCGTTTAGCGGAACGTTTGGTGGTAGAGCACGATGGTGAAGAAATTACTTTTACGGTGAGTTTGGGCCTAGCTGAATTCGACCTTAACAGTAAAAGCTCCATGGCTTGGCTTGAAAAAGCTGACCAGGCGCTTTACGAAGCTAAAGAAAGTGGGCGGAATAAATACTGTATTAGCGCGCTAGCCAGAGTGTAACGCAACTCTTTGTAACGCAACTATTTGTAACGTAACTACATGCATAGTCTTCTTCGGTAGCTTCAGACAGAGTTGGTAGTGCGCTTATTACACCAACTCTGCGTTTACTCCCTATAACTTCAACAGGGTTAATCCTAATGTATTTTTCAACTCTTGAAAGGTAACAGGTTTAACTAAGTGGTATCGAACACCAGCAAGCTCAGAGGCCTTCCTGTCGTCTTTATGTGCGTTAGCCGTAATAGCAACGATGGGAATATTTGGTTTTTTCTCTTTAATGATTTTTGCCACCTCTAATCCGCTTATATCAGGTAAATTAATATCTAACAAAATAGCGTCGTAGGACTCTTCACTCGCTAGCATGATGGCGTCATTACCATTGGTTACTGTCTTAGGTGAGTGACCCATGCATATCAGCATATTTTCAAGCATCTGTGCATTGATAGGCTCATCTTCTACCACCAGTATCTTGGCATGACTCACCGATTGATAGGCGGATTTATTCGGATGTGCTAAGTGATGAAGCGTATCTACAATACGGTTTTTATCAACTGGCTTAACAAAAGATTGCCATATTTCAAGCTTACTGTTTGCAATAACATTGGCAATATCTGGTGTCGCCGACAACACCACAATAGGTGGCGTACGCTTTCCGTAAATTGCATGAAGTGTTCGAGTTAGCTCTAAACCATCGATGCCAGGCATGTAAAGGTCGGCGAAAATGGCAGTGTATTGTAGTAACTCATCATGCAAGCTTAATAGGTCTGAACCTGAAGCAAAACAACGGGCGGAAAACCCTTCGCTAGTAATAATGTTTTGTATATGCAGTCGAGAAATTTCTAAATCATCAACAATAGCGAAGCGCGCATTGCTAGTATTAGCTTTGGGTGTTTCGATATCGGGTAAAGGCGTAATAGGAATATTGGCAACAAATTCAGTACCAATGCCCTCTTGGCTTGTAAACGAAAGGCGGCCGCCAAGTTGATCAATACTTTTCTGCACCACAGTTAGCCCAATGCCAGCACCTGGAAACCTATGATCTAGCGGCTGTTCGCCACGAAAAAAGCGTTCAAAAATTTTAGACTTTATATCATCCGCAATGCCTAGTCCTGAGTCTCTCACTTTTATGACCAAAAATACCTTTTTGTTTCTCACCAAGGTTGTGACGTTTACATCGATGATGCCATTGGGTGTGAACTTAACGGCATTGTCTAACGTGTTGCGGATGACTTTAGATAAGTTTATGGCATCCCCTTCGATAAAGTGCGGCACGCTATGGTTGCAATGCATCGTAAATTCGACTTTTTTCCCTCTAACCTGAACGGAGTAAGGGGATATGCACTCGTCGAGTAAACTGATGAGGTCAACTCGGCCAATGTGTTTATCTTGTTCGCTACCAATCGATAAAATATCGAGCAAGTTATTGGTTAAATTTAACAGCCGATAGCATGATTGTTCAGCTTGTTGAATGAGCTTTCCTTGCTGGTGCTTCATGTTAGGAATAAGTTCTAGTGCAGTAATGATGGCACTAATTGGTCCTCTAAACTCGTGGCTCACTAAGTTTAGGAAGTCGCGCTTTTCATTCTCAAGTAAGGCTTCAGATTCTTGATATTTCGAAGAGATATGCGCTTCTTTCTTAAGTAGGCGAGTTCTATTTTGGTTGATTTTTGAGAAAACAAATAGCCACAGCGCCATAAGAGAAAGTGCTAACAAGGCGGTAATCACGAACAAGCTTACCTTGAGGTTCTGAGCACTGTGACTCAACCGATTCAAGGTGATTTGTTCTTGAAGCCGAATATCTCTAATGAGTGGCGAAAGCTGAAGCGGGGGGGATAGATAACCCGCTACTTCACTAGGGGGTAAACCAACAATAGTACGGAGCAAATAAAAAGTAACTTTCACCTGCTCGGGAAGTGAAAGTGAAGTGCTCATTTGTTGTTCGCTGATATAGGCATCTAAACTGAGTGCTTGGGTATTAAAGTCATCGAAATGCGCATCGTCAATTAAAAAAGCATGTTGAAAGTGATACTTTGCTTCAACGACAAGGGGCACTAATTCCCTCTGAATAGTGGCTATTTCATCTGAAGGTTGTGGCTTAGTAAGTGTCTCAATATGGTTTTCTATTTCAATGAGTGCATGATGCAGTGAGTTGCTCGCACTTAGCGATTGCGACAACGTATAGTGGGTGTGTAAAAAGTGGTATAGGTAGGCGAAAAAACACAATATAACTACGGCAAACCCTGTAGCGATGTATAAATTCCAATGCGTTACTTCGTTAAACGGTACTTCATTCTTGCTCATAGCGACTCCATGCTACTACGCCTACTATTGGTCTTTTCTTGATTTTCCATTAGACGTTACTGGCTTTCCACTTAGCCATTGGGCTTTCGCCAGACCCACTACTACTACATTTTAATCGGCTACATTGAAGCCAAGTGAAAGCTTATTATATGGCTAATTTAGGCCATCCTTTTACGAACTCATTTCCTCATCATTGCTATATGCACAGTAGTTTAACTTTAGATGGGAAATGAGTTATTGCAATGTTATTGCTCAGAAGTTTTAGATTTTTCTAAATGAGTGATTTTATGTCTAATATTGTGTAAGAACAGCAAACTGGGAATAACCATAAGTGCTGTAATAACAAAGAACTGGCTCCAATTACCGTCAAGGAAATCAACCACGAAACCACTACTGGATGCTACTAAGGTTCTTCCCGCTACACTTAGCGATGCCATAAGGGCGTATTGGGTGGCACTGAAAGCGCGATTACACAACAGAGAAATAAAAGCGACCATAGCCACGGTGCTCCAAGCAGCCGTAAAACCGTCGATAATAACCGCGGCGGCCAGTAGTGTAACATCAGGCCCAGTAGTGGCTATAAGTGAGAACATAAGGTTAGAAGCCGCCATAGCAATACCGGCGGTCATTAAGCCCTTGTAAATGCCGTAGCGAATATTGACTAGCCCACCTATCAGAGAAAAGATAATGGTTACCCACCAATTGAGCAGCTTTGAGTAAGTGCCTATATCGCTATTTGAAAAACCAATCTCTTTGTAAAAAACGATACTCATTCTTCCTAAGAAGGCTTCTCCAATCTTAAACAAGAATATAAACAGCAAAAACGAGAGGGCGAGCTTGACGCCATTACGGGAGAAAAACTCGGAAAAAGGGGCCACTAAAGTTTGTTTAAACCAAAACGCTATTCTAGAAGAGCCTTCTCCGGCACTGCCTTGTGTTGGGCTCCCCACCACTTGGCTACGCAATAAATCCCTGTCTATGTCTGGTTCTTTAGCAAAAAGTGTTGAGACCATAAGTAGAAGCATGAAAAGGGCAAGTAAGCCGTAAATATCAGGCCAATACCAGCTGCTGTTGTCTGCAATAAAAAACGGGATGGCCCCAAGTCCACCATAACCCGTCCACCATCCTGCGGTGGCAACGGAAGAGGCAGCAGATAAACCGTCATTGTCATTTTCTTCAATAACATCAATTCGATAACCATCTATCGCAATATCTTGAGTAGAAGAAAAAATAGCGATGAGCAAACCCACCAATGCCAAATAAAATAAGTGACTATTGGCCGATAACTGTGTCATCAACGCACAACACAGGGCTATGCCACCTTGCATGATGAAAATCCAGCCTCGACGCTGGCCAAGAAAGCGAGGTTTTACGCGGTCAATTAAAGGAGACCAAAGAAAATTGAATGAATAGACCGCAAAGATAGCACCAAACAAGCCAATGGCTGACCGAGATAGGCCTTCATCTTTTAACCAAGCAGATAGCACTGAACCAATCATAATCCATGGAAAACCACTGGTAATGCCAAATAGAAAAATACTGAGGTAACGTCGGTCGTGATAAGTTTTCAGAGAGTCTAACAATTGCGTTCCATGGCCAAAGCGTGATCGTTTCGTATTGAGCCATGATCACGCTTGAGTTTCAATGAAAACGAGCGATAAAGGGTTGAATCACTGATAAATTAAGGAATAAAGAAAGTCGTTAGGGACGGATACCAACACAATCGATGGGGCAGTGCCCTTTTCCTTCTAAGAACAATACACAGTTCATTAACTCATCGACGAGATATTTATCTGAACGTAACTTATCTTCTTGCCAAAAATGGACTTGATGGAGCAAATGCCAAAAGACCCGTTCCTTATAGGTGTAAGGTTGGGTAAATGTGTACTCTATCTGGCCCCATTCTTCCATACTATCCCAAAAGAATAGTTCGATCTCCTCGACCGGAAGCTCTCCTTGCCAAAATGACCTCAGATAAAAACACAGCTGCTTGGCCTTTTTGTTTACGAATGTTTGAACAGTCATAGACACACAGCCGCCGTTATTAAAGATTAAAATGAATTATAGTTCAGAACAATCAGTGATACCTTGTGAAACACAAGGCACATGAGATAGATTACTGTTTTAAGCTGTAAATTAGACTAGTTGGTTTAGATTCTAATTACCAGCCTAAATGTTGAGTCCATCCAAGAACGCTGCCAGCAATCAACTGAATTTTAGCGCTATTCTCATTGTCCATTAGACCAAAGGTTGAATTTTGGGTTGAGAGTGACTGTTGTCTGTAGTGGAGTTTGAGTGAGGTGATGGCAAGTTGTTTTCGTTTCGTTTCTGTTTGCGATGCCCATGTATTGGTGTCGTTAATAGATAAATCTAATACCGGGAATTCTGTTCCAGCAATAAATTCAGGTACACCGCGATTTATGTCGGCATTCGGCCAAAAGGGGGTGATGGCGACTAAAGTGTCTGGTGAGGGAATAATGCCTTTAGAACCTAAATCCAGCAATTGTGCAGCCTGCATACCATAAGCAATGTTCATTCTAAACCCTTGATGACTTTCAAGGTGCGTATTAAGCGCATTGATTAAGATGGTTAAATGCTGACTGGACGATACGTAACTTTGTCGCTGAAGTCGACTGTCACTTTTCGGGTGAATGGCTTCATCGACGGGAAGGTCAGGGTCTTCTTCTAGCGTGAATGAAACTGGGCTAACCACAGCATGCCAACCTTTTTCATTCAGTAAGCTGGCTAAGTGACGCGCGTCCCCAATAGAAAGTCCGGTGGGTGAGGCATCAGCTAATATAATGGCCGCTCCGCGAGAGATGGGTAATGCTGATGGGCTCTCAAAAATAGGCACGCGGATTTCCCCAGCCATTACATAGGTAATGTCATCGGGTAAAAAAGCGTGGGTAATATCCTCATACAAGCTTTGGGCTTGCGCACCAGGCGCAAAATATCCCATCAAAAACATAAGGCTAAAGCTGCAACCCACCACGAGAAAGCGAAATAAACGTAACATGGCGTACCAATAAAGCATTCAACAGTTTTATTATCGGCTAAAGCTTTGAAAACTTCAGTTCGAACCAATAGTATTTTTTAGCATTTGGTTAATTAACCGCTTAAATGATAAAAGCTGAAGCAGGTAGCTAAGAAGCGCCCCAAAGTCTCAATCTATAGATAGTGGGGCGGGGGAGTAATGGGCATAAGCAGTAAACGGGATAGGCGTTTGAAAGGTTAACCAGTCTTCCGAGGCAGGATGCGCAAAGCTCAAGCTTTCTGCATGCAACTGCAAACGTTCGGCCATACTCAGCGCTTCAGCATGAGCATACAACCTATCACCTAAGATAGGGTGACCTAACTCAAGCATGTGAACACGTAGTTGGTGGGAGCGCCCAGTAACGGGGTACAAGGCCACTAACGTTTCGCTTAGCTCACTCGTAGTGCTAGTGCTGGGGCTAGTATAAGAGCTAGCGGCTGAATTAACGGGTTGAGGTGATACTTTTGGTATAACGTCTACCACTTCATAATGGGTGAGAGCTTTTTTGCCTCGCGCATAATCCACCATTTGCTTAGGGCGATTAGGCCAATCACAAATTAGGGGTAAATTTACTTCTCCCTCACTGTTTTTCACGTTACCGAAAACCCGAGCGAAATAACGTTTCTTGGTTTGACGTAATTCAAATTGCTTTGAAATATGTCGATGGCTTTCTTTGTTAAGCGCCATCACCATAATACCCGACGTTGCCATATCGAGCCTATGGACTACCGTCGCCGTAGGAAACACAGTATTAACTCTGCTAATGAGCGAGTCTTTATGTTCTTCTGCTTTACCTGGCACACTTAACAGGCCGCTGGGCTTATTCGCTACCAAGATGTCATCATCTTGGTAGAGAATGGTTAAATAGGGCTGTACGGGCGGGTTATAAACAAACGCTGGATTAGCCATTAAGGGTTATTCACCACTAAACGAAGGGCATCAAATTGCACATCAGCGCCTTGTATTACTTTGTCCAATGCGTTCATTTGATTTTCAATAAACTCGATTTCACTGTCACGTACTGACGGGTTACGCTTCTGCAAATCGACTAAACGCTGGATTTCACTGTTTAGGGTTTTATGCATGTCTTGCAGTGCATCGTGTAGCTTTTGATTCGCTTGTTGATGCGCCAGTTTACGGCTGTTTTCAATTGCTAAGGTAAGCGGCTGTTGAAGCGCTTTTATTAACTGATGCGAAATTTTGCGGTTTACTTTACGCTTTATCTCGAAGGTTAAATCTACTTGGTTACCTTGTGCATCTAAACAAATACGCAGTGGCGTTTGAGGTAAGAAGCGGCCAAGCTGGAGGGCTTTTGGGGCGTTGGCATCTAGCACAAACAAAGCCTCTAACCAGTAAGCGCCTTTGGGCAAGTCAGGGTCAGCAATAAAGCCAATGCTGCTTTTACCATGCACATCACTAAGCACTAAATCGATAGCGGTATGCACAAGAGGGTGATCCCAACTTAAAAACTGTACATTTTCTAGGGTTGTAGCAACTCGGCGCTTATAGGTTACGGTCATGCCTTCAGGGTCAAGCCCCGGTAATTGGCTAACCATAGATTCTGTTGGCATAAGAATGAAGCAATCGCTGCCTTTTTCTTCTTGCTGAACACCAATAGCATCAAACAAACGACCCATAAAACGGGACAAATCTTGCGAGTTATCAAGCAATATGATGTCTTCAAGCAACTGCTCAACGCGGCCTTCACCAGAGGCATTAAGTTCTAATAAACGGTCACGGCCGGCTTCCAACTGTGCCACTAACTGACTATTTAACGTGGTACTTAAGTTGATAAGTTCATCACGAGTATGGAGATCGTGAGGATGCAAACACGCACCAATCAACAAGGTTTTTACGTCGTCAAACACACCTGAGCCGGTAGGGCAGGTTTTCTCGAACGCATTAAGCCCTTCATGATACCAATCCACCAACACATGCTGAGCGGTGTTTTTCAAATAAGGCACGTGAATTTCAACGGTTTGAGTTTGACCGATACGATCTAAGCGACCAATTCGTTGTTCAAGTAAGTCGGGAGTGACGGGTAAATCGAATAACACCAAGTGATGAGCAAATTGGAAGTTACGCCCTTCACTGCCAATTTCGCTACACAGCAATATTTGCGCGCCATCTTCTTCATCAGAAAAATAATGGGCGGCTTTGTCTCGTTCTACAATGGTCATGCCTTCGTGGAATACGCTATGACGTACACCGGTTTGAGTGCGAATGACTTCACCAAGTTCTTGTGCGGTGCGCGCACTGGCACAAATCAGTAATATCTTTTCTGGTTTTACCGATTGCATAAAATCAAGTAACCAGCCTACCCGAGGATCTTCATCCATCCAGCTATTCACCACGCTTGGCATACGCTCAGGGTATAACGCATGGGTTAAATCACCACCGGTTACCGCACTTTCATATACCACTGGCAGTTCAAGTTGGTAGCCAAGCAATACGCGGTCAGGAAAGCCTTCAATATTGGCTCTGCGGTTTCTAAACAGCATTCTGCCAGTACCGTGGCAATCAATAAGCTGATGTACTAGTTCTCGGCGTGCTTCAGGTTGTGCTAAATCACCTGCATTTTCCATCACATCCGGGGCGAAGTCGGTTAGCTTAGTGCGCTGCTTTTCGTCCGGTGTGGTGTCTGAAAGTAACGGGGCTACAGCGTCAGCAAGCTGACTGTAACGCGACTCTTCTGTTAAAAACGCTTCGTAACTATGGAAGCGGGCAGGGTCGAGTAATCGCAAGCGGGCAAAGTGGCTTTCATGGCCAAGTTGATCTGGTGTTGCGGTTAATAGCAATACACCTGGCGTTTCATTAGCCAACGCTTCCACCAAAGTGTATTCAGCAGAAGGGGCATCGGCAGACCACGCAAGGTGATGGGCCTCATCAACCACCATTAAATCCCACGATGCCGCTTGAATTTGTTGTTGACGTTTTTCGCTCTGACTTAAAAAGTCTATGCTACATAGCACTAACTGGTCGTTATCAAATGGGTTGGTTTCCCCATCATCATCTAAAGCTTCGCATCGGCTTTCATCAAAAATAGCGAAAGGCAGATTAATTCTGCGCAGCATTTCAACTAACCACTGATGTACCAATGAATCAGGCACTAAAATTAATACTCGCTGAGCGCGCCCCGTACGCAGTTGCTGATGAATAATAAGCGCGGCTTCAATGGTTTTACCTAAGCCAACTTCATCGGCAAGTAAAACACGTGGTGCGTGGCGTCCACCCACTTCAGAGGCAATATGTAGCTGGTGGGGAATGAGCGAGATACGTGCACCCGCTAAGCCCAAGGTGCTTGAGCGTAAATAATCGTATTGGTGGTTCAGGGCATTAAGACGTAAGTCGAACCACTTAGGGTGGTCAAGTTGCTCGCTGAACAAGCGCTTTTCAGGTTGGTTTAATCGAATATGGTGATCAAGCAAGGTTTCAGATAGGCGAACCTGTGCTTTGGTGTCTTCGCGGATACCGAAATAAATGCAAACGCCCTGACTTTCTTCAATTTCAGAAATCGTCATTTGCCAGCCGTCTTGGCTCTTTATTGTTTCGCCAATATCAAAGACTAAACGGGTAAGTGGTGCATCTTGTTTTGTATACATTCGTGCTTCACCCGTGGCAGGGAAAAACACCTCAACTGAGCGAAAATCAACACTAATAACAGCGCCTAAACCTAATTCGGTTTCAGTATTACTTAACCAACGCTGACCAATGGAAAACGGATTCCCTGAACTCATAAATCACCAACCTTTTTTGCGGGGGCGGTATTGTACGCATTGTGTATTAATAAGTCATTAATACTAGCCCATTTGTGCGTTTTAATCTTGGGTAGGAAAATGTGGTTGGAGGAGGAAGGCAGAAACAGAAGAAAAAAAATTTATCAGAAAAACAGTGCTAATAATGAAAATCTGGATTATGGTGGATTTAGCGCTTGTGATTGTTTGTTGGGCAAGCGTGTGAAGTGGCGGTGTTTAGGTAACTGCCACTTTTCGGTCGACGCGACAAGGAGTGGAAGTCCTGTTCGAGCGACAACTTCTTCTCCTTCAGCGGAACTGTTCCTAGCACGCTAATTTGTTGTGTGTGCCTGGCCTTATTTACCGGAGTAAAGGATGCCAAGAAAAAATTCCACTGATACAAAAATATACGTCCTCGATACCAATATTCTGCTGCACGAACCTCACGCATTTCTCTCCTTTAAAGAACACGATGTCGTTGTACCAATGACAGTGCTTGAAGAACTAGATTACATCAAAGACAGTAAGAAAGACGTTGCCCGAGATGCGCGAGTATCTATTCGTGCAATGGAAGACTTATTGCACGATGCGTCACCTGACAATATGGTGGCCGGTGTATCTATGGTGGGAATGGGCGCAGGTGAAACAGCACCCACAGGTTCGTTGTCTATTTATACTGATTTGGGCATGGCACAATCGCAGCAAGTGTTCACCAGTAATGAGAACGACAACCGCATCATTAATGTGGCCCTGCATTTGCAAAAAGCGAATGCACCGCAACAAGTGGTGTTGGTCACCAAAGATCTCAACATGCGCCTTAAAGCTAAAGGGGCAGGTCTGGCTCATGTAGAGGATTACCGCACCGACCAACTTATCAGTGATATTAAATACTTATCTCGGGGCTTCCATCGGTTTGAAGGCAATTTCTGGGACAAGGTTAAAAGCGTAGACAGTCGTACTGAAGGTCGCGATACCATTCACACCATTCCCAAAGCCATGCTGCCAGAAGCTTACATCAATGAGTTTCTACTTGATGAAAGCAACGATTTTGCTGGACTCGTTGAGGCGATTAACGGCGACTCTCTTGAAGTGCTCGATTTAGGCTATGAGCGCTTAATGGGCCGCCATGCATGGGGAATTACACCAAAAAACATTGGCCAAGCTATGGCGCTTCATGCGTTGCTTGACCCACACATCGACTTGGTGATCCTTACTGGCCCTGCTGGGAGTGGTAAAACCCTATTGGCCTTAGCCGCCGCCCTTGAAATGGTGGTAGAGCGTAACATGTACGATAAGATAATCGTGACACGTAGCACGCCAGAAATAGCCGAATCGATAGGCTTCTTGCCGGGCACGGAAGAAGAGAAAATGCTGCCGTGGCTGGCGGCCATTACAGACTCGTTAGAGGTGCTACATAAGCACGACGAAAATGTGAAAGGCTCTATGAATTACATCATGGAGAAAGCCAATATCCAGTATAAGTCGGTTAACTTTATGCGCGGGCGAAGCATTCAAAATTCTATTGTTATTTTGGATGAATCTCAGAACTTAACTGCGTCACAGCTTAAAACCATTATCACCCGATGCGGTGAAGGTACCAAAATTATTGTGGGCGGAAACTTGGCCCAAATCGACAGTAATTACTTAAGTGCCGTAACTTCAGGGCTTACTTACCTGGTAGAGAAGTTCAAAGACTTCTCCGGCAGTGCAACACTGAACCTAGATGGGGTAGTGCGAAGCCGTTTAGCCAGCTTTGCAGAAGAGAATCTTTAGTGTTGTAGCTTGCTAATAATGGTTTGCCTTGGGGGAATTTCCCCCAAGGCAAAATTATTGATAAGCGTAGAATAATCCTTATTTTTGCGTTGTATTAAGTAGCGCGACACCATTTCTATTTTCTTAGAACTTACCTCTCACACCCACATTGTAGCGGGGGCCATACGTTTCATAGTCGATAAGCTGATTGCTGAAGCGACCATGTCTACGGGTACTTTCATCGGTTACGTTAATACCATCTAGGTACACAGATACATGGTCATTAATATCGTAACTTGCTGAGATATCAAGTTGGCTGTACGCCTCGGTAAAGGTAGGCTCTAAACCACCAGAAAGTAAAAACTCATCTCGCCAGTTATACGCTGCTCTAACTTGGTAATAGTCCTTTTCATAAAACAATACGAAGTTAGCTGAATCGCTTAAGCCGGTTAGTGCAAAGTTGTTTTCCAAAGAATAAACATCATATTCGTCTGCACTATTTACCATGGTGTAGTTAACCACGGTGCCAAAACCTGTTTCACCAAACAGATGCTGTACGTTGAACTCCCAACCATAGACACGCGTGGCATCAAGATTTAACGGCGTAGAAATTTCCCATGCGATAGCAGGATCGCCAGGTTGGGAAACACAGGCGGCTACTGGGTCAGTAACAGTGCCATCTGGGCAGTTCGCTCTCGCGCTTACACTTGGGTCAGTTAGTGGGCCATTAGGGCCTTCTATTTCGCTCTCTATCTGGCCAGTAGAAATAAAGTTATCAACTTGCTTACGGAAGTGGCCAACGGAAACATAGCTACCATCGTCGTAGTAGTACTCTAGCGATAAGTCCACGTTTTGAGACTCGAAAGGAAGTAGATTAGGGTTGCCTTGAGACGCACGAAATGGCCCACCTGCACGGTGTAAGTCTAAACTTGTGGCTGGGAACATAGCGCCAATACTACTTCTTGCGATAGTTTTACTGTAAGAAAACCTAGCGACTAAATCGTCAGTAATTTCCATACTAATATCTAAGTTGGGCAAGAATTGTTCGTAGTCTCCTTCCAGCGTTTCGGTTAGCTCCTCGGCAGCCAATACTTTTGCCAGTTGTATTGGCGTAATCCAATTAAAGCCTACCACTGGGCGTTGCACTGAGTAAGACTCAACGTCAGTTTCTTCGTATCTCACACCAAAGCTAGCGTTGATCGGCATGTTGTTAAAATCGGTGACAAAATCAAAGGAGAGAAATACCGCAGTCGTTTCTTCCGAAATACCATTGCGACGAACATCGGCTTCATTATAAAGGGATTGTTCCCTTACGAGATCAAGAAAGTCATTGGCACTATAAATAGGAAGAAATTCAAAGCCTACGCCACCAGGACGAAACTCATAGTCGAGTTCACTAATGTCCAACGTGCCATTGCCTAGCGCAAAATTATCACTATAAATATTGTTACTATCTACATCATATTTGGTATGAGCAAAACCGAAATTAATGGCATCTAATGCCCCTGTTTCCATATTTAGCCATTTACCGAATAACTGTATTTGCTGAATATTATTTTCAATCTCGTAACCACGTTCCTGATATAGATCTGCCTCTATATTTTCAGGCGCATAGGCGCCACCAGGTACCCCAGTATCATCATAATATGCAATAGGAGTATCGCCGCTGAAGTCAGCACTGATATGGACAGGTGCCAGGTCGCCAAATGGATTTTTTAAGTTAGCGATCCGTTCAGCAGGTAGACCGCCGGGATTTGAATGTGATGTTGAATCATGCAAATCTAATTCGAAGCTCAGTGCGTCGGTAGCCCGCCACTCAAAATTAACGCCATAGGAGTCATTTTCAGTTTCAAAATTGTATTCCCATGCCCAGAAATTAAGCTCGTCATTCATGCGGCTAGGATTGATAATGGTGCCGTTTTCGTCAGCTGCACCTTCTTGTACGTTATCAAACCAAAAACTCATACGGTTCATTTTACCGTTTTCATCTAAGCGAGATATAACATAATCTAATGTGGTGGTGAGTGAATCTGTTGGTCTGAATTGAAGCACTACCTGTCCATTTATTCGGTCACGACTGTAGTTAGACTCTTCTAAATCAACGGTGGGTGTGCGCCATGTTGCCAGGGTAGGGTTTTTTGAAATATCGATAGCACTGGTATCTGGGTTAGCTTGGCCTGGGTAGCCACGACTCCACCCTTGAGTTCCAATACGATCCACATGGCTATCTCGTTCAGCATAGGAAAACGACGCCAGTACCCCAAACCTTTTATCATCGAATGTTTTACTTACCATGCCAGAGAACTCAGGCGTAACACTATCTCCATCGGTTACGCTGGTGTCCATTACTGCTTTTGCACTCCACGCAGCCATGAATTCATCCATCTCAAAAGGACGAGCGGTATTAATGTTTATAGTAGCGCCTAAGCCGCCGGAACTGACATCGGCTTTACCTGTTTTGTGTACTTCCACACCAGAAACACTTTCGGCCGCAATCTCCCGGAAGTTAAAACTCCGTGATATGCCGCTTGTCAGCAGAGAGGATGAATTAGGCATCTGACGGTTATTTAAAGTGACTAAATTAAAGCTAGGTCCGAAACCTCGAACTGTAACCTGATTACCTTCATTGTTGGTTCGGTCAATAGATACACCGGTGATACGTTGCAATGATTCTGCAAGGTTGGTGTCTGGAAATTTTCCAATGTCTTCAGCAGAAATGGCTTCTACAACACCAGATGATTCTCGCTTGATATCCATCGCTGAGGTGAGTGAGCCTCGAATACCTTTCACTTCAATAACTTCGACAGACTTATCTTCTTGAGCCATCAAACCATTACTTAGCAGGGCACAGGCTACTGCAGCCGAGACCGCATTAAACTTTTTCGTTTGCATAAATATTCCCGTCACTATCGTGTAAAAGCTTTGTTAATAAGATTCATTATTAATGTTCTAATGTTAATTGTCAACAATATGATCTGGCGGTTATGTGAAGAGAATCTATGAAGTCCCTTTTTTAAAAAGCACAGCAGAGTAGATTTGGGCGAAACGAGTACTTATTGTTTGAGGTTAGCGACTGCAGATGTGGTAGATAGCAAGGCTGGATGTATTGTAAAGGTTGACGTGTTAGAGCATAGAAATTGGAAAGGTAACTTTTGTGATGAGTTTAAGGCTCTAGTTTTATTTAGTTTTTGTAAAATACAGAATTGTCTTTGGGCACTGCTGTGGCTTAAGTGGTAATTTGAAAAAGGTTGAAGCGGAGAAATTTGCTGAGGTAAGTAGGAAGGTAAGAAAGGAAACCATTTTTAATGGCCGCTAAATGATTTGGCGGCCATTATTGTAGTGCTGGGATTAATTTAAGGCTAATACCCTAAGAAGCCGAAGACGGCTATTTGATATTTTTACGGATGGCGACAATAGCGCCTTTGGCGTCACCTTCTCGAAATGCATTTACGATATCTCGGTGTTCATCTACTAATTTGTTAGATGATTTGATGCGTTGATAATTCATACGCATACGGATAACAATGGGGTACCACAAGTTAAGTAGGCTTTCACCGCCAGCAAGTTCAACAAAGTATTCATGGAACGCGATATCAGCTTTAGTCAGTTCAGTGTACTCATCGCGCTCAAAATGCTCTTGCATATTGTCGATAAGCTTATCCATATTAGCCAATTGCTCTGGGGTTAAATTTCCCGCCAATTGCTTAGCCGCATACTCTTCAATCTTCTTTCGCAAATCAATACTTAGTTTTTGTAGTTCAGAAGGAAGTGGTGTGTTTACAGACGCGCCAACGTTGTTTTTACTTACCAATAAACCTTCTTTGGTAAGTTTTAATATGACGTCACGAATAGGGCCTCTGGACACATCAAACCGGTCCGCTAGTTGAATCTCATTTAGCTTAGTGTTTGGCGCTAGTTCACCGGAAATTATATCTGAACGGATAAGGTCAGCAATTTGATCACGAACAGAGAGAATTTTCGGTTTCATGGGAACTCCAACTTTTATAGCAATAAGATTGGCGAATTGTTAACGTTTTTCTTTAAATTGTCCAGTAAAAAACCAAGTGAGAGCACAGTACGAATGCTAAATACCAAGGTGCCATTCACTTCGGGGCAACGCTAAAATGGTAAACCAATAACCGATACTGAATAAGCCGATAGCCGTGCAGAATGGCTACAAGGTTAAAGTGGTTTACCAAAACTACGCTGGTGGTACGTAATACCAAACAACGACTGCATTGTTCATTGCAGTCGTTGTTTAACCAGCACTTTACGGAGTAAAAGCGCAGCGAAAATAACGTAGGCGTCAATTACAAATTGAAACGTTGTGGATTAGTAACGCCAGGTTGAGGGATAAGGTCGTTGGGGATATTGATTTTTTTGTCATCGGCACCGTCTGCAAAATTGCTAATATTATAGTTATTGACCGTGTTCCAATCCATTTCAACCCGGCCATCCCCTAACACAATACGCCCGAGTTTTTGACGAAACCATTCTGCAAGTTTTAAATACTCAACCGTATACGCAACGTTCTGTCGCTCAAGAGGATCGACTCTTAAGTCATACAGCGCTAAGTCTACTTTCAAGGGGTGTGCAGTTAAGGCCCACGTAATATCATCGTTTAGATAGGGCGTAGTGGCAGGTTCACGTCTGTCTCGGGTTCGCATTGAGAACGCAAAGTTTTCAGTACGTAAGTAAGCTCTATGACCACTGACTAAATTCATTTCTCCTAAAATATACTCTCGGCTAAAACCCTCATCCTTGGCAATGCTCGCGAGGTCGACGCCATCTAAGTAGTCGTATTGGGCAGTCCGAATATCGATATTTGCGCCAGCCAAAAGGGTCGGGGCTAAGTCTACGTACTCCACTAATTCATCGACTACCTTACCGGCGGAATAGGTTTTTTTATCTGACGACACGACAATAACCGCGCCATTGAGCGATTGTTTCCAAGGGCCAAATTTAGCCATCATACCTTGCTCACCTAAATGCCAACCGTGGTCGCCTACCGTGAAAACAATTAGGTACTCGCGATTTTGTTTCGCTGAATAGGCTTTGAAAGCATCTACAGCTTCACCGATGAGTGCATCACCAAATGCGGTAAAAGCATAGTAATCGCGAACAGCCTGAAGCTTGTCTTGTTCTGTCATACCATCGGTTTTAGATTCGTTATAAATTTGCTGAAGCTGGGTGGGGAAACTTCCAACTTCTTCAGCACTAAACTCGGGTAATTTATAGGGTTGGTCTTTGAATTTGTCTCTGTAAGACTTAGGCGGAAGTACCGGTGTATGAGGTAAGTGAAACCCTAGGTTTACGAAGACGGGTTTAGATGCGTCAGGGCCGTTAACTTTTTTCCCTGCTAGGGTAGTGTAACTTTGACTTGCATTGGCTAAGTGGTTTTCAAACTCTTCAACAATGAGTGCATCTACTGTCTTATCGGCGGGTTGAGGGTTGACGCCGCCAAGAATTAATCCTGTGTTTATACGTGTGTAGGCACGCAAAATATCAAACTCGTCTTCTACTGAGGTTTTAATAGCCTCTTCTTCTGCGCTTAAGTTTCGGTCAGCTTTCGATAGCACATATTGTTTTTTCGTACCATCAGGGTAGAACACGGTTTCAGTCGCGTCTTGGCGCAATAGCACGCCATCAGTTAGGCCGTGTGACCCCGTTGAATATAAACCGCCTAAACCCGCCCTGTGTAGGTCACGATTGTATTCTAGGGCAAAATCGAAAATAGTGCTCGGCTCTCCCAGCTTTTCTGAAATACCATGGTGATGTTTGCCAATTATTGCCGTGTTATAACCTGCATCACGTAAGCTTTGGGACACTGCTGGGCGCGTAAAATCAGCTTCTTGATGGGTATGTTCCCATGCATATTTACCATTGCGAAAAGGGTAACGACCCGTATGCATCGACGTGCGGGACGGTCCACAGGCAGGAGAGTTGTTATAAGCGCGGGTAAACATGACGCCTTCAGCTGCCAGTTTATCGATATTTGGCGATGACACGTAGCCCAACGCGCTTTCGCTTTTACCTGTTGTCGCACGATTGTAAGCTTGAACTGAGTCTGGCCGGTGGTCGTCAGTAATAATCCACAGAATGTTAGGTTGCTCATTTTGCGCAAAACTATAGGTGGAGCTCACCACTAGGGTAGTAACAAATGCTATTTTGGATATCGTCGTTTTAATCAATGTAGGAGCCTCACTGTTAAGTGCCAATACAGCGAAATTTATGGCGGGAAAGACTCCCTATCTAGATGAAATCCAGATAGGAAGGGTTGGTAGCTAAGTGATTCTAGTGTGTTGACTGAAGTGTGATTAGGTTGGTTCGTGCATATAAATGGTTTTTTTATCTAGGTACTGCTCTAGGCCGTACAAACCATCTTCGCCACCCATTCCACTTTTTTTCCAGCCATTGTGAAAGCCTTGGTGCTGCTCACCGATGCCACGGTTTACATACACTTCACCCACTTCCATCTCTGCAATAGCTTTGTTTATATGTTTTAGTGAAGAGGTATAGAGGTAGGCGGAAAGGCCATACTCACTGTCGTTAGTAAACTCAATAGCTTGTTCGATACTGGCTATTTTCATGACGGGCAGGATTGGTCCGAAGGTTTCTTCATGCATTAACACATTGTCGTGAGAAACATTGCCCACTAGGGTTGGCTCAAACCAGTGGCCTTTTTCAAAGCCATCAACATTTGCTTCTTTACCGCCGCACAAGATTGTTGCACCTTGGTTTAGACCGTCTTTTAAGAGTTTGCTTATATTAGTAATCTCACGGGCGTTAATCTTTGGCCCCATCTGGGTATCAGGATGCATAGGATCGCCCACCTTAATCGACTTCACCTTAGGTAAAAGCGTTGCAATAAAGGCATCGTATACATCTTCATGTACATAAAGACGCTCTGCGCAGGTACACACTTGGCCACAGTTGGCGAAGCGAGTGTCGATTAGGTCATTGGCCGCTTTTTCTAGGTCTGCATCATCCATGACAATGAATGGCGCCTTACCACCAAGTTCTAACATCACCGGTATCATGTTCTTACCGGCTGATTGATAGATTTTTTCACCTGCTCGGGTACTTCCCGTCATGGTGATAAGCTTGGTAATCGGGCTTTCACAAAGGAATTGCCCAACCGAAACACCTGTACCATTAAGAATATTAAGAACGCCTTTAGGGATCCCTGCTTTTATCGCTAATTCACCTAACATGAGCGTGGCAAGTGGCGTTTCTTCGGTGGGTTTCAATACCAGTGTGTTTCCGGTGATAAGGGCAGGGCCTATCTTCCGTCCTGCCAATGCCAAAGGGAAATTCCACGCGGTAATTGCCACTACAACCCCACGAGGCACCTTATGAATGTATATTTTTTCATTGTCATTGTCTGAAGGAAGAATATCACCGCGAATGGTTAGCGCATTGTCACACGCATAGTCGATAAAACTTGCGGTTACTGCCACTTCCATTTCTGCAACGCCAATTAGTTTGCCTTGTTCACTTACTAGCAAGGGCGCTAGGGTGTCGGTGTGCTCCCTGATCAGCTGTGCAAATTTACGTAACACGGTGGCTCTTTCTCTCGCGGTCTTTAAAGCCCACGCACGCTGCGCGTTTTGCGCTGCGTCCAGGGCACTTTGCGCGTCTTCTTCACAACCAAAAGGAATGTCACCCACTCGCTTACCGGTGCTCGGGCTCGTAATTGAGATATGCTCTTCAGAAGCAGAGCTTACATATTCACCATTAATAAAATGCTTCTTGTTATGTGGGTACATGTTTACCTTCCCATCCAGCCGCCATCAACAAGAACGGTAGCGCCGTTCATATAGTCTGATGCTTGCGAGGCTAAAAATACGGTAGGGCCAATAAAGTCTTCTGGTTCACCCCACCGCCCCTGAGGAATTCGCGCCAATATTGATTCAGCACGACTTGGATCATTACGTAGTGCTTCTGTATTATCAGTGGCAATGTAACCGGGCGCAATAGCGTTGACATTGATACCTTGTCCCGCCCATTCGTTGGCCAGAGCCTTGGTAAGTTGACCAATAGCACCTTTACTCGCGGCGTAACCAGGTACGGTAATACCGCCTTGAAACGTCAGTAATGACGCGGTAAAAATAATTTTACCCTGCTTATTAGCTACCATCTGTTTGCCTATCTCACGGCTTAACACAAATTGGGCATTCAAATTGACTTCAATAACCGTATCCCAATACTCGTCGCTATGTTCGACAGCGGGGTCGCGCATAATAGTGCCCGCGTTGTTAACTAGAATATCAATAGTCGAATGTGCTTCCTTTACTTCACTGATGAAGCGATACAGGTCTTTTCGGTTACTAAAATCACATTGATAAGCACTGAATTCACGGCCAGCAGCCAGCACACCTTTTTCGGTTTCGGAGCCAGAAGAGGCTAAACTAGCTGATACGCCAATGATGTTTGCGCCTGCTTGTGCTAGCCCGATAGCCATTGCTTGGCCTATTCCACGGCTACACCCTGTTACTAAGGCAGTCTTTCCTGATAAATCAAACAACGATGACATCTTAGAATTCCTCACTTAACGACACGAGTGCTTTCATACCAGAAGGGTTACCATCCATAGAAGCAAAAGCACTACCAATATCATTGATTTTGCTTACCGAGCTGATAAGCGGCTCAAGATCTAGTGAGCCATCTGCAATTAGCTTAATCGCTTGCTCAAAGTCTTCATGCTCATATACCCGAGCACCTAGCAGTTCTAATTCTTTCCAAAAGAACTTGAAGAGATCGACCTGAGGTTTTTGTGAGTGGATGGCCACCATGCAAATGCGACCACGCACTGCCGCGATTTCTGTCATCACGTCAACGGCTGGCTGAACGCCTGAAACTTCAAAGACCACATCTGCGCCTTTTCCGTTAGTCACTTTCGCGATTTCGGCAACCGGGTCTTGGTTTATTGGATCAATCGTATTAATACCATTATCTTCTGAAAATTGTCTCCGAGTGGCATTAACTTCAGAGATGATGACATTCGCCCCTTTAGCTTTAGCTACCATTGCAACGAGTTGACCGATAGGGCCACCGCCAATAACCACAACGTCCTCACCTTTTGCAACACGTGCTCTAGCAACATCGTGACAAGCCACTGCAAGAGGCTCAACAAGGGCGCCCATTTTTAAAGAAACATTACTAGGAAGTTTATGCAACGTGCGTGATTTCACTGTCCATGAACTTTGGAATGCACCAGGAGTATCAATACCCATAAATTTAAGGTTTTGGCAAACGTGTGAATGACCCGCATCACAAGCGGGGCAATTCAGGCAATAATCAAGCGGGCGGACAACGACATGGTCACCTATAACCACATTTTTTACGCCTTCACCTACCTCGGCTACCACCCCTGACATTTCATGACCTATAATTTGGGGAGGGGCAACACGTGCGTCCATCACGCCGTGATATATATGCATGTCTGTACCACAAATTCCAACATAACCAACTGAAAGTCGAACTTCTCCGGGTCCTGGTGGAACTGTGGTTCCAGGTTGAATGTTAAAGGTTTTTTCACCTGCGTATTGTGCTGCAAACATAGTCAAATTCCTTACTTTATTTGATAAGGTGAGAGTTTCACGTCGTCGAAAGTTACACCCGTACCTATGGCGTTCGGTGCCAATGCATAGCCTTGCTTATCAAGGGAAACCGGGTGTGTCGTATATGTGTCTATAGGAAAAGAGTGATACTCCATCATCCCTGCATTAGGTTGTGAGGCCATCAGTGAAACATGCAGCTCTTGCATGCCGTGGCTACATACTTTTAAGTTATTAATGTGGGCAAGAGATGCCACTTTAAGCCAACCTGTTATACCGCCTATATTCGATGCGTCTGGTTGTAAGTAGGCTAGTTTTGATTGTTGAATGGCATAATTGAATTCGTACACGGTATGTAGGTTTTCACCCATTGCGATGGGTATGCTCGTAGCCTCAGCTATTCGTGCGTAACTTTGATAATCGTCGGGAATAGTAGGCTCTTCGAACCAATGGATATCATACTGCTCGATGGCTTTGGCAAAGCGAATAGCTTGAGCGGGGGACATAGAATAGTTCGCATCCACCATAAATTTTATATCGCTGCCAATATGCTTTCTTATAGCGGCGACTCGGGCAATATCCTCTTCTACATCATCTTTGCCGACTTTGATTTTTACAGCAGTAAAGCCCTTATTTAAATATCCTTCGATATGGGACTTTAGCTTATTCTCATCAAAATTTAGGTCGATGCCTCCTGCATAACAGGGGGTACGATTATCAAAGCCGCCAGCAAGACGCCATAGCGGTTGATTTATTCGTTTGCAGCGGATGTCCCACAAAGCAATATCAATAGTTGAAATTGCGAAACTCGCTAACCCACCACGACCTACATAATGTAAATGGTATTGCAATTGTTCCCAAATAGCTTCAACACAATCGGCATCTTTGCTATGTAAAAAATTGGCTAAATCGTCCTTTACAAGGCTATAAATTGCTTTCCCGCCCTTGCCCCCTGTGTAGGTATAACCCGTTCCAGATACGCCGTCATTGCAAGTAATTGTGCAAGTAACTAGCTCGAAGTGTGTGTGATCACCATGTTTGGCATCACTTAAGACCTCTGGCAAAGGAATAAGGTAGTAGTTGACTTGGACGTCTTTGATACTACTTGCAGAAAGCCTCGATGTGTTGATAGGGACTGCGGTCACGTTACCATCCTTACATATAACAATTCATTAATTGTACATTGTTAACAATTAATAGCAAACTTTTATCGGTAAGGGAAATGTTAATTTAAGAAAACTGAGGTTTAAATAAAGGTTGGAATAATAAAAATAACTTTGAAGTCATGGAGTAAGAACAAGACTAAAAACATCATTATCAATGAAGAACAAAACATATCAGTGTTATTGGGAGATAAGGCCATTCGGCACTTGTAGCTTTATATAAGGATAAGTAGATAAAAAGCGATGTAACTTAGCGCGTACGATTACGAATGAGCTGGGGCGCAGAAATTTGGAAAAGTTACCACCGGAGCGAACAGGGAATACGTTAACAAAATCATTTTGTATATATTTTATTGTTAACAATTAGTGTTTGTTGGGTTAGTATGTATGTTAATTCGGGTTTGCGATTTTTAACGTCGACTTAACAACTATAAAGATGAGTACTGATGAACACCAGACAAATTTTTGCCAATGCGATCATTGTAGCCCTCGGTGGTTTTATTTTTGGATTAGACGCCGCGCTTATTTCAGGTACGGTTAAATTTATTAGCATGGAATTTGGCTTGGGAGACCTTGAAATTGGTGCCGTAGTGAGTGCGCCAGGCTTTGGTGTTCTGTTCGCTTTATTAGTAACGGGTCATCTATGCAATAAATTTGGGCGTCGAACTACGTTAATTTTTATTTCGTTTCTTTATTTGTTCTCTGCGGTTTTCTCCGTAATGGCATTTTCTTTTGAATCTTTAGTGGCTGCCCGTTTTATCGGGGGGCTCGCTTTTACCTCGCTATCAGTGGCAGCCATGTACATTGGTGAAGTGGCACCGTCAAAGTGGAGAGGAAAGCTGGTCTCCATGATTCAGATAAATATTGTTGTAGGGCTCTCGTGCGCCTATTTTGCCAACTATGGCATTGTGCAATTAAGTAAATCTGAGCTTGATTGGGTACAAGCAATGGCGATAGACACTGCAACGTGGCGGTGGATGCTAGCGGTAGAAATTGTGCCTGCAATTATATGGTTCTTTCTATTATTTAAAATTCCACGTAGCCCCCGTTGGTTAGTGATGAAAGGGCGTGATGAGGAAGCGCTAGAGGTCATGCAAAGTATGATGCCAGCAGTGCAGGCGAGTGAAGAGCTACATGATATTAAGCGTAACCTTGATAAAGAAGGCGGAAGCAGCGCAACCTTAAAAGAGTCTTTTAAAATTTTATTCTCGGGCCCAGCTAAGACAGCAGCGCTAGTGGGGTTTACGATTGCTATTGTTCAGCAAATTACGGGAATTAACGCCATTATGTTTTATGCGCCTACTGTTTTTGAACAGGTGGGGATCGGCTCTGATGCGGCCTTCTTCCAAGCTGCAATTATTGGGTTGATCAGTTTATTTTTCACAGCACTAGCAATCATATTAATAGATAAATTAGGTCGCAGACCGCTTATTATTTGGGGGCTTGCTTGGGCGGCCTTGAGTTTATTTGCATGTTACATCGGTTTTGAAAGTGCGATTTATGAAGTGAATATTGAAGCGTTATCTCAGCTGCACACTAGTGACAAACTTGCGGGCCTTAAAAACTTAGAAGGTATTGTCTATCAGTCTGATATCTCGTTTAAACACGCGCTGCAGCAAACCATTGGATTCGATTTGGCTAAAGAATTCGAAAGCGAGATATTACAGGCCTCAACTACCATGAACAGTATGTTGGTGCTGGTGGGTATTTCTAGCTTTATAGCAGCATTCCATTTCTCAATAGGGCCAGTGATGTGGGTATTATTCTCTGAAATTTTTCCTACTCGTATCCGTGGTATCGCGATTCCAGTGTTCGCATTAATAGCTAGTTTAGTCAGTTATTTAGTTCAACAATTCTTTCCTTGGCAACTGAGCAACATGGGCGCTGCTGATATCTTCCTGTTTTATACCATTTGCGGGGTAGTGGGCTTCCTTGTGCTCTTTAAATTGATGCCGGAAACAAAGAACAAAACGATTGAAGAGATAGAAGCTTATTTTGCCAATAAGCAATTTGCAAAGGGCTAATTTGATGAATGTTGATAGAGGTACTCAAAGCAAGCGATTGATGGCTGTTGGGGAATGTATGGTCGAACTTATTCATACAGGAAACGATAGCTGTAAATTAGGTTTTGCCGGAGATACATTAAATGCGTTGATATACAGCAAACGATGGGTTCCCGAAACAGATTGCATTTTCTTTAGTGCTGTTGGACTTGATACTTTCAGCACTAAAATGATGTCTTTTTTCGAGCAAAATGACATTAATACTGTGGGAGTAGCCCGCAGTAAAAATAGAAACGTAGGTTTATATAGTATTGTTACCGATGAGTCTGGCGAGCGAAGTTTTGATTATTGGCGAGACCAGTCTGCGGCTAAAGTAATGATGTCACTGCATAAGGTCGAACCGCCAGAGTTAGACTCCATCGACATGGTTTATTTTAGTGGTATTGGCCTAAGTATTTTAAATGATGCTGATAAAAATGAACTATTAACACTTATTCAGCAATATCGCGATCGAGGCGCCTTGATTGCGTTTGACTCAAATTACAGACCTTCAATGTGGAACGGTTATCAGCATGCACAAGTTTGGTTTGACCGTGCTTACCGTGTTTCAGATATTGCGCTGCCTGGCCTTGACGATCACAAGAGCGTCTATCATCACGATTGCGTGCAAGATGTGTTGAATTATTTGAATAGCGTAGGCTGCAAGGAATACGTGGTTAAGGCCGGTACGCAGGGCATGTTTGGCTATCTGGAAGGGGGCTTAGTGCACCATCAAGCCTTCAATCCTGCGCCCAGTCAGATAGATACCACTGCCGCTGGTGACTCATTTGCCGGGGTGTATCTGGCAAACCGACTGGCTGAGAGAAGTATCGAGTTTAGTATCAAAGCCGCAGATGCTGCCGCAAGAGAAGTTGTGCAGCACGCAGGCGCTATTATCAGTAAAGATGCGCTGGCTAGCGTGAAAGCGCGTTTCCTAGCCAATTGCAATGAAGGAGTATTAGTCGATGGGTGAAAAACTAAGTTTAGCCAGCAAGCGAGCTTTAGCGCGGGGGTATGATTCCCTAGGTCCTGACTGGATGACTGAATTTGATGTTACACCACTGAAAGGCGATTTTGCTTTTGAAGAAGGGGTTATAAGACGCGACCCGTCCTCTGTTATTAAAGTTGATGGTGTGTATCACTGTTGGTATACACGAGGTACAGGAGAAACTGTAGGCTTTAACTCGAGTAATCCCAACGACAAGGTATTTCCGTGGGATTTAACCGAAGTATGGCATGCATCTTCTAAAGACGGTGAAACATGGAAAGAACACGGCATCGCAATTGGCCGCGGCGAACCAGGTGATTATGACGACAGAGCGGTATTCACCCCTGAAGTCTTAGTCCATGGCGATAAATTCTATCTCGTTTACCAGACCGTTAAGGCGCCTTATACCAATCGACAGTTTGAGCATATCGCCATTGCAGTGGCCGATACGCCTTTTGGGCCTTGGCATAAATCGAAAGCGCCAATTTTATCGCCCGCACAAGATGGTGAGTGGAAGGGCAGTGAAGATAATCGGTTTAATGTTAAGTCAAAAGGCAGTTTTGATAGTCATAAAGTACACGACCCTTGTTTATTAGCCTTTCAAGATAAATTTTATCTTTACTATAAAGGCGAAACCATGGGGGAGGAGATGAACATGGGCGGGCGTGAAATAAAGCATGGCGTTGCTGTGTCTGATTCTCCGTTTGGGCCTTATGCGAAGTCAGACTATAACCCTATTTCAAACAGTGGGCATGAAGTGGTGGTTTGGAATTACAATGACGGTATCGCTTCGTTACTTACCACCGATGGCCCAGAAAAAAACACGATTCAGTTTGCCAAAGACGGTATTAATTTCGATATTAAAGCCTACATAAAGGGAGCACCTGAAGCGATTGGGCTTTTCAGAGACGGCACAAATGAAAGCCAGGCTCCCGGACTATCTTGGGGGTTATGTCACAAATATGATGCTAGCTGGAATTGGAATTTCATCTGCAAGTTCAAAACCCGTAAACAGATACTCGATGCAGGCACGTTTCAAAATGAAGCCGGTTAGTTTGATATGCATTGTGCGAAATACAATTTTGGCTAAAGGGAAGGTGGTCTCAACGGCGAGATATGGTTGTCGCCTATTACCACATAAAATGAAGTTTTCAGGGCAGTACTACTGTTGATGGAGGCATTTATATGATTCAAGGTGTTTACTGCGAACCCTATTGCATCGAGCAGGGGGACGAGTTTGAAATTCATCACGTGGAATTTGCAGACAACGAGGCGTACGACTGCGCTACCCATTTCCACGAAGTTCACGAATTTATAATATTTGAAAAAATTGAGGGCAGTTACTTTTACAGCCAAGGCGAGTCGTCCTTAAAAGACTCCGACATTGTTTTTACGCCAGCGGCAGAAACACACAATTTTGAGTGTACTGCTCGAGGAAAGTCTTGGTTTATCGTACAGTTTAAACCTCTCGTGCTGGAAACAAAAAACATGTCTAACGTACGTGCTTTTTTTGACCACGGTTTGCATTTGCGATTACCTGCTCGGCGCATCAACGAGATTCAGCAGCAGGTAAAGTGGCTTTATGAAAGTTATCACCACGACCCCCTTAGCCCACGAAGCATCACGCTCTTGAATCTGCTAATTTGTACCATTGCTGAATATGCAACCTCTGTGGAAGCAAGTCAGTCACAACCCATTACACGCTCCCCGCTTTATGAAAAAATGCTGCCAGTCATTAATCAATTTAAGAACAGTACCGCGGTAGAATTATCGGTAACAGAGGCGGCTGAAGCATGTCATTTATCGCCCTCTCATTTCTCTAGAATGTTTAAACATATTTTCAGGGTTAATTACTCTGAGTATACGATGAAGCATAAGCTATATAGTGCCGCGCGCTTACTTAGCCAGTCGGGTTTGTCTGTGACGCAAATAAGTTACGAACTAAATTTTTCTAGTCCTTCCCATTTTATATCCCAATTCAAAAAACACTTCTCAGTAACACCACGGCAATACCGCACCTCTTTTTCCAGTAAGGCATGGTAATGCTATTTAAAGCCCATTTAAGAAGCGTTTTTCTACTAATTCGACATATTTTTGATATTTCTTTGCATTGAGGTGCCATTAATACCCAATCGATATTGCTAAAGTTTATTCGTACTGCACTTCTGCTTAACCGCGTTTAAAGGAGATTGGGAATGCAAACGAAGAATAGCGATGGGGGCTGTGGAACACCTTCACATCAGCAATTTGAGGGGGAGAAATCAAAGTGCCCTATGTCTGAACATGTTATGGGCAATGTGAGTCAGCTTGACGACCCCTTTACTGCGTTGCGACAAGGTGATGGCGTACTCGATATAGACGATCAGGGCGATCCAGTAAAGATGGTGCTGGGTCTGAAAGACGTTAGAAAAGCGGCTCACAGTTGGCAACTGTTCCAGTCGGGGGCAATTCCCGGTCGCATTGTTGTACCTTCAGAGGTGGCAATCCGCGATGTACGACAACTTCCATTTGAACTAGATCCTCCAGCCCATAAAGGTTTTAGGGGGCTACTAGAGCCCTGGTTCAAAAGGCCTGCTGGGAAAGCCTACCAAGACAAACTGACTGACATTGTTAGCATTATGTTCGATAGCATACTCGACAATCATACTGCTATAAACAAGCGCTCCTCTCCCGAAATGGTTACTCATGATGCGGTAAAAGATATTGCCTTGGTTTTACAGTCTCGCGCGCTAACCGTGCTCATTAATGTACCCATGACAGAAGCGCAAACATGGATTAATTGGGGAACACATGTATTTAGAAGTGACGATAACCCCTTAGATGCGAGCAAAGCGAATGTATTGTACGACTATCTCGACGAGCAAATAGCGCATGCCAAAAAGGCTCCAGGTGAAGATATTTACACCGAATTACTTCACGCCGAAGTGGAAGGTAAAGCGCTAACTGAAGAAGAAATCAAAGGGATAATGATACTTACCTTTGCAGGGGGCAGAGACACAGTTATTAATGCTCTTACCAATTCCCTTGCCTACTTTTCAGAAAATCCTGACGCACTGAATTTTATTAATGAACACCCTGAAAACCTCAATAGCGCAATAGAAGAATTGCTGCGCTATTTTTCGCCGTTAACCCATATGGGGCGAGTAGCCACAAAAGACACCCAAGTTGCGGGGCACGATGTAGCGTATGACTCACGCATTTCACTGTGTTGGGCATCGGCAAATCGTGATGAATCCGTATTTGAGTCACCCAATGAAGTCAATCTAACCCGTAAAGCGAACCCTCACGTCGCGTTTGGTTTTGGAATTCATAACTGTTTAGGGGCTACCCATGCAAGGGCGTTGCTCAGAATTTGGGTGGGACAATTAGCCGAGCGCGTAGCAAGGGTAGAGGTGGTTGAAGCCGATGAAAATACTGAGCAGTGGGGAGAGGTTGCTCGCAAAGTTGGTTTTCATAAATTGCTAGTACGATTACACAAGCGCGCATAAAACTGTTTAAAACCCGTAATGTCGCGGAGGCTTTCCGCTTAATTGGAGAAGATAATGATCAAAGTAACGTTCAATACTGCCGATGGCGAACAAATAGTCGCTGAAGGCACAGGCGGTTCTATGATGGAACTAGCCTTAGAAAACAATGTGCCTGGCATTGATGGTGATTGTGGGGGCGTGTGTTCTTGTGCTACTTGCCATGTCCATATTGCTCAGGATGACTTTGCCAAAGTGGGCGAGCCCAATGATATTGAAAAGGACATGCTGGAATTAACCAATGATGTATCAGGCACGAGTCGCCTTTGCTGTCAGGTGCCCTTATCAGAGGATATAGATGGCATTAGCGTGACTGTGGTAAGGGACTAGGTGATGACGTTTTTGGCTACTGCTGAAGAAACTTCAAATCAACAAACCTGCGTTATTATTGGTGCAAGCCATGCAGGCGTGACGTGTGCCTTTGAATTGCGTAAACAAGGTTTCGCTGGGCGAATTCTACTCGTTGATGGGGGGAAGCACCTTCCCTACCATCGACCTCCATTATCAAAAGCCTACTTAAGCGTGCCAGTGGGTGAACCTCCACCGAAGCTCAAGTCAGAAGCCGCCTATACCAAGGCTAACATCGAACTGTTATTGGGGGTGAACGCAACCTATATCAGTACTGATAAAAAAATGGTTTATGTTAAAAGCATCAGCGCACCGTTTGAACAGCGTAAGTTAGTATTTACTCACTTAGTTTTGGCCACAGGGGCTACACCAATTATTCCCCCTGTTGATGGGCTTAACGGGTGTTTTGAAAAGGCGAGAGAAAATACGCAAAACAATGTACTCGTGATGAGAAACGCCGATAACGCAATGTCGCTGAAAGCATTAGTGAATAATCCGAATAAACCAATAGCTGATTTCCACGCTGTTGTGATTGGCGCAGGCTATATAGGGCTAGAAGCCGCATCATCACTTCGAAAAGCGGGAGCGCAAGTGACCGTGATTGAGCGAGAAAGTCGTCCACTGGCAAGAGTCGCTAGCGAAGAGGTTTCACAATTTGTCGAAACCTTACATAGACACCAAGGTGTTAATATCATGTGCAATGAAGCTGTTGTATCTGTCGCGCCGAGTGCTTCGCAAGTAACCCCAAAAAAAGAAGTCACTGCGCAATATGACGTTGTGTGTAATAGCGGTAAACGTCTTCTTGTAGATTGTATATTAATTGGTGCTGGAGTTTGCATAAATACTGAGTTGGCGGCCAGTGCAAACTTGCAAATAGAGAAGCGCGCGATACGCGTTGATGGTCGCATGCAAACAAGTAACGATATCATTTGGGCGATAGGTGATTGCACCGTATTTCCCCACCCTGAGTACGGAAACGATACACATATTGAATCGGTACAAAATGCCCTGGAGCAAGCCAAAATTGCAGCCAAAAATGTTACGCTAAGTACGAATCAAGATACTATATGTAGAACCGGAATAACGCCTTCAGCATACTGCGCCATACCTTGGTTTTGGTCAGATCAATTCGATATCAAATTGCAAATAGCAGGGCTCATGCAAAGCGCTGACACCCGTATTCTGCGAATAGATTCAGAGCATGCTCGTTCAATTTGGCATTTTAAAGGGGATACCTTGTGTTGCGTTGAGGCAATTAATTCTCCTAAAGCCTATGTGTTAGGCAGTAAATGGATTGCAGCCCATGCAGTTATAGACCCGCAAAAACTTATCGACCCTTCAATTGACTTAACCACACTTAACTCTGACTGACAATTTATCGAAGTAGTAGACCAACCATCGCACTCACAGAATACGAGAGTAGGTGAAATTCTTGTTATCCTAATGTATATTGTAAATTGTAAACAATTTGTTTTAATTGAAAAGGGTATACCTTCAATGAAAGGCAGTGATACTCGTAAGGCTGATTTTAAACCCAGAGACAACGAGATTGCTGAGCTGTTAGATAAAGGATGCAGACGCGTGGCACCTGTTCACCGTTTATCAGTAAAGAGGCAGGTAAGATGATAAAACAAAAATTAATAATGGCATTCGCGTTTTTTTGTGGGATGTGTGTACTAACCGGTTGTGGCACTTCACAACCGACCGCAGTCACCGCCAACAATACCATAATGGTGACACCAGAAGCGCCGGTAGAGATTGTTATTGTCGCAGACACACTCGGGCCTAAGCGTATTACTTTTATCGTTGATAATCTTAAGTCTTACGCCAACCTTTCACTTTATCAGGGCACAAAATTACTCGCTGATAACCTTAATGTGCCAGTGCAAGGCGAGCAAGTTATTAGTGCGTTAGTCGATGTGGGTCAAACGGGAGAAATCTCGTTGTCGCTGCGCACGTTAAATGCACAAGTAAACATACTTTCTTGGCATGTCGATGATGTGGAATTCAGTAATTTACCTCAGTTTGAAGATATTACCGAGACGGCGGGTTTAGACAAAGTAATATCATTGAAGTATGGCGGCCCCAGTGTTGCTGATCTTGATCAAGACGGAGACTACGATCTCGTACTTAATAATCATAACGCTGAAACCAGCAAGATATATTTGAACAACGGCGATGGCACTGTCGTTAAATATCACACTGACTTATCTCGTTGGTTTATGCAGGATTTACATGGTACGGCGCTCGGTGATTATGACCGAGACGGCGATTTAGATTTGTTGTTAAGCCGAGGAGGGGGAAATGGCAAGAACCCTTCGGTGTCTTATTTTTACCTTAACGATGATATCAACTTTGTGCGTTTTACTGGTGATGCAGGAATAAATAAAGGTGGTCGAGGTCGGGGGGCTCGCTGGATTGATATGGATTTAGATGGTGATCTCGACTTGTTCATCATGAATGAAACCAGCTTATTCAAGAAGTCACCGCAGCACATATTTTTTGAAAACATGGGAAAGGGCCGATTTAATCAGCGCCGTGTGAAAGGCTTAGAAGATGTTACCGCGTCCCGCACTTTGGTGACCGATTTTAACCGCGATGGCATAGACGATATCATCATGTATAGCCCACTTTCTCTTTGGCAAGGCAACGGCGACTTCGGATACGACAATGTTACTACTATGCTGCCCTCATCAGTGACTGATACTGCAAGTGTTATGGCAATGACTGACATTGATATCGACAACGATGGGGACCTAGACCTTTATTTAGCCCGCGGTAAGAAATTTGAGCACGGTTTTGGTGAAAGTCCCTCGGTTGATTTCGACCCAGTTGAAAAGACCTTCTCAATAAAAACCCGTGGATATAAAGGTATCGACGAATTCTCATTTAATGCTGAAAGCGAGATAACCTTAACCAATTATTATTTTCTAGGGCAGTCTGGCTTTAGAGGAAAAGACTATCCGGCCTTTCTTGGAAGTAATAAACAGCCTCATATGGTGCCCTCAGGTGGAGAGTTTAGTTTTAGTGCATCTATGGCGCAAGGTTGGCCTTCTGAGCGCAATGCAAACGGTGTGTACTTCGGCCACACAGGTAAAGGCAAGTGGAAAGCTGAGCTGGTAAGAAACGGCAATATATTTTGGTCTTACTTCTTTACGCTCAAAGGCATAAATGAGGCAAATACGGCATTTGAACCAGATAATCGAAATCAACAGGATATCCTTCTTGAAAACAGAAACGGGAAATTTGTGGATGTTTCTGACCAGTGGCAAATACCAGTAGGCGGCAATGCACTGGGCGTTACAACAGGAGATTTTAATAACGACGGTTTTCAGGACCTCTTTGTGTACCGATGGGGGCGCGTTGACAAACGTATTGCTGACAACATGTTGCTTAATACCGGTAAGGGCTATTTTGAAGCTACGACCATGCATGGCGCTAGCGACCATGGCGGCCCAGGCTTTGGGGATATGGGGCAAGCGTTTGACTTCGATTTAGATGGAAAGGTGGATTTACTATCTGGTAGTGAGCACGGCTATTGGAATTTATACCTTAACACTTCCAAAAATGCAGGGAGGCATACGCTAGTTAAGGTAGGTTACTCACCCGACGAGCAGGTAGATGCCTTGGGCGCACATGTGGAAGTTGAAACATCTGAAGGAAAACAGTTTCGGCGAATTGGTTCAGCTGGTGAAATATTCTCCCAAAGCTTCCTCAACATTGTTCATTTTGGCGTGGGTACTGCTCATCAGATAGAACAAATAACCGTGCGCTGGCGAAATGGCGAAACACAGAAAATTTTGCATCCAGACATTAATAAGCGCGTAAATTTCGGTCTTGCCAAACCATCAATATCCTCAGTACATCCAGTAGTGCAAGAGCTTGAAGAACCCCATTCAAACTCTGACGCTGCACAGGCTCCTTTCATCAAAATTAAAGGTAAAAGTGCACTTGCCAAGCTAGGGATTGCGATTGGCGAGCCAATTGAGCTAACGGCTGATTACCATGCTGGCGGGCAGCACCAAGTAATAGCCGCCGATGAAGGCGGGGTACAATTTTGGTTGCGTCACCAAACGCCGAGTCATGTTCCAGTTGAAGACCGCGTTGTAGTAGACAATAACGCACTATATAGCACAAAAGGTAAGGCAACCGCACTCATTCAGACGACGGGCTTAGCGCCAACATCATTGTTGCCCGAAGGGCATTTCTACTCCTTGCGCGCCATTTTTACTTCAAGCGACGGCAAGATGTACGAAGACGCATTGGGCGAAGTCATTCTGTATTAAATTATCGAGAAGGAGATAAACCTTGCTAGGACAAAACGATTGGACTTATCAAATTGATGAGATGTGGGGCGAGCATAATCCTGCGAAACCCAAACCTGAAAATGCGCATGCGTTAGCGTTTTTAGACGACAGGCTTTTATTGGTTACTGATAATCTCGATCACAACGTTATAGAATATGATAGCAACGGCAAAGTTATTGATGCATGGGGCAAGCAATGGCCAGGCGCTCATGGCATCAAAGTAGTGCCTGATGGCGACAGTACCGCCATTTTTATTGTTGATAGCGGCTGGGTATTAAACAGTAAGTGGGACGGTACAAGTTACGATAAGTGGGACTCACCGTATAATAAAATGCGTCAGCAAGCCGGCTCAGTGGCCAAGCTAGATAAAGAGGGAAAGGTGCTGTTTTCTATAGGGCACCCTCAAACAGTGGGCGCCTATCGTGATGACATGCCATTTAATCCAACCGATATGGTTGTTACCGATAACGGCGACTTTTATATTGTAGACGGATACGGCAGTGACTACATATTGCACTATGATAAGCATGGACGTTACCTACAAAAGTTTGGAAAAGAGAATGCCAATAGTGCTGAAAATATCAATAACGGACATGGCATTACGCTAGATTACCGAGGTGAGACGCCTTTATTGTTGGTAAGTTCAAGAGCTGACCACTGCCTGAAATGGTATACCCTCTATGGTGAATTTATACGTACCCTACACGTACCCGGGGCATTTATTCATGCGCCTCTTTTTAATGGCAAGCATATGATAGCTGCAGTATGTTGGACAGGCGACACTTCAGCTCCTGAATTGAACTCAGGGGTGATATGTATCTTTGATGAGAACGAAACTTTGGTATCGGTTTTAGGCGGTGAGCTGCCTGAACATGGTGCGCCCGTAAGAAGTGATAAAAAACACTTCTATCATTGTCATGGACTCGAGCAAGATAAAGACGGTAATTTATATTTAGCACAGTGGAAGGCGGATGCAATGCATCCCATACGTTTACTCAAATGCTAGCATTACGGGGAGTTAAGCAAACGTTTTAAGTAAACGTTTGCTTATCACTTTGTTAGAACGGATTGACTGTGCCAAGGCTTATATCAAGGCTAAGGCGTAGTTTAGCTAAGTATTAAAGTGACGCGATGTCAGGCCATAACGCAATAGCGTCATCATCAATCTTATCTAATGGTCTATACACTAGTGAATTTTCCTTAAAAGGTTTAGCTGATTCGGCGCAGTAGGCGGCAATCATCACCCACCTTGGATCTTTAGATTTATTTTGATTTGATTTGTGCAGTAAATTGCAATGAAAGAACAAGGTATCTCCGGGTTCAAGCTCAACATTGACCAGCTCCAAATGTTTTAGTGCCTCATCCACAAAGGTCATGTCAGCCCCTTTTTGGTCTCCGGTTTTCGTGTGATTAATTCGGCCGATATGATGAGACCCTTTTAATACCTGAAGGCAGCCATTTTCAATTGTTGCACGGTTAATAGCTATCATGCAGCTAACTAACTTGGGGTATAAATGATAATTATCATTTGCCCAGTAACCATAATCTTGATGCCATTCCCATGCGCCACCTACGAAAGGTTCTTTCATCATAATTTTAGTCGTGGTGTGAAACACAGGTTCTTGCAGTATGTCTTCAGCAGCATCAGCAAGGCGTTTACCGCGAGAAAACATGGAGTAAAAATCGTCCCCAAGTTCTTGCCACAAACACACTTTACTAACCGTGCCTGAAGCATCTTTTTTGTCCCACGCTTTTTCATAAAGACCTTCATCATTGAAAACGGTATTTTGCAATTTTTCAATTTCTTTTTCGCTGTAGTACCCACGAGCAATTACGTATCCGTCGCGGTGAAAATCAGAAATTTGCTGCGGTGATAAGCTTATTTTACTCATTTTTTGCCTCTAATACTTTGTGTTTAATGTTGACAATATTGAGCAGAATTGGCATTAATGCAATGGGTAATTCATATAAAAATATGACTTTTATATATGAATCAATAAGTCCTTTGTTTTACATGGTTTCAAGACACAAAAATTATTTTCAATTCACTGGTAAATAACAGCAGGGGAAAAGTTATGGAAAAGCAAAAATACGCCGTTCCAGCATTAGATAAGTGCTTTGAGATTATGGAGTTTTTAGCTAGTTCTGGTAAGGCTAGTACGCAAGCGGAAATAGCGAAAGGTATCAGTCGCAGTACGAACCAAATTTATCGTATTTTAGTCAATTTAACGGAAAATGGTTACTTAACGAGAGATGAATTTAATGGTAAATATGCATTGTCATTTAAGTTATATAATCTTTCCCGTTCTATCTCTCCATTAGATGAAATACGTAAACAAGCGCTGCCCTTAATGGAAGATCTTGCTGTACGATGTCAGTTGTCCTGCCAGCTATTTGTTTTGTATCAAAGCCAAACTATGGTGTTGGTGCAGGCAAAAAGCCCATACTGTGTTTCCCTCAACTACGCTGAAGGAAGTCGTTTTTCTTCACTGATATCGAACCCTGGTAATGTACTGCTCGCCCACAGTAACAAGGATGTGCAACAAATGATTTTACGAACTGAGCCAAGTTGGCAAACATTTTCAGAGAAAGAAAAGCGAGCTTTTGGCAATAAATTAGACACTATCGCCGAGGCTAAGCAATTGGATGCGTCGAGCCAACATATTTTAGGCATTACAGAGTCAGTATGCTTAGTGGGGCAGCATGAGGGTAAACAAATTGCTGCGTTGATGATAAGCCACTTGAGCCATGTTAACGAAGTGACTGATAATCGAGAAAACCTGACTTTACTTCGTGAAACGGCGAACCGACTCACCACTAATTTGGGCTTATAAATACGGTACACATGAATGGACTACCTCTGAACGAGGTTATTTGTCCATTGTTTGCACTATTTTATATTCTTACGTATTGCTGCGACAGCTTGTTTAACATCACCTAATTTGAATGCTTCAACAATATCACGATGCTCCTCTACCAGCTTGCTAGAGGTTTTAATGCGCTGATAGTTCATCCGCATTCTAATCACAATTGGATACCAAAGGTTGAACAAATTCTCTCCGCCTGCGAGCTCGATAAAATACTGGTGAAAGGCAATATCAGCTTTGGTAAGTTCTGTATATTCCTGTTTTTCAAAGTGCTCTTGCATGTTATCGATAAGAATATCCATATGGGCAATTTGTTCTACGCTTGCACTTCCAATGACCTCTTTTGCCGCGAATTCTTCAATTCTCTTTCTGAGGTCGATACTGAGCTTTTGTAATTCAGGAGAAAGGGGGCTATTAACAGATGCGCCCACATTGCTTTTGCTAATTAGTAACCCTTCTTTGGTCAATTTTAATATGACATCTCTAATAGGCCCTCGCGATACTTCAAAACGTTCAGCCAACTGTATTTCGTTCAGTTTTGTATTCGATGCGAGTTCTCCAGAGATGATATCTGAGCGCAACACATCTGCAATTTGGTCCCGAACAGAAAGAATCTTGTTTTTCATAAACCTCATCATAATTAAAAGTAATAGGAGTAATGGTAAATTGTTAACTTTATTATGTGGAATGTCCAGTTTTTGAGGTCTTAGGGCTAGTATTTGCAGGAAATTTACAGTGAAATAGCTTTTACTTTAGTAAACGGGATTTATTTATATTGTTAACAGTTTAATGTTTAAACTGATGTGGGTATACTGATTTAAATTGTTAACAAAGTGTGAGATATAGGATGAATAAAACAGCAATAGCTTTGGCGCTTTCTCTCAGCTTATTGGGATGTCAAAAATCAGAAGAGGCGCCTACGTTTACTGCCAGCAAGTCTGACTCAATTGAAGCTAGCGCTTCATTGTCAAAAGAGCAGCCTTTAATACAGCTGACCAAAGAGGTCATCGACTCTCAGGTCGAACTGGTTAATGCAAAGGCTAGCTTTACAAGTCGCGGTATGAAGGTCACGTTGTTAGCCAAAGACAATCCTAACTCAGGGGTTAATATAAAGCCCAGTGAACCTTGGGACTTGAGTGAATTTGACGACTTTAACCTCGCAATGGATATTGAAAACCCTGGACCCCATTCGGTACAGCTGTTTCTAAATATTACCGATATAGATGGTGCCACTTATACGCGAAGTGTGGCCGTTCCTGTGGGGGAAAAAGCAACATACTACGCTAAGATGCGCGGTCATGATCTTGCTACCCCTGATGGCGATGTGAACCAAGAGCTCAATTTTTTATCTGGCTTACGCTCTAACCCTGAAACATGGGAGTCTGGTGACGTGCAGTTTATCTCGATGTGGGGGAAGAAAAATCTAAACCTTAAAGGCATTACCGAAATCAGTTTATCGGTACAGAGTGCGTTATTCGACAAGCATATTGAGCTTAGCAATATTCGGCTGCGACCAAACCCTGAGATGAATACTGACTTCTTGACGAAGATTGTAGACAAGTATGGTCAAAATGCCACCGTTGAGTTTCCAGGTAAAATCCACTCTCAAGAAGAGCTTATTCAAGCTAGAGAGACGGAAGCAAAGCAACTTGATAATAAACTCATGCCAGACCGATCTAGATTCGGTGGATACAAAGAGGGGCCAAAGTTAGCGGCTACGGGGTACTTTAGAACCGAAAAGATAGACGGTAAATGGGCGATGGTTGACCCTGAAGGCTACCTTTATTTTGCAACAGGTTTAGACATTATAAGGCTGTCTAATACGTCGACTATGACAGGTTATGGGTTTGATGATGGATTAGTTGACCTCGGCGGTGACGGTGTAACCCCAGAAGATTCTAAAGGGCTAAATCGGGTAAACGACGAAGCCATACCCAGCAGACATATAGTGTCTGATGTTAGAGCGAATATGTTCAACTGGCTACCAAGCTATGACGAGCCATTAGGTAAGTGGTTTGGGTATCGTGGTAGTGCACACTCTGGGCCAGTTAAAAAAGGCGAAACCTTTAGCTTTTATGCGTCCAATTTAGAGCGCAAATACGGTGAGCAAGACCCCTTAGAAGCTTGGGAACAAGTTACGTTAAAACGGATGAAGAATTGGGGTTTTAGTTCATTAGGAAACTGGACTGATCCTCGTTTTTACCAAAATAATGAAGTGCCTTACTTCGCTAATGGCTGGATCATTGGTGATTTTAAAACGGTATCTAGTGGTAACGACTTTTGGTCACCACTACCAGATGTGTTCGACCCTGAGTTTGCTAGAAGAGCCGATGTTACCGCCTCTAATGTGGCTGAACAGGTCAAGAATAGTCCTTGGTGTGTAGGGGTATTTATTGACAACGAAAAGAGCTTTGGGCGCAGTGAAAGTAATGAAGCGCGTTACGGCATCGTCATCAATACGTTAACGCGAGACGGCAAAGACGTACCAACGAAAGCTGCATTTACTGGGTTAATGAAGAAAAAGTACGGCAGTATTTCAGCATTAAATGCGGCTTGGGGAACTAAGATTGCCTCTTGGGGGGCTTTCAATGCGGGTATAGATTCCAGTATTCGAAATGAAGTACAACTGGCCGATTACAGTGAAATGCTGTTTCACTACGGGGAAAAGTATTTTAGCGTAGTGAATGCTGCTTTAGATAAACACATGCCTAATCATATGTATTTAGGCGCGCGCTTTCCAAGTTGGGGCAAACCAATGGAGATTGTTGAGGCTGCTGCTAAGCACGTTGATGTGATGTCGTACAATGTTTACAAAGAGGGTATTCATCCGAAATCGTGGGAATTCCTCCAAGACATTGATATGCCCAGTATCATTGGTGAGTTTCATATGGGCGCGCGTGACAATGGTTTATTCCACCCAGGCTTAATACAGGCTGCGACTCAAGAAGATCGCGCACAAATGTACATAGACTACATGCACTCAGTAATCGATAACCCTTACTTTGTTGGCGCACATTGGTTCCAGTACATGGACTCGCCCATTACCGGCCGAGCGTATGATGGTGAAAACTACAATGTGGGATTTGTTAACGTAGCTGATACGCCCTATGCGCCTATGATTAAAGCGGCTAAAGAGGTTAATAGTAAAATGTATCCACGCAGATTTAAATAATCTGCAGCCATACATTACGAGCCAACAGCCTTAACAGCGAAACCCGTAGATAGCTAAAACTTCATGCAGCTAACGGGTTTCAAACGCCCTAGTAGGCTCGTTATTCATAGCTTGGCCTTGTCTATACAAGGCCAAGCTTTTTTATATGTGTTAATTGAGTGAAAGCGGTATAGGCCTATTACTTAAGCAAAATAAGTGCGTTGTAGAGTGAATAGATAGGCTTAAGTGTATTTTTAATGTGTTGGGTAGAGCTCGGTGGGATATTTGGGCTATAAGATTTCAAAGGGTAGAGAAGTGTCATTACATAAAGCGAAGCACTCACTTTATGTAATGACATGAAAAGTAAAATTAATCCGTGGTATAGCGTTTATTAGCGGTAAGGTTTTTCAGTTCAATCTCCTCGCCATTTCGCCACCGAATAGTGGCGGAAGTGATGTGCGTATCGCCTCCTAAACCGAAATGCACGATATCCATTAAGCTTTGAGAATGTACCTCACCGGCTGAACCCACTCGCTTTTGATAGGTTTTACCTGATCCTGTCTTAATACTCACAAGTGCGGAGTATGGGTCGACGTTGTCTTTGGGGCTGTAGTTAACATCAATCAGAATATAGTTATTTGCGGTATCTGATTGGTTTTTGTAAAGATACCAGGCACCTTCCTCTTCGCTTCCATTGAGCAAATCAACCTGTCCATCATTATTAAAATCAAACGCCTGACCCATATCGCCGTGACCTGTATCGGTTATGGCTGATGCTCCGTGTGTCATCAAGTTTTCAAAGCGGCCTTTACCATTATTTAGCAGCATCAAGTCAGCAACTCTCTCAGCCAAAAAACCGTAACGGTATAAGAATAAATCTTGCCACCCATCGTTATTAAAATCTCCACGGGTGACACCCCAGTGATTTCCGCCAAGTGGAATATTCCAATCCGAAGTACGGTCAACAAAAAAGTCACTACGGTTAACTAATAAGAGGTCTTGAACGTTCCTATTATTGGGCTCCCAATCATACTTAATGTCTTGAAGTCCAGTAAGTGAAAAGGAAACCTTCCAATAAATATTTCGATCTCTGACCCACTCAGCCTGCCATTGGTTATTGCCTAAATAACCGATATACAGGCCATTGACTTTACGCTCCTCGGGCCATCCCACAGCATCATTGTTATTAATCGTAAGTTCTGATGGCGCAGTGCGCATTTCCATGGGTCGTTGAGAGGGCATAAAGCCTTTAGCGTTTACCACCATTCGCTTTTTGTTCTCACCTAAGAATATAGCAAAGCCATCATTGTACTGGCGGTAAGTAAGGTCTAAGTCAGCTAATACGATGGCATCATCGGCGGTGAAAGACACAGCAGTGCTACCAGTCTCGCCATCATCTCGAATGTCGAGGCGGGTGGTTTTTGGATTGAAATCAATAGACTTTCTAGAAATTTGATAATGTGTTCGGCTACCTGCAAAGTATAAATCTAGTAAGCCATCATTATTTACATCAATATCGGTAGCCGCATAGTATCCCATTTTTCCCTGAAGACTCGGAGGAAGCTTAGCCGCGGTAACGTCTGTATAACTGAAATCGCCGTTGCCTTCCCATAAGGTAATGGGTGAGAACATGACAAAATCATCAATGCCGTCGTGGTTAAAATCGGTGACTAACACACGTTCACCAGCAGCATCTTCTAGACCTTTTACTCGCTGCTGACTGAAGGTGCTATCGCCATTATTTTTGAAAAAGTACTGAACGGGGTTTTTACTGAAAGGTGTAGGTGCATTGAATAAAGCGACATCAAGATCACCATCTAAATCCATATCAACCCAACGTGGAGAGCGCCCACGAGCTGGGGTAAGGATACCAGCTTGTGCTGATACATTGGTGAAGGTTTGCTTGTCATTATTAAGTAAAATATACGAGGTAGGGTTGGTACCGTTGGCGCCGCCTTGTGCCACCATAATATCCAAATCACCATCGTTGTCGTAGTCGCCCACAGACGAACCGTGAAAATCTAGCGGGTAGTCGAATAGCCGCTCTAATTTAACAGGATTATCACCATTGTAGGTAACCAGTTGTGTGGGTACATGATTGTGATTATTTAACACATAATCGTAGTCTCCATCCGCATCAATATCGCCTATTGCGGGCCCACCATATTTGTAACTTATCTCGGTTTCTAATTGGTACTGTTGTGAAGCGTCGACGAAGCTTGGCGTCTTCAAATCTTGAACGTCTTCAAAATTAACAGTATTAATCGCAATGTCGTTGCTTCGGCGAACGAAGGTTAGGGTGTGTTGCCCCAGTGTTTTAAAATCTACCAAAACATTTAGGTTATGACTTCCTGTTGCGGGAATGTCTAGATTGTCTACCACCACACGTTGTCCATCCATGATGGTGAGCTGGGCATAACTTGCATCGATTTCTACAGAAAGGTTAAGGCGTTTTAAGGCGCTGCCAGTAACATTGTACGCGAGAGTGAAATCTTGGGAATTAGTCAGTATTACCGGTTTATCTAGAGACTTTTGAAGCTCACTAGCAGCATATGCACTGGTTTCATTACTGGCCATATTTTCGCAACCGGCTAATAATCCCATACAAATACCGCCACATGCCATGTAAAAGTAATAGGGCTTTTTCTTGCTAAGCAACATATTAGGTTTCCAACTTTTTAGCTAAAAAAGTAAATCGTTATTTCATATTTACCATAAAATTGTTAACATTTAAACTTATTGTTAACAAAGTGTGTGCAATGGTCATTCGTGGAACGCTTCCATTATGTAAGCTTTTTGACGAAAGAATGACGTGTGTATTTACGCAAAGGTAGGCGGGTGATAATGAGTTCTATGAAAAAAATGGTCTATATATTTGTGGCTGTTTCAACAGCTGTTGCAGCGATTCCTTTCATCAGCAAGGCCACTGAAAAAAGTTTTGATGTTGATGAAGCAGGCCCATTAATGCCATCGTTTGTCGCATTCGAAGATACAACGCCCGCCGGTATGACATGGCAAAAAGTTGAAGCTCTTTCCGATGAGTTTAATCAGTCGTGGGACGCGTCTAAATGGAAAAGATCAAATTGGAATTATTCTGACACTCCTGTGAATATGGTTGATACAAACTCAGGGGTGGAGAATGGCTACCTTTGGATTAGTGCTACGCTGGATGATTCAACAGAAGAAAGCTGGTTTAAAACTTCACGGGTACATTCTAAAGCGAAAATTAGCTTTCCTATGTACACAGAAACACGTTTGAAAGTTGCACACATAGCGGCTTATAACACATTTTGGTTGAATAATGGTGATGCAGATAATCGAGATGAAATTGATATTATTGAGATTAATTCTGATCCAACTTGTGGGGAGAATGATGAATATCCTTGGCAGATGAATTCTCAGTATTTTATTGTTAAAAATGGAGAAACAGAGCGTAATAAAGGGCCTTGGAGCACGAAAAAATTATCGGATGCCAACACCCGTAAAGGCGTGACGTGGAACCAGGACTATCATGTATTTGGCGCATGGTGGAAAGATGAACATAATGTACAGTTTTACCTGAATGGGGAACCGGCGGGTCATGTAGTGAGCAGTCAGCCTTTCACGTTACAGCAGGAGCTGATTTGGGATCTCTGGACGCAAGACAGTTCTTGGGTTTGCGGCCTGCCAGAAAAAGAAGACTTACTAGACCATAAGCGCAATACAATGAAGGTTGACTGGGTTAGGACATGGAAGTTAGTGTCCAAATAAATGACCAGAAAACTTGCAGCCTAAGTAAATACCTTTACGGTAACCTTGCGTTAAACTATCAATGCAAAAAGCTGCTTCATTTTCAGCTATTAGTAAAACTATAACCGTCGAGCCCTAATGAAGTATTTTACGTTTTATTGCTTATTCATACTTAGCCTGCTGTTACTTTCACCCTTATCCGCTAAGGGAAATACAAACTGCGTTGGTTGTCATCAGCAAGCCGTGTCTAACTGGCAACAATCTGATCATGCGAAAGCTATGGATGTAGCTGAAACACAGACTGTATTAGGCGACTTTTCAGGTGTGGAAGTTACCCACTATACCCAAGTTGCTAAATTCTACCAAAAAGACCAAGGCTTCTATATCCACTTTACAGAAGCTGGGGAAAGTACTCAATATCGCGTTAAGTACACCTTCGGACATTATCCATTACAGCAATATTTGATTGAAGGAACTGACGGAAAAGTTCAGGTGTTCCCTTTCGCTTGGGATTCCCGAGTTGCAGAGGATGGCGGGCAAAAGTGGTTTCCCATGTATGAACAGGAAGATATCCAGCCAGCCGATCGACTGCATTGGTTACAGCCGCTGCAAAATTGGAATGGTATGTGTGCCGATTGCCATTCAGATGGTTTAACCCGTAATTACGACGTTGAACACAATCAATTTGACACCAAATGGGACAACATTAATGTGGGCTGTCAGTCATGTCACGGTAAAATGCCCGACCACGCTGAAACTGCCTCATCAGGTCAGCTGTCTTTGTCGTTAAGCGAACAGAAAGCCATAGGGCAGTGGCTGATAGATGACGGAGAAAAAATTGCTTCTTGGCATGGAGAGCCCAGAGATAACACCTTTATGGAAACGTGCTTTGCCTGCCACTCGTTACGCACGCCAATCACTGATGGAATAAAGCCGAATGTCGCCTTTCTCGATCAGTTTTTGCCATCGCTGTTAGTTCCCCCTATGTATCATGCAGATGGCCAAATTAAAGAAGAGGTGTACGTTTACGGTTCTTTTTTACAAAGTAAAATGTATGCCGCGGGTGTTAATTGTCTCGATTGTCATGACAAACATACGATGAAAATTAAAGTAGAAGGTAACGGGTTATGTTTGCAATGTCATAGCGCTGAGGTTTATCAACAACCTGCCCATATTCGTCATGAGATTGATTCATCGGCGGGGCAGTGTGTGAGTTGTCATATGCCAGAAACAACGTATATGGGAGTGGATGCTCGCCGTGATCACAGTTTTAAGGTTCCACGTCCTGACCTCAGTATTAAGTACGACACGCCGAACGCATGTAATGGATGCCACCTTTCTCAAACACCAAGCTGGGCTGCAGATATTATTACGCAATGGCGCGGTGCGTCTGTACTTTCAGCATCTCAGGGTGAAGATTTTCTTGCGCTTATGCATGAAGGGCGCTTGCCGGTATCTGCGCACTTTTCCCTTATCAATAACGCAGAACTTAGTGAAATAGTGCGTGCCAGCGCGATAGCGATGTTACCAAGCAGTGTTGCCGAACTCACTGACAAGGATATAAAAGCGTGGGTAAATTCACAGCATGATCTTATTCGGTTCGCCGTTGCTGGTGTAGGGCAACTACTGCCAGTAAAAGAGCGTTTAAAATCTTATCGAACACTGTTAGATGACAAGTTAACGGCGGTGCGACTGACTGCAGCCAATCATTTGCTGGATGCGGGTTTAAGCCACAACGACAGTTTCAAAAATGCATTGCAGATATTATTAAATGCTAATGAAGTCTCAATGTGGCGTGGGGAGTCTGCACTTAACCAAAGTATGGTATACCTGCAATTAGGTAAGTTTAAAGACACGGTGAAAACGTTACAGCATGGTATTAACGTTGACCCATATTTTGTGCCGAACTATGTAAATTTAGCCGATGTGTATCGCAATACCGGGGAAGGGAGCAAAGAAAGCCTGATCCTCGAAAAAGGCTTAAAAGCGAACCCTACGTCGGCGGTTTTGCACTACGCCCAAGGTATGTCTCTTATACGCCAACAGAAAAAGCCAGATTCTATTCAGGCATTTCGTCAGGCGGTTAAATTAGCACCTGAGAATGTACAGTACGTATATGTGTATTTCCTAGCCTTGGATGGCATTGGACAAACGCCACTAGCGCTACGGGAGCTGAAGCTGGCTTTAAGTCGCTACCAGTATCACCCACAATTACAGCAGTTGGGTTTCAATTTCGCACAGAAAATGAATGATCTTGAAGCACTCGCGTATTTTCAGAAAATAGCAAAAAAAACGGCAAGGTAACTTGCCGTTGTAGATAACCATATAACCTTCACCGCTTAGGCTTACCGCTGATTAAATCTTGCTGGATATAAGGTGGTGTTAAATTCTCTTGCGGCGTTTACCATTTCTGTATAGGGAATGTCTGTAACAGAAACAAAGCCCACGTTATAGTTCTCTCCGTCAAATGCTCGACCACTAATAGGTGAGTCTACGTATTGGAACCAGTGAGCGCCTACCATGTTGGGATGGTCGACTACAGACTGCATATACTGCTGATACATTTTAGCCCGATCTTCTTGGTCGGCGGCGGCAACCAGCCCTGGGTGAAATAAACCCGAGTCAGTATTGGTCCCTATATGAAATTCGCCGATAATACTTGGCAGGTCTATATCTTCAATAAAGCGCCATTGTGAAGGTTGAACGCCCTCTTTGTATATATTAAAACTAAGTACATCGCTGTATCGTGTGGCTGCGCTAATCGTTTCATCTGGCATTCCCCAGCTGGCCATACGTGCGCCCATATAAAGGTGGTGTGGTAACGCAGTTTCAAGTGCATCATGCACCACTTTAAAGTATTGTTCAGATAGCATTTCAAGCATCATCGACAAATCCTTCTCGAGCGCAGCCGTAGGCTGTTGTGGCTGCCAGGCATTATTCAGCGCTTGCCATGAGGTGAATGAGGTGCCCCAACCTTCATTCAGTGAGTTCAATGACGAGTATTTTTGTTTTAACGCGTCAACAAACGCTTTTTTAGCAGGGCTTTCGTCAATGGAGTGAGATAGTGCATCTAAAATAAGCCCGTAGCGTTGTTCAAGAGTACCTTCTGTTCGACCCCAACTTTTTTCATTATCGACAAAAATTCCGATGCACCATGGTGAAGATTGTATTTCTTTTGCTATTTGATTGATGGTGACTTGTGCTCGACGCACAAATTCTGGGTCGAAGGAATCGGGCATTGAGTCCCAAACATCATGGACGGAACTGAGGGTTTTGAAGTCGCCGATAATCCATCCATTGGCGAAATATGGAACTTGCTCATTAGGGTAAAAGGCAGGATCTACCCAGTTCCCCATAGACGTAAATCCCCAGTCTTGAAACCGGTCTAAGGTAACTTCTTGCCACTTTTCTTCGTATGCTCCTGGGCTTGATTCACCATATCTGCGTTCTAAATTTGCGCGGTAGAAACTAAAGGTTTCTCCTGAAGTTAATGGTCCTGCGTGCACTGAACGCCTATAGCTATAATGGTCAGCTAAGGCGTCGTCGTAGGGGGGGAGCCAAGAAAACATCTCATGGCGTACTTCAGAAGCGATATAACGAGTATCCCGTACCGCATCTGAAACGTTCACTATACCCATAGAATCTTCAGGCGTTACTGCTTCTGGGTCGATATAGCGCACCGATTCATCTTTAAAATCAACGCCCGTCAGTGTGGTTAAGTTTGCCATACGAACGTTCGCTAACCCGTTAGAGAAGAAGAGGTAGCCATCTGGGTCAACCAACCACCATTTACCCTGCATTTTATGAGTACGGAAATAGCCCGTTGCTTCTAGTTTTGGACCCGCTTTCCAACCTCCGAAACGCGAGCGATCGGGTAATGGGCCTGACGCATTTAACCGGGTTAACTCTTCGTTGGCCTTTTCTTTTAGCTCTGCTTCGGAATGAACCTTTAAGGGGAAATCGCGTTTGGCGTTTTGCCCAAATTTATCAACGGTGTTTTGACGATACTCATCGCCGTAGTCAGGGTTCTCTCGTAGCCTTAGATTATCAATAGTAAGGCGCTTACTTACCATATTCCCTCGAGTATATAGACGGATAGCCTCAACCGAACTTAGGTCAAGCTTGATGCTGCCTATGCGAAAATGTGCCATTTGCTCGTTACTCTGCCACGCTTCCATTCGAGAACGCTTGTAACCTAGGTCCGTGTCTAGAACTTGACCATTTAGGACAAAATAGTAGGTAGATGTAGAGCCCGGGGGAATGATGACACTATGGCTAGCCTGATTTCCGCTCTCTGTCATTACACTAATATAAAGTTGGACAGATTCCTCTTCAGGATTAGTCGCTTCAAACGCCAAATTGATTTCTTTATGCATACTCCAATCCCAGTTTTGTGCTGGAATAAGTTTGACCGATGCTTCAGCTACGTCTCCTTCAAAGCTCACATGCAACGCCTTCCCACTATTAGGCGACATTGGTTGCACAGTGGCAGATGCAAATTCTGTTTCTATTTTGCCATTTAAGGGCACATCAAAACTATAGAGGTTGTCTATAACATTCTGAGAACTCGATGAAGGTAAAGACGTTTGATTTTTTTGTGTGTTGCAGGCGGCTAAGCTTAAACAAGCCACTGCGACTGCCATAGAAATACTATGAATTTTCATCGTTAAATTCCACCTTATTGTTTACAATATATTGTTAACAATAAGTAAAGCAGAATTTAACTTTTATAGCAATTGCTACCTGCGCAGTGTTCACTGCTGCGGGCGAGTTTTTGATGGTGTTTGCTTAAGCTGGCTGAGACTGAGGTAGTGCTCTTAAATGCTACTTCTTTTTGAAAATAGATAAGAAGCCAGACGATATACTCAGAGGCTAGTTAGCCCCATAAACGGTGCCGAGATACAAGATACTCGGCACCGTTTATGGGGCTTAATACAACGTAGATTCAGCCTAGACTAAGTTGAGGTTAATAAGGGTCTTTGGGTTTAAGCTCGATAATATTAGAGTAATCCACGATACTGTTTTCTGCCTTCCATCTTTCGCACATCGCGACTAACTTTTCGACCAACTCGGGATGTGATTTTGCTAGGTTGTTTGACTCCCCTGGGTCTGAGCTTAAATCATATAGCTCATGAGCAATGCCTGGTTTAGCTAAGGTTTGTAAATACCAACCTGGCTCTATAAGCAGTTTCCAACGCCCCTGATACACCACACTCTGCTGACCTTTATCATTAAAGAAGATAGCTTCTGGTGGAGACTGCTTTTCTCCCTTTAGCGTGGTAAAAACACTTCGTCCATCGGGTTTTCTCGGCGTGCTTCCATGAAACTTGTCTGGAAAAGGGGTTTGTGTAATTTCCAGTAGTGTTGGAAGTATATCGCCAACCCAAACGACGTTGTCAGAAATACGGTCTGCCGGAATAACACCAGGCCAGCTTGCAATTGCGTGGGTTCGAGCACCGCCTTCCCATAACAGTGCTTTAACGCCACGGTAGGGCACATTGAATAATCCATCGGTATGCGCTGCGGCGCCATTGTCTGAGAAGTACAAAATTAATGTGTTGTCGTATTCGCCAGACGCTTTCAATTCATTAATCATTTTACCGACGTTTTCATCTATCTTTTCCATCATTGCAGCATGTACCGCACCAATAAGTCGAAGCTCATCTCTTTTTTCATCCGACATCGAGCTTAGTAACTGTTTTGCACTTTGAGACGTAGCTTCTTCAGGAAAGAGACCAGAGGCAATCAAGCCTTTATAGCGCTCATCAACAAGTAGCTGTAAATCTTGATATCGCTCTAGGTATTTTTCAACCAGTTCCTGAGGCGCTTGTAAGGGTTTATGGGGCGCCCTAAATGCGGCGTACATGAAAAAAGGCTCTGGTTTTTGTGATGCTGCTTTGAGCATATCAACAGCACGATCGCTCATACCATCAGTAGCGTAAAAAGCTTTCTCAGACTTGCCATGGCACGCGCTGTACTGGCGTTTTTCAGCAGGACTTTTCGCATAGCAATGCATGTTATAGGTGTTTGAAAATACTAAGTCAGCCTTTTCATTTGATTCATAGTAGGGGTGATTATCTTTTGGGGTATAAAACAAGTTTCCTTGCGCACCCAGAAAAACGAAACTTTTTTGAAATCCTCTTTGAGGGGGAAGGGCAAGGTAATCTAGCTCCATTTCCTCTTGAGTTAATTCCATCGCGGTGTGCGTTTTATGCCATAGTGGTGCTAGTTTTTCTGGGTCATTTTTTATGTAGCTTCCACCAAGATGCCATTTACCGACCATCATAGTTTGATAGCCATTGTCGGCCAACAGTTCTGATATAAGCGGTTGCTCATAAGCAATACGCCCACGGTGAGCAGAAAAAGGGAGTTCACGGCTCCAGTCACCTACCACGCCACCGCCAAAGCCAACGTGGGCTGCATCGACACCTGTCAACAGCGATGCCCTTGTAGGACTGCACCTAGCATTACTATAAAATTGGCTGAAACGCATTCCACCTTTTGCCAACGCATCTAAGTTGGGAGTATCAATTTCACCGCCAAATGTGCCTAAATCTGAATAGCCTGCATCATCTGACAAGATGACCAGAATATTTGGGCGAGTGTCTTTGGCGAAGGTTGCTGCTGACAGTAAAGTGAGCATCGCTAACGCTGTATTTACTATGTATTTATTCATTATGATATTTACCTAAATTTCGAAGTCTTTTTATGTAAGCGTTTATCGTCATTAAGATGCGGGTGGTAAAGTTGATGGACGCCACGTTCTTATCCAATCGTATCGTGTGGTTCGTTGCTCTTTTGTGCCGGTCACTACCATACCCCCGTCTTCAGGAACTGGGTTCCAATCGTAGGTTTCAATCGCCATTTGATAGAACGCTGGTACATCCCAATCCACGCTCGGTTCAATTGAATAAACGTATTTCCCGTCAAGATAAAAACGAATTTCTTTGGCTGACTTCCACCATGCCGCGTAAACAAAATAACGTTCATGATTTTGTTCGGGCAAATACTTAATACCTTGAATTTGCACCTTTTCGGGATTGTGTTTATTGACGCGGTGAATCGCATTGGAATGAAAGATGTGATCCCAGTTTTTAGCCCACTCGGTAGCGTCTGGTGACATCTTCCCCACACACTCTTGAATATCTAATTCAAGTTTTTTGACGCCATCAGATTTCGTCATCAGCCAGAATGTAGAAGACATTTCAGTAGCATTCGCTTTCATACGGGCTTCGTAATACCAGCCTGGCTGGCCGGCTTCAAGAGAGCGTACAATTGCGCCTTGATACTTATATTCTCTTCCTTTAAGTTCAGTGGTTTTCTCTAGCGGGCTCACTTCAACATTCATTGAACCGTTAGATACGCTGACATTCTCAGGTTTAAACAACCCCGGTGGCCGACCAATCCACATCCAGCCATTCCCCACGGGCTCTATTTGCCATTTATTAAGGTTGATGGCGTTGCCGTTAAACTCATCTGACATGGCATCTACCCGTGACCATTGCATGCGTTCAATTTGTGGCGCGTGACCGGAAACAACAAAAGGGGCCGTGGCAGCACTGTGGTGCTTGTCGCTGTCTGGGTCAACGGAAGTGACCGAGTCGGCGCAGGCTGTAAGAAAGCCAATCGCGGTACTTAATATTAAAAATTTTACTTTGTGAGCGACTAATTGAATTCGTTTAATAGCCAATGATGGATTAGCTTGCCTAATATACATTTTGCACTGATCCTTGTTGATTTGCTGACACGCTGGATTGAAACTGCGCTACACAGTGATTGAAAAACGCTTTCATGTTGGCTTTTGATGTCTGAAACTGCTGGTTTAGAGATGGGTTTTGATAATGGGCGGAGGGGAAAACCCCCATGCCTGTTAAAATCACGTGCCATGATAGCGAAGGGTAATATTGGCTAATATTTTGGCGTTGTAATTCTTGCTCTAGATCCCCGCCTTGGCTCCATATTTCAAGTATACTTCTTAGGGAATCAGAGATGGCCACATCTCCTCGACAATCACGCCAGTACTGAGTGTCGTTGCGGTTATTTGCCAAGTAGTGCAGCAATACATAATCACGAATATGGTCGAAGGCGGCATTGATGCCGTTATTTACATTCTCTTGATAGCGGGAAGTGAAGTTCCCTTTTTCAAAGTGTGCGATAAACTGCTCTATGGTGATAAGCGTCATTTGTAGGCCAGTTGCCTCAAGGGGTTCAATAAAACCCTGTGACAAACCAACAGCTAGGCAGTTACGTTTCCAATGGGCCTGATTTCGACCCACTCTCATCTTAATGTGATGGGCAGCAGTTCTGGCATTATTAATACCCGCAGCATTTCTTAGCTGTTGTTCGGCTTCATCGCCCGACAGGTGGTCACTGCTGTAGACATAACCGTTACCGGTACGGTGAGTTAGCGGTATTTTCCAACGCCAACCGCAAGGCATGGCCGCTGAAAGGGTTTGCGGTAAAAAAGGGGCTTCTGCTGCACTTGGTATCGCGACAGCGGCATCATTGTGCAACGAATCACGGTAGCTGATAAAAGGTACATCGAGTGCTTTTTGCATCAGCAATGAACTAAACCCACTGCAGTCCACAAAGAAATCGGCTTCAATGCGTTGGTTCGAATGGGTTTGTATTGCGGCAATATCACCGTTAGGGTGTTTCTCTATCTCGAAAGCCTTATCGACAAGGTATTTAACACCAGCACAAAGCGCTCGTTTTTTAAGAAAATCTCCCAGTAATTTGGCATCAAAATGGTAGGCGTAAAAAAGCGTATGTGAGAACTGTCCAGTGGGCAAGGGGAGCTTTTTACGTTTTGTCATGTGGGTCATCAAAAAGTAATCGTCAGGGTGGACTGATATATTCAACCCTTGTCTTCTTAACGCCACGTGCTGTTTGAATAAATTAAAGTGGGGGTTATCTATGTCGGTAGCGAAGGGGTGAAAGTAGCTTTCAAACCCTGGCTTTGTTGTCCAATCGGTAAACCTAATACCATTCTTATAGGTAGCGTGACACTGAGGCATCCATTCACTTTCGGGTATGTCCATTTGCTCAAAAAAACGACGTATATAAGGTGTAGAACCTTCTCCCACACCAACAGTAGGTATATCAGGAGACTCCATTAAAGTAATAGAGAAGCCCTGCTTACTCCATGACTTAGCCATGAGATTAGCGGCCATCCAGCCCGCCGTCCCACCGCCTAAAATCAATATCTTGTAGGTCTTTACCATTAAATATGCCCCTGTAAACAAAAAAGGAGCCCCAGTGACACGGGGCTCCAAAGGCCAACGGATTAGTGTTTCGGTACGGGGTACATAGAGATGTTGTCGATTTGCAGTTCATCTCCAGGGCGGATATATAAAGCTGGCTGCACTATTGTCGAGGTCCAATCAAAGTTAACATCACTGTTAATGCTGCCACCAAAATAGGCACTGTCAGACGTGGTATCAATATGCATATAGTAGGTTGTCCACTCAGTAGGACTGCGATTTGCAAAGTCGACACGCTTACTAAAGTTGTTACCACCGACTTCGAAAATACCGAACTCTATAGGGATAGCACCAGTGTCAGAGGTATAAGAAGGGGTTCTCATATCAAACTGGATAATATAGCGCATTCCATTTTTAACCGCGCCTTGAGGGAAGAAGTTAGGATCTAACTCAATACGCTGGGTCTCTGCAGTATTATTGGTGATTTGCAGTCCATAATCTGCACCACTTGGGTTCGCAGCTCTGTTTGCATCTAGTGTTGCTTCAATGCTTGCTCCGCCGGTTATGCTCCAACCTTGGGTAGAAGGACTTAGGAACCGTCCATTGGCAATCATCTGACGTACTTGACCGCCGCTTTTCACTTTGATCATCGCCACGTCATCGAACTGAGTGTTCTGATTCATCAGTAGAGATAAGCTCACCGTTTCTTCGGTAGTCGGGGCGAAGTAGTCTGAGGCGCGCAGAGTGGTAATGCGTTCAACCCAGCTATTAGTGACACCTAGCGCCGACTGGAACGTTAAGTTCTCAACCGCGTTGTTGCGGTCGAAGTTGTCTCCACGATTCAGTAAGCCATTAAGTGTGTTCCACTGACCCGCTGCAACCTTGGCATAAACACTGATATAAAACAGATCATTTTCATTAAGCTGATTTTGTTGAATACCCGTTGTGCCCAGGGTGGTGAACATTCCATCTTGCATACTACTAAGGCTGTAGTCGCCAGAGTGCTTTTCAGCATCAGTTACTATCAAGTTCTCTTCAGTGGCTGCTGAAGCAGGGTCGAGTTGGAATTTCCAAGCACTTCCTTCTAAAGAGCCTGACTCAAAGCCCGGGTCGCTCTGTGCGCCCCTTGCTGCGAGGTTTGCACTTACACCATTAACGGTAATATCAACACGGCGTTCTTCGGAAGTCATCGAGCCATCAGTAATCTGATAGGTATACGAGAAAACTTTAGACTCACCAGGCGCTAAATAAGAGAAATGATAGGGGTCGATGGTAATGTTACTCGTACCAAAGAAAACGCCATACTCGGCTTCGGTAGCGCCTACTGGTGTTATCCCAATTGCTGACATTTCATCTCCGTCCAGCTCTATTGCCCCTTCTAACAAATTAATGTTAATAGGGTCGCCAGTCGTCTCAACGGTTTTCTCAATGCCTTCAAAGAAGACAGGGGCGTTCTCTTCATCGGCGCCAAGTACAGTAATTTCAATTTCTCTTGAGGTTACGTTGTTACCATCTGTGATATCAAAACTGACAAGTACATCTACCACTTCACCAGCGCTCAGAACATCAGCTAAAACGGCGGCATTAATCGTTAGATCAGCACCTGTGACTAAACCTGTGACAGGGTCTACACGCTGAACAAAAGACGCAAAGCCATCCGGTATTTCCATACCATTTGATGCCGTTACGGTGAAATTCGTAATACTAAGGTTTTCTCTGGCGTATAAGTTGTTGATGGCACTATAAAACGAAGCCAAATCGCCAATTTCTCGTTGCCAAGCTAAAGCATCATAGATGTCTTGGTCGTATAAACCCGCTGTCATATCAATGGTAGTGACGCCTGATTTTTCAGAAACCAAGAGCGAAGGTGGCTCAATGGGAATTTGGTTGCCATCAGAGTCTAAACGTGGCGTTCCATCAGGGTTGGTTTCTATGAACGAAGGAGCTTTATCTTCACCGTTTACGATGGCAACTAACTGACGACGTAACGTGTTTTCTCCATCAGTAATTTCGTAATTAATTCCCAGTTCTGCGGTTTGTCCTGTAAGTAGAATGGGAGCAAAATTTCGAGGCGTTACACGTAAGCTATCTGCAAGAAACTCGAAGCCGAATATTGCTTGGTCAACAATCGGTAGATTTTGATATTCACGAATATCGGCAGCGATGTCAGGGGTAATAGTATTGCCTGACTCCACGCCAAATTCTGCAAGGATAGGGTCACAAATATCAGGGAAGTTAACGGCATCGACCGTGGTATTCGCACAATTAGGACCAGGCCAAATGAAGGTCACATTCTTAACTGATAAGGTATCACCATCAGGGTCGGTAACCCCAGCCAGTAAATCTATGTCAAAGAAGTCTACTGTTGCGTTGGCATCATACGGGTCTGTAAATGTGTTTTCAGATTCATTAAAACTTACTTCCCATCGTACCACCTCTTCATTTTCGGAAGTCACGACCATGGCTTGGCCGCGATCTGTGTTTAAGGCTTCAGCATTTAACTGGGGTGTGCGGTTTGCGCCACTTGCACCTGAACTATCTGAACCGCTGTCGCTGTCACCGCCACAGCCTGTTAAGGCTGCTGTAATAGAGAGCGCAAGAAGCGCCGGTAGTTGTCTTTTCATTATCGGTACTCCTAGAAGTCTATGCGCAGGTCTAAACGGAACGTGCGACCAGTTTTGTATAATTGTTGTGTTCTTGATTGTGTCACGCTGCTGTCTTCCAATGGGTTGCCTTCGTCATAGAGCACGGCGACTTCTTGACCATCGATAATTTGAGTATCACCAAGGTTAATAGTGCGACTAGTAAAGTAGTTACGGGTTTCTTCATCCGTTAAATTGATAGCTTGGAAAGAGACACGCATGGTTTTCGATATTTGATAGCTTGCGGTTAAGTCAAAAAGAAGACTTCCGTCTCGCCACAGCGAACCTTCGTTCCACGTTCGCTGAATCAACTCATCTGATTTACCGCGCATTGCTAAGCGTATTTGATGACCCCCTTTCTCCCAGAAAACAGTAGCGTTGTAGCTGTGTTCTGGAGTCCAAGCTTGTGGGTACTGTGGCAGTGCTTGGGTGGAATCAAAAGAGGAAAACTCTGCATCTGTTTTACTATCTTGATAGGTATAGTTAACCTGAGCGCCTAGCCCAGACCAAATGCCGGGTAAAAAGTCGTAGGTTTGTTGATAGCTTAACTCTAGCCCTTTTATTGACGCACCTGCGCCATTTCTTAAGCGTGTGGCGGTAAATTGTGAGCACCAACCAATTAAGTCATCTGATTCGTCAAACCACCAATCTGCTTGAAGGTCGCTAATGTTGCCACGATCTGGGAAGCAGGCTGCATAACCTACACCGTCAATGGCGTCAGGGTTTTGAAGGTTTTCTCGTACTTGAGCTTCTGTCAGAATTAACCCGCCCACATCATAAGGTTGGGTTAAGTCGACGTGACGTAAATCTTCGGCGTAAACAAGCGCGGCTTCACGTTCTTCAAAATTGGATAGATCTTTATAGAAGAATGCTGCCGACAGTAAACTCGTATCGTTAAAGTACCACTCTAAAGATATGTCGAGGTTGTTTGACTCTTGAGGCATAAGCTCAGGGTTAAACAAGTTGATGTTGCCGCTTGCTGCGTCATTTGGAGACCAAAAGTTCTCATTTAGGTTGAAGCCTGGGCGCAGAGAATCAATGTTAGGACGTGAAATTGTTTTTGATACGGCAAAACGACTGATTAAATCATCACTAACCTGATAGTTAATATTAAGGCTAGGTAGGAACATGTCATATTCGTTGGCGCCTTCAGTGGCAAACGAAACTAATGAGCGGTCTTCAGGGTTATTAGGATCGTCACCCCACACATAAAATGGATGTCTAGAAATGTCTTCATGACGGCTTAAGAAAAATGAACCTGCCGCACCTTGCAACGCCAATGGGTCATAACAAGGGTAACCTGAAGGGTCTGCTGCCAATCTAACAGGGGTATCTCCAGTTAAATCCCAACCCAATCCGTCTAGTCTGTTGTAACCTGCGAATTGATCAACAATTCTAGGATTACCTGGAATTTGGCACTCAGGGTTATTCACGAAGTCACGTAATTGACGAAACATAAAGGGGTCGAATACACGACCAAATACGTTATCCCCAGCAAAGCGTGCACTGGAGTTACCAAGGCTACTGGATTCAGTTTTTATATAACGTACACCTACATCACCCGTTAATCGGCCATCTAGATACTCATAATTAAATTTCACATAAGCCGCTTGATGTTTTAGCTCTGTTTCCCGATAGTTGCCTGGGTCAGGATTCAAGGCAAGGTTATCAATACCAAATGCTTGCTCTTGAAGTAACTGCGCTGATACCAAAGGCCAGCCGTCAGTTGCAGCACTCATAGGAACACCTAAAGATTGCATGAAATTATCGTAGGGAAAGGCATCTGATAGGGTGTAGTTTGCAGTTGGTACTGTGCCTAAATTTTGCCCTTCTTGTAGTACTTGTTGCCCCACTAAGTTACCGTCTGCGTCGAAGATATCTACGGTCACGGCTCGTGAGGTATTGTTGAGATCGTAAAATTGGTCATCGACCGTTTTCACCCGTTTACGATACTTGGCGCCAAACTCCACTTGCGTAATACCTGCAAATTCAACATCCCAATCAAAATCGACGAAGAACGTCTCTTGCTCGTCATCTACCTCTCGGTCTAGCAAACGGAAGTTGTTGGTATTGTGCGAGGCAATGTCATCTGGGTTCCACGCGGTATTAGAGGTATTATCAAATTGATTAAATGGGTCATTTTCTGAAATTAAACCATCACCAAAAACCATCTGACATACGCCAGAGGTGCAATCGTAACCAGCCGGTTGAATACCAGTATGAGGCTCTCCCTCTGGGCCAGCGTATAACCGCCCCATTGCTGGGTTTGCACCATTGAGCAAATACACAGTAAAACTCTGGTCGGGGCGCTCTGAAGTTTTTGAGTAGTTTGCGCCTGCTTCCATACGTAAATTGTAAGTAAGCTCTTGTTCAAGAGTCAGCCCAAGCTGAATGTTAGAAGTATCTTCACCTCTATCGGTATGTCGGTAGCCACCATCTGCAAAACGTCTGAGCTGACGAGTTACTGTGCGAGTATCTGTGTCGACATTTGTCCAATCTAGGGTGGGGTCTGAAAACGTAGGGATAAAATCTTGGCCATCAATTTGAACTGCACTGGCTTCTCCCTCTACAAAGTTTTCACGTTCGGGAAAGGCGTTACGGACAATAATGCCGTTGGTGTATTGTTCACTGCTAAATTGGCTGTAATTGAAATCTAGAACAATATTAGTGGTGTCAGTGGGTAAATATTGAAGGCTACCATTTACGCCAAACCGATCTCGGTCATTTTGGAATAGGCTATACTCGACCTCTGTAGGGGCAATAGCGGTATAGTCGGTTACGATATTTCCATTTTGGTCATAGGCAGCGGCGATATCACGTTTTTGAAAATCATTAATTCTCATTTCATCGCGACGAACCGAATTTGTTTCTGTGTAACCCTGAATAATAAAGCCGAATCGTTCGTCTAAGAACTTTTCAGAAAATACACCTGATATTTTATAATCTTCGTTCTCTGAAAAGTCATTATAGCGCCCTTGAATTGTCAGAGCGCGCCGGTCATTCTTAATGTCAAGAGGGCGTGTAGTATTAAGGCTAATTGACGCTCCAAGTGATCCTTCATCGTGATCGGCACTGGGAGTTTTAACAACATTTATACTAGATAAAATATCTGAAGAAAACGCACTTAAGTCAACGGCTTGGTTGAAGTCAGAACTAGTAAGTTGAACGCCGTTTAGGGTAATCATATTCTGATTAGGGTTAGCGCCGCGAACTGTTATTCGGGTACCTTCGCCATCTTCAGATTGTACGGAAACACCGGTAACCCTTGAAAGCGCATCAGCAATGTTTTGGTCGGTAGATTTTCCAATATCTTCAGAGAATATAGAGTCAGAAACGTTTTTAGAGTTTCGCTTCTGTGACATTGACTTAATCAAGCTGCCTTTAAAGCCACTTACAGTAATAACCTCGACAGTCTCTTCGTCTTCTTTCTTGCTCTGTTTCTCTTTTTCAGAGACCTTAGTCTCACTCGATGAAATCTGGCGTTCAATATCGTTATTTTCTTGCGCGCCAACATATGCCGATGGTGTGATTCCCAACATTGCAAGCGCCAGAGCACTAAGTTTAAACTTTGGTCCTGAATTAATCACGCGTACCTCCCATAGACGAAATAAAGTAGCTTGGTTTTTATGAGCACTATCCTTCGTCCTAAGTTTCTAATGGTTTTCATCCCAGCTTCGCTTGATGCCTATCCCGTGCTTACTGCAAATTACGGATTCTACCTCAGCAAAACATGTGTATAACAATTGTTTTACAATTATTTCGTTAAACCATAATACTTAATTTTAACAATGTAAATGGTAAATAGTTTTTTGTTAACAATGTGGTGGATTTTTAGAATGGTTTTTTTGAGTATTTTTGTAATTAATATTCTGATTTTTATGGTTTTTATATTCAATAAGCTTAATGTTATGTAATTTCAAAAATTAACAGTTTCATTTGGATTTTCTTTAAAGTTGACCATTATTCTAGACTTTAGTATTAACGAGAGCCTTACAGGCTATGGTTTTTGAAACGTTTTATGGACTAGGCCATACAGGGTTAGGGATGTTGATATCGCTGAAATCGATGCGTTGCTGGAAGTTACGCTAAGAGGAGAGCTGAAATAGAATTAGCTATTTTAATGAGAGAAGGCGTTAATCATAATTTAATTGGAGTCTCTCTTAAGCTAGTTTAACATTTGATAAACATTTAATTGTTGACAATTTGGCGCGGTGAGTGGTTGAATTACGTGAAATAAATACAACAGTTACTACAAATAGCTGAGAGAACTCTATGACAAAGCCATTTTCTCGTCGTGATACCTTAAAGTTGGCTGTTGCTGGCTTAGCGACAACCGCAGTGGGTTGCAAATCTACCGAAAGCCACATTCAAGCGCCACCTTCAAATTCTTTACACACAAAAGTTACCGATGCTTGGAGCAATACCCATGATCGAGTTTGGTTAGGCGGTGAATATTGGGCGAACCCAATGGAAGACTGGCGTGTTGTAAATGGCGCTGCTGAATGCATTAGCACGGGTGGTAACCGAAGTGTGCACTCTCTCACTACGCAAATTGTAGACGCTAACGGCACTATTAATATGTCAGTTGTTGTACATCGTACTTCTTCAGGGGTAAACGATGGCGGTGGTGGCCTAAGATTTGGCGCAAAAAGTGATATTAATGAATACAAAAGTAATTGCTTTGTTCAGTCGGGTATAGATGCGGGTATTAAAGACGACCAACTAATTTTAAATAACAAATCTGTTAAATTGCCGCGTTTGCCAAACAGCAGCAAAGTTCGTATTAAGATTGAGGGAAAGCCCTACAACGGCACCACAAAGTTGACGGCTAAAGCGTTGGATCTCAATAATTCAGAGGTATTAGCGCAAGTTGAAACCTGGGTTGATTCCAGTTTATTACTGGGAAACGTAGCGGTGACGAGTAATTTCACTCTGTCCTCAGAAGCGCCTGCACCGAAAAATGGTACGCGTTACGGGTTTTCAGATTGGCAAATCAAAGGTTCAGCATTTGTATATTCACCGGAACAAAAATTCGGTCCACTACTATGGGCAATGTATACGCTAAGCGATACTCGCACCGAAGAAGGCTTTGTCCTTAAACTCAGTGCCTTTACGGGGCCTATGGGTAAACACGATAATCATCAAGTCGAGTTGCAAGTATTAAATAATGGCAATTGGCAAACAAGGGCGATGGCACCTTTAGACCCTGATGCATGGGTAGCTACATTTCGAATTCCTAATTGGAAGGAAACTCAGGCTACTAAGTATCGACTCGTTTATGCAGAAAAACGTCGAGATGGAACTATCGCAACAGATACGTTTACAGGTCTAATTAGGGCGAACCCTACAAAGCGCAATCTGCGAATGGCGGCATTAACGTGTCAGAATGATTATGCATTTCCCTATGAACCTGTTGCCAATAATGTTGCTAAGCTACAGCCAGATCTTATTTTATTTTCCGGAGACCAAATATATGAAAACCATGGTGGATTCGGGTTTGTTCGCACCCCTGCTTTACCTGCAATCCATTGTTACTTGAGAAAGTATTACCAGTTTGGCTGGTCATTTAGAGATGCCATGCGAAATGCCCCTACCGTTTGCTTGCCAGATGACCACGATGTATTTCAGGGCAACCTGTGGGGGGAAAGCGGTGCTGCAATGGATGAGAAGTTTGTTAAAACAGGTCGCAGCGATGGTTGGGGGGGGTATATTCAACCAATTCCTATGCTTGAGGTGGTACACCGCACCCATACGGCTCATCATCCAGATCCTATAGACCCCAGGCCGTCAGAACGTGGCATCAGTGTTTACTATACCGACTTAGTGTATGGCAATGTGAGTTTCGCTATTATTGCCGATCGCCATTGGAAAAGTGGACCTGAAAGATTAGACATCATTGTTGGGGAGACAGGGGACGGAGAAGCGCCAACCTATATTAACCCTGAATACGACAGCCCAGATTTACAATTGTTGGGACAACGTCAAGAAGACTTTTTACGACAGTGGGGGCAAGATTGGCGAGGTCATGAACTTAAAGCCGTACTGAGCCAAACCGTATTTGCTGGTATCTCCACCCATCAACCTCTACCTGACAGATATCTAAAATACGATTTTGACAGTAGTGGTTGGCCAGCAAGTGCTCGTAATCGAGCTATTGACATCATGCGCGAATCAAAAGCATTGCATATCTGCGGTGATACGCACTTGGGCACGCTGTCGCAATACGGTGTGCATGAACAAAGAGACAGCAATTGGGCGTTTTGTACGCCCGCCATTGCAGCAGGGTGGCCAAGGTGGTGGCGACCTGACGACCTAGGTTTGCCTTATCAACATCGCCCGTCTCATGGCTTAGCCCAAACCGGTGAATATTTAGATAGTTTCGGGAACAAAATATATGTTTACGCCGTCGGGAATCCGCTGGTGAGTAAAGCGGAAAACCGCTATATCGAAGCACACGAAAAGGGCAGTGGCTTTGGCTTTATCACATTTGATACTGATGCTAAAACCTACACCATAGAGGCTTTTCGATTTCTTGTAGATGCTGCAAACGCTAGCCAAGACGATCAATTTTCAGGTTGGCCCGTTACTATCCATCAACAAGAAAATATGGGTAAAAATAGGCTCTCTTAATCGTCTATATGCACGAGTAAATAGCATGAAAAAAATCCTCTGGTTCAAATTAGTGTTGTGTACAGCACTAATGATTAACATGGTCACTAACGCCTATGGCGACGAAAATGGTGAAAAGACCAATATTGTCCTCATTTTAATCGATGATTTAAGCCACTATGGTGTGACCGCTTATGGGGCGAATCGAATAACCAGCAATGATGGTAAATTCACCAATAAAGTATTTGCTACCCCTAATATAGATGAGCTTGCTCGGGAAGGACTCCGTGTAGACCACGCTTATGCATACCCCCTTTGTGAAAATACGCGTGTCGCATTGATGAGTGGCAAACGCAATGACAGAAATTATCTAAGACCAAAATCACTGCATGCCTCAGATATCACCTTTGGTGATGCCTTTAAAAATGCAGGTTACGCCACAGGGTTGTTCGGAAAGTGGAAACAGACGCGCGGCACTAAAGAGGTTCCAGGGGAACGCTATATCTCGGAGTTTGGTTGGGATGAGTACGCCGCTTTTGATGTAACTAAACAAGGTCAGCGGTACATTAACCCTAACTTGGTCATCAATGGGAAGGAATACAATTACAATGGAAGGAACGATCTGGATCCCAACACCGGACGTCGTTGGTATGGGCCTGATATCGTCAATCGTCATGCACTTCAATTTATTGAAGATAACCGAGATAAACCATTCTTTTTGTATTACCCGATGATTTTAGTTCATGACGAACACAAACCTACTCCCCTCACTCAGCCTGCCAGTGCATTTGATAATTTTCCAGAAATAGCACAGTACAACAATCAAGGAGGGGATGACCGCCAGTACTTCCCCGATATGATTGAATATATGGATCACCTCATTGGTAAGGTCGTGATGAAACTCGATGAAGTAGGTGTTCGTAACAACACCTTAATCGTGGTGATGGGGGACAACGGAACAAAAGAAGTCTTTGGTCATGTTTTGCCTGATGACACGGTTTATCCAGGAAGAAAAGGGGGCAATGCCGACAATGGCCTGCATGTTCCATTAGTGTTGAATTATCCTACTGTGGTTCCAGCATCTAAAAAGGAGGAATACAGAACATACCAAGGCTTGGTCAACCTTACTGATATATACCCCACTGTTGCTGAAGCCGCTGGTATAGACATGCCGCAGGCTGAGCACGTTGACGGTATTAGCTTTTGGTCACAAGCAAAAGGGGCCGAAGGTGAACCTAGAAAGTACATCTATACATGGTTTATTGGCAACAACAGCTATGAAGAAGTCGATGAAGTGGGCATCATCTATGCGTTCAACAAGGAGTTCAAACGATATGCACCCACTAAAGAATTTCCTAAGGGGCGCTTTTTTGATTTACGCACCGACCCACTTGAGCGTGTGGGAAAAAAAGTAGTTGAAGCCAAGTTTGGTAAGTTACGATACAGTGGGATCCCGCTAGATTCCCTCACTAAAGAACAGCAGAAAGCCTACAAGGAGCTAGGTGATGTACTGGAAAAGAACACCATGCGCCCAGTTCGTGAAGTGCAAATTTTAGCGCCCTATAAAACGTTAAACGTTAATCAACAAGTTCAACTTTCTTACCACCTTTCACCTGCTAACGCACAAAGAGCCGGCGTAATATGGCACTCTGATAACCCCCTTATCGCTTCTGTTAATAAGTTTGGGCAAGTCATCGCTCATCGCAAAGGGCAAACAACAATTCGGTTGTACTCTTGGCAAGATGCTTATCCTGTAGCAAATAACCGCAACCCCTCATACCTTACAAACGGTGTACAAGATGCCATTGATGTAGAAGTGAAATAATTCCTAGGATTCAAAGTTTCTTTCTATTTAAGCCGTTTACATAGCGTGGCCTACATTAGGTGAACCTACCTCGCTATGTGGAATTAAAAGAACGAAGTTGCAACATTTTGTTTACCTAAAATGCAATTTACTATGTTCCTAGCTTACATTAATTGTTACTATTTGATTGATGATTGTTAACAAAGTGGTTCGATTGGAACTCTGCTGAAGTGTCTAGGGAGAAGTCATATGCGCATTGCGACAAGCGCGACAGTATGTTTATTTTTATATTGTGTTGGTATCAATGCTAACGAAAAGGAAGATTCTGAAGTTATTGAAATTTATGGAAACTTTCAACCTTCAGCCGTTAGCCAAATGGTCAGCCCAGTATTTGTGCTATCAGCACAAGATATCCGCTCTATTGTCGGCTCCACTGCATTGGATGTATTAGCTCAAGTCCCAAGCGTCACCATTAAAAAGTCCGGTGCCGTGCAAGAAATATTTTTGCGTGGCGCAGAAACCAATTTTGTCATCGTTCAAATAGATGGGGTTCAAGTTAACAACCCTCTTGATACTCGAGGGGGTAGTTTTGACTTAGCTTCGATATCGAAAAGCGCGCTGCAACGTGTTGAGGTTATAAAGGGCGCCCAATCTTCTATTTATGGTTCAGACGCAATAGCAGGTGTTATTAACCTTGTTACATTTACGCCCGGAGACATTGGGACAGAGCTATCAGTAGGTGTTTTGCCGAAAGGTCAAAAAGTAGCGAGCGTAAATGTTGGCGCAGATAATCTTCAAGGGAGATTTAGCTATTTAGATACCGATAGGCAACCGAATGGTGATCAACAAGAATCCTTAGAGTTCGCACTACAGGGAGATTTTGTGTTGATGGATAACAGCAGCACGCGGCTAAATGCGCGATATAGCGACTATAAACAATGGGCATACGCAGATCAAAGCGGTGGAATTGTATATGCGCCAACAAACCCTCGTGATGAAAAACGTGGCGAGTTAGTTACCGCAAGTGTCCGCCATACTCATGAAATTAACTCATGGTACGAATTAGCTGCTCAGGCCGAGCTCTACCACATCGATGACCAATTAGTATCGGCCGGTATTGCTCCTTATACCAACGCGCCCCCGACAGAATCACAAAACCAATATGATTATTACAAGTTACGTTGGTTGAATATGATGTCATTAAACAGTGTGCAAGTTACTGCAGGGGTGGATTACAAAAGTGAGGAAGGGGGTGCTTCGGGTTTCGTTAGTCTATTTGGTACTGACATCCCTACTGACTTTGGTATCGAACGGGACACGCTAGCGGGCTTCATAGATGCGCAATGGTCTTATGAGGCATTGACCCTATTTTCGGGTCTACGTCACGATGATGCCGAAGGTTTTGCCAGCGAAAATACATGGAAAGTTGGTGGTGTCTATCAACTCTCTAAGCAAATACGATTTTTTGCCAACATTGGGTCGGCGTTTAAGTTACCGAGCTTATATGCGTTAAGTAACAATATGATTGGTAACCCTGATTTGAAGCCCGAGCAGGCTACCAACAAAGATATCGGTATTGAATGGCAAAGTGACTCGAGCGAATTAAACGCTTCTATTTTCTTTTACCACTACAAAAATCTCGTCGACTTTGATGGGCAAACTTTTTCGCTAGTCAATAGGTCAAACATCGAAGGCAGTGGTGTGGAGCTGTTTGCCAGCCATCAGCTATCAGAAGACATCGCCGTCGAAGGAGATATCACCTATGTCAATCTTGATACAGAAAGTGGAGAGATATTAACGGGTAGACCAGAATGGCAGGGTAGGCTGGCAGTAAATTATCAAGTTACTGACAATATAAAAACGATAGCAAGACTCAATTATGTTGGCGCTACTGAGTCTACAAGCCTGTATTCGGGAGAATTTGAGCAAAGTGACTTAGCCGCTTTCAATAAAGTGGATGTTACGACCACGTGGGATATTTCCAATCAGCATACCCTCGATTTCTACGTACAAAATATCTTCGATAAAAATTATCAAGTGGCCGTTGGCGTTCCTGGGCCTGAGCTAGGTGTAGGGCTACAACTTTCGTGGCATACAAACTAACAAGGACTCAGCAACAATGAAGAAACTCACTTACGCAATGACGGTGTTGGTAGTTACGATGGTGTTTAGTGTTAATGGAAACGAATTAGACACCACGCTAAGGTTAAAAAGTCAGGACGTAAAAGTAACCCAGCAAGGCCAAAAGCTGTTCGAACAAATATGTGCATCTTGCCACGCTAAAGATTTAAGTGGCGGGACTGGGTTTAACTTAAAAGACGGCGAATGGGTGCACGGAAGTGCGCCTTCTCAGATACTCAGTAACGTAAAGACAGGTTTTCTCAATGCAGGGATGCCGGGATTTGAGCAGGTTTTTGATGCGACGCAAATTGAAGCAATAGTGGCCTATGTATTGTCTAAACGGGAAGGGTGGGACAACCTAACTTACAAGCTATATCAACTAAACGGTGCAGACGATACGGATGTTACAGCCGATAAGTTGATAAAATCGGGTGAGTTAGCAAAGGGGCTTGCAGACTTTGCTATCCCTGAGGTTCAGCACTATTTTATTGAGTTCGAGGGTGACTTTTATGCACCTAAAGACTTGGATACACAAGTATGGTTACAGTGGGGATTCCCCCATGAACTGAAAGTTTACATTAATCATAAACAGGTGACGAAGGGCGGTACTGCATGGTTCCCTACTTGGCGTTTGGAGCGCGGTAAACAACACTTGAAAGTCACTTATCGTTCCGGCGACACAAAGCCAAATCAACGAGACCTCATACTCATCGGTACGAATTTAGATTTAACGGTAAAGCTCTTTCCGTTATCGAGTAAAGCCAAAAATATAGTGGAAGAGAAGAAGTTTGAATTAAAAGCCTCTGACCATATACTCATTCAACGAAAGCGAATTTTAGACCTACCTCCTTCCACTATTTCCGTTGGTTTCCCTACAAAAGTAAACTATGGCTTTAACACAAAGACATGCGCCGTAGTCGGTTTATGGCAGGGCGATATGTTGAATGTTGGGCCCAATATTGCTGGTCGTGGTGAAGATCCTAGTTTGCCTTTGGGCGAGTGGGTATTTCATGCACCTGAGCAGCTTCAGCACGTGAACGAAGAACACAAGTGCCACTACAAAGGCTATCGATTAGAAAACGGTAACCCCGTATTTTCCTACACATTGGGTGGACAGCAGTACGCACTTTCAGTGGAAACTAAAAGCAGCAATACCCTCAATTTTATCTATTCGATAACAGGAAACCAGCCCATAAAGCTAAAGATTCCTGAAACCTCAAACTGGCAATGGACACATGGGCTGCAGCCTATTGAACGGCAAAGCGCATTATTAACCCCGAAACAAAATGGGCGTGTCGTGGTTACGGCGACAGCAACCGCAACAGTGAAAGAGTAAAACCAGCCATAAGTAGGAATGACAATATGAAATTCAAAGGATTAAAAAAAGTCGCGCTCTGCCTAGTCGGTGCAGGTTTAGTGAGTTCGCTTCAGTTGGAAGCCGCGCAAGCGCCAAAGCAGGAATACAAACCTGATGGTTATGACATTGTCACCATAGAAACCCCCAAAGATGAACGCTTCCATGTCACGGGAATAGACAGTGATAGTGATGGGGTTATCTGGGTCGCTACCCGCTTTGGGGATGTGTGGTATTACAAAAACGATACTTGGTTTAAATTTGCGCAGGGCTTACACGAGCCGACTGGATTACTAATAGACACTGACGGAAGCCTTCTAGTTTCTCAAAAGCCAGAACTCACTCGCATTGTAGATAGTGATAAAGATGGTGTTGCCGATATCTATCAGCCTGTCGCTAACGATTGGACATTCAATGATAACTATCATGAATTCGTCTTCGGTCCGGTTAAAGATGAACAAGGAAACCTATACGGTACGCTGAACTTGAGCCACAATAATCCTGATGCCTTTACAATGGGTGCGATGGGCTCTCCAGGGGGATATCGTGGATTTGCTTTTCAAGTGGATACCAAGGGAGTCTTTACACCCTACGCTTGGGGGTTGCGCTCTCCGGCTGGACTTGGTACCTCGCCGCAAGGGGAAATCTTCTTCACCGATAATCAAGGTGATTGGGTCCCGACATCTAAAATGCACTTGTTAGAACAAGGTAAGTTCTACGGTCATCCTGTGTCGCTAGTTGATGTAGAAGGTTACACGCGAGAGTCTATCAAGGAAATGTCTGTAGAGACATTTGCACAAATGAGTGAGAAGCCTGTGGTGTGGATCCCTCATGTGGAAGTGGCTAACTCGCCAGGGAATCCAGAATGGGATACCACCGAAGGTAAGTTTGGTCCATTTAAGGGCCAAATTTTCATTGGTGATCAAACTCAGTCCAACCTATTTCGCGTATTGCTCGAGAAGGTCAACGGTCAGTATCAAGGCGCAGTCATCAACTTTATGAATAAATTTCAAAGCGGTAACATTCGCACTGAGTTTGATGTAAATGGCCAGCTATGGGTTGGACAGACTGCTCGCGGGTGGGGGGCGCAAGGTGGCAAACCATTTGGGCTACAAAAAGTAGTATGGGATGGCACTATGCCCTTCGAATTGCATTCTATTACGCTGACTGAAACAGGGTTTAGAATGTCGTTTACCGATACCTTATCTTCTGAGACTGTTGTTAAAGAAAGCCTTAAAGCCCAATCATGGCAATATCATTACTCTAGTAGCTATGGCTCGCCTAAGGTGGACTTGTCTACGTTGCCGATTACTAATGTTGTTTTGTTAGATGATGGAAAAACCATCGACGTAACACTGCCATTAACTTCGGGCAAGGTGGTACAAATTGATTTCACAGGTCTGAAAGATGTTAACGGGCGTTCAGTAAGTGTTGACAAGGTTTACTATACGCTCAACCAGTTGCTCGCGAGTAAGCAGCAATGACGCTCAGTGAACGTCGCATTCGGACATGCATATTGTTTGCTATCACCTGCCTGCTCATGGCGTGTGTTTCACAATATATAGCGCCTGAGCCTAAAAAAGTGTTGATCGTAGATGGTCAAAACAACCATCCTATCTGGCCAAAATCAACGGCAATGATGAAAGCTTTTTTGGAAGGAAATGGACAGTTCGTCGTTGATGTTTATCGAACGCAATATACTTGGCGGGGAGATAAGTGGCTTGAGCAGTATCCGGCCAATGACGGCCGTGAGCATCAATCAATGTCCCAAGCTAAAACAGACCCCTCGTTTTCCCCCGACTTTGCGCAGTACGATGTGGTTATCTCTAATTTTGGTTGGAAGGCCGCGCCATGGCCACCTGCAACCCAGCGCAAATTTGAGCAGTACATGCAAAACGGAGGCGGTTTCGTGTCGGTGCATGCTGCCAATAATGCATTTCCCAATTGGCTTGAATACAACAAAATGATTGGCCTAGGTGGTTGGGGAGGGCGAAACCAAAAAGATGGGCCTTATATTTATTACAACGACGATGGTGAATTGCAGCGCGATATGTCAGCAGGACAGGGCGGCGGACATGGTTATATACACGAGTTTACTATACAGGTAAGGCATGCAACTCATCCCATAATGCAGGGGCTGCCTAGCAATTGGCTGCATAGCAAAGATGAATTATATAATCGCCTGCGGGGACCTGCAGAAAACTTAACAGTGCTAGCTTCGGCGTACGACAACAAAAAATATAACGGATACGGGCGGCACGAACCTATGATTATGACCATTGACTATCATCAAGGAAGAGTGTTTCACACAACGTTGGGTCATGGTGAAGCGGTCTATTCTGATCCTACTTTTATGTCGATATTGGCTAAAGGGGTTACCTGGGCAGCGGGCACTAATCATGAGGGGCTGCGATAAAAAACGAAGTTATTATTGTGCTATGGTTGGTTGCTACAAGCTTAATGAACACCGGTTGATAGCGACAGGTTTTTAACCTGTCGCTATACGATAAATGACTTATCAGCGGTTAAATCGGCGTACGCCAATAAATGTGATAGCAACCATCAATATAATACTCAAGGTGTTGGGTGCAATTACGTTTACCGCATTAACAGTTGCCGACGCTTGCCCGCTATCTATTGCAACATCTAACTCCCCAACGACAAATTCAGCAGCAATGATATTTTCCATGTTGAAGTTGCTTTGCCCTGCATCGAGAGCATTTACGCTGAATCTAACAATTGTGAAATCGCCACCGGAAAACGCGACAAAGTCTAAATAAGCCACCGCGACACCAAACGCCTGAGGTGTCACATTGAATATAAACGGTAGTGAATCGTATAAGTCCCCGCCTATGGAAAGTGCATCAAGCTCAAATAAATCAGTATCAAACGCAATATCTAAGCTCAAAGTGTCGAAGTTTGTAAATCCTGTGCCTATTACCGAAACCTCTACGGTATCGCCAACAATAACGTTGCTAGTATCAAGCTCAATACTAATGAGTCCAGCTTGAGCTTGAAAGCCAATTAATAGCGTAATAAAAGTAAACAGTTTTTTCATTCAATTGTGTTCCTGTAAGTGGTTATTTAGCGACTTATTCCGTTTCTTCTTTTACGCATCGAGCACGGGTACATAAGGCCATCATGGCGCGAGCGTCTAGAATATTAACGAGGCCATCATTGTTGATGTCGAAATTGGGAGGGACATCCTGACGGGCTTGTATTGCGGCCAGAAGTCCGCTGATATCAGCACTGTCTACATCGGCGTCACCATCCCAGTCACCGAATAACGCTGCAGGTGCGACCACATTTAACGGTGCAATGCCTTGAATTTTATAGGTGCTGCCGTCGGTTGAGATAAATTGCGCAAACAGGAAGTAAAAATGCCCCTCAGGTAACGCTTGGGTTGGGGGAATACCACTAAGTGGCAACGACACCTGTGCAGTACCGCTCTGTTTACCAATAGCATTAGGATCGGATACCACGATGTCGTTAAACGAACGTGACCAAGTTTGATCCATTTCCCTTAGGAAAAATTTTACGCCACCAAGCTCGTCGGTTACGGTTTGTCCCTCGCCGGCTTCAAAAAACGCAGTGACATCAAGAGTGCCATTGTTGCTATATGTGCTAGAAAGGTACTTACTCTCATCATCTAAGGCCAGACTAGGTTTAACCGTATCTTCACTTGGCACGATAGTAATAGGGTAAGCTGCCACGCTTTCGGTGTCACCAGAGGATGAGCGCACGCGCACAAACAAAAAGTAAAATTCACCGTTGGTTAAGTCCTCGCTGGGCGTAAGTCCTGACAGAGGAATGTAAACTGTAGAAGTGCCTTTCTGTGTTCCAATAGCGGTACTGTCCGTCACTTTGATATCACTAATGACTGTCCAGTTGCTCGCCATGTGCCGCAACAGGTAATTAATACCGCCTAAATCAGCCGTTACCTCAAAGCCCGTGCCAGCGTCATATTCAGTAGTGACTTGCATATTTTTATCTAAATGGAATTCAAGCGTTTCATATTTTTGAACATCATCAAAACTTATCGATGTTTGCGTGGGCTCTTCAACGGTTATCTTGGTGGTTGCCGTAAAATTTCCATCACGTGATGTGGCAGTGATAGTCACATCACCAACGTTCAGGGCTGTTACCATGCCATTGCTATCGACCATAGCGACTGATTCATCGCTAGACGCTAAATTGAAACTTTGATCACTAGCAAAAAAGGGCGTGACGGATGCGGATAGTTTTAATGTAGCTCCGATGGCGAGCGTAGCGTTGTCAGGGCTAATATACATGCCGGTAACTGCGCCGCCATCCGGTCTGATCTCTTGGTCAAAACCAAACACTTTCATATTAACGCTGGCAATGTGGCCTCCCGTATCGGGGAAGGTAATATCGATTTGGTTATCGTTTTTAAGTAATGAATAGGGAACCGGAATTTCAAGTAACCCAAAAAAGCGGTCTCTTCCTAATTGTTCGTCTCCGCTAATACGTGCATTCGAAGTGAGTAACTGACCATTGAATCTCACTTCTGGTGAAAGTGATTGACCATGGTCTCTGCCGAGCGCTATGCGCAGAATTGATTCACCTAGGGAGGTGGTTTGAACCCCTTTTATTTCAAATTGATTAACTTGATTGGCGTCTATTTCTTTTAAGTACTCTGTTGCAAAGTACTTGTTTTCAGTGGATAGGCCATTGATGTTCAAATCGGCGTCGTAACTATATTCGACCACTATCGTTGCTTCTGGCGCTAGCTCGAAGTGATCGAGGCCCAACGGAGCATTAATAATATCTAACTGCGGCGCATTATTGGCTAGATATAAATGTTTAACTTTTATGTTTTGAACCTTGGCACCTGAAGTACCATGTTGATGAAGTAATATGGTTTCGTTGTCTTCAGTCAGGTTACTGAAAATAACGTACAACTTTTCCTTGCTGACATAGCTGTCTATCAATATATCTTCGTTGGTAGTAAACGAATCTACACGTGTCCCTTGCACGTCAGACCAAAGCTCATAGAACTTCACCATTTCAGTGAACACCCAGTGCTCACCTTGTTCTCCTTCGCCCTCTTTAGCTTGACGAAGTAAGCGCCAGTTATAAGGAAAACCGTTTCTAGTTCCCCATAATGCTTTTACGGTGACAAAAGGAATTGCTTTGCTGATAGCATCTGGACGATCCATAAATTGCATCATCATGGGGCTGGCGGTTTTAAGAAACCACCAGTCTCTCAGCGGTGTCCAGGGGGCATTCTCTAGGGGGCGATTACGGCCGCCGTATTCTGAAATGACATGTTCTTTGGTTTTACCCAGAGTGAGCAGAGAATAATGATCCATCATATCTAATGTGGCTTCAATACGACTACCCTTGAACCGGTTGTCATCTTCTAAGTCATAAAAGTGGGTTGAATAAAAATCCATGCTTTCGCCAGCGGTATCAATGAATAACTTCATTCTTTCCCCCCACCGTGCAAAGTTACGTTCTTCGTAAATTGGGAATGCAACCGTATAGCCACCAATTTTTATGTCTTGATTGTGCTGGCGAAAGGCATTGGCAACATCTTTGTGAAAATTAAAAATATCAATGGGAGGAATGGGCGCCTCTAAGCCCATTTCATGTGGCGCATCGGTAAGTTGATATAAAGGTTCATTTAATACCTCAAAATACGTTGGCTTCACTCGTCCTTGGGTAGAGGGTTCGCCCTCGGTACGAAAAAAAGCATTCATATATTGACCCATGAAGTCACCCACTGCATCTGCGCCATTTGCTTGCCAGCTTTGACCTCCACAGCAAGGATTTACCGTTGCAAACCAGTGCGGGCGAGGTTGCCCTCCCACCATAACGTCACCGCGGCCATCATATTTGTGAACGCTCGCGTCGTTAATTCCATACGTGGTTTCACGAGCGAATCTACCGCGATTGACTAAGTGTGTTGGGTCGACATAACCAGGGTTGAGCGGATCTTCGGCAGACTGATTAAAGTTCCAGCCAGCACTGCCGTTTTCTCGGCCAAAATAGACGTCTAAGTCTTCCATCAAATACTTAAGCTTGTCTGCTTCTCCGTCCCAATCACTTTCTGAAACCGTGGAATGCAACGTAATATATTTGTGTCTATCAAAGCTGTCTTTACCTCCGACGGAATGCTTAATATTTGCATTCACCACGGCCTCTGTTTTAGCGATTAACTCCGGCGATGATAAAGCCAGTCCTACTCCAAGTAAGGCGGAGAATAATTTGTAATTCATTGTTCTAGGATCCTTAATATTGATGCGTTGCTGAGTTGTTAACTAAACGTAAATCCTATTGCATGATTGTTATTTATACAATCAATTGTTAACAGTTTACTATTGTTTTTAATGGTGCTGTCCTTCTTTGCTGCCAAGGAAGGAATGGTATGTCATTGATAAATAATATTTTTAGTGGGGTTTTGGTGAGGGTTTTCTATAGGGGTTAATAGCAATGATGAAAATAAAGAGTTGATTTCACTCTTGATAATTGTTAACAATGTGGTATCTGGAGTTGTGCTGAATTCTAGTGATTGGTAGATGGTGAACCTTATTGCTATCTATCTAAAATGCTCATTTACTTATTAAATTCTGAACAGGTTCCTAGCAATGAAACGTACTTGTCTCCCTATTTTTTTCCTCGTGTTAGCCATGTTTGCTCTGATCTCGTGTGCTCATGAATCACAGGATAAAGTATTGGAAATAGCGCCTGATACTCTAACTCAGGCCCAAGACCGCAAGCTCCCCATTCTAAACACCGCCAATACTGATAAAATTCAACCCAATATTCTTTGGATAATTACCGATGACCATCGACCGGATTCGGTATCTGCATACAATAAAGCTATATATGGGCAAAGTGATAGCCCGCTAGGGTACATTGAATCACCTAATGCTGACCAGTTAGCCGAAGAGGGAGTGCTCTTTACCCAGGCCTTCACTAACTCCCCTGTATGTGCGCCATCGCGAGCCGCATTACATTCTGGCAGGTATCCATTTCGTACCGGGCGATTTGCTTTTGAACTGTCCCACCCAGGCCCGGATTTTTCTAAGCCTTTGCTATCTGAATACCTAAAAGGTGCTGGCTATTACACAGCAATGTTTGGAAAAGAAGACCATTACTTCATGCAATGGGGGCCTGGTCAATCGTTCAATAAACTCCCCTTATTTGATTTTAGGGTGCACTTCAAACATGACCTGCAAAATCATGGTATTGGTGATATTTACACCCGAGCGTCATATGGCGACGAACCTGGTAATTCAACCCCTATCGGCTATAGCGAATACGTGAACTACCCAGATGGCACTAGCAGAAGCTATTTAATTAAGAGTAAAGAGGGAGAGGTTAGTGAGCAGGATCTTCAATTGCGAAGCAAGACCGATGAAGAATTTGATATTTTACGAAGTTATACACGCAGCAATCCCAACCTCATCATCGGTGGCGTAAATCCCAACACGGCTACTGAAACCATTGATGCGAAGGTAGTTAGAGAGCTACGCAATCATTTAGAAAATGCCAAGCAAACCTACAGTACATTATCAGGTAAGCCGGCAGAAGGAGCCGATTCTGATAAGCCATTGTTCGTGAATTTGGGCTTCCATTTACCTCACACTCCTGTATTGCCGCCCAAGTCTGTAAGAGATAGGTTTAAAACAAAGGAATACAAGGTTCCAAAATTCGAATTATCTGAAGTAGAGAAGCTGCCTTTGCAACTTCAAAAAATGTATCACGCCACTAAAATTACAGGCATGACAGATGCTGAAGTTCAGCAGGCAATACAGGACTATTATGCGTTTACTGCGCATGGCGATGAACTTATTGGCGAAGCGGTCGACGTTTTTAAAGCTTACAGCAAAAAACAAGGTCGTCCTTGGGTGGTGGTTTACACCGTGGGTGACCATGGGTGGCATTTAGGTGAGCAAGGCATTGAGGCGAAATTCGGCCCCTGGCAGCAAAGTGTAGCCAATGCTGCAATCATTACTGCCTCTGATAAGTCTTTAGTTCCTCGTGGTTTGGTTAATCATGATTTGGTTGAATTTGTTGATTTTGCGCCGACCATACTAGATCTGGCAGGGGTCGATATTAAGCAAGAAAGATTTAATCATTTAGATGGTTACAGCTTACTTGATGTGGCGGCTGGTGAGGCACCAAAGCGAGAGTATATCTTGGGTGAAACCAATGTAGTGGTTGGCTCTCGTGCATACCTGCATTCAAAGCGGTTTCGTTTTTCTATGCGAACTCGACCTCCAGGCGCAGCGACTGGTGAGCGTATGCGTTGGGCGTTAGATGCAGATGCGAATGACGTCGACATGGCATTATACGATTTAGCTGTGGATCCGTTAGAGAGGCAAAATGTTGCTGATACAGAGGCCTATAGACCTTTAGCGCTATGGCTAAGAAATAAACTAGGCAACATAGTGCTAGGCGATGGCAGAATTGAGGTGGACTGGTCACAAGAAAATAGTTATGTAGAAAGTAATTTCGCTGAAGGTGCTGATGACAAACGGTTGGATATTCCTAAAGACTTAATTCCTTCAGTTCCTCAAAATGTGGCGACGAATAAATGAACTACCTTCAAAGTCGCTTTATGCAATCCGCCTTTTACGCATGTGCAGCTGTGACCTCGTGTTTAATACTCGGGTGCAGCTTCACTGCACCTCAAGATAGCGGGAGTGAAAGAATACCTTTATCACCAAACTCTTCTTCAGATACACCAAGGCAGAGCGATGCTTCAGATGAATTATCCCGTCATGCACACAAGAAATCACAGCTTCAGCCGAATATATTATGGATTTTAACTGATGATCAACGTGCTGACTCAATCGCTGCCGTTAACCGAGTCATTAGGGGAACCAGTGAAAGTGCGTTGGGCTATGTAGAGTCGCCGAATATCGATGCGTTAGCAAAGGAAGGCGTCTTGTTTACTTATGCTTATAGTCAGTCTCCAGGTTGCTCTCCATCACGATACTCTATGGCAACAGGACAATATCCTCATCGAAGTGGACGTTATGGCTTTGAATATGCGCACCGAGGGAACGAACATGCAAAACCCACAATGCCTGAAATACTGCGACAAGCAGGTTATCAAACAATGCTTAGCGGAAAGTCAGGTTTGCGGCTACGAGAATGGCAGCCTGAAAAAGGTGAGCGGCAGACACCCTTAACTTATGATTTTGAGGTTGAGCGATATGCGTTAAGTAAAGCTGGGTTTACCGATTGGGGTAAAAATACCGCTTACGACCCTGAAACATGGGAGCCACTGTCTACATCCGAGCATTTTTATTATTCTGATGGCAGTAAAAAATCTTTTTTAGTTAGTGAAAATGGCAAGAGTATTGGTGCTAAGAATCCAATTGATGAAGAACTGGATATTGTGCGCTCTTATACCCGAAGCCTTAAATCGTTGATTCTAGCCGGGGAGAGTCCCAAACCCGCAGGTGAAACTTTAGATGGGTTTATATTAAAAGCATTTACTCAGTATTTAAGCCATCCAAATGCCTCGTATACCTCTGTGCTTGGCGACAAAATTGAAGGGCCAGATCCGACTAAACCGGTAATGCTAAGTTTAAGCTTCGGATTTCCTCATACACCAGTGCTCCCTCCAAAATCCTTCCGAGACCGGTTTAAAACTAAACAGTACCGTATTCCTAAGTTTTCAAAATCTGATGTTGAAAGTCTGCCACCACAACTGGTGAAGCTATATAAAAATATGAAAACGGATGACATGACAAGCGAAGAAAAGCTCAAAACCATTCAGGATTATTATGCCTTTACAGCCTATGGTGATGCTCTCATCGGCGAGGCGATTGAAAAATTTAAGGTATTTAATGAAACATCGGGACGGCCATATTTGATTGTTATGTCAGTAGGGGATCATGGCTGGCACCTTGGCGAGCAGGGGATTTCTGCAAAGTTTGCGCCTTGGAATACATCTAATCATGGGGCGATGATTGTTGTAGATTCTTCCGGTGAATATTTTCCGAAGGACACGGTATATAACGACTTTGTCGAATATGTGGATATTGCGCCTACGATATTAGCAGCGTCTGGCCTTGATGTAGAAAATGATGAAAAGCTATCTCATTTAGATGGTTTCGATTTGGCCTCGGTTGTTCGAAACCCGACATTAAAACGAGACTACGTTATAGGTGAATTAAATCAAATTATCGGTGATCGTGCTTATTTGAGAACGAAGCGATTTGGTTTCTCCATGAAAGTACGGCCTAAACTAGGGAAGCCGGGGGAAACCCATGCGCCAGGCGAAGATATACACTGGGCGTTAAATGCGAAAGCAGAAGATGTTGAAATGGCACTCTATGATTTAGCGTGCGATCCGCACGAGCGACAAAACGTGGCTTACCACAAAGATTATGCTGATATTGTTGCTGTGCTTCGCACAAAAACTCAAAACATCTTTCTGGGCGACAAGCGCTTAGAAATAGATTGGCAGAAAGAAAACGTCTCTTTTGAATCACACTTTGCGTCAGGCGCCCATGATTACCGTTTGCCAAAAGCGCTTACAGAAGAGGCCTCATGTACTGCAGGGCTATAAACTGTATCGTGCAATTAAACCACATGGTATGGACTATAGATGGTTTAATTACTGAGCTTTATGATGAGATTGGCTGGGGCGATTGGAGACATAATGGAAAGCTAACCGATAGCCAATCAAAAGCAATGCTAGTCAATATGCTCCACTTGATAGCGGCCAGTAGAAATGTAGCGTTTCGTATCTTCTGAAATGTCGCCAAAGGGGATAAGTGCTGGGCCGGTTGGGTCAAAAAGCACGTAAGTCTTACCCTCAACTTCTAACTTCTCGTCTTCGGAAATGGCATTTATCGCGACTCCCAATAACGCATGATGGGGAAGAAAAACCATAATGATGCTGGTAGAAGGAAGAAAGGCACGTACCAAAGCGCCCGTTAGCACCGCCTTACTGTCGCAGTCGCCCCTGTTTTGCATCAGTAACCCTAACGGAGGTGCAAAACCAGAACCATTACTGGCGACTCTGTCTTCAAGGGAATCGTAAGGAATACTTTGTACCCAGCTAGTCATCAATTGTAAATAAGCACGGTTATTTTCGATACGATCTACTTTGTCGTAAAACGCTTCCGAGATAGGCCTAAGTGATTCAAAGGTTTGGGCAACGTAGCGAAGGTGGTCCGGCTTTACCGCTTGCTGGTTAAAAAGCGTGGTGAATCGGGTGTAATAATGCTTATCAAGGTAGTCAGTATAAGCTGTTCGCTGCACGTCTTTTAGTTGAGATAATATCTGGTCAGCTTTATTCGGCTTGGTTGATTTAACCTTAATATTAATGGCGTCATTTTCATGGGTAACTGACACAACTGCTTCGCGTGGGTCGACTTTCTTCGCTTCTTTCAATAACGACACAGTAACATAACGCTGGGCTATTTCAGGTTTATAGTTGGCCTGTGTGGTAGGCGCTACCTTTAATGCGCTATTGGGCAAAGAGAATGCAATGGTTTGCTCAGTACCTTCGTTATCTAGCCATCGATATTTAAACTGAATATCATCAGGCGTCACGGTTTTGTTGAAAGTGAGTTGCGACGCGTAAGTAGCGACAGGGGTAAAACAAAGAAGGAAAAGTGCGATCCTAAGCGGCAGCGCTAACCAAAGCGCTAGCGACTTAAACAACCGAGTAGGCAAGCCTATGGCAAACATCGCCGTTTTCCTGCAAAGACAGCTTACATGCCCTACAAATTGAAACCTTCGCTTTGGTGTTATTACCAATGTATAAATGCCGACATGCCGCTTAGCTGATTAATTCAGTATGCGTACGCAGGGGGAAATTGCAACAAATTAGTTAAAACCAACGCCTGCTCACAAGGGTAAGTTAGTCACCAAACCAGTTTAGCTGGTTATGCAAACTTACTACAGTACCTACGATAATGAGCGTCGGGGGCTTCAACGCTGACGTAGCAGGGTTTTGCGTAATATCGCTAAGCGTGCCTGTTACCACCACTTGGTTTTCGGTGGTAGCCGATTGGATTAGGGCGATAGGGGTATCTGCGGTAAGACCATTTTCAATCAGTTTTTTACAAATAATGGGTAAGCCAGTTAACCCCATATAGAATACAATCGTCTGATTGGCGTGCGCTAACGATTGCCAATTCAAATCGATAGTACCGTCTTTTAGATGGCCGGTAGCAAACACCACTGATTGGGCGTGATCTCTGTGGGTTAACGGGATACCTGCATAACTTGATGCGCCATTCGCCGCAGTAATACCGGGCACTACTTGGAACTCAATACCGTGCTGAATAAGGGTTTGAATTTCTTCCCCGCCACGACCAAATATGAATGGGTCTCCGCCTTTTAAGCGTACCACTCGATTGCCTTTTTTCGCCTCATCAACCATAAGCTGGTTAATATCATCTTGTGGCAAGCTATGGTTGCTCTTTGCTTTACCCACGTAAATTTTTTCGGCATCCCGGCGAACGAGTTCTAAAATCTGCGGTGAAACTAATCTATCGTAAACCACTACATCAGCTTTTTGCATTAGCCTTAGTGCACGAAACGTCAATAAATCAGGGTCGCCAGGGCCTGCACCAACAAGGTAGACCTGACCTTGAACTTGGTTGTTTTCAGCCGCTGCCGTTAGGGCGGTTTCAAAGGCTGCATCGGCTTTACTGTCTTGGCCTTTTTCGACCATTTCAGCTATGTCGCCATCTAAGACGTCTTCCCAAAAATATCGTCTAGCCGTTACACCGTTTAAGGTTTGCTTTACTTTTTCTCTGAATTTTTCTGAAAACGCACCAAGCTTACTCAAGTTAGCAGGCAGCACAGTTTCCAGTTTTTGGCGTAAATAGCGTAATAGTACGGGCGCTACGCCGCCGCTACTCATGGCAATAATAATGGGTGAGCGATCTACAATAGAAGGGGTAATGAATTGGCAAAGTGGGGTGTTATCTACCACATTCACAAGCACTTTTTGTTCGCGAGCTAAATCGTGAATAGCTTGATTGGTTTCAGATTTATCGGTGGCAATAAAAACCATGTCTTTATCGGCTAAATCGCTATCGATAAATTCCCGCTCAATAAGGGTTACTTTCTCGTTTTGCGCCAAACGTTTTACCGTGTCGCATGCCCAAGGCGCTACCACAGTGATGTGAGCTGGAGTCTTCATGATGAGCTCAAGTTTGCGGGCGGCTACTTCTCCTGCGCCAACGATTAAGCAGCGAAGAGAGCGAGCATCTAAAAATAGGGGAAAGTAATCCATCAAGGGGCACGTAAAAAAAAAGAACTAACGCTATTTTGCGCTAATTCTTTTTAATTAGAAACAACGAAATCAGCCTTTATATTCCACAACGTTATATAAAGGCAGAAGTTGCTTTTATTTCGATCTTACGACTTGCGACGTGCGCGGTTATCACGACTGCGGTTTTCACCACGGTTGTCGCCACGCTCGCGTTTCGCTGGTGGTGTATCCGACCATTCGCGAATCGACAAACGCTGACCCGCTACGCGAGTACCTTGAAGCTTGTCTTTAGTCTCTTTTGGCATGCCTTCAGGCAAATCAACAGTACTGAAGTTATCATAAATTTCGATAGCACCAATGTGCTTAGAATCCATGTTACCTTCGTTTGCGATTGCGCCGACAATATTACCAGGCTTAGCACCGTGTGTATGACCTACGTCGATGCGGAAGCGCTGCATACCAGCTTCTGGCTTACGACTAGTGCGAGGCGCTCTAGGCTTACGTTCACGACCGTCGCCGCGGCCATCTCTGCGATCGCCACGAGGTTCACGGCTGTCACGAGGTGGTTTGCTGTGAAGATCAGGGCGGTCGCTTTCTTTAAGGATAAGCGGCTCATCACCTTGTGCAATCTTAAGCAATGCTGCCATAAGCACTTCAGGAGAAGCTTCAGCTTCTTCTTTAATCATCTCAACCAAAGGAATAAGCGTTTCAATGCTGTCATCTTGCGTAGCTTCAATAACAGATTGCTTGAAACGGCTTAAGCGAGTTTCGTTGATTTCACTAATTGAAGGAATTGGCATTGCTTCAATTGGCTGCTTAGTCGTTTTCTCGATAGAGAAAAGCATACGCTTTTCACGATGAGAGATGAAAAGTATTGCATCACCTTGACGTCCAGCACGGCCAGTACGACCAATACGGTGAACATAAGATTCACTATCGTAAGGTACGTCGTAGTTAACTACGTGGCTAACACGTTCAACATCAAGACCACGTGCAACAACATCAGTTGCTACTAAGATATCAATGTTACCTTGCTTAAGTTTATCAACAGTACGCTCACGAGCGTTCTGAGGAATATCACCATTTAGCGGTTCAACATCGTATCCACGTGCAGAAAGTTTATCAGCAAGTTCAACAGTCGCTGTTTTAGTACGCACGAAAATAATCATGCCGTCAAAACGCTCTACTTCCATGATACGCGTAAGTGCCTCAAGCTTATGATGAGGCGCTACTTGGCAGTAACGTTGACGGATAGTACTTGCAGTACTTACCTTAGACGCAATTTTTACGTGCTTAGGATCTTTAAGATAACGCTGAGTAATCTTCTTAATTGGACCAGGCATAGTGGCCGAGAACAACGCTGTTTGGCGTTCAGCTGGCGCGTGGCTCAAAATAAGCTCAACGTCATCAATGAAGCCCATGCGCAGCATTTCGTCGGCTTCATCAAGTACAAGGAATTTAAGTTCGCTTAAATCCAACGTTTTACGTTTGATATGGTCGATTACACGACCAGGTGTACCTACTACAACTTGAACGCCGCGTTTAAGCTGGCGAATTTGATTGTCGTAAGATTGACCGCCGTAAACAGGCAGTACTTTAATTTTATGGCTGAAACTAGCGTACACTTGGAACGCTTCTGCTACCTGAATCGCTAATTCGCGAGTAGGTGCTAGTACCAGTAATTGCGGCTTACGTTGCTCAGGATCGATATTTGCCAACATTGGAAGGGCAAACGCTGCGGTTTTTCCTGTCCCTGTCTGGGCCTGACCGAGTAAGTCGTGACCTTCAAGCAGTAATGGAATACTCTCGGCTTGAATAGGTGACGGTTTCTCGTAGCCAACTTTTTCAAGGGCTTGTAAGATAGGTTCTGGTAGTTTTAGATCTTTAAATGTCATGTCGACAGTTGTTGTCATTAAGGGTCCTGATGCTTTAAGTAAGGAGGGTGCGGCATACTGTAGGACGCCTTCAAACGTCGGAGTGTGCTCGCGGTATTGCAAAAAACGTTATTATATTCGAATAATGGTCAGGTTGCCACGAAATTGCACAATAATGACGAAAAAACGCACAATTGGTAGTGTAAACTTCGGGTATACCTCGAAATTCAAATGATGTAGGGCAAAGGAACGACAATGAATAAGAAATACCCACAGCAGATTTTTAAGCGATCTTCCATTGCAGTTCTGCTTTTGAGCAGTCTTTTGACAGGATGTGGTGACAAATCGATAGATGCTCACCTAGAAGATGCTCGTGCTTATGTACAAAATCAAAATAATGCTGCCGCAATCGTTGAATACAAAAATGCCATTCAGATGGATCCCAATGCTGCAGTACCTCGTTTTGAATTAGGTCGACTGTATCTTCAAAATGATAATTATGTGTCAGCTGAGAAAGAATTAAATAAAGCATTAGAGCTTGGACATCCAGCCAGTGAAGTGATTCCCTTACTTTCTGTTGCTTATCAACAGTCAGGTGCTGAAAACGCTTTAGGCGAAGTGGATTACCGAGCAGAAGGGATGACTACCGTCGAATCTGCCGAAGTCGGTTTTTATAAACTACAAGCCTTAGTGCAGCTAGAAAAGCTCGCAGAAGCAGAAGCGCTACTAGACGATTTACTCACCCTCGATACACAGTCTGTGTACAAGGGCTTAATTGAAAGCTACCAGTATGTACTCTCTGAAGATTATACACAGGCACTTAGCGCCACTGAAGCACTGCGAGAGCAAGCGCCAAGCAATAAAGATGTTTTACTACAGCTTGCCCGCCTTTACCTGCTAGAACAAAAGCAAGTCGAAGCCATTGGTGTTTATGAAGATTACACCAAAGCCTACCCAAAAGACGTAACCAGTAAGTTCGCTTACGCTGCTTTGCTAATAGAGCAGCGTGATCTTGAACGTGCTGAGCCAGTGGTGGATGAGCTGTTAACGCTGAATGAAGCACACCCATTGTTGAATACTTTTAAAGGTATAATTGAGTCGGCCAATGGTAATCATGCAAAAGCGTTAGCGCATTTAGAGACAGCAGTACAAAATGGTCGTAACGATCAAGTGGTGCGATTGGTTGCCGGTTTCAGCGCGTATCAAATTCAAGATTTTGAAGCTGCCCAACGACACCTGACTATGGTGGCATCACGGTTACCTGAAAATCACCCAGGCTTAAGAATGCTGGCAGACAGCATGTTACAACTGGGTGAAAATGATGAAGCCCTTGCCGTGTTAAACCGAGTGGAAGGCGGCGCGACCACAGACGCAGCGTTATTTTCAAAAGCGGGGTATCAATTACTTCGTGAAGGTAACGTGCTTGGTGCCAAGCAAATGGTAGAAAAAACCGAAGCGGTTGTTGATACCTCGCCAGAAGATCTTGCTCGTTTAGGCGTACTGCAACTTTCACTAAACGATGTGACCGGTTTGGTTAATATTGAAGAAGCGGTTCAACGTGCGCCAGAATCAACAGCTTCTCAAAATACCTTACTGCGCGCATACATCGCGACTGGTGAGCTTGATAAAGCTAAAGTAGCTGCCAGCGAATGGCGTGACCAAGCGCCAACCGAGGCCTTGCCGCTGGTGTACTTAGCCAGCATTGCGATTGTTGAGGAAGACTTCACAACGGCAACCGACTTACTAAATAGCGCTCAGAAGCTAGAGGGTGCCGATAAAGAAGTGGCTTATGCCAAAGTGAAATTGCTGATTGCGCAGAAGCAGTTTGCTGACGCTGTAACGCTTGTTAAGTCTCATTTAAAAGATAACCCGTCTGACGTGCAAGCGTTGACCATGTGGTATGCCCTAGAAGCGCGCGAAAATAATGATGGGGTAGTGGTTGATTACTTAGAGAAGCAACTTGCAACGCAATCAGCTGATATCGATTTGCGTTTATTATTAGCCCGTATTTATTCGCGAATGGGCGAAGTCGCCAAGAACAATAGCTTGCTAGCCTCTGTGGAAGGTGATGAAAGCACCCCAATGGCGTTTTGGAATTTAAAAGGCCAAGGGCTAATTCGAGCAAACGAAGTTGGAAAAGCCAAAGCATTGTTTGAGCGTTGGGTAGCGTTTTACCCACAAGATAAAAACGCGGTACTGGGCATGTTGCTTATCCTCGACTCAGAAAATAACTACCGCGACGGTTTAGCGCTTACTGAAAAAGTGTTAGCGAAACGTCCTGATGCACAGATTAGCCTTTTAAAAGCGTATTTCCACGCCATGATGGGGCAAAGCAAACCGGCATGGGAGGTTGTTAATGGCACCTCTGATGAAGTACAAGCTCTGCCATTCGTACGCGGTATTCTTGCACGACTGTATGTTATCGATAAGCAACCAGAACAAGCATTAGAACATGCAGAGGTGGCTTATGAAGCTACGCCAAACTCAGACATGGCCTTGCTAATGGTCGCCATTCTTGAAATGACCGGTAAACAAGCCGAAGCTTTATCATTTCTTGAAAAACATGTGGATAAAACGCCAGACGATGTGCGCAGTGCCATGCTGTTAGCTGAACGCCAAATTGGTAGCGATAAAGAAACAGCCATAGCGACCTATGAAACTATTTTGACTAAAACTCCAGATAACTTTGTAGTGTTGAATAACTTAGCGTTTTTGAGTTTCCAAAATGGAAACCTAGATAAAGCTGAAACCATGGCGAAAAAGGCCGTGTCTTTGCAACCTGAAAATGCTGACTCAGTAGATACGCTGGCGCAAATACTGATTGCTAAAGGCGATAAAGAAGCCGCCCTTAAACTGTATTCAGATATTGCAACTCGGCCTATCTTAAATGATGAGGTTTATCTTAATCACGTAGAGCTTTTATTACAGATGGATAAACAAGCGTTAGCTAAGCGTCGCTTAGCCAGTAGAGAGTTTGAAAAAGAAGTATCACTTCAGCGTATAGTAACGCTTAAAACTAGCTACGGATTGTAACAAGTTATTGGTTACTTAAAAGCTAGTAGCTATTGATTTAACTATAATAATAGCTAAATTAACAGCTAAATGAATACAAACAAAAAAAGCGCCTAGGTTGTCACTTCTATCTTCCTTAGGCGCTTTTTTATTGTCTGTTATTTACTGTTGTTGATTAGTGCATATTATTGTTTTTCGAGTTTGGCCTTAATCGCGGTAAGCTCTGCCATTACGTCTTGTAATGTAGGTTCGCTATGGCCTTCGGCTTCTAATTCAGCTCTTAACAAGGCTTCTTTCTCTTCCCTGGCTTTTTCGTTTTCACGCTCCATCACGTTCACCACAATACCAATCACCATGTTTAAAAAGGCGAATGCAGTAAAGAAGATAAAGGTTAAGTAATACACCCAGCTTAGCGGATAAACCTCCATGGTTTCGTACATGACATCAGTCCAATCTTCAAATGTCATTACCCTAAACAGGGTAAGCAGTGAAATAGTAATGTCGCCCCAAAGGATAGGGTTAATATCGCCAAACAACGTACTGCCCACGGCAGCGTAAATATAGAAAATGATAAACATGAGCAACATTACGTAGCCCAGTTGAGGCAATGCTTTTACTAGCGATACTAAGAGTATGCGCAGTTCAGGGATGATAGATATCATCCGCAGCACCCTAAACACCCTTACTAGTCGTGCTATCAACGCAAGTTCAGTATCATCGGCGGGTATAAGGCTGATAATAACAATGACGGTATCGAAGACATTCCAGAAACTTTTGAAAAAGTTCCGCTTTCGGCGTTCGCCTAAAAAACGAATAGTGATTTCAGTTAAGAAGAACGCGCTGATAAACCAATCGAGTAGCAGGGTAACACTGCCAAATCCAGCGGGAAGTTCATAGGTTTTAGCGCCAACTAATAACGCTGAAATGACGATAACGCTAACCACAAAGGCTTCAAACCATTTATTAGCGCGAATGCGTTCAAATCGACTTTGTAACTCAGAAGCTTGCATGTTTTTCTTTGCTCACATTACAAACAAATAAGCGCTGCCAATCATTTACGATAAATAGGCTTATTTAGGGATAATAAAAAAGGGGCAACATCATGGACGATGCATTGTGCTTGTTGCAAGTAAAATTGTATCACCGGCATGGTGTGCGTGACATCATTTACAAAGAAGGCGGCTAATGCCGCCTTCTTTAATAACGCTGGTTGTATCGCCAGAATATTTTTTCAGTTTGTGCGTAGATGACTATTCAGCGTCTTCCATTGGCTTTAAGCCACGGTTGATAATAGCCACATCTTCACCGGTTAAGGTACCTGCAGCTTGTTTTAAGGTAACAACCGATTGGATAAAGTCGTAGCGGGCGCCAGATAAGTTGTTACGTGCATCAAACAAATTACGGGTGCTATCGAGTACATCAACAATAGTACGTGTACCCACATCAAAACCCGCTTCAGTTGCTTTCAATGCACTGTTGGCAGAAACCACAGATTGCTCAAGGGCACGAATGGTTGATATTGATGCTTTAACATTATTAAACGAGCTACGAATAGACTGAACCGTTTCACGGTAAGTTTGTTCAGCAGCCTGACTCGCCGATACGTACAAGAATTTCGCTTGGTCAGTTTGCGAACTTACACGATGGCCAGAGTAAATTGGTACTGACACTGATAAGCCGATTGATTGGCTATCAAGGTAAGGCGTCTCGTACTGAATAACCTGAGAATCTACGTCATTTTTCGAGCGACCCAGGCTGGCCGATAAATCAAGCGTAGGTAAGTGGCCTGAACGAGCAGCAGCGATATCTTCTTTAGCAATATCCATGGCTAAACGGTCAACCAACAATGCTAAGTTTTTATCTTGCGCCGTTTCTAACCAATTATCGACTTTTGCTGGTACTGGCATAGTGGCAGAAAATGTTTCTTTATCTAAGCCAAACAAGCGGTCGTGGTACTTGCCGGTGATCACTCGTAATGCTTCAAGGGCGAATTCTAGTTGGTTTTCAGCCTGAATCTCTTGAGCGACTGTGCTGTCGTAATTAGCTTGTGCTTCATGCACGTCAGTAATAGCAGTAAGCCCTACTTCGAAGCGCTGACGGGTTTGTTCTAACTGACGTTCAATGGCACGTTTTTCTGCGTTAACAAACTCAACGCTATCTCGGGCACGTAATACATCAAAGTAAGCGGTAACCGTCCGCACGATTAAATCTTGCATGCTAGCGGCTAATTGCGCATCGCTTTGTTCTGCAACCTTTTCGGCGCGATCTAAGCCAATCCAGTTTGCATGATCGTACAACGACATAGATAACGAAATACCGTACTCGATATTGTCATTGTCGGTCTCGAAAGTGACAACTTGTAAATCTTCTGCGTTTGTACCTAATGTTTGTGCACTTTCTGTGGTAGAGGTGGTGTAAGACATAGACCCAGAGATTTGAGGAAGAAGGTTTGCACGGCTAATGCTGATCCCTTCAAATGCAGCATCACGCTGCGCTTTCGCTTGATTTACCAAAGGGTCATTGGCAAGTGCTTGTTGATACACTTGCGTCAGATCATCGGCAAGCGCACCGGTTGTTACTGAGAAACCGATTGCCAGCGACAGAAGTTTTCGATTCATGCTTACGTCTTCCTGTTATGTCTAGGTGAGTCTAAGTGACTGCTAATAATTATAAATAATATGTGAAGTGTATAAATTTTATTCGCAAACCGAAACAGTTCAGTCGTAACAGTATTGCTTTAACTGTAACAGAATATGTGATCCAACCTAGTTCATTGGCAAGTAATCACATTTATCTCAGAAAATTCGGTATTAACTTTTTATGCTTCCGTCCGCGATTAGGGCGCGTATACAAAAGTTGTATGTCTATGTACTATGCATGATAAATCGTTTCGAACCAAAAGTGTCTGCAAATGAGCAAGAAAATCCTTTCATTTACCTCAAACGACGTTGAAATTAAGAGTGTAAAATCGGTTTATCGTGGTTTTTTCACCATGCAAGAATATCTGTTTACGCACAAATGCTTCGACGGCACCCAAAGCGGTACGGTGAAACGAGAGCTATTTGAACGCGGTCATGCTGTAGGCGTATTGCCCTACGATCCTATTTTGAATGAATTTGTTCTTATTGAGCAGTTTAGAATAGGGGCATTAGCGACATCTTCAACCCCTTGGCTGATAGAAATAATAGCGGGCATGATTGATGAAGGCGAAACAGACGTAGATGTATGCCATAGAGAGTCGATGGAAGAGGCCGGTATTGAGCTTGAAAATCTCACCAAAGCAATGAGTTATTTATCTAGCCCTGGGGGAACGACCGAGCGTATTCATATTTTTATTGCAAAAACCGATGCAGAAAAAGCACATGGCATTCACGGATTAGAGAGTGAGTCGGAAGATATCAAAGTACATAGAGTGGCTGAGCAAACTGCCCTTGAATGGCTGGAAAACGGCCATATAGACAACGCTGCCGCAGTAATTGCGCTACAATGGTTCTTTATGAACAAATCCACGCTAATGGAGCAATGGAAGATATCGTGACACAACGTACCCACAGAAAATACGTCCCTCATCTACCCACAATGCAGGCATTGTGCGAGTTAAACTACGCGCACATTCTTCGTATTCTGCCCGATTGTGATACAGAGGAACTTAACTACGTATTTACCGTGGGCGACACGCTTACGTACGAAATTAAGATTATTGAGTCTGCTCGATACACCAGTACGTTAAGCCTTAAACAAACGTCCGACGATATGCCCAGCTATTTAACACCTTCAATGACGGTGCGTTTGTACCATGATGCCAGAATGGCCGAAGTAATAAATAGCCAAAATACGGGCGCACTTCAACCTTCCTACGAATACCCTAATTTGAAAATGCGCCAACGCAATGAAAAGCAAATGGTGAATATCTTTCTTGCTGAATGGTTAGATTTTTGCCGCAAACTTCGTCCTAAGGTAACTTCGCTAGCGTGAGTACCCTGCTGCATATTAGCGACTGCCATTTATTTGGTGATACCACTCGCCAAGGTTACGGTGCGATTAATCCCTATCAAAGCTTAAAACAGATATTGATTGAGGCTTTCGAGCACAGCGCCAATATTAGCTCGATTATCGTTACCGGTGATATTAGCGGGGATGACTCTCTGGCAAGCTATCAGCACTTTACCGCGTTGATGGAAGACTACGCCAAGGCACCGGTTTATGTGATTGCCGGCAATCATGATAATAACCTTCATTTTGATACATTATCTGCTCACCATCTTGTTGCTGGCGCGCCAGTTGAATTAGGCGACTGGCAAATTCACGGTTTAGATACACGTTTTGAAGGCGCGAGAGGGCAGGTAGATATTCATGAGCTTAAGGTTATAGGCAAACAAGTATCTGAACATTCACATCGCCATCACTTACTTGCCATGCACCACCACGCCTCGCCATCTAAAAGCTGGATGGATAAACACGACTTGGCAAACGCCGGTGAGTTTTTAAACTGGGTAGAGGAAGGCATTCCATTAGTGGCCATCATTCATGGCCATGTACATTCGCCCCTTCGTTACACGCTAGGTACAAATAATAAAGTACCAGTGATGGGCTGCCCAGCAAGTTGTTGGCAGTGGGAAATGGCACCTGAATTTGCGTTAAGTGACGAGCAGCCCGGTTATCAATTAATTAGGTTACACGACGATGGAACGTTAACCTGCGACATAAAGAGAACAAAAACAATATGAAACATGTGTTATACCTTCATGGCTTTTTAAGTTCACCAATGTCTGTGAAAGCGCAGGCTACCAAAGCGTATTTTGAGCAGCATCACCCCGATGTAACATTACATATTCCCGCGCTTTCGAATTACCCGAGCCAAGTAGAAAGCCAGTTACTGACACTGATAGAAAGCACGCCTGCGCTAATTAAAGATGGCCTGCGCGTTATTGGTAGTTCTATGGGCGGTTATTTATCGACTTTTTTAATTGAAAAGTTCTCGGGTAAAGCGGTATTGATTAACCCTGCGGTAAAACCTTATGAATTGCTGCAAGGTTTTATTGGAAAACATACCAACCCGTATACGGGTGAAGTGTTTCATATTGTTGAAAGCGATATTGAAGTGATAGAAAAATTAGACGCTAAAGAATTGCAGCATGCACCAGCGTACAAGGTGTTACTGCAAACTGAGGATGAAACCTTAGATTACCGTTTAGCAGAAACCAAATACGCAATGAGTACGCTAGTGGTTGAGGAAGGCGGCGATCACAGCTTTACTGGCTTTGAGAATCACTTACCCGCCATTGCAGATTTTCTGCTTAAAGACTAAAAGCCGTTAAATGCGTCGCGCTTCCCATTGTTGCGCTACTATCAACAGCGTATCGTTTCTACCAAGTTTGCTGACTATCGCCTTTTCATTGCGAGGGTAGGCAAGCCTTGGTAACATCAATTTATCTTGCGTTGCAGTTGTCTTCTGCGTACGTTAACCCTTGTTGCTGGCTTAAATAATAACCATAACTATGTCAAATCAATATAACTCTGATGCAATTGAAGTCTTAAACGGTCTCGACCCGGTTAAGCGCCGCCCAGGCATGTATACCGATACCACTCGACCCAATCATTTGGGCCAAGAAGTTATCGATAATAGTGTGGATGAAGCCCTAGCAGGTCATGCTTCCAACATTAAAGTTATCTTGCATGAAGACCAATCACTTGAAGTCATCGATGACGGCCGTGGTATGCCGGTAGATATTCACCCTGAAGAGAAAATTTCTGGCGTAGAGCTTATTTTAAGTAAGTTGCATGCTGGAGGAAAATTCTCTAACAAAAACTATGCGTTTTCTGGGGGATTGCACGGGGTGGGTATTTCAGTGGTCAACGCCCTCTCTACACGGGTAGAAGTGACTATTCGTCGTGATAGTAACGTGTATCAAATAGCCTTTGCCAATGGCGATAAAATTGAAGAGCTGGCGGTAATAGACACCTGTGGCAAACGTAATACAGGTACACGCGTGCACTTTTGGCCCGATCCACAATATTTCGATTCAGCTAAATTCTCAGTCAGCCGTCTTATTCACAACCTTCGTGCAAAAGCAGTACTAAGCCCAGGTTTACGTATTCGTTTTGACAATAAAATCGCCAAAGACTCGCAAGAATGGTACTACGAAGATGGTTTGCAAGATTACTTGTATCAAGCGGTACAAGAATACGAAACACTCCCTACTGATGTGCCTTTTGTCGGTAGCTTCAAAGGCAACACTGAAGGGGCTGATTGGGCGGTAATGTGGCTACCAGAAGGCGGTGAATTAACTACCGAAAGTTACGTTAACCTTATCCCTACTGCCCAAGGCGGTACGCATGTGAATGGTATGCGCCAAGGCTTGTTAGAGTCTATGCGTGAGTTTTGTGAATTTAGAAACTTAATGCCCCGTGGTGTGAAACTGTCTCCTGATGATATCTGGGACCGATGTGCTTATATTTTGTCTACCAAAATGCAAGACCCACAATTTGCAGGGCAAACTAAAGAGCGCTTATCGTCACGCCAAGCTTCTGCGTTTGTATCAGGGGTAGTAAAAGACGCGTTTAGCTTATGGTTAAACCAACATACTGAAGTGGCTGAAGCTTTGGCAGAGATGTGCATTAACAATGCACAGCGCCGTTTACGTCAAAACAAAAAAGTGGCGCGTAAAAAGGTAACCCAAGGGCCAGCACTGCCAGGTAAGTTAACCGACTGTTCGTCTCAGGATATTTCCTACTCTGAACTCTTCCTCGTGGAAGGGGATTCAGCGGGTGGTTCTGCTAAGCAAGCTAGAGACCGAGAGTTCCAGGCTATCATGCCTCTTCGCGGTAAAATCCTAAATAGCTGGGAAGTAGACTCTTCACAAGTATTAGCGTCACAAGAAATTCACGATATATCAGTAGCGTTAGGTATCGATCCAGATTCTACGGATTTGTCTGGTCTACGTTACGGTAAGATTTGTATATTGGCTGATGCCGATTCCGACGGACTGCACATAGCCACTTTGTTGTGTGCATTGTTTGTAAAACACTTTAGAACGTTAGTCGACCAAGGTCATGTTTATGTAGCCATGCCGCCGCTGTTTCGTATTGATGTGGGCAAGGAAGTTTTCTATGCGCTAGATGAAGGCGAGAAAAAAGGCATATTAGACCGTATAGAAGCAGAGAAAAAGCGGGGCAAAGTAAACGTTCAGCGCTTTAAAGGGTTAGGTGAAATGAACCCGTTGCAGCTTCGTGAAACTACGATGGATCCCAATACTCGCCGTTTAGTTCAACTCACCATAGAAGACTCGGCAGAAATGCTAGAGTTGATGGACATGCTGTTAGCTAAAAAGCGCTCTGGCGACAGAAAAATATGGCTTGAGAGTAAAGGGAACATGGCGGAAGTCGGGGTTTAACCTTTGTTCGCCTGATAGCCATATTGGTATCGATATGGCTTATACCTTGTTTGATACACGCTCAAGTCTGTCTTTCAGATCATGGCGTCATTTAATAACGACATGCCCTCATCGCTCATAAACCTCTTTTACCGATCCTGTTTCAACCTATTAATAGTCGCTAACCTATATTTTTTCTCACAAGTACCTCGTGTGCCTAATTGGCGCGCCCATCGCAAAATCAAACTTAGGGTGTTGGAATAGCTAGCGGATAACTATCGAATAACTATCAAGTAACTATCAAATCAGGCCGATGTATTAGTGATATAAAACCAGCTAGCTATCGTGATCGTTTCGTTGGTTTTGAGTATAAACAATGGGTTTTTTGAACCTTTTAGGTACGTAACGCGTTTTATTTAACGTAATAAGATTAGACTTTAGTATACTTCTACAGTGCTAATTACTGGTATAGTAAGCGTATTAGATGCGGTGAAGATGCCGCAAATACTGAATGTTCGCATTGGCATTCAGTTAACTCAAATGGAGCTAAATGTAGTATGGAATCTTTACCGTCATCGCGGGTGACTAAACCTGAGATAGCTCCTTTTATTGTTGGCGTAGGCTCTTCAGCGGGCGGAATAGAAGCATTGATTAATCTGGTAAGTGAATTACCAAAAGACATTAATGCGTCTTTTATTATTGCTCAGCATTTATCGCCTACCCATAAAAGCCAAATGACGGAAATATTGGCGCGGGAAACTGAATATCCTGTGGTTGAGGCGACGCCGCATTGCAAAATCAAAGCGAACACCATTTATGTAGGCCCACCTGGCTTCCACCTCAAATACAAAGAGGGGTATTTACACCTCGATAAGTCACCGGATGAGCTTTCGCCTAAGCCTTCAGTAAACCTCTTGTTTGAATCATTAGCTGATGAAATTGGCGATCACGCCATTGGCGTTATCTTATCTGGTACTGGCGGCGATGGTGCCAGAGGGCTTAAGGCCATTAAAGGTGTTGGTGGATTTGCCTTTGTACAAGACCCTGCCTCAGCAAAATATGATGGCATGCCCAAAGCGGCGCTTGAAAATGTGGCTGTGGATTCAATTCTTGAACCCCAAGAAATGGGGCAAGAAATTGCACATATTTCGCAAAACATCGCGCGTAATTTCTTAGCGGTGCAGGAAGACACTCGAAGTGAATTAATGAGTGAGCTCTACGGAAAGATAAGAACGGCGACCAAAATAGATTTCAGTTTTTACAAACAATCGACCTTATTGCGCAGGGTGAATCGCCGTTTAATTGCCACACAAACTGAAGATTTACCCTCATACTTGACCTATTTAGACAATAACGCCGATGAAGTTATAGCGTTGTCGAAAGAGCTTTTAATTTCAGTTACCGACTTTTTCAGAGACAACACTGCCTTTAACGCTATCAAAACGCACATACAAAGCATTGTAGAGAACAAAAACAGCGGCGATGCTATTCGTTTATGGGTAGCAGGATGTGCCACTGGAGAAGAGGCGTACTCATTAGCCATCTTGTTTCTTGAAGCTATTGAGAAGCAAGGCATTGATGCCAACTTACAGATTTTTGCGACTGATATCGACGAACATGCACTCTCAGTTGCCCGCAAAGGGGCTTATTCTGTTCAGGCCATTGCAAGCCTTTCATCCGATTTAACCGACAAATACTTTCGGTATGCTGACAATGCGTATTACCCGCAAAAACTACTGCGTGATGTAATCACCTTTTCTCGTCAGGATATCACGCGAGATCCGCCATTTTTACACCTTGACATGGTGTCGTTTAGAAATGTACTTATCTACTTTAATAGCGATTTACAGCAGCGGGTGTTATCGCTGTTTCGTTATTCGTTAACCAAAGAAGGTATTCTCTTTTTAGGTAAGTCTGAATCGATTGGCTCGACAGAAGATATCTTTGTTGCCCTTGATAGGCGCAGTAGAATTTTTAAAGTAAGCGAGGCGTCTAAGCCTCCCTCACTGCCGAAAATGCTAAAAAGCCATGTAGATATAACTAAAACGAAAACGGCTATCACTAACAGCTACGAAAATATTTTCACTCGTTCTGTACTAGATAGCTTCGGGCCAAGTTTACTCATCAGTGAAAGGTTTGCCATTTTGCACTCACATGGCAACTTACAACGCTTTATTACGTTCCCATCTGGGGTGCCCGATCTTAACTTATCGAAACTCATTGCTGCGCCTTTTGCCGCAGACTTGATTTCTTGCGTGAATAAGGCAAGTCGTACTGGTGAAATAGCAATAAGTCGAGCTAAGCGCTTAGCCGACGATGATAGTCGGCTGTGGAAGTTACGGGTGCTACCGCTAGAAAACCAAAGTCCTCAGCACTACTTAGTTAATTTTTATGAATACGACACTATTATTGATGCCGAGCCCAAAGAGCCGACGGCAACCAATGAAGCTGATGTTGCTGAATTAATTGCAGCTCGAGAGCAACTACAAACGCTTACCGAAGAAATGGCTGCCTCAGCGGAAGAAATGCAGGCACTTAATGAAGAAGTGCAAGCCGCTAATGAAGAGCTACAAGCGAATAACGAAGAGCTTGAAGCCACCAACGAAGAGCTTCAGGCTACTAACGAAGAACTCATTAGCGTAAATGAAGAAAGCATGCGGAAATCTGCTGATTTAGGTGCTATTAACAGTGAGTTAATGAGCGTTTATAACACGTTAGATTTCCCCATCTTGGTGTTTGATACCGATACCTGCCTAAGTCGAACGAATGACGCTGCCAATCGGCGTTTTCATTTAAATAACGGCTCGTTTAAAAAGCCAATTTACTCGCTTAATTTCCCTGACTATTTTGAAGATATTGAAAAGCGCTTAAGTAAAACCCTCCGTAATGGGGTAAATACGAGCATGGTGATCAAGCCATCGAGCCAAGAAACTTACAATGTATTCATTACGCCAATTTTAAATAGTCGAGACCGCATCACTGGGGCTATTTTGGTTATTATTGATAACTCAGAATTGGTCCTTGCCCACGAGCGAATTGAAAAAAGCCAAGAGCAGCTTTTATCTATCATGAATAACTCGTTGGCGTTAATTGCACTAAAAGACAATGCGGGCAGATATGAGTTTGTTAACTCACGTTTTGAAGAAGTCTTTGGCGTAACCGCGCAAGATGTGATTGGTAAAACCGACCTTCAAATTTTTGAGCGAGATACTGCCCGTCAGTTCCGTGAAAAAGACTTAGATACCATGCGTACTTTATCCCCGGTAGAAACCCTTGATGAGTTCACCTTGCGGGCTGGTAAAGTTATCATCAAAAGTGTGCGATTCCCTATTTTTGATGCTGAAGGCACTATTAAGTCAATTTGTACCCAAGCAACAGATATTTCAAAAGAATTACATGCCAATGAACAGTTGCGTTTAGCTGGCAAAATATTTGAGCGTACCAGTGAAGCTATCCTTGTTACTGATGCTAACCAGCGCATTCTTACTACCAACGAAACGTTTGCTGAGCTAACTGGTTTTTCTCAGCAGGAGCTAACCGGCAAAACACCAAAATTGCTGGAATCAGGAGAGCACTCTAAAGATTTCTTTATAGCAATGAAAGCCTCCTTAACCGAACGAGGGTTTTGGCAGGGCGAGGTTGTTAACAAGGTCAAAGATGGCAGTCATGTGAAAATGTGGCTAACGGTTAATGCGGTGAAAGGCGCTAATGGCGATATTGTTAATTACGTAGCGGCTTATAGTAATATTGACGAAATAAAGAATATGCAGCGCCGCATTGAGTATCTTGCTACCCATGATGAGCTAACGGGGCTCCCTAATAGAACCGTGTTACTTGAACGTCTTGAACTAATGATCAGTGGGGCGAAGCGTAGCAAGCAACTGTGCGGTGTGCTCTTTGTTGACCTAGATAACTTCAAGCCGGTTAATGATAACTTAGGTCATAAAGTGGGCGACTTGCTACTTAAGCAGGTTACTAAGCGACTGCAACAATGTATTCGCGACACAGATATGTTGGCGCGAATTGGCGGTGATGAGTTTGTAGCCTTAATATCAGCTTCTCATATCGACGAAATTGATGATATTGCAAAGCGTATTATAGGGCAGGTTCAAAACGAGTTTGATGTGTCTACGCATTCTATTTCGGTTTCTGCGAGTATAGGTATTGCCGTTTATCCCTCAGATGGAATTAGTTCTGAAATACTCTTGCAGCATGCAGATGAAGCCATGTATTTAGCAAAATCGTCTGGGCGCAATCAATATCAGTACTTTACCGCGAAGATGAAAGAACAAGCTTTAGCTCGCTTAGAAGTGGAGAAACAACTTAAAGTAGCACTAGAAGGTAAGCAGTTCTCTATGGTGTACCAGCCTCAGTTCGAGTCTACTTCGAATGCCATAATTGGCGCCGAGGCATTACTGCGCTATAAAAATAGCGACGGTGAAGTACTCAATGCAGAGTCATTTATTAATATTGCAGAGCGTGGCAAGCTCATTGAAAGTATCGGGTTTCACGCAGTAGAGCTGGTGGCAAGAGAAATTGCCCAATATATTCAGCTTGGCAACAAACTGCCCGCTATAGCGATTAATTTGTCTGGAGCGCAGCTGCTCACATCCGATTTCATTAAAAAATTTGTGGCGGTGCTTGAGCGTTATGAACTTACCGCAGGTCTATTTAAATTCGAAGTATCAGAAAAAGACATTGAAAGTGGCGAAGAGCGAATTTACCATCGGTTGAAAACATTGGCCTCGATGGGCAGTGTAATAAGTATTGATGACTATGGTCTATATAACAGTGCCATATCTCAGCTTCAACGAAGCGGTGCAAGTGAAATTAAGCTTTCCAGCCATTTGCTAAACGATGCTAGTGATAACAATGATACAAACAAACTCATCCAAGCATTGATTACTGCAGGAAAAGCGCTAGGCCTTAAAATTATCGCCAATAAAGTTGAAACTCAACAGCAACTCGAATCTTTACAGGATTTCGGGTGCGATATAATACAAGGGTTGGTACTTTCACCTATGCTTACTTGCTCAGAGCTTAATAAAAAAGTTAGCCAATAAGATTATGAACACTGATACGATTACTCGTAATAAACATGATGCTGAGATGGACACCTTAGTTGAAAATTGTGAAAAAGAAGCGCTGCACCTAAGTGGCAAAGTACAGCAGTTTGGCGGTGCTTTTTTCATTGATGGCGAGTCTCTCCAGGTTACTGCTGCTAGCACTAACCTGGCCAGTTTTATCCACCTATCTCCTGCTAAATTGGTAGGTTGTCCGGTAAAATCACTGGACTGGTTGCCATTAAGCTTGCTTTATAATTTAGGTTCAAAAGCAGGCGATAGAGCCTATGCCTTTAACGAGCCCTTCAACGATGATGTACTAAATTTTAGAAGTCATCGCAGTGAAGAAGGTATCTTAATAGAGATAGAATCTAGTATTACCAATGTATCTCAGCGCCAGTACCTACAGTTAAGATCGTCAATACTTCCGACGATTGAGCAGCATTGGGAAGACAAAGATTTTTGGGACCAGCTTATCTCAACCCTTGATGAATTCTTGCCTTGTGAACGTATATTACTTTACCGCTTTAACGAACTTTGGAGCGGCGAAGTGGTAGCAGAAAAAGTGATTGAAGGTGCACCAAAGTATATCGGGTTAAAATTTCCGGCATCGGACATACCTGCTATTGCCCGCCAAATGTATTATGAAAACCCGTCGCGATATATTGCTAGCAGTGCCACACCGCCTGCTGACTTTTTGAATCAAGCGGAACAAGCGCTAAACTTAACGTATTCGGATTTACGTAGTGTGTCGCCTATTCATGGCGAATACATGCAAAACATGGGCGTGGCTACATCGTTTTCTATTCCCATCATTCAAACCGGCAAGTTGTGGGGCATAGTGTCCTGTCACAACAGCACTGAATCGCACATTGACGCACAGTTGCGCCATCAAGCGGAAATGCTGGTGAAGTATTTCTCTATGGTGTATTCCACACACAAATCGAAAAAGCGCCTGCAATTACTCACGTCATTGGATGAGAAGGTTGGGGCTATTACGCATAAGCTTCGCTTGAAAGATGCCCAAGCAACGCAAGATTTTCTCGAAGAGGTAAAGCGAGATTTCACCGCATGTGGGGCTGCCGTTTTCATAAATGGAAAATGGTTTATTAGTAATGATAGTGGCTATGACATTAGCCAACTAAAACGTATCGATAAAGCCTTTCAGTCAGACACTTCTGATGTCATCCTGCATACTGAAGATATTCGCCAGTGCTCAGGACTAGAGGCATTAGACTCAGAAAATGTGAGAGGCGTGATGCTAATTCGTATGAACTATGAATTAGCCAAAGCGCGATTATATATTTTTAGACAACCGGAGGCGCAAATAACACACTGGGCTGGCAAGCCGGAAAAAGACATTAACGAACAAGGCATGCTATCGCCACGTGCGTCTTTTGAGCGGTGGAGCGAAGTTGATGGTGAGCAAAGCTTACCGTGGACTAAACGAGATATTTTGTTTTCCAAAAAGCTGCGGGCATCGTTAATTCGAACGCTAACACGTTAGGCATTGAGCCTGACCATCTATCAAGGGCCTCCTGATTGGAGGTTCTTTTTTCCAGTTCAGTAACCAGTACATTTTCCAGCAAGCATTCATGCGAGTAATAAAAAATTCGTTTTAGTACTTGCTCATATTCGAGGTGAACCGATGGCAAATTCTTCCGTTTCCAAAAACACTACTACGCTATTGTTTGATCACGATGGTACCTTGATTAATTCAGAGCACGTCCACTTTACACTTTGGCAAGAAATAGTCGCCAGTTATGGGGCTGAATTAACTGACGAGTTTTACTGCAAGGTAATGGCGGGCATACCAGTTAAACAAAACGCCAAAGATGTTGTTAAGCATTTTTCATTAGACGCAGTCCCTGAGCAATTGGCTAAAAAGAAACACGATAAAATTGAAGAATATCTCTTACAGCAAGCTTTCCCACTTATGCCTTATGCTGCTGAAACTATTAAAGCGTGCGCAGAAGCAGGGTACACCCTAGGGATAGTGACCGGGGGAAGTACATTATCAGTCGAAAAAACACTGACTAGTTATGGCCTAGCGCAATACATTTCCTGTGTGGTGGCGGTAGAAGATGTTACCCACAGTAAGCCTGCACCCGATTGCTACCAGCTAGCAATGAAGAAGTTGGGAGTATCGCCTGGCGAATGTATTGCCATAGAAGATACGTATACTGGCATGCAATCAGCGTTGTCTGCTGAATTAGCGTGTGTGGTTGTCCCTACCACTCAATCAGCTATCCATGATTTCACCAAGGCCACCTCTCGTTACGAAAGCTTACAATTATGGGTGGAACAAGAGATCACAGGTCGCTAGTCATAAACACTAGATTTAGCTACTATTTCTATTCTTCACAACGTAGCGTTTAGGTAAGGTCGTGGTGGTATGTATTCATGGTGTTTGGGAAGTGATTAAATCATGAGAAGTGTAGGTCGTTGGATTCTTGGCATCGTTGTGACCTTATTCGTGGTTACTTTTGTCGTATTGATAGGGGTAAGCGTCGCTGTAGTTCAGCGCTCGCCGTTAGTGGTAGCCAGTGCACCGAACCAATTGGATGGCGCAGACAGTGTTAATGACTTATTGTCTCAGTTACAAAATGCGTTTACCGAGCGTAGTTCTAATCATGTTATTCGCCTAACTGAAACCCAGATAGAAAGCTTAGTAGGGGTGTTGCAGCGGGCCGTGCCTAATTTTAGTGGCGTAGTAAACGTAACCGAAGTAGGCAGTACTATCACCTTTACCTTTTCACCCAGTAGCGTTGATTTATATTTCAATGTATCAGCACTGATTTTACCCGGCGATAGCCTGCAAATTGATTATATTAGTGTGGGGGATTTGTCTTTGTCAGGGCCTCTCATGCTCTCGTTTGCTGAAAAGGGGATAAATTATTGGACCAAGTCTGAAATTGCCACTATTGCCCTGACTCGTGTTGAAAAAGTGACCATGCGCCGCGGTGAGGTGTCTTTACATACTGCGCCACTGGCCTCGCTGTTAGAAGAGCTTACTGTCGTATCTAATAATATGGGCGTTGAAGAAGAAACAGAGCTGCAAACCCTTGCCGCTTACTACTTGCGTTATATTTCAGGACGAGATTTAGCCCTATCAAAGCAGCCAGTGCCTCTTATTGAGTACTTACGGGAAGGCATGGCTCGCGCAAGAGAGCAAAGCAATTCGCCACAAGAGGCAGCACTGCATAATAAAGCGGTTATTTTGGCCCTTGCTGCGTACGTGGGGCACTATCGTATTGGTAGCTTAGTGGGTGATTTACAGCCTGACCCAACCAAAGCACTAAAGCCTCGTGCCCCTGCTATTTTATTGGAACGTAACGATTTAGCCCGCCATTTCATTATTTCCGCTGCCCTTGAATTACTTGCCGAGCAAGATATGTCCTGGGCGATTGGTGAATTTAAAGAGTTAATGGACAGAGGTGCGGGTGGTTCAGGCTACAGTTTTGTTGATTTAGGCGCCGATATGTCGGGCTCTCAATTTGCCCGAGTGGCGACCATGCCAGAGCATGCCGAAAGTACGCAAAACGCGGTGGCACGAATTCAATCGGACAACGATATTGTCCCTGCGATAAAAGCCTTTCCTGAAGGGTTGAGTAAGCAAGCATTTACCGAAAAGTATGGGCAAGTAGACAGTGACGCCTATTTAAATGAAGTGGCTGAGATTAAGCGTCTTATCAAACAAGTGCCTATGTATCAAAAGGCGCATGCTGAAGGGAATTTAATAAATCAAATTGAAGCAGGCGAGGTAGGGGAACACTAATAGCTTGCGCTAGCTCGCTGAGCCTGAATATAAACGTGGCCATGATACCCAAATTGCGAGCCAAAACAGCATGGTATTTATAGGTAGCATGGATTTTTATAGGTTAAAAAGCTCATCTATTTACTTGCCAAAGACTGCTGAAATTGAGAGACAGTAGTAAGTGCCATTTCAATTTTTTTAACAAGTGCAGGTAGTGCTGCCTTTGCTTCTTCTTCTGTCATTTCTTTTAGCGCTTGCCAATCTAACGCTATCTCTTCTACATAAGGCCCAAAGCGTTTAGCTTGTGTGGTGAACGGGCTATCTTCAGCAAATATGGCGGCAAACTTGCCTTGGCTATCTTTTTGCAAACGATCTAATGCCTGATCTGCATCCACCGCCTTACGGTAAAGGGTCTGGATAGTATCTTGAAGTTGTTGGTGAATAGCTTGCATATCGTTTCCTGTAAAAGAAGCCCATAAAAGTAGCCTCTTAAAAAATGCCTAAAAAAGACAGCTCGTGAAAGTCGCTTAAAAAAGCAGTGTAAAATTAGATTAAAGTTTCAGCATATCGAGCCGATAACCTCGAAGGTGGGCAATTTTGCCTATTTTTTTACTTTGCTTCAAGCAACAAAGGAAAACGGTATGGATCTACAAGGTGCTAGTGCCTCTGGAACGTCCGGTGCGTCACTTGAACTCGCTTCGCTTAAGTTGGCCAAGGGTCAACAAGAGCAAGAAGGAAAAGCGGCGCTTCAGCTTTTAGAAAATTCAGCTGACGTACCAAAATCAACATCTTCTAATCCTGCTGTAGGCGGAAATATAAACACTTTCGCTTAAGGTTAGGGATGTAACTGTAAGTCGATGGGCGTTTTGCCAGGCTGAGCGCCTATCTCTCTAACGAGTTTAGGCACAAGGAAACCTGGTAAGCGCTTTATCGCTTCTCGCATTATCTCCCTTGCCTTATCATCGCTGACATAAAAGTGACTTGCCCCTTGTACTTTATCAAGTACATGCAAATAGTAGGGCAGAACTCCCGCTTCGAATAAACTCTCACTTAATTCACACAATGCATCTGCTGAGTCATTCACACCTTCAAGTAACACCGATTGGTTTAACAAGGTAACCCCTTGATTGCGCAGCGTTTCTAAGCGGCGCTTAAGCGCGGGAGATACTTCATTTGCATGGTTTACATGTAGCACGAGTATTTTTTGAATAGGCAACTGAGTAAACCAGCCAGAAAAAGCATTATCCAGCCGCTCGGGTAGTACAACGGGTAAACGGGTGTGAATGCGAAGTCGTTTAATATGAGGTATTGCAGCAATTTCCTTTGCTAATTCGGCTAAGTGATCATCTTTTGCCATTAGCGGATCGCCACCTGAGAAAATCACTTCGTTAATTGCTGGGTTGCCAGCAATATAAGCTATTGCCTCTTGCCACTGGGCTTTATTCACCGCGTTATCGGCATAAGGGAAGTGCCTGCGAAAGCAATAGCGGCAGTTAACGGCGCAACCAGTGCGTACCATCAATAGCACCCGGGAGTCGTACTTATGTAACAAACCTTTACCCGCAGTATCGTGTTCATCTAACGGGTCTTTCGTATAACCCGGTTCAATACTAAACTCTTCTTTAAGGGGCATCACCTGAAGAAAAAGCGGATCTTTCGGGTTTCCTTTTTCCATTAACGAAGCAAAGTGTCGTGGAACACGCATAGGAAAAAGGCGTCTTGCTTTACTGTCTTGTTCGTAGTCTTTGGCAGGTAAATCTAAAAAAGACAACAGCTTTTCAGGGCTGGTAAAGCTATTAGCTAATTCTTTTTGCCAGTTATGCTCTACAGAAATCGCTTTTTTAGGTATTATTTGTTCCACGAAATTTTTTGTACCTTATGTTTAGACAGAGGAATTATGGCTAATTACAGCACTAACGAGTTCAAAGCCGGCCTGAAAATCATGCTGGACGGTGAACCTTGTAACATTTTAGAAAACGAATACGTGAAGCCGGGCAAGGGTCAGGCATTCAACCGCGTTAAAATTCGTAAACTTATTTCAGGCAAAGTTTTAGAAAAAACTTTCCGCTCTGGTGAGTCAGTAGAAGGCGCAGATGTTTTGGACACTGAGCTTGCTTACTTGTACACAGATGGCGAATTCTACCACTTTATGAACAACGAAACATTCGAACAAATCGCGGCTGACGAAAAAGCAGTGGGTGATAGTGTTAAGTGGTTAGTCGAAAACGATGTGTGCGTTATTACCTTGTGGAACGGTACGCCAATTACAGTAACGCCACCAAACTTCGTTGAACTTGAAATTACTGAAACTGACCCAGGCCTTAAAGGCGATACTGCGGGTACAGGTGGTAAGCCAGCTACGCTAACAACGGGCGCAGTAGTACGTGTTCCTTTGTTTGTGCAAACAGGCGAAGTGATTAAAGTAGATACTCGCTCTGGTGAGTATGCGTCTCGTGCGCAGAAGTAAGAATAAGTAAAAAGTAAGTAGAAAAGCTGAAGTTAGCCGATGCTGTATTTGGCATCGGTAACTCGCTTATCGTTACGCATTTTTTTAAGCGTTATTCGCCAGACTAAGCCCAAGAATCTTGAGCTTAGGCTTTGTAAGCATAGGCATCTCAAGCTCGAATCTCGTATGGTTAAGAGTTGATAATCACAACGCTGTTTATCGTATTTATCACCACCCTTTTCAATAAGTAAACACACATCTGTTCATGAACGACTGGCAACCTACCTCATCACATGATTCTCGAATTGCGCGAGCCCACTTACTTCGCAGCATAAGGCATTTTTTCTATACACGTGATGTGCTAGAAGTAGAAACCCCTTTGTTGTCCAGCGGTACGGTAACCGATGAACATCTTGATGCATTTTATACTAGGTTCAATCATTCACATGATGGCAAGCCCGTAGACTTATACCTGCAGACATCCCCTGAGTTCGCTATGAAACGCCTTTTGTGCGACCAAAGTGGTGCTATTTATCAAATCTGCAAAGCATTTAGGCATGAAGGGGAAGGGCGCTGGCATAACCCTGAGTTCACTATGCTTGAATGGTATCGTCCTAGATTCGACCATCACGCTCTTATGCAAGAAGTCGATGCGTTATTAATAGAAACCCTAGGTACAGACGCTAGCGAGATGGTCAGTTATCAAGATGTTTTTCAATCTCGGTTGGGTATTGACCCACTAACCGCTACGGATGACATGCTTTTGGCTAAAATGGCTGACTGCAATATTAATATTTCAAGCCCGGAACAACTCGATAAAGACAGCAAACTACAACTGCTTTTTGCAATGGCGATTGAGCCAGCTATAGGCCAAGAACGCCCGTGTTTTGTATTTGGGTTTCCTGCTTCACAAGCATCGCTTGCCCGTATCAATACAGAAGACTCACGTACTGCCGACAGGTTTGAAGTGTATTTTAAAGGGGCTGAGTTGGCGAACGGATTTCATGAACTCAGCGATGCTTCAGAACAAGAGCAGCGTTTCGAGCAAGACAATGAGAAGCGTCGCAATAATGGCCAATCTGTAAAGCCTATAGATACACGATTTCTGTCAGCACTGAAAAGCGGCTTGCCACACTGCGCAGGTGTAGCGCTAGGTATAGATCGGTTGTTAATGCTTAAAATAGGTGCTTCGCATATTAAAGAGGTGCTCAACTTTCCAGTGAGTAGGGCGTAAGTTTCACTCTTTACGCTATTTTCTACCCAGTGCCTTGCCCCACACTTCAGTTTATTCTAAGTGTTAAGCATGACGGCGACTGCCTCTAATCAAAGTACTACCTTAACCAGTGTCCTCGGTGAATGAAGTTAAATCGTAGACAAGTTGCCATTGACAATAAACGGCTCAACCCACAAAATGTTATAACATCACAAGAATGGCCATGTAAATGGTTAAACAAATAAAGAAATTGTTAGGGAAACCGTTATGAAAATGCGTTCACTGCTAAGTCTTACAATAGCAGGTCTACTCTCGTCTCCATCCTTTGCGACTGTTATCAGCGGTAAAGTTACCGATGTGTCAGGTCAACCCGTTGAAGGTGCCGAGGTTAGCATTGAAGGTACTCGCCGAGTCGTTACCACCGATGAAAACGGTGTGTACCGTTTTAGCGATGTTAAGCAAACTCATGTGCATCTTCACGTATTTTCAAGCCAATATATTCATGGTGACAATGACCTTGGTGAAATCGTCGGTGATAAAACCGTTGATTTTTCACTTACCCCTTCGTCTGTTGAAAATATTGTTGTTACGGCTACCGCATTACAATCTTCAGTACTTGAGTCTGTTACGCCCGTTACTGTTATTGGCGCAGAGCGCCTTAGACGTATTGAAGCGCCGACATTAGGTGAAACGTTAAAGAATACTCCTGGGGTACAAAGCACGTATTTTGGTCCAGTCTCAAGTAGCCCAATTATTCGTGGTAACGATGGCCCACGGGTTAAAATTGTTCAAAATGGATTAGATGTTTCTGATGTATCTCGTGTTGGTCCTGACCACAATGTAACTAGTAACTTGGCCAGTGCCACACAAGTAGAAGTACTTCGCGGTCCTGCCACTTTGCAATATGGTAGCGGCGCCATTGGCGGTGTGGTTAACATCGTTGATAAGCGTATTGTGCAACACCAAATGGACGGCGTTGAAGGTGAAGCCGAAGTAAGCTACAGCACAGTAGATAACGGTAAATTTGCTCGCGGCGATGTAACTGGTGGCAGCGGTAACTTTGCATGGCATATCGATGGCTATTCTCGTAACACAGATGACACGGATATTCCTGGTTATGCTTCAGTAGAACCTGATGAAGACGAAGCATACGGCGTATTAGAAAGCACCGCGATGGAAACCAGCGATATTACCGCGGGTTTGTCATACATTGGTGAAGAAGGTTACTTTGGCTTTGCGGTAGAGCAACTTGATAACCGTTATGGCGTGCCTGGTCACAGTCATGAGCATGAAGAAGAGCATGATGATGAAGATCACGACGATGAAGATCATGATGAAGAGTTGCACGAAGAAGAAGGCGTATTGATTGACGTAGATATGACTCGTTATCAAGCGGCAGGCGAATGGCATTCACCTATCAGAGGGTTAACCAATGCGAAGTTTGCAGCGGCTTATACCGATTACGAACACGTTGAAATTGAAGATGGCGAGCAAGGCACTATTTTCACTAATAAATCTAGTGATATTCGCGCTTCAATTTCTCATGAAGAAGTGGATGGCTGGCATGGTGTGCTAGGTGTCCAGTTCCAACACAGCGACTATGAAGCTGAAGGGGAAGAAGCCTTTACCCCTGCAAATACCTCTTCTAACTATGCTGTCTACCTTGTAGAGCAAAAAGTAGTGGGAGACGTGACCTTCGAACTAGGTGGTCGTGTTGAATACACTGAGTACGATGCCGACGACAGTGAATTGTCTCTTGAGGTGACGCATGCTGATGAAGATGAGCATGAAGAAGAAGAGGATCACGAAGAGCATGAAGAACAAGTTACTTCATATAGCTTCAACAAGTATGACTTCACCAGTACGTCTTTATCAGCTGGTTTAAATTGGGAATATGCAGAAGGGCGTTCAATTGCTACTACACTTTCACGCAGTGAGCGTGCGCCTAGCCAACAAGAGTTGTTCTCTGCAGGCCAGCATCTAGCCACACAAAGCTACGAGCTAGGTTTGGTTTTCGATTTAGATGAAGACGGTCATATTGAAGAAGACTTAAAAGACGTTGAAAAAGAAGTTAGCACTAATATTGATGTTACTTTCCGCAAATTCACCGGCGATTGGGGTTATACAGTTTCATTGTTCTATAACCAAGCGGACGATTATATTTATCAAACGAATACTGGGTTACTGGCAATAACCGAAGAGCACGAAGATCATGAGGAAGAAGAAGAGGAAGGCCATGATGAAGAAGGCACGCCTATCTATTACTTCCAACAAGCCGATGCGGATATTTGGGGCTTAGAAGCTGAAGCCTACTACGATGTAAATGCGCAAGTACGCGTGACTGTATTTAGCGATTACATTAACGCAGAAATTGATGATGATAACCTTCCTCGTACGCCACCTATGCGATTTGGTGGTAACATCAGTTATGTTAACGATGGCTTAAGTGGTGATGTTGGCGTCACTTGGTATGATGACCAAGACGACGTTGCGTCTTACGAAACACAAACAGATGGTTACACGCTGTTAGATGCCAGTGTTCAGTACGAGTTTGGCGGCCAAGGCGTTGAGTGGATTGTTTATGCCAAAGGAAACAATCTAACAGACGAAGAGGCTCGTGTTCATACGTCATTTTTGAAAGATCAAGCGCCACTACCTGGCCGTAACCTTACGCTAGGAGTACGTGCGCTGTTCTAATATTGCAGCTAAAACGGAGTGCGCTTGATAGACGTAAAAGCAGCAGACTGCTTATTAGCAAATACTGTAAAAAGCTCGGCGAATAGCTCAGAAAATACCACAGCAGAAAACAGTTGGTTAGCTACCTTAGCTAACCAACAAAGTAAGCATATTGTGCTGGGTTACGGCAGTTTGCTTAGCCGAGATTCCCGAGAGCGTCACTCCGGTATTTATACTCAAGGTTTACCCGTGCGTGTTTCAGGTTTTAAACGCGCATGGGTTACCCGTAGTCTGCAAGAAAAACAAACTTATGTAGGTGCGGTTGCCGACAATACATCTCAATTAAATGCACAGCTTATTCCCGCTGAGGTAAACCCTTCATTGCGTGCGCGAGAAAAGAATTATCGCTTTGTGGAAGTGCCTGTTAGTGCAATTGAACATGTAAGTTCCTCCTTGTGTAATCAATCCTCTTTCACCCCTGTGCTTCGCGATGCGTTAAGTCATCACCAACTCTGGTTATGCGAAACCTTACTTTGTCATCATGCCAGTAGCGACTTCCCGGTTTCACAATCTTATATCGATACCTGTCTTGTCGGTTGTTTAGAGCATGGTGGGGTAAGTGAAGCTCACGCTTTTATCGAGCATACTCATGGCTGGGAACACCCTAGAATTAACGACAGAGCAAACCCTCTGTACCCAAGAGCTGCTGTTATTTCTAAACAACATTTAGCGCAGATAGATAGGTTGCTTAATAATGTAAAACCACCCACCCAGAGGCACACTCATCCATGTTGTTACTAACTGAACGGTTGGAGTTAAGCCCGCTAACGCAAGCCGATAAACTGTGGATAGTGGAAATGCACCAAGATTCGCTATGGAAGCAATTTATTGGTAATCGTGGTGTGGCAAGTGTTGAAGATGCTGCTGATTATATAGACCGGGTTAACGCGCAACTTAATGAGTGGGGATACGGGGTGCTGGCAATAAGAAATAAGAAAACCAATGCGCCGTATGGTGTATGTGGACTGATTAATCGCTATGTTTTCAGTTGCCCTGACTTAGGTTTTGCGCTGCTACCGATTGCGCGTAAACAGGGGATCGCGTTAGAAGCCGCTAAAGCGGTTATGGATTGGGTGGAAATGGAAGAAGAAATGCATTTCATTACCGCTTCTACCCATCCCGATAACACGCGTTCTCAACATTTGTTACAAAAGCTAGGGTTTGAAAAACGCGGTCCTTATTTTATTGATAAGTCCACACCGGTTCAAACCCTATTCTTGCGCAATAGTGAGTTCGCTGGCCGTTAGAAAGGAGGAAGCACAATAATCTTTTTAATGATAATAGGCTCAATGGGTACGTTATTGGTGTTAAGCACTAACGAGTATTCGGTCTCTACTTCAGACATCGCATCGACAATATCTTCACCTTCTACAATCATACCAAAAACCGCATAGCCCCAGTCTCGTCCGGGGTTTAATGTTTCGTTGTCATTCACGTTGAAGAAAAACTGACGATTTGCGGTATGTGGATCATCTTGCCGAGCCATAGCGATGGTGTGCAAATCGTTGGTAAGCCCATTGCCCGACTCGTTAAATATTTCTGGATAATTAGACTTACCCTCAAAATCAGTCGTATAGCCTCCGCCTTGCACCACAAACCCTGGCACAATGCGATGAAAAATAGTGTTTTCATAACTGCGCTTATCTACATAACGCAAAAAGTTATTCACAGTAATCGGCGCACGTCGGCGGTCTAATTCAACCACAATATCGCCCATAGTGGTTTCAATTTTTACTCTAGGGTAATAGTTATCAGGTTGAATTTGTGAGCCATCGTCTTTTTTAGCCGCCAATGCATTAGGGCTAATGGCTGCAGACGTAAAAACGAGAGCTGAGAAAATTAAGGCTGTTATAAACGGTTTTAACATGTACATTCCTTATCGTTTAGCAGTGCCCAAAATAACAAATTTTTTGTCGCTTGCCAGCACGTCTGAACCACCAAACATGCGTTTAAGTTTAACGTGATGTTCGAGGTGTCTATTTCCAACCACCACCAATTGCCCACCTTTTACCAAGGCGTGTTTTGAGTCGTTAAACATTTGCCAGGCAATATGATCGGTAATGGCATTTTGTTGATGGAAAGGAGGGTTACACAAAATCTTGGTTACCCAAGGCGATTGTTGCTGTTCTAACAAGCTTTCAAGACAGTTACTGGCAATAAACTCACATTGATCAATTTTGTCTGGGAAATTCTCTAGTACATTTAATCGTGCACTTTCCACTGCCATAAAAGACTCATCAATGAATATTACCTTGCAGTCGCCTGCTAGGGCTAATGCGTTTACCCCTAACACCCCATTGCCGCAGCCTAAATCGACTACCGTTTCATTAGCACTTACCGTCATGTGCTCAAGCATAAGACGGGCACCAATATCTAACGACTGACGAGAAAATACATTTGCATGGTTTTTTAATACGAAGGTTTGGCTCGTAGCACCCTTGCATTCCCATGTTTCAGGGTAAGGCGAGGGGATAGGAGTAATACTTTCATCAAGGATACTGAAAACCAGCCGTGACTTTTTCTTCGCCAAGGAGGTTTTAGCTGGGCCAATGATTTTCTCGAACAGAGCAGATACCGACTTGGTCACGGCTTTTATTTTTCCCGCTGCCACAATATGCGTACCAGGCGCTGCATATCGCTTAATATCGATAAGCTGTTGTTCAAGTAATGCCAATGTGCGCGGCACTTTCAGCATAATTACGCTTGGGGCACTTTCTGGCATGAAAGTAAGGCTTTCAACACTGGTTAAACTTGTCACGGGTGACGTTAGCGCGCCTTCCTCATTCATAACCGGTTTTAAATGGTTACGCCTTAGGTTTTCTTGTAATGAACGCAAGCTAATATACGAATCTGAAATCCAAATGGGATTATACTGCGTAAACCAACAGCCAAGGGTACCAAAGTCGTCATTAAAAATGAGCATGGGCCCCAAGGTCGATGACGTTTCAGACTGGTCTTCATTTGGACCCTGGTTATTTGAAATTGAAGTAAGCGCATCAAGGTGTGCTTCAACATGCTCAATAAGCAGCTCATCGGCACTGTCCCATGCTTGTAGGCTTTTGTGCTGATGTTTTTCAGGGTAGCGTATTAAGGTAAACTGGCGCTCTGCCATTGAAAATTCTGTATTCATTATTTTCTTGTCTAAAGTTATCGGGGGGTTATGCAATTACCACTTTTTACTGACGCGAAAGCAGCGAAAAACTCACCCATTACGCTACCGTTGCCAGAAGCTGAGGTGCGCTATTATCCGCAATGGCTTAGCTCAGAGCAAGCGAATGACTATCTAGGTGTGTTTGAAAGCACATTGCCGTGGCGACAAGACACTATCCGCATGTATGGAAAGCGCCTAGACGTGCCTAGATTACAGGCTTGGCATGGTGATCCAGAGTGCTTTTATAAATATTCGGGTATTAAGCTTGCACCACAACCTTGGACTCAAGAGTTGGCAGCTATTCGGGATAAGTGCATCGAGGTTTGTCATATTCCTTTCAACAGTGTGCTGGCAAACTGGTATCGACATGGTCAAGACAGCATGAGTATGCATGCTGATGATGAGCCAGAACTTGGGCCAAACCCCGTGGTGGCGTCGGTAACTTTTGGCGAATCTCGGCCTTTTGTGTTTAAACACAAAGAAACCGGCGCTCGTTATACCCAACTATTAGAGCACGGTAGTCTGCTGGTTATGGGGGAAACCACTCAATCGCATTATCTGCACGGTATTGCTAAGACGACTAAACATATCGGTGGTAGAATTAACCTTACTTTCCGGCATTTAATTTCAACCAAGTAGTTTTCATATGAATGTTAAAGAATTTATAGAATCGACCATTACCAGCGCACTTTCACCTGCTTTATTAAAGGTAGAAGACGAGAGTTTTATGCACAATGTGCCTGACGGTGCGCAAAGTCATTTCAAGGTAACCGTGGTTGCTGATGCCTTTGAAGGCAAACGTTTAATTGCTCGTCATCGTGAAATTAATACGTTGGTCGATGAAGCCTTGAAAGGGCCCGTACATGCGCTAGCATTACACACTTACACCCCATCAGAGTGGGTAGCACGGGGTGGCGAAGCGCTAACATCGCCAGCGTGTTTAGGTGGCAGCAAGTCTTAACGCGTATTTATTCGTTTCATCCTTTAATTAAGTATTCATTTTAATTTTATATAGCCCCAATAGGAGCGCTACGCAGCATGGAAGTAAGAAGTTCGGTTAACGCGTATTTGCAAATAGTAAAAACACCCACGGTGCAGGTGGTGTTATTAGGTGGTGGCTTTTTGCTGCTAATGCTATTTGCCACCATGGAAGTATTAGCGCCTTTCGACAAAGCCGTCATTCAAATGTTGGTGTGGGACGATATGCCGGGGGTTATCCAACGCTTCTTTGAAAATTTCACCGCACTTGGCAGTAATGAAGTACTTATCTTTTTTTCACTTGCCGTCGCCGGTTGGTTGAAGCTGACCGGGCATCCTAAAAAAGCATTTACGCTATTAATAGCGGTAGTAGCAGGTTTGGTGATTACCTTTGTTCTTAAAGCCGGTATAGACCGCCCTAGACCACCGCTGTCTGGCCATCAAGTTACCGTATTAACGCAAAGCTTCCCTTCTGCTCATGCCATGATGTCTACTCTTGTTTACTTCTGTATTGCTAGGCTGTTTTGCTTTTCTATCACAAAAGTTAAATTAAAAGTTTGGGTATATTCTCTGACTACACTCTTGGTATTTATGATTGGCCTGAGTCGAGTGCAATTAGGCGTACATTGGCCGACCGACGTAATAGCAGGATGGCTAGGAGGCGGGGCGATAGCCGCATTTAGTTTCTATGTGATCAAATGGCAAAGGAATCTGCGGATTCGTTCTGAGCATTCGAAATAACACCTAGCTTTCTCATGCTAGCTTTTCTATGTTGGCCTTTTCATTAGTCTTATGAAATTAGTCTGCTCAAGTAAACGGCTTTAATGATGACGAACCCAGACAGTACAGGCATTACAGAAAGCGAAGCCCGATTAGCAGTTAGCCGTATGCTAACCGAAGATCTCTATCGCATGCAGTGTTTGACTGCGCTCAAAGCGCTAAACCTGCCCCAAGGGTATTTAGCGGCGGGATTTCTACGTAATGCCATTTGGGATGAGCTTCATGGCTATAAGAAAGCTACGCCATTAAACGACATCGATGTTATTTACTTCAACCCATCAGATACCTCAAAAGACACCGAACTCAACATAGAAAGAGCGTTAACTTCGCAAGTTCCATCAGCCCACTGGCAAGTGAAGAATCAGGCCCGTATGCATCTGAACCATGGCCATAACGTCTATAAAGATTGCGAAGAGGCCATTAGTTATTGGGTGGAAAAAGAAACCTGTGTCGCCATCAGGCTTTGCCCAAATGAGGGGAATGATACGTTTGATATGCTTGCGCCCTATGGGCTATCAAGTAATTTTGCTGGTACGATTTCAATAAACCCCCGTCATCCTAGAGATGACGTGTTTACCCAACGTGTAAAAGCGAAAAATTGGCTGGTAACGTGGCCGCAACTTACTTTAGGTTCAGCGTTGATTCGCTCTATTTGATATTTCAACAACGGTAGCAGCGATGTCAGTAAGCTTTTTATGTTCATTCATGGCTTGTTTTTGAAGCTTTCGATATGCATCATTTTCATTCAACTGAAATTGCTGCATAAGAATGAGTTTGGCTCTATCTACTAACTTGTGCTCGGTAATAGCGCGTTTAGCTTCTTCCAACTCACGGCTCATGTCTTCAATATACTGAGCTTGTCCTCTTAATAAATCATAAAATGAACGATGCGCGGACAAGGTTTGTGTCTGCTCGCTAATATCAGCATCTTTATTTAAGCCAGTCATATCGTGCTGTATCAGGGCGAGATCACTGTCTTCCACTAAGCCCGGCATGCGAGGGTCAAAAAGCATCGTAAGGGGGGAACCATCTTGCGCATGTTCATCGGTAAAGCTTTCAATCAACCGTTGATGGTTTTTCATTTCATGATGCGCGTTACTGACTTTAGTTTGCGCTTCTTTAGTTAAGCTGTCGGTCAGTTTATTTTCAATTTCTTGCATGGCATCAATGCGCCGCGTGGCCACATCGAACCACACTTCACTAATTTCAGCCGCAATCGGGCTGCCATCAGCAAGCTGTGCAATCATTTTGCGTAATTGATTAATATCGTGTGCGGCAGGGCTGTCATCTAAAAGCTGGTAAGCGTCTTTATGGCAAGCCCGCGCGAATTCGTTAAACACGGTAAAGTGATGCTGTTGGGCGTGTTGAAGTGCGCTGAGTTTATCGCATAAGCGTTTATCAAAATGCGTCTCTGCAAAGCCAATAGCACCCCATGCGCGTTCTTGCCCCGCATATTCCTTTCCCTGCATAAAGTTAAAAAGTGCAACTAAAAGGCGGGTTATCACAGGGTCACTTGCAATGTCAGCGGCTTCAAAAATAACGGTAAGTAGCCCAGCGACTAAGCGGCAATAAGCGCGAGTGGAATCTAGCGGGGAAAGGGTTAAATTTTTCGCTTGTTCACGAAGTACGGGCAGGTAATCAATGCCTTGCAGAGCAAGAGTAATGCTGCTTAACAAGCGAGGGTTAGCGGTGTCATGGCTATCGGTTAAATACAGTGATTTGAGTTGACTGCGTAACATCGATTCTGCTTCACAGCTTGCTTCAATATGAGTGGTACGCTGCCCTGCAAACCTATCACCTTTAGACGCTAAATAAATGTTGGTGGCACCACGCTCGCGCTGTAGAGCATGCACCATATTTCGAACCGAAATAACAATACGGCAGTTGCTGGATAGCTGCTCAAGCACCGTAATTTCGGCGCGTTTGGCAGCGAGCAAGAAGCGCTTTGTAGCATCGCTATAATGGGTAGCGGCCGTTATTTCATGGTCTGTTTGCATGATACGTTATGGATTTAGCGAACTAAGTGAATAGTTTATAAAAGCAATGCCTATGCCTTAACGTACCTTTCTTGAATGCTTTTGCTTAAGAATCTGTTTTTAATGGGATATTTATTAAAGTGGAATTTATTAGAGATGGGTTTTTGAACCAATATCTATAACCAGTACTACGCGTGCCACGTTTTGTGCTCGATAACGGTGCAAGTTAAAATGATCTTAGCCTTGCACCTAGCTTAATATTCGATATTACGCTCTTACTAGGCTCTTACAACTCGAAGAAACCAGCCCACAAAAATAGAAATAAGAAGCCCGAAGAAAGACATCAACGCAGTAATCATCAGTAATTTACCTGAAAAGTCGGGGTCTTCACCGGTTTCAGTCATTAGCATGCCGGATGCTTTGAAGATAAATAATGCGGCAATAGAAAAGAGCAGAATGACTGCAGTAGACATTAACGTGGATTTCCAGAAGGTTTTTGGAAATGCCCAATGAATAGCGCCAGCCACTAGCACGCATAAAATAGTGAGTAAATAAGGGACCACTTCCACTCCTTATCGGTTGGTCAAATACACTCGCCACCAAAAGTATCAGCAACGTAGTTTAAAAAATCAGTGAGAATACCATTGAGAGCGTCAATGACAATAAACGACGAATCAATTGTTAGGGAAAAATTAAGTTTGCTACGATGCCATGGAAAGCCAGCCTTGTCAGCTTAAAATCCTCTGTTCGATTAACATTCTATTAAAAGATTTTAAGCCTTAAAGGTGATAGAATCGCACCAAAATTTGTGCATGGCAGTGATTTACAGCATCCACAGCTATACTGTTACCGCACGACCCCTAAAACCTCTAGACTCCTGAGAAAACATGTTTGATTTAATTACTAATCGAGATAGTAATGTAAAAAATGACGTGCTTTCTGGTATTACCGTTGCACTAGCACTGGTACCAGAAGCGGTTGCTTTTGCATTTGTTGCTGGTGTTGAACCCATGATTGGGTTGTATGCCGCATTTATGATGGGACTTATCACGTCGGCCATTGGCGGACGTCCAGGAATGATTTCTGGTGCGACAGGTGCTATGGCCGTGGTCATGGTGGCACTAGTAGCACAGCATGGCGTTCAATATTTGTTTGCCGCTGTTATTTTAGCCGGCTTACTGCAAATACTCTGCGGCATATTCAAGCTAGGTAAGTTTATACGATTGGTGCCTTACCCAGTAATGCTAGGGTTTGTAAATGGTCTAGCGATTGTTATTTTCCTCGCTCAATTAGGTCAATTCAAAGTCGTGAATGCCTTAGGGCAATTGGAGTGGATGCAAGGGTCTATGTTGTATTGGATGCTTGGGCTCGTCGCGCTTACCATGGCGATTATTTACTTACTGCCTAAGCTTACTACCGCAGTGCCAGCCTCGTTAGTGGCTATTGTTACTGTAACTGCCATGGTACACGGACTTGATTTAGAAGCGCGTACCGTTATCGATTTCGTGCGTGATTTACTGCCTGAAGCACAGAAAGCTAGCGCTACCCTAGCGGGTGAACTACCAACTTTTGCTATCCCTATGGTGCCGTTTACCTGGGAAACGGTAATGATTGTTCTGCCTACTTCAATCATTTTATGCTTGGTTGGTTTGATTGAATCACTCCTTACATTATCGCTTATTGATGAAATGACAGACACCCGCGGCCGTGGCAACAAAGAGTGTGTTGGTCAGGGCGTAGCAAATACTGTAAATGGCTTCTTTGGCGGCATGGGTGGTTGTGCCATGATTGGTCAAAGCATGATTAACATTAACTCTGGTGGCCGCGGACGTTTATCAGGTATTACTGCGGCATTGGTACTTCTTGCTTTTATCCTTTTTGCAGCACCATTAATTGAAATGATTCCTCTAGCGGCATTAGTTGGCGTAATGTTCGTAGTAGTTATCGCTACCTTTGAATGGGCATCGTTCCGCATTATTCGTGGTGTAAATAAAGAAGATGCGTTTGTTCTGTTTTTAGTTACCGCGGTCACGGTCATTGCCGACCTTGCGATTGCGGTTGTGGTGGGTGTTATCGTTTCTGCCTTGGTCTTTGCGTGGAAGCATGCTCGCCATATTGAAGTTAAGAGTCATATCGATAACGACGATTGGAAAGTGTATGACTTAGAAGGGCCACTGTTCTTCGGCTCTGTTTCCCACTTCAAAGACTTGTTTGATATTGCCAATGATCCTGAGCATGTAGTTATCGACTTTAAAGAATCGCGAATTTGGGATTCTTCAGGTATTGATGCCTTAGACACCTTAGCTGACAAATACGAACAGCAAGGCAAGAAGCTGCATATTCGCCATATCAGTGATGAGTGTCGAAACTTACTGCGTAAAGCAGACAAGTTTGTAGAAATTAACGTGAATGAAGATCCACGTTATAGAGTTGCTACCGATAAACTTGCTTAACTGCTGTTGGTCAACGCCTTGGTGTTACTACTGAGGCGCATTACTAATACAAGAAAGTAAGATAGAGCGCTTAAATGCACCAAATGAAATCGCAAATGCTTTTGTTTGGTGCAAACTTAGGTGGTTCGAAAAGCCTGGCATTTGAATAAATCTATATAAAACAGGCTTGTAATGACATGGCACTAATATTGGATATACTTTATTGTGTGAAAAATTATGTGTGTATGTTTAGAGCAACTTAGCTCATAAAAATTTGATAGCTACGATCACTCGTAGCGCTTGATAGGCAACGAAGCCCGCAACAACGAAAGTTGATGCGGGCTTTTTTTTGTCCCGAATAAAGGGGAGAGACCATGACATCTTTGGCATCTAAAACGCGAATTCTGGTTGTTGGTAACGGAATGGTAGGGCACCATTTTGTTGAACAGCTTCATCAAAGCAGCGATAACGTTGATATCACCGTACTGTGTGGTGAGTCGAGACTAGCCTACGATAGAGTACATTTGTCCTCTTACTTTAGTGGTGCTAGTGCAGATGATTTAGCGCTGACCACCGCTGATGTATATCGTGATTGGGGCGTTAATGTGGTAACAAACGCCATAGTGACTGACTTGCTGCGCGACGAAAAAAAGGCGTTAACAGAAGATGGCCAGGTGTTTCCCTACGATAAGTTGGTACTTGCCACGGGTTCTTACCCGTTTGTTCCGCCTATTCCTGGAAACGATCAAGAACACTGCTTAGTGTATCGCACTATTGATGACCTGATTGCGATTGAAAACTCTGCCCGCGAAAGCAAAGTGGGTGTGGTAGTGGGTGGCGGTTTATTGGGGCTTGAAGCGGCAAACGCATTAAAAGAAGCAGGCCTTGAAACCCATGTTGTGGAATTTGCGCCACAGCTTATGGCAGTGCAGTTAGACGAAACCGGCGGTGACGTACTTCGAAGTAAAATTGAATCATTAGGGGTAACTGTACATACCCAGAAAGCGACACAGGTTATTGAAGCCGGTGAGCAATCACGTTATCGCATGGTATTTGCCGACGGTACTTTTCTTGAAACTGATATGGTGTTGTTTTCAGCAGGTATTCGCCCATCAGATCAACTCGCCAGAAAATCCATGCTAGCCCTTGGGGAGCGTGGGGGTATTGTCGTTGATGACAACTGCTTAACCTCAGATCCTGACATTTTCGCCGTGGGCGAATGTGCGCTGTGGCAAAACCGCATATTTGGTTTGGTTGCGCCTGGTTACACCATGGCTCGCGCCGCAGTAAGTGCGCTAACAGGTGGAGATACCGTATTCACTGGCGCCGACATGAGTACTAAACTCAAGCTGATGGGCGTGGAGGTGGGCTCTATTGGTGATGCGCACGAGCGTACTACTGGCGCACAAAGCTATACCTACTTTAATCAGCCTGAAGGCGTGTACAAGAAGTTGGTAGTAGATGAAAGCCAACAAAAAGTGTTAGGTGCCGTGTTAGTGGGTGATACTAGTGACTACGACACCTTGTTGCAATATGCCTTAAACGGTATTGATTTGCCGGAAAACCCAGAAACCCTCATTCTGCCGAGTTCAGGCGCTGCGCCAGCGTTAGGCGCTGATGCGCTGCCAGATACCGCAACGATATGTTCATGCCATAACGTGGCTAAAAGCGACATTGTCTCGGCTATCGACGAAGGCTGTTGCAGTCTTGGCGACGTAAAAAGCTGCACAAAAGCCAGCACGGGTTGTGGTGGATGTACAGCACTGTTGAAAAACGTGGTTGATAGCGAACTTGAAAAACGCGGCGTTGAAGTCTCGAAAGCCATTTGTGAGCATTTCAATCATACCCGCCAAGAACTATTTCACATTGTAAAAGTGAACGGCATTACCTCTTTTGACGAGTTACTCGAAAAGCATGGTACGGGTCTTGGCTGTGAAATATGCAAGCCAGCTGCAGGCTCTATTTTAGCGTCTGTGTACAACGACTACGTACTTAAACAAGAGCATTTACCCCTGCAAGATACCAACGATATTTACCTTGGTAATATGCAAAAAGATGGCACTTATTCTGTAGTTCCTCGTGTGGCGGGGGGAGAAATTACCCCAGAAAAGCTTATTTTGTTAGGCGAAGTTGCCAAAAAATACAGCCTGTATACCAAAATAACTGGCGGTCAGCGTATTGATTTATTTGGCGCGCGGGTCGATCAACTTCCTGATATATGGGAAGCCTTGGTTAAAGGCGGCTTTGAAACTGGGCATGCATACGCTAAAGCCCTTCGTACCGTGAAATCTTGTGTAGGTAGCACTTGGTGTCGTTACGGGGTGCAAGACTCGGTGAAAACCGCAATCGATTTAGAGAACCGTTACAAGGGCCTACGGGCACCGCACAAAATTAAATTCGGCGTTTCCGGCTGTACCCGGGAATGTGCAGAGGCACAAAGTAAAGACATTGGTGTTATTGCTACCGAAAATGGCTGGAACTTATATGTGTGCGGAAACGGCGGTATGAAACCTCGTCATGCCGATTTATTCGCTACTGATTTAGATACAGAAACGCTGGTTAAATACATCGACCGCGTATTGATGTTCTATGTACGCACCGCCGATAGGCTTCAACGTACATCAGTGTGGATGGACAACTTAGAAGGCGGTTTAGCTTATCTTCAAGATGTTGTTATGAATGATTCGCTAAACATTAACGCTGACTTAGAAGCCCAGATGGAAACTGTGGTTGGTGCTTATCAATGTGAGTGGAAAACTACGCTTGAAAGCGAAGCATCCCGCAAACGTTTCCGTCAATTCGTTAACACAGATGGCACAGATACAAACATTCAATTTGTATCTGAACGGGGCCAAGTTAGACCTGCCACTGAAATGGAAAAGTCTAAAGGTGCCGACAACCTCATTGCGGTTGACGTAATTTAATAAGGAACAAACTGATGACAGCAAATACAGAAGTGGCGCCCCTTTGGCATGACGTGTGTGGCATTGACGACGTGGTAACAAACAGTGGTGTTTGTGCACTTATCGAAGGTCAGCAGGTGGCGTTGTTTAGTGTAATGAAAGGTGGCGAGCAGTTTCTTTACGCTATTAGCAACTGGGATCCTATCGGCAAGGCGAATGTGCTTTATCGTGGCCTTATAGGCTCCATAGCGGATGATGTCGTGGTGGCATCGCCTCTTTATAAAGAGCATTACGTGTTGGCCACAGGCAAGTGTATTGAACGTGATGACGTAAGCGTAGTGGCGTACGACGTGAAAGTGGAAGGTGAGCGAATACTCGTTGCTGTTTAACCCATTTTTATCCGTTGTCTTTGTTTACTAAGAGAGTTTTTCCATGAATATGGCTACACCAAAAACCACTATGCTGGAACCACTACTACGGCAAAAGCAAACCACCTGCCCTTATTGTGGTGTTGGTTGTGGTGTAGATATCAGTTGCAACGTTAGCGGGCGCACAACCTCCCTGGACAAGGTTACTGGTACGCCCGAGCATCCGGCCAATTATGGTCGTCTGTGTGTGAAAGGCACAAACCTGCTTGAAACAAACGATCTTAGCGGCCGTTTGCTTCACCCAACCATGGCAGGTGCAAGGGTAGATTGGGACACGGCTACTCGCGCGGTGGCTGATAAAATCACCCAGACTATTGCTGAACATGGGCCGGATGCCGTTGCGTTTTATGTATCAGGGCAATTACTTACTGAAGATTATTATGTTGCGAATAAGCTCATGAAAGGGTTTATTGGCAGCGCAAATATAGACACAAACTCACGGCTTTGCATGTCATCTGCTGTTGCAGGTTACAAACGTGCGTTTGGCGAAGACGTGGTGCCTTGTGATTACACCGATTTAGAGTGTACTTCGCTGTTGGTGCTTACGGGCAGCAACACTGCGTGGGCACACCCTGTGTTATTCCAGCGTATTCAACGGGCTAAGCTTCGCAATCCAGATATGAAAGTGGTGGTGATAGACCCTCGGGAAACCGAAACATGTACTATCGCCGATTTACACTTACCTATTAAAGGGGGCAGTGACGTCGCACTGTTTAATGGGCTACTTCAATTTGCTCACACCAATGGGGCAATCGATGAACCTGCTATTGGCGAGTTCACCCAAGGATTAAATGACGCCATCGCAAGTGCTAACACGCTTGATGCAAAAGACGTGGCGAGTGTGTGTGGTTTAAATGAAGCAGATTTGGCCACTTTCTATCAATGGTTTATTAGCGCAGAAAGTGCGGTTACCTTCTATTCCATGGGGGTTAACCAATCCTCTGCTGGTGTAGACAAGGCCAACGCCATTATTAATTGCCACTTGGCGCTAGATTTCATTAGCAAGCCAGGTTGTGGACCCTTTTCAATAACAGGCCAGCCCAACGCCATGGGTGGCAGAGAAGTGGGTGGTTTAGCCAACATGCTGGCGGCGCATTGTGATATTGAAAACCCTGAACACCGTGAAAATGTTAAAGCGTTTTGGCAGTCTCCTGCTATGCCAGAGCAAGGCGGCTTAAAAGCGGTAGACTTGTTTTCTGCTATGGATGCGGGGCAAATAAAGTTTGTTTGGATAATGGGTACAAACCCCGTAGTCAGTATGCCTTATCGTGAGCAAGTTGAATCGGCGCTCAAAAAGTGCGACATGGTAGTGGTATCTGACATTGTGCAAAGTAACGATACCCTTGCCTTTGCCGATATTGCACTGCCTGCAACAGGATGGTCGGAAAAAGACGGTACTGTAACGAATTCAGAGCGCAGAATTTCCCGTCAACGTGGCATTATGTCGCCTCCAGGTGAAGCCAAACACGATTGGCAAATTATGTGTGATGTAGCCAGTAAAATGGGCTTTAGCAGCGCATTTTCCTACTCTCACCCTAGTGAAATATTTGATGAACATGCCCGCTTAACAGCATATAAAAATGATGGTGCACGACAACTTAATCTTGCCCCCTTAGCCGGTAAATCGCATGCACAATATGATGCGATGGCGCCCGTACAATGGCCTCTGATTACCAACAGCGACCAGACACTTGCACCTGTTCGCCCCTTTTATAACAAAGTGTTTTCTACCCCGACGGGCAAAGCAAACTTTATTGCTGTGAAATTTACAGTGCCTGTTCAGTTGACCTCGAATGAATTTCCATTTGTGCTTAATAGTGGGCGAATGCGCGACCAATGGCACACCATGACTCGAACAGGTAAGGCGCCGGTACTTCATGCCCACACTGCCCACGCTAATGTTTATATTCATCCCGAAGATGCAAAAGCATTGCTTGTAGCACAAAACGACTATGTTGCTCTTAGCAGTAAAGTGAGCGGCGAAACACCCTGTATCTTCCCTGTGCAAATCGATAAACGTCAGCGTCGAGGCGATGTGTTCGTTCCTATCCATTGGTCTGGAGAGTGGGGCTCGCACAGTAAATTAGCAAAGCTTTATGCGCCTGCAACCGATCCTATTTCAGGGCAGCCAGAACTAAAACATGGTGCGGTATCTATTACCCCTCACGAATTTTTAAGCTACGGAAAGCTTTTTATTAGTGACAACGTACAATTGGCAAATAGCGAATTAAATATCGTCAATGTGCTCAGCGAGGTAGTGGAATGTAATGGCGGCTACTGGGCTAAACAATTAATCGAAAATGGGCTGGGAGTATCTATTGCCAGCCAACTTACATCGCAAGCGTTAATGACGGGGTTGCTAGAAAAATTACCTAAAACGTGGGTGTGCTATCAACACAAAACTACCGATAGCCAAGTGCTGATTTGTACTTATGAAGATTCGTTTTGTTTTATGGCATTTTTCGGTACGAAAAGCCCGAGTGCCAAGCCAAAGTATGATGTGCCAAATTCTTGGATAGACAGTGCATTAACGCAAAGTTTCAGCCCTGACAAACTGGCTAATTTTTTACGCTGCGAAGTGGATGAAGCGTTTTTAAATGGCCCTGTGGTTTGCAGCTGCTTTTCTGTAAGGGAAAAAACCATTAACAAAGCGATTGCAGCAGGGTGTTCATCAGTGTCTGAATTGGGCGATACGCTAAAGTGCGGCACAAATTGCGGTTCGTGCAAACCTGCTTTAGCAACATTAATTACCGAACATGTTACCCCGGTAGGAGGCGTCGCGCGTGAGAGTTAACACTAAGAGCGTGTCTGCCAAAAAGCTATACAGAGTGCATCCTTGTATAAATGTAACTAATACAAGAGCGATTAACACAAAAGCTACAGACACGAGCCTTGCTCTGGAGACATTATCATGAACACTTTAGTTAACACATTTGGGCTGTTGTTTCGCGAAGCATTATCGTTACCTGTTCGTCACTCGACATCAAATTTTTTAAGTGGATGGTTGGGCAACGGGAAAAACGCGCCACGCAGTAAGAAAGAAGGAAAAGTGTACATTGTTGGGGCGGGTCCTGGTGATGTAGAATTACTAACCCTTAAGGCGCTTAGGTTAATCAAGCAAGCCGATATTGTATTGTTTGATGCGTTAGTGGGCAAAGATGTCATTGCAGAAATTCCCCGTCATGTGAAACGTGAATATGTGGGTAAACGCTGTGGGCAACACAGTATGAAACAGCAAGATATTAGTGCGAAGGTGGTTGAGCTGGCCAAGGCAGGTCATTGCGTAGTGCGACTTAAAGGTGGCGACCCTGCGTTGTTTGCCAGAACGTGCGAAGAAACCATGGCGCTAACAGAAGCGAATATTCCTTTTGCTATTGTACCTGGTATTACGGCAGCTTCTGGCATGTCTGCCTACACAGGTATCCCCCTGACTGATAGACGTTGTGCACAGGCGGTAAGCTTTATTACTGCACACTTTCAAAACCCTGAAACATGGCCAGAGATGACGCAATTGGCAAAAAACGTAGCCTCTCAAACGGTGGTGGTTTATATGGGGTTAAGTCGCTTGTCTATACTGTGTGACGCGTTAGGAAATCAGGGTATAGCCGATGATTGGCCTGTAGCCGCAGTAGAAAATGCAACAAGTCCACAACAGCGGGTCATAGAGGGTACCTTGAGTACCATTGGTAGTTTGGTATCTGAAGCGAATGTGAGTGGTCCTACGTTACTTATTTTTGGAAAGGTGATAGAGTCACGACAACTCGTCAATACATCACTTTTACATAATAAGCAGCATGTCTCAGCAATTTAGCAACTATATAAAAATCATCGGCAAGGGCCAAAAAGGTGGGCGCAGTCTTACCCGTCAAGAAGCTTACGAGTCTATGAAGATGGTTTTGTCTAACCAAGTTACCGGCGATCAACGTGGTGCTTTTTTAATGCTGTTACGCACGCGAGAAGAAACCCCAGAAGAAGTTATTGGGTTTGTAGATGCATGCCGTGAATTACTGGAGCCTGAACTTGCTGAATTAACACCCACGTTAGATGTGGGCTGCTATGCCGGTAAGCGCCGCCAACTACCTTGGTATCTGCTATCTTGCGCGATACTAGCCAAAAACGATTACACCGTTATGTTACATGGCGCCCACGAGCCAGGCTCTGGTCGGTTATACGCCAGCAAAGCGTTACCTACTTTGGGGCTTGTAGAAGTAAATAGTATTGCCGATGCATCTCGCCAAATGCGTGAATTTGGTGCTACCTATCTCGACTTATCGCATTTATTGCCAGCGCTTAATACCATCATTAAATTACGTGAAGTATTTGGGCTGCGCTCATGTGCAAATACCTTGGCGCGCTTACTAAACCCAACGTCAGCCCCTTTTTGTGTACAGGGTGTGTATCACATGCACCTTGACCATAAGCATTGCCGGGTGAATGAAAGTTTTCCCGCGTTTGAAGCGCTGTGCTTTCGAGGCGATGGGGGAGACCCCGAAGTAAACAGTGAGCGAAAAACCGAACTCTATGTCACGCGTAATGGAAGTACAGAAGAAATTATTCTTCCTGAGTTGACAGAAAAAATGGCCTTTAAAGATACCCAAATGAACGTAAGCGATATGCTGGCGGTTTGGCGAGGCGAGGCTTCGCATCTTTACGGTGAACAAGCCATTCATGCTACGCTGGTGAGCTACCTTATTTTACTTGAAAGGTGTGACGTAGAAAAAGCGAATACGCTTGCCACACAAATGTGGGCAAAACGAGATATAACTACACTTCCATTTGCCCAGCATTAGGCCATTTGTGTCTAATGCTGTTGCCTATTAATCAATTCATTTTCAAATTTCTCCAATAATTAAGTAACTTGTAAATCCTCTGCTATCTTTAGATCAGCCAACTAAAGCAATAACGACTTTGTATCCTCGCTCGCTCTCATAAACGTTATGAGAAGTTTGTGTGAGCGAGATGCTATACCCGAATGTCGAGGAGCACGGGATGTTTTTTAAGAATAAGCAATTGTTAGAAGAAGTAGAACGTTTACGCAAAGATGTTGAATCATTTCACACGGTAGAAAGCGAACTCAGGGCAGAAATGCTTTATGTTGAATTAGACAGAAACGGCAGAATCAATAGAGTTAACGACGGCTTTGCAGATGCTATAGGTTTTTCATCCAATGAACTTGATGGAAAAACCATGGATAGTCTCATTCCTCAGGGAGTCATGAGCCAAGCCGCTACGAAAGAGTTTCTTTCTGCTATCAAGCAAGCGCAGCATTGGCATGGTGCGATTAATCTTGCTAATGCGAATGGCGAAGACCGTTGGTTTAGAGGAATATTGCAACCCATCCTTAATGACAGCGGCGTGGTCGACCGGCTCGCCTTGTATATGGCTGAACAAACGAGAAATATTAATAAAAGCCGTGAGATGAAAGACATGCTTGAGGCTTTACATCGCTCCACTGCGGTAATTGAGTTTGACCTCACAGGTATTATTCTTAAAGCCAACGATAACTTTTTATCTTCTATGGGCTATTCATCAGAGCAAATAGTGGGTAAGCACCACAAGATATTTTGCCCCGCAGATGAAGTCGACACGCCAGAATACCGACAATTTTGGAGCGACCTTTCGCAAGGCAAAATGTTTTCAGACCGCTTTAAGCGAGTAGATAGTCGCGGTAATGAAGTGTGGCTAGAGGCATCTTACAACCCAATACGAAACGACAAGGGCATACTGTACAAAGTCGTTAAGTTTGCCACCGTCATAACCGAACAAATGCAGAGAGAGTTTGCTATTTCTGAGGCCGCTAATGTTGCTTTTAACATTTCGGAAGGTACGGGAGAGCAAGCCCAGAAAGGTAAAGAGGTTGTGGGTAGCATGGTGCGAATTATGGGTGAGCTTACTTCGCAGATGGGAACGGCGAGCGAGGGTATTCGTGAGCTTGATGAACAGTCACAGAAAGTGGCCGACTTAGTTAAAAGCATCAGTGGTATTGCCGACCAAACTAACTTACTGGCGCTGAATGCGGCAATTGAAGCCGCCAGAGCGGGGGATCAAGGAAGAGGTTTTGCCGTTGTTGCTGATGAAGTGCGCCAACTTGCATCCAGAACCAGTACAGCCACTGAAGAAATTGTCAGTGTGGTAAATGAAAACAGAAAGCTCACAGAAAATGCCGTGCAACTCATTGAGGCTGGCCAGGAAAAAGCGAGAGAAGCGCTTGAATACTCGACCGAGTCGGGCAAAGTCATGAACGAAATTCAAAATGGATCTTCAGAAGTAGTGAACGCCATTGGTCAATTCACCCAAAGGTTGTAACCGATAAACTAACAATAAAGCACTGGGGGAGAATGTAGTGTCTTCCTCTTGTTTTTATTCTTCGTCCCCGCTTTGCAACAAATATCCCTGTTCAACAAACACCCCTGAGCTGTGCATCGAACACTTCTAGTGCAATAAACGCACTGTTATTGTTCAGGTAAAAGAATGATTACCATTTCTATTTTTTCTAAATCCTATAATTTCAGTAGGTTAGGGTTTTGGCACGAACTCTGCTTTATCAATGGCAGTTACACTGTTAAGCGATACTAAAATAAAAAAGTACATTAAGTACTGGTAGCTACAATTAATACCCAAACAATAAGTTCGCCTGTACTTCATTAACTAATGATTACAGGCTCGGCATCGAAGCCCACCAAGCGCGACGTTTATTCGTCTACGCTGGTGGGTTTTTTTTTGGCTAAAGGAAACATAAATGACCAAGTTTAAAAACGTTTCAATGCTCAAACAAATAAAGAAAAAAATGACGGCTGGCATAACCGCTGCTATAGCGCTTTCTTTCACCTTGGGAGCGCCACTTGCTAGTGCGCAAAGCGATGAAAAAGTGGGGTGGCCAGAAAAAGAAGAATTAAAATTTGGTTTCATTAAGCTAACCGATATGGCGCCGTTGGCCATCGCTTACGAAAAAGGCTTTTTTGAAGACGAAGGCTTGTATGTAACCTTAGAAGCCCAAGCAAACTGGAAAGTATTACTAGATAGAACCATCGACGGTCAACTTGATGGCGCTCACATGCTGGCAGGGCAACCTCTTGGCGCAACCATTGGTTTTGGTACTGAAGCACACGTTGTGACGGCGTTCAGCATGGATTTAAATGGTAATGGCATCACGGTTTCAAACGAAATATGGGAAAAAATGAAAGCCCATATTCCGGTAGAAAATGGCAAACCAGTGCATCCTATTAAAGCTGATTACTTAAAGCCTGTCGTTGAAGAATATCGTGATGCGGGTAAGCCGTTTAACATGGGTATGGTTTTTCCAGTATCTACACATAACTACGAGCTTCGTTACTGGCTTGCTGCGGGTGGTATTCACCCAGGCTACTATGCACCACACAAAGGTGATAATGCTGGGCAGATAGATGCCGAAGCTTTGCTATCAGTTACTCCTCCTCCTCAAATGCCAGCCACCATGGAAGCCGGCACTATCTATGGGTATTGCGTAGGCGAGCCTTGGAACCAGCAGGCAGTATTTAAGGGCATTGGTGTTCCGGTTATTACCGATTATGAAATTTGGAAAAACAACCCAGAGAAAGTATTTGGTGTGAGCCAAGCATGGGCTGAAAAATACCCGAATACTCATATTCGAGTGGTTAAAGCGTTAATTCGAGCTGCCATGTGGTTAGATGAAAATGACAATGCTAACCGCCCAGAAGCAGTAAAAATCTTAGCGAAAAGCAACTATGTTGGCGCTGATGAAGATGTATTGGCTAACAGCATGACAGGCACCTTCGAATATGAAAAAGGCGATAAGCGTGAAGTACCAGACTTCAACGTATTCTTCCGATATAACGCCACTTACCCATTTTACAGTGATGCGATTTGGTATTTAACGCAAATGCGCCGCTGGGGACAAATTTCAGAGCCTAAATCAGACGATTGGTATAAAGAGACTGCACGTAAAGTGTATAAGCCAGAGGTTTACGCCATGGCTGCAAAAGCACTTATTGCCGAAGGAAAAGCAAAAGCGTCGGACTTCCCAGCGTTTGCCACTGAAACTGGCTTTAAACCACCTCAATCTGAATTTATCGACGGCGTTACCTACGACGGTAGCAAGCCAAATGCTTATCTTGAGCAGTTTGGTATTGGGCTAAAGGGTGAAACTGTTCTTTAACAGTTTCACAGTCATACACAAATAGCGGAGAACAACATGAGTAAGATGGCAAATATATTAAGCTTTTCGCCAGCCAAGTCACCAATGAGCGGTACCATGGGGGCGGTTTATAGTCGAGCACCCGCTTTATTACTGCCTCTTATTGGCCTTTTGATGTTCCTCGCTGTTTGGAATGGTGTGGCGAAAAGTATTGATACCTCACTCGGGCAATTTCCTGGTCCTGCTCAAGTGTGGGAGCAGGCAGGTTCGCTTATTACTGAGCACAGTGCACAGCGAGAAAACGCTAATGCGTTTTACTCCAGACAAGAAGAGCGCAACGCCGCTCGGGTTGCACAAGACCCAACTTACGAACCAAAAATTCGTGAGTATACCGGTTCACCCACCTTCTTTGATCAAATATGGACAAGTCTTTACACCGTCATGGTGGGGTTTCTTATTGCCTCAGTGATTGCTGTACCCGTGGGTATTTTATGTGGGCTGAGTAAGTCAGCCTATGCGGCCATCAATCCGCTCATTCAACTGTTTAAACCCGTGTCACCTTTAGCATGGCTACCATTAGTCACTATGGTCGTGAGCGCGCTGTATGTTAGCGACGACCCGATGTTTTCAAAGTCATTTGTAACATCGGCACTTACGGTATCTTTATGTTGCCTTTGGCCTACGTTAATTAACACTGCAGTGGGTGTGTCTGCTATTGATAAAGACTTGATTAACGTGAGTAAGGTACTGCGTTTAACGCCGATGTCTCATTTAACAAAAATCATTCTGCCTTCTTCTATTCCTATGATTTTCACAGGGTTAAGACTGTCTCTTGGCATCGGCTGGATGGTATTGATTGCAGCAGAAATGCTGGCACAAAACCCAGGCCTTGGTAAGTTCGTCTGGGATGAATTTCAAAATGGTAGTTCAGAATCTTTGGCTCGTATCATGGTAGCGGTGCTCACTATAGGCGCTATCGGTTTCATACTAGACAGGATAATGCTGTCGGTTCAACGTGCAGTGAGCTGGGATAAAACCAGCGTATTACGGTAATTAAGGAGAAAGAACATGCAAGCTAAGCACTTGGAATTAGAACAAGTAGGCATCGATTTCCCTACACCGAAAGGCCCGTTTACGGCACTTACTGATGTAAACCTTAAAATTGCGAAAGGTGAGTTTGTCTCATTAATCGGTCACTCGGGCTGTGGTAAATCAACCGTTCTTAATATTGTGGCGGGTTTACACCAAGCCACCACGGGCGGTGTCATACTTGATGGTGCTGAAGTAAAAACACCCGGGCCAGAACGGGCGGTTGTTTTTCAGAACCACTCATTATTGCCTTGGTTAAGCGTTTATAAAAACGTGGAATTAGCGGTAAAGCACACCATGCGTGGCAAGCCTAAAAAAGAAATGCGAGATTGGATAATGCACAATTTAGAGCTTGTGCATATGACCCACGCTCTTGATAAATTACCCAGTGAAATATCTGGGGGTATGAAGCAACGTGTTGGTATTGCTCGCGCACTAGCGATGGAGCCAAAAGTCTTACTCTTGGATGAGCCCTTTGGGGCACTAGACGCGTTAACGCGCGCGCACCTGCAAGACTCTTTAATGGAAATTCATGCCGATTTAGGGAATACAGTGATTATGATCACCCACGATGTCGACGAAGCAGTGTTGCTTTCCGATAGAATCGTGATGATGAATAACGGCCCTGCAGCGACGATAGGCGAAATCCTTGATATTGAGCTGCCTAGACCACGAGACAGACTTAAGCTTGCTGACAACCCTCAGTACAACCACTACCGACATGAAGTTCTGACCTTTTTGTATGATAAGCAAAAAAAAATTGAGCCGGTGTCTTCCCATATCAAATCTAATCAAGCTGGAGGTGGTTCTGCAAAAAAAGCAAACAGTAAATCCGACGCTGCTTGAGTTAGGCGTTTAACGCTAATTTAAAGCGTTACAGCATAAGTCGCTAAAACTGATTTAAACCCTTAGGTGCTCATCCCATTTTTAACTGGGAGGGAGCCCCTTAACTAAAAATCGTCAATAAGAACGCTAACCAACAAACGTTAATATCGTTAATAACAAGGGAACGCACATGAATACGCAAGATATAAAACCATCAGCACAGCTAACAGAAGCACCGTCAAATAGATATAAACCGGCACAAAAGCGCTTCGCAAAAGCGGCACTCACAAGCACCATGTTGGCATGTTTCAGTGCGCCATCGTTTGCCCAAAGTTGGCACGATGTATTAAGCGAAGCTTCTGCATGGGCAGACTTGAACTTACGTTATGAATCAGTCGACCAAGATAATGCGCTTGATGACGCCAGCGCATTAACGCTTCGTACTCGCTTAGGTTTTAAATCGGGTACGTTAAATGGATTTTCTTTTACCGCAGAAGTGGAAGATAGCCGTATTGTTATGGGGCAAGGCGATTATACAGTAGGCCCTACAGGCTATAACGTTGGTGAGTATTCAGTGATTGCAGATCCTGAAACCACAGAAGTAGATCAAGCCTTTATTCAGTACAAGAATGAAAAGTTAACACTTAAAGGGGGCAGACAAGTGATTGCCCTCGACAATCACAGGTTCGTTGGACATGTGGGATGGCGCCAAGATAGGCAGACCTTCGATGGTGTTACTGCTACCTATGCGTTTAACGAGAAAGTGAATTTCTTTTATGGGTACCTTACACAGCGAAATCGAATTTTTGCAGAAGCCGCTGATTTTGATTCAAAAGATCATTTGTTCAACGCGAGTTTCAAAACCGCGGTAGGAAAATTCACCGCTTATGGTTATTTATTAGAAATTGATAATGACACCGATAATGCGCTTGATACCTATGGTATTCGCTATAACGGCAGTATGAAAGGTGAGACAGTGAATTGGGCATACGGCGCTGAATTTGCTACGCAAAGTAGTGAATTAGGCTCTGGTGAAACCGCTACCGACTATGATGCTAACTACATTAATGCAAACCTTGCAGCTACCTTTTCAGGCATTACCGCTAAGATTGATTATGAGTTGTTAGGTTCTGACGACGGTGCATATGGTTTTGCCACGCCACTGGCCACTCTGCATAAATTTAACGGTTGGACAGATCAATTCTTAGGTACACCTGCACAAGGTCTTCAAGATGTTACTTTCTCGCTGTCCGGAAAATTAGCTGGTGGTAAATGGTTGTTGGCCTATCACGATTTTAGTGCCGATGAAGCAACAGCCGAGGTGGATGATTTAGGTAGCGAAATTAACGTACAGTACGTAACTAAAGTGATGGATAAGGTCACTCTTGCGGTGAAGTATGGTAGCTACTCGGCTGGTGATATCAAAGTAGACGCCAATAAGTTATGGGTGTGGGCAAGTACACGTTTCTAAGCGAGTTCGAAGGTTTTTTGATGACGGTTTTTTAAAAAGCGACATCAATCTTAAGCCATCAGCAGGGCCGACAAAACAAATTTATCAACAGACACACCAACAGGCCAATTTAAAAGACTTATAAAAAAGGTGCTAGAGAACAGATTCTCTAGCACCTTTTTTGTCGCTTATGAGCGCGAAGGTCGGAGCGTTTAACCGCTTTAGCTTTTTGCTGGAAGCAGCCACTTGTTCTGTACCGCGGTATCTAATTGACGCGTTACGTAATCCCATAATTTAGGCGCACAATGCTTCAAGTGTAAGTTACGCTTTTCTATCTTATCTCTGGTAACAGCATGTTTATTCCAACTACCACCTTGGTTTTGCATGTTTTGAAACACAGGAAGCACTCGGTCCATCGCCTTGGCAAACTCGGCATCAGGGGTCTTTGCTTCTTCGAACTCTACCCATAATGACAGTAATTCATCGGCAAAAGAACGGGGCAGTAAGCCAAAAATACGCTTTGCAGCATCGAGCTCTTTTTGTGCTTGCGCATCGTGTTCCGAGGCCTCGTTGAAAGCAAACAAATCGCCTGCATCAATTTCGACTACATCATGAATTAAAATCATACGAATAACCCGAGAGACATCAATAGGTTTCTCGGAATAATGTGCCAAGGTACTGGCCATAAGCGCAACGTGCCAACTGTGTTCGGCAGAATTTTCCTGACGATCGCCATCACAAGGCAAGGTTATTTGGCGCTTAATACTTTTTAGTTTGTCTAATTCGCAAATAAAGGCACTGAAATCTTCCGGTAAAAACGACATGAATCGCTCCTGCTTTTTTACGTATTAAAAATGAAAATGGGCCTTAGCGATAACCGCTACGGCCCATTTAAGTCTGTACTGAAATAGGCATGTTGAAGCCTATTTCAATAATTTTGGAAATTACTTTTGCTCAGATAACCAAACAATCAAATCAGCAATATCGTCAAAGGTCATTTCAGCAGTAAACTTAGGCTGATATTTACCGTTAATAACGAAGCTTGGTACGCCTGAAAGGTAGTCTCGGTTCTTGTCGATAAGCTGCTGGTTCTTACGAATCATGTTGTTTACACCAAAGCTGGTGGCTAACTTATCAAACTCAGCGCCATCAACACCGTTTACCACAAAAATGTTACGCAAATCTTTAAGGTTGGTAATGGTTGCGCGTTGCTTATGAATGTAGTTGAAGATAGCTGTATTCATTGCATCTTCTTGTTTCATTGCACGGGCAATTAACATGGCATGCGTCGCGGCATCTTGAACGTCAGGGCCGGTAAAGCGCATAAAGTTAACATGCACTTTCTCAAATTTAGTGTTCTCGCCTTTCTTCTCTTTAATTTGTTTTACGATTGGCTCAAATTGGAAGCAATGTGGGCACCAGAAAGAGAAGTATTCTGTGATTACTGGCTTTTTAGTCGCTTCTTCATCTAATACCGTGTAGTGGGTACCTTCTTTCCATTTAGCTGTACCTTCTTGGGCACATGCGGTCAATGGCAAAAGCATTGCCATTACAAACAATACTGCAAACTTCTTCATGTAATTGAATCCTTTGATTTCAAATCTATCTATCAATGCTGAGGTTACCACAGGCTTTTATTGGGCACTAGTTTACGCGACAAGCGAGCGGAAAAATGCAACGAATGGATGATATCTGAGGGGAAAGTTTCGCTTCTTCGTAAAGAAGAAGCGAATAAAGTGTCACTATTTGAGTCTAAAAAGTGACGGAATAGGTGTTACTGGTGGCTGTAGCTCACCGATAGCAATGCACGTCGTTCTTGTCCTGCATAGCCCACGATATCCTCGTAGTCAGTATCAAAAAGGTTATTCACTTTTAATGATAGTGCCCACTTTTCAGAAACTTGGTAGCCAAGGTTAACTGACGCTAGGGTATAAGCTGACAGCCCCAAGGTTTCTGAATTAGCAGGGTAGGGGGGGAAGTAAGTATCGTAATGGGTTCCAGTGTAGGCCAGTTTTGCATACAGGCTAAATTTCTCGGTACCTAAATCAGACAATACCGTTAATGCGCCTTGATGACGTGCACGGCGAAGCTCGGTGCTGGCAATTGCAAAACTGGTTTGGTCAGCGTCTAAATAACTATAAGACGCCGACACCTTCGCTAAATCGCTAAGCCAAGTTACTTCAACGTCTGCGCCATCACGGCTACTTTCACCATCTACATTGGCAGCGGTGTACACGCCTTGGGTGGCGTCATAAGCGAAGCCATTAATTTCGTCTTCAAGTTGGGCGCTATAAGCACTCATTTGTGCGGTAACCGAATCCCAATTCGCTTTTACGCCAACTTCCCATTCTTCACTCTCTTCAGGGATTAAGTCGGGGTTGCCAATAAAGCTGTCGGGGAAAAAGCCAAATCGTTCAGTGAAGGTTGGGGTTTTAATCGCCTTGCCGTAGCTTGAAAATAGCGCATAGGTTTTTGATACTTGCCATGTTAGGCCTGCGCGATAACTAACGGCGTCATCAAATTCACTGTTGTTGTCGAACCGTGCGCTCAATGTTGCGAAGACATTATCTACGATATCTCCAGTGGCCTCACCAAATAAGCTGGTCGTATTGTCGTGCTGCTTTTGATTCGGATCGCCAAATACAATAGGGCCACGTTGTTCAAACAAACGTTGTAAGTATTCAGCACCACCCGCTACTTGCCAGTTATCAAAGTTGTAAAAACTTGTCCAATTTAGGGCTAAGCGCTCACCCGTGGTGCCACCTGCATCGGCACCTGATGTGGTATTGTCATTGTCGTCTTTTCGGTAATCGAAAGACACGGTAGACGCATAGGCCGATGCATCTGGCGCGTAGCGCCAAGCTAGTTTAGTACTAAGTTGGCTACCATCAGTCACATTGTCGGCATCAGCTGGCAGGCCAGTCGTTACATAATCAGTACCATCGTAATCATTTTCGTATTGGGTGCTGCGAAATTTAGCACTTAATGTGTGTGCATCAGCCAATGCGTAATCAACGTTGATGCCTGCGGTCATGTTGTCATAACCGTCATCTTCATTACCCACCCGCGAAATGTTATCGCCATCTGTTTTTAGGTAACTGGCATAGGTGCGCACAGCCACATCGCCATTTTGGGTGGCGGCATTAATGCTGCCTTGGTAAGTACCTTGTGTGCCGATTCCAGCAGTTAAATTAACGCTAGGTTTTGCACTGGCTCCTTCACCGGCTTTGGTGGTGATACTCAATACGCCACCAATTGCACCACTGCCCCATAAGGCACTTTGCGGGCCACGTAGTAGCTCTATACGTGCCACGTTCGCCGAGGTTAAGTGGGCCAAGTCTATCAAGCTTCCTTGGCCAATATCGTTAGACACTACGCCATCAATAAGCACGAGTAAGTGGTTACTTTCGCTGCCTCGAACACGAACTTCGGTAAGGCCGCCTGGGCTACCTGATTGGGAAAGGCTTACGCCAGGTAGGCCGCGAATTAAATCGGTAAGTTGTACTGCGCCTGAGGCTTGAATATCTTGCTCGGTTAATACGCTTAACGATGCAGGCAGCTTAGCTATTTGTACAGGTAAACGGGTGCCAGTAACGGTGAGTGTTTCTATTGTTTCAGGAGTTTGCGCTAAAACAGGTGCAGAAAGCAGTGTAGCCACGGCAGCGTAAACTGCAGTGCAGGTAAAATGTGTTTGAAATTTCATTGTATTTCTCGCTATGTACTCCGCCCGAGTACAAGGGTGAATGTAAGCAGAATAACTGCCGTGAAGCTAGGCCGGTATCCGGGCTCACTCACCAATACTGTGTATGGTTTCTCTGCCTTCCCATGTCGCGCCATTAATAGCGATGACACAGTGGCGTAATAAGGAGAATGTGTGTGTTCACACTGAGTTTACCGTTGCGGGGGCAGCATCAGATTTCACTGATTTCCCGTTTAACCCATAGATGGGCACCTAAGCGCGAAGGAGTATAGCTTAAGTGCCTAATAAATAGCGAGTGTGTTCAGGTTTTGCCAGCTAATACCCGAGTTTTAGAGGCGGTTCCTGCATGGCAGAAAGTTGTTCCTTTAACGCAAGAATTTGACCTTCCCAGTATTTATCGTCGGCAAACCATGGGAAGGCGCGAGGGAAGGCTGGATCTTCCCAGCGGCGAGACAGCCATGCCATATAGTGTACCATTCGCATGGCGCGTAGGGGTTCTATTAGCGCAAGCTGATTAGTATTAAATGGCTGGAATTCTTCATAGGCTTCAATTAGCGTATCAAGTTGTAATAGTTGTTGCTGTCTGTCGCCACTTAACATCATCCATAAATCTTGGATAGCAGGGCCCATCCGACAATCGTCTAAATCAACAAAAGTAGGGCCATCACGCCATAGAATATTTCCTGGATGGCAATCGCCGTGCAATCGAATAACGTCGGTGGTTTTATAAGCCGAAGAGGCCGCGGTTATCACGGGGTTCAAAATAGCAAAAAATGCTGTTTTTAGATGATCGGGAAGCAAGGTGCTATTTTCTAAAACTTGTCTAGGTTCATCTAAATAGCTTTGCGTATCGATATCGGGGCGTTGTTTAAAGGTTTTCGCTTGAGATACGCGGTGAATACGGCCAATAAAGCGGCCCATCCATTCAAGCTGGTCTAAATTATCGTTCTCAAACTGGCGCCCACCTACCGAGGGGAAAACCGTAAAGCGATAATCGCCATGGTGGTGAAGGGTTTTTCCGTTTAGCGCTAAGGGCGCAACAACCGGAATTTCGCTATTGGCAAGTTCTTGGGCAAAGCTATGTTCTTCCAAGATTTGCGCGTCTGTCCAACGGGCAGGGCGATAAAACTTAACCACGTAACGTTTGTTATCATCGGCTTGAAATTGGTAAACCCGGTTCTCATAACTATTGAGAGCAAGTAAGCCGCTTTGAAGAAAAATGCCCTGAGTTTCCAGGGCATCTAATATAGTGTCTGGATCTAATCCAGAAAACGAAAAGTCTTTCATCGATAAAGGAATTTGGTTGGCTCATTAACCGTAACGTTTTCACCTGAATCGGTGGTAGTGGTAACGGTGAATTGAATGTCTGTTACCACATCTTCCAGATTATACGGGTCGGTTGCAACCGAAATCGGTGTGCTATAAACCTCACCACCTTGCACAGTCACTTCTTTGTTGCCAATAAAGGTGTATTCAGGCAGCCCTTGTACCGAAATGGTATAGGTATGAGTTTGCTGAGATTTGTTCAATACTTTAACGGTATAAACGTTCTCAATTAACCCTTCATTTGTTTCACGATATAATGAGTTACGGTCGCGAATAATATCAATTTCAAGGGGAACCCGGGTCACAATATCAGCAACCAATAACCCTGTCATGACAATAAGCACGATGAGGTAGCCAATCAGCTTAGGTCGCACGATGTGTGTTTTACCCCCCGCCAGCTCTTCTTCCGACGTGAAGCTTATAAGCCCTTTGGGATAACCCATTTTATCCATTACACCGTTACAGGCATCTACACACGCACCGCAGTTAATGCACTCATATTGCAAACCGTTTCGAATATCGATGCCGGTGGGGCAAACCTGCACACAGAGGTTACAGTCAATACAGTCGCCTAAGCCTTTTTCGTGTACCTGTTCATGGCTAAGTTTACGAGGGCGAGGGCCTCGCTGTTCGCCTCGTTTAGCATCGTAAGAGACAGTAAAGGTGTCTTTGTCGAACATGGCCGATTGGAAACGGGCATAAGGACAAATATGAGTACACATAATTTCTCGCATGTAACCCGCATTGGCATATGTACACACTGCAAAAAAGACCACAGAAAACGCCGCCCAGAAACCTGTATTAAAGGTGAAAAAGTCAATAAAGAGCGCGCCGATTGGGGTGAAATACCCCACAAAGGTGAGTGCGGTAAGTAGGGCAACCGCCACCCAAGCCGTATGTTTGAGGGTTTTGCGAATAAACTTATCCGCATCCATGTTTCGTGCGTCTAGCTTAATACGTTTATTTCTAGGGCCTTCTATCTTCTCTTCAAACCAAGTGTAGATATATACCCAAGTAGTTTGAGGGCACATGAAGCCGCACCACACCCTACCTGCAAAGGTCGTCACGAAAAACAGCGCGAATGCGCCCACGATGAAGATATAGGCAAGCAAGGTTAAATCTTGCGGCCATAACGTTAACCCAAAGATAGAAAAGCGCTGCTCTACAATATCGAGTAGCACTGCCTGCTGGCCATTAAATCTTATCCAAGGAATAGCGGCGAAGATGGCGAGAAAAAACAAACCGAAAAAACGTCTGAATGTTTCAAGAGGGCCTTTAACCGCACGAACATAAATACGACTACGCGAGTCGTATCGCTTCCCTTCAGTGGTTGATGCGGGTTTGTGCACCTTAACTGGAGTAACGTTTTTAACTGGAATTTGTTCGTTCATTTTTTCAAAACCTTAGCCAACTTCTTGTATTGCGCGGCGCATTATAACAGCTGAAAATTCAGCGTGTTTAACATAGATCAATGATAGGGCTAATGATCATCTTTATTTATCTTTCAGTCAATACTGAAAGTTCAGAAATTATATTTTATCAATCTATCTTTACTTAATGCTAGTTGACTACTATGGCGATAATAGTTTTAATACCGAATGAAAATTATACAAGTAATTATCCTTTTGATTTTTTTGACGAAAATTTTTGTTGAAAATAACTAACGATAGCTGCGTTGTTTGAATTAAGTATAGTAGTGGAATAATTTTAAATGCTTCGTTTCTTTGTAATCTGTGCTGAAATTGTATTATTGGTGATAGTGCTACGATCGCCTTTTGTTCAGTACTTTTTTTCAGATATACAAAGTACCGTTTCAGGTTGGTTTACTTCTATTTCTGAGTTACCTGAACAAAGAGAGCTGGATGCGTTGAGAGATCAGGCGGCGGCGCAGCTTGCGCCCTTAAAAGAATTCGAAGCAAACTACCTTCGAAGAATTCTGGCAAGTCGTTCAACGGTCATGCGCTTTCATATCGCTTATTGCGAAACCACCGATATAAACCCTAATTTTAGCCGCGGCAAGCGCCAGCAGTTGTGCGCAATGATAGAGCAATCTACGCTACTGGAGCCCGATAAATAATTGGCGCTAAAGCTGCTGTTTCTTATCTTAGTTTTTCTTTTGTTTCTTCCGTTATGCCTACTAATCTTTCCATACTGTTACCCTGTATATAGATAAAGTCGTTCACTTTACGTTCAGCTACCTGTGCTATTATTGAGCATATAGTTGTGATAAAAGTAGTAACATTGCTATAAGTTGAAGCCATGCTTCACTAAGCGCCGTTACCCGCTTACTCAGTTTTTTGTCGCTGACTAATACCGGGTTTTTAGAAATGAGGTAGGGGGTTACATGAAAATAGCTAAGTTAACGAGTTTATCTGCGCTCTTGCTCGCCAGCGTGGGTTTATCTGGTGTATTGCAAGCAGCACAGGTAGAAGTAACCTGGGAAGAACCAAAGTCTTACCGAGATGTTAAGCCATCGAATGAATCTCGAACTCGCTTTAGAGAACGCACTTTTAAAGAGCTCGATGAGTTTTTTACTGAACTCGCAGAAAAACTTCCCGAAGATCAGAAGCTATCAATTACCGTCACTGATTTAGATTTAGCCGGTCAGGTTTGGCCTGCATCTTTTGTTGGTATGGGGCAGTCTGCTACCGATGTCAGGATCATTAAAGAAATAGACATTCCTAGAATGTCATTCTCATATGTACTTACAGGCGGTGACAGCACAGTGCTTAAAAGCGAAGAGGTTAAGATTAAAGATATGATGTTCATGAATACCGTTAATCGTAGGTTACCCAGCGATAATCTGGTTTACGAAAAGAACATGATTGAAGATTGGTTTAACGATACGTTTGCAGAAAGTCTGGTTGCTAATAAGTAGTTACGTTTAGCTACCAGCTGTTATGTATTGTATCAATATGAATAAGAAAACCGCCTATACAGGCGGTTTTTTAGTTTAACTTGCTTGATTAAATGTAATCAAACTCACTGCCGGATACGGCCAGCGTGCTTTCGTAGCCTGCTGAGTATGCTTGCTTGTGCGCATTGCGACGAGGCAATATACGTTGCATGTAGAAATCACGGGTCTTCTGCTTAGAAGAAGCTAGCACAGCGTTGTCGGTACTCGCCGCTTTATCTGCCATGCTGTACCACAGCACACCAATTAGCGAGTAGGCAGAATAGGCTAAATAATCTGCTGCTGCCGCAGCTGCTGTAGTGCCATCCATACCTAGACAGTCAGCTGATGATGCGCGCCAATCGTCAAGTAAGCCCTGCGCTAGCCCTTTACTTTCAGCATCGCTAATATCAGCAACTAGCTCAGCAAAAGCTTGGTAAGTGGCTTCCATCATTTGCCCGCCATCACGGGTTAACTTACGACCAATTAAATCTAATGCCTGAATACCGTTGGTGCCTTCATACAACATGGCGATACGAACATCACGCATCAATTGCTCCATGCCCCACTCACGGATAAATCCATGACCACCAAAAACTTGCACCCCAATGCTGGTAGTTTCAAGGCCCATATCTGTCATGTAGGCTTTGCAGATTGGCGTAAGAAACTGCAGCACTTTATCTGCATTTTCTTTTTCTTCGTCAGTGCCTAATTTTTCGATATCCATGAACTTTGCGTATAGCAAAGACAGTGCGCGGCTACCTTCAATTTGTGATTTTTGCGTAAGTAGCATGCGGGCTACATCAGGCTGAAATACAATAGGATCGGCTTTGCCATCAGGATTCTGAATACCTTGAGGCGCACGAGATTGAACGCGCTCACGGGCATACGTTAACGCACCTTGGTAAGAGGCTTCGGCAGCGCCTAAGCCTTGTAAACCCACTTGGAAGCGCGCGTCGTTCATCATGGTGAACATGCAGGCTAAGCCTTGGTTTTCTTCACCCACTAACCAGCCTGTCGCGTCATCAAAGTTCATCACACAGGTTGGGCTCGCTTTAATACCCATCTTGTGTTCAATGCTGCCCACAGATAAAGAGTTTGCAGTGCTTGGCTCGTTACTTTCATCAAGCATTAATTTAGGCACTAAAAACAAGCTAATGCCTTTTACACCTTTTGGCGCATCTGGCAAGCGAGCGAGTACCAAGTGAATAACATTGCTGCTCCAATCTTGATCGCCAGCAGTAATAAAGATTTTATTACCTGTTACTTTATAGCTTCCGTCACCTTGCGGTTCAGCCTTAGTGCTGAGCAAGCTAAGGTCGGTACCTGCATGAGGTTCGGTTAAGTTCATCGTACCTGTCCACTCACCGCTGATGAGTTTAGCGAGATACTTGTCTTTCAATTCCTTGCTAGCATGTTTAGTGACTGCCAAAGTGGCACTTTCTGTCAGCATTGTTGTTAAACGCCAACTTAGGTTTGCGGCATTTAGCATTTCATGTACAGGCACTGCCATGGTGTAAGGAAGTTCCTGTCCATCATATTCTGCCGTACCTAACATGGCGTTCCAGCCATTTGCTACGTACTCTTGATAAGCGTCGGCAAAGCCTTTCGGTGTGGTGACTTTTCCGTTTTCTAGCTTACAGCCTTCTTCATCACCTTCACGGTTTAATGGTGCTACAACATCAATGGCGAATTTAGCGCCTTGCGCAATAATTTCGTTGGCCAGTTCGCTGTCAAAATCGCTGATACCCAATTTTTCATAGTGGGCATCTAGGCCTAACCAGTCCTTAAGTAAGAACTGAAAATCGGTAGTAGGGGCGTGGTACAGAGGCATAGAAGACTCCCTTTTCAAACAAGTGTTTTAATTTTGCCACATTATAGACACAAAAAGCATAGACAGAGTAGTCCGTTAAGGGAAAGTTAATGAAAAATAATATCACTGAATTTGCACAACAACTGTTCAATGCCTTTAAATTTAAATCACAGGCCATCATAATCTTTGGCAACGCTTGCTTTTCAATAGCTCGCTGTCATCCTATAACTATAGTTAATTCCATGTATTAAGAAGTAGAGTACTCATGAACCACGGGCAATCAGTTTGTGTCGTTACTGGCGGAAGTTTAGGTATAGGCTTAGCGGTTTGTAATACCTTTAGTGAAAATGACTACCGAGTAATAAACCTAGATGTAAGAGATTTTGACGACACACCAACTAACGCTGAGTGGGTGGCTTGTGATGTCAGTAACGTGGAACAAGTGCGACATACTATCGATAATATTGCCGTAAAATATGGTCGTATAGATGCGTTAGTGTGTAATGCAGGCATGCACGTGTCGGCAACCATTGAAGATACCGATGAAGCATTACTCGATAAGATAATGAGCCTAAATATTAAAGGCGCATATGGCGCAATTAAAGCGTCACTACCTACCATGAAAGCACAAAAAAGTGGGGCTATTGTGGTGATGGGTTCCGATCAGTGTTTTGTCGGTAAACAGAACTCTTTTGCCTATGGTTTAACAAAGTCAGCCTTAGCGTCTATGGCTAAAACCACGGCACTGGATTATGCCCCCTTTAATATTAGAGCTAACGCGGTATGCCCCGGTACGATTGAAACCCCCTTGTTTCACCACGCTATAGATAAATATGTGGCAGCATCAGGGGCCGATAAAATCGCAGTTGTGGCCCAAGAGGCCGCTGAGCAACCTATTGGGCGTATTGGCCAACCCGAAGATGTATCTGAACTGGTGTATTTTCTTTGCAGTGATAAAGCGACCTTTATTACCGGAAGCTTACACGCTGTTGACGGCGGTTATACCGCCAAGTGAATATTGTTGATGGTCATCTACATTTTTTTGCCCTTGAGGCGGGGGATTACCACTGGCTTAAGCCGCAAAATCCGCCGTATTGGCAAGATAAGCAAGCCATTGCGTTGTCGTGTGATGAAAGAAGCTTAACACTTTCTAGCGGTCACACGCTTGCGGGATACGTGCATGTTGAAGCAGGGTTCGACAATGAACGTCCTTGGCGTGAAATCCGGTATCTAGAACAACGAGCCCAACTACCTTTTAAAAGCGTTGCTAGTATCGATTTATGTAGTGAACGGGCCCTGTCTGATATTCAAACATTGGCTGGGTTTTCTTCAGTAGCGGGGCTTCGCCATATATTAGATGAACAAGCCAGCTTTATATTAACCCACCCTAAAACAAAGCACGCGCTTAAGCTTAGTAGTGAATATGGATTGTCTTTCGATGCCCAACTGGATGTGGGCGACGGCAAAGCGGTAAGTGCCTTATTAAGGTTATTAGAGGCATTACCCGCACTTTCAGTCATTATTAATCACGCAGGTTCATCGCTGTTAGGCTCTGCTGTTACCGCTACCTACATTAAGCAGTGGCGAATTAATATGAAAGTACTCGCACAGTGCCCTCGGGTGGCAGTAAAACTCTCAGGGTGGGAAATGCAGTGCAGAGACTGGCATTGGCGCAGTGCGCAAAATGTGGTCGTGGAAACGGTAGCTATATTTGGCGTGTCGCGAGTAATGTTAGCAAGTAATTTCCCACTTTCTAACTGGCGCCACAGTTATCAAGCGCTTTGGCTGCAATATGAAAAAATGCTGGCGCAGTTTACCTTTGACGAGAAATGCGGCCTGTTGGCAAACAATACCGCCCGTTGGTATGGCCTAGATATATAAACGACTAATGTCAGCCATTATTTTAAGCGATAGTGCTACGCCGCTAGCTTGCACCCAAGAGCGGGCACCCAAAGGCTTGCACCTTTACACCGCTTTTTAGTCTATAAGTTGATGGTGGGCCGCCACTGTCTGGCTTTCAATATGAATAAAGCTAAAGTCTGCGTTTTGCTGCTTTTTCAATATAGTGAGGAAGGCTCGAAGCTCATCCACAAAGCGCTCTGCTTTATCTGGCATTACCGCGCACCACACACATAGTGACTTCTCGGTAATTAAATTAGCGTCGTAACGAGGTTTGAATTCGCAAGCATCTTCACGCCAAGTCCCTTCACAATCAATGTGCGTGCATCCACCATAATAGGTCGATAAATATTCGTTTAACGCTTCTTTCACTGGTTCGTAAGCGTGTGTGCCTGGTGTCAATATAATGGTAAATTTTGTGCGCTTATTCATTTGTTCTTCGCAAATAGTAAGGCCATTAACAGCACCGCTATTAAGGCTAGGTTAACCGTATTTTCAGATGACATTAGCGAGAATATATCGTAGATACCCCACGTTGAATCATGCTTCACAGATTGTGATGCGGCAACAAAGTTGTTGGTAATATCCACCAAAGAAATACCCCCAATTAGCATGAGTATCACTTCAATCGATTTATTTATAGCACGATTAAGTTGGTTCTCGTAACTTGATATGGCGTTATTAATATAGGCCGCCCTATCAAGTAAACTCTCTTCTACGGCATTAATTTCCCATGCATCTATGAGTGCGTTCGCGAGTGGCTTTCGACTTCCTTGAAGTCCTCGAAGCGAATCACAAAACTCCAATCGAATATACTCTAGGGTTCTAATTGAAACCATGCGCTGGATCAACTTTTCAAGGGCTTTTCTGCGCCGCCCCGACGACAGAGCTTTAAGCGATTGCAGCTGATGGTAGGCGTTGCTCATCGATTGTTGATAGGCATACAACATCGCATTGTAATGCTGAAGCAAAAACAGAACCCTCCGGTTATCCAACGACAGTGAAATATCATTGTTTAAAAATAGGCAATTTCCCGAACGAAAGAAAGCCTCATCGTTCTCGTAGTTGCTAGGCGGACATTCATGAATAATTGAGAACGCCTGTTTGGCTTCTGCGGCAGATTCTGGAACGCGAGTAATATAACAACGTCCGGTCCACAATACCGCGTCACTGTCGGTGAGTTCAGAGGTCAATAACTTACAACGCTTGCTCAGTGTATCGAAAGTGGTGTTTAGCAAGTTAACCATTACACCTCCTGCCGCTTGTAAAATTAAAGACAGACGTTGTTCAATATCTCTGTTTTCAATCTTTTGCCAACATAGAGTGAGTTGTTCCTGAGATGAGGGTGCCAATGTCGCTTGTAAGGTAGCAATGCCTGTTTGATATAAGCGTAAATTTAAACCTTGAAGCTTAAGGCCTATTTCTTCTAGGGTTGAAAATGCATGTTGAAAAGCTGGACTTTCATGATCGACTTCAAGTTTTACCAATGGGGTAAACATGGGGCTTAATAAGTCAGAATCGGTAGATACATAGCCCATGTCCAGTTTACTTTCTTGATTTAGTACCCAATCTTGGCTGTGCATGACTTCTTCAACTTTGCTGGTTAAAGACGGCGTAAGCGCACTGAATTTACGGGTTAACGCGATAGGCGTATACGTAACAATAGAGACGGGCGGTGAGCACAAAAAAGCCGATGGGGAAGCCGAGGCTGACATACTTCTTCTTATCCTTGAAAACAGGCGGGGCAAAAGAATCATTGCCCCAATCTAAGCGCTTCGTTATTTAAGCTCTGTTACTGTCATATGAGGCGAGCGGTAAACAATCTCGTCATTTAAATCGATACCTAATCCAGGAGTGTCTGGCGCTTCAATAAAGCCATTTACAGGCTGTGGGTCTTGTAAACAAAGCTCACGATTCCAGTCTTTAATGGCGTAAGTGTGATGTTCGTGAATTAAGAAGTTAGGTATTGCGGTTTCTAAGTGCAAACTGGCTGCTGTCGCCACAGGTCCGCCACATACATGGGCTTGAATGCGCACATCGTAAATGTCGGCGTAATCACAAACTTTTTTCGCTTCAGTAAACCCGCCACACAAGCCTACGTCAGGCTGCAGTACATCGATAGATTGGTCTTCTAAATAAGGGCGCACGTCCCAGCGATGATACAAGCGTTCACCACCAGCAATCGGTACGTTTACATTTTTAGCCACTTTATCGTGTAGTTTTGAATTTAAGTAATTCACAGGCTCTTCGTAATACAAGCAGCCAATTTCTTCGACAATGTCGCCAAGCTGTATGGCGGTAGATGCCCCTAACAAGCTGTGACATTCAAAAATAATATCGCCGTCTTCACCCATGGTGTCGCGTATAGCTTGTAAGCGAGCTTTAAATAATTTTAATTCTGGCTTAGAGAAAAGTTTAGTGCGATCGAAATGTGTCACGCCATCTTTATCGTAAACAATAGGGTCAACTTTTACCGCATCGTAGCCGTCTTTTAATGCTTTTTCGGTAGCACGAGCATAGTCTGCTGGGTCGTTAAGCTTGGTGACTTCTTTATCCCAGTCGAACTGCAATTGGCTAGCATAGCTGCGTAGTTTGCCATTGGTTTTTCCGCCCAATAGTTCGTACACCGGCAAGCCTAGGGCTCTGCCTTTAATGTCCCAAAGTGCAGTATCAATGGCACTCATTGCTGCATAAATAACAGGTCCGCCACCTAAGCCCCAAAAACCTTCACGTAGCATACGCGACCATAATAGCTCTGTGTGAAATGGGTTGAAGCCAATTAACATGGCTTCGGCAATTTCTTTTATCATGTGCGCTGCAGCACTATGACCCCAATCATAAGCTAAGCCCGCTTCACCCACACCGACAATGCCTTCATCCGTATACACTCGCACAAAAACAGGGTTCCATGCCGGGCGTTTGGGGCACTCAATATCGAATATTTCTACTTTGGTTACTTTCATTTATTGTTTCTCTATTGTCTGTTTGTAGTCGCTGCTAGCGGCACTGGCAACGACGCTTTAAAGGGGTTATTCACAAAAACCAGGGTCAAGCTTATAGGCTTTTCTTAGCATAGCGGGCCAGGCTTTCTGGCCGCCGGTTTCACCACTGTGAACTACGCTGGCTTGCTGATAAATACCGTCGATAATAGGCTGTGGTATATCAATAATCTCTTCATTCGACTGCATGAGTGCCAGCTGAATTTCACAGGCCCTTTGTAAATCATAAAAGCGCATGAACGCATCGCCAACGGTGGGGCCTACTGTTAGCCCTCCATGATTAGGCAATAGCATATGATTGGTATCGCCTAAATCATCTTGTAGGCTTTTCTTTTCACTGTCGTTCACTGCCAAGCCTTCGTAACTATGGTAAGACAGCGAGGGAAGTGAAAATAAAGAATACTGGCTCCAAGGCTTTAAACCGCCTTTTACCGATGCCACTGAAATGGTGGCGAGAGTGTGCAAATGAATAACACAGAGTGCATCGTGACGAACTTCGTGAATGGCACTATGGATAGTAAATCCGGCTGGGTTTATTTGATAAGGTGAGTCATCAAGAATGTTACCTTCAAGGTCTACTTTGACAAGGTTAGACGCTGTCACTTCGTCAAACCCTAAACCAAAGGCGTTAACTAAGTAATGGTCGGTACCGGGGACTTTAGCCGAAATATGCGTATAGATAAGGTCGCCCCAACGCATATCAGCAACCAGTCGATAGCATGCAGCTAAATCGACGCGGGTTTGCCATTCTATTTCAGATACTTTGCCTTTAAGGCTAAGAGGAGCTAATGAATTCACGGCCTGTCTCCTAAATATCGTAGGCTAAACATGAAGATAATGATGGCATAATGCCTTCTGATAACAGCGGGTAGTCAAATTACCAAAGCAAGAGCATTGGCACAACTACTCACACATTATTCTTGTTGGGACTGGCGGTGCTTAATTTTATTAAAGCTATCGCGAAACGCAATTAGATCATCAGGAAAGCGAAGTTCGATATGAGTGAGTAAAAAGGGATCGGCTTGTACTAATTCAATCACTTCTAGTTTTGCCCATGGCGGCGCATCAAATACATCTGGTAAGTGTTCTACCCCAGCGTTTAATGTACACTCAAATAGCGCTAGACCGTTTTGTGTAACGGCCAATTTTTCACCGACCTCGACATTGAAACCTGTTTCTTCCCATGTTTCACGGTGGGCTGCGCAAACTAATGATTCGCCATCTCTTTTTCCGCCACCGGGAAAATCTAAACGATTTGAAAGACGATGTTTAATCAAAAGTGCTTTGCTTTGCACCTTAATGATGCATGCCGCGGCACCTTGAGTATGCTCATCGTTATTCGTGCTTCGGCAAAAAGGCGCTTCAGGCACCGTCTTTGTACATCCAAAAAGCGTTAAAACTACCAAAATGGATGATAAGCGAAAATTGATACTCATTAGTTTGGGTAAAATACTATTCAGAAAAAATTAATAATAATAAAAACGTAGATAAAGGTTTTGGTTTGAACGCGACCCTGAATCTCGTTAATGCACCAACTTGGTTACTTTATCACGTGGTGTATATTTACCAATAGGAAAGGTTATGTCTTCACGCAAATTACTATCTCCATTACTAATAGGGGCTTTATTGTTAGCGGCGGTGGTTGTCTATTTAAACTTGCCTGCAGAAGAAGAAGTGAAAAAAGGCGGGCCTTTAGCCACAACAGTGAAAACCATATTGGTAGAGCAAGGCGCAATGGCGATAACCATTGAAGCCCTCGGCACTGCCAGAGCAAATGAATCGATAGCGGTCACTGCGCAAGTTACCGAAACCGTACGCTCAGTTAACTTCGAAGATGGCGATAGTGTGAAAGCTGGGCAAGTGCTTATTCAGCTAAACAACAATGAAGAGTTGGCTCGGGTTGCTGAATTGCGCGCCAATATTGATGAAGCAAAGCGCCAATACACCCGTATTTTTAACTTACGTGAGTCTAGCGCGGCATCAGAACAACTGCTTGACGAACAACAAGCCCGGGTAAAAGGACTAGAAGCTCAATTAGACATCGCTGAAGCACAGGTTGATGATTTACAAATTCGCGCGCCATTTTCAGGCGTACTGGGCGCACGACAAGTCAGTATTGGCTCATTAGTGCAGCCCGCTGGTGTTATTACCACCCTTGATGATATTAGCGTAGTAAAAGTTGATTTCAGTATTGCTGAAAACCAATTGGCCAGTGTAGCCAAAGGTCAGAAGGTTTCGGCTACATCAGTGGCTTACCCCGGTGAAACTTTTAGCGGTGAAATCACGCATATTGATACCCGATTAGATCCCATCAGCCGCGCTATTAGCGTACGTGCCATTATCGATAACAAAGACCAACGATTAAGACCGGGTATGTTACTCACTATCGTGGTTGAAAAACGTGTGCTTGATACGCTTATTCTCCCTGAGAAAGCCTTAGTGCCAGTGCAAGATATTCAATATGTGTATGTGGTAGAAGATAACGTTGCCCATCAGCGTGAAGTGGTGATTGGCGAACGCCGTCCCGGTATCGTTCAAATTGTGTCAGGCCTTAAAGCTGGTGATGAAGTGATAACAGAAGGCACGCTTAGAGTACGCGACCAGTCTGCTGTTAACGTTCTTAACCGTAACAACGAGGGTTAAGCCATGTTGTTATCTGACATTTCAGTAAAAAGGCCGGTATTTGCAACGGTTATTAACCTGCTGTTGATTATATTTGGCGTGGTCGCCATTTCCATGCTGGCCCTTCGTGAATACCCAGACATTGACCCGCCTATTGTGTCGGTTTCAACCAAATACACGGGCGCATCGGCCAATATTGTTGAAACTCGCATTACTCAATTACTCGAAGACCGAATTTCGGGTATTGAGGGGATTAAAAATATTACCTCAACGTCCACCAATGGACGTTCTGATATCACCATAGAATTTAAATTATCTCGAGATATCGACGCTGCCGCCAACGATGTGCGAGAGCGAGTGAGTAGGGCGTTAAATAACCTGCCTGATCAGGCAGATCCCCCAGAAGTTTCAAAGGCCGATTCCGATCAAAGCGCTATCGTTTGGTACAACTTACGCAGTACCAATCTTAATACCATGGAGCTTACCGACTACGCAGAACGCTTCTTGGTTGACCGTTTGTCTGTTGCCGATGGGGTTGCTCGGGTGCAAATTGGTGGTGGCCGCCGCTACGCCATGAAAGTGTTTCTTGATAGAAACGCAATGGCTGCACGCGGTATTACTGTAAGCGATGTTGAAAGTGTTATTAGTTCTGAAAACGTTGAACTTCCTGCCGGTGAAGTTGAGTCGCTAGATAGAAACTTTGAAGTGCGTGTAGCGCGTACGTTCTTATCGCCGGAAGATTTTGCGGCGTTAACTGTAGCAGTAGGAGAGGATGGATACCTGGTTCGCTTAGGAGAAATTGCGAACGTGGAATTAGCGGCTGAGGACGACGAAACTGAGTTTAGAGGTGACGGCGTTAACATGATTGGTTTGGGCATTATAAAGCAGTCAAAAGCCAACACCTTAGATGTTGCTCGCTCAGCAAAAGCGCAAATCAGAAAAATTGAAGAAACCTTGCCGGACAATATTTTTATTGTGCCCAGTTATGACTCTTCAGTATTTATTGAAGCATCGATTAACGAAGTTTATGAAACCCTTGCCATAGCGATGCTTATGGTGGTGATTGTTATTTACCTTTTCTTGGGCAATGTACGCGCCACACTGATTCCTGCGGTCACCGTACCCGTGTCTTTGGTAGCTGCATTTATTGTGATGTACGCATTAGGCTTCTCTATCAACCTACTTACCTTACTTGCCATGGTGTTGGCAATTGGGCTGGTGGTAGATGACGCCATCGTGGTACTTGAGAATATTTCCCGGCGTATAGAAATGGGTGAGCCGCCCATATTAGCCGCTTATCGAGGTGCGAGAGAGGTTGGCTTTGCAGTTATTGCAACTACTTTAGTATTGATTTCTGTATTTGTGCCCTTGGTGTTTCTTGAAGGGAATGTTGGGCGTTTGTTTACTGAGTTTGCCCTGGCCATTGCTGCTGCTGTGGCGTTTTCAAGTTTCACCGCATTAACCCTATCGCCCATGATGGCCTCGAAAATTCTGAAAAAGCGTACTCGTTCAGCAGGATTTGGCGCTTGGATGGATAAGCGTTTTCATGCGCTAGAAAATCGTTATTTTAAAAGTTTGGGAAGTACTATTCACCAGCCGTTTATCATGGTGCTACTACTGATTGTTTCAGTGGTGGCGTTAGTGCAAATATCAGAAAAGTTACCTAGCGAATTCGTGCCAAAAGAAGATCGCGGTAATTTTTATATTTTAATGAATTCGCAAGAAGGAGCTAGTTTCGAAAGTAATGCGGCTAACCTAAAACTTATCGAAGATATCCTAATGCCATATCGTGAAAGCGGTGAAATAGGCAGGTTACTGGTACGTACACCCGGGTTTGGCAATAATGCGGGTATGGCGATTATTGGTTCTGCTGATTGGGATGAAAGGGATTTTAGTACTTTCACATTGATGGATGAAATAAGTGCAAAGCTTGATGCCGTGCCTGATGTGAGAGCGTTTGCCATTATGCGAAGTGGTATTTCAGGAGCAGGTTTCGGCCGCCCAGTGCAATTCGTCTTGCAAGGTGATACCTACGAGAACTTAGTGGAATGGCGTGACACTCTAATTGAAAAGGCATCAGAAAATAGAAACTTAGTTCGTATTGATTCTGACTATAAAGAAACATCACCTCAGCTTCTGGTCAATATCGACAGAGACAGAGCAGCTGATCTGGGGGTGTCTATTAGTGATATCGGACGTACCTTAGAAGTGATGCTAGGGCAACGTACGGTATCTACATTCTTAGATAGAGGCGAAGAGTACGATGTGATTATTGAGGGTATAGAGGCTGATTTTAGAAGCCCAAATAGTATCGATAATCTTTATGTTCGCTCTTCAAGAAGCGGCGAGCTTATTCCCATGGACAACTTGCTTACCTTCGAAGAGCAGGCGACGTCGTCTCGCTTAAATCGCTATAACCGCATGCGAGCTGTCACCATTTCAGCAAACCTTGCCGGCGATTATACGTTAGGAGAAGGCTTAGCTTACCTTGAAAATATCGTACGCACAGAGTTACCGGACAATGTGTCAATTGACTACAAAGGCGAGTCACAGCTTTATCAAGAACAAGGGAATTCCTTCGTCTACGTATTTATGCTGGCGTTAGCGGTTACCTACCTGATTCTAGCGGCGCAATTTGAAAGCTGGGTGCATCCGTTAGTCATCATGTTAACCGTACCGCTGGCGCTGGTAGGTGCTTTTATCGGCTTATTCTTTGCCGGTATGACACTTAATATTTACAGCCAAATAGGGCTGGTTATGCTGATTGGCCTTGCTGCGAAAAACGGTATTTTGATCGTAGAGTTTGCTAATCAACTTCGAGATGCAGGTATGAACTTCGAAGATGCCTTACGTCGCGCCGCTGCTCAGCGTCTTCGCCCAATCGTTATGACTGGTTTTACTACGGTATTTAGTTCTTTGCCCTTAGTGTTTGCCTCTGGGCCTGGTGCGGAAAGTCGCATGGTAATTGGTATGGTTATCGCGGCAGGTGTGCTGGTTTCAGCTTTCATGACCTTATATGTAGTGCCTACCGCTTACAGTTGGCTAGCCCGAAATACCGGATCGCCACAGCAAAGAAGTACTGAAATAGAACGCCTAGAAGTTGACATTCCCTACCGTAAAGGCGAGGAAAATTAGACCTCTGTTAATAAGGGCAAGAGCGTGTTTTTTAACGCTTATTCCATACGCTTATTCTCAGTACTTGACCAATAAGCACTAAAAAGTTCAAAAAGTCGTGCGGTATTAAGGTATATATTTTTATACACTAATATCGTTCGGCACTCCTAAGTTAATTTGTTGTTTTTTTCTCATCTAATTGATTTTAGATAGTTAAATTGATTTATCTGCTACGCTTTAGTTATTTTTACGTATGAATTTTTACGCCCTTTCGGTGCGTTTATCCTTTAGTCTAGTTGCTTCTACGCCTCTCTTCCCTAAACTGCGCATACTTTTTAAAGCCGGACTGAACACAACGAAATTTAAAACGAAAATTTTTCGTAACTCAGTTGGCAGTTTTTCTAATCCTTGCTAATACTTATCTTAATCTTGAAGCAGGAAGATATCTGTATGAGTAAGAATAAAAAATAAGCATATTGGTATTGTAAATTTAAAAGTTAACGTTTTTTTAATTGCGCTACCAAAACAAACACGACTTAGAGGACATGTAATGAAACAGTGGATACTAGCAGCAAGTTTGTGCAGCAGCATGGCTTTTGCAGATGTAGCAGTGATAGTTCACCCATCCAATGGGGATGCGTTAGATAAAGATTCAATCAGCCGACTCTTCCTTAACAAAATGAAAGCTTTTCCAAACGGCACTAAAGCAGTACCTCTAGCGCTTGCTGAAGGTCAAGCTGCGACAGATGAATTTAACGGTAAAGTTTTGAATAAGTCAGCATCTCAGCTTACCGCGTTTTGGTCAAAGCTAGTTTTTACAGGGAAAGGTCAGCCCCCTAAAGCATTAGGTAGCGACGCTGAAGTGGTTTCGGCTGTTGCTTCAAATCCAGGTGCTATTGGCTATGTAGATGCGGGCTCGGTAGATGGAAGCGTACGCGTAGTAGCCACTTTCTGATTACACAGTTTAAGAATATTTTAAGGATTTAACATGAAAACCAAACTTGCCCTTTTATCAGTTGCTAGCTTACTTGCCATGCCGGCGGTTGCAGACATAAAAATCAATGGATTCGCCAACCTTATCGGTGGTATGACACTAGATGATGACGAAGCTGTATACGGTTATGACAGTGATTTTAATTTCGAGCCTGCGAGTGTTTTCGGTCTACAAGTTCGTGGCGACGTAAGTGAGAAGCTTTCTGCAACAGCGCAGCTAGTTGGCCGTGGAAGTGACGATTACGATGCAAGTTTTGAATGGGCATACATGACTTATGCACTTTCAAATAACTCGAGTATTAGTGCTGGTCGAGTTCGCTTGCCATTTTTCAAGTATTCTGCTTCTTTAGATGTGGGGTATTCATATCACTGGTTAACACCACCTGATTCAGTTTACGGCGTACTTATTAACAATATGGACGGCGTTCGTTATGACTACAGTAACTATGCGGGTGATTGGGAATACGGTGTTCAGGCTTTTGCAGGACGCTCGGAGGCTGATACAGTAGAGGCGGATAACCTTACTGGTATTTCTTTTGAAGCCACTCGTGATTGGTTTAATATTCGTACTATTTATGCGCAAGCTAAATTTACTAGTCCAAATGAAGATCTTGATTTTTTAACTGATAGCATCAATCAATTTTCTGCAATTGTTCCTACTGTCACTAATTTTTCAAACAACTTCTTAATTGAAGACGATACGGTTGGTTTCTTCGAACTTGCTGTGAATATAGATAAATACGATTGGTTTGTAGGGGCAGAGTATACCCACATTTCATTTGATGAGGCTCCTATCGCAAATGATGATGCTTGGTATGTAACCGCGGGAATGCGTTTTGGTAAGTTCACGCCGCACATTACCTATGAACACAAAGAATCAGATCCAGATGATGTTGCAACTTACTTAAACGATGTTCCTTCTACTATTGCTACTGGCGATGCCGTTACTGATGGAACATGGTCAGCGTTGTATCAAGGTTTTGCAGCTGTAGCCGCATCAACATTAGAGGATACATCTGCGTTAACGGCTGGTTTACGTTACGATGTTGAGCCTGGTTTCGCGGTTAAGGGTGAAGTGACTTGGTTTGAAGACGATGCAAACGACGCTAATGATGCGACTCTCTTAAGAGTTGGTGTTAACTATACTTTCTAGTATTCATTTATTACTGTCGTTTTGGCCCCGCTCAGCAATGAGTGGGGCTAAGATATTTCTAAAGTTTTTTAAGAATGTGAAGATATAGAATTATAAAGCCATGATTAGTGGCCGTGCCTAAAGTAACGTGACGTAATTGGTGAGATAAAAATGAATTTTCTAAAAAAAATGCCCATCGCAACAAAAATTTTTCTGATACCAGGAATTGCTGCACTAAGCTTTATTATTTACCTCTTAATTACTGTTTTCGTTGCTCTAAACAACGGCGACACCCTTGAGAAAGTTGAAAAGGTCCAGTTTCCCGCACTTCAATTGTCTGCCTCTACATTAGTTGATATGCAAAAAGTGAGAGACACGCTAAGTAGTGCTGTGACCACTGGCGATCAAGATACATTAAGCGCTGCGAGTGAGATAGCTAAAGAAGCGAAAGCTGGGCTAGACGAGATAAGCGCGATAAGTCCAGAATTTCGTTCAGCGATATCGAAAATTTCTGACGGGTTCGATAACTATTTTGAAGTAGCTTTCGGTGTTTCCCAGTCAATGGTTGATGGCACTGCTGACTTTAGCCGCTTAGGTCAACTATCTGCCCAAATGAATGGTTCATACGATGCGGTGATCGCCTCGATGACGAATTTTAGAGATGAGCAACAGTCCGCATTTGATGCTTCATTCGCCAAAACCGATGCGGCGAATACTTCGTTAATTAGCACTGGTGTGGTAATGACTATTGTCGTTACTTTATTATTATTTGCTACTGCTGTGCCTATTGTTCGTGGCATTAAGCAGAGTATTGATGATGTGGTACGCTCGCTTAAAGATATTGCCCAAGAAAATGGTGACCTGACTGTTCGAATCGCAACGAAAAGTGAAGATGAAATTGGCGAGCTGGTTTATTGGTTTAACCAATTTATGGATAAACTGCAAGGCGTTGTGAAAGACGTGGTAGAGGCAAGTTTACCGTTATCAAATTTAGCGCAAAACCTTCGCGGCCTAACGGAAGAAACGCAACGTACCATCGACATTCAACAGCAGTCAGCACAAAACGCTAAACTCGCGGTTGATACTATGAGTGGTTCGGTAGATGGTGTAGCACACAGTGCCGCGCAAGCGGCTGGTGATGCCAATGAAGCCACTAGCGCTGCGGGTGAAGGTCGTCAAATCGTACAACAAACTGTTTCTAGTATTCAGCAGTTAGCCGAAAACGTGCGTGAAACCGCTGATGTGATTGGCCGTCTTGAATCAGATTCGAACAAAGTTGGCTCGGTACTCGACGTTATTAAAGGTATTGCTGAGCAAACCAACTTACTTGCGCTTAATGCCGCTATTGAAGCTGCTAGAGCCGGCGAACAAGGGCGTGGTTTCGCCGTTGTTGCTGATGAAGTACGTACACTAGCATCACGTACTCAACAATCGACTGAAGAAATTCAAAGTACTATTGAGCAACTACAAAGTGCAGCGCATTCAGCGGTAGAAGTGATGTCTCGCGGTACCGAGCAAGCAACGAATAGTGTTGAGACCGCTAATAGAGCGGGTGTTAGTTTAGAAACGATTACCAGTACAATTGGTCGTATTAACCAAATGAACGAACAGATTGCACACAACACTGAAGATCAACGTTCAGTGGCGGTAGACATTGTGAAGCACGTTGAAGAAATTCATCAACGTACAGAGCAAACTTCTACTCGCTCAGGCGAATTAGGTGTTATGTGTAACGAGCTTGCGGATTTAGCACAGCATCTAGAATTGATAGCGAAACAGTTCCGCGTATAACCGCTAATCCAATATTAAAAACGCCCTCTGCATTGAGGGCGTTTTTGTATCTGGCATTAATCAATTAGCCCGCAGTGCAAATTGCGAAGCTACTGATCAATCAATGTTGAAAATGGAACTTACTCATCGTGGCAAGTGACCACTTTTTTGCTATAGCTTTAGCGCTAACTCAAAATAAAAAAATCCCCTGACGAAGCAGGGGATTTTTAATTTTTTATTACTTTTATTGGCGAGTATTCTACTCGTCTAAGAAGCTTCGTAGCTGCTCAGAGCGGCTAGGATGACGTAGCTTACGCAATGCCTTCGCTTCAATCTGACGAATACGCTCACGGGTAACGTCAAACTGCTTACCCACTTCTTCAAGTGTGTGGTCAGTATTCATGTCGATACCGAAACGCATACGAAGTACTTTCGCTTCACGTGCTGTAAGCCCTGCCAACACTTCTTGTGTTGCGTCTTTAAGGCTACCGCCGGTCGCAGAATCGAGGGGCTGAATAATGGTGCTGTCCTCGATAAAATCGCCTAGGTGCGAATCTTCATCATCGCCAATTGGCGTTTCCATTGAGATTGGCTCTTTAGCAATTTTCAACACTTTACGAATTTTGTCTTCTGGCATAAGCATGCGTTCAGACAATTCTTCAGGTGTTGGCTCACGACCCATTTCTTGCAACATTTGACGAGAAATACGATTAAGTTTGTTAATCGTTTCTATCATGTGTACAGGAATACGGATAGTACGCGCTTGGTCGGCAATAGAACGAGTAATTGCCTGACGAATCCACCAAGTAGCATAAGTTGAGAACTTATAACCACGGCGATATTCAAACTTATCTACTGCCTTCATCAGGCCGATGTTACCTTCCTGAATAAGGTCAAGGAACTGCAAACCACGGTTCGTGTATTTCTTAGCAATTGAAATAACCAAACGTAAGTTAGCTTCAACCATCTCTTTTTTCGCACGGCGAGCTTTTGCTTCACCAATTGACATACGACGGTTGATGTCTTTGATATCAGCAATAACTAAACCAGTTTCTTGTTCAACCTGGTTCATTTTGCTAATACAGCGTTCAATTTCTTCTTTATTGACGGCTAATGCATCAGAGTACGCAGCGTTAGCTTTAATCGCTTTTGTTAACCAAGCAGAAGACGTTTCGTTTCCTGCAAATGCCTTGATAAAATCTTTCTTAGGCATTTTGGCGTTAACCACACAGAACTTCATAACAAGACGTTCTTGGATACGCACTTTGTCCATCATTGAACGCATGTTTTTAACCATACGATCAAATTGCTTAGGCACTAGACGGAATTCTTTGAAGACTTCACTCAATGCATTGATTTGCTCACGAGCGGCAGCATGAGAGCGACCTTTCTTCTCGATAACGTCACGTGCTTTGATGTACTGATCACGAAGGGCACCAAACTTAGCGCGTGCTAGTTCAGGATCTACACCGCCTTCATCTTCGTCTTCTTCATCATCGTCGTCATCTTCATCTTCCAGTTCTTCTTCTGAAAGTTCAGAGCCGATATGCGTGGCCGTGGGAGCAAGATCTTGATCATCATTCGGGTCAACAAAGCCCGAAATAATGTCGCTAATGCGAATTTCTTCTGCTTCGTACAAATCCCATTGATCGAGCAAATAGGTGATTGCTTCAGGATATTCAGCAACAGAGCACTGAACCTGATTAATACCATCTTCTATACGCTTGGCAATTTCGATTTCGCCTTCACGAGTAAGAAGTTCTACCGTACCCATTTCACGCATATACATACGCACAGGGTCGGTGGTACGCCCAATTTCGCTTTCTACTGTAGCAAGCGCTTGAGCGGCAGCTTCAGCTGCGTCTTCATCGGCGGTTGCTTCTTGCATGAGAAGTTCGTCTGAATCTGGAGCAGATTCAGAAACTTGAATTCCCATGTCGTTGATCATGCGGATAATATCTTCAATTTGATCAGAATCGACAATATCTTGCGGCAGGTGGTCGTTAACTTCTGCAAAGGTTAAGTAACCTTGCTCTTTACCTTTTGCAATCAGGAGTTTAATCTGAGACTGCTTGCTTTGCGCCATATAACCTACACTTCTCACATTCAATTAGTTTGCAATAGAAATACCCATACCAAAGAGGTATGTACATTATTTCTCTGTAGTACTACTGTTGTATCAATGCCGCTTCCGCTCGGTGTCACGTCATATTAAACGGTGCACACCTGCCCGGGTTTGGTTCTGCCCGTTTTGTTCGGCTTTATAATTGCTACTGACATTGCTGCAAATTTGTTCACATTTATGCTTATAAGCTTGCGTGCAGCGAATTAGCCAGTATAGCAGAATTACTAATGGTTTTACCAGATTGACGGCTGTTTTTTTAGCCAGTTATTAGCCTCGACCTTATGGTCAGCTTTTCTGGCGCTCCTTCATTAACAAGTTCAGTTCCTCTTTTTCCACTTGAGTTAGTGGCTGAACCCGAGAGCGGGAAATTAAAGTTTCAATACGGCTATCGAAATGCCAATCGAGTAATCGAGCAAAACTGTCGCTATAAACACGTTCAGCATCCTCGTCTTTAACAAGATGTTCTTGTAACAATAATTTCGCGATAGTAGGAGAATGGGGATGATTGCGGAAGTTTTCAACTAGCTGCGCAGTGGTTGCTTGAGGATATTGTGAACAATAACGATGAATATCCAATAAAAGGTCCATCCCGGTGGCATCACTTCCTTCAAATACAGAAGGTTGCACGTCATCACAGCGTGTGGCTAGCGAAGGAGAATCTAGCAGTAATCGAATCAGCATACGTAGCGGTGACAAGCGGGCTTTTCCTACCTGGTTTCTATTCGCTGAATAAGCGGGCTTGCTACTGGCGTGATTCGCTTTGGATATATCTTGCTGTAACTTAAATCTATCGTATTCACCGGTGTGCTTAGCAAGCTCTTCTAATAACATCTGCTTTTGGTCGTCGCCCTGAACACTTTCAATTAAGGGCATCGCGGCTTTGCGAAGTGCTATTTTGCCTTCGGGTGTACCTACTTTATGGGTTTTTAATTGGTTTTCGAAGAAGAAGCGTGACAATGGCATGGCATTATCAAGCATTTCCATAAAGGTATCTTTGCCAACTTTTCTTACCATAGTATCTGGGTCTTCGCCGTCAGGTAAGAATAAGAAAGACAGTCTGACGCCGTCTTTTAATGCGGGTAGGGCATTTTCCAATGCCCGCCAGGCCGCTTCACGGCCAGCACGGTCGCCATCGTAACAGCAAACAATATGCGGCGTTGCTCGCACTAACATTTGCATATGTTCAGCCGTGGTAGCGGTTCCAAGCGCAGCCGTTGCTTGGTTGATACCAAACTGACTTAACGCCACTACATCCATATAACCTTCAACAATGAGTACTGCATCGAGTTGACGGTTTTGTTGACGAGCTTGGTAAAAACCAAATAGCTCACTGCCTTTATGGAAGATACGGGTTTCTGGGGAGTTTAAGTATTTTGGGCCGCCTTCTTCTAATACACGTCCACCGAAACCGACTACGCGGCCTCGCTTGTCTCTGATAGGGAACATGATTCGGTCGCGGAAGAAGTCGTATCGTCTGCCTTGGTCGTTTTGATTAACCAATTTTAAGTCGATAAGTTGCTTTACACGGGCTTGGTCTTTGCCAAAGGTTTTTAGCAGGGCGTCCCAGCTGTCTGGTGCATAGCCAATTTCCCATTGCTTGACGATATCGCCGCTAAGTCCACGGCTTTTCAAATAATCTATGGCTTTTCCGCTATTTTCATTTTGTTTTAGTTGGTGTTGAAAAAAGCGAACAACTTGTTCCATTAGTGAATAGTCATCTTGCTGCTGTTGCTTTTTCTCTTCGCTAACAACAGGCAAGTGGCCTTTCTCTCTCGGCACTTCTAATCCGTAGAGTTTGGCGAGTTCTTCAATGGCCTCAACAAATTCAAGACGGTCGAATTCCATCAAAAAGGAAATAGCGTTGCCGTGCGCACCACAACCAAAGCAATGATAGAACTGCTTTTCTTGGCTTACGGTAAAAGAAGGGCTTTTCTCATTATGAAAAGGGCAGCAAGCTTGATAATTTTTGCCCGCTTTTTTTAACTTCACCCTACTATCAACAATGTCTACAACATCGGTGCGTGAGAGAAGATCATCAATAAAATCGCGAGGTATTTTTCCGGCCATGAGGAGACACTAATGCTTATAACGGTAATTAGGGTAGCACAAAAAAGTACTTTAACAGGGAAGGTAAATAATGAAAACGCCAGGTTTGCGATTACACAAACCCGGCTAATTCTATTTCTACCGTTGTATATTTAACGATATTTAGGCGTTCAAACGGGCTTTTATTTTAGCGCTTAGAGCGCCCATGTCGGTGCGGCCTTGCACTTGTGGTTTTAAGCTACCCATTACTTTACCCATGTCTTGCATACCTTGAGCACCGGTGCTTACCATTGCTTCATCAATTAAGGTGGCAAGTTCGTCTTCGGTTAAAGGCTGAGGAAGAAAACCTTCCAACACAACAATCTCTTCACGCTCTTTACTAGCCAAGTCATCACGGTCAGCGGCATCAAACTGAGAGGCGGCATCTTGACGTTGTTTAACCATCTTGGTTAATACTGCAAGAATATCGCTATCACCTAAAGTAATTTGCTCGTCAATTTCACGTTGTTTGATGGCTGCTATTGCCATGCGAATGGTGCCTAGACGTAATTTCGCTTTAGCGCGCATTGCATCTTTTTGTGCGGATTTTAAATCGTCTATTAAAGCCATGATGCTCCCAAATTAAGTAAAGTTTCAACAAAGAAGGGTTGTCACTATAAAGGTATAAAAAAAGGAATAAAGAAAAAAGTAAAACAGTAAAAGTAAAAAAGCACTCTATACAAGCATACCCATAAAAAGGCATACACTATTAATAAGGGGCGAGTCAGTGGCACTTTAAAACCGGGTGTCTAACAGGCGTTCTTGATGTCCTTCAATTCGCTGTTCATAAATAATGGGCAGTACATCAATATTACGCTGTGCATTAATAAATAATGCTAACAAGCACTAAAGAAGAATTTTCTGTGGCCCAGAAACGCGAAAGGTGTTGCAAATGCAACACCTTTCAGACTCGTAAGTTAACCCTGTATTAGTAGAGTTTTACGCGACGTGCGTTTTCACGAGCTAATTTCTTTAGATGACGCTTTTTCGCAGCGGCTTTCTTACGCTTGCGTTCCCAAGTAGGCTTTTCGAAGAACTCACGACGACGAACTTCAGACAATACGCCTGCTTTTTCACAAGAACGCTTAAAACGACGCAGCGCTACATCAAACGGCTCGTTTTCTCTAACTTTAACGATAGGCATTTAAACACTCACCTCAAAACTTTTGCTGTATAATTCCGGGAAATTGAGCGCTAAAAAGGCCACCCGGGTTAAAAATGGTGCGAAATTCTAATCATTTCCGAACAGAAAGTAAAGACTGAATTGCCAAAAAATAGGCAATATTGCGCAAATAAACGAAGCACCATTCCAAGATATGCGGAATAAAGGTAAACTCTGCGCCTTCTGAGACAAGGTAATACCCTTTTGTCTGTCTACAGGAGAAAAAGAATTCAGCGCGATCCCGCATTGGTTGAGTCGATCATATCACAGATCGCAGATGATCAAACAGGTCAGGTACTGATCTATTGTAATAAACTTTGTTATTAAAGACGTAAAAGTAAGGCTTGGCTCAAAGCAAATATTAGGAATAGTATGCGTATATTAGGAATAGAAACTTCTTGTGATGAAACGGGTATTGCCGTTTACGACGACACTGCGGGGTTATTGTCACACGAATTATACAGCCAAGTTAAATTGCACGCCGATTACGGCGGTGTAGTGCCTGAACTTGCGTCACGAGATCATGTTAGAAAAATTATCCCGCTAATTGAAAAAGCGCTTAGTGATGCTAACACCCAGCCTAGTGAATTAGACGGCGTAGCCTTTACCCAAGGTCCAGGTCTTGTTGGTGCCTTATTAGTAGGTTCATCAGTGGGCCGTTCTTTAGCGTATGCGTGGGGTGTGCCTGCGGTAGGCGTTCATCATATGGAAGGGCATTTACTTGCTCCCATGCTAGAAGACAATGCGCCTGAATTTCCCTTCGTTGCATTATTAGTTTCGGGCGGCCACTCTATGTTAGTAAAAGTAGAAGGTATAGGCAGCTACGAAGTACTTGGCGAGTCGATAGATGACGCAGCCGGTGAAGCCTTCGACAAAACCGCTAAGCTTCTAGGGCTTGATTACCCTGGTGGGCCTTTATTAGCTAAATTGGCTGAAAAAGGTGAACCAGGCCACTACAAATTCCCACGACCTATGACCGATCGCCCCGGTTTAGATTTTAGCTTTAGCGGCTTAAAAACGTTTGCAGCTAATACTATTCGTGCTGCGGATGACAACGAACAAACTAAAGCAAATATTGCTTATGCATTTCAAGAAGCGGTTATCGACACGTTAATCATTAAATGTAAGCGAGCACTTAAACAGACCGGTATGAAACGCCTTGTTATCGCGGGCGGCGTAAGTGCGAATACCATGCTGCGTACACAAATGAAAACTTTGATGGACGATTTACGTGGGGAAGTGTTTTACCCCAACTTGGCATACTGTACCGACAACGGTGCCATGATTGCCTATGCAGGCATGCAGCGTTTGAAAGCAGGTGAAATATTAGGGCTTTCTTCACAAGCAAAACCTCGCTGGCCGCTAGATACGTTAGCGCCTGTATAATAAAGCTGTCATGGGGTAGGGTTATTATGCTAAATAAAAAGAGTATCTTATTTAGTTTGTAGGAAAAAACATCATGTTTGACAAGATTAGATCTTGGCGAGTCATTCAATTCTACGGACCGCTATCTGCCGTTATCGTTTTATTGTTAATGGCCTTTCAAGCTGATGCGCAAAGCAATAATGAAGTCACTACAGACCCAGCTACCAATGTGTCGGTCCAGTACGAAAAAAATCATGTTGTACTCATCTCCTTAGATGGATTTAGGCATGATTACATTGAACTTCACGCTGCAAAAAATCTTGCCCGTATTGCAAAAGCGGGTGTGCGATCGACCTCATTAACGCCAGTTTATCCTGCGAATACATTTCCTAACCATATTTCGATTGTTACAGGGCTGTTGCCTATAAACCACGGTATAATTGATAACAGATTCTATGCAAAGTCGCGGCCTGATAATCAGGGAGGCTATGCTAAATATTCGATGGGTAAAGCCAAGGGCGACAGTAGTTGGATTACGGCATTACCGCTTTGGCATTTAGCTGAATTCCAGGGGCATAAAGCTGCGACCTTTTTCTGGCCTGAATCTGACGCCAGAATAGCTGGCGCTCTTCCTACCTATCTTTATCATTATTCAAAATATGCAGACTACCAACAGCGGATTGATCAAATTGTTCAATGGCTACGTTTACCTGAAACATCACGCCCGCTCTTCGTTGCAGGCTATTTTTCGCTAACCGATACGGTAGGCCACGATGAAGGGCCTACGTCGTCAGTAACAAAAGAAGCCGTCGCTAAAGTTGATGAGTTAATTGGTCAACTGTATGACCGTCTGAACACGCTTCCCATAAAGGTAGACTTAGTAATAGTGTCTGATCACGGTATGACAACATTAAACGATAGTCACAACGTTATGGTGGAATCTTTAGATATTCCTGATTATTTTACGATTAATAATAGTGGTGCTCTGGTTCGGCTATATGCACACTCTGAGGTGTCGCCCAAGCTAATTGAAAATGAGGCATCACGGCTTAATGCGCTCGCAAACGGCCAATTTAAAGTACTGAGCACTGCAGAGCGCAATAAAAGGCAGATACCGTACAACGAACGTACTGGCGACATTATTATTGAAATTTTGCCTCCAGGCCGCTTTAGAAGTGAGGAAGACATTCATGTTAGCAAAGGAGGCCATGGCTACTTAAATACGTTATCAGATATGGGTGGGTTATTTGTTGCATCAGGCCCTTCATTTCAAAAAGGAAAGACATTGCCTGCGTTTAGTAATTTGGAAATATACCCAGCGTTGGCGGAAATTATGGGGTTGGAATTACTGACACCTATTGATGGCGAAATTGACGTATTAAGGCAAGGTCTACAATAAATCAGCAATAGCGTTTGTTTGGCCTGCACTATGATTGTAATTACTCTTTGGTGTTGCCCTTATCCCAAATCTTACCTTCAGAGCGGCTCATCAATCGGGCGATATTTTCACGGTGCCGTAAGATAATAAGTAAAGACAGCATGAGCACAGGAACGGTATAAAGTGGCTTTATTAACCAAGTAAATAACGGCGCTAGGCTGACGGCAACCAATGCGCCTAGTGACGAATAGCCGGTAAGAAATACGACAATAACCCAGCTTAGAATAAGTAGCCCTGCCAAATCTAATCCAATAGGTAACATGGCACCAAATGCCGTTGCAACTCCTTTGCCGCCTTTAAAGCCAAAATACAAAGGGAAAATATGGCCTAAACATGCAGCGATAGCGATAAGACCTAAAAGCACGGGCTCCAAGCCTAGAAAGTAGCTTGAGTAAACCGGAATAGTCCCTTTCAAAATATCCATTACCAGCACTAGCAACGCCGGAATTCTGCCGCCAATTCGATATACATTGGTGGCACCGGGGTTCTTAGAGCCTGCAGTACGGGGATCGGGGAGAGAAAATGCTTTGCAAATAACTACCGCGCTCGATAAAGAGCCAAACAAATAGGCTACACAAATCATTAATAGGGCTAACGGTATCATTATTGCTGCTTAAACCTGCTGCTTTGTACACTAAACGTATATCTACACTCAAATAATATGGGGCGAATGCTATAGTGCGTGTTGCCCCCACTTGCAGTACAACGGTATAGTTGTGCCACCATCGCCCTAAGGCGAACAACGTAAAGCGTAAAGCTACTCTATTCAAAAGTGATATACCACCTTTTGAGAAGAAGTTAACGTGGTAGTAAGACCAGTATGGTCATAAGAATGAAAAGGTTTATGGGAAAAATATATATAACAGGGCTAGCTGTCGATACCCTCATCGGTGTGTACGATTGGGAACGGGAGCGTTTAACCACGTTGTTGCTCGATGTTGAACTCGACGCTGACCTAGATGCTGCAATGCAGTCGGATAATGTTGATGACACCATTAACTATGCCGACGTGGCTGATTGCATTACTGAGGTTGGAAAAAACAGTCGCTTTATGCTGCTAGAGGCATTTGGTGGCGCTGTAATGAAGCAAGTACTTGCCACCTTTCCGGCCCATGCTATTCGCTTGAAAATTGTGAAGCCGAATATTCTTCCTAATGCACAAACGGTGGCAGTGGCTATGTATCAGGATAAGTCCTAGTGGGGCGTCATACAATTTTAATTAGTGTGGGTTCTAATATCGACAAAGAACACTACATACGAGAAAGTATTAAAGCGCTTAAACAGAATTTCGATGACGTTAGCTACTCTTCGGTATATGAGAGTGAGTCAGTCGGCTTCGATGGCAGTGCCTTTTATAACTTAGTGGCGAAAGCCGTGACTTCTATGAGTATTATTGAAGTGCGAGATACCTTTCGTCAGATTGAAAGCGACAATGGTCGTAAACACGGGGAAAAGAAATTTTGTTCCCGTACACTAGATTTAGATTTACTCACATACGACGATCAAGTTACCCATGAACCCGTTGTATTGCCTCGGGAAGAGATTCTGTATAACGCCTTTGTACTATGGCCGTTAGCTGAGTTGGTTCCTAATGATATCCACCCTGTTGAAGGCAAAACCTACGAGGCACTTTGGCAGGCTTTCGATAAAGAAAAACAAACACTCTCGCCCATCAATTTTACTTGGAGCTAAGCAACGGAATGACACTGTTCGAAATAATCATATTGGCCATTATTCAGGGCGTTACCGAGTTTTTACCTATTAGTAGTTCTGGGCATCTTCTTTTGCCTGCAGAGTTATTCGGTTGGGTAAGTCAGGGGTTAGCGTTTGACGTGGCTGTTCACGTGGGAAGTTTACTGGCGGTAATGATTTACTTTCGCCAAGAAATCGCACAAATGACAGTGGCCTGGGTTACCAAGGGGTTCACAAAAGAGCAAAACACTGACAGTAAGTTAGCCTGGTATGTGATTATCGCAACTATACCTGCTGTGATTATTGGTTTTGTAATGAAAGACTGGATAGAACTTAATGCCAGAACAGCCCTTGTTATCGCCGCAACCACTATTATTTTTGGTCTTGCCCTATGGTATGCCGACGCCACCGCGAAACGCACTCAAGAATTAACATCGCTTAACTGGAAACAAGCATTGTTAATTGGTTTAGCGCAAGTACTGGCGCTGATTCCCGGTACTTCTCGCTCGGGTATTACCATGACAGCAGGTTTGATGCTGGGCTTAAATAGAGAGAGCTGTGCGCGCTTTTCGTTTTTACTGTCTATTCCCGTTATTTTGGGCGCCGGTTTGCTTGCCACTCTTGATTTATTACAAGCTAACGAAGCCGTTGATTGGTCTGCGTTGCTCTATGGCGCTGCGTTCTCATTTGTGAGTGCTTACTTATGTATTTACCTCTTCCTTAGCTGGATATCGCGAATTGGTATGCTTCCATTTGTGATTTATCGCTTACTGTTAGGCGTCATTTTGCTTTGGTTCGTTTTTGCATAAGCGATTAGCATAAATTCGGGTTAATAAAAGACTGTGTTGGCGTAATACAATGGAGCGATTTCCTTTTAGGGAGTTGCCTCTTATGAAGTATTCAGCAACGCAGTATGGTTACAATAATTGAAGCAGGGAGTACGCAATGTTAGACACTATTTTTACGAAGATTATCAATAAAGAAATTCCAGCAGATATCCTTTATGAAGATGATATCTCGTTGGCGTTTAGGGACATAAACCCGCAGGCCCCGGTTCATTTTTTAGTGATCCCGAAAAAAGCCATCCCTACTATCAATGACATCACAAAAGAAGATAGAGAGGTTGTAGGACACTTATCTTTTGTTGCCGCAAAAGTAGCAGCAGAGTTGGGTGTAGACGAGCAAGGTTATCGCACGGTAATGAACTGTAATGAGTTTGGTGGGCAAACGGTGTACCACATACACTTACATGTACTGGCCGGTAAAATCATGGGCTGGCCGCCATATACCGATACGGCTAAGCGTTTAGAATAAAAGCGTTTGGAATAGCTTTTAAACGCATACCGATGAGTTTAATAACCAGTTAGTTGCTTAACACGGGCAACTAACTGGCTTAGTTTTTATTGAAACATCTATCGATAGCCCGTGGTTAGTTCAAACCAAGTACCTTTTTACCTTGCTCAAAGTGAATATCCACAGGAATATTTGCCGCCTCTAAGCGAGCTAAATCTGCCGCTAGCTGTGGTTTAATCACGCCCATACTGTCAACAAGTTCTGCAACACCGTCGTAGTCGCCATCACCTTGCAACGTTAAAATCAGCTCAGATAAGGCGGCAACTGCAGCGCCCATTTTCTCAATATTAACGCGATAAACACCTTCTTCGGTTTGTTCAAAAGCGCCTTCTTGTGCAAAGAAATTAAAGCGGATCATATTCGCTTTTCCGTGTGCACTAGACGCCCCAAAACGTACTGAGCGGAAAATTCCAGCCATAAAGGTGACATAGTAATCTTCAAGTGTACCTTCTGAAATCTCACCTTTTTCAAGCAAGCTTTGAATCATGTAAAGGCCCAAAATGTCAGCTTTACCTTCTTCTAACGCAGAGGCGTGCTCTTTTAGCGAACCCCTTACAGTATCGCTCCCATCAAGCGTGTTTTTTATCCCTAAGCCATGCGCCACTTCGTGAAACATGGTGTTAGCAAAAAACGCATCAAACGTAATATGAGCGCGTTGCTCAGGTGCAATTAGCATGTCCGCAATAGGAATAAGAATATTGTCGAACTTGGCACGCATAGCGTTTTTCAGTTGCAAGCGACGGGTGCCTTTTTCAAGCTGTACACGCTCATCGTTAGGCAAGTTAATCGCAATGGTTTTACTGCCAGCGTTTGAATGACCCGCGTAATACACTACATCATAGGCGTTTAAGTCGGCATCAGAGCCAGGTACTTCTGCTTTGTACTGGGCAGGAACAGGTAAACCTTCTTGTAACTCTGGAAGAAAAGCGGCGTATTTTGCGAGCTTTTCACTCCACGCTAAATCTTTTACCAGAACGTAGGCTTCAAAGGCGGCGCGATAACCAAATAGCTGGTCTTCATAGCTTTCGATTGGCCCAATCACCAACTCTACAGGGTTAGTCTTCATGTCCATCCACGCCATGTCCGAAGCTAGGTAGTCGTCGGTAAGCAGTGCCTGTGCACGAAGGGTTAAGTAGGCTTTAAAGCTTAAGTCTTCTGCAAGTTCAGCCGCTTCTTTTAGAATCTTAGATGCAGCGGTTAATTCACTCTTGTACGCCTCGGAATAGGGAACCGAGTAGAGGTTGCCAGCTTCATCTTGCTTCACTAACGAGTATAAGCCTTGCTTGCCTTCAAATGTGGCGGTCGCGAAGTCGGCCTTTGTCATGGTGTGAGGATAAAACTCAGCACCCAGTGCTTTTTCTTCATAGCCCGAAAGGAAGGGGCTATCTCCGTTCAATCTGTCCCATGGGCCGTAGTTGATTGAAGCAAAATGTTTAACTTCATCGCTTTCGATACTATTTAAAAACTCACTTTTGTCACCGAAAAAGGCTTGTTTCCAAAATAAGTCATCCATTATCTTTGAAGCATCAATAAGCAAAGCAATCATCTTTTGTTGGTTGTTGCTTAAATGGGATAAATCGCTGGTTAGTTCAACGGGATGATAAATAGATAACCGAGACTCATTCACAAGAAGGGCACTATCGGGTGATTCAGTTTGCGAAGCATCTACAGAAGGATTTGTTTTTGATACGGTCTCTTCTGGTGCCTTAGAGCAGGCGCTCATAAATAAACTTGTGGCAACAGCCACTGCAAGAGTAGAGTAATGTATGCGTGGAAATTTCATCATAAAGTTTTCTGTTCTACATTTATTGGCAGGATAAGAATATACAATAAAGTTACACGTTAGCGAGCGGCGTTTTGATGTGTATCAAGGTTTCATGTAAAGGCATATGTACTACACTGTTCATAACGCGTAATAATGCATATTCAATGTTGAGTTAGTAAAAGGTTCAATATTATTCGAGCTCAATAACGGTTATAACATAAGGGGAATGTGATTTCCTGCTATCATAAAGCTATGCTTTTCAGATGTGTAGCGTATAGTAGGATAGTAAGTCTCTGAGCAACTGCAACTTGGTCATTTACTCGCAAACAAGGATTACAGTGTAACCGCGGGTATCTTAAATTCATTGCCTTTTAGTGGCTATTTGAAACATATCTAAGGGTAGGTATATGTCTACACAAAATGCGCTCTCAACAATTCTTGTTGAAAAAATAACAAACGACACACTCGTACTTCCTACATTACCGGCTATTGCTTTAAAAGTAAGAAAGTCAGCGGACGATCCTAATATCAACTTAAGTGCAATGGGTGATGTTATCGGACAAGACCCCTCGCTAAGCGCAAGAATGATTAAAATTGCGAACAGTGCTTATATGGGGCGCAGTATCAAAGTAAATTCTATCAGCCAAGCGGTAACCCGCATTGGTTTACGCCAAATCAAAAATATTTCAACTGCGCTTGCCATGGAGCAGCTGTTCGTTTCTAAAAACGATGTAGTGAGTGCCTATTTGCAAAAAGAGTGGGCGAATACGGTGAATATCGTGGCTAACTCAATGGCGGTAATGCAGCTTTATATCGCGCGCACGAAAAAGCGTGAAATGAGTATGGATATTATGACGCTCACAGCGTTAACCCATAATATTGGTGTATTACCCATTCTAACTGAAGCGGAAAGACACCCTGAAGTGTTTGCGAATCCAACCTTTTTAGAAGTGGCCATCGACAAACTGGCTGGGCAAATTGGCGCTAGCATCATGCGAGAGTGGGGCTTTGGTGAAGAGTTTGTGAGTGTAGCTAAATGCTGGAAAGATTTAAGCTATATTCCTGAGCAGGTTACTTACATAGATTTCGTTCGTGTTGGTGCGGCCGTTTCTGGCGCAATGGACAGTCAAAAAGACGCTGTTTTGAACTTAGCCATACAGCGTGATGTGATTGACGATGTAGCGATACTTCATTCTGATGAATTTGCCGACCTTGCCAGTGCCGCAAAGCAAATATTTGCCTGACACTTTGCTACCATAATGCTGGTCAAGCATGACTACCTAAAGCCGAACTTATGTTCGGCTTTTTTGTTTGTTACTTTCAACCAACATTAACAATAAGCCGAGTAGTAGGCCCCACACCGCTGATGTGATAGATAAAAGACTGAAGCCTGACGCCGTACATAAAAAAGTGACCAAGGCAGCGTGACGGTATTTGTCGCTCTCTACGGTTTTGACCAAGGCGGCTTGCAAGGTAGCCAGCAGCGCAAGACCTGCCAGTAAATGCACTACAATCGGGGGCATTGAAACGAACAAAACCACCACAACAGACGCAAGTAGCCCCATAAATAGGTAACCAATACCTGCGGCGATGGCCGCTTTATAACGCTGACTTTTATCTTTATCTGCTTCTTCCCCCATGCACAAGGCCGCGGTTATTGCCGCAAGATTGAACGTAAACCCGCCAAATGGCGCTAGCAGCCCCTGCAATATGGCAATGCCACTTAGTACTTTTTTATGGTCGGGGTGGTAACCATGGGCATGGTGTATCGCAATGCCGGGTAAATTCTGAGAAAGGGTAGTAATAATGTACAAAGGAACGGCAAGCCCAATGACGGCGGTAATTGAAAACTCGGGGCTGACCCACACGGGAGTGGGTAGTGAGAGAGTTAACGGGATTTCACCGTTTAAGAAGCTACTAGTGACAATAGAAACAGCCAGTAAACACAACATAAGGTAGCGAGGGAAAAATCGGCTTCCAACAAGATAGATAGCCAGAAAACTGGCAACAATATAGGGGTGTTGTTCTACATCAGTGAATATCGATATACAGATAGGCAATAGAATACCTGCCAGTAGCGCCGATGAGATACTAGCCGGAATGCGGCTTATTTGATTGAGCAAACTGCGACTTTGCGCGGTAACCAGCGAAAGCACTGCGCAGATAATAAAGGCGCCAATACTCTCAGGAAGGGTGTACTGCTCCACGCTACCTAATAAAAAGGCCGCACCAGGGGTAGACCAGGCGGTGACAATAGGCATTTTCATTAGCCAAGAATAGAAAATACAGGAAAGACCCATTCCTATACCTAATGCGAGAAGCCAACTGATGACCATATCAGGGCTTGCCCCCGCTTTACGGGCAACATCAATAACAATAACAACAGCACTGCTATAGCCAACGGTGACTGCCGTTAATCCTGAAGAAATGTGGCTAATCTGCCATTCTGATTTCATCTTTGCCCCAACCATTTGAACCTAAACCTAAACTACTTCATACTGTGTGCGTTATAACGTACGCAATAAGTTAACTCTACACTTGTGCGTTATAGCGCACAAGGCGTTTTGCATTAAAATGCTAAATCGACTCTATTTGTAAGAATGTGACAAGAAGCAGTAAATGATGAAGACCAATAGCGATGCACTACAGGCGGGAGACTTTTCGTTAAGTATTTCTGCGCGTTTAAAGCAGTTGCGTGGTGATATGGGCTTGTCTCTTGATAAAGCCGCCACGTTAACCGGTGTGTCTAAAGCCATGTTAGGCCAAATAGAGCGGCAAGAGTCAAGCCCGACTATTGCCACATTGTGGAAAATTGCGACAGGGTTAAATGCCTCGTTCTCCTCTTTTATTGCAGCAACCGCACAATCTGAATTCGATGTTAATCACGGCTTTATTCACGACCCAAACATGCAAGTGAAAACCCTTTTTCCGTTTGATGTAAACAAAGGTTTTGAGGTGTTTGAAATTACCCTAACTCACTTCCATGAGCAACGCTCTACGGCCCATCAAAGTGGGGTTACTGAACATATTCATTGCATTGGAGGCAGGTTAACCTTGTGGCAAGGTAATGAGTGTAAAACCATCAAAGCCGGCGAGCAGTATTTAATAGATGCCGATCAAGCGCATGGCTATAAAGATGAAAGTGGGGAAACCCAGTTTATTAATATTATCCACTACCCGGTTTATTAATATTATCCACTACCCGGTGTTGTAAAGGCAGCTGGCAGGCAAGTGATTAGAGGTGAAGCGGGTAACTAACGGGTGGCAAAGTTAAACAAAATGTTGAGCAATACCCATGGGGCACTGCTCAACACGTATTAATTTCACGCTAGTTAAACACGGTTTAGGTGTTAGCGTCATTCAAGTTGAGCGTTTCACGCAAGAAGTTTAGCAAAGTACAAAGCTCTGCAGACATTAACGCAAATTCAGCATCTAGGCGTGCTTCAACTTGGTCTTTAGGAATGTCTTCAGTCTCTTCTTTTAATCTATCGGTAAACTTAATACGCTTTAACGAGCCATCTTCAGCAATAACTGCAGTTAGGGTATCTTGATATTCAAACGCCACTTTTTGTACCAGCTTACCTGCATCCAAATGAATCGTGATTTCATCACTATCAAGCGGCTGGTTTTTACAGCGAATAATACTGCCAGCATCATCTGTAGATTTGAACTCGGCTTCTTCAAGTAGTGCTATGCCATCTGGCGCTGAGTCAGTCAGCCAGTGAGTCAGTTCAGACTGCAAACTGTGGCGGGCTAAAGGCACAACCGGTAGTGAGCCAATGGCTTTTCGAACTAGGGCTAAAAAGGCTTCAGCTTTGCCATCGGCAGAGGCATCAACAGCCACCAGGTTATCTTCTAACGAAATAAACCCATGGGTGTAAGTGTTTTTAGTAAACGCTTGAGGCAACAACCGAGTTTGAATTTCCTGCTTAAGATCGGCTTTCGCCTTTTTACCGACAGGCGAACCGGTTTCCATTTCAATTTTGGCAACCATGTCGTCCAATTCGGCATTAATTACTGCAGCAGGAAGCAACTTTTCTTGCTTCTTAACGGTAAGCCAGTAACGTTGCCCAACGCGCTGAAACATGGTGCCTTGTTTGCCAGCTTGAGAGAATGGGGAAGCAAAGCCCATCGTAGCCAAATCTTGACTCTTACAAGGACGGAATGCTTGTTCGCTTAGGACGCGCTCTAGGTCGCCATCGTCAAGGGAAAGTGGCTGGGTAATTTGGTAGGCTTTTATATTTTTAAACCACATTTGAGGCTATCTCTTTTAAAAATGGTGGGCAAGCGTACCAAGCTAGCGAATGCGGTGCAACGGATATAGTACGGGAGTTATAGAGATTTTTTGTTAAGCCGGTTTACCCTTCATAGGAAAGCGAATGGTATATTGAAGGCCATCGCCAGGTTTGCTTTGCGCTTCAATGTGGCCAGATAAAGACTGAGTAACAAGGTTGTACATAATGTGTGTGCCAAGTCCGCTGCCACCTTCTCCTCGTTTAGTCGTAAAGAAGGCGTCAAATAACCTATCTAAGTCGTCATTAGATAAGCCTTTCCCGTTGTCACGATAACGCATTTCTATGGTGTTGTTATCAACGCTCACATCTAACGTAATTTTGCCATCGTTAGTATCTTCAAAACCATGCACTAAGGAGTTCACAATCATGTTTGTGACAATTTGGGCAATGGCCCCTGGTGCACAGCGAATATAAAGATCTTCAGGGCAATTAACCACTATTTCATGATTATTATGCTTGAAGCTTGGCTTAAGTGATTTAATGATGTCACGAATGTAATCGTTAAGGTTTATCTCTCGTTCAGTTTCGCTGGTTTGATCTACCGCCACTTGTTTGAAGCTTGCGATAAGCTCAGATGCTCTGTTTAAGTTAGTTAACAGGAGATTAGCCGTTTGTTCTGCTTCATTAATGAAGTTTTCCATGTTTTTTGTAGTCAGGCTTTTTTCTTCAAAACTCGTTTTTAAGTTATTAAGTCGCTCTTGCAAAAAGCTGGCGGCAGTTACGCCAACGCCAAGTGGTGTATTTACGTCATGGGTAATCCCAGCTACCAAACCGCCAAGAGAGGCCATGCGCTCAGATTCGACCAATTGGTCTTTGGCGAGTTGTAAATTTCCCATTGAATTCGCTAACTCCGAATTTTTTTTGCGAAGCTCATCTTCTATATACTGCCTATTTTCATTCTCTTGACGAAGCTCTCTTTGATTTGCGATAAGCTCGTCTTTTTGTTGTTCAAGGCTAAGCATAATTTGAGAAAGCGAAGAGGTTTTCTTAGCGACTTCTTGCTCTAAAATAAGATTCTGATCGTCTAGCTTTTTATTGGCATGCGATAGCTGACTTTGAGCATTGGTCAACTTACCATTAGATACGATTAAATCGTCGATAACATTGTTGTACGATTCTTTTAATTGCAATAACTCATTATCGTCACTTATTTTGACTGAAAGCTTGCTTTCATCGGGATGAAGCGGATCAAATCCTTCCATTTGATGAATTATTTCAGCCAAGGGTTCGGACAACATGGTGCGAAACGCGGTCATAAAAAGAAACACCAAAAAGGTGGTTTTTATTAACGCATTTCCAATAAGAAAAAAGATGCCAATTTCGATACGGCCAAAAATAGTATCGAAACTTGAGTAGAGCGTTACATCGCCTACGGTCGATTCTCGTCCTGAAAATTTAAATATTAATGGAAAGCTATAACTGAAAATCCCACCCGGGTGGTCTTCAATAAGTTCTTCTTCGATAGGAGAGCGGGGACGCTGAATACTTAAACCGAAGTCGGCAATTTGATTGCCATTTTCATCCCTAACTTGTACACCTTCAACAATAGGAAGTTCTAATAACCCCTCTGCTATTGAGCTAGCTTGTTCGCTGTTCAATTCCCACAGGGCACGGGTTAAGCTGGTTGAGAAGGTATTTTTTAAAGTTTGTAATTCGTCTTCGACATGATCTTTGGTACTTAGATACTCGGTAAAAATCTGTCCAACGGTAACAATAAGCGTAAGAATGAAGTATACAGAAAGCACTCGTGTCAGCAGTTTTCTTGATAAACCCGTTTTTACCGCCGCCATTGAACAACATTCCTCTGTCTACAATTTACTTGACCTTCATTGCCAAGAATATGCGTAAATGTATGAATAAACAAGCAACCTCTATGAAGAAAATTTTACCTATCTTTGTCGAAAACTTGACACATTAATGTAATCGTTTTAATAAAAGTGTCACAGTGCACATTAATAATAGCGGCGTTTTGTGATGAGCAGGAAAATAATAATGTCTCGTACAGTTTTGGTGGTTGAGGACGAAGCGCCCATCCGTGAAATGCTTAAGTTTGTGTTAGAGCAATCTGGTTTTAATATTATTGAAGCCGAAGATTACGATATAGCGCAAGAAAAAATATGTGAACCTTACCCAGATTTAATCTTACTTGATTGGATGCTACCGGGTGGTAGCGGCGTGCAATTAGCTAAGAGTTTAAAGCAACATGAGTTCACTCGTGATATTCCAGTGATTATGCTTACCGCTAGAGGCGAAGAAGAAGATAAAATTCGTGGCCTTGATGCGGGTGCGGATGATTACGTCACTAAACCGTTTTCACCTAAAGAGCTTATTGCTCGAATTAAAGCGGTGATGCGACGCGTAACGCCGACTTCAAATGAAGAGCCTATTGAATTTAATGGCTTGAAACTTGAGCCTGTGTCTCACCGTGTTATGGCCAATGAAGAGCCACTAGACATGGGGCCAACAGAGTTTAAATTACTGCATTTCTTCATGACCCACCCAGAGCGTGTTTATAGCCGTGAGCTATTACTCGACAATGTATGGGGTACGAATGTGTATGTGGAAGACAGAACGGTTGATGTACATATCAGGCGTTTACGTAAAGCTATCTCTCGTCATGGGCATGATGCTATGATTCAAACCGTGCGTGGAGCCGGTTACCGTTTCTCTACCAAACTCTAAATTCCCAGCGGATAAGAGACGCTATTAGCGTCTCTTCGCTCTCCGCGTTTCACTGTTTCAGGGCGCATTCACTATGTATTACCCGTTCTCATGGCTGAGAAGTACGCTTCGACTAGTGCTATACCTTCTGGTATTTGCGCTAATCGGTTGGTACATGAATGACATGTTATTTGCCGTAGCCATTGGCGCCACTTTGCTGCTCATTTTCAACTATTGGCATTTATACAAGCTTAACCGCTGGTTATGGCATAGCCGTAAGATGTCACCGCCTACAGTGCGTGGGGTGTGGGAGCATATTTACGAGGGTATTTATTACCTGCAGCGCAGAAACAGAAATAAACGTAAAGAGCTTGGGGAGTTAGTAAAACGCTTTCGGGAAGGTTCTGAGGCACTCCCCGACGCTGCGGTAGTAGTAGATTCTAAGGCATGTATTATTTGGTGTAACCGCTTAGCACGGTTGGATCTGGGCTTAAAGTGGCCACAAGATGCGGGCAGAAGGCTCGATAATTTACTACGACACCCAGAATTCATTCAGTATTTTCATGCTGGAAATTTCAAATATCCTATTGAAGTACCATCGCCAACCAACCCGCATAAAACCTTTGAATATCGGGTTATGCCTTATGGCGACGAGCACCTGTTATTGATTGCGCGAGATATTACTCGCGTTTCTCAGTTAGAGGCCATGCGTAAAGATTTTGTCGCCAATGTGTCACATGAACTACGAACGCCTCTCACGGTTATCAATGGCTATTTAGAAATTTTGCCGGTGGATGAAACCGCAGATCCTTTTATGCAAAAAGCCATGAAGGAGATGACTGCGCAAACTCACCGTATGCAAAATTTGATTGAAGATTTATTGGTGTTGTCTCGCATTGAAGCCAGCTCGGAACGGATTTACGAAAATGTGGTAAATATTCCCACGGTACTGTCTCAGATAGAGCGAGAAGCCCAAGCGCTGAATAAAGAAAAACAGCATCATATTGAATTTCATATTGATACCGACCTTAAGGTCTTTGGAGTTGAAACCGAGCTGCGAAGTGCTTGTTCTAACTTAGTATTTAATGCGGTGCACTACACTCCACCTGGTGGTGAAATTCATGTATATTGGCGGCATGATGAGGAAGGCGCAAAGTTCGCGGTGCACGATAATGGTGATGGTATTGAATCTAATCACCTGAATCGACTCACAGAACGTTTTTATCGAGTAGATAAAGCACGGTCACGCAAAACCGGTGGTTCAGGGTTGGGGTTGTCGATTGTGAAGCACGTACTTAGCCACCATAATTCTCGTTTAGACATTGCTAGCACCTTGGGGGAGGGCAGTCAGTTTTCCTTTGTGCTAGATAAAGAGTTAATTGCGGAGCAAATTTAAATGCGAATAAAGCAATTCATCGCCTTGTGCAATGTGGCCGTTTTGCTTCTTGTTTCAGGCACGCTAGGCGCTGAAACTACCCACGAGTTAGACTACGAACGTCAACCTGGGGTGGCGGGAAAAATCACTTCGGTAGGTTCAGACACACTCGCAAATCTAATGACTTTTTGGTCACAAGAATTCAAAGCCCTCTATCCGCAGGTGGGTTTTCAAATTCAAGCTTCTGGTTCTTCTACTGCGCCTCCTGCGCTCATTGAAGGTACAGCCACTATCGGCCCAATGAGCCGAGAATTAAAACCTAGCGAGATTCGCGATTTTACTCGCAAGCACGGTTACCCGCCTTTAGTCCTTAAAGTCGCGATGGATGCCATTGCTATCTTTGTTGAACGCAGGAATCCGTTGCAAGGGCTTACCCTAAATCAAGTCGATTCTATTTTCTCTCAAACGCAATTTTGCGGAGGAGATGGGCCAATTAATAAATGGTCAGAGTTAGGCATTGATGCCAACGGATATCGCGCCCCAATTCGTTTGTACGGACGAAACTCGGTATCAGGAACCTACGGTTTATTTAAAATGATTGCCATGTGTGACGGAGATTTTAGAAATACAGTTAACGAGCAGCCGGGGTCGGCTTCAGTGGTACTTTCTGTTGCTTCAGGAAAAGGGGCGATGGGATATGCCGCCTACGGATATAAAACCGCAGGGGTTCGGGCGTTACCGTTAGGTGAGACCATAGATTCGTTAGTGCCACTTACCATAGATAACGTGCGCAGTGAGTCTTACCCGTTTTCCCGTTTCTTGTATTTAGTCATAAACAAAAAACCTGGCGAACCTTTACCTACACTGGAAAAAGAGTTCTTGCGCTATATTTTATCTGAGCAAGGGCAAGAGCAAGTATCCCGGGATGGCTACTTTCCTATTCGGGAAGATATGCTCTTAAGGCAGCGTAGGTTGGTCGATTAATTTGTATCAAACAGGTGAATAACCGTGGAGCATGTTTCATCACGCTGGAAAAATTGGGTAGTTAAAAACCTTCTCGCAAGCACAGCACTTCCCGTGATTACAGAGCAGTTAACGCTAAATGGGTTTGATGCAGATACAGTTCGTCGGCTTTTAGGCCGTAATTTACCTTCAAACTATGTTTTCGACCGAGATGTAGAGTTTTATCGCAAGCTCGCAACGCCCGCATTTTTACATCAGCCTTCAATTAATAATGTGACCTGTTTGTGCGATGAAAAGGAAGTTCAGCTTTACCGTGTAGATGACTTTTTATCGGCAGAAGAGTGCCATGCTGTAATCGACCTTTCTTCTAGCAAGCTTTCGCCCTCAAAACTGACAGGGGCGCCCTCTGCAAAAGGGATCAGAACATCGTCAACTTGCGAACTCGCCTTTATGGACAGCGCACTAGTTACCTCAATAGATAGCCGCATCGTCAATTTTTTAGGCTTGGGCATAGGAGAAAAAGAAGTTATACAAGCTCAGCATTATGAGCAGGGTCAATACTTTAAACCGCATTTTGATTTCTTTCCCCCAGGTACGCCGCAATATTTAGAACACGCAAAGCGGCGAGGTCAACGAACATGGACTTGCATGGTTTACTTAGATGATGGCATGGAAGGAGGCCATACTTATTTTACAAAAATAGGTGTATCGGTAAAACCCCATCGAGGCACAGCACTCCTATGGAATAATCTGACGAACACAGGGGTGCCTAACTTCAATACGCTTCATTATGCTGAGCCTGTAACGGCTGGTAATAAAAACGTCATAACTAAGTGGTTTCGAGATAAAAATTAGTCCATTTGTCAATATAACCACCCGGTTCGCCCCTTCAATCTCTCGCTAACAACATAAAAAACAAGACAAAATTTAAGCTATCAACTGATTTTATAAAAGTTCCAAAAATTTCAGTGTGAATCCACATTTGTAACAAAAATGTCACCCTTCTCATTTAACCTCTACCGGACTTTGAAATTCAAACTAAGATCTAACTGGAGAATTTAATGGAAATTCGTAATGTTTTTAAGATCAGTGCTATTACCACAGCACTTGTTCTTGCAGGTTGCGGTGGCGATATAAATATTAACGAAGGTGACGAAGTTGTTGTAACGCCAACGACTCCAACCACGCCAACGACCCCAACTACGCCAACGACCCCTGATGTTGATACGCCATTTTCATTAGGCTTGGCGACTGACGCCTCAAGCGAATTCTCTACAATTACCGATAAGCCTGTCTATCGCTTAAACGACGATTTAGTGTTAACCCAAGACATGACGTTAACAAATGATGCTCACTGGATCATCAAAGGTCGTACGGCAGTAGGTAACGACAATGCTGATTCAACAGTACTGACGATTGAAGAAGGTACAACCGTTATCGGTGAAGACGGTGATGACTTTTTAGTCGTACGCCGTGGCTCACAAATCGAAGCGTCTGGTTCATCTTCAGCGCCAATCATAATGACGTCTATCCAAGACGTTACTGGTGAAGAGACATCAATTGGCCAATGGGGTGGTGTGGTATTGCTAGGTAATGCACCAACTAACCTTTGTAACACAGGTGACGATGACCAAACTTCTGACGATGAATTGGCTTCTTGTGGTGTTTCAGCGGAAGGTGATGCAGGCCTATATGGCGGCAACAACGCGGAAGATAACTCAGGTACGCTTGAATACGTTGTTGTAAAGCATGCTGGTAAAGCATTGGCTTCTGGTGATGAACTAAACGGTATTTCATTTGCGGGTATCGGTTCTGAAACAACAGTTAATCACATTCAAGTTCATCAAAACCTTGATGACGGAATCGAATTTTTCGGTGGTACGGTTAGTGTAAGTAATGTTGTACTTACTGACATTGGTGATGATTCACTCGATTGGTCTTTCGGCTGGACGGGTAGTGCAACTAACGTTTACATTCAGCAATCTGCAGACGGTGGCGACAACGCTATTGAAGCGGATAACAATGAAGATAATCCTTCATGGTTACCACTTACCAAGCCAACTGTTTCTAACGTAACCATTGTAAGTGCCGACGGTACTAACGGCGTACGTTTACGTAACGGTACAGCAGGGGTGCTATCTAATGTAGTCGTTACCGGCTCTACATTAGCGGCTAACTGTCTGCGCGTAAATGGCGACGAGTCTATTGCGAATGCAGAGTCTGGCGAGCTAGCGATAACTAACTCTGTTGTTGCGTGTGAAACACCAGCAAATAACTTTGGTTCTGATGATATTGGTGGCGAATCTACGCAAGCTTGGTTTGAAGGTCAAACAGGTAATAGCGTATTAACGCCTTCTGAACTTTTATTTGAAGATAACGGTTATTTCCCAACTTCTGCATCGCCTTTAGCCAACAGTGGAAATTACATCGGCGCATTTGACCCAGCGGGAGAAGATTGGACGACCGGTTGGACGGTTGGTGTAAACGGTGGATTCCCAACTGATATTCAGACTGCTTTCGAGCAAGGTCTTGCGACAGATGTTTCAGCTAACTTCCCTGAATTAACTGACAAGCCAGTTTATGAACTTGCTGAAGATACAACACTAACCAATGATGTAACGTTAACTAACGATGCTTATTGGTTAATTAAAGGTCGTTTAGCTGTTGGTAACGATAACGCAGACAACGCGGTACTTTACATTGAACAAGGCACAACCGTTTTCGGTGAAGAAGGCGATGACTTTTTAGTAGTGCGTCGTGGCTCTCAGATTCAAGCTGAAGGTACGGCTAACGCACCAATCACTTTTACGTCGGTTCAAGACTTAACAGGTCAAGAAACGTCAATCGGCCAATGGGGCGGTCTAGTTTTACTTGGTAACGCACCTACAAACCTATGTAACACGGGTGATGACTCAGATACTTCAGATGCTGAGTTAGCGGCATGTGGTGTAGCAGCTGAAGGTGACGCAGGCCTTTACGGTGGTGCAGATGCTGAAGATAATTCAGGTACACTTCGCTATATCGTTGTTAAGCATGCAGGTCGCGCATTAGCGGCAGGTGACGAACTCAACGGTATCTCATTTGCGGGTATCGGCTCTGGTACTGAAGTTGAATTTATCCAAGTTCACCAAAACCTAGATGACGGTGTTGAATTCTTCGGTGGAACAGTAAGCGTTCGTAACATTGTGTTGACTGATATCGGCGATGACTCACTTGATTGGTCATTTGGTTGGACTGGTAACGCACAAAACGTTTATATCCAGCAATCGGCTGCAGGTGGTGATAACGCTATTGAAGCGGATAACAACGAAGATAACCCTGCATGGTTGCCGCTTACTAGCCCAACTATCTCGAACGTAACTATCGTTGGTGCAGATGGCACAAACGGTGTGCGTTTACGTAACGGTACCGCTGGTGCAGTACGTAACTTAGTCGTTACTGCGGGTGAAGGCTATTCAAACTGCCTACGTGTTAATGGCGCTGAATCTATCGCGAATGCAGAGTCTGGTGCGCTTTCAGTTGAAAACTCAATAGTTGCCTGTGAGACAGATGACAACTTCGGTTCTGATGAAATCAGCGGTGGTTCAACACAAGATTGGTTTACCGGCCAAACTGGGAACAGTGTACAAACGGCTGACGCATTGATGCTTTCTACTGATGGCTTCACACCTCGCTCAGGTTCTCCTTTGCTTGGCGCTGGCGTTGATATGTCTGCTGACAGTGATTTCTTCACGTCAACTGACTACATCGGTGCGTTCGACGGTGAAAATAACTGGATGGATGGTTGGACTGTTGCTGTTAACGATTCAATTCCTTCTGATGTGACTAATGCATTTGAGCAAGGCCTAGCCACTGACGTTTCAAGCAGCTTTGCTGCGATTACTGATAAGCCAGTGTATCAACTTGCTGCTGATACTACCTTTACCGCAGACGTTTCTTTAACCAATGATGCTCACTGGTTAATTAAAGGCCGCACTGCCGTAGGTAACGATAATGCTGATAGTGCCACGCTTTATATCCAACGCGGTACGACCGTATTTGGTGAAGATGGCGACGATTTCTTAGTTGTACGCCGCGGTTCCAAAATGGAAGCGTCTGGTACAGCAACATTACCTATCACGTTCACTTCATCTGAAGATATGACAGGTGGCGAAACGACTATCGGTCAATGGGGTGGCCTAGTTATCTTAGGTAATGCGCCAACTAACTTGTGTAACACAGGTGACGACGATGCAACCTCAGATGCTGAATTAGCAGCCTGTGGTGTGTCTGCTGAAGGTGATGCTGGCCTATATGGCGGCGCTGACGCAGAAGATAGCTCAGGTACTTTCCGCTATGTTATCGTTAAACATGCAGGTAAAGCACTTGCAGCAGGTGATGAACTAAACGGTATCTCATTTGCAGGTGTCGGTAGTGGTACTGAAGTTGACTTCATCCAAGTTCACGAAAACTTAGACGATGGTGTTGAGTTCTTCGGTGGCTCGGTAAACGTTAGTCACCTAGTACTAACTGCAATTGGTGATGACTCACTAGATTGGTCTTTCGGTTGGACAGGTAAGGCACAGTACGTACTTATCAAACAGGGTCTTAACGGCGGCGACAATGCATTTGAAGCTGACAATAACGAAGATAACCCTACTTGGACGCCACTTACTACGCCTACTGTATCTAACGTAACCATCATTGGTTCTACAGATACCAACGGCGTACGTCTTCGCAACGGTACAGCAGGAACCATTAAAAACTTAGTAGTAACTGGTGGCGCTGACTACAGCAACTGCCTACGTGTTAACGGTGACGAATCAATTGCAAACGCAGCAAATGCTTCGCTTACTGTTACCCATTCTACTGTGGCTTGTGAGTCTACAAGCGCATTTGGTTCTGACGTGATTGGCACGGCAACAACCCAAGAGTGGTTTGAATCACAAGACGGTAACACCGTTGTTGCGGATATTGATGCACTAAGCTTCGATGATGCAACCGGCTATGTGCCAAGCAGTGATTCAGCGTTACTTGGTTCTGGTTTTGATGCGTCTACGCTAGATAGCTTCTTCGATAGCACTGATTATAAAGGTGCATTCGATGGCGAAGCTAACTGGACGCTAGGCTGGGTAACTGTAGGTCTTGAAGACTAATTTACTTTCGTCATTCATTGAAGCTAAGGCGCTTGTGCGCCTTAGCTTTTGTGTTGAAAGGTCTTCCTAACTACAGTCCCATAGGAGTTTCCATAATGAAAAATAATCAATCGTCAATATTCAAGTTAGGTAGCCTGACTCTTGCCATTTCTTCCATTCTGGGTTCAAGTTTGTTGTCGACAGCGGCAATAGCGCAACAATCAGAAGATGAAGTGATTGAAGAAGTTGTTGCTACAGGTACCCGATTAAAAGGGACTGCAACAGCGGTAATGCAAGAACGTCAAAACCAAGCGTTTGTTGCCGATATCATGGGTGCAGATCAAATTGCACGTACCGGTGATGGCGATGCAGCAGCAGCACTTCGTCGTGTAACTGGATTGACATTGGTAGATGGTAAATTCATCTACGTTCGTGGCTTGGGTGAACGTTACTCAAGCACACAATTAAATGGTATGACAGTACCTAGCCCTGATCCTACGCGTTCAGTGGTTCCATTGGATTTATTCCCTTCAAGTATCATTGAAAGCTTGAACGTACAAAAATCGTTTTCACCCAATATGCCTGGTCATTTTGGTGGCGGTAACGTTAATATTCGTACTAAATCTATTCCAACTGAATTCGTTTTCAGTGTGTCTGGTGGGGCAGGTTGGAATTCAGAAAACAGTAACGATGGATTTTTCTATGAAGGTGGCAGCGACGATTGGACTGGACGAGACGATGGCACACGTGCTTTGCCGTCTATCATTGCATCTAACCTTGCCGCTTCTGGCTCTGACGGCTTTGAAGGTGATTCTTCACGCACGTTAGCGCAAACACAAGAAATATTGAATTCATTCAACTGGGATATTGGCCCTGAAAGTAAGTCTGCAGAGCCAGACTTCAATTTAGGCGCAACCCTAGGTAATCGTTACACGTTTGACGATGACAGTGTACTGGGTTTCTTAGCGACGGTTTCTTACAGTAACGAATGGTCAATTACCGAAGAACAATTGGGTAATGATATTGGTGGCGGACAAGATAATCCTCGCTTCACCAAATATCGTGACATGATTTCGACCGAACAAAATGTTCGCTGGAGCGGCATGTTTAATGTGGGTTACGAGTTAAATAGTAACCACAAAATTGAACTGGTTAATATGATGTTGCACGACATGCGTGACCGTCTGCGTGACGGTGAATACTTCGACGATAGTGAAAGCACCATCGGCGTGGAAGAGTTCAGTCGTATGGATATCATTTTCGAAGAGCGTGAAATGGTGTCGTCACAGTTGAAAGGGACACATAACTTCCTCGATATTGCTAACGGTGTGTTTTTTGATTGGTATGCAGGTACAAGCCGTGCCTCGCGTGAAGCGCCAGATATTATGGAAGTCACTTACCAGTTATTCTATGACGACGCAGGTGCGTTAGAGCTTGAGCGTATTGATGATACTTCAGGGACTAACTTAAACCGTCAATATCAAAGCCTTCAAGATGAATCTGATACTTATGGTTTTAATATCTCTACCCCCTTCTACGGAGACGGGTATGACATCGAAATTAAAGCTGGTTTTGATTATTACGAGAAAACCCGTGATGCCGTTAATATCGATTTAGCGATTCGCCATTTTGGTATTAATGATGAATTTAAAGTGGGCAACCGACTGTATGATATTTTCTCAGAAGAAAATATTAATAACCCTGACTTCTATGCAAGTTCAACAGGTAGCTCGCTATTTCAAGACAATACCGGTGAAGGTGATAAGTATTCTGCAGCCAGTAAACTGACTGCTGGTTACTTGATGGTTGATGCCTTCATTGATAAAAAGTGGCGTTTAAGTGGTGGTGCCCGTTGGGAAGAGTTCCAGCAAATCTCAGTGCCTTTTGTTGAACACTCGAATGAGTTTGCAGCAGAAACGGATGAAATTGCGGACAGTATTTATAATGAAGACGATATTCTTCCTTCATTCGCATTAACCTATATTGCCAGTGATGAAATGCAATATCGTTTCAACATCAGCCAAACGTTAATTCGTCCTGATTTACGTGATATCAGTACTACATTCTTTATCGATCCGCTTACCGAATTCCTTGTTCGTGGTTCACCATCTTTGGTTGAAACAGAGCTTATGAACATAGATGTTCGCTGGGAATGGTACATGTCTCAAGGGAATAACGTGTCTGTTGCTCTATTTTATAAAGACATGGAAAACCCTATCGAGATGGTTCAGTTCGATGGCGGTGAGGGGGTACCTCAGCTGCTTACCGCTAACGGCGAAGAAGGTGAGTTATATGGGGTTGAAGTGGAGTTTTTACACGACCTCAGCTTCATCAGCGATTCAATGAGTAACTTCTTTATATCTGGTAACATGACGATATCAGATTCAGAAGTGACCATTGGCAGCGGTGATCAAGATTCTTTGTTCTCACAGCAAGCACGAGAAGCTTATGGCGGCACCATTACAGCGACTATTACTAATGACCAACGTCGTTTAGTGGGTCACTCTGAGTGGGTTGCTAACCTTCAATTAGGTTGGGATTCAGACAATGGAGAGCATTCGGCTTCATTGGTGTATAACTCTTTTGGTGAGCGAATTATTGCACCAGGTGTTCGCGGGTTCGAAGACGGGATAGAAAATCCATTCCATTCTTTGGATTTTGTTTACACTTACTATCCTGACTTCAACACTACGGTCAAACTGAAGTTTCAAAATATCCTCAACGAGGATAAGGAAATTGAACAAGAAGGACTCTTGTTGCGCCGTGAAACCGTCGGCACAGGTATTAGTGCTAGTGTAAGTTACGACTTCTAATTTAAAAAGCCCGGAATTGTCCGGGCTTTTTATTGCGCGATTGTCTGCTGAATATGACGGTTATGTAATAAAACTGTCATGGAAAACTCCTATCCTACGCCCAGAATTTTATAGTCGGTAATCCCGATTTCTTTTAACTTTAAAGGTTTGAATGTATGAAGCTTATCAATTCTTTGCTTATTGCAGGCGCGCTTGTAGCGACACCTGTACTAGCACAAGACGATGAAGTACTAAATCCCGTTATCGATGAGGCGGCGAAAATTAATGAATCTGCTGCGAAGTCGCAGGAAAAAATAAACGGCATTACCGATCAGATTGACAGTAAACTTCAGCAATTCAAAACTTTGATGAAAGAAATTGAAGGTTTGGAAGTTTATAACACTCAACTTCGTAAACAAATTAGCAGCCAAGAACAAGAAATGGATGACTTGAACGCCGCTATTGATGAAGTATCGGTTGTTGAGCGTCAAATTACCCCGCTTATGATGCGTATGATTGACGGCATGGAACAGTTTATTGCCCTAGACGTACCTTTTCTTCCTGAAGAACGCAAAAACCGCGTTATGGATTTGAAAGCCATGATGGACCGCGCCGATGTAGCCGCGTCTGAGAAGTTCCGTCGTGTAATGGAAGCGTACCAAGTTGAGATGGACTACGGTCGCACCATGGAAGCCTACAGCGGCTTGCATACTATTAATGGTCAAGAGCGTGACGTAGAGTTTTTACGCTTAGGTCGCACAGCGCTTATTTATCAAACTCGTGATGCTAGTTCACAAGGTGTTTGGAACAAGCAAACTCGCCAGTGGGAAGAGCTAGACAGTAGCTACCGCACACAAATTACTAAAGGTCTGCGCATGGCGAAGAAACAACTTGCCCCAGACTTGCTAATGTTACCAGTGGCTATTACAGACTAAGAGGTTGATGAGAATGTTTAATTCAGTAAAACGTATCGCTTTTGGCCTAGTAGCCCTTAGCTTAAGCGCTGGTGCAGTAGCACAAAACGACCGCGCAATGGACCTAGACGCACTGCTTAAGCAGCTTGAAGAGGGACAATTTGCACAGTCTGAGCAAAATAAACAACGTGAGCGAGATTTTGTTGCTCAACGTGCTGAGCAAGATCAAGTATTGCGCGATACACGCGCTCGTCGTGACCAGATGTTGGCACAGTCAGAGCAGCTTGAAACACGATTTGAAGAAAATGAATTTAAATTGGCCGACCTTAACGGTGCGCTAGATACACGTTTAGGTTCACTAAAAGAATTGTTTGGTGTTCTTCAGCAAATTGCTGGCGACACGAAAAACAAATTTTATAACTCAGTAGTATCGGCTCAAATCACAGGTCGTTCAGACTTCCTTGATAAAATGGCACAAGACATGGGCTCTAGCTCAAAGCTTGCTTCTATCGAAGAAATTGAGCGTGTTTGGTTTGAAATGCAACGTGAAATGACTGAGTCAGGGAAAGTCACCAAATTCACTACTGACGTCGTTGAAGCGGGTGGTCAGAAAGTATCGAAAGAAGTGGTACGCGTAGGACCTTTCGCGCTAGTTGCTGACGGTAAATACCTTGAGTACAACGGTGTGACCGGAACAGTTTCAGAACTTATCCGTCAGCCTGCTGACCGTTACAACAGCTCAGCTGCAGAACTTCAAGAATCTGCAAGTGGTGAGTTAGTTCAGTTTGGTATCGACCCAACAGGTGGTTCAATTCTAGGTCTTCTAGTTCAGGCGCCCAATCTTAAAGAGCGTGTTGAACAAGGCGGCGTAGTAGGGTACATCATCCTTATCGTTGGCGCGTTCGGTTTGTTACTTGCCCTAGAGCGTTTGATTACCTTGTCGCTTATTCGCATGAAAGTGAACAAGCAGCTTAAGAGCAAAGAAGTTAAAACCAACAACCCACTTGGCCGTGTACTTAAAGTACGTGACGAGCATCCAAACGCTGATGTTGAAGCACTAGAGCTTCACCTTACTGAGGCGATTTTGGGCGAAGTACCTAAGCTAGGGCGTAACCTTACTATCATAAAGATTATCTCAGTAGTAGCGCCGCTTATGGGTTTACTTGGTACGGTAACCGGTATGATTAATACATTCCAAGCCATTACCTTATTTGGTACAGGCGACCCGAAACTAATGGCTGGTGGTATTTCAACAGCACTAGTTACGACGGTTCTTGGTCTAGTAGTAGCAATCCCTATGACTTTGCTATACGCCATGCTGAATACACGTTCTAAGAACATTGTATATATCCTACAAGAACAGGCATCTGGCGTTATTGCAGAGCGCGCAGAGCGGAGCTAATCATGATCGAGTTTCTGGAAGCAATTCGCGATTTCACAGAAACAGGTGGCCAGGTTCTTCTGGTCATCGGTCTGCTGATATTCGTTATGTGGCTTTTGATCCTCGAGCGTGCCATGTATCTGATGATTTGGCATAAGCAAGCTAAGAAAGAAGCGGTATCTATGTGGACTGCACGTAACGACCGCGCTTCTTGGATTGCACAGCAAGTTCGTCAGAAAACGATTTCACAGTTAACTATGCGTCTTAACGGTAGTATCCCGATTATTCAGTCTTTGGTTGCGCTTTGTCCGCTGCTTGGCTTGATGGGAACGGTAACCGGTATGATTGAAGTGTTCGATGTTATGGCCATTGCAGGTTCGGGTAACGCCCGCTCTATGGCATCAGGCGTATCGAAAGCCACTATCCCCACTATGGCGGGCATGGTTGGTGCACTTTCAGGCGTATTCGCCTCTACGTGGCTTAACCGTATGGTGAAATCTGAACGCACGCATCTTGAGGATGCATTGACTATTCAACGTTAATGCTACGGCATTAAGGTAAGGTAAAAATTATGAAGCAACATTTTCAAAACCTAGTTGATGAAGAAGAAGCAGCCATCGATATGACGCCCATGCTGGACGTTGTATTTATCATGTTGATTTTCTTTATTGTAACCGCATCGTTTGTGAAAGAAGCGGGTATTGATGTTAACCGCCCTGAAGCAGCTACTGCTGTGAAAAAAGACCGCGCTAACATTCTTATTGCTATCTCTGATAAAGGCGAGATTTGGATTAATAAGCGTCGTATCGATGAGCGCGCAGTACAGGCTAACATCGAGCGTCTACACGCTGAAAACCCGCAGGGTACTGTTGTGATTCAAGCAGATAAAGAATCAACGACTGAAACCCTTATTAAGGTTATGGATGCCTCCCGTGCGGCAGGTGTTTTTGATGTTTCGATTGCAGCTCAAGAGCCATAAATCATGCCACGATATATAATCGCATTTGTTATATCCCTTGCGATCACGTTAGGCCTGTTCTTCTTGATGCAATCACTTATCAAGATGGGTGGCAGTGCGTTAACGGAACCGCCAAAGGGTAGTGTACTTGACTTTGTTAGGGTTAAGCAGGACGAACAGGTCGAGAAAAAAGACCGTAAGCCTAAAAAGCCGCCTAAGCCAGATCAGCCACCACCACAAATGGAGCAGCCTCAAATGGACTCACCCACTCCTGATGCGGAAGGGACGTCTATGGATTTCGGTGCAGATGTTGGTGATGATATTTCATTAGACGGCGGGTTAGCCCTTGAGTCTGGTGATGGCGAGTATTTACCTATTGTTAAGGTGGCGCCGGTGTATCCTCGTCGTGCTTTACAACGTGGTATTGAAGGCTTTGTTATTGTTGAATTTACGGTAACTAAGCAAGGCGCAGTGCGAGATCCTATCGTGATAGAAGCCAACCCAGAGGGTATATTTGAACAAGCAGCAATGGATGCAGCAATGAAGTTTAAGTATAAGCCGCGAGTGGTAAATGGCGAAGCCACGGAAGTGTCTGGTATTCAAAACCGTATTACCTTCCAGATAGACGGATAATGACATGAGAATAAAACAAACGAATACATTGCTTAGTGCACTGGCGTTTGCCGTTGTTTTTGCAACTGTGTCTGTTCCTACTATGTTGGTTGCCAATAATGCGGTTGCCCAGGAACAAAAAGCCAGTGATAAGAAAACCCGTCGTGTTCCTACACTTCGCGGGAAGGTGTACGAGCAATTAGCACGTGCACAGTCAGCCGCCGATGATGCAGGCGATGTAGAAGAAGCTATTGCTATTCTTAAAGAGGTAGAAGAAAAAGCTGACTCTATGAATAGTTACGAAAAAGCCATGATGTATAACTTTTTCGGCTTCATTTACTACAACGACGAAAATTACGACAAAGCCCTAGAATCGTTTGAAAACGTGGTAAACCAGCAACCTATTCCTGAGAAGTTCGAGATGTCGACACTTTTCAGCTTAGCGCAGTTGCATTTGATGCAAGGTAACTACGATAAAACGATAGAATTTATCGAACGCTGGGAAGTATTAAACAACGGTGTGATTCCACCTAAAAATAAGGTGTTAAAAGCACAGGCGTATTACCAGAACAAGCGTTACGATGATGCAGCTGATTGGATAACACAAGCCATTGAAGAACATGAAGCAGAAGGCATGTTGCCCGATGAAGCATGGCTTATTCTTCAACGCGCGGTGTTCTATGAACTTAAGCAGCCTGCTAAAGTAAAAGATGTTTTGATCAAGCTAGTAAAGCTTTATAGCGAACCAAAGTATTGGATACAGTTAGCCGGCATGTACGGCGAACTTGGTGAAGAGCGTAAGCAGCTTGCCATTATGGAAACCGCTTACCAACAGGGTTTTGTAGAATCTCCAGCGGATATCTTTAACATGGCTCAGCTTTATTACTATCACCGTGCTCCTTACAAAGGTGCATTGTTGATGGAACAAGCTATGAAAGAGGGTGTGCTGGAAGAAAACCTTCGTAATCTTAAGTTTTTAGGTCAAAGCTGGACTCTCGCCAAAGAGCAGGACAAGGCGATTCCGGTAATGATGCAAGCAGCAGAATTATCAGAAGACGGTGAGTTAGATGCTCAGCTAGCGCAAATTTTGCTTAATGAACAACGTTGGGATGAGGCGATTACCTCAGCAGATCGCGCGATTGAAAAAGGCGAGATGCGTAACCCTGGTTTGGTATATTTGATTAAAGGCATGGCCCTTTACAATCAAAAGCAGTATGCACTAGCACTTAACCAACTTGCTGAAGCTGAAAAGCATCAGAAAAGCCGTGCTATGGCGCAGCAGTGGAAACAGTTTGTGCAATCTGAAAAGACACAAGCCGAAATCATTGAAGCTGAGCTTGGTAACAGTTAGACGCAACAGCTAGCACGCTTAAAGGATAATCGCGATAACAAAACGCCGTAGGCATCTAAACGAGCCGGCGGCGTTTTTGTTTGTGTTGTTGTAGTTAATAGCTCACTAGGCTGAAGTCTTACTCTTAAAGCCGTTGGCTAAATGACAACGATATAAAATCTAACCCTGGATTGGGCTTTTTAAAACCTGCATTCGAATAGTGAAAGTAGCGCAGAGACACGCGGTATTCTTGGTATTGCCCAAACGTGGTTGAAAATCCAATTCTATCTTCAAACTGATAGTGGGTAGACACGTCTTTACCTGCAAATTGAGTATCATCTAGTAACGACACGCCAATGCCCAACTCTAAATCGATAGGCTTGTTAAACATTGTGGTTAGCGGAAACCGTAAAATAGGTGAAAGGGCGAGTACAATATTTGAGTCGTACTGATTATCGTCACCATATTCCCAAAAGTTAGCGCTGGTTTCCATGGTTAAGGTCATAGGCCAACTTACGTTTAAAGGCTGATCGATATTGTATTGATAGGCTAATTTGATGCCATTTACCGCGCCCTCTCCACGTATGAAGTCGATAGCGTAGCCATGAGCGCTTTGTGTTGGTGCTGGCCATAAGCTAGGCGATTGGCTTTCGCTACTGTTAGCAGAAAATGGGGTAAGTAATAGAGTGAGTAGTGCAGCAAGGGTGAAAATGTGTGTGTTAGTCATAGTATGTTCCTCCAACGCCCTATATGAGGGAGGAATACCGGTAACCCAATTCTAAAAAAAGACGTGTTTTATTCGATTAAATATGACAATTTTATTCTGATAATTTAGAGAAAAATGAACTAACAGATCATCGTTTAAATCTGTGGTTTCACCGTAGTATTTTGCATAGATAAACTGCATTCGCTGATTAGCGTCATTCAAACAAGCCCTAGGGAGTTAGGGCTTCAAGCATAAGGACTCAGGGAAGAAACGCTTCTATCGATGGGAGTTCATTTCTAGCTTCAAGTTCATTCCAATACGCTTTTGTTTTCAATACTTCTTCTTTGATAGACAAAAAAGCAGACACTAATTGTGGGTCGAAGTGCTTGCCCGATTCACTCTCAATGTAGGCAAATGCTTCTTCATCCGGCCATGCCTTTTTATAAGGGCGTTTCATAGTCAGGGCATCGAACACATCTGCAATTGCCACAATGCGAGCGCTCAACGGAATTCGATCACCTTTCAATGCATAAGGGTAGCCACTACCATCCCATTTTTCATGGTGATAGCGCGCAATTTCTGCGGCTAAGCTAAATAAGGGGGAATTACTGCGAGTTAATATTTCATACCCAATAGCCGCATGAGTACGCATCACTTCCATTTCATCGAAGGTAAGTCGTCTAGGGGCTTTTAAAATACTATCGGGGATACCTATTTTCCCGGTATCGTGCATAGGCGCGGCTTGTGCCAGTAATGAGGCATCTTCAGGTGACCAACCAGAGGCTAACGCTAAGCACTGACAATATGCAGCCATGCGCCAAATGTGATGGCCGGTGTCAGTATCGTTGTAATGTCCCGCAGCGGCCAACATGCTAATAGCACTTTGCTGGCTACGAAGCAGTTCTTGCGTTCTGATTTTAACTTCTTGTTCAGTTACTCTTACTTGATGTGCTAACGAGATGTGAGTTTTTACTCTAGCAAGCACTAATGCGGGTGAGATAGGCTTAGTAATATAATCTACTGCACCTAATTCGAACCCTTTTTCTTCATCTTGACCTTGACCCAAAGCCGTAACAAAGATGATAGGCACTTTAGCCAGCCTGGGGGCAAGTTCTGGTGAAGTTTTAATTTGTCTGCATACCTCATGCCCATCAATACCCGGCATCATAATATCGAGTAAAATAAGGTCTGGGGTGAACTGCTCTACGACTTTCAATGCGATATGCCCAGTGGGCGCTACTTTTACTTGATAATAGGGCGATAAAATACCCTGCAATAAATCGATATTTGCTGGCTCATCGTCGACGACTAAAATGCTAAAGTCCGTCTTTTTCGATTTTTGGTTATCAGCCATTTAGCAGTGTATCCCTTAGGCGTAAAAGTTCTTCAAGTGCTCGGCCGTAATCGTAAACACTAACAAGTTGCCTTGCATGGTTTAAGGCATGTACCGATGCCGATGTTGATGCTGCATGTTTGTGGTATAGCGCTGATAGTAGAGATACCGCCTCAGCATCGTAAGATTCAAGGCTAGTGATCACCGCTGATAAATCTGAGATAGATAGTGTCTCTTCTACTTCTTTTTCATCATACTCTTTTGGCAATGAAAGCGTATGAGCAATAAGTCGAAGAGTGGCGTCTAAAGCGAAAGAGATGTTGGATATCTTATGCGCATAATTAGCTTTGTTTTCAAGGCTGCTTGGTAGCTCTTCTAACGCGGCCACCAAAGTATCAGCCCCTATTTTTCTCGCATCGTCCAATAGCGAATTAATGGCATCATGCTTTGAGTCGTTTTCAACCATGATATTAATAAGCTGCGCGAGTAATTCTGCATTTCCATAATTTAAGTAAAACTCAGCGAGGGAAGTGAGGTAGGGATCGTCACTGTCATGCATGTTACTTAAATTTGCAGAAGTGTGAATGTTGATATCGATGACATGTAATATCTCAGCCGCGCTTGCGGGTTTTAGTAAGTGCGCGCACATACCTACGCTAGACCCTTTTTGTATGTTTTCGCTACTACTATCTGCACTAAGTGCAATAATAGGGCAGTGCCAGCCGTTTAAATTATTGAGTTCTTCAGCAACAGTGAATCCACTTTTATTGGGAAGAATACAATCGAGCAGTACCACATCGAAGTTGTTACTCTTACCTAATACTAGGGCTTGCTCGCCAGTGGTTGCTGTGGTGACTTTCAACCCTGCATCAAGTAAAATTTGTTGCGCTATTTCAAGGCTAATACTGTCATCATCGACCAATAGGGCGTGCTTTCCTGCTAAGCGTCGCTTACGCCAGAGTTTACTTTCCAGTCCATCAGCGTGCGTCGCTAATGTGGAACCAGAGGTTGGGAATAATGCCCGTAAGATGTGAACATCGGTAAAAGGTAGCTCTATTATATTAAGCGTGTTGAGTTTGATAGATTGTAATCGTCGCTTGGCTTCTTCGGTGTCGACGGGAGTGACAATACACATCAGGTTCAAATTTTCATATTCACCAAGTTTTATGTGGTTGACGAATTTTTGCCATGCTGCTGGCTTAGCGGGAAGCAAAACAATTACATCATGAGGGGTGACTGGGAACGCATCTGCATCTGCATTTACTTTAATAAAGCTGCAAGGTATGGAAAGGCGCGACAGGGTGTGAGCTAAAATATCGTTCGCTTCATCCATATCTTGACTGGTATTCACACACAGCAGTGGGTGATTCAATTCCCGCAGGGGCACGGATTGACTCGCATTTATTGAGATTGTCTCATTAGCCTTTTCATAAACCATTCCAGGCAGGGTAAAACAAAAGCTAGTCCCTTTGCCAAGCTCACTGGTGAATTCAAGTTCACCATGCATTAGCTCAACTAAACGCTTACTAATGGCCAACCCTAACCCTGTACCGCCATATTCTCTTGAAATTGACGCATCTGCCTGCACGAAGGCTTTGAACAGTTTTTCTTTGTTGTCTTCATCAATCCCAATACCTGTATCGCTCACACAAAAAGAAAGCGCCTCTCCTTCTTGGCTAACGATTAATTTAACGAAGCCGTGACGCGTGAACTTAATTGCATTTCCCAATAAGTTAACCAGCACCTGATAAATCTTGTCACTGTCACCTTTACAGGTAACATCCGTGTCTAAACGCATATCGAAAAGTAACTGTAGGTGCTTTTGACGCGCTTTATGTTGAAACACTTGCGCGAGCTTGTTCATCATATCGGCAAGATTAAAATCAGCGTGGTGCAATTCAATTTGTTGGGCTTCAACTTTTGAAAAATCTAAAATGCCGTTTATTAGCGTGAGCAGCGAGGTGGCGCTACCTCTCACCTTGGACATGTAGTTCTGTTGCTGCGCTTGATTATCACTTTCAAGCGCTAAATGAGTTAAGCCAATAATGGCATTCATAGGCGTGCGAATTTCATGGCTCATTGTGGCCAAGAAATCCCCCTTGGCCTTGTTGGCTTTAGCGGCTTCTTGGTAGGCATGCTGTAGCTGCCGCTCTAACCTTTTACGGCCACTTATATCTCTGAACACACCCACATGCCCATTGGGCTTGCCATGAATGTCTTGAAGGGGAACTGCAACAATTGATATAGGAAATATACGTCCTCGCTTATCGGTAAAGAAGTCTTCATCGGAGCTATAGGTTTTTCCTTCACAAATAGCATTGTTGACTGCACAATCCTCTCGAGATAAGAGTGTGCCATCTTCTTTTTGATAATGAACCGCATTATGAAATCTATGACTTTGTAAATCCTCTAATTCCCACCCTAATAAACGTGATGCTTCAGGATTAAGAAATTGAGTTTTGCCATTGGCGTCTACAGCATATACGCCTTCACCAATGCTATTAGTAATGCTTTGATAAAACTGCCTACCTGTCTCTAACCTTTTTTCTAACCTTTTTTGATTGGAAATATCGGTACAAAGTACGACTAAGTTTTCAACACGGTCTTGATCATTTACATTGGGTACGATGGTACAAAATACAAACCAAGGGGTGCCGGACTTAGTGATACTTTGAAGCTCGCCGTGCCAAATTTCACCTTCAAATAAGGATTTCAGAATAGCGAGGCGTGTGGGTAAGGGGACATTTTTAACATTGAGCATATCCGCATTATTCCCGATAAGCTCGTCCCGAGTAAATTCAGATAACTGGCAGCACTTATCATTAGCACTTAAGATAGTGCCGTTTAAGTCGAGCGTGACCACTATGCTGTGCTGATCCATTGCTCGTCTCTGGATCAGCATGTCGTTTTCGTTGTGTTGTTGCTCAGTAATTAAGTCTAAGACCAAGGTGGACAGCGAGGTTAAGCTAGCAATGTCGTTATCAATTTCAGGTCGCGCTTGCGCCGTTAATAATGTATTGACCGATTGAACAAGGTTATCTGTAATGGCTGCTAATTCTTGAGGCGAGGTTTGCCCTTGTTCTAAAGGCTGTCTATCCATACTATTTTGACATGCGTACCCGCCGCTTGTCGTCTCATCTTCGGCTTCAAGACCATGTTGGCGGTATGTATTGTCAATAGAGGCAAGCAATGCACTAAGGCCAGTGGTAAGGCGGGATGCATCATGATTGTCTAACAAAGTAGTTTTATTGAGTATATCGTCTAACCAAAGTTCGCCTTCTTCGTTGTTTTTACAAGAAAATGCAGCTTTGATTTGCTTGATTAAAAGGGAGTTCACAGCGTTGGGGTAAACTTACGTTGGGCTTAATAGATTATTTATAGAACGGAAATGATATTGCAGCAAACAAATCAGGTTATTCTTTGGTAGCAATAACCTGATTTTATTCACATTAACGGCAAGTAGGGCTAAGTTAATTTAGGCTGAACGCAGCTCTCTACGGAGTATTTTCCCTACGGTAGATTTAGGCAGCTCTTCTAAAACGGTAAGTTCCTTAGGTACTTTGTAATTGGTTAAGCTTTCTTTGCAAAACGCAATGATGTCATCGTTAGTAACTGGCTTGCTGACGGTAATGAACGCGCATACTCGCTCACCAGATTTTTCATCTAGTTTACCGACTACAGCGGCTTCCATAATATCTGGATGGGCAGTGAGTACATCTTCTACTTCATTAGGGTACACATTGAAACCAGAAACAATAATCATGTCTTTCAAGCGATCGACAATTTTAAGTGCGCCAGATGCTACCCAAACGCCGATATCACCGGTTTTAAAGTAGCCATCTTTTGTCATGACTTTTCCGGTTTCGTCGTCTCTGTTCCAATAGCCCAGCATAACCTGCGGTCCGCGAACCGCAATTTGTCCTGACTCTCCTTCGCCTACCGGGTTATCGGAGCTGTCTAGCAACGCAACTTCAGTATCTTGCAGTGGTTTACCAACGGTACCAATTTCTTCTTCGCCAGGTAAGTTAAAAGAAACCACTGGCGCGGTTTCTGACAACCCGTAACCTTCAGTAATAGTATTGCCTGTTACTTGTTTCCATATAGATACTGCGCCTTGAGTGAGGGCTGTACCACCAGACATGGTTAAATGCAGTTTTGAAAAGTCGAGCTTGGCAAATTCTGGGTGACGACCCAAACCAACGAACAAAGTATTGATGCCCGCAAACGCGGTAATTTTATGCGGCTTTAATGTTTGAATGAAACCGTCGATATCACGAGGATTCGGAATAAGCACGATATGGCTGCCCTTCGCGAATAGTGCCATCATACAAACAGTAAAGGCATAAATGTGATACAAAGGAAGTGGACAAACTACCACTTCTTCACCTTCCTTGAAGAACCCGCCTAGGTGGTCAAGCATTTGAACGCTGTTGCTCATAACGTTTTTATGGCTAAGGGATGCGCCTTTAGATACCCCTGTAGTTCCTCCCGTGTATTGCAACATGGCAAGGGCTTCAAACTCTGTTTTAGGTCTTACCACGGCGGGCAAATCTGCACCGGCGTTAATCGCATCAGTTAACGATACAGTACCTGTTAAAGTAGGCGCCGTAGCAGCATCTAATAATTCAGTCGCCGATGTAGCAACAACGGTTTTAATTTGAGTGTCGCTTTTAATGGCATCAAATTTTGGCAGTAAATCACTTAAGATAACTAACGCTGTTGCGCCGCTATCAGTAAATTGGTGCTTCATTTCCCGCTCGGTATAAAGCGGGTTAGTGTTAACCACTACCAAGCCTGCGCGCAAAGCAGCATAAACGGCAATAGGGTTTTGAATAAGGTTAGGCAGCTGGATAGCAATTCTGTCGCCGGCTTCTAGCTTGGCTTCATGAGTGAAGTAGCGCGCTAAGGCAGCAGATTTTTCGTCTATTTCTTTGAAGGTAAGGGTTTGACCCAATGCGGTATACGCAGGCTTATCAGCATGCTTAGTAAGAACGGCTTCAATATTGTCGGCCAGGCAAGTAACGTTTTCTGGGTACGTTAACATAATGCTTTATCCTGAATGAGAGGTTTCAATGAAAGATGACTATGTCGCTACAGTAACAAATGTTCATTTTTATTTACATACCTATTACATTATAGCTAAACATTCACCTCAGTGATGGTTGCTGACAGTTTGAATAAATTTGAATGGGGCTGGGGATCGCTGGTTTGAGCAAGGTTTAAGCGTGGATCCTGTGTGACATTAGCGTTGGGAGTGGCGGCTATTACCTATTTGAAAGTGCACCCGACTCACTCGTTGCCCGCAATAAGCCATAAATGAAACCACCTAATAGTCCTGCGAAACATTGAAGTAAAAAGCCATCGTACCCGCGCGCTCCCGCAATAAGCGTGACGTTAAGAATAGGCTGCATGGCAAGTAACGCAACGGCAATGCTGCTTGCACCCGCTACACTCGTTAACGTGATAAAGCGAGGTTTTTTAATGTCGTGCTTTATCGCGTATTTGCGAATGATAGTGACAACCCCGAACGCAAGTAACAGTGCAACAGCGATGATAATGCCGTAGGTGGGTAGCAAGCCTACGGCATCCTTCCAAGCAGTAGATAACCACTCAGTGGATGATATTTCTACCCCAATACTGGACAGTGCATTCAGTACTTGAAACGTGTGTAAACTGCTAGCCACTAGAAAGGTTGCTAACCACGCAGGAAGAAAACTTTTGATAAAAGACCACATAACCGCTGTTTCCGCTATTTTAAGGTGTTATAACAATCAAACTACTATTGCATGCTAAGGTAGCGTAATAAATAGGGTAAGGGAATGCTGTTTAGCAATAGTGAGTCGGCAAGACTAGGTAATAAAATGGCTATTAATAAAATGCGAGTTTACAAAATAAGCGGATTTAAAAAACATCGGACACAATCGATTTCACGACATGTAGCCATTTTGTTGCTCATGTTTTTGAATGTACAGTCAGCGTTTGGTGTTTCAGCAAATATATCAGGTAAAAGTGCTCTTAAGGCGCAAACGTCTGATACAGCAATAACGACGGCAATTGCCAAAGATTTACATTATCCGAAAGCACTTTTGCAATTGCCCGATAGCAGCTGGCTAGTGGCAGAACGAGACGGCACGATTGTCACCGTACCTTCTACTGTGGTTAGTTCTGACAAACCATCTTCGCCCCAACAAGCCGGCTCAGCACAAGCATCAGCTCGAAAAACCTTGGTTCAACAAAAATTACCCCTTCCACAGCTTTATCAAAAAGGGCAGGGCGGTCTGCTACACATGGCGCTTTCTCCTGATTTTAGCACCTCGAAAGTCATTCTTTTTTCGTACTCGAAGGGCACCGACGACGCGAATCGTTTGGCAATCATGCGCGGTGTTTTGGCTGATGATGGGCAAATTGAAGCACTCACACCAGTAATAGAAATTAACGACAGCAAGGCTACGCCTGTGCATTTTGGTGGCAAGCTGGTGGTCATGGATGATGGCACTTGGTTGGTGACTACAGGAGACGGTTTCGATTACCGCGAGCAGGCCCAAGTATTAAGTTCACAGTTAGGGAAAGTGCTTCGTTTTACTTTAGAAGGAGAGCCTGCCTCAAATGTGCCTTTTAATAATGCACCGTTTGTTTATACCTTGGGGCACAGGAACCCACAAGGGTTAGTGAAAATGCAAAATGGTGACGTCTACTTGCATGAACACGGCCCAGATGGCGGCGATGAACTAAACCAGCTGACGCCTGGAGCGAACTATGGTTGGCCGGTGGTTACGCTAGGAAGGGACTATTCTGGGGCAACCATTTCCCCCTTTAATCATTACGAAGGCATGGTGAATCCGCTGGTGGATTGGACGCCATCTATAGCGCCATCGTCTATGGCGATATACAACCACAATACTTTTCCGGCACTCTCTAATCACTTGCTTGTTTCGGCCTTAAAAGCGAAGGCGCTTTATGCGGTTGACTTATCAAGCCAGCCTTTTCAATATCGAAAGGTGTTTTCTTCGGTAAATCAAAGGGTTCGTGATGTTGCGGTAGGAAACGATGGCGGTGTTTATGTGCTGACTGATGGGGAAAGAGCCGAGCTGATACAGTTACTCCCCCCTAACCCTTTTATCGCTGAAACAAACTTAGATTAGTTACAGAGAATTCAATAACTAGAAAATATTGTAAAATTACTACATTATTGTTTATTATTTCATCTGGTTCGACCATAAATACGAGAAATACCTAAGATAAGTCGTACTTTGTATAGCTCGCTTTTCATATTGCCCAAAGAAGCAGTATAAAAGTAGTTTAACGCTAGATCGTTTTCCTAACTCAATGATAATTATTGATTATTTTTTGTTTTAGTCAATTGGCTTTTAACTGACAAGTAAGAAAATTGTAAATACGCCGAAGTTAATAAAAAGTGTAAATAGGGCTTTGCGCCATTCTGCCGTTTTCTAATGATTACCTGACGCTTAAAAATCAGTTAAAATAACCACTATAATTTCATGCGTATAGCTAAGACCGACGTATAATTAAACCCTGCGTATAAAAATACCTACGTATAACCAAGACCGAGAGAATTATATGAGTTTGTATTCAGATTACATGGCCGAAATCGAGACCCGTAAAGCGGAACTTGGTTTACACCCTAAGCCTATCGACAGTGCCGATTTACTGTCAGAAATTATTGCTCAAATTAAAGATACGAATAACGAGCACCGTGAAGACTCTCTTAACTTCTTCATCTACAACACACTGCCAGGTACAACAAGTGCTGCAGGTGTTAAAGCTGCATTCCTTAAAGAAATCGTACTAGGTGAGTCAGTTGTTGCTGAAATTACACCTGAGTTTGCGTTAGAGCTGCTTTCACACATGAAAGGTGGCCCGTCTGTTGAAGTACTTCTGGATTTGGCACTTTCAGACAACGAAGCCGTCGCTAAGGCTGCTGCTGAAGTAGTTAAAACACAGGTTTACTTATACGAAGCTGATACAGAACGTTTAGAAGCGTCGTATAACGCAGGTAATGTGATAGCAAAAGAGATCCTAGAGAGCTACGCAAAAGCAGAGTTCTTTACTAAACTGCCTGACGTTCCAGAAAAAATTGATGTAGTGACTTATATTGCTGCAGAAGGTGATATCTCTACTGATTTGCTTTCTCCTGGTAACCAAGCTCACTCTCGTGCAGATCGCGAGCTACACGGTCAGTGCATGATCACCCCTGAAGCACAGCAAGAAATTGTTGAGCTAGGTAAAAAGCACCCTAACGCTAAAGTAATGCTTATTGCTGAAAAAGGCACCATGGGCGTAGGTTCTTCGCGTATGTCTGGTGTGAATAACGTTGCACTTTGGGCCGGTGAGGCAGCAAGCCCTTACATTCCATTTGTGAACAAAGCGCCAGTGGTGGCAGGTACTAACGGTATCGCGCCTATCTTCTTAACCACAGTAGACGTTACCGGCGGTATTGGTTTAGACCTTAAAAACTGGGTTAAAAAGACGGATGCTAACGGTGAAGTGGTTCGTGATGAGAACGGCGACCCAGTATTAGAGCAAGCATACTCTGTTGCGACTGGTACCGTACTAACGATCGATACTAAAGCGAAGAAACTGTTCAACGGCTCAGAAGAACTTGCTGATATATCAAGCGCTTTCACTCCGCAAAAAATGGAGTTTATGAAAGCTGGTGGTTCTTACGCGGTAACGTTTGGTAAGCAATTACAAACTTTTGCTGCGAAAGTGTTAGGCACAGACGTACCAGAAGTTTACGCACGTTCGAAAGAAGTGTCTGTAGAGAACCAAGGCCTAACGGCTGTTGAAAAAATCTTTAACCGCAATGCGGTAGGCGTTAAGTCTGAGACCCCGCTTCACGCTGGCTCAGACGTTCGCGTTAAAGTAAATATTGTAGGCTCACAAGATACAACCGGTCCGATGACATGCCAAGAGCTAGAATCAATGGCAGCATCAACGATTTCTCCGCTTGTAGACGGTGCATACCAGTCTGGCTGTCACACAGCATCGGTATGGGATAAGAAAGCCCAAGCTAATATTCCTAAGCTTATGTCTTTCATGAATAACTTTGGTGTAATCACGGCACGTGACCCTAAAGGGGTTTACCATGCAATGACTGATGTTATTCACAAAGTATTGAACGATATTACCGTTGACGATCGCGCTATTATTATTGGTGGTGACTCACATACTCGTATGTCTAAAGGTGTCGCATTCGGTGCTGACTCGGGTACGGTAGCGGTAGCACTTGCGACAGGTGAAGCGGCGATGCCAATTCCTGAGTCGGTAAAAGTGACGTTTAAAGGCGAAATGAAGAGCCACATGGATTTCCGTGATGTTGTTCATGCTACTCAAGCTCAAATGCTGAAGCAATTTGGCGGCGAGAACGTGTTCCAAGGTCGTGTTATTGAGGTGCAAATCGGTACGCTGCTTGCTGATCAAGCGTTCACGTTTACAGACTGGACTGCTGAAATGAAAGCGAAAGCGTCAATCTGTATTTCAAACGATGAAACTATGATTGCGTCACTAGAGCTTGCTAAAACACGTATCAAGATCATGATCGACAAGGGCATGGATAATGATGCGAATATGCTTCAAGGTCTTATCGACCTTGCAGACAAGCGTATTGCTGAAATCAAGTCTGGCGAAGAGCCAGCACTGGCACCAGACGACAATGCAAACTACTACGCAGAAGTGGTTGTTGATTTAGACCAAATCGATGAGCCAATGATTGCCGACCCAGACGTAAACAACGACGACGTTTCTAAGCGTTATACTCATGACGTTATTCGTCCAGTTTCTTTCTACGACGGCAAAACAGTTGATTTAGCCTTTGTTGGTTCTTGTATGGTTCACAAAGGTGACATGCAGATTATCGCTCAAATGCTTCGTAATTTAGAAAAGCAAAATGGCAGTGTGTCGTTTAACGTACCACTTGTTGTTGCCCCACCAACATACAACATTGTTGATGAGCTAAAAGCGGAAGGCGATTGGGATATCCTTACTAAGTACGCTGGTTTCGAGTTTAACGACGACAAGCCGAAAGAAGCAGCACGTACTAAGTACGACAACATCATGTACCTAGAGCGTCCAGGATGTAACCTTTGTATGGGTAACCAAGAAAAAGCAGAACCTGGTGATACGGTAATTGCTACTTCTACGCGCTTATTCCAAGGTCGTGTTGTTGCAGACTCTAACGAGAAGAAAGGTGAATCTCTGCTAGGCTCAACGCCATTGGTAGTGCTATCTGCCGTGTTAGGTCGTTTCCCAACGATGGAAGAGTACAAAGCGGCGGTTAAGGGTATTAACCTTACTGACTTCGCTCCACCGGCTGAAGACATGGCCGTTGCGCCTAAATTTTCGCCAAGCGTTGCTGTTAAAACAGTAGGCTAAGTTCAAATTTAACCCTCGGTTAAATGATATTTAGTGTGAAAGCCCCAACTTCGGTTGGGGCTTTTTTATATCTCCTATTCCTACATAAATTTCTCTGTCTTCATATAAACCCGTCTTAAGCCCAGTTTACTCCAGGGGGTATCAGCGTAAGCTTTTTTGTTTTTTAACAAGAATGTCGAAATGAATATCAAACGTTTTACCTTAGTATTAATACTCGCTACAAGCTTGCCTCCAGTGTCATTCGCCGCCACCGTCGCTCACCCAGTGTCTAACGTTACTAAACTAACGCTTAACGCTGCTAAACCAATATCTGGCGTTGCTAACGTAATCTCTAATCCAATACAACGAGTGCCCGGGCAGACTAGTACGCCCATCCAATTGGCAGCGACCTACAAGGCAAGTGATAACATCAATATTGCTGAGTATTTCGTAAGCGAAAAGTTAGATGGCGTACGGGCCCGCTGGACGGGAACACAGCTTCTTACCCGAAACGACAACGTCATTCACGCACCTGCGTGGTTCACCCAAAACTGGCCAAACGTAGCGCTCGATGGAGAGCTATGGACTCAGCGTAGCAGCTTTGAAGCCATCGCTTCTATTGTACTTAGCCATACGCCTGATGAACGCTGGAGAGCGGTGAAGATGATGGTGTTTGATATGCCCATCAGTGATGTACCTTTTGCCTCGCGCTTATCTACAATGGAATCATTAGTGAGGGGAGCAGATAGCAACAGTTTGGCTACAATCCCACAATTTACGCTGAGTTCTCAGAAGCTTCTTGAAGCGAAAATCGATGAGGTCACCGCAAAGGGCGGTGAAGGTTTAATGCTACATCACAAAGCGGCCTTTTATCAGAGCGGGCGCAGTAATCAGTTATTAAAAGCGAAACGGTATAGCGATGCAGAAGCCAAAGTGATTGGCTATGTAAGAGGAAAGGGGAAGTTCGTTGGCATGATGGGCTCTCTTATTGTAGAAACGCCCGAGGGTATACAATTTAAAATTGGAACAGGGTTCAGTATGAAACAGCGTCAATATCCGCCACCAATGCACAGTTGGATCACCTTCAAATATTATGGCGTAACAAAAAAAGGCATTCCCCGCTTTGCGAGCTTTAGGCATATTCGTCCAGTTAAAGACCTACCAAATTTATAAGATGTTATGCCCACCTGTGGTATTCAATAATAGCTTGGTTTTAACGTTGGTAACCTCCATGCTGCTAATGACAGAGAATGATGGCTGGTAATGATGACAGAGAGCGATCACCGGAACAATAAGATGAATATTTAATTAGTTTTAAGGTTTTATTTCTCTGTTTTTAATAGCTTTAACCGTTCAATATTAAGTGCGCTGAATGGCGACTATAACTGAATAAAAAGCCGCAAAAATTTAATTTATGAAGGTAAATCGTTATACTCATGATGTATTTTTAATCAGACCTTGCGTCAAGACCGTACAAGACCGTTTATTCCCATTGCGCAAGCGACATCAAGAGGAAGACATCGTGTTACAAGACTATCGCAAACATGTAGAAGAACGTGCTGTTGAAGGGATCCCTCCAAAGCCACTGAATGCTGAGCAGGTAGCAGGCTTAGTTGAATTAATTAAAAATCCACCAGAAGGCGAAGAAGACACCCTTTTAGAATTGCTTTCAGAGCGCGTCCCTCCCGGGGTTGATGAAGCTGCTTACGTAAAAGCAGGATTTTTAAGTGCTATCGTAAAAGGCGAAGACAGCTGCTCGTTAATCTCAAAAGAAAAGGCCGTTGAACTATTAGGCAACATGCATGGTGGATACAACATCGTGACATTGGTTGAGCTTCTCGACGATGAAAACCTAGCGCCACTAGCCGCAAAAGAGCTTAAGCACACGCTGCTTATGTTTGACGCCTTCCATGATGTGGAAGAAAAACACAAAGCCGGAAACAAGTTTGCCACAGACATTATTAGATCGTGGGCCGAAGGCGAGTGGTTTACTTCACGTAAATTAATGGACGATAAAATTACATACTCCGTTTTTAAAGTGACCGGCGAAACCAATACCGATGACTTATCACCGGCACCCGATGCATGGTCGCGGCCTGATATTCCCCTTCACGCCTTAGCCGCTTATAAAATGACCCGTGATGGCCTAGAGCCAGAAGAGCATGGTGTGAAAGGCCCAATGCAACAAATTGAAGATGTGAAAAATCAAGGTTATCCCGTTGCCTTTGTAGGTGATGTGGTAGGTACGGGGTCGTCACGTAAATCCGCAACTAACTCAGTATTATGGTTTTTCGGGGAAGACTTACCTGGCGTCCCCAACAAGCGCGGCGGTGGTGTATGTATTGGTAGCAAAGTGGCGCCAATCTTCTTTAATACCATGGAAGATGCAGGGGCCTTGGTGTTTGAAGCCGATGTAGAAAAAATGAATATGGGCGATGTTATCGACATCTACCCGTTTGAAGGCAAAATCACCAATCACGAAACCGGCGAAGTATTAGCTGAATATGACTATAAATCTAAAGTGATTTTAGATGAAGTGCGCGCAGGTGGTCGTATCAACCTGATTATTGGCCGCGCGCTCACTGAAAAAGCACGAGAAACATTAGGTTTAGGCGCAACAGATTTGTTTCGTACCCCAGAGCAACCTGCCGATACCGGAAAGGGCTATACCCTTGCCCAGAAGATGGTAGGTAAAGCGTGCGGTGTTGAAGGTATTCGCCCTGGCACTTATTGCGAACCTAAGATGACCACCGTAGGCTCGCAAGATACCACAGGCCCTATGACGCGAGACGAGCTAAAAGATTTAGCCTGTCTTGGTTTCACTGCCGACTTAACCATGCAGTCGTTCTGTCATACCGCGGCATATCCTAAACCTGTTGATATTGAAACCCAACATACTCTGCCTGACTTTATGATGAACAGAGGCGGTGTTTCACTTCGCCCTGGCGATGGCATTATTCACAGCTGGTTAAACCGCATGCTATTGCCTGATACAGTCGGTACAGGTGGTGATTCACACACCCGTTTTCCCCTGGGTATTTCATTCCCAGCAGGGTCTGGATTAGTCGCTTTTGCTGCCGCAACCGGTGTGATGCCCCTTGATATGCCGGAATCTATTCTGGTGCGGTTTAAAGGCGAAATGCAGCCAGGTATTACCCTACGTGATTTAGTGCACGCCATTCCCTTATACGGTATTAAGCAAGGCTTACTCACCGTAGAGAAAAAAGGCAAAATTAATGCGTTCTCTGGTCGCGTACTAGAAATTGAAGGACTTGAGCACCTAACGGTAGAGCAAGCATTTGAATTATCTGACGCATCAGCTGAGCGTTCTGCGGCAGGTTGTAGTATTAATCTGTCTGAAGAGTCTATTGCTGAATACTTAAACTCAAACATCACTATGCTTCGTTGGATGATTAACGAAGGCTACGGTGACCCACGTACCCTTGAGCGCCGTGCCCAGAAAATGGAAGAGTGGTTGGCTAACCCTGAACTTATGCGCGCCGATGCGGATGCTGAGTACAAAGAAATTATCGAGATAGACCTTAACGATATTAAAGAGCCTATTGTGTGTTGCCCGAACGACCCTGACGACGCGAAAACTTTATCAGACGTAGCCGGTGAAAACGTAGACGAAGTCTTCATTGGTTCGTGTATGACAAATATTGGCCATTTCCGTGCTGCAGGTAAACTCCTTGAGCAGTTTAATAAAACCTTACCTACCCGTTTGTGGATGTCGCCACCGACAAAAATGGATAAGGCTCAGTTAATGGAAGAAGGCTACTACAACATCTATGGTCGAGTGGGCGTGCGCACAGAGATGCCTGGGTGTTCACTGTGTATGGGTAACCAAGCACGTGTAGATGCAGGCACTACAGTACTGTCTACTTCAACTCGTAACTTCCCTAACCGTTTAGGTGATGGGGCGAATGTGTACCTAACATCGGCTGAATTAGCGGCGGTAGGTGCTATCGTTGGTCGTATTCCTACGGCAGAAGAATACATGGAATATGCGAGTAAAATTAACTCCATGTCGTCTGAAGTATTCCGCTACTTAAACTTTGATAAAATGCCAAGTTTCAAGAAGGCAGAAGAAGAGGCGAAGGCCAATATCATTCCAACGTTGAATGTTGCCTGATTTAGTGTATAAACTACAAAGCCGGGCACCGTAAGTGTCCGGCTTTTTTTATGGGTTAAAGGAATGTCTAATGGCTAAAACTACTTTTATCGCAATCGCGCTTTTTGTGCTTCTAGGATATGGCACTTTGAATGCCAGCGCACAAATGGAACCTAGCGTAGAGTTTGATCAAATCACCTTAACGATTGACGGCAAACTTTACCAAATGGAATACGCGCATTCTTTTGAACAACGTGCCCAAGGGTTAATGTTCAGAGAATCACTGTGTGATGATTGTGGAATGTTCTTTAAGTTTGCATCGTCAAGATACGCCAGTATGTGGATGAAGAATACGAATGTTGCTTTAGATGTCGCCTATATCGACAGAAATGGCGTAATTACAGATATAAAACCTCTAGAGCCTCACGACCTAACGTCTGTGCAGGCAACTAAAGAGGTACTCTACGCGCTAGAAATGAACCAAGGGTGGTTCGCTTCACACAATATAAGTGTGGGTGACCAGATAGAAATTAATCGTTAAACCGGTGCGAATGATCTATTCGCCGGTCAGTATCGAGTAACATGCTCGGTAAAAGAAATTCGGAGTAAAATCGTGGCAAATGCTTTAACCATCGCCAAGTTCGGCGGAACCAGTGTTGCGAACTATGAAGTGATGCAAAACTGTGCGCGAATTGTTGCCTCAAACAGTGCGACTCGTATTGTGGTAGTCAGTGCATCAGCAGGGGTGACAAACCACCTTGTGAATTTGGCGCACAGCCCACTCACCCAAGAGCAAATAGAATCTACTTGCCAGTCTATTGTTGATATTGAACTTGCCATTCTCAACAAGCTTGCTGATAAAAGCTCGGTTGAAAGCAAACTAAACGATTTGCTAGATGAAGTGAAATCGCTAGCATTTCACGAAGAGATTCTGCATAGAAACGATTTGAAAGACCAGTTGCTTTCTATGGGGGAGCGCATGTCATCATTGATGTTCAGTGCAGTGCTGGCTGAACAAGAAGTGGCTACCATGAACTTTGATGTACGCAAAGTTTTGCGCACCGACAGTGAGTTTGGTGAAGCTGTGCCACAGGTTGACACTATTGAAGCCTTGGCGAAGCAGTTGCTGGCCTCTGAAATTGAAAATGCCATTGTGGTAACGCAAGGGTTTGTAGGAGCTGATGATGAAGGTCGCACTACGACATTAGGTCGCGGTGGTTCTGATTTTACAGCTGCGCTTATTGCTGAAGCTTTAGACGCGGATGCCTGTGAAATATGGACCGATGTCATTGGGGTTTATACCACCGATCCTCGTATTACTGCAGCTGCTCGTCCGTTACCAGAACTTAGCTTTGAAGAAGCGGCTGAAATGGCGACCTTTGGTGCTAAGGTGCTTCATCCCGCCACCATGGAGCCAGCTCTTCGTAAAAATATCAAAGTTTTTGTAGGCTCAAGTAAAGAGCCAGAAAAAGGCGGTACTTGGATTGTTCGAGACTGCGTGGAAGAGCCTCCATATCGTGCCATCACTCGCCGTAAAGACCAAGTTATGGTGACAGTGAAAACACCTAAGATGATGTACGCACAGGGCTTCCTACAGCAGGTTTTTGCCATTATCGCGAAGCATAAGCTAAGTGTGGATTTGGTGACTACATCAGAAATCTCAGTGTCGTTTACCTTAGATAACCCTGCCAATTCTGTGGCACAGCGTTTAAACAAAGAAACCATTGCAGAGCTTGAGACTATTTGTGATGTGAAAGTAGAGAACGGTTACGATTTAGTCACTGTGGTCGGTAACCACATGCAAACGGCAATTGGTGTGTCTAGCAAGATTTTTGCTGCGGTGTCTGACTTTAACTTGCGCATGATTTGTTTCGGTGCGAATCCGCACAATCTGTCATTCCTAGTGAATGAAACTGACAGCGATAAAATAGTGAAGGACTTACATAAAGCGCTCTTCGAATAGCGTGATATGTGTTTTTCACAGACAAAAAAGGGAAGGTGTTAACCTTCCCTTTTTCATTTAAAGCAGACTATTTAAGTCAATCCAATTTAACCAAATTAAACCAAACCAAATACTCAGTGTGGTGTTATACCTTAAACTGACGGATAGATTGCTGTAGTTCTTCAGCAAGTCTTGCCACTTCGTGGCTAGAGTCAGAAGTTTGCTGAGCACCTGATGTGGTTTCTTCAGCAATATTAACGATAGTTTCAAGCTTCTCGCTAATTTCTTGTGACACAGTATTTTGTTCACGTGCCGATTGCTCAATTTGAGAACTTACGTCGTGAGCTTTGTGTACAGCTTCAGAGATAATATCAAGGGCTTGAGTCGCTTTTTCCGTTTGCTCTACACAGGCAACGGTTTGCTCTTTACCTTGATTCATTACCGATACCGCGCGTTCAGCACCCGCTTGAAGTACCTCAATCATAGCGTTGATTTCTTGCGTAGACTGTTGCGTACGGCTGGCAAGAGTACGGACCTCATCAGCAACTACCGCAAAGCCTCTACCTTGCTCACCCGCACGGGCAGCCTCAATGGCCGCATTCAAGGCAAGTAGGTTAGTTTGGTCGGCCACGCCGCGGATAACATCAAGAATGCCACCGATGCTGGCGCTGTCTTGATGAAGTTTGTTAATAACATCTGCAGCGTCTTGTACGTCTTTAGCTAGAATTTCGATAATACGTTTATTCTCAAGCGAGAGTTGACGTACATTTTCAGCCTCTGCATCTGCATGGCGAATTTGGCTCAGCGTATCTTCAGCGTTTTGCACTACCAATTGCGAGGTAGAGTGCATTTCTGTAGTAGCTGTTGCCACCTGGCCAATTTGCGACTTCTGATCTTGAATCGAATGGGTGGTTTGCGCAGTAACGGCTGAGGTTTGTTCTGATGCCGCGGCAAGTTGCTCGGCACGGGTGTTAATTCCTGAAATCAGCTCTTTAAGGTTGCCAATCAAGTTATTACAGTTTTTAGCTAATAGGCCAAATTCATCTTCAGCAGAATCGTCAAGGCGATGGGTTAAGTCTCCAGACGATGCTACGGTAAGCAACTCGTTCACGCGGTACAGCGGGCGAGTAATGGCACGTACTGTTATGTAACCAATAATGATGGCTATCGCGATAGAGAGAATAACCACCGCACTGATAATAATGTTACCTGTGGTGATAGCACCATTTACTTGGTTTTCAACGTCTTTTGCTTTTGCGTCGGCAAGAGAGAGAAGCTGCTCAAGTTCCACAATACCATTCGCAATGTTTTTATCTGAAGCAGTAAGCGCGGTTTCAGAGTCATTTCTGCGCTCTAGTCTTTCTACATGCAACGCCATGACGCCATCACTGGCGGTAATCGCATTTAGGGCATCGTTTACCAATTCATTAATATCGCTAAGAGTACCAGATTGGTCGCGCTGCCCAGCGGCTTGGCCCATATCACTAAGTAAAGTAGCAACCTTATCTACCACTAAGTCAACTTCGTTACCTAGAGTTTGAGAGCGTACGATAGTTTCGGTTTTTACGTATTCATAAGAAACGGTAAGTAAAGAAAGTAATGAGGTTTCTAGTTGGCTACCAATATCTGCTGCGCGTCTAAGATTTGGGTCACTTTGCACTGCGTCAAGGTCTGAAAAGTCTAGTAGGTAAGTAGATGCATCGTCAGCATTGTCTTCAGCATCACCTAAACGGTCGTCAATGGTATTTCGAATATCCATGAACTTTTGGTGGTTCAGGTAAACCGCTTCAACATTTTTAATGTAGTTATCATAGGAAGCTCGAACACTGTTCAACTTACTTTGCAGTTCAGGTTCATTGGCAACTGCAGTGGCAAGCTTCTTATATTCAGTCTCGAACATATCTCGGCTTTGATTGAATGCAGTGCGCTTTTCCTGAAGGCCCGATAAATCTTCTTCAATATAGGCTTCGAATGTCAATCTACCCATGTTTAGAAAGTTCGCTTTTAAGGCGTTACTCCCCGCTACTGTAGGAAGCGCTACGTCATTTACCTCTTCGGTTGCTGAACCGATGGAATTGAGGTTAAACAACGAAACAACGCTAATGACAATCAGTAGACAAGTAATTGCTACAAAACCGCCGATTACGCGAGTGGCTACTGTAATCTTCATTGAAACTCCTAGACTATTTTTTATTCTTTTGCGTGACGATACTACCCCGCACTACGTCCAAAATACACCTCAATGACCTAGAATAAGGTATTAAAATGTATAACATGAACTGTAATGGGATTATAGACTAACGTATATAACCAGAGTATCGGCAGGTAAGCTATTAAGTTAACAAGTAAAGCACAAGAATTTGTGATTTAGTAGTTTGCTGTATCAATTAAGTAATTTACGCATGTACTCTGATGAGCTTACCTGTGTTGACATCCAGCATAGTCATTTCTTGACCCCAAACATAGCCAGTGTCTAGTGCGACAAAACGATTATCTTGCGTCTCACTATTAAGTGCAGCCCAATGACCGAAAAGTATCTGTTCTTGCGCCTTAAGATGGGTATTGTCTACTTTGAACCAAGGCACAACAGACTTCGAAGCCTGAGAAGGGTGGGTTTTTGTCTCAAACTCTAAACTAGTATCTGCGTTTAGAAAGCGCATTCTGGTACATGCGTTTACAATAAAGCGAGTTCGCGATACGCCTTCAAGTTTATCAGACCACTTGAGTGGCGTGTTGCCGTACATGTTTTTCAAAAAGTCAGTATAGTGCTTTGATTGTAATTGTTGACTGATTTCATCGCTTAGGCTGACGAGCGTGTCTGTACTCCAATGAGGGTAGAGACCAGCATGTACAATAGTATGGTTGGCATTGATTTTTTTAGCGAGGGGAAACTGGCGAAGCCAATCCAGCAATGCTTTTAAATCGGGAGCATCAAGCAAGGGCTGAAGGTTGTCAGCTTTCTTAGGTTTACGAATTTTGTTCGCAACAGCCAACAAGTGAAGATCATGGTTTCCTAGCACTGTCTCGAAACTGCTACCTAAGCTTTTTAGAAACCGTAAGGTGCCTAACGAGTCTTCGCCTCTGGCAACTAAGTCGCCAACGGCGATGAGTTTGTCTTTATCCGCAGAGAAATTGGCTTTTTTTAGCAGTTTCTGTAGCCCGCCATAACAGCCTTGAATATCACCCACTACAAAGGTGTTGCGATAGGTCATAAGTCTCAAACTTAGTGAAGAATGTTGGGAACCGCTAAACGGAATACTTCAATGGGAACACGAAAACGTTCACCGTTTTCACGCTCCATTTCGTAATAGCCTTGCATATTTCCTACCGGGGTATCAAGTACTGCACCACTGGTATAGTCAAAATCTTCGCCCGGTTTTAATATGGGCTGTTTACCGACAACTCCTGAGCCACTCACCTCTGAGGTTTTACCGTTAGCATCGGTAATTTGCCAGTAACGATTAATCAGTTGTACCGTTTCCTGGCTGTCATTCACAATGGTCACGTGATAAGCGAACGCGAATTGTGGCGAATCAGAAGGTAGATGTTCGGGCAGGTGACGGGTTTTCACCCGCACCTTAATTTCAGACTCATTCATAAGCTAACTTTAATTTTCTTGTGCTTCTTCTAACGCTGATACTGCATTCGCTATGGTGGCGAAATCCTGCAAGGATAGCACTTCAGCCCTTACGGTTGGGTTTATACCCAGTTCGCTGATTTGTGCTTCAGTAAGACTTTCTTTCAACGAGTTTCGTATTGTCTTACGACGTTGATTAAACGCCTGCGCGCATACTCGCTCAAGGGTAGCTACTGAAACCACATCCACTGGCGGTGTTTTGTGTGGAATAAGACGTACTACCGCAGAATCAACCTTCGGGGGCGGCTTAAAGGCACCTGGCGGCACATTGAGTACCGGCATGACTTTACAATAGTATTGCGCCATTACCGATAATCGACCATAACTTTTAGAGCCATGACCAGCAGCTAAGCGGTTCACCACTTCTTTTTGTAGCATGAAATGCATGTCATCTACGCAGGCGGCGTGAGAGAACAAATGAAACATTAAGGGCGTTGAGATGTTGTACGGTAAGTTACCAAAAACGCGCAAGCCTTTATCTTTCACCGGCATGGTTTTAGCCAGCTCAGTGAAATCCATTGTCATTGCGTCTTGCTCAATAACCGTTAGCTTATCGCCGTTAAACGGATGCTCTCGTAAGCGTTTGGCCAAATCGCGGTCAAGCTCTATAACCGTAAGTGCTTCAACTTCATCACAAACCGGATCGGTTAGTGCGCCTAATCCTGGGCCTATTTCAACCAAGTTTTGCTCGTGTTGCGGATTAATCGCCGACACAATCTGACCAATCACATAGTCGTCGTGTAGGAAATTTTGTCCGAAGCGTTTTCTGGCCGTGTGGCCTAAATGTGTTTTACTCATTGTTGATGATGTGCAAGCTCAATGGCTTTTTCCAATGCTTTTCTGAAACTGCCAGGATCGGCATTACCATGGCCTGCTAAATCTAGTGCAGTACCGTGATCGACGGATGTTCTTATAAATGGAAGACCAAGGGTGATGTTAACCGAAGCGCCAAACCCTTTATATTTTAGCACGGGAAGGCCTTGGTCGTGGTACATCGCAAGAACAACGTCTGCATCTTCCAGATATTTAGGCTGAAATATAGTGTCCGCAGGAAGTGGCCCGGTAATATTTAGCCCTTCTTCACGTAACTCATTTAGTGCCGGAATAATGGTTTGAATTTCTTCTGTACCAATATGTCCATCTTCACCTGCATGGGGGTTAAGCCCACACACGTAGATATGTGGATTACGAACGCCAAACTTCAGTTTGAAGTCGGTATTGATAATATGGAGCACTTTGTGAAGACGTTCTTTCGTGATGGCACGAGACACATATTCTAAAGGAATATGGGTAGTCGCTAGCGCGACATTTAAGCCCTCAGTTGCCAACAACATAACAACATCAATGGTATTGGATTGATAAGCGAAAAATTCAGTGTGGCCACTAAAAGATACGCCCGCTTTATTGATAATACCTTTATGCACAGGTCCTGTGACTACCGCATGAAAGTCACCTTCCATGTTTGCTTGGCACGCTTGTCGAAGGGTTTCTACTACGTATAACCCGTTCTCGCTATCTAACGTTCCGGCTACCACATCGGCGGCTTTATCAATTTGCTTAATAAACAGCGAACCCGCAGGCTGAACCTGCGGGTTTGATGCATCATAAGGAAGTAAAGTAAGCGGTAAACCAAGCGCTTTCGCTCTGGTCTCTAGTATCTCGCCATCGGCGAATACCACTAATTGAGCTTGCCAAGATTCTTGAGCCAGCTTAATGATTAAGTCTGGCCCAATACCGGCAGGCTCACCTGGTGTTACTGCAATTTTTATCGGTGTCATTTATGCTCTATATATTACTCGATAACTTCAATGTAGGCAGCGTCGCGCATTTCACGTAACCAGTTTTCCGTTTCTTCTGCGAACTTTCTGTTGAAAATAAGCTGATACGCTTTGTCTTCTTTGCGGCGCTCTGTTGCGTCGTCTACACGTCTATCGATTAATTGGATTAAGTGCCAACCGTGTACTGAACGTACTGGGTCGCTGTATTCACCAGCCGATAATTGCGCAAGGGCGTCTTTAAAAGCTGGTACGTAGTTGTTTGGATCTGACCAACCAAGCTCACCACCTTTAAGGGCTGAACCTGGATCTTCTGAATGTTCTTTAGCGAGATCTTCAAATTCAGCTTCACCCGCTTCAAGCTGAGTCCTGAACTTAACAAGCATCGCTTTTGCTTTATCTTCACTGAGTATAATTGAAGGCTTAACGAGGATATGACGTGAGTTAACCTCTTCAATGGTTACTTTTTCAATGCCTCGAGTATCTAAAACTTTCAAGATATGAAAACCAGCACCACTTCTAATAGGGCCGACTAGCTCGTCTTTTGCTTTACCCTGAATCGCTTCAGCAAACAGGGTAGGCATAGCGTTAATGTTCAACCAACCCATGTCACCACCTTCTAAGGCTTCATTACCTGATGATGATGCAATTGCTATTTTAGCAAAATCTGACCCAGAGTTTAATAGTGAAAGTACTTTGTCTGCACGTTCTCTTGCAGCATTAATTTGCTCGTCAGAAGGATCTGATGGGAAACCAACAAGAATATGGCCTAGACGGTATTCTTCTTGTTCTGCACCTTGTTGTTCCATAAGTTCAATAAGGGTCTGTCTTTCTTGATCGGTAATGTAAACACGGCGACGAACATTCGCGCGACGTACTTCACCCATCACGATTTCTTCGCGAATATCTTCACGGTAGTCTTCATAAGCGATGCCTTCTAAACGCAATTGCCTGCGTAGTTCATCTATCGTGGTATTTTGGTTTGCAGCAATATTTGCAATGGTTTGCTCAAGCTGTGGGTCACTTATTTGAATACCCATTCTTTGTGCCATCTGCAACTGAAGGCTCTTAGTGATCAAACGCTCGATGGCTTGAGTACGCAGTGCACGGTCGGAAGGAAGGTCTTGCCCATTTGCCTCTGCATTACGTTTGACGTCATTCATGAGTGCATCTACTTCACTTTGAAGTACAACACCCTGATCGACAATAACCGCTACGCGGTCAAGCATTACTTCTTGCGCGTAGCTGCTAAACGACAACACTGCACTGACTAACAAGGCCCGGATTATGAACTTCATACTCACTCTTTTATTATTGGTTAATGCTTAACGTAGGGCTACTCCCTACGCTACAACGGATTAATTTAAACTATATGGCTGACGATAGCCAAACATGCCATCTTGTAACATGCTTCTTTGTGTACCAGACGTACCGATACCTTTGAATATAAATTGTAATGACACACCAGTATCGAAATCGTCGGTAGATTGCTCCCCCGATGAATCGTAGCGGTTGCTTAAACTTCTTTCTGCCACTAATCGTATTGCCCAACAACAGGATTCATACTGAATACCTGCATAAGTCTCGATACTGCGGTCGCGCTCAATATCACGGTAAGTTCGTCCCACCCATTGCCAGTTTTCCGCAATAGGCCAACTCGCAGATATTCCCACTTGGTCAATGGTTTCACCACTTAAATCACGAACGTATCGATGACTTAACTGAATGAATCGCTTTGCATCTTTTCGATATTCTAAGCCAACACTGCTTAAGTCAACTTTGTCAGTGTCGGTGGTCACTTGAATATCAGAATGGGCGTACCAGTTTTTGTTAAATTGCCAGTCCATCTCAGCTGCAAGCGCCGAACGGTCTTGATTTTTAGTCGCAGCAATGACTTTGTTATCTTCAAGGTAGAATATCTGACCCAAGCTAAGTACAAATTGTTCCCTATTGTTTTTATCCAATATTCGACTGGTTACACCAAGGGTAACTTGGTTGTTGTCTGATATTCTATCCAATCCGGTAAATTCTTGCCCTCTGAAAAGCCCTTCAACATCGGTTAGCAGGGGCGTTGAATCGTAAAGTCCAATTGCAGTTTGGTCTTCATACGAGGTATACAGATACTGAATTTTAGGCTCTAGCGTCATGGCGGTATTATTACCAAACCATGAAGAGTCTTTTTCAAAATACAGGGCACCGAATAAGCGAGCTTGCCCCAAGGTACGCTCTACATTTTCTTCTAAGTCTGTATCTTGAATATTTTCTTGTTTATAAACCGTTTGCAATACGGTGGTTTCGGCAACAAATTCACCCCATGCAGCCCGAATAGGCATAGCAAAAGTAGGGGCTACATGAAAGCGAGTTGCTGTTGGCGCGGTTTCAGAAGTGTTATCGAAATACGCTAGTTCAGAATTCACACTGAATTCGAAATAGCGGCCAAAAGACGTGCGATAATCAATTTTAACTTCTGGAAGCGCGCGATAACTGTCAGCAGTATCACCGAGTATCTCGAAGTCTTTAACTTGCATGTTTACCGAGAGATCTCGAGTGTAATAGCCCAAGCTCACGGTACGGTAAAGGTGCGTGTCTGCGCTGTTATAATAATCAGAGCCTAAATCGACAATATAGTTATCATCACTCAATCCATTGAAATCGATGCCCAACACCCAGTTTTCATTTAGCTGCCCTTGGTGCTGTAAACGGTAGAAGTAGCGATCGGGAGACCCTTCAATATCACTGTCGCTTGGCAAGTACTCCACGTACGCGGTACCTTCACTTTTCTCGGTGAGGTAACGAAATTCGGTATTTAGTTGAACACCACGCTGGGTCATCACCCGAGGCGATATAGTCATGTCAAAGTTAGGGGCAATATTCCAATAGAACGGCTGGGTGTAATCGATGCCGGTATTGCTAGAGCTCGTTATTTCAGGAAACAATAAGCCGGTTTGACGTTCATTACTTACTGGAAATGCGAAATAGGGGAGATAGAAAACAGGAACATCAGCAACATAAAAGCGGGTATGTTTCGCTTTACCCCACGCAGTGCCTTTTTCAATGCTAATCTCACTGGCCCGAATCATCCAATCTTCATGACCTTCAGGGCAGGTAGTAAAACTCACTTCCTTTAAAACAATACCTTCATTGGTATCAACCAATATGTCTTCAGCAGCGCCTTGACCAACAAACCCAGTTAATTGATAACGGGTGTTTTGCATTTCTAAGCGTTCTTCTTTCGAACGAAGTGACACCGCATCACTTTCTACGCTTAACTGTGCGTCGCGAAAATGCACATCGCCTTTTGCCAGTACGTCTTCACCGTTGCCATTCACTTGTGCTTGAGATGCGCTAATAATGGCGCTATCAGACGTAATATCCACATTACCTGAAAACAGTGCTACTTTATTTTCGATGATTTCAGTTCGGTTGGCTTCAACCTTCACATGCCCCTTCGGCATAAGTGCTGAGCTTTTAAAGACAATGGGCTCCACCGAGCAAAAGGCTAGCGGTGAGACTGATTCTGGATTAGCTTCCTGTGCAAACGCGACGTGAGTAGACAAGGTCGCGGAAACAAGCATGGCGCAGGTCTTTTTCATGCGGTGGTGAATGGCCTGTTTTGTTATTCGGTGCTGACACTATAATGGTGTGACCTTAAGGCGCACATATAGTTCTGCATAGAGTTAATAATACGCCAACCTAAGTAGCGTTGGCAGTTAACGCAATGTAATTAGCCGTCAATTCTAAGCACTTCTGTTGTATTTACCAACCATTGGATTAAAAAAATCGTATTTCTCTTTATCTAAATAGTGATTTACCGCATATTTACTGACTTATTGCATAAAAAACTACTCAATTAATGAAGTGAATAGACAAGTTTTTAGCTTGAAAAGCGTCAAGCTATACCTACTTCTAATGATTACTCTATTTTTATAGCCTTATAAGGCTTGCAGATCATGGTGCTTAAACAACGATTTTAGACGTTGGCTGGGTGCAGAATCATCATCAACAATGCGCTAATGATTACAGGAGAATGCTGATATGGCGGTGTGGGGAAAAGTCCTTGGTGTACTTTTTGGGTTTATGTTTTTAAAAATCCCCGGTGCTATATTAGGGCTAATTGTAGGGCATTTTTTTGATAAGGCTTATAGCCAAGACTTTAATCAACTTGGTGGGTTCGGCCGTTTCTTTACCGATCAAAATAGTATGAAGCAACAAGCCGTATTTTTTCATAGCTTGTTCTCAGCCCTGGGTCATTTAGCGAAATCTGATGGCAAAGTAACCAGTCGTGAAATTCAAATTGCCACTGCACTCATGGATGACATGAAGTTAACCGGTGATGCACGTAAAGAAGCACAAGAAGCGTTTCGTGAAGGTAAAGCCAGAGACTTCCCTATTACTGATACGTTGAAAGGGTTGTACGAAGCCAGCCACGGTCGCCGAGATATATTACAGGTTTTCTTGGAGATATTGATTCAAGCAGCATTTGCCGATGGAAAGTTAACCCAAGAAGAGTATGTGGTATTAGAAAAAGTAGCGAAGCCACTGGGTTTTAGACGCCGAGATCTCGATTATCTTATTTCTATGTTTGAAGCTGAAATACGCTTTAGGCAGCGAGGAGGACAAAGTAGCCAAGGCGGCCATGGCCAGCAGCGTTCTTCGCAGCAAAGCGCGTATACCGAAAAACAATCTCTTGATGATGCTTACCGTATTTTGGGTGTTACTGCGTCTGATGATGAGAAAACCATTAAACGAGCCTACCGAAAACGTATGGCAGAGCATCATCCCGATAAGCTTGTATCAAAAGGCTTGCCTGAACAAGCCATGGAAATGGCGAAGAAAAAGACCCAAGATATTCAGTCTGCTTACGAGTTGATAAAACAAAAGCGTGGCTTTTAATGAAGCGTGAGCTTACTTATGTGCCTGCTGCTAGTCAGGCACATATCGATGGCTTTATAGAAATGCTGTGGCTTGAGAAGGGATTGTCTGATCATACTCAACAAAGTTATCGCACCGACTTAACTAAACTGGCTATATTCTGCAATAACCAAGGCATTAAAGACATTGCGGTACTTACCACCGAAATGATGCAAGATTATCTTGCCTACCGTCACGACAAGGGGCTTTCAGCACGAAGCACACAACGTGCAATGAGTGCGTTACGGGCTTTTTATACGTATTTAATTGGTAAACAAATACGGGTAGATAATCCAATATCTTCCTTATCAAACCCTAAATTACCTAAATCTTTACCTGCCTCGTTAAGTGAGCGTCAGGTAGAAGACTTACTCGCCGCGCCCTTAGTTGAAGACCCTATAGAGTGCCGAGATAAAAGCATGCTCGAAGTGCTTTATGCCACGGGATTGCGGGTAAGTGAACTTATCGGTTTACAAATGAGTGAGGTAAGCTTGCAGCAAGGCGTGGTTCGGGTGACTGGTAAGGGTAACAAAGACAGACTAGTACCATTGGGTGAAGACGCCATAGAATGGCTGTTAACCTACATAAAAACGGCTCGGCCAGTTCTTGCGACAAAGCAATCAGATTATGTATATTTGAGCAGACGCGGTCAAAAGATGACGCGGCAAACCTTTTGGCATCGTATAAAATATTATGCAGTGAAAGCCAATATTGACCAGCACTTGTCTCCACATACTTTACGTCATGCCTTTGCCACGCATTTACTCAATCATGGCGCCGACTTGCGCGTTGTGCAGATGTTGTTGGGGCACAGCGATTTGTCGACGACCCAAATCTATACCCATGTGGCGACCGAGCGATTACAAACACTTATTCACAGTCATCACCCTCGGGGATAACTCCACTAATTGGTAAGGCAAACTTCAGTGTTCCCCAGCGAGGGGTGTGTTAGCATTGCTTTAAATACTCGCTAAGTATTGCTTTAGTGAAACGAATAGATGAAATTTTTCTCAACGTTAAGCGGTCTTAGTTATATCCCATTTTAATATTTTGAAAGCATGGTTGCTGTCGGAGTAAATATAGTGAAAGTAGTAAAATTTAGCCTATTAGTTGCAATGGTGTTCACCACGAGCCTTTTTGCGAGTGTTGCAAGCGCAGCTGATGATGCGGCAATTAAAGATAAGCTGACTAATATGCTTGGCTTAGACGTTGACTCTCTTGCCGATTCTCCTATTCCGGGCTTGGTACAAGTATCTACCAACCGTGGTTTCTTTTATGTCAGTGATGATGCTAAATATCTAGTTCAAGCGCGTATTCTTAATATTGATGAAGGCATGCGTAATGAAACGGAAGTTGCCTATTCAGGCCTTCGTATTGAAGGGGTGAACGAAATGGCGTCATCGGCCATTACGTTTAAAGCTAAAAACGAAAAGCATGTGATCAGTGTTTTCACCGATACCACTTGTGGTTACTGCCGAAAGCTTCATAAAGAAGTGGGCGACTTAAACGACATGGGTATTACCGTAAACTACTTGGCCTTTCCTCGTGCTGGTTTAGATAGCCAAAATTACCGAGACATGGTGTCGGTATGGTGTGCGGCAAATCCACAAAAAGCATTAACTGACGCAAAAGCGGGCAACGATGTGGCAACCGCTAAATGTGCTAATAAAGTTGCAGAACAATATTTGTTAGGGCAAAAGTTGGGTGTAAATGGTACCCCTAACATTGTATTACCAGATGGCTCGCTTATTCCTGGTTACCAACCTGCTGGTATGATTGCACAGGCTATTGAGCAAGCCGAATAGCGTCAATCTTAATTTTTTAAAAACGCACCATAGCAAAAGGTAATGCTTAGGCTAGGTGCGTTTTTTATGTTCTCATTTTACCTACCTCATTCCCTTGGGTATCATTACCCTCTAATTAACCGTAGTGATGAATGTCGATGATATTGCCTGTAGTGCGCCGTGAAACTGGTGACGCCCCTCTTGCTTCTGCTTTGCACCCTGTTATAGACCGGATTTATCGCGGCAGAAACGTACAAGATGTTAGCGAATTAGAAAATGGCCTTAAGGGCCTTACCCACTTTAATGAGCTAAAGGGTATGGCTGCTGCGGCGAGCATTCTGGCTGACACCATTGAGCAGGATAAGACCCTTATTATTGTAGGTGACTTCGATGCCGACGGCGCGACTAGTATTGCGGTGTGTATCCACTCACTGCACATGATGGGCTTCAACAATGTGGACTATCTTGTGCCGAATAGATTCGACTTCGGCTATGGTCTAAGCGTGCCTATTGTGGATATCGCTAAGCAGCAAGGCGCCGATGTTATCATTACGGTAGATAATGGCATTGCATGTATTGAAGGGGTGACGCATGCAAAAGCATTGGGCATAGAGGTTATTGTTACTGATCACCACTTACCCGGTGATACGCTTCCTCCCGCCGATGCGATTGTAAATCCCAATCAACCAGGTTGTACCTTCCCCTCTAAAAACTTAGCTGGGGTAGGTGTGGCGTTTTACATTATGTTAGCGCTTAAAACCGAACTACAGCAACGAAACTGGTTTACTGAAAAGCATATTCCAGCGCCTAATTTGGCATCGTTACTAGACATTGTGGCTGTAGGCACCGTGGCCGATGTGGTGGTATTAGATAAAAACAACCGAATTTTGGTACACCAAGGCTTACAGCGAATTCGAGCAGGTAAATGCAGACCGGGTATTAAAGCCTTAGTTGAAGTGGCTAATCGAGACTGCACTCACCTTACCTCTACCGATTTAGGTTTTGTTATTGGCCCTCGCTTAAATGCAGCCGGCAGATTAGACGATATGTCTCAAGGCATAGCTTGCCTGTTAGAAGACGATACTATGCAAGCTCGCATGATAGCCTCGGAGCTAGATGCACTAAACCGCGAACGTCGAGAAATAGAAACTGGAATGAAGGCGCAAGCCGAACAAGTGCTAGAAAAAATGTCCCTCACTGAAGGCGATATTCCTGCCGCATTGGTAGTATATCAAGCGGATTTTCACCAAGGTGTAATTGGTATCGTGGCGGGGCGCTTAAAAGAAAAGTATTTGAAACCGGTTATCGCTTTTGCTCATCAAGACGATACGACTATAAAAGGTTCGGCTCGCTCTATCCCAGGAGTGCATATTCGTGATGTACTCGATGAAGTGAATACCCGCTTTCCGGGCGTTATTGATAAATTTGGTGGACATGCGATGGCAGCCGGGTTGAGTTTACCGGTTGCTAACTTAGCCGCATTCGAGAAGGCCTTCATCAACATTGCTAAGCAGCATGTGGATAAACTAGACGGCAACCAAGTACTACTGTCTGACGGCAGCTTAACGGGACAAGAGTTGTCTTTGTCTTTTGCCCATTTGCTCAGGCAAGCAGGTCCCTTTGGTCAGGGCTTTGAATCGCCACTCTTTGATGGTGAGTTTCAAGTGGTGCAACAACGTCTGGTGGGTGAAAAACACTTAAAGCTGGTATTGCGAGAACCTTCAGTGGGCGAAGTAGATGCCATTGCCTTTAACATTGATATTAAAGCTTGGCCGAATGCCATGGTAAAACAAGTGCGTATTGCCTACCGATTAGATGTAAATGTATTTCGCGGCCAAGAGTCTGTACAGCTTATTATCGAACAGCTAGAAAGCGCATAAAGGCAAAGCACGCAGAGCATAGCGCTCACTCATCAGAACACAACGCGGTGCAAGGTGAATAATATGAAATCAGAGACTGACAAATTAATCAGCAAGCATGGCCAGTTAAATCAGTCTGATAATATGAAGGTGGTGTCTCATGTTCAGCGTGAAGAAGATGACTGGATACGGCACACGGTAATGCTAGAAGGCATTGATGTCCCGTTTATCTATCGACGAAAAAAGCAGTACCAAAGCTTAAAGGGCGCGCGGGTTAATATCACTTACTACCGACAGGTAGAGGAGGTGGCGGGCATTGAATTTGAAACCATGAAAGTGGTACGCATTAAACGAAGCTAAGCCCACTAGTCTGCTAGCGCTGGTAAATAAAACACAGGAAAATGAATGAATAACGACTGGTTGACTGCTTTTGTGTTGCACCGCCGAGCTTATCGGGAAACCAGTTATATTGTCGATTTCTTTACCTTAGAACAAGGTAAAGTGAGTGCTGTGGCAAAAGGTGTACGTAACAGTAAATCTGATAAAAAAAGCCTGCTTCAACCTTTTCAAGCGCTCAAACTTCAACTTGCCGGTAAATCTGATTTAAAAAATTTACGGCACGTAGAAAGCACCGCGCCATCCATTAATTTAGCGGGTACGCCGCTATTTTGTGCCATGTACCTCAATGAACTCACCAATAGAATAATGCCTGCTGGCCTTGCCAGTGAAGCGGTGTTTGAGGCTTACGAGCAGGCGCTTACGGCGCTATTTAACGATGATGACATTGAAATTACCCTGCGAAAGTTTGAATTATCGCTTCTAGATGAAATGGGGTTACTGCCTGATTTCACTGAAGATGTAGAGTACGACATGCCCATTGAAGCAGAAAAACACTATGTGCTTCAGCCTGAGTTTGGCTTTTGTGCGCTGCCAGATGATGTGCCAAATGGCTACACTCGTAAGGGCTTGCCAGGCAGTGCGTTACTTGCCTTAGCCCAAGGTGAATTTACGCCCATGAGCAAACGGGTGGCCAAAGTATTGTGCCGTGATTTACTCAAGCCGCTAATTGGTGATAAACCGCTAAAAAGTAGGGAATTATTTGTTATTCGAAAGCACTAGTGCAATAAGTGTTACGCATATTTAATCACGCTTTTTGCCACGTGATAGTTCGAAAGTTTGTTACAATGGCGCTTATTCAATTTTAGACAGGCAATACGCGAAACTTCTATGACTCGCTGATTGCCAAATGCTTGTTCTACTATAGGTATCTGTTAATGAGTACACTTCTTCTTGGCGTTAACATCGATCATATTGCCACACTTCGAAATGCCCGCGGCACCAACTACCCAGATCCGGTGCATGCTGCTGATGTTGCAGAACGCGCGGGTGCAGACGGTATTACCGTTCACTTACGAGAAGATCGTCGCCATATAAAAGACAGAGATGTACGCATTTTGGCGCAAACTATCAATACCCGCCTAAACTTAGAGATGGCGGTTACTGATGAAATGCTCTCTATTGCTGAAGAAGTGAAACCGGTGTTTTGTTGTTTAGTGCCGGAAAAGCGTGAAGAGCTAACCACTGAAGGCGGTCTTGATGTTGCGGGTAATTTAGCCGTGATGAAACATGCTTGTGAGCGTTTAGCGGCTGCAAATATTTTGGTTTCGTTGTTTATCGATGCAGATAAAAAACAAATAGATGCAGCGGTTGAGTGCGGTGCACCTTATATAGAAATTCATACAGGCCAGTATGCTGAAGCAACCAGTGAAGCAGAGCTTGAAGAAGAGTTAGCCCGATTAGTAGAAGGCATTGAATATGCCGATAAACTAGGGCTTAAAGTGAATGCTGGGCATGGGTTGCATTACCATAACGTGAAACCGATTGCGGCTATTCCTCAACTTATCGAGTTGAATATTGGCCATGCGATTATTGCACGAGCCGCGTTTGATGGCTTAGCAACTGCGGTTGCTGATATGCGCAAGCTTATGCTAGAAGCACGAAGCGGCGTGTAAACTCGAATTTCAAAAAATGCACATTAACGCTAGCAACAACTAAGAGAATACCTTGTGGCCATAGCTGGATTAGGCACAGACATTATTGAAATTGCACGTTTAAATAAAAGCGACGCTACCACCGAGCGCCTCGCCAAACGTGTGCTCACGCCTTACGAACTTACCCTTTATGTTGCTAGCAATGACCCCGTGCGCTACTTAGCCAAGCGTTTCGCCGCTAAAGAGGCTGCGGTTAAAGCCTTAGGCACTGGTATTGGTAATGGAATAAGTTGGCAACATATTGAAGTGCGTAACAATGACCTTGGCGCACCAGAACTTCACTTTTCCGGTGAATTTGCCACGCTGTGTAAACAGCGCGCTATTACCTCTAGCGTAATAAGCATATCTGATGAAATACACTATGCGGTTGCTACCGTTATTCTTGAAAATTAATGTAACGGGAGCGCCACGTGGCCATATTTTATAAACCGAGCAAAGGCAAAAACAAAAGCAATGTGAAAGGACGAGTGCGCGGCGCAGGCTCGGGCGAAAAGCAGCACATTGTAAAAACCAAACAATCTTGGCCCTCGGTTGATGACATCAATGCAGCCAATGAAGCGGTAACTATTGATGGTATGGATTGGCAGGGGCAGGGTGTTGCTCGAGGTGAAACCTTATATTTTGTTGATGGTGCATTACCTGACGAAACCATACAAATAAAAGCGCTTTCAAGCAACAAACAGATTGTTAACGCAAAAGTCACTAAAGTGAATACACCCTCAGTACACCGCCAAAAACCGTTTTGCGGGGTGGCAAATCAGTGCGGTGGTTGTCAGCTTCAGCACGTAGAGCCTCAAGTAGCCCTGGCACTACGAGACGATGCGCTTAAAAGTATGTTCCAGCGTAAACTCGGTTTCAACGAGGGGGCATGGCAAGCGCCCATCAGCGGCGACAGGCCACGCTATCGCCGTAAAGCCCGCCTAGCAATTGATGCAAGAAACCCAGATAAAATAAAACTTGGCTTTCGAGAAAGTGCGGGCAAAAACATTGTTGATATCGATGGTTGCCCGGTTTTGGTTGAGGCGCTAAGTCAGCTTATTGCGCCACTTAAATCTGCCATTACAGGCTACGCAAGCGCTCGCCTTGTTGGGCATATCAGCCTATTGGCGGGGGAAAATGCGGTGCAAGTTACTGTGAAGCATACCCGCTCTCTAGCCAACGACTTTATTGCGTCACTGTCCCAGTTTGCTGTGGAACAAAACGTGAATATGACAATCGAAGACGGTAATGGCGATTTTACCTCATTGCATGAAGTAGCACCTATCACTTGTAACACAGTAGACGGCTTTTATTTGCAACCTGGGCCTAATGACTTTGTTCAGGTTAACGCAGAAGTAAACACTAAAATGGTGGCGCAAGCTCTGTCATGGTTAGCACCAAAAGCCGGTGAACGCATTGCCGATTGGTTCAGTGGTTTAGGTAATTTCACCTTGCCCATAGCCAACAGTGGCGCTACGGTAAGAGCAGTGGAAGGAGTTGCTGAAATGGTGCAGCGCGCCAAAAGTAACGCCCTCGAACAGGGCATTATTAACGTTGACTGGATGCAGCTTGACTTAGCTGACGAAAAATCAGTCGATAAAGCGCTAGCAGGTGGGTTCGATAAAGTACTACTCGACCCGTCTCGTGAGGGGGCTTTGACGGTTTGTCATGCACTGGTTCGCGCTATACCAAATACGATAGTGTATGTTTCTTGCAACCCGAACACATTTTCACGGGATGCGCGTATTCTGATAGATGGAGGTTATCAAATGCAAAAAGCGGGTGTGATTGAAATGTTCCCCTTTACCCATCATATGGAAACGATGGCGCTATTTACACGCCAACAGCAATAGCGAGCAGCGGTTATGGTGACAACAAGAAAAGTGCATGCAGCCGATAGACCTCCCTTTGAGGTTTGGCTAGATAGCCTCGATTTAAGTGAAGAAACCAAAGACAAACTACGCAGTGTGTCTTCTATGCCAGAGCGCCTTCTCGTCGGCCAGGAAATGGTTGAAATACTCTGTCAGCTCAATATGGACGATGTCACCTTGCAGGCGGCATTAGTCTTTCCCTACTGCGAACAACATTGTTTGACCGAAGCGGATATTGAGCAAGAGTTTGATAGTGAAATCCGTGACTTAGTCGTGGGTGTAAGGCGTATGGACGCCATTAAAACCTTACATGCTAGAAAAGCGAATGGCTCGCCGTTCAACGAAAAATCTGATGAACAACATATAGATAGTATTCGTCGTATGTTGCTAGCTATGGTTGAAGATGTACGTGCCGTTGTGATTAAAATGGCAGAACGTATTTGCGCCCTTCAACAAGCGAAAAAAGCAGATGAGGAAACGCGGGTTATGGTGGCTCGTGAATGTGCCAGCATTTATGCCCCATTGGCTAACCGTTTAGGGATTGGTCAATTAAAATGGGAACTAGAAGATTTAGCCTTTCGCTATCTGCACCCTATTACTTACAAACAAATTGCTAAGCAACTTGACGGTAAACGTCGAGAGAGGGCTGAGTATATCGATGGAATTGTTGATGATCTGCAATCATTAATGAATAGCGAAAATATTCGCGCCGATGTGTACGGCAGGCCAAAACACATTTTCAGCATTTGGAAAAAAATGCAGAAAAAACGCCTCACCTTCGAACAATTATTCGATATACGTGCCGTGCGGGTTATCGCCGAGCGGTTGCAAGATTGTTATGCCGCGCTTGGCACCGTGCACGCCAGCTACAAGCATTTACCCAACGAGTTCGACGATTATATCGCCACCCCTAAATCAAATGGCTATCAGTCTATTCACACGGTTATCGTGGGCCCCGAAGGTAAGCCTGTCGAAATTCAAATTCGTACACATAAAATGCATCAAGACGCCGAACTAGGGGTTGCTGCGCATTGGAAGTACAAAGAAGGCAGTACGGGTAAACAGTCGGGTTACGATGAACGTATAAACTGGCTTCGCCGCATATTGGCTTGGCAAGAAGAAGTGGCCGAATCTGGCGATATGGTGGAAGAGCTGCGCAGTCAGGTATTTGATGATCGCGTGTATGTATTTACCCCAAAAGGCGATGTTATCGATTTGCCTCAAGGCGCTACGCCCCTAGACTTTGCCTACTATATTCACAGCAACGTAGGGCATCGCTGTATTGGGGCAAAAGCGAATGGACGAATTGTGCCTTTTACTTATCAGCTGCATAGCGGCGACCAAGTGGAAGTGCTCACAGGCAAAGAGCTGAACCCTAGCCGAGATTGGATGCACCCAGGTTTGGGCTATGTGCACTCATCTCGCGCCCGCGCTACTATTCATTCGTACTTCAAAAAGCAAGATAGGGATAAAAACCTAACTGCAGGTAAAGAGCTGCTAGAGCGTGAACTACATCGCGCCCACTTGCCCACCAAAATAGCCAGTGAAGTGTACGAGAAGTTTAACGGCCATAGTGCTGATGACCTTTATGCGGCAATAGGCACAGGTGATGTAAGGGTAATGCAAGTGATTAACTTCATTCATTTCCTACAAGAACCAGAGCCAGAAGAGCCTGAAATTAGCCCTAAAGTAAAAACAAAACGTACGGCTAAGGGCGCAGGCAAAAAGGATGCAGTGGTTGTACAAGGGGTTGGTCATTTGATGAGCCAGTTGGCCAATTGTTGTAAACCCGTGCCTGGTGAGCCCATTATGGGGTATATCACGCAAGGGCGTGGGGTAAGCGTACATAAAGAAAGTTGCGATCAATTACAGCATTTGCTTGAGCAGCACCCAGAACGCCAAATTGAGGTGAACTGGTCACAAGAGCTTAAGGTAGGGTTTGAAACCTCCGTCGATATCTTCTGCCACGACAGAACCGGTTTATTGCGCGATATCACAACCGTACTCGCCAATGAAAATGTGCCATTATTGGGTGTGAATAGCTTAAGTGATAAACACAGGCAAACGGCGCTAATTACCATTTCAATTGAAGTACAAGACTTAGATACTTTATCAAAAGTACTTGCTCGTTTACGTCAGTTAAAAGGCATTACGGATGCAAAACGCAAACAATTCTGAGTTGCCAGAGGTAAAACGACTTCAAGAAATAATGGCGAAGCTTCGAGACCGAGAGTCTGGTTGCCCGTGGGATGTTCAGCAAACCATGGAAAGCCTAACCCGTTATACCATTGAAGAAGCCTACGAAGTGGTTGATGCTATCGCGAAAGGTGAGCCCTCAGATATTCGTGACGAACTGGGCGATTTGCTGTTTCAAGTAGTGTTCTATTCGCGCATTGCAGAGGAAGAGGGCAATTTTACCTTTGATGATGTTGCGAAAAGCATTAGCGATAAAATGACTCGCCGTCATCCTCACGTATTTGGTGACCCTTCTTCTCAGCCAAGTAATGAGGAAGATTTAACTGCACAGTGGAACAGTATAAAGGCCCAAGAAAAAGCCCTCAAACAACAGGTCTTAAAGCAAAACCTGAATGCCACTTCGAACACTAATGGCGATGAACAGGCTTTTTCCAGTCTTCTTGATGATGTGCCGGTGGGAATGCCGGCATTAATGTATGCCCAAAAACTTCAAAAAGCCTGTGCAAAGGTAGGTTTTGATTGGCCAGAAGTGGCGCCTGTTTTGGATAAAGTGCGTGAAGAAGTTGAAGAGATTCAACAAGAACTTGATGCTGAAACTCTAAATCAGCAAGCCTTAGAAGAAGAAATTGGCGATGCATTGTTTGCTATGGTAAATCTGGCAAGACATTGTAAGGTAGATGCTGATACGGCGTTGCGTAATGCCAGTAACAAGTTCGCCAAACGCTTTAAAGTGGTAGAGTCTTTAGCCTATAAATTAGCTTCTGACGACTTGACTGTAAAAAACCGCGAACCTGAGAGTGATGCGTCACCGTTGGCAAACATGACGCTTGATGAGATGGAAGCGCTATGGCAGCAAGCGAAAATCAGCACTGCTAAGTCATAACGCTTTATAGCGTTCTATTAAAAAGCTTAGCCGTTATAGCTTACTCGCTACTTTGGCCTCTAAACTTTCTATTTCTGCTCTGCGCCCTTTATCCGCAATAGGGCGGTTTTGTTTTTCAGGCGCGCTTTTGGCTAATGTCAAATGCCGAGCTGCCTCTTCATACTCGCCATCATCAAACAAGTATTCTGCGTAAAAGTAGTGCGTATCCATACTGTTTGGGTAAAGCGCTAGCGCCTTTTCAAACAAGCGCGCTGCTTTTTTGTCACTGCCAAAAGCAACCGGCCAGCCAGGTACATTGTGATACAGCGCCGCTAATACGGTTAATGCAGTACCTTCTAATACTTGCTCATCTGCCTCTATGGCTTTTTCTAGATTTGCTCTTGCCGCTTTGGCAAAGTCTAACGCATCTAAACCACCTTTTGCTTTTGCGGCACTAGATTGAGTAATGGCTAACCATGTCAGCGCTTCGGCACTGTTATTGGATGATGCAACAAAGGCTTCAGCATCAACAATAAGCGCTATAAAGGCTTTTTCTTTTTCGCTGTTATCAGCTTCATAATTGATTGACGCCCACTGCTGCTGGATATTAAGCAATGTGCTGCTGTTGTCAGCGAAGGTAAGATTTGCATAAACCATAAGAGAGATACAAACCGAGATTAGTCCACGTTTACCGCGCATTGTGGGGTTCCTAATTGATGATAAATAGAATTTTAGTCGGGGGTTTTACCAGTAACTCGGGGTATAAAACAAGAAAAATGGGCCCACGAGGTAATTATTCACCTAAAAGCGCCTTCATGGCTTTTTCTTTTTCTAAATCCCAGCGTGCGTAATCAAGCAAATATGGTAAAGAATGGTTTTGCAAAAAATGCCTAGCGCGATGAGGATCGTCCGCCAATGTCAGGGCGAGTTTATGAGATTCAAATTGATTAAACAGGGCTTCAAGAGTGCCGTTTTCAATCAGTCGTGACAGGCCAACACGAATTCTTTTTGCTAGAGCACTGTTATCAGGGTGCACGAAGAAGTATTCGTAATTGGGGTAAATAAGAAGATGATTTTTATCGATAGTAACGGGTTTGTCGGCATGACGTATTAAGTCACCGTTTACCTCAATAACATTTCGAGGAAAACCATCCACAATACCTTTTTCCACCATGGTGTACATTGACGTAAACCATAAACTCCATTCTTCGCCTGCTGCATTAAAGCCATTTGATTGGAGTACGTGTAAGTCGGGCCAGTCGTTCCCCTGCACTAAGGTGCGGGTTTTAAGCTCATCGGTACTTATTGCATGTGGAAAGTTGTGTTGGGCATCTTTCGCAATCACTAATACTCGGTACCCAGCCAATCCTTTTAATAGGGGGAGTTTGATTGGGGTTAGTAATTTCTCACGCTCAGCATTAGTCACACTCCACATTATATGGGCATCACCTTTTAACAGGGACACTACTTGTCGACTTTGTGACATAGGTTGAGGGTGCAGGGAAATCTGCGCATCACCATATTCTGGAGTTGCCGACATTACAGCCTCAAGAACTTCCTGCTGATAAAAACCATAATCGTCATCAGCGAATGCCCGTGTGAGAATAACGTTATTAGACTCTGCTTTAGCATAATCACTTGCCATAAATTGGAGTACTACTAAAACAAAGACCGATAAACGCATTCTTTCCCTATTCATTCTTTTCAAAAAAGTATTCTGCTTGAAATTAACGGAATTAATTAAGCTTGTCACGGTTTCTGTAGAAACTTTGCGCAGAAAAAGAGCCCATATTTGCAAATTAGGGGTTCGCATTTTCGTCAAAACCTGTATAATTCGCGCCCTGCCCAGTTACGCCCACCTTTGGGAAGGTGGAAGAATCGACCGGCTCGAAGGGGTCTTTGTGTTGATTTTATGGTGATTTCTGGTGTTCAGAAATCAGTAACGACGATATTATTCGGGTGATATTTAAATGAAAACTTTTGTTGCAAAGCCAGAAACGGTACAACGTGACTGGTACGTGGTTGACGCCACAGACAAAACTCTAGGCCGTTTGGCTTCAGAAATCGCATTGCGCCTTCGTGGTAAGCATAAGCCAGAGTACACTCCTCATGTGGACACTGGTGATTACATTGTAGTTATCAATGCTGATAAAATTACGGTTACTGGCCGTAAAGCATTGAACAAAATCTATTATGCACACAGTGGCTATCCAGGTGGTCTGAAAGAAACTAACTTTGAAAAGCTGCTAGCTTTCAAACCAGAAATGGTTATTGAGAAAGCAGTGAAAGGAATGCTGCCAAAAGGTCCTCTAGGCCGTGCAATGTTCCGTAAAATGAAAGTTTACGCTGGTGCAGAACATAAGCACGCAGCACAGCAACCACAAGTTTTGGACATCTAAGGGGCAATCGAAATGGCAGATACTCAATACTACGGCACCGGCCGCCGCAAAAGTTCTACCGCTCGTGTGTTCCTGCGTCCAGGCTCAGGTAACATTCAAGTAAACAAACGTGCTCTAGACGAGTACTTTGGTCGCGAGACTGAGTGCATGGTTGTTCGTCAACCTCTAGAACTTGTTGAAATGTTGGAAAAGTTTGACCTATACGTCACTGTTAAAGGTGGTGGTTCTAACGGTCAAGCTGGCGCAATTCGTCACGGCATCACTCGCGCTCTTATGGAGTACGATGAGACGTTACGTCCTGCTCTACGTAAAGCTGGCTTCGTTACTCGTGACGCTCGTCAAGTTGAACGTAAGAAAGTGGGTCTACACAAAGCGCGTAAGCGTCCACAGTTCTCAAAACGTTAATTTTACGTTTTATGCAAAAAACCCGGCTTTCGCCGGGTTTTTTATTTTCTGGCTTAAATAAAATCAAAAAAAGTGGAGGTGTTTATGCTTCACTGCGTATTAGTAGGTAGGCCAGAAATGAACGAAGAATTAGTGTGAAAGTTGTTTATTTAAATACTCAATCAGCTATAGCGCAGTCTCAAAGCGACAACGCTACGCTCTACCATCTTATTTCTGAGCATGAGCCGGCACTTCGTCGATTTATCCGAGTAAGGGCACGAGCTAATTCCCCAGAAGTGGAAGATATTATCCAAGAAATGTACGCCAAACTGTTTTCACTAGATGGATTGGCTCAAAAGATTGAAGCGCGCCAAGATACGTTTAGAAGCTTTCTGTTTACCGTGGTCACCAATTTAATCATCGATAGAGAACGGCGAGCAAAAGTGCGTGCTCATGAGGCGCATGAACCATTTTCTGATACCCTATACTCTACGTGGAGCAATGAGCCCGAGAAGCATGCAGGGATAGCTGAAAAACTCATAGAAATTGAAAACGTGCTTGAAAATATCAATCCTCATCACAAATCTGCATTCGTGCTTTGCCGTGTTGAAGGTAAGGCTTATCGGGAAATTAGCGATATATTAGGTGTTTCTGTCAGTACGGTAGAAAAATATATCTCAGCCGCACTCTCGGCGATTCGTAATAAGGTACAAGATTAATGGCTACGGGTTTGAACCAGCATTTAATAAATAAACGCGCAAGTGAATATGTTGTGCGCCTTTACTCTGGTGAGCTAACAGCTAAAGAAGAAAGTGAGATCCTTGCGTGGTGCGATGCCAAAGCTGCCCATCAAGCAGCTTTTGATGATGCACTTTTAGTATGGGAGAGCTCTGCTCACATTGCGCCTCATATAGGTTGGCGACAAAAGCTGGAAAAGCGCTTCTATCGCATGCGCTATCTAGCGGCATCTATTGTTGTAGCATCGTTCTGCTTTTTACTCATCACGCATCACAATGCGCCTGACCAAAGTATTGATAACAGTGAGCTTGCCAATAATTACTCTACTGCCATCGGCGAGGTCAGCAATGTTGGATTATCAGATGGCTCTACCATTACGTTAAATACAGATACCCGCATTAATATAAAGTTTAGCGAAACGCACAGAGAGCTTTGGCTAGAACAAGGTGAGGCATTTTTCGATATTGCTAAAGATCGCTCCCGTCCATTCCTAATTCATACCGCAAAAAAAACAGTGAGAGTCGTAGGGACGAAGTTTAATATTAAGCTATCACAGGCTGGATTTGATATTGCTGTAGAAGAAGGAATCGTCGCCATAGAAGAAAAGGCAGAGGCGAACACCAACAAACCAACGAAAGATGATACCCAAGTGTTATTGGAAGCCGGCGCAGTTGCATCGTTCAATGATACCAGCGCACTTATCGCAAAAGAAAGTGTGGACAGTGTAGTAAAAGCGCAAAGTTGGCGTACGGGTTACTTACGTTTTGATGAAGAACGGTTAGATAAAGTTATTGCCAGTTTTAATCGCTATAGAAGCAAAAAAATAGTGATTAATCAGGATGTAGCCGATTTGCGTATTAGTGGCGTTTTTAAGCTGTCAGATGGCGATGCAATTTTAACGGCACTTGAAGCAACCTTGCCGATAGAAGCGAAAAGAGATGAAGAAAATATAAAATTAGTGAAGAAATAGCGGAGGGTTTTGTTTTTGGCTGCGTATTAACTAAAAGGGAACACATTACAATACTATAGGAGCAGCCATGAAGTTGCCAAAAACTACAACAAGTACGTTAGCCCTGTGTGTCGCATTGTCACTTAGCACAGGCTTAAAAGCACAGCAAATAGATAACCTTTCAATTCAAGCTACTACACTTGATAACGCATTACTCTCACTGGCACAGCACAGTGAAATTCAAATTTTGTTTTCAGACGCTAGAATAAAGCAAAAACTAGCCCCTAAGCTAGAAGGCAATATGGATGTGCAAGATGCACTTTCCACCTTGCTTAAAGGCACGGGCTTCACCTACAAGCAAACCTCTGAAAGTACCTATATCGTTACACCGATTGGAAGCGAAGAGAAAAACCAACCACAAAACCCTTCTGCCGTTCCCGTTACTGCTGACGTTCAAAAACAAGAAGCAAGTGTAGAGCGTATTCAAGTTACTGGCTCAAACATCCGTGGAATGCAAGATACTGGCGCATTGCCCGTCACCATGATGTCATCTGAAGATATTGATGGTTTAGGCTTAAGCAGTGGCGCGGAAATTTTAGCGGAGTTACCACAACAAGGTGCCGTAAATTTTAATAGCGAGCGTGTAGTTGGTGGCGTAAACGATGCACGTGGCGATGTCTCTTCAGTAAATCTACGAGGTATAGGTACAGGCTACACACTTACACTGTTGAACGGTCGCCGATTAGTGCTACACCCAGGTACGCAGGCCGAAAACTTGGTGCCTGTCACTACTGTGAATTCAAATACGCTGCCAGTTAAAGGGCTAAAAAGAGTTGAAGTGTTACGCGATGGCGCTGCGGCTATTTACGGTACTGATGCCATATCAGGTGTAGTGAATTATGTATTAGACGATAAATATACCGGCGGTGAGCTTCAAGCTCAATATGGCAGTAGCCAAGGTACAGGTCGCGACCAAATCAATTTATCAGGCGCTGGTGGCTGGTTATTTAATAATGATAAAACACACGTTACTTTTAGTGGTGGGTACTATCATCGTGACATGGTAATGGCGAGTGAGCGGGACTATGCCGCCAGTTCTGACTTACGCAACTTCAGCGAAGTGCCTGCTGATTTTGTTGGCGATACACAGCTAGATAATCGCTCAACGGTAACGCCATGGGGCGAATTCTCCTCAGACAGTTTAGGCACGTTTCACCTTGAGCCAGCGTCATACAACGATTGTGTTGCAGACGTTAGTGGCGATGTGTGTGCGTCTTCTGGATCAACACCTCGAGATATGCGCTTCGATTCAAACTCACAGCGTAGCTTAAGCTCTGAAGTAGATAGGCTCAACCTGTACACCTTGGTGAATCATCAAATCAACGACGACGTTGAGATATACGGTGAAGCCCTTTACTACTCGGCAACGGCAAAACGTATTCGTGAACAATCGGGCAATCTAACAGCACAGCGTTTTACGGTGTCTGCTGATGCATTTTACAACCCTTTTGGTGAGGACGTAACAGTTCGTCGCTATCGTCCCATTGATACAGGCCCACGAAATATCGAAGTCGATGACTACAGTTATCGTTTATTAGCAGGCTCCCGTGGTTATATAGGCGATTGGGACTTCGACTCAGCCGTGTTGTATTCAAAAGCGAATACCATAGATACCGCAAATCGAATTAACACCACCTTGTTCCAACAAGCGGTTAATAGTACCGATGAAAGCACGGCTTACAATATTTTCAGCGGCGCCAGTGTAACTAACCCAAATACGGTTGATGATACGCCTGTATCACAAAGTGTTATAGACAGTTTTAAGGTGGACGTTGAGCGGGAGTCAGAAACAGAACTTGCTTCAATTGACGCCAAAGTGTCTCGACCAGATTTATTTAGTTTACCCGCCGGTGATGTAGGTTTTGCCGCAGGTGTTGAATATCGCTATGAGAGCTTTTTTGACAAACGAACCGATGATTTGAACGGTACGCTATTTTTCAGTGACCTAGTGGGTGGCACTTCGTCTGAAATTGCTAGCCAAGTATTAGGAAGTAGCCCCACGCCTGATGCCAGCGGAAGTCGCAATGTAGTATCTGCGTACGCAGAATTTGCCATTCCATTGCTGGCCGATAAACCCTTTATTGAAAGTTTGAATTTGCAGGTGGCTGGCCGTTACGAAGATTTCTCTGACGTAGGCAGCATATTTAAACCTAAATTTGCCCTTGCATGGACGGTAAATGAAAACGCGTTAATTCGTGGTGCTTATTCAGGGGGCTTCAAAGCGCCAGGGTTACCACAGACCACAGCAGTAAATGTTGCCCGTTCAAATACCAGAACCGATCCGGTGACACAAACGAATCGTGGTACGCTAGAACTTCGAAATGGCAGCGATACTTTAAGCCCCGAAGAAAGTGAAAACTACTCGTTTGGTGTAGTACTTACGCCTACCAAAGCGTTAACCCTTACAGTCGATTGGTGGCAAATCAAGCAAGAGAACACGGTGGGTATTTTAGATAGTCAGACGCAAATTTTGTACGATGCGTTATTGCGAAGCCAAGGTAGTTCAAATGAAAATGTGGTTCGTGATGAAAATGACGAAATTATATATATTCGAAACGACTACACCAACTTACTTCCAAGAGATATTTCAGGTATCGATTATAGTGCCGATTACCGTTTTGAAACTGAAGTGGGTGACTTTTCCATCAAGCTCAGTGCCGCCAACTTACGAAAGTTCGATCAAGGATCTGACGATATCACAGACTTAGTCGTTGAAGCGCAGGAAGCTGGGAACGATGCGTTATTGTTTGAAGGAGAGCAAGTTGCCATATTTGGTAGCGATGGCGACCTTATCCGTCAAAACGAACGCCCTGAATGGCGGGCTAACTTATCGCTAACTTATTCTCGCGATGCATGGCGTGCCGGTCTTAAATATCGTTATGTTAGTGATGTTGAAGACACTAGCTTAAATTATACCGACGATTCAGGTGATTTAGTGACTTACGTCATTGATGATTGGTCAACGTTAGATGCGTACGTAAGTTACCGCTTTAGTGAAGACGCACTGTTTAGCGGAAAAACCAAAGTGACCGTAGGCATGCGTAACCTGACTAACGAAGAGCCGCCGTTTGCCGATGAAACCTTTGGTTTCAGCAGTAGCCTTCATTCATCGATTGGCCGTTATACTTACGTAACGCTTAATCATAAATTCTAGGTTAAACACTTAATCTACTTCCACATCATAAAAAGGCGCTTACTATTAGGTGGGCGCTTATTTCATGGAGATATCATGTTTCGATTATTTTTCATTGCACTGGGGTTTGCCTCCCTTCTTGCTTCCCCTGTTGCATTGGCGTGTGAATTCGAAGGCGTTACTTTTTCTGCAGATTTTGAAGCCGGTAAGTTAGATTCCTGTGAAGTCGACGAAAACGGCACCTATGTATTGAGCTTCTTACCAGAAGATAAGCCTATAAATCCTAGCCCTTGGTATTACTTTAGCGTTACAGCAGCAGGTGATTCATCGTCGAAACAAGCAGAAAAAGTAGACGTAGTACTTACCTTTGACGGTTATACGCCAAGGTATTTACCTAAAGTGAGTTACGATCAAAAAAGCTGGAAGATAACCGCGTTTGATACCGCTGAGCAGGGCATGACCCTATCTTTACCTGTATCAAAACGGCCACTATATGTGGCAGCTCAGCGTCCTATTCCAAATTCTGTTTACACAAACTGGCTACAACAAGCAGAGCAAGACTTTGCCATTAAGCCGTTTACGATTGGTAAATCTACCGAAGGCCGCACGCTTTCTGCATTTACTTTAGAAAAGCCAGAAAACACAGAGTGGGTTATTTTCATTGGTCGCCAACACCCACCGGAAGTAACAGGCGCAGTAGCTATGTTCTCTTTTCTAAATCAATTCTTAACCACTACGTTTGAAACCAGTGCGTTTTTGTCGCGCTTTAATGTGTTGGTAGTGCCAAACATAAACCCTGATGGTGTCGCTAATGGTCATTGGCGACATAGCCTTGGCCATAAAGACCTAAACCGCGATTGGAATGTATTCTCTCAACCAGAGACCAGAGCAGTGAAAAAGTATCTGGATAAAATAACGGATGCTGGCGGGAAAATTGTAATGGGCATGGACTTTCACTCTACCCACAACAATGTTTTTTATACCATTCCTGTAGATGAAAGTATTGCCCCTAGCAACATGGTTGTAGACTGGTTAGCCGACTTGCAAACGCAAACAAAAGGCGTGTTTAAAGTCGTAGATAAACCTGGCACTTCGCCAGGGAAGGGGGTATTTAAACAGTTTTTTGCTGATGTTTATCACGTGCATGGCGTTACCTATGAAGTCGGTGATAATGAACCAAATGAAAAAACTCGCTACGTTGCTAAACATGCTGCCAATACGCTTATCGATACGTTAATTGCCACCCCTGCTGAGGCATTTTATATTAAAGCATGTGCAGGCGAAGCAGCAAGTTGTGAGCAATGATGATGCATTTATGTACAATTAAACCGACAGCCCTTCGTGATAAACTTGCTATTGCAGTGCTCATATCCTCCATTAGTGTTGTGGGCGCTGTTAAGGCTCAGAGCGTTGAGCAAACCGATATTTCGGCTATAGACTCTAAAGGCGCGGTTACGTTTGCTCACCAAAGCACAATGAAGCACATCGCTAAAACCATGTGGGAAAAACCTGAACTGGGTTTTCTAGAGCATAATAGCAGCGCATTAATGCAACAGACGCTGATTGAACGTGGCTTCAAAGTCACGGCCGGTGTTGCAGGAATGCCTACCGCATTTATCGCGCAGTACAGCCCAACTGGCCAAGACAATAAAGCCGATAACAAGCCTGTTATTGGCTTACTTGCCGAAATGGATGCCCTACCCAGCATGGGGGTCTTAAATACGTCTGACAAGCAGCCGATTAGCACTAACGGACATGTTCATTCTGGTCATGCTTGTGGACACAACTTGTTTGCCGGTGGGGTAATAGGCGCTGCGCTTAGCTTGGCTGATTATCTCGATACCCATCCAAATCAAGGTTCTCTGAAGGTTTTTGGCGCACCTGCTGAAGAAGGGGGCTCAGGGAAAGTTTATCTGGTTAAGGCCGGCATATTTGAAGATGTAGATGTTGCATTACATTGGCATCCTTCAGATAGCACGACGTCTTCACCCTCATCTTCGCTGGCCAATAAGAGCGGTAAGTTTCGTTTTTACGGTGTAGCTGCTCATGCTGCCGCAGCGCCAGATAAAGGGCGCTCGGCATTAGATGGCGCAGAAGCCATGAACATGATGGTAAATTTAATGCGTGAGCATGTACCAGACGGGACGCGAATTCACTATGTCATCACTAACGGCGGAAAAGCGCCCAACGTAGTGCCGGATTTCGCCGAAGTGTATTATTACGTGCGTTCAGCGCAGCCTTCTGTGGTGTTATCACTATGGGAAAGATTAGAAAAGGCGGCTAAAGGCGCAGCACTTGGCACTGAAACCCGTGTTGATTGGGAAGTCACAGGAGGGGTGTGGAATGTATTACCTAATGTGACCTTATCAAAACTAATGCACAAGCATATTGAAGCCGCACCGCCGATTATTTTGACCAAAAGTGAGCAGCAGTTTGCTAGCGAAATAAGTAGCACTCGCGAACAAACCTTTAATCACAATGCTCACAGCACACCAGAGCCCTTTGATGAAAAGATTACTGTTTGGTCGGCATCAACTGATGTAGGTGATGTGAGTTGGCAAGTGCCTACCGTGGGACTATCAAGCGCCACCTGGGTAAAAGGAACTCCGCCTCATACATGGCAGGCGTCAGCAATGAGTGGTACTGATATTGGTTACAAAGGCATGTACTTGGCCAGCGAGGTACTCACACAAACCGCGATATCGCTTTTTGCTGAACCTAAAAATATTAGTAAAGCAAAGCAAGAGTTTCGGCAACGAAAAAGTACGTTGAACTATGAATCCATGCTTGGGCAGAGAGCACCAGCACTCGATTATCGTAAGTAGAATATTTTCGTACTACAGCGTCAAAGGTTTATAACAATCTTGTAATATTACTAAGAGATTTGGCCGAATTTCGGTCAAATTCTTGATTTTATTCCAATCACTCACTAATTCTTAACGATGACCCCAGATTAATTTATTGCTTAAATACCAGTAAAACCTTGTGTTTATAAGGGCTTTTCTTTTATCATTTGCGGTCGAAATTTGACGAAACTTTAGTGAATTCTCGAATGAGCCCATAAGTGCCTTCGAGTTAACTTCATGACAAGCCATATGATGGGCGATCCTAACGTGATAAAACCAGTAAAAGTTAGGGTTATACATCATAATTATCCGAACCTGGAGAAATGTGGATGAGCAATGTATCTGTAGATGCAACAGAGTCTGCACACAATGACAACCAGCCAGAAAACAACACCCGTCGTCGGTTCTTGACCGTTGCCACGTCGGTAGTTGGTGGTGTAGGTGTTGTTGGAGCGGCAGTGCCTTTTATTGCGTCCTGGAATCCAAGTGCCAAAGCGAAAGCGGCCGGTGCTGACGTTGAAGTAGATATCAGCGGGATTGAACCTGGACAGCTAGTGCGTGTGATGTGGCGAAGCAAGCCTGTATGGATTGTTCGTCGTACCCCTGAAATTCTTGAAGAATTGAGCACTCACGAAGATAAACTGAAAGATCCTAACTCTGAAGCAGAGCAACAACCTACGTTTGCCCAGAACCGTTTCCGTTCTATGAAAGAAGAGTACCTTATCTTAGTAGGTATTTGTACGCATCTAGGTTGCTCACCGCAGCACCTTAAAGATGGTGCTTTCGAAGAAGTAGTGGAAGGGGTTCCAGATGGTTTCTTCTGCCCATGTCACGGTTCTAAGTTTGATATGGCTGGTCGTGTATTCCAAAACGTACCTGCGCCATTAAACCTTGTTGTACCGCCTTATCAGTTCGTTGATGATACAAATATCATCCTCGGCTCAGAAGCGGAGGCTGTGTAATATGAATGCTTTTTTAGAGTGGATTGAAGCGCGTATTCCAATTATGCGTGTGGCGAATATGCACGCCATCCAATACCCAGCCCCTAAAAACATGAACTTTTGGTACGTGTTTGGATTCTTGGCTACCATCGTTTTAGTTAACCAAATTATTACTGGAATCTGGTTAACAATGAACTTCGTACCGACTTCTGAAGGTGCGTTCGCGTCTGTTGAATACATCATGCGTGAAATTGATTACGGATGGATCATCCGCTATATGCACAGTACTGGCGCTTCAGCGTTCTTCATTGTGGTATATCTGCATATGTTCCGCGGCATGATTTACGGTTCTTACCAAAAGCCTCGTGAATTGCTGTGGGTGTTTGGTATGTTTATCTACCTTGCACTAATGGCTGAAGCCTTCATGGGTTATGTATTGCCTTGGGGACAAATGTCGTATTGGGGGGCACAGGTAATTGTATCTCTATTTGGTGCGATTCCAGTTGTAGGTCCAGACTTAGTTATCTGGCTACAAGGTGACTATGTTATCTCGGGTGCTACGCTAAACCGATTCTTCGCATTGCACGTTATTGCATTGCCATTGGTTATTGTTATTTTGGTATTCTTACACATTATTGCGCTACACGAAGTGGGTTCAAACAACCCAGACGGTATCGCCATTAAGCATAAGAAAGGCTCGTTACCTGAGTCAGAAAAGACTAAGTTCCAAATTCATGAGTACTACACTAGCAAGTATGATATCGCTGATGACATCTTGCCATTCTTCCCGCACATGGTGCTGAAAGACTTAGTAGCGTTCTGTATTTTCTTAGCTTTGTTCACGTATATCTTGTTCTTCGCACCTGAAATGGGCGGCAAGTTCCTTGAGCATCCTAACTTTGAAATTGCGAACCCGTTGAAAACACCTGAACATATCTTCCCTGTTTGGTACTTCACGCCGTTCTACGCCATTCTTAAGGCCGTACCTGATAAGTTAATTGGTGTACTTGCTATGTTTGGTGCTATTGCAGCCTTGTTCGCTTTACCATGGATAGATCGCGGTCGTGTTAAATCGTGGCGCTATCGTTGTGGTTTACACACAGTAAACCTTATTGTGTTCGCAATTGTGTTCGTTTTCTTAGGTTACTTAGGTGCTACACCTCAAGAAAACTGGAAGATTGTTGCGTCGCAAATCGCGACTGTTATGTACTTTGGTTTCTTCGTGTTGTTGTTCCTATACAGCCGTAACGAGAAAACTAAGCCTGTACCAGAGAGGATTGCCTAATGAAAAAATTGATGTGCTTTTTAGCATTTTTTCTACCGGGTGTAGCGTTAGCCGCTGGTGGTAGTGTGCATCTTGATAAGGCACCTATCGACCTAACCGACAAGGCCTCGTTGCAACGTGGTGCGCAGTTGTTCATGAACTACTGCTTAGGTTGTCACTCAATGAAGTATCAGCGTTACCAGCGTACGTTTGCCGATTTAGGTATCCCTGACGAGCTAGGAACTGAAAACCTTCAGTTCACTGGCGAGAAGGTTGCTGATTATATTACTCGTGCAATGCCTGAAGATGCAGCTGCAGGTTGGTTTGGTGCTGCGCCACCAGACTTAACGCTTGTCGCTCGTGTTCGTGGTGAAGATTGGATTTATACTTACCTACGTTCTTTCTACGTAGATGAGAGCCGTCCATTTGGAGTGAACAACAAAGTATTCCCAGAAGTGGGTATGCCGCATGTGCTTCAACCTTTGCAAGGTACACCAACTGAAATGCACGAAGAAGTTATGGTCGACGGCGAAATGGTTGAACAATATGTAGGTATTAAATCTGATGGTACAGGTTCAATGTCTCCAGATGAGTACGACCAAGCCGTTGCCGATATTGTTAACTTCTTAGAGTATACCGGTGAGCCAGCTAAGCTAGATTCACACCGTATTGGTAAATGGGTTCTTATCTTCATTGCCGTACTGTTTGTATTTGTTTACTTGCTGAAGAAAGAATACTGGCGAGAAGTGCACTAATCGCACAGAATTATGTATAATAGCAAAGGGGGCTTCTCGCCCCCTTTTTTAGTATTTGAATTTCGCCCGATTTAGTGGGCATAACTAGTTTCTCGACGGAGGAAATTGAATGGCCGTAGCCGCGAATAAACGTTCTATTATGACGTTGTTCTCTGACACAATTGATATTTACAGCCATCAGGTGCGTATTGTGTTGGCAGAAAAAGGTGTGGGTGTTGAAATAAGCTACACAGATCCTAGCAATCTGTCAGAGGATCTGTTGGAGTTAAACCCTTACGGAACCGTTCCAACTCTTGTTGATCGTGAACTGGTGCTTTATAAATCGCATATCATCATGGAATACCTTGATGAGCGTTTCCCGCATCCACCACTTATGCCAGTTTATCCGGTATCTCGTGGCCAAAGCCGTCTTATGATGCACCGCATCGAGCAAGACTGGTATTCGTTAGCAGCTCGTATCTTCCGTGGTGAAGGTAACGTTGAAGCTGCGCGTAACGACTTACGTGAAGCGCTACTTGCATTAGCACCTGTATTTGGTGAATTGCCTTACTTCATGAGCGAAGAATTCAGCTTAGTTGATTGTTATCTTGCTCCGTTATTATGGCGCTTACCTGCTTTAGGTATTGAGCTTAATGGCGCAGGTAGTAAAGAAATTAATGCATACATGAACCGTATCTTCTCTCGCAGTTCATTTAAAGCATCGTTAACCGATCAAGAGCGCGAGATCCACAACCCACTATGACATCTATGACGTCTAATCAGCCCTACCTATTAAGGGCCTTTTACGAATGGATAGTGGACAACGATCTCACCCCATACATTGTTGTTGATGCAACCAATGAAATGGTGGAAGTGCCTTTAGAGTTTGTTAAGGACGGGCAAATCGTTTTAAACGTGTCGCCTAGTGCGTGTGTGAACTTCTCATTGGACCTAACCGGGCTTTCTTTTCAAGCTCGTTTTGGTGGCCAACCAAGAAGGTTAAGCATGCCTAGCGAAGCCATTATGGCGATTTATGCTCGTGAAAATGGCGCTGGTACTGTATTTGCTACCGAAGAGGAGATGGCCAAAACAAGTAAGCCATCTGAACCTCAAGCCACTGGGCCTGCTTCTATTGAAGACGTCGACGCGTCTGATAATATAGATGCACCCGTTCCCCCTAAAAAGGGAAAGCCTACCTTAAAAGTTATTAAATAAGCATTCTGACTTTCTGCTGCCTTAGCAGGAAGTCAGCTTATTCTTTACCATTCAAATATGTAGCTCGCTACTTTTTCTGTTACTTTCCCAGTTTACTAATATAGTTATTAACATTAACTAGTTTGAAAGTGAACTTATGCAAAACGCCCCTATTAAAGATCTTATTGAGTTCAGTGATTTTGAAAAGCTGGATATTCGTGTAGGTACTATTATCAATGTTGCTGACGTGGAAAAGTCTAAAAAGCTGATGAAGCTCGCTGTAGATTTTGGTGATCATCAACGCTCAATTCTTGCGGGTATTAAACAAGAGCGTGAAAACCCTTTAGAGATTAAAGGCAAGCAAGCGCTGTTTGTCGTGAATTTACCCGAGCAAAAAATGGCGGGCGAAGTATCCCAAGGTATGTTGTTCGATATTGGCTACGCTGATAATTTAACGCCTTGTTTGGCCATGCCTGAAACACCAATGCCCAACGGTAGTAGAGCAGGTTAGTTAGAAGAACTCGGTATCTTTACCCGTATCAGGGGCGAAACTCTTTGTGCTAAAATAATCACTAAGTATCAAGTGGTCTTATTTATGGCAGTGTAATCTGCTAAAATATGCCTATTTGTATCGTTATTGTTTTATATCTGTCTTTTGGTGCCAGCATAATGTTCAAACAAGAAATTAAAACGCTCATCGAGAATAAGCTTACCAAAGATGGCTTATTTGAAACCGGTGTTAAAGGTGTGCAACTATTCAGAGTGACCGAAGGGGTTCGTTGTGCGCCTGCGGTATACGAGCCTACAGTAGTGGCAATTGTCAGTGGTACCAAGGAGGCGATACTAGATGGGAAGTCTTATGTCTATGGCACTGACCAATACATGTGCTGCAGCATGTCTATGCCTGTAGAGGCGGGCACACCTAGCGCGTCACCCGACAATCCACTGTTGGGAGTATTCATTTCCCTTGATACTCGTGTGATGACCGAGCTTACCATGGAAGTAGAGCGGGCTTGCGGCATGCAAAGACAATCAAAAGGGGCTAAGTTTCCGCCAAGTATTGCATTGTCTGATTGGGACAATGACTTTGCTGAAGCGCTAATGCGATTATTGCAGTTAAGCCAAAATACGGCGGATACCGCTGTACTTGGCGACAGTCGCCTTCGCGAAGTCTATTACGCCATATTGAAAGGGGGGGCTGGGGAATCGGCAAGACGCGCATTTGGGGTAGGCAATGAAATTGCTCGCGCCATCGACTATTTATCAACGCGTTTAGATGAAACGGTCACCATCGAGGATATGGCATCGCAGGTGGGCATGAGCAGGGCGGTATTCCATCGCAAGTTTAAACAAGCGACAAGCATGTCGCCAATTCAATTTATAAAGTCTATGCGATTGAATACGGCAGCAATGAAAATTGTAGGTGGTATGAACGTGAATGAAGCCGCGATGGACGTGGGTTACGTGAGCTCATCTCAATTTAGCCGAGAGTTCAAACGTTTGTACGGACAATCACCCAAGCGATGGAGCCAAGGTAGGCAAATACCCGCAGGATTGCTTGAGTATTAAACTAAAGGTGTAAGCCGATTGTATTGCATTGTCGCAAATATATTGGGATGGTAAATAAGTGCATTACACCTTGTTAAGTCAAAAGCAACATTTACGACTAACCACAAAATTGTAAAAGAAATTTCGTTCTTCAAGCACAAAAACTATTTGTCATAAAATAAAAATAATAGGCAGTGCAGTAGTGGAACAATTACTTTTAAATAACCGACAAAAATTACAAGCGGCTATTCCTCTGATTAACAGCTACAACGATAGGTTTGATGATTTGAACCATTGGTGGGGCAAAATCTCGCTTATAGGTAAAATCAATAGCCATAATGTGTCAGATAGCATTTTAGAAGAAATGCTTAGCACCAAAGAGAAATTCTCTGAGTTACAGGGTCGGCTCATTCAAAACCTGATGAAAGAGCACTTGTTGAAACGTTTGGCTGATGATCATAATAAATCTCAAGTCGCTATCGATATTCTTATCAGAAATTTGTTTGAACGTACTGCCGATGTAGGCTTTCTGGCAACTGATGATGATATCCGAGCTTTCTTGCTCAACACTGACTCGCAATCTGAAGACATTAACAATATTCGCTATCGTCTAGAGGAATACGTAAAAAAATACAGTGTATACGATGAAATTCTTCTTCTCGATACGCAGGGGCGGGTAAAGGCTAATTTGGACAGTGATAGTCCAATTGAATTTAGCGAAGACCCTCTAATTTCGAAAACCTTATCGTCTAAAGATGACTATACAGAAACCTTTCGTTATTCAGATCTTCAACCCCATAAGCGCAATGCATTAATTTATTCATGCGCGATTAGGGAAAGTAACGAGAAGGATGCAAGAACCCTAGGTGTTCTTTGTTTATGCTTTAAATTCGACGATGAAATGCAGTCTATTTTTAAGAACTTGCAATCTGAACGTGCCGCTAGCAGCATTATGATTGTGTCTGAAAACAGAGAAGTCATGGCGACTAGCCATCCACAAAAATTCAAAATTGGTGAAAAAATACCTAAGTGTGGTTCTCCTGACTTAGTCACTATGAAACACAATAGCTTTATATCCACAACGTCGGCAACCAAGGGATACCAGGGTTTTAAAGGCTTATCATGGCAGGGTGTAGCTATGACGCCATTAAATAATGCTTTCAAGCATTCAAATGATACCGTGCAACTTCAAACAGACTCTTGTCAGTTACTTAATTCAAAACTCTTTTCCGATGAATTGAAGCAAATATTCAAAACATCGATGTTAATCAATGACGATCTGAGTTTAGTGGTATTGAATGGTATTATTGCTGCAGCGCGCAACAATGCTGTTGAATTCATGCCGGTACTTTCTGAGATCAAATCGACCGGCGAGAGCATAGCGTTAATTTTTTCTAATTCTATCGATAACCTACAATCTACCGTGATCAGCGCACGTCTTGGTGATGTTAGATTTTGCGCCAGTTTAGCGGTAGATATTATGGATCGAAACCTATACGAGAGAGCGAACGATTGTCGTTGGTGGGCGCTTACCACTGCGTTCCGACAGCATTTGCAACTTCCTACCGTAACGCCTGATGCTCAACAAAAAATTTCAGATATTCTTCGTTACATTAATGACCTCTATACGGTTTACACCAATTTATACGTTTATGATAAAAATGGCATTATTATCGCGGTATCTAACAAAGAACATGCGTCAGTGGTTGGAGACAAAGTTGATCCGCACAGTGGCGCCATAGATGCGTTAAATTGTACGGATTCACAAGAATATTCGGTGTCGAGATTCGTTCCGAGCCCGCAGTACGATAATAAGCACACTTACATCTATAACGCGTCAATTACCAGTCTAAAACAAAATAGTGTTGTGGGCGGGATAGGCATTGTGTTTGACAGCGCTCCACAATTTAGTGAAATGTTAAACGATTCGTTACCAAAAGATGAAAGCGGGCATACTTTGATGGGCTGTTTTGGCATGTTTTGTCAGCGTGACGGCATGATCATTTCTTCTACAGAAGGTTGCCCTCAACACGTTGGGGAGGTTATCGAGATAGAACCATCTCTTTTAGGCTTAGCTAATGGTGAGGAAGACTCTCGAATTATAAATTACCAAGGGAAGAAATACGCAATAGGTGTTGCTGCGTCTAAAGGGTATAGAGAATATAAAACAACCGGTGATTATCGAAATGATGTGGTGGCCTTCATCATGATGCCAAGCTAAATAACCTTAAAGCAACCTGTAAGCGATTGTCGCGGCGTTACATTAAAAACAGGGTCGCAGTACCTAAGAATGCAAATATACCCACTACATCAGTAATGGTAGTGAGTATTACGCTTCCGGCTAGCGCAGGGTCTATTTTCAAACGTTTCATGATGAGTGGCAAGGTAGCGCCTGCCATTGCTGCGGCTATCATATTAACCAACATGGCAAAGGCGATAATGATGCCTAGCATGTAGTCTTGTTTCCAAAGCGCTATTACCGAAGCAATTAAGATTGCCCAAATCGCACCGTTTAAGAAACCAATAGATATCTCTTTGCTGATTAACCAGCGGGAGTTGTTGGCATTAACGTGCCCAAGTGCCATACCACGAATAACGAGGGTAAGTGTTTGGTTACCTGCTACGCCGCCCATACTAGGCACTATGGTATTGAGTATGGCTAGTACAGCTAGTTGGCTTAATGTGGCTTCAAATAAATCACTTACCATGGCTGCCATTAGCGCGGTAACCAGGTTTACAGCCAGCCATACTGAGCGTCGCTTGGTACTTTGAAGTACGGGGGCAAAGGTATCTTCGTCATCGTCTAAACCCGCCATACTCATCATGGAATGCTCAGCGTCTTCACGAATAATATCAACCACGTCATCAATAGTAATTCGGCCGACTAGACGGTGTTTTTCATCAACCACCGGGGCTGATAGCCAATTATAACGTTCGAACAAGCTGGCAACTTCATCATCTGGCATATGAACAGGAATGGCTTCAGACTCTTCATCCATTACATCCGATACCTTGGCTTCGGTTTCTGCGGTAAGTAATCGCGTAACCGGAACGATACCGACTAAATTATCAGTTCGATTCACTACATAAAAGGTATCGGTGTTTTCAGGTAATTCGCCTTTAAGGCGAATATAACGAAGTACAACATCAATGGTCACGTCAGGGCGAAGAGTGATGGTGTCGGTATTCATGATGAACCCAGCAGTCTCTTCACCGTATGACAGCGCTTGTTCAGCTCTGAGTCTGTCTTGTGCATCCATTGAATCAAGAATATCTTGCAGCACTGGTTCTGGAAGGCTGCTAAGGGTAACCGCTAAGTCATCGGTATCCATTTCTTCTAACGCGTCTACTACGTTGGCAGGCAGCATCTTGGTGATGATACCGTTACGTACGTCGTCAGAAAGTTCTTCTAGAATATCACCGTGGAAGTCACCATCAATAAGCTCCCATAGTTCGTCACGGGTGCGGCTTGGGCTAGATTCGAGAATATGTGCAACATCAGAAGGGGGTAATTCCAGCAGAAGCTTACGTACAGAAACAAATTGGCCGTTAATTAACGCGCCATTAAGTGCCCTGAGTTGGCTTTGTACGTATTTTGAGACCAGCGCTTCTGCCACTGCTTTTGCCTAAAAATGGAATTCTTTATAACGATAGGATATCGCACTTGCCATGACGCTGTCATGACAAAAGCGCAGCGGGGACAGACAATTACGGGTTATATGATGAAATTATAAGCGGCTTTATTCAGAAAGTCGTAACACAGGCAAGTGTAGTATTATTCGTCTTCGTTAAAACGGCCTTCAATTAAGGTTTCAATGGCGTTTAGTGCTGCTTCAGCATCATTCCCTTCAACCACTACGTTCACCTGTTCACCTTGGTGGCTTTCTAGCATCATTAAGCCCAACACACTGTTCGCATCGGCTTTCTTATCGCCTTTAACCAGCACGATTTTAGCGTCAAATTGATTGGCTAATTGAACCAACTGGGTGGCGGCGCGGGCATGTAAGCCCAACTTATTGACGATAGTAAGTGTTTTTTCAATAGTCATTACTGGTTTAACTCGCGGTGGCGAATTTGAACATCTGGGTGCATTTCGCCAAAGGTTTTCGCTAACGATTGCGCAATAAATACTGAGCGGTGCTGACCGCCAGTACACCCAATCGCAATGGTGACATAACTACGGTTATTGCGTTCCAAATGTGGCAGCCATGTGGTTATTAAGTTCTGAATTTGCCAAATAAATTTTGTCACAACAGGCTGAGAGCCCAAAAACACTTCTACAGGAGCGTCTAAGCCAGTTAAGTGCTTTAAATCTGGTTCCCAATGGGGGTTGGGTAGAAAGCGGGCGTCAAATACATAGTCGGCATCTTTAGGTATGCCGTGCTTGAAGCCAAACGATTCAAACACCAATACCAAACGAGAGCTTTTCTTACCTAGAATTCGCTCGCGAATAAGTTCTGCGAGTTGATGAATGGTGAGCTTATCTGTATCAATATACAAATCGGCGCGCTCAACAATAGGCGCAAGTAAATCTGATTCGGCTTTTATCGACTCAGATAAGGATTTGTTGAGCTTGGCTAACGGGTGAAGTCGGCGTGTTTCACTGAAACGCTTCACCAGCACATCGTCGCTGGCGTCGATATACACAATGGTCATAGACCAAGACGAGGGTAGGTAATCTAAAATCTCTACCAAGTCGGCTGGATTTTTTGGCAGGTTTCTTACATCAATACTTACCGCGACTTGGTCATATTCATCAACCACAGTATGGGTAAGGGTAGGGAGAAGGTTAACCGGAATATTATCTACGCAATAGTAGCCTAAGTCTTCAAGGGCACGTAGCGCAACTGATTTTCCTGAACCGGATCGACCACTGATAATAATCAGTTTCACCTGCATTTCTCCCTTTAAAATATGGTGCTGTGCTTTATTGGCTTAAAGCCGTAATAATGTCGTCACTGGTGGAGGCCCGCCTAATGGCTTTCACCGTTTCTTTATCACTTAGTTTACCGGCAACGGTAGCAAGTGTTTGTAAGTGACCTTCTGTTTTCTCTTCAGGCACTAACAAGGCAAAGAATATATCTACGGGTTGATCGTCAAGCGCATCAAAATCGATGGCAGGGTTACTGGTTACAATAATGGCGATAACGTGTTCTAAACCCGGTAATCGACCGTGAGGCAATGCAATGCCATTGCCAATACCCGTACTTCCCATTCGTTCACGGGCAAGTAGGCTAGCTAACACTGTGGCCTGATCGATGTCGGGATTATTTTTAGCGGCAATGTCGCTAATAATCTCTAAAATACGTTTTTTACTATTACATTGAACCGCACACTCGGTGCGGTCCAAACTTACTATGGCTTGAATTTCCATACTAATATTTAGTGCTTTTTCAGCTTTTCCTTATGCTTGATAACTTGCCTGTCGAGCTTGTCGATCATGCTATCTATCGCCGCATACATGTCTGTATTATGAGATGAAGCAAACACTTCTGCGCCGCTAAGGTGCATGGTGGCTTCGGCTTTTTGATTGAGTTTTTCGACGTTCAGGATGACATGCACATTAGATATGTGGTCAAAGTGACGCTCTAGTTTGCTGAACTTAGTATCGACATAGCTACGCAAAGAGTCAGTAATTTCGACATGATGACCGGTAAGGTTGATTTGCATATTTCGTCTTCCTTAAATTATCAAGGCCTTTAGATAAGGCTTTTGCGTTGGTTTGACGGCGGAATCGATAATGATTCCCGGTATTTTGCTATTGTTCGCCGGGCAACTTTAATGCCTTGTTCGGCCAACAATTGAGCAATCTTGCTATCGCTTAATGGCTTGCTGGGCGTTTCCGCTGCCACAAGCTTTTTAATTAACGCGCGAATAGCGGTAGATGAACACTCACCACCAGATTCCGTTGCCACGTGACTAGAGAAGAAATACTTCAATTCGAAAATGCCACGTGGGGTATGCATATACTTTTGCGTGGTGACACGTGAAATGGTGGATTCATGCATATCTACCATTTCTGCGACATCATTTAGCACCATTGGTTTCATCATTTCTGGGCCGTGCTCGAAAAAGCCCATTTGTTGCTGCACAATACAGTTCGCTACTTTCATCAAGGTGTCATTTCTTGACTCAAGGCTTTTTATAAACCATTTGGCTTCTTGCATGTGTGAGCGAATAAATTGCGAATCGCTGCTGTTTTTAGAGCGTCTGCTCATGGCAGCATATTGCTGATTTACGCTTAATTTAGGCAGGCTATCGGGGTTAAGTTCCACCACCCAACGGCCATTCTTTTTGTTTACCGAAACATCAGGAATAACGTATTCCGGCTCTTTGGTAATTAATGCACTACCTGGACGAGGATTCAACGTTTGCAATAAGCGCATGGCTTCGCGAAGTTGATCTTCTTTCAAACGGCTCTTGCGCATTAACGTACGGTAGTCTTTGCTGCTAAGTAGGTCTGAATACTCGTTGATAAGCTGTCTTGCTTCAGTAAGCCATGGCGTGTCGTCTGAGAACTGGCGAAGCTGCACAAGCAAACACTCTTGCGGAGTACGTGAACCTGAACCGATAGGGTCGAACATTTGAATACGTTTTAGTACGCATTCAACTTCGTCCATTTCAACCAATTCTTCAACATCGTCGGAATTCACTGACTCTAAAATCTGTTCAATGGGTACGTTGAGGTAACCAGATTCATCAATTGAGTCGATAATGGCGGTAGCAATTGCGCGGTCGGTATCTGAAAACGGGGTTAAACGCATCTGCCAAAGCAAATGGTCTTGAATATTGTCGGTAGTTTCACCCTGAAACAGTTGGTCGTCATCATTATTAGAGGGACCTGGAGCGGGTGCAGATGAGGCCGAGTAATACTCGTCCCATGTGCTATCAATTGGCAATTCGTCGGGAAGGTCGTTCTTTTCAAGCGCGTCTCCTGCTTCTAAAGAATCGCTAGATGCAGTAGGAGCTGCTTCTACAGAAGGGTCATCTCCATCCATGTTGTTTTTCTCAACAGGGTGGTCATCGCCGCCTTCTTCAACTTCTAAAAGTGGGTTTGAGTCTAGTGCTTCCTGAATCTCTTGCTGCAGGTCGAGCGTAGACAACTGCAGCAGCTTGATTGCCTGCTGCAACTGCGGTGTCATGGTAAGTTGTTGACTGAACTTTAGCTGTAAAGATGGTTTCATCTACGTCTTATTTTTAAACTCTTGTTGTGAATATACCCGTACTTAAAACTGAAAATGACAATTCGGTTACAGTAACTATAGCCTGAATTGTTCTCCTAGGTATACATCCCTTACTTTCTGATTACTTAAAACTTGTTCTGCCGTCCCTTGCGCGATGAGTTCGCCTTGGCTCACAATATACGCTTTCTCACACACATCCAGTGTTTCTCTTACGTTGTGATCGGTGATTAGGATTCCAATTCCTCTGTCACGAAGATGTTGGATAATCTTCTTTATATCATTAACCGATATAGGATCAACACCAGCAAATGGCTCATCAAGCAAAATAAATTGCGGATCAGCGGCTAAAGCTCGCGCGATTTCTACTCGGCGACGTTCACCACCGGATAAACTCATACCCGTACTATTACGTATATGGTTGATATTAAATTCATCAAGTAGCGCATCGGCTTCTTGTTCTTGCTCTGCTGAACTTAACCCTTTACGGGTTTGTAAGATAGCCATGATGTTCTCAAACACCGTCAATTTTCTAAAAATCGAGGCTTCTTGCGGCAAATATCCAATTCCGCGGCGTGCACGTTCATGCATGGGCTCGTGGGTTAATTCGCTGTCATCAATGCTGATTTTGCCCTTATCAAGGGGCACTAAGCCAACAATCATGTAGAAGGTAGTGGTTTTACCGGCACCATTTGGGCCGAGTAATCCAACGATTTGCCCAGTCGATACTGATAAGCTTACATCGCGAACCACCTGACGTGCTTTATACGCCTTTGCAAGGCTCTGTGCGCTCAACGTTGCCATTATTAGTTATCGCCTTCGTTATTCGATGACGCTTTACGTATTGCCTCAGGCGTAAATACGGTAGTTACTCTGCCACCTTCACCGTCTTTGCCGCCTGTTGCAAGCAATTGTTCTGTAACCATGTCAAAGGTAATCTTGTCGCCTTGTACTTTACTGGTGTCTTGCTGTAATTCAGCACTACCTTGTAAAGAAATAGTTCGGTTTACCACTTCATAGCGAATTTCATTGGCCTTCGCTGTGACGGTGGCACCGTCTTCAAGTTCTTGCGAGTAGCTGGCTGGTTTGCCGCGAGCAACGAATATCTCTCGTCCATCACCTTCGCTGGCAATAACTTCAACTTCATCGGCATTTATTACCAAAGAACCTTGGGTAATTCGTACATCATCTTTAAACAATGAGGTTTTATTTTTGCCGTCAACAAATTGCGATTTCGAGTCGACTTTAATGGGTTTGTTAAAGTCGCTTTCAGCCGCTATAGCCACAGTAGCGAATAGGCTAACAGCTAGGCTGGTCGCTAATGCTTTAGTGGCTAGGCGAATAAATGGTTTGTACATGGTCTATTAACTCGTATTCCTGGGTACGCAAATTGGCGTTAAACCCATTGCTGTTAATCACATATTGTAAGCCACGTATTTCCACGGGCTGATCAGATGTCATTTGCTTAGTGTACAGGTTTATCTCTATAAACGCTGTGCGTATTGTTCTTACAAAGTCATCGACACTTTGGTTTTCAATAACGACATTATTTTCTAGCTGTATCAATTCGTTATTATACAAAGTACCTTCTGTCGCGGTCACTTCCCACGGAGACTGTGCATCGTCGGTATACAATGTATATCTGGGCTTTTGGAATAAAACAAAGCCCAATTGGTCGTAATGTTCCATCGACGCCGCAAATACTTTGTGATTTAGCTGGCCTTCTTGATTATACAAGGTGGTCGTTAAGTTTTTGGCTTTGTACGCGGGCTTTAATGCATCTAACCCCTGATTAGTCTGCTGGGTAGGATCTTCTTCCATCCAAATCGGAATATACATGGCGGATGCCAATATAAATAACACCGAAATACTCAAGCCTAATCGGTCAAACCCTAATACCTTCATACGCTAGCACCTTGAATGCCGTGCAGTTTGTCGTTTGCTTGAAGTAGAGTGTCACATATTTCACGTACCGCACCGAAGCCACCTGGCAATGCGGTGATCCAGTTCGCTTGTTGGGCAACCGCAGGGTGGGCGTCTTTTACCGCAATTTTTATGTTAGCGTGAGGGTACATGCCGGTATCTGGCATATCGTCACCTACCACCGCCACATGCTCGGGCTTAAGTGATAAGCGAGTCATAAGTTCGGCCAGTGCGTCAGACTTATTTTCTTCACCTTGCACGATGTGTGCAACATTCAGCGCTTTCATTCTATTTTCGACAATGGCAGAGCGCCTGCCCGTAATGACCGCTACCGCTACTCCAGAATTCACGAGCGCTTTAACGCCGTAGCCATCCCTAGTATGAAATGCTTTTAACTCTTCGCCAGCATTACCGAGGTAAATACGGCCATCCGAAAACACACCATCTACATCACACACTAATAATCGAACATGCTTTAACGAGGAATACAAAGCTTCAGGCATAGCGGTATAAAGTGTATTTACGGTTGTTTGGGTGTCGCTCATTATAAAACTCCCGCTTTGAGTAGCATGTGCATGTTGAACGCGCCCACAGGCTTGCGGGTTTCATCCGTTACCATAAGCGCGCTTATCTTATGGGTTTCCATTAAGTTTAGCGCTTCCACGGCGAGTTGCTCTGGCATGGTTGTTTTACCGCCCTTGGTCATCACTTGTGTAACCGTTGCGGTATGCAAGTCTATGCGGGCATCTAAAATACGGCGTAAGTCACCGTCGGTGAAAATTCCAATCAATATACCTTGATTATCGATAACCCCTGTCATACCCAAACCCTTATTGGAAATTTCCAATAGCGCGTCTGCAACCAGGGCGTTTTCGTCTACCAAGGGTAATTCGCTACCCGTCAGCATAATATCGCTTACTTTAAGCAATAGTTTTCTGCCTAAGCTGCCACCAGGGTGGGAAAGCGCAAAATCGTCAGAGGTAAAACCTTTGCGATCAAGTAGCGCGACGGCAAGGGCATCACCCATTACCAGCGTCGCGGTAGTGCTAGAGGTAGGTGCTAAGCCTAAAGAGCACGCTTCTTTTTCTACGCTGATATTTAATACCACGTCTGCGTGCTGGCCTAACGAACTGGTTACGCTATTAGTCATTGCAATAACCGGCACGTTTAAGCGCTTTACGATGGGTAATAGGTTAACGAGCTCTGCGGTTTCACCAGAATTAGAAATAGCGAGTAGCACATCACCTTTGCTTAACATGCCTAAGTCGCCATGGTTAGCTTCGCCTGGATGCATGAAAAACGACGGGGTTCCGGTACTGGCAAGTGTTGCTGCAATCTTGTGCCCGATATGCCCTGATTTACCCATGCCGCATACCACAACCTTGCCTACGCAGTTTTGTAGCAAAGTGCATGCAGTAACAAAGTCATCGTTCATACGAGATGCAAGCGCTGATATTGCCTGCGCTTCTATTTCTATGACGCGCTTAGCTGAAGTGATGAAGCTATTTTCTTGTGACATTACGCAAAAAGCCAAAATTGATAACCAATAAAGCAAGCAATCAATAAGCCGCCATTTCTTCGACTTATTCGACGATTACCCATCAAGGTGAAACTAAATAAGAACAATAATAAAGTTAGCCCAAGCACAACAAACATATCGCGGTTATAAACGTCAGGGTCTAACGCGCCCGGGGAAATTAAGCCCGGCATGCCTAGTACGGCAAGTAAATTGAAAATATTAGAGCCAATAATATTTCCTAAGGCCAAGTCGTCTTCCCCTTTAAGCACACCTGCAATACTGGCAGCCAATTCGGGCAGGCTGGTACCAAGAGCTATAATGGTCAAACCGATAACTAAATCCGACATACCTAGGTACTTGGCTATTTCTACTGCTGAACCTACCAAGAAGTGTGCACTCAGCGGTAGCAATATTAAGCCAACAACAATCCAAAAAATGGCGGAAGAGGTGGGTACATCGTTAGGAATTTCATCTGTCGTCTCACTCACTAACGGGTCTTCTTTGTCTACTTTCATAGACAACCATCCCATTAAGCCTAAAACAATCACGAAGAGGCTGATGAGAATGATGCCTTCCAGGTGAGTAAGTTCGCCATCGAAAAGAAAAGCAACCGCAATGACGGTAATAACAAGTAGGGCAGGGAGTTCACGCTTTAACGTAGAGGAGGCAACAAGAAGCGGTTTAACTAGCGCAGTAATACCAAGCACAAGGGCAATGTTGGTAATGTTTGAGCCTAATGCATTACCTACGGCGGTATTCATATTACCGTTAATAGATGCTGCGGCTGACACCACAATTTCAGGCGCAGACGAACCCATTGCGACAATGGTTAAGCCTATCATCATGGGCGCCATACCAATATTCTTGGCAAACGCTGATGCACCGTAAACAAAACGGTCTGCACTCCAGCTAAGTACAATCAGTCCAACTAAAAAAATGACTACGTTTAAAAGCACAACAACCAGCATAGTTAGGAATTTCACAAGATTGTCGCAAAAACAATGCCATTTGCCTATGGGAACTATCGCTTATTTTAGTAAAGGTGGTATTAAGTGCCCCTTTGATCATGCTTACTGATTGAAAATTATTCGAATTTTCTAAATTCGAATAAATCGAACATAACTTGTAACGTTTTGCTTTTGTGCCGCGCTTGAAAAAGCGTACAATGTCACTTAATTACACTGCTCAGTAAACTTTATCGATTTAACGTACTCAAAGGCATAGAACTTGCCTTGGCATTAGCTGTTATGTAAAGCAGTTATAGAACACTAATAGCGTTAAAGGCGACTTAAGTAGCTTAAATCTTACATCTATAGGAAGTGAGTGATGTGTGTCATTACTTGCTTTGCTGGTATCACTAATTATTCAAGGGTCGATAAATAAAATCGCTATGGACCATTTAGTCGAGATAGACAACCTAACCTTTCGACGCGCAGACCGTGTTATTTACGACGGTATTACGCTGAGCATTCCGAAAGGAAAAATTACGGCCGTAATGGGCCCCAGTGGTATAGGGAAGACCACCTTACTGCGCCTTATAGGCGGGCAATTAACGCCAGATGAAGGTGATATACAGTTTGATGGTGATTCTATTGTCGCCATGAGCCGTAAAGAGCTTTATCAAGCACGTCGTCGAATGAGCATGCTTTTTCAAAGCGGTGCTTTGTTCACTGACATGACGGTTTTTGACAATGTGGCGTTTCCACTGCGTGAACATACCAAATTATCGGAAGATCTTATCGCTACAACTGTCGCATTAAAGCTACAGGCTGTTGGGCTAAGAGGCGCTGCGCAACTCATGCCAAGCGAACTTTCCGGTGGTATGGCACGTCGTGCAGCGTTAGCCAGAGCCATTGCGTTAGACCCTGACCTTATAATGTACGATGAACCTTTTGCTGGCCAAGATCCTATTTCCATGGGCGTACTGGTTAAATTAATCAGAGGGCTTAACGACGCGCTAGATTTAACGAGCGTTGTGGTAACCCACGACGTGACCGAAGTACTCACTATTGCCGACTATATTTATATTTTGGCAGACAAAAGGGTGATTGGTGAAGGAACCGCGCAGCAAATTAGAGAAAGCGATTCTGAGTTAGTTCAGCAGTTCTTAAAAGGTAAAGCTGATGGACCTGTGCCATTTCATTACCCTGCTCCGGATATAGAAAATACCTTTTTCGGAGGGGATAAATGAAGTTTTTCCAATCGATAGGTGCTAACACCATTGGTAAATTAACCGCCATTGGCCGCGCTACGTATATGTTAATGGGAGCGCTGTTTGCCGTTCCTAGATTGAAAAATATTCCGCTTACCATTAAGCAGGTTCATGTGGTGGGCGTTCAGTCTTTGTTAATTATTATCGTGTCAGGATTATTCATTGGCATGGTAATGGCACTGCAAGGCTATACTATTTTAGTTGATTACGGCGCTGAAGGTAGCTTAGGCCCTATGGTGGCGTTATCACTGCTTCGTGAGCTTGGACCAGTAGTAACCGCACTATTATTTGCAGGTAGAGCGGGTTCTGCACTCACCGCCGAAATTGGTCTAATGAAGGCCACTGAGCAAATTAGTAGCTTAGAAATGATGGCGGTTGACCCGCTAAGACGTATTGTCGCTCCTCGCTTTTGGGCGGGCATTATTTCTATGCCAATGTTGGCGCTGATATTTAGTGCGGTAGGTATTTTAGGCGGACACCTAGTGGGCGTTGATTGGTTAGGTGTAGATGTTGGCAGTTATTGGTCAATTATGCAGTCTACAGTGGAATGGGGCGAGGATGTGGTAAACGGCATCATTAAAAGCCTTGTTTTCGCCTTGGTTGTCACCTGGATAGCCATATTTAAGGGTTACGATTCTATTCCTACGTCGGAAGGGATCAGCAAAGCTACTACAGAAACTGTAGTGTATTCTTCATTAGCAGTATTAGGGCTGGACTTCGTGCTTACCGCCCTTATGTTTGGCATTGAGTAGGGTTGAGTCATGAATAAATATAAATCTGAAGTATTGGTTGGCATGTTCGTTGTATTAACCATTGGTGCGGTAATGTTACTGGCACTAAAAGTGGCTAATCAATCGGTAGGTGGCGATGGTGATACCTACACCCTGTACGCTAAATTCGACAACATTGGTGGCTTAAAAGCGCGCTCATCGGTAAAGGTGGGGGGTGTGAACGTTGGTCGTGTTTCTTCTATTACACTTGATCAAGAAGACTTCACGCCCGTAGTAGAGTTATCAATTTTGAAAAGTTACGACGGTTTTCCAGAAACTAGCTCAGTTTCCATACTGACCTCTGGCCTACTAGGTGAGCAATACGTTGGTTTCCAGCCAGGGTTTTCGTTTGACGGGGTAGCAAACCTTAAAGACGGCGATTACTTACAAGACACTAAATCGGCGTTGGTATTAGAAGATTTGATAGGGCAATTCTTATTTAGTCGCGGAAGTGACGAAGAGTAAGAATTCAAAGGTTAATTAGAATTAATAAAGACCTGATGAAACCTAAAAGGGACTTTTCAGGTCTGTTGTAATAAGTATTTAGTTTTAGGAGATAAACATTGAAAAAGTTAATGATGGTAATGGGTGTGTGGATGTTCTCTTTAGTGGGAATGGCACAAGCTCAAGAAATCAACGAGCAAAACCCGTATGAGTTGGTTAAAGGCGTTGCTTCTAAAACCTTCGATAGAATTAAAGCGAACCAAGAAGCGGTTAAAGCTGATCCTGAAATGTTGCGCACCATTATGGAAGAAGAGCTAGTACCTCATATCGACTATAAATTTGCTGCTTTCATGGTATTGGGCAAACACTTTAAATCTGTTCCGCAAGAAAAAATGGGTGAATACATTACTGTATTCAGACAATACCTTATTACATCTTACGCGGTTGCGATGGGCTACTACGACAACCAAACGGTTCAATTTGAACCTGAGTCGTCGTTCAGTGATAAAAAATCAGTAACAGTTCGTGCCGTAGTTCAAGATCCAAAGCGTCCAGAGATTAAAATTGCATTTAAAGTACGTAAAGACTCTAAAACTAATGAGTGGAAAGCGTACGACATGGTTGCTGAAGGTATCAGCATGCTAAATAGTAAGCGTAGCGAGTTTGAATCTATCCTTCGCCAAGATGGAATAGATGCCGTGATTGCGCTAATGAGAGAAAAAATTGGTAAGCCGGTTGAGCTAAATCAAGATGAGCCTATCGATTTTGACGGAGAAACTGCGTGAGCCTTTTCCAGGTTAACGATAATGCCCAAGTCAGTGTGCATGGTCATTTAGACCGTGACACGCTGTCTAAAAATTTTTGGGAAAGTTTAACCTCTTCGCAAAGCGCTATATTGGTGAAAGCGGGTACGTGTTGTATAGACTTAGGCGATGTTGAGCGAGTAGACAGCGCTGGATTAGCTTGGATATTAAACGCAATTAGAGATGGAAAGCGTGAGGGGATTAATGTTAGCTTGCGTGAACCTCCAGAAAAATTACGTAAACTGGCTAAAATAAGCGACGTTGATGGCTTTTTACCAGTAGAATGATCTTAATTAGCTAGGTAAAGAACAAGCAGGTAAAGAAGTAAGTTATGGAATTGTCCGAAATTGAAAAAATTCTCACCGACGCCTTAGAGCTTCAAGAAGTTCATGTACGAGGCGAAGGATCTCATTTCAACATTATCGCGGTAGGCGATATTTTTAATGAGATGAGCCGCGTAAAACGCCAACAGGCCGTTTATGCACCCTTATCAGATAAGATTGCCGATGGGTCTATGCATGCCATTACAATCAAAACCTTTTCAGTAAAAGACTGGGAGCGTGAGCGCCAGTTTCACATTCCTCAGTAAGCGGGTCTTTTTTCGTGGATAAACTTGTTATAAAGAAAGGCCCTGCACTACAGGGAACCGTGCGTATTTCCGGTGCTAAGAATGCTGCGTTACCATTATTGATGACCAGTTTACTTAGCGACCAGCCATGTCGTTATACCAACGTGCCTCGACTGCGTGATATTAATACCACAGTAGCACTGTTGCGAGAGCTAGGCGTTGAAGTAGCACAACCTGCTGCAAACGATGTTGTATTAGACTCAAGCACGCTGCAAAGCATCACAGCTTCATACGAGTTAGTACGCACTATGCGTGCTTCAATTTTAGTGCTTGGTCCTTTGCTTGCGAAACAAGGCAAAGCAAACGTATCACTTCCTGGTGGCTGCGCTATAGGTGCACGCCCTGTAAATCTTCATTTAACTGGCCTTGAAAAAATGGGCGCAAAAATTGAAGTAGACGAAGGGTACATTCGCGCTGAAGTTGATGGTCGTTTAAAAGGTGCACGCATCTTTATGGACATGGTTAGTGTTGGCGCTACCGAAAACCTAATGATGGCAGCCGCGTTGGCAGACGGTACTACCGTGCTAGAAAACGCTGCGCGTGAGCCTGAAATTGTCGATTTAGCTAACTGCCTTATTCAAATGGGTGCGGTTATCTCTGGTGCAGGTACTGATAAAATTACTATTGAAGGGGTAGAAACCCTAAATGGTTGTGACTATCGTGTACTGCCTGATCGTATTGAAACCGGTACTTTCTTAGTCGCTGCTGCGGTAACAGGCGGAAAAATTCGCTGTACTCATGCAGCACCTGAAACATTAGAAGCGGTTATCGATAAGCTTGAACAAGCCGGTGCGGTTATCACCCAAGGTGAAGACTGGATTGAGCTAGACATGCAAGGCAAGCAGCCCAAAGCAGTTCGCGTTAAAACTGCGCCACACCCTGCATTTCCAACAGATATGCAAGCCCAGTTCGTTACGTTAAACTGCGTAGCGGAAGGCACAGGTGTTATAACCGAAACTATCTTTGAAAACCGCTTTATGCACGTACCAGAGCTACAACGTATGGGTGCTGAAATTGCCCTTGAAGGTAACTCTGCGGTATCTAAAGGCAGCTCAGCGCTTAAAGGTGCACCTGTAATGGCAACCGATTTACGTGCGTCTGCAAGCTTAGTGATTGCTGGGTTGATTGCCGATGGTGAAACTCACGTAAACCGAATCTATCACCTAGACCGCGGTTACGAAGCTATTGAAGAAAAGTTAGGTGCACTTGGCGCCAACATCGAGCGTGTTAAAGAGTAATAATTAAGAATAAAGAGCCACGAGCAATGTGAGTTAATTGCTCATTCACGGCTTATAGAAAAAAAGGCGCCTATGATGGTTTATCATAAGGCGCCTTTTTTGTGTTTGTGATTAATGCATTTTATTCGTTAGTACAGGCAGCGGCGAAAGCGCTTTATTCTTGCGCTCGTAGCTCAGCAACTAATGCATTAATAGTAAGCGGGTTACCACCACGGCTAATTTCAAGCTCTAAGGTAGTACCAGGTGCAGTTTCTGCAATCATGTCCAAGGTCTTCGACGCGCTTTCTAAACGAATGCCGTCAATGGCTAATATAATGTCACCTGGTTGCAAGCCAGCTTCATCTGCAGCGCTACCGTTAGCTACCGCCGTAACTTCAATACCTGGTCGGTTGCGGTACTCACCACCAATAAACCCTAGTTGACCACGAATAACACGGCCATTATTGATAATTTTGTCCATCACTCGTTTGGCGAGTTCGTAAGGTACTGCGAAGTTAATGCCGTCTACATTACGAACACGATTACGAGAATCACGTACTTGGAAATTCGCGTTGGTAATACCCAATAATATACCGTTACTGTCTACCAGTGCGCCGCCCGAATTACCTTGGTTAAGCACGGCATCAGTTTGGATGAAATCAACATAGTTTGATAGCCCGTTGCGTCCAGCGCGACTGACAATTCCTTGCGTAATCGTTTGTCCTAAATCGAAAGGGTTACCGATAGCCATTACCACATCACCTACGTGAATATCTGGCTCGGAAACTTGGGGAATAATGTGTAAGTTGTCTGCAGTTACTTTCAATACCGCTAAATCGGTAAGTGGGTCGTTACCCACTATTTGTGCTTCCAATATTCTGCCGTCTTGCACCGCAACATAGATGCTATCAGCATTTTCTACTACATGGTGGCAGGTAAGAATATAGCCGTTTTCGGTCATAATCACGCCTGAACCTAAACTGGCGCGCTCTCTAGGCTGATTGCGAAACAAGCCGGTGTCGTTCTCAATACTAACGCTATAAATATTCACTACAGCAGGGGCAGAGCGGCTTAAAGGCGAAAAATAGCTTTCACGGCTGGCACTCACAGAGGGCTCGGTGAAAAGTCCTTGGGTAAGGCTGCTACCTTGACGTAAATCCGGCAACAAAAACAACAGAAGCAAGGCTACTATTGTTCCAAGGAATATTGATTTTATAATGAAATTAACTATTGAGCTGCCAGTCACAAGCCACACTTACATTGTTTTTAATGCCAAAGCACTTCAGCCCACAAATTTGAGCCAAAATAGTTGGCAAAATAAGGCTTTGTGTTGATGGTATTTTTTTATTTGATTAAGTTAAAGGATATCACCTTATCCGTCAATCTGTCGTCTTTAATCCGATTGGGCATAAGCATTTTACGGCAAACCTACATTTTCACTAAATTACGCATAAAAAAACAGCGCCTCTGGGCGCTGTTTTATGTACAAGTTCGTTACAACTACTGACGAATCAATAAGTAAATCGTAGAGTTTCCACGTTTAACATTAAGAGCAATAACCCCTTTTGCTTTATCTAACGCATCTCTAAACTCAGCCACAGATGGCGTGCGTAGGCGGTTCACACCCATCACAATATCATCAGGCTTCAAGCCAATGCGTGCAGCGGGGCTGCCATTAGCCAGTTCAGAAATAACCACACCCGCATTACCTGCTTCATCAGTACCATTAGTTAGCGTAGCACCTTCAAGTGCAGGATGAATTTGTGCAGCTGTGACGGTTGATTGCGTAGCATCGCCAAGTACGACATCCATATTCATCTTCTTACCTTTACGCATAATGGTAAGTTCAACCTCAGCACCTGCACCCATGCTAGAGATTTTAGCTCTCAGCTCTTGGAAGCTATGCAAGTTTCTACCATTAATACCGGTAATAATATCACCAGCTTGAATACCCGCTTTGTCAGCAGCAGATTCTGGAGTTACTTCACTAACAAACGCACCAATGTTCACATCGGCGTTCATCGCTTCTGCCAGGCCTGCATCTATGTCGCTGCCTAGAATGCCCAATAATCCACGGCGAACTTCGCCATATTCAGCAATTTGATCGACTAAGCTTTTCATCATATTGCTAGGAATGGCGAAGCCAATTCCCACGTTACCGCCGTTAGGACCGAAAATTGCAGTATTTATACCGACGAGTTCGCCGCGCAAACTAACCAAGGCTCCACCCGAGTTACCACGGTTAATTGCAGCGTCGGTTTGAATGAAATCTTCGTAGCCACCAATGTTCAAACCAGAGCGGCCTAATGCACTAACAATACCTGAGGTAACTGTTTGTGATAAACCAAAAGGGTTACCAATAGCTACCACAAAGTCACCCACTCGTAACGCATCTGAATCGGCCAGTGGTAATGCGGTAAGATCATCTGAATCGATTTTCAACAACGCTATATCACTTTGTTCATCAGAGCCGAGTTTTTTTGCTTTAAACTCACGGCCATCGGTAAGCTTGACGGTAATTTCATCGGCATTATCGACAACGTGGTTGTTCGTTACCACATAGCCTTTATCCGCATCAATAATAACACCTGAACCCAACCCCCTAAACGGTCGCTCTTGAACCTGTTCTTGCGGTGCGCCGAAAAAATACTGGAACATTTCAGGCACTTGTTGACGAGAGCTTTGCGTTCCCTCAACGGCAATACTTACCACTGCAGGCGTTGCTTCTTCTAGCATTGGGGCCAGAGACGGCACCTCATCCTTTTTATCTGAAAAGAACGGCAATGCCGCATAAGAGTTCACGCTAAAGCCAAGAGAACTTACTAATACTGCAGACGCCACGACATACTGACGAAAAGACACTTTCATGCTCGCTTATACTCCTTCAGGTTATTGCGATATTGAATCATTTTACTAAAGACTCTGAAATAACTGAAAAAGTTCCTAAATTATGACTTGTCTGCGGTGGATTGCTCAGAACCGCCGACGAATAGACCCGACCCTGAATTCGCAAAATCTTTTGGTTGGGTGTCGGATACTTTATTTACTTTAGACTTTTCAGAACTTTTTAAATTGTTGCGAAGGTAAGACGTCGCTTGTTCACCGTAGAAGGGGACTTTGGCGTCTTCATCGTCACTGCTTTGCGTGAGCAATGCTTCGTATTCTTCAATTTGTTGCTTCAGTGTTTCGCATTGACCTTCAATACTTTCAAGGCTTTGACGGGTTTGATGAATGTGATGTTGAGCTTGCTGAGCTAATATCTCTTTCACTTGCTGCTCTGTTTGAGCTGCATTATTCCCGCCCGTTTTGGTTTGTACAAAACGACCTATAAAAAAGCCAATGATTAAACCCACCACTAGTAAAGCAAGAGACACTAACAGTTCCATTCTATTCTCCGAATTAACGTACTACTCACATTAAGTACACCTTGATACGTGCTACCTAATGCATTCGACCATTACTTGAATATAGCAAGAGCCAGTATGAAAAGCGCATAGAGATCGCATTAATTGTGTTTATACGAGCTATGCAAATTAACTAGGTACGATTCTACCGTGATTTCCATTAAAATTAAGGTCATAATTGATAATTTCAAGCAGGTCGGTGCAGCCACGGCCACTATTGACATTTTGCGGGAGTGGAATAGGCGATGACGCCATGGGAAAAATATCAAGTAGATTTGACGTCGCCTGAATTTCAGTACGATGCAGCACAAGAAAATGCGGTTAAAGAATTACAGCGTTTATTTGAGGAGTTAACCCAGCCAGAGAAAAAACATACGTGGCGGGTAAAGCTTAAGTCGGCATTTGGTAAAGGCCAAAAGAACGCTGGCATTCAAGGTATTTACTTTTATGGCGGTGTAGGCAGAGGAAAAACCTATTTGGTGGATACCTTCTACGACTGCCTGCCGTTTAAAAATAAAATGCGTGTGCACTTTCACCGGTTTATGCACCGAATTCATGACGAGCTTAAGCAGCTTACCAACGCACAAGACCCGTTAAAAACCATTGCAGCCAAGTTAGCCAAAGAAACCAAGGTAATTTGTTTTGATGAGTTTTTTGTATCGGACATTACCGATGCCATGATCTTAGGCACGCTAATGGAAGAGCTTTTCGGTTATGGCATTGTGCTGGTGGCTACATCAAACATTGTTCCAGATGACTTATACAAAAATGGCCTTCAGCGTGCACGCTTTTTACCGGCTATCGACTTAATTAATCAAAATACACGAGTGATAAATGTAGATAGTGGTGTGGACTATCGTCTTCGTACTCTTGAACAGGCAGAAATTTATCATTACCCCCTTGATGGCGATGCGATTAAGAATTTACATAGTTACTTTGCGCAGTTAGCACCTGAAGCGGGTTCAGAAAACGAAACGATAGAAGTGAATAACAGGCAAATAGACACCCTTAGAGATGCTGATGGTGTGTTAATGATAGAATTTAATGCGCTATGTGGTGGGCCGCGAAGTCAAAGCGATTATATCGAGCTAAGTCGTTGTTACCATTCGGTGTTATTAGCTAACGTAAAAGTGATGGGGCAACATAATGACGATGTTGCACGCCGCTTTATTGCCATGGTAGATGAATTTTACGAACGTCATGTAAAGCTGATTATTTCTGCCGAAGTTGCAATGGACAATTTATACGGCGAGGGGCTGCTGAACTTTGAATTTAGACGCTGTTTAAGCCGATTAAGCGAAATGCAATCGCACGAATACTTAGCCACTGAGCACTTACCTTAACTAATAAAAACAGCGAGAGTGCCCGTGGCACTGTATTGTTGGGCATAAAATCGGTAGAATTTGCCCAATTTTTTCTGCTACTGATGGCAGAACTCCATTTGTAAAAAAGAGAATCTTAAGATGGGAAGAGCATTCGAAGTAAGAAAAGCCGCTATGGCCAAGACCGCTGGCGCAAAAACTAAAGTGTATTCAAAGTACGGTAAAGAAATTTACGTGTGCGCTAAAAACGGCGGCGCCGATCCAGATACTAACTTATCGCTTCGCCGTTTAATGGAGAAAGCGAAAAAAGACCAAGTACCAGGTCACGTTATCGATAAAGCTATTGATAAAGCCGCTGGTGGCGCGGGTGAAGACTTTCAACCTATGCGTTATGAAGGCTTTGGCCCAGGCAACTGCATGGTAATTGTGGATTGTCTTTCTGATAACGCTAACCGTACCATTACTGAAGTACGTAACTGCTTCACTAAGACTAATGCAAAGCTTGGCGCACAAGGCGCTGTGTCGCACATGTTCGATCACCAAGCCGTATTCCAATTTGATGGCGACGACGAAGACGCTATTTTAGAAGTTTTGATGGAAGCGGATGTTGATGTTACTGAAGTGGAAGGCGAAGACGGCAAAATTACCGTTTATGCGCCACATACTGAGTACTTCCAAGTTAAAACTGCACTTACCGAAGCCTACCCAGATATTAGCTTCGACGCAGAAGAGATGAGCTGGATCCCGCAAACGGAATCAGACATCAGCGAAGAAGACATGCCTATGTTCGAAAAATTCATGGACATGCTGAACGACTGCGACGACGTACAAGATGTTTACCACAATGGTATAACACCAAACTAAACGCTTTTAGTACGCTACGTTATTTAAAGGCCCTCTATTTAGAGGGCTTTTTTGTTTGTGTAGAAAAGGGGAAATGTACAAATGCCCAGCCAGAAATATTATAGCAAACCCTAGGCGATAACTGCCGGATACCAGCTCCCCAATGTTAAGCCAAAAAGTCCAATAAGAAAGATAGCAGAGACAACCAACAGCGTTGCGCTTATGAGATGTTTTAGTAGGGAAGTTCGATTGCTATTGCCAATAGCACTGTCGGTAGCATTAACGTTAACCATCCAAATTAACTGTGCAATAATATGAGGTGCTACATAAGACAGCACACTTACACTTATTACCGCAGGGCCAGTAAAGTTAGCGGTATTAATGCCAAGGGTGCCAAATAATGTCATCCAAGCGAAAATGAACAGCCTAAAAAAGAGCACGCCATTGGCGGCTAAAAATAAATGTAGCGCCCATCGTTGATGTAGTGCCACGTTGGCGTTTCTTATCGCGCGAATAGCAAAGAAACTACTTAGAATCACCATCCCGCCCGAAAAAGCCGTTAACCCATGTAGCAAAGGGGTGCCAACGGTGCCCCTTGATAGAAGAAGATACATACCAGCTAATGAAATACTGCATGCAAGGGTGACAAAAAGCCGACCATTATATTTATGAAAGGTTTTATATTTACGCCTAATGGCTGGGATAAGTTGCAAGCTTCCGCCAATGATCATGACTATCGCCAATAAAACATGCGCGGCATACATGGCATTGCCAAGTGAGTCTCCCGCAACAAAGGCCGTGCTATTAAAGCGATTCCATTGAGACACTCCTTGGGTTATACCTGTAAAGCCATAACCTGTAATCAAATAACTAACAAAGAAAGCTTGCGCGATAAGCAAGCAAGAAAATCCTATTTTCTGGCTGGTATCGTACAGCTTTGATGCGGCTGATAAGGTAGTAGGTGTTAGTGGATCAGATGCTCGGGTTTCAGGGTTTAGAGAAACGGGTGCTAGGGTACTTTTCGCCAACATGTCTTTGCCTCTTGAATAAATGTTTTGCCCTCTAATGTTCCTCTATCGTAAAGAAAATAAGGGCTCATTCTTCTCAAATTCGGAAAATGAATACCTTTAGTTGGGGCTTTTGACATACTCCTTAACAAAGTTCTTTTGTGCTTAGCGGCGATTCTTCTTACACTGAGGGCAGAGATATATATTAAGGCGTAGAACCCCTGTGGCGTGGCAAAGCGATTTACCTTATTACCTTTTAGTGTGCTGTAGTTTGGGCATAATGCTTACCCATGCGTTCAAAAATGATAAGCAGACAGTTAATTATTTAATCGCCATATTTAGTGCATCGCTTTGTATGGTGGCCACGCAGAAATTGAGTGCTGATACCCTTGGCGTGTATCAGTATGTTATTGGGCTAGCAACATGTGCAACGTGCAATGTGGTTTGGTTAATTGCAAGAACGCTATTTCGAGAACATAACCCCTTAAGTCGCAGACATATTGCGGTAGCACTTGTGGTTGCAGGATTAGTGATATTTAATCAAACGTGGCACTTAGTAGTTTCGAGCGATATTCCACACCTGTTAAACCAAGCACAGATGCTTAAACTTAAACAGGGAATGAATGAAATTACGACCTTGCTTTCATCAAGCATTTTAGCATTGTCGTTTTGGGAAGCTTTGCGCGGGTTTGAGAACAAAAATATCATCCAAAAGCGCCAGTCGATAGTCTTTGCCACAGCTTTTTTCCTTGGCTTATTTAACTCATCAATATTACCTAAATTTCTATTCACGCCCACAGAAGTTGAATTTTACGCACCCTGGTTAATATGCTCTTCGGCAATGCTAATTCTTGGTGCCATTCAATACGTGGTTCACTCGCAAAAAATGAGTGTTCGACGACGTGGGCAAATAAAAAATCAACCACAGAATGAACCACGAAATCAAGTTAACGCTGGCACACCTAGTCAATCATTAAATGGCGGCATCTCTGATTCTTATTGTCTCAATAGCACTAGCAGTGAGGGCGACGCAATACAACAAGATGAAGCAATTGATATGGCTGTTGTGAAAGGAATAAATACGTTAATTCATCAGGAACAAATATTTTTGCAACCAAACTTAAAAATAGCTCATTTAGCGCAAGCGTTAGATACCTCGGAATATAAAGTCAGTAAGGCCATAAGAGGCTACTTTGCTGCGGCCAACTTTAACCTGTTCGTGAATCAGTTTAGGGTAAAGCATGCTAAGCAACTATTACGGGATAACGAATGCCAGCAATGGAGTATTTTAGTAATAGCATTGGAGAGTGGTTTTTCGTCCTTAGCAACATTCAATCGGGTGTTTAAAGCCATTTCAGGGCAAATGCCAAGTGAATATAGAAAGCAGGGAAGTACAATGAATTATAGTGTGACGAGCGTATAAAAAAGTGGTTCATAGGTATGTAGAGAATCACTGATGAGCAATAGTTTTAGTGCCTTCTAGCATGTCATCTGCACAATGATTTCCGTGAAGCACAGAAATGTCGCCAGTGGTTTCCAGCACTACCGCTCTAACTTGTTGCATGTTTAGCACGTTTGCTTCTCGAAGCTTTGCCATAAGGTCGCTACGGGCCACCCGGGTTTCAGCTAGCGCAGAGTCAATAATTTCACCGTCGCGCATTAATATAACAGGGGTATTTTGCATAAGTGCTTCAATCTTATCGGAGCGTCTGCGCAATAGTGCAGTGACGAACTGCACTAAGAACAGGGCTGCCATAGCAATCATGGCCTGAAAGAACGCGCTCCAACTATTGGCTTGAGACGCACTTGCTAGCAATGAACCTACTGCTACCGTCATCACAAAATCAAAATTGGTCATTTTGGAAAAGGAACGTAGTCCATTCACGCGAACCAGTAACACCACCCAGAACATCCCCATAGTAGTTAGCAGTAAGCCTTTAAGCAGTAAATCCAGAGTAGGTAGGGCGCTAAACATGGCGTTCTCCTTAACATGGTGATTAACACTATTTGTACCGTGTTAGTAGACAAAGAGATTAATATTTTTCGGTTTGCTTTTTACTATTTCATACCCATATACAGCGCAACGGAATAATAAAAAGTTATCACTACTGCTCTCATGCATCGTTTCAAGCCTGAACGTCTCAATGACGATCACTCATCATTTAAGAAAAACTACGCGTCTTCAGTTTACGCGTGGGTGTTTTCTATTGTGGTGTCGGTACTTGTATTCAGCGCGCCATTTTCAGCTTATTCCGCGAATGATACGGCATCGTTTAACGAGCAAACCCCGCAGATATCCTTTTCCGACTTCGGACTTTCTGTTGCTACACGCTTTGGGTTTACCCAGCACAATCAAAAGCAAGATGCCGACCTAGATAATTCAGATGAACATCTACTTCTCTTTGGGTATCAACCCCATTTAGTTCTCGTCAACTTCTCGGGTGCTATCTTTAGCAAACCCTTTGAATATATTGCCTTTCACTGGAAGGGCATATCGAGTCGCGGTCCACCTTCTTCTCTGTAATACCTTACTGATATCACGCGCTGCACTTGCAGTGCTTCTCATTTTTTAAAGGTTTATTGCAGGACTTTTTATGACACGATTTTCATTTCGCGGCCTAGTGTATGCGCTAGTTATATTACTAGGCCTACTTAGCGCCGCCCCCAATATTTTACCCGATTCTATGCGTCAGCATGTACCACAGTGGTACAGCCAACACACGCTTTCCCTCGGTTTGGATTTACAAGGTGGTTCTCACTTATTGTTAGAAGCGGATACCGATGCGTTATTTGCTCGGCAGTTAGACACCTATTCTTCAGCACTTTTTAGTGACTTAAGAGAACAAAATATTCGCTACGTTAAACATGCTTCTAAACAAGGGCTAAGCGTTCAATTTACACTTTCGAACCCCGACGACTTTTACAAAGTTAAACAACGGGCAAGTGAAGTGGCGATGCAATCTGACGGTAGTAGCGCGTTGCTTCTGACACAGCAGGGTACTGCTCCAAAAGGCAATGCTTCAAAAGGTATTAGCCAAAAAGGGAATGTGATTGTCCTTGAGCTGACTGAGGAATACCAAGCAGCAGTAGTAAAAGATGCCATCAATCGCAGCCTCGAAGTTGTGCGTAAACGGCTTGACGAAACCGGTCTCACAGAACCCAGTGTTACCCGCCAAGGTAGCGATGCTATTTTAGTGCAAATGCCCGGTATATCAGACCCTGCCAATGTGAAAGCCTTACTAGGCACAACGGCGCAAATGCGTTTTCATTGGCAAACTCAGGTGAGTAATAGTGAGAGCTTTATTCGCGCCGACATTAACGATAGGCAGTATTTGCTTGAAAAGCATGTGGCACTTGAAGGTGAGCATATTACCGATGCGGCAGCGGTGTTTAGCCCTGAAACCAGTCAACCCGTGGTGACGTTTCGCTTAGATAACGAGGGTGCACGACAATTCGCCACCATGACTAAAAACAATATAGGCCGCGTGCTGGCAGTTGTATTAGATGACACGGTAGTCACTGCACCGGTTATCAATAGTGTTATTCCCGGTGGCAGAGGCGAAATTACCGGTAGCTTTACCATGAGTGAAGCACAAGATGTGGCACTCATGCTGCGCACAGGGGCGTTGCCTGTTCCACTGCATATTATTGAAGAGCGCACCGTGGGGCCTGATTTAGGAAGCGATGCTATTGAAACCGGAGTGAAAAGCGGCATTGCAGGGGCACTGGGTGTTTTAGTCTTTATGCTGGCCATTTACGGACGTTGGGGCGCGATTGCGAGTCTAGCGCTTACGGTTAATATGGCATTGGTATTCGGTGTGCTTACCCTCTTTGGTGCCACACTTACTCTCCCTGGTATTGCTGGGCTAATACTCACCATGGGCATGGCAGTAGATGCGAATATCCTAATTAATGAACGTATTCGTGAGGAAACCAAAAAAGGGCGGCCAGCAGGTAGCGCGCTTAAAATTGGGTTTGAAAAGGCGTTTGGTACCATTGTGGATTCAAACTTTACCACGCTAATTGCAGTTAGCTTGCTTTTTGTTTTTGGTAGCGGACCGGTAAAAGGCTTTGCGGTAACCATTGCGATAGGTCTGATAACCTCGCTGTTTACCTCGGTAGCGCTCACTAAGTTGCTTATGCAGCGAGCCACTAAGAAGCATCAAAGAGAGCCCATTAATTTATCGTCGCCACTGTTAACCATGGCCGATAAGTTAGGACCGTTTAACTTTTTAAAGTCTAAAAAATTAGCGTTGAGTGTGTCACTGATATTAACCCTGTGCTCAATGGCGATCTTCTTTAAGCCTGGCTTGCAATATGGCGTAGACTTTACTGGCGGCACTATGATGGAAATTTCTGCGCCGCAGCTTTCTACGGAGCAGTTGCGCACAGTGTTAAAAGAGCACCACTTTGAAGATATTGCTATTCAAGAATATGGCGCAAAGAATCAGTACTTATTACGTGCACCAGTATCGGAGCAATCGAACGCATTATCTAATATAGAAGCTAATACAGGAGCTAGCACCGAAGCTAATACGGTTGCCACGCAAGGCAGCAATATTGAAGTGTTAAAACAAGTGATACAAGACGCTGACAGCACTGTGGTGTTTAACAAGGTTGACGTTGTGGGGCCGAAAGTGAGTGATGGCTTTGCCGACCTATCTATTTTAGCTTTACTGATTGCTGGTGGCGGTATGTTGGCCTATCTATGGTTTCAGTTTGAAGCGCATTTTGCTACCGCGGCCTTACTTACCGTGCTGCTTGATTTAACCAAAACCATTGGGTTTATTGCCTTAACCGGTATTGAGTTTAATCTTACCGCGGTGGCCGCGCTACTGGCCTTAATAGGGTACTCAATTAACGATAAAGTGGTAGTGTTAGACCGTGTGAGAGAGTTACTGCGCATTAGCCCAGAGCGCTCGCTGGCTGATATTATTAATGAAGCGGTAAATAGCACGCTTAGCAGAACGGTATTTACCTCGTTAACCACGCTGCTCGCGTTGTTACCTATGGCGCTAGTAGGCGGCGACGCAGTTAGTAGTTTTGCTGTACCTATGGTATTTGCCGTTGTTATTGGCACCTCATCTACTTTGTTTATTACTTCATCGTTACTCCATATGTTGGGTAAACGCAGAGAGCAAAGGGGGAAAGCACAGCTTCGCCCAACAGCCGAGGAGGTAAAAGCGTCGCTGGCACATATACCTTAAGCGCTAAAATCGAAATAGGTAGGGCGGTAAAATACCGCTTTGCCCATTTCATCTATATACTTCAATACTGTTATGTTAGAAGGAGATAACTTTTGTTTGCCGTAGACCACATCATTCTACTCAGTGCTTTATTAGCCATTTTCGGCGTGTTGGTCAGCAAACTGTCTCCTCGTTTTGGTGTACCCGTACTTGTTCTCTTTTTGGGGGTGGGTATGCTTGCTGGTGAAGATGGTATCGGTCGTATTTCTTTTGATAATGCCGATGCCGCACATTCCATAGGAACCTTCGCACTTATCCTCATTCTATTTGATGGTGGGCTTCAAACTTCAAAGAAGTCTATTAGGCGGGCGTGGAAGCCGGCAGCGTTACTTGCCTCTATTGGTGTGGTCGGCACCGCGGCCATAACCGGTGTGGCAGCCATGTACATTCTCGATTTGCCCCTTTATTTAGGGCTGTTGCTTGGGGCAATAGTGGGCTCTACCGATGCGGCGGCGGTATTTTCTGTACTGCGTAATGCGGGCATTTCTATTCCATCAAGACTAAAAGCAACCCTAGAGCTGGAAAGTGCATCAAACGATCCAATGGCCATATTCCTCACTATTGGTCTTATCACTCTTATTCAAGATAGCAGCACAAAGGCGTCAGAATTAGCCTTATTGTTTGTCAGCCAAATGGGGGTGGGTGCAATTACAGGTGCAGTGGTCGGCGGCTTAGCGGTGGCGCTATTTAGGCGCGTAACCCTTATGGCAATTGGTTTGTATCCCGTATTCGTTATGTTATTTGGGGTGTTGGCCTTTGGTTTAGCGGCGAACTTAAATGGCAGCGGCTTTTTGGCTACTTTTATAACTGGCGTAATCGTAGGTAATAGCCGATTTTCCTATCAACGAAATACCTTTGTATTCATTGATGGCCTCGCGTGGCTAAGTCAAATTGCAATGTTCGTTATTTTAGGCTTGCTGGTAACGCCTTCTGAACTTTTACACACATGGAAAGAAGGCTTGTTAATCGCGGTAGTGCTTATTTTTGTGGCTCGGCCGCTGGTGGCAATGCCATTGTTGTTATTAAGCCGGTTTTCGTTTAAAGCCTCGGTGTTGATTTCATGGGTAGGGCTTCGCGGTTCTGTGCCTATAATCTTGGCTATTTTTCCGTTAATTTTTGAATTACCCAGCGCTGAGCTTATTTTTAATGTGGTATTTTTCATTGTGATGATTTCAGCCTTGCTACAAGGCTCAAGTCTGCCATTTGCCGCACGTAAATTAGGCTTAGTACTCGATAATCCTCGGGGGGAGTCGAATACGCTAGAAATCGTTAAAGTGGCAAAAGATAAACGGGAGCTCATTGAAATAGTGCTTCACTCTATGTCTGCCTCAACAGGCAAAAGTATTTCAGAGTTGGGGTTACCCGAAGACACTGTCGTGGCGTTAGTAGCCCGTGGTGAAAGTACGCTTATTCCCAAAGGAAGCACGGTATTACAGGCAGAAGATCAGGTTTTTGTTATAACAAAACTGCTGGATAAAAATATCGTAGAGACCTGCTTTTACGGCGATACCTAAAAGCTGCCAAGTGATTGTCGCTAAATAGGCCATCTTCATGTAGAATGCGCCGCGGAGTTGGCCAGGCAATCGCCGCTTTCGTAAGAAAGGGGAGGAAAGTCCGGGCTCCAAAGGGCAGGGTGCCAGATAACGTCTGGGCGGCGCGAGCCGACGACAAGTGCAGCAGAGAGAAGACCGCCTAAGCCAGCAATGGCCGGTAAGGCTGAAAGGGTGCGGTAAGAGCGCACCGCACACCTGGTAACAGGTTGTGGCAAGGTAAACTCCACCCGGAGCAAGACCAAATAGGATCCCTTAACGTGTGGCCCGCATGGGGATCGGGTAGGTTGCTTGAATCAGTGAGTAATTGCTGATCTAGAGGAATGGTTGCCCACGACAGAACCCGGCTTATCGGCCAACTCCACCTTTATTTGTGTAAGTGAAGCGTCTGCTTCACTTACCCTTTCTTTAAGCGCTCAATAATTTGAGTAAGTTATCCCAAGGTAACGGGCGCGATAAATAATATCCTTGTGCCCAGTCACAGCCGTTTTCTCGCAGATACGTCATCTGAGCTTCAGTTTCAACGCCTTCGGCAATAACGCGAAGATCGTAAAGCTTTGCCAAATTTTGAATAATCATCACCATTTTGTTGCGCGCTTCACGTTCTGAAAAGAGATCGTTAACAAATGAACGGTCGATTTTCAAACAATCGGCAGGGTAATGTATCAATTGACTGAATGCCGTGTAGCCGGTACCAAAATCATCGAGTGCTAAAGACACCCCTAATTCATCCAGTGCTTTTAGAGTTTCTAAACCGCTCACATCGTCGGCCACAAATGCGGTTTCAGTGACCTCGAGCTCTACGCATTCAGGGGCAATGCTATATTGCTCTAATAGGTGTTTTACTTGGGTAGGAAATACCTCATTATGAAGCTCCACACCCGAGATGTTAATGCAAATTTGCCCTTTGAAATCATGTTCTTTTTGCAAGGTGACTAGCGCTTGAAAAGCATTTTCAATCACCCATAAATCAATTTCTTTGATAAGGCCGGTAGCTTCCGCAACAGGTATAAACTGGTCAGGACCAATACCTTCAAGCTCAGAGCTAATACCTTCAAGCTTAGGGCTATTACCTTCAAGCTCAGGGCTATTACCTTCAAGCTCAGGGCTTTGGCAGCGCAGCAGTACTTCAATCGCGACAATGCTGTTATCTTTACAGTCGAATATTGGCATATAAACTAAAGAGAAATGCGCGTCATTCAAAGCCTGCCTTAAGCCTTTCTCGATGCGTTGACGTTGGCGTAGCGTATCAGCTATATTTTGGGTGAAAAACTTAAAGCAATTACGACCGTTATGTTTTGCGTCGTACATTGCAGCATCGGCATGATGAAGTAATGTTGAAGGATCACAGGCATCATCGGGATAAACGGCAATGCCAATACTGGCATAAATCATATGTGTGACGTCATCCACTTCAAAACCGCCGTCGAAAATATTAAGAATACGTGTTGCCACGACACTGGCATCAAGAGGCGCTTTAATATTGGGCAACAATACAACGAATTCATCACCTGCTAGCCTTGCTAGGCTTTCCGTCTGCGGCTTTAAAAGCTGGTCCGTAGGGCGGATTTCTTCCCAAAGTCGTTCACTGAACTCAAGTAATAATCTATCGCCTGCTTCATGGCCGTATTGGTCATTCACCTGCTTAAAATTGTCTAGGTCAATATACAATAAGCCAATGCGTTGTTTATCTTTCTCAGCTCGGGACAAGAGGCGCTCTAGATTGGTTTTAAAACTCCACCGATTGGGAAGGCCTGTCAACGTGTCGTAATAGGCCATCTTGCGAATATCATCATCATGCAATTGCATAATCGTCTGGTAGGCTTGTTCCTCGGAGCGTAAGGCGGCCAAGCAAATGGCATTTAGAGCCAACATGGTTAGAATGAACCGAATTGCTTCTACGAGTGAGTAGCTAGTCATCATTAAAAGAGAAGCTGGCGTAAACAGCAGTAGAATACTGGCCACACTAAAAATCACAAACCAAAATACAGCAGGCCAAAAGCGATTGATAAAAAGACTGATGGCAACAATAGGGTAAACCCACAGTAACCCAGTATTATTTTTACCGCCTGTAATGATTAAGCTCATTGATAATAAGAAAAGAATACCACTTAGTATGGAGGCTGCACGCTCAACATTACCGGTACGTTTTAATAGATAAATATTAAGTAAGCCGACCAATGCGTTGACGATTAATATAGTGCCTAGGACTTCGGCGCCGTCGACTAAGCTAAAACTCCCTAACGCAAATAAGAAAATAACGCCTAATATAGTTAATACTTGACAGAGCCTGTAGCGCCGTCGGTATCGTACTGCCAACATTTCTTGTTGGCCTGCTTTAATTTCACCGGTGTGAGTCATATTTACCAAGGCTTCATTAAGTATTGATATTAAGCTATTGCTGCTTAACAGTATTTACTATCAATGAGTCAATTTTTCTGATGTGTGCAAATAGGATAGACGACAAATCTACCCTATTCAAAGTGCGTGTTATTTGGGGAGATGAGGAGGGGCTGTATCAGCTAGGCTGTAATTTGGCTTCGGTGCTTTTTTCCGCCCAGTAGTTTACTTTTTCTAGTAGGTCTTGAACGTCGAAGGGTTTACTTAAATAGTCGTTCATACCAGCGTTAAAACAGTCTTCTCTGTCACCTTTCATGGCATTCGCTGTTAGTGCAATGATGGGAGCATTTACATACCGCTCGCCCGCCTCACCGCGACGTATTCGGCGGGTTGCTTCAAAACCATCCATGTCAGGCATTTGGCAGTCCATCAATATTAAATCAAAAGTCACTTTCATTTTCTTTAAGGCTTCTAATGCTTCAATACCTGATTTCGCACTCAAGGTTTTGTGGCCGCTTAAATGCTGTTTCACAATGACCTGGTTGATGTCATTATCTTCAACAATAAGAATTTTACGTTTTTGTGTTGCGGTGTTGTTGCTATTAGCCGCACTTAGTTGGGGCGCTACTAGGCTATCGTCGCCCTCTTTCAGTATGATGTTAAAAGTGAAAGTACTGCCTTCGCCTTTTTCACTTTCTAAACGAATTTCACCATCCATAAGCTCACACAACTGTTTACTGATAGAAAGCCCAAGCCCCGTGCCACCAAATTTGCGTGTTGTAGACAGGTCTTCTTGGGTAAAGACCTCAAAAATCCCTGCTTGTTTTTCTTTTGCGATACCTATCCCCGAATCTTTGACTGCGCAGGTCAAGCGAAGCTTATCGCCATTGGCATGTTCTAAGGTGGTAGTGACGTCAATTTCACCCTTCTCGGTGAATTTAACTGCGTTACCAATCAAATTAGAGAGAATTTGCCGGAAGCGAACCGAGTCTCCAATGACCACATGAAAACCTTGAAGGTTAAAATGAAAATGAAGGCGAAGCCCTTTTTCTTGACACAAAATGGCGTATTGCGACTGCAAGCTTTCTAGGGTTTCTAATAAATCGAAAGGTTGATCATCTATTTGAAGTTGCCCAGCTTCAATTTTAGAGAAATCAAGAATGTCATTGACGATGTGCAGCAGGCCTTGAATACTGAAATTAGCAAGCGAGAGGTAGTGCTTTTGCTCGTCGTTCAATGGGGAATTCGATAGCAACTGCAGTACCCCAGAAATACCGTGAATAGGAGTACGTATTTCATGGCTCATACTGGCAAGGAAGCCAGATTTCATATGCGCCGACTCTTCCGCTTTTTGCTTCGCATCTTGCAAATAACGCTCGGCTTGTCGCTGTTGGGTCACGTCTTGTTGAAAACCAATATAGTGGGTGACTTCGCCCCCAGACTTTACTGGAGTAAGTATAAGCCTGTTGTAGAAAGACGTTCCGTCTTTACGGTAGTTAAGTATTGTGGTTTCAACAGGTTCACGGTTTGCAATCGCTCTGCGAATCAATGTTGTTGCATGGCTATCAGTACCCTCACCCTGCATCAGCCTGCAATTTCTACCAATAATATCTTCTTTACTGTGCCCTGTAAGACGGTGAAATGCATTGTTAACATAAATTATTGGCTGGCCTGTGCGTTTTATGTCTGAAATAACAATAGAAACGGTAGCTTCATCCATGGCGTGATTGAGAATTTGTACATGACTTTCAAGGGAGCGCTGGGTGCTATAATCAACCCCAACGAAAATAGCGCCTTTGATATTATGGTTAGCATCTTCAAGTGGCGTATTGGTCCATTTAATATGCTTTTCTAGTCCGTCTTCTACCGAGAAGTGTTTTAACTCTCCAGAAGATTTATTAATGAGCTTGTTGAGAATGTACTTAACCGTACCCTCACGTTCTCCGTACTGATCTTCACAAAAAGCATCGAAGCGTTTGTTGCTTAACATCACGCGATGCTTTTCATCTACCACTAAGAGCATATCTCCCATCGAATCAATAACATTAGAAAACTGTTCATTCGATAATGACATCTCTGCAAGATCTGATATTAAAGTATCAAATGCACTGCGAATATTAGCTAATTCTCGGGCTTCTTCTACAATCACTGACTCTTGAGTATCGGTATCTTTAATACGATTAACAATGTCTTTATAAAGGGTTGAAAGGGTATTCTCCGCAAGCAGCGCAGTGGTACGAATCATGTGAAAATTAACTAAGATAATACCTATAATAATGGCCAACATGAGTAGTGCTAACCAATACAAACCTTTTAGGGCGTTGCCGATAGGTTTAATGCTATACAGGGTTAAGTTCTGATAGCGAGAGTCCTGCAACACATAGCCCATGGTATCCACGTCACTAAACGGAGTGCCTGGAATGATAAATTCAGGATCACTGCTGAAAAGTACTAACCCATTTTCATCAGTCACGACTTGGTTAGTTAGTCGAGGGTAGGGGGCTAATAAGGCTTGAAGGCTTTCCACGTACATGACTAGCGCACCTTCTGCAGCGCCGCTTAGCAAAACAGGCACTGAAAAAAGCACCCCATTTTGGGTGATTGAAGAAAATGATAGCGAAGCGCCAAGGGTCTTTTGCTGCCATGCAGTATCCAGTTTTTCAGAAATAGAATGACTCCAATTTTTCTGAATAACCATTTCGCCGGAAAAGTCGTATAACGCAAATTCTACATTACGGGTTTGGGTTAACTTTAACGATCTGAAGAACATAGGGAGATAATTATCCCGCTGTTCTAAATCCACCATTGAGTTGATAATAATATCGTTAGACGCAAGGTCAGATAACTGCCGGGTGGTATCATTAACGATGAAAGAAAGATCTTGCTTTAAGCCTTCAATAGACTGTTTTTGAACGCTCTCAATTTGCTGCTTGGCAAAAAAGAAGGTAAACGCAAAAAGCATTAACGCTACAATTAAAATTAACCCAAACAAACGGGGCAGCATACTGGTTAATAGGCGCTTTCTAAGCGGTGGTGGCTGGAATTGCATTACTGATTTTCCAGAACGACCAAGTTACCTTTTTTATCAAATGAAGCCATAAAATAGTCCTTAGCCATTAATGCGTCATGCTGTGTGGGGGTAAATGCTGGGTCATAAGTTTTCAATGCACCCTCGAAAGTACCTAAGTCTTCTAATGTGTTTCGTAGCGCATCTACATCCGTGGTACCCGCTTTTGTTACCGCTAATGCTAGCATATTGACAAGGTCATACGCGTGCGCAATGCCTGTAACCGCGTGAATAGCTTCAGGAGCGATTAAGCCATATTTGCGGTGGTAAGCTTCTAACAACTGCTGGGCTTTTGCGTGCTTCTGATAGTCAAAATGAAATGTTTGCAATACCGACAAATTCAGTAAGTCGGGCTCTACATTTAAACGCTCGATAAAGTTGCCTGAAGCAATGCCCCAATGGGAAACAACAGGCAAAGCTGTAAGGTTTTGGGCGGCTAATTCGTTCACTACCAACGCACCTTCAGGTGCATTAGCAACTAAAATGATGGCTTCTGCTTTGTCTGACTTGATAGCAGATATATCTTCTTCAAATTTTTTCTGTTGCCAGTTAATCCAGCGGGTAGTGGTTATGGTGATCCCCATTTCGGCCGCAGCCAAGCTGAGCGATGTCTCGTTAGAGCGCCCCCACCCAGTACGTTCTAAAATCAGTGCTACACGTTTAATACCGCGAGAAGCAACATGCTGAATAAGTACTTTTCCCGCCTCGGCATCACGGACTGATACGCGAAATACATTGTTGGGAGCATATTGGTTGTCTACCACTTGCGTACCCGCCGCCCAAGGAACGAGATAAAGCAAGTTAAGTTGATGAATAGTCTCAAGCTCGGCTAATGCCACAGGGGTATGTACGCCTCCTATTACCGCGATTAAATCGCTGTTGGTGGCGAGCTGTTTAATATTGTGAATACCGCGGGCAGGGTTACCTCTGTGATCTTTTAAGAGGATATCAACCGGACGGCCTAGCAAGCCCCCCTTTTTATTAATTTCATCTACCGCAAGTTCAACGCCTCGTTTAATGGCTACACCACCGTCCACGGCAACAGCCGAAAAGTCAGCATCTATACCAATATAGAGTGGTGTAGACGTCTCACTGCCGTTGGAGTGAAAACTTAACGTCAATAACGTTAACAGCCAAAATGTGAAACGTAAGCGCATAAAATCTTGAAGTTGAGGATAAGGCTAGTAATTGTATAGCATTAATTGGTTAGTTTTACCTTCCAAATCTTATTCTTTCGTCTATTTTTGTTTAATTATTAGCCATGCATAAACCGCACTTTTAGCAAGGTTTTGTTAGGCGAAAAACAGCCTTAAGTGAGTTATATTACTGCAATTAATTCGCAGATTGACGATCTTGGACTGGGGTGAATTGGTAGTATCGCTTAAACTCTCTAGAGAATTGCGATAGGCTGTTGTAACCCACCGCTTCGGCCGCGTCTCCCACTCGATGACCTAGCGCGATTAACTCTCTGGCTTTAGACAATCTAAATTTCTTTATATATTGGACGGGTGAGTCCAGCACGACATCACGAAATGCGCGGTGGAAACCAGATACACTCATGTTCACACTCGCAGCAAGTGAATCTACATTTAACACCGATGCATAGTCATCATGAATCGTTCGTAATGCTTGTGCGACTCTCGCATAGTGGCCGTTGTCAGTTAATCCACATAGTACGTGACCAGCTGGGCCATTGAGAACATAGTATACAATTTCTCGCACAAAACCTGCGCCCAGTGCCTGTGCACTATTACCGTGTGTTAATGCTTGTAGTAGTCTGCGTGTAGCATCGGTAATATTTTCATCTAATGACTGCTGACTGACTGTAAACGTAGGGGCGGGGCTGTTTTTTTCCTTGTCGTCACGCCATTGGGAAAGCTCTACCAGTAACGATGCGGGAATATCAATGACCAAACCTAATATGCAATCGTCATTGTCTAAGGTGGCAGCACATTGCGCAGGCAAGGGCACACCGAAAACAATGTAATCGCCTTTCTTGTATTCGATTTCACGATTATCAACATACAAGCGTTTAGTGCCTTGTAACATGATAATAATACCCGACTGATAAAGTAGCGGCTGCTTGGGGCTTCCGTGAGGATCGCGGAAAACTCGCACTCCTTCTATATCCGTTTTGCTCACGCCATTCAGTGCCGATTTACCTTTAGCGTTTAAAAACTGTTTCAGAATTTGGCTTAAAAAAGCCAGCTCAGTAGTGGAAACTGGATTGTTTGTAGAAATAGGCAAATTTTTTCCAGAAATAGACGGTTTGTTTACACGTAATGGCACTATTATGCATTAACACAGGCATGCAATGACAGAGGAAAGACCATGAAATTTTCATTTAGTAACCCAACTCGCATTCAATTTGGGCAAGGACAAATTGGCTCAATCAACACCCTTATTCCAAAAGACAGCCACGTTCTTGTGTTGTTTGGCGGCGGTTCGATTAAAAAGAACGGCGTTTACGACCAAGTAGAAAAAGCATTGGAAGGCTATAACTGGGAAGCTTTCGGTGGCGTTGAACCAAACCCAACCATTGAAACCCTAGACAAAGCTGTTGCCCTAATCAAAGAAACTGGTGTTGACTATATTCTCGCGGTAGGCGGTGGTAGCGTGATTGATGGCGCTAAGTATGTGGCGGCAAGTGCCGTGTATGACGGCGACGGGTGGGACATTCTAACTGGAGAGCACAAGGTTGATAAGGCACTACCTATTGGCGCTATTCTAACCTTGCCGGCAACAGGTTCTGAATCTAATGGTGGCTCTGTTATTAGCAAGAAAGCGACTAAGCAAAAGTTGGCGTTTATGTCTCCGTTAGTTTATCCGCAGTTTGCTGTATTAGATCCAGATGTAATAAAAAGCCTTCCGCATCGCCAGGTAGTTAACGGCTTAGTGGATGCCTTTGTTCATGTTTGCGAGCAATACTTAACCTTCCCGCAAAATGCTCCGGTTCAAGATGGTTACGCTGAAACCTTGCTAAAAACCCTAATTCAACTTGGCGGAAAAATTGATAATAAAGATGACGCATGGCGCGCTAACCTTATGTGGTCAGCAAACCAAGCACTGAACGGCCTCATTGGTTCAGGTGTTGCGCAAGATTGGGCTACGCATATGATAGGCCACGAACTCACGGCACTTTATGGTGTAGATCATGCTCGTTCATTGGCGATTGTTCAGCCGTCACTACTACGGGTTCAACTTGAGACCAAATCAGCGAAGTTAACGCAGATGGGCCAAAACGTGTTTGGTTTAGCACAAAGCGATGATATTGCCCTTCGCACTATCGATGCTATAGAAGCGTTCTATCAAAGCCTTGAAGTGGCTACCCAGCTTACCGAGCATGAAGGCGACAAGCAAAGTGCAGTGAATGCCGTGCTGGAAAACTTAAAAGGAAATAAGATGCTTTCCCTTGGCGAAACGGGTGCTATTACCCCAGAGGTAAGTGAGCAAATTCTTAACTTGGCGGTGGCTGAGTAATACCTATCTAAAAGTGGACTATCACTTTATATACAGCCTGCCTTCTGATTGTGTATTGATACAAACTGGCACGATTCTACTATTAACAAGGTAGATGAAGTGTCGGTTTGTTTTTTAATTATACAACAGAAGTATGATTTTCAATTCCGTTTGCGCTTTCTGAGTTCGTTTATTAAGTTTAAAGAAGGCAAGGCGTATATCACGCCAGCGCAGATGGGAGTTAGCTTGCAAAGAAATTATCCCCCTTCCATTATTGATGTGGAAGCCAGTGGGTTTGGTGCCCGTAGTTATCCTATTGAAATAGGGATAGTGCGCTATGATGGTGCAAAGTGGTGCAAACTCATTCGTCCCGTTGATAGTTGGGTTCATTGGGATCAAGAAGCAGAATCTTTACATGGTATCACCAGAGCCATGTTGAACACTTACGGCGTTTGCCCGGTCAAAGTGTGTCACGAGCTTAATGCCTTTCTAAGCAATACCATTGTGTATAGCGACGGATGGGTGGTAGATAACCCTTGGCTCATAAAACTTTTTGCAGCAGCCTCGGTACAAATGTCTTTTTCATGTCGAGCATTGGAGTATGTCTTGAGCGAACCTCAAATGGCGCTTTGGCATGACGTAAAAACAAATATTGAATCGCAAAGCGACGATCGCCGCCATCGAGCAAGTACCGATGCGAAAGTTATTCAAAGCACGTATGTGGAAACTCGTAATAAAGTGGAAGCGGCAAAGCACAAAAGTTAGTACCAGCTTTTAGTAATGCTTTTTAAAATCAGAAAAAGTATTGAACACCTAACGTAAGCGCATTGTTTTCTTTGTCTCCCACCTCTCGATGTTCAAATTCTAACGCCATATTCAAACCGCTCTCGTCACCAACTAGCCAACCTAATCGAGTAAACGTGCCTAAGTCTTCAGGTATGTAGCGCCATTCAGGATAGTATTGCAAAGGTGAGTGAGTCGTATTAAACGACGCATATACTTGCTGTTCAAAAAGTAGCGTTAAAGCACGCTGGGCGCGAATAGAAAGTTGACTGTTTTTGCTGGCGTTAAAATGATTATCGTAGCCAGGTATGGATTCAAGGCGCGTTTCATTAAAGCGACTTTTAATTTTCCACTTTGCTATTTTTTCGCTTTTGAACACGATGGGGCCGTAGTAGCCATCCCAATCAGCAGCCTCGCTGTAAGTGGCACTCAAAGGGGCAAGCAATATTAAACAAACCACGCAAGTTGGGTAAGTTTTCATGAATAAATTCCTAGTCGAGTGAGACAGCGTAAACGTGTTCTTTTGAATACCGATTATTATAAATTTAAGTGGTAGCTTCAAAGCCACAAAGGTTTTGTTCGCCCTAAGTGCCTAACTTTTCCTTAAAAAAATGACACAAAACTGAAACAAAAAATTAGAGCTGAATAGTAAGTGTAGTCTTTTATCCAAAAGGTGAAAAATAAACTTGTTAGATATTTCTATTGTGAACTAACTTTTAAAGGGTAGTAGTAAGACTTACTTCAATTGAGTGGGCAAAGCAGTACTTTCAAATAGGGAACATGGCCGGAGGTGAGTGATGCAAACGGAATGGGAATTTGAACGAAAGTTTTTAGTAAGTTATGTGCCAGAAGGTTTGTTAGATACACGAAAACCTGTGGCAATTAGACAAGGTTATTTAGCCACCGAGCCGGATAAGCATATTCGAATTAGGGACGAAGGTGGCAACTACACCATGGCCGTCAAACAAGGTGTTGGCCTTAAACGCAGAGATACGCGAATTGCGTTGGACTCTGAGCAATTTGCTGATTTATGGCCGTTAACCCAAAACATGCGGGTGGAAAAGCAGCGATATCGTATCGACTTTTTTGGTGCACAGCTGGTGGTAGACATTTTCACCGGTAATTTAGCACCTTTGAAAGTGGTGGAAGTTGAATTTGACAGTGAAATGAGCAGTCGACAGTTTTTACCGCCAGATTTCGCTGAAACGGAGGTAACCCATAAGAAAGAATTTCAAAATGTCGCGTTAGCGCGATTTGGTTTGCCTGATATGGTTATTGCAAGCGGCAGTATGAATAGTGCTTCTATTTTTGCAGGATCCATATAGTCCTATATAGCCATTATATAATCACTATGTAGCGAAGAAACTGCCTAGATATGGCTTGAAGATAGCCAAGGTTAAATAGATAAATATCTGAAATTAAAAAGGGTCGCTTTACTTTATAAAGTGAAGCGACCCTTTTTCTGTCTTTAGCTTTCAACAGCCTTGAGCTAGATAAACAGCCTTCGGCAGACTATACCGCTGAGCAAACTATACCGATGAACGAAGTGCTTCAGCTTTATCAGTCGCTTCCCACGGGAATGCCTCACGGCCGAAGTGACCATATGCAGCAGTAGGTAAGTAAATAGCACGCTCTAAATCAAGCATTTTGATTAGCCCATAAGGGCGTAAATCGAAATGTTCGCGTACCAACGCCACTAAGGTTTTCTCATCAACCACGCCAGTACCGAAAGTATCAATGCTAATAGAGGTTGGCTCGGCAACACCAATGGCGTAAGAAACTTGAATTTCGCAACGCTTAGCTAGCCCTGCAGCAACAATGTTCTTAGCAACATAACGGCCAGCGTATGCTGCGCTTCTGTCTACTTTTGAAGGATCTTTACCAGAGAAAGCACCACCACCGTGACGGGCCATACCACCGTAGGTATCTACAATGATTTTACGACCAGTTAAACCACAATCACCAACAGGTCCGCCAATAACGAAGCGACCGGTAGGGTTAATGTGAAATTGAGTGTTGCTATTAAGCCACTCGCTAGGAAGCACCGGTTTAATAATTTCTTCCATTACTGCTTCACGTACTTGTGCAGTAGAAACAGAATCACAATGCTGCGTAGAAAGTACTACCGCATCAATGCCTACAGGCTTGTCGTTTTCGTACTTAAAGGTAATTTGGCTTTTCGCATCTGGGCGCAAAAAGTCTAGCTTGCCAGACTTTCTTACTTCAGCTTGTTTTTGAACCAAGCGGTGAGAATAAGTAATTGGCGCTGGCATCAGTACGTCAGTTTCGTCACTGGCGTAACCGAACATAAGGCCTTGGTCGCCTGCACCTTGTTCTTCTAAACTTTCGCGGTCAACACCTTGGTTGATATCTGGCGACTGTTTACCGATAGCGTTTAACACTGCACAAGAGTCAGCATCGAAACCCATATCAGAGTGAACGTAGCCTATGTCTCTTACGGTTTTACGTGTAATTTCTTCAATATCAACCCACGCTGAGGTAGTGACTTCACCACCTACTAATACCATTCCGGTTTTAACGTAGGTCTCACAGGCCACGCGGGCACGAGGATCTTGCTCTAGAATAGCATCTAGAACCGCATCTGAAATTTGATCGGCGATTTTGTCCGGGTGTCCTTCAGACACAGACTCGGAGGTGAATAAATGCGTGGCCATACATGCTCCATAAGCGTTTATTGTTCAAAATAGGTGAGTATTGTACTAAAACAAGGTATAAATACCAGTCTTTACTTCTAGACGTCTAAAAGTCCTTTCGTTACGATTTGTTGACAGTGGCGGATCACTTTTGCAGACAATTAAGTAAATTTAGCCACGCTTACCCAAAGAAGCGATATTGGCTAGCAAAGGAATGATGTGAATATTCATTATTTTAGCCAACTTTCGGTAATGGCAATGAAAAGCCATTGAACTGAATGGTGGCATGGGTAAGAATAACGCCCACATTAAGATATACAGCAATGCAGCGCTTTAAGGTTGAACAAAGGGATTTTGCCCACAGTGTTCCCTTAGCGAAATTCAGCTACAAAATAAATCAGGAGACAACATGCCCTCTCGTCGTGAACTTGCCAATGCCATCCGTGCTTTAAGCATGGACGCTGTTCAACAGGCCAAATCTGGTCACCCAGGCGCCCCTATGGGGATGGCTGATATTGCCGAGGTATTATGGGGTGATTTTCTATCACACAACCCAGCAAACCCGTCTTGGGCAAACAGAGACCGCTTCGTGCTTTCAAACGGTCACGGCTCTATGCTGTTGTACTCTTTGCTTCATCTTTCAGGCTATGAACTGCCTATTGAAGAGCTTAAGAACTTCCGTCAGCTACATTCTAAAACGCCAGGTCATCCAGAATATGGATATGCACCGGGTGTTGAAACTACCACTGGCCCATTAGGTCAAGGCGTAAGTAATGCTGTGGGTATGGCGCTAGCTGAGAAAGTATTAGCAGCGCAGTTTAACCGTGACGGTCACGATATTGTCGATCACTACACCTATACTTTCATGGGCGATGGTTGCCTTATGGAAGGTATTTCTCATGAAACTTGTTCACTTGCGGGTACATTAGGCCTTGGTAAGTTAGTGGCATTTTGGGATGACAACGGTATCTCAATTGACGGTGAAGTTGAAGGTTGGTTTACCGACGATACGCCAGCACGCTTTAAAAGCTACGGCTGGGAAGTGATTGAAGGTGTTGACGGTCATGATTCAGAACAAATTAAAGCAGCCATTGAGCAAGCTAAATCGAACAGCGCTCAGCCTACGCTAATTTGCTGTAAAACGGTGATTGGTTTTGGTTCGCCAAACAAAGAAGGCACTGAGTCTTGTCACGGTGCACCATTAGGTGATGACGAAATCATTGCTACTCGCGAAAAGCTTGGGTGGAAACACGGTGCATTTGAAATTCCAGACGACATTTATGCCGGTTGGGATGCGAAAGCCAAAGGTGGCGACGCTGAAAGTGCGTGGAACGATGCCTTCGCAGCATACGAAAGTGCTTACCCTGAATTGGCGGCTGAATTTAAGCGTCGTGTAAATGGCGAATTGCCAGCCGACTTCAGCGATAAAGCAGACAAAATCATTGCTGATTTGCAAGCTAACCCGCAAAACATTGCGTCACGTAAAGCATCTCAAAATGCATTAAACGCCTTTGGCCCATTACTACCAGAGCTTCTAGGCGGTTCTGCCGACTTAGCGGGTTCAAACCTAACTATTTGGGATGGCAGTAAAGGCGTTGAAGCCACTGACGCTTCTGGTAACTACATTTACTACGGTGTACGTGAATTCGGTATGTCAGCCATGATGAACGGTATTACCCTTCATGGTGGTTTTAAAGCCTACGGCGCAACTTTCCTAATGTTTATGGAATACGCCCGTAACGCTGTACGTATGGCGGCGTTAATGAAGCAACCTGCTATTTTTGTATACACCCACGATTCAATCGGTTTGGGTGAAGATGGTCCAACGCACCAGCCAGTAGAACAAGTAGTGGCACTACGTGCTACACCAAACCTAGATAACTGGCGTCCATGTGACCAAGTTGAATCGGCTATAGCATGGAAGTTCGCAATTGAGCGTAACGATGGCCCTTCAACATTGATTTTCACTCGCCAAGGTTTGCCACAGCAACCTCGTGATGCCCAGCAATTAGCTGATGTTACTAAAGGTGGTTATGTGCTTAAAGATTGTGCAGGCACGCCTGAATACATCTTTATTGCCACTGGTTCTGAAGTTCAACTTGCCGTTGAAGCAGCTGATAAACTAACTGCAGATGGTAAAGCGGTTCGCGTAGTTTCAATGCCTTCTACCGACGTTTTCGACCGTCAATCAGCGGATTACCGTGAAAGCGTGTTGCCTTCTAGCGTAACTAAGCGTGTTGCAGTTGAAGCACTATCGAAAGAAAGCTGGTACAAATATGTAGGTTTCAACGGCGCCATCATTGGTATGGATACGTTCGGTGAATCAGCACCAGCGGGTGACTTGTTCAAACATTTTAATATTACTACTGATGCAGTGGTAGAGGCAGCATTGTCTCTTAGCTAACGAGGTCACCGCAGTCTATGGTAAACATTGCCATAAACGGGTTTGGTCGTATTGGTCGTAACGTATTGCGCGCGCTTTATGAAAGCGGGCGCAATAGCCACTTCAACGTGGTTGCGATTAATGATGTGGCTAAGCCAGAAGGTATAGCTCACTTATTGAAATACGATACCGCCCATGGGCGGTTCGGTTTTGATGTGACATTAGAAAACGAAACACTTAACGTGGCAGGCGATGCTATTCGCTTGTTAGCACAGCCTGATATCAACTTACTGCCTTGGCGAGAAATTGGGGTGGATATTGTACTGGAATGTACAGGTAAGTTTGATGATAGGGCATCAGGTCAATCGCATATTAATGCGGGGGCAGGTAAAGTGCTCTTCTCTTCTCCGGGTTCCCCCGATTTAGACAATACCGTGATTTTTGGTACCAACGACGACACGCTAAAAGCGGAGCATAAGTTGGTGTCTAATGGGTCGTGCACAACCAACTGCATTGTGCCGGTTATTCAGGCGCTAGACGCAGCCTTTGGGGTTGAAAGCGGTACGATTACGACTATTCACGCTTCTATGCACGATCAGCAAGTTATCGATGCTTACCACCCAGATTTACGCCGTACTCGCGCAGCCAGTCAGTCTATTATTCCAGTAGACACACGGTTAGCCGCGGGAATAGAACGTATTTTGCCTAAATTTGCAGGTAAATTTGAAGCTATTGCGGTACGGGTGCCAACCATTAATGTTACTGCAATGGATTTAAGTGTAACCTTAAGTACGCAAGTAACCATTGCTGACGTTAATCATGCATTGAAGCGAGTGAAAGCAGGGCGATTGCAGGGTATTTTAGATTACACTGAAGAGCCGTTGGTTTCTGTTGATTTCAATCACGATCCCCACTCTTGTATAGTGGATGGTACCCAAACCCGAGTAAGTCACAAACAACTGGTAAAAACGCTGGTGTGGTGTGACAACGAATGGGGTTTCGCAAACAGAATGCTCGACACCGCGCAAGCAATGTATGACGCAAGCTAATTAAGAATTTTGCTGCCAAGGTTGGTAGCGCCAGCCTTGGCAGCTTTCACAGTTATTCGATTAACAAGGGAAAGACAATGGCAATTCCAAGTATGAGTGATTTGGCCTTAAACGGTCAGCGCGTATTAATTAGACAAGACTTAAACGTGCCAGTAAAAGATGGCGTAGTGACCTCTGATGCGCGTATTAAAGCTTCGATCCCTACTATTAAAGCCGCACTAGATGCTGGTGCTGCGGTAATGGTAATGTCGCATTTAGGCCGCCCTACAGAAGGCGAGCCAGCGGAAGAATTCTCACTTCAGCCTGTTGTGAATTATTTGAACGACGTGTTGGACGTACCGGTTACCCTAGAAAAAGACTATTTGGACGGTGTTGATGTAGCACCAGGTTCTTTGGTTGTTCTAGAAAACGTGCGCTTTAATGAAGGCGAGAAAAGCGACGACGAAACCCTATCAAAGCAATATGCCGCCCTTTGCGATATCTTCGTAATGGACGCATTTGGCACCGCGCACCGCGCACAAGCTTCTACCCACGGTGTGGCAAAATTTGCCACTAAAGCGTGTGCAGGCCCACTTCTTGCGGCAGAGCTAGATGCACTAGGCAAAGCATTAGATAATCCTAAACGTCCAATGGTAGCCATTGTAGGCGGGTCTAAAGTATCAACTAAGCTTACTGTACTTAAAACCTTAGCTGAAAAAGTTGACCAACTTATTGTTGGCGGCGGTATTGCCAATACATTTATTGCCGCGCAAGGTCATAATGTAGGTAAGTCTTTGGTTGAAATGGACTTAACTGAGCAAGCGAAGCAGTTAATGAGCGATGCAGTCGCCAATGGCGGGAATATTCCAGTGCCTACCGATGTAGTAGTGGGTAAAGCCTTCGATGAAAATACAGAAGCAACTCTTAAAGCCGTTAGTGATGTCGCTGACGATGATATGATTTTTGATATCGGCCCAGATTCATCAAAAGCCCTTGAAAGCATTATTAAAAATGCGGGTACTATTGTATGGAATGGCCCAGTAGGTGTATTTGAATTTGAACAGTTCAGTGCAGGTACAAAGGCCTTAGCCGAGGCTATTGCTGATAGCGATGCGTTCTCAATTGCAGGTGGTGGTGATACACTGGCAGCAGTAGATAAATATGAAATCGCTGATAAGATATCTTATATCTCTACAGGTGGTGGAGCATTTCTAGAGTTTTTAGAAGGCAAAACATTACCTGCAGTAGCCATGCTAGAAGAAAAAAACAAATAAAATTAGCAGACTACTAAAAAATCGATTCCGATTTTCGCCGGCGATACATTGAAGTACGTCGGCATATAACGATAAACCCTACACCTGTTCTTAGAGCAGTATTATAAAAAAGGAGTGTTGCAATGGCATCACAAGCACAGCAGGCCATGCTAGATAAACTTAAAACGCAAGTTGGTTTTATTGCAGCTTTGGATCAAAGCGGCGGTAGTACACCAAAAGCGCTACGTTTATATGGCATTGAAGAGTCAGAATACAGTTCTGACGAAGAAATGTTTAACCTTGTTCACCAAATGCGTACACGTATTATCACCAGCACCCCTTTCAGTGGCGAGCGGGTTTTAGGCGCTATTTTATTTGAAAATACCCTAGACCGTGAAATTGAAGGCATGTCTACTGCGCACTATCTGTGGCAGAAGAAGCGCGTTATTCCTTTCTTGAAAGTGGATAAAGGGCTTGTTGAAGAGAGCAACGGTGTACAGGTGATGAAGCCGATAGTTGGTCTAGATGCGTTACTGGCTAAAGCCGTTGCCCAAGATGTTTTTGGTACTAAGATGCGTTCAGTGGTAAAACTGGCAAATCATCAAGGTATCAAAGATGTAGTAGAGCAGCAGTTTGAAGTAGGTAAGCAAATTATCGCAGCAGGTTTAGTGCCTATCATTGAGCCTGAAGTGGATATTCATAGTCCTCAAAAAGCGGAAGCAGAAGCACTGCTTAAACTTGAAATTCTTACTCAGCTTAATTTGTTGAGCGAAGGCCAAGAAGTGATGTTAAAGCTAACACTGCCTAATGAAGCTAACTTCTATAAAGAGCTTGTTGATCATCCTCGTGTACTTAAAGTGGTAGCGTTGTCTGGCGGTTACAACCGTGAAGAAGCCAATGCGAAGCTTTCAGAAAACCAAGGCATTATCGCAAGTTTCTCAAGAGCGCTAACTGAAGGTGTTTCTGACAAACAGTCTGATGACGAGTTTGCAGCTACACTAGATGGTGCGATTGAAGGTATTTACCAAGCTTCAAAAGCATAAGCTTTATTATTGAAAGGGGCGCTGAGAGCGCCCTTTTTTGTTAGCTATCTCCATCCCCCCCCTAATTGGTTAAAAATCACACCAAAACTACCCCAAATTCATCTTACAACCAGGTTTACTCACCGTTTATTTTTAAAACAGATGATTTATTCCGTAATACCAGTCCGCATAGATAATTACCCTCTCAGCGAGACTTAAAATGTTCGTAATCGCGGCGTGCACAACAAAGAGTACGGACATTTTAAACTCGCCCTTCGGGAAGGTCTGGCAAGCTTCCTAGCTTCATTCTGGAAATTTGAAAGGGAACAGCCATTCCTGTATTCCCACGCTTTGCTAGGAAACTTGCCAGCGCCTTCTGAGTGGGCGATTATCTATGCGGATTGGTATAGGATAAAGAAACACCAATAAAAATATCAGGGGTATCATGTTTTCAACTCAAATTGTAAGTTGTCAGCGAAGACGAGGTAGACGAGATTTTCGTGTTACAACAGGTTTAACCGTATTCTTTCTATGTATCTGTGCAGGCCTTTCATCATTCTCGTACGCTGATGATGTGAAGGAAGATACTGATAATGATATGTTTTTTCAATCTGAAGATATATTCGATTTAGAGTACGTGAGTGATGTACGGGTATCGCCCAATGGTAAACAAATCGCCTACGTTCGTCGTTCTAATGACATTATGACAGACAGCACACGCTCGAACATTTGGCTGGCGTCAGTGGATGGAAAGTCTCATCGCCCATTATTATCATCTAAGAAAAGTTACTATTCTCCAAGGTGGTCGCCAGATGGTAAGCGGCTCGCCTATTTGTCTAATGAAGAGGGCAAACCTCAGCTTTATGTGCGTTGGATGGATACGGGGCAAACGGCGCTAATCACCAATGTTACGTCATCCCTTGGCAATATCACCTGGTCTCCTAACGGTAAACATATCGCATTTACCATGAGTGTGGATGTTGAAGAAAAGCCCCTAAAAGTTAATTTGCCTAAGAAGCCAAAAGGCGCAAAGTGGGCGCCTAAATTTGAGTACATTACCAAAGCGCGTTATCAAGCTGACGGTAAGGGAATTTTAGAACCTGCTTATACGCATATATTTATTGTTTCAACTGATGGTGGCACGGCTCGGCAACTCACCTCTGGTAACTATCATCATAGGGGAGGTTTAAGCTTCTCTCCTGATTCGCAAAAAATATTCTTTGCGGCTAATCGCAGCGATAACTGGGAATATGAGCCGGTGGAATCCGATATCTTTACGGTAAATATGCAAGGTGTTATTGAGCAGCTTACCGACTTTAAAGGTACGGAGTCCGCTCCGGTAGTATCACCGAATGGAAAGTATGTGGCGTATTCACGTCGTAGTGACGATAAAGTCATGTATAAAAACCGCTATTTATACATCATGAATGCAGATGGTACTGAGCACAAAAACCTTACCGCTGATATCGATAATTCGGTGTCTAACTTTCAGTGGAAAGGTAACAAGAGTATCTACTTTCAGCAATCGGTACGCGGCCTCGCTCAAGTTGATGTTGTTACGCTATCTGGCAAAGTTAAATCTGTTGCCAAAGGCTTAGGGGGCACTACGTTAGGGCGCCCTTATGTATTTGGTATGTATCATGCTGCAGACAACGTAGTGGCTTATACCAAAGGGCGTACCGATCGCCCCGCAGATGTGTTTGTTACCACACGTAGCGAACAACAACTTACGTTTTTGAACGAAGATGCGCTAGGTCATAAGCAGCTTGGTGAAGTTAAAGAAATTATGTATCGCTCATCAATCGATGATGAGGAAATTCAAGGCTGGTATATCTTACCGCCTGATTACGATGAAACTAAAAAATACCCGCTTATTCTAGAGATTCACGGTGGACCAAACTTGGCGTACGGGCCGGTGTTCACTGCCGAGCTACAGCGTATGGCAGCAGAGGGCTATATTGTATTTTATGATAACCATCGCGGTAGTACAGGATACGGCGAGCGCTTTGCACTGCTATTGCAAGGTAAGTACAGTTCTAAGTACGATTTTGCAGACCATATGTCTGGCGTTGATGCTCTTATTGATAGAGGGCTAGTCGACCCTGAAAAGCTCTTTATTACAGGCGGCTCTGCAGGAGGAATAGCATCAGCTTATGCTATAGGGTTAACCAACCGCTTTAAAGCGGCTGTTGTTGCTAAGCCGGTTATTAACTGGCTTTCAAAGGTACTTACTGCTGACTCAGGGCTATATCAAATTCCTTTCCAGTTTCCCGCTAAACCATGGGAAAATATCGCGCATTACTGGCAGCGTTCGCCGCTTTCGTTAGTAGGAAATGTGACAACGCCAACCATGTTAATTACCGGCACAGAAGATAAGCGCACGCCTTCATCTGAAGCCGAGCAGTTTTACCAAGCGCTTAAGCTTCAAAAAGTGGATACGGTATTAGTGAAAGTGCCCGGCTCCCCCCATGGCATCGCTTCGAAACCTTCCCGAATGATAGGCAAGGTAGAGAATATATTGGCATGGTTTAAGAAGTATTCCGCCGAGCACAATGACGAGCATTAATTGATTGCACGCTTTTGTAAAACCTAAAGCGTAAAACGCAAAAAGGGAGCATTAATGCTCCCTTTTTATTCTTCGCAAACCGGCTTATTTGACAAAGATTATTTAAACGGGGTTTACTTAATAGAAAGCGTTAAGTCTAACGCTTTCCAATAGGCACTTTCTCGAACCAAGTCGGCTGCCAGAATAGGCTTTTCTTCCAACCAATCTTTAGGAAAAGTAAGGCTTAAGCCGCTCTTATCTACATCAATTTCTAGATTGGGCAAGAAGCCCTCTTGGCGTTTAATATTAAGCAACGCGCCAATGCGCAACAAGGCGATAAGCTTTTTAACCGCAGCTAAATCATACAAATTAAAATTAGGAAGGTCGTTAGCCCGTACTTTCTTTCTATGAAAGCGTACTAGGGTTGCCAATAATTCCTGTTGTTCTTGCGTAAAGCCAGGCATATCAACGTTAGCCAGAATATAGGCACTGTGGCGCTGTACACCCCGAGAGTTAATTTGAATACCCACTTCATGCAACAACGCCGCCCAACCCAGCATACTTTTGAAATCGTGATGTTTAAGTTTCCATGCCTTTTCAGCATGACTAAAGAGGTTAAGTGACGTGTTAAGCACAAGCGTGGCTTGTGCGGTATCAACATCGTAGCGAGTGGCCAAGCTGCTGGCAGTTCTGCCTCGTATATCGGCATGATGCAGCTCATCTTCCATCTGGTAAATCACCCCTTCACGCAAGGCGGCAGGGGAATAAACTAAGGTATCTATTTCTAGGGCTTTAAATACTGCAATTAAAATAGCCAAGCCGCCAGCAATAACCACGCGTCTATCTTCGGTTAAGTCCGGGTAGCTAAGCTTGTCGATATGGCCTGCACTAATAAACTGCTTCATTAGGTTACGTAGGCTTTTAAGCGTAACGGGTATATCGTGATCGTTGGGCTTATCTTGTTGACACAGCGTAAACAAAGAGCGGATCGTGCCCGATGTACCAATACATTGCACCCAACCTAGCTTGCGGTACTTATCTTGAATAAATTCCAGTTCTTGTTCAGCAGCAGTAATCGCCAGCTCAAAAGATTTGTTCTTTAAAGTCCCATCTGGGAAAAAGCGCTTGGTGTAGCTCACACAGCCCATTTGTAAGCTTCTACAAATAAGTGGGTTAAACCCTTCGCCAATGACAAATTCTGTAGAGCCACCGCCAATATCTACCACCAGCTGCTGACCATCAGCATGGTTGGTATGTGCTACGCCAGAGTATATCAAACGGGCTTCTTCTACCCCCGAAATAACTTCTACGGGGTAGGGCAGAATATCTTTTGCAGCATTAATGAAGTGGTGGGCGTTTTTTGCTTTGCGAAGCGTGTGGGTAGCGACAATACGCACCGAGTCGGGTTCAAAACCACGCAGGCTTTCAGCCACAATACGGAGCATTTTTAAGCCGCGCTCCATGGCTTCGTCCGACAGAATATTATCGTCGTCTAAGCCTTCAGCCAATCGCACTTTTTGCTTAACTCGATGCAGAATTTGCACAGACCCAGCAACAATACGCGCTACCACAAGGTGAAAGCTATTCGAGCCAATATCTAACGCGGCTACCTTATTAACCTCACGGCTTTCAACGGTATCAAAAACAGATTCATGCTGAGTCATTTCATGCTGAGTCATTTAGGGTTCTATTTTCCTGCTTCTTTTTCTTCTTCTTTCACAAGATAGTCGTAAATCTCTATCTGTGAACGTAATTTTTTACGATTGCCTCGGGCAACGTACTTGTTGCTTTGTTCCTTGTCAATCACTCTCGCTTTTAGCGTATCACGGAATTGTATGTCCATAATATCGACAATGCGCTGTTGCAGGTTTTTATCGTATATAGGGCAACCGACTTCAATGCGATTATCCATGTTACGGGTCATCCAGTCAGCAGATGAAATAAACACTTTCCTCTCGCCGCCGCCTTCAAATACCATCACCCTAGGGTGCTCTAAGAACCTATCGACAATAGAAATAATCTCGATGTTTTCGCTAATACCTCTTAAGCCCGGTATTAACGAACACATACCACGTACAATGCCGCGAATTTTCACCCCAGCTTGGCTGGCACGATACAAGTCATCCATCAATTCATTATCAACAAGGTTATTAATCTTGAAGGTGATTTGCGCAGGGCGGCCTTCTTTCAAGTGTTGAATTTCTTGACGAATAAGCGACTGAATACGGGTTCTGGCGTTTAAGGGGGAAATCTGCAAATGCTGGAATTTATACCGGCGGAAAGGGTATTGAATTAAATCGAACACGGCTACTGCTTCATTTGCTAACTCTTGGTTTCGCGTAAATAAGCTGTAATCGGTGTAGATTTTGGCGGTTTTTTCGTTGAAGTTCCCTGTGCCGAAATGCGCATAGTTAATCATCGCACCACGTTCTTCACGGGTGATCACGCAAAGCTTCGAGTGAATCTTTAATGTGGGCACGCCTAGAACCACGCGAATACCCGCATCAGTCATACGTTTCGACCACTCAATGTTGGCCTCTTCATCAAAACGGGCCCGAAGTTCAACGACTACGGTAACTTTCTTACCGTTATCTACCGCATCAATTAGCGAGTTGATAATACGAGAGTTGCTGGCCACACGATAAATATTAATGCGGATAACTTTTACGCTAGGGTCGAAGGCCGCTTGACGTACAAATTCGGTAACATGTAGAAATCGGTGATACGGGTAGTACAGCAGAATGTCGTGGGCGGTAATGGCATCGAATACCGTATTGAATTTAGAAAAGGCATTGCTGTCAATCGCCGGTAGTGGTGCGTGCTCTAAGTATTCGCGGCCCACATTTGGAAAACCAATGAAATCTTTAAAGTTACGATAGTGCCCCGCAGCATGCATGGTATCGAGTTTAGTTATACGTAAACGCTTGCGTAAGTCCTGCATCATATCTTCAGGCATGTCGTTATCATAGATAACCCGAACAGGCTCGGCAATTAAGCGCTGTTTCATGCTCTCAGACATTTTCTCAACATAACTTTCATCAATCTCGTCATTGATAGAGTACTCGGCGTCTCGAGTCATCTTGAATGAAAACGACTCTACCTCGTCGAATTTCACAAAGCCGCGGAAGATGTCTTCTAAGCAAAGCTGAATCATGTCATCCAGCATAATAATATGTTTTTTCTTTCGGCTTTTTTCCGGCGGAATAAGCATAAAGCGAGACATGTCAGATGTAGGCACCTGAATAACCGCATAGCGAGTATTGCGGTCTTTACGGCGCAGGGCGACATACAAATAGACAGATGTGCCATTTAGTCGGCTCAACAAATCCATCTTCTTATCAATAATAATAGGGGCAATATGGCGAAGCACCTTATTTACAAAGAAATTGCGCACCCACTGCTTTTGATAGTCATTTAATTCATGCTTTCGCAAAATGTGAATATTGTAACGTGCAAGCGCTTTCAATACGTCTTTGTGGATATGGTCGAACTTGTCGGAAAGTTGTACTACTTTTTGCTGGATAATAGCCATTAACGCTGTTTGTTTTTCAGCTTCTTCTTCGTTGCCATCATTTTGGGCAATAGTAATTTGGCGCTTCACGTCAGCAGCACGAACACGATAAAATTCGTCAAGATTGTTGGAGTAAATACCTAAGAACCGAATACGTTCTACAACAGGGTTGTTCTTATCAGCAGCTTCCTGCAAAACCCTTTCGTTAAATGCTAGCCAGCTAAGCTCTTTGGGATAATATAATTCTGGGTTATCCATAATTTATCGTTTTTTCACTTCTTAAAATGGCCAAAGACTGACATCAGTCAGTGACATTACTGTGACAACCCTTAGATATAATAGGGTTAATTCGTAGTCCTTTACCTCAACGAGGTGGTTCTAAACCTTACTGCTTGGCCTGTATATCCACTACCAAGTCGTTCGCCAACGATTCAAGGGCATCTTGCAGTGCATCGTCATCAAAATCTTCAGGTACTGCAATAACCGCATTGGCCTTAAAGATTAAACTTCCCCAGTTAGGCGCGCTTTCGCAACGTGATGAAAAGTTGAGGATGTTAAGGTTAAATTGGTTTAGCACTGAAGTTAGCTCTTGCACTATGCCTGCTTTGTCGTTGCCCATAACATCAACGGTTAGTTGGTTCGTTAATGTATTGCTCGCGGTATTAACTGCCACAGACTGAACAGACAAGTCGGAAATAGCGTTTAGAGCATCGACCAGTTTTTCGTTCTCGTCAGCGGGAACATGTACTTCAACAAAACCGGTAAACATGCCTGCCATATGCGCAAAGCTTGAACCTTGCCAATTGCCTTTGTGCTTGTAAATGCACTTAGCTAGCGCATCAACCAAACCCGGTTTGTCTTTACCCATAATACTGATAATGAGCGATTGCATGAGAAACTCCTATTTCAGAATCTGTAGAAATACGTTTGCTACTGTGGTTTTACGGTAATACCATAAGTCACACTGAAAAAACGCTACTGGTTAGTATTGCTAATAAAACTTGATAACAACAGTGGTTGAGGCAGCCTACTTTAGGCGTTATTCACCCGAATTAACCTAAAAGTTTTCGCTTGCTATTAGCATAACAAAACTTACACTGCTCACCAGTGTAATTTACACCTGATAATATTATTAAATAAGAATGACTTCCTATAGCGACAGCATCAATAGAAAACGCCAGCGCAACGATAGGTGGGGGCGGTATATCGTCACCGGCTTTGGTGGTTTGGTATTGCTGACGCTGGTTATCTTAATTTCGCACCTAGTCAGTCAGGCTTTACCCTTGGCGTTAGTGCCTAACATTGAGAAAGAGCACCAGTTCGCATTACCCCAAGGCAGCCATGTTGAAAACGCCGGCGATTTGCTTGGTGGCCAGTTAGTGGTAATTAGCGGCGAGGAATGCCGCTTTAGCTTATTTGGTTACAGCGATAATAATATCACTAAGCATCACGACTATATTCGCCCTTGTGATCATCAATTGTCGACCACCTCATTAATGGGCGAAAATGCAATTGTAGATATTTCCGCTGGTGGACAAGTTCGCGTGGTGCCCGTCAGGTCGTTAGCGTATCGCAGTGTATTGATTGCGAATAATTCAGATCCTATAGCTCAGTCTTCAAGCCTAGCATCCTCGACAATATCTTTTGCACTACCGAGCAAATATTGGTCACAAACTTCGTCCTGGCATTTTGCTTTGTCGTCTAAGTGGTCGGCAATAGCGTTACATACACCATCAGGTACTTTTATTCGCTGGGTTAATCAACTTAATCCCACGCAAATGATTGATAAGTTCTTTGCCAATGTCGATAAAGTACATTTGTTACCTGGTGCACAAATGATGTTGGTAGAAAAAGAAGCACATTTGTTCCTTTCACGTCTTTTTGAGGACGAATCAGAACTCTCGCTATTAACGTCTTTTAATAAGCCCAGCAGCCACGACACTTCTATTTTAAGCCTAGAAAAAGACAGAACCTTTTTCTTGCAAGATGGCGCTAGCCACGTTAGCCGGTGGGTAATACATCGCGATGCTAACAAGCTTGGCTTCATTGAAACTTACCAGTTCTCGTTAAATGTGGGCGAACGGTTGGTTGATATAAAAGAGCATGCCAGTATTAATGTGGTGGCAGCGCTTACTGATAAACATCGCCTACTATTTATCAATCGAGTATCAGGTGAAGTGGTCACAACCATTGATTTACCTGAACCTATACAGTCAGTTTCTTGGTTCGGTAACCGACTTTACGGCTACAATGATGACGCTATTTTCATTTGGCAGGCAAACCACCTAAGCGGTATTACGACGTGGCGCTCGCTATTTGCACCGCAACATTATGAAGGATATACCGATGTAGATACGGTGTGGCAAACCACAAACGCCACCGATTTCCAAGAAGCAAAGTTTAGCCTTACGCCATTAATAATAGGTAGCATGAAGGCATCACTACTGGCGTTATTTATTGCCATTCCGGTAGCAATCGGTGCAGCCATTTACACCGCCTTTTTTGCTAAAGAGCGACTTCGTCATGCCCTAAAACCCGCCATTGAGATGCTAGAAGCTGTCCCCAGTGTGCTTATTGGCTTTATCGCCGCCATTTGGCTATCACCCATGGCCGAACAATTTCTCTTCTCTTTTGCTTTTTTTCTTATTGTTATTCCATTTGTATTGATTGCAGTAGCCTTTGTTCAACGCCCCATTGCCGATCGCTTGCCGGCTAAAATTCGACATGGTGCTGAGTTAGGCTTTGCGATACTTGGCGTATTTATATTGGGTTATATAAGTGTGGTATGGGCGCCAGAGTGGTTCTTTAGCGTAATTAATGTAGATGGTTTTGACATGCTAGCCGCTGAGTCTGATAGCCCTATAGGTAAAACGACGATAGTTGTGGCGTTAGCGCTGGGCGTCGCTATTTCACCGAGTATTTACTCTATTGCTGAAGATGCCATAGGTGGTGTGCCCGATGAATTAAAGCATGCTTCGTTTGCGCTAGGGGCTACGCGGCTTCAAACCCTTAAACATGTGGTATTGCATGTCGCCTTTCCAGGTATTACGGCGGCGATTATGCTTGGATTTGGTCGCGCATTCGGGGAAACCATGATTGTACTTATGGTGACAGGGAACACGCCGATATCAAGTTGGGGCTTAATTGAAGGCTTACGTGCATTAACGGCCAACTTAGCCATTGAATTACCCGAAGCCGATGTATCATCGGCGCATTATCAAATTCTTTTCTTTACCGCTGGCATACTCTTTGTTTTTACTTTTGTTGTAAATACGATTGCTGAATTTACTCGTCAACGCCTACGCAGTAGATCTTATTATGAATAATATTTTCAATGGAGGCTTTAACGCCGTTCATCGCCAGTCGTTAGTTATATCGTTAACGGCGTTTTTGACGAGCTTGCTATTAATTGCTTTGGTCAGTGTGTTGTTCCTTATCACCTTTCGTGGCGGTGCGTATTTTTGGCCCGAGCCTATTTACAAGGTGACCTATAAAGTTGCTACAGCCAATGAAAGCGCTCAGTCCGACAGTAGGATGTTCGCTCAGCTTTATATGGCTGACGAAGATGAGCAAATCTATCAAGTTCACTTTGCTGACGAGCAAAGCCCGTATGGTTCACAAATGCAGTTGGCCAGCGCGCATATCATTAACAAAGAACTTGCTTATGGCAGTGCCGAAATAAAAGTTAAAGACGGGCGTTTCGTATTGGGGCAGCCTGAGTTTTTAACCACACCGGACAGCCGACGGGAAGACTTATCGCTATTTTCAGATATTCAAGACAGAGTATCCGCACTAAGTGCGCAAATTGAGAAAATCAGAAGCGAACGACTATCGCCCATTCATGAGTCGTTGGCATCACTAGATAGCAAAGGTGTGGATCAAAATGCGCCGGCAAGAAAGCGCTTAGAGACGCAGTTCGAACGCTGGCAGCACGAAGTTATTCACCTTGAGGAAGAGCGAGACGAATATGAACTCAGTGTTACTTTTGCCAATGCGCAAGCGTACGCTATTCGAGTGTCTGAAATTAAAAGCGTCGATTATGTAAGCCAGCTTAACTATTTTGAAAAGTGGCAGGTGGCATTGAGTCGTATCGCGACCTTCCTGACTGATTCGCCCAAACAGGCGAATACGTCTGGTGGGGTGTATCCCGCGCTATTTGGCACTGTGCTAATGGTATTTTTAATGACCATTATAGTGACGCCGTTTGGCGTGCTGGCAGCGATTTATTTAAGTGAATACGCTCCTGATACGCCGTTTACCACCGCCATAAGAATAAGCGTTAGCAATATGGCAGGCGTACCTTCCATTGTTTATGGGGTTTTTGGTTTAGGCTTTTTTGTTTATACCTTGGGCGGCAATATAGATGCACTTTTCTTTGCAGATAAATTGCCCGCACCCACCATGGGAACCCCGGGTGTGTTCTGGGCGAGTTTGACCATGGCTATTTTAACCTTGCCGGTCGTTATTGTTGCCACCGAAGAAGGCTTGCGACGAGTCCCCGAGGGGTTAAAACGGGGGAGTTATGCCCTTGGTGCCACCAAGGTTGAAACTATCGCTAAAACCATTCTGCCCATAGCGTCACCTGGAATAATGACAGGCGTTATATTAGCGATTGCTAGGGCGGCTGGTGAAGTCGCACCTTTAATGTTAGTTGGGGCGGTGAAATTTGCCCCAACGCTACCTATAGACGGTGAGTTCCCGTATCTGCATCTAGAACGGCAATTCATGCATTTGGGCGTACTCATTTATGATGGCGCTTTTCATAGTCATACTGATGCGAAGAACTCTTCAATGATGTTTGCCGCCTGCTTGCTGCTATTAATCGTGGTATTTGTATTGAATGTGCTTGCAGTTATACTAAGAACGCGGTTAAGAAAGCGCTATTTACAAGGGTAACCTTTTACATGCTGAAGTTGTTTGAACGCAATACGCTCAACGTGGCTGACATCACAGATGACACCACGGCTATCGATGTGCGTAACCTCAATTTATGGTTTGGAAATAAGCATGTGCTTAACGACATTTCAATGCGTATTCCAAAAAATAAGATCACCGCATTAATTGGCCAAAGTGGGTGCGGTAAATCTACCCTAGTAAACTGCTTTAACAGACTTAACGATTTGTACGATGGCTGCAAATACGAAGGCGAAATTATTATTGGTGGTCGCAATATCAATAGTAAAAAGGTGAACGTATCGCGGCTACGCACTCAAGTAGGTATGGTATTTCAGCGGCCTAACCCTTTTCCCATGAGCATTTACGATAATGTTTGTTACGGGCTTCGCTTGCAAGGTATTAAAACCCGACGCCACTTAGACGATGCGGTAGAAAGTGCGTTAAAAGAAGCTGCATTATGGGATGAAGTTAAAGACAGATTGTTTGAATCGGCTAACGCGTTATCTGGCGGTCAGCAGCAGCGCTTAGTTATTGCCAGAGCACTAGCCCTTAAACCCGATATTTTGTTACTAGATGAGCCTACCTCGGCGCTTGACCCATTAACGACCTTGTTTATTGAAGAATTAATGGCTGAGCTTAAGAAGCGTTGTACCATCGTGATTGTTACCCACAATATGCAGCAAGCCTCAAGGGTTTCAGATTACACGGCGTTCTTCCATCAGGGGCGATTGGTTGAATATGCAGACAGCGATTCGCTATTTACCATGCCAGAGAAGAAACAGACTGAAGATTATATTACTGGCCGCTATGGCTAACTAGCTAAAACAGCAGTAGCGAATAGGAGCGATACAATGCGTCAGGTTGCACTGAATACCCATATTTCCGGAACCTTTAATATCGAGTTAGAAAACTTAAGAAACTCGGTGTTAACCATGGGCGGCGAAGTAGAGCAGCAATTACTTGATACCTTGAAAGCACTCAAATTAAATCACCCTGGCTTGGCTGAAAAAGTAGTGTTGAATGACCTTAAGATTAATTCTATGGAAATTCAGATAGACGAAGAGTGTATTCGGATTATTGCCAAGCGCCATCCTACCGCAAGCGATCTTCGCTTAATCATGACCATATCTAAAGCCATCACTGACATTGAAAGAATGGGCGATGAAATAGAACGTATTGCTAAGCTGGTCACCCGCAACAAATTACCTAGCTCTGACACTATCAAAAGCAGCATGTTGTTAATCGGCGAGCGAGTAGCGGCGATGATGCGAGGTACTTTCGATGCGTTTGCACGTCAGGACGAAAGTGCGGCTTTGGCGGTGTATAAACAAGACAACCGAATAGACAGCGAATATAAACGCTTGCTCACTTACACCACCACAGAAATGGAAAAAACCACAGAAGATATGCAAGATTGGCTAGACGTATTGTGGGCCATGCGTTCATTAGAGCGTATTGGTGACAGGTGTAAAAACGTGTGCGAATACGTGGTTTATTTAACCAGAGGGACAGATGTAAGGCATACGCCGCTAGAAAACATTCACCAAAAGTTAGAAGATTTGAGTTAAAAATTGCTCAAAAACTGTCACAAAACCGCAATACTTGCCCAAATTATCATCGTATGAATTTAATTCCGTTGCGTTTTCTGTTTTTTCGTAGATTTTCACTATGGCTCTGCAGACGATTACGCTATCATGCGCCGCAGCAAAGTATAATTCGTGCAAAAAATAATCTAAGCCTTTGCTAAGAATCGTTTTGCCGTGTAACTATCATTTTTTGTCTACATCACAGCCGCACATTTGTCGGGTGATGTGGCAGTAGCTAGCTTAAATCGCGTAAAGATCAGGAGCGGTTATCCGTGGAATTTTTCGAGAGTTATGGTCTCATTCTTATTCTCCTTGCTGCCGGTGTCGGCTTCATTATGGCTTGGGGTATTGGTGCAAATGACGTCGCCAATGCAATGGGAACATCTGTTGGTTCTAAAGCGTTAACGATAAAACAGGCAATTGTCATTGCCATGGTTTTTGAATTCGCCGGAGCATACTTAGCGGGTGGGGAAGTTACTTCTACCATTCGTAAGGGTATTATTGATCCAGAGTATTTTTCTGCTATTCCTGAGTACCTTGTGCTCGGTATGATTTCTTCCTTGTTTGCAGCAGGTATCTGGTTAGCCTTTGCATCTTGGTTGGGATGGCCTGTATCTACCACTCACTCTATTATCGGCGCTATTATCGGTTTCACCGCAACTGGCGTAAGTATGGACGCGGTTGCATGGGGCAAAGTAGGTGGTATTGTTGGTAGTTGGGTAGTAACGCCTGCTATTTCGGGCATTATTGCTTACCTCATCTTCATGAGTGCCCATAAACTTATATTTGAAACCAAATCTCCGTTTGAAAATGCCAAGCGTTATGTTCCGTTTTATATGGCACTAGCAGGCTTCATTATGTCGCTAGTTACCATTAAAAAAGGGCTAAAGCACGTGGGCTTAGAAATGAGTGCCATGAACGGTTATATATTGGCTGTGGTTATCGCTATTATTTTGGCCATCATTGGTAAGTGGTTTATTGGTCGCATGAAGTTCAGTGGTTCAGAAGACGCTGATTTACAAGCTGCCAACGTAGAAAAAGTATTCGCCTTACTGATGGTAGTGACTGCCTGCTGTATGGCTTTTGCGCACGGCTCAAACGATGTTGCTAACGCTATTGGGCCATTGGCTGCGGTAGTGAGTGTTGTGACATCTGGCGGAGAAATTAATGCCAATGCTAACTTAGCATGGTGGATTTTACCTTTAGGTGGCTTGGGTATTGTGCTTGGTTTAGCCATATTCGGTCATCGCGTAATTAAAACTATTGGCCAAGGTATTACTCATCTTACGCCAAGCCGTGGTTTCGCCGCTGAATTAGCCGCCGCCACAACCGTAGTGATAGCGTCAGGCACAGGCCTTCCTATTTCGACTACGCAAACCTTGGTAGGTGCAGTTTTAGGAGTAGGGCTTGCTCGAGGCGTGTCTGCGCTTAATCTTGGGATAGTAAGAAATATCGTGGTGTCGTGGATTGTTACCCTGCCTGCAGGCGCTATCCTTTCTATTATTTTCTTCTTCGCACTAAAAGCAGCCTTCGGCGTTTAATTGCCTATTAAAGCTTGAAAACAAAAAACCGCGTTAAACGCGGTTTTTCGTTTTTAAATAACGCGTATTTTTAAATAGCGAGGTAGCCTGGGCTTATTGTATGTTTACTCTAAAGCATTTACTCTTCAGCTTGTTCAGGTTCATCAAGCTTGATGGGAGAGTCAAACCCTTCGGGCTTAATGCCTACCACGGCGCAGTTAAGTTGTTGAATAGTCTCTTCTGCCGTTCCGCCCATAATAAAGCCTGGAACCCCAATACGTGCCACCGTACCCATTACAATCACATCAGTGTTAAGTGATTTTGTGGTGGCCGCAATTTCTCTTCGAGGGTACCCATGCACGATATGCCTTTCAGGTTGCAAGAAATCGATAATGTCAGGGGCTAGCTCACTTTCTAATTCGCTCAATAACGATTCGAGGGCTAGCTCTCTTTCATCATGAATTTTTGCGAGATCGGTTTCCATTTGGTCGTTGTCTACACTAATAAAACCATCTCGTACAATGTTCTCAGGAACCGCATCAAAAACGTGCACAATATGAAGCTGGGCAAATTCCAACATGGCGATGCGGGCAGCATGGCGTAATATATCTAAATTCAGCTTTTTACGAATTGAGATTTCATGTTTAGGATAGTGGTAATTTAAATCCAGTGCCGCCACCACGTTTTTATATTGGCTACGGTTCTTCTTGCTTAACACCCAAACCGGACAAGGGCATTTACGAAACAAGCGTATATCTAGCCCTCCAAAGAGGCGGTCTAAAAAGCCCTCTTCACTTCGTTTAATAACCAAGTCGTAATTATGCCTTAGCACGTCGGTTACAATATCAATAAGTGGGTGTCCAATTTTAACCACAGTTTGCACAGGGTACTCTTTCGACCAAGTCTCTTCCTGCTCACTTAGCCAATGTTTAGCCTGAGACTCCATAGATTGGTGAGAGTCAATATAGGCAAATGACTCCATGACCATGTTGGCATTAGGCGGCAGAGCTTCTAATGTAAGCATGATAGTTAATGATGCTTGGTTGCTCTTTGCAATATGAATGGCCTGAGCAACCACATCGTCTTGTCGATGTGAGTCACTAAGTACACATAAAATATTAGTAAAATGGCTGTCCATAGAAATCCTTAGCTATTAATGCGCTATATGCTCTTATACTTCATCCTAACGCTTGAATTGCATGCTTGCTACCTTGAAAACATGATTTACATCATAACAAAGCTCGATTTCATAAAAGGGTAATAACCGTATTCTTATTGGGTCTTTGTAATCTTTGTGCTAGATTAAAACCTAATTTTCTAATCAGTAAAGAGTTGTTATGAAGTGGCCTAATCTCAAACACTTACATTACCTAGTTACCTTATATCAAGAGCAGCATTTTCACCGTGCTGCCCAGCGCTGTAATGTAAGCCAATCTACATTGAGCACGGCAATTCAAAACCTAGAAGAACATTTTGGTAGCCAGTTGCTTGAACGGGAACACAAGACTTTTGTGTTTACTTCTTTGGGGTTAGATATTGTTGAGCGAAGCAAGTTGTTGCTGCAAGAAGCCGGTGAGTTGGTGGAATACGCACAAAATGCGGGAAATTGGCAACGAGGCACACTCAAATTAGGGGTTATTCCTACCATCGCGCCCTTTTTGTTTGAAGGTATGCTGGGAGCATTTAACGCATTCTTGCCTGACATTAACGTAGAGATGCAAGAAGACACCACCGAAAAGCTGCTTCAGCAGTTAATCGATGGGCGATTAGATTTACTTATTTTAGCGTTACCGATGGAAACCCCAGGATGTAAGCAAATGGTATTGGGGCACGACCCGTTTCATCTTGTGGCCCATGAAGAAATGGCTGACAAACTGCCTGACCCCGTCGATATTTCTTCTTTACCTAAGAAGAGTATTTTCTTGCTTCAACAAGAGCACTGTATGACCGGCCACGCGGTAAGCGCATGTAACCTGCAACACAGCGACCAAATTAGCTCGGTAGCGGCCAGCAGTTTGTACACCTTGGTTCAGTTAGCAAACAGTAAAATGGGTTATACCTTCTTACCCGAGCTTGCCATTAATCAATCAATCTTGGCTCATACTCACCTAAAAAGCTTTGCTGCCGAAGAGCAAGGCTTCAGAGAAATAGGTTTAGTGTGGCGTTCAGGCACCACGCGTATGCAATTGTTCCGTCGTATTGGCGAAATTATCTCTCCACTTCTACCTGTCCCCACCCTTAAATAATGTTTTTGGCGAAAAAGTTTCAAACTTTTTCGCCCACTGCTTCGACTCTAAGAGTAGGGAATATAAAAAACACCTATATCGCGGGGAACGCAGTGTTCATAAAACGGGATGAAAAGCTCGTACAACAAGCATTAAAAGGCAATAGAAAAGCGTGGTTCACGCTTATTTCACGCTATGAAACGGCCATGTACCAATACGGTATTCGCATGACTGGAACTAGCCATGACGCCTCTGATTTGATGCAGGATATCTTTGTTTCGGTTTATCGAAGCCTAGCGAATTATCGCGGCGAAGGCACATTTAAGAGCTGGTTGTATCGAATAGCCCATTGCCGATGCATGGAGTTATACCGAAAGCGAAAAGCATTTACCGACATTGATGATATTCCAGAGCCTTTATGTGAAACATCATGCCCTGAAATGCAGCTTACTAGCGACCGTCAAAGTCGGGCGGTAACGCAAGCTATGCAAGCTTTGCCGTTGGCACAAAAAGCCGTGGTGGAGCTCAAATTCTTTGGGCAATTCACCTTTGAAGAAATTGCAGAGCAAATGGATATTTCGGTGAATACCGCCAAGTCGCGTTTGTATAGCGCACTAACCAAATTAAAGTTGGAGTTGGAATAAATGAATCAACCTGATCATACCAATGAAGCATTAATTATCGCGTGGGTAAATAACAGCCTTACCCAAGAGCAGAAAGCCACATTTACTAAAAAATACGCCCAAGATAGCGTGTTTGCGGCGGCGGCTGATAATGCCAGTTTACTGGCTGGCAGCGCCAGTGAATTTGTTGCACCGCCATTGCCTGATTGGAATAAAGCGCAGCTATTTCCGGCACAAGATAAATCTAGTTGGTTTCAGTGGCAAGGCTTTCCTGCACTGGCTTGTGCGCTATCAGCAGTTGCTATTGTATTAGTGTTTACGGGAATGCCTAATAAAGATAATGGGAAGTCTTTAGCGGCGCAGGCACCTAACAATGTGGATGCTGAGCAGCTATCGAACTTGGTTGCCGAACAAGTACGTGTGCAAGTGCAGCAGCAAGTAATTCAGCAGCGAGAAATGTACCAAGAAGCCAACCAAGTGTTATTTAAAGAATATGCACAATCACTTGCGGCACAGCAACAGCAGACGAGTGCCGATCTTACTCAGTATTTATTGGCCTCTAGTCGGGAGGCACGTAAGCAAGATTTTGCCGAGTTACTTCAATTTATTAACGATCAGCGTATTGATGATCAGCGATTTTACGCCCGTCAGTTCAGTAAATTACAAGATGAAATTGATGGCATAGGTATGGGGTATAGCGTTGTGCTTCCCAACTCGAATTCAGCGTCTTCAGAAGACGAATAACCAACAGGTAGCCCTTATGAAAAGACTATTATCTCTATGCTTACTCACCAGTGTTAGTGCGTTAGCTTTTGCGCAAAGTAACTCCACTTCGTATGCTTCATTGTCAGATGAATTGGAAATTATGTCGGGCGTAATGAACACCGCTTTTCGTCAAAACGCCAACCCGAAAGGGTGGCGGGTATCGCGACTAGAAAGCAGTTATCTGGCAGGGCAGGGGGCCGTGTTCACGGTATCTGTACGAGGCAAAAGTGCTGATTGGATCCGCGATATTGAAACCATGGTGGAAGGTATGCCAACCCCTCCAGCAGCACCGGTTGCTCCAGAAGGTGGCGGTATTGTTTTTGAGCTAAGCCGCGAATGGGAAGATTTTGCTGGTGAAGCAAGCCGTCGAATTGCTGAGGTTTTTGAAGATAATAATGACCAAATACGTGATATTCGCTCTCGCTCTAGAGAATTGGCATGGGAAACCCGCGAGCTAGAGCGCCGCAAGCGCGATATGTCTTTCGAATTACGACAAGCTGACGACAATAGAAAAGAAGCACTTCAAAAAGAAATGCAGGAACTCGAGTCATCTTTAGCATCTATAAATGCTCAGTCGGCGGAACTGGAAGAGGAAGCGCGTCAATTAGAAGGTGAGCAACAGGCGAAGCTAGCTAAACAAAAGGAGAGCCGTCAGCAAGCTTATCGTTCATTTTTGGCTAACTTTGAAGCCAGCATTGGCGGCACATTTTGCCGATTCGGCTCAGGACTTCGGGGGTTACCTGAAGGAGAGCACGTCAGCATGATATTAAAAGACTTTGAATACGGCGATGATAACAACAAACACGACCGAATTTATGTGTTTAGCAAAGCGAATATAAAAGCGTGTGTGCAAGAGCGGATTGATGCCGAAGCGCTATTGACCAGCGCCACTATCTACACGTTCTAACTGTAGCTTGGGCTATAGCTGTAAGAACTATAACGCTTAGGGCTAAAACCATAAGCTATAGCTTCGACATCGGCGCTTAATTAACAGCGCGAACTGAGTACAAAGCGTCATTAAGGGGCGGTATGACCAAGCTCTGCCGCCCATTGTAGTTCACCGCGCGACAACCCATTTGCCGAATTAGCTCCAAAGCTATGCAATGCGCTGTAGGCACTGTTTGAAGGCACACGGCAGTAATGACACAAGGCATAAAATAATAGGCTACAGCGATGCTGTGAACCATCACAGTGTAGATACACGCTGGCACCTTCAGTGAGCATTTGCGACAGTTCGTGTAAATATTGATGTAAGTGAACATCGTCGGTAGGTGATTCTGCGGAAGGGTGCAAAAAAGGCAACCATATCCATTCTAACCCGGCGGCTTTAGCACCATCGCGAATAATAGGGGCATCTTCCTCACCGGTTTGTACCGTGGCAAGGTGGGTAACACCCAGCCCTTTCAACCTAGCATAGGTATCTGATGTCGGTTTTTGTCCCAGACAGATTTTTCCCGCGCTAAGTGAAAACCACGCCAGAGAAGTTTGGCTACTTGACCCTTTAGATACAGATGATGATTCGATTTTATTCATACCACATAATAATATATTGAGAAGTAATGGCAGCTGCACCCGCCCAATACGAATACATGCCAGATAGCATGGGTGTATTTTACCTTTTTTGCCACATAAAAACACACTCCAAGGCTGAAGCATAAACCACCCGCGACCAGCAACCATAAACCAGCACCGGGTAGCGCAATATAAAGCGGGTAAATAAGGCCAATAGCAATCCACCCCATCAACAAATAAGTCATCACGGATATTTTTGGAAAACGGTGCTGCGCAACTAATTTAAAAGTCACGCCACCTAGTGCCAAACACCAAATTACCGCTGTCATAGTAATTCCGAGCACGCCTCCAATCGACACTAATAGTAAAGGTGTGTAAGTACCTGCTATCAACAAATATATTGCACTGTGGTCGAATAGTTTCAACCAACCCTTTGCTCTATGGTTCGATGTTGCATGGTAAAGGGTAGAGCTCAAAAACATAAGAATGAGTGTCGCGCCGTATATTGCGGCGGCGGTAATGGTTAGCGTGTTGTCTGCGCGGTAGAGTAAAAATACCATGCCTACTATGGCAGCAATAAACCCCACACCATGACTAATACTATTAAGCCATTCTTCCAATACAGAATAGGCTTTTGCCGTAATGCTTGTCATGACTTCCTCCAACTCTGTTTTAATCTAGCGCCCATAATGACACGTGCGTACTATTACTTATGTACTCATATTTTTGTATCTTGGCGCCTATCATTTATATAACGCAAATTCTTTCAGCGTACACTTGTTCGCTAAATTGTAACAGAAGCGTATTCAGCGAGTATGACAATTTTAAATGGCGCGATGATGAAAACGTGGTGTTTAGTATCTTAGATACTAAAAGTATCCGCCACATATCTCATAGCGTGTGAATAGCAAATAGCAAAAGTATTGAACGCAGAGTCTTGTTTAAATATTGAGGTTAGGTATTTAAGACAAGTATTTGAATTAGCTAATTGGGAGGCGGAGGAACACTATTGGTGAGGCGGTAAACTCAATTGGCTTCGCTTTACTGGTTATCGCTGCTGCTTAACCCCTCGGGGTCAGCAAAAATAAGATAGTTGTCTGGGGCAGCTACCTTATTTTGCTTGGCTTTATACATAGCGATATCTGCTAGCTTTATTAACGTATTCATGTTGCGACTCATGCGAGGGTAAAACGCCACCCCCACGCTCATAGAGACCACTGTGGGTGCAGTATCATCATTAAAATAAAACGGCTGCTTCACCCCTTCATTCACCTTTGATATGACTGTTTCAACAGACTTTTCGTCTTCAGCCTGTAAAAGCAGCACAAATTCATCGCCGCCCCAGCGAACCGCCACATCAACTTTGCGGATTTTTTCTCTTAATTGCTCAGATACAAAAATAAGCACTTCGTCGCCCGCATCGTGGCCGAAAATATCATTCACGGCTTTAAATCCGTTTAGGTCAATTAACGCTAGTGCAAAGTGGTGGCCTTTGCTCATCAGCTTAGCAATGAGCTTTTCACCACCATTTCGATTGTATATTCCGGTTAGTGAGTCGAAGTCCGCTTGCAATGCCAGCTTTTGCAGTTCACGTTTTCGAGTTGAAATATCATTGAAGGTAATTTGATAAAAACGCTCACCATCGTCAGTAATTAATGGGCTAGCAATCAACTGAACCCAAATGGCGGTTTTATTGGCTCCTGACTTCAATTTGAATTCGCCCGTGGCAAACTCGTTGCGTGAAAATGCCTCTAGAAGTGAGGTTTTTATTGCGACAGGGTTTTCAAATAACTCTTCTAATAGTTCGCCATAGTCCTGTTTTTCTTCAAGACCGATTTTTTCAACGAGGTCGATAAAAGCTTTATTCTTGAGTTCAATTATTCCACTTTCAGTCATTAACACCGTGGCTGACTTCGCATTTTCAAAAAGCATTCTAAAACGCATTTCCAAAAACTCAATTTCTTCTCTTAATTGCCGTTCTTGAGAAAACTGTTCTTCAACCTTGCCTAGCAGCTCATTGGTATCATGCACAAGTGCACCAATTTCACTGTCAGTGTGGTATTCAGGCACAGCAATACGCTGGGTTGTACCTGGTGTGATTTCATGTAGTGAACGCCCCACACGAAGCATGGGTGAAATGATGATGTAGTAAGTAATGATCAAGGCAACAATACCCACAACAAGCGCTTCTATGTATAGCGAATAGCTGTTGTCGGTACTGATTTTCTCGGCTTGCTGGATGATATGATCGAAGTTTGGGTAAATGTTAACTTCCGCTAACGATTCTTCAGGTATGAAAGGGTGTCGAACTAAAAATACCCGAGGCTCAGTGCCTTTGTTAATCGCATCGGTAACATTAAGCTGGTAATACAAAGCGTCACTTTTGATAGACGCTGCAAGAATTTTTTCACTCTTAACTAATCCGTTTATCGCCTCTTTGGCTAAATCTTCTTCTTCTAAAAATGAAGCTATGGACGCGGTTGCGCCAACGGTTCGATAGAGTTCTTCGATATCGTGGTTTGCTTCAGTGATCTCGTTCTCGTATGTGATGCGATAAAAAAACTCCGCGGTGGTAAGTACCACCAACATGGCGGCAGCCACCAAGAAAAGCGAAAAACGAAAACCTAAACCTCGAATATTAATCAAAGCGATACACTACCTTCATCTTGTCGGTAACAGACGACTCATAAATGTAAGCTAAGGCCGATTCATCCTTTTCGAGTCGCTGTTTAACGTCATCTATTGTCAGTTCGATTTCAGGTGGTTTAACCCGACCGGAAAACTTTAACCTAGCCCAATAGGCATTAACGCGAGCGGGGGGTAAGCCGACTAATGCCTTGTAAAATTGCGCTTTAAGTTTAGCTTCGAGTTCAATGTCGATGGGCGTAGCTTGTTTCCCATTGGGAAACGCAGAGTACTTGCCCATAAAAAGATTAATTAAGCCTTTTTTATCCAATACTTCCACATCGTTTTTTGGATTTGTAACGACGACAATCTTCTCTGATGTGTATGCAAAGCAAGTGAAGCTGTGTAATGCTATTAATGCAGTAAAGATGAGAGAGATGAGACGATAAAATTTCATATCCCCACCCCTAAAAACTAAAGTTTAGTGCGAGAAACAGGGTATGAGCAATGTTGTCTTCATCATCATCGACAACTAGTCCTTCTCGGGCTCTAAGGCCGCTTCCTCTTGCTTCTATATCGGTTCTTTCTACTTGCACTTTAAAGGCTAAATTTTCTTTTACATCCCAACGCCAGCCTAAGGAGAATGATTGTTGATAATGTGCCAAGGTACTGGCGACTTCTTCTACAAACACGGCTAACTCGGCTGTATTCGCATTAATCGGAAAGTTGGGCTGTTCTTCGCGTAAGAAATAGGCGTCTGTTTTTGCAAACGAATACAAGCCATAGAAGGTATGCGCACCATGGAAATAGCTTATATTTACAAATCCATTTAAAGAAGGCCTTAATGCAATTGAGTCAGAATCAATATGAGACAACTCGCCAGAGACTTCCCAGTCGCCTAAGAAGCGATTTAAATAAACAGAGGTGTATTGAATAGACGCACCGCGTAAGCTCAATGAATCTGCGAAGGCGGTGGCACCACTCCAGAACTGCTGTAACTGTTCCACGCCAGAGGTAACCAATGCTATATCTGCGTTATCATTTTCAGCTTCAATTCGTGTGTGTTTAAATGCAACACTCCAATCAAATGAGGCAAGTTCAATACCTACAGAGCGCAAATCATTAAAGATTACTGGGCTATAATCGTTTCTGGTATAGTCGCTTTCACCTTGGCCCCAGAAGGTTTTGATTTTTAAGTTAAAATCGCGATAGGGTTTGAGGTAGCTGATATCCGCTCCATCAAAACTTCTGGCTGGCACAATGCCATAAACTTCTGTAGGCACTTTTACCCAAGGATAAGCAATCGAGACGTCTCTGGTATCACTAAAGTGAAAGATATCGGCGGCAAGTCTTCCTGCTCTTAATTGCCACGAAGGCGTGATGCCGTATCTAAGAAAGGCCATTTGCGCAATTGAGTCTAGGTTTTGTTCATCTTGTTCTCGATAAACAAATTGGCCAACAAAATCGAGGTTAGCTGAAAAGCTGTAGTCGACTTGTAAGCCAATTAAACTCAAAGGTTTAAAGGCCAAACCGTCTTTTTTAGCTGATTCTGCTTGTGAGCGGTCGGTGCGGAATTGATAAGTCCGAGTATCGGCGGTTGCTGAAGCTAACGTCCCAAACCCGCTAATTTTGAGTTTTTCTTGTTCTGCTAAAACGCTAAAAGTTGTCAGCAAGCTCATCATTATTGCAATGAGAGAAAACTGCTTTTTTATCATTTATCTTTACCTTTATCTTGCCCATGTGGAAGATGGTTCTTGCGCACCCTGAAAGTTCTTAAATTTTAGTATTGTTGCTACTTCAAGCATAGTAAATAAACGAAAAAAAACGACTGATAAATCAGCCGTTTTTTTCTTACTTATATTATATTGTAAATATTAATAGACCAGATAAGGCGTATGAACTTACCAGTAGCGCCTTTTGTTCCTACAAAGGGCTTTGAATACACAGGCTCCGGAGCTGTTACCCTTTCATCTCCTCTAATTCTAAGCCCTTTGTTTCATACACATAGCGAAGGACGAAGCCGATAGAAAGCAGGGCAAAGAAAGCATACAGACCATAAGCACCCGCAAGCCCTATTCCTGCAAGAAGCATTGGGAAAGACCAGGTGATAACAAAATTAGTAAACCACTGCACTAACCCAGTTACGGCCAAGCCAGAGCCTCTTAGCTGGTTTGGGAACATTTCGCCTAGCATTACCCACATTACCGGGCCCCAAGAAAAGTTGAAGCAGAAAACATAAAGATTGGCAGCGATAAGTGCAACAGGCCCCCAGTCATTCAACGCCAACCTTCCATCAACATGTTGTTCTGAATTTAGGAACGCTAACGTTACCACGGCGAGAGACACTGTCATGCCTATAGAGCCCCACTTGAGCAAAGGTTTTCTTCCAATTTTGTCAATAACAGATAACGCCACAACACATGCAGCAATGCTGATAGCCCCGCTTATAACATTAATAAGTAGTGCATCTGCTTCTGAAAAGCCAACCGCTTGCCACAATACGGCTCCGTAATAGAAAACAACGTTTATGCCGACTAACTGTTGAAGTGCAGCTAGCCCAATCCCTACCCAAACGATTGGCCTTACTTTTCCAGAGTTTTTATCGATAAGGTCTTTTAATTGTGGTTTATGATCTTGCGACAAAGAGGCTTCAATTTCGGCCAGTTTATTTTGTCCACTAGCCCCATAAAGTTTGTGCAATACTTCGCTCGCTTGCGCTGTTTTTTTCTTAACCACTAAAAAGCGTGGGCTCTCTGGTATAAAAAGTAACATCAGGAAAAAAAGTAACGCTGGGATGATTTCCATCCAGAACATCCAACGCCAAGCTTCAAAGTTTAACCAAAGCACTTGCGTAGAGCCTGATGCATAGTCGGCAAGAAAATAGTTACTTAGAAAAGCAGCGAACAAGCCGCTAATAATGGCTATTTGTTGAATAGACGCAAGGGTACCGCGATACTTTGCCGGTGAGACTTCTGCAATGTAAGCCGGTGCCATGACTGACGCAGCCCCTACAGCAAGGCCTCCAATAATGCGAAATAAAACGAATTCTAACCCGCTGCCTGCTATGCCTGATCCCCAAGCGCTGATAAGGAAAAAGACTGCTGCGACAAGGAGCAATGACTTCCTTCCGTATCTATCGGCTAAGCGACCGGCAAAAAATGCACCTACTGCACACCCAAGTAGCATGCTGGATACATTAAATCCTGTACCGACGCTCTGTGATTGAAACGCTTCGCTTAGCCCATCAACTGTTCCGTTAATGACACCGCTATCGAACCCAAATAAAAAGCCCCCTATGGTAGCCACGATAGTAATAAATAGAACGAAGCCATTACCCGAGGCTTCGATAGGCAGGTCAATATTTGTTGTAGTGTCCATATTATTATTCTCTTTAAGGTGAGGTTCCGATTTCAAATGACTTTTATGACTGACGAGCGAGGCTCATCTTCAAAATGATTTGGCTGTGAATCTTGGCGGTACTCAACGGGGGTTTTATCAAAGTGCTTTCGAAATAAAGCATACATATACTGAACCGACGGGTAGCCGCATCGCTGCGCTATATCACCACTATTAGCATCAGTTTCTTTGAGCATTTGACATGCGCGGCTTAGTTTCTCGTTATGTATTTCTGTATGAATGCTGTGGCCTCTTTCTTCCCGAAATCGTGATTCTAAGTTAGATCTTGAGATGCCTACATGATCTAGCACCTGATCTACTTTAATTCCCTTACACGCATTCATGTGTATGAAATGGGATGCTTGCATCACAAGTGGATCTTTAATCGCTTTGAAGTCGGTAGACTGACGCTCTGCTACAGTTACAGGTGGCACTAGCAATTGCTTGTTTTTTATCAATCTTCCGTTTAATTGCTTGTGCAATAATCGTGCTGCCTGATACCCCATTTCCAAGCTGCCTTGCCGCACAGATGTTAAGCTAACTCGGCTTAAAAAACGTGTTAGTTCATCGTCGTCAATGCCTATGACGGCAAATCTTTCGGGAATAAGAAAGCCTAGGTGGTCGCACGCCTGAAGTAGGTGGCGCGCGCGGGAGTCTGTCACTGCCACTATACCGGTGGGTGAGGGCAGGCTTTTGAGCCAATCGGTTAGACGTTTCTGAGAATATTGCCACGTTTCGGCTCTCACTGCATGACCCCGATAGACATAGCATTCATAGCCATAATGTTTCGCGAGAGACAGCATGGCCTGCTCTCTTTCTTGTGCCCATCTTTGCTCTCTACTGATTGGCGAGCCGTAAAAGGCAAACCTTTCAATTCCCTTGTGCCGCAAATGATTGAAAGCCGCTTCCACTAAAGCGTAGTTATCTGTTGCTACATAGGGCACATTTGGATAGCTAGCGTCATCTTGGTAAGAGCCGCCTATCGCAACTACCGGTACTTTGGTATTACTCAGCGCTCGTTCGATAGCAGGGTTGTCAAAGTCTGCAATAACGCCGTCACCACTCCACTCATCAAAATGTTCTAGACGAGTTAAGAAGTCTTCTTCTAAATACAAATCCCAATCGGCATTTGATGATTGTAGGTAGCTTCCGATACCTTCAATTATCTGCCTATCAAATATCTTACTCGCATTTAAAAGCAGCGTAATACTGTGCGCTTTTTCGACCATGGTTCATTCCTGAATATAAACAAATTACGTAAAGCTAATTACGTTTATTGGTTTTAAATATACTAAACGAGTAAGTGGTAATTAACAAAACGATTACAAAATTTCATAATTGATATTGACGCTTTTAGTAATCAATATTTAACGCATAGCTTTATATAACCGCGGAAAGACTATGTACTTAGGAATAGATTTAGGCACATCCAGTGTAAAAACAGTGTTAATGGATGAGGCAGGGATAATTAAACTCTCAGTGAGCCGGCCTCTTAATATTTCTATGCCTAAACCATTGTGGTCAGAACAAGATGCTGGCGAATGGTGGCAGGCAACATGCGATTGTTTGGATGAGTTATCTAAACAGATTAAATTGTCTAACGTTAAATCAATAGGGTTAAGCGGACAGATGCATGGCGCAACACTGATTGACCAGTCAGGAAGCGTGCTAAGACCTGCAATTTTGTGGAACGACGGACGTTGCGTTGCCGAATGTGAGGAGCTAAGCAAGGCCGTTCCTGATTCAGCTATGCGCACCGGCAATATTATTATGGCTGGGTTCACTGCACCAAAACTGCTTTGGGTCAAAAAGTACGAACCCGAGGTATTTGCGAATGTAAGTAAAGTACTGCTACCCAAAGATTTTTTAAGGTATCAACTCTGCGGCGAACTTGCTTCTGATATGTCTGATGCTGCCGGCACCATGTGGTTGAATACCGAGACTCGTCAATGGGATGAAGTGTTACTAGCTGCATGTGGTCTTACTATTGATAACATGCCCGCACTTTTTGAAGGAAATGAAGTCACCGGCACACTGAAAGCTACACTGGCTAAGCGTTGGGGTATGCATGATGTCGTGATTGCAGGTGGCGCAGGGGACAATGCCGCAGGAGCGATAGGCTGTGGTATTTTCGAGCCCGGACATGCCATGTTGTCACTTGGAACCTCTGGGGTTTATTTCGCCGTTACCGACAGATTTTCAGTAAATACCGCTCAAGCTGTTCATAGTTTCTGTCATGCATTGCCAGACAGGTGGCACATGATGTCCGTCATGCTCAGTGCGGCAAGTTGTTTAGAATGGTATTGCACGCAAAGTGGCTACGAAGATGTAGCCGAAATGTTTTTAGACGTACAGAACAATACTTCCCACTTAGATCCTCAAATCCCACTATTTTTACCTTACTTAACGGGTGAAAGAACACCTCACAATAACCCAGCAGCAAAGGCCGCATTCTTCGGTGTATCTGTGTCGACTCGCCGTGTACATATGGCTCGCGCTGTTGTTGAAGGGGTATCAATGGCGCTTGCAGATGGCATTGATGCAGTACACCAAAGTGGCGTGACGACAACGTCTATTAGTCTCATTGGAGGGGGCGCTAAAAGTATATTCTGGCGACAGCTTCTCAGTGACATTAGTGGGTACGACTTAGAGTACCGAGAGGGTGGCGATGTAGGGCCAGCATTGGGCGCAGCACGATTAGCAAAGCTTGCTGCCAACCCAGATTTATCACCCAGTGATGTTTGTTTTAAGCCGCATCTTGAGGCGTCCTACACACCTCAGAAAGAAATTCACAATGCATACCTCATCAAGCGCCAAAAATTCAGAGAACTTTATTACGCAGTAGAGCCTTTTTTCTCGTAGCGACGCACGCAAGCCACGGAAAATTAAAATCCTATTGTCATTTATTACGCATTCTAGAGAAAGGAAAAAACATGAATAACTACTTCGAAAATATCCCAGCCATAAAATATGAGGGTGCAGAATCGACAAACCCTCTTGCCTTCAAGCACTATAATCCGAAAGAAGAGATTGGTGGGAAAACGATGGAAGAGCACCTGCGCTTTGCGGCGTGCTATTGGCATAATTTCTGTTGGGATGGCGCTGACGTATTTGGCGCTGGTACGTTCAATCGACCTTGGCTTGCAGCGGGCAATCCTATGGAGCGTGCCAAGCAAAAAGCCGATGTGGCCTTTTCTTTTTTTGAAAAGCTAGGCGCACCTTTCTACTGCTTTCACGATATTGATGTCGCACCTGAAGGTGAGTCAGTCAATGAATACATTCGCAATCTTTCAGAGATGACAGATGTGCTTGCGCGTAAGCAAGACGAGACGGGTATGAAGTTACTTTGGGGTACAGCAAATGTATTTAGCCACCCACGTTATATGTCTGGCGCTGCAACAAACCCGAACCCAGAAATATTCACTCGTGCCGCAACCCAAGTTTATCACGCCATGAATGCAACAAAGACGCTTGGCGGTGAGAACTATGTATTGTGGGGTGGTCGAGAGGGCTATGAAACACTGCTAAATACAGATCTTAAACGAGAACGTCAGCAATTTGGTCGCTTCATGAATATGGTTGTTGAGCATAAACACAAAATTGGTTTTAAAGGGCTATTGCTCATCGAGCCAAAGCCGCAGGAGCCTACTAAGCATCAGTACGACTACGATACGGCTACCGTACATGGGTTCTTAAAAGAGTTCGGGTTAGAGAAAGAGTTTGCGGTTAACATCGAAGCGAATCACGCCACACTTTCTGGGCATTCTTTCCACCACGAAATAGCGACAGCGTTTGCGCTAGATATTTTTGGTTCCATTGATGCGAACCGTGGTGATCCGCAATTGGGCTGGGACACCGATCAATTCCCTAACTCGGTAGAAGAAATGACTCTTATTTGCTACGAGATATTGAAAAATGGCGGCTACACATCAGGGGGCTTTAACTTCGATACCAAATTACGACGCCAAAGTTTAGATGCTGAAGATTTGTTTTTAGGCCATATAGGTGGCATGGACACCTGTGCGCTAGGTTTAAAGAAAGCCTATGAAATGCTTTCAAATGACATACTCTCAGAGAATGTGAAAAGTCGCTATGCTGAATGGGATTCAGCCTTGGGGCGTAACATTCTAGAAGGTAATATGTCTTTAGCATCCTTAGCTGAACATGCACAAACCAATGGATTAGAGCCTAAGCCGGTTTCTGGTAAACAAGAGGGCTTAGAGAATTACGTAAACCGAATTATTTATAAATAAATTGGTGTGAAAACGTAAAAAAGCTGCCAAATGGCAGCTTTTTTCTTTTAGACGAGAAGCCTTAGAAGAAAAACACTTAGCCTAGAACGGTTTATGACATGTTGTTCTAACCCATACTTACTACACCAATTAGAAACTCCTACCTAGTGGTACGCAGCCACTTGCGTCAACTCACCGTTGTTTAGGGCGTTTCATGCCAAAGCGCTTAATAACAAAACGCTTGATAATAGAGCTTAGTGCAAACCGCATTCACCAAATGAAGCACAAAAAGCGCAGCGGAATCGACATTCGATACCGTGCGCGTTCAGTTTGATTTAGGTATCACCAAGCAGGTCTACTGTGATAACGCGTTAATAGCACCTAGCACATATACCAAAGGGGCGTTCCAATTAATGGCAATCTCATTGGTAGAAAAGCTGCACCAATCGTCAATGTAGGAGTCTGCTGGTTTAAGGTAGGGGTAATCGCATTCATCTTGACGCCCGGCATGCGGACCACCTACCAGCATGCCGGGTATGGGCGCTATCACCCCATCGCTTGCTGATATGCGATGATGTGGCGACATAGGCGTGAGGCTTCCATAGCCCGTAACAAAGCTATAGCCGGTTGGGTTCATACCGAAAATATAAGAAATGCTGTCGTAGACGGCATCTTTATATTTAGCATTGCCGTTGAGTTCGTAGGCGGTTAATAGAATTAAGGCTTTATTCAGCAGCACACTATTACTCCCCCATACAAAATCATCTTCTTGCATTGGCACTAAATAAGGTGAAGTGGGTATCTGCTCGGTAATATTCTCTGCCAGCTTAATAAAAGCAGATTCTAGCCGAGCAAATTCTGAAACTGACAGCATATCCTGCGCATTCTTTAATAATGAAATGAGGCCTAATGTTTCAACATCGGCCCACCCAGGTACACCAAAATTCACTTCATTATCTATAATCGAGCTGAGGTAGAGGGTATTCCCTGTGGCAATAAATAACTCGGACGCCGCCCAGAAAAACTCGTCAACAAACTTGTCATCGCCATACTCGCCGCTTTGTACATCGTCAGGTTGAACATAACGAACATCTGGGTTGAGCACAGCCCATTGCCAAGCGGCTTCAGCCTGTAGTAACCATTGGTTGGCTATATTAGGTGCTAGGTCTTTATAAATACGGCTCGCCGTGGCCATGGTAGCGGCAAAATCTAACGTTGCGCTCGTCGATACACCAATCATAAAGCGCTGCGACTTATCTTCATGGGGCATCTCTATACCCGCCCATTCCAGCGTAGTGAGTTTGTGAAAGACAGCGCCGTCATGTCGCTGCATACTCGCCATCCAGTCTAGGTTCCATCGTAGTTCGTTTAGTAAATCGGCAACGTCATCACCTGATTCTGGGATAGCGACGTCTACTGCTTGATAGTATTGAGGGAAATGTTCGTAGGCAGCAAGTAGTGTGTAAGTCGCAATGCCAGCATTAACACTATATTTCCCGTAGTCGCCTGCATCATACCAGCCCTTTTCAGAGGACAAAGTGGTAAGAGCATCCATTGAAGAGGTAGTTGCAGAGTGGTGCACATTTACTTGAGTATCCGGATGACCAACTGGTCGTTTCCATTGCCCTGCATATTCTTCGCTTAGCGCCATACCAGAACGATTAAAATAGTAGGACTTTAATGCAGCGCGAAGGGCGTCGTCATAAATGGTTGGGCTTATTGAAAATGGCAAAGAGGGCGGTACACCTTCAACGTCTATGTAAAACTCTCCAACATCATCGAAGTCACTAAAACGGGCTAATTTTAAATATGGGTCATTACTGAGCTCCCACACCTTCAACTCTTCCAGCTCTCCTTGATAGACAATGTCATCGCTTGTTGCGCGTTTTATTACAAAGTTGCCTGATGTAGAGGTTGGCACTAGGGCATGCTTTTTCCCACTTGGCAGGTATCCCACCTGATTAAGTTTAATACTCAATGGTTTTTCTGAACGGGCTTGTTGAAATTTGGATTTGCGATTGTCATCTGAACATCCGGTCATAAATAAGCTAGTCAGACCTGCGAATAGCAAAAGTAAAAAGGTTCGGCTTTTAAAACGCAAACTAACAGATAAAAAACGATACATGAGAGACCCTAGTGTTATATAGTTTTTAGTTGTTACATTTTTGTCAAAATGCAAAGATATGTCGTCTTTCTAAAGGCAGTAAACGTAAAAATAAACGCTTGATACCTGTATTTAAACGAATTTAGTCATGTTTAGTTGAAGGCTAAGAAAAAACATTCTATTTACACGCTTTAGGTTAATTCGCTTCTTGCGTCACGGTATTGAACACGTTATAAAACAATAAAAAAGTGTTTGGTTATTAATGAAAGCCGTTTTATTTAACATACATGATCTGGTGTTGCTATTTACTGTTTTTCAGTGTCTCTTATTTGCTCTTTTCTTGGTAACACTTAAGCGTGGCAAAAGAAAAACACATTTATTGCTTGCCGCCTTTTTGCTTTCACAAGCTGCAATTCCTTTAGATAATCTCATCAACTTTGGTGAAATGTTCCGGTCTACGGCTTTGTCTTTTTCACCTAACCTATTCTACTCATTCGGGCTAGCTTACTGGGTTGAAGCGCCATTATTACTTTTTTACATTCGAAGCCTAATATACAAAGACTACCAATTTAGACGTTATGACCTGCTTTTCTTGCTGCCTTTCGTTGCCTATAGCATTTATTTCGCGAATACCTGGTGGCTAGAAGAAGAGTTAGTAAAAATTGCCGCATTGCAGGGAGATACCATTGCTAATACTCCATTCGAAGAACGGGCAATACATTTTTTCCGTGAAGCCTTTCGAGTGGCATGTGGCGTGCTGTGTTTAATAGAACTGAATAATTACCAGAAGCAGTTGAAACAACAAGTAGCAGAAACGGAGAGTGTCGATTTGACGTGGTTAAAAGCGCTGGTAGTGGGCTTTTTAATCGTCAGAGTTGTGGCAGTATTAACAGCGCTTGCCATTATCTCCGCGTATGAATTGGGAGTCTACATCGACCATGAATTTTTAGGCCTAAGTTCAAACTATGCTGTCTTGTTAATGATATCTGGATTGATATTCTTTAGTGCGGGGTATTCCACCATATTTAGAGGCATTGACAGTAAACTGACTCCTGCAGCGACAAAAGAAAAGCCGAAAATCGACCTTCGCCAGGTTGATAAAATTACCCGATATATGCGTTTGAATAAACCCTATTTAAACCATTTGCTAACATTAGAAAATCTTGCCAACCAGCTGGATATTCCACCACGGGTGCTGTCTCATATTATTAATCATCATTTTAATAAAAACTTTTTTGAGTTTATTAATCATTACCGAATAGAAGAGAGTAAATTGCTATTGGAAAGCGAGTCGAATCGCCGGGCGACTATGCTAGATATAATGGATTCTGCGGGCTTTAACAGTAAAGCTACGTTCAATACATTTTTTAAGAAATTGACGGAGAAAACACCTACTCAGTATCGAAAAGACTACTGGGAATAGACGGCAACACTTTCGTCGCTGCATAGCTAGGCAACTGAGCAGCATGGGTTAAGTGACATGAACGTCACTTGAACCATGCTACTTTGTCACTAACTGCTACTTTACATTAAGTTGTGCAATAAAGTGTGCATGTTCGGGAAGTAAAGACGCTGACTTATTTATTACACTTGCAATGTGGCTAAGTCGCTCATCAATTAATGAAGTACTCATTCTATCGACTAGCGGGTGGTATCCTTCACTTCGCAACCCTTGTCCATGCATAACGGCAAGCCAGGATGTCTCATTAAATAACTCATTGTCTATGCGGAAAATGCGGCCTGAGTCTTTGTACAATTGCACTTTTTGCTCCAACGACTCACTCAATGATATGTTGCGACAGTAACGCCAAAATTCACTATCGTTTCTTTCTGTTAAAGCATAGTGCAACACAATAAAGTCTCTAATCTGTTCAAACTCTTTTGTGGTTTGCCGGTTGTACATATCAATGTCACTTTGACAAAAACGGTTGCTAGGAAAGAGTGTCATCAATCGTGCTATCGCAGATTGGATCAAATGCAGTCCGGTAGACTCTAGTGGCTCAATAAATCCAGCTGATAGCCCTATACCTAAACAGTTTTTTATCCAACTTTGAGGACGCATTCCCGTTTTCCAAGCTAAGAAGTTGGGCTCAGCTAAAGGTTCTCCTTCTAATTGTGCCATCAGATCATCTAGCGCGGCTTCTTTTTCAGTAAATTTACTCGCGTACACATAACCATTTCCAATTCGATGTTGCAACGGAATTCGCCATGTCCAACCAGCGTTTTTTGCTGTTGATTGGGTGTAAGGTTTTAACATGCTATCGGCAGATTTACACGGGATAGCAATGGCACTATCACAGGGCAATAGGTCACTCCAATCATTAAATGTTGCGCCCATTTCTTTTTCCAAGAGCAAGCTTCGAAAACCACTACAATCAATATAAAACTCACCATCAATACAGTGCCCGTTCTGAAGCGTTAGCGTATTGATATGACCATTTGGGTGCTTGGAAACCGCTTCGACTTTGCCCTTGATATGCCGAACTCCGCGCTTTACTGCAAAGTCGCGTAAAAAGTTAGCGTATAAAGTACTGTCAAAATGATATGCATAGCTCATATTGGCTAGGGGAGAATTGTTCTGCGCATTAACCTTGCCAAACCGCCCACTTTTAGCCGCCATCGCTTCAATTGAATACGAACAAAGATCCCCACCCGCACCTTCATTGAATCGCTTGAGCCAAAAATGATGAAACGGCAATGCTTCCATGTTAATACCGAAGGTGCCGAAGGGATGAAAATAGGCGTGACCTTTGCGCTTCCAGTCTTTAAATTCGATACCGAGCTTGTAAGTCGCGTTAGTGGCACGGATAAAGTCCGCCTCATCGATACCCAAAATTCGGTTAAATAGCGTAATTTGAGGGATGGTCGCCTCACCCACAGACACCCCTTTAATGTCCTCGCTTTCAATAAGCGTGACACTATATTTTGAGAGGTCTAACACCTTGCTAAGTGTTGCTGCGGTCATCCAGCCTGCCGACCCGCCGCCTACAATCACGATAGACTTAATAGACATTGATTGAGACATAACTACCTCATAACGTTATAGGTATGCCACGTTTGTGACATACCTGATTTATTCTCAAAACGGTTAAAAGGTCCCTTTGGCGACCAAGCTTATTCGGCGGTCGTTAACAAACCACGACCGACCCACTTGATTCCCTTCTGCATCAACTTGCATAGAGGTACGAGTGACCGTATTGCTTAAATTCGTGCCCTGCAAACCCAATTCTATATTGTCTGAGAACCGGTAAAAAAACGAACCATCAAGCTGTCCATTTGCCTCATTGAAAATAGGAAGCTGAGTAATGACATCTTTTGTGGTTAACAGGTATTCGGAGCGCCAATTATAAGCTAGGCGAGCGTTAAACCCGTTCTTCTCATACATAGCAACAATGTTCACGTTGTCTTTGGAAAGCCCCTCAAGCGGTAAGTTATCAAAGGCAACGCCTTCCCCTTCAGAAGAGTCTGGCTTGTCTGGCGATAACCCAGGATTCGGTGAGCCCTCATCTTTCACATACGTGTAGTTAAATTGAAGTCCAAACCCACTCCACGCGCCAGGTAAAAAATCAAAAAACTGCTGATAAGCAATCTCCACACCTTTTACACTGCCTTCATCGCCATTAGTGGCGCCATCAACTTGAACGACTTGCGTCACGCCATTATTCTCATAAACGCGATCGGTGGAGCCGTTTATAAAGTAGTTACTTAAATCTTTATAAAAGAACGATGTGGTTAACGAGCCAACGGTTTCTGGAAAATACCATTCAAAAGCGAAGTCGTAGTTATTGGCTTCCATCGGCTTAAGAAAGGGGTTACCAGATTTTGCGGTATAGCGTTGGTATTGCGCACTGGTTATCTCTCTATCGTCGCCTTCACCTGAGTACTCAATCTGCAAATTATCGCCCTGTATTTCAACGTAATTGCGAAGGTTTCCAAGATCAGGCAGCGCAATGGCCTTAGAGTAACCAAAGCGCAATAGCATATCGTCGTTCAAATTCAGTTTGAGATTGAAGCTGGGTAGTAATTTACTGTAATCACTCACTGCTGTTTGTTCCGTTGAGGCAGCATTACCGAACGCGGCTTGATCAGATGGTAAAAAGTTTTCAGGATCATCATCTTGAACAGCTAGATTATCGGGGAATGTAATAAACCCATCCGTCTCATTTTCAATTTTAACGTAGCGTGCCCCCACATTACCGCTGAAAAAGAGCCCTTTAACTTCCCCCTCGAAATTACCTTGTATGAAAAAGGCGTTATTCGTTTCAGTAGTTTCGTTTATCTCATTGGGTAAAAAGTCACCTATAGCACCTGGTCTGCTTGCTAACGCTACCCAGCCTGGCATAAGGCTTGCGAATGTGGACTTGGCATCACGATAATTATCGGCAACCGACTCATTAGGAAAAAGAAAGGTATTGCCGCCAGGTGTCGTCAAAACACCCCCCCTTGCGAAGTCGTCGAATGACACGGCTTCGTATAAATCTCCTAGCCCTGCGCCAAGTTCATCACCTTGGGCATCGAACCAAGCATTGCCGTTCCCCGCCCACGCCTCAGACAACCAGCCCCAGTTAAATGTGGATTGGCGGGTGGTTTGTTGTCTTTTGGCATAACGGGTGCCCACTTTTACAGATGTAAATAAACCGTCTTCGAACGTATATTTAGCATCTAACGCTACGGCCGCTTCATCGCCCTCGTTGGCCGAAACATGGTCCATCGCACTGCGCCAAAAATAATTATAAGGGTTGGTGAAATGCGTTTCGTCGTTGGCGTTAGCGGGGTCGGTTAAAAATATATCAGGGGTGCTGTCTCCGTTATTGGTAATTCCAACCACGGTACGAGTGGCGCCCATTACCGAGAAATCAACAATATCTGAGGTTGACTCTACGTATTGCAAATCCGCGCTAAACGCCCACTCATCATTAGGGCGGTAGCGCACATTTAATCCAATATCATCTACCACGGAATGTTGCTCTCTGGCACGTGTAATCATTGCGTGTTGAGCACCGAAAATGCCGCCGGGCTGACGCTCGGCATCATTTCCTCTCCAACCCGCGTTAGACGTAATTAATCCCGATTCGAACAAACCCTGCTCGTCGATATCAAAAGTTGTACCCTCTGCTGGCACAAGGTCATTTATGACTGCATCATCTGCCAGTTCAATAGCGCGCTCGGTCCACGACAAAGATGAATCGGAGCGTATAAACTGTGCCGTAGCGAGTATGGTGTCATCTACGTTTTCCCATTGGAGCGCTGCTGCTAGCCCTTGACGCTCTCGAAGGTCTTGTTTCCGGGTTAAACGAGTGGTGCGAGGCACCATGACACTTTCGCCATCAACTAAGTGGTTTTGTGTTTCAAATCGCCCTACTTGGGTACCGTCCGATTGCGCTTTAAGTGTGGAATCTGAAAAGTTTAGCAGCAAGCCCCATTTGCCATAGTCACTTTCAAACACATCCGAATACAATGCAGAAAAGGTTGGGGTAGTTTTCTCGATAAAATCGCTATAGGTGGCATCGGCTGAAAACGCTAAAATACGCTTGTCACTATCAAAGGGTTTGCGAGTGATTAAATTTACGGTACCCGCAATACCTCCTTCAATCATCTCTGCCGATTGATTCTTATACAACTCTACGCCGCCCATTAATTCAGGAGGAACATCCTGAAAACTAAGTCCTCTTCCAGAGTCGGCAGTAAAGGTATCGCGACCGTTAAATTCACTTCTAGTGTGGGTTAACCCCCTGACCACAACGCCACTTCCTTCAACGCCGAAATGGTCTGGGTCGTTGGCGCCCGCAAAACGTTCAATGGAAACACCAGGTAATCGAACGATAGCTTCCAGCACACTCCTATCAGGCAATGCGCCAATATCCTTTGCTGATATTGCATCAAGAAAGGTATCACCGTAGCGCTTAAGTAATTGTGCGTCTGCTAAGTTTTCCTTTATACCTCGAACCTCAATGACCTCAACATCTTCTACGTCGTCGCCAGTCTGGTTTTTTTTAACGTCTTCTGAGGGTAAATTCGACTGCGCAAAAGCGAGTTGGGGTTGGAAAGCTAATAGCGTACTTAACAGGGCGCTGGATACAAGTGAGAGTTTAAAGCTAGGCTTTCTCACTGTATTAGTTATTGTTGATTTATTATGTGTTTTCATTTTTTTTCCCTAGTCACATTTCCAATAAACACCGAAGTGCTTAATCTCCATTTAAAAAATAACAACATAAATACAACAATTCGCCCAGCATAGTCGCGATTGGCTAATTTGAACGCAAAAATTTACACTAATGTAAGGTTTTGAATTTAAACTTATGATTTTATTAGTTTAAATTTTGGGTTTAAGTTTGTGTAAAACGCATAGATGAACGCCTTTAAAATTGATAGAGGCAATAAATAAACATATTTGTTACATTTATTTATCATTATGATGGGTTGGGAGTGCCGGTTTCATTGGGGTTGCAGCGTATAGGGCGCAACGTAGGTTTATTTATTGCGCTTTCTCGTAAAGTAGCAGTGAACTGAACGTTCAAATACGCAAAAGTGACATTGGTTTGACGATTTTTATTTTTCAAATGGTTAGCGTAATCATCCCTTAGGACAAGACATGAGACATTTAAATTCATGAATCGAATAATCAAAAAACTGCCTGAGCGAATTCTTATATCCGCCTGCTTTTTACTTACTTCCCACAGTCATGCTGAAACACTGCCATTTCAAAACCAATCGCTGCCGGTTGAGACTCGTGTCGCAGATTTAGTTGACCGCTTAACCTTGGAAGAGAAAGTGAGTCAATTATTTGATAAGTCAGCAGCAATAGAGCGCCTTGCCATTCCCGAATACTATTGGTGGAACGAAGCATTGCATGGGATAGCAAGAGCAGGTAAAGCAACCGTATTTCCTCAAGCTATTGGTATGGCGGCGACCTTTGACGAGCCTCTTATTTATCGTATAGCATCTACAATTTCAGATGAAGGGCGTGCTAAGCACCACGAGTTTTTACGAGAAGATACCAATGCAATGTACGGAGGCCTTACTTATTGGTCGCCTAATATTAATATTTTTCGCGATCCTAGATGGGGCAGAGGCCAAGAAACTTACGGAGAGGATCCGTTTCTAACTTCTCGAATGGCGGTCAATTTTGTAAAAGGCCTTGAAGGTCAGGATCCCACCTACCTTAAGTCGGTCGCCACGTTGAAGCATTATGCTGTTCATAGTGGCCCGGAAGTTTCTAGACACAGCGACGATTACGCAGCGTCTGAAAAAGATTTAACGGAAACCTACCTCAGAGCATTTGAAGACACGATTGCAGCTACAAATATATCATCTGTAATGTGCGCATATAACCGAGTTAATGGTTCGCCTGCTTGTGGTAGTGAAGCGCTTCTTCAAAATACGCTACGAGATAAATTTAATTTCTCCGGTTACGTTGTTTCAGATTGCGGCGCTATTGCTGATTTTTATGATGAAAATTCCCATCATGTAGTGGACAGCCCTGCTCAAGCAGCCGCGAGTGCCTTAAAATCAGGTACAGACTTAAATTGCGGAGACCATCACGGCAATACATTTAGCTATCTAATAGAAGCCGTGGCAGAAGATTTGGTAGAGGAAAGTGATATTGACCAAGCGCTTACCCGGCTACTTACTGCACGCATGAAACTGGGAATGTTTGATAACAGCAGTACACATGCATATACCAAAATGCCTATGTCAGTGGTTGGGTCGAAAAACCATCTTGAATTGGCACGAGAAGCGGCAGAGAAATCCATGGTTTTACTTAAAAACGATGGTGTGTTGCCTTTGAAACGCAATAGTAAAATAGCACTTATTGGGCCGAATGCTGACAATCCCGCCATACTTGTGGGTAATTATCATGGCACACCCGTGCAGCCGGTCACGCCGAAAGAAGCCTTTTCGCAGGCACTGCCTTCAAACCAAATTGGTTACGCGGCAGGAAGCAGTATAACTGAAAACATTTTTACGCATTTTAGTCCTGTCCCTTCCAGCGTTTTCACTCATGTAAATATGCAAGGCGAATCAAAACCAGGTTTAGTTGCTAAGTATTACCCATCGAGTCATTTCAATCTTCAGCCAAGCAAACGGCACGTTGAAATGAACATCAATTTGAAGAGCGAAGACATACCTTTCAACAAAGCATCAAATCAAGAATTTGCAGTGCGATGGACGGGAAAAATTACCCCTCAAGAATCTGGTAATTATTACTTTAAAATGAAAAATGTAGAGGTCTATCTAGACGGTGAGCTTACAGACGAAAGCCGCTATCTTGAAGCAGGCAGGTCTTATGACTTCAAAGCTGAATCACTTATTCGGCGTTTTTGGCACAGCAATGTGATTGAACCAGAGATCAGCTTCAACTGGTTAATAGAGGATAAAAATTTAGATAGTGAAGCGCTTAGGGTGGCAAAGGAATCTGATGTTATCGTATTTGTCGGGGGCATTAGCGCGGAATTGGAGGGGGAAGAAATGCCTCTTGAGATTGATGGGTTCTCCCATGGGGATAGAACGAATATCAAATTGCCCGAGAGCCAATCATCACTACTAAAAGCGCTTCATAAACTAGGCAAACCCATGGTTATGGTTAACATGAGCGGAAGCGCAATAGCGCTAAACTGGGAGGATAAAAACCTCAACGCTATTATTCAAGGCTTCTATCCTGGAGAGCAAACTGGGCCAGCACTACTGAACCTTCTTTATGGTGATACCAGTCCTTCCGGCCGACTACCGGTAACCTTTTATTCTTCGGTTGACGACTTACCGGACTTTAAAAATTACAATATGGTAAATCGAACCTATAAGTATTACGAGGGAACCCCGCTTTATCCATTTGGTTACGGTCTTAGCTATGCAGACTTCCGTTACGATAAGCTAAAGATCACTCGCTCTGAAAAGGGTCTTAATATTGCTACCACGTTATCTAATAAAAGTGATATCAGTGCTCAAGAAGTTGTTCAAGTTTATCTTGGAATGCCCGATGCACCCATTCGTACGCCTCAGCGAGAGTTGGTCGCCTTTAAGCGTGTAAACTTAGCGGGTGGGGAAAGTCAGTCAGTGAAGTTCACCATTAATGAATCGCAACTTGTTTATGTTGATGAGCAGGGGCAGCGCCAACCTTATAAGGGTAAATTACTCGTGACGCTTGGTGGAGGACAAGGTGTGAAACGTAGCGATAACGTTGTGCAACACAGCATTAATCTTCCCTAATATTATGTTCGTTCATCCATAGTAAATGGATGAGCGAGCATACTTGTTATATTGCAGCAGTCAGTGCCATAGTTATGGCACTGACTTTTTAATCAGCATTGAAGCACCCTTGTAGTTTGTCCATTAATACAATAAGTTGCTTTGCTTCAGCTTTCGACATGCCATCTAGTTTACATAACATTTGTGCGGGAACATCCCGTGCTATTATTTTGGCATCTTGCCCCGATTTTGACAGCATTACTCGGCGTACCCGTTTGTCCAGTTCATCTTTAACCACGCTTAACAGCCCTTTTTGCTCTAGTTTTTTTAAAATCAGCGTCATAGCACCGCCATCTATCACAGTTTTATCCAACAATTCTGCAATGGTGACGTTAGATTGTTCCCACAAGGCCATCATCACTACGTACTGTGGATACGTGATATCAAGGCTTTTAAGCAATGGGCGATAGGCACGAGTAAATGCATTAGACAGCGTGTAAAAGCGGTGGCACAACTGGCTTTCTAATTTAAGCGTATCGGGCGCAAGTTCATCAAGTTTAGCTTCATCAGACATGAGCGTTCCTAGAGGAGTTAAAAAGCATGAATAATATTTTGCATGCAAAGGACTTGATCTGCAAGCGGCATTGGTGTTAATTTAGTTTGTATGCAAAATAAGTTGCATTTACTTTCTATTAGATATTTTCATTACGCGATTTCATTACTGGGCTTCAATAAAGAATGCTCAAGTTGAGCGAAGCAAACGAGGATTTATACAATGCATACACTTCAACAAGTGGTTTATACCGGTACAGCAACTGCAACAGGTGGTCGTGAGGGAACAGCAAAATCAAGTGACGGAAGCTTAGATGTTACCCTTTCAACACCAAAAGCATTAGGTGGAGCGGGTGGCAATGGCACTAACCCAGAGCAAATGTTTGCAGCTGGCTATTCAGCGTGTTTCATTGGTGCACTAAAGCATGTTGCTGCGGCTGAAAAAATTAAATTGGGCAGCGATATAAGCGTAACTGGCGATGTATCTATTGGGCCTATCGAAGTCGGTTTTGCTATTGCAGTAAAACTAAGCGTCGATTTAGGTGATATGGAGAAATCTGTAGCAGAAAGCTTAGTGGCTAAAGCGCACCAAGTATGCCCATACTCAAATGCCACACGTGGCAATATTGATGTGCAAATTTCAGTAGCCTAGACATCTTAATACCTTTCTTCCGCTTGATCATCTGTGTAGCTGCAAAGGCAAGGGAAAGGGGGGAAACGTTAATTTAACCGCTGGTGTCGTTGCTTGTCGTTTTGGGCTTAAGCATTCAGGTACTTCTTTGTTATTATGAGTAAGACAGAAAAAATAACAGGAAGTATTATGAAGAATATAGGCTGGGTAGCCATTTGTGCGCCAATATTGTTTGCGTGTAGCGAACAACCCTCACAAGAACCGACAGCACCATCAGCGGTTTCTGATAGTGCCGATAGCAAAATTGCTGCCGAGAGCGCGGTATCTAAAGTAGATGTGCTCAGTGAAATAGAGGCGGGTAAAGATTACCACTCATTCGCCAATCCATCAGAAGTGCGAGTTACTCATTTAGATTTAGACTTAACTGCAGATTTTGAAACATCAACATTATCCGGCAGTGCTACGCTAACCGTTGAGCGCAGTGCACCTAACTTTAATGCGGTAGTTCTTGATACTCGTGCACTGAATATTACATCAGTTACGGTTGACGGCGATGCAGTGCCTTTTGATATGGGCGACACCGATCCTGAACTTGGCACGCCACTTTCTGTTGAATTACCTGAAGGAGCAGATAAGCTAACCATTGCCTATTCTACCTCGCCTGAAGCATCGGGTGTTCAGTGGTTAACGCCAGCACAAACCGCAGGAAAGCAACATCCTTTCTTGTTTACCCAAGCGCAAGCTATGCATGCAAGAAGCTTTATTCCACTGCAAGACTCTCCACAAGTACGGGTGACCTACACAGCCACCATACATACCCCTGAAGCTTTATTGGCAGTAATGAGTGCGTCTAACGATCCTACTACGGCTCGTGATGGTGAGTACTCGTTTACTATGCCGCAGCCTGTACCTTCGTACTTAATCGCATTAGCAATTGGTGATTTGAAATTTAAACCAATGGGCGAGCGCACGGGGGTTTATGCCGAACCTAGTATGTTAGACGCAGCGGCAAAAGAATTCGAAGATACCGAAGCCATGTTAGAAGTTACGGAAAAAACCTATGGCCCATATCAATGGGATCGTTACGACTTACTGATTTTACCGCCTTCTTTTCCCTTTGGCGGAATGGAAAACCCACGCTTATCATTTATTACCCCTACAGTGATCGCTGGGGATAAAAGCTTAGTGTCACTGATTGCGCATGAACTGGCGCATAGCTGGTCGGGCAATACGGTTACCAATGCCACGTGGCGCGATCTGTGGTTAAACGAAGGTTTCACCACCTATTTAACTTACCGTATTATGGAAATGATATACGGACACGACCGATTTAAAAAAGAAGCGGTTTTGGGATACCAAGATTTACAAAACGATATACAAGCCCTCAACGAAGAAGATGAAATTCTAGCTATCGATCTTCGCGGAAGAAATCCAGATGATGTTTTCTCAAATATTCCTTACGAAAAAGGCGCGCTCTTTTTACGTGAAATTGAAAACAAAATTGGTCGTGAAAATTTTGATGCGTTTTTAATGCAGTACTTTGAAGATTTCGCGTTTAAAAGCATTACCACTGATACGTTTTTAGCCTACCTGGATGAAACCTTGTTGGTGCAATACCCAGATAAGTTAAGCAAAGCACGCATTCAAAAATGGGTGTTTGAGCCTGGTATTCCTGAAGGGGCGCCTGTGCCAGAGTCGGATGCCTTTGATAAAATTGATACCACTCGTAAGGCTTGGTTAGCCGGTGAGGTAGAAGCGGCAAATATAGATACCGAGCAATGGACAGTGCATGAGTGGTTGTATTTCTTGAACAATATGCCAAAGGAACTATCCGCAGAGCAACTGGCTGCACTAGATGCTGCGTTCTCGTTGACCACCACGCAAAATAATGAAATCGCCCACAGTTGGTTGATGATTGCAGTGGCAAATGAGTACAAGCCGGCCTACGACCGATTGTACGAGTACCTAGTTAATATTGGTCGCAATAAGTTAGTTAAACCGCTATATCGTTCGCTTTCTGCAACACCCGAAGGCAAAGCTTTTGCTAAACGTGCCTTTGAAGAAGCAAAGCCGGGTTATCACCCTTTAACCATTAGAGCCAACGAAGGCTTTGTGGAATAAAAGCGATCTTTACAAGCCTTAAGGCGTAGAACTAATTAGGTATCATCAGTAGCACTAACGGGATGGTTAGCGCTACTGATGACGCATATTACCGATGTAATTGGTTCATGTAGCTAATACGCAATTAAGGAGACTCTATGTATACGCAAAAACTACAACCTGATTCTTCATTTCCCGATGTGCAAGTAACGCTGAGCACCGGTGAGGGTGTTTCATTAAGCAACAAACGTGAAGGTTGTGATTGGAAGATGGTGGTTGTTTACCGTGGTAAGCATTGCCCTATCTGTACCAAGTATCTAAACGCGCTGGAAGACTACAAAGGGCGTTTGTTAGAGCTTGGCGTTGATGTCATAGCGGTATCTGCTGACAGTCAATCTCAGTTAAAAGAGCATCTTGAAGATTTATCGATTACGTTCCCTATTGCTTCGGGGTTAAGCGAAGAAGATATGAAAGGGCTAGGTTTATATATTTCTGTGCCTCGCAGCGAAAAGGAGACCGATCACAATTTCGCAGAGCCCGCGTTGTTTATTCTAAATCAAGATAACACTATTCAAATAAGTGAGTTGGCTAATGCGCCTTTCGTACGCCCTGATTTAGAGCAGCTGGTATCCGGTTTGGAATTCATTCGCAACCCAGAAAATGATTACCCAATTCGCGGCACCTTTAGTGGATAGCGCTAATGGTTAGCTCTGATGGATAGCTTTATCAGATAGCAACATCGCTGCTTATATGAAATGTTTAAGAACAAGATGCCCGCATAGCGGGCTTTTTTATGCTTGTCACAAAAGCTCGTCATATATTCAAGAAAAGCACCGAGATACCAGTAATACTTAGATATTCTCAGGGCGAGTAAAATCGATCGCCATGGCAGCGGTTTTTTCTTGAAACTCATCAATGGCATGATTTGGCAATTGTACATTTACGGTAACGTGCTGTGCATAGTCACAACTGACTATCTTGCCTGAAAATTGTTCGCATAAATGTCGGACGAATTGCTCGTGCTTAAAGTCGATATCAATAGAGATATCATAAAGGCGCACTTCTTCTCGGGTGGGAAGTTGTTCCATAGCTTGCTGCGCTGAAGTTGAGTAAGCTCGCACTAACCCACCAGCACCTAGTTTAATGCCACCAAAATAGCGGGTAACAATAATCATGACATCGCCCACCCCCTTGTGCTGTAGAACATTCAGAATGGGCTTTCCGGCCGTGCCACTTGGTTCGCCATCGTCAGCCATTGCTGCGCTTGATGGGGAGTGGGGATTGCCAAGTAAATACGCCCAACAATGGTGGCGAGCATCTGGATATTTTTGCTTCACATTTGCGAGGTGTGACATCGCGGCTTCGCGACTATCTGCAAAGGCGGCAAAGGCAATAAACTTACTTTTTTTAATCTCGTACAGGTTTTCAATCTGCTGAGCGGGGACGGGATATGACATGCCGCCATTGTACCTGAATTTCGCCTCTGGCTAAATACAGGTACAACAGCGTTTTGCGCTTTACTACTTTACTAGAAGCTACTTTGCATTAACGTAGAATGCCTGAAACTGTTTCTGATACGTTTGTCGCACCTTTAAGAATTTCATCCATCACACCTTGAACTTGGGTGATCTGTTGACTGTTAAGGTCTACGTTATCCTTCACAGTTGCCATCTTACTGGTAGACTTGTTTGCCAGTTTGCGGTTTTCAGCCACTACAGATTCAATTTCTACAGTTGAATCACTGGTACGCTGTGCTAGTTGGCGAACTTCGTCAGCAACTACAGCGAAACCACGACCTTGTTCCCCAGCTCGGGCTGCTTCAATAGCAGCGTTTAGAGCAAGAAGGTTAGTTTGATCTGCAATACCACTGATGGTGGTTACGATGGTTTCAATTTTAAGTGATTGCTCACTAAGTTCGTGCATCAATTTATTGGTTTGATCAACTTCATCTAGCGCCACTTGAAAAACATCAATACTACGTTGAAGCGATGACGCGCCGTCTGCGGCAATCTGTGAGGTTTCTTCTGCGGTAGATACGGCAAGTTCAGCAGCTTGTGAAATGGCGTGCTTTTCTTGAACTTGCGCTGTAACGTCCGATGCAAACTTGATAACTTTGACAACTTTACCAGTGCCATCAAACACGGGGTTGTAAGTGGCTTCAAGCCATAAAGTTTCTCTATCTGCGTCAATACGCTCAAAAGTGCCTGACGAGAACTGTCCACTAGCTAAAGATTGCCAAAATTGAGGATTGTTCTGATAGAAGTCTTCTTTACAGAACATACGATGGTGCTTGCCTTTAATTTCATCAAGACTGTATTTTACTGTCGCGGTGAAGTTTTCGTTGGCGGTAACAATGGTGCCATCTGGTTCAAACTCGATAACCGCCATCGACTTATTCAGTGCATCGGTGATCGCTCTACCAGAAAAAACAGCATTCTCTTGCTCAGTAACATCATGATAAATGGCGTTAATTTCAACACCTTCACCATTACGAACGCTAAAATAGCTGGCTTTTAGCCATTTTGTTTCACCGGTCTCTGCTTTCATCGCAACGGTATTCGTGTAAGATCCACCGTTTAACAATGACTGCCAAAATAGACGATAATCGTTGTCGCTCTGAATACCTGGCACACGAAGATCTTTGTGGTTGAAAGAGGGCGTTCCTGTATTTGGGCGCGCTAAAATGTTTAAAAGCGGAGATGATGCGTATAAACAATCTCCTCTCTCAGAATACACTGCGTAAGCAAGGTTTTCTTTCAATGTACTTAGCGTTGTTGCTAAGCTGGTATTCTCGTCCGTGAGTGAGGAAACTTCCTTATTATATCGTGAACTAGATACAAACATGTTGGCTCCGTTACCTTCTAATAAAGTATGCTTATTATAGAGCGGTTATTTTTGCAGCGCTTTTAGACAATAGGCGCAATTGATAGGATTTTAGGTATGTAATTTAATACCAATTGGGTGAGGTTACTATTTTTTAATACTTGAGCCGTAATTAGTCCATTCTCAAACAAAATCAGAGTCAATTTACATGAAAGTTCTCCACACCTCAGATTGGCATTTAGGTCAAAGTTTCTTCACCAAAAGCCGTAAAAATGAACACGAGCAATTTTTTAAATGGCTACTTGGGGTGGTTGAGCAAGAAAACATAGATGCCGTTGTTGTGGCCGGCGATATTTTTGATACCGGCACACCGCCAAGTTATGCGCGGGAACTTTATCATCAACTTGTAGGTGACTTTCAGGGGGTGGGATGCACCTTGGTGGTGTTAGGCGGCAATCATGACTCGGTGTCGGTATTAAACGAAAGCAGGGAATTGTTGTCTTACCTAAACTGCCACGTTATTGCTAGTACCTATGGCAATACCGAAGCGCAAGTTTTACCCTTGCGCACCCGAGGTGGTGAAATAGGCGCAATATTGTGCGCTGTACCTTTTATTCGTGCTAGGGATGTTTTAAAAAGCGAGGCTGGGGAATCAGCGATTGAAAAACGTCAGGCGCTGGGCGAGGCCATTAAACAGCACTATGCCAATCTTTATCAAATTGCATTAGATAAACGCAGCGTGTTGAACGTCGATGTGCCCATTATTGCTACCGGACACTTAACGGCCCTTGGGGTAAGTCAAAGTGAAAGTGTGCGCGACATTTATATAGGAACGCTAGAAGGTTTTTCAGCTGAGGGGTTTCCTCCGGCAGATTATATCGCACTTGGGCACATTCACCGCCCACAAAAAGTGGCAGGCTGCGACCATATTCGATATTCCGGTTCGCCTATTCCGTTAAGCTTCGATGAACTGAAATCACAAAAACAGGTACTAATAGCCACATTCGACAACAAAACGTTAGTCGAAGTAGAAAGTAAGCCTATTCCTCGTTTTCAAGCGATGGCAGTGTTGCGAGGTAATTTAGAAGACATTGAGCTTGCCTTACAGCAAAACGAGGCGGTAAAAAGCGCAAGCGCTGAACACCCAGCTTGGCTGTGTATTGAAGTAGAAACTCAAGATTACTTAACCGACCTGCAACAGCGCATACAAGCACTAATAGACGACAAGCCTGCCGAAATTTTGCAATTAAAGCGAATGCGAAAGCAAAGAGCCAGCGCTATTTCAGCAGAAGAAAACGTCAACTTAAGTGAGTTGTCTGTACGTGAGGTTTTTGATGCAAGACTATCGTTGGAAGCCTTTGAGTCTGACGAAGATAAACAACGCAAACAGCGAATTCAAATCCTGTTCGAACAGGTAGTAGACGATGTGCAGTTATCCCACGAGGGCAGCGAAGATGCAGTCGATGCCAATGCACAGGCGAATGAGGGGAACCTATGAAAATTCTTACCCTCAGGCTTAAAAATTTAAATGCCTTAAAAGGAGAGTGGAAGATAGATTTCACCCAATCTCCTTTCATCGACAACGGCTTGTTTGCCATTACCGGTCCTACTGGAGCGGGTAAAACAACGTTGCTTGATGCTATTTGTTTGGCGCTCTATCACCAAACGCCACGCTTGGGCACTATTTCGGCCACCTCGAACGATATTATGACTCGCGGCACGTCAGAGTGCTTGGCAGAAGTTGAGTTCGATATAAAGGGCAAAGCGTATCGCGCATTTTGGAGTATGCGGCGCGCTAGAGGAAAAGCTGACGGCAATTTGCAATCTGCCGATGTGGAATTAGCAGAAGTAGAATCTGGTAAAGTATTGGCCACTCAGGTGAGACCTAAGAGCGAAGAGATAGAGCGCCTTACTGGGCTTAACTTTGCGCGCTTTACAAAATCGATGATGCTATCTCAAGGTGATTTCGCTGCCTTTTTAAATGCAAACGAAGGCGACAGGGCTGAATTACTAGAAGAGCTTACCGGCACTGAGATTTATGGCCAGTTATCTCAAGCAATTCACGAGAAATATAAAGCAGCAGAAACGACAAAACGGGAATTCAAGCTAAAGCTAGAGGGCGTAGCGTTGCTCAGTGAAGCGCAGCATAATGAACTTAGTGCGCAGCTGGACCAATTCAAAACCCAGCTCCTCACTATAAATACTGAGATTGTCTCGCTTCAAGAGCAACATCGATGGCAACAGGCGTGTGAGCAAAATCAACATGAGCTGACTAAGGCTAACGCGGCATTAGTTGAAGCGAATAGCGTTTATGAACAGGCGAAAGACGAATTAGCGCTATTAGTGGCCGGCGAGCCAGCTGAATTACTTCGTTTGCCTCATTCTGCGCTTAGTCAGCTTTGCGAAGATGTGCAACGTATTGCCAAAAATCTCACCTTGAAACAGCAGCAATTACCTGACTTGGAAAGCCAGCAGCAAACCCGGCAGGCCGAATTTGAAAACAGCGAAACGAACTTTGCGACTGCGAAAGCCCACCAACAGCGTTTTGAAACCTTGATCAACGAACAAATCATTCCTATTGATACTGAAATCAATAAGCTTTCTAATCGTATAGAGACAAACCAGCAGTCATTAGCGGATGCGAAATTAAAGCAGGGCAAGGCGCAAGAAAGTCATCAAGCATACTATGATGAACTTGAAGGTAAAAAGCGCATGCTAGATGAGCTAACCACCTACCTTAATGCTCATGCGGCAAATGGTAAAATGGCAGGTGAAATCAGTGGTTGGAAAGAAAAAGCCGCCCGTTTTAGCGATGACGAAAATACCCTTGCAGAATTAACCCAAAAAATAACAACAACGCAGCAGCTTAAAGACAGCGCTGAGGCTGACTTAACTGAGAAACAACACTACAAAACGAATGTGGTGTTGTTACATCAACAAAGCGCAGATAACGTTTCACAGTGTGAGGCTAACCTCAATCAACTACTTAGCAATGGCGACGCGGCCAGTGTTAATGCAGATATAACTGCGCTCAATAACAACTGGCCTGTTCTTGCTTCTTGCGAACAATGGCAGCGGCTTTATATCAGTCATACAAATAGCCATGCAGACAAAGCCAAAAGACTAACCACCTTGTTATCAAGTATTGAAACCCTTAAACAAGAGCGAGCAGAGTTAGCGGCAAGTTATAAAGCAACGCAAAGTCATTTAAAAGACGTTGAGTCGTTAATCAAGCTAGATGCTGAGCTTGCTCATTTGCGTCAAGCGCTCTCGCCAGGCGATGCGTGCCCCTTGTGCGGTGCAACTGAACACGATGCTTCTTTAATGAATATCGATGTGCCCGAAACTATTGCTAAGCGCGACGAGTTAACCCGAACACTTGAGAATATTGAAAAGTTGGGTACGCAAAAGCGAGAGCAAATCAGTACCGCAGAGTTCGAAAAACAGCAGTGCGAGAAGGTGGTTGCAGAGGCAAAAACTGCCTTTTCTCAACTAGAAGCCGACTGGCAACAGGCTATGTTAACGTTAAATGCGAGGGTTGAAATTTCAGATGTTGAGTCATTTAACCAGCTTCAACTTAGCTGCAAAGAACGTCAATCTCGTTTAAGCGCACAGCTTAGTAATATACAAGCTAGCGAGACTAAATTGGCCGATGCTAAAAACGATACGCTTTTGCATCAACAGCAAATAGACTCTATTAACAGTGAGATAGCGCTTTTAACAGCAAAAACATCGCAGCTGGAAGGGCAGCTACACGACTTAAACAATACAAAATCTAATGTTGAAAGTGCACTTGTCAATAACCGTCGCACACTTATTAACGAGATTGAAAGGGTGGGGTTAACACCGGATGCAAACATAACTAAGTGGCTTACTCAAAAGCACAACGATGTGGAAGCGTTTCAAGAGAAAACCCATTTACACAATAGTTTGTCTCACGAGTTAAAAGCCCTTGAAAGCAAATTGGTTGAGCTAAGCGAAGCTAAAGCGTCTGCGGATAAAGAAACCCAGCTATACAGCACGCGTATTCAAGAGACTGAAGCGAAGCGAGAAGTGCTGCTTACTAAACGTCATGCTTTATTCCCCGAAGCAGATATCGGCGCCGCTAGACGTGAAATTCAAAACACCCTCTCGGCAAAAGAGCAGATATTTAAAAAATGTGATACTCACCTTCGTGAGGCGCAACGAGCGTTAGAAAATGCTACCGCCCAGTTAAAAGTACTTACTGTAGAATTAGAAGAGAAGCAACAAGACAAACAAGTGAAACAAGTCGCCTTCGATACCGCATTGCAGCAAAGCCCATTTGCTGATGAAACCGAGTTTTTAAATGCATTATTACCCTATGAGGAGCGCCAGCGTTTACTTCAAAAGAAACAGTTGATTGAGCGAGAGCAGCAGAATGCGCAGTTGTTACTGGATAACGTCACGCAGAAGCACAACACTCTATTAGCACACGAACGCGCCTCTGAATGGCAACAATCGACTGTTGAAGCCACTCAGGTCAGCTTGAATCAAAAAGGTGAGGAAAAAGATCGGTTACTTGCACAACAAGGCCAACTATTTCAACAATTAGAGAGTAATAGGCAGGCGGTTGAAAAACAGCAAAGTTTAATCAATGAAATGCGTGAATTTGAAACTTCGTATGATGATATTGCTTATCTACACTCGCTTATTGGTTCAGCCAGTGGAGATAAATTTAGGCGATTTGCGCAAGGTCTAACGCTAGATAATTTGGTTCGACTTGCCAATCAACAGCTCGATAGGTTGCACGGGCGGTATCAACTTACCCGCAACACAAAAGACAGTTTAGGTTTAAGTGTATTAGATACGTGGCAGGGTGATGTGGTGCGAGATACTAAAACGCTATCAGGGGGCGAAAGTTTTCTGGTGAGTTTAGCGCTAGCGCTGGCACTGTCTGATTTAGTGAGCTTTAAAACAAGCATAGATTCTCTTTTCCTCGATGAAGGTTTTGGTACGCTAGATGCCGAAACCCTAGACGTAGCGTTAGATGCATTAGATAACCTAAATGCTAGCGGTAAAATGATTGGTGTTATTAGCCACATAGAAGCAATGAAAGAACGTATTCCTACCCAGCTGAAAGTCATAAAACGAAATGGAGTAGGGTTAAGTGCGCTGGAAAAATGTTACTCAGCGACAGAAATTTGACGGGAATTTGGCAGGTTTCATTTTTTGAAGCTACACTACATATAGCCTTTAGTGATTTATCGCATACAACACTGCGATCTCAAAGGTGATACCGACTACGCTGTGTTGTAATTTTAACGGCGCATATCGTTTAGTCAGGGTGATGTTTATAAGGTAATTACACGCAAAGTGGATCTTGCATAAGTACAGATTGTTGGGGGCGTGTAACCTTCCATGTGCGACCTGAATGCAAGATGGCGAGTGAAATTTCTGATTGCCGCTTTGTGTATTTTGATAAGTGAGAGTGTGTTCGCGTCGTGCGTTATTACCTCACCATTAAAAAGCAAAGTGGGCACACCTATACCAATGGTGAAAGGCGAGCAGCATTTAACACTAAACTGTGATTTAGCCCTCCCGCATATTTTTCATTTTCCTCGTAACTTTGTGAATAAAGCCGTGCTGTATCGGCTAGAGGCTGATGCTTCTAAAACAGATGCTTATAAAGCAAATAGTCCTACACCAAATCATTCTGGAACAGCCAGCTTCGAAACGGCCAGCTCCGAAAAAGAGAGCGCCGGAAGAAACAGCTTAGAAGCGCCCACGTTAACCCCGCCCATCGAGCTGCCTAGCGCGCGGCAAGCTTATATACTTCCCATCGGTGCGGCTTCATACATCTTAAAGGTGGATGCGCAATTCGCTAGGGCACTGTACCCGAGCTTATCCACAGTACCTGACTTCCACGCATTTAATACTATTCATACCTTAACGCTAAGTGCATTTGCTGGATTTTGCTTTGCGTTGGCTATCTATGTTGGGGTGTTGGGCAACAGTATGCGAAGTTTTGGGTTCTATTCTTACAGTTTTTACGTGGCAAGTGCGGCCATCTTTTTCTTGTTGCAAGAAGGCATTTTTTACGCCTTGTTACCCAATATACAGTTTCTAAATAGCGTACAGCTAAGTGTGCTTTTTGCTGGGCTAACCATTTTTGCTTCTTTGCGCTTTCTAGATCAATTACTCGATTTTAAAGCTATGCTAAAAAAGTGGCAACGCAGCACACTGCATGGTTTATCGCTAATAATATTAGTTTTGGTGAGCGTGCAGTTAGTGTTAAGTAGTGATGTGAGCATGATGGTAAACAAAGTCATGTCGAAACTCACTTTGGTTATCATGGCCGGTATTTTATCAGCAATACTTTATGCGGCGTATCATAAAGTACACTGCGCTAAACTAGTGTTACTGGGGGTCTCGACAATAATGCTGGCTATGCTCGCCAGGTTTTATTTGAAAGACTATAGTCCGTTCCTTCAGCGGTACGGGCTTATTATTGCCGTCACGATAGAAGCCTTGATATTTGCTTTTGCTGCCGCGCAAAAAGTGAAAAAGTTAGATGATGACAGAATGGCCGCGTTCAAACGGGCAGCTACCGACCCCTTGTGTCATATTCTTAATCGCGACGGATGGGAAGGGGCTGCAAAAATACTCTTAGATGAATTTAATCATCACGGTGGTTTCATAACCTTGATGTTCATTGACGTGGATAATTTTAAACGAATTAATGATTCGTTTGGGCATCAATCAGGCGACGATGTACTGCGTATTATTTCAAAAATTCTTAAAGGGCAATGCCGCGAGCAAGATGTGGTGGGAAGACTAGGGGGCGATGAGTTTGTAGTGCTAAGTTATTGCCACAGTTGTAGTCAATCTAAGCGTCTGGTAAAGCGTATTCAGCACAGGTTTAGTGACTTAGTTATACAAACGCTTAACGCACAAATTCCAGTTTCAGCCAGTGTTGGGGGCTTAATTATAGATATGCCTTGTAGCGACTTAGAGGCGTTACTCGACCAGGCTGATACACTGATGTACGAGCAAAAAAAGGCACATCAAAGTGCAATGACGCAACCCATTTAAGCGGGGATTTAACGAAGAGTTTGCCTTAAAAAACTGTCGGTAATCAGATTAAAACGTATAGCCCAACAATTGAATATCTTGAGCGAAGTGGTTATCAACTAGAGCTTTAATTTTATCGGTGTAATACGCTTGATAGCTACTTCTATCAGTGGCTTTACGCTTGTGTGGAAGTATTGATGTGGCAATGGCTAGGTGTTCGCAAATTGCGTCGAAATCTTGCTGCAAATTCTCATAGTAACCAATAAAGTTAGTTAATAAATTGCCATGTAAATCTACAAGGTAATCGCTTTGCAATTGCAGAGAAGTGTCTATGTGGTATTGATACGCTCGTGCAGGATTAAATTTCCATTGCATGAAACTTGCGAAAGTTTCATGGCCTTCCATGACATGAGGACGTTCGCGCTTAATGTGATGATACGAGCTAACTTGCAAGTCCCACGGGTTTCTCACTACGGCAAACTTGTACAACCCATTAAAAAAATCTTCAGGTAACATTTCTTTTGCAGCAATAATACGCGAATGGCGAGGAAAGCGGCTACCAATCTTATGCCCACAAAGCTGACTCATTTTATTACTGATAAACTGTGCTGCGGCATAACGATGCCCCCAACGATACTGTGAAAGGGCATCACGAATACTCGTGCCACCCGTCTTGGCAATGTGTACAAAGAGAAACTGTTTACTGTGGGAAAGTAGCACCGGGTATTATCCTAGTCATAGGTGATATAAGTATCGATACAGTGTGGCTGTTAAATGTGACAAGTATATGGATGCTTGGGTCATACCTACTATGGAATAGACGCTGCAAAGTTGCGAAATCGGTTGGCTTTTGCTTTTTGTCGGTTGAGAGTAAAGCTATGATAAAATACCGTTAAATGAAGCTATGACAAGGGTAGTGCGACACAGAAAATGAGTATGTACATAGCTTCAATGAGTACACCCTATTGCCACTAATGACAGCACGAAAACGAAAGTGAAAATGGAAATTAAATGGTAGATCTGAGTTATTATATTGGTGTGGATGGTGGCGGCACGCATTGCAGAGTGCAGTTAGAAGATGAGCAAGGTAACGTATTAAGTTGCGCCGAAGCTGGTCCTGCCAATATGATGACCAATGCTGCTGGCGCAATGCAGTCAATTATTAGCGCTAGTGAAAAAGCCATCAGCGCAATAAGTCGGCCCGCCAAATCGGCAATCAAGCTCAATCAAATACACCTAGCGGCAGGGCTTGCTGGCGCAAATATTCCCAGTGCGTTAAACGAGTTTTTAAATTTACACCACCCCTTTAAAAGCATTAACGTCATCAGTGATTTGCATGCCGCATGCCTTGGGGCGCATAACGGCCAATCAGGTGCATTGATTATCTGCGGTACTGGGTCAGCGGCTACGGTTTTTACTGGCTCCAGCACCAGTACTAATTCGCACCGGTTTAATGATAAGGGCGGTTATGGCCTTTCAATTAGCGACAATGCAAGTGGTGGTTGGTTAGGCCTTGAAGCGGTTAAGCAAAGCTTGTTGGTGTTCGATGAACTTATCCCTAAGAGCCTCTTATTTACATCAGTTTGTGATAGATTGGTCGTAACAAATGCACACCAATTGGTAACAAAAGTGGCGGGGTTTAAAGGGAAAGAGTTTGGTGCATTGGCACCATGTGTTGTGGCAGCCTACGAAAAAGGGTGCCCCGCAGCCAAGGTACTAATTGAACAAGGTGCTAGCTACCTCAATGGTGTTGGTGAAGCACTTACCTGCAATAGAATTGACGATAAAGCATTCTCCAATGATCAAGATTTGCCCCTTTGTTTAGTGGGTGGGCTAAGCCATGTGTATCAGCCACTATTAAGTGCTGGTCTTCAAGCTAGGCTAGTTGAACCTAAATCATCACCTCAAGCAGGGGTTATTCAATACGTAAAACAACAGGCAGCACTGGCTTAATGCAAACAATTACCGCACACAAAGTACTGACCACCTCAGGTATTAAGTTTAACAAGACGCTATGCATAGAACAGGGCGTGATTAAAAGCATTCGAGATGCCACAAAGCAAGAGCTTGCAAATGAGCGTGAAGGCACGCTTATACCTGGGTATGTTGATACCCAAGTCAATGGTGGTGGGGGAATACTGTTTAACCATACGCCCACGTACAATGCGTTAAAAACCATGGCGCATGCCCATTTGCAGTTCGGCACTACCAGTATGTTGCCTACGCTTATTACCGATAATGCGACTACTATGGCAAATGCCGCCGATGCAGTAAGTGAGGCCATTGCAGATAGTCATCCCACTATTGAAGGTATTCATTTTGAAGGGCCATTTTTGAGCACTGCGAAAAAAGGTGTGCATGAAGAAAGCTTTATTCGTACCCCTAGTGATAGTGAATTGGCGACCTTGTGCCGAAAGGATATTGGCAAGGTATTGCTAACAGTAGCACCTGAAAGCGTGAGCCTCAGTTTTATTAAAGAAATGGTGGCAGAAGGGATAGTGGTTGCACTGGGGCACACCAATGCCAGTTTCGAACAAGTGAGCGATGCGCTTAACGCTGGTGCGACAGGGTTCACTCATTTGTACAATGCGATGTCGGCATTTACATCGCGTGCGCCAGGCGCTGTGGGCGCAGCTTTGTTATTTGATAACGCGTATAGTGGGTTAATTGTGGATCATCACCACGTACACCCTAAAAGTGCCGAATTAGCCATAAAGGTTAAAGGCAAAGAAAAGATCATGCTTGTGACCGATGCCATGGCGCATGTGGGAAGCAACCTAGACACGCTTGCGTTTTTCAATACAGAAATTAAGCGTAGCGGCAGCAAACTCACTACGCCTGATGGCACATTGGCCGGCTCATGCCTAGACATGCATGGGGCCGTAATAAATACTTGTCATGATTTGAGCGTAAGTTTAACCGACGCAAGTGCAATGGCCAGTACTACGCCTGCCACCTTCATGGGAATGCAACAAAAACTAGGCAGTCTCGCAGCAGGGCAGTATGCGAATGTATTACTAGTAGATGACAATGTTAACTTGGTCGACATTTGGGTAAAAGGAAGGCTTCAATAACACAAGCTTCAAGGGTATATTACCCCAATGTGCTGTGGATCAGCGTTCTGAGACTGCCCTCTCGGTGATTCAAAAAATTGAATTTTCTGGAGAGTAACATGACCTACCGCGTTGCAATTGCCATTTCAGGCGCCGTTTCTTTGGGTTCATATGAAGCGGGTACGCTTTATGAAATTATTGAAGCGTTAAAAGAACATAACGAAAACTCTGCCAATCCAAAAATTGAAATAGATGTGCTTACTGGCGCAAGTGCTGGTGGCATGACCGCCGCAATGATAGCGCAAAAACTCTTGTATGATGGGGATGCCTTATCGGGTGAAAACACCAACGTGGCTTACGAAGCATGGGTTAAGTCGGTTGATATCAACGGATTATTGACGCCCTTGCCGGGGGACAATGCCAAAAATTCACTCCTCTCAAATGGCTTTGTAAAAACCATAGCGGATAAGCTCATTAATAGCCGATACGTGAAATCATCCTCGCCTAGCGCTGCGCAAACACCGTTACCCCCACCGCTAGTGCAAACACCTCATGTGGCCAGTGCAACCTCTATCAGGTTGGGGTTGGCGATGTCTAACTTAAATGGCGTAGATTACGAGGTAGATACCTACGCATATTTAACGGAAACCTTGGGGAAAGGGAAGTTCACCCAAACACGCCATCAAGACCGATATACTGCCACGCTGGATAACACAACAGATAATCAGGCTGTTTGGAATGAGATCAGTGCAGCGGCGCGAGGATGCGGCGCCTTCCCAGTAGCGTTCTCTCCGGTATCGCTCACGCGTAACTGGTTGCACGGTGATTACAGTGGCCGTGGCGCCGTTAAATTTGAAAACAGTACCTTTAGTTTTATGGATGGTGGTGCATTTAATAACTACCCTCTTGGTATGGCAGTATCTTTGGCTGAACAAAATGATACTAACTATACCGATTACGAAAATAGGTTTTATTTCTACATTTCACCTAACCCTAGGGAAAGTGCAGCCAATCCAGAATTTGATGCAACCAAGGCGTCGTTTGCTGACAGCGCCAAGCAAATGCTCAATAGCGTGTTTCTACAAAGTGGATTCCAAGAGTGGTTGATTCAAGAGAAAGATAACGAAAAAATTCTCAGGTTAGATAAACAAGCCGATACTTTACGCGAAAAATTATACACCACAAGCAGCGAAGAGGTGTTCGCAGAGCAAGCCATTATAGATTCAATGATTGGCGTGGTTTATGGCGATAATGAAGCAGAATATGCCGCCGACGTTGCCCGACTTGCGACACAATATCGTGTTGATGTTGAAGACAAACCTCTTCCGCCAAGCCATTTCAAACTATGGATAGATACGATTGCGGTACTAGAACATGCCGCGGGGCTGGGCCCCACCAATTTAAAAACTATCTATACTATTACAGCAAAAAAAGACGAGCTTAGCGGTGAGTTGCTTGGGGCATTTTTGGGCTTTTTTGACGAGCGCTTTCGGCAATATGATTACGAACGGGGCAGATTAAATGCCATGCTGACCATTAATGGAATATTAGATAAGCAGCGAGACGAAGCCGTAATTCAAAAGCAATTACCACTGAACATAGAAAAGCGTGATCATCATAGTATTCAACAGTTTTTAGATTCATCGCATTTAAATCATGCGTCTATGGCTGATGTGCAATACGAAAACAGGCAGTTGGCATACAAGCGCGTTAAAGCGCGCTTTTTTGCGTTTGCAAAAGACGCAGGTATAGCAAGTGTTGCACGCTTTTTTGCTTGGAATTTCATTGTTAGAAAAACGGTAAAAAAGGTATTGGTGTTATAGCTTAAAAAGCCATTTTGACAGGTATTTCAAAGTATATATTAAGGCAATAAACTAAAAAGCCCAGCAAGGTGAATTTACCATGCTGGGCTTTAGCCATAATATTAACTATTCAAAGGATTACTTGCCTTCGCTATGCGCCAAGAACTCTTCGTAGTTACCTTCAAAGTGGTTAAGCTTATTATCTTTAATTTCGATGATTTGCGTGGCCAATGATGAAACAAACTCGCGGTCGTGGCTTACAAAAATAACCGTGCCGTCGAATTTATAAAGCCCGTTGTTTAGCGCTTCAATAGATTCCATATCCAAGTGGTTTGTTGGTTCATCCATGACCAATACGTTGATGTCTTGCAGCATTAGCTTACCGAACAACAAGCGGTTCTTTTCTCCACCAGAACAGACTGCTACCTTCTTGTTAAAGTCGTCTGAGCTAAACAATAAGCGGCCTAGCATACCACGAACTTGTAGGTCGTCGTGCTTAGGTAAGCGCCATTGGCTCATCCAATCGAACAAGGTTAAATCGCAATCAAAGTCTTTGGTGCTATCTTGCGGAATATAACCAATCGCGGCGTTTTCTGCCCACTTAATAGTGCCGTGTTCTGGTGATAATTCATCAACTAAACATTTCAATAGCGTGGTTTTACCTGCGCCGTTTTCACCAATAATGGCAAGGCGCGAACCTGCTTCTAACAACAGGTTGGCGTTGTTAAATAATGGAAGATCTGGGTAGCCATGACCTAAATCTTCTAGGGTAATGGCTAAGCGGTGAAGCTTCTTATGTTGTTCGAACACAATGTAAGGCTTGCGACGGCTTGATGCTTTAACTTCAGCAAGCTCAATTTTTTCTAATCGCTTAGCACGAGACGTAGCCTGTTTTGCTTTAGAAGCATTTGCCGAGAAACGTGCCACGAACCCTTGAAGTTCTTCAATTTCAGCAGACTTTTTCGCGTTTTCATTAAGTAACTGCTCTTGAACAAGCATAGATGCCTCAATGAACGCATCGTAATTACCAGGGTAAACACGTAATTCACCGTAATCGATATCAGCCATATGAGTACATACTGAATTTAAGAAGTGACGATCGTGAGAAATAATCAACATGGTCGATTTACGCTTGTTAAGCTCATCGGCTAACCACGTAATGGTGTAAATATCCAAGTTGTTAGTTGGTTCGTCGAGCAACAAAATATCAGGATCGGCAAACAAGGCTTGTGCTAATAACACACGTACTTTTTTACCAGGCGCGACTTCTTTCATCAAACCAAAGTGATAATGCTCTTCAATGCCAGCAGCATTCAGAATGTCACCCGCGCGGGCTTCGGCGGTGTAGCCATCCATTTCAGCAAATTGAGTTTCTAAGTCGGCAACACGCATGCCGTCTTCTTCACTCATATCTAACTTGCTATAAATTTCATCACGTTCTTTTTTAACTTCCCATAATTCACGGTCACCCATGATCACGGCATCAACCACACTGAATTCTTCAAATGCGAATTGATCTTGGCTTAAGATACCTAATTTAGTACCTGGCGCCATGGAAACGTTACCCGCACTTGGGGTTAACTTACCGCTCAAAATTTTCATGAAGGTAGACTTGCCGCAACCGTTTGCGCCGATAAGGCCATAGCGGTTGCCGTTACCAAATTTGGCAGAGATATTTTCAAACAAGGGTGCAGAACCAAACTGCATGGTGATATTGGCGGTGGTAATCAAAACAGGTATCCAGCGGGTAAATCAGAAGAAAAAAGATAGCTTGTCGTTACACCCAAAATAGAGGTGTTACACGAGTAAGCTTTGGGCGCGCACTATAAGGAATTAAGGCTACTATGTCGAGGAAATTTTGAGCTATTAGGCTTATCTTCACATAAATGTAGTGAACAGTGTGTTTAAGGTTGACGATATCTATACGCCTTTGACGGTAACCTCAGTTCTGTCGATAGCCAAAGCGGCGTTATGCAACAGCGAGAGAAAACCTATGAGTAAGCGTTGCAGATCGTTTGCTATTGGTAAACTGCACCCTGTTAGCCGGTTTTCATTGAAGCCACTTATGTACCACTTTTCGCGCCCTGAAATATCGGCAAATGCGCCAGCATTCCGTAATTTATAATAATCGTAAGCTAGCACTAGTGCAGGTTGTGAAGTAATTTCAACAGGCAAGTCCTTTGTTAAATCGGGACACGGTGATTGGTTGATCACATCGCCAATTGTATGGTTTTTAATATAAGTGGAAAGCGCGTTTGGCCATTCATTCTCTACGTAACGCTGGCGCACGACCTCTTTTAAATGGTGCTCGGTAAATTCGAGATAGTGGGGCGACGTGAGTATATCTTTGTTCCATAGCGTTTGCCCGCCACGTTGTCGATACTGCCACTCTTTGTAATAAATAGGGAATAAACGGTCAAAATCTTCGACTTCGCGCTGAATAATAGTTTCTACCTTAGCGTGTTGGTCAGGTAATAAGGTTACTACACTGTAGCCAGGCTGATACGCTGCTAGCGATGGCACTTGAATGTTTACCAACCCCGTAGGATTCTCAGGTGGTGCAACATCATAAAGATGCATGTGGCCTGCCATGTGAAGTTTCAGGCCCGTCTCGTCTAGTGCTTCAGTGGTGGTGGGAAGCGGCATTCGTTTAAGCTGATTTGAGCTTTTACCAAACAGGCTTTCCAATTGTGATTGGGTGTTGTCGTAAAAGTCTGCCATGGGAAAATGGCTAAAGGCGATAAGTCTTTTATTGTTTGCTTTTGCCCGTTTAACGATGGTTGTTATCCACCGCAGTAACGCTGGTTTATAGGTCAATAAGGCGTTATAACCAGCGTTGCCAGAGCCCTTAAAATTTCCATCAGCGTACTGCCCCTTCGGAATATACACATTGGCATCGATAGCCAATAACCACACGTCTTTAATTGGCTCTACTAAGTAACTGGCGTCAGGCATAAAAATACACGATGCTTCATCGCACCACTGCCAACCTCGATTTTCGTATTCAATACTGTCGAAGGGCGTTTCGTACAGCAAATCCTGTGTATTCGCAGAAAAACCATGATTTTTAAGCGTTTGCATAATCTCTCGATAGCCCCACTCACGAATGTCATCCATACAGTGCCACGCACGGTTATTAATACAACGAATGTGATCGGGGCTATAAATAGCTGCTTCATTGCCTTTTGCTGTCAGAAAATCTGGTTTACCTCCTGGTCGTGTAAAAGGTCGCACAGGGTCGTGGTTACCGGTAATCGCAAAAAAACGCATGCCATAGCGCGTGTGGTATTCGTCTAAAATACGCGCAAGCGCTTTCACATTTGCTGGCTGCCCATCGTCAGAAAAGTCGCCGGGCAGGGCTACCAGTTTAATTCCGCGGTCGGCAATATCATCTAGTGCTGCACGAAACGCAAAATAGTTCTCATTGAATAAACGCGTAGACGTCAACTGTGACTGCATGCTGCGCATGAGCAACGGTGCTTGTGTCTCTGGGTCTTTTGGGAACTGGTTTGCTGACCCGGATTTTTGGCTACTCATACCTAAAGTGTTAGCGTCGAAAGAGGTTACATCTTGTGAACCATGGCCGAAAGCCAGTGTCGCTGGCGCAGCGTAAATGTCGTGTAAGTGCACATCGGCGATAAATGCGACCTCTGTGTTCGCGGCCTCTTTAAGTGCATTGTGCACGAGATTAGCGTCCAAATGCTCCTGCGCAGTTGCCTTACTGTAATTTATCAGCAAACACGCCATTACCACCATGCCACAGGTACAGGTTTTGACTACGTGGTTCATTAAGCCGAATAACCCTATTCGCCATAGATGATATTGGTTCATATACACCTTATTTTTTATATCAATTAGATAAAGACGCAGCAGACAAATAAATGGGGACAGGTTGATTTTCAATGTCACAAAAGATTCATCGCTAGTATGACATTTTTATTAAAATTAGGGGGTTAGCAGTTTTTTCATGTCCCCGCTCTTTCGTTATTTCCTTCTACCTCACATTGAAATTCAAGAGCAAAGAAAAATGTTGTTTTGGTTGTTACTTTGGTTGAGCACAGGTTTTGCCAGCGCAGCTGATTTTGATGAGAACGCACCCTTAAATCACTATCAATGGATAGGTTCGCATAACAGCTACAAGCGAGCGCTTCCCGATAGTGTTTATCAGCTTCTTAGTTTGAAAAATACGAACAAGGCCAACCAACTTAACTATGCCCACCTTTCGCTGAATGAGCAGTTATCACTCGGTCTGCGTCAGCTAGAAATTGATGTGGTTAATGATCCCAGCGGTAATCAATATCAGCAGGTTGAGCTCGCATCCCGTCTAAATGAAAACTGGTTGTCTGCTCATGAGGTTAAACAGTTAGCAAAACCTGGTTTTAAAGTAATGCATATACCGCATGTCGATGTGATGACGCATTGCGCGACATTAAAAGTATGCTTGAAGCAGCTAAATGCTTGGTCTGCCTCCCACCCAGAACATTTTCCTATTGTCGTTATGATGAATGCGAAAGAAACGCAGCCCGATTTTTTGAAAAGTAACAAGCCGGTTCTTTTTGATGAAGCTGCCTTCGCTAGTTTAGATGAAGCTATACGCAGTGGTTTACCAGGTCGACTTGTTACCCCAGACGACATTCGAGGGAATGCAAAATCATTACAAAGTGTTATTACGAATAACGGTTGGCCCAGCGTTAAAGCGTTGCGTGGAAAATTCATATTTTTGTTCGATGGCAATGAAAAGCAGCTTGATAGATACACCCAAGGTCAAAATAACCTGAAGGGAAGAAGCATGTTTGCATCGTTTGAACCCGGACATCCGTCAGCGGCCATTATGATCCGCAACAACCCCATTAACCAACAACAAGACATTCGCCAGTTGGTGGAGTCTGGCTATTTGGTTCGTACCCGCGCGGATGCCAATTTATCGGCTTCTAATGAACAAAAAGCACTGCAACGAGATGCGGCATTTCAAAGCGGGGCACAACTTATCTCTACCGACTTTTATTCCCAGTCTCCCCAAGCAAAGCGCACCCAATACTCAGTGCATTTTGAACAAGGAAGATTGATGCGCACCAATCCAATTAACTACTAAAAATCGACATAATTTAAATCACTATTTTAAAAGGAATACACAATGCAAGCTTCATTCAAAAAGCACACTTTAGCACTGGCTGTGTTAAGTAGCGTAGGCGCGCTATCTTTTCCCACTTTTGCGCAAGAAGTACCACAAACTAATACCGCTGAAGACGATATTATTGAGCAAATCGTAGTGAGCGGTTTTCGTAGCTCTTTAATAAAAGCTAAAGATCTTAAGCGTGATGCGCTAGGGTCGCAAGATTCGATTGTGGCTGAGGATATTGCTGACTTCCCCGATTTGAACTTAGCAGAATCGTTGCAACGTATCCCAGGTGTAACAATTACGCGTGAGGCTGGTGAAGGGCGCCAAATTTCACTTCGTGGTCTGAATGCTGATTTCACTCAAGTACAGCTTAACGGTATGGAAGCGTTAGGTACGTCTTCATCTGCCATGGACAGCCGAGGTACCACCAACACCTCACGCTCGTTCGATTTTAATATTTTTGCGTCTGAGTTATTTAACCAAATTGATGTGAAAAAGTCGTACTCTGCTGACATGGACGAAGGGGGAATTGGTGGTACGGTAGCACTGCATACCGCAAAACCTTTTGATTACGAAGGTTTCAAAGGTGCACTTAGTGTACAGGCCGGACAAAATTCACTGACTGAAGATACGAGTCCCCGCGTGGCGGCGTTAGTATCAAATACCTGGGACAAGTTTGGGGCATTATTCTCTATTGCTTACAGCAAACGTGATACCAGTGAGCAAGGTTATAACACCTACCGTTGGCGGCCACGAACAGACCAAGGTTCAGATATTTCGGGCTTGTCAGAAGCCGACCAAGCGGCTGTAGAAAGTGGTGAGCTACGCTTCTCTCGCGGTAGTCGCTACTCGCAGTTTAATAGCGACCAAACACGGGTAGGCGCAACCGTGGCCTTACAGTATCGTCCAAGTAACGATTTATCATTCGGTCTTGATGCACTTTATGGAAAACTGGAGAGTGACAGGAAGGAGTATCATCTTCAAAGCCGAGGTTCTAGCTCTACGGCATTAGGGTGTACTGGCCCAGATTATAACGACGGAGCACGTTACTTCTGTTCAGAACTCGTAGATTTAGACTATAACGAAAACAACGAAGTTATATACTCGCAGTGGGCTAATGCAGCCTTGCATTCTGAAAGCCGCAGTCAAATAGCTGAGACAGAAATTACACAGGTTGTTTTAAATGCTGATTGGGTGGTGAGCTCTGATTTATCGCTTTCTGGTTTAATCGGCACAATGAGCAGTGATTACACCAGTAATAGCGCCAAAGTTTACTTAGAGTCTTTTGCTGACATGACAATTGATTATCGCGATGATCGTTTTTACGGTACTAACTCATATATTGGCGACTACGATCCGACAGACATTAACGAATTTCGCTATCACGAAATTGATCTTGCAGAAAACGAAGTTAATAACAGCTTCGATGTGGCTAAATTAGATGCCGATTATGCGTTAAATGATCAAAGCAGTTTGAAATTTGGTGTGTCAATGAAGCAGTTCGAACATGAAAGTGGCGATGTTCAAACGGCAAATGTATTGCGCAGCGAATGGCAAAGTGGTGAGATTGCAGACGTGGTTGATTCGAGCTATACGTTCATCAATGATAACCACGAGAAGCAAAATTGGTTAAGTGTTGATGTAGACGGTGTACTAGGCAGTTTTAGCGTTAACCGCGATTTAGCTGCATCGCAAACGCCAGATAAAGTAGAAGAAGAAACGCAAGCTGCTTATGCCGTGTATGAATTGGACATGCTACTGGGCGACAGCGAACTTCGTGCTAACGTAGGACTTCGTTATTACAATACGGAAATTAACTCTTCCGGCCTGATCAATGGTACTGAGTACGTTACTGTAACACGAGAGTACGACGGTATATTGCCTGCGATGAATGTGGCGTGGTATGCCACAGATAATTTAGTCGTGCGTGCTAGTGCTGGTAAAAACCTAACGCGCCCTACACTGGGGAGTTTGTCAGTAAGCGGTACCGTAAACACAGATCCACTATCGGGTTCAAGTGGCCTTAATATTGGCGCTGGTAATCCCGCATTAGAGCCTTTTGAAACATTAAATATGGAAGTGGGACTAGAGTACTACTTCGATGAAGTAGGCTATGTTTCTGTTTCACACTTTCGTAAAGACATCGAGAACTTTATAGCGTCTACCACAGTAAGCATTCCTTATGGCGATACGGGCTACCCATTGGCGTTAATCGAAGGTGCGATTGATGAAGATGGCAACCCTCAAACCGCAGCAACCTTGTACAACTTCTCGCAACCGCAAAACCTTGATGATAGTGACTTTTCTGGATGGGAGTTTGGTGTTCAACGGGATTTTGATTTCCTGCCTGCGCCATTTGATAATTTTGGTGCTATTGCTAATTATACGTACGCCGATGGCGAATCGCTTCACAATATATTGGTTGATGGTGAAACAGTTCAGGTTTCGCGTCCTTTCTATGGGCTATCTGAGCATACTTACAACTTCACACTTTATTTTGAAACGGAAACTTGGGGAGCGCGAGTGTCTACCGCATACCGCGATGATTATTTAGTGACGGTTGAAACTTCAAGCTCCGATCAAGATGAAGCGGGCTTTCACGGCTCAACTTACTGGGACTTTTCGACATTTTACAATGTGAATGACGCATTAAAAGTGACACTGGAAGGGGTAAACCTAACTAATGAGCGGGAAGAGCAGTATTCAGACTCAGATGATCGTCTTTACAATACCACGGTAAGCGGAAGAACCTTTTACCTAGGCTTTACTTACGCGATGTAATTGTAAGCATAGTCATGCTGAGAAAGTATTAAAGGGCACCTTAGGGTGCCTTTTTCATACAGTGAGAGATGTTAACTAATGGCGGTAAGTCACACCAAGATAAACATTTCTTCCACTGAATGTGGTGTTGTAAGCACGATGTGTAGAATCAGAATACTGTTCTTCACGTTCGTTAGTCAGATTCGTCGCTTCGGCGCGCAATTCCCAATGTTCTCCTAAGTGGTAGGCGATAACGGCATCTAAATACATGCTTTTTTCAAACCCAGTTTCGTCTTCATCAATGATGGTTTCGTCACCGATGCGGGCTAAATAACTATCGCGGTAGGTCGCGGATAGCCTAGCACTCAATGCGTAACTTTCCCAATATGCGGTAACGTTGGCAAGCCAAGGTGATAAATAGGGAAGTGAGGTATACTGCAGCTTTTCGCCAGTGACGGAACTAAAATATTGTACGTGTCCTTGGGTGTAGCTTAGGTTGCTTATCACACCTATCTTGTATTCAGGGTGCGTAGGCCATGACGTTTCTAGCTGGTAACTGCCCTCCAATCCATACAACCACGCGTGCTGTGTGTTAGATGCGGTAATGCGTTTTACTAGTGTATCTGCATTTATGGTGTCGCCGGTCCAGTTTGTGTATTCAGGTGTGTTTGAAAACCGCATTGTTTCAGAGGTGTAAGCAATGTAGTTATCTAAATATTTGCTAAATGCTGATAGTGAAAACTGACTGACCCCATTTGTGTATTTTTCTAATGCAATGTCTAGGTTGTAAGAGGTATAAGGACGCAAGTTTTGGTTAAAACCATACAGAGAGTTAGTCTCAGGCAAATATTCTACAGGGCGCGTAATATCATTGAGTTGGGGCCGCCCCATGGTTCGGCTCAATGCCATTCTATATAGCGTATCTTGCTGCAACTCATAGGTAATATTCAATGATGGCAGCCAGTTAATGTAGTGTATATTGGGGATGCTACTTAACAGAGCATTTTCATTGTTAACGCGTGTGTGCTCATACTCTACTCGTAACCCACTGTTAACATGCCAACGGCCGACGTCATGCTGCCATTGCGTAAATAGGGCAATGCGGGACTCGGTAACGCTACTTTGGTAGTGTGAAGGGGGTTCATGAGTAATATGGTTTATATTTTGAAGCGCTTGGGTATTGGTAGGCAGATTGAAATAACGAAATACCTTGTTGGTATCAAGGGTTAACCAGTTTAATTTAGGATGTGTGGTAAGCGCTGTACCAAGGAACGCGGGAACCGTGCTATTAATGCTAGTTACATCATCGCTAGTGGTTTCTCCGGCTGGTATGTCGTTAAAGTGCGCTTCCCACTCTTTATCTAAAAAGTTTTGAATGTTAAGCAACTCTGATTTGTTTTCAAACCTGACGGCGTCCACTCCCCATTGCCATGTACTTGTTACTGATGGCTCGAAACTCAGCGTGTATTTGGCATTTATAAACTGGGTAGAGGTAAAGTATTGCTCACTATCCAACTCTTTCATTCGCCAAAAAGAGGGGGCGGTTAAATCGTCTGAGTAGGTTATATTGGCGAAGCGGCTATCTTGACGGTAGTCAATGACGACGTCGGTAACACCTTGCATATAGGCTTTATTGCTGGTGGGGATGTCGTAAGATGCCCCTTCCAAGCCAAGTAATAGATGGCCTTTCCAAGCACTGCTAATATCATGATGTGAGTTTAATACCCATTGGTTGTAGGTTGTGGAAACGTGTTGAAAACGACTTTCTGTGCCAACTTGGGCATGTTCGTACGCCGCATAGATCAATTCGTTTTTTTCGTTCACGTCGGCAGCAGTAATAACCGTTTCGCCCGCTACAATGGGAGTGGAATTTTTGCCTCTAGGGTAAAGGTGGTACTCAAAACGGTTTCCACTTAAGCTGCCATAGAGCCAGTCGAAGGTGGTGTGCTGATGGACCGTTTTGTATTCTATCGAGGCGCCCACACCGAGCCGTTTCATATCACTTTGCCATACCGAATAGCGATTTCCCCGTGGTACGCGATATTCGCCATTATTCCAAGCAGCAGTGAAATCTGGGTCCAGCTTAGAGGTATCAGCGCCATCGGGGGGGATTTCCCGCCAGCGGAAGGTATTTGCGCCCATTTCTTGTGATTCACGAAGCCCGTAACTTATTGAGAAAAGGGCTCCCCACTTATCGTTGGTTGAAGATACCATTGCCGAAAGCTTTTTCGACAAATGATCGCTAAATTGATTATTACCTAATTGTTGAGTAACACTCCAGTTTAATCCCGGATTGTCGAATGGATGTGCCGTTTCTAGCGCTGCAATACCCGCCATGCCACCAGAAGCTTGATTCGCCGAATAACTCTTAAGAACCTGTATTTCACTAAATAAATCAGTGGAAAACAAATTCAAATCAAAGGTTCTGTCTTGTTGTTTTTGTTGCCGACTGTCCATGGGAGAATCGTTGTTTGCCAACACTGGCATGCCATTTAATGTAACTAAGGTGAAATCGGGGTTGAGCCCGCGCAGCATTATTTGACGTCCTTCACCGGCTTCTCTGGTTATCGAAATACCGGATATACGCTGCATCGATTCGGCCAAATTACGATCGGGGTAGGTGGCAATGTCGTTAGACGCAATAACGTCAGATATGACTCGATTTTCCCGTTTTCGTTTGCCAGATATATTTAACGAGGCGCGTATACCGGTTACGGCTATTTCTTCAATTGCGATATCTGCAACAGGCGTTTCACGCTCTTGAATCAGCGTGAAACCGTGTGGTTGAATTAGGTAAGCATAGCCCGTGTCATGTAACAATAACGTTAGCGACGCCGCAAGAGTGTAGTGCCCTTCAATCTTTGGCGCCTCAATATTGGCAATATCTTGTTGATTAACCGCGAAAGGGCGATTGAATTGTGTAGCAAGTGCTTGCAGGCTTAGTACGAGCGGCTGGGGCTCAAGATATACCGGTTTTGTTTCTTCATTGGTTTGCGCTGCCCGCAAAGCGAAACTTGTTATGAAAAGTGCAGGTAAGCAGAGGCACCAGCATACAACGCTCATCCGTAATAGAGAGAAATATACCGTTGAAGCGTTATTCGCTCTCATCATCTATCAGTAAAACATTAGCGAGCAGTTTCGATTAAAACAAAGCGGTCCTGGTGCTCTTCTAAGATTAATCCTTGTGCGCTAGCTAACAATTTTAGTGCTGCTTCAGGTTCGGCTACGTTGAACCGTCCGGTTAGCAAAGCGTCTTTGTTAGCAGTGATTTCTACCGGTTTTTGTAAGTAGCGAGAAAAGCGCTCTACCGCAAGGTAGAGGGGTTCATTGAAAATATCTAGCCAGCCACTTCGCCATGCCGGTAATTGATCATCCACTAATCTAAAGGTTTGGCTCCAAAGGTTGTTCTCTAGCACAATACCTTCACCTTTAGTGAGGGTATGGGTTTTGTCTGCAATAATTTTCACAATACCATCATATACACGAATAACGGTCTTATCAGAGAGTTTGTCTATGTCAAAAGCAGTACCTACTACTTCTACTTTCACTTTGTCTACGCTGACGATAAACGGCCTAGATGGCTCGTGTGCTACATCAAAATAGGCCTGCCCTTTACGTAAGCTCACTTCACGTAAAGTGGCACTATGGTTAACATTTAAATGTGAGTCACCATTTAAGTACACCGCAGAACCGTCTTTAAGCACTTGAGAAATACGCTGAGCTTTGGGGGAAGATAGCTGCATGGTTTCTGATAATAGTGCCACGGTATCATCGGCGATGTTGTGTGAGGGTGTTGGCTGGTTTAATTTTAAAAACGCGACAAGAACGGCAACCACCACAATACTTGCAGCCATGGCCCAATAGTGAGTATGGGATGTGTGAGGTTTTTTGTTCAGTGCGCTATTGCGCTTCAGGTTAGACTGTTCGCGAAGATTAGCGGCAACGTTTATTGCTGCCATTGCAACTTCAGGCTGTCCGAATGCTTGTGCAATTCGTTGAAATGCAAGTTGATGCTGCTTGTCACTTAACCACACTGATAAGGCAATTTTGCCTTTTTCGTCTAATTCGTCGAAGCGATCAAACCAATCAGCTGCCTGGTCTAAATGCTCTTGTTGTTCCATCTATGCCTCTGTTACCCGTCTACTTATTAGTAGAGTGTTTGCCGCCTAAAGTGGGGACATTAATGAGTGGGTTAGTGATTGTTTTTTTCCCAACCTGCTGCTTCTAACTTTAACGTAAGTTCTACCATGGCGCGGGTGAGGTGTTTTTTAACGGCCTCTACACTTAAATTCAATGTGCAGGCTATTTCATCTCGGCTTAGGCCATCTACTCTTCGTAGTATAAACACTTCGCGTCGCAGTGGTGTCATATCCGCGAGTACTGTCTCGATAAAGGCGAGCTTCTGTGCATTGTGGTAGCTCTTTTCGGGGCTGTCATTTGCGGCTTCAAGTTCTTCGGTTTGCCAATCTACCGACGAAGGGAGTTTTTTGCGTTGGTGATCGTAAAGGACTGACTTCGACACCGTAATCATATAAGCAAGCGGATTGTCCAGTTCGGCGTATTGCGCGCTTTTGCTAGTTCTAAGCAGAGTTTCTTGCAGTACATCGTCAGCAACGATATTGTCGTTGGTTAGCCCACGAATAAATGCCCTCAACGCGTTGTACCGCTCGAGGCCTTCGTCTGCCGATAATATTTGCCAGTCTAATGTGTTGGGTGGTTGAGTCACAAAGCAACGTATTTACACAAATAATTTAACTAAGTGTATTGCACATATATTTCATTGATGTGACGACCTTTAAGTTACCTAAATACTAGATTTAGTGTGTGTTATTCATTGCGAATATCTCTAATCCGAATTAAGCAGACAGTTTGTGATGCTCACTTTGCGGTATTGCAGCGGTACTAGGTAATACGCTAGCTATATCAGATAATTTACTTTTCACATCGATATTAAGCGGCGTAGGCTTGGACGCTAATTGTTGCATTAAGTAACTTTTCCCAGCCGCTACACCCACCTTATAATCGTGGCGAAGATCACTATCCGCGCTACCGAGTAATTTGCTCTGTAATTTAGTGCCTGCGAAAATTTGAACAATCTCGGCATCCGCTGGAGGGTTAGCAATAAAGGCTAACTCTTGCTGATAAGCTTGTTCATGTTGAACTAAATAGTTAATCGTTTTTGGGCAGTGACCTGTTGCGCAAACTAATGATTTAAGCTTGTGTAACCATGCCGATTGCGCTTGAAAATTCACATCACCAGTACGAATAACCACAATTTTTCTAGCCCCGCGTTCATAAGCCTCACGCACAGGTAAAGGCGCACCTAAACCACCATCTAAATAGTAGTCGGATTCAGGTTGTGCCTGAGGAAGCTCTGTTGTTACGCTTTCATTAACCGACACCGCGTTATAGTCAGTAGTCAGCTTTACACCTTGTTTGTATAAGAAGGGCAGCGCACTCGAGGCTTTCAACAGTTCACGCCATTGATTACCATTGCCTTTCGGGCTTAAAAAGTATGGCTTACGATCACGAGAGTTTGTGGCGGTAATGAATAGCTCACGATCTCCTAGGCTTTCTTTTGCGGCCTTGAAATCTAAAATTCGGTTGGCTTCTTTCGTTTTGTCAAAATACCAATCTAAATCGACAATATGTTTGCCCACCAGTCCGCGACCTAACTGGAAGAAACGTTTGTGTCGAGATAAACCTCGAATTAATCGTTTGGCATAGCCTTTTTGCCGGGCTAAAAAGCTTGTTAAGTTCTGTGACCCTGCTGACGTTCCAATGAACATATCGAAAGGATCGTACCCTTCTTCTAGCCAGGCATCTAACACGCCAGCTGTGAAAATCCCTCGCTGCCCACCACCTTCAGCGATGAGTGCAAGTTTCGTGCGCTCGGTGGCATAAAGAGGAAAGGACGTGGGCGCAGCAGAGGAATTCATTTCATTACCTGTTTATTAAACCTGTTTAGTTGATTTAACTAATGTAACGAAAGGTGCAGCTGTTCGAAAATTGAAAGAATGAATCGGTGTGATAGGAAAAAACCTACAGGATGTTAGCTACCTGTTGCTGTATTGCTCGCTCGATTATCAGCTTCGAATTTACAGGAAGGTATTTTGTGTGTGCCTCGATAAAAATTGGCTTTGTATAAATATTTTTTATCGCCGCGTTTACTTTCTCAATAAAGGCCAGTGCTTCTGGCGTTTTACCGCATATCACGTGGCCAGATACGAACTTTGGGTTGTTCGCAATAGCGTAACTTCTCATTTCAACGGGCTGGGTATTGCCAAATGATCTATTTAGTGATGCAGGGAATATAAGTGCAAAATCAGCTTTACCTGCTGAAATAATCTTTATAAAACGGCTAAAGAATGTAGGGTTGCTCAAAGCTATTATCTGACTCTCATCAATGTTGCTTAAGTCATTATCTACCCGCTCACCATAAGAATAGGTTTCTGGCAGCACAATAGCTGATGCGTTAAATGCATTTAAAGCCTTGTGAATGCTGACTACTTCGCCATTCTCGTTTAGTAATTCTGGAGCCAAAGGCGGAAGTGAGGCGAGCTGATACAGTTGTTGCGTTTGAAAGAAGTTTAGCGGCAAAGAAAAAGTATACTTCTTTTCTCGCTCGGCTGATTTTATCTTGTTGATCACACAAACAGATTCGCCATTATCTATCTGTTGGAATGAACGTTTAAGTGAGACTTCTAAAATAGGCTTGTCGTAGCCTATGGCATGAACCAATAATTGCGCGGTGTCTACACTGGCCGAAAAAGGGGAGTGTGGTTGATTAATTCTGCTTGTTAAATTGTGATCGTCAGTATGAAGCGTTATTGAAGATGTATTAATAACGTTTCCACTCACCAACCCTGAAATAAATAAGCTGAAAAAGAAAGTGGCCAAAAAGGCGAAAAAGCGCATAGAGAGAAAAGTTGGTTACTCTTAATTACTATGCGTGAAGGGTAAACCTATTTCACTATTTTTAAAATACTTGATAGTAAAGATATGGGGTTTATATACACCTAACTCCCCATCACATTAAATAAGGCCAAGCCGTTATTTTTCGAAATATGAACCGAAACTACCTGTTATATGTACGAAATGTAATGTTGTAGATTGTAAAAAGACAAAGGAAGCCTTATGAATTGTATGTCTAAATTATTGGTTGGCGCCGCGGCCGCTATCGTTGTTACCACGGGAACGGTGCAAGCTGAAGCAGTATCTTCTCACAATGTAATGCAGGCGCAAGCTCACGCGTACAACAAACAGCAACTTCTTGAAATGGTCAACCGTGCTGATGTGCAGGAAAAATTGGTAAGCTTAGGTGTATCACAGGGCGATGCTGTTTCTCGTATAAATGGTATGACTAACAGTGAAATAGCGCAGCTTAACAGCCAACTGAATGATGCACCTGCAGGTGGTGTAGTGGGTGCAGTAATGACGGTGCTAGCCATTATCGCAATTTTGGATTTAGTAGGTGTAACCGACGTATATCCCTTTATTCGTCCAATCAATAGTTAACATGAATTTTGATGTATTCTTCAAAGCCTGCTTTTTTGCAGGCTTTTTAATGCTAAGCGGTTGCCAGGGAACGCCGCAGGCCGACCGTATCGCGCTACAAAAACCTTCTGGTGTGCCATTACGCCACACTATTGATAGGGTTCCGTTTTATGCTCAAGAACAATTTTACTGTGGCCCCACCACATTATCTGAAGTATTCGAGTATTACGGCCACAGTGTCAGTGCGAATACCTTAGCGTCCCAAATATTTATTCCTGATAAAGAAGGCAGCTTACAGCTAGAAATGATTGCGGCAACGCGCCAGTATGATTTTTTACCTTATACCGAACGGGGTACGCTGACTAAATTAATGCAGTTAGTGAGTAGTGATATACCTGTCATTGTATTTCAAAACTTATCTATTCAACTGCTACCCCAATGGCACTACGCGGTAGTGACAGGTTTCGATTTAACCACACGCACTATTACCTTGCATACAGGCGTTACTCCCAACCACATGATGTCCTTCGAACTATTTGAAAAAACATGGGGTAGAGGAAATTATTGGCTACTTGCGCCCGTTCCTTTGAATAAAACCAGCGGTAGCATGAACCCGTTTACTTATGTCAGTGCTGCGTACGATATGCTAGAAGTGGGTAAAGGCGAGCAAGCTGCGGCTTTTTTACAAACTGCTACCAAGCAGTGGCCTAATCAATGGCTAGCCTATTTCTTATTAGGTAATTACTATTTAGAAGAACAGCCAGAGAAAGCGGTAGAATGGTTTAAGCAGGGGTATCAGGTAGGTCAAAATCAAGCAGCCTACATGAACAATTATGCTTACGCCCTGGCCAGAAGTGACAATCTAACGCGTGCGCTAACAGTCATTAATGAAGCCTTGTTGCGGTTTCCTGACGATGACAATGTAAAGAAAACCGCGTTAACCATAAAAGCAGATGAGTGACTACTGCCAGTAGTTGATTGTTATCTTTGGCTGATAATTAATTGCAAAGCGCACATGTTTTTAAACTCAAGCTTTTAAATCAGGCCCTAATGCATAATTGACCCAATAGCAGGTGATTCTTTGACTTTTGCTGCGCTATTGAGGTTACCTAATTCGCTAGCTTCTTCAACTAGTGCGGTCATCGCGTTAATGATATCAAGAAAATTGGAAAGCTGGTCATGAGACAAATCCTTAGATAGCGTTTCAATTTTACTAACAAGCTGTTTAGTGGGTAAGCGCATAGTGTCAAAATCTCGTTGTTTAGTGCGTATTACGCAGTTATTTGGTCAATACCTGCCCTTGAACTTTCAATTAGCTTGCCAACTTTTTTTGACGCAACCCTTACGATAAAAAGTGCATAGTTAATACAAAAAAGAAAAGCCAGCTGAATAGCAGCTGGCTTTATAGATGGGAACGCTAAGCTTAATAATTAGAAACTATATCTAACGCCTACTTTTATTCTCCAAGTCGACTGCTCTTCATCAAACGAATTATAGTTGCTGGTGTCAGTACCACCATAGGCTTCTGAGTAAACATACTGGCCCGCATCATTAATGTCATAATCGAACAATATTTGTTGTGGGTAGCTTAAATCATATACCTTACCCCAATCACTATTTAGCAGGTTGGCGAAGTTATCGATGTTCAGATAAATGCGCCCTTTATGGCCCTCAACAAAACCAGGGATTTCTTGCGAAATCGCCAAATCTACTGTGGTTATCCATGGTTGGGTCGATGAATATTTACTTACATAACCGCCAGCACTGCCGGCTACACCTGCTTGCTCAGCAATAGCCATGATTTCGTCGTAACTAAGGCCACTGGAGAAATCAATTGCTGCGTCGTTAGCACCCGATGGAATGTAAGGTAAATAAACGTCTGAATCGTCAAATTCAGACTGGTCACCCAACCCCCCGTCTTGGTATGCACCTAGTACCCAAGAGAAAGGCTGACCAGAACGGCGTTCAAAGAATAAATTAACGTTAGTGTTGTAGCCGTCGAAAAACTGGTGGGTGTAACCAAGATTCACTAGAAAACGGTGTTTGATTTCGTAATAAGCCGTGCCCACTAAAGGGTCGTTACGATTAACTGTAACTTCATACTGATAGTTGGATTCCGCCGTTGAACTTGTACCAGGGTTCACCTCAGTAATATCTTGATGAGTATAAGAGGTATTGAGGCTTAAACCGTTATCCCATTGCTTAGCCAGCGCAGTGGTAAATATAATGCTGCGGCCGCCATCATCAGAATTGGTTAGCTGTATATCGTAGTTATCTTCATATTCAGTACCATCATAAACGTTGTCCCAAATAATACGGCCATCTGGGGTACTGTTACCATTATCGATACGAGACAAGTCTTCCCAGTAAGCCGCATTTTGGCGGTCAACGTAAGTTAATTCAGTCGTCCACGCAAAGTTATCTCCTAGGGCAGGGATGTCGAAAGTGTAGTCTGCAGCAATCTGATAACGCCAGTCAGAAGGCAATTCAAAATCAGGATCGATTGAGTTAGTGCTTCCCGCTCCTTGCATTAACGCACTTTGTGCTTCAGTAGGAACTGAAGTGAAGTCTACCGAACTTGCGTCAAGGCTAGAAAAGGATACTGAGTCATTGGTTACACCATCGGTGGTGTATGCGTTAGAGATCCACACCAGTGGCATACCACCATAGAAACGGCCGGCACCACCTCGTAGAGTTAAGTCGTCATTGATATCCCAGTTAAAACTTACCCGAGGAAGGAAAATATCGAAGCCATCAAGATTTTCGGTATTAGTAAAGCCGTAAGTGTTGCTGAAGTTATCGTTTAGCTGAGGAGAATCTTCTACGGTAAGGTATTCGTATCGCAAGCCTGCCGTAACAGTAAAGTCGTCGAATAACTCATACGTGGCATCGCCATAAAGCGAGTAAACAGTACTTTCAACATTATAGGCAAGATCTTCAACATCGTTGGTATACGCATTAGCGTATTCGAAATAAGAAATTTCCTGATTAGCGAATGCCTCAGTATCATCAAAATACCACGTACCTAAAGAGTCTCGGCCGTAAAGATTGTAGTTCCATGTGTTTTCTATTTCGGTACCGAATTTGTACTCAATATCTCCCGCTAAATAAGTCGCGTGGAAGGCGAAGTTCCACACTTCATTTGCGAGGACATTGGCATGACGGTTCTCATCCGCCCCACCAACTATGCTGTAGCCACTGTCTGAACCCGCGGCAGTGTCGATATTGATTTCACCCCAATCAGAAGCTGTAACAGAAGCTTGCTCAAATTCTTTGTATGAAAGACTTACTTCTGTTTGAAGGTTATTTGACCAATCTGAATAAACGTGGGCAGTGTAATATGTATTTTTCTGCGCTAAGGTCCAAGCACTTGATGATAATAGGATAGTTTCTGAATCGTCGTTATAGTTTTGTGCTGCGGTATTTTCTTGATAGCTATAGGTAAAATCAGCACGGTGGTCGTTGTTAATATTCCAATCTAGTTTGATGAGATATTTTTCGTCTTCGTCTGCATCGGGTGCGCCTGCAATCGAATCTTCAAGGCCGTAAGTGTCACTGAGGGCAGAAATCACTTCTTCAGCCGCACTGACAAGTTCCGTAGGGTATGCAGAAGCGTTAAAGCCAGTATCAATTTCTTCTTCCCATTTTTCATAAGAACCAAAGAAGAAAAGCTTATCTTTTATTAACGGGCCACCTAATGTAAAGCCGTAAGACGATTCGTCGTTATCAACATCATAGTCGGTGTTGTAAAGTTTTGTGTCTTTTGCAGTACCAGAAAAAGGGACTTCTTCATAGAAAGCGGTACCATGAAATTCGTTGGTACCAGACTTGGTGACCACATTCACATTACCGCCACCAAACTTACCTGCACGAGCGCTGAAAGGCGTAAATTCGACAGAGACTTGGCTGATGGCGTCTAAGGATACCGGAGGACGTGACGTAGGATAGCCATTGCTCTGCAGGCCAAAGGTGTCGTTTACCCCTACACCATCAACAGTGAATGTGTTGTATTTAGGATTCGAGCCCGCAATACTTAACTCTTCACCATCAGCACTAACAACAGCTAGTGGGTTGGAACGAACAATATCTTTGATGTCGCGGTTAAAGGTGGGCATGTTTTCAATGGCAGATTCGCCAAACACTGAATTCGACCCGTTATTTGAGAAGAAGTCGCGAGTACCGGTAACCGTAACACGCTCTATATCTGAGATAGATTGAAGCGCTGCATCTAGTTCAAATGTGTCGTTTAGTTCTAAATACACATCTTCAATAACACGACTTTGGAACTTTTCTGACTCGACGACAATCATATAAGGACCACCAACACGTAAACCACGTGCTGAGAATGTTCCTTCTTCATTAACGGTTATCTCTTTTACCGTACCTGAGGGCTGATGAATGATGGTAATAGCGCTGCCTACCGCGGGGTTACCTTGAGGACCCAATATGGTTCCTCGCATAGACGATGATTGACCAGTGGCTGCAACGGCTGTAGTTGCAATGCCTATAGACAATGCCACAGCCATCGCGACGCGATTAAACTGAATCTTATTATTCATGTGTGTCTCGTTATAGATCAAGGTTGGGTTTTGTGCTCAGCTAGCCACGCATGCTTACTAAGCACGTCTTATTTACTGTTGCCTTAGGTAGCGCAATTGTTGGCTATTTTTATTTCATCTTTATTTCATTTGTGTAAATGCAAATTTGCATAACAATATGAAATAAAAGGTTATTTGAGCTTTTTGGGAGGGTTTGGGTCAATCGCTTTTACGTGTTTTTACATGCTTTACATGTATTTACTCAATGGCTAGGTTGAATTGCGTTAAACCTACAATACATGAGAGGAAATACGTGCTAACTAGTAAAGCCAGCTAATCGGTTGACATCCGGCTTCATTGCTTTTGGCATGAAGTCAAAAAGTGCTTTCACCCTAGCGGCGTTTTCTAGATCTTTGTGGGTCATCATCCAGAGGTCGGTACTTTGATGATTTACTTCGATGTTTACTCTTTGCAATTTTTCAGTTCCTTCTCCCATAAAACAGGGAAGGTAGGCAAGACCCATCTTGTTTTCAGCGGCTATCAACAAAGGCTCAAAAGAGTCGGCTTTCATGACTACCTTTTCTTTTGAGATGAGTTCTGATATTCGAATAGAAGCATTGCCTTGAAGCATCACTAACCAAGATGCAGATTCAAGAGGATGTTTACCTTGGAGGCTATCGATATAATCAGGAGCTCCGTAAACTCCAAATGCAATTTTGCATAACTTCGTGCCGACTAAGGGGGAAGGTATTTCACTTGCTGTACGAATGGCAACGTCTGCATCCAAATGTGAAATATCAATTTGTCGAGATGTCAGGTTTAGATCCAACTGTATTTTCGGATAACGTTCATGAAAAGTAGCTAAATGAGTACCTAAAACTAACCGAGACAATGCGTCTGTTGTGGTCAATCGCAATGTACCTTCGAGCTTCATTTCTTGTCCGAAAATTTTATGCTCCAGCTCTTTCACTGTATTTTCTACAGCAAGTGCAGAAGCAAGTAACTTTTGCCCCTCTACGGTCAATTTATAGCCAGTTGATAGCTTGTGAAAAACTTGTAGCTTATGGCGGTACTCAAAAGCATCCAGTCTTCGCAGTACCGTACTGTGGTTTACCCCAAGCGATCGAGCGGCAGCGGACAGAGACCCTTCATTAGCCACGGCCAATACATACTGCAGATCGCCCCATCTTATGCTGTGCATTTTTGCATGCCAAATGTGTTTAATTAGCGTATTTACCAAAAATTTAGCACAGGTATAGTTTTCTCACCAACACATTGAACTTTAAAATTAATAATCAGGAGCAAAAAATGTTTAGGAAAAGTCTATTAATCAGTTTCGCAAGTTTACTCGCTTTTTTCCAGCTAGCGTCCGCTTTGGCACAAGAAACACAGTTTGTTGACTCAGCTAAGACGTTAGAAACTGCGGAAGCTTTTCTTTGGGCAGCAGGTTCTGGAGATATGGAAAAACTTCAGGTACTTATGGCAGATGACTTCGTTTGGCACAACGAAGGTGACGCGAGTATTCCTTGGATTGGAAAGTGGGACTCAAAGGGTAAGGTACTAGATACTTTTCTTCCTCGTTTCAGCGCAGGTTTGAAAGTAACAAGTTGGTCTACAGATTATAGCTTCGTAAATGGGGAACAAGCGGTATTTATGGGCACCATGAGTGCAATACTGAATGAATCTAGCGTGGATACAGGCACATTCAGTTGGGCCGTACGCGTTCACGTTGAAGATGGTAAAGTGAAGAGCTGGAACTGGTTTGAAGACAGCTTTGCAGTATCTAAAGCCTATCACGCTAAGCAATAACTAGTGTAAAACAGCTCTTTTCTAATAGCTTGATATGCTAAGTGGCGTGTTGAGCTAATTGCTTTGCGTCACGTTAATTGGTTTTTACAAGAAAAAATGGTGGCCCCACCCTGACTTGAACAGGGGACCTGCCGATTATGAGTCGGATGCTCTAACCAACTGAGCTATGGGGCCATATTTGAAATGCGTTTGCATTAATACGCGAAACGTATCAATGAAAAGCGAGCGCAAGTATAAGCAGTTTTATTTGCCTTGTCACGCCTAGGGTTAGGCTTTGTGAACAGTTTGCTTTATTTTTGTTCAGCTTTGCACGCATTTGTGATGAATTTGCATTCTTATCACCTTCTTTATCTTAGTCGGTAACCTCAATCCTTGACGAGCCAGCCACATTGGCAGCACTATGAAGCTTAGCAATGGGTCTGTTGATGTTTAACACCGCTGGGCGAAGGGGGAAACCCCACTTGGCGGTGGCCCACGCACATGAAATTCAAACAGGAAGTACAAATAGAAATGAAAATGCACAGGCGTTTAGGTGTCATATTAGCGATTGTTTTAGGTTTGTCGGGCTGCGATAAGCTGGGCATGAGTGAACGTGAAGTGGGCGAGATCCCATTTACGCTTACGGGCATAGAGAATGGCGCATGCCCGTTAATGGTAAAAGTCGGGCCTACGAAATGGCAATTAGATTACTTTGGCTTTTATCTAACCAAACCTGAAGTACGTATTGACGGTAAATGGCAGCGAGTATCGTTTAAGCAAACGCAATGGCAAACCCAATCTACGGCGTTATTAAAGTTTCATACACTGTGCAGCGACCCACAAAATGCAAACAATAAAATTATTCTTGATGTTTCTGAAGGCCTTTTAAAACTGGCCACAAACCTTCGGTTTACGATGGGGCTTCCTTTTGATGTAAATCATACCGATCCATTAGCTCAGGCATCACCGTTAAGTGATGCCGGCATGTTTTTAAACAAACAGGCAGGACATCGTTTCTTACGTTTAGATTTATCTCACGCGGGGGCAAATGATAAACAGTGGCAGTATCATTTAGGCAGTGCTAATTGTGTGTCTGAATCCGTCGATACGGCGCCTGAAGCATCTTGTGCTTTTACAAACAGGGTAGAATTTATTTTACCGATGACTCAGCTCGACAGCGAGCTGGAACTTGAGATTTCGGTTTCGAATATACTCGCTCAGGTGGACCTTTTAGAAGCCGATAGCTGTGAATTTGGGAGTCCTGATGCACAACCCTGTAAGCAATTACTTCGTAACTTACTGAATAGACCTTGGATAAAATGGGATTAAACACATAGTAAGCGTTCAATGTAGACTTTCGGATACTAGAGAGGCAGGTCTTCGCAGGTCATAATAATGCTAGCGAATGGCTAACCTGAGTATTAGCTACGTGAAATAACATTTTTAATTGATGATAGATGCATTTATACGCGTGAACGTCGTTTTATGCTTATACTTTAAGTCGAGATAATAACCTATCGCCAATAGGTTATGCTGTGCACATAGTCTCAAAATTTGCTATCTTAATAAAATTGAAATTTTCCTGAACAGGGCGAACTGGCGCGGAGAAAAGAATGACAGAGAAGGCCTACCTGATAAGCGGTAGAAATACCATTATCCATAAAATTCGAAAATTAGACTTGTTAGTAACCAATGGCGACGATAATCCGCCCATTATTGTTACTTACAAAGGTATCAAGCAATACGAAGGGAAAATCCCTGACAACAAGCGCGATGCCAAAATGATGGACATGGAGCTTGTTGACATTACAACAGGAGATGTATTTGGTGATGAAAAAACCTTAGTCTTTATTCAAACCCTTAATGGGAAAGAATACAAAATCGATTACACAAAAATCGGTACCAGCATGTTCATCAAAATCCATCAAGATAGCATTTTCTAGTCATTAGAAATTATAGTGGGGTCAGCAAACCTGCCCCCAGTTATCTGCCAACTGCGTATTAAACCCCGCAATTGGCCGTGCTTCTCCCTTAAGTTGCACATAGCGCTGTTCAAATATTGAAAACCTACAAATATCTACCGGCGTGACTTCTGACGCGTTAACGCTATTGATAATACCTGCAGTTTCCAACCCCTCGGCAATGAGTTCGGAACAAAACCAACTACTGAAGTCTTCTTGGTTGTAACTGATGCTTCCTAAAATAGGGTGACTATCTAATGCGTCTACAGCGGAGCCGAAAAGTTGTAGTACATCATAAGCTTTCCCTTCTTGAGCAAACATGAAATTAAAGAAATCACGCTTGTTTTGCTCGAACATATTGCGAGCAGATTCACCTAACGGCAACCACCACATGTCGCCGTCGTAAGTATGCACCCGCTCACTTAATCGATTAGTCATCACGCCTTTTTTACCTTCATAGACGGTAGCTTCCATAACTTGATTAAAGTATCGACCAGACGCTTCATCACGCATTTTGGTTTGCATAACAATGGCAATGTGCGTAACGGCTGAGCGCGTAGTTAACTTTGTCCAGCGAGAAAAAAGGCTATTTCCGCCAAAAGCGATAATATCGCCTGGGCGCATTTGTTCTCTAATATGATGGTATTTTTGCTGTTCTAACATGTTTACCTCCTTGTCTAATGACTGAGTGACTTGTATCAAAGTGTGTGCAACCCGCGACCAGTAAGCGTTTTAGTATGGTTAATTATCGGCTTTTATCGTCCGTTTATCGCTTGGTCTCACGTAATAGAGTTTTAACCTTTTTATAGCGCGAATGTCATATTTTTTCACTAGTTTATGCTCGCGAAGACAAAAGTAGTTGTCGACGCATCATTTAACTAATCTCATTTGAGGAACTTGATATGGATATGTCACGCCACGTTAGATTACCTGCTTTGTTTGGTCTTGGGATCACACTTGCGCTATCTGCAAGCCTAGCCAATGCAAATGGGTATCCTGAAAGTACTGAAAAAGACCTTGTAGCAGTTTGTGAAGCGATAAAAGAAGATAATCGTTTAGCGTTGCACAAAGCAGTAAAACGCAGCCGTATTAGTTATAAAAATTTGCACAAAGGATTAGTGTGTAACGGCGAAGATATGCTTTCTTTCGCCCAGTCGCATAACGCGACGTCAACAGGCGATTATCTTGCACGTAGACTGAACGCTAATAAATCAGTCTTAACGGCGAAACGTTAATAGCAAGAAAATCAGACTTTATGATTGAATTTTAAATCCCTGGATTTGGAGCTACTGTTTTTCAGTAGCTCTTTTTTTATTTAATGGTTTCGTAATCCATTATTAAAAGAGCAATACCTTTTCGCACATGCCCTCTACGCACAAATCCTCTAGGTATAAATCTAATGCGCACAACCCTAATGAGCATAATCCTAATGAGCATAGCCCGTCTATTACTGCCTGATTCAGCTTAGAGAGAAAAACCTCGATAAAGACCAATGTCTTACTAGCGTACTATTCGTTCAGCCGATAGACTGTTTTCGGTAAGAGGGAAATGCTTCTTCTACAGATTTACCGTGCTTTCAGGAGAACAATAAGTGTGATGGTTGGACTACAAAAATGGATAACCGGCGCGATATTAGTACTTGGGTGTTATTACCTCGGGACATGGCTGTCTTTCTCAACAGGACTGCCATTGCCTGGCGCGCTTACTGGCTTGCTCATTCTTCTGGTCGTGCTTTTTATCGTCCCTAAAGCAGAGCCTCTTGTAGCGCGTGCTGCTTCCCCCTTACTCAGTCATATGTCGGTATTGTTTGTACCTGCGGTGCTTGGTGTTAGCGCATATTGGAAAGAGATAGCACAAAACGGGTGGGCTATTGGGATCGCCATCGTTTTCACTACCTGCATTAGCTTGGGGATTAGCGCTAAAATAGCAGAAAAGCTACTTGCCTCACGTCATGGGCACTTTTCGCAAGTACCTACCGACAAAAAAGTACCTGCCAACAAAAAAGTAGCTGATCAAGTCACCAGGCAACAGGACGTAAAAAAGGGAAGTGAAAATGATAGAGGCTATTAGAAATACCACCACGCTTTCGGGTATCGCTTGGCTTGCAATTACGCTTCTTTTTTATTGGATTGGATTAGCGATAAATCGTAAATATTACCGTTACCCGATTTCTCACCCACTTATTTTTACGGCGCTAAGTGTAGGTTCGGTTGTGTATTTATCAAATACTGCTATGGCGCATTACCAGCAGTCTGCTAGCTTGCTACATTGGTTGTTAGGCCCTGTTACCGTCGCGTTGGCATTGCCGATTTACCGACAATGGCAACGCTTGCGTCACTATGGTTTACCTTTGCTGCTAAGCATTATGGCTGGCGGAATTGTAGCACCTATTTTGGCATGGGCAGCGCTGTGGGTATTCAACTCGCCAGTCAGTATTCAACTCACCATGTTAGCCAAGTCTATTACCACACCTCTTGCCATGGAAGCATCGGCTCAAATAGGTGGGATTCCAGCCCTTGCTGCTGTGTTTGTTATTACTACCGGTGTGGTGGGTGCCATTGCGGCAACAAGCGTTTTTCGTATTTTTAAGGTATCCGATACTCAATCTCAAGGTGTTGCACTTGGGACTGTTGCCCATGCGGTAGGAACCGCGAAATCTCTACACATGGGCGATGAAGTGGCTGCCATGGCAACACTCGGTTTATGTGTGAACGGCATATTTACCGCTATTATTTTGCCATTATTATTTAGTTTTCTCTCACCATCGCTTTAATATTGACTACAATGGATAAAAGCATTTCATTCGAAAGTGCTATTGTTAGTTACGACGTGTCAGGTCAATATATGAACCGTCAAAATTTATCGCTTCAGTTCGAAGTATTAACGCCGATACAGTATTGATTACAACACATTGTAATTTTCACTGTTATCAAAAAGCTAGGTGGTAAGATTATTCAATGTTTTCTGTACTCGTCTGTGACGACTCATTAGTCGCTCGAAAACAAGTTGCCAAATGTTTGCCTCAGGACTGGGAAGTTGCTGTGCATTTTGCAAAGAATGGCCAGGAAGCTCTCGTCGCGCTTAAAGAAGGAAAAGGTGACTTACTGCTGCTTGATTTGAACATGCCTATACTTGATGGTTATGGCACGTTAGAAGCAATTAAAGCCGAAGGTTTGTCCACGAAGGTCATTGTAATTTCAGGCGATATTCAACCTGAAGCCTACGATAGAGTAACGGCCTTGGGGGCATTGGACTTTATCCGTAAGCCCGTATCGCCTCAAACCCTTGCTGAAGTACTCGATAAATTTGACATACTGCACAGTGAGCCAGAACCTGTTGTTGAAGCCGCCCCTTTAGATCCTGACATTCGTGACTGCTACCAAGAAATAACGAATATTGCCATGGGGCAAGCCGGTGACCACTTGGCGCGTATCATGAACGTGTTCGTTCGACTTCCTATTCCCAATGTAAACCTTATTGAAGTATCTGAATTGCACATGATGCTTTCAGATATTGAAAGCCATGAACAAGTTACCGCCGTGTGTCAGGGCTTTTTAGGGCCGGGCATCAGTGGCGAAGCCATTTGTATTTTAAGTGACTCAAGCTTTGAAGATGTGGCAAAAATTTTAAATGTGGAAGGCGAAGTGGATGATCAGCTTCAGCTAGAACTTTTAATGGATGCGGCAAGTATTCTTATTGGCACTTGCCTTACTGGCCTAGCAGTGCAAATGGATGTTAACTTCAGCCAAGGTCATCCTATTGTTTTAGGGCAGCACAGAGCCATTACTGAAATTATCAGTATGAATCAGATTCGATGGAAAAGAACCCTCGCCATTGAGCTAAGCTATGGCTTAGAAGGTTACAACGTGCAATGTGATTTGATTTTGTTATTTACAGAAGAGTCGATGAAAATGATGAATTCGAAACTTGCCCACTTGTTGGAGGACTTCTAATGAGCCAGCATTTGGACGATTTACTCGAATTCCATTGGATGATGGATATGCTACAAACGGTTGATGTTGGCATCGTTGTGCTAAACCGACAGTTTAAAATTCAAGTCTGGAACGGCTTCATGGAAAGTCATAGTGGTATGTTGCCCAGTGACGTTCGTGATAAGTCGCTTTTTGATTTATTTCCTACCATTAAAGAAGACTGGTTTAAGCAAAAGTCTAAACCGGTATTTGAGCTAAAAACCAGAGCCTTTATGACCTGGGAACAGCGCCCTTATTTATTTAAGTTTCCTAACTACCGGCCGATTACAGGTAGTGAATCATTTATGTATCAAAACATCACACTGTCGCCATTAATATCGGCTACAGGAAATGTTGAGTACATCAGTATGATGATTTACGACATGACAGATGTTGCGGTTGGTAAAAAGCAACTTGAAGCCATACAAGTGCATATGACGGAAGCACAAGAGCGAAATCAGCTCGCCCGCTAATATCCACTTTAATCGCTACAAGTAACATGCGAACCAACCCTCCATTTTTTATTCGAGTTAATCGACACGTGGCCGTAGTTCTGCGTGTTGCCGGAGTCATTATGCGAACGTTTTTCCAGTTTCTACTCTCACCCTTTTTATGGCCTTTAGAGGCGAAAGCAAAAGCTATTGCTTCGACAAAGCATTCCATTCTAGTCGCTACGGTTTTTATGTTAGCAGCATGTGGCGGCGGAGGCGGTGATTCAGATAGCGGCAGTGGCGGTGGCAATAGTGACTTAGTGATTAACGCCGGTGACGATGCAACGGTTACCGAGGGGGCAAGCTATTCATTGAGTGCGGTAGTGAGCGGCGGGAACGAAGAGTATACCTATCGTTGGTCGGCATCGCCTTCATTGACAATCACGCACGAAGACACGAGCGATTCTGCTGCTAGCTTTGAAGCGCCAAGCGTATCTAGTGCCACCGAATATACTATTACGGTAACGGTGAACGACACGGGGGGCAACGAAGCTAGTGATTTAACGGTTATTACTGTAGTGCCGATTAATATAGCCCCAGAGGCGATTATTGAAGTACCTGAGTGGGATGGACTAGATGCAAATAATTTCCCTGGTGGCGTAGAAGTTATTTTTGATGGTAGTAGCAGTACCGATGATGACGCCGCCGACGACAGTGCATCTATTTCTGATTACAGCTGGACGCAAACCGACGGCACTAATGTTATTACCGGTGAAGAAACGAATTTATCAACCCTTACTATCGTCACGCCCATTGCCAATGATGCGCAGACCCTAAGTTTCGAGCTAACAGTCACCGATAGTGAAGGTACCACCGACACGGAATCTGTCACTATTTTTGTGCAGTCAGAATCAGACACGCTACCTGTGGTTGACGCAGGTTCTTCGCAAGGCGTTTTCAGCGGTGAAACTATTGTACTAGATGGCGATGCCAGTACCAGTATTCCAAGCGCGTTACCTCTTACTTACGATTGGGAGCGTAGCAACAACGTATCTTCAACAACGCTACCTGTTAATGCAGCAGATGCAGCTACCTTAAGCCAAAACGTAGATATTCAAGCCATAGACGATGAAGATGACTTATCTACTTTTGCTATCGCGCCTGCGGTAACTGAATATACCGTAGTGGCTTACACATTAACTGTGACCGATGCCAACGGTAATCAAGTAGAAGACACCATTAATGTAGGCGTACGCCCCATGCCCACCCCGTTAATTAATGATACTGGCGTGTTGCAGCAAGCAACTAATAATGCGCTGACTGAAGCTCAACAAAATGAGTGGCCAGGTCAAGATGGTCAACGTGGTGCAGATGTTGTTGAGCAAAATGGTTTGATTGAGAAAGCAGGAAGAGGCAAAGCGGGCTTCGATTATACCCGTTTGAATGCTAATGGTGATGAACAGGATGCCAGTGCAGATACGTGGTCATGCGTACGCGACAACGTAACGGGCTTAGTGTGGGAAGTGAAAACCGACGACGGCACACTGCAAGATAAAGACTACACTTATTCATGGTATAGCGACGATGTTAATGGTGGCTATGAAGGTGACTTAAGCGGTAGCGGTACGGTGTGCTCGCTGACTAGTTGTAATACGCAAGCCTATGTCACGGCACTTAATGCTCAAGGACTATGTGGGTTTTATGACTGGCGTATGCCAACTCATCAAGAGCTTTTCTCGCTCATGCATTTAGGCATCTCTGATAGCATGACCATTGATGAAGACTACTTTCCTTATACCGGTGTACTTTCAGCAAACCCAGTGTGGTACTGGACTTCTGTGCCTAGCGCTGACGGTGTAAACAGTGATGATGCGCAAAATGCATGGGCGCTGGATTTCGATTCTGGGGTAGATAACTTTTTAAATAAATCCTCGGCGGCAAAAGTGCGCTTAGTAAGAGCGGGGAGATAATCATGAAAATTTTAGCACCTGTATTAGCACCACTAGCAGCATCATTGATGTTAGTTTCTACTAGTTTGTCTGCACAAACCTGTTTGTCAGATGGGCTTGAAACCACACCGGATGAAGACTTTACCACCATCACCAGTAGTACGGTGTTACATGAGCCAACCGACTTGGTGTGGGAGCGCTGTGCAGAAGGCCAAACGTGGGACGGGTCTACCTGTGATGGCGAAGCGGTGAAGTACACGTGGCAGCAAGCCTTAAAATTAGCGCAAGCGGCCAGTGACGAAGACTTATTAGGCTGGCGACTTCCCAATGTTAAAGAACTTGCCACCATTGTTGAGCGTGATTGTGTACGCCCCGCTGTGAACAGCACTATGTTCCCCGAAACACCACCCGATGACTTCTGGACTTCTACTCCTTCAGTTGATGATCCTGATAGGGCTTGGGTAGTGGCTTTCTTCAATTCGAGCCATTCAATCAAAGAGAAAGATCGCTTTATTTACGTTAGATTGGTGCGAACGTACACAAACGATTAGCGAATAGGCGCAAACCTTCAGTTTATACTTTAGACTAGTGCTAAGGTTGTAAGGTAGGAAATGCGAAAGCGCGCACTTATAATGCGCGCTTTTCTTATTGCTAGCAGGCATCCATGTTTACCTTGATACTTCACCCTGATTTTTCGCAGTTTAGACTCATGTCACCTTCCTATTTACGTGCAAGCTAGCCACAATAGTCTCATGAAATATTTTGAACGCCTTTTACTAGGTATCGTAAGCACCGTGCTACTTGTTGGGTGGGTTAAACCAGCCTCGGCAGAAATTGCGTGCAACATTGATTTTGCTTATGGCTTAGCTGTAAACGACACTCAACTTCGCGTTATGGAAAAGTCCCGCACACGGGTGCAAATTAACGATCAAACTCAGCTTTTTATTGATGGGCGTTGGCAGACCCTTTCCGCTGAACAAAGCGAGTGGTTAGGAGAGTACGCCCACGGTCTGCATTATGTGGTGCCTAAAATGATTGTTTTGGCTACCGAGGGTGTCGACTTAGCAGTAGATACTATTGAAAGTGTTTACCTAGGTTTAGTGGGAAGCGATCACGACAGCTACGAGCGCTTAAATAGCGCCATGAAGCGAGTAAAAGTAAGGGTTAAAGACAAGTTCCGTCATGCAAGTAATCACTATTTCATTGGTCCAGGATCGCTTGAAAGCGTGGACGATTTTGTTGATAGTGAGATTGAAGCCCAACTGGAAGAGGCTATTTCTACCTCGGTAGGTGGTATCTTGTCGGCTATTAGCGGGATTAATACCAACAGCGATGAAGTGAACAGTGAGAAGGTCGCTGAAATTACCCGTCAATTAGGCACGGTAGGTGAGCAGCTTGAAAGAGATATGAATAGCAAAGCAACCAGCCTGCGAAATAAAGCAGAGTGGATTTGTAACAAGCTAAAACGATTGGATGTTGCTGAAGAAAAGCTTCGCGCTTCAATTCCGGCACTGCAACCGTATAACCTCATTACTTCCCATTCCCCAGAAGAAACGGAATAGCAGGTAGCCTTGCGCTAGGCTCTGATAATTCAAGCCAACCCAAACCGTACTTATACAAAACAAGACAGTAACGTATTCAGGTAGCGCCTGCCTTTGGCGGTTACCTGCCAGTGGGTATCGGTAATATCGAGTAGCCCTTGGGTCTGTGCATCATCCAAAGCGTCTTGATATTCTTTTGTCAGCTCCACGCCAGTTAGTGCGGTGTAATCCTCAATAGGGCAGGGCTCTACCAATCTAAAGCGATTCATGAAGAATTCAAAAGGTAAGTCATCAGTTGGTACTTGAGTTTCAGTATCCAAGTAAGGGCGGGTTATTTCCATGTAGCCACGAGGATGTTTTATTTTGACTGTACGCGTAATAGTACCCGTGGCGATATCCGTAATCTTGCCGTGGGCACCGCAGCCTATTCCTAAGTAGTCTCCAAAGCGCCAGTAGTTAAGATTATGCTGACACTGATGTCCTGCTTTTGCGTAAGCAGAAATTTCGTATTGCTCGTAACCTGCCGCTTTTAAACGTGCATGCCCTTGTTCTTGAATATCCCACAAAATATCGTCATCGGGTAATTCAGGCGGGCGAGAATAAAAGGGGGTATTAGGCTCAATCGTTAGCTGATACCACGACAAATGATAGGGTGATAACGCTAAGGCTTTATCTACATCCGACATGGCATTTTCCACACTTTGCTCAGGCAAACCGTGCATCAAATCTAGATTAAACGTGGGTAGGCCAGCACTATGCGCTTGATTTATCGCCTCTATAGCTTGGGTATCGTCGTGAATGCGGCCAAGCACCTTTAAGTGGGCTGGCTGAAAGCTTTGTATGCCTACAGATATGCGGTTTATACCGGCTTGATAGAATCCAGCAAAACGTCCACTTTCCACCGTGCCAGGGTTTGCTTCCATGGTAATCTCAGCATTCTCCGCTAAGTTCACCCGCGTGCGAATACCGTTAATTAAGTCGCCAATTGCCTCGGCTGAAAATAAGCTTGGCGTGCCTCCGCCAATGAAAATAGTTTCAACGGTTCTATCACCAATACGCTTAGCGTCAATGGCTAAGTCATCAAGTAAGTGAGCCACATATTCTTTTTCGGGCAGCGCAGACTTTAAACCGTGTGAATTAAAATCGCAGTAAGGGCATTTTTGTACGCACCAAGGAATGTGCACGTACAAACTTAGCGGAGGATTACGCAAAGGTGTTTCTCATCGTTTCTAATAATATAGCTAGGGCATTTCCGCGATGACTGATACGGTTCTTTTCAGTTTTATCTAATTGTGCGGCGGTACAATTGTGCGACGGCACCTTGAACACAGGATCGTAACCAAAGCCACCATCACCTTCACGGGTATTAAGAATTTCACCTTCCCATTTACCTTGGCTAACTAGCGGCACTGGGTCGCCAGCGTGGCGCATAAAAACCAATGTGCAAAAGAAGTGCGCTTTGCGATTATCAGAACCGGCTAAATCCACTAATAACTTATCGATATTGTCGCTGTCGGTAGCATCTTCGCCAGCAAAACGAGCTGAATAAATGCCTGGTGCGGCCCCCAGAGCATCAACCACTAAACCCGAATCGTCAGCAATAGCGGGTAAACCTGTTACCTTGGCAGCATGTCGAGCTTTAATGATGGCATTCTCAACAAAGGTAGTGCCGGTTTCAGGCACGTCTTCCACGCCCAATTCCTTTTGCGCGATAACATCTACACCGTATTCAGCAAACAAGCTGGTGAACTCACGCACCTTGCCCTGATTACCAGACGCAAGCACTATCTTTTGAGGAAAAGTCATAAAAATACCTTAACAAATTTAATTTTTGGCTAGTTTGCTGATGCAGTATACCTAGGATTCACTGTCACTGGACGATAACTAGTGCGGTCAAGTAGGTGTGTTGGCTGCGTAGCAAACCCTCCGCCGCATGGATGCGGCGGCGGAGCGTACAGGGATATATTTACCGCGTGTTTGTGGAGCAGCCAACACACCTGATTGGCCGTGTCAGCGTTACCATATCGTAGCATCGCGTTAGCGCTTTTTAGTGCGTACTTTGGTTTTGTTCTTTGGCTTCGCTTTAGACTTGGCTTTTGCTTTGTCTTTGGCCGTTAGCTTTTTCTTTCTTGGGCCAATCTTGGGAGCTTTATTTTGCGGACGAAGTTCTGCAATCACGCGTGCTTTGATAGGCTCTTCGGTGTAGCGTGCGGCTTTGGAGATAAATTCAAAGTCGTGGGCTTCTATCAGCGATATTGCAGTGCCTTTAGCGCCAGCACGGCCGGTACGGCCAATTCGATGAACATAGACATCGGCTTTACGTGGCATATCGAAGTTAATAACATGACTAACTTCAGGTACATCAATGCCTCGCGCAGCTACATCGGTGGCCAGTAATACTGGCACTTCGCCACTTTTAAAGCGCGTTAAGGCTGCCATACGTTTATCTTGTGGCATTTCGCCTTGTAACCAGCACACCATAATATCTTGCGATGCTAAGTAATCTTTTAGCATTTGTAGGCGTTCACGGGTTTTAACAAAAACAACCGTAGTAGTCGCTTGTTCTTTTAATATATGAACGAGCAATGCTTTTTTATGGTTCAAGTCATCAGCTAAGTGATACCACTGGTGAATTTTGTTCTTTTCTTTACGTGACGGAAACGCTTCAATCACTTCAGGATTTTGCAGAATGTCGTTAGCAAACTGACTTACACCACCGCCTTCTAACGTGGCAGAAAATAGCATGTTCTGTTTGCGCCAGCGGGCTTCACTCGCAATCTGGTTCACAATAGTGCGAAAACCCATATCTAGCATGCGGTCGGCTTCATCTAGTATAAGGCACTCGATGTCACGGCAATCGGCCATTTCATTTTGAATATGCTCGAACAGACGCCCTGGGGTCGCCACCAAAATATCGATGCTTTGGCTAAGGGTTTCTCTATCGGTACCGTAGTTAATACCACCAGTGATCACACCACTAACAATGTCAGTGTGCTTGGTTAACTCAATAGCTTGTTCATACACCTGAAGCGCAAGTTCGCGGGTAGGGGTAAGAATAAGAATGCGGGTTGAACCTGGTTGTTTACGCGGGTAGTCGAGTAAAAACTGACAAACAGGTAACAAGAACGCAGCGGTTTTTCCCGTGCCTGTGGGCGCAGAAGCTAAAATGTCGCGTCCGTCCATTGCATGAGGAATAACCAAAGATTGTACGCTGGTGGGGCTCTCGTAGCCCATATCCGCCACCGCGTGGCAGAGTTCTTCGTCTAATTCGAGATCTTCGAAAGTCATAGTATAAAAACGCTTATATTGAATGGGGCGTATTGTAGCATTTATGGTACAAAACGTAGAAAAAAAACACGTAATAGATAATTTACTGAAGTGTTTTGTGTGAACACCTCACAAATCCATGTTGAAAGCACCTTTTTAAAGCGCTATGAGAAACTAATTTATTACAGCGCGTGTTCAGTGCGCCTTATTGAAGGCGATTTACCTGTGCGATTTTCTCGTGCGACTAATAAAGGGAAAAACGTGATCGCCTTAGCACAGTAATGCGCTTATTTTCTCTAATTTAGCGTTGTTCAGTGCTTCGCGAATTTCTGGGCCTTTAAATCCTTGTGCAATAATGTGCTGAACATCCACTGCATTGGCGGCCACTAATGCCTGGGTTATCAAAGTTTCGCGCTCTGACCAATGTGATGAATTCATAGTGCCGGTCTGCTTCGGATCAGAAAATTGTAGTGCAATAGGCAGCAGGGCATTGAGAAAAAGACTAAAGCGTTCAGGTCGTCGCCATGCATCGGTTTTATTAAACACAGTTAACAAGGTTTCGGCTTCTAGTTTGTCGTTATTAATAAGTGAAGCTTTGTGCTCACTCACCATTTCGGCAATGTCGCTTACCGTGTTCTGCACTTTCAATCGCTTACATAATTGCTGAACCTGTTTATGTGATAAGCCCGAACAAAGCGCAGCAAAACGCACTTCTATTGAGGCTGTATAATTGGCGCCCTGATTTTGAGGTTGAGTGCGTGTTTGAATTTGTTGAAGTGCCTGAATACCAGTATCAAAAGAGCTTTCAGACTCGCTAAGTTCTGCAAACCAGTCGTCTAAGCCGTGGCACGCTTTTAATGTTTTGAAAAATACTTCGGGCGTGGCTTCAAGCAAACTTCGCTTAGTTTCTTGCCATACTCTTTCTGCACTTAGGCTGGTTAACTCACCAGACTTGGCCATGGCGGTCATCAGGCTTAAGGTTTCTTCAGCAATGGTAAAGCCTAAATAGGCATAGCGGGTGGCAAAACGGGCTACGCGAAATACCCGCAAAGGGTCTTCACTGAAAGCCTCTGAAACATGACGAAGCACTTTATTTTGTAAATCTTGTTGGCCATGATAGGGGTCGATAAGTTCGCCGTCTTGGTCTCGAGCAATCGCATTTACTGTTAAGTCGCGGCGTTTTAAATCTTCTTCTAGTGTTACCGACGTAGAAGCATCACATTCAAAGCCAGTATAGCCGCTACCCATTTTACGCTCGGTACGGGCAAGTGCGTATTCTTCCGAGGTTTTAGGGTGTAAGAATACAGGAAAGTCTTTACCCACTTGCGTAAAGCCTTTAGCTAGCATTTGTGCCGGTGTTGCCCCTACCACCACATAATCACGTTCGGTAACTGTTCTCCCTAATAGGGTGTCGCGCACCGCGCCGCCAACTAAATAAACCTGCATGTAACCTCTATATCGTAAATTTTCTTAAGCCAATGGGTATTATTACAGAAGCAGTTTACATAAGCACACTTTGACTTCTGTTCACGCTCTGGTAGTTTAAATCGCGTTTTCAACTTCAACAGCGAATACCATGTATTTGAATTACTTTGGGTTAAGCGATAATCCGTTTTCAATCGCGCCAAACCCCGATTACCTCTATATGAGCCCGCGGCACAAAGAGGCGTTAGCGCACCTTACTTTCGGTTTAAGTGAAAGTGGCGGTTTTGTTATGCTTACCGGCGAGGTAGGTACAGGGAAAACCACGGTTTCTCGTAAGTTATTGCAACAGTTGCCCGATAACACCCAAGTAGCAATGATACTAAACCCAACGCTTTCTGCGCTGGAGTTGCTCGCCACTGTGTGCGATGAACTTGGTTTACAATACCAAGAAGAGAAAGCCAGTTTAAAATACTTTACCGACTTAATTTTATCTAAGCTTGCAGAAAATCACCAACAGGGTATGAATACCGTGTTAATGGTTGATGAAGCGCAGCATTTATTGCCGGAAGTATTGGAACAGTTACGGTTACTCACTAATTTAGAAACTAACCGTGAAAAGCTATTAAAAGTAGTATTAATTGGCCAGCCAGAATTACAGCAATTATTAAAGCGCAACGAGCTCAGACAGCTCGCACAGCGTATTACTGCGCGGTATCATTTACTGCCACTTACCGCGCCGGAAGTTAGTGCTTACATCGCACATAGATTAAGCGTAGCTCACGGAGATGTGAGTATTTTCAGCAAATCTACCTTGCGTGCAGTGCATCAAATAACGGGGGGGATTCCAAGGGTTATAAACCTGCTGTGCGATAGAGCGTTAACACTTTCTTTCACTAAACAACATGCGGTAGTGCAAAAGCCTATTTTTCTTGCCGCAGCACAGCAAATTCTTGGTGAAGATGTGGTAAGCCAGCGTATGCAGGGTAATCGCAAATGGTGGCTTTTCAGCGCATTTGTGGTGGCTGTGTTCTGTGGCTATGGTCTAGGGAGTTTATATGTCTAATATACTTAGTATTAATGACTTAAAGCCCGGCATGGTGATTGTTAGAATAACGCAACAGAACGGGCCGGTTAAAATTCGAAAATCAGGCTTGGTATCTAGCGATGCTATGGTGGAAGGCTTAGCAGAAATGGGTGTTCAGGAAATAGAAATAGATCCTGACCAAACTGTAGAAATTGCGCCTTCAACTACAGCCGGAACTGGACATCGCACGCAAACCCAAGCGCTACTACGTGGTCAGCACGATACCAGCGCAAAGTTCGACAAAACACTATCTGACCAATTTAATCGCAGTTTGTTTTTGCCTACTGTACAAGGGCTGCCTTCCGTGTGGAAGGTATACGGCAAAGAGCTTGCAACTTACTCGGCTATTGTTGCAGTTGGTTTATGCTTAGGGTTTCTGGTTGCTACGCGAGGTGAGTGGTGGCCTGCGGTTACGGCGTCGGTTGTGGAATCTATTCAACCTGAAGCCTCAACGGCGACGGATAGCTCGCTAATGGGTCAAAAAACGCTGACACAAACACCCTCACCGTTAACGGAACCCGTCAGCGGGCAAGGTAATGGACAAACAACAGCGCAAGCAACTATACCGCAGGAGGAGTCTAATGTACCTGAACAAGGAGCGACATCTAGCGCAAATTTACCTTCTGAAAAACCCGACTCGCAAAATGTTGGTTCAGATAACATAGCTCAGGCCTCTGGCGCTAATGCTAAACCAAACTTGCAAACTTTGTCTAAGCAAGCCGCGGCAGAGGATGAAAATGGTTCTGAGGATACCTTCGATTTAGCAGCGGCTGAACAAGAAGGGCGTGTGCTTAATGCTCAAGGTGACCAAGAAGACAATAAAATTGAAGTATCACCAGAGCTATTAGCTCGCTTTAACCAAGCGGTGGCAGCACTGGATACCCAAGCCGAGAATGATGATTTTGAGCCAAAAACGAAAGTAACGGTACGAGATAACATTCAGCGTGTTGATCAGTTGCCTGTGCGGCTACTAACGCGTTTGCCCTCTATGAATTTCAGTGCGCATATGTACGCATCTCGGCCTGATGATCGTTGGGTGCGAGTGAATGGCATACAAATGACTGAAGGCGATTGGATTGATGATAAAGTGCAAATTGTCAATATTGAAGCGCAGCAAGTGGTATTAGGTTTTGAAGAAGAGCTTTTCACCATGGCGGCGCTTACTGACTGGTAATGGCAAAGGAAAAGCAACGGGTATTGAAGTGAAAATTAATACCCTTGGCTTATAGTCAGGATGCTAATCAGTCTGGCGCTTGATTTACCAAAACATCTTGAAAGAAAGTCGACAAGTTCACGTTGAAATCATCGGGCCGTACGCCCGATACAATTTCGTCATCATTCGCACTTAAATCTAGTCGAGTAATATCGCCATATTGCTGCGAGGGGACACTATAAAATGTCATCACAATGGGGCTCATCGTGCTAAGTGGGTTTTGTTGGCTGACAATGGCAAGTTTTCCACTTTTTAGCCTAACAATTGAGCCTACCGGGTGCACCCCCATGCATGTAACAAACTGGCTAACTAAGGTTTGGTCGAGTCTGTCGTCTTCTGTTAGTCGTTTGAGTGCTTGTGTAGGGCTAATGCTTTCTTTATGGGGGCGGTTAGACACCATAGCATCGTAAGTATCAATAATGCCTGCAATGCGCGCAAATTCGGAAATTTCTATTTCTTTTAATGCATTAGGGTAACCGCTGCCGTCTATACGTTCGTGGTGTTGCGCGATAATCGATAACACTAAATCTGAAATCTCACCGCACTGCTGAACAAGCTCAACACCAATATCAACATGAGTTTTCATCACTTCCCAATCTGCCGCTGACAAATCCTCAACGTTGTTATGAACATCCATAGGTAAGGACGACATGCCAACATCCATTAACAAAGCCCCTAAACTCGCTTGGTCTATGGTTTCTCTGTCATAGCCTAGAAATTGGGTAAACATGCCCATTAAAATACTACAGTTGATGGAGTGTTCTAGCAGGTAAGCGTTGTTGTTTTTTATCAGGGTTAAGCAGGACAGGGCGTCTTTGTTATCAAATATACTATCGATAAGGCTTTGTGCTAGGTCTTTCAATAACTTTAAGTCGTTTACTGCACCGCGGTTAAGCGCTGATAAAAAGCCGTTTTGTATATTTACCGCATCAAAGTATAGCCCGTTGGCTTCTTTCATTGCGTTTCGTGTAAGGCTGTTTTGCGCGATCTGTTGGCCTTTTTCTAGTTTAGTAGACGCTTGAGTGCTTGCTTCTGGTGTGGAAAGTGGGACTGAATCGGTCGATGGTTCGTGATTAAGAGATTTCTCGAAGTCTACTTGAACAGTCTGTATCCCGCGAGATTTTAAGGTGTTGATAACCGTTTGGTGTTTTACAAGACCCTTTGAACGCATCCGTAAGCTGCCAGTTTGTTTAAGTACTTGGTTGATGTACATCCCTGGTTTGAGATCATCAATAGGTACTGCTTTCAGCATAAAGACTCCATTCAACTTTTTGAGCGATGTTAACTAGTTATTAAAGTTAGGCGAAGTAGGAGTACTTCGCCATTACTACGGGGCAAAATTGTGCCGAATTACACTAAAATTTAAACCTAGTGCTTAAAGCTTAGTATTTAATAGCCAGTATTTAAGCCCAAGCAGGTTGCTTTGCTTCATAAGCCGAAATTTTGTCGGTAAGCTCTAAGGTTTGACCAATAGCATCTAACCCTTTTAGCAAGTTAGTTTTATGATGATCGGCAATGTCGAAGCTAAAGCTAGTCTCAGCAAATGATACAGTTTGCTCTGGTAAGTTAACCGTAATTTCTAATGCAGGGTTAGCTTCAACTGCTGCAAATAACGCATCCATTTCGCTGCTGGCAAGCGCAACCGGTAATAATTGGTTATTAATGCAGTTACCATAAAAAATATCAGCATAACTGGTGGCAATAATGGTTTTAAAACCAAAATCGTTCAGCGACCATGGCGCATGTTCACGGCTAGAACCACAACCGAAGTTTTCTCGGGTAAGAAGAATACTTGCACCGGCAAACTCAGGTTTGTTCAATGAAAACTCTGGGTTAGGTACTTTTTCTTCTAAATCCAAATAACGCCAATCGTGGAACAAATGCTTTCCGTAGCCAGCGCGAGTTACACCGGTTAGAAACTGCTTAGGAATAATTTGGTCGGTATCGACGTTTGCTTGGTCTAGCGGTACAGCTGAACCTGTATGGGCGGTAAAACCTTGTGTTGAATCAGACATAGGTTACTCCTGAAAATCTCTAACATCGGCGAAACGGCCAGCAATAGCAGCTGCAGCAGCCATTGCAGGGCTTACCAAATGGGTACGTGCACCACGCCCCTGACGGCCTTCAAAATTTCGGTTACTGGTTGACGCACAGCGATCGCCAGCAACAAGTTTGTCGTCGTTCATACCCAAGCACATAGAGCAGCCAGGTAAACGCCATTCAAAGCCTGCATCAGTAAAGATTTTATCTAGCCCTTCTGCTTCAGCTTGTTTTTTCACATGACCTGAGCCTGGAACTACAATGGCGGTAACCGTATCGACTACTTTGCCGTTTTTGGCAATATGGGCAGCAGCACGTAAATCTTCAATACGACCATTGGTACAAGAACCAATAAATACGTGGTTTACGGCAACATCTGCAAGCTTATCGCCTGCTGATAATCCCATATAGCCCAAAGCTTTTTTGGCGCTTTCTTTTTCGATAGGATCAGAAAAGTCATCCGGACCCGGCACTGGAGTATCAACACCAATAACTTGGCCTGGGTTTGTGCCCCACGTTACTTGCGGTGCAATGTCGGCAGCCTCAAGTTCTACTACTGTGTCGAAGCTTGCGCCTTCTTCTGTGTAAAGGGTTTTCCAATAGGCTACTGCATCTTCCCAATTTTGGTCTTTTGGTGCGTATTCACGGCCTTTAAGGTATTCAAAAGTGGTGTCATCAGGGGCAATTAAGCCCGCTTTAGCGCCAGCTTCAATACTCATATTACACACAGTCATGCGTTCTTCCATGGTTAAACCAGAAATAGCTTCACCAGCGTATTCAATTACATGCCCAGTGGCCCCTGCGTGACCAATTCTGCCGATAATAGCTAGAATGATGTCTTTCGCAGTAATGCCCACAGGAAGCGCGCCATTAACCTTAATAAGCATGCTTTTCGCGCGGCTTTGCTTAAGGGTTTGCGTAGCTAATACGTGCTCTACTTGAGAGGTACCAATACCAAACGCTAGGGCACCGAATGCACCATGGGTGGCGGTGTGTGAATCACCACATACCACAGTCATGCCCGGTTGAATAAGACCTAGTTCAGGGCCCATAACATGCACGATACCTTGCTTTTGGTGACCCACAGGGAATAACTGAATACCGTGTTGTTCACAGTTGTTAGCAAGAGTATGAAGTTGAAGCGCATTTTGCGGTCCACATGCATCTATCGCCAACGAGCGAGTAGAGATACTGTGATCCATTGTACCTACAGTGCGCTCAGGGCAACGTACTTTACGGCCTTTTTCATTTAAGCCAGCAAAAGCCTGAGGTGAAGTCACTTCGTGAATAAGGTGGCGATCGATATAAATTAAGCTGTCTTCGCCTAATTGATCGATAATATGTGCTTGCCACACTTTGTCGTATAAGGTCTTGGCCATGGTGTTAATTACTCCTGCGCCATTAATTGTTTTACTATCTCATCACCGACTTGAGAGGTGGTAGATGCGTTTTCTCGCTTATCATCAGGAAGAAGTTCGCCTGTAAGAACTCCCGCTTCTAATGTGGCAATAACCGCTTTTTCGATGGCATCGGCAGCATCAGTTAGGTTCATGCTGAAACGTAGCATCATGGCGGCAGAAAGCACCTGTGCAATAGGGTTAGCAATGCCTAAGCCTGCAATGTCAGGGGCAGAGCCACCCGCTGGCTCGTACAAACCAAAACCGTCTTCGTTCATGCTAGCTGAAGCCAATAAGCCCATTGAGCCCGTCATCATGGCACATTCATCAGAAACGATATCGCCGAACAAGTTAGAACACAGCATTACATCAAACTGCGCTGGGTTCTTCATGATTTGCATGGTCGCGTTATCAATATAGATATGATCAAGCTCTACGTCTGGGTAGTCTTTTGCCACTTCTTCAGTCACTTCACGCCACAAGCGGCTGGTAAGTAATACATTAGCTTTATCTACAGAGGTCACTTTACCGCGGCGTTTTTGCGCAGCTTCAAAAGCGGCAACGGCAATGCGGCGAATTTCACGTTTGCTGTAGCGCATAGTGTCAAAAGCGAACTCTTCTTCGCCTTCACCTTCGCGTCCTTTGGGCTGGCCAAAGTAAATACCGCTGGTAAGTTCACGCACTACCAATACATCTACGCCAGATTTAGCAATATCTTCACGCAGTGGAGACAAGGCTTCTAACCCAGGATAAATACGGGCAGGGCGCAAGTTACTGAATAAATCAAAATGGCTACGCAATGTTAATAACGCGGCACGCTCTGGGCGCTGCTCTAGTGGTAAGGTGTCCCACTTAGGGCCGCCAATACTGCCAAATAAAATGGCATCGGCTTGCTCACAACCTAATAAGGTTTTTGAAGGAAGGGCTTCACCTTCAGTATCTATAGCGTAACCGCCGACAGGGTAAGCCGTGCGGTTAAATGCTACATTGAATTTTTTTTCTACCGCATCTAAGACCTTGTTGGCCTCTTGCATTACTTCTGGGCCTATACCGTCTCCGGCTAATACGGCAATTGAGAACTGGCTCATTTAAACTCCTGCAACGCGTTCTTGTTGATTTTTTTGCTGGTCAATTTGATCAGCTAAATAAGTGTTGTTTAATACAAAGATAAGGGCTTTAACACCTGCTTCAACAATATCGGTGGCAAGACCAATGCCGTGGAAACGACGCCCTTTATAAGTGGCGATTACACTCACTTGTGCTAGGGCATCGGCCCCTTCGCCTTTTGAATCTAATTTGAAGTCTACAACTTCAACATCTTCATGACCCAAGATAGCTCTAATCGCATTGTATGCGGCATCAACCGGACCATTACCAATACTAGATTGAATAATTTCTTCTTCGCCCACTTTTAATTTTACTGTAGCGCTTGGAATAATTTCGCGACCTGAACTGGCTTGCAAGTACATTAATTGATAATGCGCATGGTCATGCTTTTGCTTATCGAAGAACAACAAAGCTTCTAAGTCGTAATCGTAAACTTGGCCTTTTTTGTCGGCCAATTTTAAGAATGCGTCGTAAACCGCTTCCAAATCGTAATCTTCTACTTTGTAACCTAATTCGGTTAAGCGATGCTTAATTACGTGGCGACCTGAGCGAGACGTTAAGTTTAGGTTGTTTTTATTAATACCTACACTTTCAGGTGTCATGATCTCATAAGTATTTTGCGCTTTTAATACACCGTCTTGGTGAATACCCGATGAGTGACTAAATGCGTTCGCACCTACAATGGCTTTATTCGCTTGAACCGGCATATTACATAATTGGCTAACCAATTTAGAGGTGCGCGAAATTTCCTGTGAATTGATGTTTGTATTGATACCCAACATGGCTTGGCGGGTTTGCAAAATCATTGCAATTTCTTCTAGCGAAGCGTTACCGGCTCGTTCACCAATACCGTTAATAGTACATTCAACCTGACGAGCACCTTGCTCAACCGCGGCTAATGAGTTTGCAACGGCTAATCCTAAATCGTTGTGGCAGTGAACAGAAATCACCGCTTTATCAATATTTGGAACACGGTTAAACAATTGTTGAATAATACCGCCGAATTCCGTTGGCGTGGTGTAACCAACCGTATCAGGAATATTTACTGTGGTAGCACCTGCATTAATAGCAGCTTCTACCATGCGGCATAAGTAATCTATGTGGGTACGACCCGCATCTTCACATGAAAACTCTACGTCATCTGTGTATTTACGGGCATGTTTCACTGCCGCAACTGCCATATCTACTACTTCATCATGAGATTTTCGTAACTTGGCACCTACGTGAATTTCTGAAGTGGCGATAAAGGTGTGAATACGAAACTGCTCGGCTACACCAAGGGCTTGGCCGCAAGCATCAATATCTTTTTCCAACGCACGTGATAAACCGCATATAACCGAATTTTTAACTTCTTTTGCAATCATTTGTACCGAGCGAAAGTCGCCTGGTGATGAAACAGGGAAGCCTGCTTCAATGATATCAACACCTAAACGTTCGAGCGCTAGAGCGATCTGCAGCTTTTCTTTGGCACTTAAGCTTGCAGGTAAGGCCTGCTCACCGTCTCGCAATGTGGTATCAAAGATTTTCACTTGATTAGTCATAACGCTCTCTCGTTTATAAAAGTTAAAAAAAAACCCGTGCTAAGCACGGGTTTCTGTGTAATTAATCGCTGGTCGCAATCTACCCGTGCAGTCTTGCTGCCATAAGGAGTAGAGTTAGAAGAAAGCGATTGCGCATCATTTGCGTATTTTTCTTTGCCGACCAGTTGATAGCGACAATGTACCCATCCAGGCCTTTAAGGTCAACCTTTGATTCTAATAATGGGTATAAAATTTGGTTATAAATAATGGTTTTTTTAAAATAGGTTGTTTATCCTATTTTTTGGGATTATTTAATGTATATATTTCACCTGATTTAAATTTAGCGGGTGAGGAGCTGGTCGTTAGGATATATATACTAATTTCATGAAATTGATAAAGCGCCAATATTGTCTATTTAGTTGCCAAATTGCGATGGAATAGCGAATTTCGCTGCTTAACAAAGGCGTATTGTTTCAGCGATTTTGATAGGGTAAATCACCTAATATCTTCTTGAGAGCAAAATGATGAAACGCGCTATTTTTTCTTTAGGTTTTTCGTTTCTTATCTTCACGTTTTCAACCATTGTTTTTGCAAAACCCTTTTCGAAAAATCTAACAGACTTCGAGTATCCTTTTGATGTTCACACCATGGCATTTGAATCTCAAGGGCAAGGGTTAACCATGGCATACATGCATTTACCGGCAAAGGAAGGGCAACCCACAGTACTGTTGTTGCATGGTAAGAACTTTGCCAGTAGTTATTGGGAAACCACAGCCAATTGGCTGCATGAGCAAGGGTATGGAGTTGTCATCCCTGATCAAATTGGCTTTGGTAAATCAGATAAGCCAATTAATTATCAATATAGCTTTGCGACACTAGCGAACAACACCAAACAGTTGCTGACATCACTAAATCTAGAAGATGTGATAGTGACAGGTCATTCGATGGGGGGCATGGTGGCGTCACGATTTGCGCTAAATTATCCTGAAAGTGTGAGCAAGCTCGTACTTATCAACCCCATTGGATTGGAAAATTATTTGCAGTATGTGGACTATAAAGATGTCGAATTTTTTCAGCAAAATGAGTTGAAGAAAACGCCTGAAAACATTGTTAATTACCAAAAGACAAACTATTACGATGGTGATTGGAATGACACCTATGCCTTTCATGCAAGCCATTTAATGGGATGGATTGAAGGTGATGATTGGCCCCAACTAGCCAAAGTGAGTGCGTTAACTTACGACATGATATTTACCCAGCCCGTTATAGAGGAGTTCGATAGATTCCAAGTACCGGTGACCTTAATTTTAGGCACAAGGGATAGAACTGGGCCCGGACGCGGCTGGAAAAAAGAAGGGGTTACGCGGGAGCTAGGTCGTTACGATAGACTTGGCGCTGAAGTTAAAGCCCGCAACAATGCCATAACGGTGAAAGAGCTTGACGGTTTAGGGCACTTACCACACATTGAGGGCTTCTCTCGCTTTATCAAATTGTACGAAGAAGCGCTGGATTAACTGCTCTTACAGGGTATCAATTCAAGGTAACTGTAGTTAATCAATACCGCTATACATTTGCATCGGATGCGCTGTAACTGATTACTAGGCTTGGCCTTTCAGCGTGAAATTCTTCCAGTTTATGTGAGTGGACAGACGCATTTCTCGCAATGAAAGTGCTCGAGGTGCCCCCTTCGATTTATGACGCCACATATGCCCACTGCACGCAGATGCCATAATTGCAGTTGTAGGTTTCAAAAGCTGTCGCTTTAATACCGCATTTGCATCGGTAAAGCTGGACGTGCCGAGCTCTGTCGTGCCGAGCTCTGTCGTATCGAGCCCTGTCGTGCCGAACCCTGCTTTGTGCTGACTTGTTTCAGCTTCCCTATGTGCCATCTCGCCATCAAAAGAAAACCATCCGTGTTTATTGGTATGAAGCGTGTTTGTGGCGTGATTCACGCTATCTATTGAGTCGAGCTCTATATGCATACCTTCTAACGTAGTTATGCAAATAGGTATAACCAAACCGTAATCTGCGTATTGACCATACCACGGACGTTTTTTATCAATAGGTTGGCTGTGCCCTGGGCACTTACCAGGTTGCTTAATAAACCAACTTCCATTGTGGGGATCAATATCTAGCGGTGAGTTATTGTCAATGAGGTATCGTGCCACACTTCGAATATGGTGGGGCAGGCCGGCTAATCTTCGGCGCAATATAGACACATTTGAGGGGCCTTTATGCGCTATGAGCAAAAGCTCTCTTTCATATAACGCAGTACAAATTTCAGTGAACTGCGGTTGTGCACCGCCGAGCTCGCCCGAATTACTAAAAAAACCTGATTGTGTGGAAGACGTATGTCCGTCGGATGCCATAATACTGGTAAGACAATAAAAAGACGCAATAAACCTACGTTAGCAGGATTTATGCTGGGTATCCAGAAACCCAATGCGACCAACCTATAAATTGAAGCATCTACTTTGGCGGTAAGAGAGCTCAAAGAGCATCACCGAGTTAACAGTCTTAAACGTGTTAAAAGGCTTTAATGTAATAAAATTAAGCTAACTCAAAAATATATTTAACTAGCTGACTGAAATAATGGCCATTAACATTTTACATTACCAATCTTGTGGCATCGAATATATTTATATAAGCAATTAGTATTACCACTTTTGAATTAGCCTTCATCTAGCGAAACAATACTAAAGAATAATCATTTAATTTACCTCACATTTTTTACTTAAAAAACAACAAAAAAATGCAGTTAATTATAAGTAACTACTTGATAGTTATGTATTATTGTATGGCTTTTGGGATGGGGGTTTTTATTGGTTAGTTACGCTCTTGTTAATTGGCATTACAATTAGTGTTAATAATTCTGTGTTTTTAAGTGATCAAAGGTTGACCATTGTATGTTTTTCGTCTAGGTTTGTAATCATCTTGTAAATGAAGTGTATCTTTAATAGTGCAGGATGTAACCACACATAACTTAGCAACGCTGTTTTGAAAGCCTGAAGGCTCGGTTCAAAACGCTGCAAGAGGAAACACACATGGGACACAAATTATCTAAAATCACATTAGCGATGTTGTCTGCAACATCGTTGAGTTTTGCCACTTCTACCCTTGCTCAAGAAGCTCAACAAGAAGCCGAAAAAGACGTAGAAGTTATTCAGGTTTCTGGTATTCGCGCCTCGTTAGCCAGTGCTCTAAATGAAAAACGTTTTACAAACAATTTAGTAGAAGTCATTGAAGCTGAGGATATTGGTAAATTGCCTGACCAAAACTTAGCGGAAGTGTTAGAAAACATCACGGGTATTCAAATCACTCGTGAAGCAGGTGTTGGTACGGGTGTTCAAATCCGTGGTACAGATGCCAACCGAACAGAGATTAACGGCGTATCAACGGTAGGCTCAGGCGCAGGCCGAAGTGGTATCGATTTTGAAGATGTGTCAGCAGCAATCATTGCGGGCTTGGAAGTTACCAAGTCACCAGATGCGAAAACAATTGAAGGTTCTGTTGGTGGTACCATCAATCTTAAGACAATTCGTCCTCTACAATTGACTGAGCGATTGACGTCGATTCGTGTTCAAGGTGAAAACAGTAGTTTATCTACAGATAGCGGTTTCCAGCCTCGTCTTTCAGCGACTTATGGTGATAACTGGGAGAACGACCACGGTAAATTTGGTGTTGTAGTGAGTGGTAGTTATTCAGAACAAGATGTATCTGCATTTAGACCACGTGCTGACCGAGATAACCTAATTGCTTCTGACAGCGGCGTAGCAAGTGCCCAGTCATTCGACTTCCTTCCCATTCAGTTTTTCGTACAAGATTACGACAACTACGAATATGAAACGAAAAACTTCGTAGGTACCTTTGAATGGCAGCCTAACGACAACACTAAGTTTTTCTTCGACGCCATCATTAATGACCAAGAACGTTTGCAAGAAAGTTCACGTGTTCAGGCATCAGGCGTAAGTGCACTTAACGATATTTCAGTACCTGATGCATTTGAAACGATCAACTTCGGTTCATTAGGTGGTACTGATTTAGGTTCAATGCAGGCTGCGCTTCGCGGTGTTATTCCAGTGAATCTTGATAACGATGACGACGATCCTAACCTTCGTTTGTCGACCGATACAAACTCTCGTATTACAGAGAGCCAGATCTTTAGATTAGGTGGTGAATGGCAAGGCGAGAAATGGTTTGTAAGTGCTGAAGTTGCATCTTCATCTTCAGATACTACCACACCTAGCTTTAATACTACGCTTAACTTCATCAACCCTAATGCACCATTAGATGCTGGTGGCGGTAACGATAACAGTGTTCCGTTTGAATATGATTTATCTGGCGGCTCATTAGCGTTCGGTATTGCATCTGGTGCGGAATATGCGCCAACAGTAGAGCAGCTTTTAGACCCTTCAAACGTTGTTCTACGTGATGTAAACATTGGTAGAGATACCACTGAAAACTCAGAAGATGCGATTCGTTTTGACTTTTCATACTACGTAGACTCGATGATTACGTCAGTTGACTTTGGTTATCGCTATAACAAATCAACTAGCACCCGTGATGATGTTAGTACTAGCGTTGGTTTGAGAAGCATGGAAGACAGCCCTCGAGGCGATTTGTTCTCTGAATTGCTAGTCGCAGGACCTAACAACTTCAATGATGCGGATGGTCGCGAACTTTTCGTTCGAGACTTCTTAATCATTAATCCTGAATTAGTGGCTTCAGATCCAGATGGTGTTTTAGCTTCATTACAGCAAGCTATGGACGCACATGGCTCTACAGCTACATTAAACGCACCAACATCTAGCTCGTCTGGTTTCTTCGACATCGAAGAAGAAACACATGCTCTTTATGCGCAAGCGAACTTTGAATATGAAATGTTCCGCGGTAATTTCGGCGTACGTTATTTGCAAACAGACGTTACCTCTGTGGGTAACTCAATTACGGTAGACGGTGACGGAAACGAATTGGTATCGCAAGTAACTAATACCGGTGATTACGATTTCATTCTACCTCGCTTAAATATTGTTGCTGATGTGGCTGATGATGTTGTACTTCGCTTTGGTGCCGGTAAAGATATACGCCGTCCTAACTTTGATGACCTATCTACGTCAGTAACATTTAGCACAAGTCCTAACCCAAATGTGGCTATTGGTAACCCAGGGCTAGAGCCTGAAGAAGTAACATCTTTTGACTTAGCGGCTGAATGGTATTTTGCTGAAGCAAGTGTGTTAAGTGTTGGTATATTCCACAAAACACGTAAAGCACTGCACGTTGACCAAATCGTGAGCCCGTTTGAAGATCCGGTAACAGGTTATCGTGACTTAACCGATCCTTGTGAAGGTGGCGGTGTGTTTAACCCCATTGCTGATATCAACGTTTTTGGACCTGACCTAGGTACAGGTATTTGTGTCGGTACAGAGACTAAGATTAACGATGCTGGCGAAACTACGCAAAAAGGTATCGAAATTGCCGTTCAATATGACCTTTCAAGCTTTGAAAAAGAGCTAGGTTGGGCTTCAGGTTTCGGTGTACTTGCTAACTACACTATTCAAGAGTTTGACGGTGGTGATTCTGAAAATACAGCAACAAGTCGTGCGGCAAATGTATTCGCAGCCTCTACAGGTATTGATGATATTGAAGTGTCAGCAGTTCAAGGTCTACTGAACTTATCTGAAAATGCGTATAACTTCACCTTGTACTATGAGAAGTTTGGTTTATCGGCGCGTATGCGTTACACATGGCGTGAAGCGTATCGTTCGGATGACTTCGGTAGCACATCAAGCTTCCCTTGGGGCTTCCCAGTGGTTCAGGAAGATCGTGGTCAGCTTAATGCAAGTATTAACTACGACGTGAACGAAGACTTCAACATAGGTATTGAGGCGGTGAATATTACTGAATCAGAAGTTGAACAGTCTTGTATCAATGAAGGTGCGTTATTGTGCTTCCAAGGTCTTACCGACCGCCGAGTGACTTTAGGTGCTAACTACCGCTTCTAATTAGCGCGTAGCTTCACTAACAACACTAAATTAAAATACCCCAGCACGAGCTGGGGTATTTTTTTGTCTTAAATTAAGCTCGCTAGTCCTTAATCATTGTCATCTTTTTTGAATGGGGCGTTATTAAAAGGGCGTTATTGAGGGGGGCTAGGGAAGGGGGCTATTTAAGGGACGTGAGGGAAGGGCTTCAAACAGGCACAAAAAAGCTGCGTAAAGGTTATCCAAAATTATGGGTCTTTACGCAGCTTTTGATTAGATAAGTAACCAGTACACTTTTATATTAAGTGCACTCTTGTCTCAAGTGCGCTCTTGTCTTAAGTGCACTATGAATAGGCTACTGACCTTTAATTTCAGAGCGACCTTTATAAGTTGCCGCATCACCCAAGGCTTCTTCAATGCGAAGAAGTTGGTTGTACTTAGCAACACGGTCAGAACGACACAGTGAACCAGTTTTGATTTGGCCAGCCGCAGTACCTACTGCTAAATCAGCAATAGTAGCGTCTTCAGTTTCACCTGAACGGTGAGAGATAACAGCAGTGAAGCCTGCATCTTTTGCCATCTTAATTGCGTTCAATGTTTCAGTCAGTGAACCAATTTGGTTGAACTTGATAAGAATTGAGTTACCAATACCGTTATCAATACCACGCTTAAGAATTTTAGTGTTAGTTACAAACAAGTCGTCACCAACAAGTTGTACTTTTTCACCAATCTTATTGGTTAAGCTTGCCCAACCGTCCCAATCACTTTCGTCTAGGCCATCTTCAATAGACACAATAGGGTACTTGTCAGAAAGGTCGGCTAGGTAATCACCAAAGGCTTCAGAATCGAAGCTCTTGTCTTCACCAGACAATACGTATTGGCCATCTTTGTAGAATTCAGATGCCGCACAATCTAGTGCAAGCGTAATATCTTCATTCATTTTGTAGCCAGCGTTTTCGACTGCTTGAACGATAACCGCTAGCGCTTCAGCGTTAGAGCTAAGGTTTGGTGCGAAACCACCTTCGTCACCAACGGCCGTGTTTAGGCCCTTAGCAGAAAGTACTTTCTTCAGTGAATGGAAAATTTCAGCACCCATGCGTAGGGCTTCTTTGAAGCTCTTTGCGCCTACTGGCTGTACCATGAATTCTTGAATATCTACGTTGTTGTCTGCGTGCTCGCCACCGTTGATGATGTTCATCATAGGTACTGGCATTGAGTATTGACCAGGAGTGCCGTTAAGATCTGCAATGTGCTCGTAAAGGGCAACGCCTTTTTCTAAAGCCGCTGCTTTAGCAACCGCTAGCGATACCGCTAGAATAGCATTTGCACCATGAGTTTCTTTATTTTCTGTGCCGTCTAGGTCAATCATGATAGCGTCGATATCAGCTTGCGCTAGTGCATCTTTACCTAAAAGCGCAGGTGCGATGGCATCGTTAATAGCGGCTACGGCTTTCATTACGCCTTTACCTAAATAACGAGACTTGTCACCGTCACGAAGTTCTAGTGCTTCTCGGCTACCGGTTGAAGCGCCAGATGGTGCCGCAGCACGACCCATAACGCCTGATTCTAAATACACGTCGGCTTCTACGGTAGGATTACCGCGTGAGTCCAGAATTTCGCGACCAATAATGCGACTAATTTTCGCCATGTTTTTTCCTTAACAATTGTTTGGGAACACAACGGGAGAAAGTGTTCCCTTATTAGAAATTAATGATTCTCTTTTTGATACTGTCCAGCAGCAGCGACAAACCCTTTAAATAATGGGTGTCCATCACGTGGGGTTGACGTAAATTCAGGGTGGAATTGACCCGCAATAAACCAAGGATGGTCAGGTATTTCTATTACTTCTACAAGTCGTTTATCAGTGGACAAACCACTTACCTTCAACCCTGCTGCTTCAATTTGCTCTCGAAGGTTGTTATTTACTTCGTAACGGTGGCGGTGACGTTCGTAAATTTCAGCACTACCATACATTTCATGTACCTTAGTACCTTCAATTAAGTGGCACAGTTGGCTACCTAAACGCATAGTGCCGCCTAAGTCTGAGCTTTCGTTACGAACTTCTGTGGTACCTGCTTCATCAAGCCATTCGGTAATTAAGCCAACGACAGGGTAAGGCGTTTCAGGATCAAACTCTGAGCTATTGGCATCTTCCATACCTGCTACATTACGAGCGAACTCAATGAGTGCTACTTGCATACCTAAACAAATACCTAAATAAGGCACTTTGTTTTCACGAGCATAACGTGCGGCGGCTATTTTGCCTTCGATACCGCGCTCACCAAAACCACCAGGCACTAATATAGCATCTAGTTTTTCTAGAATTTGTGGGCCCTTGCTTTCAACATCTTGCGAGTCGATATGGTGAATATTTACGGTTAAGCGGTTCTTCAAGCCTGCATGTTTAAGAGCTTCATTAACTGACTTATAAGCATCCGGTAATTCTACGTACTTACCAATCATACCGATATTAACTTCAGCAGTTGGGTTAGATTCTGCGTAAAGTACCTGTTCCCATTCTGATAGGTCGGCTTCTTTACAGTCTAAACCAAAACGGTCTACCACAAGCTGATCCATACCTTGCGCTTTAAGTGCAGCTGGAATGCGGTAGATGCTGTCTACGTCTTTAAGGGAAATAACCGATTTATCATTTACGTTAGTGAACAATGCAATTTTAGAACGCTCAGTAGATGGTAATGCACCTACAGAGCGGCACACTAGAATGTCTGGCTGAATACCAATCGAACGAAGCTCTTTCACTGAGTGCTGAGTTGGCTTAGTTTTTACTTCACCAGAAGCTGGCATGTAAGGCACTAAGGTTAAGTGCATGTACATGGCTTTTTCGCGGCCAAGCTCGGTACCAAGCTGACGGATTGCTTCTAAGAAAGGCTGTGATTCAATATCACCTACCGTTCCACCAATCTCAACAATAGCCACATCGTGACCTTCGGCGCCTTCAACCACACGACGTTTAATTTCGTTGGTAATGTGTGGGATGACCTGAATAGTGGCGCCTAAGTAGTCGCCTCGACGTTCACGTTTTAGTACTTCTTCGTATACCCGTCCGGTAGTGAAGTTGTTACGCTTAGTCATACGGGTGCGGATAAAACGCTCGTAGTGACCAAGATCCAGATCGGTTTCTGCGCCATCATCGGTAACAAATACTTCGCCATGTTGAATAGGGCTCATGGTGCCTGGGTCGACATTAATATACGGGTCGAGTTTTAACATGGTGACGGTGAGCCCGCGAGCTTCAAGAATTGCGGCTAACGACGCAGCGGCAATACCTTTACCTAGCGATGAAACTACACCACCGGTGACGAAAATATAATTTGTCATGCGAAACCTAGAACGTTGAGTTGTATTGGGTAAATATGAGTGTAGTTTAGGAACTAAACTACCCATACTTTGGACGGGATAATAGTATACGCAAGTTAGTGTGAGCAGACAATCTGTTTGCCCACACAATCGCTTCTTTTACCTATTTGAGCGCTGCTTTTGAGGCTAGCGCTTCTTTTTAGAACTGACTTAAACGCTTTAGCGTGTAAATGAGGTCTAGCGCTTGGCGTGGGGAAAGCTCATCCGGTGATAAGTTTTCCAACGCTTCAACAACCGGATGCGGTTTATCTGGGAACAACAGTTGAGACTGAGATTGTGATGGTGAAGTTGAAGATACAGCTGCTTTTTTACTGGTTGCTTTAGCGTGTTGCTTACCAGTTTTATCCGCAGTTTTAGATGACTTATCAGTAGTATTCCCAACACCGGATTCAGTTTCAGAGATGAGATGCGCGTTTTCCAAAATAGCGAGCTTTTGCTGCGCCGCTTTAATGACAGGTTTAGGCACACCCGCAAGTTGGGCAACCTGTAAACCGAAGCTCTTACTGGCCGCGCCATTTTGTACACTGTGCATAAACCGGATGGTATCGTCGTGCTCAACTGCATCTAAGTGCACATTAACCACGCTCTTTTCAGTATCTGGTAACTCGGTGAGCTCAAAATAGTGGGTTGCAAATAGGGTGTAAGCATTCAGCTTTTGAGCAAGATAGCTGGCGCATGCCCATGCCAATGACAAACCATCGTAAGTACTGGTGCCGCGGCCAATCTCATCCATTAAAACTAACGAATGCTCTGTGGCGTTGTGCAGAATGTTGGCAGTTTCTGTCATCTCTACCATAAAGGTTGAGCGACCAGAGGCTAAATCGTCAGATGCACCAATACGGGTAAAGATCCTGTCGATTTTACCAATATGGGCGTTTTGTGCGGGCACATAGCTGCCAATATAGGCTAGCAGCGCAATTAAGGCAGTTTGGCGCATATATGTTGATTTACCGCCCATGTTAGGGCCAGTAATAATAAGCATACGCTGGCTATCGTTGAGCGTTAGTGGGTTGGCAATGAAAGGGTCTTTCATAACCTGTTCCACCACAGGATGGCGGCCTTCTTCGTAGGTCAGTGCATTTTCCATACTTAACGTGGGGCGATACCAATCAAGACTTAACGCGCGTTCGGCAAAACAGCATAGTACATCGAGTTTAGCCAGTGCTGCGGCGGTTTCAATTAGCGCATTCAAGCATGGTGCAACCTCATCGAAAAGCGCTTCATAAAGCTGTTTTTCAAGGGCAAGCGCACGACCTTGACTAGTAAGTACTTTATCTTCGTGCTCTTTTAGTTCAGGTGTAATAAAGCGTTCTGTATTTTTAAGGGTTTGCCTGCGAATATATTCGGCGGGTGCTTTGTCGCTATTAGCGCGGCTTATTTCGATAAAGAAACCATGAACCCGGTTGTAGCCTACTTTTAAGGTTGAAATTCCCGTGCGTTCACGTTCCCGTTGCTCCATGGCGTCGAGATAATCGGTAGCACCTTGAGACAGTTTTCGAAGCTCATCTAATTCACTATTAAAGCCTTCTGCAATAACGCCGCCATCGCGAATAACCACAGGCGGGTTATCGATAATCGCGTTATTTAATAAGGTTTGTAGCTCTGGGTAGGTACTGATGGCCAGTTTTAATTCATTAAGCTGTGCAACGTTATACGCCCCTAGCGCTTCTTGAAGGGCGGGCAGGGTATTCAGCGCGTTTTTGAGCCTTGCGAAATCCCTAGGCCTTGCTGAACGTAATGCCAACCGTGCCATTATGCGTTCAATATCACCAATGGTTTTTAAATGGCTGCGAATAGCTTCTGGCTCATTGTCGATTAGTGCTTCTATAGCATCTTGTCGGTTATGTAATTCGTGCTGGTCGGTGATAGGCGAATGAATATAGCGTTGTAATAACCGGCTACCCATAGCGGTAGTGGTCGTATCCATTACGCTAAACAGGGTATTTTCAATACCGCCGGCTAAATTGTGGGTAAGTTCTAAGTTTCTGCGGGTTGCAGCATCTAGCTGTACACGGCTGTCTTGTTGTTCTTTTTGAATGCGCCGAATATGAGGCAGCGCCGTACGCTGGGTATCTTTCACATATTGGAGTACACAACCCGCGGCGCCAATGCCTTTGGTTAAGTCTGACACGCCAAAGCCTGCAAGCTCTTTAGTTTGAAACTGAGCGGTTAATTGTTCGGTAGCGGTATCGATATCGAATTCCCACTCGGGACGCCGACGCAAACCTTTGCGCTGTTCTATCAGCGGTAAGCTTTCAAACCCTTCAGGGTAGAGCAGCTCAGCAGGGTTAATTCGTTGAAGTTCACCTAGCAATGCATCGTCGGTGTCGCACTCAACCACTACAAAACGGCCACTGGTCACATCTAATGTCGCCACGCCATAATGCATACTGTGGCCGCATACTGCGGCTAATACATTATCGCGGCGTTCTTCTAATAAGGCTTCATCGGTAACCGTACCCGGGGTAACGATGCGCTGAACCTGACGTTCAACGGGGCCTTTACTGGTAGCAGGGTCGCCTACTTGTTCGCAAATGGCTACCGATTCGCCCATTTTTACCAAGCGGGCTAAGTAACTTTCCACTGCATGGTAAGGTACACCAGCCATGGGGATAGGATCGCCGCCGGATTTACCCCGTGCGGTTAACGATATATCAAGCAGTTCTGCGGCTTTCTTGGCATCATCGAAAAACAACTCGTAAAAGTCGCCCATACGGTAAAACATCAAAATGTTAGGGTGCTGCGCCTTTATCGTTAAATACTGGCGCATCATAGGAGTGTGTGATTCCAAAAAATGCCTCGTGCTTTTTTATTGCTGATACTTGCGATAACTCAATTTGTTATATTAACAGAAGAATTATTAACAGAAGAGTGATTAAAAGAGCAGGGGTGCTAAAATAATCGCTTTTCACGTTTGCTGAGTATTATTGATATGGGTACGGAATTTTCAACCATTTCCTGTTTTCATTAATAGATTGATAGCTGACGCATGTTAGCACATCAGCACAGTTTAACGCCTTACGGCCAAAGCTGATAACAGTGCCGATAGCAATAAAAGGACATTCATGGTATCTGACAATACAACAGAGATGGTGACTGCGTTAGGTAATGCCCTTCGCCGCAAAAGCTGGACGGTCTCAAGCGCAGAATCTTGCACAGGGGGCGGAATTGCTTTCGCCTTTACCAGTATTGCTGGCAGTTCGGACTGGTTTAATCAAAGTTGGGTGACGTATTCAAACGACGCCAAAATGCGTGAGTTAGCCGTAAAACCAGAAACCTTAAATGCGTATGGTGCTGTGTCGTTGCAGACCGTTGAAGAGATGGCGGCGGGGGTTAAGCACAAAAGCGGCGCGAATGTCGTGGTAACCGTAAGCGGTATTGCAGGCCCCGGCGGGGGCAGCGAAGAAAAGCCCGTGGGTACGGTTTGGTTTGGATTTATTTGCGGTGAAAAGCAAGAAAACATCAAACAGGTTTTTGCTGGAGACCGCGAGGCTGTTCGCTTGCATGCGATAGAATTTGCTATTACTCACCTATTAGCGATGTTGGCTGACTGATTCGACGATCAGCCAAGTAGCATCCAATGAGAGCCCAATAAGCAAAATAAAATGAAAACTCAGGTTGAAACTGTATGCTTGTACAGTATAGAATGCACGCAACACTTGGTAAGGTGTCGGTAAGCAAATGTTGATGCAATGAATGTTAGCAGTGCTAGTGAAGGTTCTCTTAACAAAGTCTGCATCAATGAAGAAAGCTTCAACGAATACATTATCAATAAAGAATTTAACCGCTAATCCTAGAGGATATTGACGTGGACGATAACAGATCTAAAGCTTTAAGTGCCGCACTTGGGCAAATTGAAAAGCAGTTCGGCAAAGGCGCAATTATGCGTTTAGGCGACAACCAAGCGATGGACATTGAGGCTATCTCTACAGGTTCACTAACCATTGATATCGCTTTGGGCATAGGCGGCTTGCCATGCGGTCGTGTGGTAGAAATTTACGGACCAGAAGCATCGGGTAAAACGACACTTACCTTGCAGGTAATTGCAGAAGCGCAGAAAAATGGCAAAACCTGTGCCTTCGTAGATGCAGAGCACGCGCTAGACCCTATTTATGCATCAAAACTTGGTGTGAATATTGATGAGCTTCTAGTCTCTCAGCCTGATACGGGTGAACAAGCCCTTGAAATCTGTGACATGTTGGTTCGCTCTGGCGGTGTTGATGTAGTAATTGTTGATTCGGTTGCTGCCCTTACGCCAAAAGCAGAAATTGAAGGCGACATGGGTGACTCACACGTAGGTTTACAAGCACGATTAATGTCGCAAGCATTGCGTAAGCTTACAGGTAACATCAAGCGTTCAAATACCTTATGTATTTTCATTAACCAAATTCGTATGAAAATTGGTGTAATGTTCGGAAGCCCAGAAACAACAACAGGTGGTAACGCTCTTAAGTTCTACTCCTCAGTACGTTTAGATATCCGTCGTATTGGTGCGGTTAAAGAAGGCGATGAGGTGGTTGGTAATGAAACTCGCGTTAAAGTAGTGAAAAACAAAGTGGCACCGCCATTTAAGCAAGCTGAATTCATGATTCGCTATGGTGAAGGTATCAGTAAAGAAGCTGAACTTATCGACTTAGGTGTTAAGCAGAAATTGGTTGATAAAGCCGGTGCTTGGTACAGCTATAAAGGCGACCGAATTGGTCAGGGTAAAGCGAACGTAATGAAGTTCCTGAAAGAAAACCCAGCTATTGCCGATGAGATTGAAAAACAAATTCGCGCTGAGCTACTTTTACCTAAAACAGTGAAAGTAGAAGAAGCACCTGCTGCAGAAGATGATGCTCAGCAGTAACTCACAACGTACTATTTGTAATAGATAGTCGCGCTCTAGAGTTATCGAAAAGCCCACCAAATGGTGGGTTTTTTTGTGCTCGAAAAACATACTTCTTAACACTTTAATTCCATACTCTGCATTGAATTAAAATAAAAAAACAGTAAAGCTGTAATAAAAATAGAAAGGCAAAGACTAGTACGGTAAGCATTCGATTTAAATAATAAAAAAGGGAAGGGATAATGATTGAAATATCTAGTCTTGCTAAACGCTTTGAGGTGGATAACCCCAAAAAGCTAAGTGAGCAAGAGAAAAAGGATCCACGATTAAAAGGGCGCTACTTTCAATCAGTGAAAGATGTTTCGTTTTCATGTGGTCACGGAGAAGTTCTTGGTTTACTAGGGCCAAACGGCGCAGGAAAAACCACGACATTACGCATGCTTTCAACAGCACTTAAACCAGATAGCGGTACCGTGGTGATTGATGGCGAAGACGTGTTAGCCAACCCAATTATTGCGCGTAAAAAAATAGGGTTTCTGTCTAGCTCAACCGGCTTGTATGGCAGGCTGACTGGGCGGGAAAATATTGCTTATTTTGGCGAATTGCATGGTATTGATAAATCGACAATATCAGCACGTATTGAAGAAATGGCTGACTTACTTGATATGCAGAGCTTTTTGGACAGACGCGCAGAAAATTTTTCATCTGGCATGAAACAAAAAACAGCCATTGCCCGCGCTGTTATTCACGAACCTTCCTTAGTAGTGCTTGATGAGCCTACCACTGGTTTAGATATTATGGCTACGTCTACAGTCATGGACTTTATCCAACGACTTAAAGATAAAGGGACGCCGGTTATTTTTTCTACCCATCACTTAGATGAAGTTCAAATGCTTTGCGACCGAGTAACAGTGATTAATCAAGGCGAAACAGTATTCAACGATTCCCTTGCCGCCTTTAGTGCGCTATCGGGCGGACAAATGCATAAAAGTTTCTTACAAACATTAAAAATGGATATAGGGGAGGTGGGCAATGTGGTTAATCTTTAAAAAGGAATTCAAAGAGTTACTACGCGACCGCAAAACCATTATTTTTATGATTGTTTTGCCCTTGCTGCTTTTCCCATTGATTTTTGGGGTAGCGATGTTTTTCATGAATTCAGCCACTGAAAAAGCCGAAAACGTAGTATTGAAATATGCCATTGTGGGCGAGCAATATGCACCAGAGATGTCGAAGCAATTCGCTAATGAAACCAATAAATTTACGGTGGTGGATATACAAGATGAAGCCGACTACGCCAAGCTCATTAAAGATGAAACAGTCGATTTTGTTTTAGTCATCCCTGAAAGCTTCAACAGTGATGTGCTTGCTTCTGGACAGCATAAGCTTCAATTGTATTTGAATGATGCTGGGTTAAATAAAGTAATGGGGCGAGTCTCTGAAATTGTTGATATTCACACCAACGAATTTCAAAAGACAGCTTTTGCTAAATTAGGACTGGATGAAGCCCAGCAACAAGCGTTATTAGCGCCCATTGTGATTGAAAAAGAAAATATAGCGGATGATCGTGAAGTATGGGGAGAACGCTTAGGTGGACTATTACCTTATTTCATTTTCATTTTATGCCTACAAGGTGCTATGGCACCGGCATCAGACTTAGGTGCGGGTGAAAAAGAGAGAGGGACGTTAGAGACGTTGTTGATATCGCCTATGGACCGCTACAAGCTTGTACTAGGTAAATTTTTGACCATCGGTATAGCGGGGCTAATTACTGCCCTTATCACCGTTTCCTCCATGGCCATATGGGGCATTGTCTTATCGCAAGGAATGGCGATTGAGTTTGTGGCTGAGGTAATGGCGATGATCGGCATTATTGATTTTGTGCTTATCTTTTTAATGCTAATACCGGTAGTGGCGATATTTGCCGCGGTCTTATTATCACTTTCTATTTATGCTCGCTCATTCAAAGAAGCACAAAGCTACATGGGGGCGCTGATTATGGTGGTAATTTTCCCTGTGCTGATTGCTATGATGCCTGGGGTTAAATTAGAAGGTGGTTGGATTTGGGTGCCGCTTACCAATGTCGCGTTAGCGATGAAAGAGCTATTTAAAGGCACTATGGATTACTTTGCCCTGTTCGGCATATTTACATCTACAGTAGCCATCGCCGCAGCACTCATTGCATTTTGTGTGTATTGGTTTAATAAAGAGAAGGTACTATTTAGGTAACGTTTATAGTGTTTTAGCCTTATCTTGAACTTCATTAAGTTTTAAGTCAGTATGGATTTTAAACAATGATGTAATTGTATTGCTGATAGGATATCAAGCTAATGTCAATTAAAAGTAAAATAGATAAGGCGCTCTTAATTCTTAAACACCCGAGCGTATTGTTAGGAAAGCAAAATTATATTCTAATATTGAGTCATATGCGCAGTCGGTCTTCCTTATTGTCGCATGTACTTGGCAGTCATGATGAAGTGTGTGGGTATGGTGAACTTCACTATGACTATCCTAAAAAAAGTTCGCTTCTTAAAATGCACGTGGAATTGCTAAAAGACACTGGGCAATCAACTACGAAAGGCTTTTTTCTAGACAAATTGCTACATAACAGTTTTGTTGTTTCACATGATATTTTAAAAAGAAAGAATGTGTACATTTTAATTTTAGTTCGGGAACCAGAAGCAACAGTAAAAAGTATTGTTAAAATGGGAGAAGTTACTGGTGACGAAGGTTACCTAGATGTCGATGCTATGCTTAAATACTATACAAATCGACTCAATTACTTATACCAAATAGCTCAAAAATATGAAGGCGTTCTGATGATCGATTCTGATAATATTGTTGATTCTACATCTGAAACTTTAAATCGAATTAAAAATTGGTTGGGCCTGGACGACGAATTAACCAGCTCATATAAAAAATTTAAGAAGACCGGGAGTGCTGGTCATGGTGACCCTTCATTGAACATATCTGCTGGTGAAATAATAAAAACGCAAAATGACTTAGCGTTGGAATTCGAACCCACTTTATTGAACAATGCCAAGGAAATTTACTCGAAAGTGATTGGGTTAAAAGCCTCTTGAAAAGACTTATACCTCATAATTTATATGCTTAACCACACCTTCCCACCCCGGCGGTATTTTTCCTTGTAGAACATAGGAATATGCTAGTAGCTCTGCAATAACAAAATATAACGATTCAGGTATATCTTGCCCCAAATCTAAGGTACTAAGCACTTCGCTAAGATAAGGGTCTTCATGGATAAGAATGCCTGACTCTTCAGCCATGGCGATAATCGCTTCTGCAAGGTCGCCGTAGCCTTTAGCGACAACTTTTGGGGCTGTTTTTTTATCGCCACCATCATATTTGAGCCCAATTGCACGCTTCGCTTTCTCACTCATACTCTTGTCTCAAAAATTTGATGCGGACGTTTATTTAATGTTTCAGGTATATGGCCTCGCTGAAAACTCATTTTCTCAACATTCAGTCCTAAATCCGCTAATCTTCGCTCTAGAAAAGGCAAGGTATCAGCAACCCGAGTCAGTACGGTTTCATTGGAAGTATAAAGGTTAATAGTGATGGTATCGGTGTCTATCTTGGATTTAGCGAGTAGTTGGCCCGCATCACCAATATCTAGTTTCATGGTGACATTCCATAAACGTCGCTCCCCACCCTTGCCTTCTTTTTCGTGTTGTCGGTCAGGCTCTCTTTGCACTAAAAGTTCTGCGGGTGCGTAATGTTGAGTCACAGAAGGTAATGCATAGAAAAAACTATCTTGCCCTTGAACCCGAGTTTCGGCCTGCGCGACTTTGCTGTGTTGGTGGTTTGCCAATAAGGTTTTTAAATTAGCCAGTAAATTTGTGCGACTATCAAGATTGGCAACATCTTGCGCAACACGGCTAGAGAGGACAGTACCAGACGAATTCGTTATCGTTTTACTTATAATGCTATCCGGTGAATCAATTTGTGCTTTAAGAGAGGGTTGCTTTGATAGCGCTCTACCCGCCAATGATAACTGTAACAATGCCACCAAACCTTGCACAAAATTGGAAGCCGCAATTGGAGACGTTAAGGTTAGCGGCGTTACCGCGATAGCGGGGGCGTTGATTAACGCATGAATGCGCGAAGCTATAGATGCGTCGGCGTTATTTTGAGTCGCCTGGGTGTTATGTTGGGTATTTGGCGTTGAGGATTTTGTCTCTAAACCGTTTTTGTCTCCATCCTGTAAACTAGTTGCTTGAGTTGCTGCTTTATCACTTGATGGGGCTGTATTTGAAGGGAAACCAATGTTGTTGCCCTGTGTTGCATTTCCGCGAATGCCATTCCCCGACCCACCGAGCAAAGCGATTAGCTGAGAAATGCCTTTTCGCAAACTGGTATCAGCGTTACCTGTATTTATATCTCCGGCGCCTTTCTTAATGCCAGCAGTATCATCATTTGTAGAGGCGATACTCTCTTGGCTCGAATTAGATGAGGCAGGTGTGGTAGTTACATTAGTTGCATTAAATGGTTGGGGTGTTAATAGTGGTCTAGCACTGGGTAATGCGTTGCTGTTTATTCCCGTAATTTGCTTAGCTATTTGATTTAATACGGCAGTGGTTGTATCACTGCCTTCGACAGTCCCATTAAGTATAGCCGTTAACTGTGTTAGCGCTTGTTGGGTAGAACCTGTCTGGCTAAGCAAAGCGCGAGATAAAGTAATGATGGCTTTGTGAACATCAGTCCCTTGTATCAAAGCACTTTTGCGATCTACTGCGGTTGAGAATTCCGGCGATGATTTAATTGATGGAGAACTCGACGCTTGATTAGCATTATCTGCTTTTGCTCGTTGAACTAAATTGTCACCACCGTTTGCCGAAGTTTTTACCGTGGTATCAGTCACAATGGAATTATTTCCAGCCGTTTTTTCAACCCCTTGTCCAACCCCTTTTCCGACCATAGCTCCCAGAGGAATAGCTAAAGCGCTAAGTTTGGCGGCAAGTTGCTCTGAAGCCCTTGGAATGACAGTACTACCTTCAGGTGAAGGGAACTTCAATACTGCCTGACTGGCAGCGGAATACGATGTTAGTGTATTGCCCTTAAGACTAAGCATAGATACCTGCTGCAAGGTATTTTGTGTTTGAATATTCGGAAGTTGCTTAGCAATTGTATCTGGAACATTAGCGTTGCCTAGGTTGCCATGTCCGAAAGCGATACCTTGGAAGCGCAACGCATTGGTGATGACAGCCGAAACTTTGCTATCTGTTATCGATAAGGGGGCGGCTTGTAAAGTGGAAGCTGCTGATTGAGCACCCTGTGCCGCCAAGTTTGTTTGTTTCGATGACGTTATTGCAACTGCTAATTTGCCCGTATCACCAGGCACCTGATTAAGTGACAGTGAAACCAGCTTGCCATTGTTTTTGATATCGCCACTCAATTGCGCTGCGGCGTCAGGCTTTAGTTGTAAGTTTAACTGCTGACCATCTGCTAGCGATAGACTCAGTTGATTATTCGTTAATTGTGTAACAGTTGCCTGCACATTAACGCGCATGTTCTGTTGTGGGGTCGGCATAGGTGCCAACATTGTCGCTAACGAAAGTGAAAGGGTTTTAAGCTGCATCGCCGTAACTTGACTGGTACTCATTCCTGTTTCAGTGCTAATAAGGGCAGCTTGAGTTCCGCCGTTTTGACTGAAAGAGATCAACTGGGGGCGCTGTGGTGGCAGTAAATCTGCGCTTTTCAAAAGTGAAACTTGTGTTGCCGGTTGCCCTTGCGTTTGAATAGCAAGTATCTGTTCGGGCAACCGCGCCACGGTTACCTTCGCGGCGGTATCAAGCGCAGCAGCTTGGGATAAATTATTCAGCACAGATGCTGCCGACGATTTCGACCCTGAAGTATTCTGAGTAATATTTGAAAGCAGTGCGCTTAACTGTGATGTCATAACGAGCTTATCGGCAAGGTGAGCGATGAGTTTAATCGGTTATATGAAGTATAGGTAATAAGCGAGGCATATCACCGCGTTTGTGATTGAAGTAAATCATATTTAATCATAATTCGCGACTGCGAAAGAATCTTACTGTGGTAAACTACGCCGGTTTTGAACAGTCAATAGTAAAGGAGCTTGCGTGTCCGGTTTATGTGCATCTGGACTAACTTGCATAAAACGCGATCGTGTTTTGTTTGACGATTTTTCGTTAAATCTTAATGCAGGGGAATTAGTATATTTGCGTGGGCCTAACGGTGCAGGCAAAACCAGTCTTTTGCGTATCCTTACTGGCTTGAGTTCGCCCGAACACGGTGACGTGACTTTCGACGGCGTGAATATTAATAGCAATCCTTCATTATACTATCAAAACCTTATTTATTTAGGCCACAAAAGTGCTTTGAACGGCGCTTTGTCTGCCGTTGATAACTTACGCTTTTGGCTAGCTCAACACGGTATTCAAAATAAAGATCTGACCCAAGCATCTAATATCGATAACACTATTTACCGTGTTCTTGAAAACTTAGGGCTAGTTGGCCTTGAAGATGTGCCCGTCAGATTCTTATCTGCGGGACAGCAACGTCGCGTTGCACTGAGTCGGCTTTGGCTCAAGCCAGCAGTGGTGTGGGTATTAGATGAACCTTTCACCGCCCTTGATACCGCTGGTGTGGTATTACTTGAGCGCAAAATGAAACAACATGTGGCTGATGGGGGCATGATTATTACCACTTCCCACCAAGCACTGTCTTCTGAAGCGGGCACGCACCGCTGTGTTGATTTGGAGTACCGGTTTTGAACCCGTTGCTACTAGGTATATTCAAACGTGATATGCAGATTGCGTTTCAGCAAAAAGCTGAGCTGGTTCAACCCCTCATGTTTTTATTGATGGTGGTGACCCTATTTCCCTTGGGCGTAAGCCCTTCTCCTGAAACACTGCAACGTATTGGCCCAGGCGTTATCTGGATAGCGGCTATATTGTCATCGTTGTTAGGGATGGAACGCCTTTTTCGTGATGATTTTATTGATGGTTCATTAGAGCAATACACATTAAGTGGCATGTCACTGCCAGCCATTGCTACGGTTAAAGTACTGGCACATTGGCTAGTGAGTTTCGTGCCCTTGTTAATATTGTCACCGTTGCTCGCGATGTTTTTAAACCTAAGCATGGATATGTTTATAGCATTAATGCTTACGTTGTTAATTGGCACACCTTTACTGTCGTTAATAGGCGCCATTGCTGTAGGACTAACGGTTGGATTAGCGAGGGGCGGGCTACTTTTAGCACTACTTTTAATCCCTGTTTTTATTCCGTTACTGATTTTTGCCACGTCAGCTGTAGATTCTGCCGCACTGCAATTACCTTATCATCCCCAACTTGCTATTATTGGCGCCATGCTGTTATTGGCTGCTGCCGCTGCGCCGTTTGCCATAGCTTATTCTTTGAAAGTGAGTCAAAACTGATGTGGAAGTGGTTACATCCTTACGCTAAAACAGAAAACGCTTACCAATTGTGCGTAACCTTGCAACCTTGGTTGTGGGTTAGTGCATTGTTATGCTTGGCCGTAGGTACAGTGTGGGGGCTAGCATTTGCACCGCAAGATTATCAACAAGGTGATTCGTTTCGCATTATTTACATTCATGTGCCAAGCGCTATGTTGTCTATGGGCACTTATGTAGCGATGGCGATAGCAGCGTTGGTGGGTATGGTGTGGCAGTGGCGAACGGCCTACATGAGCATGATAGCCATGGCGCCAGTGGGTGCAGTCATGACCTTTGTTGCGTTATTTACCGGTGCCGCATGGGGTAAACCTATGTGGGGCGCTTGGTGGGTGTGGGATGCACGCCTTACTTCAGAACTTATTTTGTTATTTTTATATATCGGTGTTATTGCGCTATATGGCGCCTTTGAAGATAAACAACAAGCGGGTAAAGCCGCAGGCGTGATGGCGTTAGTCGGCGTGGTGAATATTCCTATTATTCATTATTCAGTAGAGTGGTGGAATACCTTGCATCAAGGTGCCACCATCAGCAAATTTGATCAGCCTTCCATTGCGCCTGAAATGTTGTGGCCATTATTAGTTAGCCTATTAGGCTTTGCGTTTTTTATTGGGGCTGTGACTACAATAAGGCTACGCAGCGAAATTGTACGCCGTGAAATGCATCGTCCTTGGGTGCAAAAGTTAGCGCAAGCAACAAGTGAGAATAGCTAATGCAGTTTGATTCTTTCTCAGCATTTTTAGAGATGGGAGGTTATGCCTTCTATGTATGGTTATCTTTTGGTGTAACCTTTGGTGTAATGATACTGCTAGTGGTATTAAGTTATCGCCAACATAAAGGGTTACTAAAATCGGTTTTAAAAGAACAACAGCGTCAGGTGCGAATTAAAGAAGCGAGAGAAAAATCACACGCTTCATCAGCACGTTAAGTTGTAGTCAGTAGTTTTTAAAGTGAGATAGTTGCATGAACCCTAGAAGAAAGCAGCGTTTGGCGGTAGTGGGTATTGTTGGGCTGTTAATTGCCAGCGCTATTGGCTTAATGCTTTATGCATTGAACGACAGTATCGATTTATTTTATACGCCAAGTGAAATCATTGAAGGTAAGCAAGGACAAATGCCTCATGTTGGTCAACGTCTACGTATAGGCGGCATGGTTGTGCCCGGCAGTGTGAGCCGCGACAGCAAAAGTTTAGCGGTTTCCTTCGACTTAATAGATACGGGGCCCATCGTTACTGTGACGTACACGGGAATACTGCCTGACTTGTTTCGTGAAGGCCAAGGCATTGTGGCTACTGGTGTGCTTACCTCGGCAACAGAAATTACCGCGCAAGAAGTGCTAGCTAAGCATGATGAAGAATACATGCCACCTGAGTTGGCAGAAAAAATGAAGGGTATTAAGCATGAGAAGCCTGCCAATATGCCTGTTACTGATGCTTCATCGTCCTACCAATATAAAGCGATTCCAACTTCAGGTTCCAAACTAGAGTCAGAAACAGCATCAGAGCCAAAGCTTAAACCAGGAGCCCAGTAGTTATGGTAGCTGAGATTGGAAATATCGCGTTAACTCTCGCCTTAGTGTTATCTATTTTGCTTGCTGTTTACCCGCTTTGGGGAGCTCATCGTGGGCACGACACGCTAATGGCTACCGCTAAGCCCTTGGCTATCGGGTTGTTTGTGTTCACCCTAATTGCTTATCTGTGCTTAACCTACGCCTTTGTTACCGACGATTTTAGTGTTGAGTATGTGGCGCAGCATTCCAATAGCCAACTTCCGCTTATTTATAAAATTACTGCAGTATGGGGCGGCCACGAAGGCTCGTTTTTGCTGTGGGTATTGATGCTGTCAATTTGGACGGTAGCCGTTGCCATATTTAGCCGTGGTATTCCGCTTACTATGGTCGCAAGAGTTTTGTCGGTTTTAGGTATGGTAGGCATTGGTTTTTATTTGTTTATGCTGCTTACTTCAAATCCTTTCAATAGCATGCTGCCGTTTTTCCCTGTCGATGGCCGTGACTTAAATCCGCTGCTGCAAGATTTCGGCATGATCATTCACCCTCCAATGTTATACATGGGGTATGTAGGCTTCTCAGTGGCTTTCGCTTTTGCTATTTCAGCATTAATTTCAGGGCAACTCGATTCTACATGGGCGCGTTGGTCTCGTCCGTGGGTGATAGCTGCGTGGGCGTTTCTTACCGTAGGCATTGCTCTTGGTAGCTGGTGGGCTTATTACGAACTTGGCTGGGGAGGTTGGTGGTTCTGGGATCCCGTAGAAAATGCATCCTTTATGCCTTGGTTAGTGGGCACCGCACTGATGCACTCTTTGGCGGTCACAGAAAAGCGAAAAGCCTTTAAGTCGTGGACAGTGTTGCTGGCCATTGCGGCGTTTTCGCTAAGTTTGTTAGGAACGTTTTTAGTTCGCTCAGGGGTGATAGTTTCCGTCCACTCCTTTGCAAGCGATCCAACCCGTGGGCTATTTATACTCGGTATTCTTATCGTGCTAAGTGGTTTTGGCTTATTACTTTACGCCATGCGTGCGTCTGCATTAAAAAGCCCTGGTCGATATCAAGCCTTTTCCCGTGAAGTGTTATTAATGGGAAATAACGTATTCTTGTGTGCCGCGACGTTAGTAGTGCTACTAGGTACTTTATTGCCACTGGTTCATAAAGAACTAGGCTTAGGCAGTATTTCAGTAGGCGCGCCATTTTTTAACCAGATGTTTACGCTGTTAATTGTTCCGTTTGTATTGTTTTTGGGCTTAGGCCCGCTAACACGCTGGAAACATCAAACCGCTGGAGCACTTAAAAATCAATTGCTGGTTGCCGCTGGTATTGCCATCAGTGCAGCGCTTTTGGTGAACTTCAGTTACGACACGCCTCAATACATGGGAATGCTAGGTATGATCCTCGTATTCTGGATTTTGGTTACCACAGTACAAGAAGTGCTTCAGCGGGTTAGCGCAAACCCAAGCAATGTTGGTACCTTTACAAAACTACGTAAGCTCACCCCAAGTCACTGGGGTATGGTATTAGGTCATATCGGCTTTGCCATCAGTATTATTGGTATCACTTTAGTGTCTAACTATGAGTTAGAAAGGGATGTGCGAATGGAAGTGGGAGAAACAGTCGAGCTTGGCGGTTATGCTTTCACATTTACCGATGTTAAGCCATTCCAAGGTCCAAACTACATCGCTGATGTAGGTGTGTTTGATGTGAACAAAGCGGATGAGTTTGTTGTACATTTAGAGCCAGAGAAGCGCATGTACACCGTTCAGCGTATGCCAATGACAGAAGCGGCTATCCACTCTACGGTGTCTCGAGATTTGTTTATTGCTATGGGCGAGCCCCTTGATGATGGAGCATGGGCAGTTCGTATTTACATTAAGCCGTTTGTAGTGTGGTTGTGGGCGGGCGCTGTTGTCATGGCGATTGGGGGGATCTTCTCCATTAGTGATAAACGCTACCGCATGGCCAAGGTGAAAAAAGTATCGAAGGCTATCAATCTGATAACAGGAAAAGAAAGTTACTCTGAAGCAGATAAGAAAAATGCAAGTGATGCCGGTAGTCAGGAGGTCACACAATGAAAAAGGCACCTTTAGTTGTCATTCCATTGGTTCTGTTCTCGATGCTGGTGATTTTTTTGTTCCAAGGATTGTTTTCAGACCCACGAGAGCTAGATTCACAAGTTAAAGGTAAGCCACTGCCAGAATTTGCCTTACCCGACTTAATGGAGCCAGATACAACCTATACACCAGAGTCACTGAAAGGTGAGGTGACTATTGTGAATGTATGGGGAGTATGGTGCGTAACATGCGCGGTAGAAATGCCGTATCTAACTCAGCTTAAAAATGAGTTGGGCGTAAAGTTTGTGGGCTTATATTTTGATCAAGATCTTGACCCTGACTTCGGTACAAAAACGCTCACTCGAGTTCAACAAGAAGTGACCAGTATGCTAAGGCGTTACGGTAATCCTTATGCATTTAATATTTTTGATGTGTATCGCGATACGTCTTTAGATTTAGGGGTTACCGGTGCCCCAGAGCACTTCGTACTCGATGCCAACGGTGTTATTCGCATGCATCATATTGGTGACATTAATGAGCGTGTTTGGCAAAACAAGGTGGGCCCGCTTTATCAGCAGTTAGTGGCAGAGGCGAACGGTGAAACTAATATTGTTGTTGATAGTGATACTGATGATACAGGGAGAGTGGGGGAATGAAGCGTTTATTGGCCTGTTTGACCCTAATTATCGCTTTTTCTGTTTTTAGCGCTGAAGATAATTTTGCTTTTGATACACCCGCGCAACGTGCTCAATTTTTAAGTTTGACCGCCGAATTACGCTGCCCTATGTGCCAGAATCAGAATATTGCCGACAGCGACGCCATGATTGCCCACGATATGCGCCGTAAGGTTTACGCATTATTAAAAGAAGGTAAGTCAGAGCAGGAAGTCATTGATTTCATGAAAGCCCGTTACGGCGACTTTGTGCACTACCAGCCACCAGTAACGATTGCTACTATGTGGTTATGGGCTGCACCTGTATTGTTTGTGATTTTCGCACTTTTATTTGTAGTGCGCCGGAAATCTTCGACAGCCCCGCAGGATATCAAAGCCAAACTGGCTAAGGCAGATGCATTGCTTGAGCAGGAAAAAGAATGAGTTGGACCGAGTTTTATATTGTTGTTTCAGGGTTAATTACCTTAGTACTAATGCTATTGGCATTCCCCTGGCTTCGTAGAAAAAATCACGCTAAAGCTGATAGCCTAAGCAACACGCAAATTGTAAAGCAGCGGTTGCAAGAGCTTGAAAGAGAAGTGAAAGAAGGCTTAATCACCGAGCACGATATGCGTGTGGCGGTGGATGAATTAAAAGTCGCGCTGGTTGATGAAAGTAGTTTTGAATCTACTCGTACTGGTACTGCAAGTATTCCTTTGTTAGTTGGTGGCCTAGTTGCCGTCGTTGCCGGTGTGGTGGTATATGCTTCGGTAAATCAATTTAGCCAAGTGCAGCGTGCATCTGATGCTATTGTTGCGTTACCGGAATTAAGCGCACAATTAGCCAGTGGCAATGGAAGTGAATTGGGGCCTCAAGATGTGGTTAATTTGGCACTGGCCATTCGCCAACGCCTACGAGAAGCACCTGAAGATGATACTGGCTGGTTAAATTTGGGCCGACTGATGCTAAGCCTAGGTCAAGAAGTACAAGCAATCGAAGCGATAGATAAAGCGGTTGCTTTAAAGCCTGGGAATACTTCCCACCAAATTTCGCTAGCGCAAGCCTTGATGACCACAGGGGATGTGAATAACCTCAACCGCGCACAAGGTGTGTTATCAAGGTTATTACAAAGTACACCTGAAAATGATAATTTAGCGCTAATGATGGCGGTGGTGTCTGCGCAGTTAGGCGATTTAGAAAACCTAACTCGTTATTATGGGCAAGTAAAGGATAAGCTGCCCGCAGGAAACGATATTGGTCAGCGACTCGCCATGCGAGAGCAAGAACTTCAAGCTCTAGAAGGCCAAGTGCTAAATGGGCAAGTGTTAGACGTGCAAAAGGACGGGCTAGTTAACAATTCGCTAGATGATTCATCTGCTACGCAAACGCCTGCGACTGAAAATACATCTAGTGCGAAAACAGGTTTTAATATTACGGTAAATGTATCGGAGCAAGCCCGTTCAGCCTTACCGCAATCCGGCTTTCTTATCGTGTTTGCGCAAGATGCAAACTCAGAAAACAGAATGCCTGCAGCCGTGGTTAAGATCCCGTTACAAGATTTTCCTGTCACTATTGCATTAGATACGGATAATGCAATGATGCCACAATACACGTTAGACTCACTGAGCAAAGTTACGCTTACTGCGCGTGTATCTGCCGATGGTGATGTGTCCGTATCACCCGGTGAGTGGGAAGGTAGTCAGGTTATCGAAGTGGCACCTCAAAATATGAAAAATATCAACGTAACGATAGAGAAGGAATTGTTGTGATTAAATTTTCAAAGTGGGGCTCGGTAACTGCGCTTGTGTTAGCGAGTTTGCTAGGCGGGTGTGCAACTCAGCAAGCTTCTCAACAAGTTGATCAAAATAATAATCAAGTACAAGATGCGGGCGACCCAAGGGATCCCCTAGAGCCAGTAAACCGTGTAATGTGGGACTTCAACTGGGAAGTGTTAGACGCATACATACTGCGCCCGATCACGGTAGGTTATGTCACGGTGATGCCTCATTTTGCACGTGTTGGCTTGTTCAACGCTGCTGAAAATCTGCAAGAGCCTGCAAACTTTATGAACAATATGTTTCAAGGCAAAGTGGACGACGGTATGGATAGCCTAGCCCGCTTTGTGCTTAATTCGACCGTGGGACTATTCGGCACTATTGATGTTGCTAACCATATAGGTATAACCAAAAAAGAAGAAGAATTTGGCGAAACCATGGGTAAATGGGGCGTAGGAACGGGACCATTCTTAATGTTACCTGCACTTGGTCCAAATGATCCTCGAAGCTTTTCCGGTAACGTTGTAGACGGTATGGTATACCCAATGGCAATTATTGATGGACAGTTTGCTATTGCACGGTATTTGGTATCCTTATTAGAGGGGCGTGCCTCACTGATTGACCAAGAGCAACAGCTAGAGCAGTCGGTAGATGATTATGCATTTGTAAAAAATGCTTATTTCGAAAACCTTGCGTTTAAAGTTACAGACGGTAAAAGTGGTGATAAGGCGATAGAAGAAGAACAGTTAGATGACTTCGCCGAGTTCGAAGCTATGCTTGAGTATGAAGAATTGGATGTTGAAGATGACTCTTCAACAGATGGCCCTGAAGAGGACGGCCCTCAAGGTCATTAACTCTTAGCTATTTAGCGCTTAGCTCTAGCTTGCAGCTAACTAAGCTAAATACCTAAGAAGCTCATAAAACAAAAGCCCCTGAACGAAAATTCGTTGAGGGGCTTTTTAGATTCAGCTCAGCGTATTGTTGTAAGCTGCCTCACTACGTACACAATTGGCTAGCTAACCTTTTGGGTAACCCTGAGGATTTTGTGATTGCCAATTCCATGTGTCTGCACACATAGCTTCTAAGCCTTTCTCAGCGTGCCAATTCAATTCGGTGGCTGCCTTAGTTGGGTCTGCGTAACATGCAGCTACATCGCCACCACGGCGCGGTGCTATAGCATAAGGAATCGTTTTACCAGATGCCTTTTCAAAAGCTTTTATCATATCTAGCACTGAGTAACCTTGGCCGGTTCCCAAGTTGTATTTATCAAGACCCATATTTAAAGCAATTCTATCAATCGCTTTTAAGTGTCCATTAGCCAAGTCTTCTACGTGAATGTAATCACGTACGCCTGTACCATCATGGGTGTCGTAATCGTCACCAAATACACTAAGCTTTGCTAATTTCCCGGTAGCGACTTGTGATATATATGGCATAAGGTTGTTTGGAATACCGTTAGGATCTTCACCAATGCTGCCTGATGCGTGGGCGCCTACTGGGTTAAAGTAACGAAGTAGCACAATGTTCCATTCGCTGTCTGATACAAACAAATCAGCCAACACATGCTCTACCATTAACTTAGACATGCCGTAAGGGTTGGTTGGGTGTCCAGTCGCCATATCTTCCCGTAAAGGAAGGGCAGCAGGATCGCCATATACTGTGGCAGAAGAGCTAAACACAATGTTCTTAACATTGTGCTTTTGCATTGATTTACACAGGGTAAGCGTGCCATAAACGTTATTTTCGTAGTAAGACAGGGGCTGCTGAACCGATTCTCCTACAGCTTTTAAACCCGCGAAGTGAATTACTGCGTAAATGCTGTGCTCACTGAAAATACCATCAAGCACGGCAGTGTCGCGAATATCACCTTGAACGAAAGTGACCGATTTTCCCGAGATAGCCTCAACGCGTCTCAGTGACTCTGCACTCGAATTCGCCAAGTTGTCGAGGACAACAACGCTGTAATTTTGTTCGAGTAGTTGAAGTACAGTATGACTTCCAATGTATCCTGCGCCACCGGTAACCAAGATGGTTTTCATGCATGCTCCTTGTCTGAATTAGGTGCCAAATATTTAGCACATATAGAATGTTGTATCGGTTTAACTAATAGCGGGTAGAGAAGAAATACGAGTCCCGCCCACAACAGTGATGTCCAGTTCGATGCGGTTTGTAATATAAGCACAAAAGCGGGTATGAAAACCAGTAGCTTGAGCACGTTCATGAGTGTTTTTTCTGGAACGGTCATCCGCGATGCTGCTCTGTCTAAACGCTTAACGCGTTCGGTAAGAGGGAGACCCTTCAATTGAGGAATATTTCGGGTGGAAAAATAAAATTTCATAGCGTACTCAAATAAAAACCGCCGACACATATTGTGTAACGGCGGTTATTGTAGGTGATTGCAAGAAAGGTTAAAACCGCAATTGGTCTAATGAGTCCTTTTCAGCAGAATTTACTCACCTTTTTAATATTCTCATTAATTAAGCTAGGCCTTCGATTCAACGCCTGCTTTTTCCCAAAAACGCGATTTTAGGCTGAGTAAGGCAATCACAATACCGATAGCAATACTGAATAATGCGATTTGAAGGTAAAGGTTAGGCATTTCAGCTACATTCTCAGGATCAAAATTACCTGATAATAGTCCGGCAATAATGTTACCAATAGAGTAGGTTAAAACGAAAACCCCCATCATTTGACCCGCAAAGCGTTTGGGTGACAATTTACTTACCGCACTTAACGCAACAGGGCTTAAGCACAGTTCACCTACAGTATGCAAAAAGTAGGTAGTTACTAACCACATAGGAGCTACTTTTAAACCTTGTGCAGCGTACTGAGAGGCCATAAACATAACCAAAAAGCCTGTCGCCATAATGACAAGGCCAATCGCACATTTCAGCGTGTATGATGGGTCAATCATGCGCTTGGCAAGATTAATCCAAAGGGCAGCAAAGAAAGGCGAAAGAATAATAATAAATAAGGAGTTTGAAAGCTGAAACCAGACAGTAGGGATGGTAGAAAGTCCAAACCACGATGTGAAGATTGAACCGGCAGATAAAGCTCTATCTGTATAGTTCTGTGCAAATAAGTTCAATGAAGAGCCAGCCTGCTCAAAGCCAGACCAAAAACACGCAGAAGCCAAGCAAACTAAAAATAATGCCCACATGCGTCTTTTTTCATTATCGCTAAGCGCACCTTTAAAGTAGATAAAGCCAAAGTATAAGAAAAATACCGCGGTGAAAAATACCGCTACTTGCTGAGCAAGTAACAGAGGGTCAATAACAATTGTTCCCATGTGAGCAAGAACGATAACTACTACAGCTAAGGCTACGGTCGCGATAACTGCTGTCCACGCGGTTTTCTTAGCACTGCCGGTGTAGGGATTAGTTGGTGCAGTTGAATCTGAAGCTAACGACGAGTTAGTAAAGTAGTATTGAATGAGACCAATCGCCATACCAATAGCTGCCGCACCGAAGGCATAATCCCAGCCCCAGTTTTCTTGCAAGTAACCTGTTACTAAATAAGCGATAAGAGAACCAATGTTTATACCCATATAATAAAGGGCATAACCACTGTCTCTTCGAGCATCTTCATCGCCATATTGTTGTCCAACCATGGCTGAAATATTGGGTTTTAATAGACCAGTACCGGTTGCTACAAGAATTAGACCTACAAAGAATAAGTTCTGTAGGTCGATAGCAAGTACTACATGCCCTAAAAAGATAATAATACCGCCGTACCACACGGCCTTTTTGCCACCAATGAGGCGGTCAGATAACCAACCACCTGGTAAACCTAAAAAGTAAACTGCACCGGTATAGAGGCCATAGATTGCCCCAGCTGTTGCTACCGTAAAACCAAGCCCTTGTGTTTGTAGGCTGGCTGTCATAAATAAAACAAGAAGGGCACGCATACCGTAATAACTCATGCGCTCCCACATTTCTGTGAAAAACAGCGTTCGAAGGCCCCCTGGATGGCCGAAAAAGCTGGTGTCGTTAGATTTTTTTATAGTCACGTTATCATTCCATATTAATTATGGTTGTTATAGTAGAGCGCTTAATACATACGCTCTTTTGATATAGGTCCAATATAGGATAAGCCGTTATACTAAAGCTCGAGTGAAGACACAAGATTTGGACGTTAAACTCCACTTTTAAGACTGTCAAAAGCAAGTTTTGTTTGAAAATTGAGCGTTGTCGTTTAGGTTGTACTTTAGGAGTGTTATAGAGAGGCAGTTCAAATAATGAAAGAGAAAACAGCGTATTTTCTCCTGTTTACTTGAAAATTTGTATCGCACTTATATTACTAATCTTACTATGAACAGTTCTAAGTGCGATACAAATAAGTTTCTAGGTATTGACCCTTACAACTCTCTAATTGTGGCCAGTACAATTCGTATGATGCCATAAAGCAATAGAAGTATTACGCCAAATAAGACTAAGCTGTAAACGACCGTTGGATACTTATTATCATCTGGTAAGGTAGGCGACTCAATAGTCACCAAGTGTTGTAACTTTTGATAAGTTTCTACACGGGCATTTTCAAGAGTAATAAGTGAAGAAGAAAATGCCTGAATAGCCAACTGCAATTGAACCTGTAGGTTGCTGTATTGCGCCATTAGTTCACCGACAGAAAGGTCAGTGTCAGCGTTGTTTGGATCTGAAGTACTAATCTGCTCTTTGCGTTTATTGATTTCACGTTGCAACGCACCGATTTCTCGCTTGATATTAATCACCTCAGGTGCAGCATCAGACATCATGGTTGAAATGGTACTCAACTCTGCTTTCTTTTGTGCCAAGGTGGCTTCTAATGAAAACGCGATTTGCTGAAAAGCTGCGCCTTCCGCGGTGGGGTCCAGCACATTATATTTAGACTGAAAGCCTAAAATTTCTGTCTTAGCTTGTTGAAGTTTCTGCTCTACAATTTCGTGCTCGCCTTTAGCAAACGTCAGCTTCGATTTGGCCAGATTGTTGTTGATATTGTTTATGAACTCTTCCGCTTTTACTACGATAGCTCGGTTTATGACTTGGGCGAATTCGGGGTTAAACGCACGTGTGCGAAGAGAAATAACAGAAGAAGCTGAATCTACACTCACTTCTACGTGGTCTAAATAAAACTGATAGAAGCTTTCTTGTTTATGAGAACTTGATAGACCACTAAAAAAGTCGGCCTCGTCAGACATATAATGTTCTCTTAGGTTAATAGTTTCATCTAAGTACTTAATCATATCTGCAGATTTGATATAGGCTTCTACTAATTGACTTTCGTTGCTAAATCCACTGGAACCCATGCCTGCCGACATAAGTAATGAAGAAGGGTCAAAACTACTGCCGCCATCACTAGATTTTACGATTAACTGACTTTGACTCTCGTATTGAGGGGCTGCCCATACAATGAGATAGAAAGCATATAGAAACCAAGGTAGCACAAGCAAAAGAGTTTTGTGCTGTTTCATCAGGTCATTCAGTTTTGTAAGCGTTTTTTCCACGTTTGATAAACCTATTTTAACGATTTTTTATTGGCTGCATCTTGCGTATACACGTCAATGCCTTCTTCGAGATCAGCGTAATAAGATAATTTTCCGTCATCAATAATAACGGTAGATGTACAGAACTCTCGAATTTGATCAAGTTCATGACTTACCATGATAACCCCCGCCGTTTCACTTTTTTCTTTAAGTGACGCTCTGGCTTTTTTTCTAAACAATGGGTCGCCTACAGATGTGGCTTCATCTATAAGATAGATGTCGAAATCGATATTCATACAACAAGCAAACACAAACTTAGCCCGCATGCCTGAAGAGTAAGTGCGCACGGGTAAGTCAAAGCGCTTATCTAATTCAGCAAATGCTTGAACTTTTTCTTCGTATTCAGGCAACGACTTCACATTATTTATTCGTCCGATGAAGCGCGTATTTTCACGCCCTGTCATTTGTGGATGCACGCCAGTTTGAAGTGCTACCGGCCAAGACATCGCTTTATTAGTAAGTACGCGCCCCTTATCTGGGTATTCGCTTTTCGCTAACATACGAAACAAGGTTGATTTACCCGCGCCGTTTTTACCCAAGATGGCCACATTATTTTCAGTCGGGAAATCAAAATTGAGATTCTTAAAAATATATTGAGGCCCCATTTTGCTTGGATAGCTTTTTGTCACGTTTTCTAGTTTGATCATCGTGACAATACCTTTTTCCACGTAATGTGATAAAGAGAAAGGCTTAAGAATAAGAATACAAGGGTGATTTCTACCACAAAGCTAAAAGATACCCCTTTATGTCCGTAAGACTCAAAACAAGCATATCGGGCAAGCTCATTAAAATGCACAAGAGGATTCCAAGTGAAATATGGCCAGAGATATTCAGGCATATCTTGAAGGCTGAAAAATACACACGAGATAAACATCAAGGGACGTGTAAGCATTGACTTAATTTTGTCTACTTCAGGAACAAAAGCTTGCGCAATACCAAACACTAAGCCAATTGAAACAGAAAACAACCAAAGTAGGATATAAAGGGTGATCAACATCAGTGGATCATGAATCTCAAAGCCATCACCCAAAAGATAGAGTGCCAAAGCGAGTAGAGCGATAACTACGGTTTTTATTGATAATTCAACAAAGCCCGCAGTCACAACAGCTGCAAGCGGTTGAACCTGCCTGAAGGCATATAATGGTTTATTTCGTCGAATGGATGTTGATACCGACTGAAGGTTGGTAGTCAGTGTTTGGAGGCCGACTAACCCAATCATCATGAAAATGAAAAGTGGTATAGAGTGAACATCGTCGCCGCTTATCAAACCTCTTATAAAAGAAAGTGCAGCAATGAAAATAAAAGGTTCTATAAAGGCCCAGCTAAGACCAAATTTATCATTGAACTTGCTTTGAAACTCACGCAGGAAGAGTGCGAAAATCACACTTCTCCAAGCGTAAACTTGTTCTTTGAACGTTACCATAATTAATCTGTGGCTACGTTCGCAGCAATAGCGATTTGATACACGATTTGAGTAATATCTTTCACTGCTTGAAGCACTTTAGTATCAATGGCTGGCAGCACGATAATCTGGTCACCAGGTAATAAATGAGCACCACTGCCGTTAGCAGTTAAAATACCGTTATCGATATTGGCAAAAGCAACGTTCCCATTTTTGCGTACTATCAAAATACGCTCATCTTCAGCGCGTTCGGTGAAACCACCTGCCCATGCAATATAGTCTTCGGTATCTGCATCAGGATTAAAAACGACTGATTGAGGAAGTAAAACCTCACCACCAATATGAATAAGATCCGTAATTTCTGGGATCACAATAGTGTCATTTGGCTCTAAAAGAATGTTCGCAGTGTCGCCATTTTCAGACACAACCACTCGGCCTTGTGGTTCAACTTGGCGGGCTCTCGCAATAAAGTCAGCCACAAGTTGAGCTTCCTGTGCACGTATTGCTCCCTCACCTGTAGAACTGATGGGGGCAGTGTACATACTGCGCTCCAAACGCTCCAAACCTTGCTCAATAATCTCTTTTTGTTTTATCGCAACACTTTCTCGCAGAAGATAGATATTTTGCGTATCAGATAAGGTTGTGTCCGCTTCAATATGATCCAGCACATCAAGTAAACGTGTGCCCTTGTCTACCATCAATTGTGATGCACCTGAGAATGCGCCAGCTACGTTAATTCGATAGATTTGTGCTTCGTTGTCGGCCACGTACTCAACAGTGTCACCAGCCTTAAGCGGCAGAGCTTCAAAGTCGGCTAAGCTTAAGTAGCGTGCAAATTGCTTATTATCCCTAACGCCAGCGACTGATGCGTGAGAAGCAAACTCGCCAGGACGCGCAAAGTAGTTTACTACTTCACCGGTGAGTTCTTCGTCTGAAAACTCAAAGGTAAAACTGTTTCGAGCACCGGTTTCAACCACAATAGTATTGCCAATAGGGCGTACTAAAATGGTATCGCCATCTTTAAAAGAAATTTTTGGCAGTTTACCGTTTCTGAAAAATGCATATAAATCAGCGGTAGCTATAACTTCATTATTGCGAATAACATCAATTTTTCGGAAGCTGCCACGTTGAAAATCGATACCGCCGGCCCGTTTTAAATAATACAACACGCTGTCGGATGCTAGGCCCGCATATTGCCCTGGTCGTAATATTGGGCCAGAAACGTAAACTGCCACAGGCGTTGAAGTGAGTAGGTTGACGTATACATTTACATCGTTGGTATAGACCTGACGAATTTTACTACTTACTGTTTGGTTTACTGTACCCGCTGGCGTGTTAGCAACCCGAATTGGGCCAATATTGGGTATAAATATGTTGCCTTGATTATCAACAGTGGAAACATCTGAATAATTGATTGCACCCCAAAGCCATATAGAAATTTTATCCCCAGGGGCAACCAGATAGTTATCGTTTAATCCTGTGGTTCTCTCAGATTCGAAACCACCAAGAAATAAGTTCGCAGCAAACGGAGGGTTGGCCATTGCTTGTTGTTGCGGGAAAACACTTTCAATAGTCGGCTCGCCTGGAAGAGAAAGGCCACTTCTTGGCTGAGTGCTAAATTGCCCCATTGTATTTTGCGTGCTACCTGCGCCTGGCAATGTACGTTGGCTTTGAACGCTGAGAGGAGACACGCCGGCTGCAGCATTAGAGGTTGATGACGAGCCTGTCTGTTGGGCTCGTTGTCTTAGCTGTTCTATTTGCTCTGCACTCTGAGCATTCACCGTTTGAGAAAATAAACCGATTGAAAGTACAGCTGCGGCGGTAAAAGAAATTAAATTTAACAACTTCAACTTATTCTCCTCGTGATTGAGCCGAGGCTACTAATGGGCTCAAAATAGACCAAGCTCCGTCGCGTTTACAGACGATAAGCTTGTCTTTTGTATATTCGTTTTCGGGCTGGGTGGCAGAAAGCGTAGCTTGAAATCGAATGCAGTCGTTACCGGTTGCCGAGGTATACAATTTAGTCGCTTGGTAATCAATGCCTTCAAGCATAATCTGAATATTCTGCCCCTGACTAAACGATGAATTTAAATTTGGAATGCTTATTGCTACATCTTCTTCGGCAGACAAAGAGTATGCTAGCGATGCGTGTACTAGTGGAATATCGGCGGTTGTCGATTTAGGTACATTACTGCACGCCGCGAGCAAGCTGGTAAGCGCAACAAGTAAGAAAGCCCTTTTTTGCGTATTTAACATTGACTGTCATATCCATATAGCAATTTGGCGCTAGGATACCATAAGAATAAAAAAAAACATGCTTTCGTCACGCGTTCGGCGTGAATTGCAATTTGATGGATGCTTATTTGTTCTAAAGACAGTGCGCTTTAGGTGTGATGTATGAAATTTGTTCAAAGTATTGGTGCTTATAAGCCAGTATTCATTCTGTTACAAAAGTTTTTACTACTAAGGGTGGTTACAACAAAGAATGTTTATTATGATAAGGGAGTTTTTCCTATCCTGTTCAAATAAAAGAATGAAGCCCTCGGTAGGCCGTTAAAGGACGTTGTTTTAATATGGATACCAATTTGGTTCACATGTCACACTTTGGAAGAACACCAATCGGTGAAGCACTGATTTCTGGTGGTATGGGCCGTGGTGGCACGAGGTTTTGTTTAATATGTTAGCGTACCTGCAGTTTGTTCCTCTTTTTACTGCGTTTTTTGTAGCCCTTATTTTGTTGGTGGTGATGACACCGCTAGCACATCAATTCGGCTTGGTTGATCAGCCTAGTGCGAGAAAACGTCACGCGGGTATTATTCCATTGACCGGCGGGGTGGCTATTTTTATGGCGGTATTGGTCGCAAGTGTTGCTACTGATGTCTGGATGAAAAATAATCCTTTATTCTTTACTGCCTCGGCCTTTGTTGTGCTTCTCGGTATGCTTGATGACCGTTTCGATTTAAGCGCTAAAGGGCGTTTGATGTGCCAGTTTGGAGTGGCTTCAATTATGGCGTGGAGTGCGCAAAATTATGTCACGTCTTTAGGTAATATATTTGGTAATGGCGATATTGCACTAAATATTAGTGGGTATTTCTTTACTGTTGTCTGCGTGGTGGGTGTTATCAATGCTTTTAATATGATTGATGGCATCGATGGCCTTGCAGGGGGCATGAGCTTAGTTATTCTACTTACGTTAGCAGGGTTTCTAACTTTTACTGGCAACGGTGCTGCCATTATGGAGCCTTTAATTATAGTGGCTGCCATTGTACCATTTTTGGCCTTTAACTTAAGTTGGAAGGGCTTTAAAGGAAATAAAATATTTATGGGTGATGCGGGCAGTATGTTTGTGGGCCTAACAATTGTATGGTTGCTTGTCGACCATACTCAAGGTGCTAGTGCTGCATTTAGACCAATCACCGCCGTGTGGTTAGTTGGATTGCCGTTAATGGATATGGCGGCAATAATGTATCGCCGTGCACGTAAGGGGCAATCTATGCTTCGCCCAGATCGCCAGCATTTGCACAATATTTTTATGCGAGCAGGCTTATCGAGCCGTCAATCTCTCATTGCGATTTTGTGTATGGGCGCCTGTTATTGCGTAATTGGGATCCTGGGCGAAATATATCTTGTGCCTGAATACATCATGTTTTGGGGTTTTATTTGTCTACTTGTCTTGTATAGTATCGTCATTCAAAATATTTGGAGCGTGCTTCGCTTTATCAAAAAGCTTTAGCGTAATATTCCTAATGCGTTGATAAATTGAATGCTAGAACTAAATTTCGAACGCCGGTGTAATAAGATTAGAAAGCGCTTTTCTTTTACTTTTCCAATGTATCAACGCTTTAAAATTGGTAATTCTGTTTGGACTCAAACCTTTCAATTCTTCACAACAACTATAAAAACAAATGTGTTGAAACCTTGGTGGCCATGGCTGTCTATGGGGGCGACAAGGTTGAGTGGGTAGAACAAGCGATTGACAGTATACTCAATCAGACATATCGAGATTTTGTTTTTGTCATTGTGATTGACGGAGAAATTACCGTTAAGATGATGAATAAACTTAAAGATAAAGCCTTTTCCGATCATAGGGTTGTACTAGCCCAAAATGCGACTAAACCTGGTTTGGCCAGCTGCATGAACAAAGCGGCCGAATGGGGACTATCGTTGAGCCCTGCTTACTTCGTAAGAATGGATGCGGATGATATCTCCATTCCAAACCGACTCGCACGCCAAATAAGTTATTTACGTAAGCATGCCTATATATCAGTATTGGGATCGGCGCTAACTGAAATAAACGAGCACGGTAACAAAGTGGGCGCAAGAGTCATGCCTTCGTCTCACAAGCAAATTGTGAGTATATTGCCACGACGTTGCTCACTGAATCATCCTACCGTAGTAATACGTTACACGGTGTTTGAACAGGGCTATAGATACGATAGTAACCTAATGAACACTCAAGACTATTTTCTTTGGGTAACCTTGGCTTCTAACGGTTTTGTGTTTAGAAACCTCAAAGATCGTTTATTGAATTTCAGACGAGTAAACAACTTTTATAAGCGCAGAGGCTTTAGTAAATCACTCAACGAATTTAGAGCAAGGTTTAATGCCATGTTTAAACTAAAAAAGCTAACGCCTTACAATGCCGCATATGCATGTGGTGTACTAACGCTACGATTAATGCCTGGGAAAGTTGTTAAATTAGCATATAAACTCGATCGTCATTTATTGGATAGGTTTGGTAAACATTGAACTGTGGAATTGTCGTTGTACTTTATCACCCTGATATCCAACATGTGCAATCACTTATCGATGGGTTCATGGCCTGTGAATGGCCCATTGTATTAGTTGACAATTCTTCTGAAAAAACCGTCTTATCGCTTTCTTCTCACTGCAAATATTTCCATTACTCTGATAATGTAGGGATTGCCGAGGCTCAAAATATAGGCCTCGATTACCTATTTAAAAATGGTATGTCCCATGCGGTAGTGCTAGACCAAGATAGCCTATTTACAGCGAATATGGGGTTAGACTTACTAGCACAGTACCATGCGCTTGAGCAGTCTCATAAGATAGCGGCACTTGGCCCTTCAATACACTGTCAATTTACCGATAAACTTACCGTAGGGCGCGTGCAAAAGGGACGTCCAATCTATAGCCGGGTTAGAGAAGTAAAACAAATTATTGCGTCAGGTATGATGCTCTCTTCTTCTGCATTTTCCGTGGTAGGACATAAAGAAACAGGCCTCTTTATAGACGGTGTCGATCATGAATGGTGCTGGCGAGCCAATAAGCTCGGTTTTTCTATATTCCAGTCTTTATCAGTATGTATGCCGCACCGTCAAGGCGATGATCGTGTAAAGGTACTAGGCTTAACCTTCAAGCAAGGCGCACCAATTCGACTTTACTACCAAATGAGGAACGTATTACTCTTAGCTAGAAGGGGGTATGTACCACTTTATTGGAAGTGCCGTCATCTTCCCGCAATACCGCTACGATATATTGTTAATCGGTTCTACTTTCCTGATGGTAAGAAACGTGGGCATTATTTACTGAAAGGGCTAATTGACGGCATCAGTGCGAAGAAAGGAAAGATTCAAGAGCGTAGTGTAAAGTAGGCTTTAAGTTGATTATGCAATGGTTTTAGTTGGGCTTTTAAAAGCATTGCTTAATAAATGTAAAGTTTCACCAAAGATGTGCAAGTGATGAATGTTGGTGCATGTTGATGAGTTAAAAAGGGGCGCTGATTAGGCAAATTCTTTTATTTCAAAAACATTATTTTTCAATGGTATTACGCTGTTCATCACCAGTTGCACCTAGTGTGAATTGAAATATGTGCTTCACGATGAAGCTTTTTATTTTTTATAATAGAAATCATTGTGAAGTGAACTTTACGTTTTATTATAGCGTAACCGTTTCGAGCCAAAATGAAGTTGTTAGTATGGAATGTGGATTGCATACTTCATTTTAGGTTGAGGATTATCAGTACAAGGACATTAAATTATGAGTCAAGTAAAAAAAGCCGTTATTCCAGTAGCGGGTCTAGGCACCCGAATGCTTCCTGCTACAAAAGCAATTCCGAAGGAAATGCTTCCAGTGGTAGACAAGCCACTTATTCAGTATGTTGTGAAAGAATGTGTAGCAGCAGGGATCAAAGAAATCATATTGGTAACTCACGCTAGTAAAAACAGTATTGAAAACCACTTCGATACGTCTTTTGAGCTTGAAGCCACATTGGAAAAGCGTGTTAAGCGTCAGATACTTGAAGAAGTACAGTCAATTTGTCCGAAAGATGTCACCATCATGCATATACGCCAAGGTGTGGCAAATGGTCTAGGTCACGCTGTATTGTGTGCCCGTCCTATCATTGGTGATGCGCCTTTTGCGGTAGTATTGCCAGATGTTATCATTGACGATGCAGCAAGTGATCCGAAAAAAGATAACCTTGCGGACATGGTTGCTAAGTTTAATACCACTCGTGTTAGCCAAGTTATGGTAGAGCAAGTTCCTCAAGAAGATGTGACCAAATTTGGTATTGCTGACCTTGATGGCGCAGCGATTGAGCCTGGTGAGTCTGCTAAAATACACAAAATGGTAGAAAAGCCTGCTCTTGATGAAGCGCCGTCTGATTTAGCGGTTGTAGGTCGCTATGTGCTATCTGAGAAGATTTGGGACTTACTTGAGTTTACGCCTCCTGGTGCCGGCGATGAAATTCAACTTACAGATGCTATCGATGCATTAATGAAGGTTGAACAGGTTGACGCTTACTACATGAAAGGCAAGAGCCATGACTGTGGTAGTAAACTTGGTTACATGAAAGCCAACGTAGAGTACGCACTTAGACACCCAGCGTTAGGCCAAGAATTTAAAGAGTATATTGCTAGCCTTAGCATCTAAAATTACAGTATCTAACATTACAGCTATTTAAAAGCGCGCTTACGGCGCGCTTTTTTGTGCGTGTCTTCCAAACTGAGTAACACCAAGTGAATTATTCAGTCTTTTACTACAACATAACCTTGTAGCTTAGATAGCATCTTCTCACCAATTCCTTTTACTTCGGTTATTTGTGCGACTTCTAAAAACGGCCCAACATCTTGTCGGTACGCGATAATCGCTTTTGCCTTAGAAATACCTACACCAGGTAATGTTTGAAGCTCTTCAATACTAGCAACATTAAGGTCAATTTTTTTAGCGATACCAACACTTACCATTGATGATGAAGCATCATTATCTAATGGGGCAGCCGATATAGCCGGTGTGTAAATATATAGCGCAGATAAAACCATAAGGCTTGTTAATTGTCTTTTCATCGTCATTCCTTGTTTGAGATGTACACCATTTGTACAGCGTTGATGTTACCTACAGAGCCAAATATGAAAAGACCAGTTTTGGGACAGTTTTATCAAAGTGCCAACACTAGGTTGAGGCGTGCCTTCTTTTCTCTTTTCTTTTTTTGGGGGGGGAGGGAGAGGAAGCAGGGGAAGAACGTATGCAGTAAGAGACAGATACAAAAAAGCGGGCTTTAAGCCCGCTTTATCAATAACGTCTATTTAACCTTAAAGGCGGTCAATCAACGCTTGAGTAAATTCATTTGTACCGGCTTCACCACCAAGGTCGCGAGTAGTGCGGTCGCCAGTTTCGATAACGTCTTTTAAGGCGCTACGAATTTTTTCTGCTTTATCACCCATGTTCAAGTATTCAAGCATCTGAGCTGCAGCAAGAATAACTGATGTTGGGTTAGCCAAGTTCTTACCAGCAATATCAGGAGCAGAGCCGTGTACAGCTTCGAAAATAGCACAGTCTTCACCAATGTTAGCGCCAGGAGCCATACCAAGGCCGCCAACAAGTCCAGCACATAAGTCAGAAAGGATATCACCGAATAAATTAGTGGTAACAATCACGTCGAACTGGTGTGGGTTCATTACTAACTGCATGCACGTGTTATCTACAATCATTTCTGTAGATTCAATATCTGGGTAACGTTCGCCCACTTCACGAGCCACTTTCAAAAACAAACCTGAAGTAGACTTCAAGATATTAGCTTTGTGTACTGCTGTAACCTTTTTACGGCCTTCACGACGCGCTAACTCGTAAGCGAAAGTAACGATTTTTTCAGCGCCATCACGAGTAATTTTACTCATCGCTTCAGCTTCGTTACCGTCTTCAGAAACTACTTGTCCAAGTCCTGAATACATACCTTGAGTATTTTCACGCACGGTAATGATATCGATATCTTCGTAACGCGCTTTAGTGCCTTTGAACGAGATCACAGGGCGTAAGTTTGCGTAAAGTTTAAATTGCTTACGTAAGCTAACGTTAATTGATGTGAAACCTTCGCCAACTGGAGTAGTTAGTGGGCCTTTAAGTGCAACTTTATTTTTAGCAATAAGGTCAAGTGTTGCTTGTGGCAGAAGTTCACCATGCTCTTCAAGGGCAACTAAGCCTGCATCTGCGTAGTCATAGGCAAAATCACAGCCAACTTTATCTAAAATTTTAGTGGTTGCATCAATAATGTCTGGGCCAATGCCGTCACCGCGAATGACTGTAATGTGTTGCTGAGTCATGTGGAAGGATCCTCTGATAATTCTATTGTCAAAATCGTTAGGTTTACTACATTTTAGCTTAGCGAGTGAAACGCGCCAAAGAAGACCGCCTCATCTTTTTATTATTATGAAAATTAGGGGTAGTTTTTTGAAGCGGCGCTAAGCGGCGTATTTTATACGATAGCGGGGCTAAGTTATAGCCATTCGTAAAGATTAATTTTACTAGTGCAAATTAAGTGGGCAAAACAGATATTCGCCAAGTCTATCCATCACGTTGCGGATATCTTCACTTTTCAAGTTAACGCTTCTTACTAAGGTGTCGAAGGTATTATCTGTGGCTGCATCTCGTGCATTTGACGGGAACAAATACTCTCTGGCAAGGCCAAAAGCGAGTTGTAAAATAGCGTGTTCCTTCTTCAAAGATGCGGCGACCTCTGCGTGTCGTCTGCCTGACTGGTGAATTACCGCTCGCCATGTGGCACTTTGGTGCCAATTTCCAGCAAGTTCACCTGAAATAGCGTGCCATGAAGAAACGCTTTTAACCTTGAAGGCTTTGTCTATCTGAAAGTAGTCTTTTTGACTAACCGGTAGTTTCGTCGCTACTTTTAATCCTGGCAGTGTGAATAAGGGGGCACACAAAAATGTAGTCACTAGCGCGGCAGATTGAGGAGTAAATTTGGTTTTTGTTATTGATGCTAACTGCGCCGCAATACCACACGCCAAAGTGGTAAATTGTTTGCTGATGGCAAGCAATGGATATTGATGTTGGGTTAAGCGCTCTATTAACGCATGTTGTACCAGCATATCGCCCACTCGTTCCAAACCATAGGTTAGTATTGCTTGTTTGAGGCTCGTTACGGTGAGCTTAAGGCGATTGTCTAAGCTAGCAGTGGAAAGCAAGAATTGCTGGAAGCTGGGTACCTTCTCAACCTTCTGACATAAACTAGGTACATCCACATCAGTTTTTTGTAATTCATCAATAATCGCTATTAGGGCTGAGGGAGGGCGCTGAATAGGAAAGGTGGCGGGGTAAAAAGGCTGCTCTCCTTTCACGCTTCGGGCATTCTCACATGCTTGATATTGACCTGTGAATTCTTCAAAACTCAGATACAGGTCTTTGGGCGCCAAAAGTGCAGTGCGTTTAACCCATAGTATTTTCTCGTCTTCATTCCTACTAGGTGAATGCACAAGCGCATGCTGTTTTTGTATATCAATCACAATAGCGGGGTGCGCTTTTACGTACACTTTAGCCCCAGGCGAAGGTATTGAAATGAGTGATGCAATAGGATGCAGGAAAGTTCGTTGCATTGTAGGTACACGCTGAGCGATAAACGCCAGAAGACTCGACCTTGAGTGGGCTCCAGTACAATAAGAGAAAACACTGGTTATCAAACTTATGCGCTGCAAAGATGTTAATTTTGCTTCGCCAACATGCTTTATTGATTGTGAACTGAAAAGCACTTTTTGCAACGCAATAATTTGTCGCCACATGGTGAGATGATGGTCGTTGATGAACGCAAGCAGTGCTTTTTTCTGACTGATTGCCTCATCTTTTGATTTCTTGACTAATTTAGAAGAAGCTAGATTAGAAGCGACTAAATAATACGTAGCCAAGTGGGCCGCAATAATATGCTGTAAAAAGTGGTCGTTATAGTTATTGAGTTTGCCAAACAGTGCTAGGTTCAACATATGCCGGGTGAGAGTATCAATGTCACTCGTACACTTTTGAAGTGCTAAAGGAATAGCGGGGTGGGTTTGAGCAAATGAAAGTGTAAGCTTAGCTCGCTGAAGACAGGTATTAACAGTGTCTTGAGGCGATGAAGTCAGTGCAGGTAGCGAAAGCAGAGCGTCCGAAAGCTCAGAAGCATCATTGAGCTCCATTTGGCTAGCTTTGCTGGTAACTTGAATACGCCCCGTCGCCCCACGCAATTAATTTCTCATTTTCAAACAATAATGGCGTGCATTCGTCTTGCGTGGTTAAACCATCTGCACGAACGTGCTGTGTACGGTAAAACATCACTTGAATAGCATTTTCATTTTGTCGTTTGGCTTCGGTAATATCAGGCGAACCAAGCAAGGCCAGCACTTCCTCTCGGGTGCTACCCAGCTTTAATTTGGTAATTTGCACGCGGTTATATTCTTCGCGATCTTTCCAGTCCATATTTTCAGGTTTATCGGGATAAACTGAAATCACTAGAAATACAAAAGCTGCATACAATGCTATGCCAGCAAAAATGAGTCGAATTACCTTGGAGTTCATAACCCTAACTTTTCGTTTTTCTGCGCTAATATAAACAATTTACAACGTGTATATAGGTTACAAACTGTAATTTCGCAGTTCCTTTGTTTGAATAACTACTTAAGTCTACAGTGTACCGTAAAAAGTTCGTCGACGGTAAGTGTTAAACGTAAGGAAATGCGTCTAGTTATTTCTCAATTGTGTAGCAAGGTGTGTATGCAGAGCCGGGAAGCTTCATTCTTTGTTGAGAAACAAAAGATTCTAATAGTGTATCAACCCGTTCCATTAACTTGGCATCCCCTGTTAGCTTAAATGGTCCATGCTGTTTAATGTGCTGAATACCTTCCGCTTTGACGTTGCCCGCCACAATACCTGAGAATGCTTGCCTTAACGCTATTGCTAGGGAGGCATTGTCCTGATTATGATGTAAAGCTAAACCTGACATGGTTTGATGGGTAGGAATGAAGGGGCGCTGAAAATCTTCTTCTATTTTGAGTGACCAATTGAAACTATAGGCGTCGCCCATTGCTTCTCGGTACTTTTTAACTCGCCCAAGCCCAGTGCGCATAACCCGAGCTACTTCTTCAGGATCGTCAACAATGATCTGGTATTTGCTCTGTGCTTCTTTCCCTATCGTCGCACCGATGAATTCATCAATGGCTTCAAAGTAAGTCTCAGAACCCGCTGGACCGGTAAGGATGACAGGGAAGGGTTGCTGGGCATTTCGTTCATTCATTAAAATGCCAAGCAAATAAAGCAACTCTTCGGCAGTACCCACACCGCCAGGAAAAATCACAATGCCGTGGGCTAGGCGAACAAAGGCCTCAAGGCGCTTTTCAATATCTGGCATGATGACGAGTTCATTAACAATCGCATTGGGTGGCTCTGCTGCAATAATGCTAGGCTCAGAAATACCAATGTAACGGCCTGCCTTATATCGTTGTTTAGCATGCCCAATGGTGGCTCCTTTCATAGGGCCCTTCATTGCACCTGGTCCACAGCCTGTGCAAATGTTCATTTCTCTAAGCCCTAACTGGTACCCCACTTCTTTTGTATATTTATACTCAGTTAGATTAATAGAATGCCCGCCCCAGCACACCACAGTATTAAGGCTATCGTTTCCTTCAAGTGCCTTAGCATGACGTAACATGTCAAACACCATGTCGGTAATGCTCACACTATCGACAGGCGCACTTTTGTGGGTAAAAGCATACTTATTACCCATAAAAAGCAGGTCGCGAAGCACTGCAAAAATATGCTCATGCACACCTGTAACCAAGGTGCCATCAACAAAAGCCACTTCGGGTGGATTTACCAATTCAATTTTGACGCCACGCTCTCTTCGAACCAACTTGATATCAAAATTTTCGTAAGGCGCAAATAGCACCTCATAATCATCTTCATCGACACCACTATTGAGTACTGCTAAACAACAGTTTCGAAACATGCCGTAAAGTGCGCTATTTGTTGTATCTTGCAATTGAGCCACTTCAATTTGCGACAACTGACTCATCCAACCAACAGGATTTAACTGCACTTTCTTCATACTTATTCGTCTCTGTCAGTGATAACGCGATTTCGACCGCTATTTTTGGCTTGGTATAGCAAGTTATCAGCCCGTTCAAAAACGGCGTCTGGTGTGTCCCCTTTTTTGAAAAATGAAGCGCCAAATGATGCCGTTATGGTGACTTTTTCTTGCTTAAACTTAAACGGTAAAGAGGCGAGTTTAGTTCTCATGGTTTCAAGCAAACTGGTGACTTTTTGCTTATCCATACCTGGCAGAAGCAAAACAAATTCTTCACCGCCCCAACGCGCCATAAAGGTGTTCTTTGTTAGCTGCTGCTTAAGATTCTTTCCTACCACTTGTAGTGTTTTATCACCGGCAGCATGACCGAACCGGTCGTTGATTGACTTAAAGTGATCTATGTCGATGACGGCCACCGCTAAGTCATCACCGTTATCTTGCCAAAACTGAACCGCCTTTGTTAACTTTTCATTGTAAGCTTGGCGATTGGGTAAGCGGGTAAGCGGGTCGGTTTGGCTGAGCATCATTTGTTCAGCTAGCTTCTTTTTATAGGTTAGCGTCTGTTTTTGAAGCTGCTCAATTCTGCTTTGCATTGAGCCAAGTAACCCCATTAAAGACTCTTGACCTTGAGAGTCTAGCTGCGCTTGTTCATTCAATGTGCTGGCAATATTTTGAACACAGAATTGCGTGTGCTCTTTAAGTGACTCCAAAGAGTCGCTATGTGATACCGCCTCTTCAATACTTTCGATATGTGATTGCAATTGAGCATTACCAACTTGTCGCTGCTCAAACTGAGTGCGGCTATTGTCCATGCTAAGCTGAACGTCGCCGCCCATTTTGCCTAAGGAGTTATGCAAGCTTTGAATAACTTTGCCGGTTAAGCTGGCTTCAGCCATGGCGTCTTGTACTATCATTCGAAGAATAACAACACAGCTTTTAAGCAGTTGGTCTTCTGACATGCCTTCCGTTAGTTTTTTCTGTATATCAACCAATTGACTATCATCAGGTTGGCGTTGGGCGTAGCTGGCAATAAGTTGGTTTAGTTCCTCTAAAATAGACTTATAAAGCGGGTTTACCGTATTGTCTTTATTGCTTTCTTTACTATTTTCCAGTGCAGGTGCTTCACCTTTACTATTTCCAACCGCAGGCTCACTTGCTGCGCTACTCGCCAATGCTGCATGATGCAACTCAATAGCTTGCTGGAACAGCTTGTAAATACTAAAAATATCCCCAACCGGCTGGTTCAGGGTTATCAATTGCTGTGTAGCTCGCTTTTTAAGAGCTTCGTCTTCAAACACTGCTTTTTGAAGGCGCTTAGTTGCACTCTCTAGCAATGCGACGGTTTCAATACTGTATTTTTTTAATGTCAGTTCTTGGTGTTGAAGCGCGCTATTAAGCTTATTGATGCTCACCGTGGCAAGAGTAAAGTTTGGCGTACCAGACAAATGCCCTCTCAATATTTGTAGTTCACTATCAATTTTGTCGGAAAAACCTTCATAAAAGGCGGACAAGCGAACGATAAATTGTGAAAGTAGCGTATTGTGTTGCTTGTAAGTTTGAAGCTGTTTGGCGTCCATAATCGTTGTTTACTCAACCTTAGGTGAAGTCATCCTGCACATTTAGTGATTTGTATTAAATCTGTGCGCTAAATTACTGGCGAGCTTGCCTTTTATTTGCATAGGGCGTTTCAAAATTTGAACGGAAAGGATTAATGTCCAGTCCTCCTCGCCTAGTGTAACGTGCGCATACTGTCAACTTCTCAGGTTGGCAGTGTTGCATGATGTCACAATAAATACGCTCTACACACTGTTCATGAAACTCATTGTGTTGTCTGAAGCTAATCAAATATTTTAATAAGCCTTCATGATCTAAGCCGTTCCCTTCATAACGAATTTGCACGCTTGCCCAGTCAGGCTGACTGGTAATAAGGCAATTCGATTTAAGCAAATGGGAAACCAAGGTTTCAGCTTTATTATCGCCCGTTACTTTTAATAGCGAAGTGTCAGGCTCGTAAGTTTCAACAGCGATATCAAGTTCATCAAGCAGTACACCTTCAAATTCTTTGAATGTGAGTGTATTGAATTGATTGGGAAGTGTTAAGTTAACCACCACGGGTTCACCCGCGCACTTTGATAGGTCTGATGCCAATGTGGCGCGCACATCTTCAGGGCTTTCAAAAGCGGTTTGATTGAAGCTGTTTAAATACAACTTGAATGATTTCGACTCTATGAGATTTGCAGAGGTGATAGGTACATAACATTCAAGCAAGGCTACGTTAGGCTTTCCCTTTTTGTTAAGCCAAGACAGCTCATACCCAGTCCATGTATCAATACCGGTAAAGGGCAGGGCATCAGCATTCAACGATAACGTATCTCGGCTTAAGCTACGGGGCACGCCCTGAAGTAGGTCGGGGTTGTAATGAAATTCATATTCAACCTGCTTCCCCAGTGAAAGATCTTTGGGGGCAGAAATAGAAATTCTATCGTTTACCTTCGAAGTCATATTTACCTATATATTTTAACCATTTTAGATGTGCCGTCTTACTTGAACTTGGCACCTTATACCTATAGTGTACCTCAAAAATATTGGTGTAACCCCATAATGGCCTTAACAATTAGTAACGAATTAACCCAACTTATCGGTGCATTCACTTCTCGCTACTCGGGCAGTGGTAGTCTGCTGACCATACCTTATGATAGTCAATGGCCCTCACCTTGCTACTTAAAGCAGGGAGATGAAGGCGAATTGGTAACGTGGGAGCCTAAGCGCCAAAGTGATAGTCAGCATTCAGCGCTAAGTTTTAAAAATGTCGAAGAGGCATTGGACATTACGCTGGACGCAGATTTTTGTCAGTTCTTTACTCAATTTTTCAGTAATAATTTACCGGTAGTAGCTGAGCATGGGTCTTGCGAGCTATTGCAAGTTTGGAATGAAGAAGACTTTGAGCGGCTTCAACAAAATTTAATTGGTCACCTGTTAATGAAAAAGAGGCTAAAACAAGAGCCCACACTCTTTTTTGCATTAACCGATGAAGATGATTTTGTTTTAAGTGTGTTAAATAGCACTGGAGAAGTGGTACTAGAACAAGTTGGAAGACCACCTAAAAAAGTTATTTCGCCAAGCCTACCGGAATTTATCGCCACGCTACGACCTGAATAAGTTCCTGTGTCATGCCGTTTAGAATAAACACGGCGTGTCGTTGCCAATATAGGTGGTGCTGAAGTAGGTGGCACTGAAGGCGAGCAGCGTCATATATCCATTAAGTGGTTTTGCTGTAATAAGAGATTATGCTCTATTAACAAGGGCTTACTTGATAGATGCCTCTAGCCGCTGCTGTAGCATCGTCATTTGCTGTTCAAGCACCGCAACCCGCTTTGAAAGCGAGACAATTGTTTCTACGTCCTTCCCGTTAATAGATGCGGGATCAGATGCACCATTGGCAGCATTGAAATGTTTAATAGCTTCAATAGCCTCTGTTACCGATGCTTTAAAAGGCGCTTTTGCTCTAAGTAGTGCAACAGAAGGCGACGTCCCTTTTTGCACCATTTGCTGACATACAATCATTAATTTCTGCAGATTATTATTTTGCAGTGACATTTCGTTGGCCAATAAATTACAAGACGTTCAGCTTATCCATTTCAGCTTGATTTCGCTAGGGTTTTTAACCAATAATTTGTGTCAAACTGACCATTAATTAATGTAATAAACCATGCTTTATGATTTTAATCATCACTGATTTAAAATAAATTCATTAAAAACAATGCCTTAAATAGTTGGTCTCATTCTTGATTACCCTATTGCATATAACAAGACTATAAACGATAAAAATTAGAGGAAATCACATGAAATCGATTATCTTACCACTCGCATTAGCATCATCATTTTTACTTACCGGTTGCGTGGTATCGGTAGGTGGGGGAAGTGATAGCCATTACGGTACTGATGTAGAAGACCGAGAATACAATAACCGCAAACATATCTCGAACCTTGAAACAGGAATGAGCTATGAAAGCGTATTAAGAAAAATGGGTGTGGCTGATTTCAACGAGCTTTATGAAAAGCAAGACGGTACCTATCGCGTTTTGTTTTATCGTACACAAAGAACCATGGGTGATGGTATAACAACGAAAGATGAATGTACCCCAATAGTATTTAAAGATAGTGGCCTAGTAGGTTGGGGTGATAGCGCTTACCACCTAATGAATTGATGGTAACATTAATTTAACATCTGGGTGTTTTTACCGTAAAGTGACCATTAATTGGTCACTTTTTGCTTTCTGTGACTATAAATTCGTAGATTAATGAGGGCAGCACCCATGACAAACGACACGCTAACCGACAGCAAAGTGATGAATACACAAGGGGGTGATAATCCCATAGCCAACGAACCCAATGCTAATGAAGCATTGCAGCCACTTGTGTCTTCCCTTGAGGCTATTAAAGCAATTTACCTTGGCGTGGATGATTTGAAGGTTGCTGCCTCTATATTATTTAATGCGTACGTAGATGACCCACTTTTTACCGACATATTTCAAGCTGAAAAAGAAGGTTATGAGAGCCGGTTGCGTTCTGCTATCAGAGAAGAGTTAAACGCTTTTTGGGTAGCAGAACAGCCTATTGTTGGGTTGTTCGATGGCGAGCGACTACTCGCGGTTGCTTGCCTTACCGCGCCAGACGCTGCATTTGGTTCTGGGCGTTACTGGCATTGGCGTTTGCGTATGCTACTTACCGCTGGCCTTTTTGGCACAAAGCAAATGCTAGAAAAAGAAGAAAAAGTTCGCGCACTAGTCCCTGCGGTTAACTTTCATATGTTAAGTTTTATTGCCGTTCACCCTGATTATCAGCACCATGGGCTAGGTCATACACTATTGGGTGCTATCGACAGTGTGGTGGAAGAAGATGCTAAAAGTGAAGGGGTGGCCGTGTTTGTTACTATCGCGAAACATAAGCCCTTTTTTAATGACGATAGCTATGATGTGGTGGGAGAGCTAAGTCTATCTCTCGTGAAAGGAGAGGTAATGTTTAGGCGAAAGCCAGCATAAATAGTCACAAAAAATTGAGTAAATTAGGTTAGAATTTCACGTCGTTTTATCAACAAGGAAGTACGCTGATGCTAAGCGCGCAAGGAACTTGCCTGTGTGGGGCTATTAACGTTGTTGCAGAGAACATTAATCCTAAATTCACTGTTTGCCATTGTGAGTCTTGCAGGCAGTGGGGCGGTTCGGCGCTGTTCGCATTACAATGCGGTACGCAGGTCAAATTCGAAGATACAACTTCTGCTGGTGATAACGTAAGCATTCATCAGTCGTCAGAATGGGCTTCTCGCGGTTTTTGTGGCAACTGTGGTTCCCATCTGTTTTATAGGCTCAATGAGACCGGCGAGTACAATATTCCTGTCGGTATATTTCAAGCACTAGATGGGTTAGAAATGGATATGCAGTACTTCAGCGATCAACGCCCACACTATTATTGCTTTTCTAATAAAACGAAAGAAATGACCAAAGCTGAAATCATGGCGTATTTTGCTCAAAAGTTTTAAGTTACTTGTAGGCAACGCAAGCTATCTGACATCTCAACATTTAATTCTTGGTATTTCTTCCCAGCGTGTAGTGGCTCTTTTCGTTAAAAAGTCCCTTTTCATGGCAAATTTTTGTTGAAAGCCCCTAGCGCCAAAATGCATCGTGTTTCTGCCGTACCTTGCATTGGTACTATCAAGTACAGCCATTAATGCTGCGTTATCCGTACTGGGCGAAAACAAATCGTCTTGGCGATTTGTCTCGTCGCGAATGTCCAACAGACCCACCCCCACTTTGTAATACCGCACTCCTGGAATAAACAGTTTATTGAGCGCTTCAGATGCTGCGTGAATAATATGCCGCGTATCATTGGTAGGCACAGCAAAGTTAGAAAGCGCCGATTGCTTTACATACCTGCCATCGTCATGAGGCGAATTTGCCGCAAAGAAGGTGGCGCTGTGAGCGAGGGAGTGTTGAGCGCGGAGCTTTTTAGTGGCTATTTCAGCGTGGGTTGCTAACGCTGCTCTTAATTCATCTTGTGTGGTCACTCTATTTCCAAAACTACGGGTGCTGTAAATTTCTTTTTTTGCAGGTCTTATTTCATCCCATGCCAGTCGTAATTCACCTTGAAGTTCTCTAACGGTGTTCTCCAGTACGATAGAGAAATACTTACGCATTTTAGCGGGGGATTGTTGTGACAGTGTATAGGCATTATTAATGCCCATGGCCATCAATCGTTTTTCCAAACGCCCACCAATACCCCATACATCTGCTACTGCCATTCGGGATAATAATGCCTGCTTTTCCTGTGGCGTATTAATAACCGCTGAACCTCGAAAACCGTCTAGCTTTTTTGCAGCGTGATTAGCGGCTTTAGCAAGGGTTGGAGTGGGACCAAATCCAACACCCACGGGAAGCTTTACCTCGCGCCAAATGGTTTTTCTTATCTCATAGCCAAGGGCCAGCCATTCGCTATCATTTAGGCGTGGCGAAAAGCGCATGAAAGCTTCATCAATACTGTATTCGTGCAATTCATCACAGAATTGCGCCATCACAGAAAACATTTTTGAAGACACGTCTGCGTACAACTCATAGTTAGACGAGCACACAACAACCCCAGCTTTTTTGGCTTCCTCTTTGACCTGAAAGTAGGGAACGAACTTTTTAAACCCTAACCTTTTGGCAATAGGGCAGGCCGCGACCACACAGCCATCATTATTGCTCAAAACCATAACGGGTTTGTTTCGCAGGTTAGGGTTGTAGATTTTCTCTACTGATGCATACATGGACGTGACATCTACCAGCGCAAACACTACTCACCTCCTAGTCGGTGGGAAAGCTTTTTGTGAAGCCTAATAGAGCGCGTTACCACCCCCTCTATTGAAAACTCATCGCCTTCTTTTAAAAAGTAGGGTTTGTACAATGAGGATGAAGAGCGCAGGCAGCCGTGGCGTTTGTCTACACGCTTACACACGAACTCGCCGTTTAAGGTCGCCACAATAATGCACATGTCTGAAATGTCTTCAGCCCTTGAGACAATCAGCAGGTCGCCATCGTGAATGCCATCGTCCATCATCGACTTGCCTTGTGCGTAGCCAATGAAAGTAGCAGCCGGTTTATCGATAAGGAGGGAGTCTAGACTTAGGCCTAGCTCTGTATATTCTGCTGCTGGCGATTCGAAGCCTACGATGCCCGCTTGTGCAGTGATAGGGATAAATTTAAGCATACACTTCTAAAAAAGATACTGGTTATTTATACAGTATTCTAGTGAAGTCTTTTTCCGTGATCAATCAAAGCAACAAAAATACTTTGCTTTAGTGCGCTTGAAAACGCCTTGGCAATCATCATTCGAAATGAGGATCTCTTTCAGCTGCATGTGAAGCAAGCAAGGGATAACCAATAAGCTGATTCTGTAGGGTGATTTTTAAGCTATATTTATAATGCAAATACACAAGGACCAAGAGTGTTGTAAGCGGTATTGGGCCACTTTTAAATACCAAATTTAAGGGAACTCCATGAAAAAGCTATTATACGGTGCAATAATTATTAGCGGCCTAATTTCGATAGTCGCTTGTACAAATCAGACATTACAGTCCAAAAGCGCAAAAGTACTCTCAACTGAACTCAAAGCAGTTTCACCTTCACTAATTTCACGGCAAGTTTTGCTTGGAAACCCAAGTCGCTATCAGGGCAGAATTAGCCCAGATGGTAATAAAATGAGTTTCAGAGCGCCGGTCGAAGGCGTAATGAATCTTTGGGTGGCCGAACTCGGGGATATCGCTAACGCCAAGCCGATGACCCAAGATACAGGGCGCGGAATTCCCACTCATTTTTGGTCATTAGACAGTCGACAGATTTTTTTCACTCAAGACAAAAATGGTGATGAAAACTGGCATCTCTATCGAATTGATATTGATAGTGGCGAGATAGCAGATTTAACGCCCTATGATGGGGTACAAGCCGCCCAGATGAAACAAAGCGAACATCATCCGGGTGTAGTCATAGTAGGAATGAACGATCGCGATCCTAAGTGGCATGATATCTACAGCGTAAATGTGGCAACAGGTGAGCGTACGTTACTTGAGCAGAATGATGGCTATGGGTATTACGAACTAGACAATGACTTGACGATACGCCTTGCGGTAAAGTCCGCTGCAGATGGCTCAAATCAAGTGTTTAGCAGATCGAATAACAAATGGAACCTGTGGTTTAGTATTCCATTTTCAGATGTACAAACCACCACTATTCTTGGCTTTGATAATGAAAATCGCGGCATATATATGCTCGATACCCGAGAGCGTAATACCGCAGCTCTTGTGTATCTCCCAATAGGGCAAGATACGGTTGAAGTAACGCCAGCGACGAAAAAGTAGATGTGTCTAATGTGTTATTTTCTCCTCGGGACCATCGACCTCTAGCGTATGCGTTAAATTACATTCGTCCTGTCTGGTACGCTATTGACGATACGTTTACCAAAAAGATCAGTCAATTAAACAGCCAACTTAGTGGTGGTTCCCAAGTGTTGGCACAAACATTAGATAACTCCCTCTGGACCGTATTTACCGATAACAGCAACCAGTCACCCGTCTACAAAGTATTTAACACCATAGAGGGCACATTAAACGATTTATTTATCACTCAACCAGAAATCGACACTCTTCCATTATCAACTATGCACGGCGTCGTTATCCCTTCTCGGGACAACTTAGACTTAGTGAGCTATTTGTCGTTGCCTTTGACTTCTGACCCAAATCAAGACGGTATAGCTGAACATGCTTCTCCAATGGTATTACTGGTCCATGGGGGTCCTTGGGCTCGGGATGAATTTGGTTTTGGTGCTATGCCCCAATGGTTAACCAATCGTGGCTATAGCGTTTTACAAGTTAACTTTCGCGGCTCGACAGGGTTCGGTAAAGACTTTTTAAATGCTGGGAATAAAGAATGGGCCGGCGCAATGCATGATGACTTAATCGATGCAAAAAATTGGGCGGTTTCCCGCGGTATAACAACAACAGATGAAGTGGCTATTATGGGAGGAAGTTATGGTGGCTATGCCACATTGACCGGCCTGACATTTACGCCTGACGCCTTTAAATGCGGAGTAGATATTGTTGGCCCGTCCAACTTAGAGACCTTACTTAATTCTATTCCCCCTTACTGGGAGAGTTTTCGCCAAATATTTTACCAGGCCATTGGCGATCCTAACACTGAAGAAGGTTTAGCCCTGTTAAAGTCACGTTCCCCCATCACTCATGTAGACAAAATCGTCAAACCCTTGCTTATAGGGCAAGGTGCAAACGACCCAAGGGTGAAACAAGCAGAATCTGACCAAATTGTAGATGCAATGAAAGAGCGCGATATTCCAGTCACTTATGTACTCTACCCTGATGAGGGACATGGTTTTAATAAGCCGGAAAATAACCTTTCATTTTTTGCCGTTACTGAAGCCTTTTTGGGCGCTTGTTTGGGAGGCAGGATAGAGCCCATAGGCGATGATTTCAGTAACTCAAGCATAGAAGTCATTCATGGTGCTGACTTCATACCCGGTTTAGCTGAGCATTTATCCACAATAAATAACGACTAAGCCTTTCCACAAAAGAGGAGTCTTCGCTCCTCTTTTCATGAGCGCTTAATTTTACGTGCAAACTAACTAAGCTCAATACTAAAGTGAGCCATGACTTTCTCATGTTGATGTAAATTTGTGCAATTCTTCTCTTGAACGAGATTCTCGTTTCGAATGACAGACGCCACAAAATTCGCAATTGGTCATAATGACGACAAGCTTTGTACGACATTTCCTACAAAAGTGTAGGAAATGTGGGTTTTTTTTCGTGGTTTATATCTAGACTAAAGTCTAATGCCATTGATTTTTATGGCTTTTTTATTTTTAGATCATATTAACTCCTTATTTTCTCCTTAATTTATTGTAATTCTGACTAGCGGGAATTCTTGGTAGGGATATTATTAATGGCGTCACAGGGAAACACGATGAGTCAGGATGATTTTAAGGACAACCTTGGACAACTTAAGGAAGAGAATCCCTTAACAGGAGTGAGGGGAGAGGGAAAAGCAGGAAGCATCACAGGGATGATTAGCGCACCGGACGTGCTCAAATGGAATTATCAAAGGGACCAGCAAGGAAAGCGTAAGCGATAAGGAATCGCAACAGGAAGTAGAAAGGATTTGGCGAAGGATCGTCATAAAAAGGAAAGATATAGGATATATCGTAAAGGAAAGCTTGGAAGGCTTAAGCAGGGATAGTTTGCGCAGGATGCGTAAAAGCAAGGCAGCTCAGGAACGAACGGACCGCTTATGGATTGAGCAAGTTGCACAGGATGTGTGATGTAGAAAGGATGAAAGGATAGGAACACCAGCTTTTGCTGGCAAGGAACAGCCTTAGGATGAGGCCCCCACGTGTAGGATAGGTGGGATGTTAAGGATAAATGGAAAGGGACTTACGCAAGGATGGGTAACTCGCACTGGAACACGCGAGAGAAGATGGAAAGGGGCGTATATGGATTTTAATCGGGAAGATTTTAGTCGCAAAGGAACGCAGAGAGGGAAACTCAAAATTCCAGGAAAAGGGGTAGCAGAGAGGCTACCCCTTTTTTTTTGCGTGATTTTTAGCATTACCACTAAAAACGTTAATTTTACTAGATGTTAACGTTACTAGACATCCACTGCTATACGGCACCGTTATCGTGTTTACGACTATTTTTATAGCGGGTGGCACAAGCCTGACAAACTTAATTTACCCTATGCGGTGGTAAAGTAGTTCTAATAATATGTTTACCTACCAATTCAACTTCTCCGCTGTATCTGTCTTCTCCATTGCCTGAAAACTCAAACACAAAAATGTTATGCCAATCGGGCTTGCTGTAGTTGAAGGTAATGCGGGTTTTGGCTCTGGCGATACTGAGCAGTTGCAGTTGATTGTTTTTACAATACTGGCGCAAGTAACTATCGGTAAATTCAGAAATACTTCGTATGCGCCAAAACTGAAAGGCGACAAAGCCCAAGCCTAACCATAACGTTAATTCAAGAAGCGTCATTCATTATCCCTTGGTTTGCGAGAACAAAGTACCAATTGCGCTGGCAAGTAAGTGACTGCGTTCTGGGGTTCTTAGTATGCCTAGCACTAATTCACGTAACTGGGGTACTTGAACAAGATCTGAGAAGAAGCCGCGGAATACTTCGCCATTGTAGTTTTCTTTGCTATCAACCTCGGCAACCGCTTCGAAAAATAGTAGCAATAATTTCTCGTCCATTTGTTGAAAATGGCGTGCGGCAATAACACTTAATATATCTAAGCGATTCAATTTCTTAGCTTCAAAGTGCGAAACTAATTGCGTATAGATAGTGTCGTTTTTGGTTTCACAAGATAAACCACGTAGCGCGGCCAAACTTATTTCATTGCCGTCTAACACCGAAAGCATGCATTGGTTAAGTGGCTCAGATACGGTGGCAACTTCGGCCATTTCCATAAAAGCCCGTTGAAACGGTTCAGCAAAAAGCGAAAAGTTACTGAGCACGCGGTCTTGCACTTCTTGCCCATTTTCCATGGTATCTAGCCGGGTAACTACATCCGCAATCCCTTGTAAGGGAATATTTTGCCAGTCAGCCACCTGAGGCGCTTTTACATAGGCAATAACGTGTTGTGCGCTGGCGCTAATAGGCTGGTTTAGCCTTGCACGAACCAGTGCATTAAATTGCGCAAGTAATGACTGCGCAGGCACAAAGGAATAGGGATTATCTGGCAATGTGTTGGCCGCTTCTGATTCGTCAGAAATTGATTGGCCTAGTGCATCAACGATAATTTGAAGGAAATGGTTTCGTGTAGCTGCAACAACCAACCCTTGCTCGTCCAGTGGCAATTTAATAAACCAAATATAGTGCTGGTTTGAGCTGTTCTTATTCCAAAAAACGATGCCGAACCACGCATGTTGCTGGCGAGGGAAGGGCGCAACGGTTGAGCCATTCTCAATATCCAAAAACGCCTGATTGTCCATTGCAGTGAGTCTTCGACCCATATCAAAAACAATATATTCTGTACCTGCATGCAATAAAAATTCGCTGATAGAGTTAATACTGTTTGCGTTCATTTCAGGCGTTCTCACTTCATAAAACTGATTTTAGGGCGCAAAGTTTAGCATATATTACCCGCCGACTGGCAAAGGCATTGTTCTTTTAAAGGCGCGAGCGGAATGCATGCTGCCTCTGGTATACTGCCGCTCTGATTTACATGGCAAGCCGTTAACCCTGTTATGACTATGAAGCTGATAGAAGAATTCGAGCATCATTTAAATGCGCTAGAAGCAGCGCTGCGCCAAACACAACGTTGGCCGAGCAAAGCACCTAGCGAAGCGCAATTAGCCAGTACTGCGCCTTTTGCTATTGATACCTTGTCTTTTTTCGAGTGGCTGGCCTATGTCTTTGTGCCTAAATGCCATCAGCTAATAGCAGTAGGCCAGTTACCAGGGAAGATGGCAATTTCGCCTGCAGCGCACATGTATGCACCAGACTGTCCCGAATCTATCCTAGTTCAGTTGCTTGCACTTGATAAACTGACCGAACGCAATAAGAAGTAAATTATGCCTGAAGAATTTCCATTTACCCAATGTGAAACCCCAAGTGAAAATGCTGGCAGTACGAGTGAGCAGTCATACCCACCACTCAATATTTTATATCAAGATGAGCATATCGTGGCCATCGATAAACCGCCTGGCTTATTAGTACACCGAAGTCCTATCGATAGGCATGAAACGCGTTTTGCGGTGCAGACCTTAAGGGATCAGCTTAACAAGCATGTATTCCCCGCTCACCGATTAGACAGACCTACATCTGGTGTACTCTTATTTAGCTTCGACAGTAAAACGGCAGCGCAGCTTGGCCAGCAGTTGATGAATAAGCAGGTACAAAAACAGTATCACGCTATTGTGCGTGGCTACGTAAAACACTCAGGGCTTATCGATTATGCGCTCAAATATCGCTACGATAAAATTGCCGATAAACATAAGCGCCCGCAACAGGCACCGCAACAAGCTACAACGGTATATGAAAGTTTAGCGAACTATGAGCTACCTTTCGCCGTAGGTAAATATGAAACCGCCCGCTATTCGTTGGTAAAGCTTTTGCCGTCCACAGGCCGTAAACATCAATTGCGGCGCCATATGGTGCATATTAGGCACCCAATATTAGGTGATACCACCCACGGGGACGGAAAACAGAACAAATTTTTGCAAACACACTTTAGTTTTCAAAATTTGGCCTTAAGTTGTACGCAGATGGGTTTTTATCACCCGATAACCGGAAAGTGGCTATCGGTGTCTGTTAGAATGCATTCGGAAATGCAACGAGTGTTAAATGCGTGGCAAGAATATCAGGTTTAAGGTTTGGGCCATGAAAGTGTGCTGCCTAACCGGGAAACCCATACGATTTGAAAAGATGATGAGGAAGTAATGGCAACATTAAAAATTTTTGCAGGTACCGTGTATGGTAATGCGCAACATGTAGCAGAGCAGGTTGAAGAAAATCTTGCAGAGCAAGGCGTAGATTGCGAGCTTGAGAGCGATCCTTCAGTAAGTGACTTTACCGATGCTGACGCTATCTTAATGATTACTTCTACGACTGGCCAAGGCGATGTTCCACCAAACTTGGAGTTTGTCTTCTCTGATTTGAAAGATGAGTTTCCATTGCTAAATGACAAACCTTTTGCTGTTGCTGCGCTAGGTGACAGTAGTTATGGGGAAAGCTTTTGTGGTGCAGGTCGTCAATTCAACGAGTTGTTGTTAGAGCTGCAAGGCAAAGCGGTAGCCGATATGCTAGAAGTGGATGCCCTTGAAACCCTTGAACCTGAAGCCATGGTTATTGAGTGGGTAAACAGTATTAAAGCGCAGTTAGGCGTGTAACGCGTTTCGAATCAAATCTCGAAAACAAAAAAGGGCGCTAAGCGCCCTTTTTTAATGCAAAACTTTTAATACGCAAATGCAGACTTATTCAACACCACGTAGTAGGGCATTAATACCTACTTTAGCACGGGTTTTAGCGTCTACTTTCTTCACGATAATGGCAGCGTATAGGCTGTATTTACCGTCTGGGCTTGGCATGTTACCAGAAACCACAACTGAACCCGCAGGTACGCGGCCATAGTGTACTTCGCCGGTTTCACGGTCATATATACGGGTGCTTTGGCTAATATAAACGCCCATTGAAATAACTGCGCCTTCTTCAACAATAACACCTTCAACAATTTCAGAGCGTGCGCCAATAAAGCAGTTATCTTCAATGATAGTAGGGTTCGCTTGAAGTGGCTCTAAAACACCACCAATGCCTACGCCGCCAGATAAGTGAACGTTCTTACCGATTTGTGCACAAGAACCAACCGTTGCCCATGTATCTACCATGGTGCCTTCATCAACAAATGCACCAATGTTTACGTACGAAGGCATAACAACCGCATTTTTACCAACGAAGGTACCTGTGCGGACTGCAGCAGGAGGCACAATACGCGCGCCATCATTAGCAAATTGTTCAGCAGTATAGTTGCTGTATTTCAAAGGCACTTTGTCGTAGTAACGGCTTTCAGCGCCTTCAATAACGTCGTTGTTGTGGAGGCGGAAGAAAAGCAAAACGGCTTTCTTTAACCACTGATGAACAACCCATTCGCCCGCGATTTTTTCAGCTACACGCGCTTTACCGCTATTAAGCAAAGCAATAGCATCGGCAACGGCTTGTTTCACTTCTGCTGGGGCAGAAGATGGGCTAATGTTGTCGCGGTTTTCGAAGGCGTCTTCAATAATGGCTTTCAATTCATTCATGGTATCGTGATATCTTCAAGTTGATCGAGTTTAAACAAAATGCGCTTTTTCAAGCTCACTTGTTGTTCTTGGGTTAATGCTTTGCCAGCATCATTACTGACAATAAATATATCTTCTGCGCGCTCGCCGATAGTCGCAATTTTTGCCAGCTTTAAGGTGACATTGGTATCAACAAAAGCATGGCCAATTTTAGCTAAAATGCCGGGCGCGTCTAGTGCTTCTAACTCAACGAGTGTCGCTTCATCGCTCACACCGAAAAAGCGTACTTTAGTAGGCACGTCTAGCTGTTTCATTTGTCGAGGTAGTTTACGCTTATTTTCGTGTGAACGGCCTGGTTTTTCAAGCTGGGTGCTAATCGCTTTTTCTAGCGATTGAATACGGGACTCGGATGTTAGCCTGGAACCATCATTTTCAAGCACCAACATACTGTCAAACACATAGCCATCGCGGGTTACGGTAACATGGGCGTCGTGAATAGAGCAATTACGACTGTCTAAAACGGAAGCTACTTGTGCAAACAAGGCTTTTCTATCTTTACCGAAAAGAAAAATTTCCGTGCCGCCTTTTGCACTGTTGTCATTGGCTTTAACGAGAAGCTGGTCGCTATCTGGTGTTAGCCAATCATCCTGAGCCTTAACTATTTCTTCGGTATGCCATGCAATTTGGGTGGGCTTGAATCGTACAAAATAGTCATCATCTAACCGCGCCCATAATCCATCAATGGATTCAGAGCTAATCCTGCGTTCATGCAGAATTTGTTGCGCTTGATATTTGTGAGTAGTCACTCGCTCACTTAATGTTACTTGGCACTGTAACCCGTTATCTAATGCTTTTTGCGTCATTAAATAAAGTTCTCTAAGCAGAGATGCTTTCCAATCATTCCACAAATTATCGTTGGTTGCCCGAATGTCTGCAAGGGTAAGGGTATAAAGTAAATTTAAGTGGTTGTGGCTTCTTACCGCGCCAGCAAATTCACTGATAACGTCTGGATCGTAAATGTCTCTGCGCTGCGCCACTACCGACATTAGCAGGTGGTTTTCCACTAGCCAGCTTATCATGGCCGCGTCGTTCGCCGGTACATCATGCTGTTCACAGAACTTAGCAACATCAATGGCGCCTAGCGTTGAGTGGTCGCCGTTACGACCTTTAGCGATATCGTGAAATATAGCAGCAATATACAATACTTCTGGCTTGTCTAGGTTGCGACAGATACGGCCACAGCGTGGAAAATCTTTGTTCTCTTTCGAGAAAAAATAATTCACGTGCTTCACTAAGCGGTGCGTATGTTCATCCACTGTGTAGGCGTGAAACAAATCAAATTGCATCATCCCTACAATGGCATCCCACTCAGGTAAGTAAGCTTGTAAAATGCCGTACTGATGCATAATGTCCCAACCAAAATTAAAAAAGTCGGGTTGTTTAAGCAAGACCATGAGCTTTTCACGGCAGGCGGGGCGCTCAACAAAGTAAGCATTCTCAAATGCACGATGTGCGTTTCTTATTTGGCGAATACAAGTGGTGCTTAAACCTTGAACTTCAGGGGTATTAGTGACCACATTTAAAAAGTCTAAAATGGCTTCTGGCGAAGAAAAAGCATTTTCATGGCGAGGCGAAATCATATTATCGAGTAATTCGAAATCTTCGTTAATAATCGCGGTACGCTGAACACTCTGATTAAGCATGTCATACTTGAACCGTTGCAAAAGCATTTGGTTCAATTCAGAAACTCGGGCAACGGTGCGGAAGAAGTCACGCATCATCTTTTCAACTGAACTTTTTCCTTCTTCTCCATACCCCAGCATGGCGGCAACATCAGGTTGGTAATCAAAAAGAAGGCGGTTTTCACTTCGCCCTGCAACCAAATGTAAGGCACAACGCATTTTCCACAAATGCATTCTACAGGTAATTAATTCGCTGTGTTCTTGCTCGGTAAAGTAGCCGTGCCCTACTAGGTTCCAGCCGTCATATTCTTTAAAGTGTTTTTTTGCCACCCAACCAATAGACTGGATATCCCTTAAACAGCCTGGGTTTTCTTTGATGTTAGGCTCTAGGTTGTACGCCGTACCGTTAAATTTAGCGTGACGTCGCTTTTGTTCATCGTACTTCGCCGAGAAAAACGCTTTACTCGACCAAGAATTTCGCCCGTTTACTTCATCCCACAGCTTTTCAAAAATAGATTCGCTGCCGCAAAGCAATCGACTTTCTACTAGGTTAGTAGCAATGGAAATATCATCTTTGGCAAGGCTAACGGTTTCTTTAATGGTACGCACCGACTGACCCACATCAAGCTTAATATCCCAAAGCAGCGTAATGAAGCGACTGACTTTTTCTTGGGTAGCGGGCTTAAGGTTTCGTTTGCTCACTATCAGTAAATCGATGTCAGAATAAGGTTGAAGGTGCCCCCGTCCATAGCCACCTACAGCACATAATGCTAATTCGCTTTCATTGTCTAAACCGTAGAGGTGCCACAAGTGACACAAAAGGGCGTCAACAAATTGAGCGCGGCCCGTGACAAGTTGGTTAACAGGAATACTATCGAATGACGCTTTTATCCATGCGTAGCTATCTTCCACACACGACTTGATGGCAACTAAGTCGTCAACCGACGTTATTTGATCAATATTTTTTATTAGGGATTGCAGCGTCAAATTACACCTTCTATGCGTACAGCTTTTTGAACACAATGAACCTTATCACGAAATGGAACGAAATCGCAGTGCCGATTAGTTGCATACTCAAGGTCATAATGTGAATAAATATACAAAAATGTTATAGGTATGCTGCCAGTGTAGGATGGAATAAGACGGCGCTATTCTCAAGACAGGCTATATGGTAGGTCGGAATAGGCAAAATGATAGTTCAAAACAGCCAATGCATTAGCTCAAAGTCACAGTACGGTGACTAGTATTTTGTTACTGTTTTAAAAACTCGCGAGGCACATTCGTAACCAGTAATAGTAGCCACAAATAATAAAAAGGAAATAGAAAGGAAAAAGAAAAGAAGGCGTAATAGAAGTAGAGAAACATATAGCAATCAAACAACGTTTACACTGCTATATGTTCAGGTATTCACGATACAAATAATAGGCAAAAAGTGCTTATCACGGTGCCTATCAAAACTAACTTATATTTATCAGTGTGCGAAAGTTTAGCTGTGCGAAATGACGCGTGGAAGGTCTTCTTCGTCACGCAAGGTTAGTACCTCTACACCGTCTTCGGTAACAAGCAAGGTATGCTCCCACTGTGCACTTAAACTTCTGTCTTTGGTTACCACTGTCCACTGATCAGGAAGAATTTTAGAATAACGCTTGCCGGCATTTACCATAGGTTCAATGGTAAAGCACATGCCTGCTTCAAGAACATCGCCGGTGCCAGGTTTGCCATAGTGCACTATTTGTGGCTCTTCGTGGAAGCTAGCACCTATACCATGGCCACAGTACTCGCGTACGATTGAATAGTTATGCGCTTCTGCGTGGGTTTGGCAGATGTGACCAATATCGCCTAACGTCATGCCTGGTTTAACTTGTTTTATTGCTTTGTATAAACATTCTTGCGTAACACGAGTTAAACGCTCAGCCAATATTGCAGGTTTACCGACAATGAACATCTTTGAAGTATCGCCATGATAGCCATCTTTAATCACGGTGACATCGATATTGATAACATCACCATCTTTCAATTTTTTATCAGACGGAATACCGTGGCAAATGCAATGGTTTACAGACGTACAAATTGATTTAGGGAATGGCGGGTGACCATAGTTTAATGGCGCAGGAATAGCTTGCTGCTCATTAACAATATAATCATGGCATATCGTATTTAACTCATCCGTGGTCACACCCTTTTTCACATAGGGGCCAATCATAGTGAGTACGTCGGCTGCTAGTTTTCCAGCAACGCGCATTTTTTCGATTTCTTCAGAGGTCTTAATAATAGCTGACACAGCGTCTCTCTATTCGTTTATTTAGGCCGTTACGCTACCGCTTGTAAAATAGGGCAGAGGTTAACGCGCAGAATATATCTATATATAGGTATATTTTAGCCATTAGGATTGAATGTGTATAGGGGCAGACTTAAAGAATGCAAGTAATGGCTAAACTGGCAGTAAAACTTGAGTGGATACGCTTAATATGGTATAAAGCGCGCGCCCTGACGGAATGCCCTCAAAAGCACTTGGTCAAAAGGGTAAATTAAATTTAATTAAAACACACATATACCAACACTGCGTATCGGGGTGTTCTACTTATTTGATAAGTGGGATCGATACAATGGGTATATGGAGGCCTAACCCCGAGAGGAAATTAAAATGGCAAATGTTTCTATGCGTGACATGCTGAAAGCCGGTGTGCATTTCGGTCACCAAACTCGTTACTGGAACCCTAAGATGAAACCTTACATCTTTGGCGCACGTAACAAAGTTCATATCATCAACCTTGAAAAAACAGTTCCACTTTTCAACAACGCTCTTAACTACCTATCAAGCGTAGCATCTAAGAAAGGGAAAATCCTTTTCGTAGGTACTAAGCGCGCTGCTGGCGATGCGGTAAAAGATGCAGCTGTTAAATGTGACCAGTTTTACGTTAACAAGCGTTGGTTAGGTGGTATGTTGACTAACTGGAAAACAGTTCGTCAATCAATCAAGCGTTTGAAAGAACTTGAGCAAAAAAGCCAAGACGGTACTTTCGAAAAGCTGACCAAAAAAGAAGCCCTAATGCTTCAGCGTGAAATGGAAAAGCTTGAAAACAGCCTTGGCGGTATCAAAGATATGGGCGGCTTGCCTGACGCTATCTTTGTAGTCGATGCAGACCACGAGCACATTGCTATCACAGAAGCACGCAACCTGGGTATTCCAGTTGTTGGTGTTGTGGATACTAACTCTAACCCAGATGGTGTTGATTACATCATTCCTGGTAACGATGATGCAATCCGCGCAGTTCAACTTTACTTGGATGCCGCTGCTAACGCTGTAATTTCTGGTCGCGAAAGCAACCTTGAAGCACAAGCAGAGCAAGACGACTTCGTAGAAGCAGCAGAGTAATTCTGTTCGCTTTACTGTCATATCAAAAGCATATGATAGTACAACAATACGAAACGTATTGAGAGGGGCGATAGCGCCCCTTTTACCTAACCGAATTTATATTTATTGCTGAGGAATTGAAAAATGGCAGTGACTGCAGCACTAGTTAAAGAACTGCGCGAGCGTACAGGCGCAGGTATGCTGGATTGTAAGAAAGCCCTGGTTGAAACGGATGGTGACATTGAGCTAGCCATTGAAAACATGCGTAAATCAGGCCAAGCGAAAGCAGCTAAAAAAGCAGGCCGTATCGCAGCTGAAGGTGTAATCCTTACTAAAGTTCAAGACGGTCGTGCGACTATGCTTGAAATCAACTGTGAAACAGATTTCGTAGCACGTGACGAAGGTTTCCTTAAGTTCGGTAACGAGTTGCTAGAAATAGCAGCAGCGAACAACATCAACGATATCGACACGTTGAATGCGTCTGAACTTAACGGTGCTAAAGTAAGCGATGTTCGTGACACATTAGTAGCGAAAATCGGTGAAAACATCTCTCCTCGTCGCGTTATTAACGTGGAAGGCGATACATTGGGTGCATACGTGCACGGCGGTCGTATCGGCGTAATCTCAATTCTTACTGGTGGCAGCGAAGAGTTGGCTAAAGACATTGCAATGCATGTTGCAGCGGCTAGCCCTCAGTTCGTTAAGCCTGAAAATGTTCCAGCTGAAGTTGTTGAGAAAGAGAAAGAAATCCAAATCGGTATTGCAATGCAGTCTGGTAAGCCAGCTGATATCGCAGAGAAGATGGTTGCAGGCCGCATGAAGAAGTTTACTGGTGAAGTAAGCTTGACTGGTCAGCCTTTCGTTAAAGATCCTTCAATCAGCGTTGCTGAGTTGCTTAAAAACAACTCTGCTGATGTTGTTAACTTCGTACGTTTCGAAGTTGGTGAAGGTATCGAGAAGAAAACTGAAGACTTCGCAGCAGAAGTTGCAGCACAAATGGAAGCGGCCAAGAAATAATTGGGCGTTTATCTTTTGCATTGTGCTAATGTCAGATAAACTACAAGGCACCTCTTCGGAGGTGCTTTTTTATAGCTAGTACCCGCGAGTTACAGTTTTGCTAAGATAGTTTAATTCGCAAAGCGGTAAAATCTTTAAACGTTTACGAAAGCACTTTGTCCTATTCTTTTTACCTGCAAAAGCAGTGTGCAAACAATAGAAAAGCATAAGACAAAATGGGTTTACGAGGACATATCGAATAATGAGTATCACACCGAAATCAGCATATCGACGCATTCTGTTAAAGCTAAGTGGCGAAGCCCTTATGGGCGAAGAAGGCTTTGGCATCGATCCTAAAGTACTTGACCGTATGGCCCAAGAAATCAAAGAACTTGTTGAACTAGGTGTTCAAGTAGGTTTGGTTATTGGTGGCGGTAACTTGTTCCGTGGCGAAGGGCTTGCCAAAGCGGGTATGAACCGCGTTGTAGGCGATCACATGGGTATGCTTGCTACCGTAATGAACGGATTAGCCATGCGTGATGCGCTACATCGTGCCTTTGTTAATGCGCGTATGATGTCTGCTATTCCATTAAATGGCGTGTGCGATGCTTACAATTGGGCAGAGGCGATTAGCTTATTAAAATCTGGCCGCGTGGTTATCTTTTCAGCGGGCACAGGTAATCCTTTCTTCACTACAGATTCAGCAGCATGTTTACGCGGAATCGAGATTGAAGCCGATGCCGTACTAAAAGCCACAAAAGTTGATGGCGTTTATAGCGATGATCCAGTTAAGAACCCAGACGCTACTTTATATGATCAACTTTCTTATCAAGAAGTACTTGAGAAAGAATTAAAAGTGATGGACCTGTCAGCGTTCACACTTGCTAGAGATCACAGCCTACCTATTCGTGTATTTAACATGAACGAAGCAGGTTGTTTGAAACGTGTTGTTATGGGTGAGCAAGTTGGCACCCTAATTTGTCACGCTGACAATAGTTAATTAAGAAAATAGGAAATATAACGTGATTGATGAAATTGAATTAGATGCGCAAGAGCGTATGGATAAAAGCATCAGTGCACTTAAAGGCCAGTTTAGCAAAATTCGCACAGGCCGTGCTCATCCAAGCTTATTAGATGGCATTATGGTACCTTACTACGGTACAGACACACCGCTTAAGCAAGTGGCTAACGTCATTGCGGAAGATAGCCGTACATTAGCACTGACTGTTTTTGATAAAAGTGCTATCCAAGCTGTTGAAAAAGCCATTATGCAGGCAGATTTAGGATTAAACCCTATGAGCGCTGGTGGTTCTATTCGTATTCCACTTCCTCCGCTTACCGAAGAGCGTCGTAAAGACCTTATTCGCGTAGTGCGCAATGAAGCAGAAAACGGTCGAGTTTCAATTCGAAACATCCGCCGAGATGCAAACAGCGACGTAAAAGAATTACTTAAAGAGAAAGAAATCAGCGAAGATGAAAGCCGCGCAGCGGAAGAAAATATTCAGTCTTTAACGAATGACTTCATTAAGAAAGTTGACGGCATGCTTGCTGTTAAAGAAAAAGAACTGATGGAAGTGTAACAAGTATTATGATTGGGAAGCGGTCAAACGCAGCCAAAACGACTGATACAGTAGGGCCAGCAACCGTTGCTGGCCCTAAACATGTTGCCATCATTATGGATGGCAATGGTCGTTGGGCGCAAAAGAAAGGGAAAATTCGTACCTTCGGGCACAAGGCAGGTGTTGAGTCTGTTCGAGCAGTGGTGCGCTTTGCTCGTCAAACTGGCATTGATTCTTTAACCTTGTTCGCTTTTTCAAGTGAAAACTGGAAGCGGCCTGAAGAAGAAGTCAGTGTATTGATGGAACTGTTCAATTTAGTATTAAACAGTGAAGCCAAACGACTCCATAAAAATGGCGTTCGCTTAAAAGTTATAGGCGATTTAAGTGCTTTTGATAGCAAGTTGGTTGGAAAAATCCGCAAAGCGGAAGAAATGACTTCTGGTAATAACGATCTTGTCCTCAATATCGCAGCCAATTACGGCGGCAGATGGGACATTGTTAATGCCGCTAGAGAAGTGGCTGAAAAAGTCAAGCAAGGTGAAATGTCGCTTCAAGACATCGATGAGGCAGTTTTTAATCAACATACCTCTACGGCAAGCCTTCCTGAACTCGATCTTCTTATACGCACAGGTGGTGAACACCGAATCAGCAACTTTTTATTATGGCAGTGTGCGTACGCCGAATTATATTTTACCGATGTGCTATGGCCAGACTTCAATGAAGATGTTTTTCAATTAGCCGTAGATGATTTTAATGTTCGCCAACGACGATTCGGTCTTACCGGTGAACAAATTGATACTGCCAGCAGCTAATTCTATGCAGGCAGGCATCAGGGCAGGCCTGAGCACAGGAGCCGAGAGCCAATTATGCTAAAACAAAGAATAATAACAGCGTTAATTCTCGCGCCTTTGGCGCTATTTTCCATACTGTTTCTGCCTATCTTCTGGTTTGAAATTGCGATTTCCGGTGTGGTTGCCATAGGGGCTTATGAATGGGCTAATATGTCCGGCATATGTGAGCGCCCTAAAAAAATACTCTTTATGGCAGCAGCATTCGCTATCTGCATCAGCTTATCTTTTATTGTCGATACCAGCGTTATTTGGTATCAAGGCCAGCTTCACGATTTATATCACGGTATTTTAGGTGTAGCGGTAGTGTGGTGGATAGTGTCTCTATTCATGGTGTTAGCCTATCCTAAATACACTAAGTTTTGGCGTGAAAGCCGCAGTGTACGTACCGTGTTCGGTTTACTGACCTTAATTCCAACTTGGGTGGCGGTGATTGCCCTTCGTACCAGCTTGCACGATGTCGACCCCTTTTATGGCGCATCACTTATCTTCTACGTGTTAGGTATTGTGTGGGCAGCAGATATAGGTGCTTTCTTCGTTGGCGTTAAATTTGGTCGCCACAAGCTGCGTCCTAATGTTTCTCCGGGTAAAAGCTTAGAAGGTCTTTTAGGTGGTATTGCTGCTTCATTTGCCATTATCGCTTTTGCTGCATTGCACTATCAAGTTGAGCCTTCTCGTATTTGGTTACACCTTATTATTGGTGGCGTTACCGTAGCGGTTTCTGCATTAGGTGATCTTAACGAAAGCATGCTAAAACGGTGCGCTGGCATTAAAGATAGTGGAAAAATCTTGCCTGGACACGGCGGGGTTTTAGACAGAATAGATAGCTTAACCGCTGCATTTCCAGTCTTTGCGTTCTGTTATGTAACGTGGATGGCGTGATGCAAACCGTTACTGTTTTAGGGGCAACTGGCTCTATTGGTTGTAATACCCTCGATGTTATTAATCGCCACCCTGAAAAATACCGCACTTTTGCCATCACCGGCAATGGCCAGCTTGAATTGCTCATGCAGCAAGCGCAAAAGTGTTCTCCTCGATTCGTAGTAGTGGCTGATGAAGCTAAGTACAAAGAGGCTTGCAGGCTGGCGGCAGAATACAACATTACCGCTGAAATACTTTGCGGCGCTAAAGCATTAGAAGACGTGTCTTGTGCAGCCGAAGTCGATACCGTGATGGCTGCCATAGTGGGGGCGGCAGGTTTGCTGCCTACATTAGCGGCGGTAAAAGCGGGCAAAAAGGTATTACTAGCAAATAAAGAAGCGCTAGTGATGTCCGGTGCGTTATTTATTGATGCTGCAACACAAAGCGATGCTGAAATTTTACCTATAGACAGTGAGCATAACGCTATCTTTCAATGCCTCCCTCAAGGTTACCAGTATGGAGAATTGGAAAAGGCGGGTATTAGTAAAATATTACTAACTGGCTCAGGGGGCCCTTTCAGAGAGCGTGATTTAAGTTCTTTCAACGCTATTACGATTGATGAAGCGAGTAGCCACCCTAACTGGTCTATGGGGCGTAAAATCACCATAGATTCAGCCACTATGATGAATAAGGGGCTTGAGTTTATTGAAGCCTGTTGGTTATTTGGTGCATCGCCAGACGATATTCAAGTAGTGGTTCATCCGCAAAGTTTTATTCATTCAATGGTGCAGTATATAGATGGTTCGGTCATCGCGCAGCTGGGTAATCCAGATATGCGTACGCCTATAGCGTACGGTCTTGCTTACCCATCTCGTATTGATGCTGGGGTGAAGCCATTGGACTTTTCTGACATGGCCAATTTCAGCTTTGAAACCCCTTGTTTTACACGCTATCCAAACTTAAAGTTAGCCATCGATGCATGCCGAGAAGGGCAAGCGGCTACCACCCGTCTGAATGCCGCTAATGAAATAGCGGTAGCCTCTTTCCTAGAGGGCAAAATAGGGTTTACGGATATAGCGGTCGTGAATGAAGAAACCTTAAACAAAATGGAACCGGTAACCGTTTCATCTATCCAACAAATCCTTGAACAGGATACTGCTGCCCGCGAGGTTGCAGGCCAAGTCATTAGAGGTAAGTTCACGTGTTAGGATTTTTATGGAGCTTAGGTGCATTCATTGTCGCGCTAGGTATTTTAGTGGCGGTACATGAGTGGGGCCACTTCTATATAGCGCGGCGTTGCGGTGTGCAAGTTGAGCGTTTTTCTATTGGTTTTGGCAAGCCGCTTTGGCGTAAAACCAGTAAAACTGGCACTGAGTATGTGATTGCTATGATCCCGCTTGGTGGTTATGTACGCATGCTTGATGGGCGAATTGACGATGTACCCCCAGAATTAGAACACAAAGCGTTTAACCATAAGCCGGTATTGCAGCGCATGGCCATTATTTTTGCTGGGCCTGGCGTGAATTTTATTTTTGCTGTGTTTGCATTGTGGTTGATGTTTTTAATTGGCCTACAAACCGTAAAACCCGTTATTGGTAATATTGAGCCTGAAAGTATCGCTGCTCAAGCAGGTATTGAGAAAGGCGATGAAGTCATTAAAGTAGGCTCCCGTAGTACTCCAGACTGGGAGGCGGTGAACCTTGAAGTGGTGTCTTATATTGGTCAAGAATCAGCGCTAGTTACTGTATTGACCCAAGATAAAACAGAAAAAGAAGTAACATTTACACTTGAGGGTTGGAACTTTGACCCTGATAGCGAGTCTCCTTTAAGCAGTCTAGGAATAACACCTTTTCGTCCTAATCCAACTTTGGAAGTGGGTTTTGTTGGAGAGGGCAGTGCAGCACAAGAGGCTGGTTTGCAGCCAGGTGATAAATTACTTGCTTTAAATGGTGATGAATTAACCACATGGCAGGCCTTAGTTGATGTGATTGTTGAAAGCCCCGGAGATTCGGTTGTATTGTCGATTGAAAGGGATGGACAACCCCAGCAACTGCGTGCAACGATAGCGCGCCGCGATACACCAGAAGGGCAAACTGGGTATTTAGGGGTTAGCCCAACGTTTGAAGCTTGGCCTGAAGGGTATGTGTTTACCCATCAATATGGCATAGTAGAGGCAGTTGGAAGAGCGCTAGATAAAACGTGGCGCTTAATGACACTCAGTGTTGAGATGATAGGCAAATTGGTTACCGGCGATGTGTCGGTGAAAAATTTAAGTGGTCCTATATCCATTGCTCAAGGAGCAGGTACCAGTGCCGGTTACGGCTTGGCTTACTTTTTGAGCTTTCTTGCCTTAATCAGTGTGAATTTAGGCATAATTAATTTACTACCCTTGCCCATGCTAGATGGTGGTCACCTGATGTTTTACATCGTGGAATGGCTTACCGGCAAGCCTGTGCCTGATGCGGTACAGGAGTGGGGTTACAGAATCGGTGGCGTGCTTCTGTTTATGATAATGGGTATCGCTATTATGAACGATATTGCTCGCATAGCCTGATGAAAGTCAGGAAACATAAAACAGCTAACATAAAACGCGGCCAGGAAAAGAAAAATAGATGAAGTTAAAACAGTTAGTAGCAGCCGGAGCCATTTTTTCCAGTGCTAGCTTTGCCAATGCTGCGGCGCAGAATAGTGAATTCGTTGTAGAAGACATTCGAGTAGAAGGTCTGCAGCGAGTTGCACTAGGTGCAGCCTTAACCTATTTGCCAGTTCAGGTTGGTGATGAGCTAAATACCTTCCGGGTAACTCAGCTTATCCGTTCTCTGTACTCATCAACGCATTTCGAAAATGTCGAAATTCTGCGTGACGGCAACACATTGGTAGTACGCGTAGCCGAACGCCCCACAATAAGTAACATTATTTTTGAGGGCAACGATGATATTAAAGATGAGCAACTCCAAGAAAGCTTAGACGGCAATGGCGTACGATTAGGTGAGCCTTTAGATAAGACCGTTCTAACGTCCATTGAAAATGGCTTGAAAGATTTCTTTTACAGTATTGGTAAATATAACGCTGACGTTACAGCGATTATTACACCGCTTCCTCGAAATCGTGTCGATTTGAAATTACTTTTCGAAGAAGGTGATGCGGCTAAAATTCAACAAATCAACATCGTTGGTAATGAGATTTTTACTGATGCTGAGTTGATGGATCAGTTTGAGCTGCAGTTTGATACACCATGGTGGGATTTCTTGTCAGAAACTCGCTATCAGCAACAAACGTTGCAAGGTGATATGGAATCACTACGTAACCACTATTTAGATCGTGGTTACCTCCGCTTCAATGTTGATTCTACACAAGTATCTATGACTCCTGAAAAGTCGGGCATTTACGTTGCAATGAACGTAAGTGAAGGCGAGCAATACACTATTTCAGAAGTGGAACTAGTGGGTGATGTGCTTGGACATGAAGAATATATTCAGCGTGTATTGCCACTTACGCCAGGTGAGCTTTATAACCAAGCTGAAGTGACTTACACAGAAGAGTTTATTAGTAAGTACCTTGGTCGATTTGGTTATGCTTATCCAACCGTGACCACAGTACCAAACATCAACGATGAAGATAAAACGGTTAAGCTGACACTGTCTGTAGACCCTGGCAAACGTATCTACGTTAAACGTATTAAGTTCAACGGTAACGTGGTTACTGCTGATAACGTGTTACGTCAGAACGTAAGCCAAATGGAAGGTACATGGTTATCAAATAACTTACTTGAGTCATCCAAGAACCAATTATCTCGTTTGACGTATATGGAAGAGGTTGAGTTTGAAACCATTCGAATTCCAGGCCAAGACGATCAAGTAGACGTTAACTTCAACGTTAAAGAGCAACCTTCTGGCTCATTTAACGCAGGTATCGGTTACGGTGACCAAACCAAGTTAAGCCTTCAAGCGGGTATCCAGCAAGATAACTTCCTGGGTACAGGTAAGCGTGTAGGCTTGAACTTAAGTACGGTTTCTTATCAACGTTCAGCACAAATCACGTATAACGACCCGTATTTTACTATTGATGGCATAAGCTTAGGTGGTTCATTAGGGTATAGTGAATTTGATGGCTCAGACTTTAACGTTATCCAGTACAACTCTAAGCAGTGGTCTGTAGGTGCAAATGTCGGTTATCCGATAAATGAATTTAACCGAATCAACTTCGGGCTAACGTACAGCAACGTAGAGCTTTATAACCGTGGTTATTATGAGCAAACGGAACAGTTTTATAATCAGTTCCTTGACGGAGATGATCCTGATGCGCCCATTAAATACCATAGCTATCTTGCCAGCGTAAGTTGGAGTCGTAGTACATTAAACCGTGGTTTATTCCCTACGGCTGGTTCGTCACAGCGTGCCTCATTTAGTATCACTACACCTAATTCAGATGTGAACTACTTCAAAACCTTGTTTGATGGGAAGTGGTATTTCCCACTGTCTAGAAATCAGCGTTGGTCAGTACTTGCAAGAATTAGAATGGGTTACGGTAACGGCTATGGCGATGTAGACGGTAACGAGCAAATATTGCCATTTACCGAAAACTTCACCGCAGGTGGTTCGGATTCACTTCGTGGATTTGAAAACAACACCGTAGGTCCGCGTGGTATCATTCGCTCGCCAAGTGGCTCTTTAACAGGCCCTGATGGCGAAGTGTACCCAACCGACCCTATTGATGATGTAATTACATTATCAAGCCGCAGCCTTGGTGGTAACGCTATGGCACTAGGTGGTCTTGAGTTAATTGTTCCCACACCTTTTGTGGAAGCAGATATGGATAACTCGGTACGAACCAGTCTATTTGTGGATGTGGGCAACGTGTGGGATACTGAGTTCGATTACGACCAATATAAAGACTTTAGTCAATCTAGTACTCAGTATGGTTCATTGATAGACTATTCTGATTGGTCACTGTATCGTAGTTCTGCTGGTATTTCGGTACAATGGATTTCACCAATGGGACCGATGGTATTTAGCTTCTCAAGAGCTATTCAAGAACGTGATGGTGATGATGCTAAATTCTTCACCTTTAATATCGGTCAAACATTCTAGAATATTAAACGGGGCCCTAGGCACCCAGATAAAAAGATGGATAAAAGGAGTTCCTTTTGAAACAGTTGGTTAAACATATTGTTGCAGGTGCAATGCTTGGTAGCGCACTAGTTAGTACTTCAGTAATGGCAGAGCAAAAAATTGCTGTTGTTGATGTTCAGGGCATTTTTCAAGCTATGCCTCAGGCTGCTGAAATCCAAAACGCCATTCAGGTGGAGTTTAAAGATCGCATCGAAGAAGTTAATCAACTTCAACGTGATGGTCAGTTCTTCGCAGAACGTCTTCAACGCGACGCAGCAACAATGAGCGCTCAAGAAAAGAAAGAGCTTGAGCAAAAAATGTTGGCTGTACGTGAAGAGTTAGCAGAAAAAGCACAACCGCTTAAGCAAAACATTCAGCGTCGTAGCAACGAAGAACAAAACAAATTATTCAGCCTTATCAAGCAAGCAATTGATTCAGTTGCCGCTAAACAAGGTTATGACATTGTACTTAACGCAACGGCAACGCCTTTCGTAAAAGAACAATACGACATGTCAGAGCAAGTATTAGAACAGGTTAGCAAAGTAAACTAAGGCAGTAATGCTTACAGTTTGTCGCTAATTTCATCAGACCAACGCCCGAAAGGGGTTGGTCTGATTTGTTTTTTGCGCCTAACAGCGTATGGTTGCCGCCGTTTTAGTAATTTACGGCGAGTTTGTGACCATGAAACAGTTTTTAGGTCATGCTTGCACTATAGGAGATAGTTTTTGACCACTTCACTCAATACCATAGAAATCCAGGAAATTCTGTCGTTACTTCCTCACAGATACCCGTTCCTGTTGGTTGATCGAGTAACAGACTACGTTCTGGGTGAATCAATTAAAGCATATAAAAATATCACTTTTAACGAGCCTTGCTTTACCGGGCACTTCCCAGGCCGCCCTATATTTCCAGGCGTGCTGATTCTAGAAGCCATGGCACAAGCCGCGGGCGTTCTTGGTTTTAAGACCATGGGCCAAAATGATAAATTGTATTTATATGCAGGAATTGACAACGCTCGATTTAAGCGTCCTGTTGTACCTGGAGACAAACTAGAGTTTGATGTTGCCTTGGTAAAAGAAAGACGGGGCATCTGGAAGTTTAAAGGCGTTGCAACTGTTGATGGCGAAAATGTATGTGTTGCAGAGTTTATGTGTGCAATGAGAGAGATGACCTAACGTGATCCATCCTACTGCGGTAATTTCAGATAAAGCATCTATTGGCGAAAACGTCACTATTGGTCCATTTTGCGTGATTGATGATGATGTGACGATTGGCGATGGCTGTGTATTGAAGTCCCATGTGGTCGTTCGCGGCACCACCCGCATTGGCAAGAATAATACTTTCTATCAATTTTCATCTATTGGTGAAGATTGCCAAGACAAAAAATATGCTGGTGAACCCACAAATTTAATTATTGGTGATGACAACGAGTTCCGTGAAGGCGTGACTGTGCATCGTGGCACCATTCAAGATAATAGCGAAACTATTATTGGTTCACGATGCTTGTTTATGGTTAATTCACACATTGCCCATGATTGTGTGTTAGGTAATGACATTATTTTAGCCAATAATGTGGCCGTTGCTGGGCATGTTCACATCGATGATTTCGTTATTGTGGGCGGTGCGGTTGGCATTCATCAATTTTGTAAAGTGGGTGCACATGCGTTCTTGGGCGCAGGCGGTATTATTCTTCGCGACACGCCTCCTTTTGTGATGGTGAGCGGCACTAAAAATATTCCTCAGGGCATTAACTCTGAAGGTTTGCGACGTCGCGGTTTTGATAAAGATGAAATTATGGCCATTAAACGGGCCTATAAAGTCATTTACCGTGAAGGCAATACGGTGGCTGAAGCCGTGGAGATACTTTCTTCGCAAGAAGCAAGTTCTAGCGGTGTTGCTCTCATGACTGAGTTCTTGAAGAACGCAGAGCGTGGCATCATTAGATAATATGAGCCTGCTATCATGAGTAAACCTTTACGTATCGCCATGGTGGCAGGCGAGCCATCAGGCGATGTACTCGCCGCTGGTATGGTTGGCGAATTAAAACGCTTATACCCTGATGCAATTATTGAGGGGATAGGCGGGCCTAATATGCAGGCTCAAGGTTTTCATAGCTTATTTGATATGGAAACCTTATCTGTAATGGGCTTAGTGGAAGTACTGTCCCATCTACCCGCTATTTTAAAAGTCAAAAAAGCGCTGCTCGCCCATTTCTCTAATAACCCGCCTGATATTTTTGTTGGCATAGATGCCCCTGATTTTAACCTTCGGGTAGAAAAAGAACTTAAAGCGAAGGGTATTAAAACCATTCATTACGTTAGCCCAACTATTTGGGCGTGGCGTGAAAAGCGGGTACATAAAATTGCCAAGGCGGCAGGGCGAGTGCTGGGCTTGTTTCCTTTCGAGCAGCAAGTTTATGATAAGTACGATGTACCTTATACCTTTGTTGGTCACACTATGGCAGATAGCATAGCGTTAACACCTGACCAACAAGCGTCTCGCAAAACGCTCAATCTACCTATCGATAAACCGGTTTTGGCGGTACTACCAGGTTCTCGCCGTGGTGAAGTCGATACGCTTCTGCCTATTTTTATTAAGACGATGGAAAAAATTGCCGCGCAAAGACCGGATGTTGAATTTGTGATCCCCGCTGCTAATACGCATCGTCTAGAACAAATTAATAGCATGTTGAAAGAGGCTAACAACGTAACTGAAAGGCTGCCTATTCACGTTACTGAGGGGACGTCTCGCGATGCCATGATTGCCAGTGATGTCATATTGCTCGCATCTGGCACGGCTACATTAGAAGCTATGCTGTGTAAACGCCCCATGGTAGTGGCGTATAAATTGTCGCCAATAACCTATAAAATTATGCAGCGTTTGTATAAAGCGCCTTTTTTCGCCTTACCTAATTTATTGGCTAATGAAGCGTTAGTACCAGAACTGCTTCAAGACGACGTCAACCCAGACACATTAAGCCAGCAAGCCCTAACTTATTTCGACAGTGACAACACTGACTTAATTTCCCGTTTCACCGACCTCCACCATACGCTAAAATGCAATGCTGATAAAACAGCAGCACAAGCTGTAGTGGAGGAATTGTTTGCATAAGTTAATAGCCGGCGTAGATGAAGTTGGAAGAGGCCCACTTGTTGGGGATGTGGTAACCGCCGCCGTTATACTCGACCCTGCCAACCCCATAGTAGGGTTAACCGACTCTAAAAAGCTCAGCGAAAAAAAACGTATTGCGTTAGCCGCTGAAATAAAAGCGAAAGCGCTTTATTGGCATATAGGGCGCGCCACACCAGAAGAAATCGACATCCTTAATATTCTCCATGCTACCATGTTAGCCATGAAGCGTGCTGTGGAAGGTTTAGCGGTAACGCCAGACTTTGTTCGGGTTGATGGTAATCGATTACCTGATTGGCCTTATGCTGCAGAAGCTGTGGTTAAGGGCGATAGCCTATACGCTGAAATTTCTGCCGCTTCCATCATTGCCAAAGTAGAACGTGACAACGATATGCTGGCATTGGATGAATTACATCCAGAATATGGTTTTGCTGGCCATAAAGGTTATCCTACAAAAGCGCATTTTGAAGCACTCGCCACCCATGGCGTGATTGATGGTTATCGCAAAAGCTTTAAACCAGTTAAGGCACTACTACAAGAGATTCAATAATTATGTCCTCGCCTTTTATTCATTTACGCGTACACAGCGATTATTCCATGATGGATGGGCTTAATAAGGTTAAGCCCATACTTGGCAAAGTATCCGAGTACAACATGCCTGCTGTGGCGATTACCGACCAAATGAATATGTGTGGTTTGGTAAAGTTTTATTCTGGCGCACATGGGCTTGGCATTAAACCTATTATTGGTACCGATTTCTGGGTGACCAATGAAGCCTTCGGCGATGAGCCGTTCCGTCTTACCTTGCTTGCGATGAATAACGAGGGCTATAAGAACATTACGGTTCTTATTTCTAAGGCCTACTTGCGAGGTCACGTTGCGCATAGAGCGGTTATCGATCAAGACTGGCTTATTGAACATGCAGAAGGCGTAATCATACTCTCTGGTGCTCAACTTGGGGATGTTGGTGTTGCACTTACTAAAAATAACACCAGCTTGTTGGCAGAATCATTGGCCTTCTATAAAACCCATTTCCCAGACCGTTTTTATCTTGAGCTTATTCGTACTGGTCGCCCTGGTGAAGAAGATTACTTACATCGCGCGGTAGAATGTGCCGAGCGAGAAGGCTTGCCTGTAGTGGCAACCAATGAAGTGTGCTTCATTAATAAAGAAGGTTTTGACGCGCATGAAATACGAGTATGTATTCATGATGGCTACACACTAGATGATACTCGTCGACCTAAGCGTTACAGCGACCAGCAATATCTTCGTACCAGCGAAGAAATGGTGGAGCTGTTCAGTGATATTCCTGAGGCCATAGAAAACACGGTTGAAATCGCTAAGCGATGCAACGTTACAGTACGATTAGATGAATACTTTTTGCCCCAGTTTCCTACTGGCGGCATGACCACTGAAGATTTTTTAGTAAAAGTGTCGGAAGAAGGGCTTGAGCGCCGTTTAGCGTTCCTGTTTCCTGATGAACAAGTACGGGCAGAAAAACGCCCCGAGTACGACGACAGGCTCCGTATCGAGTTAGAAGTAATCAACCAAATGGGTTTCCCTGGTTACTTCCTTATCGTAATGGAGTTCATTCAGTGGAGTAAGGACAACAATATTCCAGTAGGCCCAGGTCGTGGTTCTGGTGCGGGCTCTCTAGTGGCTTACGCATTAGATATTACCGACCTTGATCCCCTTGAATTCGACTTACTATTCGAACGATTCCTTAACCCAGAACGGGTATCAATGCCGGATTTCGATGTTGATTTCTGTATGGATAGACGTGATGAGGTTATCGACCACGTTGCCGAGCTGTATGGTCGTCAGGCGGTATCGCAGATTATTACCTTTGGTACCATGGCGGCAAAAGCCGTGGTGCGCGATGTGGGCCGAGTACTAGGTCACCCTTACGGTTTTGTCGATCGTATTTCAAAGCTTATCCCACCAGACCCTGGTATGACGCTTGAAAAGGCGTTTGCTGCCGAGCCTCGTTTGCCCGAAGTGTACGACCAAGACGAGGAGGTTAAAGATCTCATCGATATGGCGCGCATTTTAGAAGGCGTAACGCGAAATGCAGGTAAACACGCTGGTGGTGTAGTTATTGCGCCAACCACTATTACCGATTTTGCGCCGCTATACTGCGACGATGAAGGTAATAACCCTGTTACTCAGTTCGATAAAAACGATGTTGAAACCGCAGGGCTAGTTAAGTTCGACTTCCTTGGATTACGTACGCTAACCATTATCCAGTGGGCCATTGATATGGTGAAGGAAGGGAAGGGTATCGACATTGATATTACCTCTATTCCTTTGGCGGATGCAAAAAGCTTTCGTACCCTGCTAAATGCGGAAACTACCGCGGTGTTCCAGTTGGAATCCCGAGGTATGAAAGAGCTAATAAAACGTCTTAAGCCAGATAGTTTTGAAGATATTATCGCATTGGTAGCCCTATTTAGACCGGGTCCTTTGCAGTCGGGCATGGTAGATAACTTTATCGACCGTAAGCATGGCCGTGAAGCTATTTCTTATCCCGATGCTGAATACCAACACGAATGTTTGCAAGAAATTTTGGAGCCTACCTACGGCATTATCTTGTATCAAGAACAGGTAATGCAGATTGCGCAGGAAATGGCGGGCTATTCCCTAGGTGGCGCCGATTTGTTACGTCGTGCTATGGGTAAGAAAAAGCCAGAAGAAATGGCTAAGCAACGTGGCGCGTTCGCTGAAGGCTCGAAGAACAATAACATCGATCCAGATTTGGCGATGAAAATTTTCGACTTGGTAGAAAAATTCGCCGGCTACGGATTTAACAAATCTCACTCTGCTGCTTACGCCTTGGTGTCTTATCAAACTTTATGGTTGAAAGCCCATTATCCTGCTGAATTCATGGCCGCAGTAATGTCGGCCGATATGGATAATACCGATAAAATTGTTACCTTGGTTGATGAATGCAGTCGAATGGGTCTTGAGTTATTGCCCCCAGACTTAAACGCAGGTAAGCATAAGTTCACCGTCGATGAAAAAGGCAGAATTGTTTACGGCATTGGCGCCATTAAAGGGGTAGGTGAAGGCCCCATAGAAGCCATTATCGAAGCCAGAGAAAACCAAGGTGCGTTTAAAGATTTATTCGATTTTTGTGCAAAAATTGATATTAAGCGCGTTAATAAACGTGTACTGGAAAAACTAGTACTTGCCGGCGCGTTAGACAATTTAGGGCCTCACAGGGCTGCACTCATGGCATCTTTACCTGATGCTATCGCAGCCGCAGGGCAGCATGCCAAAGCGGAATCCTTTGGGCAGTCAGACATGTTCGGATTGCTAACGACTGAGCCTGATGAAGTAGAGCAAGCTTTTGCCGATGTGCCACTATGGCCAGAAAAAGTATGGTTAGAAGGTGAAAAAGATACCTTAGGTTTATACCTAACAGGGCACCCTATTAACCAGTACGTCGAAGAAATTAGGCATTACACTGATGGAAGGCTGGTTGACTTAAAACCCACAGGCAAAGAACAAATGGCCAATGCTGTTGGCTTAGTGCTTGGGGTTAGGGTAATGACCAATAAGCGAGGAAGACGTTGGGCTATTGTCACATTGGATGATAAAAGTGCGCGAATAGACGCTCGTTTTTTCCCAGATACCTTCGAACAGTATGAATCTATGCTAGAAACTGACAGAATATTGCTCATAAAGGGACAGGTCAGCTTTGATGATTTCTCTGGGGGCAATACAATCACCGCCCGTGATGTAATGGACATTGTTCAGGCACGGGAGAAAAACGCGAGAGCATTGGCGTTAAATGTTGAAACCCAGTTGCTTGAACCGAAAAAGATTAATCAAATGCAATCTATCTTGCAGGCCTTTAAAGGCGGAAGTTGCCCGGTGCATTTATTAGTAACCCATCCCGATGCAGAAGCACTGATTACGTGTGGTGCACGGTGGTTTGTTACACCAGAAGATCAACTTTTGCACGATCTCAAACAATGTTTGGGAGAAAAAGCCGTTTCAATCCTCTACCATTAATGGGTAGAGTTCGATAGATTGACTATCTCGCGTTGGCATTGACAAGCGCAGTACGAATAGGACATACAATGAGTATACAGTTTTTGGACTTTGAACAGCCGATAGCCGAATTAGAAGCAAAAATTGAAGAGCTTAGGTTGGTGAATCAAGGCGGTGAATTCGATGTTGGTATTGAAGAAGATATTAACAAGCTTCGCGGTAAAAGCGCTGAGCTAACGAAAAAGATTTTTTCTGACTTGGGCGCGTGGCAAGTATCGCAACTTGCTCGCCACCCTATGCGCCCATATACGCTAGACTACATTCCGCGTATTTTTACTGACTTTGACGAGTTGGCAGGTGATAGAGCTTTCGCTGATGACAAAGCCATTCTTGGTGGGCCAGCTATGTTAGATGGTCAACCTGTGATGGTGATTGGCCATCAAAAAGGGCGCGACACCAACGAAAAAATCAAGCGTAATTTTGGTATGCCTAAACCTGAAGGTTACCGCAAAGCACTACGGTTGATGAAAATGGCAGAGCGCTTTAATTTGCCAATTATTACTTTCATCGATACCCCAGGGGCTTACCCAGGTGTGGGCGCGGAAGAGCGCGGACAAAGTGAAGCCATTGCGAAAAACTTGTTTGAAATGGCTGAACTTACGGTGCCAATTATTTGTACCGTTATTGGTGAAGGTGGTTCAGGCGGCGCGCTTGCGATTGGTGTTGGCGATCGTGTGAACATGCTGCAATATTCAACTTACTCGGTTATTTCCCCTGAAGGTTGTGCGTCTATTTTGTGGAAAAGTGCAGAAAAAGCGCCATTAGCCGCAGAAGCAATGGGCGTAAGTGCAGGCCAGATTAAAGAGCTTGGGCTTATTAACAGTATTGTTGAAGAGCCACTAGGTGGCGCTCATCGTGATCATGCAAGCATGGCTGCGAACTTAAAAGCAGTACTTAAACAGCAACTAAGCCAACTTAAAACCTTAGACACGGCTGACTTGATGGAAGAACGTTATCAACGTCTTATGTCTTTCGGCTACTGCTAGGTAAACGCAGAAAGCTAGCAGAAAAAATAGTACAGTGAGTGTATCGAATGGGCATAGCAAGTGAGTGAGACTGTAAGTCACATCTGTGAGTCTATCACTACTGCACTTGCTAACACGTCATTTGAAGCGCCACCTCTTCTCGTTGTTGCTTACAGCGGAGGGGTGGACTCCTCCTTACTGCTGTATACCTTGCATGCCTTTCGCGAGCAAACCTCTACGGCTGTCCACGCCGTTCATGTACACCATGGATTGAGCGTTAATGCCGATACGTGGCTACGCCATTGCCAATCTGAATGCGATAAATTATCAATTCCGTTTAACCATTATCATGTTTCCGTTAAAAGTGGCGCTCGTAAGAGCCTTGAAGCTGAAGCCAGAGATGCCCGCTATAAGGTGCTACATGAGTTTTGCCATGCAAACAATGGCGTGCTTCTTTTAGGTCAACATGCTGAAGATCAGCTTGAAACCGTACTGTTACAGTTAAAGCGCGGTGCGGGGCCACAAGGGCTGTCAGGCATGGGAGCGCAACAATGGCGAAATGGGGTACTTACCCTTCGTCCCATGTTAGCACTTCAGAAAAACGATATTGTTGATGCCGCGAATCGCCTTGATTTGCAGTGGGTCAATGATGAGTCAAATGCCGATGATCGCTACGATCGTAATTTCCTTCGCAATCAGATTATTCCAGCGTTATCTGAGCGATGGCCTCAATTATCCAATACTGCACTAAGAAGTGCCCAGCTATGTGCCGAGCAAACAGCCTTAGTAACAGAGCAGGCTGAAATATATCTTAGTCAGTGCTTAGTGACAGATACTCAGCTAAAAGGCGCAGAGCTGCTTACCTTGTCTAAAAACTGGCAACGAGCCGTATTGCGCCAATGGTTTTCAAAACAATCAGCGTTGCTTCCCTCTCAAGCGCAACTAATGCAAATAGAAAATATGCTAATGGCGAAACAAGATGCTGCGCCTGAAGTGTCGTTTTCTTGGGGAAAAGTAGCAAGGTTTAATAGCGACCTTTATTGGTTACCAAAACCAAACACACAAATACCCCAATCCCTTGATGTAAGAGATACCGTCGACACTGAGTTATTTTGGTTGAGAGAGCCGCTAACACTCAGGGTGACAAATAAGCTGTCTGGCGCAGTAACCATTAAAATGGGCGTGAAGGGACTGCGTGTAAAGCCAAAAGGTGCACAGGTATCAAAGATACTTAAAGATTGGTTTAAACAGTGGAAGGTTCCTACGTGGGAAAGAGCCGAGGTGCCTATACTCTTTTTAGATGAAGAGGCGGTGGCGCTGGTAGTAAATCGAAAAGTCGTTATCTTGGAAACCATGCCACCGACGTTAGCTGTTGAAATAGTGGGTGTAGACTAAAGTCTATCTTTGTGAGTAATAAGGTGTCGGAGTAGGCAAATATTTGCCAGTGGGCAAAAGTAAGCTGTGACTTCATGGCAGCCGTGGCAAAACATGCTTATTTACTTAGGTATATTTATTATACCTAATATACGTAAAAAGCGTCGTCTCTACGCTACGATAACCACTGGGGTACTATTGTTATTTTTACTGAAGCACTGTCGCTAATTTCCGCCAACATTGCTAAAAACGCTCATAGTTAAAAACGCTACACAGGATACTTGATTCACTAAACTTGTGTGAACGGGTGGTTTAAGCGGCTAAGTAGCTATTTTTACCAGATTGCTTCACTTTGTATAACGCAGCATCGGCGCGGTCAAAAAGCTTACCGGTATCGTCACCCTCACGGTAAATAGCGCCACCTAAACTGCACGATACATTCATGCGTCTTAAGTAACTTGATTGGTTAATACTAAGCTGAATACGCGATGCGGCACATTCTAACTGAAATTGTGTTTGGCAATCTAAAAGGCAGCAGAACTCGTCGCCACCAAATCGAAATGCTTCATCTTCATCTCTTAGTACTTGTTGTAATTGAGACGCTACATGAACTAAAACGTTATCACCTTCTCGGTGTCCGTGGCTGTCATTAACCGATTTGAAATTATCTAAGTCTATGACAAGCAATGAAAAACCTTCCTCGTGACGCTGAGCCCATCCTAACTGACGTATTAGTGCCTGATCGAAGCCTGAGCGATTCCCCAAGCCAGTTAGCACGTCTTTAGTCGTCATCTGGTGTAGGCGTAAAAAAGATTGTGCTTGAGCGACTTGTTTAGCAAATAGTTCATGAAGTTGCTCTAGTGCATTTCGTTCAGAGAGAGAAAGCGGTACTGCAAAATAGTAATGCGCAGTGGCTTGTTTACCTTCCTGAGAGGTAACACCTGGCAATGGTATCGCCACAAGTGTTGACGATAGTTTGGCATTTCCGTATACCCAACGGGTGTCTAAATCCGATAAGCTTAAACCGGCCAATGAGAAAAAACCATTCAATTGGCGAAAGTAAATTTCACCAAGCTTTTCCAATTCCAGCGTAGACAAAATCTCGCTGATGAAGGAGGTTATTTCACTGGCAGATAACGCCTGACCCGTGCTAGCAGGAGGATAAAAATTGTCATGTTGTGTGCTATCGTAGATAGTAGTAGAGAAATCCACGGAAATGCCCCTTTAGCAATACGGAAAAATATACATAAGTGGAAAGTGTCAAAATTTGCCGCTTATGCTAATTTGTTAGTAGGTATTAGCAAGCTTAATGCCAATTTCTGCAATATTGCTTTGCGATATAGTCTACTAAAAATGTAGGGTCGCTAGGGCTGCTGTAATACTTTGATGTTCAGTCGTATTTTAATTTAGATGTGCGTAAGTTTAATCAGCGCGGAACATTAAAGCCTCAAATTAACGGTAGGGAGATGTGAAGTGAGTGCCGGTTTTTTGAACGTTATCGCGTTAATGTTTATTGCCGTTTGTAGCGTGGCTATTTTTAAGCGCATCCATTTACCGCCAATTTTAGCGTATTTATTTGCAGGTATATTAGCGGGCCCACAGCTCTTTGCGCTTTTCGCTCACCCTCAAGAAATGCATTTGCTGGCTGAAACTGGCATCGTTTTTTTGCTCTTCTCACTAGGGCTGGAATTTTCCCTACCAAAGCTAGTGGCCATGCGCTCATTAGTATTTGGCGTTGGGGTTGGTCAAATGCTGCTGACCACCGCTGTATTTACCAGCATTCCTTATTTATTCGGGTTACCTATCAGTGCTTCCATTATTATTGGTGGGGCGCTGGCTCTTAGCTCTACCGCTATAGTCATCAAACAAGCAACTGAAATGGGTATTCTCAATAACAGAAGAACTCAGCTGGCTGTTAGTATTCTGCTATTTCAAGACCTTGCCGTGGTTCCATTCCTTATTGCTATTCCCTTGCTTGCTCAAAGCGGCGAGGTGAGCATTGCGTTTGCCTTAGGTGAAGCCTTGTTAAAAGGTATATTTGTCATCGCGTTTTTAATGTCGGTAGGCAAGTGGGTGTTGCCTTGGGTCTTTAGAGAAATAGCCAAAACCCGCACCGATGAGCTCTTTGTTCTTACCACAATTTTAATCGCGCTATTGGCTGGCGGCCTAACCTATTACTTTGGGTTATCGATGGCGCTAGGGGCTTTCCTTGCGGGAATGATGCTAGGGGAGAGCCAATACAAATACCAACTTGAAGCCGATATTCGCCCCTTTCGCGATATTTTAATGGGATTGTTTTTCGTTACCGTTGGCATGCAGCTCGATATAAATGTGCTGTGGAGTAACTTCTTTACCATTGTTCTTGGCGTTGTTGGGCTGATGATTATCAAAATTCTTATGGTAAGAATGGCCGCTGCGTTTGTGAAAACTAATCCTCTGGATGCATGGTCGGCGGGTATTAAGTTATGTCAGATTGGCGAGTTTAGTTTCGTTATTGCTGCATTGGCGACCACTTATGGTGTGCTTACCACTGGGCAATCTTCTCTCATTGTGAGCATGGGGGTATTGAGCATGGCGCTAACGCCTTGGTTAATGAACAACAGTTTGGTATTTGCAAAGCGTATTGTGGCCAATAAGAGTGAAGACAATGCGCACAATACGTTAATAGTGGATAACGATTTAACCAACCATGTTGTGATTTGTGGCTTTGGCAGGGTGGGGCAATCGGTAGCTCGCATGCTGAAGATGGAAGGCATTGCATTTATAGCGATTGATATGGACCCGGTTCGTGTGCATGAAAGTAGGAACGCTGGTGAGCCAGTGCTGTTTGGCGATGCCAGTCAAAAAGACATTCTTAGTAGCGCCAATGTTGAAAAAGCAAAGCTTATCTTAGTCACCTTTGACCAACCTGATAAAGCAAAACAAGTTATTAGTGGCACCCATCAAATAGATAACACCGCAGATGTTATGGTGCGAACTAAGCGAGACTATCAGTTAGATGGTTTATATTCTGCGGGGGCAAATCAAGTCGTACCCGAGTTGCAAGAAGGTAGTTTGATGCTTATTTCTCAAGTACTGCATTACGCCGGTGTGCCCATGTCTCGAATCTTAAAGCGTGTTCGCGCGGAACGAAAAGGGCGATACGATCACTTGCATGGATTTTACCCAGGGGAAACCACAGAAATAAGCTATGGCACTGAGGATAAACTTGAATTTATTCATGCTGTAGTGCTGTCAGAGCATGCTGCATGTATGGGAAGTAAAATTAAAGATATCGACTTTGCCAGAATGCGGGTGAATGTGCGTGGATTAAGAAGAAATGGTACTGAAGTAAAAGACCCCGATCATGAAGCTGTGCTACAGCCCCATGATGTGCTCGTTATTGCCGGAAAACCTCGGCGCGTAGAACGCGCTGAGAGGAAATTACTGGAAGGCAGTTAGCCGCTCGTAAAATGCTTAAGACCGCTCTTGATGATTTACAGCAAGTGAAAGCATTCAGAAACAATCACTTAGAAAAAGTGTTTAACAAAAAAGCTTATGCAACTTTATCTTTTTCTAAGTCCGCAAACTGCTTTTTCAGATCGTATTTTTCATCGGTAACAATTTTTTCAAGTACAGAAACCCGTTCCTTGAGTGAAGCAATTTCAGATTGATAAGCTTCCGCTGCTTTATCTGACGCCTTATTTGATTTTTTAGTTTTTGATGAGCCTGTGATACTCACAATGGCCCAAGCGATAATCGCAACAATAAAAATAGCGGTCAGATTCATGGTACTTTCCCTTCAGTTTGTTTTAAATTGTTCTGCATTCAGTGTAGGTGAAAAATAATTTTCTTTCCTACAAACCAAGCTTACAAAGCGACTACGCTAAACATACTTTTTTCGTTACTATAGCGCTTATGAATACGCTTGTTGGGAAAAAAGTGTAAATAAATACGTAACTATGCATTAAAGCTTTTTGCCTACTTCATATAGAATAAGCGAATGGACATGCAGGTATTTACGTTAGCGCTCTGTAATTCGTAAGTATATCTATACCAAAGATAGCAAGATGACTGCCATTGTTGTAAATTCACTATGAATCAAAGGTTTATAGTAATTTATATTTATTGAATTATGCTGGTGAAAATCTAATTCACGAAAAATTAGTTAAATTAACGAATGAATGACGAAATTAACAATTCTAAACGCATGGTAAAGCATACAAAGTGGATGCAGCACGCCCTCAGCCTAGCGGATAAAGCAGAAGCAATGGGAGAGGTGCCGGTAGGTGCCTGTGTTGTACATAATGGTGAGTTGATTGGTGAAGGGTGGAATACGCCTATCACAGATAGCGATCCTTCCGCTCACGCGGAAATGAATGCAGTTAGAATGGCGGCAAAGCACTTACAAAACTACCGTACTACCGATGCCACGCTTTATGTCACGTTAGAGCCATGTTCGATGTGTGCAGGAATGTTGGTTCATGCCAGAATTAAGCGTGTGGTATTTGGTGCCAGCGATGCTAAGACAGGGGCAGCAGGGTCAGTGATGAACATTTTGCAGCATCCATCACTTAATCATCAGGTTGATGTGATACCCGGGGTGTTGGCCGACGACTGTGCTAATAAAATATCAGCATTTTTTAAACGTCGTCGGGCACAAATAAAGCTAGATAAAAAAGCCAAACAAGCGGCGCTTAAGCATTGCGGGTCAACTGAGTAAACAACTCACTGGTAACAAACAGCTTGCGGCGTTGTAGTACTTTTTGATGCGTTCTCTTTAACATCACTCTACGTCTATTATTATTTTTCAATTTTATTCCTTTCCTAAATAATTTGTTTCTTTTCATTTTACCCTCCTTGTTAATACAAATTGGGAAATTGAATAAGGCATATTTTCATTTCATAGTTTCTGCATTTATGCCTTAGCTAACCCACAGGCTAGTTACATTCAATGATACTGATCTTAGATGACATCATAATGACAAAATTCAATATGGCGCCAGCTAAATTCTTCCTTGTTCGTCTAGCCAAAGTAAACTGTCGTAATATCGACGAATATTATCAACATACTGAAGCGCTTCGTCGCCCCGAGCGTACCCATAACGCGTTGTTCTGTAGTACTTCTTTTGCCTTAGCTGTGGAAGCCGTTGTTTAACGTCTACCCATAAATCAGGGTTGCCCCCCTGACGCTCTGTAAGAATTCGGGCATCTTCTAAATGCCCTAGGCCGAGGTTATACGCCGCCATCGCCATCCAGGTTCTATCAGGATCCCCAATTCGTGCAGGAATCCTTCCTAATAAGCTGGCGAAGTAGCGAGAACCTCCGCGAATGCTTTGTTCTGCGTCGGTACGATCTTCTACATCCCAATCATTGGCCGTGTCCATGGTCAGCATCATTAAACCGCGAACGCCCGTGCGAGAAATTGCATCAGGATCCCAGTGACTTTCTTGGTAACTCATTGCGGCTAACAAGCGCCAATCCAAATCTCCAGCATATTGCTGAAACATACTTTTGTAGTCTTTTAATAGCGATTCGGCGGATTGATTAAATGCTCTACTATCAACGTAGTCAAATTGCCTAATGTGACCAAAATACTTTTCTTCTAAAACGGTAAACCAACCTGATTGATGTACGGTACCAAAGTATTCAATAATGGCGGCTTTAATTGAATCATCTAATTCAGGGTTTAGCGCCCATGCCATCGGCATTTCTTCTCGTACGGTCAATCCGACAGCCAAATTGGGGTGACGTCTTCGTTGCAGCGCAAGGCGATTGCTATCAGCAAGGGTATAGGCGATATCGCCGGTAGCGACTTTTTGCAGCAATTCCTCAGCATCAGAATCTTCCGTAGTGACTAACAGCGACTCACTCGTGTTGTTTAATACTGCAAGTAGCTGCGCCTGACTGCTCCCTGACACCGTTACGACAGGTTCTGCAAGGCTATTGAGTTCTCGAGGCCTTGTAGTGCCCGCGCGGTAAACCAAGTGTTGAGCAACAGTTTGATATGCAGGACCATATGTGAAGCGCATCAGTAAGGTATCGGTAACCGCGTCACCTGTGGCGACAATATCTAGGTTGCCTTCAGCAAGTTGCTCTAGCATCGCGTCGTAACTGTAGAAAGGATATAAGTCGAGCGTTACCCCGACATAATCTGAAAAGCCGGCAAGTAATTCATATTCAAAACCTTGCGGACCTTCGGCGCCATTATAATAAGTCGCCGCGCCATAAAGCGTGCCTACCTTTATTGAACCGCGCTCAATCAATGACAACAAAGCGTTCGGAACGGTGGGTGAACCACAACTTGTAGCGAAAAAGCATAATGCGATAAAAAAAGATGTTTTTAATCGCTTTTTGTATTGTTGTAACGGCATATACCTTTTCTTATTGTTGTAAATTGGGTCTTGGGAAAAAAAACTGCAACATAGCCTATGTTGAAGGTTACCAATAGAGTATAAATCCTCTATAATCCGCGCCGAAATATTCATCAATTACAGAGGCAACGCGTCCCATTGATGGTCGTTGTTTCTGAACAACCAGGTAAAGCAATATGTTGGTCCTTCGAGGCGCTCCCGCACTATCAGAGTTTCACCAAACTAAACTGATTGCAAAGCTGGGTCAATCCGGCATTAAGGTGAAAAACCTATATAGCGAATATATTCACCTTATCGATTCAGAAGGTGAACTCTCGCAGCAGCAATTAGAAATACTTAAAAAGCTGCTTACCTACGGGCCTGCCCGACAAACCCAAACGCCAACTGGCAATCTCTTCGTGGTAACACCCCGACCAGGTACCATCTCTCCTTGGTCTACCAAAGCAACTGATATCGCAAACAATTGTAGTCTGAACACGATTAATCGTATAGAGCGAGGCTGTGCTTTTTATATAGAAGCAGAACAACCGCTCAGCGATGCTGACTATAGTCTTGTTGCTGCCCACTTGCATGATCGCATGACTGAAACTGTTTTTCCTAATACCGCAGCGGCAGAAGTATTGTTTGCACATACCAAGGCGAAAACCTTTACATCAGTAGCGATACTCGAAGATGGCAAGCAAGCGCTTGTGGATGCCAATATTCAACTTGGTTTAGCACTGGCTGATGATGAAATAGAGTATTTATTCGAAAGCTTTACGCGTTTGGCGCGTAATCCTACCGACGTAGAGCTTTACATGTTTGCACAAGCGAACTCTGAACATTGCCGCCATAAGATTTTCAACGCCAGTTGGACAATCGACGGTCAAGAGCAAGAAAAATCCTTGTTCAAAATGATCAAGAACACATTTGAAGTGTTACCCGATCATGTTTATTCGGCCTATAAAGACAACGCTGCTGTTATGTCTGGATGGGAAGCAGGGCGTTTCTTCCCGAACCCACAAACGCATCAATATGAATACCATCATGAGAATATCGATATTCTGATGAAGGTAGAAACCCATAACCACCCAACCGCTATTTCACCTTTCCCAGGTGCGGCAACAGGCTCAGGTGGTGAAATTCGTGATGAAGGTGCTACCGGACGTGGTTCTAAGCCAAAAGCAGGTTTGGGTGGTTTTAGTGTGTCTAACTTACGTATTCCAGGATTAGAACAGCCGTGGGAAAAAGACTACGGTAAACCACAACGTATCGTGAGCGCGTTAGATATTATGCTAGATGGCCCACTAGGTGGCGCTGCATTTAACAATGAATTTGGTCGTCCGAATTTGCTTGGTTATTTCCGTACCTACGAGCAAGAAGTGAATAGCTTTAATGGCGTTGAAGTACGTGGTTACCACAAGCCTATTATGCTTGCTGGTGGCTTAGGTAATATTCGCCGTGAACATATTGAAAAAGGCGAAATTACTGTAGGTGCCAAACTTATCGTGCTTGGCGGCCCAGCCATGAATATCGGTCTTGGTGGGGGCGCAGCCTCTTCCATGGCATCGGGTCAGTCAAATGAAGATTTAGACTTTGCTTCGGTACAGCGTGAAAACCCAGAAATGGAGCGTCGTTGCCAAGAAGTTATTGATGCGTGCTGGCAGTTAGGTGATAACAATCCTATCCAGTTTATTCACGATGTGGGCGCGGGTGGTTTATCAAACGCGCTGCCTGAATTAGTTAACGATGGCGGACGTGGCGGTAAGTTTGAACTGCGTAATGTATTGTCTGACGAACCAGGTATGACACCACTAGAATTATGGTGTAACGAATCACAAGAACGTTACGTGATGTCAGTAGCACCAGAAAACATGCCGGTGTTTGAGGCGATTTGCGCCCGTGAACGCGCACCTTACGCTGTAGTAGGGGAAGCCACTGCTGAACAAGAATTGAATGTAAACGACAGCCAATTCGATAACCAGCCTATAGACATGCCCCTAGATGTGTTGCTTGGCAAACCGCCTAAAATGCATCGCGATGTGACAAGTAAACCATTAGAAACCACTAGCTTTAATGAAAGCGACATTACATTGGCCGATGCGGCAACACGTATATTGTCGCTACCTACTGTGGCGGAAAAAACTTTCCTTATTACTATTGGCGATCGCTCGGTAACAGGCTTGGTTAACCGAGACCAAATGGTTGGCCCTTGGCAAGTACCTGTAGCCGATGTGGCGGTTACCGCCACTGCTTTTGATACTTACCACGGTGAAGCCATGGCGATGGGTGAAAGAACCCCCGTTGCCTTGTTATCTCATGGTGCGTCAGCGCGTTTAGCCGTAGGTGAAGCGTTAACCAATATTGCCGCAGCGAACATTGGCGATTTAACCCGTATTAAGCTTTCAGCAAACTGGATGGCAGCGGCAGGTCACCCTGGTGAAGACGCTGGGTTGTATGAAGCGGTAAAGGCCGTGGGTGAAGAGCTTTGTCCTGAATTGGGATTAACCATTCCGGTAGGCAAAGACTCAATGTCGATGAAAACTGCATGGCAAGAGGAAGGCGAAGATAAAGCGGTAACATCACCGTTATCATTAGTGATTTCTGCTTTCGGTGCAGTAAAAGATATTCGTAAAACGGTCACACCAGAGCTTCGCACCGATAAGGGTGACAGCCAACTATTACTCATCGATTTAGGTGAAGGTAAGAACCGCCTTGGCGCGAGTTGTCTTTCACAAGTTTACGAGCAACTAGGTGATGCACCTGCAGATGTGGTTTGTGCGCAACGTTTGAAAGCCTTCTTCAATGCGGTACAAACGCTAATAGAGAAACAATTGGTAGTGGCTTACCACGACCGTTCTGATGGTGGACTATTCACCACGGTAGCTGAAATGGCCTTTGCCGGTAAAACCGGTGTAAGTGTTGCGCTAGACGGCATTTCAGGTTCAGAAGCGAGTTCAGACCTATCTGTGTTGTTTAACGAAGAGCTTGGTGGCGTACTTCAAGTGTTAGACAAAGACATAGAGAAGGTTAATGCGGTACTCGCGTCTTTCGATTTAACGGATGTTAGTCATTACATCGGTACGTTAAATACCTCTGATACTATCGAGTTTACCCGTGACAATGTGGCCGTGCTGAACGATAGTCGCGTAGCCATGCGAACTACGTGGGCACAAACCACCTTGGCGATGCAAAAGCTTCGCGATAACCCTGTATGTGCTGAACAAGAACATGCCGCTAAGCAAGATGCCGCCGATCCTGGCCTACATGCTGCGCTTACGTACGACGTAAATGAAGATATTGCTGCGCCATATATCGCGAAAGGTGTGCAGCCTAAAGTCGCCATTTTGCGTGAACAAGGCGTAAACTCGCACCTTGAAATGGCTGCTGCATTTAACCGCGCTGGTTTTAACGCTGTTGATGTACACATGAGCGATATCTTAGCCGGTAAAGTCACTCTTGATGACTTCGCCGGTTTAGCTGCTTGTGGTGGTTTTTCTTACGGTGATGTACTTGGAGCCGGTGAAGGGTGGGCGAAATCAATCTTGTTCAACGAGCTTGCACGGGATCAATTCGCTGCCTTCTTCGACCGTAACAGTACCTTTAGTCTAGGGGTTTGTAACGGCTGCCAAATGCTGTCTAACTTGAAGTCACTTATTCCTGGTACTGAACATTGGCCGCACTTTGTTGCTAACCAATCGGCACGTTTCGAAGCCCGTGTAGCCATGGTAGAAGTGACTAAATCTGCCTCTGTGTTGTTGCAAGACATGGCCGGTTCGCGCATGCCAATTGCTGTATCACACGGTGAAGGGCAAGCAGAGTTTGCAAGCGACAGCGCGCTTTCGTCTGTAGCATCGCAAGTGGCACTTCGTTATGTTGATAACTACGGCCAACCTACTATGCAATACCCAGCCAACCCGAATGGTTCGCCTGAAGGTATCACTGGGCTAACCTCTAGTGATGGACGAAGCACCATAATGATGCCGCACCCTGAGCGCGTGTTCAGAGCGGTGGCAAACTCATGGCGTCCAGACGATTGGCAAGAAGATGGTGCGTGGATGCGTATCTTTAGAAATGCCCGTCGTTTTGTAGGATAAAAACGCGCTTAAGCTTAGTAGAGGTAAGATGTTCTTATCTCTACTTTTTACTTAAATGAGCGTAAAGCGTGTCAATAGATTGGCAAAGTGTCAAAAAATTGTACTGAGGGCTTGTCTTCGATAAGTCACTGATCTATTGTAGTGCAATGCAGGGATTGCAGACAGGTTACAGGAGTTTGTTTTAAGGGTTGTACCAACAAAAAATATTGTTGGTGTTGATAACAAGAGACGACGAATGAATCGTTCATCAAAAGGGTTTGGCTTAACCGGAGTAGCCATAGCGGTTGTGCTGATGTTTGTTACTGCTGTTTTCAGCAGTTCAGCTAAATCTGCCGACGTTACTTCAACGCTAGTTGTGCAGTCTTCAGTTAAGTAGTCTGAAAGTGAAATTCTAACGCCAGTATCTGTCGTCAGATACTGGCGTTAATCACTCAGCTTTACCAATTCATTTTATAAATCTTGCGTTATTAGCCTTTCCTATTTTTCTCTCTGTTGATCAATTTCTGATCTGGGTGTTTCTTCAATAACACATATGTAGCTGCAAATCCGCCGTGCACAGGCTGCGCCGTGTGGTAAGCAATGACCTCTTCTAATTCAAGCAACCAGTGATTAACGAAACTTTTCTTATAAGCAGGAAAAGGTTTACTCTCTTCACCCTTGCCGTGCTTAATCAATAATGCCCTCACACCGCGTTTGTGTGAGTCGGTTATCGCTTTGTATAGTGCATCTCTACTTTGCTCAATCGTCATACCGCTTAGAGAAAGGGTTTCTTCTAATGGATATTTACCCATGCGTAATTTTTTAAACACACCATCTTGAATACCTGGTTGTTGGAATAAAATGAAATCGTCAGGCTTTACAGGTGTTACCCCATCTAGACTTAGCGGGCTTTTCAGCTTTTCCCTTTCACTGCGTTGACTTGCAGCTCGCCTCTTTTTTTCAGCTATCGCACTCTCTGTATCATGCAATAACGCTTTATTTGAAGGCTTAATGGGTTTTACATCTTGCATCTCAGCAAAGAACGAATGTAAATCATCATTTTTTTCAAAATCAGTCATAGTTTTCTCCCACACTCAGCGAAGCTTTTTTTTCATGCATGTATTCGCTACGCCAATACTACTTTTCAACGTTGACCTAAATAAGCACTGTTTTACTAAGAATCAATATGGGGCTGTTTGTTGAATATTCTACTCTCGTATACCATGGGTTTATCCTAAAAGTAGCATCATTTAAAAAGCCGAAGTCGAGATGGTTTTTTAATTATTGACGACTGAATCTTATACGTAGCTAATTTGACGATGGCTTACTATTAATGAAAGTGGCGTAAATACAGTTTAAATGTAAACAAATCACAGGGACAAGCATGAAAAAAATGCGTCGAATAATCACTATCTTAGTGTTTTGCTTAAGTGTCACCATGCCAAGTATTGCGCAAACCAATGATAATGAAATAAAACAGGTTATTGCTACGAAGGTCGCACCGCCGTTTGTCATCAAAAACGAAGATGGTTCTTTTGAAGGTATAAGTATTGCGCTTTGGGAGCGAATTGCAGAATTAACGGCTACCGATTATGCGTTGACCGAAGCGTCTTTGGTTGAGTTGGTGGCGGGAGTAGAAAACGGTCGTTTTGATGCGTCTGTTGCTGCGCTTACCGTCAATGCGCAACGAGAATCGGTCATTGATTTTACGCACCCTTTTTATACTACGGGATTAGCTATCGCCGTGCCTAGCGAAGGAAATCGGTGGATGTCAGCCGTTAAAGGTTTTTTCAGCTGGGAATTTTTAGTTGCACTATCAGCTTTGTGCGGGTTGCTACTGGCGGTAGGGGCTTTATTGTGGCTGTTTGAAAGAAAGCGCAACGCCGAGATGTTTGGCGGCTCAACGCAACAAGGTCTTGGCGCCAGCTTTTGGTGGGCGGCGGTGACAATGACCACAGTAGGGTATGGCGATAAGGCCCCTGTTACCTTTGGGGGGAGGGTAATCGGCTTCATTTGGATGTTCGCAGCCATCATTTTAATCAGTAGCTTTACCGCAGCCATTGCTACAAGCCTTACCGTAAGTCAGCTATCTTCAAGTGTTAAAGGGCTTGAGGACTTACCTAATGTGCGGGTCGGCACCTTGGCTAACTCTGCAAGTAGCGCATTTTTACAAAAAGAAAATATCGGATTTAAGCGGCTTGAAAGCGTTGAAGAAGGTTTGTCGCAATTGGCATCAGGTAAGCTAGATGCATTAGTTTACGATAAGCCCATTTTACAGTACTTAACTAAAAACAACTTTGGTGACAGTATTCTTATTTTACCCGAAGTCATTGAGCGTCAGGATTATGCTATTGCACTACCAGAAAACAGTGCACAAAGAGAAAAATTTAATACCGCGTTACTCAGAGTAATAGAGACGGACGAGTGGCAAGAGATATTGGATAATTATCTTGGGAAATAGCACCAAATAGGAATACATTCCGTGATTGCGGTTAAGCGTAGTGGCGTCCCCAGCTGGAATCGAACCAACATCTAAGCCTTAGGAGGGCCTTGTTTTATCCATTAAACTATGGGGACCTAACGTAGTGAGATCTTATTATACGTAGTTCCATCAAATACGAAACCTTTTGATTAATCAATGAGGTGCCGAAGGTTTCATGGTATAGGCTTTAAAATTTACCTGCTTGTTTGTCGTATAGAATCATTAGACGTTGTAAGCGGTGAGTATCGCAGCTTTCTAAATAAAAAAAGGCCCCGATACAGATGAAGTGACCCCATTAAGTTGGACTCATTTCTAAGCGGCAACCAAGGCCTGATTTCGATATTGTATCATTAGCAGAAGGTGAATATTCTGTTTGACACGACTGCACCGGCAATTGCGTTAGATGCACAAGGCACTGACAACGACACTACGCCTTCGCTTTCTGGTACAACCGATGCCGCACCTGGCAGTACGGTTACATTGACCATCACCGATAGTGCGGGCAACACGCAAACCGTGACTGCGATTGTTCAAGCTGATGGAACCTACAGCGCAGACGTACCGGCTGAATTAGCTGAAGGCGAATTTACGGTTAACGCCAGCGTGACAGATGAAGCAGGAAATACGGCCAGTGCCGAAGCACAGGGCGCTATCGACGTGACTGCACCAACCATCTCATTAAACGACCCTGGAATAAATGGCGATGCTACACCCGCACTTTCTGGTTTAACGGATGCGGTACCAGGAAGCACAATAACACTTAACGTTACCGATAGTGCAGGCGTTACTCAAACCTTTACCACCACCGTACTAGCCGATGGTACTTTTACCGTTGAAGTTCCAAATGCTGTGGCTGAGGGTACATACAGCGTAACTGCAGAGGTGACCGATGGTGCGGGTAACATAGCGCAAGCAACAACTAGCGGCGATTACGATTCTTCTAGCCCGTCGACGACCCTAAATCAACCTGCACCGACGAACGATACAACGCCAAACATGTCTGGTGAGACTGATGCACCTCCTGGTAGTGAAGTCGTCATTGTCGTTACAGATAGTGAGGGTAACGAACAAACGATAGTTACCACTGTAGGCGCAGACGGCACATTCAACGAAGATGTATCAGCGGAGCTTAGCGAAGGTGAGTACACGGTAGATGTTACTGTAACGACACCGGCAGGTAATAGCTCTACCACTACAGTAACCGGCGAAATTGACACCACGGCGCCATCCATTAGCCTCGAACCTATTGGCTCAACCAATGATGACACGCCAGTGATAATTGGCGACACCGACGCAGAACCAGGTGCAGTAGTAACACTAGAAATCGTGCATTCAGATGGCACTACGCAAACTATTACTGCAATTGTGCAAGAAGACGGTAGCTTTAGTGCTGAAGTGCCGCAAGCACTCGCAAACGGCGACTTCACGATAACCGCTACTGTATCTGATGTGGCGGGCAACACCACTTCGGTATCAATCGATGCAGTTATTAATACCCAAGGTCCGAACGTCGTTATTGAAACCGGCTCTCCTACCAACGGTAGTGAAGGCATAGGGGGTTCGTCAGACGCCCCTAATTCAGAGGTTGTGGTTGTTATCACCGATAGCGACGGCAACAGTCAGACAATAACGGGGACAACCGATGAGAATGGCAACTTCAATGTAGCATTCCCTCCTGGCTCTGAAGAGGGCGCATATGAGATTGAAGTGACGGTGACAGACGAAAATGGTAATAGCTCTACCGCCACGGCCACTACTGTACTTGATACCACCCCACCGGTTGTGAATATCGACCCGCAAACGGATACTAACGACACAACACCAACGATTTCAGGTAATACGGATTTGCCCGCAGGCAGCGAAGTCGTTATTACCGTTACCGATAGCCAGGGTAATACGCAGACTGTTACCGCCCTTGTTGATGAAAATGGTAATTTCAGCGCCGATGTCGAAGAAGCGCTAGCACAAGGCAACTATGAGGTTTCTGTCGAAGCAACTGATGCAGCGGGTAATACAACCACCGCTGTCGACAACAGTGGCAACATAGACACTACCGCACCAGTACTTTCTCTAGACCCGCAAAGTGACGTTAGCGACACCACGCCAACGATTTCAGGCTCTACCGATTTACCACCTGGTTCAACAGTAACCATTGTGGTGACCGACAGCGCTGGCAACACACAAACTATCGATGCCATCGTTGATGAAAACGGTGATTTTAGCGTCGACGTGCAAACGCCGCTTACTGAGGGTGAATATACCGTAGAGGCCAGTGCTACAGACGATGCAGGCAATACAACTACCGTTACTGAAAATGGCGGCAACATTGATACGCAAGCACCTACCATTTCACTAGAGCCACTTGGCACCGGTAATGACACGACACCTTCAATTAGCGGTTCAACGAACTTAGAAGTGGGCAGCACGGTTACACTTACCGTTACCGATAGTGCTGGAAACAGCCAAACCTTTACTGCCACAGTAGACGCGAACGGCGAATTTAGCGCAGACGTTCCTGCCGAACTCGCTGACGGCGACTACACTGTTGAAGCAACAGCTACCGATGCTGCGGGTAATAGTGCTTCGACTTCACAAACTGGCACCGTGGACAGCAATGCGCCAAGCTTAACCCTTGACCCACTGGGTGATGATAACGACACCACGCCCACTATTTCCGGCACTACCGATTTACCCGCTGGCAGCACTGTCACACTGTCTGTTACCGATGCGCTTGGCAATACGCAAACATTTACGGCAACGGTAGACGGTTCGGGCAACTTTAATGCCGATGTCCCCAATCCTTTAGCGGAAGGTGAATATAGCGTAACGGCGACGGCAACCGATGCGAACGGCAATACCGCTACAGCAACGGAAACTGGCGGTAATATCGATATTACATCGCCGCTGGTTAATTTAGATGCACAAGGCAGTACTAATGATACTACGCCAACCATCTCAGGTAACACAGACCAGGCACCAGGTAGCAGTGTATCAATCACTGTTACAGACAGTGCGGGAAATACACAAACCTTTGACACTGTTGTCGAAAATGACGGTACCTTCTCTGTTGACGTGCCGGCAGAGCTTGCCGACGGTGACTTTACCGTTACCGCCACAGTCACTGACGATGCGGGTAATCAAGACTCTGCGTCAACACAGGGCAATATTGATACCGCAGCACCAACACTATCGCTTGACCCTCAAGACATTGGCAACGATATCACGCCACTAATTAGTGGCACGACAGATTTACCACAAGGTAGCACGGTAACACTGATTGTCACCGATAGCTTAGGTAATCAGCAAACCATTGAAACCCTTGTTGATGAAAACGGAAACTTTAACGCTGAAGTACCTAGCGCATTGGCAGAAGGTAACTACACCGTTACAGCAACCGCTGTCGATGACAATGGTAATACCGCGAGCGTGACAGAGAACGGCGGCATTGTAGATACAACCGCACCATCGCTATCTTTAAACCCAGTGGGTTCTGGTAACGATTCCACACCAACTTTATCGGGCAGCACCGACCTGCCTGAAGGAAGTGTTATCTCGCTAACGGTCGTTGATAGCGCAGGTAACACGCAAACTATCAACACCTTGGTCGATGCTAACGGCAACTTCTCTGTCGACGTACCGCAAGAACTCGCTGATGGAGACTACACGGTTACTGCCTCGGCAGAAGACGGGGCAGGCAATGAAGTTACAGACAACGAAACTGGTAACATTAACACCAATGCACCCACGTTAGTGCTAGATGATCAAGGCGAAACGAATGACAGCACGCCCACTATTTCAGGCACCACAAGCTTACCTGAAGGAAGTACGGTAACCTTGACCGTAACGGATAGCGCAGGGAACACGCAAACGATTACCGCGACGGTAGGCACCGGCGGAATCTTCAGTGTGGATGTTAATACCCCGCTGACTGATGGAGCATACACAGTAACCGCCAGTGCGACCGACGGTGATGGCAATACTACAGCGGTGACCGATAATGGCGGCACCATTGATACTACCGCGCCTACGCTTACCCTTGAAAACCTTGGCAGCACGGGTGACACCACACCTACGCTTTCAGGCACCACTGACCTTCCTGAAGGAAACACGGTTACGCTTGTCGTAACAGATAGCGCTGGAAACACGCAAACTATCAATGCCTTGGTCGATGCAAATGGTAGCTTTAGCGTAGATGTGCCAAACGCACTAGCTGACGGCGACTTTACTGTGACTGCCACTGCAACCGACAGTGCAGGCAATACCGCGAATGCCAATACAACAGGTAATGTAGATAGCGAAGCGCCGCTGTTAACCCTTGATACACAAGGCGCTACCAGCGATGTTACCCCAACTATCACAGGTACTACCGACGTGGCACCTGGCACACTGGTTACCATTACTGTGGTAGATGCCAATGGTAACTCGCAAAGTTTCCAAGCAGCCGTGCAAGCAGACGGTACATTCAGTGCCGATGTGCCTAGCGCTCTGGCTGAAGGCGACTTTACCGTTACGGCAACAGTAAGCGATGCACAAGGCAACACCGCGACGGCAAACGAAACAAATGGAAGTATTGATACACAAGCGCCTATTGTTACCGTTAACCCGTTAGATTCAGGTAATGACACTACGCCGGTTATTTCAGGTAATACAGATTTACCTGAAGGCTCTGTCGTTGTGATCACCGTAACTGACAGCAATGGTGACACGCAAACCATTAACGCATTGGTTGATGCTGACGGCAACTTTGCAACAGAGGTATTGTCTCCACTGCCTGAAGGAGATTACAGCGTCGAAGTTACTGCAACAGATGATGCAGGTAATTCAACAACCGCATCTGAAGACGGTGGCAATATTGACACCACTGCTCCTGTACTTTCGCTAAACCCGCAAGGCACAGGCAACGATGAAACGCCTAACATATCGGGCAGCACTGATTTAGCAACGGGAAGCACGGTAACGTTAACCATCACTGATAGCGCAGGCAATACACAAACCTTTGACGCCATTGTGGACGCGAATGGTGACTTCAGCGCGGATGTTCCAAACGCTATACCAGACGGCAGCTACACGGTAACAGCAAGTGCCTCAGACGATGCGGGTAATACAACTACCACCTCTGATACCGGTACGCTAGATACCAGCGCGCCTGCGCTGACACTAGATGCTCAAGTTACGGTTAGCGATACTACACCAACCATATCGGGTACGACTGACCTACCCGCCGGTTCGACCGTTACGCTTTCAGTCACTGACAGTGCTGGCAATACGCAAACCTTTGCTGCACTAGTTGATGCGAGCGGTAACTTTAGTGCTGATGTCCCCGCGCCTCTTGCCGAGGGCGATTACTCAGTAACGGCTACCGCTACTGACAGCAACGGCAATAGTGCATCTGTCACTGATAATAACGGTATCGTCGATACCGTCGCCCCCGTTATTTCGCTAGATGCGCTGGGTTCAAATAACGATACTACGCCTACCATTTCAGGTACTACGGACCTAGCAGCAGGTGAGACTGTAACAGTTTCGATTACCGACAACGCTGGCAATATCCAAACTGTCACTGCAACGGTTGATGCAAACGGCAACTTTACTGTAGATGTGCCAGCTGCGCTGGTCGAAGGTGACTATACGGTTACCGCAACGGCCACCGACGATGCTGGCAACAGTGCGTCAGCCAATGCAACGGGCACCATCGACACCACAGCACCTACCCTAACCTTAGATCCTCAAGGATTAGGCAATGATACAACGCCAACCATTTCGGGTAGTACAGATCTAGCCGAAGGCAGTGTTGTATCTTTGGTTATCACAGATAGTGCAGGCAACATTCAAACGGTTACAGCAACGGTTGATGCTGCAGGGAACTTTACGGTTGACGTACCCGCGGCACTGGCTGAAGGCTCGTACAGTGTTGAAGCTACCGCCACTGATGAAGCAGGCAATAGTACTTCGGGACTCGATAATTCGGGGAATATCGACATCACGCCACCTGAGCTAAACCTTGACGAATTAACGCCAGAGAATAACGCTACGCCAACTATTTCTGGCACCACAAACCTTCCAGCTGGCGCCATTGTTACATTAACGGTGGTCGACAGTGCGGGTAATACGCAAACCTTTGCCGCTACGGTACAAACCGACGGCAGTTTTGCAGCCAATGTACCTTCACCATTAGCTGAAGGTGACTATACGGTCACCGCAACCGCTCAAGACGCTGCAGGCAACCAAGGTTCTGATTCTGAAACTGGCGGTAGCGTCGATTCAACCGCGCCAATGATTACCTTAGATCCATTTGGTACAGGAAACGATAACACACCAACTATTAGCGGTAGCACAGATTTGGATGCAGGCAGCACGGTGACGATTACAGTAACTGACAGTGTTGGCACTGTGCAGTCGTTTACTGCAACCGTAGATGGTAACGGCGACTTCAGTGCCGATGTGCCTAATCCTATGGTTGACGGAAACTTCGATGTTACTGCAACCGCGACTGATGCTGCAGGCAATACCGCTACAGATACAGTAAGTGGCGATATAAACTCAGCAGCGCCGACCTTATCGCTTGAACCATTAGAGTCAGATAACGACACCACGCCAACCATTTCAGGTAATACCGATTTAGCACCAGGTAGCACTGTAACGCTAACTGTGACTGACAGTGCTGGAAACACACAGACATTCAGTGCCATAGTGCAAGGCGATGGAAGCTTTACAGCTGATGTCCCTGCAAGCTTACCTGAAGGTGACTATTCTGTTACTGCGACCGCCACTGACGGCGCTGGCAACAGTGCATCAGTAACCGAAAATGACGGAAACATCGATACCATAGCCCCATCGATAACCATCGATACACAAGGGCTTGGCAATGATGCAACGCCATCTATCTCTGGAACCACAGACCTCAATGCTGGCGACACAGTTAGCATAAGCGTGACAGACAACGCTGGAAATACCCAAACATTCACAGCAACCGTTCAAAACGATGGCACTTACAGTGCTGATGTTCCTGCCGATTTAGCTGAGGGCAGTTTCAGTGTGACCGTCGCTGCGACTGACGATGCGGGTAATTCAGCAACCGCAATAGATAATAACGGCATCATAGATACAGCAGCCCCCACCATAACGTTAGACGCACAAGGTCTAACCAACGACGCTACACCGACTATATCGGGAACCACCGACTTGGCTGCGGGCAACACTGTAAGCATTAGCGTGACTGACAACCAGGGCAATACGCAAACCTTCACAGCCACCGTTCAAGCGAACGGCAGCTTTAGCGCTGATGTGCCGGTTGACCTTGCAGAAGGCGATTACACCGTAGAAGTGACGGCGACTGATGATGCAGGTAATCAAAACACAGCGGTTGATAACAACGGTACAGTTGACACCACTCCACCTGTTATCAACTTAGATCCAGTGGCCAGCGGTAATGACGTAACGCCAATATTGAGCGGTACTACTGACCTTCCAGAGGGAGCAACAATTACACTGGTTGTCACCGATGCAGGCGGTAATGTACAGAATCTTACCGCTTCGGTAAACGCGGATGGCACTTTCTCAGTTGAAGTACCCAGCGCGCTTGTTGATGGCGATTACGATGTAACAGCCAGTGCGAGTGATGCTGCAGGCAATAGCACGACCGTCGCTGATAGCGGCAATATTAATGCGACCGCACCGGACATTACGTTAGATGCCCTTGGTCGAACAAACGACGCTACACCTCTTATTTCAGGTACAACGAATGCGCCAGGTGGTTCCACCGTCACTTTAACAGTAACAGATAGTGCTGGAGCAGTTCAAACCTTTACTGCAGCAGTACAAGGTGATGGCACCTTTAGTGCAAGCGTGCCTGCTGATTTGGCAGAAGGTAACTACACCGTTGTCGCAGAGGTGACTGACGGTGCGGGTAATACGGGTTCTGACTCTGAAACTGGCGGTGTGGTAGATACCACATCCCCGGCTATTGATGTGGAAGATCCAGGTGTTGGCAATGATGCAACACCAACCATTAGCGGTACAACCGATCAACCTGTTGGAAGCACGGTTTCAATTACCGTCACCGATAACGCTGGCAATGTACAAACCTTATCAGCAACCGTACAAAGCGACGGCTCCTTTAGCGTAGAAGTACCTGCCACTATGGCAGAGGGTAACTACACAGTTCAAGCTACCGTCGTTGATGAAGCTGGCAATACAGCGTCCGACGCTGAAACCGGCGTAATCGATACGATTTCGCCTGTTATTACGCTGGACGAGCCAGGCGCAGTTAACGATTCAACACCAACCATTAGCGGTACTGTAGATTTGCCTCAAGGTTCTACAGTGCAAATAACCGTTGTTGATAGTGCGGGTAATACCCAAGTGTTCTCTGCACTGGTTGCCGCGGGCGGCGTATTCTCTGCCGACGTACCAGCGGCGATGGCTGAAGGAAACTTCACTGTTTCAGCAACCGCCACTGATACAGCAGGTAACAGTACAACCGATAACGAGACAGGTGTAGTCGATACACTAATACCTACACTTACTATAAATGTTGCCGATACCACTAACGACGCGACGCCACTCATTACCGGTACAACCGATGAACCTGCAGGCTCTGTGGTCACTATTTTGGTAACGGATAGCGCTGGTGCAACCCAGACCTTAAGTGCTGTTGTACTAGCCGATGGGTCTTTCTCTATCTCCCCGGGTACCGATTTAGCTGAAGGCGACTTCACGGTAAGCGCTACTATTAGCGATGAAGCAGGCAACACAGCGACAGCAGGTGATACAGGAAACATAGACACTACAGCACCATCACTAACCTTAACGCCACTAGAGGAAGGCAATGACACAACGCCTACCCTATCTGGTAGCACAAACCTAGCGCAGGGTAGTGAAGTTACTCTTGTAGTAACTGACAGCTCAGGAAATGTTCAAACCCTCACAGCTACGGTTGATGTAGATGGAAACTTTACAGTGGATGTGCCTGCGCCATTGGCAGAAGGTGCATACAGTGTTGAGGCAACAGCGAGTGATGAAGCGGGTAATAGCACCAGTACTGTAGACAATTCGGGCGTTATTGATACGACAGCCCCTAGCCTATCGTTAGACGCGTTAGACTCAGAGAGTGACACAACGCCGACGATATCAGGTAATACTGACCTGCCTGCAGGTGCTACGGTAACGATTACGGTTACGGACAACGCAGGTGTAAGCCAGACCTTCGATGCAACCGTTCAGGGAGACGGCAGTTTCTCGGCCGACGTGCCTAACCTAATGGCTGAAGGAGGCTATACCGTCACAGCGGTTGCCCAAGACCCAGCAGGTAATGAGACTACTGCCACTGAAACAAACGGTAGCGTAGACACTACCGCGCCGACTATCAACTTAGATGCACAAGGCACAGGTAACGATACCACGCCGACGATCACCGGTAGCACCGATTTAAGCCCAGGTAGTTCAGTGACCATAACCGTCACCGACAGCGCAGGAGCAGAACAGACATTTACGGCTATTGTCGATAGTAACGGAGACTTCAGCGCCGATGTGCCTAATGCAATGGCAGACGGTAACTTCAATGTTAGCGCTACCGCCACTGATGCCGCTGGAAACTCAGCATCTGATACTACCAGCGGAAATATTGACACCAGCGTACCAAACCTAACCTTGGATCAGCTTGGTACAGGAAATGACACAACACCGACCATTTCCGGTACTACAGATATTGCGCCAGGTAGCATCGTATCCATCAGCGTTACTGATAATGCTGGTAATACGCAAACCTTTGACGCCATTGTTCAAGCTAATGGCACCTTCTCTGTAGATGTGCCAGCGGCCTTATCTGAAGGTAATTATTCTGTCACTGCGACTGCCACTGATGCCTCGGGCAATACGGCGACTGCAAACGAAAATGGTGGAGTTATCGATACTACTGCGCCTGCTGCGCCTACTGTTGATGCAGGCAATGGTACCGAAATTACCGGTACAGCCGAAGCAGGCGCTGTCGTAAACGTAGACGTTGACGGTGATGGCATACCTGATTTCACGGTTATTGCTGATGGCGATGGTAACTGGTCAGTAACACCCAGTACACCGCTAGCAGATGGCGTGGTTGTCACGGCAACAGCAACCGATGAAGCTGGCAATACGAGTAGCCCAGCGTCAGATACAGTAGACGCTGTTGCGCCAATCGTTGCCTTTAACGACCTAACGACTAACGACACAACGCCTGCACTTACCGGTTCGGTAGACGATCCAACCGCCATCGTGGTCGTTACCATTAACGGTACAGACTATACCGCGACAAACAATGGTGATGGCAGCTGGACACTGGCTGACGATGCAGTAGCTGCGCTGGCTGAAGGTAGCTATACCGCTACGGTTACTGCCACTGATGCCGATGGTAACACCGGAACTAACTCTGGTACTGTGGTGATTGATACCACTGCACCAGCATCGCCTACCGTCGATGCTGGCAACGGCACAGACATTACCGGTACCGCTGAAGCAGGCGCAACCGTTAATGTGGACGTGGATGGCGACGGCACGCCAGACTTCACCGTCATCGCAGATGCCGATGGCGTAATTGTGACCGTAACGGCAACTGACGCAGCGGGCAACATTAGCAACCCAGCCTCAGACACCGTTGACGCGGCGGCGCCAGTCGTTGACTTCAACGACTTAACAACAAATGACACTACACCAGCGCTGACAGGTACGGTTGATGATGCGAACGCAGTTGTGGTATTGACTATCGACGGTAACGACTACCCCGCCACCATTAACGGTGATGGCACTTGGACACTGGCTGACGATGCAGTGGCTGCACTTGCAGATGGAAGCTATACCGCAACCGTTACTGCCACGGATACTGATGGCAATGTGGGTTCAAATTCAGGAACGGTAGTGATTGATACTACATCACCTGCGATCCCTACTGTAGATGCGGGTAACGGCACCGAAATTACTGGTACCGCCGAAGCAGGGGCAACCGTGAATGTGGACGTGGATGGCGACGGCACGCCTGATTTCACCGTCATTGCTGATGGCGACGGCAATTGGAGTATTACGCCTGATACACCACTTTCCGATGGCGTAATTGTGACCGTAACGGCAACTGACGCAGCGGGCAACATTAACAGGTACGGTTGATGATGCGAACGCAGTTGTGGTAGTGACTATCGACGGTAACGACTACACCGCCACTAATAACGGTAACGGCACGTGGACGCTGGCTGATGACGCAGTCGCCACGCTCGCCGAAGGCAGCTATACCGCAACCGTTACCGCAACCGATCCTGACGGTAACGTCAGCACCAACACCGGTACCGTAGTGGTTGATACCACAGCACCAACAGCGCCAACTGTTGATGCCGGTAACGGCACTGAGATCACAGGCACTGCAGAAGCGGGCGCAACGGTAAATGTAGATATAGACGGCGACGGCACGCCAGATTTCACCGTCATCGCGGATGGCGACGGCAATTGGAGCGTTACGCCTGATACACCATTGTCTGATGGTGTTGTAGTAACGGCCACGGCTACAGATGAAGCGGGCAATACCAGCGGATCTGCGTCTGATACCGTAGATGCTGTAGCGCCGGTAGTGGACAGGTACGGTTGATGATGCGAACGCAGTTGTGGTAGTGACTATCGACGGTAACGACTACACCGCCACTAATAACGGTAACGGCACGTGGACGCTGGCTAATGACGCAGTCGCCACGCTCGCCGAAGGCAGCTATACCGCAACCGTTACCGCAACCGATCCTGACGGTAACGTCAGCACCAACACAGGTACCGTAGTGATTGATACCACTGCGCCTACGGTTGCAATAAACGACTTGGCCACCAATGACACCACGCCTGAACTTACCGGTACAGTGAACGATCCGAATGCAATTGTGGTGGTGACGATTGACGGCAATGATTACACCGCTACCAACAATGGTGATGGTACATGGAAACTAGCCGATGATGTAGTCGCCACGCTCGCAGAGGGTAGTTACCCAACATCTGTGAGTGTCACAGACGCCGCGGGTAACACGGTGACCAACACAGGTACCGTAGTGGTTGATACCACTGCGCCTACGGTAGCCATAAACGATCTGACCACCAATGACACCACGCCTGAACTTACCGGTACGGTAAACGACACCAATGCGGTTGTGGTAGTAACCATTGACGGTAACGACTACACCGCTACCAACAATGGTAACGGCACATGGACACTAGCTGACAATATTGTCGCCTTGCTTGCTGAAGGTAATTACACGGCAACGGTTACCGCTACAGATGCCGTGGGTAATTCTGACTCAGCTACAGGTTCAATTGTTATCGATACCAGTATTGATGAAAACAATAATGGTCAAACGGTAACGTTCGACAGTATCTCAAACGACTCTGGGGTGGCTGGAGACTTTATAACCAGCGACAGCACGCTAATTTTCAATGGAACAGTTGACCTTGGTGACAATACTACTCTGACTGTCATTATTGATGGCACGTCCTATACCTTTGGCACTGACTCTGAACTCACCATTGATGGCAGCGGCAACTGGAGCCTGGATTTAACAGGTACAACGCTACCAGCGGGTACCTATTCGGTAGTGGCAACAGTCACCGACGACGCCGGTAATTCGGCAAGCACAGCGAGCCAAAATGTGGTTGTACAAGCCCTCGATGCCATTAATGATGGAAACGGAGTCGATATGGGCGAGCCTGTGGTCACGGTCAACCCACCAGAAACCACCAGCAACGTAGATGTTATCGGCTTAGTTGAAGCTACAGGCGGTGTTGATGCAAGTGCATCCTTTACCGTTTCCCCTAACCATGTAGGTGAAGTGTTAGTAGAGGTTGACCAAATAGCACTGGTTGCTGTTGCCGATGCCTACATTGTTGAGGTGTATGACGAGAGCGGTCAGCTTGTTTACCAAGGAGTAAGCGCAGATTCACAACTTGCCGATGTCGGTGGCCTAGACATTTTTGATGTTACCGGCGACGAGACCATTTCGTTCACGTTAGCAGGCCTTGATGCTGGCAACTACAGTGTGGTGGTTCGCAATGATGAGAACTTACTTGAAGATTTGTTAGACAATGACAACAGTAACGATATTGACCTTGATGAGCTTGGTACAGCTGGCGTGGTACTTGGGCCAGACAATCAGGCGGTAGTTCTTGATACTATCGAAGCAACGTTAAATACCGGCGTTTTAGGTATTCCACTTGGTACGGTTGGCACGCAAGTAAGAGGAGTACTAGAGACACTTCTGGATACGACTACAGTAATTGGCGCAGGCCAGCTTGTTAATTTACTTACCGCCCCTCTTGATGCAATTGGCTTAACTGGCTTCCTTGATGATATTTTAAGTGTTGTTGCCGATGCGTTGCTTAGCAATACCTTAACCCTTTTACAAGACACTGACATTACCACCACGTTAACGGAATACACTTATACGGGTGATTTAGTGGCACAAGGTAACCTAATTAATGGTGATTTAAGTGGCGTGGGCGCGGACACTATCTTAGACGGCGCGCAAGTGACGCTTGTTACCAATGCATCTGGTGATAGCGTTACTGTTCCTGCTACAGGTACAGTTACTATTCAAGGTAATTATGGTGTACTAGAAATTGCTGCAGACGGTACGTATACCTACACTGCCGACGGCGATCGCAGTGCAATCGGCCAAGATGAAGTGTTTAACTACACCCTATCAGACGGTGCAACCTCTGATATTGCGGCACTTACCATCACCATTTCTGGCAGCGACTTCCCTCCAGTAGTAGCACAGACAGATAATAATGACATGGAACTGGGCGCACAAACTGCCATTGTAAATGCACCAGTTACCGACAGCGACTTCCAGGTGATAGGCTTAGCAGAAGGCTCACCAGTGGCAGGTTCGCCAGAGGCTAGCACAACGCTTACCGTTGATGCTGGTTTCTTTGGCGAAGTGGTAGTCGAAGTCAGCCAAACAGCGCTGGTTGCCGTTGCCGATGCGTATCGTGTTGACATTATTGATGCAGATGGCAACGTGGTTGCTACAGCTATGACGCCGGACAATCCGTTAATAGGTGATGCGGTAGGTATAAACCTTATCGGACTAACCGGTGACGATACGCTGGTTGCAAAATTCTCAGGGCTACCTGCCGGTGATTACACCGTGGTTGTTCGCAATGATGAAAGTGCCCTTGAAACATTATTCGACCAAAATAGCGACGGCTCGATTACGCTAACAGAGTTAGGTGATGGCGGCGTAGTGCTTGGGGAAGAAAACCAAGAGGTAGTGTTAACTGCTGTTGAGGACGCACTAAACGGCACTAACGCGAGTATATTAAATGGGCTTGGTTTAGGTACGGTTTTACGCACCTTCATTCTAGAGCCAGCTTTAGGTGCAACAGAGACAATAGGTGCCGGTGACTTGGTCAGCACTATTACTAATGGTCTAAACGGTCTCGGGTTAAGTCTTCTTGCAGATAGCGTGTTAGATGCTGTCGCAGCGGCATTGCTAAGCAATACACTTACCTTGCTTCAGTCTACCGATATAACTTCAACACTCACTGAATACGCGTTTGAAGGTAGTACGACAACATCAGGTAATGTTATTGATGCCGCTAATACAGGCGATGTAGCCGATAGCATTGCCGAGGGCGGCGTAGTGACGCAAGTTACCCATACTAATGGTGAGTCAGTGACTGTATTGGGTACTGGGCTATCGGGCGTAACTATTGAAGGCGACTATGGTGACCTCACCATCTTTGAAGACGGCAGCTACACCTATGTAGCCAACGGCGTGCGCGACGGCTTGGGTAGTACAGATAGCTTTAGCTACACCATTTCAGATGGTACGAATACCTCTACCGCAAACTTAAACTTTAATCTATCAGGACAAGGGGTATCTGCGGACTCGGCTCGTGCTGAACTCATTTATGATTTTGCTAGTAGCACTGGTTATGCTGAAGCCGAGGCGCTTGAATACACTTGGCTGATTGGCGCTCTTGGTATTGTTATTCCTGCCACTGTAGATACCCAAAGCAACACGTTTACAGTGGCAACGGATACCACTATGGATCTTAACTTAACAGTGGATGGAGGCGATCTATTATCATTGGGCTCAGGACTGGACCTATTCATTGAGCGAAACAATAACGGCACATGGGAAGTTGTTGAAACCTTCTCCAGTGACCAGTTGATAGGCCTGCTTGGCCTCGACGGAAATGGTAGCTTTACTTCATTTGGTCTTACAGCAGGTGAATACCGAGTGACAATGGATGTGGATACAGGTTTAGCCAGTGCTCTTGGTGGCGTTAGTGTCGATTTAAGCTCAACAGTTTACTTCTTAGACCAATTTGTTGTTGAAGAAGTACAAACCGCTACGGGCAATCTGTTCGAAAACGATGTACTGTTTGGCCCAACATACGATGTAACTGTATCTACTGATGGAACAAACTTCCAAAACGCTACGGGGGGCATCTCGTTAGTGGGTGCTTACGGCACGCTGCAAATTGACGAAACGGGCGCGTACACTTATACCCCGGACAATACGCAAGCCGTATTTGGTGGAACCTTAACAGATACCTTTACTTACCGTATTGAGTATCCAGATGGTACTGTCGAACAGGCTGAGTTTAACGTGTTTGTGACGGCATCTGGTGAAGGTGTAGCAGTAGTAGAAACAAGTAACTCAGCTGAAACTATGGCAAATAGTTCATCGGGGTCGGTAAGTGCATCACAAGGTATAGAAACGGAAGCAACTGATGAACCCAAAGCGCCTAACGTTGTTGAATTTAGTGCGCAGTCTGAACAAACCGTCGAGTTAAACACTGATTCTCAAGTGGTGACATCTGAGAGCACATTGCCGGAAGACATAATTACCCTTCCAGAGGAAAACGATATTGTTACCATCGGGCTGGAAACCGAAGTAACGATTGATACCGTAGATCTTGAGCTTCCACCAGAAGATTTGATTTTACCGTCGATAGAGTCTATTCCTTCTGATTCTGAAAGCGATAGCACATCGGTAGCTGAGCCTGGGAAGCTGTCTGGTGATACTGCTAAAGAGAATGACGGTAGTATTGGCATTGCTACTCCAACGGAGTCAGATGTGCTAAAAACGGCAATCGATAAATTCCCAACAACGGATATTTAATGTAAAAGAGGCTTGGACTCAGGCCTTTTAATTTCAGCTTAATACATGCTAAGTTTAAAGCCACTTATAAGAGGTTAGTGGCCGCAGGGAAACCGAAGAAAGTCGCCATCATTGCCTGTGTGAGGAAGATGGTTGTCATATTAATCTCAATGGTTAGAGATGGAGTCACGTGAGAAGAAAAAACGGTTTAACGAGGGAGTTGAAACCATAGTCGTTTGTTAGATGGCACATTTCTCATAAGTCTGAATCTCAGATTTAAACCCCTCTTGGTTATAATTATTAGAGTACTTATTCATAAAGCCGTGTAAGTGAGGGACTTGTTTGATTTTAACATTACATTTGTTGCTTAAACTAGAAATAAGCTCCCCAACTGAAAAATGTTCCTCTTTGATTGGAAATCGCAGTTCGATAGGAAATAAAGGAGTGATATCTTTGTTATTTCTTATCTGTGAGCCGTAGTAGCAGATTGCGCTTTTTACATTATGACAAATCGTTGCATCGTTTGAGATATTCCAGATTGCTGATGCACCAACACTAAATCCAATAAGTTGAATAGGCGCAGAGGTGTTTACTAGTAAGTTTTTGAGTGCGCAAGTGTAATTTTTGAGACCGATATTTTCCGAGAAATAACGATAGGCCGTTTCCTCATCTAAAAAATCCATATTTTTGCCATTGTACGGATCTAAGATCAAATGCTCCTGACAAATTAATGAAGCCAATTCGGTTAAAGGTTCGGTTTTACCGAATATATCAGTGATAATTAGGGTTTTCATTGAGCTTTCCGTGCCATCTAACTTTTCAATAACGGGCGCAGGCACGTGGGGCATAATGGCGAAGCCGCCCCGCGTGTATGCGTCCCAGCGAGATAATTGGACTCCACAACCTAATAGGTTGGTCTAACATTTACGTTGTCACACACAAAGGTTAGGTAGGAGTCCATGTATGTATAATATGCTCACTGGTGTAGATTTAGCAAAAAAAGAGATTCAAGTTTGCGTTGCTAAATCGAATAAAATAATTCGCAATATGGCGATGACGCCCACCGCTTTTTCTAATTGGCTAGCCACTCAAAAGCCAATGACAGTTGTTTTCGAAGCGTGTGCAACGTCAAATTATTGGTATCAATGTGCGCGTGAATACGGGCATGATGCCCGTTTAATATCAGCTAAGCTTGTATCGAATATTCGTCAAAACCAAAAGACTGATAAGAATGATGCCGAGGCGGTTTTACAGGCATCACAACTTAGTAACGTGAATTTTATTAGCGGGAAGTCTAAGGAGCAGCAAGAGCTTCAATCGCTTGTTCGTATGCATCAACTATCAGTAAAGCATAAAGTTGCTTACGGGAATCAACTTTGTTCGTTACTTTTAGAGTTCAACATTAAGTTATCACCAACAGATACGGGGTTGAACAGTGCAATACAGTCGATATTAGAAGATGCAGAAAATGGATTTAGCGCGATATTCAGAGATGCATTACACACGGCATGGCATCAATACCTTAAGAGTATAGAACTCGTGAAGCACTACGAACAGAGTGTAGCTAGAGCCAGCAGAGCATCAGAAGCTTGCAAAAATCTCATGAAGATAGAAGGTGTTGGCCCGACAAATGCGGTTAACCTGTACATAGCGCTAGGTTGCTGTGAGTTGGGTGTTTTCAAAAAAGCGCGAGACGCTGCTGCGTGTATTGGTTTAACGCCAATACAACATTCTTCAGGTGGTAAAGTGCGCTTGGGTTCTATAGGTAAAAATATCCGGAATTCGTCATTGCGCGCTAACTTGGTTGCAGGTGCGATGTCAGCAGTAAACCAGGCAGTTAAACGTGATTCACGAACCAAGAAAGATGAATGGATTAAAGGGGTAGTAGAGCGGCGAGGTAAACGGTGCGCTGCTGTGGCACTGGCCAACAAAACAGTAAGAACGGCATTTTCGTTGCTACGCAACGGAACTGAATATAAAGCAGAGTTATTAGCTGCTTAGTTTTAAGTTAACAACTAAATGCGCCATACGAGATAAAAATCAGCTTGGTAAGCCAGTGCTGCGCTCAGGGCATAAAAGCCCGCCAGCGAGATGTGGCATCAAGTTCGCGTAAATATCATAGAGCCGGGATAGCTTCCCATTATGAGCTCGTACATAAGCACGCATTACATCTTGAATGGTAAAAATAGTTGTTGACTATGGGGAGTCCACATAAGCGGAGCGAATGTGTTTATTGGTTTGTTAGGTGCCGCTCTATCTATAGGGAGATCTGAAGTGTTCGATGTACAGTCCATTGCTTGATATTTCCTTTAAAACAGTTTGCGAAGCGGTAGGTACGCCAATATAAGAATAATAATCGTACCCAAAGTGCACGAATGCTTCTTTTGATTCCAATTTACACCAATAATTTGCACGGAGTACAGAGCGAAAAATATCTTCGATATTCTCGATATCGATCACTTGCCCATTGCTAATCGAGGATTGATTTGATGAATCTTCTAATTCACTAACTTGAAGAGATTCAATTTTATTCTCTTTAAGGAGCGATTTTAAGCTATAAATGTAGGCGCTTTAGGTAGTTACATAATCTTCAATACTAACTAATTGCCCAACATCGGAATATTCCGTCCATTCGTTAGCCAGGTATTCTCCATGCTCATTTCTACTTTCTGGATTGTACTTACTGAGTCTAAATTCCCTCATAGGCACCTAACAATTTACTAGACCCCAAAGCGGTCTGTCTAAACACACCAAACTGGTGTTTTTAATTCTATCCATATCGTCAGATTACTCTCTAACTTCTCTAAATAAAACAATAAATCAGAATGGTGTTTTTTGCTCATGAATTAAAAATACCAAAATGGTGCTTTAGGGGCGAGTGGTGTACTTTGCTCAAATGCTGCAACGTCTAATATAAGTTGATGGGCTTATCTGAATACAGAAAGCAAAAAAGGAGCCCTAAGGCTCCTTTTTAATAATATGAATCTTTAACCGAAGAATTATCCGATTCAAACTATACCTAGCTATTTTTATCGCTATTATCTAAATCTGTATCCACGCCGTCATCTAGGTTAACGCCGGTTTCAAATTCGGTATCGTCTTCAGGCTCAAGTTCTACTTTTCTTGGCTTACGTTTCACTGGCGCCATACCAATTTCAGTACCTGCCATGGTGTCCACACGGCGTACTTTTTTCGCAACAGCAGCTTCTGCACCATCTTGCTTACTGGCTTTGTTTTTCTGCGTATCTTGTTTAGGCGTAGGAGCTTTGATCCCTTTAAATTTAGCGGGTAGTGCCTCGTGAGCCTCACACTCCAGTTCATACTGTAAATGTGCCTTAAGCGCTATGAAGCTCTTCCAATCGCGAGGGCCAACAAATGAAGCGGCTTCGCCTTTTTGCCCAGCACGGCCAGTTCTACCAATACGGTGAATGTATTCATCGGCATTTTTCGGTAAATCAAAATTAATAACCAAACCAACTTTAGATAAATCTAAACCTCTTGATGCCACATCGGTAGTCACCAATACAGAATGTTGCCCGCGAGCGAACTCACTCATAATTGCAGCACGTTGATTTTGTGGTAAATCACCTCGTAAGGCGATGGCCTCAAGCTTGTCTTTGTTTAACATGGTGGTTAAACGGTCGGTATCTTCACGGGTTGCGGTAAATACAATTGCTTGATTATAAGTACGATTAGAAATTTCGTGATGAAGCAGGGCGTCTTTATGCTCGATATTATCGGCAAAGAAACATTGTTGCTGAATATCGCCATGATGTGCCGTTGAATCACCTACCGAAACTCGAACAGCAGCTTTAGTTAAACGCGCAGTCATGTAATTAAGTTCAATGCTATCTAATGTGGCAGAAAACAGCATTGTTTGGCGTTTACGGTGGTTTGCAAACTCATTAATCATGTTTAGCTGTTCTGAAAAGCCTAAATCTAGCATGCGGTCAGCTTCATCAAAAATAAGCAGTTCTAGGCCATTTAAAAATACACTTTTGTCTTTTAAATGGTCGGCCACTCGACCAGCAGTGCCCACAATAATATGTGGGTTTCGGCGAAGTGCTTTTACTTGGTCGTTATAGTTTTCACCACCTACAACAAGCGTACAGGCTAAGTTTAGGCCGGTACACATGGTTTTGGCTTCTATGAAAACTTGCTTCGCTAATTCGCGAGTAGGTGCAAGAATAAGAGCGCGGGGGTCTTGTCGACTTAATGCCTTTTGCGACATTAAACGATTAATGGCCGGAATTAAAAATGCGAGTGTCTTGCCCGATCCCGTTTTTGAAGAGGCGATAATATCTTTACCCTGAATAGCAGAAAGCATGCTTTTTTCCTGAATTTCAGTTAACTCGGTAAAGTTTCTACTTTCGAGTTTGGTAATGATTTTGTGATGAACGGGTAAGTCAGTAACTAGCAAGATTCGGCCTCATGAATAATAACGTCACGTATTATCCCTTAAAGGCCGATATTATGAAAGCTTGCTATGCGTTTACCTTGGCGAAAATGCAGTTAAACCTGCATTTCAGTCACATTTTGTGCTACAACCAGTTTGCCGCCCGTTTTTGCTTGTATATCTTCAACCGTTACACCTGGAGCGCGTTCTTTAAGTAAGAAGGCGCCATCAACTACTTCTAATACAGCAAGGTCGGTAATAATTCGGGTTATGCAATTTACACCGGTTAGCGGCAGGGTGCAGTCACTGAGTAGTTTTGGGTTGCCATGTTTATCGGTGTGGGTCATGGTTACAATAATGTTTTTAGCGCCTGCCACTAAGTCCATAGCGCCCCCCATACCTTTTACAAGTTTTCCGGGGATCATCCAGGACGCAATATTACCGTTTACGTCTACTTCAAATGCACCTAGCACGGTAAAATCAACGTGACCGCCACGGATCATGGCAAAGCTTTCCGCAGAGTTAAAAATTGAAGCTCCGGTAATGGCGGTAACGGTTTCTTTACCCGCGTTAATCATATCTGCATCTAGCTCATCTTCCTGAGGGTAGGGGCCCATCCCCAATAACCCATTTTCAGATTGAAGCATTACACTAATGCCATCAGGAACAAAACTGGCGGCTAACGTAGGAATACCTATTCCTAAATTGACATAATCACCATCTTTGAACTCTTGAGCCACACGCATTGCTATTTGATCTCGAGATAATGCCATTATTGTGACTCCTTTGCTGTGGTGCTATTTACCGTTTTCGCGACAACCTTACGTTCTATGCGCTTTTCAAATTCCCCTTTTATGACTCTATTTACATAAATGCCGGGCGTATGAATTTCGCTAGGGTTTAGCTCACCTGGTTCAACAATCTCTTCTGCTTCTACCACTGTAATAGCGCCAGCAGTGGCAGCCATAGGATTAAAGTTTTGAGCAGTGTGACGATAAACACAGTTTCCGTATCGGTCGGCTTTCCACGCTTTCACTATGGCAAAGTCGCCCGTAATGGCTTCTTCTAAGATATAAGGGCGGTCATTAAACGTTTTCACTTCCTTACCTTCGCCTACAGGCGTGCCATAGCCAGTAGCAGTATAAAAAGCGGGAATCCCTGCACCACCAGCACGCATCTTTTCGGCTAGCGTGCCTTGCGGCGTAAGTTCAACTTCAAGCTCTCCATTTAATAATTGCTTTTCAAACAGGGCGTTTTCACCTACGTAAGAAGACACCATTTTCTTAATTTGTTTGTCTTCCAGCAAGATGCCTAGTCCAAAACCATCTACACCACAGTTATTAGAAACCACAGTAAGGTCTTTAGTGCCCATGATTTTAACTTGAGCAATGAGTCCTTCTGGAATGCCACATAGTCCAAAACCACCAGCAATAACTGTCATACCATCGGTCAGCCCTTCCATGGCTTCTTGATAGGTAGTCACGACTTTGTCGAATCCCGACATGGTACTTCCCCTTAAATTAAGCATTGATAAAATGTGTTAAGTAAAAGTATCAACAATGTTATCAGTTATGTAAAATTGAATTAATCACTCAATTAATAAGTTTTATTTATTAATTGAGTTGTCGTTGATGGTTATTAGTTTTTCGGATTATGGGCAAGTCAATGTGTTGGCTACATTTCAAACATAGGGTGTGGGTCTTAGTTAAATGAATATTTCATACAGAAATTTGCAAGCTTTTATTCACGTAGCGCAATCAAGCACGTTTGCTGAGGCGGCTATTAAGCTTCACCTTACCCAGCCGGCACTTTCATCTGCAATAAAGAAAATGGAAGAACAGCTTGGCGGGAAATTGTTTAGTCGTAGCACCAGGCATGTGGCGTTAACCAAAGAAGGTGAAGCCTTATTGCCCAATGCCATTAGAATAATGCGGGACTGGGACGACACTTTTGGTGATATTCAGAACCTTTTCGCCATGGCAAAAGGGCGGCTAACCATTGCGGCTATGCCTTCCTTTGCAGAATCACATTTACCGCATTTACTTAAACGGTATCACCAACTTGCGCCTAATATTAATCTGCGAATTTTAGATGTGGTGATGGAGAACGTGATTTATGAAGTATCAGAGGGCAGAGCCGAGATGGGCTTCACCTTCGAACCGCAGCAAAATGAGGGGCTTATATTTACACCTCTTTTCGAGGATTGTTTTGTAGTGGTGGTAAACCCGCAGCATGAATTAGCAAAAGCGAAAACGGTTAGCTGGGAAGCATGTATCGAGCACCCTATGGTAATGATGAATAGAGGCTCTGCAGTAAGAATGTGGACTCAACAGAAAATAAGTACTGTGGGTGATGCGGTGATTGTTGCCGAAACGGGCCAGTTAGGTACCCTTGGTCAGCTGATTAAGCAGGGGTTAGGCATTGCTATTATGCCATCGTTGTGTATTTCATCAATGGAAAGCATTGGCCTAACCGTGCTTAATATGAAAGACGATCCCTTAGTGAAAAGGGTAGGTATGGTGAAAAACGCCAAGCGCGATATGTCAGTGGCTGGGCAAGCACTTTGGACTGACGTGTTACACCACTACCAAAGGTAGCGTATCAATCACTTGTGAACTAGCGCGTTACCATTTCTTCTTAGGCGCGAACAACTCGTCTAATTCATCACGCTCTTCTTCTTGTTTCTTCGCTCTATCTTGAGCGTTAACACTCTTAAGGTTGTTCTGAATTTCAGATAGCCATTCGTGCAGCGTGGCTAAGCGAGATTGTGTGTATTCATCTTGCTGATTTTGATTTTCTAATGCGGTTTTTGCTTTTTCGTAATACTGACGAGCTGAACCTAACATATTCGATTGCTGTGCAGCTCTGCCACGTTTAATTAGCGTTTCAACATTAACCTTAATTTGTAAGCGTTCTAATTGCTTGTCTTCATCATAAAACACTTTGCTTTCTACTTTGCCCTTACTGTGTTCTGAACGAAGTAGAATACGAAGCTTCTTAACAGCTTGAATATATTGAATAATAAGTTTGTCATTATCGGGTAATACGAATTCGTTTGCGTTGACAGCATCAGGGTTTTTGGTAGCAGATTTTTGCTCTGCATTGGCAAGCTTTTGTTTGGTTTCTGGCGTACCACCAAGTTCATTGACGGTTTTAAGCGCAGCTAACACTCGGTTGTCCATGATTTGTAACATGCGGCTCGAAATAGGCATGTTTGAACAAGCTAGAATAACATTCTCTGTTTCATCAATAACAGCACGTTGTTTAGCCAGATCTGCCCGACGTTCCGAGTCAGCCTTAGCGCGATGTTGCTGCATAGCATTTATAAAGATTGCTGCTATCAGTAATACAACAATCAGAATTATTATTATCATGTACATGCGCGTATTTCCGTTTATTACTTAATTCGAATTATATGTTGGCTTTCAATGCCAAACTATTATGCGTTAATGTTACGGTATTTTTACCCTAAATACACTTCCGCCAAGACTACCGCCATTACTTAAAGAAATCTCTCCTTGCAGTTGGCCTTGCGTGTGAGCCGATGCAATAAGTCTAGCAAAGAAAAGCCCTAACCCGGTCCTACCTTGACTAAGCTGAAAATCGGCTAAGTCTTCGTGACTTTTTTCAAGCATAGACGTTGGATAGCCGATACCATCATCTTCCACACAAATATGTAAGCAATCATCTTCAACCTGAGCTGAAATACAAATTTGAGAGGTTCCATACCGAAGGGCATTCACCAGCACGTCATTAATTAATAGGTATATAAGCTCTCTATCTAAATACCAACTTAAATCTAGGTCAACATTCGCATTAACCACAATTTCTTTTTGTTCAATGTAAATATTATTTGAGCCAACGACATCGTTTATTAAGTCACTGACGAAACACTCATCTACTGTTATCGGCAGACTTTCTAATTCTGCACGATAAAGTGATAAAATTTGTACTAGATTGGTATTGAGCCGCGATGCTTCATAATGCACATTAGCTACTTGCTCTCGTGCTTTACTGTTTTCAGGGGCTAAATCATTAGACAGATTTTCAATTGACTGGATAAGAAGAAACAGCGAATTTTTCATATCATGCACAGCAGCAGCTAGCACCGACGAAAAGTCGATAGGAGAGGTAAGTTGCTTTTTTTCACTCATATGAATAAAACCCGTTATTTTCCTTAAAATTGAAGGCGTTGGACCAATTAAAACATCTGTAAGGATAAAGGAAAACAATTATTCAGTAGGTAACCCATTTTCAGTATTACTTATTTAGCGCAAAATTACCTACTATTTTCTGGGTTAATCTGTCACTTTTGTAATAGCTTATCGTAATTATTAGTAGTTTTGGTTATAACGATAAGGTTATAGTACACAACTGGTTACAAGGAGCGATGTTTTACATGAAATTACAACAGCTACGTTACATAGTAGAAGTACTTAACAATAATCTGAATGTTTCTGCCACGGCAGAAAGTTTATATACCTCTCAGCCGGGCATTAGTAAGCAGGTGAGAATGCTAGAGGATGAGTTGGGTGTACAGATTTTTGGGCGTAGTGGTAAACATCTAACCCATGTTACTGATGCCGGAAACGATGTCATTAATATATCCCGCGAAATCCTGGCGAAAGTAGAAAGTATCAAAGCGGTGGCTCGAGAACATACGCTACCAGACCAAGGTAAGCTGAATATTGCGACTACGCACACACAAGCACGTTATGCACTGCCTGATGTAATTCAAGGTTTTATGAGCAAGTACCCGAAGGTGTCTTTACACATGCACCAAGGTACGCCATCGCAAATTAGTGATTTAGCCGCTAAGGGTGAAGCCGATTTTGCTATCGCTACGGAAGCTTTACATTTATACAACGATTTAGTGATGCTGCCTTGTTATCACTGGAATCGTAGTGTGATTGTGAATAAAGATCACCCTTTGTCGAAGAAAGGCTCTATCGATATCAGTGATATTGCCAAATATCCCCTCGTAACCTATGTATTTGGTTTCACTGGTCGCTCAGAATTAGACCAAGCGTTTGAACGAGCAGGCCTTACACCTAAAATTGTGTTCACTGCCACAGACGCCGACGTTATTAAAACTTATGTGCGATTAGGTGTTGGTATTGGCGTTATTGCTTCCATGGCGGTTAGCGATGAACTCGACTCAGATTTGGTGAAAATTGATGCAAGTCACTTATTCGATTACAGCACGACCAAAATTGGCTTTAGAAAAGGCTCTTTCCTACGAAGCTACATGTACGACTTTATCGAGCGCTTTGCTCCGCATTTAACAAAAGATAAAGTCGAAAAAGCCATGATGCTGAAAAACAATGACGAAGTAGAAAAGATGTTCAAAGGGGTAACCTTGCCGGTTAAATAGGCGAGTATAGCTTAACAGGCTAATGTAGCATTGAAGAGACAATTGGCTCAATTGGCTTGGCGGTTTGCGTATGAAAATACATGACAGCATAAAAAAGGCGATTTGCGGTGTTTTACATATAAACCCCAATCGCCTTTTTTGTATCTACTGGTGTGTCACATAAAGTGATGTCAGTTAACGGTTAGCATTCGATTATATTAACTGCTAGGCCGCCTCTGGCTGTTTCTTTGTACTTGGTCTTCATGTCGTTACCGGTATCGCGCATAGTTTTAATGACCTTATCTAACGACACCTTGTGCTCGCCGCTACCGCGCAGTGCTAGCCGTGAAGCGTTTATCGCCTTAATTGCACCCATAGCATTACGTTCAATACAAGGAACCTGTACTAAGCCGCCTACGGGGTCACAAGTTAACCCTAGGTTATGTTCCATACCAATTTCAGCGGCATTCTCTACTGCCGGTACAGTACCGCCCATAATCTCTGCCAGCGCGCCCGCAGCCATAGAGCATGCCACACCTACTTCACCCTGACAGCCCACTTCAGCACCAGAGATAGATGCATTCTCTTTGTACAAGATACCAATGGCTCCTGCGGTAAGTAAGAAGCGACTTGCCACTTCTTCATCCACTGGGCGAATAAATTTATCTACATAATGTAAAACCGCAGGAATAATACCGGCCGCGCCATTAGTAGGGGCAGTTACCACGCGGCCTCCTGCTGCATTTTCTTCATTTACCGCTAAGGCAAACAAGTTCACCCAGTCCATGGTTTGCATGGGGTCGGTGGTATGTTCGGTTTGAAGACGTCTATAAAGTGCAGGCGCACGGCGCACTACTTTAAGACCACCTGGCAATATGCCTTCACTGTCAATACCACGTTGCACACAGGCCTTCATTACTAACCATATTTCAAACAGCTTTTGTTTTACGGCATGAGCAGGTTGGAAAGTGGTTTCGTTTTTAAGCATAAGAGCGCTAATACTCAACCCATTATTTTTGCATTGTTCTAACAGCGCAGCGCCAGACTTAAAAGGAAAAGGTACAGTAGCTTGAACGGCACCTGCGTGAGCCTTAGTGGCATCAAAATCCTCTTCTTTTACGATAAAGCCGCCACCAATGCTGTAGTACGTTTGCTCGCACAGCAAAGTGTCGTTTTCGTATACGTAAAAGGTAAGCGCATTAGCATGTTTGGGAAGTGTTTTACGTCGGTGAAAGACAATCGCATTTTTGTTTGGAAACAAAATAGGCTTTTCGCCATTTAGGTACAGTAATTCTTGGTTTCTTACATCTTCTAGCAGTGGCTCTATTTTATTTACGTCAATGCTTTCAGGCATTTCACCAGATAATCCAAGGATCACGGCTTTACCTGTTCCATGACCTATACCGGTTTGACCTAAAGAACCAAACAATTCCACTTTAACTGAGGTGATTTTTGAAAACAGCGCTGTGTCTGTTGCTAGTGTTTTAGCGAATTCAGCACCCGCCCGCATGGGTCCAACGGTGTGTGAGCTTGAAGGGCCAATACCCACGCTAAACATATCAAAAACACTAATCATAAAATCTACACCAGTCTGAATTACTAATAAATAGATCATGCATGTAGACGGGCTTAACTACAATACAGAAAAGCTAATCAATTGATTAGAATTGCTAATGTGGTGTAAAGAAATATTTAATGGCACACACGTAAGGGCACGTTAGGGCAGGTGTGTTTAAGCGCTGGTAAGCTTAAGGATGAATATGGTGAGACAGGTTACGCAATATGGCAGCCGTAGCACCCCAAATCATATGTTCATTCCACGGAATAAAGTAGATAGGCGATGAACGCTTACCTTTGCGCGCGGTATGAATAAGGTGATTTTTGCGGTCCAGCACATGGGCTAAAGGAACCTCGAAAGCACTTTCTACTTCGTTAGGGTCGATAACAGGCGTAAAACTTGGTTCAACAAAACCCACAACCGGCGCTATTTGATAACCGCTTACTGTCCTGTAATTCGGCAACACCCCAATAATTTCTACGTTTTCAGAAGGCATGCCTATTTCTTCACGGGCTTCACGAAGCGCAGCGTCAAAAACGCTGTTGTCTACCTCATCTACTGCGCCACCGGGAAAACTAATTTGGCCTGGATGATGACGCAAATGATGCGCACGCTCTGTGAGTAAAACTGTCAGCTCACTACCATAGTCCATTAGCGGAATTAATACCGCAGCTGGTCTGCCTCGAGATTTAAGCGGGTAATCCGGCTCTCTGTGCGTTTGACGCAAATGATGAAATTGGCGGAGAAAATCAGCTCTGTTCACGGCCTACTCCAAAATGGGAGGTTAGCACTGGCAGAATTTTAGACACTTTATCCAAGGTTTCTTTGTACTCGTCATTAGCCACTGAATCTAAAACAATACCACCACCAGCCCAGCAATGCAGCTCGTTATTCTCCCCAAGCAGTGTTCGAATACAAATACTTGAGTCCATATCTTCACGAAAGCCCATATAAAATATGCTGCCGCAATAGATATTGCGTCTATGCACTTCAAGTTCGTCGATTATCTCCATCGCCCGAATTTTAGGTGCACCTGTAATAGAACCGCCAGGGAATGAGGAGGAAAGTAAATCTAATGGGGTCGCGTCGTCGTTAAGTTCGCCTACAACAGTGCTCACCAAGTGATGCACTGCTTCATAGCTCTCTAGCGCAAATAACTCAGGCACTTTCACTGAATGAGGCTTACAGTGCTTTGAAAGATCATTTCGCAGTAAATCAACAATCATAAGGTTTTCGGCTCGATCTTTTGAAGCAGTCAGCAAAGACTGAGCGCTTCGTGCATCTTCTGCTTCATCACTAAACCGTGGGCGAGTGCCTTTAATCGGTTTAGTTTCCACCACGCCCTGTTTCACGCTAATAAAGCGTTCAGGGGATATACTTAAAATAGTACTGTTTTTTAATTGAATGAATGCGGAAAAGGGCGCTTGGTTACTTTCACGCAGGGCGAGATAAGCTTGCCAACAATTGCCTGTATATGACGCTGAGAACCGCTGTGCCATGTTAACTTGATAACAATCGCCTGCCTTTAAATAGTCGTGAATTCGCTCAATACAGCCAATATAGGCTTCTTTAGTGAGGTTAGACTTCCATTCACTAGTTAAAGAAAACGACGTGTTGGCATCATCTTCACTTTGCTCTTTCTCATCATCGATAGAGACTAAACAGGCCTGGTTTGTATCATCAGCGCCCTCTGTAAGATCTGCATCAGAACTAGGCTGTGTGACAAAGTCAGGTGGGGTAGTTTCACCTTTTGCCGAACAAAAATATAGGGTGCCTGTTACCGTATCCTCAATTAACGAAGACAGGTATAGCCCTACGGAAAAATCGGGTGTGGTATAAGTTTGCGCAGCTTTCGCTGGAAGCTTTTCATAATACCGCCCAGCATCGTAGCCTGCAAAACCTGCTACGCCAACAATAAATGGCAGCTGACTGGCTAACGATTGACTAAGTTCATCTAACTCAAGGTTGGCCACAGAACCATGAAGGTAGTGCGTTACGGCTTCAAAAGGTAGAAGGTCGGTTGCAAATGGCTCATCACCAGCTAACTGCACTAAAGCCGCTTCGCCATGTTTGGCCGTTACGGTAGCGCTCGGTTCCCATACCATCACATTGTAACGACCATTGCTTTTTGTCGAGCCACAAGTATCAAGCAAAATGGCACCTGCGTTGTGGGCAACCTGCTCAAAAATGTCTATAAGACAAAGGGAAGGTGAGGTGCTGACTGGCGTAATGATAACTTGCGATGTTGCGGGCATTAAAAACTAACTCTATACATCAGGTTAAAAAGAATGTTGTTGGCATTGAAGCTGCGTTAAATGGCTACTGAACGGTTAATTTAACAGTATTCGCACGGTATCAAACAGCTAACGTTAGTAAAGCGCGTTAAATTTGACAGCACAAGTTTGTTTTATCGCAAAGCCTCACCCATATTTTACATGGTACGGTGCCAATAGATGCGCTAGTATACGCTTTTTTAGCAGGCTAAGACCACGAAAGCAAAATAAAAAAAGAGGATGTCATGACCGTTATCCGCCAACAGGACTTCATTGATAGCATTGAAGATTCCCTACAGTTTATCTCTTACTATCACCCGCTCGACTACGTTAAAGCCGTAGAAGCAGCGTATAACCGAGAAGAAAGCCAAGCAGCCAAAGATGCGATGGCACAAATCCTTATTAACTCTAGAATGTCAGCTGAAGGCAAACGTCCTTTGTGTCAAGACACCGGTATTGTGACCTGCTTTGTAAAAGTAGGCATGGGTGTTACATGGGATAAAACCGATATGACTGTGCAACAGATGGTTGATGAAGGTACTCGCCGCGCTTATCTAAATCCAGACAACCCATTACGCGCATCTATCGTTGCCGACCCCGCAGGCGCACGAACCAACACCAAAGACAACACACCGTCAGTTGTGCACATTGATATGGTGCCAGGTGAAAAAGTTGAAGTAATGATTGCGGCGAAAGGTGGCGGCTCGGAAAACAAATCTAAGATGGTAATGTTAAACCCCAGTGATGATATTGCTGATTGGGTAGTTAAAACGTTGCCAACCATGGGGGCTGGCTGGTGTCCACCTGGGATGTTAGGTATAGGCATTGGCGGTACCGCAGAAAAAGCAGCTGTACTTGCGAAAGAAAGCCTAATGGATCCGGTTGATATCCAAGAGCTTATTGCTCGCGGACCAGAAACCACAGATGAAAAGCTACGAGTTGAAATTTTCGAGCGCGTGAATCAATTGGGTATTGGTGCACAAGGTCTAGGTGGATTAACTACAGTAGTAGACGTTAAAATTATGTCTTTGCCTACCCATGCGGCATCTAAACCTGTGGCGATGATCCCTAACTGTGCAGCAACCCGACATGCACATTTTCATTTAGATGGCTCAGGTCCAGCCGAACTTACGCCACCTAAATTAGAAGATTGGCCAGAGGTAACGTGGGAAGTTAGTGAAAACACCCGTCGCGTTAACCTTAATGATGTTACTAAAGAAGACATTCAAGACTGGAAAGTGGGTGAAACGGTACTCCTTTCTGGAAAAATGTTGACTGGTCGTGATGCAGCGCACAAGCGTATTCAAACAATGCTTGATAACGGTGAAGGTTTACCAGAAGGCGTAGACTTAACCAACCGCTTTATTTACTACGTAGGCCCTGTTGATGCGGTTGGCGACGAAGTAGTAGGCCCAGCCGGTCCAACTACTGCCACTCGTATGGATAAATTCACTGACATGATGTTAGAGAAAACTGGCCTAATCGGTATGATTGGTAAAGCAGAGCGTGGCCCTGCGACGGTCAAATCTATTGCAAAGCATCAGTCAGTTTATTTAATGGCCGTAGGTGGTGCTGCGTACTTGGTTTCTAAAGCTATCAAGAAGTCACGGGTAGTGGCGTTTGAAGATTTAGGTATGGAAGCCATTTACGAATTTGACGTAGAAGATATGCCAGTTACGGTAGCAGTAGACAGCACGGGCGCAAATGCGCACGAAACTGGGCCTGCTATTTGGAAAGCAAAAATTGAAGATTTAGATAAAGCGTTATCTAAGTAATCATACATTTGTGATTAAAACAGGTGCCATTGGCACCTGTTTTTGTTTATAGTGCTGTATAAATTAACAGTGCGTGTGTTTTTATGTATTCCTTACCTGATTTTCCCCCCCAATATTTAAATGCTGGCTTCTTATTACTGGCGTTATTTTTTCTTGTTTTGCTAATAGTAACCCGAAGAACATTGAATCAGGCTCGCGATCAAGTGGCTGAAAAAAGTGATGCGTTACTTGTTCTGCACCAAGCCTCCAGCGAAACCCAAGAACGTATGGGCATGCTAGTTGAAAAATCACGTCAGTATGAGCAGCTATTAGCTGAGAAACACCAACTTAGTGAAACCTCGAGCGTACTGCAAAAAGAGTACAGTAAGTTGCAAGCGCAATATGAAGCGCAAAAAGCAAGGCTGGATGCGCTTATGCAGAATCATGAAGAAAAGCTTGCGTTAATGCATTCGTCAGAACAACGCTTACAAACCCAGTTTGAAAATTTAGCGAACAAAATTTTTGATGAGAAAAGCGCGACCTATCAGAGCCAAAGTAAGCATAATATTGAAGCGGTATTGGCGCCGTTTAAATCTCAATTAGATGGGTTCAAACAACAAATTTCAGAGCAACATATTCGTGAAGGGCAAGAACGCGCGTCGTTGAAAACAGAAATTTTAAGTTTAAAGGCGTTAAATCAGCGTATAACTGAAGAAGCCTCAGCGTTAACCAACGCCCTTAAAGGCGATAATAAAAAACAAGGCAATTGGGGCGAGGTAATTTTAGAGCGCATTCTTAAAGAATCAGGTCTTCGCGAAGGCCATGAATTTGAAACCCAAGTGTCGGCACAGTCTGAACAGGGTAGGCGACTGCAGCCAGATGTAGTGGTGCATTTACCCAATGACAAAGACGTGATTATCGATTCAAAAGTAAGCTTAGCGGCGTATGAACAATATTTTAACTGCGACGATGACAACAGCCGCAAACAGTATCTAAGTGCACACGTGGCATCCATCAAGGGCCATATTAAAGGGCTAGGCGCCAAAGAGTATCAATCCCTTAAAGGCTTGCGCACATTAGATTATGTTTTACTGTTCATTCCTATTGAGCCTGCGTTCTTGCTAGCCATTGAAGAAGAACCTGATCTTGTCTCCCTCGCGCTTAATCATAATATTATGCTAGTAAGCCCCACGAATTTGCTTGTGGCACTGCGTACCATCAACAATATTTGGCAATACGAGTACCAGAACCAAAACGCGCAGCTCATCGCAGAGCAAGCAGGAAAGCTTTACGACAAATTTGTAGGCTTTGTATCTGATATAGAAAAGATTGGTAAAGCGCTAGATACCGCCCACGGAAGTTACGATGCTGCAATGAATAAGCTTTCAAGTGGGCGTGGGAATTTAGTGCGGCAAGTTGAGAAGTTCAGAGAAATGGGTGTGCAGCCTAACAAGCGATTAGACGACACATTAACGAGATTGTCAGATGAAGAATAATGAAAGCGCGTCGTTGAGGTAGCGTTAACGTTAGCTGGGATTATTGAAACTTCAGATATAAAAAAGGCCGCTTAACAGCGGCCTTTTACGTTTAAGTAATATCTAAGCGATATCGCTTACTTCATTTTACGTCTACGTAGATATACAACTGGAACAAGTAGCAATGCTAACCAACCCATTGAACCACCGCTCTTATCAGTAACGCTTACGGTTACTGTTTCTGTTGTTGTATTTAAGCCATCAAATGCAACCACTTCAAACTGAACAGCAATAGTGCTATTCGTATTAGGCGCTGTAGTCGTTAGACTTGAGCCTGCGATGTCATTGATAGTGAATGTAACGTCATCACCTTCTGGGTCTGTTGCTGTAGCAGAAACAGTGATTGACTCACCTTCTTCAACAGTAAACGGAGCAGTGATGTTGATAACAGGTGGTAAGTTATCTTTTATCGTAACATTAGCTGTTGCCATTGAAGTGTTACCGTTACTATCAGTAGCAGTAAGCTCAAGCACAATTAGCGTATCTTCAGTTACTTCTGGAGCAACTAGGATAGCTTCTTCTATGCCAGCACCTGCAATGATAGCTGCTGGTCCTTCAACTTGCTTCCAAGTAATGTCCACAGCGTCGCCATTTGGCTCTTCTACTAGACCAGGTAAGTTCAACTCCATCAATTCAACAACTTCCAGTGTTGCCACTGTCATGCCGTCGATAGTAACAACAGGAGGACCTTCAACTTGTAAACCTTCGTAAGTTTCAGATACTGCAGACGCTGCACCAGGGATGTTAGTCACTTCTGACATCGCCATCATTTGAATAGCACCACCAGCATCATCAGCATTGACCATAACGGTGTAAGCTAATTGAGTAGGGCTGCTATCAACGTCGTCAAGATACATACAGATTTGCGTACCAGATACAATTTCTGTATCAAAGTTTGCATCAAAGAAGTCTTGGCTGTAAGGCGTATAGTAAGGTGCTTGACCTGTAGCGCCATCAATATCTTCGTAACCAATGGTCACAGGCAAAGTACTACCAAGTTGGTGTGTCACATTATCGTATGAGAATACGATGTTTGGCTGACCTTCAGCTGGCTCATTGAAGAAAACAATTTGGTAATCTGCAATATCAGCGAAATCTCCGCTAAGACCCCAGAATCTCATGTTATCCCATTCAATGATTGTGTAAGCAGCGCCAGCAGATGCGACAGACACACCTACGCCGTTAGCAACGTCAAATTCCTGGTCACGCCACAACGGAGCAATAACACCACTTGGATCTGCAACATCTGGAAGTCCTTGGTTCACCCAAGGTGATGTACCCAAACTATTACCGACTGTAACAAAACCATCATCAGTTACCGTTACTGCATCGTACATGGCACCAAGGAAGTAAGCAGGAAGTGAATACGTCCCATCTACGGTGTCGCCATCTAACGTATCATCTATACCAATACCAAAACCAGCTAGGTCGATGTATCCACCGCCTTGACCAAAGTCAGGGTTAGCACAGAATGCGTCAGTAGCATTAGTGGTAATTGCATAAGATGGAGTAGCACCAATTAGCGATTCTTGGGTAATAGACCAAGAAAGCGTATTTTCAGTGGCAACACCATCGTGAGACAGTGAACCTTCAACTAACGTAACGTTATCAGGAAGCGTTAGTGAAATTTCATAGTCGCGGTCTTCCGTTGTAAAGTTTGGAAGTACGTTTACATAGAAAGTCGCTTCCTCTCCCGGTAGAACACGCTCTTCAGACTCAGCAGTTACATAAACATCATCTTCAGCACGAACAATATCTACAGGAATAATGCCAAGGTTATCAACGTTATCAGCATCAGTACCCATTGAAACAGCACCAATGTAGATATCACCTTCAACCGCGTCTGACAAATCCCAAGTAAAACGTACGTCGAATTCAGTTAACTGAGGAATAGCTGAAGGAGCATCAATAGTTAGCCCTTCACCGGGCTGGTTATCAACCATGGCATGCGCTAATACAAAGCTATCTTCAAAACCTTCTTCATCAGACGATGCAGCCCAGTTTTGTACAATTACCCAGTAGCTTCCTGCTGCTGGCATTTCAACGCTTACATACTCTTCAGTTGCAGCAGTTGCGGCAATAGCAACCTCTTCATCTTCTTGAGGTATACCGTCTGCATTTGAGTCAAACAAAATGCGTAAATCTAGATCTGGCGACGTAGTATCCATGGTTGCTGCTACTAACCGAAGTGTACCTTCAGGTACTTCGATTTGCGTAATGTGCAAGCCATCTTCTAAATCATCTAGGTAGTCATTGTTGTCTGAATCTTGCGCAACCATACCTTCAACTTTCGTTGCTTTGGTTAGGCCGTAAGACGTAACCTGAAGATCAGTAATCTCAACTGCCATTACATCTTCAAGCAAGTACGAGTCTTGATTACGATGTGCTTCAAAGTCAATTTCATCAGGTAAGTTACCGTTAGAAGCGACAATTGAAACAGGAAGGTGTAAGTCTGGAGATGAACCAGAAACTAAGTTGATTTGACCAAACGACCAAACGTCACTTTCTGCACGGAATGCGTCAATCTCAATCGTTAACTCTTGAGATTGTCCAGCAGTTAAGTCGAAGGTAGCAGGTGTAACAGTAATGTCTAAACCATCTGAAATGGCAACACCGTCTACAGACCAAGAGCCGTCTTTAGTTGCTGTTACGGTACGAGTCCATGTGCAAGAACCTACACAGTTGTCGTCGGTAACAGAAGGTAGGTTAAGTGTACGAGGCTCACCACCTAGTGCTGGATCAGCAGAAGCATAATTTGCGTCTGTTTCATCCATAACTAAGCCAGATTGAACTGCTAGGTCTACTTCAATACGACCTGCGCCCATATCAAACCAATCTGCTGCGGTTTCACCATCTTCTTTAAGAACATCGGTGGTAGCCGTCATCATAAGAGCAGAACGGACTTGATCTGGTGTCCATGATGGTTTTTCATGACGTACAAGTGCAGCAGCACCTGCAACATGAGGGCCAGACATAGACGTACCTTGAAGGTAGGCATAATCAGCTGGTGCAGAACCTGTAGAATCTTGACCGTACTGTTCATCAGAGTAAGCAGCATAAATGCTAACGCCCGGCGCAGTTACCGACGGTGTTAGTGTGCTAATTGATGTATTAGGACCACGTGAAGAGAACTCAGCCATAATATCAGCCGCGTCGTCGTCCACTGTTAAAATGCCTTCCGATGCTGTGATAGTCGCAGTATGGCCTTCACCTTCTGCCAACCATGAACGCAGCATATCACCGTTTGTAGCATCAACGTGGATACCCGGAATAATATACGCATCGTTATTCACTGATGTTGCGCCGTCAGCAAGGTTTGCTAGAACGAAACCAGCAGCGCCGCCACTTGCAACGTTAGATGCTTTAGCTACACGAGCAATTGCACCACGGTCACAAACAACAATCTCACCTGCGAAAGTATTTTCAGGGAATGGCTCTAAACACTGTGCAGGGTCGCCATCAGGATCGTTTGCATTGGTGTAATCACCGGCATAAACGATTGAACCCGATATCGCGCCAGAGTTACTCTTACCAGCGATAGCACCTAACTCAGTTGCACCACCAGTGAAAGAGATTGATTTATCATACTCTACACTTCGACCGTGTGTAGAAGCAGCAACAACGGTAATCCACGGTGCGTGTTTCTCAGTTGTTTCTGGATCAGGGCCGCTATTACCCGCAGATTGAGCAATAAAAATGCCCGCGTTGCGTGCATTCAACCATGCTGCGTTAAGCGAACCACTCCAAGGGTAGCCACCACCTGAAATTGAGAAGTTAATAACATCAACAATACCTGATTCAACCGCGTCGTCTACCGCTGCAGCCATAGCCGCACCAGTACAACCTGCATAGGTATCACCAGTGTTACCAGGTTGACACACTTGATAAGAAATAATGTTTGAGTGAGGGGCTACACCTGAAATTTGACCAAAGGTGAAACCAGTTGCAACACCGTCACTTGCATTTACGTCAAATTCAGCGGTAACTTCACCAACATCAACAAGAACGTTACCAGCTGCAGTACTTGCAGTATGTGAACCGTGACCGTTGTAATCTTCACCAAAACGTATAGTACCGTCTTGTGGGAAGATAGTGTCGTCTGTGTATACGTCAGAGATAGACGGATAACTATAAATACCAATTAGTTTGTCATTACAACGAACTTCAGCTTCAACTGCACATTCACCTAAGTAAACATCGGCGCCAAGTGGGTTAGTATGATCGTAACCATCACCACCTACATCAGCAAAAGAAGGGTGGTCACTGTTGATACCAGTATCAAGTACTGCAACTACAACGCCTTCACCTTGACGACCTACGCCGCTTTCATTAGCTGTGCCGTCCCAAACTGCAGGAGCGCCAATTAAACTTGGTCCCGTGTCAGTATCAAGTTGATATACTTCATCACGTTCAACATTTTTAACGCCTGGCAAACGCGCTATAGCTTCTGCCTCAGCTGGCGATGCTTTTATCGCAATTGCGTTTAGTGCGTATTTATATTCTGCTATTGTTTCTAACGAACCTACAGCAGACTCTGCTTTAGCAATAACTTCTGCTTGTTTCTTCTCAAGGTAAGAGGCATAGGCTTTTACTTCTGGAAGAGAAGCGTCTAAGCGTTTGCTAGCAGACGAATTAGATCGTGTTACTGAAACTTGTTTTTTAAGTTGGGGGTTAGTGGCTTCTAAGCCTTCAACACCGCCATCGTAGCTCGCTACTGCGTCGTCAGAAAGATGTACAAAGTAAATGTAGTCTTTATTTTCGAGTCCTTTCTCAGCGGTGTAGAGTACTTTAGGTGTGGATACTGTTTTAGTGTTCTTGTACTTATTTATCGATGTCGCTTTAACTGCTTTGAGTTGATCAGCAGTTACAGAAAACGATTCTGTTGCAGATGATAGTTCTGCAGCAGAATGCATGGACATCGACATCAGTGCAGCAGATACAGCTAATGTCACTTTATTATTCACAGGTAACCTCCGTCGGCCTGTTTTTGGGATTTTCCCTGGATGGATGAAATTTCTTATTTTTATTGGCTTTGTTGATCCAATTTTTATTGTCATAACAATGACAATAATATTTCTAGCATAATTTTTTTCACTTTGTAATGAATATTAAACATTAATATGAATTACACATGTTGTTACATTTAGTCATACTTTTTCATTTGATCTTAGCTAAAAAAAGGGGGAGGAATTTGGCTACACAACAGTCAATTCGGTAGTTAAACACTTACCTCTATCTAAGAATCTCGCATACTCATTTACAAAACAAATTCGTATTTTTATCCTTCTATTAGCATCAATTTAACATTGCTGGTCAATATTAGGATATTAGTTCTATCAAAATAGGATATTAAGAATTTTTATCATATTTAGTTGATAAACCGCTGCACAAATAGCACAACGCCACCAACATACTTCTATTAGCATAATGACCATAGCAATCTCGCTTTCGAATCCTTCAAATTGCAGGGAGTTTATTGTGGAAGATAGAAATCATCTCGGAAAAATTAAAACAACAAACAGGGTTGAAGTTATCGGCAATGGGTTAATTGATATTCCCATGCTGCAATTGCTCAAACCAGATGGAAGTGAGCATGAAACTGCGCAACTTCCAGAGATTGACCAAACACTGGCGTTAAAAATTCACGACACCATGGAATACATCAGAATTCTCGATGAAAGAATGGTGGCAGCGCAGCGCCAAGGAAGAATTAGTTTTTATTTAGCAAGTACGGGTGAAGAAGCCGCAGCCGTTGCTAGCGCAGCTGCTTTATCGCCCAATGACATGATCATGAGCCAATATCGAGAGCAGGGTGCGCTGGCTTTCAGAGGCTATACAACTGATCAGTTTATGAATCAAATGTTCAGCAACAAAGCCGACCCTAATAAAGGGAGGCAGATGCCAATCCATTATGGTGATAAAGCCCTTAACTTTATGACTATTTCTTCCCCACTAGGTACGCAAATACCACAAGCATCAGGTTATGCCTATGGGCAAAAAATGGCAGGCAACGATGCCATTACTATTTGTTATTTTGGTGAAGGAGCTGCTTCAGAAGGCGATTTTCATGCTGGAGTGAATATGGCTGCTGTTCTCAATTGCCCGGTTATCTTTTTCTGCCGGAACAATGGCTATGCCATTTCAACGCCGTCGGAAGAACAATTTGCTGGAGATGGTATTGCATCACGTGGAATTGGCTACGGCGTGAAAACGATTCGGGTAGACGGTAACGACCCGCTAGCGGTGTTTGCTGCAACGCAGGAAGCACGCCGTATAGCGTTAGCAGAAATGTGTCCGGTACTGATAGAAGCGATGACCTACCGACTTGCGGCTCATTCTACGTCTGACGATCCTACGGGCTATCGTTCTAGAGATGAAGAAGATAAGTGGCGCGCAAAAGATCCAATCGCAAGAATGGCGAATTGGCTTACCCATAAGGGCTGGTTTGATGAAAAACAGAACAAAGCCAAAGTTGATAAAGCGCGTCAAGATGTACTCGCGGCGTTAAAAGTCAGTGAAACGGTTCCTATTTGCGGCATAGAGGAAATAGTTGAAGATGTGTACGACAGTGTACCCTGGCATCTACAAGATCAGCTGACTTCGTTAAAAGCACATATTAAACAATATCCTAAAAAATATCCTAAAACGTCTGGGAGTGTTCGCTAATGGCTAAAATGAACTTACTACAGGCAATTAATAATGCGTTAATTACCGCCATGACAGCGGAAGAAAAGGTCATGGTGTTTGGTGAAGACGTGGGCCATTTTGGTGGTGTATTTAGAGCGACCAGTCATCTACAAGAGAAATTTGGTAAAGGCAGATGTTTTAATACGCCGCTTACCGAGCAGGGCATCATTGGCTTTGCGAATGGGCTTGCATCACAAGGATCTTTCCCTGTTGCTGAAATTCAGTTTGGTGATTACATCTTTCCTGCGTTTGACCAAATCGTAAACGAAACGGCTAAGTGGCGTTATCGCTCAGGCGGACAATTTGATGTAGGCGGTCTTACCATTCGTACGCCCTATGGTGGTGGTATATCGGGTGGTCATTACCACAGCCAATCACCGGAGGCGTTTTTCGCCCACTGCGCAGGTTTGAAAGTGGTTATTCCACGAGACCCATACCAAGCGAAAGGACTGCTTTTAGCCTCTATTCGCGATAAAAACCCAGTACTTTTTCTTGAGCCAAAACGTTTATATCGCGCGTCTATTGCCGATGTACCTGAAGAAGATTATGAACTGCCACTTGGTAAAGCCGATTTAGTACAAGAAGGCTCTGATATCACCCTACTAGGGTGGGGTGCACAAATTGAGATATTGCAAAAAGCCGCTGAAATGGCGTTAGACGATGGCGTGTCTTGCGAAATTATAGACCTGCGCTCCATTTTACCTTGGGACGCCGAAGCCGTTATCAACTCGGTAATGAAAACCGGCCGATTGCTTATTAACCATGAAGCGCCACTTACCGGCGGCTTCGCCAGTGAAATTGCCGCGACTATACAAGAAAAATGCTTTTTGTATTTAGAAGCGCCTATTTCGCGTGTTTGTGGTTTAGATACACCTTATCCACTCGCTCATGAAACCGAATATATGCCTGATGAAACTAAAACGTACGAAGCTATTAAGCGCTCGTTACATTATTAAAAGGGAGCCAATAATATGAATATTGATTTTATTTTACCTGATATTGGCGAAGGTATTGTTGAGTGCGAAATCGTCAAATGGAACGTTAAAGAAGGTGATGTCATTGCTGAAGACCAAAGTGTAGTTGAAGTAATGACTGATAAGGCAGTGGTAGAAATTCCTGCTAAGCATTCAGGCACAGTACATAAGCTTTATTATAAGCAAGGCGATATTGCACAAGTGCATAGCCCATTATTTGCCCTTCATACAGATGAAAGTGCTAGCGAAGGTAATCAAAATAGCACCGATGACACAACGACTGATGCTGCAACTGATCAAGTAAGTAATGCAGAAAGAGTTAACGAAACTACTAGCCACAGTGCTTCACCGGTTAACGACAATACCAGTGAGCAGGGTAACCTAGCCATTAGTGATAAATGGCAAGACGGGGATTTTGAGCCTCCTATTGCTATACCGGGCAAAGTTTTGGCAAGCCCTGCAGTACGCCGTATTGCCAGAGAGCACGAGATTGATTTACTTGCTGTTGCTGGCAGTGGCAAAAAAGGCCGTATTTTAAAACATGATGTCAGCAACGTTTGTGCGAATACCGTTAGTGCGAGTAACGTTAGCACAAATAATGACGAACTCTCAGCTACGCCTAATCACGCGGGTGAATCAAGTTATACCGAAAAAGTGCGAGGCATTCGTGCGGCTATGGCAAAGCAAATGGTAGCGTCAGTAAATACCATTCCTCATTTTACGGTGAGCGATGAAATTAGAATGGATAAGCTAATTGCCTTGCGACAATCACTGAAGCCTATGTTTGAAGCAAAAGACGTAAAGCTTAGCTTTATGCCCTTTTTTGTAAAAGCATTGTCGTTGGCGTTAAAAGCGTTTCCTATCATTAACAGTCAATTAAACGAAGACGGTACTGAGCTTACTTATTTTAATCATCATAATATCGGCTTTGCCGTTGACGCTAAAATTGGCCTCTTGGTGCCTAATATTAAGGGCGTAGAAAATCTGTCTTTGTTCGACATAGCTCAGCAAATGCATACCACTATCGAGCAAGCTCGTGAAGGAAAATTGGGCGGTGACGCACTTAAAGGTGGCACTATCAGCATTTCAAATATTGGCGCTATTGGTGGTATTACGGCTACACCGGTTATCAACAAGCCTGAAACGGCTATTGTCGCGCTAGGTAAAACTCAAAAGCTTCCCCGTTTTGCCGCTGACGGTAGTGTTGAAGCGCAAAATATCATGATGGTGAATTGGTCTGGTGATCATCGTATTATTGATGGCGCTACTATGGTTCGCTTCAATAATTTGTGGTCTAGTTATATTGAAGAGCCAGAAACCATGCTAATGCATTTGAAATAGCGATAGGATTCTAATGTGGGCCGCAGGCCCACAGCCTAGTAATAGGCAAGTACGTTAATACAATTACGTTAAAATAAGTTCGTTAATTTAAGTAATCTAATACAAGTGCTTTAATAAGAACTGTGCGAACTACAGTGATTTAATCACGGGGCACTTTTAATAGTTCTTATTCACAGAGAGCTTATTTACACAGAACGGGCTGTCGGGCTTGTGTGGACGTTAGCCCAAGCGTTATTATTGACAGCTAAACTACATTTTCCTGCGCAGTATGCGCGTCAACTTATGGTATATCGTGCTTAGCTATCAACATGCATTTCATGCCGGCAACCATGCCGACGTTATTAAACACCTTTGTTGGATGGGCGTAATAAGCCATCTCAAGAAAAAAAATAAGCCTTTCACCCTTTATGATACGCATAGTGGGGCTGGGCTTTATCAACTTGATGATGCCTTAGCATCCAAAAATAAAGAGTATGAGTCTGGGGTAGACAAAGTAGCTAACATTTCTGCAAATTCACCTTTGCTGCAATCCTATTTGTCGCTATGTAACGGGTTTTTAAGTGATAGATGTTATCCAGGTTCACCGGCTATTAGTGCCAAGCTAAAACGTGATATCGATGTGCTGCATCTTATGGAGTTGCATCCTGCTGAACATGAAAAACTCGATGATGCCATGTGGCAGATTGGCGATAGCCAAAGCCATGTTCATCACAGAGATGGATATGAAGGATTAATTGCACTTACGCCACCTTCACCTAATCGTGGCGCGGTATTAATAGATCCGCCCTACGAAAAGGCTTCTGAATATCAAGATGTAGTCAGTGCTGTGAAGAAAGTATTAGCGCGTTGGCAGCAAGCACAAATAGTAGTGTGGTATCCGTTACTATCAGAGCGAGCGGGGGCTAAAAGTGGGGCCAGTCAGAAAATGTGCGAGTTGTTATCGGCACTAGGTAAGCCCTGTTTCACTATCGAGCTTACCGTTGAAGAAAATACCGCCGATGCTGGCATGTACGGTTCTGGCTTATGTGTCATCAATCCACCTTGGCAGCTTGATGTCAGTATGAGTGAAGCCCTTGATGAGATTACCCCGCTATTAGGAAGCGATGCTGCGTATACGTTGACATGGCTAACTACTGAAGAGTAATCCCTTTAGCGGACTCTTTTTAACGAAGAGCTAAAAACGATTTAAAGCACTCAAGCGTAAACAATCACAGAGGTAGGCAATTGGCATGTCTCAGATAAAAGGGTTAACGCATTTTTATATACCCGATGAGCAGTCTATTTATTTGCTCTCACATGCTGATGCCAAAAAACTTAAAGATTGGGTAGCACTGTGCATCGACCAATTGGCTAGTTTAGGCTACCGCAATATCTCGTTATTGGGAAAAGGGGCGTTTGGGTTTGCATTTGCAGGTACAGCGCCTAATCAAAATTTAAGCTCGAACTCAAGTTCAGATTCACGTGCTAATAGAAACCCAAACACACAAGAGCACGTCTTTAAGTTTTCTCGAATAAATCTTCCTCAGCATGTACAAGAACGGCTTGAGGAAGAAGCTTTCATGCTATCTCAAGTTTCCCATCCTTATGTGCCTGCATTGGTTGAATATCAGCAAATAGGTAAACAATCTATTTTGGTGATGGGCCGCGCCCCGGGCGATGATTTAGAAAAAGTCAGTTTAGCACGGGGGCCACTCCCGCCAAGGATCATCGTCAAAATAGCGGTACAGCTTGGCGAGTTGTTACAAGTATTTCGAGAGCACACTCAAAAAGGCAACGCCAAACCTATCGTTCATGGCGACATTAAACCTTCTAACTTGGTATGGGATGAACCTAAAGAGCGCATCGGGCTTATCGATTGGGGTTCATCCGTGTTTGCACAAGTAGACGAAAATGGTCAGTACACTAGTAACAATGTGATGGACTTGATGTCTAGCGAGCTTCATCAAACCAACGCCCGATTAGGTGATGTCTATTTCATTGGGGAAGAGCAGCTAAACGGTGCGCTATCATCCCCACGTTTCGATGAGCAAGGTATGGCAAGCACGCTATATGCTTTAGCGTCGGGGCAATCATGTCGGTATGGCCATCACGTTATTCGCCCTTCATCTCTTGGACTGCCAAAAATGTTAGCGAGCATTTTAGAATATATGCTTAGTGACGACCCCCAAAAAAGGCAACAAGGAGGAGACTACTTCTTCAATAACTTGCACGTGCTAAAACATATGGTGTTTTCAGAAGATGCAGTACCGCAGTATATACCCAGTATTCCTACTTGGATCACGCACTCGCAAGATGACATCGAAACCGTTGTTTATAGTTCTCGTAAATCTTATTTGCGCCAGCAATCTGCATTTGAAGATGCTTCATTACGTTATATCGATGATGCCCAGTTCGATCGGTACTACAAAAACTTTTTGCAAGGAATGGGCGATACCGAGAAAGCGTTTGTGTCGGCAATTAGTCGGCTAGGCCGTTATCCTGTTGTCGGCGGCATGGCAATTCGCTGGGAGCCTAACGGCGTTTATGTAGACTCCAGTTTAAATTTACACGATGCGGCATTAAAAACCGCCTTCGAACTTGCGGTTAACAATGTAATCAACCTTGCTCGCGCCATCCATAAACCAGGGGTATTTAAGTGTTGCATGTTTAACGCTAAAAACACGCTTCACATTGAGCGAGAAACCGAAAACGATGCTTTTTTACCAACACCGGAATGTGTAATACCGTTTGATTTATCCCGTGCCTCAGTGGCACAAGATGAATCCAGAACTCATTCTTACTTTGAAGATGGTGACGACCCAGACGAGCTTTTGAAGTTACCTGAGCCCATTATTGCTATTATCAAAGAGCTTAATACTATTCACCATACGGGCTGTATTATTTTTGAAGCTTTAAGTACTCATTTAAAGATTCATAGTTATTACACATTGCTCAATCATCACGAGAAAGAAAGATTTTCTGAATTATTAGCCAAGTTAGTGGAACATGTGCCGTCAATAAAAGGGCTAGGCATTTCAGGCTTTATGAAGTTACCCTATAAAGACACGCGATTTTTTGAGCACAGGGCGTATTTACCAGAAAAATACTACCCAAGAAACCCGAACGCTGAGCAACAAGAGAAAGAAAAGCATGCCTGAGGTTAAATTATCTTCGTTATTTGAGTTAGAGACTGTTGAAGCGGGTTTATATCGCGGACAAAGTTGGGATTTGGGCTTTCGTGCATTATTTGGCGGTCAAGTACTAGGGCAAGCGTTAGCTGCCGCTTATGAAACAGTAGATAAAGACCGTATAGCCCATTCATTTCATACTTACTTTTTGCTTCCTGGCGATGCAAAGAAACCTGTGGTCTACGATGTAGAAGTGGTACGAGATGGCCGTAGCTTTTCTGCCCGAAGAGTAAAAGCAATCCAAGATGGTCGAAACATCTTTTACATGACGGCGTCATTCCAAGTACCTGAAAAAGGTATGCATCATCAGCAAGCAGATATGCCTGACGTGCCGCCGCCAGAAGAAGTGCAGTCTGATATCGAGTTTTATGAAAAAAACTTCGACAAAATTGCCCGTCCTATGCGAGAAGCATTAAGTTATCATCGCCCGGTGGATATTCGTACTATAGGTGCGGCGAACTCCTATCAGTCTAATCGCCAACCCGCTAAGCGCTATATTTGGATGAAAGCAAGAAACGAGCTTGCACCTGAGATCACACTGCAACAAGCAGCGTTAGCGTATGCTTCTGATTACCATTTCTTAAGTACGTCATTACAGCCACACGGCATTTCAGTTACCGACAAATCGCTACGTATTGCGACTATTGACCATGCTATGTGGTTTCACCGCCCCGTTAATATGAATGAGTGGTTATTGTATGTAATGGAAAGTCCATTTAGTGGCGGAGCAAGAGGTTTGGTGAGAGGTCAGATCTTCACTCAACAAGGTGAGTTAGTAGCCTCTGCAACCCAAGAAGGCTTGATGCGACAAGTCGATGTCGACTAAATGACATTTTGTTGTGAGAGCACAGTTTTTTAAATTATGTACAAGGAACGCTTATGCAATATTCACTTGAAATGTTAACGCCTGAGTGTGATAGCACCAGTTATATTGCCCCCGGCGCACATGTTATTGGCAATGTGATATTAAAACCCCACAGCAGTGTATGGTTCAATGTGGTTATTCGCGCAGATATGGACGCGATTACGGTAGGAGAGCTTACTAACGTACAAGACGGGAGTGTGCTCCATACCGACTCCGGAATTCCTCTTACTTTAGGTAAAGGTGTAACCGTGGGCCATAAAGTTATGTTGCATGGCTGCACGGTAGGTGACTACTCTCTCATTGGCATTAATGCTGTAGTGTTAAATGGCGCGAAAATTGGGAAGTACTGCATTATTGGCGCAAATGCATTAATTACCGAAAATATGGAGATTCCAGACTACAGCTTAGTGGTGGGCTCGCCAGGAAAAGTGGTAAAGCAGCTTGATAGTAGTGTAGAGGAAAAGCTTCAAGCATCTGCTGCGCATTATGCGCACAATGCAACACATTATAATAAGCATCTTTCTGAGGTTTAATCAGTGTACACAAGCCTAATAATAATGTGCTCTATGGGATAATGGCTAACCGTTATTATCCCGTTTTTCACTACTATCATTCATTATGCTCAAGACCATTCATCGTACCCTAGAATAACCTTTTCCCTCTTTGCGCCTACTGTTCCTCTTTATCTTCCCCACTATTTCAGCGCTATTGTGCACCGAAAATGCTGCGCTTTTCATAAAAAATGCCCAGAACATAGGTTCTGGGCATAGGGGAATGGCTCATTGCTGAGCCGTGCGCTAACTATTGCAAGGGAGAAGTGCATGCAAATTCTTTCAAACGGATAATAACTATAGTTCATATTTGTTTATTTTATAAACTAAACATTGTGAAATTTATTTTACAGACCCTCTAATCCAATTAAAATGAGAATAACCTTCGGATAATCATAGGCTTCATACTGGTCGGAGTTTCTGATCTATTCGATTTTTCTTTACCCTCATGATACCCACGGGTTATCCACATCTTACGCAAGCTCGACAAGATTATGGCGCAAGACGTTTCCATTCATATAAGTTATGTTCATAACAAGCTGTTGTACCCAGCCGTTAAGATTGTAAGAATGCAGATACGCTATTATTACTATTATTGCTAAGGACTGATATGCAAACGCACTCTACTTTTCTTCCGCCTGAGCGCACTTTAATGGGGCCTGGTCCTTCAGACGTGAACCCTCGTATTCTCAATGCGATTGCCAGACCGACTGTTGGTCATTTAGATCCGCTATTTATCGAGCTTATGGATGCGACCAAACAGCTTCTTCAATACGCATTTAAAACTGAAAATGCATTAACAATGCCTATTTCTGCGCCAGGTTCTGCGGGGATGGAAGCTTGTTTTGTTAACCTTGTTGAGCCCGGCGATAAAGTGTTGGTATGCATTAACGGCGTGTTCGGCAACCGTATGGTGGAAAATGTTGAACGCTGCGGTGGTCAAGCCATCGTACTTAAAAACGATTGGGGCAAGCAAACCGATTTAAACGCGGTAGAAGATGCACTTAAAAAAGATGCAGATATTAAAGTGCTTGCATTCGTACATGCAGAGACGTCAACCGGCGTGGAAAATGATGCAAAACATTTATGTGAACTTGCAAAACAGTACGACTGTTTATCGATAGTAGACGCCGTTACCTCTTTAGGCGGTATTGAGCTAGACGTAGATGGGTGGGGCATTGATGCCATTTATTCTGGCTCCCAAAAATGTTTAAGCTGCGTACCGGGTATTTCACCGGTATCCTTTAGTGACCGCGCAGTGCATGTTATTCAAAACCGCAAAACTAAAGTACAAAGCTGGTTTTTAGACATGAACTTAATTGTTGGCTATTGGGGGAAAGGGGCTAAGCGTGCTTATCACCATACTGCACCAGTAAACAGTATGTATGCATTTTATGAAGCCTTACTTATTTTAAAAGAAGAAGGCTTAGAAAACGCATGGCAACGTCATCAAGCCGGTCATAACGAGCTGGTGGCTGGACTAGAAGGCTTAGGTCTCTCGCTTGCCGTAGATGCCGAATATCGTCTCCCTCAACTTAATGTAGTCAATATTCCAGATGGTGTTAATGACGCTGAAGTTCGTTCAAGGTTACTTAACGATTTCAATTTAGAAATTGGTGCGGGTTTAGGTGAATTTGCAGGTAAAGTGTGGCGCATTGGATTAATGGGGTATGCCTGTAAGCCTCGTAATATCGACCATTGCCTCACATCCTTACAAAAAGTATTGAAATAATAGACTGAAAATTGGTGCACAAGCATTCATAAAGTATAAAGTGGGCCATCGTGCCCACTTTTTATTTTTGCCCTCTAAAACAAAAAAATAATGCTTTTTATTAAAACTCACGTATCAGTTAACTCGCCTGTTTTATGAATGATTTAGTTGCGGTTCATAATACGTTCACTTACCGTTACTTATGATTTGCCTGAATTAATGATAATGAACACGGAGTTTTGAATGAATTCAATCAGTAAACTAGCGGCGCCTTTAAAACGTATTAACGCACGCAAGAAGGCACGCAAGCGCTTATCACCGATGGTATTATTAACGGGTATAGTTGCCACAATGCTAAGTACGGCATCAATGGCGCAACAGCAACAACAGCTTATTCATGTACAAGGCACAGGCGCAATGTCAGTTACGCCTAATGCGTATTCAGTGACCTTTGTTATTGAAGAACAAGGCGAAACCGTTGGGAAGCTTAATACTGCCCTTGCGTCGGATTTACGATCTGTTGTTAGCTTTTTGCTAGAGCAGGGCATTGAACGTAACGACATTCAATCTATGCAGGTTCGTTTAACACCACGATACGTGAACAGTCCTAACGGCCGAGTGCAAGAAGGGTTTACCTTAAGTCGCGAAATATCAGTGACTGATTCCAATATTGAAAACTATGATAAAGTGTTGGACGGTGTACTAGGACGGGGTGTCGATCGTATTCAACAATTTTCGTTTGTTAGTACAACGCAAACCAACGCATACCAAACAGCTTTAGTCGCAGCGGTGAAAGATGCCAAGGCGCGAGCAGCACTTTTAGCGAAGGAATTAGGCGTTGAAGTGGGTGAAGTAGTTGCAATCTCTGAATCTGGTGGCAATATGCCCGTTCCAGTTATGCGCGCAGATGCGTTTGCTAAAGAAATGTCTGTTTCTTTACCAGGGCAAGAAACCGTTGAAGCGCGCATAAACGTTAGTTTTACTATTATTCAATAGCAGGGTAACCGTTTGAAAGAAGAACAATACGCCCAGTTAATAAGCCAGGCGAAAAGCCTGGTTGCTGGTGAGCACGATGTCATTGCCAACATGGCGAACATCAGTGCACTACTTTTTAACCATCTCGATAAGGTAAATTGGGCTGGTTTTTATTTTTATAAAGAAGCGCAATTAGTGTTAGGTCCTTTCCAAGGACAACCCGCTTGCATCCGTATTCCTATGGGGAAGGGGGTGTGTGGTACTGCCGCTGAAACCCGCACAGTTCAGCGCATTGCAGATGTTCATGCCTTCTCTGGCCACATTGCCTGCGACGCCGCTTCAAACTCCGAAATTGTCATTCCTCTTGTGGTAAATGGCGAACTAATCGGTGTTTTAGATATCGATAGCCCAGAATTTTCTCGTTTCGACGAGCAAGATGAGCTTGGGTTGTGTAAAATAGCCGATATACTTATTGAATCTCAGCAATCGTTATGAAATACAACGTTGACATCCATGTAGTACTATCTACTTATGAAGATATGGAAGACAATCATGATGACCCTGATGAAGCGTCAGAACGATTAAATTTCGTACTTCACGCAATTTATGATAGGGCCGATGAAGATATTGAAACTCATCGGCTTGAACAATTATTGCAACACGGTTGGGAGTCTTGGCAACAAGATAAACATTTATTAGAAATTGACGATGACGAATTACTCGATTGGGTTGACCACGCGCTGGCAACTTGGGATGATGAGAGTAATGAAGAAATCTCTTGAATAATTTAGAAAGTTTAATGGAATCACCAGAAAAGTTTACTAGCAGTAAGGAAGTTATCGCTTTCCTTTCCGAGACCTTCCCTAAATGCTTTAGTATTGAAGGCGAAGCCCTACCACTTAAGATTGGCATCTTTCAAGATCTAGCCCAGCGTTTAGAAAGCGAAGAACGAGTGAGTAAAACATTACTTCGCTCTACACTTCGCCACTATACAAACAGCTGGCGTTACCTCTACAGCATCAAAGAAGGCGCTAACCGTGTCGACTTAGATGGTGTTGAAGGGGAAACTATTGAGAAAGAGCATGCCGATCATGCACAGAAGCAGCTAGAAGAAAGCAAAGCGAAAGCCGCCGAAAAGCGTAAAGCTAAGCAAGCTCAGCAGCCTCAAAAGAAAGAAAAACGTCAATTTGCACGTCCGAAATCTTCTGGTTCGGCGCCTGCAGGCAGCAACAAAGAAGGCCAGCAGGGAACTAAACCGAAAATTCAGAGACCAAGTAAAACACCACCGGCTAAATTGACTGATGCCGATATGCAACAAGGTACGAACGTAACGGTTAAATTAGGTAAAACACCTATGCCAGCCGTTATCACCGAAATTGCCAAAGACGGTATTCATGTTCAGTTAGACTCAGGTATGGTGGTAAAAGTAAATGCAGATGCTTTACGTTTGGCACGCTCCAAGAGGTCGTAAATATGAAAGATATCCTTCGAATTTCCATTGCTAGTGCATTTCTTACCGTTGGGGTAGGCGCTGGTGCAGTCACCACAACCCCAGATGTTGAAGAGCTTCCCGTTCTTCAACAAGAGACACAGCATAGTGTTGCAGCAAAACGCGTCAGTGCGTTATTTACCCGCGCTCACTATAAAGAAATTTCGTTGGATGACGTGTTATCAGCACGTATCTATCAGCGCTTCATTGAATCTTTAGATCACAACAAACAAGTTCTTTTATTGTCTGATGTGGTGGGTTTCGAAAAATATCGAAACGCTTTCGATGATGCGTTGAGCAAGGGCAACCTTTCTGTCGCGTATGACATGTATAATGTAAGTGCGCAGCGTCGTATCGAACGCTACGAGTTTGCGTTAGCTATGCTAGAGAAAGGGCCTTTTGATTTTGAAAAAGCCGATGACAAATTTTATTACGATCGCGAAGAAGCCGAGTGGCCTACTAGCAAAGATGAGTTAGATGAGATTTGGCGTCAACGTGTTAAGTACGACGCATTAAATCTTATTCTTGCTGATAAAACGTGGGAAGAAGCAAAAGAGCTTCTTGAGAAACGCTACACACGTTCTATCAAGCGAACTAAACAAACCAAAAGCGAAGATGTATTTCAAATTGCTATGAATGCATTTGCGCGTACCATCGAAGCTCACACGAGTTATCTTTCACCACGCAACGCTGACCGATTCCAAATGGAAATGAATTTGGAATTTGAAGGTATTGGTGCGGTACTTCAAAGCGAAGAAGATTACACCGTAATTAAAAGCGTAGTGCCGGGCGGTCCTGCCGATGAATCTGGGGCGTTAAAGCCAGAAGATAGAATTGTTGGTGTGGCGCAAGAAGATGAAGAGTTTGTTGATGTAGTCGGCTGGCGTTTAGATGAAGTCGTAGAGCTTATCAAAGGGCCAAAGGGCAGCGCGGTACGCTTGCAAGTTCAAAAGGGCGCGACAGATGCGAAAACCATGTCTGTGGTTAGCCTTACTCGCGACAAAATTAAGCTTGAAGACCGAGCTGCACAATCTGAGGTTTACACGCCTGAAACTGGGCCTCACGCAAATGAGCCTTTAGGTGTTATTACTATTCCTAGTTTCTACAACAACCTACACGCCGATGTCGAAAAGGAAATAAACAGCCTTAAAGCACAGAACGTTAAAGGTATTATTGTAGATTTACGTGGCAATGGTGGTGGTTCTTTAACAGAAGCGACATTACTTACCGGTCTTTTCATTGAAAAAGGTCCAGTGGTGCAAATTCGTTACGGTCAAACTAAAGTTAGCGTTAATCGCGATACCGACGGAAAAGTATCTTACGATGGCCCGTTAACGGTTTTAGTAGACCGCTACAGTGCGTCGGCGTCAGAGATTTTCGCCGCTGCAATGCAAGATTATAACCGCGCGCTGATTATTGGTGAACAAACCTTCGGTAAAGGTACCGTTCAACAACACCGTGGTTTAGGTAAGATTTATGATTTGTACGACAACCCATTAGGTAGCGTGCAATTCACCATCGCTAAGTTCTATCGTATTGATGGTGGAAGTACGCAGCATAAAGGGGTAGTGCCTGATATTCTTTATCCTTCAGCAATTGAACCTGCTGACTGGGGTGAGAGCCAACAGGATAACGCATTACCTTGGGACAGCATTAACCGCGCAAATTACACTACATTTGCTGACGGCCAAGCTGCACTTGACGTATTAACGGCGAAACATAATAAACGTATTATGCAAGACCCTGAGTTTTCTTATATTCACGACGATATTGTCGAGTACAAAGAAAACAAAGATAAAAACTTTATTTCATTGGTAAAATCTGAACGTGAGTCAGATAAAAAAGAAGCTGAAGATAAAGCTCTCGAGAGAGCCAATGAACGTTTACAGCGTATGGGTAAAGAATTAGTTAAAACACTTGATGACCTACCTGAAGATATGGAAGAGTTAGATCCGTTCTTAGATGAAGCTGCCAACATTACTTTTGATATGATAGAAACCGGCAGATACGCAATAACACACTAAAGGTTGATGACAGGGGGCTGGTCAGTGGCCAGCCCTTTTTTTGTGTCTGATAAACCTAACAACAATAATAAATAAAGGGAAATCACATGGCTATCAGAGGCGAGTTTTCTTCTCGAATCGGGTTCGTGCTCGCAGCAGCGGGCTCAGCAGTTGGACTCGGTAATATTTGGGGGTTCCCCACCAAAGTAGCAACGAATGGAGGTGCTGCTTTTGTGCTTGTTTATTTACTTCTCGCGTTTGTTCTTGCATACCCCGTTCTCATGGCCGAGCTCATCATTGGACGAAGCTCTCGTTCTAACATGGTAGATGCGCTAGGCAATATTTCTGGTAACTTCATCGGTCGTGCAACCGGTATTTGGGGTTGCATAACAGTCTCACTTATCTTGGCGTTTTATGCCATCGTAGGCGGTTGGATGCTTGTCTATTTCGCAGATTCTGCTGTCAATATGGTGGGGTTACAGTCTGCAAGTGATTGGTTGTTAACATCTTCAGTTACGCGTAACGTTATTTTTTGCTTTATATTCATGGCGTTAACCGCTTTTATTGTTGTGGGTGGTGTGAAGTCGGGAATTGAGAAATGGTCAGTTAGGTTAATGCCTACATTGGTACTTCTTATCCTAGCTCTTATCGTCTATGTAAGTTTGCAACCTGGCGCCTCTGATGGTTGGAGCGCGTATTTGGTACCAGACTTTACCCGTATTCTTGACCCCGATTTGTTAATAGATGCCATGGGCCAAGCCTTTTTCTCCATGTCATTAGGTGTGGGTACCATGCTAGTTTACGGTTCATACCTAAGCAAAAAAGAAAATTTGCCCACCATTGGTGCTTCCGTTGCATTAGTGGATATCGGTGTTGCCGTTATTGCCGGCATGCTGATTATTCCGGCCATGTACGTTGCGCTGCACAATGGTGTAGAAATCTTTACGCCTGAGGGAGCCTTAATTCAAGGTGACTCGCTTATTTTCAAAGTGTTGCCAGCCTTGTTTGATACAATTGGCGGGGTAGGTGTGTTTGTTGCATTTACTTTCTTTGCGTTAATGGCGATAGCCGCTGTTACCTCTTCAATATCAATGCTTGAAGTGCCTGTGGCATATATGGTGGAAAGCAGGGGCTTGGTACGTAAAAAGGCGGTAGTGTTAATGGCAGCCATTATCTTTGTACTTAGCTGCATCATCATTCTTAATTTTAATGCACTGTTTGGGTTCGTTATTGCCCTTACCACTGAGTACAGTCAACCACTACTTGGCTTAGCGTTATGTATATTTGCCGGATGGGTGTGGCGCAGAGATGCCATTTTAGCTGAGCTTAAAGAAGGCGATGCAAACGCGGAGCAGGGTTTGTTTTGGAAGATTTGGCCTTGGTATGTACGCTTTGTTTGCCCGGTTATTATTGCGCTAATGTTTTACCGCTCAGTTTTTTGATTTAAGGCTTAAGAATAATAAAAATGACAACGACTAAAGAATTTAAAGAACCTTCATTATTTGACGCGCTTATTCCCATTGTAGCCCTTGTAGTTATGATGGGTAGTGCGGTTTATTTATTTGCTGATAATTCATCGTATGGGCCTAACCAAATTGCCTTATTACTGGCGATGGGTCTTGCCGCCATCATTGGCATGAAAAACGGGTACAGCTGGAAAACCATTGAAAAAGGCATTGTTGATGGAATCTCAATGTCGCTCGGTGCGTGCTTAATTCTATTGGCAGTAGGTTCGCTTATTGGCACTTGGATGTTAGCCGGTACAGTTCCTACGCTTATTTATTTTGGTCTAGAGCTATTAAACCCTTCATTCTTTTACGCTGCCGCGTGCTTAATTTGCGCCGTTGTTGCTATGAGTATCGGAAGTTCTTGGACTACCGCCGCTACAGTGGGTGTTGCATTGATGGGCGTGGCTGCAGGTATGGATATGTCTGCTGCGATTACCGCCGGTGCCGTTGTATCAGGTGCTTATTTCGGCGATAAAATTTCTCCGCTTTCTGAAACCACAAACTTAGCGCCCGCCGTGGCAGGTACCGATTTATTTGAACATATTCGCTACATGCTTTGGACTACCGTTCCTAGCTTTATTCTAGCGCTTATTTTGTTTGTAATATTGGGCTTTAGCGAAAGCGGTGATGCTAAAGCAGATCGCATCGAACAAATGCAGTTATTGTTAAATGAGTCTTTCGATCTAAGCTGGTATTTATTAGTCCCCCTTGTTGTATTGCTAACCCTTGCGGTTAAGAAAGTGCCAGCGTTTCCTGCTGTGTCTATTGGCGCATTATTAGGTGCAATATGGGCAGTGTTATTTCAAAGTGATGTAGTTGCTAGCATGGCAAGCCCTGACGACAGTGCCAGTATTGGTGCATTAAAAGTAGTTTGGACGGCCTTGTTTGACGGCGTGAGTTTCTCCACCCCTGATGAAAACTTGAATAGCTTGCTTTCACGTGGCGGTATGTCGTCTATGCTCAATACGATATGGTTAATTATTTGCGCTATGTCGTTTGGTGCGGTACTTGAAAGAGTAGGGCTATTAAAACGAGCAGTATCCGCTATTTTATTAGGTGCTAAGTCGGCCGGTGATATGGTAAGCAGAACTATTCTTACGTGTTTTGCGACCAACTTGGTAACGGCCGATCAGTATATCTCTATTGTGATGCCAGGGCGCATGTACAAAGAAGAGTATGAAAAGCGTGGTTTGCACCAACTAAATCTATCTAGAAGCCTTGAAGATGGCGGAACGTTAACATCGCCACTCATTCCTTGGAACACGTGTGGTGCCTACATGCACAGTGTGCTGTTGGTAAACCCATTCGACTATGTTTTCTATGCGTTCTTTAACGTAATAAACCCAATTCTTGCTATTATCTACGCTTACTTAGGAATTAAAATTCTTCGCCTAACACCTCCAGATTATGCAAAGCAACCTGGCGAAGCAAACCAATAATAGTTGCGTAGACTTTCTGTTTTAGGAGACTCTATGTCAGTTACAGCTAAACGCCGGGCGGATTATCTTCCGCCCGCTTTTTCTATCCCGTTAGTCGACCTGACTATTTCCTTACATCCCACAAAAACTGTGGTAAAGAGTAAACTTAGCGTTAAGCGCACGCTTACTAAAGAGCTTACTAAAGATACGGTTAAAGACACAGAAAAAAATGACGGAAACAAAAGCCAGCCCCTCATCTTAGATGGGAATAAGCTGTCACTTGTTTCTGTTCATATTAACGGTACACCTTTTAGTGATTACACCTTAGATGATGAAACGTTAACGCTAAATGTAGATACCGATGATTTTGAATTAGAAATTGAAAACCACATCGACCCAGAAAACAACAAAGCACTAGAAGGCTTGTACCTTTCGGGCGGTGCTTACTGTACGCAATGTGAAGCAGAAGGCTTTAGGCGCATTACCTTTTTCCCAGACAGACCCGATGTATTGTCAGTCTATACGGTGAAAGTCATAGGGGATAAATCGTTCCCCATGCTGTTATCAAATGGTAACCCGGTAGAACGTGGTGAAAACCCTGATGGTACGCACTTTGTTACGTGGCACGATCCTCACCCTAAACCCTGTTATTTATTTGCATTAGTGGCAGGCGACTTCGATTTATTAACCGACACCTATATCACCACCAGTGGTAAAGAAGTAGCGCTAGAGTTATATGTCGACAAAGGTAAGAAATCTCAGGGTACTTTTGCCTTAGCGTCGTTGAAGCGGGCCATGAAATGGGATGAAGACGTGTTCGGTTTGGAATACGACCTCGACATATACATGATTGTGGCGGTCGACTTCTTTAATATGGGCGCGATGGAAAACAAAGGCCTGAATGTATTTAACAGCAAATTTGTTCTGGCCGACCAAGACTCTGCGACTGATGATGATTTCTTTAATGTAGAAGCTGTTATCGCGCACGAATACTTCCACAACTGGACTGGTAACCGCGTAACGTGCAGAGACTGGTTCCAGCTCAGTCTAAAAGAAGGGCTAACAGTGTTTCGCGATCAGCAATTTAGTGCTGACATGACATCACCGCTAAGTAACCGTATTAAGCATGTACGTGTGATGCGCGAGCACCAGTTTGCAGAAGATGCCAGTGCAATGAGCCATCCTATTCGCCCTGAAGAAGTTATTGAGATGAATAACTTTTATACGGTGACGGTATACGATAAAGGCGCTGAAGTTATTCGCATGTTCCATACGCTATTAGGGCCGGAAGGTTTTAGGAAAGGAATGGATGAATACTTCCGTCGTCATGATGGCCAAGCAGTCACGTGCGATGATTTTGTTTCTGCCATGCAGTCAGCTACGGAGTTAGATCTTACGCAGTTTTCTCGATGGTATAGTCAATCTGGTACACCGCAAGTATCCCTTGCTCACAATGTTACCAGCAATGAAGCGGGTTATGTACATACCTTCACCGTAACGCAAAATACGCCTAGTACAGCAGATCAAAGCGAAAAGCTTCCTCTGTATATTCCAGTAGGTTTTGAAGTTATCGATGAAGATGGTAATCGATACCGTGATGATAGTGGCATCATTCAGAACGACTTACTCATCGTCGATGCACCTGAAATCACGATTACTATCACCTGTGATGCGAAGAAACTAACCCCAGTACTACTTGGTAACTTTTCTGCACCAGTAAAAGTACATAATGAGCTCGACACCGCTTCATTACTTACTATATTTGCCCACTCGCAAGATGCGTTTAATCGTTGGGATGCCATGCAGACTTTATATAACCGCTGCATCAGTTACTTATATGAAAACCCAACTGCAACGATAGACAGTGGGATATGGACGGGAATTCATGCTGCAATAGACAGCGAAATTGATAATATTGAGCTTTTGAGTGAATGCTTAGTGATACCTTCATTTGAAACCTTGTGTCAGTCTCGAAGCAATATTAGTGTGCAACCACTCATCGATGCACGAAAAGCGTTTTGTCGTCAGTTTTCTACCCAGTTGGAAGCAGTACTTCTAAATGCGTTTAACGGTATAGCCACTCAGGCCTATAGCTACCAGCAAGATGCAGTTAATGCTCGCCGCTGCAAAAATGTATTGTTGTCTCATTTGGCACGCTTACCTCAGCATAAAGACTTGGTGATATCGCAGTTCGATAAGGCCGACAACATGACCGACACTCTAGGTGCCCTTAAAGCAGCGCAATCACTACCGGCGGATGCCTTTGAAAGCTTAATGGCTAAGTTTGAAGAAAAATGGCGTCACGATCCGTTAGTGCTAGATAAATGGTTTGCCTTGCACGCAACTCAACCTCGTGAAGATATACTGGCTACTATCACTATGTTGAGCGAGCATCCTCAATTTAGTATGGGTAATCCTAATCGTGTTCGTTCACTTATTGGCAGTTTCGCTTTCTATAACAGCGAACGTTTCCATAACTTAGGTGGAGAAGGGTATAAGTTTGTTACCGATTACCTTATCAAGCTAGATGCCCTTAATCCTCAAGTTGCAGCACGAATTGTGACTCCACTGATCCAATGGCAAGGGTTTGCAGAACCCCATCAGGCATTGATGAAAGCACAGCTAGGTCGATTGTTAAATCATAAGGGCTTAAGCAAAGATGTGTTTGAGAAAGTGAGCAAAAGTTTGGCGTATGACAACCATTCAAGCCACTGATACCGTTTATTACTTTTCTGTTAATGTGCCTTACATTCAATGTGAGGCACTGTACTCTGGCGCTGTGCCTACCGTCGTTATGGTGGCGGAAAATGGCACCAGCGTACAAGTCCCCTCTACTAGAATAAAACAGTTCATTACCTCCCAAGGTGTTGTGGGGCGTTTTCGCATGATTGTAGACGCCAACAACAAAATTAAAGCCTTCGAACGCTTACGCTAAAGCCCTAAACCTTTACCTTTGGCTGCTTTTTGTGCATATATTTTTACGATTCCGCCAATTACTTACACCTTTCGGATAAGTTGCTTTTATAGTCCCCACAAAGCAATAACTATTTGATACGATTAATGTTGTAAATTTTGTTAACTGGTACGATTACTTCTTGCGAAAGTGGCAAAATGATGTAATCATTTTGTTAATCGTTATGGTTGATCACGATGTCACGCAGCCTTGTGCGTCGACTAGGGAGTATAAAAATATGATAAATAGGCCTCGCGCTTTTAAGATGTCACCTGTTGCTGTAGGTGTGCTAACCCTGTTGGGTGCTGCCGCACTTCCTGCTAATGCCGCTAATTGGCAAGTAGGTGATGTTAGCATTTCTCTTGATTCTACATTCACAGTGGCTACCAGTATCCGTACTGAGTCTAGAGATTACGATCTTATCGGAAATAGTAATCATGCACAGTTTGATTGGTCAGGCTATCACGCTGCATTCAATCCACTCTATCCTAGTAGCGACGTTTGGGCGTTAGCTGACGGCGGTTATTCAACCAATGGCGACTTAGGAAATTTATCTCATGATCCAGGTGATGCATTTGCAACACAAATTTCAGGAAACCATGAGCTAGATATTAATTTTGGCGATTTCGGTTTCTTCGCACGTGGTTTCTGGTTTTACGACTTTGAACAAATGGATGGTGACCGTCCTAATTCAAATGCTATCACCGGTGTTCAATACGATCACTGTCAAGATCCAGAAGCAGAAGATTTATTATGTACCGATGTGCGTCTTTATGATGCCTTCTTCTATGGCGATTGGTGGATTGGCGATAAGCCGTTAACCCTTCGTGTAGGTCGTCAAGTTATCAGTTGGGGTGAAAGTACTTTCATCCAACACGGTATCAATACCACAAACCCAGTAGACGTTACCCGTGCTCGTGCACCAGGTGCGGAACTTAAAGAAGTATTTATTCCAGTGGGTATGGTTTATGCCTCATTAGGACTAAGCGATACATTAAGTGTGTCGGGTTACTATCAATATGAATGGGAACGCAGTTGGTTACCTGTTTCTGGAAGTTACTTTGCTGGTAACGACTTTGCGGGCGAGGGCGGTCAGCGTCAAAACGTCCAGTTAGGTTTCAGTGGTAACCCTGATATCGATTTAGACCATTTGTTAACTGCACTTAACGGCTACGGCGATTTGTTGCGTGCTGGCGGAAATTCTGCAGATATTGCATCTGCGTACTTAGCGTACCCAACTAAAGTGGCTATTCGTGGCTATTCTGATGAAGCGCATAGAGATGCAGACGACCAAGGGCAATACGGTTTGCGTGTTACTTGGTTCGCTGAAGCGCTGAATGAATCTGAAATCAGTTTCTACCACATTAACTACCATAGCCAACGTCCACTTATCTCAGGTGTAACGTCTGACTTTACTTCAGAAGGTATTGCATCAGATTTGGCTTTCATTGCGACTAATGAAGTGACCCGCGATAACATTACTGAACTGGGTGCATTCACCAAATCTGAGTTTTATTATCCAGAAGATATTAAATTGTATGGCGTAAGCTTCAACACTAACGTTGGCACAACCGCTTTAGCCGGTGAATTTGCTTACCGTGTTGATGAACCTCTGCAAATCGACGATGTTGAACTACTCTATATGGGTATGCCTCAACAACTTGCTAATGCGGGTCTTCGCCCAGATTTAGACGGTATTTCTCAGCTAGGAAACATAGGTAGAGATGTTGGGCCAGGTGAAACCGCTGAAGGCTTCTTGTTCTCAGACACGTGGCAAATGCAGTTAACTGCTTCTCACGTTTACGGTCCTAAGTTTGGTGCTGATAACTTCGTACTGTTGGGTGAACTGGGTTATGTCAATATTGTTGATATGCCAGATCCCAATGTAATTCGCTTAAATGCGCCAGGTACAGCACGTACACCGTCGCTAGAACCTACGGCAAGCGGCAATAACCGTGAGGGTCTGCACATTGGCCTTTCCGATGGTCCAGAAACTAACCCATTCGCTACTGATGATGCATGGGGTTACCGACTACTGGCCGTTGCTGATTGGAACGATATTATGGCGGGCGTTAACCTTCGAGCTCGTGCTACGTTCTCTCACGATGTAGAGGGTACAACACCAGATCCTCTCTATGTTTTCACCGAAGATGTTAAATCTGCGGCACTGGCATTAACGTTCGACTACTTAAGCAAGTGGTCAGCAACAGCCTCTTATAGTGCATTCTGGGGCGGCGTTGGTACCACTAACGCATTGTCAGACAGAGATTTTATTTCGTTTAACATCAAGTATTCAATCTAAAGAGTGATGTATATGATTAGAAAAATAGGAATTATTGCAACAGCGCTTTCAATGGCTCTAACTGGTGCAAGTGTTCACGCTAAGGTTTCTGAAGAAGATGCCAAAAAACTAGGCGGTGAATTAACCCCAATGGGTGCTATACAAGCTGCGAATGCTGATGGAAGTATTCCAGCATGGACAGGTGGTATTACATCAGCACCTGAAGGTTATTCAGTAGGCGATCACCATCCAAACCCTTTTCCAGAAGATAAGGTGTTATTTGAGATAACGGCGTCGAACTATAAAGAATATGCTGATTTCCTTTCTGAAGGTCAGAAAAAGTTGTTCGAAGCGTACCCTGATACTTACCGCATGCCGGTATATCAAACCCGTCGTTCAGCATCTAACCCGCAAGCCATCTATGATGCGACTAAGGTTAATGCGACTAACGCAGAATTACTGGATGATGGAAACGGCATAAAAGGCGCTGTATTAGGTGTTCCTTTCCCAATGCCTCAAACAGGTATGGAAGCGATTTGGAACCACATCTTACGTTATCGCGGTGCTGCCGTAGAACGTAATGGTGGACAAGCTGCGGTGACAACATCTGGTGACTACAACGTTATCGGTTTTGATGAGCAATTAATGATTAAGTATGCTGAAGAGGGTGCTACACCTGAAAAGCTAACAGAAGAAAATATCTTGTTCATGTTCAAGCAAAAAGTGACTAAGCCAGCCCGTTTGGCAGGTACTGCTTTGCTAGTACACGAAACCGTAGACCAAGTTAAAGAGCCACGTAAAGCCTGGACCTATAACACGGGTCAGCGCCGTGTACGTTTAGCCCCTAACATTGCTTACGACACGCCAGGAACTGCGGCAGATGGTCTGCGTACTACCGATGACTTCGATATGTTTAACGGTTCTCCTAACCGTTACAACTGGAAACTTGTTGGTAAACAAGAGATGTTTGTAGCTTATAACAACTATGCACTGCATTCAGATAACGTAAGTTACGATGAGATTCTTCATGCTAATCACGTTAACCCTGATTTAACCCGTTGGGAAAAGCACCGTGTTTGGGTGGTTGAAGCCACGTTGAAAGAAGGCTTCCGTCACATTTATCAAAAACGCGTATTCTTCATCGATGAAGACAGCTGGCAAATTCAAGTTGCTGATATGTATGATAATCGTGGCGAGTTGTACCGTGTTGGTGTAGCTTATGGAGTGAACTACTATGAAGTACCTACACAGTGGTCAACCCTAGATGCCTATTACGACTTAAACTCTCGCCGTTACTTGGCCATCGGTCTTGATAACGAAGAAGCCATGTACGACTTCTCGATTCGTCCAAGAGACGTAGAGTTTACGCCTCAGGCGTTACGACGAGAAGGTAAACGCTAAGCGTTTTGTGTTAAGACGGTTGGCAGTGCCAACCGTTTTTGTTTTCAGACAATTAAATTTTAGGGAGAATGGTTAATCATGAAAAAAACCATTGCAGCGTGCATAACTGCAGCACTCGCAGCAAATTACTCCGTAACTGCTTCAGCAGAAGATGCCTATATTGCACCCTTAGTTGAACAGTCAGTTTTGCTAGATATTGACGCTGATAAATTTGTCGTTGTTGTCGGAGAACGCGGTCATATTCTTATTTCAGAAGATGGAACGGCTTTTAATCAAGTTGCCGTGCCCACCCAAGCGACACTCACTGCAACGACTGTAGTGGGCGATAATATTTGGGCGGTAGGCCATGATGCCACCATCATTCACTCTTCAGACAAGGGCCAAAGCTGGGAAATCCAGAATGTTCAGCCCGAGCTTCAACGTCCATTTTTAGATGTACTTTTCTTTGATGAAAGTCACGGCATTGCTGCTGGCGCGTATGGCCTTTTCTACCGTACCACTGATGGCGGGAAAAGTTGGGAAACTGAGCGTCATGCTAGTTTACTAGACCCATACGATCGTGAATATTTGGAAAGCGTCAGAGAAGAAGACGAAGCGTTTTATCAGCAAGAATTAGAATCTATTTTACCTCATTTAAATCGTGTAACACGCGATGGCGAAAAGCTATACCTTGCTGGAGAAGCGGGTTTATTAGCTAGCAGCGACGATATGGGGAAAAACTGGGAACGTTTTGAAGTTGATTACACTGGCTCATTTTTCGATATTAGAGCGCTTGATGAATCAACGCTACTGGCTGTAGGTCTTCGCGGAAATATTTTTGTTTTGCGTGACCAAGGTGAATGGGAATACGTAAATTCTTGTTCAACCAGTACGTTAAATTCAATTTTACTGTCCGATAACGACACGGTGGTTGCCATGGGTAACAACGGTATGATGGTGTCAGCCACTCGTCCGCTTCCCGTCAGTAATCACGATCCATACGCAAACCCTGCAAACTGCGAGCCTGCAAAAGGTATTACAGTTACACAGGTTGAAGATAAAGCTGCCATGTTAAATGCCGTTAGCTTTAATGGCCACACCATAGCTGTTACCGCGAATGGTATAAAAACGCTAAATACAAAGTAGGGTGGTTTCGCTTTTATGACCCATTTCATTGAACATCTTGTTTTTTCTAACCGTAAATTGGTGGTAGCCCTTTTTGCTATCGCAACGGTGTTTTTAGGCTTTCAAGCATCGCAAATGCGACTTGATGCCGGTTTTGAAAAAAATATTCCGCTTAATCATGAGTACATGAAAACCTATATTGAACATCGCCAAGATTTCGGTGGTGCGAACAATATCTTAGTTTCTGTTTGTGATAAGAACGACAATATATTCAATCAGAACTTTTTCGATACGTTAAAGAACGTACACGACCAACTATTTTTTATAAATGGTGTGAACCGTTCTCTTGTTATTTCACTGTTTTCTCCTTCTACCCGCTTTACTGAAATTGTAGAGGGTGGATTTGCTGGCGGGCCGGTTATTCCAGCAGACTTCAATTCAGCAAACCCAGCCGCGTTAGACTTAGTGGCTGCGAATATTGAAAAAGCCAATATTGTTGGTCGTCAGGTAGCCAGCGACTATAGCTGTGCCATGGTGACAGCGCAGTTACTGGATATCGACCCACAAACGGGTGAACCGTTAAATACACTTGCGTTAGCAGCTGAGCTTGAAGAGCAACTTCGCGGCGAGTATGAAAACGAAAATATTTCTATTCATATTATCGGCTTTGCCAAGATGATTGGTGATGTGGCCGATGGTGCGAAAGACGTATTGTTGTTTTTCGCTATTGCTATCGCAATAACAGCCATCATGGTGTATTTCTTCTCTCGCAGTATCATGCTGACTATATTGCCGTTACTGTGCTCTGTCATTGCCGTTATTTGGCAGTTAGGTCTACTGACTTCGTTAGGCTTTGGAATGGATCCTATGTCCATCCTAGTGCCGTTCTTAGTTTTCGCTATTGGTGTAAGTCATGGCGTGCAAATGATTAACGCGGTAGAAAAACGTGCGGTAACAGGAATAGGTGCAAAACGTGCGTCTATGGCAGCGTTTAGAAGCTTGTTGGTACCAGGAGGCATAGCCTTACTTTCTGATACGGTCGGTTTCATGACCTTATTGGTTATCGATATAGGTATTATTCGTGAGCTAGCGATTACAGCAAGTATGGGTGTTGCGGTTATTATCTTAACCAACCTAATGCTGTTGCCGGTACTCATGAGCTTCTTAAAGCTTGATAAGAAGTACGTTGATAAGTTTGCAGGCAAAGAAAATAGTAACTCCCGCTTTTGGGCCATTATTTCTGCGTGTTCACGTAAAAAGCCAGCAGCCGTTATTTTAATTGTTACCGCCATCTTATTCGGTTTTGGGCACTATCAAGCACAAAACATGAAGATAGGTGATTTGCATGCAGGCGCACCGGCGCTTCATGAGTCTTCACGTTATAACCAAGATACCTTCTTGATTACCGACAAGTATGAAGTCACAGTAGATTACATTTCTATTTTGGTGGAAACCACGCCTGAAGCCTGTACGTCTCACAGCGTTATGAAAGCAATGGATGATTTCCAGTGGAAAATGGAGAACGTTCCAGGTGTGCAATCTGCTGTATCATTAGCATCAGTAGCTAAGATAGTGAACGCGGGTTATAACGAAGGTAATGTTAAATGGCAGGTTCTACCTCGTAATCAACAAACCTTAGTACAAGCTATTTCTCGTGTGCCTACTTCATCTGGCCTATTAAATGGTGATTGTTCTGTCATGCCGATTATTCTGTTTATGGAAGATCACAAGGCAGAAACCATTTCTCGAGTGGTAGATGCAGTAAAAGACTTCCGTACTGAATATGAGACTGATGATATGTCGTTTAGTCTAGCGTCAGGTCCAGTAGGGGTTATGGCAGCGACAAACGAAGCGGTAGAGGCAGCACAAGATCCAATGATGGTTTACGTCTTTGGCGCTGTTATCGCCCTATGCTTAATAAGCTTCCGCTCTATACGTGCAACCTTAGTGGTAGTCATTCCGCTGTATGTTGTATCTGTTTTAGCACAAGCCCTAATGACGTATCTGCAAATTGGTCTTACGGTATCAACCTTGCCGGTTATTGCGCTAGGGGTGGGGATTGGTGTTGACTATGGTATTTATATTTTATCGACGAAGAGCCTTATGCTTAAACAAGGTGCGACAGTACAAGAAGCTTACTTGGCTGCGCTAAAAGAGCGTGGTAGTGCGGTATTGTTTACCGGTATTACCTTGGCAATAGGTGTGAGTACCTGGGTATTCTCTTCACTTAAGTTCCAAATGGATATGGGTATTTTGTTGACCTTTATGTTCGTGGTGAATATGTTAGGTGCAATTATCGTACTTCCAGCACTTGCTAGATTCTTGTGGTGGAATCGAAACGACCCCGGTGCATAATATTTTTGCATAGCTAATCATAAAAAAGGGCCGTAAGGCCTTTTTTTATAGGCGTTTTTTGCATAGTTATCTATGCTGTTAATATAAGGTTAAAAAGGGGCTTTTAATACCTCTTAGTTTTAGCGAAAATAGCCACGCAACTTAGCACTTACGACATTTATAAGGTTAACTAATGACAGTCACCTCACAGCGACACTCAGTACTGCTAGATAATGTATTTGCACTCATTGAAAAAAAGGTGGATGCCCAGCAGAAGTCACTCGTGCAGCAATTCGGACGCCTGTTGTATAAAAATATCTCAAGTGATGACTTAGAAGATCGTAACGACAGCGATTTATATGGCGCCACTTTAAGCTTATGGAATGGGCTTGCTAAATTTGATAATTCAGCACCCTACATTCGAGTTTTCAACCCAGAAATAGCAAAACATGGTTGGCACTCAAGCCATACCATTGTTGAAATAATTGTTAGAGACATGCCGTTTCTTGTAGATTCGGTTCGTATGTCACTCAATCGATTAAACATTACTGCGCACTTATTTTTGCATAGCCCAATTGGAATAAAGCGAAATAATAAAAACCAAGTGGCGGAATTTGCAGAGCCTGGCAAGACAGTTGAAAATGCCAGAAAAGAAACAGTGATTTTTATCGAGGTTGACCATCAAAGTGCGAAAAAAGACATTGATGAATTAACTAAAGAATTACACTCAGTCGTAGACGAGGTATCGTTGGCGGTTAAAGACTGGCAAGAAATGACCACTAAGTTAGAAACGGTGGTTAAAGACAGTGCGAAACTAAACTGGCCCGTGTCTGCTGACGAAAAGAAACAAACTAAAGCATACTTACAATGGTTAAGCGATCACAACTTTACCATGATGGGTTATCGTTATTACGACGTGAAGGCCATAGAAGGCGATCATCGCTGGATACCGTCTAACGATACTAGTTTAGGTTTGTTAAAGAACTCTATTAACGACAGAGAGCGCCTCTTGTCGAAATTACCGGCCAGTGCAAGAGCAGAGGCGCTAAGTCAAAGTCCGTTGATTTTGACCAAAACTAACTCTCGTGCTCGTGTTCATCGTCCTGCTTATATGGATTATGTTGGCGTAAAAGCGTTTAACAAAGACGGGCAAGTTATCGGTGAGCACCGCTTCCTTGGCCTTTATTCTGCGTCTTTTTATAATCAAAGTGTGACGCAGCTTCCTATGTTGAGGGAAAAAATCCAGCGTATTTGCGATTTATCTGGCTATGAACCAGGTACCCATGCCTTTAAAGCCTTCGTTAATATTGTAGAAACCTATCCTCGTGATGAGTTACTACAAACACCAGCGGAAGAGTTAGCGCAAATCGTGATGGGCATATTTCAAATGCAAGAGCGGGGTATTTCACGCTTATTTATTCGCAAAGATGTATTTGGGCGCTTCTTCTCGTGTATGGTATTTGTACCTCGTGAGCGTTATAACACACAATTACGAGTAGACACCCAAGAGCTACTAAAAGCTTCGTTAGGTGCTAAAGAAGAAGTTGAGTTTACTACGTTCTTTTCTGAATCTGTGTATGCACGCACGCATTACATTGCCAGGGTCAACGACAACAACGCGGAATTTGATGTGAAGGAAATAGAACGCAATATTATTGAGCTGACCAAAACATGGAGCGATCGATTAGCTTCATCTATTTCAGCGGCACACGGTGAAGCCCAAGGTAAAGCCCTTGAGCGTAAATATGGCAATGCGTTTTCACGTAGCTATATGGAACAGAACTTACCCGGTGATGCCCTAGTTGATATTGGCAAAATTGAACAGTTAGATGATGATCATACTCTGGACATGTTATTTTATCGTCCGCAAGAAGAGCAGTCTGACAGCCAAGTAGTGAAGCTTAAGTTGTTCCATCGTGCTGAGCCGATCCATCTTTCTGACGTATTGCCTATGCTTGAAAACTTCGGTTTGCGCGTAATCGATGAAAGCCCGTACAAAATTACCTGCCCAGATGGTTTTAGAAACTGGGTGATGGACTTCACCATGTTACATAAAAGTGGCCAACACTTTGACATGGAGCGAGCTCAAACCCTATTCCAGGATGCCTTTGCGAAAGTATGGAATAACGACTTAGAAGACGATGCATTTAACCGCTTAATTTTGGGTGCTAATTTAACCGGTCGTAAAGTCACCATTTTACGTGCGTACGCAAAATACATGCGTCAAACCGGCAGCTCATTCAGTCGTGATTATATTGCGAATACTTTGGCGAATTACCCTGATATTGCCCGCTTGCTCGTGGAGTTTTTCGACCAGCGCATTAATCCGAAAAAGAAACGTAACGCGAAGAAAGAAGAAGCGTTACTTGAGAATATTAAGACTCAGTTAGACAGCGTTAGCAATTTAGATGATGACAGAATTATTCGTCGTTATTTAGATATGATGTCGGCTACCCTTCGTACCAACTTCTATCAGCCCGATGAGGCAGGCAATGAAAAATCTTATGTGTCTTTTAAGATGCTGCCTGAAATGATCCCTGATATGCCGTTACCTCTGCCTAAATTCGAAATTTTTGTGTATAGCCCACGTTTAGAGGGTGTGCATTTACGTGGCGGAAAGGTTGCCCGTGGCGGACTTCGTTGGTCAGATCGACAAGAAGATTTCCGAACTGAAATTTTAGGCTTAGTAAAAGCACAACAAGTAAAAAATACGGTGATTGTGCCAGTTGGCGCCAAAGGTGGATTTGTTTGTAAAAAACTGCCCGTTGGCGAGGGCAGAGAAGCCATTCAGGCTGAAGGACAAGCGTGCTATCGCACCTTTATCACCAGTTTGCTTGATATCACAGACAACATTGTAAACGGTGAAGTAGTGCCACCTAAAGATGTGGTGCGATTAGATGAAGATGACCCGTATTTGGTTGTGGCGGCCGATAAAGGCACAGCTACTTTCTCTGATATTGCTAACGGTATTGCTGATGAATTTGGCTTTTGGTTAGGAGATGCTTTTGCCTCAGGCGGCAGTGTAGGTTACGACCATAAGAAAATGGGTATTACTGCCCGTGGTGGATGGGAGTCTGTTAAACGTCACTTCCGTGAAATCGGTATCGATTGCCAAACTACAGAATTTACTGCAGTGGGTGTGGGTGATATGGCGGGTGACGTGTTTGGTAACGGCATGCTTTTATCTAAGCACACCAAGTTAATATCGGCATTTAACCATTTACATATTTTCTTCGATCCCGATCCAGATGCAGCTGCTAGTTACAAAGAGCGCGCTAGATTGTTTGAAAACCCACGATTAACTTGGGAAGATTACGATTCAAAATTGATTTCAAAAGGTGGCGGTATCTTCAGCCGTTCTGCGAAGTCGATTAAGCTCACACCAGAAATGAAAAAGTGGTTAGGCACACGTCAAATGTCGATGACGCCAAACGAACTTATCCATAATATTTTAAAAATGCCTGTGGACTTGCTTTGGAATGGTGGAATTGGAACTTACGTTAAGAGCTCAAAAGAGTCTCATGCAGATGTGGGCGACAGAGCCAATGACGACTTACGTTTAAATGGTAAAGACGTACAAGCTAAAATTGTAGGCGAGGGCGGTAACCTAGGCTTAACTCAGCTAGGGCGAATTGAATATGCAGCTTCCGGCGGCCGTGTAAACACTGACTTTATCGATAATGTAGGTGGTGTTGATTGTTCCGATAACGAAGTGAATATCAAAATCTTGCTTAACAGCGTGGTAAACGACGGCGAGCTTACGGTTAAACAGCGTAATAACTTACTGCACGAGATGACCGACGACGTATCCCGTATTGTGATTAAAGATTGTTATCGTCAAACTCAATCTATTTCGATTACAGAGATGTCAGGCGTAAGCTTATTGAAAGAACAGCTTCGCTTTATTCACGGGTTAGAGCGTGAAGGGCAACTTAATAGAGAGCTTGAGTTCATACCTAGCGATGATGAAATTTCCGATAGAGTGGCGTCAGACCGTGGTCTTACTCGACCTGAACTTAGTGTTTTGATTGCCTATGGAAAAATGGTGTTAAAAGATGCACTGAATATTCCAGAAATCACTGATAACCCTTACCACGGTAAATTGCTGCTTCAAGCTTTCCCTAAGGTGTTACGTGAAAAGTTCAGTACACATATGCAGCAGCATCCACTTAGAAGTGAAATTATTGCCACTAAATTAACTAATAATATGGTTAATGATATGGGCCTTAATTTTATGTTCCGTATTCAAGAAGAAACCGGCGCGAGCGTTGATGACATTGCCAATGCCTACGCGATTGTGCACGGTATTTTTGATATGGAAACGCTATGGAGTCGTATTGAAGACTTAGATAACGTTATTTCCGCTAAGCTACAGCTTAAGATGCTAGATGAAGCTCGCCGCATTATGCGCCGCGCCGCACGCTGGTATATTAGGCATGGTAATAAAGCCTTGTCGATTGAAGAGGCTATTGCGAGCTACCGTGAAACTTTCAATAACTTGTCTAAAAATCTACAGAACTATTTAGTAGAAGCTGAGTACTCACAGCTAGAAGAGAAAACAAGCACCTATGTGTCGCAAGATGTACCGAAGGATATTGCGTATCAAGTGGCGAGTTTCTCAAATATGTTTTCGAGTTTCGATCTAGCACACATTGTTGCAGCTGAAAAACATACCGTTGATGTTGTGGCTCGGTTGTACTTCCAGCTTGGCTCTAAACTTGAGTTGCATTGGTTCTTAGATCAAATTAACAATCAAGCCGTCAGCAACCATTGGCAAGCACTTGCCCGTGCTTCTTACCGGGAAGAATTGGATTGGCAGCAGCGTTCCATAGCCGCTAATCTTCTTCAAATAAACCCAGAGGCTAGCGATGCAGACAAAATTTTGGAAGATTGGATGCAGAGCAACCAAGTGTTGTTGAAACGCTGGTATCATATGATGTCAGAGTTTAAGACCAGCTCAACCCACGAATTTGCGAAATTTTCTGTCGCATTACGTGAATTGATGCTTTTAAGCGTGAAGTCTAGCCATTAGAATACACGCTATCAAAAAATGACGAAGCCCTGTAAAACAGGGCTTTTTTATACCAAATACAAGCGAAAACAAACACCTATGCAATCATTAGTGCAAAAACTGTTGCTTCAATGCGAACCCGAGAAAAGCCATGATTTCACTATCAACTGGTTAAATAAAACGCAACACACGCCGTTGAAGTGGGCTTACAGCACCACAACAATCAAAAAGCCAGTCACGATTGCAGGTATAACCTTTGATAATCCTGTGGGTTTGGCAGCAGGCTTAGACAAGAACGGTGATTGTATAGATGCATTTGCCGAAATGGGTTTTGGTTTCGTAGAAATCGGTACGGTTACGCCTCGCCCACAAGTGGGTAACCCTAAGCCTCGGTTATTTCGAATTCCTGAAAAACAGGCCATCATTAACCGAATGGGCTTTAACAACAAAGGCGTTGACCACTTAGTTTCTCAAGTGAAAAAAGCCCAGTTTAAAGGGCCTATTGGCATCAACATTGGTAAAAATAAAGATACTGATGATGCTAAGGCACTTGATGATTATCTTATTTGTTTGAATAAGGTTTATCCGTACGCCAGTTATGTCACTATTAACATATCTTCACCCAATACCCCTGGTCTTAGGAACCTTCAATATGGTGAAGCGCTAGATACGTTATTGGTAGGCCTTAAAGCAGCGCAAGAAACCCTTACACAAACCCACGGCAAGTACGTACCACTATTTATAAAAATTGCACCAGATTTATCAGATGGTGAGATACAAAGTATTGCGCAATCGTTACTCGCCAGCAAAATGGATGGCGTTATTGCCACCAATACCACGCTTTCGCGAGACGCTGTTCAAGGGTTAAAGCATGCTGATGAAATGGGTGGTTTGAGCGGTTCTGTCTTAACCGACATGAGCCTGAACGTAACGAAAAAGCTATCTAGTGCCCTTGATAGAGCTATTCCTATCATAGGTGTGGGCGGTATCGATTCTCCTGAAACCGCAAAAGCACGTTTAGATGCAGGAGCATCACTAGTTCAGGTATACTCTGCATTCATCTATCAGGGTCCCGACCTCGTTAAACGCATTGTAAAAGCGCTATAATTAGCCAAAGCGACACATTACAGTTTTATACACTCAAGCGTGTGCCAATAAACACACGCTCTATCAGGTAATTGAATGAATACTATTCTGGCAACAACCAGCCGCGGTCTTGACGAACTCCTTAAGCAAGAAATACTCAATTTGTGCCCAGATGCAGAAATTAAACAGTCTCCGGGCATGTTGCAGTTTGAAGGAAGCAAAGAAGACGCTTATAAACTTTGTCTTTGGTCCCGTTTAGCCAACCGCGTTATTTGGATCTTAGGCACAGGAAAGGCAGGCAATGCTGAAGAGTTGTATAAGACAGCCATGGATATTGATTGGCAGATGCATATGGAATCTCGCCATACGTTGTCTGTGCAATTTATCGGTACTAACTACGAAATTAAGAACACCCAATACGGTGCGGTAAGAATTAAAGATGCGATTGTTGATCAATTCGTAGAAGAAGGCCTAGCTCGCCCGTCGGTTGAGCGCAAAATGCCGGATTTCCCCGTGTACGCCAGACTTCAACGAGATAACGTGATTATTGGTCTTGATATGGCCGGTGCAAGTTTGCATCAACGTTCATATCGTCAAGAAACGGGTGATGCACCACTTAAAGAACATATTGCCTGCGCCATGTTAATGCGCAGTGGCTGGACTGAAAACATGGACAAGCCTTTGGCTGACATGATGTGCGGTTCGGGTACTATTGCAATAGAAGCGGCTTTCATGGCACGTAATATTGCCCCAGGCATAAAGCGTGAATATTGGGGCTTTAGTAAATGGCTAAGCCACGATGCCGCTTACTGGGATTCATTAGTCAATGATGCCATTGCGAATCAAATAGAAAGTAAAAGCGAAATTTTTGCTGCCGATTACAACCGCAGAATGATAGCCATAGCCAAAGACAACGCAGATTATGCGGGCGTATTTAACGATATTAAATTCAGCAACCAAGACGCGACTAAGTCGTCACCGCCAGTTGCGACGCCAGGTTATATGGTGTCTAACCCACCTTACGGCGAACGTTTGGGCGAGCTCACCGCACTTATTCCGCTTTTCAGCGAATGGGGCAAGCGCTTTAAAGAAGCATGGAAAGGTTGGCACGTTTCATTGCTTAGCAGTAACCGTGACTTATTGCGTGTGTTAAAGCTACGCGCAACCAAAGACTACGGCATGAACAACGGTAAACTAGAGTGCCGTTTAGTGAACTATGTGCTAAGCGAAGAGAACACAGTTCAGTTTACTGAAGATGCGTCGAACCACGAATTTGCCAATCGCTTAAAGAAAAATCTTAAGAAAATGAAGGGTTGGATCAACAAAGTTGATACTAATTGTTATCGTATTTACGATGCCGATTTGCCCGATTACAACGTGGCAATTGATAGGTACGGCGACTGGCTGGTAGTACAAGAATACGCTCCACCTAAAACCGTATCGGAAGACAAAGCCCGTAAACGCTTGCAAGAAGTACTACTTTATTTACCTACCGTTACCGGCGTATCGCCTAAGCAAATTGTGCTTAAAGTGCGAAGTCAGCAAAAGGGTACTAAGCAGTACGAAAAAATTAACCAGTCTGGCACCATGATGGAAGTGTACGAAAACGGTGCGCGCTTATTGGTGAACTTGACTGACTATTTAGATACTGGTTTGTTCTTAGATCATAGAAATACTCGTCAAAAAGTTATGCAGCTTGCCAAAGGTAAAGATGTGCTTAACTTATTTGCTTATACCGGTAGTGTGTCTGTGTTTGCAGCTAAAGGTGGCGCGAAATCGGTGACTACCGTTGATATGTCTAACACCTACCTTGATTGGGCGAAAAAGAATGTAGCGCTTAACAAACTAAATGGCCCACATGCTTTTGTTCAAGCGGACTGCACATCGTGGTTAAGCGATCATAAAGGTAAATACGATTTAATTTTTATCGATCCACCTTCATTTTCAAATTCTAAGCGTATGCAAAGCACATGGGATGTACAACGCGACCACGTTACTATGCTAACGAATGCCAAAAACTGCTTAAACGATGGCGGTACGTTAATTTTCTCTAACAATAAACGCGGGTTTAAGTTAGATGAAGAGGCGTTACAAGCCTTAGGTTTCAGTATTGAAAATATAACCCAAGAAACCATACCCGAAGACTTTTCTCGCCGCGGAAACATTCATAAATGCTGGATCTTGTCATTATCGAGAGATGCTTTTTCAAAAGAAGCATTATCAAGCGAAGCGTTATGAAAATAGTGTTTTACACGGGGCCGCAATGTAGTTTATGCGATTTAGCCGACATTGAGTTGGCTAATACGCAGCAGTTTTCTTCGTTAAACGTTGAAAAAGTAAATATTCGTAATAGCACCGATTTGTATCATTTATACGGTGCTCGCATTCCTGTTTTGAAACGGGAAGATAATGGCGCCGAAATTGGCTGGCCATTTGATACCAACGCATTGGAGACATTCTTACAGTGAGCATTTTGCAGTTAAAGAACATCACTGTTATCTACGGTAACCCCCCTTTATTAGATGGGGTTGAACTGATTGTTCAACCCAAAGAGCGTGTGTGTTTAGTAGGCCGAAATGGCAGTGGTAAATCTACTTTAATGAAGGTGATTTCAGGTGATGTGATTGCCGATGATGGACAGCGCATTATCGAAAGCGACACCATTATTGCTCGACTAGAGCAAGATCCGCCGCAAACCACAGACGTGACGCTTTTCGATTACGTTGCTGAAGGGTTAGCAGATGTAGGCGACACCATTAAAGCCTATCATCATCAGACCAAGCTAGTGGCTGAAGACCCTAGTGAAGCTAACTTAAATCGCCTTCAAACCTTGCAGGAAACGCTAGAAGCCCGTGATGCATGGCAATTTGAGCAGCAAATAGAACAAACTCTTACCATGCTCAAACTAGAGCCTGATATTTCATTGTCTACCTTATCAGGTGGTTGGCGCCGTAAGGCGGCACTTGCACGGGCGTTGGTTCGTTCACCCGATTTATTGTTATTAGACGAACCCACCAACCACTTAGATATTGAAATGATTCGTTGGTTGGAAAGTAGTTTATCTAACTATAACGGTGCCATTGTGTTTGTGAGCCACGATAGGGCGTTTATTCGTAATATGGCAACCCGTATTGTGGATTTAGACCGTGGCGGATTAACCAGTTACCCAGGTAACTACGAAACCTACTTAGAGAAAAAGCAGCAAGACCTTGAAGTTGAAGCTGCCCATAACGCCGAATTCGATAAGAAACTGGCGCAAGAAGAAGTATGGATCCGCCAAGGTATAAAAGCCCGTCGTACCCGTAATGAAGGCCGTGTACGTGCATTGAAGAAGCTTCGTGACGAGCGTAAAGCAAGGCGCGCAGTGCAAGGTAATGCGGTGGTAAACCAGCATCAAGGTGCACGCTCGGGCAAAATGGTGTTTGAAGTCACCGATTTAGATTACGCCATTGGTGGTAATCAAATTGTGAAGGGATTAAACCTTAATGTATTACGTGGCGATAAACTTGCTTTAGTCGGCCCTAATGGTAGCGGGAAAAGTACCCTGATTAAGTTGTTATTAGGTGAACTTACCCCAGATAAAGGTAACTGTAAGCAAGGCACTAATCTTGAAGTGGCTTATTTTGACCAACATCGCCATGGCTTAGATTTGGAACAAACAGTGATTGATGCTGTAGGTGACGGAAAACGTGACCTTATGGTTAACGGGCATCCAAGACACGTTATCAGCTATTTACAAGATTATTTGTTTTCACCTGAACGGGTGAATGCGCCGGTGAAGTCATTGTCTGGTGGTGAGAAGAACCGGCTAATGTTGGCCAAGCTAATGCTTAAGCCCAGCAACTTGCTTGTACTCGATGAGCCAACAAACGATCTTGATGTTGAAACGCTAGAGATGCTAGAAACCCTGTTAAATGAGTATGCTGGCACGGTTTTACTTGTAAGTCATGATAGAGAATTCGTTGATAACGTGGCCAATAGTTGCGTTGTCTTTGAAGGCGAGGGCTTTTTACGGGAGTTCATTGGTGGCTTTACAGATGTAGAGAGCTGGTACAAAGATCAGAATGCTAAACGTCAACAAGTGATTAAAGACGAAAAAGCCAAAGTAAAGAATGAAACTAATTTAAGTTCGAATAGTCCTAGTGCTAAGTCTTCTCCCCGTAAGACGAAAAAGTTATCATATAAAGATCAACGAGAACTTGAATCGCTGCCTGCAGATATTGAGCAGTATGAAAATGAATTAGCTGAAATGCAGTTGTTAGTTAACGACCCTGAATTCTTTACAAAAGGGAACGATGAAACTGCAAAAACCTTAGCTCTGTTAGCAGAGAAAGAACAAGCCTTATCCCAGAAGTATGCGCGCTGGGATGAATTAGAAAGTATGCTGGAAGATAATCAGCAGTAAATAGGATTTTAGATGAAACGAACTCAGCTTGCCGTCGCCGTTCTGTTGGCAACAGGTAGTGTTTCGGCAGTGGCCGAAACCTACACCGTGAAACCAATTCCTTTGCAGGATGTTGGTCAAAATACCTTCGCTCGTTCAATTGATAATACCGGCAAAATGTTATCAATGGTGCAGCTAGAATTTAACCCACCTGTTGATTTGGATCAGCTAGTAGATGACACCAGTTTCTTCACCACCTATTCTGGGACTCTTGAAGATGAAGATGATGCGCTACAAGGTGTATTTACTGATGCTGATTACACCTTAGTTGTCAACTTCCTTCTTTCAAACCAAGGTAGTTCTATAGGTCAAAAGCTCGCGAGCTTCAGAACCTATTCCACTGATACTACCGATATAGATTTGGTGCCTGGTTTAGATGAAGTTACTGATCAATTTGATGATTACACCCAGTCTGTAGAAGCTGGCGGCAGAGACAGCGTAAGTGGTAACTTTATTGTAGGTGATTCGCCAGGTGTTGTTGTTCTGGACGAATACGAGAACGAAGATGGCGACACCATCAATTACACTTACTCTGAGTTACCACAGCAAGCGTTTGTGCAAACCACAAGCGGAACTAAAATTATTCCAGCGGTTGATGATACCCTAGGTGGCTTCTCTTCAGCTCGCGCTGTGAATCAAAATCTACAGGTTGCTGGTTTCAGTACTGTTAGCTTTTTAGATACGGTTGAGGAAGCCATAGAAACCTGTGAAGACGATGAAACCCGTGGAGATATTCCAGAAGGACGATGTTATTACAGCATTTACGGTGGAGATTTCAACGTACCGCGTATTTCTAGTTACTTTGTGACGAACTCTACCAACTATTTACCTGCATTCGTACTTTCATCAGAAGTCAATGCCACTATTTGGCAGTTAGATGTTAACGGTGATGTAATAAGCACTGATACATTCCCATTGCTTTTCACACCTGAAGAAGACGACACCTCACATTATTTTTCTTATGCTTATGACATTAATGAGCAAGGTATTGCTGTAGGTGAAGCGTTAACGGGTGATGCAGTTACAATTACACGTCCTAACTCTTCGGGTTTGAATGAGAGCGAGCGTGTTGCTACCGTTTATAGAGACGGTGAAACACAGGAGCTACTTCCAAGAGAAGAAAACTTAATTAGCCAAGCAATGGCGATTAACGATAACAACTGGGTTACTGGTGCAGTGTTACGTGAATCGAGTGATATTGCGCGTTCTCGTTTATTTGCTTACAACTTAGATACCACTGAGCAGTTATACCCAGACGGTTTCTTTGCGACCGCTGGTGTTCAAGCAAATGCCATCAATAATAATAATATTATTGTTGGTAAATCAGACTTCGATGCGACATCTGATACTGTTCGTGAAACTCATGCTTTCATGTTCAATATTGAAACTGAAGAGTTTCTAGATTTGAACGACTTAACGCCGTGCGACAGTGAATACACCTTGCTGGAAGCTATCGACATTAACGACAACGATGAAATTATTGCTAATGCTCGTGTTCGTTCCACCAGTAAGTACGTTACTGGTGCTGATGTGATTAGCTCAGAAGGTGAAACGATAGAAGTAGATGCTATTATTGCTGTTAAATTATCACCTACTGGTGGCGCTATCGACGATTGTAGTATTGATGACGACGGTGAGGAAGTTAATGATAACTTTGAGCGTAGCGGAGCTTCTACGAGCTTATTTGGCCTATTTACGCTAAGTTTATTAGCCATATTCCGTCGCAAGTTGAAGAAATAATCAATTCGTTTTTTTATAGTTATATTTCAAAGGCCGCGAGTTTCTAGCGGCCTTTTTTATTGCTAAAGGATTTAAAAACTGAAATATATATGCCTAAAAAGTGTAATATAAAATTCATCGATATTTCATAACATTACTAAATGTCAATGCACTCTTTACAATAATTATGTTGAACCATTTGGCACATTGCACTATCACAGTAGTGTGCACAATGACTTTTCCGCCACTATCAATTTAAAAAGATGTATTGGGCCCGAGAGAGAATTTGTAGCACATCCTACAAAGTTAAAGAGGCTAATCAATGAAAAGACAAAAAAGAGATAAACTGACACGCGCCCATTCAAAAGGGTATCAAGCTGGTATTAGCGGTCGTTCAAAGGATATTTGTCCTTTTCAACAGAATGACGCTCGGTCTGAATGGTTAGGAGGCTGGCGCGAGGCGGTAGAAGACAGGCATGTAGGTCTTAGTGTCAAATAACGTCTTCTCTCTTACAAAGTGATTAAGCAATGAAAAAGCCCCATTTATGGGGCTTTTATCGTTTTTGAAGTGTGTCGGTTTTCTTAGAAGTTAGACGTGTCTTGGAACAAACCTACTTTAAGATCTTTCGCGACATAAATTTCTCTGCCATCTACTTCAACAGAACCATCTGCCATTCCCATGAAAAGCTTACGTTTGATAACACGCTTCATGGTAATTTTATAAGTAACCTTTTTGGCGGTAGGCAAAATTTGCCCTGTGAATTTAACTTCACCCACACCAAGAGCTCGGCCTTTACCTGGCCCATCACACCAGCCTAAGAAAAACCCGACCAATTGCCACATGGCATCTAAGCCCAAGCAACCAGGCATTACAGGGTCGCCTGGGAAGTGACAATCGAAAAACCAAAGGTCAGGCGTAATGTCTAACTCAGCAATTATTTCACCTTTTCCATGTTCACCGCCATCTTCAGTTATAGAAACGACACGATCCATCATCAACATGTTAGGGGCGGGTAGTTGGCTGTTACCAGGACCGAACATTTCACCGCGGCTACATGCTAATAAATCTTCTTTGTTAAAACTATTTTTTCTGTCTGACATTCCCAACTCGTTGTTTTTTAAATTCGCGGTGCTAATTTAGCGAACACTTGTACGCTAAACAACTCCGAACAGTCATTTTTCTAAATAAAAACGCGTGTTAAACTCGAACTACTAACGAGCTAGTGATTACTATGACAGAAAATACGAAAAACAGCACAATAAAAGAGAAGGCAAAAGCGAATGCTGATAAGCAACGCCGCTTTCGAGAACGTCAACGAGATGCAGGGAAAAAGCTTGTAAGAGGCTATGTTTCTCCAGAAGCTAAGCTTTGCTACGATGAAATTCGAGAGAAAACAGGGTGGAGTGATAGTGAAGCCGTTTCTAACTCAGTACGTTTGATGTATGCGGCTTACAAATGCGGCCAAATTAAATTGCTTAATGAGTGGTTACGTAAAAACAATCGATAACCCATTTTTACTACCCTTAGCAGGGTTACACGTAACCGAGGCGGCAGAATTTAATGCTCGCAGGCTACGCATAACTTGAAAAGGAGCTGACTAATTGTGCATGTTATTGTGACAAGTAATGGCGTCAGCCTAGCCACTTTGCACAGAACTCACCATTGGGGTCGTAAATTTCGGTTTGCTTCTGCAAATTAAATTGCCGATTCTCACGAGGGTCTGTACCTACACCTGCCAAATAAAGCCAATTTCCCCAATTGCTAGCCACATCATAATCCAGCAATTGGCTTTCGAACCAAGCCGCGCCGTAGCGCCAATCTTGCCTGAGTTCATTCACAAAGCAACTTGCCACCAACTGTCGACCTCGATTAGACATATAACCCGTAACAGCCAGCTGGCGCATACACGCATCCACAATGGGATATCCCGTTTGCCCATTACACCAACTGACAAAGACTTGAGGGTCGTGGCTGGTATTTGGCATTTTTGATTTTATGCCATCGAATTGAAACCATTTAGGCCCAAACTTTTGTTGAAGCCAATAAAAATACTCACGCCAAAGCAACTCAAAATAAATCCAATAGGTTGAGTCATTCTTAACTACGTTTTGTTCGTACTTCTTCACTTCTTGAATGACATATCGTGCCGACAGCGCACCCGTGGCTAACCAAGGTGATAGTTTAGTGCTGTCACGCCAACTATCTAACGCATTTCGTGTTTCTTTATAACTAGCTGCCACTTTCCATTCGAACAAATAACTGTTTAAGTGAGAGTGTGCGGCCTCTTCGCCTCCAACGAATGTCCCTTCTGCTTGATTACGGGAAGGGCAACGGTTGAGCGTATATCGGCTTTTTGTGTCGATATCTGGCGTGAAAGGGCTAGGCAATGCGGTTAAGGTCGCTACAGGGTCGCAAGGCTTTATTGCAGATTCTATTTTACGCTTAAAAGGGGTGAAGACATCTGGCATGACTTCAAGATTAAAAGGAAGGTCATCTTGATTAAACAGTGAGCTAGATTCGCCCAATACTATTTCTATATTGGGGAAAAAACGAGAAACAGCTTCGACTTCTCTGCGCTCGTTATAGCCGCCATGCGCGGTAACACCAAAGTGCGTATAGGCATTAGATGAAAGCAAAGACACAAGTAGTTCAGGTGTTTGGCCCTTTAAGGTCAAAATAGAGTGACCCAAAGCGCTCGCTTTTTCGTTTAATGCTTCTATTGTATCTATAAGAAAATTAAAACGATGTTCACCAACGGGTTGTATACCGTAGGAGTTCGGTACAAACCAGCTGTCATCAATAATATACAGCAGCGTTAATTCGTCTACCTGCTGACAAAGCGATGATAGCGCCACTTGGTCGTGAAAACGCAGATCGTGGCGAAACCAAAACAGGCCTCTAGTAGGTGTTGTTGAATCACGTATCACATGATTATCCAGTAACATAGGGTTCCCTCCCTTATACCTTTTTTTGGGGTAAACGGATCCTGCTTTCTGCGATTATCGTATCATACGTATGCGCAAGTGTTTATATATCGTTCAATAAAAGGGCTAACCGTGACAGTGCCAGTGTCGATAATGTGGTTCAGACAGGACCTTAGAGTAAAAGATAACCCCGCGTTAAATGCAGCCTGTGATGAGGGAAAAATAATCCCGATTTACATTTACGATGACAATGCACCTGATGGTAGAGCATTGGGAGGCGCAAGCAATTGGTGGTTACATCATTCGTTGAATTCATTGAACGACAGATTAAACGGTCATTTAAAAGTATTCAAAGGCGATCCTAAAGCGCTTATCCCCGCATTAATGGAAGCCTATGAAGCGAAAGGCATCTATTGGAATCGGTGTTATGAGCCTTGGCAAATTAATCGAGATAAAGCCATTAAAAAGCAGCTCTTAGATTATGAATTTGAGGCGCATAGTAGTAATGGTAGTTTGCTGTGGGAACCGATGAAGGTGCTAAAAAAAGACGGCACTCCATACCGAGTTTTCACCCCGTATTATCGAAAAGGTTGTTTAAACGTTGAGCCTCCACGCTACCCTCAGGCGCCGCCAGCTCGCATTACATACGCCGATGTGGATGATAGTAAGAACAGTAAAACTTACCGCCCTTGCGGTATAGATGCACTGAACTTACTTCCATCACTTGATTGGGACAGTGAATTTAAGAATCACTGGAAACCGGGTGAAGACGGTGCGGCTGACAATTTACAGAATTTCATTGAGCACTCTGCGCGTAAATATAAAGATGCGCGAGATATTCCATCAATGAATGGAACGTCTCATCTGTCACCTCATCTGCACTTTGGCGAGGTATCGCCTAATCAAGCGTGGTATGCCATTAAAGATAGATTTGAAACCACTGAAGATAAAAGCATAGACACGTACTTAAGTGAATTAGGCTGGCGCGAGTTCAGTTACTATTTGCTGTACCATTTTCCAACCATACCGAATAAAAACTTCAACGATAAGTTTGATAAATTCAATTGGCGACGTGATGCCAAATCTCTTAAAGCCTGGCAAAAAGGGCAAACCGGTATTCCTATTGTGGATGCGGGCATGCGCGAGTTATGGCAAACGGGGTATATGCACAATCGCGTTCGTATGATTGTAGGCTCGTTCTTAGTCAAAAACCTGCTTATAAGCTGGCACGAAGGCGAGCGCTGGTTTTGGGATTGCCTTGTAGACGCTGATTTAGCCAGCAATACCGCAGGTTGGCAATGGGTAGCAGGCACCGGCGCTGACGCTGCACCGTATTTCAGAATTTTTAACCCATTACTACAAGGCGAGAAATTCGATAAACAAGGCAAATACGTAAGAAAGTACTGCCCTGAACTTGCCGACCTTCCCGATAAGTACATACACAAACCTTGGGATGCACCACCGGTTATTGCTAAAGATGCTGGTGTCCATTTAGGTGATAATTATCCTAAACCCATTGTAGATTTAAAAGCATCGAGGCAGCGTGCCCTTGACGCATTTCAAGCTTTGAAAGAGTAGGGTACCCATGGCTTCTTTAATACTTATTTTAGGTGACCAGCTTACTCACAATTTGCCTGTACTAGAAAACGCGACAAAAACGAAAGACACCGTACTGATGGCCGAAGTGCGGGAAGAAGCTACCTACGTTAAGCATCATAAAAAGAAAATTGTTTTTCTTTTTAGTGCAATGCGGCATTTCGCAAAAGCATTAAAGGAAGACAATTTCAACGTTAGTTATATTGAATATAACGATGAAACAAATCAAGGTAGTTTGCTAGAACAGGTTAAACACGCGCTAGCACACGGTGAGTACGACAGAGTGAAAGTGACATCGCCGGGTGAATACCGCTTGCTAAAAAGCATGCAGCAATGGGAGCAAACCTTAGGTGTACCGGTCTGTATTATCAATGACTCTCGTTTTCTAGCTAGCCCTCAAGAATTTAGTGATTGGGCGAATGACAGAAAGCAATTGCGTATGGAGTTTTTCTATCGAGAGATGCGAAGAAAGCATGGCATCTTAATGGAAGATAAAAACCCTATTGGTGGGAAATGGAATTACGACTCTCAAAATCGTGAGCCCATGCCAGCAGGTACAAATGTGCCGACCCACACACAATTCAAAATAGATGCGATTACCCAAGACGTTATTGATTTAGTTGAAAACGAGTTCGGTGATCATTTTGGTGACATTAGTCCGTTTCATTTTGCCGTTACCCGTGACGATGCGCTTACGGTACTAAACGATTTTATTGAAGAACGCTTACCCCATTTTGGTCAATACCAAGATGCCATGGTTGAAGGTAAGCCGTGGTTGTATCATTCTCATATCGCCTTTTATTTAAACTGTGGTTTGTTAAGTCCTAAAGAAGCCATTAGTGCTGCGGAATCGGCTTATTACGCAGGCACGGCACCACTTAACTCGGTTGAAGGTTTTATACGCCAAATACTGGGGTGGCGAGAATTTGTGAGGGGGTTTTATTGGCACTTTATGCCTGGCCTTAAGAGCGATAATTATTTCAACAATGATCGTTCACTGCCTGATTTCTTTTGGGATGGGCAAACCAATATGAACTGCATGCGTCAATGCATAAAGGAAACTCAGGCAAATGCGTATGCTCACCACATTCAGCGATTAATGGTACTAGGCAACTTTTGTCTTTTAACCGGATTATCACCCGATGAGGTTCAGCAGTGGTACTTGTTGGTTTATGCCGATGCATATGAGTGGGTAGAACTGCCAAATGTAGCAGGCATGATTTTATACAGTGATGGCGGCCAGCTCGCGAGTAAGCCTTATGTCGCAAGTGGAAGTTACATTAATAAAATGTCGAACTACTGCAAAAACTGCGGATATCAAGTAAGTAAAAAGACTGGCCCGAAGGCATGCCCGTTTAATTACTTATACTGGCATTTCATTGATAAGCACAAAGAAAAATTAAGCGGCAACCCAAGAATGGCTATGATGTATAAAACCTATGGTCGAATGAAAGATGAAAACATCGATGCGATGAAAGACAGTGCGACCCTCTTTTTAACCAAATTATCCAAAAATGAAGAAGTCTGATCTACCAAGTAAAATGTGCCCTGTGTGCAACAGGCCTTTTACTTGGCGTAAGAAATGGGAGAAAAATTGGGATAATGTAGTTTACTGTTCTAAACGTTGTGCCGGTAACAAACGTATGAAATAGAAACTTCTGACTATAATTATAAAAAATAAAGGACACGAGTTCATGGATGCGCCTATTACGGTAGATAGATTGCGGTTTTTGCTATTTAGTTTGAAAGAGAAGCTATGGGTAAAGCCTTTATCATTATGCTTGTTGTCTATTGCTGCTGTTTTCACTTCGAAACTGGCAGACGGTACGGCACTTGCGCAGCACCTTCCTACAGTTGAACAAGCCTCGGTTGAAACTTTGTTGTCCATTATGGCATCAAGCATGTTGGTCATAGCGACATTTTCAGCAGGCACTATGGTCAGTGCTTATGCGTCTGCAAGTAGGTCATCCACGCCACGTTCGGTAAGTTTAATCATCTCAGACGATGCCTCACAAAATGCACTGTCTACTTTTGTCGGTGCGTTTATTTTTAGCGTAGTCGCCATTACAGCTTCAAGTAACAACTTCTTCGAAGACGCTGGAATATTTCTTCTTTTTTGTCTTACCTGTTTAGTCTTTGCCATCGTCATTCTTACGTTTATCCGCTGGGTAGACAGTGTAGCCAGGCTAGGCCGTGTGGGTTCAACAGTACAAAAAGTTGAAGCTGCCGCGATGCGAGCCATTAATCATCGGTTGTCCACGCCACGACTCGGCGGTAAGCAGCAGCCAAAAAGCGTGAAAGAGCAGGGCGGCGATACCTCAAAATACCAAACCCTAACAACCGATAGCATTGGCTATGTTCAAATGGTTGATATGGCAAAAGTACAAGCCTGGGCTGAAGAGCAAGGTACTCAAGTACACATCGCCATGTTACCTGGGCAATTTTGTACACCCGATAGGCCGCTGTGCTATATAGAAAGCGTTAAGCAGAAACATTCCGTGGATAACAGCAAAAATAAAAGCAGTGACAAAGTTGACGGACAAAATGATGGAAATGATGAGGGCAAAAGTAATGAGAAAAGCGATAAAGCCGCACTGCTTTCGGCATTTCAAATTGGAAGCGAACGGTCTTTTGAAGCCGACCCAAGATATGGCTTAGTGGTATTATCAGAAATAGCATCCCGTGCACTTTCGCCTTCGGTTAATGACCCGGGTACGGCCATTAGTATTCTTGGTAGTTATGCTCGGCTGTTTATTCAATGGGCGCAAAAAGAAGTTGAAAATGAAGCCGACGATATCAAATACCACAACGTAACCGTACCTAATATTAGCACTGAAGATATGTTTGATGACGCTTTTACTGGAGTTGCTCGAGATGGCGCATCTATGATTGAGGTTTCCATAAGAATGCAGAAAACCTTAGATGCCATTGCTAAAACTAGTAACGGTAAAGTCTCCACCGCAGCAACTGAACACGCCAAAACAGCCTATGAGCGCAGTATTAATGCATTAACCTATGAGGGCGATAAAGAAGCGTTAAATGCCATAGTGAACAAACTAAATCAAAAAAACTCTAATCCATAGAAATACTAATTTAAGCATTTAGTAATGTAATATTTAATTTCGAATAATATACTTTTAAATATGTGCACTGTATGAATCGGATTGAGGTGGTGTTTAATGAGCACAGAAGACGAAGGTAACAACCAACATATAGAAAACGTTATAGCATTTCCGACATGTTTAACAGCTGTAAGAAAAGTTATTACTACTTATATTACTAGCAAGCTAGTTGGCTGCCCGCAAAATTTAATAGATACCGCAATAGAAAATAGTATTAGCCACTATAAGCAGTTCGTACATAATGCGAATATTATCGAAAGTGTTGAAGTGTCTTTATCAGAAGATGACGTTATTTCACTGAATAAGAGCCTGACAAAAATTCAAAAAGAAAACCGCAAACAGCTGTTAAGAATGTTAGAGCGTATGATTGTGTTAGAAATAGAAAATGCCGCATTAAAGAATTAATACCATGAAGATCTTTCGTAAAACAACTTCCTTTACATATACTTTATAAGTACCTTTAATTTATAAAATCCTTCCTTCGTTTTGTTATCTATTGAAAATCAAATTTATCATTCTAGAAGTGCTTAACGAAATATCCATAACATACTAGCTTGCACACAGTGCGCGTATGCGAAAAGTTCGGCATACACCTCGCAAATCATCTCAGATTTTAATCTCACGCACGTCATAAAAACACATCTCATAACCACGCAATAACTGCATACGAAAATGTGTGTAAGCCATCACGCACGACAAACCGACCGAGAAGGCTGGCATCAACCACCCTAAACCCTCATATACTTAATTGCGCATAATGTATATTATGTTAAATAGAGTATTGATATAGCTAGGTAGGCAGGCGTGTTTGTAAGTCGATGTGTTCGCAACTCTGTATGTCGCGATAGCCGGCTTTGGGGCTGTTCCCTTCCCAAGGATTAGATATATTGAAGCGCTTTGTTTAAATTAATTAGGCATGCAATGAATACCATAATCTTAAAGGCAACAATTCGAAGCTTTACATGGTTGAAAGGCTCTATGTTAAATACATGAGTTGGCTATTATCACTATCAATTAAGATACTTTACGATTACGTTTAATCTATAAATTTACTGATAAGCTTTTGATTAAGGTTCTAAGTAAGGCTTGTTAGTTAATTATACAGGAAGATCGTATGAGTCTTTCCGTTGGTATGCTTTGTAACCTTAAATTGATTTGGTGAACAGATGTTGTGAGCAATATGAGATTCAAGCCTTTGCAGCTGACAACTTAATTAGCTAATTCTTTACTGATTATTCTTTATAAAAAATAGACGCCTAACCTATTTTTATAATTAAATTCTTACTTAGTAATAAGTGTGCAGTTAAATCTTCAATATAGTTTTATAAGAGAAATCTTTATCTTTAAAAACTAGCGATATAAACCATTTGAGATTTTAGGTAGGACTTTAGTTAATGCTGCTATTTTAATAAACACTAAATCCAGTGCTTAAAATATTCATTATTTAGACTAAGTTTAGGCAAAAGGAATTGGAAAATCAGCTAATCTAAATGCGCTTCTACGTGAAATCTGAGCGCATAATAGAGGTATATACCGTTAAATTTTACGTAGCGCACGTTCAATAAATAACCGATTAGATCGATAAAAGGTCACTAATACTGTTAAAGCTGTATATAAAAACAGTATACATGTGTAGAATTGGGCTGATACAAGGCTATCTAAGTAAATTCACGCATGATAACTGTAATTATCATGCGTGAATTTAACTGCCTTAATTAATCATAATAACAATGAGTTAGTTAGATGTCGTCTATATTCAGTCCTGGTTCAAATACCCAACTATCAATCGTCGATCGTGACAGTGCTAGTAGCGAACGAGCTGAATATGTTGATGCGTATTTTCGTGACATTTTCACGAAGCTACCGCGTAATACACAACGCGCTTATATTAGTGATTTTAACGACTTCGCTATCTTTTGCCAGTCTGAAGGTATTGATAGCTTTAGTAATGATTTCTCTCATAATGAACATGCAATCAAACGCTATGTGGAAGAACTCTGTAAGTCTCCCCTCGCCTACAGAACTATTAAGCGGCGCCTGTCAGCGCTTAGTAAATTTTTGGGTATTGCAAAGCTTCCAAATCCTATCATCCAATCTGTTTATCTTCGAGATTTCGTTCGACTCTCGCTTATTGAAAATCGTAAATTTCAACTCAGTCATAACCAAGCCGTTCCCCTTACTATCGATTTACTGGATGAGATAAACAATAAGATTATTCCAGACACCTTGTTAGAGATGCGTGACTTAACCATCATGAACTTAATGTTTGATGCTCTCTTACGAGCTGATGAGTTAGTGCGTGTTTGTGCTGAACATATCAGTAGACGCAACAATGCATTATTGGTGGTTACGTCAAAGTCTGACCAAAGCGGTAAGGGTTCTCATAGATTTATTTCTACTAGCACTATTAACATGGTGGATGAGTACATTGCTGAGGCTAATTTTGATGTGAAGTTGCAAAGTGAACGACTTACCGATGATCCTCGTCGTATAAACAAAGGTATATTGTTCCGCCGTGTTTCTAACCGTGGCCATGCACTTTTACCTTTTGACGAGCAGCCTAATACGCATCATCATTCAGCGGCTCATTCACCGGTATATGATCCTGCTTTGCAATCAATCTTAGATTATTCGAGTGTCTATCGGATATGGAAACGAATTGCTGCTCGTGCAGGAATAAAAGAAAACATTACACCTCATAGTGGCCGAGTTGGTGGCGCGGTTTCACTTGCTGAGAATGGTGCCACATTGCCAGAGCTTCAATTGGCTGGGGGCTGGCAATCGCCTGAAATGCCAGGTCACTATACACAACAAGCTAACGTTAAACGTGGTGGAATGGCCAAGTTATCAGAAAAATTCAAACGTTAATTTATGTTTTCGCCTAATACTTGTTACTTGATATAAGATTTATCTCATTATTCTGGTTAACAGTAGAATTTGTTAGTGACGAGCGAAACATTTATAAGTAACTGATATAATTAAATTTATTGCACCTCTTGAGTTACGCGTAACTTTTCAGTGCTCATTTCCTCCTTTTTCCTTTTCTTTTGCCCTTATTTTACCCACCTCTCCTCCCTATTTTTGCTTTCTTTTATCTTGTTTGTTTTCAACAATTGAACCCATTTATCGAATGGTTTCGTACCAACTAATATAGGTACTAAAAAAGGAAATGTTATGTCTAATGGTATTAACGCCTCACACGGTAAAACAATTGCTGAACTCGTCATCCCATCTAAAACCTGGTCTCTACACCCAGAGAAAAAACCTGCATTCACTACAGTTGACGAAGCCATTGATTATTTTGCTGACAACAATGAGCCTCTTTATATTAAGGTGCCATTTGTAGGTGAAGATGATGATGTATTGGTTCATGTCAATTCTAGCGGAGAAGATGTGGTGTTTACTATTTCCGATTTGAATCACGGCGGTGAAAGTCGTGTTGATGCATCTCACCTTAAGAATTTGAGCAGCTCTGTGGTGGAGTTAATCGAGCAATGTTACGACGGTAAGAAAAGTCCCGAGACCATGTAATAGGGTAATAGGTTAGCCATCTTTTGTAATTTAACGTATGGCTTTGGAAGTCTTCGTTTAGTATTATTACAGTAAGATGATTCCCCATGTTACTAACGCCAATATCAAGCTGATAAATACTGCGGCCGACCCTATGTCTTTGGCCTTCCCTATCAGTTCGTGCATATCAGTACTTACATGATCAGATAATTTTTCTACAGCGGTGTTAAGTAATTCGGTAATAAGCACTATAAACAGCGAAAAGAGTAACAGTACTCTTTCGCTGTTTGTTACATCTAGTATGAACACAATGGGAATTAAAAGCGCCATTGCTACAATTTCTTGTCTAACTGCAGCTTCACTCGAAAATGCCGCTTTTATTCCTCGACAGGAGTAGATAGTTGCAAAATACAAACGAGTGAAACCTGAGCGCTTTGGTGGCATAACATCACAGTGTTTTAAGTCATTATTCTTAAACACTAACTTATTTAAATGACAGATATGTTACGTGTGTTTCAGCGCTAGTATTAAGCTCTCTCGCTATATACTCGCTATACATTTGCTATATTTTTACCGCCAACACATCTCTTTTCACACCATGTAGTACAGCATTGGCCGTAGAGCCAAGCAAAAGGCGAAGCCCGCTTTGTCCATGTGTGCCTATCACAATAAGATCAGCGTTAAGCTTTTCTGCTAAGTGATGTATTTCATCAGCAGGTGAACCAATTTCAACATTTAAATTGCTCGTTGGAATATCGTTGATTGCCGCAATGTCTTTCAGTTTTGTCATTGCTTGATCTTGCACGTCTTGTGAATAATCACGCTCCAAAAACAACCCGTAGGGTTCAACGTTTGTTTGTGGAAATGCCACATAGAGTAAATGAACGTTCTTTGGATCTGGGGCTACCCGCAATGCTCTCGACAAAATTTGGGTATAGTCTGAAAACACATCAACAGGTACTAAAACAGTGGTGTAATCGTTCATCAGTTCATTCCATTATTGGGAGTGGATAATCACAATATAGTTAACTTCTGTTCACAATTCTTTGATTGAAATCAATTCACGGTTCTAGATTTGCACCATAATAAAAATTCAAAGTAATAAAGTTGGAGTCGTGAACATGGCAAAGCTTACTTCTGTATTACCGTTTGTTGCGCTGTTATTGACAGGATGTGATTTAGGACCTGAGTCGCCTCGTGGATTTAGCTTACCTGAGGGGAACGCTGATGCTGGAAAAGTGGCATTTCAAAAATACCAGTGCACTGATTGTCATCAAATAGAAGGTATAACCATGCCAGATGACCATGCCTATCTTGTTCCAAAACCTATACCTTTAGGAGGAAGCAGCGGTAGGATCACCACGTACGGTGAATTGGTCACCAGCGTAATAAACCCCTCACACAAACTAACACGCAGGCAGCCCGTTAGCATGACTTCCGTAGATGGAGAGTCTCGCATGCGCAACATGAACAATGTACTTACGGTTCAAGAACTCATTGATTTAGTTGCTTATTTACAACCTAAATATAAAGTAGTTCCCTATAGAACGTCTGAGTATCGGTTGTACCAATTACGCATGCCAGAACAAGATAGTCAGGGCGAAAATTAAGACACTGATTTCGTTTCTTCTTCGATTTCAGCCAACAAGCTGCATGGCATAAAGCTATCAGAATTAGCTTCTTTAACGTGCAGCTTAAATCGCTCAGGAATATCATCACCCAACAGTGTTCCGGTTTTCACTAGCGGAAAGATTTCGTCGTACCGAGCGATACTTGCTTGATTGACACGTCTAAATATATGTGTGCGATTTAATTCCGTTGTACTCACATGCCCTGTTGAAGACAGCATATCCATTAATGCATGCAGTGTCTTTTTGTGAAAGCGATACACTCGCTCTGATTTATCTGTTACGTCTAGCCCTTTAGTAAGTTTTGGATCTTGCGTTGCCACGCCGGTTGGGCATTTATTAGTGTTACATGAAAGCGACTGCACACAGCCAAGCGCCAACATCATACCTCTTGCGCTATTACAAATATCCGCGCCTAAACTTAAGTTTTTAACCAATTGAAATGCAGAAATTATTTTTCCCGATGCAATGATTTTAATTTCTTTTCTTAAGTCGAAGCCAATTAAACAGTCATCTACAAAAGCCAAGGCTTCTCTAAGCGGAAACCCAATTGAATTTGTATACTCTAATGGCGCAGCGCCTGTACCGCCCTCTCCTCCATCAACGGTGATAAAATCGGGTGTAATACCGGTTTCTACCATTGCTTTACACATGGCGATAAATTCACTTTTTCGGCCTAAAGCTAGTTTAATGCCAATGGGCTTACCACCACTTAGATCGCGAAGCTTTTGTATATAATCGATCATCTCTAACGGCGTAGAGAAGGCGCTATGGCGTGGCGGAGAGTCTACCTGAGTACCTGGTTCTACCCCTCTAATCTTAGCGATTTCCGGTGTGTTTTTATAAGCGGGTAATATACCGCCGTGGCCTGGTTTTGCGCCTTGGCTTAATTTTATTTCAATCATTTTAACTTGCGGCAAACAGGCTTTTTCTTTAAACAGATCGGCATCAAACTTTCCGTCTTTAGTTCGGCATCCAAAATAACCAGTACCAATTTGCCAAACAATGTCGCCACCGTTTTCTTCATGGTAAGGTGTTAAACCTCCTTCTCCGGTATTGTGGAAAAAATTACCTTTTTTAGCGCCTTTGTTGAGCGCCAATATGGCATTTTTAGACAGGCTGCCGAAGCTCATCGCACTAATATTAAGAATGCTTGCATGATATGGTTGCTTACAGTCTTTGCCACCAATCGTTACTCTTGGATCGTGGTTCATTTCATCAATATCACGGGCCGATAATGAGTGCCCTATCCATTCATAACCATCGTCGTAAGTATTTAATTGGGTGCCAAAAGGAATAGTTTCTCTGCTGTCTTTCGCTCGTTGGTACACAATAGAGCGAAACATACGGGAAATAGGCGTACCGCCAGTATCTGATTCTAAAACATACTGCTGTATAAAAGGCCGCAGTGATTCAACGGTCCAGCGAGTTCTGCCAATTAACGGGAAGTTTTTTAGGATCGCATGTTTATTCTGGACTGTATCGAAGATTGCTAAGACGAGTAACAACACGGTTAATAATAGAAACCACCACGCGGGATGCCAGTAAAAGCCTACCAGTAAGTTAAAAATAAATAATGCCGTTAAGGTTCCTAAGATTTGATTTCGCATAGCTACTCCATGTGTGATTATCAGTTTTTACTGTTCCAACACAATTTTGGGTTTTATTAGGCGGTACATTTACTTATTACTATATCTTTAATTAATAAAACCTACAGCGATATAAACGCAACATAATGGTATCTACCTTTTACCATTCGCTCATGTTCCATTACATGCTAATCTAAAGACTTCTATATACATCAGCGTGTTGAGCACTTTTAATGATCGCCGCTAACTTATGTAAAAATGTAAGGTAGGAATGTCATGGCTAAAACGGACTACAAACATTCCTATTTGTACTAACTAATCGAAATGGTGAAAGGTAATTCATGGAGTATGCATTTCTTCTGTTCGCATTTGTTTGCGGTTTAACGGTTAAACTTATTGGGATCCCCCCGTTAGTAGGTTACTTGGTCGCGGGCTTCTTACTAAATTTCTCAGGCTACACACTCACTGGTGATCTTACCAAGATAGCCAACTTGGGCATTACCATTATGTTGTTCACTATCGGTTTAAAATTGAACGTTCGCGACTTAAGTAAACGTGAAGTGTGGGCCGGTAGTATTTCGCACACCCTTATTTGGGTGGGAATTGTTACTTGTGGTGTGTATGGCATAGCTGCCGTTGCCAGCCAATATATAGAAGGATTAACGTGGCAAAGCGCTACGCTGATTGCCTTTGCGTTAAGCTTCAGCAGTACGGTTTGTGTTATTAAGGTGCTAGAAGAAAGCGGTGAAAGTAAAACCCGTCATGGTCGCCTTGCCATTGGCATTTTGGTTATGCAAGACGTGTTTGCTGTTATATTTTTAGTGGCTGCCACAGGCAAACTGCCCTCGGTATGGGCACTTGGGCTACTGGCTCTTATTCCCGCTATGCCGCTTATTAACCGTGTTATCAATAAGTCAGGTCACGGAGAGTTACTACCCCTTACTGGATTTATTCTTGCGTTAGGTGGTTATCACTTATTCGAGCTAGTGAATATCAAAGGTGACTTGGGCGCACTGATATTTGGCATTATGTTAGCGCAACATGAAAAAGCCAGCGAACTTGCTAAGTCGTTACTCAGTTTTAAAGACTTATTCTTGATTGGCTTTTTCCTTACCATCGGGCTAACCGCACTTCCTGATTTCAATATGATTATTATTGCGTTGGTGTTCTGTTTATTTATCCCTATAAAGGCAGCATTATTCTTTGGCTTATTTACGTCGCTACGATTACGAGGCAGAACGTCTTATTTAAGCAGCCTTGTACTGTCTAATTTCAGTGAATTTGGTCTTATTGTCGGCGCGCTTGCCGTATCGCTGGGTTTACTGGCTGAAAGCTGGTTGGTAGTCATTGCGCTTTCACTGTCTGTCTCGTTCGTTATTACCAGTGTGTTGTACCGCACCTCGCATTCTCAGTATCACAAATATAAAGACACCATTAAACGTTACGAAAAGAACCGTCGTCTTAAAGAAGACATTTACCCTACTTTGCACAAAGCAGAATTTTTAGTGCTGGGAATGGGACGTGTTGGGCAAGGTGCGTTTAATGCGCTGTCTAAACTTGCTGATGTAAGCGTATGGGGTATGGACGCCGACAGAGTGAAAGTAAAACAACTTGCCAGTGAAGGATTAAATGTTATTTGCGGCGACGGTGAAGATGTTGATTTATGGGACAACCTTGAAATTAAAAACGTTCATTTAATTCTGTTAGCCCTACCTTCTATACAAGATGCAATCAATATTACTCGCCAATTAAGAAACGCGGGTTACACCGGTAAAGTAGCGGCAATCGCCCGGTATGAAGATGAAGTGAATTATTTATTAGAACAAGGCGTAGATAAAGTATTTAACTTTTTCACCGAAGCGGGTTTAGGTTTTGCCGAAGAAAGTTTAGCCTATGCAAATACGCAACAAGAGTAGCTGGCTATTCTTAATGCAAACAAAGGATGAAGTGATAACCATTTCCATTTGTATGCCATTGTTTTTAAAGTAATTTTTTGACATTTTTGCGTTTCCGTTCTACACTAGCTTCATATTCTTAATTAAGGTTCTTACTATGCAAGGTGACAAACAAGTCGTCGCAAAGCTGAATGATGTACTCACTAGTGAGTTAACGTCTATAAATCAGTACTTTCTGCATGCACGTATGTTCAAAAATTGGGGCTTACAAGAGCTCAATGAAAAGAACTACAAAAAATCGATTAAAGACATGAAGCAAGCAGATGAGTTGATTGAGCGCATTCTATTTTTAGAAGGGTTACCTAACCTTCAAGCGTTGGGCAAGCTTTACATTGGCGAAGATACTGAGGAAATGCTGAGCTGCGATGCCAGATTCCAAAAAGAACAGCTGCCACTGTTACGTGAAGCTATCGCACTATGCGAAGAAAAGCAGGATTACGTTACACGGGATATCCTCGAATCAATTTTAGAGTATGAAGAAGATCATTTAGATTGGATTGAAACTCAAGAATATCAAATTGGCGCTATGGGTATTGAAAACTACCTTCAGGCGCAAGTAATGGGAGATGACTAATGAAAGGTAATCAAACCATCATTAAAGGTCTAAACGAGCTACTTTCTTACGAATTAGCAGCGATGGATCAATACTTCATTCATTCACAAATGTATTTGGATTGGGGTCTTACTAAGCTTTATGAGCGTATCGACCACGAATTTGACGATGAGCGTGGCCACGCCACTAAACTTATCGAGCGTATGCTGTTTTTAGAAGGCGTACCTGACATGGTCACACGAACTGGTTTTAAAGTAGGTTCAGATGTACCTGAAATGCTTGAAAGCGACCTTCGTGTTGAATATGAGGTAGATGCAAAACTTAAAGAAGTCATCGCGTTATGTGAGTCTGAAAAAGACTATGTAACACGTGATATCTTAGTAGTACTACTTGACGATACCGAGCGCGACCATGCGCATTGGTTAGAACAACAACTTGGCCTAGTTAAACGCCTTGGTTTGTCTAACTATTTGCAATCTCAGATGTAATTCATACTACATTCTCGTTTCGAAGTTCAGGTAGCTTGGTGCTGCCTGCCCTTCTATATTTAACCGCAATTGCCACCTCATTGCCGATTCGTTACAGCTTCCTAACATAAACCAGCCTGACCACTCTCCATTGTTTTTATTTTCAAGTAATACGGGCACTTTTCCCATGTACATGTTTACGCCTTCAATCCAGGCACTTTCTATTTTTGTTCCGACAGGCAAATCTAGAACTAAGGTAATAGAGGTTTCAGGTTCTACTTTCTGTGAAAATTCCGCATAGGCGTGTCTGCCGTGTATTAAAAATTCACAGTGCTCGTTGACAAATGTACAGCTCTCTCCTATTTCATTTAAGGAGCTTGAAGAAGGCGTAGCGGACATTTGGTATTGATGCACTGCAAATACACATACTGCAACGACAAAAATGCAAAGGGGGGCAAGCCACTCTTGTGAATAAAATGATCTCTTTTTGTTACTGTTTTTTAGCATTTCTTAAATTTTGTATATTTCTTCATTGATGGAGATCAAGCTCAGGTAGTTTATGGTATCTTTTTGTAATTAAAAACCTTATCATCCGCGTACCAACTGGCTTGGAGACTATAATTATTACTCTTTCCGAGCTCGGTGTGAAGCGTTATTCCGTTGCTTTCGCATGTCTAGACCGTACTTGAACGGCTGTTGGAGACCATAGTTCATTTGAAGTGGAAGATTCATTAAAATGAGTGAAATAAGCCAAGCACAACCTGACTACAATTATAAAGTAGTTAGGCAATTTACCATTATGACCATAGTCTGGGGTATCATTGGTATGGGCCTAGGGGTATTTATTGCCGCGCAATTATTTGCACCTATGCTTAACTTTGACACACCATGGCTAACATTCTCGCGTCTGCGTCCTTTGCATACCAATGCCGTTATTTTTGCCTTCGGCGGCTGTGCTTTGTTCGCGACGTCATACTACATCGTTCAGCGTACCTCACAGGTTAGACTGTTCAGTGACAAACTTGCTGCATTTACGTTTTGGGGCTGGCAAGCCGTTATCGTATTAGCGGTAGTTTCTCTACCTTTAGGTTTAACCAGCTCGAAAGAATACGCTGAACTAGAATGGCCAATCGACATACTGATTACGCTGGTCTGGCTCGCTTATATCATTAACTTCTTCGGAACCCTAGTTATCCGAAAAGTGTCGCATATTTATGTTGCGAACTGGTTCTTAGGGGCGTTCATGCTTACCGTTGCTGTATTGCACATTGGTAATAGCATGGCCATTCCGGTGTCTTTCACTAAGTCTTACTCATTGTATGCAGGCGCAGTAGACGCCATGATGCAGTGGTGGTATGGCCATAACGCAGTAGGTTTCTTCCTAACTGCTGGCTTCTTAGGCATGATGTATTACTTCGTTCCTAAGCAAGCAGGTCGCCCAGTTTACTCGTACAGATTATCTATTGTTCACTTTTGGGCATTGATTTCATTGTACATTTGGGCTGGTCCTCACCACTTACATTATACTGCCCTACCCGATTGGACACAGTCGCTAGGTATGGTGATGTCTATCATTCTATTTGTTCCTTCTTGGGGCGGAATGATAAACGGTATAATGACGCTATCTGGTGCATGGCATAAATTGCGTACTGACCCTGTATTACGTTTCTTAATTGTTTCATTGTCTTTCTATGGTATGTCTACCTTTGAAGGCCCAATGATGGCAATTAAAACAGTTAACGCATTGTCTCACTACACAGATTGGACTATCGGCCACGTACACTCAGGTGCACTAGGTTGGGTAGCCATGGTATCAATTGGTTCTATTTACCACTTAATACCTATTCTGTTTGGTCAGCCAGCGATGTACAGCACACGTCTTGTTAATGTTCACTTTTGGTTAGCAACAATTGGTGTAGTGCTTTATATCGTAGCAATGTGGATGTCAGGTGTTCTTCAAGGGCTAATGTGGCGTGCAGTAAATGCTGACGGTACATTAACGTATAGCTTTGTAGAATCGCTTGAAGCGTCTAAACCTTTCTATGTGGTTCGTTTCATTGGTGGTTGTTTCGTGGTTACTGGCATGCTTATCATGGCTTATAACACATGGAAAACCGTTCGTGCCCCTAAAGGTAGTATCGCTGCTGATGTTACAACTCAGCCAGCGTAATAAGGAGACGACATAATGAAAAACCCACATGAGTTAATTGAAAAAAATGTCGGCCTGTTAACCGTGCTAATCCTTGTTGCGATTAGCTTCGGTGCCATGGTTCAAATTACGCCGCTGATGTTTCAGCAGCAGACAATGGAACCGGTAACAGGCTTACGCCCTTATACAGCATTAGAATTAGAAGGCCGTGATATCTATATCCGTGAAGGATGTGTTGGTTGTCATAGTCAGATGATTCGTCCGTTCCGTGCCGAAACAGAACGTTACGGCCACTACAGTGTTGCTGGTGAGTCAGTATGGGAACACCCTTTCCTTTGGGGTTCTAAGCGTACTGGTCCTGACCTAGCACGTGTTGGTGGGCGTTACAGTGATGAATGGCATCGTGTTCACCTGCTTAATCCGCGTAACGTGGTACCTGAGTCGAACATGCCTGGTTTCCCATGGCTTGCAGAAAACAAACTTGACGGTAAGTTAACCGCCAAGAAGATGGAAGTTTTCCAAGGCTTTGGCGTACCGTATACCGACGAAGATGTCGCGGGAGCACAAGCGGCAGTACAGGGTAAATCTGAAATGGAAGCCCTTATTGCATATTTACAATCTCTTGGCACACATTTGAAATAATATGGATCAAGGAATAGTAGGTAGCATTTTTACTGTCATCGTCTTTGTTAGTTTCATTGGCATAGTTTGGTGGGCTTTTAGTAGCCGCAACAAGCAAAAGTTTGATGAAGCGGCGAATTTGCCTTTCGCAGACGAAGACAAAGAAAAATCAAAAGAAGATTAGCAGGAGTCTCGAACTTATGAGTATGTTTTGGACAATTTGGATTTCAGTGATAACCCTAGGGTTAATCATTGGTTGCTATTTCCTTCTGCGCTGGTGTTTGTCCAATCAAACAGGCGTGCCAGAGGGAGAATCAATGGGGCATGAATTTGACGGCATCGAGGAGTTGAATAACAACCTTCCTCGCTGGTGGACAATCATGTTCTACATGACAATCATTTGGGGTTTTATCTATCTTGCCCTTTATCCTGGATTGGGTTCGTACGAAGGCTTATTTGGCTGGAAGAGCTCAAACCAAGGCATATTGACGCTTGAAGAATCGGCGCAAGCGCGTGTTGATGCAAAAGAGCAAGGCAAGTTTGTAGAATACGATCGAGAATTGGATTATGCGGCTGAAAAGTTCGACCCAATTTTTGAAGCGTATGCACAAATTCCTGTTGAGGAGCTAGCAAAAGACCCTGAAGCGAACAAAGTGGGACAGCGTTTGTTTATGCAAAACTGCTCTCAGTGTCATGGTTCTGATGCTCGTGGCCAAAACGGCGGTTTCCCCAACCTCACTGATAACGATTGGTTATACGGTGGTTCGGGTGCAAAAATTGTTGAAACCTTAACATTAGGCCGTAAAGCCGCTATGCCTGCATGGATAGATGTCATGGGTGAGAAAGGCATCGAAGAAGTTGTTGAGTACGCATTAAGCCTAAGCGGGCGTGATGTTGACCAGCAACTTGCTGATGCAGGTAAAGTTCGCTTTGCTGCATGTGCTGCTTGTCATGGTATGGACGGTAAAGGTAACCAAGCACTTGGTGCGCCTAACCTGACTGACAACATTTGGTTATATGGCGGAAGCCATCGTGCGGTTACTGAAACGTTAACCTACGGCCGAAATGGTGTTATGCCTTCATTCAAGAAAACTTTGGGTGATGACAAAATCCACGTTGTTGCATCGTACGTTTATAGTCTTTCTAACGACTAAATTCGTATAACCAACAATAATGCTAAAAAGCCTCGTTATCACGGGGCTTTTTTTATGAGAAAATAACCTTATTCAACTGGATGCCATATCTTTCCTATCGCGCCGGTTTTCCTGTAGTAAACGAGTTGAAATAATTAATGAATACACCTTGGTATAAACAATTCTGGCCCTGGTTCCTTATTGCCGTTCCCTTAATTACATTAGTAATGGGTGGCGTGTTATTGAAACTGGCTATTTCAACTGAAGATAGCTTAGTGGTAGACGATTACTACAAAGAAGGTAAAGCCATCAATGCACGGCTAGATAAAGAAGCCATCGCAAAACGCAAAAATATTACAACAGACTTAACCATTACCGATGGCAGTATCTCTGTAAAGTTTCATTCTGGTATTCCAGCAGAAGGAAACGCTCTTAAACTGAATTTTTACCATGTAACCATGGAAGAACGTGATGCGAGTGTATTATTAAGTCGTGATGCGAATGGTATTTACCGCGGCTTTGTTGAAAAAGACCTAACGGGTAAATGGCAGGTCTCGCTTTCTCCTGTTGATGATAGTTGGAAAGTACAAAATACGCTTCAACTTCCCTACTCTGGCGCCATCAAGTTTAACCCGTAATGAGCGAGAATCTTTGTTTCCATTGCGCGTTACCTAACGATGCAACACACAAATACGAAGCAGTAATATTAGGTGAAACTAGGCAGCTATGCTGCCCTGGTTGCCAAGCCGTTGCGCAAGCCATCGTTGATAATGGCTTGGAAGACTACTATCAGTTTCGTACTGAGCCGGCGCAAAAATCTGACGACGGTATTTTAGAAAGCCTATCTGCGCTCAACGTTTATGACGACCCAGCTCTTCAAGAAGAGTTTGTTTTCGATGAAGGCCAACACAAACAAATACAGCTAACCCTTGAAGGCATTACTTGTGCCGCGTGTGGTTGGTTGATTGAAAAACAACTGTCTAAAGTTGCAGGCATTGCCCAAGTAGCCGTAAATGTTCAAGAGCGCCGCGCATTAATAACCTGGGAACCCAGTGTTATTAAACTTAGCCAAATACTCACCACATTAAAACGCATAGGGTATGTTGGTTCACCGTTTCACCCCGATGAACATGAAGCTAGCTATAAACGTGAGCAAAAGTCGTTTATTAAAAAGTTAGGTTTAGCCGGCATTATGACCATGCAGGTGATGATGTTAATGGCCGGGCTTTACTTCGATTGGTTTGGTGCCATTGAACAAGAAACCCGTCAATACTTCTATTGGGTAGCACTTACCCTTACCACACCCGTTGTCGTCTATTCAGGTAGCGCGTTCTATTTAGGTGCTTTAAAGGCCATAAGCGCAAGAACCGTAAATATGGACGTGCCTGTAACCCTTGCTGTATTTGGTACCTACTTTGCGGGTTTACGTTCGACCTTGCTAGAGCAAGGTGAAGTGTATTTTGAATCTATCTGCATGTTTATCTTTTTACTGCTTTTAAGCCGGTTTTTGGAACATAGAAGCAGGCACCGAGCGGCGCAAATTTCGGCTAACATGATGCAGTATATTCCTGTCTCTGCATCAAAAATTGAAAGTGACGGCAGCATTGCTCAGTGTTTGGCGAAGCTTTTAGTGCCTAATGATGTGGTACTAGTAAAACCCGGTGAGACCATTCCTGTGGATGGTATTGTGCTAGATGGCACTGCCGCGGTTGATGAATCTATGTTAACTGGAGAATTTAACCCGGTTAGCAAATCGGCCAGCCATTTAGTATATGGCGGTACGGTAAATCAAGATGGCACATTAACGGTTAAAGTGACTCAAAGCTTAAAGCATGCTTTGGTCAATCAAATAGTACGCTTGCAAGCTAGCGCGATGGCAAGCAAGCCAAAAGCGGCTCAAATTGCCGATAACTTTTCTCGTTATTTTGTGTTCTCGGTGCTGCTTATATCTGCACTTACCTATGGTTATTGGACTTTTGCTGGTAGTGTAGACGCTTTTTGGATCACCATCTCTGTACTAGTGGCAACCTGCCCCTGTGCGCTAGGCTTAGCCACACCTTCAGCGTTAACTTGCGCTATGGCTAAGCTGAATCGTCAGGGCATTTTATTAAAGCGTGCTGACGCGTTAGAGCAGCTTACCGATATTGATACCATCGCTCTTGATAAAACCGGCACACTGACAGAAGGTAAGTTCTCACTACAACAGCGCTGGTTTGCTAAAGGCGTAGATCCGGTGCAGGTAATGGCGCTTACCGCTTTGTTAGAGTCTCGTTCTGAACACCCTATTGCTCGTGCCTTTGATAACGAAGCTGTTGAGTCACACAATAAAACCCCAACTAATAATATTAACGGATTTATCGTTACACCTGGTGGCGGCATTAGTGGTGAGATAAACAATGTAGTTTTTACTATGGGCTCAGCCGTATTTTGTAACTTATCAACTACCTCAAAAGTAGATATACCGGCAAACGTGTTTTTGTGTGCTGATGGTGTATTAATGGCCGCGTTCTGCGTAAATGATAGTTTGCGTCAAGATGCCTTAGCCACGCTCACCGCATTGGATGAACATCAACTCGTGGTACTAAGTGGCGATACTCAGACAAACGTTGATACACTTACTGCAGGCTTACCGATTAACATAGCAAAAGGTGGCTTGTCGCCAGAGCAAAAGTATTCTCAAGTGCATACTTTGCAAAAGCAAGGTCGCAAAGTCATGATGATGGGCGACGGTATAAATGATGCCCCTGTTCTTGCTAGCGCTGATGTGGCAGTTGCCGTAGGAAATGCCACCGATGTAGCGAAAACAGCTGCCGATGTTATTTTGCTAGGAGACAGCCTGCTGTCGGTACCCACCTTATTTTCAGTGGCCCAACAAGCAAAGCGTAAAATTCAGCAAAACATCGCATGGTCGGTAGGTTACAATATTATTATTCTCCCCTTTGCGGTATCGGGGTTACTCTCTCCCTGGATGGCCGTGGTTGGCATGTCGCTCAGTAGTATTATTGTGGTCACCAATTCAACTAGGTTATTAAGTAAATAATATGAGCATCATTTACGTATTAATTCCCATCGCTATCATCATTGTTGCGTTGGCGCTGGTTATCTTTTTCTGGGCAGTGAAAACTAACCAGTTTGAAGATCTCGACCGACAGGGCTATAGCATTTTGTTTGATGATGATTTGTCAGGTGATGAAAAGAAACTAGCCGAGCAACGTAAGCAGTTGCAACAACGCAAAGAAACTGATGACAGAGATTAATATATTCTCTGCCTTTTTCATTGGTATTGCGGGCGGTGTGCATTGCGTAGGCATGTGCGGCGGCATTGTTGCTGCACTTCGTACAGTAACACCAAGTAATGAAGCCGCTTTGCCTTACACTCTTGCTTATAATTTTGGTCGTATAATCAGCTACACCCTAGCCGGCGCTATTACAGGCGCTGTTGGCCAAATGGCCACCGAATTTGTACCTATTGCTAAACCTGTTTTGTCTTTGATTAGTGGCATTATGCTGCTGCTTTTAGCCTGTTACTTGGGTAAGTGGTGGCAGGGCTTAAATTACATTGAAGCAATGGGACGCGGATTATTTAAAGCCATTCAGCCCCTATCTAAACGCTTTCTTCCGTTCAAAAGTCCAGCCTATGCGCTGCCTTACGGTTTTATATGGGGCTGGCTTCCCTGCGGATTAGTTTATTCAACACTGACATGGTCGTTAGCTTCAGGTTCGGCCGTTGATGGCGCAGCTATTATGCTATTTTTTGGATTAGGTACCCTGCCCACCTTGCTAGCAGCAAGCGCAGGTAGTCAGTACCTTATAGCCGGTTTTAGGCACCCCGTGGTAAGGCAATGCTTTTCAGGAATATTGGCTATTTACGCGCTCTTTTTAATTTATGCAGCAATTTCATAAACAAAAGAGTAAGATTATAGTAAGTCGACACTATTTATAGTTTTAACCTATGAGCAAAGGAAGCCAATTCTCAATTCATTGTCAAAATTGCAGTTTCAGCCATTTGTGTTTGCCCGTTGCGCTAAACAAGACTGAAATTGAATCTTTAGATGATATTATTGAGCGAAAGAAACCTCTCCACAAGAGCGACTTACTGGTAAAGTCAGGAGATACATTTAACTCTCTTTACGCAGTCCGCACAGGCTCTTTTAAGTCTTTCGTCACCAATTCAGATGGTGAAGAGCAGATTACAGGTTTTCACTTTCCTGGCGATATTATCGGCTTTGACGCCTTACGGGAAAACAAGCATCAAAGTTATGCTCAGGCATTAGAAACTGCGATGGTGTGCGAATTGCCCTACGAAACGTTAGATGAGATGTCAGTTCAATTCCCCAAGTTAAGACATCAAATAATGAGTTTTATGAGTGCAGAAATTAAACAAGATCATGATCTCATGATGTTGCTTAACAAGCGCTCAGCAGAAGAACGTTTATTGTATTTCCTCTCACAGCTTTCTCAACGTTTCGAAGAGCGTGGATTTTCAAACAAAGAATTTCACCTTACGATGACGCGAAATGAAATTGGAAACTACCTTGGTTTAACTATTGAAACCATTAGCCGCCTACTAAGCCGTTTTCAAAAAGAAAATATTATTCAGGTGGACGGTAAACTCATTACTATTTTAGATTTTGATGAGATGTCGCAACGTTTAACGTCTGTGGTTGCACCTAATATTGCCTGTAATAGCTAATCTTTAAAGCTTTTGATCTAAAACAAGTTACGTAATAGCAAATAGGTATTACACTTAAATTGTAGCAACCAAAATTCTAAAAATGTTTGGAGGGGTTATGATTAAGTATGAACGTATTTTAGCGGTCATTGAAGCCGATAGTGATACTCAACCTGCGCTTAGCCGTGCATACGAACTTGCCAAAAAGACAGGGGCTTCTGTCACCGCTATGCTGGTGGTTTACGATTTATCTTATGATATGACTACCATGCTCAGCCCTGATGATCGCGAAGCAATGCGCGATGCGGTTACCAAAGAACATGCGGGTTGGTTACGTAAAACCCTTAGTGATTTAGGGTTTGAAAAAACCGATATTGTTGTTGAATGGAACAACCGCGCCTTTGAAGCTGTGGTGCATTACGTAATAGATAACAATATAGACTTGGTTGTTAAAGCAACCAAACGCCATGACGATTTAGCTTCTGTTATTTTCACTCCAACAGACTGGCACCTACTTAGAAAATGCCCCTCCCCCGTATTATTAGTTAAAGATCATGAATGGCCTGACAATGGTGAAATTATTGCCGCGGTAAATGTAGGTAGTGAAGATGACGAACATGCGCTACTTAACGACAAAATCACCGTTATTGCTAACGATTATGCCGCGTTACTCAGTGGCAACGTAAATCTGGTAAATAGCTACCCTGCTACACCGCTTAATATCGCTATTGAAGTTCCTGAGTTCGACCCTGATTCGTACAACAACGCCGTAAAGCACCATCACGAACTTGAGATGAACAAACACAGCGAAAAGTATGCTATTGATAGCGAGCGCTGTTACGTGAAAGAAGGTCTGCCTGAAAAAGTCATTCCAAGAATAGCCAAAGATATAGATGCAGAACTCGTGATAATAGGTACGGTTGGCCGAGTAGGTATTTCTGCAGCCCTTATAGGTAACACTGCTGAACATGTTATAGATGAACTGGTGTGTGATGTACTGGCAATAAAACCAGACGGTTTTATTTCGCCCCTTTCACGCTAGTTCTAACACGTTCGAACACAGCCTGTTGGCGCGGTTTGCTAGCGCAGCTTTATAGCCTTAACCACTATCGGGTTATAGCCGCATTTGTTAGCAGCGAGTGCCAACAAGATACAAAAAATCTTAACCTCGCACATTCAATTTTATTTCATTACTGTATAATAGCTTTTTTCGCAGTAACCAAGCTATTGATATGACCAGTGCAGGCACAAACCGTGCGGACGCTCCGTTAACCGCGTCTCAAAACAAACAAAAATACAGCTTTAACAAGCTACAAAAACGACTTCGTCGAAATGTAGGCAAAGCGATTGCTGATTTCGGCATGATTGAAAACAACGATAAAGTAATGGTGTGCTTGTCTGGCGGCAAAGACAGTTACGCTATGCTTGATATTCTCATGTTTTTAAAGCGCATTGCGCCAATTAATTTTGACATTATTGCGGTTAACCTTGATCAAAAGCAGCCAGGATTTCCAGAGCACGTCCTTCCTGAATACCTTGAAAGTGTAGGCGTAGAGTACAAAATTGTAGAAGAAGACACCTACTCTATTGTTATGGATAAAGTGCCTGAAGGTAAAACCACGTGCTCACTTTGTTCTCGATTACGTCGCGGTATTTTATACAGCACGGCCAAAAAGTTAGGTGCAACTAAAATTGCCCTTGGCCATCACCGTGACGACATGCTAGAAACGTTCTTTTTAAACATGTTCCATGGCGGTAAGCTTAAATCAATGCCACCAAAGCTGGTTAGCGATAATGGTGAGCACATTGTGATCAGGCCCCTTGCTTATTGCACTGAAAAAGACATTCAGCGTTATTCTGATGCCGTAGAATTTCCTATTATTCCTTGCAACTTGTGCGGGTCTCAAGAGAATTTGCAGCGTCAGAACGTAAAGGCCATGCTACAAGATTGGGATCGCCGTTTCCCTGGGCGTATTGAGTCAATGTTCAGTGCGCTTCAAAATGTAGCGCCGTCACATTTGGTCGACAAGAGATTGCACGACTTTAAAGGCATCTCTACACTGAACGGTCCAGTGGAAGATGGTGATATTGGTTTCGATCCGCCCAGCTTCGAGTCACCCAGTGATCCTACTGACGACACGGTTCAAGTTATCAATTTGATGGAATCAAACTAAATGAAAATTGGTCTAGCATTAGGTGCGGGTGCCGCAAGAGGTTGGACCCACATTGGTATTATTCAAGCATTAGAAAAGCTGGGTATTAAAATTGACGTGGTGGCAGGTTGCTCTATTGGTGCCTATGTTGGTGCTGCCTATGCCAGTGGCAAATTAGAAGGCCTTAAAGAGTGGTCTTGTTCTTTGTCAGATTGGCAGGTGCTTGCTCTGATGGGCGTTGGTTTACGTAGAGGCGGCATTGCCAGCGGGCAAAAAGTGTTTGATAAACTTGCCAGCGAATTTTGTGTTCCAACCTACGAAGCAATGGAAAAGCCGTTTGCTTCAGTGGCTACCGATTTGTACACAGGTCGTGAGGTAGTGTTTAGTTCCGGCGAGATTGGCAATACCATTCAAGCTTCGTGTGCTATTCCTGCACTATTTGCCCCTGTAGCCCATGGCGATCGTTGGTTAGTAGATGGTGCGGTAGTTAATCCGGTGCCTGTTAACCTTTGTCGCCAGCTTGGTGCCGATTTTGTTATTGCCGTGAACCTCAATGCTGATTTCAGGCCCCTTAGGCTTGAGAAATTACGACTAGATCACGAAGAGAATCAAAGAAAAACTGAAGACTTCTTCACTAAAAGCCAAAACGTGCTTAAGCAGTGGTTCTCACCTGATAGTAAAGAAAAAGAAGAGAGTGAAACCGATAGTAAACATAGCGAGCAAAACGAAGGTATTGCTAGCGACGCTATTGAAGCCATAGAAGAAACGATTTCGCCGCCGCCAAATAAAGTCCCTAGAGGCAACCCTCCAGGAATTTTAAGTGTGATGAGTAGTTCGCTTGAGATACTACAAGCGAGGGTGACACGTTCACGTTTGGCGGGCGATCCGCCAGATATTCTTATCGAACCCCAACTAACCGACGTGGGTATTATGGAATTTCACCGTGCACAAGAGCTATGTGAAAAGGGTGAACAAACTATCACCCGCATTGCTGAGCAAATTAAGTATCAGCTATTAGCTTGATGCCATCGCGGTAACACGAAGTGGGGCTCTCGGTAAGGTGAGCCCTTTATTTTCGTTAATTTCACTTTGTTCTAAGTGGAGTATGCCGTTATTAATGTGCAGGCCTTCTGGGGTAATATAATCCAGATTTTTATCATCAAATTGCAACATCAACCCTTTCACCGTTGGCATTAAGAACGATAAAAAGCTGCCCATTTCATTAAAAAAAGCCTCATATTGGCCATAAATAAAATTCAGCTCTTCTTTTGTATAACTGGCGGTTAGATAGCTGCTTTTTGTTTCTAGTTGCACCGACATATCACACACATTAGCCGCTTCTGATAAATCTATTCGCACGTATGCATTTGCTAATTTTAATGCTTTTTCGGTAGGTACAGTAAATCGATACTCATCGCTAACTACTAATGGAATAGTTTGTTTGTCCGTCACTATTTCCGCATTGTTGATTTCACATAAGCGCCCTTCACCAACACGCAAAAATCCAAAAGCGAACTGCAATGCTTGAGTATCTTCGTTATCCAGTTTTTTCACATGACTATAAAAACGGCTGTATTCTACGTTCACCATTTCGGCAGCAACACTTGTGGTGAGTAAGGCGCCAATCAGCGCGCTAGCTATACGTTTCATTCAGTTAAGAACTCCTGGTTAAACCGGATCATGGTTTGTAATTCGTCTACATAGGCCGCGCCACGCTCAGAGTAGTTCATTAACCCCTCTGCCAGGGCTACGCCAGTAATGGGGATTTGATTTGCCCTCAATCGCTCTCTAATTTCTCGTAAATCGGTGTAGGCATCGTGCCTATTAAGATTGCGCATATAAGTGTAGGTAGCACGAGAAAGGCTAGAAAACTTGGCAACCTCGTGCGTTGCGCCGGCATTTCGTTTACCTGGTACAAAGCCACAGCCTTTCACAAAGCACCAAATGCCAAAGAAGTTATAGCCTTTTCTGGCAAAACGACTGGTGCCCCATGCTGATTCATTCGCGGCTTGGACCAGCACTAGTTCAGCAGGCAAAATATCAATTTTATGTAGCAATGCAAGCAAGCGAGATGTTAGTGGTTGTTCCGCCTTTACCCGGTATTCTGTTTGTAGCCATTCGAGGCGGCTAATATCATCATCGGTTAGCGGCTCTTCGTTTAAAGCCTTACGATACAAGGTTTGTATGTAGTGTCTAAGGGTAAGTAAATACGCATTTTGTTTTTCAACTTCAGGGCGTAAATAATCAAAAAAGGCCGTTTTCTTTTCTTTAACGTCGGTATAAGCAGAAAAATCGGGAACAGGCTTAGTCGCTTCAGGTGTTTCAGGAATGTCTAAAATATCGGGTTCGCGCTTGGTTAGTATCAGCGCGTTAATGACTATGACTGCTAGTACAGCAATAGTAATTAAAACAATTTTTAGGGTTTCCCGTTTATGCATCGAAACTCGACTCATTCGTTTTATTTTGAACAGTGTGGCTTGGTGTGTGTTCGCCCTCTTCACCAATCATCTCTTCATACAACAAACCTAGCATGCTGAAATACAGGGGTAGAACCCATACAAGAGACAAGCCTAACGTTAACGGAACCGTGATAAATAATATAATGAAGACAGCAAAAACACCGGTTAATGGTGCCCAGTATGCATTAAATACACGGCACGATAAGATAATAGCGCGTAGCGGCGTTAACGATTTATCGGCAACTAGCATCAGTGAAAATGAGGTCGCCATCCATAAATAAACACCTGGGGCGAATAACAATACCAAGCCAATTTGTACCACTATGCCATTCACAAGCTGTGTAAGCGCTAATGCGAATATTAAAGACACGTAGCTGAAAATAGAAAATACCGTGGTCTTTTGACCTCTGGCATGGCTTACCCCCATCATGTACAACCCGCCAATAAGCGGCGCAACAATGAAAATAGCGACAATTTCAATTAACGATTGGTGTTCAAAAACAAAGGTGCCATCGTCATTAAAAATGATGAACTTCTGAGCAACAAACCCAAGTGCGACAAACGTAAGAAATAAAACCAATGATGCTTGGAATAGGCTTGAAAAATTTGCTTTCACCAAACCATTAGCGCGGGAAAACAACGATTTAATATCGAAATCGTACTGCTTTGAAAGTGTTCTTTCTAGCTTGCTTGATGGCTGGTTATCTTTAAAAGGCATTTTATTATCTGCCACACGTTCCTCTACTGCTGCTATCGAATTTAACCGCCGCATTATACATAAATATGGCGGTTAACCCCAATAACCACGCATTAGTTGATTAAATGTAATGCCTAGTGATTAGTTTTGAAAAATCGAGCTCTTAGGAAAATACTAGCCCAAAACTAATTTTGCGGCCAAACCAACCAATAAAACACCCATCGCGCGGTCGAGCCAATACCCTTTTTTACCAATAAGTTGAGCAATTTTACTGGTACTCAGTAAGTAGGATAAAAAACAAAACCAAAGCCCTGTTGCGATAGCTAAATAAATGCCATAGCCAAGTTTGATTGAAAAAGGCGTGTCGATATCAATAATAGCGGTGAAAAGTGATAAGAAGAACAAGGTCGCCTTAGGGTTTAAACCATTCGTCAAAAAGCCAATCCAAAGTGCTTTTTGAGCAGAAATTTGTGGGCTAGCTTTTATGTTATTAGCTGCCTTGGTGTTAGCGAGCCTGTTTTTATCAGAATTATCTACTTTATTATCTACATTGTTACTTACCTCAGCCTCACCTTCTACTGGTGGTTGGCTAGGCCCGCTTTTTAGTGCGCCATATGCAAGATATAAAAGATAACCTGCAGCAAGATAACTAAAGGTTTTAAACAGCCATGGCGTGGTGGCAATAACCACACTTAACCCCACTAATGAATACCCAACGTGCAGCAAAATTGCGAGACCAATTCCAATGCTGGTATAAATAGCAATCCGGCGACCGTAAGCGAGACTGTTTCGAACCACTACGGCAAAGTCAGGGCCTGGGCTAGCCACGGCAACAAGGTGTACTAGGGCAATGGTCAAAAATTCATTAAGGTAAGGCATGGGCTCTTTCTATTACTCTGTATTTTTAAGCGCTCAGTTTACGTGAGCTTATAAGCTAGTGAATAGTCTTTAGCGGTTTTTATTATTAAATCATCGGTTTATTTACAGATCATATTCTTTAATAAACCGAGCGACAAACTCTGGGACTATTTTAGTGGCACTACCGCTAATAGATTCATCGAATAACCAGTTGTTCGCACTGGGCTCTAGGTTCAATTCGATACACTTAGCACCAGAATCCTTCGCATTAATCACAAATCCAGCTGCAGGGTAGACATTACCTGAGGTTCCAATGGCTATAAAGATATCGGCATTAGCAATATCTTGGGAAATCTCATCCATAAACAAGGGCATTTCACCAAACCACACAATGTCTGGTCGCAAGGTTGTAGTATTACAGCAAGCACAAACAGACAGGCCATCAAATGCCGTATTGCATTCAAAAGTATTATTTGTAGTTACACAACGGCTAGACAGTAATTTTCCATGCATATGAAGAATACGTTCACTACCCGCACGTTCATGCAAATCGTCCACGTTTTGTGTAACCAACGTAAGTTGGCCTTTTAATGCGCGTTCAAGTGTTGCTAGCGCTTTATGGGCTGCATTAGGCATAACCAAAGTGTTGGTGAGTTGCAGCCTTCGTTCATTGTAAAATCGATATACAAGTTCAGGGTTTCGTGCAAAAGCTTCGGGCGTTGCCACGTCTTCAACACTGTGCTCTTCCCATAATCCGTTGTTATCCCGAAATGTCTTTAATCCAGATTCAGCTGAAATTCCTGCACCAGTTAATATTACAACGCGAGGGGGTGTATTCATAAGCTCAATTCCTTTGAAATATAGACACTTAACACGACTACCTTAACTTATACGAAGGTTAATCTTTCACCACTGGATAGGTTGCATTTGCCCCCCATTCAGACCAAGAACCGTCATAAATAGCAACATCACTTGCACCACACATGAGTGCAGCAACGCCAATAATACACGCTGTAACCCCTGAGCCACAGGTACAGATAATTGGCTTCGACAAATCAATGTCGGCGTTGGCAAAAACGCCTTTTAATTCTTCAACGCTTAAGAAAAAGCCATTATCTAACAGCGCTGTGAATGGAAGATTGTAAGCGCCGGGCATGTGCCCAGAACGAACCCCAGGGCGAGGCTCTGCCACTTTTCCATAAAACCGAGCTTCACTTCTGGCGTCTACCAGTTGAGCATCGGTATTAATCGCTTGAATAACCGCTGAGCTATTGACGAACCATTTGCTCTGCGCATTACTTTCATACTTAAAATGTGAGGGAATTCGTTGTTCTGATACCGGTAAACTTTTATCTTCCCAGGCTACTTGGCCACCATTTAACAATTTTACGTTCTCATGCCCCATGGCTTTAAGCATCCACCAAACACGAGGAGCGCTGTACATGCCTCGGGTATCGTAAACCACGACAGACGAACGTTCAGTCAAACCTTGTCGCCCTAAGTACAAAGCAAAGTCAGATTCAGTTGGCATACTGTGGGGGAAACCAGTGGTGTGATCACTGCCCTCGCCGTCTAAATCTACATCCACAGAGTTTGGCAACACCATAGCATCACGAGAATCAGGCGTTTTGGTAACTGGGTCATCCATAACCGCACGCACTAAAATGATGGGTTCATCTTGCAGTTGCGTGGCAAGTTGTTGAACATTAACTAACATCGACATATCACCCTCTCCATTGAAATGCCCACGTAACGCAGTGGGCATTACTGGTTTGAGCTATTTACGCTTTACACGCTTAATTACAAAGCAGCCATTGCTGAATCGTAGTTTGGTTCTTCAGTGGTTTCAGCCACTTGCTCGGTATAAAGTACCTTACCGTCGGTATCAATCACAACTACTGTTCGTGATAGCAGACCAGTTAGCGGCATTGAAGTGAACGCAACACCATAGTCATCACCAAAGCTTGTACGGAAAGTAGAACCGGTAATAACGTTTTCAATACCTTCAGCACCACAGAAGCGGCCAGCTGCAAATGGTAAGTCGGCAGATACACAAATAACTTGTGTATTGTCTAGACCAGCGGCTTGTTCATTGAATTTACGCACTGACGTTGCACATGTACCTGTATCCACAGAAGGGAAGATGTTAAGAATAACGCGTTTACCCTTAAGATCAGCGAGGGTTACTTCACCTAAATCCGCTTTAACTAACGTGAAGTCAGGGGCTTGCTGCCCAACTTCTGGAAGCGAACCTACAGTTGAAACTGAATTACCTTGAAACGTAACTGTTGCCATGTTTTTCTCCTTGGGTTTTGATTGCTTAACCTTATAGTTAAGCGCGAATGCACGCAAGACAAGGGTTACTTAACTTGCGCCTTTGCAAATTCAATTTTGTGACTTAAATGGGGCTTCCCTTTTAAGTATTGATGTCGAAAAATACTGAAGTATTTAGCTAGCGCCGTAGCCGCTTCAACCTCACCTGCCAAATCTAACACGTTTATTCCCACCTCTGCAGTGCAATGCTGGAATTCTCGTGTAGATTCACGCAACAAGTAATTGGACGATATTTCAGGGGATACACCCAGTACCGGAAACTTATCAAGGTACGGGCTTTTACCAAACATCTTTCGTGCTTCACGCCACGTACCGTCTAAAAAAATAAACAACGGAATTTTGTTTGTTTTAGGTTCTGGCTTGGGTATGCAGCGCGCTGGCTCAGCATACTCGTGGGGAAATATAATAATGGGTTGGTATTTAGGATTGTTGAGCAACGCCAGTAAATCCGCTTCAGGCTCTGTTCTGTGCCATACAAACGCGTAATTTTCTGCTACTACATCCGCAATTAACCTTCCTGTGTTGGTAGGCTTGTAGTACTCGCCCTTATACATGATGAAGAGTACCGCACAGGATGCTTGTGGTTCAGGCTTATCGGCACAAATACAAGCATTTACCGGCAACAAACAAATATCGCAACGGATAACTTTACTACCACGGGCATTGAATGCTCGCTTGGCGCGTTTAAGCTCAGACGTTCTAAGCGCTAAAATAGAATTAATATGTGGAAGCACGCAGTAAACTCAATCAGATTAGGACGATATGGTAGCACAGAGCGTGACTTAGCGTTGCCTCTTATAACGCGAAAACCCTTTAACTCATATTGCCATTTCATCATTTTCTACGTTCCGAAACAAAATTCCTAAAGTTTTAGAATAATTAACTTCCCCGAAAACAATTCATAAAACAGCGCGTTATGTAAACGGAAGGTTAACGGAAGGTTGGCGAATTTCATTGAATCTATGGTTATTGTGAATTTGTAATATTTTAACGAATGCTGTGTACAAGTTTTCCATAACCTTAATAAAATTTTGGAGAATTGAAATGGCTATAGATGTAACCCCTAATACCGTCGCAACCAATGCACTTCAAGCACTGGATTTTAGTTCACTTATAGGCGGGCCGATGGACGCAATAATCAAAGCTCAAGCTCTGGCAGCGAAAACCACCTATGAATTTATAAATGAAGTCTGTTTGACTATTGACCCCGATACAAACGAAAAGAAGCCGGTGAACGTCGTATTTACCTATAATAATAACGGCCAAGAAGCCACATTAACGGTTCCTTTACTTGTTATTTTAACCATCCCTAGTATTGAAGTTTCAGAGTTTACGATTGATTTCATCGCAAACATATCTGCTGGTTCGTCATCTACTGAAGAAACTAGCTCAGACACTGAACTGGGAGTTGATGCATCAGCAGAAGCATCACTGGGTATAGGCCCTTTCAGTATTAAGGTTAAGGCAGAAGCTAATTATTCATCAAAACAGCATTCTAAAGCTGCACAAGAGTCAAAGTACTCGGTTGAGTATACGATGAATGTAAATGTTAAAGGTGGCCAATCAGGCATGCCTACAGGCCTTCAAACAGTGCTTAATATCTTACAAGGTAGTGCAACAACAGTTGGAGTCGATGAGCAGGTATTAATTACCCCTGCCAATCTGAATATTGACAGAACGTCAAATGGGACTATCCAAGTCACCATGACCGACACACAAGGGCGAAATGTTAAATCAGGTAAAGTTACCATTACTCCCGTCGGTGAAAACCCTTTCGAGTCAATTACCTTAATTAAGGGGAATGATCAGGAAGAATTACAAGCTGAAGTAAATAACTTGGTAAGTGGTAAAAGACTAAATGTTACCAAGGACTTGATTAAAGCATTTAGGCGCAGAGATACAGGTCCTGAGACAAATGATGCAGATGCAGTCACAGGTTATACAAACAGGAAAGGCGTAGTTCAATTCCTTGTTACATTGTCAGAAAACGCGGTTGATTCTCAGGGAAAACTGAAAATAGAAGCGATGGTACCTATCGCAAATTCTGACAAGACTGAGCAAGAGATCATTGATTACACATACACTGTGGTCACAAACACTGACCCTGTCGTTGAGGTAGAGGATGCCCTACCTCAAGGAACAAAAACGAGCTCAAAAGGCAAAGCTAAAGGATAAATATGCAGTGAAACATTGATACGTTAATTAAGTTTAAATTCCTACTTACTAGGGGGGAGCAATTATGTCGGACCTTTTGGAATCTGTTCTATCTTCGATATTGATAGATATGATCAACGCTCAAAACCAAGCTAATATTCGTTCGGCAGACATTGCCGAAAGTTATGTTGGATTGAATCGTAAGCATGAACTACTTCAGTACTTTGATGTACCCACAGCGAATATAAAATCCTTTGATTTCGAGCTTAAATTTGGGCTTGAACAAACAGATTCACTAATCGGTGATGGTATGAGCAAAGAATTGAGTGAATTGATTCATTCTGAGATACAGACGTTTATTCAATCGTCATTGCAACATCACCAACTTCCAATTGAAGATGCTGATGCATTAAAAGCATTCATTTCATCAATTTGGAAGCGTGATGAGACAATCCCCCCTGCTTCTTTAAAATTTCAAAATAACAAAAAGTTAATTGACGATATTCGACAGTTTATTAAATCGCTACAGCAATTAGTTCATGATTTTAGCGAGTCGAAACCACTATTAGAAGTAAACGAATCTAATTCAGGTCTAAAGGCGTTACTTACTATCAGCGACCTTAATTCATATAACGATGACATACTCTGCTCAATCAATGTGAAAGCAGAAGTAGCCGGCATGAAAGCTGGATATGCAGATAAGGTAGGTGCTGAGGGTGGTGACGAAAATTCAAAACGAAAAATATTCTTAGCAGGTACCTAATATGGACAATTATACCGAAGAGACTGTTATGTCGAATCTTTTCACTTTTGAGAAATTAGTCGAGTTTCCATTAACTTCGATTATTGAGTCGAGTGCTAACGGAAACAATACAACGCTAAATTTCTTGAATGAGTACTGCTTCGCAAACAGGAATGGAAAACGCGAAGCTGTTAAATTTGTCTTTTACTATGATTATGTAAAAGGTGGAGCTGCTCAAACAATGCGGGTTGAAATACCTATCATATCCTTGATCACCATACCCTATTACACCATCAACTCAGCCCAATTCGAAATGGGCATTAACATACTAAGTTGGGTCGATGTATCGAGTAAAACATGGGAGCAAGCGGATGAAAGTAAAAATGATAAAAAGTTGTTAGCTATGTTAGGGCCGTATGAATCTTCATCGTCTAAAGTAGACGCTCGGTCTGTTGAATCAACGCAGTACAGTAAAGTTAATACCAACATGAAGGTGAAAATGGATGTCGTTTCGTCAGATTTACCATCAGGAATTTTACAACTACTGAATGTATCTAGCCAAGGGGTCGAAGGACATATTGCTTATGACTTAAAAATCAAGTCGAACACTTCTAGGCTATTAATGGATAAGGAGGCGGTTCCACTATCGTTAACATTAGTGAAAAACAATGATGAGTTTAATGACAGCGCATCTGAAAGTGATGATATTGGTTTAGTGCCATTAACGGTAACCTTAGTTCCAAATGAAAAAGTAGAGTTAGAAAAGGCTTTCGACAAGAAAATCACCGTTGACAGCGGAGACATCGTGGGAAGTAGCTCTATAGAAAAAGTGCAAGTTCTCACTAACACGAGTGGAGAAATAAAAGTTACGTTTCATCCTACCCTCAAAGAAGTAACAAACGGATTTATAAACGTATCAAGCCCATTAACGTCTAATATTAAAATTTACTTTAGGATATTAAATCATGATTAATACTCAAAATACAGCACCCGGCATACCATGTCCCACAGAATCCTGTGGCCACAATATAAAGGTTTCACTACAAGATCTGCTTTTTCAGAAGATAGTAAAATGCCCTCACTGTTTAGTAGAACTAACAATGAATAGAGAAGCATCTAAAGAAACGATATCCGCCATGGCAGAGCTACATAATGCGTTGGAAAGTGCCGAAGCGGCCAAAACGTTTGCAGGCAATCCTGTACGCCACCCTTAAACTAAATAAATCTGTTTCGGTTTTTCTGAAAATACTATTTTAGACACAGAATAGCGCATTAATATCAGTGCAAAATAATTTATCGAGGTTTTGTAATACAGATAACTGCACGGAAGAAAAAGCTGAAATTGTTTTGAAATTGAACTTTAAATAAATGGTGCCCGGGGCCGGACTTGAACCGGCACGTCATTACTGACGAGGGATTTTAAATCCCTTGTGTCTACCAATTTCACCACCCGGGCATCGGGGTAACCTTTCGGTTGGGGTGTCAGGCGTAGAAACCTGTTTTGCATTAAAGCATTATGGAGGCGGAACCCGGAGTCGAACCGAGATCCACGGATTTGCAATCCGCTGCATAGCCATTCTGCCATTCCGCCGTAATACTAGACTTTGGAGCGGGAAACGAGATTCGAACTCGCGACCCCGACCTTGGCAAGGTCGTGCTCTACCAACTGAGCTATTCCCGCATTTAAAGTCTTACATTTCGTTTCGTTGTTGCCGTCTCGAAATGTGCGGTGAATTCTACCTGTAACGCTGAAAGTGTCAATACGAAAAACAAGGAAATATGCATTTTTGTGATCGTTTGCTACATTTTTATTCACATTGCTCAATAGACGATCAAATCTTATCTTTTAAACCCGCACTTAGGTGTGGCCACGCAGCACGTGAGTAGATAATCATTGACCAAATTGACAGCACTGCAGCGATATAAAGTAAAATATGTCCTAAGGTTACCCAATAAAGTGGAATGCCCATAAACGACTCAAGCCCAGACAATAAACCAATAATGGCTAACATTTGTGCAGTTGTTTTTGCTTTGCCAATAAATGACACTTTTACCGCTTCCCTTACGCCATTTTGTCCCATCCACTCTCTAAGCGCTGAAACGTAGATTTCTCGCACTAATAGTGCAATGGCTGGAATGGTTATCCATAAACTGCCATAACTGTGGGTAATCATTAATAGTGCCGCCCCAACAATGAGCTTATCGGCAACAGGATCGAGGAAAGCACCAAAAGGCGTAGATTGTTCAAGTTTTCTGGCTAGGTAACCATCGAACCAATCGGTGATAGCCGCAAGCCAGAAAATAAATGCGCCAGCTTCGTGGGCCCAACGCCAATCAAGAAAATAAACACCAACAAACACAGGAATAAGGATTACTCTGAATAGAGTAATTAAATTTGGAACCGTCCACATAAATACATCTCAAAATTTTCGCCTATCATAGGCAGGTTTAGCGCGGCTTTTCTTAAGCCTTCAATTTTTAACAGATTACCGCAATTTACGTATTAATGCGCGTATTGGATGAGATTAAAGATGAAGATGGTCATATATGGTGTCAGCTAACTCTTTGCTAATACCTGGTACGCTGGCAATTTCGTCCTTACTGGCCTTTTTAAGCCCTTGCAGCCCGCCCATGTATTTCAACAATGTTTGCCGACGTTTAGCCCCTACCCCAGGTATGGTTTCTAAACTTGAAGTGGTTTTAACCTTTTGGCGGCGGTTTCTATGCCCTGTAATAGCAAAGCGGTGAGATTCATCTCTAATATGCTGAATAAGATGCAATGCGGGTGAGTGGCTATCCATAGGCACTGTGTCGTGGCTATCGGCCAATATAATAGTTTCTAACCCTGGCTTACGGGTGGTGCCTTTCGCCACCCCTAATAACATAGGCTTTTTATCATGAGGCCAATCTTCGAAAAACGTTTCGGCCTGAGACAACTGGCCTTTGCCGCCATCAATAAGCAGCAAATCTGGGATCTTTTGTACTTCTTTAACCGATTTATAACGACGCTTAAGGGCTTGTGCCATGGCAGCGTAGTCGTCGCCAGGCGTAATACCTTCAATATTATAACGACGGTAATCGCTTTTAAGTGGCCCTTCACGATTAAACACCACGCAGGATGCCACCGTTTGTTCGCCGGAGGTATGGCTTATATCGAAACACTCCATACGCTGCAATGGTACATCTAATTCAAGCGCCGTTTCTAAATCAAGATAACGGGCAAACACTGATTTTTGTTCGCCGTACTGGGCTTCTAATGCAGTTTCTGCGTTGGCCTGCGCCAACTCTAGGTAGCGACGTTTCTCTTCACGTGCTCCTTTGAAGAAATTCACACGGTAGCCAGCTTCACCGCTAAGTAAATCGGCAATGGCTTCTTCATCAGACAACGCACTGGCAAATACCATTTGTTTAGGTATAAGTTTGTTGCCCGCTAAATAAAACTGCAATAAGAAGGATTCGAAAATTTCTTGCTCATCAGCCGTATTCGGTACTTTAGGGAAAAACGCTTTGCTGCCCAAAAGCTGGCTGTCACGGATAAACATCACCTGTATACACGCCATATTGCCTTTTACTGCAAAACCAAACACATCCATTTCGTCTTGCGTACCGGCTACCCATTGGCGCTCTTGTACTTTGCGAAGTGTATTAATTTGGTCGCGATAACGGGCTGCCGCTTCAAAGTTTAATGCTTCACTGGCCTTTTCCATTTTATCCACCAAGGTACCAATAACTTGTTGATTTTTACCTTTAAGGAATAGCCTGGCGAGGTCTATCTGCTCGTTATATTCTTCGTCGCTAACGTAACCTTCAACACAAGGCGCACTGCAGCGTTGCATTTGGTATTGCAAACAGGGGCGACTTCTTGCGCGATAGTAACTGTCTTCACACTGACGTACTGGAAAAATACGCTGCATAGAACGCAAACTTTCCCGAACTGCACCCGCACTAGGATAAGGACCGAAGTATTCCCCCTTTTTCTTTTGGGGACCACGGTGAAACGACAGGCGTGGGTGTTGGTGATCAGATAGGAATATAAAGGGATAGGATTTATCGTCACGCATGACCACGTTATAACGCGGCTTGTACTTCTTAATGAAGTTGTTTTCTAGCAAAAACGCTTCTGTCTCGCTGTTTACAACAGTGACATCCATATTGGCAATTTGCATTACCAATGAGCGTGTTTTCGCATTATCGACATTCATTCGAAAATAGCTGGAAACACGTTTTTTAAGGTTCTTTGCTTTACCTACATAAATCACTTCTTCCTGGGCGTTATACATTCTGTATACGCCAGGCTGAGAAGTTAAATTCTTGAGAAACGCTGCGGAATCAAATGCAGACATACAAGCCTAAAGCAAATTCGAATCGATGAGTTTGTGGCGCAGCGCTAAGTGGGTTAATTCCACATCAGTGGTTACGCCTAACTTTTCAAACATACGATAACGGTATGTATTGACGGTTTTTGCGTTAATGCTTAGTTCAGTAGCAATATCAGGTACACGTTTGCCCTTGGTCAGGCGAAGCGCAATACTTAACTCTCTATCTGATAAATCATTGAACGGGTTGTCTGAATTTGGGGAAAGCTTATCGATGGCAATGCTGTTCGCAACTTCACTGTCGATATACTTTTGCCCAGCAACCACTTTATGAATGGCTCGAATAACTTCTTCAGGCTCAGCGTCTTTAGTTAAAAAACCAAATGCGCCTGCATTCATCACCTGCATAGGAATTGGGCTTTCTTTATGCATAGATAAACATATCACGCGGGTGTTCTCTGACATCCGCACAATGCGCTTGGTAGCTTCTAGCCCGCCAATGCCGGGCATATTCACGTCCATGAGTACCACATCTGGGGCGTTTTTTCGACACAGCTGTACGGCATCTTCGCCATTTTTAGCTTCAGCTATAATTGAAAAATCTACGACATCTTCCAGAATTCGGCGGATCCCTCTTCTGACCAAATCATGGTCATCTGCTAGGATTATTTTTATCACATGTATCTCACTGACTACGGTTTGCTTTCAAACAGAAAAGATCCGTAACCGTGGTTAACTCCACCAGTTACTTACCAATCATGCGTTTGTATCATACCACGACTACCGACTAGGTAAACTTTTCAGTGTAAATTTGTAATAAGGAGATGTATAAAAACAATCGTTAACGGGTCAAATTGATCAATAAAGATACAGCTCGTACATATTAGCGAATAGCAGGTAAATCAAACCACAGTGCAAGCACATCATCATTGGCTAAAACCACTACTTTCTGTTGAGCTCCTAACCCAATAGCATCGCCTTTCGTTAAGGTTGTCATTTTATCCGACTTTATATCGTTAACCGTTATTTCCCCTTTTACAATGTGCAAATAGCCTGCCCCCAAGGTTGCTGTAGATTCAACGGTTAAGTCAAAACTTTCCCCTTGGCTAAGAGCCAGTTTACTAATACGCGCTTCCTGATTGATTTTTAACGAGCCGTCTTGCCCAGACTCACTAACAAGCAGCTCTAATCCATTTTTATCACTGACCGACTTTTGTAAATACGCAGGCTGAACACCGGTAACGTTGGGCTCAATCCAAATTTGAATAAAATTAACTTCTTCACATTCAGATGCATTCATCTCAGAATGCCGAATGCCCTTTCCTGCACTCATCACTTGAATATCACCAGCAGGGATAACATAGTCGTTCCCTGTGCTGTCTTTATGTTTAAGCGCACCGCTAACCACAAAAGAGATGATTTCCATGTCACGATGTCCATGGGTTTCAAAGCCTTTACCCGCCTGTACGATATCGTCGTTAAATACCCTTAATGCAGAGAAACCCATATGATTGGCATCATAATACTGACCGAATGAAAAGCTATGTTTGCTATTTAGCCAACCAAGATTGACGTTACCCCTTTCACTACCTTTGCGAATGTATTGCATATTTAAATCCTTATATCGAGTTTTACATCCAAGCACCATTAGGGCGCTTGTATTCGATAATTAACTTTCAATACACAATATTGTAGTACCTAACCTGCGGGATAAAATTAGCTAAATTAGCACCGTTCATTCGTTTTTAGAGAATGAATAGATTGGGGGAAAGCCTACGCTCACATAAATTTGGCTTAGGTGAGGGGTCGTACTTAACACGGTATTAATAACCCTTTGCGTAAAACTACGACTACGTTAAAAGCGATAACTTATTAAGAAAACAATCTAAGTAACGCTGTTTTTATTGTACTGGGATGGCATGCCAAATTAAGGCGCAAATAACCTGGAGCGTTAAAGCTTGCTCCATCTACACCAATAACACCTCGCTTACAGACTTCAATGAAGGTGTCATTAACAAAGCGTTTGTTCAAATTCAGCCATAAGAAATAACCGGCTTCTCCCAGCGTATAGGGTGTTGTCGGGCTAAGTACATTTATTAACGCTTGCGCGTACTGTCGATTAAACGCAATAGCCTTTAGCACACACGCCAACCAATCATCAGCTTTTTCGTAAGCCGCAATGAGTGCAACTTTTGCTACGGGTGACGCTTCAAGATGGCAGCTGTCTATTTCTCGGGCAAACTTATCCCGCAATTCATCATTTGCGATAATGGCGTACGACGCAGCGGGTATGGCCGATAAATTAAATGCTTTACCAGCACTGTTTATTCGAATAATTGTGTCTTGCGCAAATTGGCTATCTATCGCAAACGGTTTAATGGCACACGTATTATTCCCATGATGCGCAGTATTCTTGGTGTTGCTCCTAGTATTAGCAGCAGAATTATTAGCCGTTGTTTCGGTATCAACGAAGCCGAACTCACTGTGCACTTCATCTAGAATTAGCGTGATATTGTGAGTTTCACAAAAGCGAGCAATTTCATGCTGAAGCGGTTCACTAAGCACTGTGCCGGTGGGGTTATTTGGGTGACAAAGCACAAAGGCAGTACTACCTGCATCTAGCAGCGCAGTTATATTTCTGTCTAAATCGGTTTCTTTAATACTAATGTCATCAACACTAACATCAACCAGCTTTAGCCCTTGCGCTGCAATTCGTTCTCGAAGGGGGCCATACGTAGGCGATAGCACCATAACTTTATCGCCTTTGGTCGTGCTCACCTTTAAAGCGGTATCGACTGCAGCCATGACACTTGCCGTACTCACTACCGAATTGGCAGCAATGTCTGTACCTTGCTTAGCGTAACGCGCTGCCACTACTTCACAAATATCAACTGACTGATAGCCATAATGCGAAGATACAAATGCCGATATAGCATGAGCGATGTGTTTTGATGGCGCTGTGTCCATATCAGCTATCCACATGCTTACTGCGTTTTCTGGAGCATGAGGGAAGCGAGATGAAAGAGACGAAAACTTTAGACGGTTGCTCGCTTGAGCATCGCCATAGTCGACGCTTAAATTGACGTTGCCATTGGCGTTGTCATTGGCGTTGTCATTGGCGTTGTCATTGGCGTCATGTTTATCTTCAGTGTCGCCGTGACAGAAAGGCGTGTTCCACAGCGTTGAAAATGCACTAATTTCCTCAGAAAACAGGTTGTCGATATCGTCAACCTGTTGTTTCAACGCTGCGTTTGCTTTTAAGCTGCTGCCTTCTATTTGTTCGGCGTCAGCCACAGCGCCTTCCTTGAGTGCTTTCATTAATTACCTTAATTAGCTGTTGGCATAGAACACAAAGCTCAAACGCTGTACACGCAAAATACTATCGCTTTTTAAACACGTTAAATTCAGACAGTGTATGCTGAAATTTACGCTTTGTTTCACGAATAACAAAAGGTATTTCAGTGGGCGTCCCTACTCGCTCAAAGCTTTCTTTAAGGGTTGCTTCCAGCGCTTCGGTAGATGTTAGGGTTTCACCGTTTTCATCTTTGTAACCCCCTAACCATTCACTACGCTCTGTGTATTCTTCTAACCACGTAAATGGTGAAGCTATTATCAGCAAGCCGCCTGCATTCAGCCTTGCAGTAACATCGTTCAACACCTTCTTAGGGCTATACACTCTATCAAGCAAGTTACCCATAAAGATTAAATCGTAGCCAGTAAATTGAGGTTTTAAATTACACGCGTCGCCTTGGGCAAAGTGTACTTTATCTGCACTCTCTGCTAAGCCCATGTTGCTTAACTTACGCGCTTTAAATGACGTAAGTTCGCCCTCTTCGATTAGGTTATAGCGAATTTCACCACGTTCTTGCATGGCAACGGCGGTTTTAATAAACCGAGCAGAAAAATCGATACCATCAACGTGATCAAAATAGGTAGCCAATTCAAACGACGACCGCCCTACCGCACAACCTAAGTCTAGCGCTTTGCCGCCTTTGCTTTCTTCAGGCATGTGTCTTAAACAAAAATGCGCACTCGCTTTTGCGAAGTTTTCTACATTGAAGTAAGTGTCACCGTAGTGGAATTCACTGTATTGTGATACCTGTGTATCGCTTTCGTAATCCAAATCATTTACCTGTATGGGTAGCGCAGCTTCTACATAGCGAAAGCCTGCGTGTTGAAAGAAGTGACGGCGAAACGCATAACGGCTTTGTGCCATTGCCTCGTTCCCCGTAGATATCCAGCTTCCGCCTTTAATAAGGTTGTGTTTGTTGTCGAAGGTAGGCGTGGTGAAATCGTCGTACAGTGGGTGCACTTTAAACCCATCAAAGGGGTAAATTGGCGTTTCAGTCCACTGCCATACGTTACCCACTACATCGTAAAAATCACCGCTTTGGTTAACATCAACCGGTTCACTAGAAGCATACTTGCTTAACGCAATGTTGTAGCCTTCTGAATAGGTATTTTCAGTAACGCCTGCAAACTCACGTAAACGTAGCCATTCATCTTCAGTTGGAAGACGAATTAACGAACCCGTTTGCTCACTTTTATAATTACAGAAGGCTTTCGCTTCGTGATAATTCACATCTACAGGCCAGCTAAGTGGTAATGGAAAAACTTCTAGCATACTGCGGTACAAATAACCGTTATCAGTCTTTACCCAAAAAGTCGGGTGAACTGCTTTTGTGTACTCGCGCCACTTGTTGCCTTCTTCCTCCCAATATTCTGGGTTTTCATACCCGCCCGCTTCAACAAACGCTAAGAACTCACCATTGCTAACAACAAATTGACTCGCTTTAAATTCCGTAACGCTCGCTTGATGGTGACCATATTCGTTGTCCCACCCATACAGGGCGTCGTTCCATTGCTTGTTACATGTTACTTCGCCATTTGGCACATCAATTAATGTATTGGTAGGTGCAGTAGATGAAACCTTACATCTAGGCCAATTTTCGCTGTCGGGCTTCACCTGGCTAATGGGGAGTTGACGGATAAGCACCGAGGATGTCTCTAAATGAATGCGTTCATGTTCAATACCCATCACTAGTGGCCACATTGGGCTCTCCCAATTAACAGGCATACTAAAATTGAGGGTTTCAATTACCGATAGCACGAGATCGCGCACTTGGCGGCGGTATTGACGCACTTCATCCACAGACGGCCATGCGTAGTTTTCGTCGTTGAGATCATCCCAGCTCATTTCGTCTACACCAATGGCAAACAACGACTCGAATCTCGGGTTGATACGCTCAGTAATGGTTTTGGCCAGAATAAGCTTATTGATAAAAAAAGTAGCGGTATGGCCAAAATAAAAGATTAGTGGATGGCGAAGCTTTTCAGCACGCTGAAAATAGGCTTCATCGCTTGCTAGGCAAGTAAATAGGTTTTCGTAAGTATCAAACGAATCTGTAAAATACGCTTTAATTTCCTCACGCTTTTGCTCAACACTACCCTGACTCAAATTGAGCGTACTCATAGCCTGCATATCAATCCTCTATATTTATTCTTTTTCGTCAGTGGGTGTAACGGGTTGTCGCTGCGTTTCACTTGCACTTTCGTTTTAAGCATTAGCACTGTAATGAGTAATAACCTATATATCACTTACTATACACCTTAATTGCAATTGGACATTAGAGTGAAGCCCTGACCACACATCTGCAATCTAATCTATACCTGCAAGATTCAACAAGTGTACCTATATACAACGGCCATAATATACAAAGCTAATGGTTAATCGTTTTTATCAGAATTATATGACCAGCATGCGACTGACTCGTGAGCTTTTCTTAATTTCTCACTTTGTTTTATTAATGTTGGTCAGCCGAACACATTAGCCATAATGAATGTAGTAATTTTATAAGAGCTTATTACAAACTATAGACAGAGGAAGATCAGAAAAACTTTCAAGGAGTTGCAGTACTTTTTTACCGCCATGGTTGTTTGTTAGTGCTTATACTAACGCAGTGGTGCTACCTAGTTGCTAGAACGCCCCCTATCCTTAATTTTAGTTTTAGAATCATGAATTTTATTTAATTAAACATTCACGAAAGTATACGCAGTTCAACACTGCTTGATCTGATATAGATACACTTTATTTTAGGCATAAAAAAACCCGCAGCATTGTGCGATTCGAACCCCCGGAAGGTTTGACCCTTCGCCTGATTTCAAGTCAGGTGCATTAAACCGAGCTCTGCCACCTCTCCAAGTGCTGCGTATCTTAATGATTTAATTTTTTCTGTAAAGTACTAATTTCAATAAAATCAATCAAGTGACTATTTGATAAACAAAATGAAGAACAATGCGAAAAAATGCTTACTTTTTTGGCTAAAAAGCGTGAGACACAATTTGTGGCACACACTTTCGCACCTAAAAGTAATTGAAAATCGCCTACAGTCGAAACGTCTCCATAATTGCAGGTACGCCAGGGAACATGCCAATTAAGGCCATTACGGTACATAGCACAATAAAAGTAATGCCGGGTATTAACCACCTACCCGCCTTACCCAGTTCACCAGCACGCTCTTTACAACCAACTAACCCCAAGTTATCAAGAAGCATGGTGAACGACCAACCAAACACAGGGTTAACCAGTACTGATGAAATAACCACTAATGCTGCAGATTGTGTTGTTTTACCTTCTCGTGTCATTTGCATACCCGCTTCCATCAGCGGTAAAAATACACCTACTATCAGCGCAACACATAATACAGGCGGCCAAATAGCAAGATCCATTGGATAACCCCAAATGGCAGCTATAACACACAGCAAACCAGTGACTATTGCACCACCTGGTATAGGCCTACGCGCAATTGAGGCTGGAATAATGTAAGTTCCCCACGACGAAGCAATATTGCCCCCGCCAAGTAAACTGCCCACTGCTTGGCGGCTTGACGCTGCAATCATAGTATCGTCGATGTTCATGTGCGCTTTTTCACTGTTCTTCGGGTAACTTAACTTCTGGAAGACCTGATGCCCAAGAAAATCAGGAGACCACATAGACACCGCCAATACCGCAAAAGGCAATACCGCAATAAAATGAGACCAATCAGGTAACCCTAGTTGCCAACCTGTATTTTCACCCCACCAATAGGCAGGGTTTAAATTTGGCATACCAGGCGAGGTCGTAAATTCAAATGGTGCGCCTAGCGCAAAAGCAATCACTGCTGCCATGACTGCACCTAAAGGAATAGCCAACCAACGCTTTTGAATATGCTCCAACCATGCGTACATCAAAATAGTGGCTACAATTACCACAAAGGCTAAATAAGCCATGTCGAAACTCTCTGCCCATGCAAACAGTTTTTTCACTTGCCCGGTAATACCGATAAAGCCTAAATACAGTAAGAGACCGCCACAAACCCCATTACTGGTTAACTTGGCGAGTACACTACCGCCTTTGGTAATCCCCAATAAAAAACCAAAGAAGCCAATTAGTAGCCCAAGCGCCATAGGATGACCGCCCGACGCAACAATCAGTGGCACCAAAGGTAATAACGGACCATGAGTACCCGCTAAATTTGCTGATGGGTTAAAAAAGCCAGATATCAATACGACAAAAAGCACAGCAGCAATGAGCAGTTCAAATCGAACGTTTTCTACTACAAATTCCGGTGATAACCCAAGCGGTGCAGCAAAGGCACCTACAACGGCCGCCACCATTACAATTTTACCTATTGTTGCCGCCATACCTGGTACGCAGTCTTCCCACTCTACACGGTAGTCCCTACCTGGAAGGTTGAGTCGCCAGCGCTTTGGGGCGATGATCTGTAACTCGTGGTTTAAATAATCTTCTCTTGACTGAAATGTATTGCTTGGCTTGTGAAGTTTTTGATAAGAATCGCTTTCTTGAGACACTTTACACCTTACGATTGCTGGAAGAATCGCAAGGCTATACCTGTTAATAGCGTGTAACAATGCGACTGTGGTCTTACACGCAAGCTGATATGGCATTTATTTTAAGCATAAAAAAACCCGCAACAATGATTCGAACCCCCGGAAGGTTTGACCCTTCGCCTGATTTCAAGTCAGGTGCATTAAACCGAGCTCTGCCACCTCTCCAAGTGCTGCGTATCTTAATGATATTTTTGAGCGTGTAAAGTGCAAATCTAAATAAAGTGCGCCAAGTGGCGAATAGATAAACAAAATGCAGTGCCGAGGTTATATTTCATACAAAACATATTCGCTTTCTGCCCCTTCAGTCACTTATTACACAGCGCGAATCGGTAAAGTTTAACTCCACTGACTGCGTAAAATAACCATGACTGCCCCCCACTCTTTGAACCCTCGCGCTAATTATGCTTTTACCTAAATATTTATTGCGCCAGAAATAGCAAATTTTTTCACCCTACATTGACCATACAAGCACTACTATAAAACGTTCTGATTAAAAACTTCCTTATATTAAACGATGTTTTGCTAATATTGCATTGTTGAAAACAACCTCATCAACTGGTGAGGTTTTATTGTTGGCAAAACAAAAATGAGAAAAAAACAATTTCATGGCGCTATCGCTTCTTTTATTTGTGCTACAAGCTTCATTCTTGGCTTGTTCCTCATATTTATCATTGCGCCCGACTTTAATGATGGGCCGGATCAACGCTTACGCACCCTTAATAACTTTAGTGAATTAATGCAAGTTTGGTATTTCTTAGTTTATGTTGTGTTTGGGATAAGCGTTCTAGTACTTAGCGTTTCATTATTAGAAAATCAAACGCGAGAGCACAGTGTACTTCAGCAAATTACGATGCTAATGAGCTATCTTTGGTCATGTTACATATTCGCCAGCGGTTTTATCGCCATTCTTTCGGTAGAGTTTCTATTTGGTGAAAATTTTAAACTGGGAACAGCTGTAGTTGATTTGTGGCGAGATATATATGCGATTCAAATGGGCTTAGGGGAAGGCTCTGAATGGGTAGGAGCAATCTGGGTCATGTTGATCAATACTTGTTTGCTGAAAGAACAAAGATTAAGTAAAAATCTTGTTCTCTTTGGCTATATTATCAGTTTTTTCGGTTTTTTAACGCTTATACCAAGTCTTAAGGAAATTGGCGCAGTATTTGGGTTATTGCAGATAATTTGGTTCATACTTGTAGGTTCGATGTTGCTACATGAGAGGCGCGAGTCACAACAACATGTAACCATCGACATTTAACAGTTTAGAAATTCGCTCTCACCCAAGCAGTCGCTTTCGCAATGGCTTGAGGATTAGATAATATGCTCATGTGATCAGCATGTTTAATTAATTCAACAGAGCCTAAAGCACTATTCTCAAGAATAAAGTTCGGGTATGCGCTCGCCAAAAAAACTTCATCTTCTTGTCCTATAATCGCTATTAATGGCTGAGGTATATTGAGCAGTGCTTTATCGGTTGTGTCTGGCCTGTTAGATTGAGCAGACATAATTGAAGAATAACTATAAGCCATCATATGTGGTCGAAAATTAAAATACATAATAGTTAATGAGTCTAAATGATTAATTCCTATAGTGTTTAACATCAATAGCCCAATCATTCTTGTCTTATTGAAAAAAATTGGCGAATTGCCCGCCATATCTCCACTCGCTTTACGCTGTGTAGGGCCTTCGCCAAAATTAGGAGCAAACAATAAGTATCCGTCTACGTCTGGTTTATTATCTTTCAACGCGTAACGCATAGTAATACCGCCCCCCATTGAGTAACCACCAATAATGATATGACGATATGGACCTTTTGAGGACACGTTAGCTTTTGACGTTAAGTATAAAAGGATATCTTCTAAATCATCCTCATATTGGCCAATGTAAGCAACATCGAAGTTGTTTCCTTGAGAAAACCCGTGTCCCCTCAGATCGGGTAATAATATTTGAGCCCCTGTTGCCTCATGCAACTGCGTTGCAGTATTTATTAATGTTTGATGAGTGGATGCTATTCCATGTATTAACACGATAACGCGCTGAGAATCTGGACCAATCTTACGCAAATAGAGCGACGTACCATCTCTAGCGGCCACTGTCATATGTTGCCCATCAAAATTCAATGGTTCATTATGATTTGCATTATTTACATCATGATGAATCAAGCTAAACGGAAGCTTACTGGGCCAAAATATTAGGCTAAAACTGATGGTTAAATAGCTAAGTAATATACAGCTAAAAACAATGCTACTTTTTACAATTTTTTTCGACAGTGTTGATGTGTTTTTTACCTTCATGACTGCTCCTATTTGATTGAATGTTGATTACGCGAAGAGGCCTAGATCAAAATATTCATTAGGAGTTTAAGTGGAAATAGGTGAAGCAAAGGTAAAATTTAAACCGAAATGGCTAGGTAATGGTTGAAATAGCGACCCTGTAGATACGGTCTGCTTGCTCAACCTTGACGCTCCACCCCATTTCTTCAACGATGCGTTTCACAAGGTATTGACCATGACCTAACCCTTGATAATAAGGACGTTCTTGTGTCGCTTCCAGTGAATTTTCAAAAATGAGTTCGTGCCCTGAAGAACGGATTGTCATAGCTTTACCATTTCCATGGTAGAGCCCGTTGTTTACAAGGTTTTGGCAGAGCAAACCCAGCAAAAGCTCATTGCCAATGGCCCGCATTTTAGGACAAACTGCAATGAGAGCATTAAAAGAAAAGTCGGGGTATAGATGGTAAACCTTCAGTACTGTTTTCTCGATAATCGGTAAGACGCTAAATTCTGTAAACTCCAAATTTTCTTGTCTGGCTAATGCTAAAAGTATTTCAACGGTCTGTTCAAGTTCATTGGCAGATTGTTTTAATAGATTGTGCTCAGCGAGACTACCCACCTTTGCATTATTAAGTGTTAATGTATTTTTAATTAAAGTGATGGGAGTACGTAACTCATGGCTAACGTCGCGAGTAAAATTTCGTTCCCGTTCCAATAATATTTGAATCTCGTCATAAGACTCAGCAAGCGCTTTGGCAAGTTTTCCAATTTCATCTGATCTATCTAAACCAAACATAGATGCTACGGCGACATTTCTTTCAGATTTAAAGTCAACATTAGTGCGCCTGTTTTCAACACTTTTAGTCAATTGCTCTACAGGGCGCGAAAGCCATTTAGACAGATACCAGGAGCTCAATAAGCATAGAATAAATGCACTTCCAGAGATACTATAAAGAAATAAAGACTTATATTGGCTTAGGTGTTGATTCGCAGAAAAAGAATTTATGTTCATCAGTAACAGTTGGGGGCTTTGCTCAATCGTAAATACTCTAAAAACAAACTGTTGATTGTCTTTTGTTTCAAAACTTCCGCTACGCGCATTGCCAACTGCCGTAATTATCTCATTGGGAACCGACTCCATATTGGAATATAAAACTGAGTTTAGTATTGTTGGCATTAACAAAGGGTTGGTGATTGCTGTTAAGCGGTGTTCCTCTTGTGCAAGCACAGATTGATAGGCGTTAGCTTCGGCAATTTCTATTAATATAGTTGAAAAGCGTATGAAAAAAATACAGATGATTAATGATAAACAAGTAAACGCAACCATTAGTCTATTTTGTAAGCTTGTAAACCTAATCATCTATACCCTTTAACTGATAGCCAATATTGCTGATTGTGTGGAGGATAGGTTTTCCCGTTACTTGTTCAGTTGCTTTTCTTAGCGCATAAATGTGTGATTTCAGCGCATTGCTTTCAGGGGGATCATTACCCCAAACATGCTCAATCAATTCAGAGCGACTGACAGGGTAAGGCATTTCACTTAATAGCTTATGTAAAAGCTTAAACCCCACCTTCGTTACTTTTATATTTTCACTACTCCACAACACCTCAAACGACCTAGTGTCGAGAGATAACGCCCCATGGGAAACCACAGTATTTTGATGCAACTCAGACCTTCTTGACATCGCTTCGCATCGCAAAACCAGTTCTCTTAAATCAAAAGGCTTAGTAAGATAATCATCAGCACCTTTTCTAAAGCCTTTGACTTTATCCTCAAAAGCATCCCTAGCAGTAAGCATCAATATTGGTATGTTGGCGCTAGCGTGACGCTTAACGTCTTCACATACTCGTAAGCCGTCAGTGTCAGGTAAATTTAAGTCTAAAATAACAACGTCGAACGTATGCTCTAATGCTAATTTTACTCCTAACTTACCGGTTGACGCATAATCTACGTCCCACTCATGACTTTGAAAAAAAGTGATAATTTGATTCGCTATTGCTTGGTTGTCTTCAACAAGAAGCACGCGCAATTTACGCTTCATACAGATCTCCCTTTGCATAAAAACTGTGATAAAGCTGATTAAGTCAGCTTTATTCATCCAAAATTGTACTAAATAGCTTACTTATGGAAGGTGATGTGAAGGTGAAATTTACTCTTTTACAACACTTCACTCCAAATTTACTTAACAGTACTGATGATTGTTAGTTCATTCAATAAACCAAGTAACAACGCGCATCAAATAAAAAGTTACATGAAGCGAGAGAATTTATTTTAGCTCAGAGATATTAGCGTCTCCCTTAACAGCAGAAAACACAAGATTATATTGTTTTTTAACTGTTTCTTCTAAGCACAACTCAATCTTTTACACAATATGAAGCTGTTGAACAGGTTCAGTTTAACAACCAGATGAAATTTAAATCAGCTGAGGAATTGATAGATAAGGTTAGTCGTAACTACGTAGAAATTGATAAAGTGAGCATTATTATCAGCAACTTAGAAAGTGTTAAACATCATAAAGCGTTCGCGAACGTAAAACGTCGGCAGGACGTTTACAACCTTTATAAACAAAGCCAAACTTCGTTTTTACAGCGAAGTCGGCCTTCAGTATATTAATTTGAGCGTAATTACCCGATTAGAATGCGTATCTTATACTCATGTTTACGATTTCTTGGTCAGAGTATTTCGTGTATTCAATGCCCCCTATAACCCCCAAAAGGTCGTATAAAGCACCAAACCTATATGCTTTTTGGTCGGCGTCACCATCCCAATTTTGTACTTCGACACCACCAAAAACCTCTACGTTTTCGGTTAATTGATAGCGAACGTTTGTAGCGGCGCTAAAAAAATCTGTGTCAGCGCTTGCTGAATCACTATCGCGGGTGCCCGTCATATCAAAATTACCCAAACCCACTCTGTAATCAAGTGTCAGACGGGGTGAAATATTATGGATGTATCCAACCGAGAACTGCCGTTGCAATACATCAAGCTTGAACCCATCATGAGAATCTGAAGAATCCGTATGCTTATATTCAACAAAAAAGCCATACCCCACCTCACCACTTGCTCTGAGTTCATATCCATTCAAATTAAATGGTTCAAGATCGGCTAATTCTGTTTTTACAAAACTCGCCTGCAGGAAACTATAAGAAGGTTGAACTGCATGTGCGAAACCGCAACACGATAAGCACAAGGTAGGGAGAATAAGTTTATACATGTTTGTCCTTTATAGGTTTATTTAAACGACCTAAAGGCTAGCAACTCGATGGTGAATTGAAGGTGAAAGCACTATCGGAAAAAAAAACAAGTCAAACTTTATTATCCATATTCGTTCACCCTTATTTCACTTTGCATATTTTAGTATTCGCTTACTAGGAAACGGTACATTACTTATGAGGCTATAAAATATGACAGGCAGAAAAATGTTACAAAAAACGATGATCGCAAGTGTTGTGTGTTTAGGTTTAGCGGCTTGCGGATCAAGTAGCAATTCAACAGAACCAACTTTGCCCAGCCCACAACCTGCTCCAAACGTTGATTATCAGGAAATGCTAGAAGTGGCAGTAAATTCTGGTGTGCCCGGGGTTATAATGGCAATTGAAAGCCCAGAAATTAACTTTACTGGGGCCGCTGGGGTTGCCGATATTGACACTCAAGCACCTATGCAAACGTATCATCAAATGCCAACGGGAAGTTCAGGTAAAAAGGCCACGGCCTTATTAGTTGCTATGCTACACGAAGAAGGCATGCTGGATATGGACGACCTAATATCAACATGGTTGCCCACGACTATTTTGTCTCGTATTGAAAATAGCGAGAGCATGACCCTTCGACAGTTATTAAACCACACTACTGGTGTTTGGGATTACTTAGATGACGGTAGTTCAGACGAATGGTTTGAAGCTATTATTGATGATCCTACATCAGTCAAAACTGATATTTTTGCTTTGCAGTTTGCACTTGATCAGCCAGCATACTTTGCCCCTGGCGAGGCCTTTTACTATTCCAATACTGGTTATTTATTAGCAGGTCTAATTCTTGATGAGGTACTAGGCGAGCATCACCATACCGCCATGCGCGAGCGTTTATTTATAGGTTTGGGGATGAACAATACTTATTATAATGGCCTTGAAAAGGACAAGGGCAGCATTATTTCGGGGTATGCAGAATTTGATGATGAAATTGAAAATACGAAATTCATTTACGAAAACATCGGTGTTGCTGATGCACCATTAGTGTCTACAGTGGAAGATATGTCACTTTTATTGCGAGCCATCGTGAGTGAAAACTCACCCCTTGATTCCGCAATAACGGAACATTTGCTTGCCAGTGATCGTCTTGTTCAAGTTAACAGTGAAACGCAATACGGCTTGGGGATATTTTATCAAAACATTAATGGTAAAGACGTGTATCATCATGGCGGCGGCGATCCTGGTTATATTACCGAAAACTATTATGTCGCAGACAGCGATCTCACATTAACCGTATTTTTTAACTGTAGTGGCTATGAAGATTGCCAAGCTCCGGCTGCAAACTTTATGAATAGTGTACTTGAAACTATTTTCGAGGATAACTAGAAAGGCTAGCTAGCCTTTCATCGAAGGCGGGGGCTCCCCCGCGTTGCCACATCAGTCTTTCTTTTACCCATAAAAAAACCCGCAGAGGGAGGGATTCGAACCCCCGGAAGGTTTGACCCTTCGCCTGATTTCAAGTCAGGTGCATTAAACCGAGCTCTGCCACCTCTCCAAGTGCTGCGTATCATAATGATATTTTTATGACTGTAAAGTAAAAATTAAAAAAAACAGGTTAAGTGATGGCATTTCAGACAATTAGTGCGCTAATTGCGCGGTTGACACGTAATTCATACTTACTAACACTATTTTCATTTGAAACTACTTGAAAATGGGAACTAAAACCCATACAACATACACTAATAGTTAGTTTACCATTTTGGTTAAAGACATAGTCCTTTTGGAGGAAACAATGGATCAACGTTCGATGTATTCAAGTGCATCTCAACCATCAGTGTTGCAAACAAACAAGGTTTTGCGCAACACCTATATGCTGCTTGCGATGACACTAGCGTTCAGTGCGGTTTGTGCTGGTGTTGCCATGGCTGTAGGTATTTCCCCTATGATGTCATTAGGCATGACCATTGGTGCATTCATCACTTTATTTGTTGTACAAAAGAAAGCTGAATCAGCTTCAGGTATTTACTGGGTATTCCTGTTCACCGGTTTAATGGGTGCTTCATTAGGTTACACGCTTAACTTTTACTTAGGTGTAGCGGGCCCAGGCTTAATCATGGAAGCGTTAGGTGCTACTGCGTTAGTATTCTTCGCCCTTTCTGGTTATGCACTTACCACCAAAAAAGACTTCTCATTTATGGGTGGCTTCTTGGTAGTAGGCTTAGTTGTAGTGATTGTAGCGGCCATCGCGAATATGTTTTTCGCAGTACCTGCGGTAAGCTTGGCAATTAGCGCAGCTATCGTGTTTATTATGTCTGGTTTCATCTTGTTTGATACAAGCCGTATCATCAACGGTGGCGAGACGAATTACATCCGCGCAACAGTTTCTTTGTATTTGAACATTTATAACTTGTTCACGTCTATGCTTCACCTTCTAGGTGCATTTGGCGGCGACGACTAAGTTTAACGTTAGCGTAAAAGAAGACACCCCGTTACTGGGGTGTTTTTGTTTCTACAGCGCAGTTTTTATTGCTAGGTTTAACATTAGTTTTATCACTAACCATGTTTTAGAGTAATGGCACACTATTCAATTTTAGTAACAAGCTCCCCCTACGAAGGTCAACATGCACAGCGTGCGGTTGCCTTTATCAAAAGTGCAATTTCACAAGGGCATACTGTAAATAACATCTTCTTTTATGGTCAAGGTGTGCACCATGCTAATGGCTTCATGGTAGAAGTGGGTGATGAATTCTATCCACTTAAAGCATGGCAAGCGCTCAAAAACGAGCATAATATTACCTTACTGCTTTGTATTACTGCCGCGGTTAAACGCGGAGTCATTGGCGAGCAGGAAGCCGCTAGCGCTGGCGTATCCGCTGCTAACGTGGCAGATGGGTTCGAACAAGCAGGTTTAGGTGAGTTTTTTACTGCGCTTCACGACTGCGATAAGGTGGTACAGTTTTAATGGCTACTTTACTCATTCGATTTACTCAAGCTCCTTATCAATCTAGCGCCAGTCAAGATGGGTTAGACTTTGCATTAGCTGCCACCAACTATGGCCATGAGGTTATTGTGTTGTTCGAACATCAAGGTGTGTTGCAGCTCAATAAAACTGAATCTGTGCGTGGAACAAAAAACCACAGCAAACGGTTAGGTTCCCTACCCTTTTTCGATATTGAAGAATGTTACGTTTGCGAAGAAAGTTTAAAGCTGTCACTTCTAAATAACGAGAAACATGAATTAATAGCGCAATTAGACGCCTCACTATTATCAATTGATGAAAAGCTTGCACTGAGTGAGCGCGTTGACCACGTGGTGACCTTCTAATGCTCTTTATTGTAAAATCTTATCCGTTAAAGGCTGTAGCCATTAAAACCCTTCAACAGGCGTTTAGAAGAGCTGATTCTGACCAAGCGCTAGTTTTGATAGACGACGGTGTGTATTACGCCCAGCAGACTGACGGCGGTTTAGCGAACATAATAGGTGCAAGTGAAAATTTGCGCAGATCAGCAACTAGTATGTTTGCCTTACAAGAAGATATGGCGCTACGCGGTATAAGCGATAGTGTGAGTCAAAAGCTTGACCATGAAGCAGGTAGTGAACACGATACTTCTTCTATTACACCAGTATCGTTGGATGCGTTTGTAGCACTGACTGATACTTTTTATCCTATTGTGTACCTATAGATGGACTTATAATTGATTTTTAAGGCCGTTGTTCTAAGCAAATCAGCTAGGCTGTTACCATACGCTATTTACTTAGCTAGTTATCTTCTAACGTCTAGGTTTTCACCTGTAAAGCAATTGCGCCTATACAGCTGCAACACCTAACATCGACATTCACAATATTCAATGCGTCAATTACAGAGCTTTATTAATGACCCAAGAACAGTTTCATTTTGAATTTAACGGCACAGACATTCCTACTGACAAAGCAGGCTATCTGCTTGATCACACTTTGTGGAATGAAGATATGGTGCCAACACTAGCTGCAAACGAAAACATTACGCTTAGTGAGCCTCATTGGGAAGTTATTCGGTTTGTACGTCATTTCTATGAAGAGTTTGAAACTAGCCCTGCTATTCGCGCTCTGGTTAAAGCAATGGCCGCTAAATATGGACCAGAGAAAGGTAACAGTCGTTATTTGCAACGGTTGTTCCCTAAAGGGCCAGCTAAGCAAGCCACCAAACTTGCTGGGTTGCCAAAGCCTGCTAAGTGCCTGTAAAACCTATTTCAGTTAGAGCACGTGCTTAGGCACTAATTAAGACCTAATGAGGAGCTGTACATGGATCTTATCTTTTTCGATTTAGACGGGACGCTATTAAACAGCGAATCGCAAATATCAAACTACACCCGCGAAACGTTAGCCCTGCTCCAACAAAACGGCATTGCATATACGGTGGCAACTGGCAGAACCATGCTGTCAGCTAACAGCATTATTGCAGAAGATAACTTTCTTCTACCCCATATTTACAACAACGGTGTGGCTATATGGGATCCCACTGCCAATGCATTAACCCTTGAAAATCTAGTTAATGGTAATGAACTCGAATTCATCATTAACCTTGCCCATCAAAATGATATCACGCCTTTTGTTAATGTGATTGAAGGCACGTCTCATATTGTTCATCACCCAGCACCGAAACACCCAATAGAACAAAATTTATTAGATAAGTATTTTAAGAAAACTAACGCAGTACTTCGCCCGTTAAGCCAGCTTTCCCTTTCAGCTAAAATAACCAACATTAGTATGATTGGTGACAATACAAGGGTTAGAAATATGTACAAAACAATCAACGAAGTTGAAAACCTTATTGCGTATTCAGGGCCTGCAATTGAAGGGCAATCTTTTAGCTGGATGGATATTCACCACCGTGCGGCCAGCAAAGGTAGTGCGGTTATGAATTTGAAACAGAAACTTGGCGCGACCAATGTTATTTGTTTTGGCGACAGCGACAACGATTTAAGCATGTTCGAATTAGCGAACGAATGTTACGCCCCCGACAACGCTAAGCCGGTTATCAAAAGCGCGGCCAGTGAAGTGATTGGGCATCATAATGAAGATGGTGTAGCACGCTTTCTGAGGCAGCGATTTTCACTGTAAGTCACAAGTAAGCGACAAACACTAAACGCTCTGCTTTTTGCTGCTAGGCATTTACCATTTACTAATAGATATATGCCAATAGAGAGTTAGTTTTTCCCCACATACAAATAAGCTCGTAGATTCAACATCTACGAGCTTATCTTCAGCAACTAAATACGTAATGTAAGTCCAGCGCTAGATTTGTAATAAATTAGCTTGAGAGCTAAGCCTTTATCACTTCTACACCGTTCATGTACGGTACTAGGGCTTTAGGTATCGTTACACTGCCATCAGCCTGTTGGTAGTTTTCTAAAATAGCCACCAATGTACGGCCAACTGCCAAACCAGAACCATTCAATGTATGAAGCAATTCAGGCTTGTTTGTTTCTGGGTTTCTAAAGCGGGCTTGCATACGTCTTGCCTGAAAATCTACCATGTTTGAACATGATGAAATTTCACGATACGTGTTTTGCGCAGGCAACCATACTTCTAAGTCGTAAGTTTTACATGCGCCAAAGCCCATGTCGCCAGTACAAAGCAATACTTTACGGTATGGCAATTCAAGCTTCTGCAAAATGGTTTCAGCGTGCTGAGTAAGTTCTTCTAATGCGTCGAAGCTATCTTCAGGCTTCACTAGCTGTACAAGTTCAACTTTGTCGAACTGATGCTGACGAATCAAACCACGGGTATCACGGCCATACGAGCCTGCTTCTGAACGAAAACAAGGCGTATGCGCGGTCATCTTAACCGGTAGCGACTTCTCATCTAGAATTTCATCACGGGCGATGTTGGTTAGCGGTACTTCTGCAGTTGGAATAAGTGAAAGCCCTTGGCCTTCTTCCGTTGCTGGCTGAGTATGAAATAAGTCTTCACCAAATTTAGGTAATTGACCTGTGCCATAAAGGCTGTCAGCGTTTACCAAAAACGGGACATACATTTCATCATAACCGTGTTCGTTGGTGTGAACATCTAACATGAACTGGGCAATGGCGCGGTTTAAACGAGCCATCTCACGGCGCATCACTACAAAACGGCTACCTGTTAATTTAGTCGCCGTAGCAAAATCTAAGCTATTATTTAGCCCTTCACCAATATCAACGTGATCTTTCACTTCAAAATCGAAAGTACGTGGCTCACCCCAACGTGAAATCTCAACGTTGTCGTCTTCGTCTTTACCTTCAGGTACCGACTCATGTGGCAAGTTAGGAATGCCTTGAGTAAACGCAGTGATTTCATCAAGCAATACGGTTAGTTCAGCTTTAGCTGCATCTAAGTCATCGCCTAATTTGCCCACTTCTGCCAACAAAGGCGCAATATCTTCGCCTTGTGACTTTGCTTTACCAATGGACTTACTTCGAACGTTACGTTCGTTCTGCAGATCCTGTGTTTTGGACTGAAGTGTTTTTCTTTTTTCTTCTAGCGAGTTAAATGTAGCTACATCGAGGTTATAACCACGGGCAGCCAAACGCTTGGCAGTTTCTTCTATATCGCTTCGTAAACACTTTGGATCTAACATGTGTTCCTACTTATCCTTTCATGAGTTCAATAGCCAGCCAACCTGCTAATAAGCAAGCGCCGACGTTGAGAAATATATTAGCAATGGCTTTTAACCACAGCTCGTTTTCTAATAATGTGAGCGTTTCCACAGAGAATGTTGAAAATGTGGTAAACGCGCCTAACAGTCCTACCCCAATTAATGCTCGGTAAGGAGAGTCAGTTAATTCGTTGCGCTCAATAAAGCCATACAGGGTAACTAAGGCAAATGAACCAACAACGTTAACCGCTAGTGTACCAAAGGGCATATTTTTTCCAAACCAAGAATCTATGGTTGTGGTACAAAAATAACGCAAGCAAGCCCCAACTGCACCGCCTGCTGCAATATAGCAGTATAAAATAACGCCTTGAGGCACAATGTTCACCGTTTTTGATTATTACGCGCACTCTGCGCGTGTTCATTGAGATTATCTAAATAGTCACGTTTTGCCTTAAGCGCTTTTTCTAACCCACGTTCGTTAGGCTCGTATAAGCGAGTACCAGCAATGCTATCAGGCAAATACACTTCACCTGCCGCGAAAGCATTTGCTTCGTTATGCGCATACCGATAACCATCACCATGACCTAAGTTTTTCATTAATTCAGTGGGGGCGTTACGTAAATGCATGGGCACAGGTGCATCGGATGTTTGTCTGGCTAATGCCTTCGCTTGACTAAACGCCATATAAACAGCATTACTTTTTGCCGCCAATGCACAATAAACAGCAGCTTGTGCAATGGCACGCTCACCTTCAGCTGGCCCAACGCGATGATAGGTATCCCACGCGTTTATGCATAACTGCATAGCTCTGGGGTCGGCATTACCAATATCTTCCGATGCAATTGCCAATAACCTTCTTGCCACATAAAGCGCATCGCCGCCACCATCTAATATACGTGCATACCAATATAGCGCAGCATCAGGATCTGAACCCCGTACCGACTTATGAAACGCCGATATTAGGTCGTAAAATGTATCACCTTTATTGTCGTAGCTGGCAATTTTTTCGCCTACGGCTTGTTCAATATCGGCAATAGAAATAACACTGTTCTCAGTAAAGTCAGCGGCTAGCTCTAAATAAGTGAGTAACCTGCGGCCATCACCGCCACACAAACCTAACAAGGCGTTACTGGCATCTTCCTCAATACTTAACTGTCGTGAACCTAACCCTTTTTCTTCATCGGTTAGTGCCCGTTGCATTAATTCAGCAAGTGCATCTTGTTCTAATGCTTTAAGTACGTAAACCCGTACACGAGAAAGCAGTGCGTTGTTCAATTCAAAAGAAGGGTTTTCAGTGGTTGCACCTATGAAAGTAACAGTGCCCGACTCTACAAAAGGTAAAAAGGCGTCTTGTTGGCTTTTATTAAACCTGTGTACTTCATCTACAAATAATAAAGTACGTTGGTTATAGCGGGAGTTTTCTTTCGCGGTATCCATTGCCGCGCGAATATCTTTCACCCCAGAGGTTACCGCCGAAATGCGAATAACCGAGGCATTGGTATATGTGGCAATAAGCTCTGCTAAGGTTGTTTTACCCGTACCAGGTGGGCCCCATAAAATCATAGAATGGCAGTGGCCCGCTTCTAGCATTTTACGTAGCGGTTTGTTAGCGCCTAATAGGTGCGACTGGCCGGCATACTCATCTATGGTCACCGGCCGCATTTTGGCTGCTAGTGGTGCAAAAGGTTCAAGCGGTTCTTTGTTATCGTTAATCATCTATTCTTAGCTATCGCTGATCATCAATAATATAGCTTTGCGGCACGTCTACAGAGAAAAGATTGTCTTTAGCAGTATCAATAGCAAAATCTAAATCTTGCTTGCTAAACACTAACGCACTGGTTTGATCTTGTGCATCAAGCATATCTAACGTCGACAGAATACCGTCGCTGTTGAACCCTAATGTCAGTGACTTTATTTGACCATCTGTCGATTTAGGCACAATTTGGTATTGCTCTAACGTTGAGCTGGCTTTCGCGTCATCAAGCTTGCTGATCACAAAACTGTCCCAAGTTTCATCGTCGTTAGCCGTTAATAAAACAATAGGGTTATCTTTAATCGCTTGGTCTTGCGAAATAATAGTGACCTGCTCAACAAAGGTATCGATATTCCATACCGCTTCACCATCTGCGATAAGCAAGGTTTCATCAGGAAACGTGGTTTCCCAGCGAAGCTTATTCGGGCGCATCATGGTTAATGTACCCTGGGCTTCATGCACTATATTGCCTTGTGCATCGGTTACCGTTTGTTTAAAAGCGGCTTGGTATTGCTGTAATCCATGTAGGCGTTTTTTCAAAAGTACATTTGCACTATTTGCTGCATCAGCGGCTGCATCATCTGCTTTCGACATTTCTTTAGCACTGTGAGCGGTAAATTTAGGCTTTGTTGCAGAACCTACCACCACAGTGGCATCGCTATTGGTTTTTGGCGCATCGCTAGTTAAATTAGCGCTGGCAATCTGCATTGCAGATAAGCTCAACGGCGCCGTTAACGCCATTGCCATCATAATAGGTACTACTTTATTCATTGTTGTTAATCCTTAGGCGCTGGCGGAGCTAATACTTCGCGGTTGCCGTTGTGACCCTGTGCACTTACGACGCCACTAGATTCCATTTGTTCCACTAATCGTGCTGCGCGATTGTAACCAATTCTGAATTTGCGTTGCACACTAGAGACACTTGCTCTTCTTGTTTCGGTAACAAAGGCTACGGCTTCATCGTAAAATGCATCAAATTCTTGATCTTCACCTTCGGCTTGTTCACCCGGTAAAAGTACTTCGGCAGACGCTTCGCCATTTAATATCTCATCAATATATTTAGGTGCACCTCTACGTTTCCAATCCGCCACTACGGCATGAACCTCGTGGTCGTCCACGAACGCGCCGTGCACACGCGTTGGAACTGGGCTACCTGGTGGCAAGTACAACATATCACCCATGCCTAGCAGTGCTTCAGCACCTTGTTGGTCTAAAATGGTACGTGAATCAATTTTACTAGAAACCTGGAATGCAATACGCGTTGGAATATTCGCTTTAATTAAGCCGGTAATAACATCTACCGAAGGACGCTGCGTGGCGAGTACCAAATGAATACCTGCCGCACGGGCCTTTTGTGCAATACGAGCAATAAGCTCTTCCACTTTTTTACCAACAATCATCATCATGTCGGCGAATTCATCTACCACAACTACAATGGCAGGCAGTTTTTCTAAATCTGGTGCATGAGGCTCCATGCTTTCTTCACTCTTCCACAACGGATCTTGAATAGGCGTGCCAGCGGCAATCGCTTCTTCCACTTTTGCGTTGTAGCCTTTTAGGTTTCTTACCCCCAAGGCGCTCATTAAGCGATAACGACGCTCCATCTCACCTACACACCAACGAAGGGCGTTAGCCGCTTCTTTCATGTCGGTAACCACTTCGGCAAGCAAATGCGGAATACCTTCATATACCGATAGCTCAAGCATTTTCGGATCTATCATGATCATACGTACATCTTCTGGCGTGCTCTTATACAGCAAGCTTAAGATCATAACGTTAACACCAACCGACTTACCTGAACCGGTAGTACCCGCCACCAATAAGTGAGGCATTTTAGCCAAATCCACTATCACAGGCTTACCAGAAATATCCGCACCTAATACCATGGTAAGCGGTGAACTATTACGCTGAAAGGCATCACCACCAATCACTTCACTCAAACGTACCATTTCACGTTTTTTGTTTGGAAGCTCAAGGCCTATAACCGATTTACCCGGTATAACTTCTACCACACGTACTGATATTGCCGACATGGCGCGTGCCAAATCTTTAGACAACCCCGTAATTTTGCTTACCTTCACTCCAGGTGCTAAATCTAGTTCGAAGCGAGTAATAACAGGGCCTGGGTATACACCCACTACATTGGCTTCAATATTAAAGTCAGCCAGTTTCTCTTCAACTAGCCTAGATATACCGTCAATCTCTTCCTGTGTAAGCGGGTTTTCATGTTTATCCGCTCGTTCCAGTAGGTCAAACGAAGGCATGGCCGTAATAGGTTCGCTCCCCTCCCCTTCATGACGAGTAATGGATTTTGCACCCATCGCCACTGGCGTGAATGGTTGATGTGCCGGTTTTGGCGTTGGTGCTGATTCAGGAGCCGGCGCCGGCGCTGACTGCGGCTCTGGCGTCTCTATATTAACAGGCTCAGCAGTTTGTTGTGCCTCAGTCGCTGGCGCTTCAGTTAACGTATCGGTTTGCGACATGTCGAAGGTTGGTTCAATCATTTCATCAGACTGTGATTTAGCGATCTGATGATTCTCTACTACCTCATCTTTGCTAGAAGGCTTGGCTTCTTTCACTTTATTGCGCACAGCTTCGCGCATACCCGATAACGAAAAGCTCGACTTAGGTTTGTTTTCGCTTTCAGTATTAGCAGGCGTGTGGCTCTGAGTTTCAAAAGGCGGTACGTCATCTTCGTCAAACACATCATCTGGAATGCCAAATGATGGTTCACTGCGCTCAGCCTTAGGTGGCGGCGTAAAAACGGGTTCAGGCGTTTCGGCGGGCTCTGCACGCATGCTGGTGATATCTAATTCGTCATTTTCAGGCTTTGCACTGCGAGAAGGTAACGCAAGCCTTGGCATATCTAGGGCGAGCGCTTGTTGTGGTATCGACACACATTTGCGCCCAAACCAAAGTGTCATTTCACCTAGTCTGTCCACAATACTTAACCAGCTAATGCCCGTTAATAAGGTAAAGCCGGTACAGAAAAAGCACAGAAGCAACAAAATAGTGCCAGCGGTATTAAAGTACGGCACAAGGGCTGAACTAATAACATCGCCCACAAAGCCGCCGGCAGAAAAGTTGTATATGTCGTCAAAATTAATACTGGCAATGCCCGTGGCACCAAGTGCCATCAATAAACCACCAATAATGCGTAAACCTATTGTGAGGTAATCGAACTCTTCTAGGGCTTTAATGTGTTGGAATAAGAACCAACCTAAAAAGGCTGCACCAAAAGGAAGGAGGTAGGCTAAGAAGCCAAAAGAGAAAAGTAATAAATCGGCACTCCACGCGCCGGTAGAGCCTACCCAGTTATGTACGTCTAATTGCAAACCGGCTTGGCTCCAGCCAGGGTCGCCCGGATGAAAAGATACCAATGCCAGCAATAAGAAAAAGGCGAAGACACAGGCTATAATCATGCCGGCTTCCCAAATTCGCTGAATCCCTGTTAATTGCGTCATAACCCTAAATCACTTATTAAACTAAATTGATGTTTCGATGTTGTGATAATTCTATCGATAAAGAAGAATACAAATGCAGTGCCAATATTATCGTAATGTTTTCAATAAGTAATTTATTAATAAGGTGTATTACAAATCGGTTTACTTACACCCACTATTGCGAGTCAAATTCACACTAACAATAACCACTGTATTTTTGCACAGCCTATCACAAATGCCCATAATTGAGCCATGCTTTCATTACTTCAAATTAATCCGAAGCGATGTTGTACTTTTCACTTCTTCCATTACCACATAGGTTCGTGACTCACTCACCCCTGGAAGGCGCAGTAAAGTGTCGCCTAACAATCTACGATAGCTAGACATGTCTGCAACCCGGGCTTTTAGCAAGAAATCAAAATCCCCAGAGACCAGATGGCACTCTTGTATATCGTCATGAAGCCTAACCGCCGCAGAAAATTCTGCGAAGATATCTACCGACGTCTTCGTTAACGTTATTTCTACAAAAACAAGCATGGCGGCGCCCAGTTTTTCTGGATCAACCACGGCATGGTAGCCTTTTATATAGCCTTGGCTCTCTAAACGCTTAACCCGCTCTAAACAAGGACTAGGGCTCAAGCCCACGTCTTTAGCCAATTCCACGTTTGATATACGCCCGTTTTTTTGTAGCGAAATCAGTATATTCCTGTCTATTCGGTCAAGGTGTTTTGGGGTTTTTACTAGCATATTTTATTCTGCCCTGAATGTTCTATGCGTGATTATATGCTGCAACTGATATTTTTTCAGCACATAGTTCGCTTTTATCTACCGTATACTAATTAAAATAATAATCGGCAAGTGAGCCACTGGGCTAATCAATTAGAGGAAAAGTTATGTTAATCGGTGTACCAAAAGAAATTAAGAACCATGAATATCGCGTTGGCTTAACGCCTGCGGCAGTGAAAGAGTTTACCAGTCATGGTCATTCAGTGTTAGTTGAGACGCTAGCCGGTGATGCAATTGGTTTTACCGATGAAATGTACGTTGAAGCTGGTGCTTCTATCGCATCTACTGCTGAGCAAGTTTTTGCTGAAGCAGAAATGATTATTAAAGTAAAAGAGCCGCAAACGAATGAATGTAAAATGCTTCGTAAAGGCCAAACCCTTTACACTTACCTTCATTTGGCACCAGATCCTACACAGACAGAACTTCTTATCGCTTCTGGCGCAACCTGTATCGCTTATGAAACCGTAACCGACGACCGTGGCGGTTTGCCACTATTAGCGCCAATGAGCGAAGTGGCTGGCCGTATGTCAGTTCAAGCCGGTGCACATTACCTAGAAAAAGCACATGGCGGCAGCGGCACACTATTGGGCGGTGTTCCTGGCGTAGCACCGGGTAAAGTGCTTATTATTGGTGGTGGTGTTGTAGGTACGCAAGCCGCTAAAATGGCCCTAGGCCTAGGCGCAGACGTGACTATTTTAGACCGTTCACTTCCTCGCCTTCGTCAGTTAGATGACATTTTTAATGGCCAAGTGAAAACCGTTTACTCAACCGTTGATGCAATTGAACATTATTCGTCAAAAGCTGATCTTGTTGTTGGCGCTGTACTTATTCCTGGCGCAGCAGCACCTAAGCTACTTAACCGCGAACAAATTGCGGCTATGAAGCCAGGCTCTGTATTGGTTGATGTTGCTATCGACCAAGGTGGTTGTTTTGAAACCTCTAAAGCCACTACACACCAAGACCCTGTATACATCATCGATGACGTAGTGCATTACTGTGTTGCGAATATGCCAGGTGGCGTTGCACGTACCTCTACTATGGCCCTTAACAACGCAACTCTACCGTTTGGTTTGGCGTTGGCGAATAAAGGCCCTGCTAAAGCCATGCTTGAAGATAAGCACTTATTGAACGGTCTTAACGTTCATGAAGGCAAAGTAACGTATAAAGCTGTTGTTGACGCGTTAGGTGAAAAGTTAGGTTTAACTTACACCCCTGCTGAAGAAGCACTAAACGCTTAAGCAATTCTTGATTATGCTAGTGCGCTATAAGCACTAGCAAATAAAAACGCCCAGTTAGTGGTTAGCATATTGAATGCGTTCACTACTGGGCGTTTTTTTGTGTGTGCTTTTTGTGTGTATTTTTTTGTTTTTTGGGCAATTAGCTGATTGACGCGTTTACCTGCTTTAACACTTCCATAGGTTCGCTAGCTTGCGTGATTGGTCGTCCCATCACTAAGTAGCTTACGCCGCTATCTATTGCTTCTGGCGGCGTCATTACGCGCTTTTGATCGCCCGCATCACTGCCTTTAGGGCGAATCCCTGGAGTCACCAACAAAAAGTCTTCGCCAATTTCATTGCGTAACATTGCCGCTTCTTTAGCAGAACACACCACGCCATCTAAACCCGCTTGAGCAGTTAACGACGCTAAGCGTAATACTTGTTGCTCTGGCGTTACATTATCAATTACGCCGCTTAGCTGCGATTGATCCATACTGGTTAGTACCGTTACCGCAATTAATTTGGTTTCAGGTCGGCTACTTTGTGCAATGCCTTCTTTGGCTGCCTGCATCATTGGAAGTCCACCACTGGCGTGCACGTTTACCATCCACACACCAAGTTCAGCAGCAGCTTTGCACGCTTTACCTACCGTGTTTGGAATATCGTGAAATTTCAAATCAAGAAAAACGTCGAAGCCTTTAGCCACTAAAGATTTTACAAATTCAGGGCCAAATAAGGTGAACATCTCTTTGCCCACTTTAACTTTACACAGGCTGGGATCTAATTGGTCTACAAACGAAAGTGCTTGTTCTTGGTTGTCATAGTCGAGTGCAACAATAACGCGAGGTTCTTGCATGGTGAAGTTATTCTCCGTCTAGCCCTTTTATCGGTTTTACTACGCCCCACTTTTTACATGAAGGACATAGCCAGTAGAGTTTACGCCCAGAGAACCCGCAGCTATGGCAGCGGTATTTAGGGCGTTGCATCATTTGCTTCTCTACTAATTCTTTTAATATACGTAAACTCTCTGCTGAGGTCTTATCGTCTAATTGGTCGATATATAAACCCATAAGAGTTTTAAAACCACGCATGGTTGGGCGCTTACGTAGTTGTTCTAATAGATATTCTGCTGCTTGAGTGGTATCGCCTTTTTTAAGTAATACATCAACCATGGCAAGGTACGAGGTTGCACACTCTTGCCAGTGGGCTTCTAAGCTTTCCTCGAAATTATCCCAATCTCCGGTTTCTTCTGCAATTTTTTCTAAACTGGGCACCGCTTCGCTGAACCAATTAATATCACGCTCGGCCACTTGTACAAAATAAGCCCGTGCGTCACTGTAACGTTGTTGTTGAAGTGCAAGCTGTCCAAGCATTAACCAAGGTCTTACTGCATGCTCATCGGCATTAACGGCCTTTTGAAGTAAAGATAACGCAGAACCCTGATCATCATCTTTTAGTTTCGCTACCGCGTGCTCACAATAGAAATGCGCTAAACGTTCGCACACATCATCGTTGTCGCCATGGCATTCTACCATGCGCTCAGCAAGCTCAATGGCTCTGTCCCACTCTTTCGTGGTTTGGTAAATACTAAATAATTGTGTTTGCGCTACCAAATAGTGTTTGTCGCTATTGAGTAGTTGAAGAAAAGCATTTTCAGCCCGCTCTAAGAAGCCTGCGTGGGTGTAATCATGGCCAAGTTCTTTTAACGCGCTTTCCCGTTGTGTGGGTTGCAGCTCGTCTCGGCTTACTAGGTTTTGGTGAACCTTAATGGCTCTGTCTATTTCGCCGCGGTGGCGAAAAAAGCTGCCCATCGCAATATGAGTTTCAACCGTGTCGCTGTTTACGTTAATCATCTTAATTAACGTGTCTACCGCTTTATCAGGTTGATCGGAAAGCAGGAAATTTAAGCCTTTATAGTAATGCTTAGAAAGAATACTAGACTGTTTACGTTGTGCTTGGCGAACACTGTTACGGCCCATAATCCATCCGTAACCTGCTGCAACAGGCAAAAGTAAAAACAGCAGTTCGAGCATATTAGTGTTCTTTTTTCAGGCTATTGATTTTTGAATTCGCCGACAACAACTGAACGCGTAAACGTAACCAGCTTGCTGACATAATAAGTATCCCTACTAACACACCCAAAGAAAGCGCAATCGCAATAAGGGTGGAAACCCGCATGTTAGCTTGAGCAATAAGATAGTTAACGGTGATATAGGCTTCGTTTTGTGTGCCAATGACAAAAGCAAATGTCAGTAATATCAAAATGGCGAGTATTGTGAGGATCCCTTTCAAGACCAAACCCTTCTTGTACGTAATTAATAAAGAATAGCAAAATGCAGCAAGAGATAACACCAAAACCCAAGGTTTTAGTTGAGCTTACGTTAGCATTATGCGGTAGCTTCATCTTCTGATAAAGGACGCTCTTGCTTTGCAATTAATTTGGCCATAACCAAGTCGTGATGCAATGCAGACATATTAGTCACAAAAATACAGTGTGTATAGCCAGCTTGCATGGTTTCTAATTTATCGTACATTGCCTTATCAAGTTTAGACAGCTGTGCTAAACGTTTCTTCGTCAGCGGTGTGGTGGCGCCATAGCAGCGTATAGCCGTGACATTAGTGGCACTCACCTGCACTTTTTCTTCTTCTAACTGATTTTGAATTTGCGTACGCAATTTCGAATAAAGAAAATCGCTTTCTTTTATGTATACCAAGCGATTGTCGCTTTTACGTACACAATGCACCACAAGGTTGTTCTCCACATCGCCTTTAAACATGGCTTCAAGCATCATCGATTTAGGCTTGGCCACTGCTTTGTCGGCAAAAAAGCCATGTAATGGAATAATGTTTGCGGTACGAGAAAATGGGTATAAATCGTCAGACGAATCGCTTTGGTAAACGGTTTTGAGCCTATCCAGAATATGCCTATTCATTACACAAAGCACAGCAAGCGAAGGCATATGACGTACGGCTAATTCCCAAATGAATCGGTGAGTTGAGCGTTGAATACGGGCTATGTCTCTAATTTTGAAATACGCGGTATTTTCTTCAACCATCGCATCAACACTTGCTCCTGCCTTAGATTTTTTTACATCTTCTAAGCAAAGGCGTACAACGCCCGACGTGGCGTCGTAGTGAACAACCTTATATTTCTCGTTTTTGATTTTAAGGTCGGGGACCGATACCCGCACTTCACTTTGCAGTTCAGTACCTGGGGCAACCATTAACTTCATGCCACTGGCAGACAAATCGGCAACGCGAACATCAATTGAAGACAGCAGCCCTACTTTTATCATCGCTGCTTTATCGATGATATAACGGGTTTCAGAGCGTCTATCAAGGTCATCTTCCATCACAAAATCAATAGACCAGTTATCGCCAGAAGCACGTAGTGTTTTTGATAAGGGCTTAAAATCACACTTCTCGCTAAGGGTTAAGTTAGTAAGGTACATAGAAATATCCCGGCAGTACATTACATGGCTTAACGCCGCAAGATGCTCAAACTCTTTGCTCGGAATATCATGAATTGCAAAGGCTTTTACTTTGTCTTCTCGGCTCACATCTTCTAAGCGGCACTGCGTGCAAGTAAACTCGCCACTTTTAACTAAAAGATAAATAATGGCATTGAGTTGTCCAAGCTCTACTAATTGGCGATGGGTTGCCGTGATGGTAATTGCACCGCTTTTGGTTTTAATGACCCCGTGAAAAATAAACGCTTCATTGTACTTTTTCAGTTCTTGAACCAGGTTTTCAAAATGCGCTTTGTCTTGCAGGCTGGCCAGTAATTTTTCTGAATTATTATTATCGACATTCGCTTGAGTAAATAGCGCAATAATGGGTTTGAGTGATTTTTGATGGGCTGAAAGAAACACCGGCAACCATGGGCTGTTTTCTAAAATACGGTCACGCTCAAGGTCTTGCATTGCCCTTTCAATTTCTAAGTCTCGCTGCAAGGGCTGTTTATACGAGGTGCCTTTAATGTAGCGCTTCAAATTATTAAGCAGGCTAAGATCGGTTTCAGATGAAATCGTAAAAAATGATTCGTACTTACCTAAGTGCTTATTGTATTTAATAGCATCAAGTTCGTAGGTGATTTCTGTGGGTTCGGTGGTAAAGCCCATCACCTCAGGTATAACAAAGGTAACAATGTCACCGGTGGTTACGTTAGGCGGTCGTTTTGTTTCTACAGCAATACCCGTAAAAGAAAGCGAGCTAACCGTACAATGCCTACCCTTTTCAAAATCTACAGAAGATACCGTGAAGTTGGGCCGAACGGCGATGTCGTCACCAAAATCTATATCGGTAAATGATTGGCTTTCAACATTGAATGCTTCAACAATTTTCTTAAATTGATCGCGCTTGATTTGTGTTTGATAAAAGTCGGAGTTCATTACCGATTCAAACACACCTACCGTATATCGCTCTTGATATAAGGCAGTTTCATTTTGAAGGATTTTAGCGCCCACTTTGTCTAAGCGCATGGGAATACCAAAATGCTTAAACTTCATAACAGGGAATTTGGCGAATGCAGAATTGTCCGCGGATGCATCAGTTAAAGACGTGAGCCTAACGACTTCCTCTTTAATGATTTTGCGGATATTGCCTGGGAGCCGTTTTGAAAATTTATTAATACCTTCCAATAAGCGGTTTTGTTGCTCGTAGGGGATCAAGGCACGAATAAGCGGCTGATACTGCTTTATAATTTGTTGTTCTTCGCCGGCCGACATTGGTACACCATGCACCGTATTTAATTAACTACAATCTATTCAGATTTAAAAATTAAACCTGCATCCAGACATTAATTTAAACTTAAGTTGCGAATATACCAAATTTTTTTTCATTAGATATAAAAAAACCGCAACAAGTGCGGTTTTTTTTATTTAAGCTATGGAGGCGTCTACTCTTTCTCGAAGCTCTTTACCTGGCTTAAAGTGAGGGACATATTTGCCATCTAACTCTACTGTTTCGCCAGTTTTCGGGTTACGTCCCACGCGCGGAGCGCGGTAATGTAATGAAAAGCTACCGAATCCTCGAATTTCAATCCTATCGCCTTTTTGAAGGGTCTGGGCCATCTGTTCGAGAAGCTCTTTAATTGCCAGTTCAAGATCTTTCGCAGGAATTTGACGCGCTTGATCCGCGAGCCGTTCAATTAATTCAGACTTGGTCATACAAACCTCGTTTCAATATTATAGTTAAACAGCTACTGCGAACAAGGGAGTGCTGGGCACTCCCACATATAGCTTATTATTCGCCTTTAGCAGCTTTAAATGCTTCTGCCATTGCGCTAGCAAAACCAGCATCTTCTTGCTGATTAACCTTGTCGATAGCTTCTTTTTCGTCAGCCTGATCTTTTGCTTTCACAGATAGGTTAACGGTGCGGTTTTTACGGTCAACGCCCATAAATTTCGCTTCGATGCTGTCGCCAACGTTAGCAGCTTCAGTTGCGTCTTCAATACGGTCAACAGATAAATCTGCAACGCGGATGTAGCCATCAACTTCTTCAGAAAGGTTAACTGTAACGCCTTTAGCGTCAACTTCAGTAACCGTACCTACAACGATAGCACCTTTCTTGTTATCTGTCAGATACTTGTTGAAAGGGTCTTCTTCGATTTGCTTAACGCCAAGAGAGATACGCTCACGCTCAGGGTCAACTTGAAGAACAACAGCTGAGATTTCGTCGCCTTTCTTATAGTCACGAACAGCGTCTTCACCAGACTTGTTCCAGCTAATGTCAGAAAGGTGAACTAGACCGTCGATGCCGCCGTCAAGGCCGATGAAGATACCGAAGTCAGTGATTGACTTGATCTTACCAGACACTTTGTCACCTTTTTCGTGTGACTTAGCGAAAGTTTCCCAAGGGTTGTCGATGCACTGTTTAAGGCCTAGAGAAATACGACGACGTTCTTCGTCGATTTCAAGAACCATAACGTCAACTGTGTCACCTAGGTTAACAACCTTAGATGGGTGGATGTTCTTGTTAGTCCAATCCATTTCAGAAACGTGTACAAGACCTTCAACGCCGTCTTCAATTTCAACGAAGCAGCCGTAATCGGTAAGATTCGTAACCTGACCAGAGATCTTAGTACCTTCTGGGTAACGTGAAGCAATTTCTTGCCATGGATCGTTGCCCATTTGCTTCATGCCAAGAGAAACACGTTGCTTCTCTTTATCGAACTTAAGTACTTTAACGTTGATTTCGTCACCAACATTTACGATTTCACTTGGGTGCTTAACGCGCTTCCAAGCCATATCTGTAATGTGTAGTAGACCGTCTACGCCACCAAGATCAACGAATGCTCCGTAATCAGTAAGGTTCTTAACGATACCTTTGATTTCGTGGCCTTCTTCAAGGTTAGCAAGAAGAGATTCGCGCTCTGCGCTGCTTTCTGCTTCAATAACGGCACGACGTGAAACAACAACGTTGTTACGCTTAGCGTCAAGTTTGATAACTTTAAATTCTAGCTCTTTGCCTTCAAGGTGAGTTGTGTCACGTACTGGACGTACGTCAACCAATGAACCAGGAAGGAACGCGCGCACTGTGTTAACTTCAACAGTGAAACCGCCTTTAACTTTACCGTTGATAATACCTTTAATGGTAACTTTATCATCGTAAGCTTTTTCCAGCTCAACCCACGCTTCGTGACGCTTCGCTTTTTCGCGAGAAAGAATAGTTTCACCGAAACCATCTTCTACTGCGTCAAGGGCTACATCTACTTCGTCACCGATAGCGATTTCAAGCTCGCCTTCAGCGTTTTTAAATTGGTCAGCTGGGATAGCACTTTCTGATTTCAAGCCTGCATCAACAAGAACGATGTCTTTGTCGATAGAAACTACAGTACCTTTTACAATTGAACCTGGACGTGTTTCTAGTTCTTGTAAGCTTTCTTCAAAAAGTTGTGCAAAATTTTCAGTCATAAGGTTTAAATTAACTTTAAGTTGATATCCACGCTTCAAATCCGGATAACGTGGGGTTATTAGTAAAAGCCGCCACTCCCTGTGGTAGCACTGCTCTGAATACCTTAAAAACTCACCTTACTTAAAGGCGCGAATTGATGATATCCATCGCTTTTTCAAAGACTTGGTCAATATCCAAATCAGTTGAGTCTATAATTACCGCATCTTGTGCCGGTACCAATGGAGCGACTGAACGTTGTGTATCTCGCTCATCTCTCGCCTTGATATCGGTTAAAAGGCGCGCAATATTAACATCCATACCTTTAGCTTTCAACTGGCTATAGCGACGTTCGGCACGGGCTTCAGCGCTAGCAGTAAGAAATAACTTCACCTGCGCGTCTGGAAAAACGACCGTACCCATGTCTCGACCATCGGCAACAAGGCCGGGATCTTGTTGAAAAGCGCGCTGGCGTCGAAGCAATGCTTCACGAACACGAGGTAACGCAGCAACCTTCGATGCAACACTGCCTACATCTTCAGTGCGAATGTCGTCAGTAACGTCTTCGCCTTCCAAAATAACCCGTGTGGTGTCTTTATCTGTCTCAAAACTTACGTCAAGACCGGTTGCTAACGGAACAACACATTCTTCATCGTCGCACGGCAAATCGTGGTGAAGCGCAGCGACAGCAAGCACACGATAAATCGCGCCACTATCTAAAAAGTGCCAACCAAGCTTCTTTGCGAGTAAGCTACTTAACGTTCCCTTACCTGCACCGCTGGGACCGTCAACCGTGACTACGGGTGTAGAATGCATACCTGCTCCAGAATTTATAAAATACGTAAAAATCGCGCGCAATTATACGCGTTAAGTAGAGATAAGCAATGCCATCGAACGTTGATGGCATTGTACATAAGGCTAAATTTCGTTTGAAAATAATATGCTATGAACGAAATAAGGTCTTTCTACAGACTAAGAATAGAGTGTGGCAAACCGTGTGAAGTAATCAGGGAAAGTTTTTCGGGTACAACCTGGGTCGTTAATGGTTACCGGCGTATCACTGAGCGCCACTAACGAAAAGCACATAGCAATGCGATGATCGTTATAGGTATCAATGGCCGCATGCTTTAACGAATCCGTTGGCCATACTTTAATATAGTCATGCCCTTCTTCTACTTCTGCACCCAACTTTCTAAGTTCAGTGGCCATGGCGTTTAAACGGTCAGTTTCTTTTACCCGCCAGTTATAAATATTAGTAATACTGGTTGGCCCTTCGGCAAATAGTGCAGTAGTGGCAATGGTCATGGCCGCATCAGGAATATGGTTCATGTCCATGTCTACACCCTTAAGTGGTGCCCCTGTTACTTCCACATACTCATCATGCCAAGTGATTTTTGCACCCATGGCTTCAAGCACATCGGCAAAACGAATGTCACCTTGAATGCTATTTTGGCCAATACCGGTTACGCGTACCGTGCCGCCTTTAATGGCGCCGGCTGCAAGAAAGTAAGAAGCCGATGAAGCATCACCTTCCACCATGAATTTACCCGGCGAACGATATGATTGCCCTGCAGATATGGTGAATGTTTGATAGTTATCATTGTTTACTTCAACACCAAACTTCGCCATGGTATCTAAGGTAATATCGATATACGGTTTTGACACTAATTCGCCTTTAATGCGAATGGTCACGTCACCTGTAAACAATGGTGCAGACATTAAAAGTGCAGTTAAAAACTGACTAGATACACTACCGTCTACTTCCATTTCGCCGCCGCATAAAGTCTTACCTTTAATTTGTAGCGGTGGAAAACCGTCGTTTTTAAGGTATTCAATGTCTGCGTTACCCATTAGTAATGCATCAACCAAATCGCCTATAGGACGCTCTTCCATTCGCGGCTCACCGGTAAGTACGACTTGTACATTACTGGCGGCTAATGCAGCGCATAATGGGCGCATTGCCGTGCCCGCGTTACCCAAGAAAAGCTCTAGTGGCTCGGCAACTGTAAATGCCCCGCCGTTACCCACCACTTTGCAGCAGGTTTTATCTTCACTTAGTGAATACGTTACGCCAAGCTTAGTTAGCGCATTTAGCATATGCTCAATATCTTCACTATCAAGCAAGTTTGTTAGTTCGGTTTCGCCTTCAGCTAAAGCAGCAAGCAATAACGCTCGGTTCGACAGGCTTTTAGACCCAGGAACGTTTACTGTCCCCGATACTTTGCTAATAGGTTCTAATGTTAACTGTTCCATGACTACCCGTTTACTCGTTCAAATTCACGCATAAATTCTACTAACGCCATCACCCCTTCAACAGGCATAGCGTTATAAATGCTAGCACGCATTCCGCCTACAGAGCGGTGACCTTTTAGTGCCATTAAACCAGCGTCTTGTGCTTGGCTTAAAAACAGCGCGTCTAATTCAGAGTTAACCAACTGAAACGGTACGTTCATTTTAGAACGGTTGTCTGGGTGTACTTGGCTAGCATAAAAATCAGAGCTGTCTATAGCAGAATACAACAGAGACGCTTTTTCGCTGTTGCGTTTTGCCATGGCATCAACGCCGCCCATCTCTTTAAGCCATTCAAACACTAACCCCGCCAAGTACCACGAGAACGTAGGTGGCGTGTTGTACATTGAATCAGCTTTAGCTGCTAATGCGTAGTCGAAAATTGACGGTGTTTCTTTGCGAGCTTTGCCCACTAAGTCTTCACGAACAATCACTACCGATAAACCGCTTGGGCCAATGTTTTTCTGCGCACCGGCGTAAATAAGACCGTGTTTAGCAACATCAATAGGCTGAGACAAAATGGTAGACGACATATCAGAAACTAGTGGCACATCACCAGACTCCGGTAACCAATCGTAAGCGATACCGTCAACGGTTTCGTTTGGACAGAAATGGTAATACGCTGCAGATTGGTCTACATTGGCAAGCGATGGTTGAGGCATGTAATGCAAACCATCTTTTTTAGTAAGCTCACCAACTACCACAGCGTTGTTGTATTTAGCTGCTTCGCTTACCGCACCATCAGACCAAGATCCACTCACCAAGTGAAGGCTGGTATCTGACGCAGACGATAAGTTAAGGGGAACCGCTGCAAATTGACCACGTCCACCGCCGTGGGTGAAAAGAACATGGTAATTTTTAGGAACCGAGAGTAAGTCGCGCAAATCTTGTTCAGCTTTGGCTGCTATCTCGATGAAATCTTTTCCGCGGTGGCTGACTTCCATTACCGAGCAACCTGAGTCGCGCCAGTTAGTAAATTCAGCTTGTGCTTTTTGCATTACGGCTTCAGGCAACTTTGCCGGGCCAGCGCTAAAATTGAAAACCTCTTTCATTGCGTTTTTCAACACCTATAAAATAACAAGCGGCCTAAGCCGCTTGTAATAAAGAACACCGATAACTGCCCGCTTTTAAATTAAGCGGGCAATACCCTACTCTTCTGTCGTTGAGCTGTCGCCGTCTTGTGCAGCGTTTTCTTCTTGCTCAATAGGTTCTTCTATAGCGATTGGATTGCCATCTTCATCTAGCTCTAGCAATTCTTCAACTACTTCTTCTATACGTTGTAAGCCAACAACATGCTCGTTCTCAACAGTGCGGATAAGACGAACACCTTGGGTATTCCTTCCTACTACTGAAACTTCGCCAACGCGGGTACGTACTAGGGTACCTTGGTCAGAAATAAGCATAATTTCATTGGATTCATCAACTTGAACCGCGCCAACCACTTTACCATTACGCTCAGAAACCTTAATAGATACTACACCTTGTGTAGCACGGCTCTTCGCTGGGTAATCTTCAAGTGGCGTACGTTTACCAAAACCGTTCTCTGTGGCAGTAAGGATAGGACCATCACCACGAGGTACAATTAGAGAAACAACGCGTTGGTCGTCTTGTAATCTGATACCACGAACACCCGTAGCAGTTCGGCCCATTGGACGTAGTGCGAGTAGTTCTTCACCAGTTTCAGGATCTAACTTAACGTTACCTGTTTCGCTATCACGAAGTTTTTCGTTAAAGCGAACCACTTTACCTGCGTCTGAGAACAACATAATGTCGTCGTCACCATGGGTAATGTCAACACCAATTAGTTCATCACCTTCGTTCAAGTTAACGGCAATAATACCGCTTGAACGTGGACGTGAATAAAGGCTTAAATCTGTTTTCTTCACTGTACCGTTAGCCGTAGCCATTAATACAAACTTACCTTCTTCAAATTCTTTGATAGGTAAAATTGCAGTAATACGCTCGTTATCTTCTAAAGGAAGAATGTTCACAATTGGACGGCCACGGGCATTACGGCTCGCGAACGGCAATTGATAAACTTTCAGCCAGTACAAACGGCCACGGGTTGAGAAACAAAGAATGTGGTCATGGGTATTGGCCACCAATAGTTTCTCAATGAAGTCTTCGTCTTTCATCTTAGTTGCCGATTTACCACGGCCACCACGACGCTGCGCTTCATAATCGTTTAGTTTTTGATACTTCACATAGCCTTCACGAGACAAGGTAACGACAACGTCTTCTTGTTCAATCAGGTCTTCAATATCAATATCGTGACTAGCAGCAGTAATTTCAGTACGGCGCTCGTCACCAAATTCGTCACGAATTTTTTCAAGCTCTTCTTCAATCACTTCCATTAATCGCTCTGGGCTATTAAGGATGTGAAGTAGTTCAGCAATAACTTCTAGAAGCTGTTTATATTCTTCAAGAATTTTTTCGTGCTCAAGACCAGTAAGTCTATGCAGACGAAGGTCTAGAATAGCTTGTGCTTGTTGTTCAGTAAGGAAGTATTGTCCATCACGAATACCAAACTCAGGCATTAACCAATCTGGACGTGCAGCATCATCACCTGCACGTTCAAGCATTTGCGATACATCGCCTAAATCCCAACCTTGTGCAACTAATGCTTTTTTCGCATCAGCAGGGCCAGGAGAGGCTTTAATTAGCTCAATGATTGGATCGATGTTGGCTAGCGCAATAGCTAGACCTTCAAGGATGTGTGCACGATCGCGGGCTTTACGTAGTTCAAATACGGTTCTACGGGTTACTACTTCACGGCGATGTAGAATAAAGGCTTCTAAGGTCTCTTTTAAGTTAAAGACTTTAGGTTGGCCGTTATCTAACGCAACCATGTTAATACCGAATACTGTTTGTAGCTGAGTATTGGCATATAAATGGTTAAGTAGTACTTCCGCTGATTCGTTACGTTTTACTTCAACAACAATACGCATACCGTCTTTATCAGACTCGTCACGTAGTGCAGAGATACCTTCGATGCGCTTTTCTTTAACTAGCTCAGCAATTTTTTCAATTAGGCGAGCTTTGTTAACTTGGTACGGAATTTCGTTGATGATAATGGTTTCTTTACCGTTATCTTCCGTTTCAATTTCCGCTTTGGCGCGCATGTATATTTTGCCGCGACCAGTACGGTAAGCGTCATCAATACCTTTACGGCCACTGATCATAGCGGCAGTTGGGAAATCAGGACCAGGGATATGAAGCATTAAGTCATCAATCGTAATTGATGGGTCTTTAATAAGGGCAATACAGCCGTTAATAACTTCAGTTAAGTTATGTGGCGGAATGTTAGTTGCCATACCTACCGCGATACCAGAAGAACCGTTTACCAGTAAGTTAGGAACCTTAGTAGGTAACACTTCTGGAATGTGTTCAGTACCATCGTAGTTAGGTACGAAGTCGACGGTTTCTTTATCGAGGTCGGCAAGAAGTTCGTGGGCAATTTTTGCCATACGTATTTCGGTATAACGCATCGCAGCGGCTGAATCGCCATCTACCGAACCAAAGTTACCTTGGCCGTCTACCAACATGTAGCGAAGCGAGAATGGCTGGGCCATACGTACAATAGTATCGTATACCGCAGAATCACCATGTGGGTGATACTTACCAATTACATCACCTACCACACGGGCAGATTTCTTGTATGGTTTATTGAAGTCGTTTTTCAGTTCGTTCATTGCGAACAACACACGGCGGTGTACAGGCTTCAAACCATCTCTTACGTCAGGCAATGCTCGCCCGACAATAACGCTCATCGCGTAATCGAGATAGGAGTTCTTTAACTCTTCCTCAATATTAACGGGGAGGATTTCGTTAGCGTTATCAGACATAAACTGCTTAATCCCTTTATTTCGGTTTGTTCTGCATTATCTATCTAGCTCAATCTACACAATATAGAGAAGCAAACGATAGATTTGCATTGTTATTATGGGGTCATAATCTTGCTTCGAGTGTAACACTTGATGACACATTTATGTAGCGCTTAATTGCCCTTCCTTACGTACTCGTCAACAAGCGATTATTTTTCGTTCAAGCAGACACGCTAAACCGCATTCGAGTTCCAAAAACGATGCCTTAACGCTGGTTTTGCGTTATGTTACTGCTCTTATATAGGTAGTGTTTAATTAATCGCAGATAGCTTCTATCTGTACAGCGGCATCAGTCATGCGGGTTCTTTTGCAAAATCGGTTCTCTATATCAGTGCAAAATAATAAGCTGGCGCAGAAAGGAAAAAATATAAATGACAAACGTTGATGAGCAGGAAATTGATAAGTTTTCAGAGTTAGCCTCACGATGGTGGGATCCTGAAGGTGAGTTCAAACCTCTACATTTAATTAACCCACTTCGTTTAGATTTTATTAATCAACACAGTAAAGGCCTGTTCAACAAAAAAGTCGTAGATATTGGTTGTGGCGGCGGCATATTAGCAGAGTCGATGGCGAAAGCCGGTGCTGAAGTTGTGGGCCTAGATATGGCAAGTGCATCATTAGAAATTGCCAAGCTTCACGGTTTAGAGTCGGGCATTAACGTTGAGTACCACTGCGTGACCGCTGAATCATTCGCAGACAGTCATGCTGGTGAGTTCGATGTAGTTACCTGTATGGAAATGCTAGAGCATGTGCCAGATCCCGCTTCGGTAGTGCGAGCTTGCGCTAAATTGGTTAAGCCTGGCGGGCATGTTTTCTTCTCTACATTAAATAGAAATATAAAGTCTTATTTAATGGGGATCGTTGGCGCTGAGTATTTATTAAAGCTTGTTCCAAAAGGCACTCACGATCATTCTCGATTCATTAAACCTTCTGAACTCATGCAGATGACAGATGAGGCTGGTTTGTTACCACGAGATATGACCGGCTTACATATGGACCCAGTTTCCCAAGGTTTTTATCTGTCTGACCGGAATGTGGATGTTAACTACCTACTATATACGGTGTCGCAAGATTAATTAGCACTACATATTGGGGCTTGTTGATAATTTCAACACCACATATCGTGTTTAGGTGTTAAGTACGATATTAAGTTAAATTATTTTAAGCCTCGATCATTTTTTCGAATAGTACTTGCAATCACTATATTTAAGGCTTGTAGAAAGCTAAAAAGTTAGTCACTACTAACCTAAAATCCGTGCCAGTTTAAGTGGTCGTTTAAGCACCAGATATTGGGTTGCATTGTGACGCAAACCTCACTATCTTGTGTTTAATCCAACGCGGGATCCCAAAGCGATTTTTGGGGTAACATTGAGATCGACAACGATCCTTTCACTGCGTTTTTTCGGATGATCAGACAAAACATACTATTAATGAAAAGAATTCAGCGGCTCCTCTCAAACTTATGCGCTAATAAGTTTAGGGTTGGTCGTGATTAGTTGTGTAAATCGCGCAAATGGTCTTACGCAGATGTATTACTTCGCAGCGAAACAACTAACCTAAAAAAGAATACACATTATAACAGGGTGATATACCCACGCCTCGCGCGCTAACAGACAACGGCCAGAGTAACATGAATAATAGTTTATCCGTCACCAAGCGAAATGGTGAGCAAGAATCCATCGACTTAGAAAAAATTCATAAGGTGGTGACATGGGCTGCAAAAGGACTTGAGAACGTCTCAGTTTCACAAGTTGAAATTAAAGCTCAAATTCAGTTTTTCGACGGTATCAATACCAGCGAAATTCACGAAACCCTTATCAAATCAGCAGCTGACTTAATTTCTACAGACGCGCCTGATTACCAATACTTGGCAGCTCGCCTTGCTATTTTCCACCTTCGCAAGAAAGCCTACGGTCAGTTCGAGCCCCCTGCACTGTTTAACCATGTCACTAACATGGTTGAGATGGGCAAATACGATAAGCATTTAATTGAAGATTATACTGCTGAAGAATTTGCCGAGATGGATACCTACATCGATCATTGGCGCGACATGAACTTCAGCTACGCCGCCGTTAAGCAGCTTGAAGGTAAATACCTGGTTCAAAACCGTGTAACCGGTGAAATTTACGAAAGTGCCCAGTTCCTTTATATCTTGGTAGCAGCGTGTCTGTTCGCTAACTACCCGAAAGATACCCGTATGAGCTATATTCGTCGTTTCTACGATGCTGCTTCTACGTTTAAGTTATCACTACCTACGCCTATTATGTCTGGTGTACGTACCCCTACTCGTCAATTTAGCTCGTGTGTATTAATTGAAACTGGCGACAGCCTTGATTCAATCAACGCCACGGCTAGCGCCATCGTTAAATACGTAAGCCAGCGAGCTGGTATCGGTGTGAATGCTGGCCGTATTCGCGCATTAGGTAGCCCTATTCGCGGCGGTGAAGCTTTTCACACGGGTTGTATCCCATTCTATAAATACTTCCAAACAGCGGTTAAAAGCTGTTCTCAGGGCGGTGTTCGTGGTGGCGCAGCTACCTTGTTCTACCCGCTATGGCATATGGAAGTTGAATCGTTATTAGTGCTTAAGAACAACCGTGGTGTTGAAGAAAACCGTGTTCGTCACTTAGACTACGGCGTACAGTTCAACAAACTCATGTATCAACGCATGATGAAAGATGACTATATTTCACTATTTAGTCCATCTGACGTACCTGGTCTTTACGATGCTTTCTTTGCTGATCAACAAAAGTTCGAGCGTTTGTATGTTCAATACGAAAACGACGACAACATTCGCAAGAAGCGCATTAAAGCTATGGAGCTTTTCAGCTTGTTCATGCAAGAGCGTGCAAGCACAGGTCGTATTTACCTTCAAAACGTTGACCACTGTAATACTCACAGCCCGTTCAACCCTGAAGTAGCACCTGTACGTCAAAGTAACCTTTGTCTTGAAATTGCACTACCTACTAAGCCGTTGCAGCACGTTAACGACGAAGAAGGTGAAATTGCCCTTTGTACGCTGTCTGCTTTCAACTTAGGCGCCATTAAGTCGCTAGACGAATTTGAAGAGTTGTCAGACCTTGCAGTACGTGCGCTTGATAACCTACTCGATTACCAAGACTACCCAGTTCCAGCGGCATACAATGCCACTATGGGTCGCAGAACCTTAGGTGTGGGTGTTATCAACTTCGCTTACTACTTAGCGAAAAATGGTGTGAAATATTCAGACCATAGCGCTAATGGTCTTGTTCACCGCACGTTTGAAGCAATGCAGTATTACCTACTGAAAGCATCGAACAATCTTGCGAAAGAAAAAGGCGCGTGTCCTAAGTTTAACGAAACCACTTATTCGCAAGGCATTATGCCTATCGATAGCTACAAGAAAGATCTTGATGGCGTATGTAACGAGCCACTTCATTACGATTGGGATGCGCTTCGTGAAGAAATTAAGACTCACGGTTTACGTAACTCTACCTTGTCTGCGTTAATGCCTTCTGAGACATCTTCTCAGATTTCAAACGCAACCAACGGTATTGAGCCGCCACGTGGCTTTATTAGTATTAAATCAAGTAAAGACGGTGTGCTTAAGCAAGTAGTACCAGAGTACGAGCGCTTAAGAGACAAGTACGAATTGTTGTGGGATATTCCTTCGAACGATGGTTACTTACAGCTAGTAGGTATTATGCAGAAGTTTATCGACCAAACTATCTCTGCTAACACCAACTACGATCCTAGCCGTTATGACGGTAACAAGGTTCCTATGAAGCTGTTACTGAAAGACCTATTAACAACCTACAAACTGGGTGTGAAAACCCTGTATTACCACAACACACGCGATGGTGCGACAGACGCTTCAGCATTAGAAGTTAAAGCCAATGAGCCGTTACCTCGTCAAGAAGAAGTGGTTATAGAAGAAGACGATGATTGTGCAGGCGGTGCGTGCAAAATTTAGCACGCACTCGCTTTTGCGAAATCGGTATCGCAGCAAGAACATAAATAATAAAACGCGTTTATCATTAAGTTTTTAGTTAGGCACTCATGAAATATACTACGTTTAATCAGCAAAGTACCAACCCATTGGTTGAACCTATGTTTTTCGGTAATCCGGTGAATGTAGCCCGTTACGACCAACAAAAGCATGCCATTTTCGAAAAGCTTATTGAAAAGCAGATTAGCTTTTTCTGGCGCCCTGAGGAAGTAGATGTATCTCGCGATCGAGTTGATTTTCAAAAATTAACCGACCCTGAAAAGCACATCTTTATTTCAAACTTGAAATACCAAACCCTATTAGACTCGGTACAAGGCCGCAGCCCTAATATTGCCTTTCTACCTATCATCTCGTTGCCTGAGCTTGAGACCTGGGTGGAAACATGGTCTTTCTTTGAAACCATTCACTCTCGCTCTTACACGCACATTTTGCGCAACCTGTTTTCAGATCCTAGCGATATTTTTGAAGACATTGTGGTTAACGATGAAATTAAGCGCCGTGCCGCCGACATTTCGAAGTACTACGACGACCTTATTTTTGCCACTCAATTATGGCAAACACAAGGTGAAGGTGTGCACACAGTTGATGGCGTGCCTCATACCATCAACATGTACGAACTAAAGAAAAAACTGTATTTGTGCATGAACTCAGTAAATGCCTTAGAAGCAATTCGTTTCTACGTGTCGTTTGCTTGTACGTTTGCTTTTGCGGAACGCAAGTTGATGGAAGGTAATTCAAAAATTATCCGCCTGATTGCCCGCGATGAAAACCTGCATTTGTCTTCTACCCAACATATTTTAAATTTGTGGGCACGAAGCAAAGACGATCCTGAAATGGCGCAAATTGCAGCAGACTGCAAAGAAGAAGCTCGCGCAATTTTCATGAACGCGGTTGAGCAAGAAAAAGAATGGGCTGATTACCTATTCAAAACCGGCTCTATGATTGGCCTTAACAAAGAAATCCTTTGTTCTTACGTTGAATATATTGCGAATCAACGTATGACGGCAATTGGTCTAGACGCCCCATTTGATATCAGCAGCAATCCTCTGCCGTGGATGAATAACTACCTTAACTCTGACAACGTTCAGGTAGCACCACAAGAGTCTGAAATTAGTTCTTATTTGGTTGGTCAAATTGACTCTGCCGTTAGTGAAGACGATTTTGCTGATTTCGAGCTCTAGCGCGAAGCTAATTTCGAGCGCTACCGCGAAGCTAATTTCGAGCGCTACCGCTAACAAAGCACGCAGAGAAAAAACGCCGGAATCAACACCGAAAAATAATGAGCAATAATGATAAAACACTCCGCATCGACGTTGTTGATGTGGGGTGTATTTCTTCCCCCCCTGATACTACGCTTCTTACCGCCCTTGAAGCCGCTAACATCAATATTCACTACCATTGCCGTGAAGGCTTTTGTGGTGCGTGTAGAACTAAGCTGATTGAAGGCGAAGTAGAATACACTACCGATCCCCTCGCCTTTATTGATGATGACGAAATTCTTCCATGCTGCTGCGTAGCCTTATGCCCGCTTAAAATCAAAGTACCGTTATAATCCACGCACCGTTATATTTAACCTACCGTTATAATTAACCTACCACTATAAATCTAACTTTAATGGCTGTTCGCTAACGTAAGTTCAAAGCTGAAACACGTGCCCTTCCCTAATTGACTCTCTACTCGCAAATCTGAATTAAGCAGTGTCATAAGCTTTTTGCAAATAGCCAAACCTAAACCTGCGTGGCTACAGGTGTCTTTTTCTGTATTACTGGCCTGATACCTAGCATCAAAAATATAGGCAATTTCTTTATCGCTAATACCAATGCCAGTATCACGAATATCTACCCTTAGCTTATCGTTGTGTAGCACCACAGCAAGGTCTATGCTGCCATCTGCTGGGGTATGGCGAATAGCATTGGCAATAAGATTCGTAAGCACACGCTCAAGTTTACCAATATCAGCAAACACGTAGTATTCAAAGTGGTCGGGAATAACTTTAATGGCGATATTTTTCTGTTTCGCTTCAAGCTCAAATTTTGCCGCTACGTCGTGCAGCAATTCGCCTAGCGGGAAAGACTCTTGATGCAAGGTAACTTGTCCGCCTTCTAAATACGCTAGCTCGAATATTTGGTCGATAAGATGCTTTAAATTTTTCGCATTTTTTAAAGAGATATCTACAAAGTGCCTTCTATCTTCTTTAGACAAGCTATCTTCATTTAGCGCAAGCGTTTCAATGTAACCTTGAAGACTAGCCAAAGGAGTGCGAAGGTCGTGAGATAAGTCGGCCAACAATACTCTGCGCTGGCTATCAATTTTATTAAGCTGGTCAAATTGGTTGTCTATATGGGTAAGCATGTCGGTAAATGCACTGCCCAAACGGTCTATCTCGTTGGCACTGTTTCTGTTCCATTTAGCCAAGTGAGGGGGCAATTTTTCACGATGAAAATCAGCTTCACGCACGCTGTCCATATCATCGCTTAAGCGCCTTAATGGCGTGGTAAAATATTTAAATAACACAAGAAGGGCCAACAATAATAAAAACAAACCAACAAACATGAACAACGCCACTTCGCGCATGCTCTGGCTGTTTTGTAAATTCGCGATAATAGAATCGTAACGCTCACCACCAATAATAACGTAAAGGTAGCCCTGCAACTTCTCATTGTTATAAACCGGTGCTGCCGAAAATATTTTTTGCAGGCCAATATTTCTTGGGTCGTCGCCTTCAATAGGAAAATCGCGATCGGTATTAATCAGTTGTTTTATCGGCGCGATATCCACCGACGTAGCTTTTACTTTGCCAGGTTCAGCTGAATACGTGAGTATGGTGCCCTCAGGGTCTAAATAATAAAACTCGAAGCTTGGCCCTAGTATCATTAACGTATGAAAAAGATTTCCAAGGGCTTCATAATCGTATACGCCTTCTTTAAGCAGCGGATTATCGCTAACCAAGTGTTCGGCCAACCCGATATGCAGTTTTTGTTCAGCTTCTTGTTGAGTACGCTTTTGCAATAAATTTGTGGAGTAAAAACAGGCAATCATCACCACCATAAATACACCAACCAAGCACACAGCAAGGCGAGGATAAAAGCCAAATTTCATGGGGTTAAACTCCTTGAGGATTAAATTTATACCCTACGCCCCAAACGGTTTGTACGATTTGAGGTGCAGTAGCATCGTTTTCTAATTTTGAACGCAACCGATTAATGTGCGAGTTCACCGTGTGCTCGTATCCACTATGGTGATAGCCCCACACCGACTCTAATAACTGACTACGACTAAACACTTGTCCAGGGTGGCTGGCCAAATGATGAAGCAGTTCAAATTCAGTGGCGGTTAGTACCAGTTCTTCATCAGATAGAAACACCTGATGGTTCCGTTGATCGATAGTTAATCGGCCTAGTGTTAACGGTGTATCTGCTTGTGGTTGAGTCGCTTGAGTTTGTTGCACCACATGATATTTTCGAAGCTGAGAACGCACCCTTGCTTGCAGCTCCCTTACGCTAAAAGGTTTTGTCATGTAATCATCAGCGCCAAGCTCTAACCCCAAGACCCTATCGGTTTCAGAGGTTTTCGAGGTAAGCATAATAATGCTTTGCATAGGTAAGGCATCGCGCACCTTCCTACATATATCTAGGCCACTCATACTAGGTAGCATTACATCCAGAATCACAATGGCGTATTCATCAGATAACGCGCATTCCAGTGCTATTTTTCCGTCAGTTTGATGTTCTATTTCAACACCTAGTTCTAACAGATTAACCCGCATTAAATTGGCGATATCTTGGTCGTCTTCAACGATTAATATTTTGTCGGTCATTTTTGGGAAAGCCACAGTTCAAAAACTAATAGAACGATGGAAAAGCGTTAATCTTTCACAAGATTAACGCTTTTTATTTACTTACCCGTTAAATTAGACTTTTGTCTAATGCGAGGGGCATAGCTGCTCATTACTCTGTTCGCGTAATCTGAATACGAATAACAGGGTTATCGAACTTGTGTTCAACCGTTAGCGCAGAGCTTGAGAGCCCATCGTCAGCGCTAACCACACCAGGGTGCATAGAGATAAAGCCTGTGTCGTCACGACTTGGGCTAAAGCCCTCTCCGTTCGCGGCAGGCCCTGGTACTGTTGTTGCACTTTCAGTGTTTGCTTCTGTACCAGCGTCATAAGCTGGACGCGTAGTGGTATAAGTAGCACCCACTTCAAGGTTCGCTAAGCTCCAACTATTTATACCGGTAAAGGCATCGTTGGTATTGCCCAACATAGCGGCAATAGTAAGGTTAGCGTCTGTGATATCGTTAATCGATACACTAATGGTTTGTGAATCGCCTGGGGTAATTGGGCCAACACCGCCAGCACTTGCATCACCTAGCATTAAAAAGTCGGCAGAATCACCTTGTTCAGCAATACGCTCTAACTCGACCGATGCGACTGCACCTACTTCCCACAACGTACCTTCGCTATGCAGTACTACCGCGGGCGGTGATACTGGCTGACCATTGGTTAAATTGGTCACGGTTACATCGTAAGATACCGGCACGGGATCTGGAATTTCAGCTGGCACTTCTACTTCGACTATTACTTCACGGGTATCGTCATCGCCACACGCCGCAAGCAAAAAGGGTAAAGTAAGTACCAATGCTTTTTTATAATGTTTGGCTAAATATTGCATAACAGCCTCCTTATCGTACGGTTACTGTTACTTTAGCTACTGGGTTCAACCAACGATGAACGGCATTATCTACATCACTTGCACCTTCCGTTAACGAGTCGTCACCAATGTTACCGCGGTGAATATGTACGGTAGCGTTAGTATCTGCGCCCGCTACACCGGTTCCACCTGTGCCTAACATAGGATCTAGTGGTGGTGGTACTGGCATACCCGCCATACCTGGTTCACCGCTTCCACGAAGTTCGTCATTCGCTTCTGTTCCCGCATCGTAGGCATTTACGTAAACCGTATATGTGCCAGCTTCGGTTGGAATTTCCCAGTTATCTAATCCAATGAAGCCATCATTAGAAGGCAAAATCATAGCAACCACAGACAACACAACGTTGTCGTCAGCTGTCATTAAATCGGCTGAGGTAGACATGGTTGGCGCTAAAAGCCCGCCAGCTGGGTTAGCAATTACGTCTGCACCAATAGCGGTACCAATGGTAGCAATACCGTCTAAGCTGCCGCCTTCGGCCATCATCTGTATTTCAGTGCTGGCAGCTTCACCCACTTCAAACAAACTAGCATCGGCAGTGTGCGCTACAGCAGCAATAGGTGTGAAGTACAACCCATGAGTTAAGTTTTGTATTTCTACTGTTATATCAGCAGCGAAACTTTGTTGGCTTGCGAACGCAAGCAATGCCGCTGCAGAAATTTTATTAAATCGCTTCATGATGTTTCCTTGGTAATGAATGAGTGAGTGTTAACGCCCTATCAATACTGAAAGAAAGATGTCACGAAAGTATCCAGAAAATGGGACAAAAATGTTCTGATGGCATAACAGGTTTGTAAAAAGTGGTACCTATATGTTGCAGACTTTTGATGAAAATAGAATATGAAGTGTATGGTCTAGAGATATTTTTTAACTTGCCATCCTGTTTACAATATCTAAAATGAATCTTTACTAATATTTACAAAACGATAAAAAACCGCAAATCAGAAAAGGAAGTCTACGTGAAGTACGCCCCCATTAATTATAAAACTCCCCTATTGTCTTTGTTAACCGTTTCGCTCATCAGTGCCTGTGGTGGCGGAGGGGGTGGTTCAGACCCTGTTACCCCTCCGGTTCAGGTTACGCCCCCTGTTAGTCTTGCTGACTATGCGGGTGAAGCAAGTGGTATCAGCTTATCTTCAGTAGATAGCTTGTTACAACTTAGCTTTCTTGCTCATAACTCGTTGTTTACCACCGCGCACATTAACGCCAACAGAGAAGGAAGTTGTATTAATGGTGGTATATACGAACAAACGCTCACCGATAACGACGATAACTCTGTGATTTCAGCCGGTGACCAAGTAACAGTTACCTACAGAGAATGTTATCTTGATAGTTTAAATGGCTCTACTGATGGCTCCGTTCGTTATGATGTTACAGCGTTCAACGAGCAATCGGATTATGACATTACCATTGATGCCAGTTCGTTAACCGTAGATGACAATGTCAATCTGGTAGGTTCATTACGTGTGAACTATCAGCGTGAAGAAACTCAGTCTGTTATGACCCTATCAACACCTACTGGAATTGATGTAGACATTGATGGTGACACAATCATTTCACTTAGTAATATGGAAATTGTGAAGCGCGAAGACTTTGCAGAAGCGCAATATAGCGTGAGTGTAGATGGCGATATTAGAGATGAAGCCTTAGACGGAACATACTCACTGAGTCAAGTTACCCCGTTTTCTGGGTATTTTGATGAGTTCCCTAACGAGGGTGAATTGACTATATCCACTGGCGGCACTGAAAGTGTAACCGTTGAAGCTAACTTTGTTGAAAACTCTCCTTTGTTCGATGTTAAATATAAAGACGATTTTTTCTCGATGTACTGGAATGATGCAATTGAAGGTGCAATAACCGGCATAAACGGCCAAATTACTCAAAATATTGCAGAATTTCGTTCAGACAACTTCACGTCTGTATCGATGCTTAATCAAAATACAATATCTAACTTTGGCCTTAAAGATAGCTACCAATTAGTATTTTCTAGACCGGTTGAGTCGATTGTAGCCGATTACGGTGAGATGTCTTTCCAATCTGAAAGCTGGCCTTACGATGAAGTAACGGCTAGCGTTGAGATCAACGGCGCTTTGGTTACCATTACCCCTGAAGAGAGTCTGATGGCCGATTCGTTTTATGGTTTATCGAGCTTTTTAGTAACAAGTACTAATCAACAAAGCTTTAGTATGTACGTACCTTCGGTGCAAACCCGTGACGACATTATTCCGGTGGTAACCTCGCAAACTCACCTCTATCGATTTAACGATACACCTACGTTAAGTGCAGGAGATACAGGTAATAATACCAACGGTGAACTTACCTATCAGTGGCAAGAGTTAAGTGATTCAGGTGTTGTATTTGAAACACCAAACGCGGCTAGCACAACATTTACAGTGCCAGAAACTGCTGACAGTGAGCTTACTATCGAAGTTGTTATTACTTCGGAATACGGATATAGCGTAAATGAAAAAGTGGTTCTAGAGTACGTTGATCCATTTGGTACAATCCTAAGCTTCGATAGCCCAGAGGGTGATTTTGTTGGTGGCGGCGAACAGCGCTTGTTCACTGAAAATGAGGGTGTATTCACCTTCATCAGCCCTGAAGATGCACCTCATTACTTATCGGTAGACTATCAAACCGACGATTGGTGGACGTTAGATCTTGCCGCTCCCACTGATGAAGTATTAGGTGTTGGCGTATATGAAGGTGCAACCAGATGGCCATTTCAATCCCCTACGGGCCCAGGCCTAGATTTCTCGGGCGCGAGCAGAGGCTGCAATAGATTAAGCGGAAGATTTGAAATACTGGAACTAAGTTACGATGAAAGTGGCAATGTAGAAACTCTAGCCGTAAACTTTGAGCAAAACTGTGAAGAAACGATGCCTACTCTAAAAGGACTAGTTCGCCACAATAGTAGCGTGCCGTTGAATCAATAAGTGTGAGATTCGCTTTAAATTAAGCTATATAAGCCCCTTTCATTAGGGGCTTTTTTTTGCCATCAAAAATACCTAGCTTGCAAAAAGCTTAAATTATGATTCGCAATATAGTGCCGAAACAAGCCATTACTATGGCAGTTTAAATAAATGAGATCACGATAAGATAACAAGTGTTTTATAAGGAAAGCTCCACGGTGACTCCGCTGCTTTGCATTAAATTTGTTTTATTAATTATAGTGTAACAACAATTTGTGGAGGAATTATGGAGAAGGTCATAATTTGCTTTCGCGCCCGTTTAAATATTCAAATACATCGCGCAGCGCTTCTGATGGTGAGCGAGGCTCGTATCCCAGTTCATTGTGTGCTTTCGTTATCTCATACTCCTGCCTGATGCCATAGAATAAAGCCACTTGGCTTCTAATAAGCTCTGCGGGTTTATCTGTCACCTTAGCTGCCAGCTCTGCGCACAAGGCAATAAAATATATTACCCACTTTGGTAGGCGTGCTGGAACTTTTAAGTTAATTCCCGCTGATTGGGCAGCTTTGTATATTTCAGTAAGTGACGAAGAGTTGTTATTAGCCAATATGTACCGGTTACCAGAACTTCCTTTCGTAGTAGCAGCAACTACGCCTTTTGCCACATCGCGAACATCAACAAAATTAAAGAAGAAATGAGGGTCTATTAGAAGCTTATTGGTTCTAATGGTTTCAATAAACTGCATAGTGTCTGTGAGTCGATTAGCATGAGGACCAATCATTGCAGAAGGTAGAACGGAAACCATCCAAAGATTATACTTTTTTGCCAACTCCCACGCTTTTTTCTCTGACTTTATTTTAGAGTTGTAATAGGCGTTGTTAGATAACGTGTTCCAACTATTTTCATCTAGATAGTTCCCATCATGGCCAACAGCCGCAACCGAGCTAACATAAACCACTTTTTTCACATTGGCTTCGGCCGCCGCTTTAAGGACAATTTCAGTCCCTTTTACATTCGGCTCGACGATTTCAGTAATAGGATCTTTAGCCCAATGTTTAAATACCGCGGCAACATGATATAAAATATCGACACCTTGCAGGGCTTTTCTCATTGCGTCTATATCTTGCATTTCGGTATAGACGACTTGGCAGTTCAAGTGGAAAAAATCATCCGCATTTTGGACATCACGCATCCCTGCCCTTACCGTTTCGCCTTGCGCTATAAGCGCTCTAACTACATTTCCTCCTAAATGACCGTTCGCCCCTGTTACCAAACATACATTAGACATCTTGTATTCACCTATAAAGTTATTAAGTGACAAGACTATAAACTCTCCCCTTAGGGGAACAGTCAAGGGCTTTTAATTGTTTGGGTTGTTAAGCGGAAATTGATCAATCAGTTCTTGTTTTAATGACCCTAGCTCAACATCTAGTTGTTTGGCTTTTTCAATCTCGATTCTAATTTGCTTCTGCTTTTGCTCTACGGCATCTATCGCCAACTCAACCGGAAAGTGATTTTCTTTGGCCTTTGCCTCAATCATTGGCAGTAGTTCCGAAAGTTTAAAACCCAGAGATTGCGCTTTTTTTATCATCGAGATTATTACGACGTGACGCTTATCGTAAATGCGGTACTTTCCTAATCTAGACACCTTCGTCAACAACCCTAGCGCTTCGTAGTGATGAATTGCTTTTTTTGATGCGCCAGTAAGTTTTGAAACCTCTCCTATATACATGTTTTTCAATCCTAATGGGTGTAACGCTGACGAAATTGGCATATTGAAGCGAAATAAATAAGGCCACGTGTTAGTGCGGCAGAGAACTTAGGCGACAAGTTATGTTGCATCGACACAAGGATAACCAATTTCTGAAATGTCTTTATCTAGCTGTTTTAATGTTACTTCAGAGTTTACTTCTTTAACCAATTCATCGGTTAAAGGTAAGTGATTATAAAACTTTGCAATAGTTGCAACATCTAAATCTACCTCATAGTACTCTAGTGCAAATACCCTATATGTTTCAGGGTTACAGTCAAAAATTTCTAAAAGATACTCTGAACCATCGGGATCTTCGTCAACTGCAAATTCGAAGTCACCCTTACCCCAAAAGTCTGCCGTGTGAAGTTTCCAAATACAGAACGAAATATTGTCCATAGAGAAAGCGGGTTCTTTAGACGCAGCAATAAATTCAGATGGCAACCCTTTTAATAAATCTGGCCATGGAACTTGACCATCAGTACTCCAAGATGACATTGCAGATTCATGATCAAAACCTTTAACAAAGCAGCCATCTTGAGTGAACAGTACAAAGAAATCATCACCGCAGCCATTTCTCATCGAACCCATTTGTTCATTATCGCCCCAATTTGAGTTGAACGAATAAAAACGTTCATCCCATTCAGGGGACATTATTGCATCTAGCATTGCCAGCGATTGAAGTAGCTTTTTTAACGCTAATACCTCTGGCATTGAGTTTAAATTTTTAGTTGATATAGCATCCAATGCAGGAGACTCCATTTGCAACATAACGCTTCTACAAGCGGGCAAAAGCCAACTGTATTTTGCCTTACTGAATTAATTTTTTATGTGTACGGAAAAGTTAAAACTTATAAAATTTTAGTGATCTCTGGCTTGATAAATAAACCTAGGACCCTTCCGAAAAGGTTTTTGTACATATACTCTATTTCTTTTTTAGAAATACCTGAACCATATATTAACATCTCAAGATTTTCGCCTGGCTCTTTAACTGTAAAACCTGAAGGTAAAAAACCATTGCTCTCATAAAATTCTTTACGTTTAACTCTTTGTTGATAATTACTTGCCTGTTTATCTATGACCTCAATGTTTAAAACTATCCTTTTACCTAAATGTTCATTTTTTAAGGATTCCAGTACTTGACTACCAAAGCCTTTTGAACGGCAAGATTCTAATATTGCAATTGATTGGATAAATACAATATCTTCATATTCTGTTATGTGAATAAGACCAATCCACATATCTTCTGTATGCAAAGCACTAAAACCTAACTTTCCATTCCTCAACTGATACTTGAGAAACCATTTAGGCACTTTCCTCGCTTCGGGGAATGCTTCTTTATAAAGATCTATTACCTTAATATAATTAGCGTTACTACTACTTATAGGTAAGAACGTGATGCTCATAGGGAGTACTCATAACACCGCAGTAAGCGGCTGATAATAGTTGGCTAACTTAACAAGACAGGCATAATACAAGAACACAAAACTGTCCCTTAGTACACTTTCTTTAATCTGTATGGCTATTCAAACTGGTAAACGAGTCAATCAGAGTCAGACAGCCGCAATGCCTAAAGCCCGAAAGTCGCAAATTAGTTTATTGGATACGCCGTATTATCACTGTGTTTCCCGCTGTGTTCGTCGTGCATTCTTGTGTGGCGAGGAAAACGGTAGAAGCTTTGAACATCGTCGCCAATGGGTGGAAGACCGTATTCATGTTTTGAGTGAGGTGTTTACCATTGATGTATGTGCTTATGCGGTGATGAGTAATCATACGCATTTGGTGTTGCATATTGCTAAAGAGAAGGCGGACGCACTGAGTACAGCAGACGTGATTCAACGTTGGCACAGGCTGTACAAAGGCACCTTAATCTCGCAGCGCTACATATCGCCAGCTTTACGCAAAGACTTAAATGAAACCCAAATTAAAACGGTGGAGTTAACGGCTGAGGTATGGCGAAAACGGCTATTTGATATCAGCTGGTTTATGCGAGCACTGAATGAATATATTGCCAGGGCAGCCAATAAAGAGGATGACTGCACTGGGCATTTTTGGGAAGGGCGGTTTAAATCACAAGCGCTATTAGATGAGTCGGCCCTTGCCGCCTGCATGGCTTATGTTGATTTAAACCCGGTACGGGCGAAAATAGCAAAGACGCCCGAAACATCTAACCATACCAGCATTAAATACCGTATTAACGCAGCCAGGGTAGGCAAAACACCCAAACGACTTATGCCTTTTGCGGGCAATCTAAAGCAAGAGATGCCACACGATTTACCTTTTACTCTTCCAGACTACTTACAGCTTGTAGATATAACCAGCCGGTATATTCATCCAAACAAGCGCGGCAAAGTTGAACATAGCCTGCCTACTATTTTAGAACGTCTCAATATTGAACACGAACAATGGCTAATCTTAACCACGCAGTTTGAAAATTACTTTAAGCAGGCTGCTGGCAAAGTGATTCACCTTGAGCAATACGCACACAATCAACATCAGCAACGAGTTCAGGGGCGACAAAGTGCAATGCGATTACTGGGATAGCGTTGAATCTAAATTGCGAGCCTCGCAAAACTGAATGCCACTTTATGCTGTTGAAGGAATAAATACACTTAAGCGCCTGTTACTCATACGCGCACTTCTGCTTTATTCTAACCATAAACTAAAAAGAAACGTTTACCTACACAATTAGCGACGAATATCGCCTTCGTAAAAGCAGTTTACCTTTCCAAATATGCCTGTCTTGTTTAGTCCTTTGTGTTTACTTACATACGACATTATAACTTCACAATCCATTGCGTTCCCGTTATCTCACGGAAATTTTTCATCACTAATAGGTTATAAAACAACTTATAATCTTTGACTTTCTGCGCATTCTCATTCAAATCACCAAACGACTCAGATAAATATTTATACTGACTAATAACAGACTCTATGCTTGAACCAAAATCAGATATAAAGACCTCATTAAGTGTTTGCTCCTTAGAACTACTGCTTCCCAATTCTTCTATTACACTAGTTATATCTAAACTTTCAATTCTAGAGGGTTCACTGCATGCAATTGAATAAGTTCCAGATTTAACATATGTATTTCTATGGTGCCCATTCAAATCGACTGCTCTAGAAAAATTTGAGTGCTTAATTATGTCTTTTCTTTTACGAACAAGTTCATTTATATCTTTGGTACAAGGTGAAGCATAGACAACCAAAACCTTAGAATTAAATTTTTCATGTATCTGGTTTAAAATGATCTGCTGCTCTTTGTATATGTCATATCTAAAGTATGGCTTTTTCCAGTATTTCCATTCCTTGCCTGAATTTGCAGTTATAAATTCTGGACGTTTATATTGAACTAGAATATTGGCTTTCATATAAGGTATATTTTTTAATTCGGTACTTAAGATATATTCCATTTCATCTGCGATTTTTCTCAAATCAACACCGTCGAATTTAGGCTGGAGCCAAAAAGGATAACCAAGTAGTTGCCATAATCTTCGATTTTTGGAAAACGAAGAAGAATCAAAACCAAGGCTCCCTTCTAAAACTTGCCCTGGAGGGAAGTAGATTTCAGACTTTCTATCTAGTTCGTTATTAAAGTAACTCTCGTATGTTTTCTCTTCAAAATTTGACTTCATTTCTTTGTACGAGCCCTTTTTACTTAAATTCTCAAAATCGTGAACAAGTAGACAATCGACACACTGGCTTTACCCACATAAGCGGACTAAAATATGTTGAGGAACGAGACATGGCCCGAGAGTTCCGACTTAATGTGTTTGTTATAACCCAATTTTGCGCCGACGCTTAAACCAACGTAAAACCTCATATACTGCCAAAATTGAAAAGCTAACAAGAGTAATATTGCCCATTTCTAACAACTGTGGCCTACCGCATGCGCCAATAGGGCCAGCTATCCTTTCCATGACAGCATATACATAAAACTGGGAATGTCACCCAGAGAGAGCCCGACTAAAAGTGGCACCCAGAATCGTGATTTTTGAAACTTAACAAGATAGGCATAAGTCGAAACTACCAAAATTGTCCCTTAGTACACTTTCTTTAATCTTAATCGCTAATGCTTCGCACGCAGTTTGAAACTAAATAAGACAGGCACAGACTGTATACCTTTGTACACAAAGATGCCTGACTTGTTTAGATTATCTACCTTTACACCATTTCCCAGCTTCTTTTGTACTGCGATTTCAAAATCACCTTTGTGATCTTGAATCCAGTGCAAGTAGAAAAGGCTTTGATTAATAAGCTCGGAGGATTCGACTTTCTTATATTCGATTATTACCGGATTATCTTCTTCTGATAACGCAAGACTATCTATTCTACCTGCATGCTGAGCGCCAGTCGAAAACTCACTTGCAATGAACCGGCAATTAAAAACTGTTTCAAGATTTTTCTCTATCAGGGACTGCAAATCCTTCTCAAGAGCAAAGTTTTTTTGCTCGACGGCGGATAACTTATCCCCTGAAATATCGAAAATAGGCACTTGATATTACTCCATTATCTCTTTGGCTTCTAACGCTTAAATAAGCGGCTTTAAAAAGTTGAACGAAGTGAAAACAGCCAATTGTTTAAAGTCCGTTGATTGCCTTGTTAGGTAACTACTGCTCCGGCTCTGCTGACTTTAATTGCATGCTTAACAAAACCAATAATGCGCCCCATATGCCTACGATACCTTTACCACTAAAGCCAAGTGCGAGAACTAAAGGTTTTAATAAAAAAAGATGAACTATAAACACAGGGATGATTAAACTAGCAACTAGTTTGAAGCTTGGTGAAATCTTTATCTGCTTTTCACAATGAGGACAAACTTTAGTTTTACCAAATTTATTTAACGCTTTCGAAAACAGACCTACTTTTTCACTACAATGTGGACACTTCATCAAATTCCCACCATAATTTTTTGTTATACGTAATTTACGTACCGTACTTTAATTCTATTATTTGTTTTAACAAATCGGCACGTTCAACATTTGCATAGCCGATACTCGCCATCGACGTTGCGATAAATATGAAGTGCATATTTGACCAACTTCCATCGTCTAACCAAACAGTAAAAATAAAATAAACTGTTAAAGCACCCAAAGTCATGTATGGCAAGTAACCAAGTCGATGAAACTTTTTTTCGAGTTTTTGAATTTGTTCTATCTTTTTATACTCATTAAGAGCTTTGACATCTTCTATTGAATTTAACTCCATTTACCAACTCTCCTTTACGCATAACGCCGCAATCACGCGCTTGTCGCGTGCATTGCCATGTTAAGTTTGAGCTCCATAGGCTGATAAACCAAGCCTGCCGATTCGTCCACTTCGCCACTGCACTCAAACCCATAATTTTCATAAGCGGTCACTGAAGATAGCAACGCGCTAACGGTAACAGTTCCAACCCTCGCATGATTCAAGGCGGATATAAGCAGCTTTCTTCCAATGCCACTTTTCTGGGATTCCGGACGAATAAAAAGCATCGCGACATGGCGACCCTCCTTTAACTCGATAACACCTTCGACATTTTCGTTGTTCTGAGCAACCAGCATCAAGTTATCGCCTTTCATCCGAACGAGGAATGCATCGCGCGCAGCGATATTCGAAAAGGTTGTAATCCCCTCATCAGACAATGTGCCTGCAACAGACTGCGAAAAAGAGTCCATGCAAATTGCACTTACAGCTTCAAGGTCCTTCTCTTCCATCTTCCTTATGATCATCAATGTTTCCCAAACACTTAACAGCTTATTATATGGAAAAATCCTTTATACAAGATGGAGTTTTTCCGTACATCATGTTCCTAATTCACAAACTTTCGCATGAAAACACTCTGTTATCAATCTACTACAATCTAACCCTTAAAAAGTCCCCCACATTCTGGAATAATTCCTTTATATTTTTAATCAATCCAAAAACTTGACTGACTGTATAAATGAACAGCCTAGAGAGTAAGACAGGCACAAAATGTATACCTTTTTACACAAAAATGTCTGTCTTATTTAGTCACGAATTTAGCCTTCGTAAAAGCAGCTTTAGTTACACAGATATGCCTGTCTTATTTAGTCACGGACGTATTCCCTCGTCTAAGGTCAATGTGAAAAAGCTGCTCCGTCAGTTTGAATCTCAATATCCTGGCGCAACACTTCACGTTATTAATGAAGGCACAGCCGACTGGTCGAAGAAATACCAACGCCTAAAACAGCGGCGCGCGTTAGTTCGTCAAGCCCGCAGGGCGATGCTGCCTTTGCTTGTTAGGTGATGTGCTAGCACTTTTGCAAAACAATACGCGCCCACTTTACATTCTCTTTATTTGGCAAGATGCTGGATTTATTTTGCACTTCGAAAATGCACACGAAACCATGCTTTTCGAATTGTTGAATAGTGAATTTCGTGTCTGTCGGATAGACCCTTGCCCCTAAACCAGCAGGCCCATTTCTGAGTGATATGGCACATCTCCCTCCTTTTTTAATTAGTACGGAGAGACGAATTACCGCCATTTCCCTTTCAGTGCTATCAATATGGTGCCATACCCCATCAATGAGAACAAAATCGAATTGATCTGTGCCCGCATTTAAGCATGCCATATCAGGAAAGCTACCTTTAAGCCAGGTGATTGATGCGCTTTTATATCTCTTTCTTGCAGCACTCAAGAATTCTGGCATGGGCTCTACAGCTGTAACAGTAAAACCCTCTTGAGCTAATGCTGCTGCATTTTGGCCAGCGCCGGAACCTGCATCTAATATACGAGCAGGTTTAGATGGTAGAAACGCGATAAAATCTTTGCAAACTTCAAAGAAATCTAAGTCTTGGCTGACCTCAATGAAGCGGGAAACAAATTTTTCGTAGCCTTCAGTTCCTGCCACCATGTTTTCACCTAACTCTTAAAAAACTAAAAAAGACATGCATAATTCGCTTCTGCTTTTATCTAACCATCAACTAAAAAGAAGGGTTTACCTAGACAATTGACGACGAATATAGCCTTCGTAAAACCAGCTTTAACTTCCCAAAGATGCCTGTCTTGATTAGTCTCGTCTGTTTAGTCTCACCTAATAAAATTTCTAGGCCTCAATCGGCCGATGCGTTAGCGGTCGGCTGAATTGACCTGTTATTCTTTTTCTTCTTAATCCTAGGTACATATCTCATTTCATGCCCCTCGACGATTACTTTTAAAACTTTGGGATTTATTCCAAACATTTGTTGGGAGGTAAGTTCACCAGTCCTATAGTAATGAAGAGCTTCGCTACGATTTCTCAAAGTATTTATAAAGCTCAATAGGCTTTCATCACCTGAGAATTCTTGAGCTATTTTTACCGGCCTCTCGTAGATAAAAAAATCCCTTAACCTAGACAAAAAATTAGTGCCGTCACCGAGCTTTCCCCGGTATGAATGTAGATAGCGCCAAACTCCAATAATTGGATCAATTTTATCCAACAATGCAAAGGTTTTAAAAAGTTGTCCGTTTTCTTCTACAATTTCCTCATACCTATCGAGCGAGGAAATCATTTTGTCTTCTAGAAATAGCTTTATAAATTGATTCGTAGTCTTGTCTCTTTGCCACTGATCAAATCTCCCTAACTTCTCCGCAGCTAGAATTGAAGCTCTAGATCTCTTTGCGTCATTTAACGCGGTGAATTGGGGAATATCGCCAAGAAAAATTTCGCATACATCGTGAAGCACAATGCAACGAGATATATCTAATGCTTCGTTATCCGTAAGATTCACACCAATTTCTGGAAGAAGATGGTCCGCAGAGTGTGCAACAGAAAGAATATGATCATAAATAGATCTCATCTCTAACTCAGGAGTAAATGTATCTAACCTGATCTTCTTCCCAGACCTTGGTATTTTCTTTAATGATTTTGCGATATTAATAGTTGTAAGGTGCGGCAGAGGAATTACTGAATTTTCAAGATCTACCAACAATTCTTTTGTGTAATTTTTGACTTTTCTGCCTTGTTCCTGTGAGGGGATAATGTTAAATACCTCTAACAGATCGTTTAAGCCATGTTGAAAGCTATTTCTAAAATCCGCGTATTTTTTATCCGCAAGAAACTCTGGCATATCCACTTCTTCTGCCAGCAAAGGTAACACGACAGTTCTTTTTTCATCAACCTCCTGCTTTATCTTAGGTAGCCACTCTTTCTCTACCCAACCAGAATCGATAGAGTCTATCGTGACCCATATACATAGGTATTCCGATTCCTTTAACCCTTCCTGGATCTTCTTGGAAATTGACTCTCCAACTTTTATTTGATCTTCGTCTAACCAAACCGAAATTCCTTTAGCTCTAAGCGAACTAGCGAGTTCCCTGACTTCCGGCTTGTTTTTACTTGAATGACTAATAAAAACTTTCACAACCTACTCCTTTAGTGAGTTGAGACACAATGGTTCCTGTAAAAGTAATAGACCCCGCATTTTCATGGGTTAACTTTTCAGCGACCGAGTGCCGACCAAAACCCCAATTAGTTTGTTCAATACTAAATTAATTAGGAGGCTAGCATAAACAAACATAGCATGATTTTTACCGGATTGGATACGCGTAAAGAGTTTCAAGAATTTGATTAATAAGAAGGCAACTAGCTGCGATAACTATTCAATTGTGGCCGTAACCAGATATGCCTGTCTTGTTTAATCTGTTTAGTCCCTAATTTAGTTCCCTTGTTAGCTACCAGCTAATTCAACTACCTCAATAGAAACAGTTCCTAATAGTACTAAACCCCATAAAAAAGAAAAAAAGCCTATTGTACCAAGGATAACAATAAGTCCCCTGAGCGCTGACAAAGTCGTATTCCCAGTTATTTGATCATCACTTAGAGGGAGTCTGCCATCCCAATTTTTATTGATATAAAAACCTTGAATGAGCAATGTGTAATAGCAGACTGAAAATGCAACAATTGTGAATAGCAGCAGTCCCCATGAGATCTTCAAATCCTGTAATATTGAAGTAGTTACTTGGGGAGAATCTTGTTTTAAAAAAAGGCTCATTGAAATAGTCAACGCACCACCGGTAAACAGCAATACTGTTTTCGTGAAAAGGTCAATCCTTTGTCTAAAATCTATACGAAATCCACTCTTTCGTTCTAGGTACTTGTGGTGATCATCTGGAGATATTTTTCGACGCTCCTCGCCACGTATATTATTTGCTTCCATGATTTAATATTCCCTGTAAGTAGCTAACTTTTAAATAAGGGGCGCAGGCATGTGGGTCATAATGGCGAAGCCGCCCCGCATGTATGCGTCCCAGCCCGCGCAGCGGGTGAACTTAATTTTTAACTCAACAAGACAGGCATAATACAAAAACACAAAACTGTCCCTTATTACACTTTCTTTAATCTGTATGGCTATTCAAACTGGTAAACGAGTCAATCACAGTCAGACTAAAAAGAAGCGTTTACCTAGACAATTGGCGACGAATATAGCCTTTGTAAAATCAGCTTTAACTTCCCAAAGATGCCTGTCTTGTTTAGTCCCGCGCACTACAGCTTTTTTATAACCACCAAATAAAAAGAAACGTTTACCTAGACAATTAGCGACGAATATAGCCTTCGTAAAACCAGCTTTAACATTCCAAAGATGCCTGTCTTGTTTAGTCCTTTCCACCTCCAGCCTCTTAAACTTTATTTTTTAACGCACTATTTAATGCTATTTGTCTAAGATAATGCAGACCTTGTCCAATAGCAGTGAACAAAGCAAATTCGACGATACCAATGGTTAACCATGTGATAGATGGTAAATAGGCAATTGTTTCCCACTTGTCTCTATAACCAAGATTGTCAGGCCAAAGCTGGCTACATAGAATAATGCCACCTAAAAGAGATAGCCCGGCCAAAACATAAAAAAGAATGGTGAGCGGGGGTGAATCAGCATTATTGTCGGTAGCTATAGAAGACGAAGTATTAGGCTTAGAGGCATCCTCACTTTCATCTATAAACCAACAATCGTTAATCACTCTTCCTGTATAGAATCCATCCCTAATCATTTTTATTGTTTTGTCGGCGGTTATACCTTTCTTTTGGGCAAACTCTTCTACGGGAATCATTCCTTCTGGTGCATTCATAATCTATTCCTTTTCTGATTTTTATTTTGAAGTTAAACGCGAGCATAAGCTGCATGAGAACTTAGTGGCGCTTAGATTGAAATTGCGCACTACAAAACTAAACGCCGTGTAATCTTTGTGTCCGGTCAAGCATGCGAGCGAGTTGATACGTTATTAGCGACTAATATAGCCTTCGTAAAAGCAGCTTTACCTACACAGATATGCCTGTCTTATTTAGTCCCTTCTTCATTTACGTAGATTGTATAACCGGTAACGTAACTAAATAGCAGGCTAAAAAGCCTGTTATTTTGCGTCCTTGGTTAAAGCGCTTGTTAACTGCCGGATGCTCGAACTTTAATTGCTTGTATCACCTCTGTTCCATATTTTTTTATCATTCTATCCATAAATTCAGGCTCGATATGTGTAGCATAGGATATTAAACCTAATAAGTTAGCCGCAGCTTCAATGCTTAATTTACTGTATTTTGATTTATGGATCATTGAAGAGATTAACCTTTTCTTCTCTCGACCGACCGACAGTCCTCCATTGTTAGTCAAAGTAACGCCTGTAACATGCCTATTGTGAGCTCTAGACGTGAATATAGTTTTCTCATGTTTAAGTTCTATACCTTCCATTGTTTCATTTAGTACAGAAGCTATAAAAAGAGGTATTTCGAACAAAGCATTTTTAACCCGAGTAGAAAATGTTATATCGTCAGCATACCTTGTATAAGTAATTTTTTTATTTAAGCACTCTGCGCTTACTTTTTTATCAAATGAAAACATTACAAAATTAGAAATCAACGGTGAAGTCGGAGCCCCAATGCTTAAAACTAAACCATCACCTTTTATAGGCCTCCAAAATAATAAACCTGTAAGTACCGTTCGATCATTTTCATTAAATTCGATTCCGTGAGCTTTAGCTACGCTAAAAAATAAATCAGGTGTTATACTTGGAAAGAAATCTTTAAAATCCATCTTTAATAGATATTTTGATTTAGAATGTTTCTTCGCATTTTCTTTAATTCCTATCCCTTTTTTATAGGCAAAAGCAGTTTCATGGACTGGAAGTTTTTTGGAAAGAAATTCTACCAATGTTCTCTGAATAAATTTTAGCTCTTTTGAAGGATGCGCAATTGTCCTAGTTTTACTAGAGTTTCGTTTTGGGATCTCATAAACTTTATAGCGGTGAGGTGAAGAAAGAGAGAACCTAACAATATCGTGCTCAGCTAAAAATAGAGTTTCAGACAAGTGTTCAATGATCATTTTACACCCTCTTTCGCTTTAGCTAATATTTGCTTCATTGCATTCTGCCTCTTTCGAGATTGATCATCATCACTAATTACAAACGATTGTTGGATCTTCATTCTCACATTTTGTTCATCAAAACCTTTCCCAGTTGAAAGCTTCCCAAAGTTTAAAATTCGGGCTTGAGGCTGCTTCGAATAATAATATCTATAGCGACTATAAAAGATCGAATCGATTATCTTTAGTTTATTTAAAAGGTATATATGACGGGTGATTTCAGATTGTTTTATGTCGAGTTCCAAAGCCATCAACACAAATTCTATCTCACTCAAAATTATAGGGTAGCCAATTCTAATTATTTCAGCGATTAACAAAGCCAAATGACCTGAATTTTCTTTTCTAAATTCAACATTTTTAGGTAAAGATAAGAGTTTTTCCTCAATGCTTTTACATAAATCTTCAAGGTGAGAATTTTCGTATTTTTCTCCCTTAATTGGCCAAGGATAAACTGCTACCGCTGTAGGTTCTTTTTTCTTAATATTTTCAAGAGGCCCAAGATAAATAAATGAATCTTCTTCTTCCACTTCTTCTTGAGGGGCAATTATTATTAATTTATCAAAGAAGTCAGGTTTTGTGCAAAACATACCAAGTTCAACTAAAGAGCCTGGACTTTCTAAAAATATAATAACCAGAGATGCTAAATTTGCTATTTCTTCCTCAAAGACAAGGAGGTCTGGATAAGCATTTTCTTTGAAGTAATCTTTGAAAGTTTCTGCTTGAACTATAGATTCATGTATATCAGAAAATTTTGAAGCGGAATAAGTAATTAAATGGTCGCGAAAACTCATTGGATTGCCTGCTTTAGCATCTACTTCGCCACCACAGACAAATAAGTGGTGAGTCTCCAAATTCACTTTAAATTTTTGAGTATTCAGCTCCTCAAAAGCTTCTATTAAAGTATTTTCAAACTTAGAGCTCAATTTACTTCCTTATAAAAATAATGGGGCTTATAGCCCCATTATTTAACTCTTTACTCAGAGGAAGCGTTAGATATTTATCTACCGCTTCTGAGGCACGAAGGATCGGTAGATAAATATCTAACGCAGCCCAGATGTGCTCAATAAATTAGTGTCTGGCGAATCGCCCGACAAGGCATAAAATTTCAACAGCCTAAACGCTAAAGAGTATTACTATAATAATTAGTCAAACAGTTAAAAGCAACACCTAAACTTTTTAGGGAGTGGTCTTACCCACTAAAAGTGGACATCCATGTTAAGCGTATATCGCTTCGTATTCATATGGGCTTACATAACCCAGTGTCAAATGCCTAATACTCGAAATGGTTGTCTTCAATGATTTCCCCAAGCTTTCTGAACCTCTCAAACGGTGGATGTTTGACACCTCGGTTTTCGAACCAAGAATCTAGAAATGCAAAATATTCTTGCACGTCATTATTTTGGTAGATTATCAGATATTCATAACTAATTAGGGCAACGTCTTTCTTGCTCAAATGCCCAGAGAAGTATTGTTTCGCAATGATATCTAGGAGAGAAATAAGTTTATCCAAATATTTTTCATCGTCGGACCCATGAAAGTTTTCGTCATAAGAGAATTCATGGTATTCAAGTCGATAATATATATCTCTTATTTCTTTATCATCTTGTATTTTCCATAGTACATCGGATACTACTTCTACTCTCTTCTGAGAGTTTGCTTTCCTCTGTTGATTAGCAGTCATTAAGAGACCCGTTGCAGCTATCAATACTGCAATCACCTTCATCCAGTCAATGATATCAATACCTAAAAATTGCACTTAATCTCCTTGGCATTTAACGCCACAATAACCGAGCGGAGCTAAGCGTGGTATTGTGAGCAAAGCGAACCACGCTTTGCGGAGTCCGGTTGATTGTTTTGTTACGTGCTGATTTTGCACAACTGCTTGATTGCTTTTTCATGCTCTTTACCCACCAATCCAACGTCTTGATGAAAACGAAACCAGGATCTTTTTACTTTGGCCGAATCCAGTGCTTTTTTCGCTTCATCACCATCATTATTGATTAATGCTTTAGAAGCATGCCACTTGAAATAATCAAGTGGAAACGTGAGCCTATCAATATGTTCATCTAGAACATCGAGTGCGCCGACAAACTCATGCTCTATTCTTTGCATTGCCACCAAATACGGATAATCAAGATACACCCCTGTTTGGTGGTTAGGGAATTCTCGCTCTCTCTGCAGTACTTTTTTGTAAGTAGCCAAACACCCTTCTAAATCACCTAGCGCGATAAAAGCATTAGACTTTGCTAACAAAGCACGGACGTCATCATATTTCTCTTTTCTTGATTCGAAGTACTCATCCACTAATCTGAGTGATACCTTCGGGTGCTTGTCAGTCAAGGTTAGAGCTTGAATCACCAAATACTGATCCCTTTGTGATCTAGCTCGCTTTAACTTTGAATAGAAACTCTCTTCGATTGATTCGTTCCAATCTTTATTTCTATACCAATCATCAGACGACACGATGACTCCTTAAGGCACGTAACAGCTTATTATACGGAAAAATTCCTTTATACAAGATGGAATCTTTCCGTACATCACAATCCTAATTCACAAACTTTCGCACGAAAAAAGCCTATTATCAATAAATTACAATCCAACCTTTAAAAAGCGCCGCCGCATTCCGGAATAATTCCGTTTTATTTTTCATCGCTCCAAAATGCCAAAACACTGTATAAAAACACACCCCACCAACATCCCTCAACCCAACTCAAACACCAATCTATTCCGCTCAATAGCCACCCTGTCTTTCAACTTCAACTGCATATACTCCAAGCCCCCTACTTCTTCTAACAAGCTCGTTAATTCCAGGCTTGGCTCTTCAATACTATTAAACACATCCAACACTCGTTGTAATTTGTATTGATGGAAGCTCGATATAAAACGTTGCTCTTCTACATTACCTGTTTCGCCCCGCCCTATTTTAAAACTGTGCTGCCCTATTGTTCTTGGGATAAAGTGCGGAGTATTTTCATTACTCGCATTCTTTTCTCGCCAACCAGTTAACGCTTCTGAGGTGCTTTTCAACACCGGCCATTGCTGAGTGAACATGTCTTTTAATAATGGCAATAAGGTAGCGGGTATTTCGTCGTTTTCTATAAAATTAGGGTTGTTGATATCGTTACTAGCAGAGGTACTTGCTTGCTGTGCAGTACCTGGGTTATTCATGCGCTTAACCCACGCGGCTACATTGGGGGCTAACTTATCCATTAACTGCTTGGGTGCAGGGTCGCGGTATAAGTGGGCATATAATGGGCCTAGTAAACCAAAGTCTCCCGTACACGGTTTATCGCCTAACAAGTACTTATGGGTGGCGAAATGTTCATTTAAGTAATGCAGAACGGTGTTTTCATACCAATCTTCAATATAGGGAATGCTTTTCTCTGTAATACCTAACAAAGGCACAAACCCTTGGAATTTTTTGGCTAGCTTTTTCCCAAAATACGCTTTAATAAATTTTGGGGCTTTAGGGGTAACTACTTGCCCGAATTCTTCATATATGAATGGAAAGTTATCTTTATTCCAGCGGTAGTGCATGGCAGGGATAACCAGCCATTCATCGCCCCATAAAGCGAACAGTTCGCTTACAAGTTGCTGCGCGGGTGTGGTAGGTACAACCGATAAATTATTTCCGTTTGCAGCTGACGTTGTCTGCGCTTCAAAGTAATCAATAATGCGGGCGGTATCTTGTAGGTATTCACCTGACGGGGTTTTAACCACCGGAATAAAGGTAACACCGGTTTTCGGGCGAATAATTTTTTTGTATACCGATAAGGTAGATAATACCTCGGTAAAAGGCAGTTGCTTATACTTAAGGTAAGCGCGAATTTTACCTGTATACAAAGACACTTCAGAACCATACAAAATATACACTGCAACACACTCTTAAACGCTGAATACAAACCAGATTAATACGCAAGTAATGTTCACGTCTATTGAATGCCTATTTTGTTAAATGATATAGCACCATAACAACTGCTATTTGATTGCCTACCTGTTAGCCAACTACACCGAAAAAAGCAAAAAATATTTCACATCGCAATTGTTACAATATAACATATCGCCAAATTTCGACTTTATTCCCCAAATCAATGACATCAAAATCTGTAATCAGCGCTAGTGAATTGTCGGTACGTATAAGCCAACGTACTATTCTTGATAACCTTAATTTTGAAGTAGGCAAAGGTGAAGTGTTTGCCCTTCTTGGTGGAAACGGTGCGGGTAAATCCACAACCCTTAAAACCTTTTTAGGGTTAATGAAACCTAGTACTGGAACAGCTTCTGTTATGGGCATGTCGGTAGCAGAAAACACCAACGAAGTGCAAAAGTCGGTGGCTTATTTGCCTGAATCGGTAACACTTTATGGTCATCTTTCAGGGTATGAGAATATTCGCTACTTTTTATCGGTAGCCGGTGTCGAAAAAACTGACGATGCTATTCATGAAGCGCTTAAGAAAGTGGCGTTGCAGGAAAATGCGTGGCACAACACCTTGTCGAACTATTCAAAAGGAATGAGGCAAAAAACCGCTATTGCATTAGCCATTCTACGTAATGCCCCAGTGCTATTTTTAGATGAACCTACTTCTGGTCTCGATCCTGCCGCTATTGATGAATTTAATACGTTAGTGTCTGAGTTAGCAAACAACGGTGCCACCATATTTATGGTAACCCACGATGTGTATGGCGCTTGTCAGGTTGCCCACCGCATTGTGCTATTAAGCAACGGCAAGCTTACGGGTTCGTTCGAACGCTCGGGCGATACACCTATCGACACAGAAGCCGTTCACGCTGCTTTTGCAGGGCGCAAGTAATGATTGATCAAACCATAAAAACAATTTGTGCTGAGCAGTGGCGTTATTGGCTGCGAACTAAGGTTGCCACTACGGTGTTAATTTTGGGCAGTGTACTTACGCTAGCTGCGCTTGTTATTAATACCTTTCATATTGAAGAAGCAGCGCACGCCAGAGAACACCTTCAAGGTGAAGCTGAGCAACGCTTCTTATCGCAACCTGATAAACACCCGCACCGCATGGTGCATTACGGGCATTATGTATTTCGTACACCTACCCCGCTTAGCGTAATAGAACCAGGCGTAGATACCTACACAGGTAACGCTATTTTCTTAGAAGGCCACAGGCAAAACAGTGCCATGTTTGCCCAGCAGCGCCAGTCTGCAGGGCTTACTCGCTTTAGTAGCTTAACGCCAAGCTTTTTAGCATTAGTGTTGGCACCGCTGTTTATTATTCTGATTGGCTACGGCAGCGTGTCACGAGAACGTGAAGCAGGCACGCTAACCTTATTACTTACCCAAGGCGCTAGCCGCTGGCAATTGGTGTTAGGAAAGCTAGTGGCATTAATGCTAGCTAGCAGTATTTTCTTACTGCCATTGCTATTGGCCTGCTTATATGTCGCTTTTTCTAATGAAAGCGCGTTAGTGGTAACGCTTTTCTGCTTAGGTTACGCACTTTATTTCTTGTTATGGGCCGTGGTGGTTACCGCCTGCTCTACGTTGTTTGAAAAAAGCAGCGCTAGCTTTACCGTGCTTATTGTTATTTGGATGAGCGCTTGCATATTGCTACCTAGAATGGGCAGCAGTGTGGCTACCAGTGTCGAGCCTTCTATCGGTAAGTTAGAAGCCGACTTTAAAGTAGAAGAAAAGCTTCGAAGCTTAGGCGATGGTCACGATGTTAACGATCCTGCTTTTGTTAAGCTTAAACAAGACCTGCTAGATAAGTACAACGTCGATTCTGTAGACGACCTACCCGTGAACTTCAGAGGCATAGTGGCGCAATATTCTGAACAGCGCCAGGCTGTTGTAATTAACGAATTTGCTGAAACCCGCATGCAAGAAGAACTAGCGCAAGCGCGCATTGCTAGGCAGTTTGGTTGGCTTTCGCCTACCGTTGCACTGCGATCATTTTCAACTTTGCTTGCAGGCACCAGTATTGAAACCCATCACCGCTTTTTACGTGAAGCCGAAATTCTACGTATGCAGTTTGTACAAGGCTTGAATAAAGTGCATGTAGAAAAGCTTGATTACAAACTTGATATGAACCGCAATTCAAGCGAAGAAGCCGCAGACAAAGCGGTAGTTGAAGCCAGCAACTGGGCAGTATTATCGGAATTTAGTTTTGAACCCGAAGCCCCCATGGCCCGCTTAAGCAGTGCCGCCATGTATTGTTTACAACTTCTTCTTTGGGTGGGTGTTGCTGTACTACTTCTTAAGCTTGCAGTAAGGAGGCTAAACCCATGATGCGGTTTAACGATATTAAACGCGAAGCAGGGTTTGTGTTTGCCCATCGCCAATTCAAACTGACTTTGTTAGTAGTGTTTCTATTAAGTACAGCGGCCTTGTGGTCGGGTCATGCGGAAATGCAGGCACAACAAGCCACCATTGAACGCCTATTGGAAAAAGACACTCAAGAGCGTGAAGCAGTACTTAACCATCAGTCTAGTTACGGCATGGTGGCCTATTACGCATTTCACCTAACCTATGCGCCGCCTTCTCCCCTAGCTTTTGCGGTTGTTGGCGAACGTGATGTGTTTCCGTGGAAACATCGTGTACGCATGTTGGCCCTTGAAGGCCAAATTTATGAAAGCGATACCGACAATCCTGAATTAGCGTTTTTAGGGCGTTTCGATTTTGCCTTTGTGGTAAGCGTACTGCTACCGCTATTTATTATTTTGTTGCTGTACGATTTAAAAGCTAAAGAACGTGAAGCAAGACGCTTCGACTTACTTAACGTTACAGCGCGTAATAGCCATGCGGTATGGACATCTCGTACCCTCGTTACGCTGGTTCCGTTAGCTTTAGCTACTCTGCTTCCTTTTGTGGCCTTTGCGATTGTAAATGGCGCATCGCTAAGTTCTATCTTGTTAGCCTGCGTTATTGTACTGGGTACTATAAGCGTGTGGTCTGCCATTGTATTAGCCATTGGCGCAGCGCAGCGTTTTGCTAAATACAGTGCCACTCACCTTGCTTCGTTGATGTTAGGCGTATGGCTTATTACCACCGTAATCGTGCCGGTTACCGGTCATACCGTTATTAATGCTGCGGTTGAAACCCCTGAAGGTGGCGACATTGTGCTTACACAGCGTGAAGCGGTAAATGGTGCATGGGATAAGCCTCTTGAGGCCACGTGGGAGAAGTTTATTGAAACTCACCCACAGTGGGCTGATTACACGGCTTACGATCCTAAGCGTGATGGCTCGTTTAACTGGAAATGGTACTTCGCGTTTCAACAAGTTGGCGATGAAAGTGCAAGTGAACTTTCTAGCGCGTATCAGCAAGCTACTATTCGAAAAAATCAGCTGGCGGGCTATGTGTCTTTGCTATCCCCTTCGTTGCTAACCCAACGTTTGTTATCGAACACCGCAAGCACCAACGTGCAATCAATGATTGATTATGAAAATAAGGTGCGGGCTTTTCATGCTTCGTTGCGCGAATTTTACTACCAACAACTTTTTGCTGCGCCTGAGTTTTCAAAATCAAGCCTTAAGCGCTTACCGCAATTCACTACAACTTCACAATTTACTACATCTTCACAATTTACTACACCAATGAACACACAGGAAAACACCAATGAAAAATAACTGGGTGAAATCTACACTCGCCATCAGTATTGCTGCATTTTTTAATGCGCCAGTGCTTGCTCAAAATGATGCTCAAGCAAAAGCACAGAGCGAAGAAGAGAAAGTAGAAAAAATTACGGTGCATGGCATGCATCGCGCTTATCAAGGGGCGTTTGAATACAAAGAAGTGCCAGCCGCTGCACAAGATATTGATCTTGGCTTAATTAGTGATGCAGGTGCCATAAACTTAAATGACGCGCTAGATCTGTCTGCGTCAGTAGCAAGGCAGAATAACTTTGGTGGGCTGTGGAATAGTTTTGCCATTCGTGGTTTTTCTGGTGATGAAAACTTACCTAGTGGTTTCTTGGTAAATGGTTTTAATGCTGGCCGTGGCTTTGGTGGCCCTCGTGATTTAGCTGGTATCGACCATGTGGAAGTATTAAAAGGCCCTAAAGCGGCTTTGTTTGGCCGTGGCGAACCTGGCGGCGCAGTAAACTTAGTGACTAAGCGCCCACAATTTTTCACCGGTGGCGAAGTAAAAGCCACTTATGGAAGTTGGGAACAAGTACGCGTGGAAGCTGACGTACAAACCGTAACGGGCGCTAATGACAGCATTGGTGTACGCGTTGTGGGCTTTTACGAGGATGCTGAAAGCTTTAGAGATACCGTAGAAACTGAAAAGGTCGGCTTTTATCCTTCTGTTACGTGGGAATTTTCAGCAGATACCCGTATTACCTACGAACTTGAATATACCAAGCAAGAAATCCCCTTCGACCGTGGTGTAATTGCGGTAGACGGTAAGTTAGGCATTCAGCCTATTGAAACTTTTGTGGGCGACCCTAATGGCGATAGAATTACTACCGACGTGGTTGGGCACCAACTTGAGATTTCTCATGAGCTTAACGACGACTGGAACCTTTTGGTAGGTGCAGGCCTGCGAGACACTACCTTTGAAGGTAATGCGCTTGAAACTAACTTTGGCGGCCGCCAAACGTTGTTTATCGACCCAGATCAAACGTTACTGTCTCGCTTTAAGCGCTATCGCGATTTTGAAACCGATTATATGGTAGTGCGCGGCGAAATTGCTGGTGAGTTTGATACAGGCTCAGTTAGTCATCGCGTTATTATTGGTGGTGATTACGATAAGTTTGAAAACGATCAAGTTATCTTGCGCTACCGCCCACCCTTTTTCTCGGACGACACCGACATTAACGATTTGGATTTAAGCCAATATCTTGTTGTAGATATTCTTAACCCAGATTACTCGCCTTTGGCTGATGTTGAGTTGTCTGATAATCTTGATCGCCTAGAAACGCAAGAAGCTTGGGGTATGTACATTCAAGACCAAGTAAACATTACCGATAAATTTCAAGTGCGCTTTGGTGGCCGAATTGACAAATTCGAACAAGAAATCCAGAACCGCTTAAGCGATCCGGTTTCTGTAACATCGCAAGATGATACTCAATTTTCACCTCAGTTAGGTGCAGTGTATTTGCTTGACGACAGCATCAGCTTTTACGCAACTTACGGTGAAGGCTTCCGTCAGCTAACGGGTTCTGATTATGCGGGTAACCCGTTTGAACCAAACCAATCTGAATCTACTGAAGTAGGTGTTAAAACCGATTTAACGTCATTCTTTGACGATGTACGCGGCGATATCACCTTATCTATCTTCAACGTTGAGCAAAGCAATATTTTAGTGTTCGATAGCAGTGATGAAGCATCTGACGGTTTCTTTTTAACCCCTGGCGGCGAAGCACGTAGTCGTGGTGTAGAACTTGATATTAACGCTGAGTTTAGCAATGGCATTGCCTTATGGGTGTCTTACGCTTATATCGATGCAGAAAGTACTAACGATGCGGCAGATGCTAACTTTGTGGCCGCTATTGAAGCAGGCGATCCGCTTATTAACGTTCCTGAAAATCAGCTTAGCGTTCAAGTAGGCAAAAGCCTTACGGTTTCAGATATGCCGGTACGCCTAGGTACAGGCTTGTTGTACGTAGATGAGCGTCTAGGGCAAACAGCAACAGACTTCTATTTGCCTAGCTACACTACCGTACGTGCGTTCGCGCAAATTGAACCGGTTGAAAACTTAGTGGTACGTGCAGAAGTAGACAACCTTTTCGACAAAGAGCATTACACCAACTCTTTTGCTAACGTATGGGTTGAGCCTGGTGCACCACGCCGCTTTAGAGTTTCAGCGTCTTACCGTTTCTAGGCTTTGTAGTAGAAAACTAGAAAAGATGGCTGTAATGGAAAATAGTCATGGCGTGTTGTTATCTCAACCGCTATGACGTAGCGGCTCTTGTAATTGCCCTTGTAATAGCCCTTATAGCAGCCCTTATAACAGCCCCGTCAGTTGATGAATGACGTAGATAAGCTTTGTTTCGCTCATGCTTTTCTACGTCATTTTTTTTATGTGTTGAAAGCCTTGCTTATCGACTTAGGTTACCGAATTAAGTTATCGAGTTAAGTTATCGGTTTAAGTTATCGACTGGGCGTAGATTGCACTTTTAAGTTGAAGTCTTTACCAATGCCTTCGATAATTCGGGTTAAACCTACTATTTCGCCCTCGTCGTCGTTATTCCAATTGCAAGTAAGGGTACTGGTTCCTTTTCGAAGTTTACCCTGCCAACTGTCACGACTGACATCTAAGTCGCCAGGGGCGTCGGTTAACTCCCACCCTTCGTCTTTAAACTGAAAAACAATGGTAGCAAATCTTTCTGTAGGGATAGCCTCAATAATCTTCAAGTCTTTACGCTGAAATTTAGAGGCAGTTAGTGCACGTCGGATGTTAGTAAATAAGCCCACGTTAGTCCTTTATAGTAATGGTCGGGGCTTCGCCTTGTACTTACAAACCCCGTTCATCGGTATCTATATTTAACTACTTTTTAACCTATTATGCCAACTACGCCTATTTGGGCTGTTTTGGGCGTTGGTTAAGCGGGTGTGCTTTTTAAGCGAAAGCACTTCGCTTCGCTAGGCTTTGCGCATTTTAATAACCAACCAAATACCGCCCAATGTCATTAAAGAGGCAATCATTATTTGCAAGCTAATAGCTTCAGCAAGAAACGCCCAGCCCATCAGCGTGGCAATTACCGGTACGCTTAACTGAACGGTGGCAGCGGTTGTAGATTGAATTAACGGTAGCGCCTTGTACCAAATTGCATAGCCGCAACCAGAGGCCACTATCCCAGACGCCAGCGCATAAAACACGCCTTCGTTGCTCCACTGCCATGTACTGGTTACCCATAACCACATCACTAAAGGTAGGGTAAGTAAAGTGGCATATAAAAAGTTACCTGCACTCAGCAATAAGGGCGCGTTACTCTTTTTACCTAATAAGGAATAAAATCCCCATGCAATTCCTGCGCTTACCATTAACAGTGCTGAAAACAGCGGCGGCGCGCTTGCACCGGGTAGCAACAAGATAACTAAGCCTGCAAAAGCCAGTAAAAAACCTAACCACTGAAATGCAGCAAAGCGTTCGCCTTTTAGCAACCCCACTGAAATCATTGTGAGTTGCACTGCGCCAAATAAAAGCAGTGCGCCTGTACCCGTCGACATTGAGATATAGGCATAAGAAAATGCGATAGCATAAACAAATAGGCTTAACGCCCCTGCTATTGATGCTTGTTGTTTAATGGCCGCTATTGCACTGGTGTTCGTCGCCGCGCTGTTTGTGCCCGCCGCAGCGCTCTTGATATTAACCGCAGCACCTTCTGTTCCCGAAGCGCTTTGCTCACTTTTGTTACTCGCTAACAATGAACGGCGCGCAGTAAAAGCGACCAAAAGTGTTAAACACAATGCCCCACTGGCTAAGCGTATTGTGGTGAAAAGGCCTGGGTCGATATCGGTATTGGCCAGTGCCATACGGCATAACAACGAATTGGCAGCAAACGCCAGCATGGCAATACACACTAATCCGTATGGGTTACCCATTCATTTTCTCCAACAGCGTATTCATAAAAGCCCTTTTAGAAGGTTGATAATTTTACTAGGTTATTTCGTGCACGTAGCCACATGTAAAAAATACACAAAGCTCTGTTTAATCAAGGCTTTGTAATTTACCTTTTTACAGGCAAAAGAAAAGGACCGCAATGGGTCCTTTTTTCTTTCAATCTTTACACTAACATGCCGTTACAGTGAAACACCTAAGCGTTCTGCAACTTCAATGTAAGTTTCAACCACTGAGCCTAGGCCTTGTCTGAAACGGTCTTTATCCATCTTCTTGCGGGTTTCTTTGTCCCACAAGCGGCAACCGTCAGGTGTAAATTCATCACCTAAAACAATGTTGCCTTCAGGATCAACACCGAATTCAAGTTTGTAATCTACTAGCAACATGCCTGCTTCATCAAACAGCGATTTAAGCACAGCATTTACTTTAAACGTTAACGACTTCATTTCAGCAATTTGTGCTTCTGTCGCCCATCCAAATGACACAATGTGATAATCGTTAATCATAGGATCGTGCAGTGCGTCGTTTTTAAGGAAGAATTCAAACACAGGCGGCGCCAACGTTTGCCCTTCTTCTACACCAAGACGACGAACCAAAGAGCCTGCCGCTAGGTTACGAACAACACATTCCACTGGGATCATGTCTAGCTTTTTAACTAAGGATTCAGTGTCAGAAAGCAAAGCTTCTACTTGCGTAGCAATACCCGCTTCTTCAAGTTTGGTCATAATAAAATGGTTGAACTTGTTATTCACTTCGCCTTTACGGTCTAGCTGTTCAATTTTTTCACCATCGAAAGCTGATGTGTCGTTTCTGAAATGCAGAATTAACTTATCGCTATCATCGGTAAAATACACAGTTTTTGCTTTACCGCGGTAAAGCTCGTCACGTTTTTCCATTCTCAGTCTCAATTATATATCAAGGTTATCTTCTGACATGACCTCGGCAAATGCGCCGTATAGGTCTGAAACCTGATTGGCTTCAAAAGGTTCGCTTTCATTATTCATGAAAGTCACTGAACTGCGTTTCTCACCGGCACGTGAAACTTTTAAACGGTAGTCACCTTTTTCAAGTAACTCATTGTCGCTGGAGAACAAGCCGCCCCACCAACCCGTGTCACTACCATTATAGGAAACAAACAGTAGGCCGTTAGATTTGTCTAAATCTTTAACGTCGAAACCAAGTTTACGCAATACCAATAACATACGTGGCCATACCACATCGTATTGTGCATCAACCATAAATGCTGGGTTGCCGTCATCATTAAAGCCCATTTCGGTATTTAGGCCTTGGCGAATACGTGCAATTCGGCGAGTTTCTTGTAATTGAATCTGGTATTCGTAATGACCAATCACTTGGTTAAGTACGTCTACTTCCTCGCGGCGCTCTTGCATGCTTGAAATTTCTGCAACAACATCGTCACCCGTGGTGGCCATATAGTCTTTTAAGTCAACAGAAAGCGCGGCAGATCTACCGTGAGGTTTTACGTCAAGAACGAATTCAAAGCGGCGTCCAACTTCACTTTCAGTGCTGGTCCATTTGTACCAAGGGCTATCCACTTCTTTTTTGATAATCATCCAATCAGTGTTTAGCACTTGCTGCTCTGGATCAAAGAAATCTACGCCAATGCCTTGTTCGTCTAGGAAGCTTAACAAAGAATTCCACACTGCTTGGCTTAATGGTTGGCTATCATCAACTTGGTCGAACCAAATTGTTGCTGTGCTTTTACCTTCTTCTACGTGCGAGCCCGTAACAAGCGGCAATACTAACGCAGGAGACTGAACAAGCAATTTCTTGCCAACAAGACTTTCATCTACCCTTTCGTCTAGCTCAGGTACCGCAAACTCTCTAGAAAAAGCTGGTGCATCTAAGTCGGTAGGAACTTGTACTTGCTTTTGTTCTTTTGTTTCTAAGTACTTGTACGTTCCTGAAGCCGTCTTTCTATCTGTTTGGCTTGAACAACCTGCAAGTGCGATTACTACCATCGAACTCACTATAGCCAGCGTTCTATTCATCTGTGTTCCTTATTAACCCGAAATCAATGCGTATTTTTGTAATAGTTCTTCGATATGTTTTTGGCTTACAAGTTCCGGTAAAACCATAGGTAATCGCATTTGTGCACTTTCCATCATGCCCATTTTGTATAAAGCCCACTTAGGAATAACTGGATTAGGCTCGATAAATAGCGCGGTGTGAAGCAATTCGATGCTTTCATCTATAGTGCGACATTTATCAAAATCTTTTGCTAAAGCAGCTTCGCACATTTGTGCAATGGCCTTTGGAACCACGTTTGCTGTCACAGAAATAACGCCATGACCGCCTTCACACATGAATTCACAACTTGAGCCGTCATCGCCGCTTAATAAAACGAAGTCTGAAGGGACAAGTGCTTGCGTTGCTTTAAGGCGAGCAATATCACCTGTTGCGTCTTTTAATCCAACAATGTTTTTGTGAGATGAAAGTTCTGCAACGGTTTCAGGCAGCATGTCAGCAACGGTTCTACCTGGTACGTTGTATAACAACACAGGTAAATCGCTGGCATCAGCAATGGCGTTGAAGTGTGCCACCATGCCTGCTTGCTGAGGCTTGTTATAATAAGGGACTACGCTTAAGAAGCCGTCGATACCGGCGGCACCCAATTGTTGGGTAAGAAAAATCGCTTCAGCAGTTGAGTTTGCGCCACTACCTGCAATAACAGGAATAGCGCCAGACACCATAGCAACGGTCTCTTTAACTACGTTTACGTGTTCATCAAACGGTAAGGTGGCCGACTCGCCAGTGGTGCCAACAGACACAATACCATGTGTGCCTTGTTCAACATGAAAGCGCACTAGCTTCTCAAGTGACTTGTAATCGATGTCGCCGTTTTCAAACATCGGCGTGACGAGTGCTACGTAACTACCAGTAAACATAATCTCTCCGCAAAATATGAGCGCACATGGTAAATATGTCGGTAGCTAAACACAAGCTATCTCACGCCTAAATACCAAGAATTTGACAATAATCTGCATCAATACTACAAAAAGCCGCTGGTACTAAAAAAAAACTCTATGCTACCATCACGTCATACGTTTCTTGTGATGCAGGTTTTAATGTCTCAGCACCAACTGATTGTTACCATTTTAGGTTCAGATAAAACGGGTATATTAAGTGAAATTGCGACCACAGTTTCTGCAGCGCAGTGCAACATTCTAGACAGTCGACAAGCTATTTATGGTCAAGAGTTCTCACTTACTATGATTTTAGAAGGCTCGCAGTCAGCCATCACCCGCGCTGAGTGTACCGTGCCCCCTCTTTGTCAGCGACTCGATCTGCTTTCCATGATGAAACGTACCAGTCACCACGAGAAGCAAAATCTCGATCACTTATTTCACGTTGAGTTCAGCGGCGAAGATACCGCTGGCCTTATAAAAGCAGTAACAGGCTTTTTCGCAAAACGTAATGCGTCAATTAGTGCATTTAGACAAGCCACCTATAAAGCGGCCGAGTGTAAAAACGAATGTATGCGATGCAAATTCGTTGTGAACATGCCCGCATCTGAAGATTTTGCTGCCCTAGAATCAGAACTAACCGCGTTATTTGAAGAGCTCAACGTAACCGGAAAAGTTGTAGATAAACATATTAAGGAATCTAATGAACACGCTTCAAGCTGGTGATAAAGCACCACAGTTTTCACTTCAAAACCAAAACGATGAAACCATTTCGTTATCAGATTACCTAGGCAAGAAAGTACTGGTTTACTTTTACCCTAAAGCGATGACCCCAGGCTGTACCGTTCAAGCGCAAGGCTTGCGCGACAGCAAAGAGGCATTAGACGGCTTGAACGTAGAAGTTATGGGTATCAGCCCTGATGCGGTTAAACGCTTGCCAAAGTTCGCTGAAAAAGAAAGCCTGAATTTTACTTTGTTGTCTGACGAAGACCACGCGGTAGCAGATGCTTTTGGCGTATGGGGCTTGAAAAAGTTCATGGGTAAAGAGTATGACGGCATTCACCGCTTGAGCTTTTTAGTAGACGAAAACGGTGTTATCGAACACGTTTTCAATAAGTTTAAAACCAAAGAGCATCACACAGTGGTGTTAAATTACTTAGCAGATAACAAGTAATTCAGCTCAAGCATTTTGTTAGCTCGTTAAATAAAAAAAGAAGGCGGTTGTTTACACTACCGCCTTTTTCGTTTCTATTGGCTTAGTGATTAACGCCTTATTCGCTTTCAGCTACCGGTAACCCAGCAGGATTGCTCGACCACGCGGTTATAACTGCTTTTACCAATGTTGCCAACGGTATAGCGAAGAAAACGCCCCAGAAGCCCCATAGACCGCCAAATACCAGCACTGCAATAATGATATACAGTGGGTGCAAGCTTACTGCTTCAGAGAAAAGCAAAGGCACCAGTAAGTTTCCATCTAGTGCCTGAATAATTGAATAGGCAATAAATAGGTACCAGAAGTCAGGCGTTAAACCCCATTGAAATAGCGCAACTATGGCAACAGGAATGGTGACTACCGCAGCGCCAATGTAAGGAATCAACACCGAAATTCCCACCAATACGCCAAGTAATATAGCGTATCGTAAATCCATAAAGGCAAAAGTTACGCATGACACTAAGCTAACAATCACAATTTCTATCACTTTGCCGCGAATATAATTGGCAATTTGTGAATTCATTTCATGGCCAACTTGCGTAATTAATCGGCGCTCTTTGGGCAACAAATTAGAAATACTTTCTAAAAAATACATTTTGTCTTTGAGCATGAAAAACACCATTAAAGGCACAAGCACCGCATAAACTAATAGCGCAGCCACATTGGCAATATTACTAAAAGACGCTGATATTAACGTTTCGCCTACGCCAACAAGTTTGTCGTTTAGCCCTTCCATCATTTGATGAATTTGATAAACCTGCACATAGTCTGGGTATTTTTCTGGCAAGGTTAAGATCCAATCTTGGGCCTTTTGCCATATTAACGGGGTTTCTTGAATAAGATTAATGCTTTGCCGGGTAACAATGGGCACTAAACCAATTAGCATGAAAATGACAAGGGTAATAAACCCCATTAATACGATGCCGCAAGCAATAGCGCGGCTTACGCCGAATCTAACAAGGTGGGTAACCGGCCAATCAAGTAAATAAGCTACAATCGCTGCCACTAAAACAGGCATGATAAGCTCGCCCCACAAGAGCAGCGCGGCGGTGGTAATTAGTATTAGAATAAGCAGCATGGCTGCATCAGGATCGGAAAATTTGCGTCGGTACCAGCGACCAAACACACTGATCATAAAAGCTTCCTGAGAAATTTTAAGAATAGGATACGCATCATAGTGTAAAGACTTAGCATCGGGCAATACACTTTCTATTTAAATCAATCTGGTAAGACGATTTAATGAGCAATATTCGAATCAAATGCCACGCTAATGGTTAATGTCAGATTTACACTAAAACTGGCATAAACGTACTTATCTAGGCAGAATGATAAAATTCATAATAAATAATTGAAACTGAAACGGTACTTTGGTGCTCTAATACGTATTCCAGTATTGTTCAGTAAATCACAGGTACATGAAGAAAAGGTTATCTCAAAAACTCTTGGTGCTGTCTTTCCTTATTACAGCTAGCTTGTCGAGTATTGCGCAAAGCGTGAGTTACACGAATAAAAATGCGCTGCCTGAAATTGGCGTAGTGGCGTCTGACGCCATTTCTTTAGACAAAGAAATGATTGTTGGCGATGCAGTTATGCGTCAAATGCGTGGGCAAAGCCCGCTAATAGCCGATCCTGTTTTAGATGAATACCTACAAGATTTAGGTAACCGCTTAGTCATTCATGCCGAAAATGCCAAATTCCCATTTCGTTTTTTCTGGGTAGATAACGATGCGATTAACGCCTTCGCTTTCTTTGGGGGGCATATAGGTGTTCATACTGGCCTTATGCGCAGAGCAAACACTGAAAGTGAATTGGCCTCGGTGCTGGCTCATGAAATCTCTCACGTTACACAACGGCATATCGCTCGAAGTATGCAAGCGCAACAACGTTCATCGCCCTTAGCTATTGCTTCGCTTATTGGTGGCGTATTAATTGCCATGGCAAACCCCCAAGCGGGTATGGCGGCAATGCAAGCTGGCCAAGCGGCTTCTGTACAAATGCAAATTGACTACACCCGTTCTAACGAGCAAGAGGCTGACCGCATTGGTATTGCTATGTTGTCCCGTGCTGGGTTCGATGCCAACGGCGCTGCAGACTTCTTTTCAATTATGGCTGAAGAATATCGAAACGTTTCACGCCCGCCAGCGCGTTTATTAACTCACCCATTAACTGAGTCTCGTATAGCCGATGCCCGTTCTCGTGCAGACGACTACCCTTCTCGCTTTGTTCCGGTAAGTAAACAGTTTGAACTTGCTAAAGCCAGGATCATGGCCAGATACTCATTCGAACCCGATTATGCGGTAGAGTATTTTACCGCGCAGGTAGATAAAGAGGCTTATCGAGTAAGAGAAGCATCGCTTTACGCCTTAGCATTGGCATATATGCGAACCGAAGAGTACGACAAAGCCCAAGACATCGTTATGGGTGAGTTGTTGCGCAAAGATAGCGGCAACCTGTTTTATCTAGACGCCGCAACAGATATTTATATTGCTAAGGGCGAGCCTTTAAAGGCAGTAGAAATGTTGTCACCTTTTGTAGAGAACAGCCCGCGCAATCAAGTATTGGCGCTTAACCAAGCAAATGCCATGATAAGTGCTAGCCGTTACGATGATGCAATTAGTTTGCTAAAAGACTTTTTATTGGTGAACGACGAATACCAAATTGCGCATCAGTTGATGTCTGAAGCGTACCAAAAAGCGAAGCGCTTTTCGCAAATGCACCAAAGTAAGGCAGAAGTGTATGCCTTGTATGGCGCCTATACCCGCGCAGTGGATGAACTGCAGTATGCTTATAACTTTGCGAAAGACGACGACCATCTTCAAAAGCAACGTATTAGGGCAAGAATAAAGCAATTTAGAGATCAAGAAGAGCGGTTGCAGCGCCTATAACGCCTGTGCCTGTAACTCTGCTATTTTGTCTTTTAACATATCAGCAGTTACCTCACCTAAAATCTCGGCTTGAACCTGCCCTTGCGGGCCCACAATGTAAGTCGCCGGTAAATACGGCGGCTTAGTAATGGGAAGTCGCGTTTCCTCATTAGCCATAATCAAATTTAGGGTAATACCAAACTTATCTGCCATGGCCTGTAAATCGTCTTTAGGTAATACGTCGTAGTTAATGGCGAATAACGATGTGTTTGGCGGGAGGTTGTCGCCTAAATGGTGTAACTCAGGCATTTCTCTTAAACAAGGGGCACACCACGGGGCGAAGTAATTAATTATTACCCAATTGCCCTCTAAATCTCGCCACTTATATTCGCCGCCCTGCAAAGTTTCAAAATCAGTCTGATTGTACTTATAAAACCACACTCCAGCGGTTGCTGAAAGTAACATCACCAATATAATCAACAGCCCTTGCTTCGCAGCGTTCGTCATTTTTAGCGTACCTTTTTTGTCATACTTTTTTGCCATACTTTTTGCCATAAGAACGGCGTTGCTATTAATTAAGACAATATAAACAACAACGGTGTGAAAACATGCCTTGCTGCGTATTTAATAGCAAGTACTTTCATGGGTTTGCAAATGGGTTTGCCTTTCTACCTGCTCAATTTCAAGGGCGACATTTGTAGCGCGCAGTTTGCACATGCAGGGTTAATTGCTTAGCATCAGCGTTAATTTATTAGCCCTAAACACCAATATTAATGCGCTTTTATCATTAATAAGGGCTTAGCACCTTGAAAAACACCTTCAAACAAGCAATAGTCAGCGCCAAAATTTGGCAATGATTTAACGATGAGGCGACATTATGTCTTCGGTTACTATTTTACATAACCCGCGCTGCTCTAAAAGCCGCCAAACCTTAGCACTACTCGAAGAAAAAGGTATATCGCCTACGGTAGTAGAATACTTAAAAACGCCATTGAGCATCGATGAACTTAAAACCTTGTTTGGGCAACTTAACGTAGAGAATGTGCGAGACATGATGCGCACGAAAGAAGATGCCTATAAAGCTGCAGCATTAGGTGGCGCAGATATTACCGATGAACAGCTTTATGCCGCCATGGTAGAACACCCTAAGTTAATTGAACGCCCTGTTGTTATTAATAACGATAGTGCGCGTATTGGAAGACCGCCAGAGGCCGTGTTGGAAATCGTATAATGGGCCCTATTTTAGTTCTTTATTACAGCCGCCATGGCAGCACCAAAAGATTAGCCGATGCTATAGCCCAAGGGGCAATGGCTGAACTATCAAGCTTGGAAGCCAATGCGGCGTCATCTTCTACTGGTGAATCATTTGTGCGACCAGAAGTTATTGTTCGCAGTGTGGCAAGCCTAAACGCGAGTTCAAATGGCGCCAGTTCGAAAGAGCCTGGCTTAAATAGTCAGGGCTCAGGGGAAGAGAGCCCCAACGTCAGTGTGGAAGAATCAAACCCTAACGCAGCCCCCACGGTTACCTTACAAGAACTCGAACGATGTAGTGCGCTTGCGCTAGGAAGCCCTACGCGATTTGGTAATATGGCAGCGCCAGTAAAGTACTTTTTAGACAGCACCAGTAGCCAGTGGCTAAAAGGATCGCTAATTAATAAGCCAGCGTGTGTTTTCACATCAAGTTCTTCCATGCATGGCGGTCAAGAATCAACGCTGCTTTCCATGATGATCCCATTATTCCACCACGGCATGGTGATGTGCGGCCTGCCCTACAGCGAGCCAGCGCTTCATGAAACTCGCAGCGGTGGAAGTCCTTACGGTGTGAGTCACGTCGCACTCGACAACGCAGTCACACTCACTGAAGATGAAAAATCTTTATGTATTGCTCAAGGTAAACGTCTGGCAAAATTAGCCAATGCTTTGTGGCATGCGAATAACCCGGAGACAACACATGGCGCCTAACACTCGCTTTTACCGTTATTTGGCACTTGGTTGTCATACCCTCTTAATAGCGTGGATTATTTCGTGGCAGTTTTTTCTTAATAAAACGCTAACGTACTCGCCAATCTTTATTACACTGGTTTATTTAGTGCCGTTACTTTTACCTTACAAGGGAATTATACAAGGCAAGCCGTATACTCACGCTTGGGCAAATTTCGTGGTACTGTTTTATTTAATGCACGGTTGTACAGTGGCTTATGCGGTGCCTGAAGAGCGCTGGTATGCTGCAATTGAAATTCTGCTTTGTGTTGGAATGTTCGTTGGTTGCAGCGCGTTTGCTCGTAAACGTGGACGTGAATTAGGCCTTGGATTAAAGAAACTTAAACAAGTTATGCAAGAAGAAAAGGCGCATTTCGAACAAGGGGAATAACGATGAAGTGGCTACTACCGATTTCACTGTTGGCATTATATGGATGCGGCGGTTCAACAGGAGATAGCAACACCACTACACCTACCCCATCTTCGCCACCCAACCTAACAATACAGGGCGCCAGCGAAATCATTGCTGGCGACTCTGCCGATTTTGCCGTTGCCGCCCCATCGGGCACATTTATAACTAGTGTGAATTGGACGGTAAGTGCAACTAGCGCTAGCACACAAGCAAACAATATAACTCCTCTTGCATCACATACCCAAGCCATAGGTTTCGATGCTATGGCGGCCGGCGAATACCTTGTTTCAGTTACTGCCACTTTTTCTAGTGCCGATTCTTTAACCGAAATAACCTTAACCGACGAGCTTAGCCTTACCGTTATTGAAGGCCAGCCCCCTGGCGCTACTTTACGTTTAGGTCACGAAGCCAGCGAAGGGGGCCGCGTTTCACTGCACGTAGATAACAACAGCTTGAAAACCGTAACCGACATTACGTGGGAACAGTTATCAGGGGCATCAATACCCGCTTTTACCTTTGATGACGGCGATTTTTCTTATAACCTTTATTTTCAAGCGCCACAAGTAAGCGCCGACAGCATTGCTGAAATTCAAGCTACGCTGACTTTCGATGATGGCTCGGTTGCGATCGATACGGTTCAAGTGTTGATAAAAAACATCAATATAGATTCAGATGCGTATTTCGTTGACGACTCAGGCAGTAATCCTGAAACAGTGACGTCGCACATGCTAGCGTATCGCCCGAATAGCCCTTATGCCGCAGCGCTAGACGCTTGCGTATACAACAATGTGCTAACATCCAGCTGCACATTTGCGCAACTTCCCCTTATTGGCCAACAGACCGAATCCCCTACTATCGATGATATTTTAGATAGAACCTATGTGTCACATCCATGGATGGGAGAGGCATTCGAGCAGTTTCTACAAACATCTAACAGCAGTGACGATTTACTACAAATGCTAAGAGCTACCAGTGCGGTTGTCATTTCTTACGATATTCGCCCCTCATTTTATTGGGCAGTGACTGGTGCTATTTACCTTGATGCAAATAACTTTTGGCGCAGCCCTGAAGAAAGAGACACCATTAATACTCAACCCGATTACCGTAGCGGTTTTGGTAGTGATTTAGATTTTTCTATTTTTTGGCGATACGTAAAAGACGCAGCCTATTACTATCCACAAACTGGCTTGGCTGCGTCAGCAAGGGCAACCCGTACTCAACAAGGTGTCGATGCCGCACTAACATGGTTGATGTACCACGAGCTCGCCCATGCGAATGATTTCTTCGACTATACAACCTGGTCGTCCTTATCTAATAGTAATACCCCTCTAAATTACGTTAATAACAACGCGCCTTTATCTACTGGCCTTGAAAACACCTTGCCACTTACCTCATCCGAACTGCATGCGCTGGCGCAGGTACGCTATGGGGGTGATGATGCCAACAGTACACAGCGCGCTTATTCAGCAGGTCAAGTTGCCAACTGGTTTGCTAGCGACGGCGCAGTTACTTTTTATTCCTATTACACCGAAAGAGAAGATTTCGCTAATTTGGTCGAGCGTTTCATGATGCATTATCGAATGGACGCCAGTGCGGATGTGGCCATATTTTCAGGTGATGCGGTAGACGATGGTTCATACGATGTCACTTGGGGGCAACGGGATCGTATTAACGATAGCAACCTGCAATTACGGGTAGATTATGCGGTTAGCCGTGTATTACCCGAGCTCGATATTCCGGCCATTCAAGCTGCCATGCCAACGCCAACTTTGTTTCCTGCCGACAGCACTTGGTTTAATACGGTAGATTTAGACAATGAAGAAAGTGTGCAGCTTACAGGCGATGAAAAAAAAGCGATTATAGAAGCGCAAGAGAAGCTTGAAGAGCGTTTATTTTAGTTTTTAACTAAGCGCTTTTTAGTATGGTTGTTCAATCTGTTTTTTTGGGGGCTGTGCTATTACGGAAGCGCTATAGCAGGCAAAGTTGGCGTATTGAAAACTAGCGGATTGGAAATTAGTGGATTGGAATTAGCGCAATTGGTAATTAGAAATTAAAGCCCGAGCTCCCGCTTAACCATTGCCACAGAAAGCTTTTTTTGCTCCTGCAATGAACGAGTATCAAGCCGGGCTAATAAGCTTAACAAGCTTCGTAAATCTCGGTCGCTGTGGTGCAACAAAAACTGTAATGCCTGTTCTGACAACCGCAATCCTCGTTGATTAGCACGCAATCGCACCACTTCCTTACGCGACTCATCATTAAGCGCTGTTAAATGATAAATGACGCCCCATGCAAGCCTAGAGCTTAAATCTGGCAATTGAAATGCTGGGTGTGAAGGCCCGTGTTGACTACCGCCCACAATGAGTGCGTGAGGGTTTTCTATCACCCGATTGAAAAGGTCGAATAAGGCTTCTTCCCATCGTGGGTGACCAGCAATGGCATGCATATTATCTAAACAGATAACCGAGAGATTTTCTAACCCATCAAAAATATCAAAAGACCACTGGGCATGATGATTCAAATTTAAATAAAGGTGATTAACGTTTTGCTGCGCCAGTTGATGACACAAGGCATAAAGTAAATGGCTTTTACCCAAGCCCTGCCCACCTAACAATGTAACTAATGGCAGATGTAATGCAGAAAGCGAGGCTAAAGACGGCGCATCGTGCCATGCAGGCATAGCACTTGGAATACCCTTAAGCAACGCCACCACTTCTTGGTTTCCCGTATCAACAAAACTGTCGAACGTTTCATCTGTGGGTAGCGTTACAGGGAGAGTTAGCTGCATAGCAAAAGGGTCATTCATTCCAGTAAAAGGTATATCCTTCTACCACTTGACCAAAGGCATCGGTGACAGGCCTAAGTTTAGATTCAAGCCTTACAGTGTTGAGTAAATCCTCTGGCGTACCAAGCAAAGTTAAATTGTAAGTAGCTACGGAACCGGTTTGCCCAGTTAACATAGCTTCTTCTATTACGCTTAAGCTTTTTAAATACGTATTAGCGTTAGCGTATTTTTTTAATGAGTCTAAATTGGCAACCGACACAGATATTTGCACTCGCTCTGCATCTACTGCTCCGGGGATCACTGCATATTGTGAAGATAAGTAGTTGGCATAAGCATCAACCAACTGTTGAGTAAGTGATGTAGGTTCGTCGGCAAAAATGGAACCGTAGCTGACCTTACCATTACCCACAAACACCCAATCAAGTGCATATTCACCTTCTTGTGCTTTTTGTGCATATTGGGTGAATTCGTCCATCGTGAAAGGCGGCATGTCTTGCGCTTCATCCATCACTGCAGCTGTGGCTGTTACTTCATCGCCTGCAAGGCTAGCTTGTTGTTCTTCGTTTGTCTGCAGATTCACGCCGTTACTCATGCCATCACTTACGTCGCCAGTCACGCTATTAACGTCACTTAAATCTAGTTGACCGCTTGGCGGTTGTTCTGCAGCGCTGGCCTCACCTGTACGCTTATCTTGAATACTACCATCCTGATAAGCATTGGACGAAGCAGGCAAACCTTCAGGGATAGACGGCATTTCGCCAGGAGCATTTTTATACAAACGAGCGCCAATAATATTATCAACACCATAACGCTGTGATGATGCCGTTAAAGACTGAACGAACCTACCCCACACATCGTAAATTGAAATATTAGCAGAGTCGGTTAAATCCATTAATGGCAGGCTTACCGGAACACCACGGGTTTTGGCGGTGTGAACCAACATTTCACCTACGGGTGTTGGTGAACTTTCATCTAAAATAATGCGTTCGTTGTCGTCGGTTTCTGTGGCCAACCACACAATGGTTTCTGGTCTACGCTCGCCCCACAAAGGTAGGCCTTCACGTTTCATCAGTTCGGTCAGCTTAGTTTTGTCAAACTCTGCAACATAAAAGGTTTCGTTGCCTGAATAAGAAAAGCGGTACGAGCGAAGGTAAGCTTCTGGCTTTCTAAGTGCTGCCCTTACACCAGGGTTCTGCAGCACCGTGGTATTACCTGACACCTTCACCATCACTTGGGTTAAGGCTTCTTTTACCGCGTTGGCTTGTGTTTTTTGACTCTGATCACTAACAGGTATCTGTGCTTCATTAACCACCACGTGCTGCGTAGCATGGGCACTCATTGTGCACACCGCTATTGCCAAACCTACACCGCGAATTAATTGTTGCTGAAACATACGCCTAATTTTCCTGTTCCGATAAGAAATCAATTTCTTCACTACTCCACTACAACGCCAAAAGATCGTTGCCCGCTATTCTCTGTCATATTCGCGTTTATTTCATCTATAAATACAAAAAACGAAGTTTGAAGCAGCTAAAAAATGTATTTCATACTCAAATTACACTTTTTTCACATGATCTGCCCCTTATCCGCCTTAGTCAATTGGACTTGTGGTGACTTACTGGTAGAATCCGCGTTTTTCTACCTCTTACTCTTAGTTCTAGGGCGCAAACGTGAGCGAAAATAAAACCTCTCTTAGTTATAAAGATGCTGGTGTCGATATTGATGCGGGAAACCAACTTGTCGACCGTATTAAATCCGTTACTAAAAGGACTCACCGTCCGGAAGTAAAAGGAAACCTTGGTGGGTTTGGCGCATTATGTTCGCTTCCAACGAAATACAAGAACCCTTTATTGGTTTCTGGAACCGATGGCGTGGGCACTAAACTTCGTGTTGCTATGGACGCGAACCGTCACGACGGTGTGGGTATTGACCTTGTAGCCATGTGCGTTAACGACCTTATCGTGCAAGGTGCAGAGCCGCTGTTTTTCTTAGACTATTACGCTACTGGCAAACTAGATGTTGATGTTGCTGCATCGGTAGTTACCGGTATTGGTAATGGTTGTGAGCAAGCAGGATGTGCCCTAATCGGTGGTGAAACCGCTGAGATGCCAGGAATGTACCATGGCGGCGATTACGATATTGCAGGTTTCTGCGTTGGTGTAGTTGAAGCTGATAAAGTTATCGACGGCACAAAAGTAAAGCCTGGCCAGAAACTTATCGCGCTAGGGTCATCAGGTCCTCACTCTAACGGTTACTCACTCGTTCGTAAGATTTTAGAAGTGAGCAACGCCGACGTAAATCAAGATTTAGACGGCAAGCCGCTTATCGAGCATTTACTTGAACCTACCCGCATTTATGTGAAATCTGTCTTAGCATTGCTTGAGAAAGTTGAAGTTAGCGCTATTTCGCACATTACTGGCGGCGGTTTCTGGGAAAACATCCCTCGCGTATTACCTGATGATGCAAAAGTGGTTATTGACGAGAAGAGCTGGCAGTGGCCTTCAGTATTTAGCTGGCTGCAAGAGAACGGTAACGTTACTCGTCACGAAATGTACCGTACGTTTAACTGTGGTGTTGGCCTAGTTATCGTTGTTGATGAAGCCGACGTAGATACTACTATTGCAACGTTGAAAGAACACGGTGAAAATGCCTGGTTAATTGGTGATATTCAAGCCAAGGACGGTGAGCAGCAAGTAGAGATAAACGCGTGAGCACTCCATCAACCAAACTTTGCGTTTTAATTTCAGGTAACGGCAGTAACTTACAAGCCATTATTGATAACATCAGCGCTGAAAAGCTCGACGCTGAAATTTGTGGTGTTATTAGTAACCGCCCAAATGCGTACGGTTTAATCCGTGCGCAAGAAGCTGGTATTAAGGCAATTAGCCTAGACCACATGCAGCATGACAGTCGCGAAAGCTACGACAAGGCATTGCAAGCTGAAATTGAATCATTAAACCCAGACTATATTGTACTTGCTGGCTTCATGCGTATCCTAACGCCTGAGTTTGTAAATACTTTTTCTGGAAAATTAGTGAACATTCATCCATCTTTGTTGCCCAAATACAAAGGGTTGAATACGCATCAGCAAGCCATCGATAACGGCGACGAAGAACACGGCGTAAGCGTGCACTTTGTGACGCCTGAGTTAGATGGCGGCCCAGTCATTATTCAAAGCCGCGTGCCGGTTTTCGAAGATGACACTGCGGTAGACTTAGCAGATCGTGTTCAAGAACAGGAGCGTCGCATATACCCATTAGTGCTTTCTTGGTTCAGTGCGGGGCGACTTAAGATGGTAAATAATAAGGCTATCCTAGATGAGCAAGAACTCCCAGAATCGGGTTATGCAAACGAGTAAACGCCGTTTTGTAGCAGCAATATTAATGGCTTTTGTGGGCGCCAGCGCCCACGCGGCCGATGCAACAGAGAGTAAACTTCAACCCTACGAGGCAGTTTATACTGCTTACAAGTGGGGCGATGATGTGGGCGAAGCTCGCATTAAGCTTGAAGCGTTAAGCAATACACAATATTCCCTCACCTACTCTTCCAAAGTTTCTAAATTCTTTTTATCTGACAAACGCTATGAGCATTCAATTTTTAAAGTAGAAGACAGTAGCGTTTTACCTATCGAGTATCATTATACTCGCACCGGTACAGGGCCAGATAAAAAGCTCACTGTTAACTTCAATACCGATAACGGCGGCAAAATAGCGATAGAAAATGGCGACGAGTTTGTTTGGAACGGTCAGTTCGACAACCAAATCTACCGCGTAGACCTTGCGAATCAATTAGCATCTGGCGAAACCAACCTGACTTACGACTTTGTTAATTATCGTGGTGAGTTACGTACCTACGGTGTAGAAGTAGTTGGTAATGAAAATTTATCATTACCTTATGGTGATTTCGACACGGTGAAAGTGAAACTTATTCGTGATTCTAAAACTCGCGAAACCTTTGCGTGGTTTGCTCCATCATTAAACTATACCCTAGTGCGATTGCAGCAATTTAAAGACGGTGAAGAGCAAGGCGACATTAAGCTGAAGTCTTACACCAGCGAGTAAATTTAAGTTACACCTTCAATCGGCGGGGATCTCCCCGCCTATTTTCCTTTTCTATTTTCATTATTTGACCGTTTTACCCAACCTAGCTGCTAGCCCATAGCTATAGCGTTCTAGCGCAAACTATAAGCGTTAGTTTTAATGCAAAATTCATGTAAAAATCTTGATCTTTGGGCCATTAAATAATAGGTTTAACCCATGCTGGTCTGACCTCAAATTTATCGTTGCGCAGAATCTTGCGCAATGAACCAAAATAAGAGGAACGATTAGCGTTACATTTAACGCCTTCTCAGGAGCGAAGTATGGCAGATTTTATTTGGTTTTTACTGGTAGTGTTAGCCTTGGCTGTTGCCAGCTATCAACGTACCAGCTTAGTAACAGCAGTGTGTATTGCTGGTGGAGTCATGATTTTAGGGACTCTATTTGGTGATATTGGTTTACTTGGTTGGATTGTATTCCTAGCGCTTACGCTGCCGTTTACCCTTTCTAATATTCGTCAGCAACACATCACTAAGAAATTATTAGCATTTTACCGAAAGGTAATGCCAGAAATGTCCAGCACCGAACAAGAAGCAATCGATGCAGGTACAGTATGGTGGGACGGCGATATTTTCAGTGGTAAGCCTGATTGGGAAAAACTTCATCGAATTCCGAAAGGTCGTTTAACGGCTGAGGAACAAGCGTTCCTAGACGGGCCGGTTGAAGAAGTATGTTCAATGGTAGATGAATGGCAAATTAACCATAAAGATGCCGATTTATCGCCTGAAATCTGGGCATACCTGAAAGAACATAAGTTCTTTGCCATGATCATTAAAAAAGAATACGGCGGCCTAGCGTTCTCAGCGTTCGCACAGTCTCGCGTTCTTCAAAAGCTTGCTGGTGTTAGCGCAGTACTTTCAAGTACCGTTGGTGTTCCTAACTCGTTAGGCCCAGGCGAACTACTTCAGCACTATGGAACAAAAGAACAACAAGACCATTACTTACCTCGCCTAGCGGCAGGCCAAGAGGTTCCTTGTTTTGCATTAACTGGCCCTGAAGCAGGTTCAGATGCTGGCGCTATTCCTGATGTCGGTGTGGTATGTAAGGGCGACTGGAACGGTGAAGAAGTGCTAGGTATGCGCCTAACATTTGATAAGCGTTACATTACCCTTGCACCAGTAGCAACGGTAATTGGTCTGGCGTTTAAGCTTCAAGACCCAGACGGTTTGTTAAGTGACAATAAAGAGCCTGGTATTACTTGTGCACTTATTCCACGCGATACCAAGGGTTTAGAAATTGGCCGTCGTCACTTCCCGCTGAATACGCCTTTCCAAAATGGTCCTATTCGCGGAAACGACATTTTCGTTCCAATCGATTACATTATTGGTGGCCCTTCAATGGCTGGTAGAGGCTGGCGTATGCTGGTTGAGTGTTTGTCAGTAGGTCGTTGTATTACCCTACCGTCTTCTGCTGCAGGTGGTGCTAAGTCTGTATCATTGGCAACGGGTGCGTACGCACGTATTCGCCGTCAGTTCCGTATGCCTGTTGGTCATATGGAAGGTGTAGAAGAAATGCTAGCTCGTATCGGCGGGAATGCTTACTTGATGGATGGCGTAACCCGCTTTTCAACAGTAGGTGTAGATTTAGGTGAGAAGCCGTCTGTTATATCGGCAATCTGTAAATACCACCTTACTGAAAAGATGCGTCAAGTCATTAACGACTCTATGGACGTTCATGGCGGTAAGGGCGTAATGCTTGGGCCAAATAACTATTTGGGTCGTGGTTACCAAGGTGTACCGGTTTCAATTACCGTTGAAGGCGCTAACATTCTTACTCGTAACATGATGATATTCGGTCAAGGCGCAATGCGCTGCCACCCTTTCGTATTGAAAGAAATTCAAGCAGCGTCAATTGAAGATAAGAAAGAAAGCATTGCCGCGTTCGATAAAGCCGTATTTGGGCATATTGGTTTTGCCATTTCAAATACTGTTCGTAGTGTTTGGTTTTCACTAACTAGTGGCGTATTCAGCAGTGCACCATTTACTGACGAAACCGCTCACTATTATAAGCTGTTGCAAGGTTACAGTGCTAACTTAGCGCTACTTACCGATGTTTCTATGGGTGTGTTAGGCGGCGACTTAAAACGTCGTGAGCGCTTGTCTGCACGCCTAGGTGATATCTTAAGTGGTCTGTACCTAGGTAGTACTACATTGAAGCGTTTTGACGAAGATGGTCGTTTAAAAGAAGACTTACCGCTACTTCATTGGGCAATGCAAAACACCTTGCATGACATTGAAACCGCTATTGATGACTTCTTAGCGAACTTCCCTAACAAAGCCATTGGTGTGGTACTTCGTGGTCTTGTTATTCCGTTTGGTCGTCGTGTTGGTAAGCCTTCTGATAAAACCGAGCATGCTATTGCGCAAATGCTACAAACCCCTTGTAGCGCACGTAGCCGCTTAGGTTATGGTCAGTACCTAGCCCGTGTAGAAGGTAACTTGTTCGGTGACTTAGAACAGACCCTTGATGACGTATTAGCAGCCGAGCCAATCTTCGAACGCATTTGCAAACATAAGAAAGCGAAACTGCCTTTCACACGTTTAGCGGCGTTAGCGGACGATGCGCTAAGTGAAGACATTATTAATGAAGAAGAAGCTGATTTACTTCGCCGTACAGAAGCAGGTAGACTAAGAACCATTAATGTTGACGATTTTGACCACGAAGAATTAGTGGCTAAAGTGAACTCTTCTAGCGAAACAAAGAAACGAGGAGGCAAAGCTGCTTAGCTTAATCCCCCCTAAAAAGGGCCGCTTCGGCGGCCTTTTTTTATGCATCAAATCCACTGCTATTTTATGGTTAGCTTTGTTACTGGCTGCCCCTGCTCATGCTCATGATCATGCTGAATCGCAGTACCCAATGGTTACATTACCTTCTGACACCTTTCAATGTGGTAATTCAGAACAAGCCCAAAAACTGGCTCGGCTTATTGTGAATGATAAAAACCAAGCGCGCCCCCAAATGCACTGTAACCCCACCCTGGTTGCCATTGCTGAGCAAAAGGCAAAAGACATGGCAGAAGAAGGCTTAGTGTCGCATTTCTTAAATGGCAGCCCTAACACCCGCTTGCGAAACGCAGGGTTAACACTTCCTTCCTATTACGGCGATGCTATGAGTAATCAGGTTGAGGCGTTGGCTGGCGGCTATCAAACCGCAAAAAAGGTGTGGCACGCATTAAAAAGCTCGTTCTCTCATAAACAGCATTTGCTGGGTGAAATTCCTTTTTATGCTGAGCAAAATGAAATTGGCGTCGCCTTTTTTAAAGATTATAAAACGCCACACGTAGAATACTGGGCGATTTATATCACTAAACTAAGTGGTGATGAACAACAAACACCATTCAGTGAAGTTCCCGATAAGGGGCTCGGCATTGTTACCGAAAATGGTGAAATTGCCCCAATGCAATAGTGGACTATCACTTTTGAACATGGTGGCAATGCCAGCAGAAACAAAAAAACCGGTGTTATTTAAAACACCGGCTTTCATGAATTTGTAGGACTTATTTATAACCCTAGCCAGGCCGAAGCTTTAGCTAAGTTGAAGCTTATCCATTAACAACACCGCTTGCGTACGGGTGTTAATTTCAAGTTTACGTAGTATTGCGCTGATGTGTGCCTTAATAGTCGCTTCTGTTACATTCATTTCGTGAGCAATTTGCTTGTTCATTAAGCCTGCACGTAGGAATGACAATACTTGAATTTGTTTAGGCGTAAGCTCTCTGAATCGTTGAAGCAACAACTTCAATTCATCGTCTACTTTCTCAAGCTCTTCTTCCATGCCTTCAGGAAGCCATTTTTTACCCGCAATGATATCAACAATGGCTTGCGCCATTTCACGTGTTGCTGACACCTTAGGGATAAAGCCTTGAGCACCTAAGCTCATTACTTGTGCAACCACTTCTACCGTGTCGCTACCAGACACTACGCCGATAGGAATATTAGGATATTGTTCACGCAAAGTAATGATGCCATTAAAATATTCACCGCCTGGCATATTTAAATCAAGTAAGACTAACTCTATGCCATCGTATTCATTTAAAATGGCCAGCGCAGCATCAAGGCTTCCAGCTTCAAGAATCTGCGCGTTTTCAAAATAAGGGCCTAGTGCTCCGCTTAGTGCTTCGCGAAACAATGGATGATCATCTGCTACAAGAATTCTTGTCATTAGCGTTGTTGCTTCCTTTAGTTCTTATATCTCTAGGTTAATACTTTCGATTTAATTCTAAAAGCCCTATTCGTTAAAAATCACCGCTTTATTTGATTTTTTTAATGTTTTCCATTGGCATTTCCGTTTGTGAGGGTAAAATTGCCGACCAAATTCCCGCTAGCTGAGTACATTTTGTGCAAAAACACGACAGACTTTATGCAAACCCTCTTAAAAAGGTAGCAGACTTTACATTCGATGAGTCAGTAGTTGACGTTTTTCCCGATATGATTCAACGCTCGGTGCCGGGTTATGAAACTATTGTCCATACTATTGGTGAATTGGCCAAAACAAAAGTACAACCAAATACGAGGGTGTACGACCTTGGTTGTTCATTAGGTGCAGCAAGTTTTTCAATTGCACGTGCCACTCAAGATGTGCCGTGTGAAATAATTGGTATAGACAGTTCGGACGCCATGGTTGACCGTTGCAGAAGAATGGTTCAAGCCTTCAACCTACCAAACCCAATTAACATTGTTCAGCAAAATGCCCAAGATACCCAAATAGAAAATGCGTCTATGGTAGTCATGAATTTCACATTACAGTTCATTCCGCCAGCTGACAGAGAAGCGTTACTGAAACAAATCTACGATGGTTTAAATGATGGAGGCGTGTTAATTCTTTCAGAAAAAATTAAACACCCCACCATGGCAGGTAATGAACTATTGATAGACTTACACCACCAATTTAAGCGTGACAATGGTTACAGCGAATTAGAAGTAAGCCAAAAACGAGCAGCAATTGAAAAGGTCATGCTGACCGATACCTTTAGCGAACACGAAACCCGATTAAAATCAGTTGGCTTTAAGGATGTTGTGATGTGGTTTAAGTGCTTTAACTTTACATCGCTGGTTGCAATAAAGTAGTTGGCAGTTAGGTTAAGTGGGTACTAATACCCCACGACACTTATAGTTAGCATCCAGTGATTTAGCATTAAGAATATTGTGAATCACATTTAAAAACACTGTGACTCACAATTAAGAACACCGAGAAGAAATATGACGAAACCAGAATCAGCGTGGTTTAACGACTGCTACAAATCTATTTTAGATACGCCTTTAGCCCATTGGCTACAAACACTACCGGCGCAAATGAATGAATGGCAAAAAAGTCAAAAACACGGTGAATTCGACAAATGGTGTCGTCTACTTGCAAAAATTCCAACGACCACACCATCGTCCATACAACTTGTTGATGAAGTTCGAGTGGGTACAGCAAATGATATAGACCAATATACCCAAAAGAAAATCTTAGGCTTACTGCAACAGTTTATGCCGTGGCGCAAAGGCCCTTTCCATATACACGACATTCACGTTAATACCGAATGGCGTTCTGATTGGAAGTGGGACAGGGTTGCCCCGCATATATCGCCGCTTAAAAACAGAACCGTACTCGATGTGGGCTGTGGCAGCGGCTACCACATGTGGCGCATGCTAGGGAATGATGCGTCTCGCGTGGTAGGTATCGACCCCACCCAGCTTTTTCTTATTCAATTTCAGGCTATCAAACACTTTATACCTGACAATCGCATTCACTTCTTACCGCTAGGTATTGAGCAGATGCAGCCGTTGAATGCGTTTGATACCGTTTTTTCTATGGGTGTTCTGTATCACCGTAAAGATCCTATCCAATTTCTTACCCAGCTTAAGCATCAACTGAGAAAAGGCGGTGAACTGGTATTAGAAACGCTAGTGGTAGATGGCGATGCGCAAACCGTGTTAATGGCAGGCGAACGCTATGCTCAAATGCGAAACGTGTGGTTTTTACCTAGCACAGATGCGTTAACAGTGTGGCTAGAGCGACTTGGGTTTGAAAACATTCGCGTGGTTGATAAGAACTTCACCACTCTGGATGAACAACGTGCTACTGAGTGGATTGAAGGCCAGTCATTGAAAGATTTTCTCGACCCTGAAGATATTACTCGCACCATAGAGGGGTATCCTGCACCACAACGAGCCGTGATTGTCGCGAATCGTAAATAAGTTCAGCCCTATGTAATGCAACGGTGATGTTGGCATAAATGTTGTAACCTATATTCCCCATGATGTACGTATTCTGCATTTAATAGGGTTGTAACATGGACATACATGGGTTTTTAAAGACACATCAGCTACCAAGTACGTATGCGGACACTGCACAAAAATGGTTCATCCCATTATGCGAACGGCTAGTTAAGCACCAAGAGAGTGCAGAAAATTCAAGTAAAGCCCCATTGGTGGTCGGAATTAACGGCTGCCAAGGTTCGGGTAAATCTACGCTAACTGATTTTATAAGCGCATATTTAACCAGCATTTACGCCAAAAAAGTGGTTTGTCTTTCTATTGATGACTTTTATTTAGACAAATCGCAGCGAAATGCGCTGTCGATAAAAGTTCACCCACTTCTTGCAACCAGAGGTGTGCCAGGTACACACAATATGCCTCTAGCGCTTAGTACTTTTAAGCAGCTCAAAGGCAGTGATCAAGTAGCCCTTCCCCGTTTCAATAAAGCCATAGACGACCCCTTTCCTGTTAATCAGTGGCCCGTTATTTCTGCGCCACCAGATATCATTATTTTGGAGGGATGGTGCGTTGGTGTAACACCACAAAACGCTGCCGACATAAAGCAACCCATAAATAGTTTAGAAGAAAACCAAGATCCACTTGGTATTTGGCGTTCGTTTGTTAATACTGAATTATCAAATGACTACCAAAGCTTGTTTGATCAAATCGATTATCGGGTTATGTTAAAAGCGCCCTCGTTTGAATGTGTTTATCGCTGGCGGTTAGAGCAAGAACATAAACTTGCTGTAGCAACCCAGGGGGCTTCTACGGGGGTGATGTCCGATGAACAGGTCGCGCAGTTTATTCAGAATTACCAACGACTAACCGAACATGCACTTAAAACATTGCCAACAAAATGTGACACTGTGTATTCGCTAGATGAAACAAGAACGATAACAGGCGAGGAAGTAAAGTAATGACAAGAACGCTAGTTTTCACCGATATGGACGGCACGCTGTTAGACCACCATACTTACTCCTTTGAGGCGGCGAAACCTGCTTTAACAGCGTTAGAGTCACGAGATATCCCCGTTATTCCAACTACCAGTAAAACGTTTGCCGAGCTACAGCCTTTACGGGAGCAAATTGGCCTTAACGGACCATTTATCATTGAAAATGGTGCAGCCATCTTCATTCCTCATGGTTTTTTCAAAAAGAAACCTAGTGGAACCGTATGGGTAGATGGCTACTGGTGTAAATCGTTTATATCCAATAAAAACTACTGGATAAAGCTCCTAGATAAAATCAAAGCGGATTTTGAAGGTGAGTTCAAACAGTTTTCGCAAATGAGTTTAGAAGAAATTCAAAGCAGTACTGGCTTAGATGAAGCATCTGCAGCCTTAGCAGCTAAGCGTCAATTTGGCGAACCTGTGCTTTGGACAGGGTCTGATGAAAACAAACAAAAATTTATTGCTGCAGTTAAAGAGCGTGGCGCCTATCCTCTAGAAGGCGGGCGATTTATCCACGTCTCTGGCAATTGCGACAAAGGCCAGGCGCTTAAATGGCTAGCGGCTGAATACCAAAGACAACATGAATGTCATGTTAAAACCGTTGCTCTAGGCGATGGGAAAAACGATATTGCTATGCTGGAAGCGGCACATATCGCTATACGAATTTTATCTCCGGTAAATCCTCCGCCTTCCGTTAAAAAAGACGAGGTTTATACCAGCACGTTGCATGGCCCAGAAGGCTGGAACGAAATGCTAACTCAATTGCTATCCCTATAATCAGGAGGACACATGGCTGATTTTTATCAAAACGGTGTGGTTACAACTTTACATAATCTTTCTCGTAGACCAACAGAGGAACTAGAAGCCGAATTACTCCGCTTTTCACAGAAACGCCCCATGGCACTTATCTTGCCATCTCTTTTTTCAGAACTAGAAGGTGATGCCTTACCTCATATTGTTGATGAATTAACAGGCGTACCTTATTTATCTGAAATAGTCATTGGCCTGGATAGAGCCGATATGGCGCAGTACAAACATGCGCTTAAGTTTTTCGACAAACTACCTCAGCATCATCGCGTGTTGTGGAACGACGGCCCTCGCTTGAAAGCCCTTGATGAAGAACTACAATCAAAAGGTCTTGCCCCTAAAGAACTAGGTAAAGGCCGTAATGTTTGGTATTGCATGGGCTATGTTTTAGCATCAAACCGTGCTGAGTCTGTTGCTCTGCATGATTGCGATATTGTGACTTACAACAAAGACTTATTGGCGAAGCTTATTTACCCAGTCGCGAACCCGAACTTTAACTATGAGTTCTGTAAGGGTTATTACGCCCGTGTAGCGAACGGTAAAATTAATGGCCGAGTATCACGTTTGTTAGTGACGCCGTTATTACGCGCACTTAAGCGCATTATGGGTGATAACGAATACCTTGAGTTTATGGACAGCTTCCGCTATCCATTAGCGGGTGAGTTCTCATTCCGACGCGATGTATTAAACGATATTCGCATTCCAAGTGACTGGGGCCTAGAAATTGGCGTGTTGTCTGAAATGCATCGTAACTATTCGCACAACCGTCTTTGCCAAGCCGACATTTGTGATATTTACGATCACAAACACCAAGATTTGTCGCTTAATGATGAACATGGTGGCTTATCTAAAATGTCTATCGACATTACTAAGGCCATCTTCAGAAAACTTGCTACCCAAGGCTATACGTTTAGCAACGAGATGTTCCGCTCAATCAAAGCGACCTATTTTAGGATTGCACTAGATTTCATTGAGACCTATCACAACGACGCAGTAATGAACGGTCTAACTCTTGATATTCACAGTGAAGAAAAAGCAGTTGAAATGTTCGCCAGTAACATTATGAAAGCTGGTCAGAACTTCTTAGAAAACCCAATGGAAACCCCTTTCATTCCAAGTTGGAACCGAGTAACCAGCGCTGTGCCAGATATTCTCGAGCGCTTGCTGGAGGCCGTTGAAGCTGACACCGCAGAATTTATGGAGTAATAGACAATGACATGGCAAGTACTCCATGACAAAGTGAAGCACCATCTAGAATATATCTATGCGGACGTGCCCCTTGAGCATTCATTAGAAAGCTTAACCATGTCTTTAATGGAGACTATGGGCATTAAGCCTGATGAAGATGTTTCGCTTCCTCAATCCCATTCTAATTATTGGGACGAGGAAGACATCATCATGATCACCTATGGCGATAGCGTTATTGATGGCGACGAGCGCCCCCTCGTTACCCTCAATCGTTTTTTAAATCGTTATAGTAAGAACACCATCAATAATGTGCATATTCTGCCTTTCTTTCCATACAGTTCAGACGATGGCTTTTCGGTCATCGACTATTCAAGTGTGAATGAGGCCTTAGGCAGTTGGGACGATGTTGAAGCCATTGCGAAAGACTACGGGTTAATGACTGACTTAGTCATTAACCACTGTTCTGCACGCAGTGTATGGTTCGATAATTTCATCAAAGGTGAAGGTCCTGGTTCAGATTTCTTTTTTACTGGGGATCCAGCGGACGATTTGTCTATCGTCACTCGCCCTAGGGTTTCGCCGCTATTGCGTGAAACAGAAACCAAAGATGGCACTAAACATGTCTGGTGTACTTTTAGTCACGACCAAGTCGATTTTGATTTCAGGAATCCTAAGGTACTTCTTACGTTCATTGATATCATTCGTTTGTATATCGACAAGGGCGCAAAAATATTCCGCTTAGATGCCGTGGCGTTTTTGTGGAAAATTGTGGGCACCAACTGTATTAACCTTCCTCAAACTCATGAGGTTATTAGGTTAATTCGTACCCTGATTGAACATGTCGACCCGTCTATTATTATCATTACTGAAACCAATATTCCTAACCGGGAAAATTTGACCTATTTCGGTAATGCTAACGAAGCTCATGCTATTTATAACTTTTCATTACCGCCGTTATTGGTAAATACCTTAGTGACCGGTAATTGTAAGTACTTAAAAAGTTGGATGATGAGCATGCCACCAGCGCAAAACGGTACGGCATACTTTAACTTCATTGCATCGCACGATGGAATTGGCCTTCGCCCTGCCGAAGGGTTGTTAGACGACGAAGAAATTTCAGAACTTGTGCATACCATGCAAAACTTTGGTGGCAAAATTTCGTGGCGCGCGTCTGATCATGGGCAACAAAAGCCTTATGAGATAAACATTACCTTGTTTGATGCATTACAGGGAACGACAAAAGGCCCTGATAAATGGCAAATAGACAGATTCATCTGTGCACATGCCATTATGCTGGGAATGGAAGGTATTCCAGGCATTTATATTCATAGTTTATTAGGTACATCTAACGACTATGAAAAAGTGGCTAATACAGGTCAAAATCGTTCGATTAACCGCAGGCGTTGGGATTTCAAAGAGCTCGAAGCTTTGCTTGATTCGCCCTACTCTCAGCACCATAAAGTATTGACGCGATTGTCTCAATTAATTCGAATTCGTAAAGCGCAGCCAGCATTCCACCCGAATGCCACACAGTTTACGCTACAGCTTAATGAAAATATTTTCGGTTATTGGCGACAAAGCTTAGACAGAAAGCAAAGTATCTTCTGCATTAGTAATGTATCGGATGAAGAGCAAACTATTTTACTGTCAGATATCAACCTAATTGGTACTGATAACTGGATAGATCTTGTGACTCGCCAACAAATTGCTTTGTCGGATGCCTTTTTGCAATTGAAACCCTATCAAGTGCTCTGGATTAGCAACCAAGACTTTGAGTAACCAATTTCTTTGAGTAACCGAGTCTTTGAGTAACCGAGTCTTTGAGTAAACTTAGTTTCTTGAGCTTTCCACTCACCTCTTCCAAACGGCGCTTACAGCGCCGTTTTTGTTATAATTTCTTTATCGTCATTGCCTAATACATTGGTTTATTGACTGATTTAGGTGATAATCCTCACCCTCAAATTAGGGAGTGGTTTTCATGTCTTCAAAATGGTTATCGTTAGAACACGCATTAGAAAAAGCGATTGATGCAACTAGCACCTTAGGTGAATCTGAAACCATTGCGTTGAGCCATGCTCTAGGAAGAATTACCGCCTCTGAAGTACACGCTACACTATCTGTCCCACCGTGGGATAATTCGGCAATGGATGGCTTCGCTATTAATGCAGATAGTAGCCAACCAAACACGCTTATGCCTATTCAAGGCACGATTACCGCTGGCATGGCCGCAGACGAACCATTAAAACCCGGTCATGCCATCAAGATAATGACAGGTGCACCAGTTCCCCCAGGTGCCGACGCTGTAGTCATGGTTGAAAATACATTTACTGAAAGTAATCACGTAAGTATTAATAGGCAGCACTCTTGTGGTGAAAATATTCGCAACAAAGAAGCAGATATTAAAATTGGACAATCACTTGTAAATCAAGGCGTTCGATTACAGCCACAGCACCTTATGTTGTTGTCTTCACAAGGGCTAACCACGGTTGAAGTAGTGAAACAAGTTAAGGTAGGTGTGGTTGCCACAGGTTCTGAACTGGCGCAACCCGGCGAACCTTGCTTACCCACACAAATATACGAGTCGAACCGTATTGGTGTGAGTGCCTTACTTTCAGAATTGGGCGTGGAAATTATCGACTTCGGCATAGTGAAAGACGACGAACAATCACTCACAGCTTTGTTTAAAGAAGCCAGTGAGCAAGTAGATGTGATGGTTAGTAGTGGCGGCGTATCTGTTGGCGACGCCGATTACGTAAAAGATGTAATAGATACGTTAGGCAGTATCGACTTTTGGAAAGTTGCCATTAAGCCGGGAAAACCTTTTGCCTTAGGCCACATTGGTAACACCTTGTTTTGTGGTCTGCCTGGTAACCCTGTTTCAGCCTTTGTGACCGCCAAACTTCTTGTTACGCCGTTAATTAGAAAAATGCAGGGTGAACGCCACGTTCGTAAGCCGCTAACCGTTAATGCCACAGTAACATGTGACATTAAACGTCGTGCTGGCCGACGAGATTTTCAGCGTGCCACGATGACCTACGATGAAAACTTCAATCTTCTCGTAACGCCGTTTCGCACACAAAGCTCTGGTGTTATGACGTCTATTACCGCAGCAAATTGTTTAATGATAATTCACGAAGATATTAGTCATGTTGAAAAAGGCACTACCTTGCCTGTTATCCCTTTTGACTTACTTTCACCTGAATCGGATTTGTAACTTTGAAGAACAAACGTTATTTACTTGAAGGTAGAGATATAATAAAGCTGGCTTGGCCATTATTAATTGCGCAAATCACCCAAATGCTAATGGGCGTAAGCGATACGATTATGGCGGGACGTTATAGCGCCACTGATATGGCAGCGGTGGCCCTGGGTTTTAGTATTACCGTGCCCTTATTATGCTTTATACAAGGTATTGCACTTGCCTTACCGCCGATTATTTCAAGGCTTCAAGGTACAAAAGACATAACTGGCATTGCCAATGCCAGTCAACAAGCAGGCTACTTAGTGTGTTTCGTTGGTTTAGCGGTAGCCACCCTTATTCCCTTTGCCGGCAACATCGTCTCGTTATTCCCTATGGCAGATGAGCTTCATACCATTACCGTAGATTATGTCGTTTATGTGCTGTGTGCCATGCCGGGTTTTGCGCTTTATCAGTGGTTACGGAATTACTGTGAAGGGTTAGGTAAAACCAAGCCCACTATGTTAATTACCGTTATAGGTTTAATGGCTAATATTATTGGTAACTACCTGTTCATTTACGGTGTGGGCCCTATTCCTGCTTTTGGTGGCGCAGGTTGTGGTGTAGCAACAGCCATTGTTATTTATACCATGCTAATTGCTACTTTCATTTACGTACGATTTAGCCCAGCACTAAAAAAATACCAACTATTCGATACGTACTACAAGCCGTCTGTGGTGGCCATAAAGCGTACCTTTAAGCTTGGCCTTCCTATCGCCATGACATTGCTGTTTGAAGTGACCTTATTTGCTGTAGTGGCATTGTTACTAGCGCCCTTTGGCTCAACAACCGTTGCCGCACACCAAGTTGCCCTTAATTTCTCAGCGCTTATGTTTATGATACCCATGAGTATTGGTATGGCAGCGTCTATTCGAATTGGTTATCGCATAGGGCAAGATAATAGACGGCAAGCTAAAATTGCCGCTCAGTGTTCCATTTTAATTGGGTTTGTTACCGCAGCCTGTACTGCAACCTTCACGCTAAGTGCCAAAGCATTCATCATTGGGCTTTATACTAGCGACGATGCAGTTTACCAAATGGCGAATGCGCTGCTTATTTATGCGGCTATTTTTCAACTTTCAGACGCTATACAAGTAATATCAGCCAATGCCTTACGTGGATACAAAGACACGACTGCCATGTTTATTATTACATTTGTGTCTTACTGGTTAATTGGCCTGCCCACCGGCGTAATATTAGGCCGTACTGATTGGGTAACCGCAGAGCCTATGTCTGCTGGCGGTTTTTGGATTGGGTTTATTGTGGGGTTAAGTGCAGCAGCCATTATGCTAGGCGCAAGACTTTATTATATTCAGCGGCCAAACTACCGCTACGCTACCTAGTTTTATAAATACTATGACTATCGATTACACGTCTGTGTTCCGATAGGCTTCCCAATCACTAGGTGCATCAATATCAAATGCAGATTCGGGGTGATTTACCCCAATGGCCTGCCCTTTATTTTTCCAATTTTCTATCACTTTCTTAGCCCCTTTATCACCGCTTAATGCCAGTAAGCTGTCGAATGCCGCTTTTGGAAAAATGGCAGGCACTGTTGCTTTCGTTTCAAGAACGCGGTTATACCACTGACTGAAGATGATGTGATTGGGGTTTGATGGTAACTCGTTAATTAATGCTTGCAGTGTGGTAGTGGTGACACTGGCTAAGTCTGCTAAGTGCACTAACACATGGGTGTACTGGTGGTCGTTTGCTTGCATAGCATTGCTAATGCCACAGCAAATACTCGAAGCGATGCCTTCATGCCACGACGGGTTGTAACACACCTTAACACTATTGCTATCTTGCACTGCGTTGGCCGTAATTAAATCAGCAATATCGCTGTGCCAACGGCCGGTTACCACGTAAGTAGCGTCAAGGTGAAGTGCTTGTAACTGCTGCAAAGCGTATTGGATTAACGGCAACCCACTGTAATGTGGGGAAAGTAACTTGTTACTGCCGTAACGCTTACTTTCCCCACCCGCCAAAAGTATGCTTGCAATCTTAATCATGCTTACTCATGTTAATTTACCGTATTTGCTGCATTAACTGTATTCACCAGTTCTCACGCTTGCGAAACTAAACAAGATCTAACGTGAACGACTGAGCTCTTTGATGGCTTGGGTTAGCCCTTCAAGAGTTAGCCCGTACATTCTGTCTTCAACAATCTCTTTAATAATTGAAATAGACGAATAATAAGGCCAATAGTTCTCAGCTTGTGGATTTAACCATACCGCTTTATTAAAATGGTTCAGTATACGGCCCAGCCACGCACTACCCGGCTCTTCGTTCCAATGCTCAACACTTCCACCAGGATAAGTAATCTCATAAGGCCCCATGGTGGCATCGCCAACAAAAATGACTTTATAGTCTTTACCGTACCGATGAATAATATCGTGAACCGATACCCGTTCTTTTTCGCGTCGCAGGTTATCTTTCCATACCTCTTCATACACGCAGTTATGAAAGTAGAAGTACTCGAGGTATTTGAACTCACTCTGCACTGCGGAGAAAAGCTCTTGGGTAGTTTTAACATAAGGATCCATAGAACCACCCACATCAAAAAACATTAACACCTTAACCGCGTTATGGCGCTCGGGCGACATGTGTATATCTAACATGCCGCCTTTTTTAGCCGTTTCACCAATGGTCGTGGCCACATCCAGTTCTTCACTTGCACCGGTTCTGGCGAACTTACGTAATTTACGCAAAGCCACTTTAATATTTCGTGTACCTAGCTCTACGTCGGCAGATAAATTTTTAAACTCGCGTTTGTCCCATACTTTTACCGCAGAGTTACGACGATTGCCTTTTTGACCAATACGAATACCTTCAGGGTTGTCGCCATAAGCGCCGAAGGGAGACGTTCCACCTGTACCCACCCACTTATTACCACCTTGATGTCGCTTTTCTTGCTCTTCAAGGCGCTTTTTAAGGGTATCCATTAAGGCTTCTAAGCCACCAGATTGGCGCAGTGCTTCACGCTCTTCTGCGCTTAAGGTTTTCTCAATTTGCTTACGTAACCATTCTTCGGGAATTTCTTTACCGAATAAATCGATAGATTCCACCCCTTCGAAGTAATCGGCAAATGCTCTGTCGAATTTATCGTATTGAGATTCATCTTTCACCATGATGGTTCGAGACAAACTATAAAAGCCTTCTAAATCTGCATAAACAATATGCTTTTCCAAGGCGTGGAGTAAATCAAGTAGCTCTCGCAAGCTTACCTTTACTTGATATTTTCGCAGCGTGAAAAAGAATTGAATAAGCATTAGCGGCGGGCCATAAATACCAATTTTTCGAACAAGTGAATATCTTGCTCGTTTTTAAGTAATGCACCGTACAGTGGTGGAATTGCGGCTTTACCGTCTTTAGATTGCAAGGCTTCAGGTGGAATGTCTTCAGCCACCAGCAGTTTCAACCAGTCGATAAGTTCTGATGTAGACGGTTTTTTCTTAAGCCCAGGTACGTCTCTAATCTCAAAGAAAGCTTTTAATGCTTCATCAAGCAGCTTTTTCTTTAAGTCAGGGAAATGCACATCTACGATTTGCTGCATTTCTTCAGGCGTAGGAAATTTAATATAATGGAAGAAACAACGACGCAGAAAGGCGTCTGGCAGCTCTTTTTCATTATTTGACGTGATAATAACAATGGGGCGTACTTTTGCTACCACGCGCTCTTGAGTTTCATAGACAAAGAACTCCATCTTATCGAGCTCAAGCAATAAATCGTTTGGAAACTCAATATCCGCTTTGTCTATTTCATCAATTAATAAAATAGGACGGTTGCCCGCTTCAAATGCCTGCCACAGTTTCCCTTTAACAATGTAATTGCCGATATCATGAACACGATCGTCACCCAGCTGTGAATCACGAAGACGCGATACTGCATCGTATTCGTACAAGCCTTGTTGTGCCTTTGTAGTAGATTTGATGTGCCACTGAATTAAATCGGTTCCAAGACTGGCGGCTAATTCTTCAGCCAACATGGTTTTACCGGTGCCCGGCTCACCCTTTATGAGCAGTGGACGCTCTAGCGTAATGGCGGCATTCACGGCAAGTTGCAAATCTTTTGTAGCGATATAATTCGACGTTCCACTAAAAGCCATTTTGGTTTTACCTCTTTCGTTCTGATTCGTCATGTAAAATAACAATAACATATAGCGAAAAAGCACTTTGCATTTTCACGTTTGGGACCAATGATATAGGGGTATGACGAAATCCCCTAATTCAGGCTATGAATTATTAACTATTATAAAGGTCGTACAGATCACGACTGCTGGGATTTCCTAACTAGGTAAGGATTAATAATGCAAGTATTTGACGACAACTCTCTATCTATTGGCCGCACGCCTCTAGTTAAATTAAACCGCGTTACTTCTGGTAACGTTTACGCAAAGGTTGAATCTCGTAACCCTAGCTTTAGCGTTAAGTGCCGTATTGGCGCCAATATGATTTGGGATGCCGAAAAACGTGGCGTGCTTACCCAAGGTAAGGAAATTGTAGAGCCTACCAGTGGTAACACAGGTATTGCCCTTGCGTTCGTTGCCGCATCTCGTGGTTACAAACTTACGCTTACCATGCCTAGCAGCATGAGCTTGGAGCGCAGAAAGCTATTAAAAGCCCTTGGTGCAAGCTTAGTATTAACTGAAGCGCCAAAAGGCATGAAAGGTGCGGTTGCCGCAGCACAAGAAATTGTGGCATCGGATCCTGAAAAGTACGTTTTACTTCAGCAGTTCGATAACCCTGCCAACCCTGCTATTCATGAAAAGACCACGGGTCCTGAAATTTGGAATGACACCGACGGTAAAGTAGATGCATTCGTGGCAGGCGTTGGTACAGGCGGAACCATTACTGGTGTTAGCCGTTACCTCAAAAACACCCAAGGTAAAGCTATTACCTCTATTGCGGTAGAGCCTACTGATTCGCCGGTTATTACCCAAGCGATGAATGGCGAAGAACTAACACCAGGACCACACAAAATTCAAGGTATTGGTGCAGGCTTCATTCCAGGTAACTTGGACTTAAGCTTGATTGACGAAGTTGAGCAAGTAACCAACGATGAATGTATGGAAATGGCGCATCGCTTGATGACCGAAGAAGGTATTCTTGCCGGTATTTCTTCTGGTGCAGCAGTAGTGGCAGCAAAACGTTTTGCTGAGCGTCCAGAGAATAAAGACAAAATTGTGGTAGTACTGCTAGCCAGTGGTACCGAGCGTTACCTAAGTAGCCCATTATTTGCGGGCGCATTTGGCGACCAAGAAGAAACACAGTAATTAACTCTAGCAACCCGTTGGGCGGGTACGAGTAAAGTGACAAAACGAGGCTTCGGCCTCGTTTTTTGTTTTAAGATCTCCCTTTAAAGGAATACTTTTATATCATCGCTATACTTTTTTTTAGCAAAATAGAACTTAAAACCGTTCATCTCAACTATCTTTATCTCAAGGTAGTAATTTAATAGATTCGTTAAAGAAATGAGTGAATGTTATTCGAAAGATTAAGACTTATTGGCTTGCGTCTCATCGGATGAGCCACGATAATATTCGCGATCATTTTCCTTTATCTTATTTGAGGTTTTTCATTAATGCGCCCTTTTCGTTTTGGTTTGTATGCCGTTTTGCTTAGCGTGCTTTGTTTAGCAGGGTGTGAAGAAAAAGAAGAAGGAATGGGTCGCTACGGTATGCTAGCCGACAGTACGCCAGAATATTCGGCAGTGACGTTTCTAAAAAGCGTTTATGAAGATGATAATCTTGATGTTGCGATTAGCCTGTCGTCCGATCGTTTGGCTAGGATTCTGACCAATTACCACAGCAATAGAAACGTACAGCGTCATCTATTGAATTTAAAATACGACACTGTAATCATTACTCCGCAAAGCGGCAACAGTGTTGGGCGCTCTGAGTTTTCAAAAAAAGCAACGGTAACCGTATTTTTAAGTGGTATGTACGATGACGATAAAATTGAAGACTTGCGCAGCTTAGATCTTATTAAAGAAGATGGTGTGTGGAAAGTATCTCAAATTCACCCAGACCATTTTATGTAATAAAAAAGGCTGTTCGAATATATGATTCGAACAGCCTGTTGGTATTTGGCTATGGTGCTAAAATAGTACTATATGCGTAGCTTGGATTTAGTCGCTTGAGTTTAATAGCTTAAACTAACTCGCTTAACGCCCTACCGCAACGCCTTCACGTCTTGGATCCGCACCGCCAATAATCTTACCCGACTTAATTTGAATACCGTGTAAACCACTGTTTAAGTCGACAACCTTTACATTATGCCCTAACGCTTTTAACGGCGCTTCGAGTTCAGCAATAGGCGTTCCTTTTTCAAGGGCGGTGTAATCATTTCGGTTCGTGATTTTAGGTAAATTAATAGCCTGTTGGATGTCTAATCCAAAATCCAGTACGCCCACTAACGTTTGCGCCACGTAACTTACAATACGAGAGCCACCAGGAGAGCCTACTACCACTTCCAGCTCACCTTCCTTGTCGAATACCATTGTTGGGCTCATCGCGCTTCGTGGGCGCTTACCTGGCTCAACACGGTTAGGGACAGGGAAACGATTCTGGGTAGGTGAAAACGAAAAGTCGGTTAATTGGTTATTTAGCAAGAAACCACCAACCATTAAACCCGAACCAAACATAAATTCGATACTTGTGGTCATCGACACCGCATTGCCTTCTTTATCGACAATAGAGAAGTGCGATGTATTTGGCTGTTCCATGTTACTGCCAAGACTAATATTGGCATCGCCGTAAGGGTTGCCCGCACGCACACGTCGCCACTTCTTATCTGGTGCAATACCTTCAGCGCGGCGGTGTAAATACGCAGTGTTAATCATGGCTGCAAACGGTAGGTTGGTAAAATCACTATCCGCTATGTATTTTTCTCTGTCGGCGTAGGCCAGCGCGCTTGATTGAGTAAAAACGTTTGCGAATTCTACAGAATCAGGCGTGAAGGAAGAAAAATCCTGCCCTTCTAGCATTTTGAGAATTTGGTACACGTTAATACCGCCCGAACTTGGCGGTGCCATGCCACAAATCTGTTTTTCACGATACAAGCCACACACTGGTTCACGTTGAATAGGTTCGTAGGCGGCCAAGTCTTCTGTCGTCATTTGACCTGGGTTGATTGATGCAGAATTCACCGTTTTAACGATTTTTTCTGCTAATTCGCCTTTATACAGATAATCAGTACCGTTTGCGGCAAGACCTTTCAACGTTTTAGCCAGTTGCTTGTTCTTACGTATCGCGCCTTCTTTTAACGGAAGCCCTGCAGGAAAGAAATACGTAGAACTGGTTGGAAACGTTTTTAAACCTGGGTGGTAGTCAAGGGCAATAAGTTTAGCTAGTCGTGGAGATACACGAAACCCTTCGGTTGCCGTTTTAATAGTATCGTCAAACAGTGTATTCCACGGCAAGTTGCCGAATTCACTTTGTGCAGTTTCTAGCGCTTTAATCGCACCAGGCACACCTACCGATTTTCCGCCTACTACGGCATCCAGCCAACGCATAGGCTTGTTGCCTTCCATAAACCAATGGGCGTTTACGGCTGCAGGCGCGGTTTCTCTGCCATCAAAGGTGTGCAGCACTTTATTTTTGTTGTCCCAATACAATATAAACGCGCCGCCACCAATACCAGAGGACTGTGGTTCAACAAGTGATAACATTGATTGCACTGCAACGGCAGCATCAATGGCGCTTCCACCTTTCGCCAATATGTTTTTGCCTGCCCATGAAGCGTATGGGTTAGCCGCTACCACCATGTAATCTTCAGCAGCAAAGGCTTTTTTATCCACGTATCCAGTGGCCGCCTCTGGCTCCCCTACTTCTCTTACTTGTTGTGCATTAGCAGACACCAACAGGCAGCTTGAAACTGCAATGGCTAAAAACGATGAACTAAACCATGAACCACGTTTCAAAATATGACTTCCTCTTTATTTAAATTTCTCCGGATTGATCGGACGTTTTGACAAAAACGCATCAAACGCTTCACGCGCTGCCTCTGAATCCATAGCTTGACCAAACACATCGAATTCAATATCCATATAATGATGGGTAGATTCCACATCATTCTTTAACAGTGATTTGGTTTGCATCAATGCAAATGAGGGCTTTGCCACCAGCTTTTTACATACCGATGCCACTTTTTCGGTTAACACCTCGGCAGAATAGCTACCAGTAATTAACCCAAACTGACAGGCATCTTCTGTGCCAAATGGTTCGCCTAACATCAGCCACTCACTGGCTTTTACATGTCCTGCCAGTTTCGGAAGAAGATAACTTGAAGCAAATTCAGGAACAAGGCCTAAGTTGATGAATGGTAGAACAAATCGGGTGTTTGTCTCAGCGTAGATAAAATCACAATGTAAAAGCATAGTCGTGCCTATACCTACAGCCATGCCATGTACTTGAGCCACCACCGGCACTTTGCAATTTATTAGCCCGCGCATAAATGCCGCCGATTCATTAACATCATCCCCTTCTTTGCGCCCTGCAAAATCACTAATGTCGTTACCTGAAGTGAAGCAGTCCCCTTCACCACGAAACAGCACTGTCTTAATGCTATCGTCATTTTCAATACTAAATAATGCATCAGCCATGGCCTGATACATTTCTCGGGTTAAGGCGTTTTTCTTCTCTGGGCGATTGATGGTGATCGTTAAGATCCCGTTTTTCTTTTCACTTAAAATTAGAGACATCTGTCACCTCTTGATATTTTTATGATTGTTATATAGGTGGAAGCCGACGAAAAAAGCAATTTTACCGATAACGCTTTCCACCCTACTGGCAATTTTATGTATCATACCCAGCACACACGGATTACTAAAATAAATAACAATGATGATGTCACTACCGGTCTCACCTAAGTATAGCGTAGGCCCACTTATTTTAGCGCTTTGCGCTATCGTCGCTTTTTTCTTAGAACCCCTCTCTGGTGAGTGGTTAGCTTACGATCGTTTCGCCATTCAAGGGCTAGAAACCTGGCGCTTATTGTCTGGCAATATTGTACATACCAATGGGTATCACCTGTTGCTGAATTTATCAGGCCTTACCCTACTGTGGGCGCTACACGGCGAACATTACCGAATAGGTCGGTTCTTAAAAGTATTTGTATGGTGCAGCTTAGGCACAAGTGCTGGCCTTTACCTGTTTTCTGAAGATCTTATTTGGTATGCAGGGTTATCTGGTGCGCTACACGGTATTTTTGTATGGGGCGCATTAATGGATATTATGAATAAGATGCGCTCTGGCTGGATTTTACTGGGCGGAGTTGCGCTAAAAGTGGTTTATGAGCAAATATCGGGCAGTAGTGCGCAGGTGGCTGCACTGATTGACGCCAAAGTCGCCATTGATTCGCACTTATTCGGTGCGGTAAGTGGATTGATCATTTTCACGCTTATGTGGTTAACCGCTAAAAAACGATGAATATTCAGTTGCCCGTGTTTATTCCGGGTTAAAATAAAAACGCCCCTGTATAGGGGCGTTTTTTTATCTTTATAACCAGCCTTAACTAACTACAAGTTCTCTTCGAACAACTTATAGATTCGGCGGTATTCGTCTAACCAAGAACTTGGTTGTACAAAACCATGTGGCTCTACAGGGTAAATAGCCGTTTCAAAGTCTTCTTTTTCTAGCTCAATTAAGCGCTGTACTAGTCGAACCGTGTCGTGGAAAAATACATTGTCATCAACCATAGGTGCGTTAATTAACAGTGGCTTCTCTAGCCCTTCTGCAAAATAGATAGGTGAACTGCGCTCATAAGCAATAGGGTCTACATCTGGGGTGTTCAGGATATTAGACGTATACCCAATATTATAGTGCGCCCAATCGGTAACTGGGCGAAGCGCTGCACCAGCTGCAAAAAGATCCGGTGCGTTAAACATAGACATAAAGGTTAAGAAGCCGCCATAAGAGCCTCCATACGTACCTATTCTTTTGCGATCCACATTAGCGTTTTCTACTAACCAATTAACACCATCACGTAAATCTTGTACTTCAGGCGTACCCATGTTGCGGTATATGGCGGTACGCCAGTCGCGCCCGTAACCAGCCGAGGCACGGTAGTCCATATCAAGTACCACATACCCTTGTTGCACTAGCATGCTATTAAACATGTATTCTCTGAAATACAAAGACCATCCTAAATGGGCATTCTGCAAATAACCTGCACCGTGATTAAAGACTACTGCTTTAAGCGGCTTGTCTGCTTGATAATCTTTCGGTAAGTAAACGCGGGCATAAATAGGCGCATCGGTGTGACTAGATGGAATGGCCACCACGTTAGGCACTGCCCAAGGTATTGCGGTAAACGCGTCGCTTACCGTATCGGTAATTTTAGTCGCTGATTGTGTGCTATCTACTGCTTTAACATAAAGCTCAGGAGGGCGAGACACTTTACCGTGGCTTAACACTAATGTGGTGTTATCTGGGCTAAGTTCATACTCTGTTAAACCGTTAAGATTGGTTAGCGCTTCTACTTCGCCGCCTGCTGTCTTAACGCGATAAACTTCGAAAATGCCAGGGTGTTTACTGTTCGCGGTAAAGTACATCCACATGTCATCATTAGACAACGTAGGGCTATCAGTAATGAACGTACCTTGGGTTAAGGCTTTTGGGGATTGTCCTGGTACTTGCGTATAAAGGTGCGCATAGCCTGAGTGCTCAGACTGATAGTACAGGGTTTCGCTGTTATTAAACCAACCAAAGCTGTTAAAACGATAGTTTACCCATGCATCATCATGTAAGCGATGTTGGTTCACTAAACGTTGGTTATCTAGGTCTACCGTGGCAATCCAGCGGTCTTTGTTGTCCCACGCTTCCACCATTACCGCAACTTGCTCACCGTCTTTGTGCCAGCTGATAGAAGGCTTTTGCCAGTTCCAGCTAGACAGCAAGGTAATAGGTCTTGGTAAACGATTCACGTCGTAACGTTCGCCTTTAGCTTCTGCATTTTCAGCCTTCACGTCGGCTAATACATCGTCGTTATAACCAGGTAAGCTAAAGTAGTTTAGTAGTGACTTTTCACCACTTGCTAAGTCTAAAAGCCAAAGTTGATGATTAATCGGTTCAGCATCGGCTACTTTTCTACGTACAGGCTTGCTCGCGATGCGGCTGTCTTCCTGAATGTAGTGCGGCATAATGTCACTATCATCTCGGGAAGGCGTATCAGGCGTAGTCGCCACAATGGCGAAATTACCTTTCGGAGATACACTCACGCCCACCAACTTATGGGTTTTATCAAAATAAAACGCATCAGGTGCAATACTGGTGTTGTTTGCCGCTAGGGTGTTTTGTGCGTTCGCTTTGGCTTCACGGTTTTTAAGCTTTTTAGCAATATATTGAATTAATGATTGCTGCTGCTCGGCAATATAATCTTTTGGCGCTGCTACGGCTTCTGGTTCATCACTGAATGACCAACTTACCAATTCTTCTCTGCTACCGTTAGTTAGGTCTATGGCAATGGCGCTATTGCCACTTAATGCCATTAAACGTCCATCAGTCATAAAAGATAATGATGATAGAAAACTACCACCACGGGTAAGTTGCACAACTTCATTATTGGTGAATTGCACGTATACGCTGTCTTTAAATCGATAAGCAATGACACCGTCTTCACGCTCTACCCGCTCATCGTATTTATATTGGTGTAATTGAGATAATGGAGCTTTTACACTTTTATCTGCCGCATTAAGACTCGCTATATAAACATCTTTTAGCTTGCTGTTAGGTTGTTCTCTTTCGTAAACAATGTGGCTACCATCAATTGACCACCCCATATTGGTCGGCGCTCGGCCCAACCATTGTGGGTCTGCCATAATTTGTTTTAAGGTAATCTCACCGTTTTCTGAATACTGTACAGGGCCCTGCTCAATGTCGGGAGTGTAGGAAGCAATTGGCTCATTACGGATACTTTTAGGTGCCCTAGATGAAAGGGTGTCACTTTGGGCGGAGCTTCTTTTAGCGTTTAATTCAGTAGTTGAATCTGTATTGGCGCATCCGCTAAGCAGGAGCGTAATACTAGAAGCTAAAACAAGGGAAGAAAATTTCTGCATAATAACGACTTTATTTTTTAGTTATGCCCACATTATACCCAGAGAATCGAGCAATTGACTATTAGGCTGTAAATCCTAAGTGGAAATTACTCAATTCGACAAATCCCTGATATAAAAACCACTGATAAAAATCTCTGAATAAAAAGCCGCGCATAAAAAAGCCCCGCATAATATGCGGGGCAATCAAGCACACTCAACTTGGAACACACTTTAGCTCAAACGCACTCATTGCGTTTTGCTAACTGCATAGATTTAGTCAGCGACTTTTTGGGTTAGTTCAATTATTTTACCCTTCGCATTAGCGATACTTTCATTAGCACTGTCTTCACCCATACTAAGTCCTTCTGCATAAACAAATTTCACGTCAGTAATACCGATGAAATTTAAAAAGTGAGTTAAGTATGGTGTTTGTGTATCGTAATCACCGCCTTCGTAAACGCCGCCTCGACTAGCAAATACCTTCGCTTGCTTGCCTTCAAGCAAACCTACCGGCCCAGTTTCAGTATATTTAAAGGTAATACCCGCCCGTGCAATACGGTCGAAATAGGCTTTAAGTGAAGAAGGAATACCGAAGTTGTACATAGGAACTGCTAGCACAATTTCATCTGCCGCTTGAAGTTGTGCAACGAGGTCATCGGAAACCGCAGCTAAACGCTTTTGTGAAGAAGTACGCTCGCTAGCGTCTGTCATCCACGCTTGCATTTCTTCACCGGTTAGATGTGCCAACGCTAGTTCTGCTACATCAACTTTTGTAACCGATGTTTCGCTGCCCTCACGTGACTGAAGATAATAGTCAGCGAGCTCGGTTGATTTACTGTTTTCGCCATTAAGGCTTGAATACACAACAAGAATAGACGTCATTACATTTCTCCTATTAATTTAATGTGTAAATAATAAAAGACTGTAAATCGAATATATATTAGGAAAATACCCACCTATCGTTCGAATTTAATTGATGAATGACCCGTGTTATAGAATTCATTAGCGTAATATGACTAACAGGAATACGGAACGGTAAATTAGACATTGCATGGTTGGAGGGATTTAAATGGAAAGAAAGGGCAAGAAGCTGATCCTCTCACTGCTAACCCAGAATCAATCGAGTTTGCCACAACACAACTAAGAGAATTAATGCGATGAAAAGGATCTAGCTACTTCTTGCAGAATTGATAATAACACCACTTTTTGTTCGTTACTGCTCCGATGACGAACAAAAAGTGAAATTGACGTTAAATCAATGAAACAGAGAATTTATTCTGCTGCATATTTGCGGTCGAAGGCATTCGTAAAATCATTAATAAGATCGTCGGTATCTTCAATACCTACCGATATTCTTATCATGGTATCTGAAACGCCCATAGCTTCCCGCTCTTCTGCTGTATTTTCAAAGTAAATCGTTGGAGCAACAGGCAACGCCAGCGTACGGTTATCACCTAAGTGCGTAGCGCAAATTACCAACTCTAGGGCATTTAAGAATTGAACTGGGTCAATATCATCAACAAGGGTAAAGCTAAGAATAGCGCCATAGCCTCTTTTTAACTGCTCTCGCGCCATAAAGTGCTGCGGGTGACTAGCCAGCCCAGGATAAAATACCTGTTTTACTTTGGGGTGGTTATCTAAAAACATAGCGAGCTTTTGTGAATTCTCACATGCTCGAGCTAAGCGCAAGCTTAACGTTTCCATACCTAACGCAATGGCGGTTGCAGACTGAGGGGCCAGTGTGGCGCCTAAATCTCGTAACCCTTTTTTCTTAATTTGTGTTAAACCCCATTGGGCTTCATCGGCAACTTGGTAAGCACTTTTAATGTTTCCAAAGCCTTTCCAATTGAACAGGCCGGTATCAATAACAGCACCGCCCAACACATTACCATGACCAGAAATGTATTTGGTCAGTGAGCAAAATATTAACGAGGCTTTTAGTTCTTTGGCGTAAAAAAGCGGTGGCGGTGTCATGGTGTTATCAACCATAAACAAGATATTACGCTCTTCGCAGTACTGACCGATAGCACGTAGGTCGGCAACTTGGGTTACCGGGTTGGCTACCGTTTCAGTATAGACCCCTTTCGTGTTAGGTAAATAAGCTTCTTTAACGTTTTGGATATCCGTTACATCAGCAAAGGTAATCTGAACACCATAATCGGCAAGCGTATCGAAGAAGCTTCGCGTATTCCCAAACAGATATTGGCTAACGATAAGGTGATCGCCAGCTTTTAAAAGCGAAAACAAGGTACTGCTAATGGCAGACATTCCTGTTGAGAAGCATAAAGCCCCAAAGCCGCCCTCAAGGTCGTTAAGCATATTTTGCAATGCGGCAACCGACGGAGATGATGAGCGCGAATATACGTGAGCTGCACGTTTGCCCTGAAAAGCATCAATGATACCTTGGGCATCAGAAAATTCGAAAAGTACAGAATTAGAAGTGCTGGTATGCACGCCGCCATGCTCTGGAGTATTGAGCAAACGATCTGCGTGAACCTGCCGGGTTGTAAATCCCTGTTTTGACACGGGTGAACGCTCCGTTACGTTAGCTGGTTATACAGTTTTTTGGATAATGGGCGCAAACGTTAGCATAAAACGCATAAATAGTTTGCATTTGTTCTTCAATATCGTCGATTTGGTTAATAATTGGACCAAGTACAACGGTTTTCTTGGCGTAATCAAGCCCTAGCAGCTGAATGGGAATATTGGCCTCTTTAGCAATGTACATAAAACCGGTTTTCCAAGGAAATACGCCTTTTCGTGTCCCTTCTGGTGCCAAGGCCAATACTACTTCTTCGCTGTCTTGTATCTGACGTACGATATTATTCACCACCCCATGTGCTTTACTTCGCTCTATGGGTATGCCGCCAAGTTTCCTCACAATATAGCCTAAAGGGGGTGTAAAAATGGTGTGTTTGCCAAAAAAGTTAACCTTAATTCTTAACGCAAATACCACCAGTATGCCAATAAAAAAGTCCCAGTTTGAAGTGTGTGGCGCTACCGCTAATATCACTTTTCTATCGTTGATGAGTTTGCCTTCTATTCGCCATCCCCGTTTAGTTAAAATAAAACTGCCGCAGGCGCTTAGCCAATGTGGCCATTTGCGTGGTAACTTATTGCCCACTAACTGATGATGAATCGTTTTTTTCATTCTTGTTATTCTCTTACTACGTTTTAGCGGGTAAGCATAAAAAAGTTAGCGGCAATCCACCACCTTTACATGATATTGAATGCGGTTACCGTGTTCATTATTCACAACAGTCAGCGAGTAAAGTTGTATATGTGCATATTGTTTATTGCAGTAGACCAAAGTCAGGAATTCCCTTTGGTTATTGCGGCAAATAGAGATGAATTTCACGCTAGACCCACTGCTGTGTCTGGGTTTTGGAATAATCACCCACATGTGCTTGCAGGCCATGATTTACAGGCTCACGGCACTTGGATGGGGGTTACGCGTAACGGGAAAGTGGCCGCCTTAACCAATATTAGAGCTCCTGAGACGATAAAAACCGATGCTATTTCTCGCGGCGGCTTAGTGGCAGATTGGCTTATTGATGAAGCAATGAAACAGCCCACCTACCTTAACGTTTTACGTGCAAACCGGCACCAGTATAATGGCTATAATTTGGTTTATGGTGATGTAAAATCACTCGCGGTGTACAACAACTTCGAAGACACCCACGCTACGTTAACCCAAGGAGTTTACGGTTTATCCAACGCTAACTTAACGACACCTTGGCCGAAAGTCACCAAAGGAATAGCGTCGTTAACCGATTACGTGAGCCAAAATAATCAGCTTGATACTGAGGCACTTTTCGCCATTTTAAAAGACGAAGACAAAGCATCTGATCATACGCTGCCTAACACAGGCATTGGGTATGAATGGGAAAAACGTTTGTCGTCTATTTTTATCCAATCACCAGAATATGGTACTCGTACTTCTACTCTGCTTCTTGTAAATAGCCACCAACAAATACATTGGTATGAACGTACTTTTAATACGCGCGGTGATGTAGTGGGCAACCAACATTTTATTATCGGTTAAGTCGTGTTCTGCCTAGCACTACACACATAGGCGCCAGTGACGCGCATCTGAAGAGTATTAACTGACACGTAATTTTGTGATGTGTATTTCGTTTTACACCACAAATACCAATTTAATGACATATTTTCTACTATAAAGGGTCGTTTTTTCTACCATCGGTGGCATAATGCGTGCCTGCTATTTTTTGCATTGCAACGAGGAAATATCGTGTTTGAAGTATTACCCCATCTCGCCCCAGACCCAATACTTGGTTTGTCAGCTGCTTATCGTGAAGATTTAAATTCTCATAAAATCGACTTAGGTGTCGGTGTTTATAAAGATGAGCAAGGTAATACCCCTATTCTTACTAGCGTAGCGAAAGCGCAACAACTGTTGTTAGAACGTGAAACCAGCAAAACCTATATTACGCCGCAAGGTAATCAGGGTTACATCGACAACATGCTTACTTTGCTTTTAGGCAAGAGCAGCCCTGTATTACTTGCTGACCGTGTTGCCGCGGTTCAAGCGCCAGGTGGTTGTGGTGCACTTCGCATTCTTTCAGAATTACTGGTTCGTTGTAACGAGAACGCTAAAGTATGGGTAAGCGACCCAACATGGGCCAACCACATTCCATTAATTGGCTCGGCTGGTCTTAAAATTGAAACCTACCCGTACTTCGATAAAGCGTCTGCTAGCATTCGCTTCGATGCCATGATGGATACCCTTCGCGGTGCAGCGAAAGGCGATATCGTGTTACTTCACGGTTGCTGCCACAACCCAACGGGTGCAGATTTAACGAATGCACAGTGGGACGAAGTACTAGCGGTTGCTAAAGAGCGTGAGTTCCTACCTTTCATTGATGTGGCTTACTTAGGTTTCGGTGAAGGCTTAGATGAAGATGCGTATGGCCTTCGTCTATTGGTTGAAAACCTACCAGAAGTGATTGTTGCGGCATCTTGCTCTAAAAACTTCGGTTTATACCGTGAGCGTGTTGGTCTTGCTGCCATCATTACTGCTGATACCAGCACACGCAAAATTGCTCAAGGCCAAATTCAATCTATTGCTCGTGGTATTTACTCTATGCCACCTAGCTACGGCGGTGCGTTGGTTGATATTATCTTGTCTGACGAAGCGCTTAATCAAGAATGGGTAAATGAAGTAGATGAAATGCGTAACCGTATGAAGTCTCTACGTGCCATGCTGGTTAAGAATCTTCACGACAATGGTTCGCCAAAAGACTTCAGCTTCGTTAACGATCAGAAAGGCATGTTCTCGTTCTTGTGTATTACACCAGAGCAAGTACGTGAAGTGCGCGAAAAGCATAGTGTTTATTTCGTTGACTCTAGCCGCGTGAACATTGCGGGTATTAACTCAGAGAACGTTGAAACATTAGCGAAAGCCTTAGTCTCAGTATTGTAAGAACTCGGTATTATAAGACTCAGTACGGTAAGCTTTACCTCATAAATACAAAAGGGCTGCGTGAAAACGCAGCCCTTTTTTGATTAGGTGTAGTTATTAGGTGTACTTATTAGGTGTACTTATTAGGTGTAGTTATTAGGTGTACTTATTAACGCTATGACTAACTCATCGTTAGCGCGTGCCTGCGGTAATCATCCTATCTAACGCATTGGCGAAATTCTGTTTGTCTCGCTGAGAGAATGCTTTAGGCCCGCCCGTGTGTTCACCACTTGAGCGCATAGTATCCATAAAATCTCGCATAGTGAGCGCGGCGCGGATGGACGACTTGTCGTACTCATCGCCTCGTGTATTCATAGCTTTGGCGTTCTTAGCCAAAATATCGGCCGCCAAAGGAATATCTCCGGTTATCACTAAATCACCGGCTTCTATCTTTTCAACAATGTAATCATCTGCTGCATCAAAACCAGAGGGCACGATAGTAAGGGTAATGTGTTTATCTGGTGGAACAGACATAGAATGATTGGCAACTAAAGACAAAGGCAGACCGGTACGTCGGGCTGCCTTAAAAAGAATGTCTTTAATCACACTGGGACACGCATCTGCGTCAACCCATATATGCATGGTAAAATCTCGTTAGCGTTTTTACGCTAGCATACCACCATCAACCACCACTGTCGTGCCTGTGGTGTAGCTAGATGCGTCAGATACTAAGTACAATACCGTACCTGCCATTTCATCCGGATCGGCAACACGGCCTAGTGGGATCACTTTAAGCGCGTGCTTTAAAATTTGATCGTTTGAAGTAAGTGCTGAAGCAAACTTGGTATCGGTCAAACCTGGTAATAGCGCGTTAACACGTATATTTAAGCTACCGCACTCTTTTGCGAATGATTTCGTCATGCTGATAACCGCGGCTTTCGTAATAGAGTAAATACCCTGCATGTCACCCGGTGTTACACCATTAACTGACGCTGTATTAAGGATGACACCGCCGCCCTGCTCTTTCATCATTTTGCCCGCTTCAATAGACATAAAGAAGTAACCACGAATGTTCACATCTACTGTCTTGTCGTAAGCACCTAAATCGGTATCTAGGATATGGCCAAAGTACGGATTAGCTGCGGCATTGTTCACTAAAATATCTAGCTTACCGAAGTCGCTTTTAATCGCAGCAAATGCGTTCGTAATTTGCTCCATATCGCCAACATGACATGCAAGTGCTGTTGCTTTACCACCTGCATCGCGAATTGACGAGGCAACCGCTTCACAGCCATCAATTTTACGGCTAGAAACGATAACGTGTGCGCCATATTGTGCCAACAAACGGGCGATCGATTCGCCAATACCGCGGCTAGCACCTGTTACTAACGCTACCTTGCCAGTTAAATCGAATAAGTTTTTCATAATAGTTTTCCCTTTGTAAATCTGTCGCGCTCTTATCTAACGCAAGAACTTTTATCAAACGCATGAAATTGAGTGTTTAAGCCAACATGCCGCCATCAAGTACTACCGATTGCCCTGTCATGAATGAAGATTCGTCACTGCACAACCATGCTATCGCATTCGCTATTTCTTCAGGTTTACCTAAACGCTTCATTGGGTTTGCACCTACCATGGCTTTTTGTCCGCGCTCGTCTAATTTAGACAGCACGCCCTGCACCATCGGCGTATCAACAAAGCTTGGGCACACCGCATTAATGCGAATATTCGCACGGGCATATTCCACCGCTGCCGATTTAGTTAGGCCAATAACACCGTGTTTAGATGCACTGTAAGCACTGATCATAGGCGCCGAGCGTAAGCCCGCCACTGACGCTATATTGATAATATGACCACCACCATTGACCGTCATATGTTTAAGCGCATTTTTCATGCAATACCACACGCCCGCTAGATTCACCTGAATGTTCTTCATGAACATGGCATCGTCTACTTCAGTAAGGGGTGCTGGAAAATGGTCTATACCCGCGTTATTAATGATTACGTCGAGTTTAGCTTGCTGTGAAAACGCCGCTTCAAACATGGCATTCACTTCATCGGGCTCAGTAACATCCACTTTTACTGCATAGGCATTACCGCCCGCTTCTTTGAGCTCATGCACTAAAGCTTCAGCAGCTTCTATATTCAAATCGGCAACACCGACCAATGCCCCGCGCTCACATAAGGTCTTGGCCGAAGCCGCGCCAATACCTGAACCGCCACCGGTGATAAGGATATGTTTCCCTTCTACGTTTGATGCCACCATTGTTATTGCCCTACCTTAATGTTTACTGCTATTTGCCGTTGTTGATTTGTCATTTTTATGTCCTTTAAGCCGGTATTAGAAATAACTGGCTTTCACATTTTCACAAGTTGGTTCTTGTGACGTAATGACTTCTATATCGCGTTTTACTAGCGGTAATTCCCAATTAAGGAAGTATTCAGCTGCTGCCATTTTTCCTTCATAGAAATCGCCGTCTTGGCCACTTGCGCCGTTAAGCAATGCTTGCTCGGCAACATTTGCTTGGCGTAACCATATCCAACTCACTACGCAGGCCGAAAATACATTCAAAAAGCAGCTTGCGTTGGTAAGTAACACGGCTTGTTTGTCTGAACGTAAGTCACCAGCCGCTTGCTGAATAAGTCCGCCAAGTTGATCAAGATAAGGTTTAAGTTTCGCCGCTAACACTTGAGCCCGCGGTGTTGTAGCCGCTTTCATGTCGCCAGATACACGTGCGAGTAACACTTGAAGCCCTTTTCCTTCGCTTTGCCATAATTTACGACCGAGTAAATCTAGCGCTTGAATACCGTTTGTACCTTCATGAATAGGGTTCAAACGGTTATCACGCCAGCACTGCTCTACGGGGTATTCACGGGTATAACCAGCGCCACCTAGAATTTGGATGGCTAAGTCGTTAGCTTTAGGGCCAAATTCAGAAGGCCACGCTTTAAATACTGGGGTAAGTAGCTCGAGCAATTGGGAAATTTCGGTACGTTTCGCGGTGTCTTCTTCCGTTTCTAACGCATCAATTAAGGTACTACCGTATAAACAAAGTGCCATGCCGCCTTCACAATACGACTTCTGCGCTAACAACATGCGACGCACGTCACCATGGTTAATAATTGGCGTAGCCTCATCTTCTGGGGCTAATTTTGGCGCTGCACGGCCTTGAGTTCTGTCTTTTGCATACTCAAGAGAATAGCGATAGCCGCGATAACCAATCATAGCAGCACCGTAACCTACACCAATACGCGCCTCGTTCATCATCATAAACATATAACGCAAGCCTTGGTGCGGCTCACCCACTAGGTAACCATGACAATCACCGTTCTCACCAAACGTAAGCGCGGTAGAAGTCGTCCCGCGATAACCCATCTTGTGTATTAGCCCAGCTAGCGTAACGTCGTTACGGGGGCCTGGGTTGCCGTCTTCATCTAAACGGTACTTAGGGACAACAAATAACGAAATACCTTTTACGCCCGCAGGACCGCCTGGAATTTTCGCTAAGACCAAATGAACAATGTTGTCCGATAATTCGTGTTCGCCAGCAGAGATATAAAGCTTGCTGCCCTTCACGCGATACGTACCATCTTCGTTAAGGGTCGCCGACGTGCGAATATCTGCTAGTCCAGAGCCGGCATGAGGCTCAGTTAATGCCATAGTGCCGGTAAAATCACCTGTGAGCATTTTAGGCAAAAAGGCTTGCTTGGTTTCTTCGTTGGCAAAATGCTTAACCACATTTGCGGCGGCAGCAGTAAGAAAAGGATACGCAGTAGTGGAAGGGTTGGCGGCTAAGAAGTAACCAGCACATGCATTCATAATGGTAACGGGTAACTGCATTCCGCCATCTTCGTAATCGAAGTGACCCGCAATAAAGCCCGACTCACGATAAGTATCAAAGGCTTTTTTAACCTCACCTATCATGGTGACCTTTTTGCCATCGAAAGTAGGCTCATCTTTATCGGCGATAGCGTTATGAGGTAGAAACAGCTCTTCAGCCATTTTTTCTGCCATATCAATAACGGCATTAAACGTTTCAACGTTATGTTCCTCAAAACGGGCCTTTTCACACAAAGACTGGGTATTTAATACTTCGTAAAGTTGGAATTGCATTTCCCGACGGGGAATAAGTTGGTCAGCCATAATAAAGTCCATGAGCAAATTGTTAATGCATTGTGTCATATTCGTTATCATGCCATTATTGTCATTTATGACACAATCATGGCCATTTACGCCAACAATCACTGTTAGTTATCGTATCTAATAAACTGTATTATTTTTATGAATAAACCACCTTTCGTCGTTACCGTATTAGGGTTTGATCAAGCACTGGCTTCTGCCATCACTGGCGCACTCGATGTATTCGCGTTCGCTGGCATCAGTTGGCAGCGCATTCATAACCAGCCCACCACCCCTAAATTCAAAGTTCAGCTAGCGAGTTTCCATGGCAAACCTTTTCACTGTACTAACCAGTTACTACTCACCCCTAACATTGCCATTGAGGATGTCACCGAAACCCACATCTTGCTGATCCCCACTATTGGCGGCGATATCGATACGGTTTTACAAGAAAACGCGAATCAACTTGTGCATATTAAGCGACTGCAAAAGCAAGGGGCAGATATTGCGGGTAACTGCACAGGGACTTTCTTATTAGCAGAGTCAGGATTACTCGATAACAAAGTTGCCACTACCCATTGGGGGTACGCAGATAAGTTTCGCTCTCGATACCCTGCTGTTAATTTGCAATCTGAAAAGATGGTAACTGAACAAGATGCTATTTTTTGTGCAGGTGGCGGTATGGCGTGGATAGATTTGGCCATTTTGCTCATAGAACGCTATTGCGGTCATCAAGTGGCGAGCGATACTGCTAAGTCACATGTGCTCGACTTTTCTCGGCCTAACCAAACGGTGTATGCAAGCAGTCGGCAACACAAATTCCATCAAGATAAAGATGTTTTGGCGGTGCAAAATTACTTGGAAGATCATTTTACAAAACGGCTCACGCTGAAACATGTGGCTCATGAACACAATATGACTGAACGCACATTAATAAGGCGTTTCAAGCAAGCCTGTGCAATAACGCCTATCCAATATCTACAAGGTTTACGATTAGAACAAGCAAGAAAAATTTTAGAAACGTCTATGTCTCCTCTTGAATCAATTGTTAATAGTGTGGGCTATGAAGACCTCAGTTCTTTCACCCGGCTTTTCAAAAAGAATACCGGTTTATCGCCTTCACAGTACCGCGCCAAGTTCATAAGAAAATAATTATTTACAACAAAGATAAGTTTTTGTTACTTAGTTTGTGTAAAATGCCACGCCGCGTACAGACCGCTTTTTCTGTACCAAAAAACACTACAAAAGTATAATCTAAAACTCTTGGTGGACACATGAGAACACATAAACTTGCCTCACTGGCGCTTGCAGTTAGTGCAGCGTTCAGTACTTCTATCGTTGCTCAAGAAGCAGAAACAATACAAAAGAAAGAAACTGCGCTTGAACAAATTACCGTAACGGCTCAAAAACGTACCCAGTCAATACAGGAAGTGCCTATTTCTGTAGCGACCCTAAGTGGCGAAAAGTTTGAAAGCTTGTTTTCAGGTGGTGAAGATATCCTTGCATTGGCTGTTCGCGTGCCTGGTCTTTACGCTGAATCGTCAAACGGTCGCGTAGCACCACGTTTTTATATTCGTGGCCTAGGTAACACTGACTTTGACTTGGCTGCCTCGCAGCCTGTTTCTATTATCATGGATGAAGTGGTAATGGAAAATGTGGTACTGAAAAGCTTCCCACTTTTTGATGTTCAACAAGTTGAAGTATTACGTGGCCCACAAGGAACCTTGTTTGGCCGTAACACGACAGCCGGTATCATTAAGTTCGATACAGTAAAACCTACGCAAGATTTAGAAGGTTACGCTAAGGCCGGTTTTGGTTCTTATGGCACCATGAACTTCGAAGGTGCTATTAGTGGCGGTTTAACTGATGAGCTATCAGCCCGTTTATCATTGTTATCGCAAGAGCGTGATGATTACATCGACAATGCTTTTACCGGCGAAAACGATGCGATTGGTGGCTTTGATGAAAAAGCATACCGTTTACAGCTTCTTTGGGAGCCGTCAGACGATTTCTCAGCTCTATTAAATGTTCACGGCAGAGAATTAGATGGCACAGCTTCAATTTTCCGCGCTAACGTTTTCGATGTTGGCAGCAATAACCTAAATGCAAATTACGACCGAGATACCATTTATTATGATGGTGATATCGACGGCAACGGTGCTGACAATAACCCTCAAGAATATGACGGTTTCGGCGCATCACTAAAACTTGAATACGATATGGATGATGTGACATTCACGTCAATCTCAGCAATGGAGACTGCTGAAGGTTCGAGCCTTGGTGACATTGATGGTGGTTTCAACAACGCTGATGGCACATCTGGCCCAGGCTTCATTCCATTTTCTGCTGTTACTCAAGATAATCTAGACGACCTTGAGCAATATACACAGGAATTCCGTTTATCAAGCAACACCACAGACGCGATGAACTGGCAATTAGGCGCATTCTATTATGATGCGTCTTTCAACGTGACTAGTGTTGATGGTTTCTTTGGAGCAACTACCGTTTACCATGAAAACAGAACATGGGCGGTATTTGGTCAAACTTCTTACCAAGTTAATGAGAAGCTAAATATTACCGGTGGTCTTCGTTATACCCATGACGAGAAATCATTGATTGTTGGCGATCAAAACGTAGATGGCTTCGCTGTTGTTATTGGTGCAGCTAGCCTACAAGATTATGATCCAATCAACGTTGATGATGGGCAAACCAGTTTCGAACTTAGCGCTAACTACCGTATCACAGACGATATGTCTGCTTACGCTCGCTACTCAAATGGTTTCCGTGCTCAAACTATTCAAGGTCGCGATGTAGCGTTTGAAAGCTCACCATCTGTGGCTGACGCTGAAACTATTAACTCTTATGAGGTTGGTTTTAAATCTGATTTGCTAGATGGAACACTTCGCCTGAACGGTGCAGCGTTCTACTACACGGTTGATGATATGCAACTGTCAGCCATTGGTGGTGGTAACAACTTTACCGCACTCGTCAATGCAGATGAAGGCGAAGCCTACGGTTTTGAAATTGACTCTCAATGGTTAGCTACTGATGAACTAACCTTTACTGCTGGCTATAGCTATAACCATACCGAAATTAAAGATGACACATTGACGGTTGGCGGTTGTGGTTCTTGTACCATTACTGATCCAGTAGCAGATGATGGTAACTACATTGTGAACGGTAACCCGTTCCCACAAGCGCCAGAGTCAATCTTTAACTTTACCGCACGCTACACTGTGCCTATGGGCGACAACGGTGAATTCTTCGTATTTACCGATTGGGCATTCCAAGGTGAAACTAACATCTTCTTATATGAGTCTGTAGAGTTCCAAACAGACGACAACTTTGAAGGAGGCTTGCGCATAGGTTACGAAAACTTTGAGCATAACTACACAGTAGCCTTGTTTGGTCGTAACATTACCGATGAAGATAACGTTAAAGGGGCTATCGACTTTAACAACCTTACCGGTATTGTGAACGAGCCACGTATTCTTGGTGTTGAAGTGAAGTACTCTTTCTACTAAGCACTACCTTGATTTAGGTTGAAAGTGCAGATCTAGCCTGCACTTTTGTTCTTAGCCTTATCAAGTACTGCATTTAAGAATGATAAACATAAAAAAGCGAAGGTGTCGTTTTAACGCCCCTTCGCTTTTTTGTTCTCTATTTTTAGCTTATGCCTTTGGCCTTTCATCTTTATCTTATATTTCGCCAGTTTGCCCTTGCCCATTAGCACGTTTGGCCGTTACTAGTTAGTGACTTAGTGACACTTGCCTTAAGTCATTGATGCCATAGCTCTACACTTTAGCTACACACTTTAGCTACACACTTTAGCTACACAAGTGATTAGGCCGCAAATTGCTCAGTCTGCGCCCACTCTCTGTCTTTTTGTTGCCTGTTCTGCTGTAGCATTCCTTGGGATGCCTTTTCACTCAGGCCCTTTTCTTCCAAGAGAAGACGCTGCAACTTTCGGCAAACATTCACCATACGAGACAACTTAGTAAAATAAACCTGCTCTATTAATTCACCTTTTTCATTAAACATGAAACTGGCTAACTTGCAGTTTTTGTGGGGCAAATAAAAATGATGGATTGTGAACCGACGAGATACAGGCGCGCCCATCACTTTTTGATACATACAAAAAGGCAACGAGTCCGCCCGTTTATCACCACCAAATAAATACGTTAAGCGCTGGAACTTATCTTGCCCTGGCGAAGATAATATTCCGAACTTTTCAATAAGTTGATCAACTGCTTTAACACCTGTAGTCATCGCGTTCACCCATTCACTGTTTATTTGTACAGTATATGGCAAATCGTACAAAATGCAAACAAAAACACCGCATTGGCGAACCAATGCGGTGTTTTTATAATCCGTATAGCGAACTAGACGGGAGTTTTTGAATTTATTAGCCCGTGTTACTGTTGCTCTATCGATGCAGAACCTACTGATTCAGTATGCTTTCTACCTTTGAATACATTTTTAATGTCGTTCAATATTAGGTACAAGGCCGGTACTAATAGCAGAGTAATAACCGTTGCAAACAAAATGCCGAACGCCAATGAAATTGCCATAGGAATAACAATTTGTGCCTGAAGACTTCGCTCAAATACAATTGGCATTAGCCCCATAAAGGTGGTTAACGACGTTAATATAATTGCGCGGAAACGCTGGGTACCTGCGCTAATTGCTGCGCGCATTAATGAATGGCCTTCTTGGCGGGCACGGTTAACAAAGTCCACCATAATCAAGCTGTCGTTAACCACAACACCTGATAACGCAATAATGCCGCAAATCGACAGCACACTCACCGCCATGCCTAATACTAGGTGCCCAATAATGGCACCCACCACACCAAAAGGTATGACTGACATGATGATAAATGGTTGGCTGTAAGATTTAAGAGGAATTGCCAATAGCGCGTAAATCGCAAATAAGGCAAACAACAAGCCCTGCGCCAAACTCATCATAGCGTCAGCTTGTTCTTTTGCGTTTCCTTGTAACTGGAAATCAACTTTAGGGTAGCGTGCCAACAAATCAGGCATGACAGAGTCGATAACCTCACCTGTAATTTCAGACGGATCCATTAATGCCTTGTCTACCACAGCAGTTACCGTAACAGAACGGCTGCCATCTACACGAATGATAGAATCAAAGCCTTCGCCCACGGTGAAGCTAGCCACTTGCTGGAAAGGTATCTCTTGTCCGTTTGGCGCACGAATACGCATATTTTCTAAATGCTCAATTGAGCTACGCTCTGCTCTTGGGTAACGCACCATGACTTTAATTTCTTCATCGTCACGTTGAATACGCTGTACTTCCGCACCGTAAAAGCCAAAACGTACTTGCTGCCCAAGTTGTTGTAGCGTAATACCTAATGCATCGGCTTGAGGTTTCAATGCTAATTGAATCTCTTCACTACCACCTGAGAAGGTATCGTTAATGTCGGTTACACCATCGTAACCCGACAAGATGCTTTTTAGTTCATCACTTACGGCTCTTAACGACCTAATATCACCAGAACTAAATTCGAAGCTAAGATCAGCACCACCACCTGGGCCACCAGGGGCGCCAATACTGAACGTCTTAACGCCTGGAATTTCAGACATTTCATCACGCCACAACTGATGAATTTCATAATCGGCCATGGTACGAGTTTCACCTTTGGTCAGTTCGGCGAACACCTCCCCGCCCAAGTCACCGTTATCAAACGCCATGGAATGTTTAATTACACCTTCACCAGTATCGTCACGCACCTTTTCATCCATACGCATCATGCCTTCACGTAATGCTGTAAGCACTTCGTCTCGCTGTTTTAGCGAAGAGCCTGGCTCTAACTCAAAACTTGCAAACATGAAGTCGCTAGGAATACTGGGGAAGAAAACAAATCGAACAATGCCGCCACCAAACAAACCAATAGTAAGGATTAGCATGGCTAAGAAAACGGATACCGTGGTGTAACGGTTACGTATGGTCTTTTCTAAAAATGGCGCGTAAACATTGTGTATGAAACGCTTAATACCTTCACTGAAAAAGTCTCTAAACTTTTGAAGTTTATTTGCCTTCGCAGGATCGTAAGGCTTTAGTTTCATATGCACTAAATGTGCAGGCAAAATAAGCTTCGACTCAATTAATGAAAACACCAAACAAATGATCACCACTAGCCCAATGGTTTTCCAAATAACACCAAAGGGACCAGATACCATTAGCATAGGAGAGAATGCCGCTATGGTAGTAAGCACCCCAAAGGTGGCTGGCATAGCCACTTTCTTAACACCAGCAATCACGTTTTCAGTGCTGTGCCCTTTTTGATCAATTTCGGAATAGGCCGATTCTCCCATTATGATGGCATCGTCCACCACTATTCCAAGCACCAAAATAAAGGCAAATAAACTCAGCATATTGATAGACACACCAAGCATATCGATAGGCATAACCAGTAGCGTACCCAAAAAACACACAGGCAAGCCAACGATAACCCAGAACGCCAGCTTTATTCTTAAGAACAACGACAGTACCAAGAACACCAACAAGCCACCAAAAAACATATTTTCTAGCATCATGTTCAATCTATCCGCTAGATAAAACGAACTATCTCCCCATGTGTCGGCGGAAATATGAGCTGGAAAGTCATTCTTTTTCTCGTCGATGTAGCCGTTTACTTGTTCTGATATCTCTAATGCATTTTGATCACCCACCGCTTGCACACGAAGGCTAACCGCTGGCTTTCCATCGAATAATGCATATTGGTTGTTCTCAATAAAACCATCATTTATATAAGCAACATCGCCTAACGTTACCCGTGTACCATCAGAATTGGTAACCAACACTATTTGAGAGAAATCCCAACCCGTGTAAGCCTGCCCTTTGGTTCTAAGCAGAATGTCACCATTTTCTGTACGAATAGAACCACCAGGTAAATCGATACTCGATTGACTTAAACGACTAACCGCGTCGGCAAAAGTCAGGTTATATTTTTGTAAGTCGACCTCAGACAGTTCAACCGAAATTTCGTAGTCTCTGGCACCAACAACTTGCACACTCGAAATACCGGGAAGGTTTGCAACATCATCGCGAATGTCTTTTGCAAACTCTTTTAGTTCACGTTCACTGGCATCGCCAAACACAGATATCCAAATAACATCTTGCTGAATTTTTTGGCGATAGATAACCGGCTTTTCTGTATCGGCTGGGAAAAGAGGTATGGCATCAACTTGCACCTTCACTTCATCAAGTAAAGATTGGATATCGTAATCTTCTTCAACTTGAATGCTCACCGTACCCATCCCCTCTACCGCAGTAGAGGTGACTTGTTTAATGCCTTCTAAATTCTTAATCGACTCTTCTATCTTGAGAATTACGCCCTCTTCTACTTCTTGAGGCGCAGCACCCAAATACGGTACGCGAACGTTGATGATATCTATTTCAAAACTAGGGAAAACTTGCTTTTGAATACTAAAGGCACCAAATAGCCCGCCAACGATTAACAACCACATCAACAGGTTTGCCGCAACACTGTTGCGCGCAAACCAAGCGATTAACCCTTTTTCCGTATCAATTTGACTCATTACTTACCCCCAGAAGAAGCAGGGCTAGTTACAGTAGTATCGTCTTTAACGTCTACTGAGTGAGTGTCTGACTCTTTATCGTTCTCTGCTTCTGGTGGCATGGCAGGCTCATCACCTGGAAGTCTGACTTTCATACCATTATAAGGATTTGGAACTGCGCTGGTCACCACTAACGCGCCACTGTTTAAGCCACTGCCAATGAAGGCTTCATCTGCCGTGGTACGTACTACGTCTACCGGTACAATTTCAATTTCGCGGTTATCATTTACGGTGAGCACTGTGTTATCAAGGCGCAATATCGAGCGCGGCAATACGGTTAAGTCTTGCTTTTGATGAGAAACAATTTTGGCTTGAACGAACTGACCAAAACGAAGTGGCGCATTATCACCACCGTTAAATTGATAAGGGTCTTTAACTTCAACCACGGCATAAAGAACACGGCTTCCAGAATCCAAAATACCTTCTGAGCGAACTAACTTACCTGTCCAAGTTCTATTTTTGCCGCCTACTGTCGCGTTTAACGTCACGTCAGATTGATTGCTTGATTGGTTACCAATATCAACAAACATTAAGTCTTTGTCGGTGATGGGTAAGCGTACCTCAGCAGTGTCAGTTGAATAGACGGTGCTCACCGTGGCCCCAGCTGATACAAATTGACCCAAGTCGATGTTTCGCTCAACTACAATGCCATTGTAGGGCGCTCTAATTAATGTGCGGTCAAGGTTACGGTTGGCACGCTCTAATTTTGCCTCTGAAGCTTTAACATTTGCCTGCTCTTTTGCTAGTTGAGGCTTACGCAAACCTAGCTCTGGCGGCACAACACTGCTGACTGAACGCCATTCTTGTTCTGCTACCTTACCTCTTGCTAGTTCTTCTTCAAGAGCAGCACGAGCTTGGGCTAGTTCGGCTTCGGCCAACTTTACTTCGGTGCGGTAGTCATCTTGTTCAAGGGTGATTAGCACATCCCCCTTTTGGAACATACCCCCAACAATGAATTTATCAGACAAACTCACGACGCGGCCGCTAACTTGTGCGCTAAGTGATGTTTTGTTGCGAGGTACTACGTTGCCCTGTGAGTCAACCACAAAGCTAACAGGTTGGTATTCCATTGGTTTGGCATCAACAAGGAAGGCTTGCGTTTCAACGGGAATTTGCTCTGGCGGCTTACGAGAGGAAATCATAATTGCCGCAATAACAAACGCGACCAGAATGATGATAAGAGGTATACCGCTTTTGATCCAAATGGAGTTTTTCATTATTTTCCCTATAAAACGTAGTACTGATGCTTAACCGTTGAACCGAGACTCACCTATTTGTATAAGTGAAATGTGTCTGGCGAACAATGGGTTAAAGCTATACGTGATTTATTATTTTTTTATTGGTTCTAGTGTAATGTGTTTCAACGTGAAGCGCTTGTCTTCGTTTGTTAAAAATTGTGAATTATTCAACTAATTATTGCGCTACTCAACGTAATATAAAAAAATCCGCCTAGAATTAAAATGTCAGATTGCCAAATGAGCAATAATCGTTGATTATTTAAACACCTGCACACTTGCAGGAAAAGTTGCACTTATCGATGCAACAACGAATTTGTTACGCTAAAAGGGATGACCTGTCATGAGCCTAAAAAAGCAATACCTGAAATCTAAACCCGTTTGTAAAGTAACATTCCGCCTTTCCGCTGAAGAAGCAAAAAATGCTGACGAAGCTAGCCTTGTGGGCGACTTTACCGAGTGGGACAAGCAACCTCTGACGATGAAAAAACTAAAGAGCGGCGATTTTACGCTGACTATTAACCTAGAAACTGATCATGAGTACCAATTTCGCTATCTACTCGATGGTGATATGTGGGAAAACGATTGGGCCGCCGATGCTTATCTCCCTTCTAGCATTGGAAGTGAAGATAATTCTGTGGTTCGTGTTTAACACTGCCCTCGTCAGCGGTTTCTAACTGTTTATACGAGCATTAAAAAAGGCTGCGTTTAAAGGCAGCCTTTTTTGACTTTGATAAAAGCGTTGTATTTACAGTGTGTTTTCTAGTTCAGGCAACACATCAAACAAGTCCCCCACCAAGCCGTAATCTGCAACTTGGAAAATAGGCGCTTCTTCGTCTTTGTTAATAGCAACAATGACTTTAGAGTCTTTCATACCGGCAAGATGCTGAATGGCACCTGAAATACCTACGGCAATATACAGCTGCGGTGCAACGATTTTACCCGTTTGACCTACCTGCATGTCATTCGGTACGAAGCCCGCATCAACTGCAGCACGTGATGCACCAATAGCAGCACCTAGCTTGTCAGCAATACCTTCAAGTAACTTGAAGTTTTCACCGTTTTGCATACCACGACCACCAGAAATAACCACTTCAGCAGCGGTCAACTCAGGGCGCTCTGACTCAGTAAGCTCTTCAGATACAAAGCTAGATTTTTCGCTTACTTTAACCACATCTAGTGTCGTTACTTCAGCGCTTCCGCCTGTAGTTGCAGCATCAAAAGAAGCGGCACGTACGGTAATCACCTTTTTGCTATCAGACGATTGTACTGTCGCAATAGCGTTACCAGCATAAATAGGTCTAATAAAGGTATCTTCGCTTTCAACACCAATGATGTCAGAAATTTGAGCAACATCTAAAAGTGCAGCAACACGAGGCATGAAGTTCTTACCTGTTGTAGTAGCTGCGGCTAATAAATGACTGTAATCATCAGCAAGTGATAACACTAAATCAGCTACGTTTTCAGCAAGCTGGTATTTGTACACTGCATTGTCGATAAGCAATACTTTGCTTACACCGTCAATTTTTGCAGCACTGTCAGCAACGGCCTGACAACCTTCACCCGCGACAAGCACGTGAATATCGCCACCCATTTTCGCTGCAGCATGAACCATTTTTGCAGTTTCCGACTTCAAACTAGCATTGTCGTGCTCGGCATATACAAGAACTGTCATGAGATCACCTTTGCTTCATTCTTAAGTTTTTCCACCAACTCTGCAACATCCGCAACTTTCACTCCACCTTCACGTTGAGGTGGCGGTGTTACTTTGAGCACTTTGACGTTAGATTCAAGTGCCACACCGAAGTCGGCAGCTGATTTAACATCTAGCGGCTTACGTTTCGCTTTCATAATGTTTGGTAGCGAAGCATAGCGTGGTTCATTCAAACGTAAATCGGTCGTTACAACGGCTGGTAACGTTAAGGCAACGGTTTGTAAACCACCATCTACTTCACGAGTAACGTTGACGCTTGTTCCATCTACCGCTACTTCTGATGCAAAGGTGCCTTGAGGCATACCGGTTAATGCAGCAAGCATTTGTCCGGTTTGGTTGTTGTCTGAATCGATACTTTGTTTACCCAATACCACCAACTGAGGCTGTTCTTCTTCAACAACTTTAGCAAGCAATTTAGCAACTTGAAGAGAATCTAGGTTTTGGTCTGTATCAATTTGAATACCGCGGTCGGCGCCTAGTGCTAACGCAGTACGAATTTGTTCTTGGCAGCTTTTATCGCCAATAGAAACCACAACGATTTCTGTCGCTATCCCTTTCTCTTTTAGTCTTACTGCTTCTTCAACAGCAATTTCGCAAAAAGGGTTAATGGCCATTTTAGCGTTAGTAAGATCGACGCCAGAGTTATCGGCCTTCACTCTTACTTTAACGTTGTAATCGATCGCGCGTTTGACCGGGACGAGTATTTTCATATTTACCTCAATTGTTGAGTTCGTCGGTGTATGTTGCTATTCCATGCTAAAAAGCAGTTAAGAAAACAGCGTTACTTCACCACGCATTCTGAAACTTAAACAATGTGCTTTACGCTAACTTTGCGTAGCGGCGAAGACATTTTCAAAAGGCTAGACCCAAAATATCATTAACACCGCGTTTACTTGCACAGTATTTGTGCTGCTAGTTAACGTTAACGTAAACTCCCTGCAATGTACTTACTGTTGACGTAAACGTCAACCTAGATTACCTTTCAGGGCGACAATTAATTTACATGTTTTTGACACATCGCATTATTTGTTTCATCAATAGTGCACTATAAAAAACCGAACATAAGGAGCCACCCGTGGAACGAGAATCGATGGAGTTTGACGTAGTCATCGTCGGTGCCGGCCCAGCTGGACTATCAACCGCCTGCAAGCTTATGCAGCTTGCCAATGAAAACAACCAAGAACTCATGGTCTGTGTTGTCGAAAAAGGCTCTGAAGTGGGTGCACATATTCTCTCAGGTGCGGTATTTGAGCCTAGAGCAATGAACGAACTTTTTCCAGATTGGAAGGAAAAAGGCGCACCTTTGAACACCCCAGTGACCGAAGATCATATTTATTTATTGAATAGTGAATCATCATCAAAACGCCTACCAAACGCAATTACCCCTAAAACCATGCATAACGATGGTAACTATATTGTGTCGATGGGTAATGTCTGTCGCTGGTTAGCTGAGCAAGCGGAACAACTCGGTGTGGAAGTTTTTCCAGGCTTTGCGGCTTCAGAGGTCATTTATAATGACGACGGCAGTGTTGGTGGTGTACTAACAGGCGACATGGGTGTTGGCGTAGATGGACAACCAAAAGATGGCTATATGCCAGGTATGGAACTTCGTGCGAAATACACGGTATTTGCTGAAGGTTGCCGTGGGCATTTAGGCAAAGACCTTATCGAGCACTTTTCGCTTGATAAAGACGCCTCGCCTCAACATTACGCAATAGGCTTTAAAGAGATTTGGGATATCGACCCTGCTAAGCATCAACCTGGATTAGTAGTACACAGTGCTGGTTGGCCGCTAAACGACGCAACTGGCGGTAGCTATTTATATCACGCAGAAGATAATCAGGTATTTGTAGGTCTTATTGTTGATTTGAACTACAGCAACCCATACTTGAGCCCGTTTGATGAATTCCAGCAGTTAAAGCATCACCCTGTGTTTAAACAATATTTGGAAGGCGGTAAGCGTGTTTCTTACGGAGCCCGTGCTATTGCAAAAGGTGGTTTTAATTCTTTACCTAAAATGACGTTTCCGGGTGGAATATTAGTAGGTTGTGAAGCAGGGACACTTAACTTTGCTAAAATTAAAGGCAACCACACTGCCATGAAATCAGGCATGTTAGCTGCTGAATCCATTATTGAAGCATTAGCGAAAGATGTCGAGGCACCTGAAAGTGAATTAACTAACTATACCGATAAATTTAAAAATTCGTGGGTATATGATGAATTATTCCGTTCACGTAATTTCGGACCGGCTATTCATAAATTAGGTAATTTCTGGGGTGGCGCATTTAATACCCTAGAGCAGAACTTCTTTAATGGTAATTTGTTTTTCACTATGAAAGACGAACATAAAGATTATGCCCAACTTGATTTGGCTTCTGATGCAAAAGAAATTGCCTATCCTAAACCGGATGGCGTTTTAAGTTTTGATAAACTTTCTTCGGTATTTTTATCAAACACCAATCATGAAGAAGAGCAGCCTTGTCATTTACAATTAAAAGATGCCTCTATTCCTTTAGAAGTAAACTTTCCTAAATACGCAGAGCCTGCGCAGCGCTACTGCCCCGCCGGTGTTTACGAAATAATTGAAGAAGAAGGGTCTAAACGTTTTCAAATTAATGCGCAAAACTGCGTGCATTGTAAAACCTGCGATATTAAAGATCCTTCACAAAATATTCGTTGGGTTGTGCCCGAAGGTGCCGGTGGTCCAAATTACCCGAACATGTAATTTAAAGCCATTTATCTTAAAAAATTAAAAAGCGGACTTTCTCCGCTTTTTTTTTGTGCTAAATTTAATTATGATTCGCCCGAAAAATCCACTACGAAACGCTAAGGTTATTAAATGAACGAATTTTTAGATATTTTAACCCATGGAAGACGTTTACAAGGTGCTGTAAAGGAATTAAGCATTCAAGAGCTAGAAACTGTGCAAGAAAAACTTGCAAACATTATTGATAAAAGAAAAGAAAAAGCGCTTGAAGAAGAAAAAATCGGCCAAGAAAAACGCGCCAAGCTTGAAGAAATTAAAAAACAAATGGAAGAAGCGGGTTTAAACTTCGAAGACTTACAATCATTAAATGAAGACACTCCTAAAAAGGCAGGTAAAAAGCGTCCAGTTAAATACAAATTAACGGATAGCGAAGGTGTTACCCACCCTTGGACAGGCATTGGTCGTATGCCTCGCGTATACAAAGAAGCACTTGAAAGCGGAAAGTCGTTGGAAGACTATTCAGTAAACGCGTAGTGCTAATGCTATAAAGTGGGTTAGCAGTGAGTTAGTTTACTGCTAACCCCCCTATCTCTTGTCATTTTTAAATTTCCCCCCACTACTAGTCTTAATTACTATTTTTAATAGGGTATAAAGTGTCTTTGCATTTCAAATTATCCGAAGCCCAGAAAAATTCACCATGGCTAGTGTTAGTTCATGGTTTGTTTGGTAGTGCTGACAATTTAGCAGGCGTTAAGCGCCATTTCGAAAGCACTTATAATATTATTAGTATAGATTTACCTGATCATGGGCAATCCCCTTGGACTGACGGATTTACGTTGGAAGCCGCAGTAACGGGAATCGTTGAAATACTCGATAATAACCAGGTTGATAAAGCTGCCTTTTTAGGGCATTCCTTAGGCGGTAAAGTGGTAATGCAATTTGCGTTATTAAACCCTGACCGTGTTAGCCATTTAATAGTGGCAGATATTGCCCCCGTCAAATATTCACATAGTCATCAAGCGGTGTTTGATGGCCTCAAAAACGTTCCTCTAGACGCGATAAGTGATAGGAAAGAGGCACAAACCGCTCTTTCTGAATATGTTAAAGAACCTGGTGTACAGCAGTTCTTACTTAAAAGCTTATACCAAACTGAAAACAACGAGTGGCAATGGCGCTTTAATGTTGATGGATTAATTGAAAGTTATTCACGAATACTTGATTGGCCTCAAAGTAATTTGACCTTTGAAGGGATAACCTTGTTTATCAAAGGAGCCGAGTCAGATTACATTAATAATTCTTATAGGAAGGAAATTGCAAAATACTTTCCTCGTGCCAAGGCTCACATTATTGAGGGTACAGGGCACTGGCTACATGCTGAGAAACCAAGTATTTTCAATGCAATTGTGGCTCGCACATTAGAAAAGGCAACAAGTTAACGCCATCTAAGATGCGAATGACTATTATTACTTTTTTTTGACCCTTTTTGACTCTGCTAGGCGTATATACTGTGATATAGTTGCGCCAGATTTTTTCCAATAAAGACACTATGCTTGCAGAAAACTTTGAGCTAATTGAAACCATCATGCTGTACGGCGGTTTATTTATACTATTTGTATTGATGAGCTTTGCGGTACACGATGTCCTATCAAAAAATAATGTGCCGTTAATTGGGCGTGTTGTGACCTATGGGGTATTAGGCTTAGGGGCCATTGGTTTCCTAGCAAAGGGAATCATTGAATGGTTCTGGCTAAGCACAGGTGTATAGTAACTAGTAACGAATAATAGAGGTTTGATATGGCAAGCGTTGGCCTGTTTTTCGGAAGTGACACCGGTAATACCGAACATGTTGCGAAAATGATCCAGAAGGAACTGGGTAAACAGCTAATTGATGTAAAAGACATTGCCAAGAGCAGCAAAGAAGATATAGCAGAGTTTGATTTGCTTATTTTCGGGATCCCTACTTGGTACTACGGTGAAGCGCAGTGTGACTGGGATGATTTCTTCCCAGAACTAGAAGACATTGATTTTACCGACAAGCTCGTGGCTATTTTTGGCTGTGGCGATCAGGAAGACTATGCAGAATACTTCCTTGACGCTATGGGTATGGTTCGCGATATCGTTGAAGGCCGTGGCGCCATCTTAGTAGGACAATGGCCTACCGAGAGTTACGATTTCGAAGCATCTAAAGGTATGGCAGACGACAATCACTTTGTGGGCTTAGGTATTGATGAAGACCGTCAGCCAGAGCTTACCGAGTCGCGTGTTAAGTCATGGTGTAAGCAAATTCACGACGAACTGTGTTTGTCTGAGCTAGCCTAATTCATCAGCTTCAAGCCTATGAGTAATAAAAACGCCGCTTATGTTAGCGGCGTTTTTGTTGGCGTATTTTAAATAACTCTTAAATACTCGACAGGGTTAAAGCTGAAAACGCTCTACCGCTCTTCTAAGGCTGTCAGTTTGAGCATCTAGCATCATAGTCGACTCATTGGCTTGACGGGTACTTTGGGCACTAGAATCAGCCAATGTAACAATGGTATTCAAGCTAGACGCAACATCTGCAAGCAATACATCTTGCTGCTGGGTATCTGAAACAATATGCTCATTTATCTGACTTAAACGAGCAATAATTTCTCTAATACTTTCAACCTGCTGCGACACCTGTTGGGTAATTTCTACCCCTTCCTGGGCTTGTTCCCTACCCGCGTTTATTGCTTTCACCGCCTTCTCGGCATCTTTTTGAAGATTGCCAATCATAGACTCAATTTCTTCTGTCGAGTTATGCGTACGGTTTGCCAAGGTGCGCACTTCATCGGCTACCACAGCGAAGCCTCTGCCTTGCTCTCCTGCTCTAGCTGCTTCAATCGCGGCGTTAAGCGCCAACAAGTTAGTTTGCTCAGCAATGGTTTTAATTACATCCAGTATGCTGCCAATACTGCGTGAGTGTCCATCTAATCGATTTATAATATCTGCGGACTCTTCAGCCTGACGGGCTTGACTGTTTACTTGATTGCGGTTTTGGACAACCAGCACACTAATTTCTTCGCTTTGAGCGGTTACCGTATGCAGTGCTTCCATGGCATCATTTATCTGCCTCAAATTGCTACGGCTTGTATTTTGAACATCCTGGGTATTGGTAGAAATCACCGTTACCTGTTTACGTTGTTCATCCACTCCTTGTAAGCTCTTTTCACCTAATGCGACACTCTCTTTAGTAATGGTAATTAAGCGTTTTTCTTGCTCTAAAATATTCCCTACTAACTCTCGCAAGCTATTGGTTAAGCTATTCACTTTAACAGAAAGCGCAGTAAACTCATCATTCCCTATTTCAGGCAGCGTGTGACTTAAATCCCCTTTACTTAGTTGAGTTAACCCTTCATTAATTCTTCCAAGAGGTGTAGAGATACTGCGTGTTGCTAGAACAGCTAACGTAATTGCTGCAATCAGGCCGATAACGGCCACAATAAAGTTTTTGACTAAGTTGGTTTGCACTGATTCAAGAATAGCATTTTGCCCTTGAATAGATTCAGACTGCACACTATCAAACAGTGTATTAATGCTGCTTAACGCTAACTGCAAGGCCGTTAATGCTTCATCCTTTTTTACCTGTGCTAAGGCGATTTCATTTAATTTTTTTTGTTGCAATGCAATTAAACCACTAGCGCCATTAACGTTCTCGGTGACTAACGCAAATTGCTCGTTAAAAGCGGCGACCGTGCCCCCATCATCAATATCAAGTATAAGGCGATTTATGTAATCTTTATCTACCGTAATATTACTAATTTGATATTTTATATCGTCAATAATATTGGCGGTGTCTTGTTCGTCCTCACTGGCAGCTAGTTCGCTGAACGAATCACTGGTTGTGAGCAGCTTATTGTCAATATTAGTACCTGCACCAATCAAAGTGTCTAGGCTTGGACTATCTGAATCTAAGTAGGACAAATCTAGCATTAAAGCGCTTGCTTCATCTGCTGCGCTTAATACCTCATTTAGTTTGTCCTCTAACGCGCTTTCCAACGCCATTCGCTTCGCTAAGGCGGTATACATACCATGACTGTTTGCTACGTAAGCTAAGCTTGCCTCTACTGCTTCTACCGCAATGGAATTGCCTGGAAGAATAATGGTTAGGTTATCGAGATCGGCAACAAACTCATTCGACAAAGATTCGAACTCTTTTTGATTTTGAGACAAAGCGGCAGGCGTATTTTCGTGAAAACCATTTGCTGTAACGACAGATAACGACAGGATCTCGGTTTTCACTTTAAGCATACTGGTTTGGGCTGGCATTTTGCGTTCAACCACGTCTTCTGCTGAACCCCTAATGTCGTTTAAACCGAAATAAGAAAGAATACTTGTGAGAAGTAACAAACAACCAAAAAGGCCAAAACCGATTTTTATTTTATTTATAACTGTTAATTGCATTGGCATAGTTCAAGGTACGCGATGAAATCTACGTACCAACCTCGTTTTACCATTATTGCAACAAGTTTAACAGAATGTTAAAAATATGCACTTTAAGTTTAGATAGATATCATTAATTATTAACAATAACTGGCACTTACAAACTGGTCTGTCCTCAAAAAATAAAATAGTCAGCAGCAAGCTACTTCGGTCAAAATTATTAATTCGTTCGAATTTCCATCGTACCGCACAAGAAACAGTAGTTTTACTTTTAAATCCTGACGAGTTACCTATAATAGCTCCATTGATAAACATCTCGTTCTCAGTAGGTTGTAATGGATCAGAATAAAGAACTTAAAAAAGCAGGTTTAAAAGTAACCCTGCCACGTCTCAAGATTTTGCAAATTTTGCAAGAACCTCAAAATCAACACATCAGTGCCGAGGACGTGTATAAGATTCTGATCGAACAGGAAGAAGAGATTGGTCTTGCAACAGTGTATCGCGTGTTAAACCAATTCGATGATGCGGGTATATTGAATCGCCATCACTTTGAAGGCGGCAAATCAGTTTTTGAAATAAGCCACAAAGAACATCACGATCACTTAGTATGTCTTAAATGCGGCAAGGTAATTGAGTTTGAAGACGATATTATCGAACAGCGCCAAGACATGATTGCGAAAAAACATAATATTAAGCTTACCCACCATAGTCTGTACCTTTATGGTGAATGTACAGATGGCAATTGCGAAGGTAACGACTAATTATCGCAACATAATTAATTTTGCATATCAATAAGGCCCTTCAATGTAAATTGAAGGGCCTTTTTAGTTTGAAGAATTACATCGCATTGTGTCGTACCAATTTCGCCTCAACTAGGTTAGAGCTTTAATCATCATTTAAATTGCTACCCATTACAGCGAGTTTGTTCAATACCGTGGTCTACCCCATCGGATAAAAAACATTCTTTTTAAAAAAACCGGTTTCCTGAACAAATGCAGAAATAGTCCATATCCCCCCCCCCCTTTAAGACAGGTTGGGTATTTGTATTTATTGATGAGTGAGTATTAGACGAACATGGCTAAGAGGAGTGTTAGCATCAGCCCGACAACGCCAATGATAGTTGCCATGCAGGTCCAAGAAATTAAGGTATTTTTTACTGAGATATCGAAATATCGGTTAATGATCCAAAACCCCGTATCGTTTACGTGAGACATAGCTGTTGCACCAGCAGCGATAGAGATGGTCATTAGCGCTAATAAAGACGGTGATAACGACAGTGCATTTACCACAGGTGCCATCAGACCTGCAGCCGTTAACATTGCAACCGTTGCCGAGCCTTGAATGATTCTTACAGAAATGGCAATAAGAAACCCAGCCATAAGCGGTGGTAAGGGTGAAAGTGCCACCACATCAGCAAAAGCTTGTCCTGCCCCCGAATCGATTAATACTTGTTTAAACATACCACCCGCACCTGTCACTAATATCACAAGTGCTACTGGCTCTAACCCTTTCGATGCCACATTTCTCACTTGATCTGCACTTAAGCCTTGGTTTTTACCCAGCCACTTAAAACATGCCAAAGTCGCGATGGTGAGTGCGATAAATGGATGTCCAACAAAAATAAATACCTGTTTTACTATGCCGTCGGCTAACACAAATTTAGCAATTGACCCGATGAGGATCACTACCAGAGGAAAGAATAACAATGCGGCCACTAATGAAAACGAGGGCAATGCTTCTACTGGCCTAGCCTCGATATTTCTAATATGTTCCGGCACTGGCACGTAGATTTTTTTGGCGATATACGATGCGTAAATTGGGCCAGCAATACAGGCACATGGCACACCAACAATAAAACCAAATAAAATCACTAGGCCTATATCAGCATTCAAAATAGACGCCACGGCAACTGGCCCAGGCGTGGGGGGAATAAAGGCATGGGTAACCGCAAGCCCAGCAGCTAAAGGAATGCCATAATAAATTAATGACTTACCGGTTTTTTGCGCCATTGAGTATATCAAGGGCATTAATATAATGAGTCCTACCTCAAAAAACACAGGTATCGCCACAAGGAAACCGGTTATTACCAGTGCCCATTGGCTATTTTTTTCACCGAACTTCTGTTTGATGGTTAGCGCCAGTCTATCCACACCACCCGACTCTTCTAAGAATTGCCCGAACATTGCGCCTAGCCCCACTATGGTGGCAACAAATCCAAGGGTATTTCCCATACCGGTTTGCATTGAATTGAGCACTTCTGTGGCGTCCATTCCCGTGCCTAATCCTACAAAAGCTGCTGCAATAATAATGGCAATAAATGCATGTACTTTTTTAGCAATAACCAAATAGGCAAGCAGCACAATGCTGATGATGGCGAAAAAAAGAAGTGAAAAAGTATCTGACATGTTTCTTCCCTATAAACCTGCACTTAAGTCCGTACTTGAACCTGCAATTAGCGGCACGTAAAAATCTGAGGTACACGATTATGATTTTTATTATTTAGTAAACAGAGAACACCTCTGGCAACCCGTTGTTATTCCACGCAACGCTACGTTAACAAATTGTTTATTCGCCGTAACAATATTATAAAGAAATCTTGAACGCAACCGGTTTCCGAATTATGCTTATTTTAAATTAATCAATGTAGTGTCGGGCTCATTGCTTAGCATTGAATCAAAAAGGTAGATGAATGACTGCAAATACCGTTTTCTTTATTACTGGGGTTTCAGGCACAGGGAAATCTACCATCGGCGAGCGTGTAGCTTCTCAACTGGGACTCGTTTTTGAGGAAGGTGATAGTTATCACCCTGCCGCTAACGTAGAAAAAATGTCTGCTGGTATTCCGTTAGAAGATGCTGACAGATGGGACTGGCTAACCCATTTGAATAAAATTGCCAAAGATCATTTGGCAAATAATCAAAGCGCTATTATTTCTTGTTCAGCGCTTAAAGCATCCTACCGAGCCATACTATGTGAAGGCATGGGTGAAGGCATGGGTGAAGGGCTAACAGGAAAACTAGCTGAAGAGAAAACAAGTCCATTAGCTAAAGGCGTTCAATCAAATGTAAGGTTCATCTACTTACATGGCTCTACCGATACCATTGGCCAGAGGCTTAAACAAAGACAGCATTTTTTTGTGGGCGATGATATGCTCAAAAGTCAGCTTTCTACCCTTGAAGTACCCACTAAAGATGAGGCTTTATTTGTAGACGTGACACAAAGTGTCGATGAGGTAGTGGCTACCTGTAAAGCGTTTATCTGCTCAGTGACAGAGGCGACATAACCCAAGGAACAAAGCCCCTTTTATACAGCCGTATAGCGCCCTCATCACGGCTTAAAATGTAAACTGCGCACAAGTAATAAAAATTGAATATACCCTATGAAAATTATGAAAAAACGTACAACCATTTCAGATATCGCAGCACATTTAGGTATTCACAAAACTACGGTTTCCCGCGCACTTAAAGATTCAAGTAGTATTTCTAAAGCGTTATCGCTGAAAATAAAGAAAGCGGCTAAGGACTTAAATTACATCCCCAACCGTGCAGCACAAAGTTTATCTATTCAAAACAATAAAACGATTGCGTTACTACTCCCTTCATTTGGAAACAATGTTTTTAATGATGTAGTTTCAGGCGTGAAAGCCGTTGCTGATGAACTTGGCTATGCATTAATGATTGGTGACGCTACCTATTCAGAATTAGGAGAGGAACGTATTGTTGAATCTTATATTCAACAAGCGGTTTCAGGTTTTATTCTCACTTCTAGTCGCCACACCGACGAAACCATAAAAATGTTAAAAACCACCGATGCACCGGTGGCGGAAATTATGGATATGTCGGATTCTACTTTTGATATCAACTATGGTGTAGATCATTTCAATGCGGGAAAAGAAATGACTGACTATTTAGTAAACGTAAAGGGCAGAAAGAAAATTGCTTTTTGTTCATTGCTGCTTGATTGGCGTGCTGTACTTAGAAAACGAGGCTGGGAGCAAGCCCTTCATAATGCAAAGTTGCAAGATGATATGTGCCTTCAGTCACGTGCTGATGCCTCATTTCAAGCGGGCGCTGAATTACTAGTGGAATCGCTTCACAAATGGCCAGACTTAGATGCCATATTTTTTGTTAGTGATGAACTTGCAGCCGGAGCTGTAATGGAATGCAATCGCCGGGGGATCAAACCGGGAAAAGACATTGATATATGTGGTTTCAACGATTTGAGCTTTGCGAAAGCTATTTACCCTTCCCTTACCACGGTATCCACACCAAGAAGGGAGATGGCTGAATTAGCCACCCGTTCATTGATATCAGTTATTGAAGGTAAAAGTGTAAGCGAAACACGTAAAGTGTTTCCTTACCATATTAAAATTAGGGAAACCGCCTAGGCATTTTGCCTGCTTGCGCTTCCCTACCCTTCATTTTACAGCAGTGTTACAGGCTTAGATTCAGGCTTCAAACATCAAGCGTTTCGTTTTAAGCCCTAAGTTTGAGCTTTTAACGTAAGTTTTTTAACTCTGTTACCTAAGCCTCAAACTTATAATTGTGATAAGCCTTTATGGCTTTTTCCCACATCTGCCCTACTTCACCAATACCAATGGTTTTACCATCAACTTCAATTACAGGGGCAATTTCCTTGCTTGAAGATGTTAACCACACTTCGTCTGCATTGAATAAATCTTCCGTGGTGAACCACTTTTCTTCTACTACCAAGCCCGCTTTTTTAAATGCTTCTAACGCTATTTGGCGGGTGATCCCGGGTAAAAGTTGGTTATCTAATGGTGGGGTGAAAATAGCATTATCTTTTACCATGAAAACGTTACATGAACTCGCCTCAGTAATAATACCGTCACTATTGTGCAAAATAGTTTCTTGCACACCACTTTCTACCCCCGCTTGAAAGTGCATGACATTACCTAACAATGACGTTGATTTGATATGGCATCGCTGCCAACGTTTATCTTCTTCAAGCGCTACTTTGAACGGTTTAACTTTATCTGCTTCTAGCGGTTGAGCGGGTGCAATTTCAAATGCAAAACCAAATACGGTGGGCGTAATATTTTGCGGGTAGGCATGATAACGCTTGGTGTCCGTGCCTCGACTAATATGAAAATACACGCCAATATTTCCGCTTGGAAAATGGCTGGCATTGGCGTCAATAAGCCCATCTAAGTTTTGCTGCCACTGCTGTGCACTATAAGGGTTAGTGATAGAAATTGCGGCTAATCCATCGCGCATTCTGCTTAAGTGCCCTGTCATGCCCACTGCCTTCCCATGATAAGTGGGTATCACTTCATAAATGCCATCCCCGAACAAAAAGCCTCGGTCCATGGGGGATATTTTAGCTTCTGATAACGGCATGAATTCGCCGTTTAAAAATGCAATGGTCACTCTTATTCTCCTGTAAGGCGAAGTCGTTTTTGCCAATTCAATAAAAATGCGGCGCGAGCATCGTCGTAGTGCTGACTTATGAAAGTAACAGTCTCCCCCGGCACCGCTTGTGCTAAACGATTAACATCAAGCAAACTTACACTGCCAAGCTTGGGGTAGCCTCCTAAGGTTTGTCTATCTCGCATCATCACAATAGGTTGTCCATCGGGCGGAATTTGCATCGCGCCAATGTGTATTGCTTCTGAGCGCATTTTAGTAATGTGGCTATGTATGGGGGCACCAGACAATCGATAGCCCATACGATTAATATTGGTTGTTACCGTGTAATCATTTAAAAACAACCGCCCTTTTTCAGAAGCGTTAAATTTGTCTTCTTGGTAACCAAGAATTAACGCTATGGGTTGGTTCAAGTCGTAATGCGGCCAGTGCTTCGATGCCAGCGCTCTGTGAGCGCTTCGTAATGCTGGGGTTTCAATATCGATAGCATCGCCAAGCCCTAACGGTGCACCTTTGTTTTCAAGGCCGCCTATCCCCTCGCGCAAAACCGTGCACGCACTGCCCAAAGGTGATGGCACTTGCCACCGCCCTTGTATAGCTAGATAGGCTTTGCTGCCCATATGTTCACTGTCGATGGATACCCTATCACCAGCTTTAACAAAGATAGTTTCAAATGGGGAAACCGATTGACCATTGACCAAGCAAACCACATTGCGACCGGTAGCCGCCAACTGCCCGTTGGTATCAAAAACAAATACTGCGCAGCCTATAATTTCAATACAAGGCGTATTTTCTTGGTTACCAGCTAGATAATTCGCCCACCAATATGCTTCTTCATCCATTGGGCCTGACTGACAAAAGCCTTGATGCTGTTTACCTTGCCGACCGCTGTCGATAATTAGGCTCAGCAAACCGTTCTGTTCAACACTAACCTTCATGCAAGTCTCTAAATTCCTGTTCTGAAATAGGCGCGAACTTTACATTATCACCTACTTTTAAAAGCGCGTTATGGCTAGTATCAACTAAGTTCAGTGGGCATAGACCCAACAAGTGCCAGCCACCAGGCGATGACGAGGGGTAAATAGCGGTTTGCGCATCGGCAATGGCAACCGCCCCTTTTGGTACCTGCTTTCGTGGCGTTTCTAATCTAGCGCAGTGCAAGGTAGCGGGCACGTTCCCCATATAAGCAAAGCCCGGCGCGAAGCCTACAGCGTAAACTTTGTAAGTCATGCTGATGTGAGCATCAATAATATCCTGCTCGCTTAAGCCCGTTTTCTGACTAACCAACGCTAAGTCGTTAGCCGTTTCTGCGCCGTACCACACGGGTATTTCATGAGTTTTCACACTAACACCGTCAGTACCATTTATCCTTATCTTTGGATCTTGCGCTGCCAGTGAGCGAAGCATCTGATAAACATAATGGCTATCCACTTTGTGGGCATCAAAAACCAGCAGCAACGAATCGTATGCCGGCACGCATTCTTTTAGCCATGGAAACGCCAAGTTCGTAATGGCATGCAACCAATGCTGACATCGCGCATTGGCAGCATCTACCGTGTCGCCCGCGAAATACAAAAGTATGGCATCTAAACCAGCAGGTACAATCTGCTTAATATCCCCAAAGGGATGCATAGTAATATCCTTAATAAAAAGGGTGAAATTGTGACGATGTTAAGGCATTTGCGTGATTTATTAAGTAAAGAATGAATACGCTTAGCGCTATTGCTTATGCCTTCATGCCGTCTATTTCATGCATACACGAATTTGTTGCGCAATTTCAACTGCACCGGCAGTATCGCCATGCACGCACAGTGTGTCAGCCTGTAATGGCAATCTTTGCCCGCTAACAGTAATGACTTCCCCATCTTCAATCAAAAGCTTTGCTTGCGTTAACGCTTCTGCGGCAGTTAACACCGCGCCTTCTTGTGAGCGGGGCTGCAAAAAACCTTCATCGGTATAACGACGGTCGGAAAACGCTTCGAATATTAGCGACAATCCATATTCTTGCGCTTCAAGCACCAGCGCTTCATTGTGCGCATGAGATTGCACCATCAGCCCCAAGCGACCTTTATTAATACTACCCACAGCTTGCATAACTGCAGTGCGCACTTGAGGGTCAAGCATCATATCGTTGTATAACGCACCATGGGGTTTCACATAACTCACTGGCACGCCAACGATACTGGCCATGCCCATCAATGCACTTACTTGATATTGAACACAGGCTATCAGTTCTTTTATTGGCATAGCGAGACTTCGACGTCCAAACCCTTGTAAATCGGGATAAGAAGGATGCGCGCCTATTTCTACATTACTGTTTTTTGCCAGATACAAAGCTTGTTTCATCACCACGGGATCGCCAGCATGAAAGCCGCACGCAATGTTAGCTTGGTCTATAAATTTCATAATGTCGGCATCTACAGGCATTTGCCATGCACCGAAACTTTCACCTAAATCGCAATTTAACTTCATAAGTGTTTAGCTCTTAACCTCAATCCGATATCATGTTACCTGTTCTTTTTTAAAAGTCAGTGTTAATGATAAATATTGGAAAAATTAATACATTAAAAGTGGTAGCGGAATATCCGTTCGGCTATGCATTAGCGCCACTTACCGATAATGTAGATTCAACCGACTACAGTAGTGAAGATATGCCTACTGTAACCTTACCTCACGATGAAGTAACCACACCGCTGGAAGTGGAACAAACCTTAGATGTGTTTGTGGCTACCGATCAGCGCGGCGATTTGTTTGCTACCTTGAAGCCACCGCGCATACAAGTAGGTGAAACCAAGGTACTTAAAGCGGTCTCTGCTACACACTTTGGTGCTTTCTTCGACTGGGGCTTAGAGAACGACTTACTCATACCCGCCGATTATCAAGAATCGCCTATCGATCCCGGTATGTATTACGTTGTTCACGCTTTCTTTGATGAAAAAACAAATCGAATTTTAGGGGCAACCCGTTTGCATTACTTCCTTAAAGAAGGCAGCGCCTATCTTAGTGAAGGTGAAAATGTAAGTTGCTTAGTTTATGCCAAGTCTGACTTAGGCTTTAAAGTGGTATTGAACGAAAGAGCCTTGGGCCTAATATTTCATAGTGATGCATTTAAACCGCTTAAAGTAGGGCAATCTACTGATGGCGTAGTTAAAACCATCCGTGAAGATGGCAAGATTGACGTGGTGTTACAACGTCATGATAAGGAAACTCGTGATGCCTTGCAGCAAGCCATCTTAGATGATTTGGAAGCCCACGGTGGTATTTCAACACTCACGGATAAAAGTCCGCCCGATGCTATTTACCAGCATTTTAATGTGAGTAAAGCCGCGTATAAAAAAGCATTAGGCGCGTTGTATAAGCAAAAGAAAATCACCATTGGCGCAGACGCCGTTCGTCTCACCCAATCGTAAGTAGGAAGTAATAGGTAGGAAGTACAATGAAAGCACAAGTTTCATGGGATAAAGACCTCACTTTCACCGGTACAACAGACAGTGGGTATAAAACCGTCATGGACGGTAGTGGAAATGCGGTATCACCAATGGAATCAGTATTGATGGCCGTTGGCGCATGTTCCAGTATTGATGTGGTAGACATCCTTAAGAAAGGTCGTCACGAAATTGAAAGCTGTGAATGCGAATTAGAAGCCGATCGTGCTGATGACGCCCCACGGGTGTTTACAAAAATTCATGCTCACTACACAGTGGTAGCAAGCAGCGTGACCGAGAAAGCATTAGCACGTGCGGTACAACTTTCTACTGAAAAGTATTGCTCAGTAATGTTGATGCTAACCGGCAATGTGGAGATCACCACCAGCTATACTTTAGTTGAATCCACACAGAATTAGGCTAATACACCATCTATTAGTGTAAAGGGCTATCAGTGATTGATGGCCCTTTTTTATTTCCTCACCAAAACCAAGCTAACCACCTGATTATTAACATATAAATATCTTCTTACATTTACTGGCATGGTTGCTGCTGTATGTTGCTAATAAGCTAATAATCTAATAATTAACGACAACAATCAGGTATTTGACCATGGACGCTTCGTTTAACACTCTTCGTACACTGTCCCTTACGGGCGGCATACTCTCATTATCTTTGCTACTAGGTGCGTGTACCGACGCCGATGCTATAAACCCCACAGAAGAAATTTCTGAAGCGGTGATAGCCATTCCGGTAGAAGCCGCTGCAGTAACCAATGGTTCAATTAGCTCTACTTATACAACCACCGCCATTCTGGAAGCGAGAGAAGAAGCGTTTGTGGTTGCAAGAGCGTCAGGCATTATTGAACAGATAGTGGTAGAAGAAGGTGACTACGTTGAAAAAGGCCAAATTCTGGCGCAATTAGATAAACGCAGATATGAACTTAACCTTGCTAAGGCAAAGGCAGATTTAACCGGTTTAGAGCGAGAGTTAGATAAAGTAAACAAAGTTTATTCTAAAAACCTTATCAGTGTAGATACCTACGACAAACTGACTGCTCAATATGAATCTGCCCAAGCGTCGGTTCATCTTGCTGAATTAGATTTAAAAGAAACCACCATTACTGCCCCCATCAGCGGTTTTATTGCTTCTCGAAATGCAAAAGTAGGAAACCTAACGGAATCTTTCCAGCGTGAGCGCATGTTCCATATTGTGCAACAGCAGAATTTACAAGGTGTGGTGTATTTACCTGAGAATGAATTGCAAAATGTGGCGGTAGGTCAACCCGCAACTCTTATTGTTGCTGCACTAGGTAATAAATCGTTAACTGCATCTGTCGAGCGAATTAGCCCTGTTATTGATGCTGCCACTGGCACATTCAAAGTGACCCTTGCGGTGCCAAATGAAAAACACGTATTAAAAGCGGGCATGTTTACCGACGTGGCGCTCGAATATGCACTCCACAATAGCGCTACGCTACTTCCACGTCGTGCCCTTATCACGATGGACAATCAACATAGCGTCTTTGTTGTTAAAGACAACATAGCCACAAAAGTCGACATTGTTACCGGCTTTGAACAAGACGAAATGATTGAAGTGTTAAGCGGGCTTCAAGGTGACGAGAAAGTCGTTACCGCTGGACACCAAAACTTAAAAGACCAAGCCCCTGTAGATGTAGTCAACGGCTAAGCCCGCTATAAGAAGGAAAATACCATGCGTATTGTTGATATAGCGGTTAAACGCCCGGTTGCCGTGTCTATGTTTACTTTTGCTGTGCTGTTGTTTGGTATGGTTTCATTAGGTCGATTATCAGTTAATTTACTGCCCGACCTCTCCTACCCCACGTTAACTATTCGAACCGATTATACGGGAGCTGCCCCAGGCGAAGTGGAACAACTTGTCTCTAAGCCTATTGAAGAAGCTATTGGCGTAGTAAAAGGGGTAAGAAAAGTCACCTCTACTTCACGTGCCGGTCAATCAGACGTGGTAATGGCGTTTAGATGGGGCACCGACATGGATTTCGCGAGCTTAGAAGTACGGGAAAAACTTGATGTACTTCAACTCCCTCTCGATATTGAGAAGCCTCGCCTGTTGCGCTTTAACCCAAGTTTAGATCCAGTCATCAAGCTGGGGCTTACTGAAGATGTGCTCTCGGGGCAACTGTCTACCGCCCAAATGAAAAGGCTACGGTTATACGGCGAGCAGCAAGTGAAACGGGCCCTCGAATCTGTTGAAGGTGTTGCCGCTGTGCGTGTTGGCGGTGGTCTTGAAAACGAAGTGCACATTCTTATCGACCAACGTAAAGCCAGTCAGTTATCTATCCCTATTACTCGTATTATCGATCGCATTAAAGCCGAAAATGTAAATGCTGCGGGTGGTCGTATTGAAGGCGATGCTCAAGCATTCTTAGTGCGCACTCTGAATCAATTTGAAAACCTAACAGAGATTGAAAACCTTTTTATTGGCCGTTTCGAAGATAGAAATATTCAATTGAAAGATGTCGCTACTGTAGAAAGTGCGTATAAAGATCGTAGTGTGGTAACTCGCTTCAATGGTAATGAAGGGGTTGAGATTGCGATATACAAAGAAGGCGATGCGAATGCGGTTGATGTAGCAAAGAAAATAGCTTCTCGTCTTAGTGAAATTGAAAATGACATTCCTGCGAATTACACACTGACGCAAATATACGATCAGAGTGTATTTATTAAGCAAGCCATTGATAATGTTAAATCTGCAGCAATAATGGGTGGTCTGCTTGCTATGTTAGTGCTGTACCTATTCCTTAGAGATTTTTGGACTACAGTTATCATCTCTGTATCAATTCCAGTATCGGTTATTGCCACCTTTAATCTAATGTACGCCAATGATATCAGCCTAAATATGATGAGTTTAGGGGGAATTGCGTTGGCTGTGGGTTTGCTTGTCGACAACAGTATTGTGGTGTTAGAAAACATCGACCGCCATAAAAAGCGTAAGCAAGCCAAGCTGGCAAACGATACTGTTGCTGATAATGATACTATTAGTGCAAACGCCTTAACTGATGATCCCGCCGCATCGGGCACTAAGGAAGTATCAGGCGCCATTGTCGCTTCTACATTAACCACAATGGCCGTTTTTGTGCCGCTTATTTTTGTAGAAGGCATTGCAGGCCAACTGTTTAAAGATCAAGCCCTCACCGTAAGCTTTGCACTTGCCGCCTCGTTGGTTGTGGCACTTACCCTTATTCCCGCCATGGCACGAAGAAAGCAAAAAACAAAGCTTGCTCACGAAGATACTTTTTTATCGCCCGCCAAAACACACCCCACTAGCTTGCTAGGGAAAATTGGCTATTTTATAAAATGGCCTTTTTCAATGATACTTCGCTTTGTGTTTGTGTATTTGCCTGCTGCGCTAATTACCTTAGTAATTGGTGCATGGCATATTCTTGCAAAGGGCTTGTCGCTATTATTTACGCCCTTGGTGTGGGTATTTAATAAGGGCTTTAATGGCCTGGAGAAAGCATATCACGGTGCCCTAATTGCTAGCTTAAAGGCCAGAACGCTTGTGGTCGTAGTAGCCTTAGTGTCAGCGGCTGGTGCACTAGTTCTTGTTCCTAAATTAGGTATGGAGCTTATTCCTACGATGTCGCAAGGTGAATTCTCGGTAGATATTACTCTACCAGCGGGAACACCACTGAGTACGACAGATGCGACATTATCAAACTTATCGGCAATAGCAGCGGCAGATTCAAACGTAGCAAGAACTTACGCTATGTCGGGTACCGGAAGTTTGATTAGTGCCGCGCCTAGCCAAGGGGGCGATCATTGGGGAAGACTCAATATTGTAATGAACCCTAATGCTGATACCAGCGCGAGCGAAAACACAAATGCGAGTAGCAATATGGATAAGGTAAAGGCCGCTCTACGCGATGCACTTAACCGTTACCCTAATGTTCAAGCTACCTTTACTGAGCCTGAACTTTTTACATTTGCTTCGCCTATTCAAGTTGAAGTGAGTGGTTATGATTTACGCCAACTTCAAACCTATAGCGATAAAATTGCCCACGAATTAGGTACACACGATAACTTCACCGATATTGCTACCAGTATTCGTGAAGGTAACCCAGAACTAAAAATTGAGTTTCATCATGCCAAGTTATCTCGTTTAGGCCTTGATGCTGCCACGGTGTCGTCTTTAATTGCAGCTAAAATTGGTGGCCGAGTTGCCACACAATATAGCCTTGAAGATAGAAAAGTTGATGTACTGGTAAGAACCAAAGACAGCCAGCGCGACAACATAAACGATGTACGCGCCATTGTCGTAAACCCTGATTCATCACAACCTACTCCCCTTGGTGCCGTTGCCGATGTTTACATGAGCGTTGGCCCCAGTGAAATTACGCGCATTGGCCAACAGCGAGTAGCATTAATTTCAGCCAATTTAGCAAAAGGGAAGCTGGATGAAGCTGTTTCCTTAGTCAATAAGGTGTTGGACAACACGCAACTTCCCTTGTCGATGGATGCAACGGTGACTGGGCAAAGTGAAGATATGCAAGATAGCTTTAGGTCGCTGCAATTTGCCTTAGCGCTGGCTATTTTTATGGTGTACTTGGTGATGGCGTCGCAATTTGAATCACTACTGCATCCACTGCTTATACTGTTTGCGGTTCCCTTAGCTGGTGCGGGTTCGGTGTATGGCCTATGGCTTACCAATACGCCATTAAACGTGGTGGTGTTCATTGGGCTTATTATGCTGTGCGGTATAGTGGTTAACAACGCCATTGTGCTGGTCGATCGCATTAACCAATTGCGTGCTAACGGCATGGAAAAAACCGCAGCCATCATCGATGCAGGAAAAACCCGTTTACGCCCCATTGTGATGACAACCCTTACCACCATTTTAGGCTTGATGCCCATGGCATTCGGATTGGGTGAAGGCGCTGAAATACGCACACCTATGGCCATTACCGTAATCTTCGGATTGCTATTTTCTAGCTTGCTTACCCTAATACTGCTGCCGGTGCTTTATAGCCTTTTCGATAAAAAGGCATCAACCGTGGTTGTTAAAAATCAAGACTCAGCGGTTTCGGGAGGTACGTATGAAAACGCCTAATGAAGGTACGATAAAGGGTATTGGCGCATCATTAGCACGCTTTGCATTAAACCGCCCGGTGACCATAGGCATGGTGTTTATCTCCATGCTGCTGTTCGGCGCAGTATCTGGAAAGTTACTGCCACTAGAAAAATTCCCTGGCATCGATATTCCTGAAATGGTGGTTGAGGTTCCCTACCCCGATGCCACGCCGGTAGAAATTGAAACCATGATCACGCGTCCGGTGGAAGAAGCCATCGCCACCATGTCGGGTATTAAGCGATTACGGGCAAGGTCGTATGAAAACAAAGCGGAAATAATCGTTGAGTTTGATTGGGATGAGAACCTTAAAGCCAAAAGTGTAGAAGCCAGAGAAAAAATTGATGCTATCCGTCACTTGCTTCCTGCAGATGTAGAGCGTGTCATGGTGTACAAGTTCAACACCAATGATATGCCTATTTTCCAGCTACGGGTATCGAGCGATCGTGATTTATCGCTCGCGTATGACTTACTAGAGCGCAACTTAAAGCGCCCTATTGAGCGTGTAGCAGGCGTATCTAAGGTTGAACTCTACGGCACACTTAAAAGGCAAATTACTATTCGGTTAGATCCGAAATTAATGACCGCCTATCAAGTTGATGTCACTGCCTTAGGGCAAAAGCTGCAAGACGCCAACTTTTCGTTAACCGCAGGCTATATGTACGACAACGGCGAGAAAATACTGGTTAATCCCGTTGGGGAATTTACCGACATGGCCGATTTCGAAAACATGTGGGTATCACCCAATGTGCGACTGTCCGATATTGCCACCATCAATTTCGAATTGCCGGAGCAAAGCGAAGGTCGTCACCTAGATAGAACCTTTGCAGTAGGCTTTAATATTTTCAGAGAGTCTGGCAGTAACTTAGTTGAGGTCTCATCTGCCGTGATGGAGGTGATAGAGGAAGCCAAGTCTGACCCTGCGTTTACCGGTATTAACTTGTTTGTTATGGACGATGTGGCAAAAAGTGTAACCTCGTCACTGTCTGATTTACTAAGTGCTGGGTTGTTAGGCGCATTACTTTCTATCGTGGTGCTGTATTTATTTTTACGCCAACTGACTACGACATTAATTGTGGTACTTTCGGTTCCCTTCTCCATTTGCATCACTTTAGGGGTAATGTACTTATTGGGCTACACCCTAAATATTTTATCATTGATGGGTTTAATGTTAGCCGTCGGGATGTTGGTTGATAATGCAGTAGTGATTACCGAAAGTATTTTTCAAGAACGACAACAAGATAAGAATATTAGCCGCGCAACCCAGCGCGGGGTTAACAATGTTAGCTTGGCGGTTATTGCAGGAACCGCCACAACGGCCATTGTATTTTTACCCAATATTGTTGGAGTGAAAATTGACGTCACGATATTTTTAGAGCACGTCGCCATCGCCATTTGTATATCGCTATTCGCTTCGTTATTCATTGCTAAAACCTTGATCCCTTTGCTAACTACAAAAATAGCGATCCCCGAAGCGAAGGAAAACAGCACACCGCGCTATATCACACGATATGGCCGAGTTCTGTCGTGGGTAATGGTAAATCAAGGAAAAACATCACTGATTGCTTTGGGTATTTTGCTCTCTACTATCATTCCTATGCAGGTAGTCACCTCTGATGATGAAGGGAACGATAACCAAGAACGTATATGGCTTAATTATCACGTCACTCAGAACTACACCCTTGATGAAGTGGAAAAAACGGTGGATAAAATGGAGGCTTTTTTATATGAAAATCAAGAACGCTTCCATATCAAGCAGGTTTATACCTACTTCACACCAGGTCATGCGGTAAGTGGAATAACGTTAAACGACGATCTTCCTGTCAGTCTAGGGGCTATTAAAGAAGATATTCGGGAAAACATGCCTGCCTTCGTAAGAGCTCGCCCCTCATTTCAATGGGACAGTGGCAATGGTGGAGGTGTACGCATTACCTTGTTGGGTGAATCTTCAGATACCCTACTAGAAATCTCAGAGCGTCTGATTCCTATACTTGCCAATATTGACGGACTTACTGACGTAAAAGCTGATACTGGCTCTAAACGTGACGAGCTTCAAATTCGAATAGATAGAGAAAAAGCAAACCGCTTAGGTATTCAGGTGAGTGACGTCGCCCAGCTTGTGGCTACTGCACTACGAGGTGCTAATTTACGTACATTTAGGTATGGTGATGCGGGTGAAGTTAATGTTCAACTTCGCTATGGCAGCGATGTTCAAAAATCCTTAGATGCACTTAAGCATATCAATATTGGTTTCAATCAAGAGCGGGCAATTACCCTTGCTATGGTGGCAGACTTTTCGGTTGTGCAGCAACTTTCGCAAATTAATCGAAGTTACCGACAAACGGCGTTAGATATTGGTGCCAATTTACAAGACGATGCCACCATAGAAGACGCGAAAGTACGTATTCAACAAGCCCTAGCGCACATAGAGTTACCTACTGGTTACCAGTGGACGCTTGATGGCAGTTTTTCACGTCAAGATGAGGCTAACGGGGTGATGCAAATGAATATGCTGCTCGCCTTGTGCATGATATATGTGGTGATGGCTGCGCTATTTGAATCGCTAGTACTTCCTACCTCGGTAATTACGTCGCTACTCTTTTCATTTACCGGCGTCTTTTGGGCTTTTATGGTCACGGGGACACCCATGTCGGTAATGGGCATGATAGGTATGCTAATTCTTATGGGAATTGTCGTGAATAACGGTATTGTTTTGGTTGATAGAATTAACCAGTTGGTGAATGAGGGAATAACCCTTTACGACGCGGTTGTGCAAGGGGCACAATCTCGTATTAGACCCATTCTGATGACAGTGGCTACAACCGTACTCGGCCTAGTACCGCTGGCAATGGGTGCAACAAGAATAGGTGGCGACGGACCGCCTTATTCGCCAATGGCAATTGCCATTATTGGTGGGCTAGTGTTCTCCACCATGACCAGTTTATTTTTGGTGCCGCTTGCTTATGTGTTACTACTGAAACTGCGGTTTAATACTCAGCGAATGATAGTGAACGGGCAAGCTAGAATAGCTAAACTTATTAAAATTTAAGTAGAGTAGTTGCAATGACTAAGCCGTAAATAGTGTAAAAACATTACTTACGTAGCGGGTGTTTCTGCTGATAAAAACGTAACAGCGCAGCCACCCGCTAACTTAGTAAACGCACAATTAACTACGTGACGTTAGGTATTCGTGAACTGAGTTGGCATCACGCTCAACAGAGAACTTAATTAAGTTAACACCGTTACATGTTAAACCGTCTTCTGCAGTAACCATGCGTAATACTTCACGTTGGCTAGCGCCAATACGACCTACGTTGCGGGCAAGGTTTGAACGCAATACTTTAATATCATCAAGTACAACCGCTTTACAGAAACCAGAAAATTGTGTTTCGCCTACAAAACGAACGTCTTTTTCTGGGGCAGCGTTAGCGTTAACAGCAAAAGCTAGTGCAGCAGTAGCCGCTAAAGTTTTAAGTAATTTCATCATTAGATCCTCAAAGGTTTTGGCAAACTCATTAAAAGCAGCACAAGGAAGGTGTTCCCTGAGTGCCCTTTATTTATGACCTAAAATGGAAATTAATGCTGTTTAAAGATTGTATAAGGTGAGTAAACTAACGGTAAATCAGAATGTTACTAAGTCTTTAACAAACTATACGCCTGATTTATATACACTTATTAGTTTGGATTATAACGGTTCGTTATAGGTGAGGAGTTTTTACTATTAAAAAGGTCTAATACTTTCGTCTATCACTGTACGAAAAAAAGCCTTTTGTATGAAATTTTCACAAAAAAAAGACGGATTAACTTGATGCAATCAGGTCAACCCGTCTTATTTTGTTGTAATAAAACTACATTTTAATCATATTTTCTTGCGCGTTTTGTAGAAATGGCGTCGATGTAAGCATGCCATGATGCATACCCGATAAGTGGCATTAATATGATAAAGCCGACGAACCCGGTAACAAAACCAATAGCGACTGCCGTAAATATAATTGCACCCCATATAAGCATGGGAACTTTGTTTACCCATACTGCGTTAACACTAGTCAGTAACGCCGTGGCCAAATCGACTTTTCGTTCCATTAATATAGGTTGAGTGAACGCAGTCACAAATAACATGGCTAAGGTGAAACCCGCACCGACTATTGAACCCAGTACCAGAAATGGCATCAAACTCTCAAGGGTGGTTTCAATGTTCGAAGGGTACAATGCGTGAATAAGTGATGCTACACGTAGCCAAAAAATCATCATCACCATTAGCAATATGCCAAACCCCCACTCATTCACAGCGTTTCTTCGCATCGCTCGCAATGAATGCATAAAGGTAGGCTTGTGCCCTTTTTCCAACTCCCAGCTTACATCATATAAACCTGCAGCTAAGAAAGGACCAATCAACATGAAACACACAATGGCAGGCATTATCACTAGATGCCAACCTGTCATTTCTACCAAGTACATTATGAACCAAGGGATCACGGCAAACATAACACCATACACCGCGGTTAAAATAGGTGTACGCATTGCGTCACGTAAACCAAGTGAGAGCCATTTTATAGGATCGCCTATATCGAGTTCCTTACAAGGGATCACCCTTGCAATACCACTTTGAGTTATCGCATTTTCTGGGGTTTCTTTAAAATGGTGCGACATAATGAGAACTACCTCTGCTATTACACGTAAAAGGTGTTGGCGCGCCCATCCTAATGCGCCGTACTTATACGATAGGACGATTCACTTAATTTTACAATTAATTAACAAGATTTTAGCGTTTTTGATAAGTTTTTATTTCTAATTGGCTGTTAATTGGTGACTTTAATTTATGAAGTTTTTTTTAATATTGTGTTTAACGATCAATTTTTAGGTGTTTTCAGTCAGTTTTATGATGTAAACCACAATTAGCCGTACACTTTTCAACCAAATCGAAATATTTTTCACGTTTAGCGCTAAATTAGGCTTCGCAAGGGTATGTGGTTTACGTTAACCTCAAGGTCTGTAAATTAACCAGATAGACCATGAAAACTGTATCTCGCTCACACAAATTAGATAACGTTTGTTATGACATTCGCGGCCCCATTGCGGCACAAGCTAAAAAAATGGAAGATGAAGGCCACCGTATTTTAAAACTAAATATTGGTAACCCTGCCCCATTTGGCTTTGAAGCCCCCGACGATATTCTTAAAGACGTTATTCATAACCTGCCCACTTCTCAAGGATATTCAGATTCAACGGGAATTTACGCAGCACGTGTGGCCGTCATGCAGTACTACCAGCAGCGCAACATTCAGCATATTCGTGTAGACGATGTATACATTGGTAACGGCGTTAGCGAATTGATAATGATGGCCATGCAAGCGCTACTTAATCATGGCGACGAAGTACTGATCCCGAGCCCTGATTATCCACTGTGGACCGCCGCTGTAAGTTTGTCATCAGGCTCTCCAGTACATTATCGTTGTGATGAACAAGCTGGCTGGTTCCCTGACTTAGACGACATCAAAAGCAAAATCACCAGCAAGACACGGGCTATTGTATTAATTAATCCCAATAACCCTACTGGCGCTGTTTACGATAAAGCCTTGTTGCAAGACGTAGTCAATTTGGCAAGAGAACATGGCTTGGTTGTTTTCAGTGATGAAATTTACGATAAAATTCTATACGACGATGCCGAACATACCTGTATTGCCTCTCTTGCTGACGATGTATTTTTCGTTACCTTTGGTGGCCTGTCTAAAAACTACCGCGTAGCAGGGTTTCGCTCTGGTTGGCTAGTGGTAAGCGGCAACAAACGCCTAGCAAAAGATTATATTGAAGGCTTAAATATTCTTTCTTCAATGCGAATGTGTGCAAACGTGCCTTGCCAAAGTGCAATTCAAACGGCGTTAGGTGGGTATCAGAGCATTAATGACCTAGTGAAAGACACGGGTCGTCTGCGTATTCAGCGTGATGTTGCGGTAGACATGCTTAACAGTATTGATGGAATACACTGCGTTAAACCCAAAGGCGCGATGTATTGTTTTGCCCGAGTTGATGAGAAAAAATTCAACATAAACAATGATGAGCAGATGATTTTAGATTTGCTCCGCGCTGAAAAGATTCTATTAGTACACGGTAAAGCGTTTAATCTGACTGACGGCGTTTATTTCCGTTTAGTGTTTTTACCGCATAGTGATGTGCTAGTTCCGGCGCTTCACCGTATAGGTAACTTCTTTCAACACTATCAACAAGGCGCTTAATGTGTCAGATAAAAGTCATTTTTTTGCTCACCTTGCCCGATTAAAGCTTATTAATCGCTGGCCACTTATGCACAATGTACGTACTGAAAACGTTCAGGAGCATAGCTTACAAGTGGCCATGGTGGCTCACGCCCTCGCCTTAATAAAGAACAAGTTTTTTGGCGGAACATTAAATGCAGAACGCATCGCCACTATCGCCATGTTTCACGATGTGTCTGAAGTGCTAACGGGCGATTTACCAACACCGGTAAAATACTATAATCCAGACATCAAGCACGAATACAAAAAGATTGAAAAGATAGCCGAAAATATTTTAATCGACATGGCACCAGACGCATTCAAAGAAGATTACGCTTCACTTATTGATGCTAATTTTCATACTGAAGAAGAAGCTTTTATTGTTAAAGCTGCCGATGTGCTGTGTGCCTACTTGAAAACTTTAGAAGAACTTTCAGCAGGAAACCAAGAATTCAAACTGGCTAAAAAGCGGTTAGATAAGATTTTAAAAGAATATCACTCAGATGAAGTCGATTATTTCTTAACCCGCTATGTACCTAGCTTTTCGCTTAGCTTAGACGAAATTACCCAGGAAGAAATTTAAAAAAGGAACACACTGTGACAGTACAAAAGTGGGAACAAGAATTACACGCACGCAGACTGCCGCGCAGTGTTTCTCGAGATGGTGATCATCGTAATCCCTACCAGCGAGATAAAGCTCGCGTACTGCACAGTGCCGCTTTTCGACGTTTACAAGCCAAAACCCAAGTATTAGGTGTTGGCCTAAGTGACTTTTATCGCACTCGTCTTACTCATTCTTTAGAGGCTGCGCAAATAGGCACTGGCATTACCGCCCAATTAATCGGTAAGTTTCCAGATATCGCCAGCAAATTAGCCCTTGATGCCACGCTTATTGAAACCCTATGCTTGGCTCATGATATCGGCCACCCGCCATTTGGTCACGGTGGTGAAATTGCCCTTCATTATATGATGCACGAACATGGCGGCTTTGAAGGCAACGGCCAAACTTTTCGCATAATTACTCAATTAGAGCCCTACACCGCCGAACATGGCATGAACCTATGCCGCCGAAGTGTACTGGGCCTTGTAAAGTACCCTAATTTTATTGATTCTTTAACAGCCCCTAAGGTTTACGGTGAACGCCCCGCTTCATTACGCCAAGTAAAAGCCAGCCAGTGGCATCCCCCTAAAGGCTTGTTTCGCTGTGACGAACCTTTATTCGATTGGTTACTAGCGCCGTTTAGCGCCTCTGACAAAGACAGGTTAATGTCTTTCAATCAGTTTGATACCAAGCACAGTAAAACCCGCTTTAAGTCGTTTGATTGCTCAATTATGGAACTTGCGGATGATATTGCCTACGGCATCCACGATTTAGAAGATGCGATTGTGATGGATATGGTGAATCGACAAGATTTTATTAGTGATGTCACCGTTCCGCTAAAAACACTAGAGATAAAATGGTTGTCAGATAACATTGATGAACTTACCGATAAGCTTTTCAGCAAAGCTCATCACGAGCGTAAAAACGCCATTGGTGCTCTGGTAAACAGTTTTATTACGGCCATAGAAATAGCCGATGTAGAAGGCTTTGAGCATCCACTGCTTGCTTATAATGCCAAAATGCCTACCGACTTTGAAAGTGGCTTAGAACTATTTAAGCGTTTTGTGTATAAAAAAGTGATTCGTCGCCCTGATGTACAACAGCTTGAATATAAAGGTCAAATGGTAGTAATGGAGCTACTAGAAGCCTTTAGTTCTGATCCCGAACGCTTATTGCCAGAAAACACGCAAGAGCGCTGGTTGAAAGCATGCGAACAAAGCAACGGCATGCGAGTGCTTGCTGATTATATTTCCGGTATGACAGATGAGTTTGCCTCACGGTTATATGGAACACTTTTTTCCCCTCGACAAGGTGGTATTCAAGACAGCTTCCATATTTAGCGTTAGATGTGGAATAAGGTTATTAAGGTATGTTGCGCAAGGCTAATCTTTAACCGCATCAGCAACAGTTTTTGCAGTTACAACTTGGTTCACGCTCCCTTGAATAACTACGGTGGCTGATATTTTATCCTGAATGGCCTGTCTGTTTGGATCCCAGTAAACCTGTAAAAAGCCTAATAGCCCCGTCGCAAAACCGGCTCCGTAGCCGCCGTACCGGCCAAAGCAATCAAGCATGCCAAGTGGCTCTCCGCTTAGCGAAACCACGCGAATATTACATACTTTTTTACCTGGAGTTTGTCCGCGCCAAAGTAACGAGAACAAGGTAAAGTAAACAGCAGCCCAACCAAAACCTAGACCTAAGTCTTGTATAATGCCTTTGCCCCACTGCAAAATACTGGTTACAGGTGTTGTGTTGCTTTCATTGGTAACTTCGTCCGAAATGCTCTCTGGCGCTAAATCTAAATTTTTAACACCATCACCTGCTGCTATAGCTTCACCATCTGCTATGACCATTAAGTGCAAAAGCGCTCGAGTAACTTGACTATTTCCAACGTCTTCAATTTCAGCAAGCTCAGGCAATTGAGTAACTAATTTAGCACTAGCAGCACTTTGGCAGATATCATCGCAGTTTTTATCGTCGTCTGTTTGCGCTAAATATGTGCGTATTATTGATTTATCATGCTCACTTAACTCCTCTTTTTGTTCTGCTTTGTTTATTTGTGTTCCTTGTATGGTGCTATCGCCTTCAAAGAAGTCTATTGCTAACGAGAGTACCGTTAGCGTGCTTACAAATAAAAAGCTTGCTGCAAAAAGCTTTAGGGCTCTGCGCCAAAACGACGACATTTTAGGAAGGTATTGTTGTGCTGTGCCTTTATAAAAAGCCATAGCAGCAACAAAGGCAATTAACGTTGCGCTAAGCTTTGCAGCCATAAATATTAAAATGACATCAATAACCATTGCCATTGCGCGTTTAACAGGTGGAGCCAAAGGAATACCTAATAGCGCTTGGTCAACTTTGAAGGCATACGGGGTGATCACATCTCTGGTTTCAGAATCTGATAACGCTAACTGCTCTATTTCGTCGGCTTTCATTTTTATACTTGTTATTACAATGAGTAAACCACTTAAGTTACGCGCTTTTCATTTTTAGCTCAAGCTAAAGCTATTGATTACTAAGCATAAAAAGGCATAATGAGTTTGATTGGTATCACTTATTACCATAGTGTCTCATTGTGTTCTTTTTAATTCATGAAATTTTATTCTTATTAAATGGGTCTTTATTTATACGCGTCGAATCTGTAGTTACTTATTTATAAAATTCGCGTGTGTAATACCGTGTAATACTGCACGTGTAATACATGGTGCAATCTTAAAGCCTTGCCTTCACGTAAGTAGTGTAACCTCGGTGCCTTCGCGCGAAGTCGGCGTAACCTACTTTTCAGTTTTAATGTCTAAGCGCGCTCAATAATTATGGTGTAAGTATGTCTAAACCGTTCAAGCCTTCAGTAAAGCTAACCGACAATCATGTAACCCATGAAAATGTTTACCTTAATCGTCGTACGTTACTAAAGTCTCTTGGCTTTGTCGGTGCTTCCGCGTTGCTTTCAAACTCTGCAAATGCAGCGGGGTGGTTTTGGGAAGACGATGAAGAACAAGCCGCGGCATTCAAAACCCAAGCGCTTAAATTTAGTCAGCCTGAAAAGTACCAAATTAGCGAAACCCAAACCCCAGAATCCAAAGCGATTTCTTATAATAACTTTTATGAGTTTGGCACTGCCAAAGATGAGCCGGTTAAAAACGCGCAAGAATTCGATACATCTGAGTGGACATTAAAAGTCGATGGGTTGGTGAACAAACCACTCACGCTGAATCTTGATGATCTAACGAAACGTTTTCCACTTGAAGAGCGAATCTATCGTCTTCGCTGTGTAGAAGCCTGGTCTATGGTTATTCCTTGGATTGGTTATGAGTTAGGCGCTTTGTTAAAAGCGGCTGATCCTCTTTCGTCAGCTAAATATGTGGCCTTTGAAACCTTATACGAGCCCAAGCAAATGCCAGGTCAACGAAACCGCTTCCTTGGTGGTGGAATTGAATACCCTTATGTTGAAGGTCTGCGTTTAGATGAAGCTATGCACCCACTTACCCTAATGTCGGTAGGGTTGTATGGTAAAACCCTTCCGCCACAAAATGGCGCGCCTGTTCGTTTAGTGGTGCCATGGAAATACGGTTTTAAAAGTATTAAGTCAATTGTTCGTATTCGGTTGACCGATAAACAGCCCCCTACTACGTGGAACCGTTTAGCGTCTAACGAATACGGCTTCTACGCTAATGTGAACCCAGATGTATCACACCCTCGTTGGAGCCAAGCTAGCGAACGCCGTATTACCACCGGTGGCTTGCTATCACGTAATAGAATACCTACCGAAATGTACAATGGTTACAGCGAAGTGGCGCCGCTTTATGCAAACATGGATTTAAGCCGTCACTTCTAATGAAATTATTTAAAAAACCAGTTCGTGTTTCAAATTTAGCTCGCAGGTCATTAAAAGGTGTCATTCACTTACTGGCACTTGGGTATCTCGTTGGCCTTTTTTACGCGGGCGTAACCGATAATTTAGGCCCCGATCCTGTTGATACCTTGCTGAATGAAACCGGTATATGGGCAATACACCTTTTGCTTATTACGCTGATGTTGAGTCCACTAGCAAAAATACTGCCTAGCCCTGAGCCAATTAAGTTTAGGCGAATGCTGGGGATATATAGCTTTGTTTATGCGTTGTCACATTTTGCGACTTACATTCTGTTCGAATTGCAACTGGACATGAGTTTGATTGCTACCGAGCTGGTTAAGCGCCCCTATATTGTAGTAGGGCTAACCGCCTTGCTTTTACTCTTCGTATTAACAATAACGTCTTTTCAAAAAATACGTCGAAGCATGGGTAAGCGTTGGCAGGTTTTACACAACAGTATTTATTTGATAGTACCTTTGGCGTTGCTTCATTTTTCGTGGTCACAAAAAACAATATGGCAAGAACCCATATGGTATTGGCTGTTTGCCTTTGTATTGTTATTCAACCGAATTAAAGGATTGGTGACTACAGCGCTTAAAAAGCATTCTCGCAGTAAAAATCGGAAACACGCGACTTAGGCTTAATGCGTGCTCGGGTGGTATTAGCGAGTGATAAAAAACAACAGCGCGGCATATCGCGCTGTTTTGCTAATTCCTATTATCAATACGAAAAACCAAAAACGCGTACGTAAGGTACCGGCTAACAGAGTTAATGGGTCGCCAATGACTGGCACCCAGGCCAATAGTAAAGACCATTTCCCCCATTTCCTATACATGACTTCGGCCCGCATAAAGGTAGAGTGAGAAACGCGCAGTAATTTAGTTGCTACCAATTGGCCGTAGCGAAAGCCCAATACGTAATTGACGATTGAGCCCAATATATTGCCTAAAGATGCAACGACTAGTAAAACTAATGCAGAAGAACCGCTTAGCGCCAAGGTGGTTAATACAAGCTCAGAACTTAAAGGTAATATTGTGGCGGCAAGAAATGCTGAAACAAACATACCTATATACCCTAGTGTTATTAAACTGCTCACCGAAAATTACGCCTTATTTTTTTGCTACTAGGCTCATCCTAACGTGTTTAACCTAGTGGGATTCTGTGCGGCTGTAGTTTACCTAAGTCACAAAGTTAGTCATTAAGTTTGCTTACCTATTGATAGCAGTACTCTTGACCTCTAGCAGCTGTGCACTGAAGACATTGATATTGCGACATTTATGCGCAAATAACTCCCCCTCGTCAAATCGCAATTTCAATTCAAAAGTATTTAAGAAGTAAGCATTGTGTGAAAAAAACACAATTTAATGCTTGCAATCCTTTTAACTTAAAACTACTGTATACACATACACACTGTATAGATAGCCAGTCAAAAGATAACTTACGAAAAGGTAACGCTATGAACACTTCACCAATTGCACGTTTACAGGCATTACGTACCTCAGTGACCAATAAGTCTGTTTCAAGCACCGCTATTTCTAACGTTGTACAACTCCCCTTACCTTTCGAAGGTTATCCAGGCGAAGGGAAAGGTGGCACAAGTAAAGGTTGGAATTATCTATTAGCCGATTCAGTGTCATTTTCAAAAGAAGTCGACCACGCCATTCGTATTCAAAAACCTGAAAAGGAAAAAATGCCAGAGTGGATAAGCAAGCTGATAACCGGCGGTCAGTGTAAAACACTGTATGTTGAAAATATTGATTTAGATTTACAGCCTACCGACAGTGATATGATCAGAAAGCTTTGCAAACTTTATTCAGTATGTCTGGTAAATGTAAGAGTGGATTCAGCGTTAAATGAAGGCAACCTTGCAGTAGGGCCATGGTAATTCGCTTAATTTACCGTTAGCATTGCGCCCGCGTATGTATTCAATAGCGCCCTACTGACTTGGTTGTAAAAAATTATGCGATGTTATTGCTGTTCAAATTTACCATTTTCTTCATGTTGTGAACCTTTTTTGAAAGGGCAAGCTAAACCACAAACTGCTGCTCAGTTAATGCGGTCTCGTTTTTCTGCCTATGCCCGTAAGCAATTCGATTATGTACTGGCTACCTACACAAAGGAGCGTCAACCTGAATTAAGTGTTGATGAATTAACGGCTAATGCAGCTAATGCCACGTGGTTTGCACTGGAAGTGGGTGAAACTGGAAATGTTTCTTTTATTGCCCAAGCTGAAGGGGTGGCTGAGGTCGCAACACAAAATAATGAAGGGGCGACAGATACTGTCGATTTCACCGCTTATTATTTTGAAAACAAAAATCTTTATCAGTTACATGAAACTTCGAACTTTATTGTTGGAGATGGCCAGTGGCGCTACCACGACGGTATACTTCACGATGATTGCGGCAAGGTAAAATACGGTCGTAACTTACCCTGCCTTTGCGGTAGCGGGAAAAAATTTAAGCAATGCTGTGCAACGAAATCACGGTAGTGCCTGCTTGAGCAAGGTAATGACTTTTTTAAGCACCGGAGTGGTCACCTAAGCCGCGTTGCAGCCCATTCAGCGTTAATTCAAAACGTTGTTTCCAGCTGATTAGCTGGCACCTCATTTTATTTAATGATATCCAAAGCCTGAAGCAATTGAACCTGTTAGCTCGGGACTTTAGACCGTTTAATTCCATTCTTTTTATTCAAAGTTTTCACCTTTTATATCGCTTCGTACAAGTAGATTGCTTCTACGGCTGAACAATTATAAATATTTTAAAATTGAAAGTCATGAGTAAATCTCATCGATTTATGAAATTAAATCATTTTTATTCATCAATAAATCTGCGTATAAAACCCACTCTGCTCGACACAACTAATGTATTGCATTCGTTTTTAATTAGCCGCTACGGGCTTAATTGGAAAATACAGAACAGTTGTACTGAGCAAAAAAATTTGGGTTTATGTTTACACTATGGAATGTCAGATCACCATGAATAACACTTTTACTTTTTCGCTTAAGCGCGTTTGTTTCGATGAGAATTACCGTCCATCTGACAACACGCGTATCACTACTAATTTTGCCAACTTAGCAAGAGGTAATCGACGCCAAGATAATCTTCGAAACGCATTACAGATGATAGACAATCGTTTCAATGCACTAGCGTATTGGGACAATGTTAACGGCGATCGTTATTCGGCAAAGCTTGAAATCATTTCGGTTGATATTGACGTTGAAGGTAACGGTTGTACCTTCCCCACCATTGAAATACTAAAAACAAATATTCTTGATCGCAAAACCAATACAACCATCGAAGGAATTGTGGGGAACAATTTCTCGTCTTATGTTCGAGACTACGATTTTAGCGTGCTCTTATCTGAGCACAATAAAAACCAAACCCAATTTAGCATTCCGAATAATTTTGGTGATTTACACGGGAAGTTGTTTAAAGCATTCGTAAATTCAGACGTTTACAAAGAAAACTTCAGTAAATCGCCTGTTATTTGCCTAAGTGTTTCTGAAAACAAAACTTATCAAAGAACTGAAAATCAGCACCCTGTATTAGGTTTTGAGTATCTACCTGATGGCTCGTCGTTAACCGAGCAGTATTTCCAAAAAATGGGGCTACAGGTTCGCTATTTTATGCCACCTAACAGCGTTGCACCTTTGGCATTCTATCATTTTGGCGATCTACTAAACGATTACACCAATCTCGAGTTGATAAGCACGATTAGCACCATGGAAACCTTCCAAAAGATTTATCGCCCTGAGATTTATAACGCTAATGCGGTCGCCGGTAGAGTGTATCAACCAAACTTGAAACACCAAGATCACTCACTCACACAAATAGAGTATGACCGAGAAGAACGTAATCACTTAGCGGCTCAACAAGGTAAATTTGTTGAAGAGAATTTCATCAAGCCTTACCACAATATTCTTCAACAGTGGTCTGCAAACTGCGCCCTTTAACTCATTCAAACGTGTAGTACATATTATGAAAAAATTATTACCTACTTCTATTGCCGGCAGCTTACCTAAGCCTTCATGGTTGGCGCAGCCTGAAACACTATGGTCACCTTGGAAATTAAACGGTGAGGAACTGATCCAGGGTAAACAAGATGCGTTACGCTTGTCGTTACTTAACCAGCGACAATCAGGTGTTGATATTATCAGCGATGGTGAACAAACTCGCCAACACTTCGTCACCACCTTTATCGAGCATTTGAATGGCGTTGATTTTGAGCAGCGTAAAACGGTAAAAATTCGCGATAGATACGATGCCAGTGTGCCTATGGTAGTAGGTGAAGTAACTCGCCAAAAAGCTGTTTTTGTTAATGACGCTAAATTTTTGCGCCAACAAACTGATCAACCGATTAAATGGGCTCTTCCTGGCCCCATGACCATGGTAGATACCCTTTATGACAGTCATTATAAAAGTCGCGAAAAGCTCGCATGGGAATTTGCGAAAATATTAAACCAAGAAGCCAAAGAGTTGGAAGCTGCAGGGGTTGATATTATTCAGTTTGACGAACCTGCATTTAATGTCTTTTTCGATGAAGTGAATGATTGGGGTATAGCGGCACTTGAACGTGCTGCTGAGGGGCTTAAGTGTGAAACTGCCGTTCATATTTGCTATGGCTATGGCATTAAAGCCAACACCGACTGGAAAAAATCATTGGGCGCTGAGTGGAGGCAATACGAAGAGATTTTTCCAAAACTACAATCGTCTTCCATCGACCTAATTTCACTAGAGTGTCAAAACTCGCGTGTTCCCATGGAATTGATTGAGCTCCTTCGTGGCAAAAAAGTCATGGTTGGTGCCATTGATGTAGCGACCAATGCTATTGAAACACCAGAAGACGTGGCTAACACGCTTAGAAAGGCCTTACAGTTTGTGGATGCCGATAAACTATACCCTTGCACTAACTGTGGCATGGTGCCGTTGTCGCAACATGTAACACGCGGAAAACTCAACGCGTTGAGTGCAGGTGCTGAAATTATTAGGCAAGAACTGACGCGTTAATGGTAACGTCCTCATTGCTATTACAGAGCTGACACTAAGTTTGCATTTACGCTTACTCAACCTAGTTTGTCAGCTCTGCTTAGCCCGCTAGCCAATGAATAACATTAAGTAAAAAACGTTCGTTTTGCTGAGCTCCTATCGACCTCATACCGTGCTTTTCACCTGTACGTGTATCGATTTGAGATGAAAACATCATGCCTTCAGAAAACACCGCAACGCGCCCCTTACCCAATTCCAACAAGGCACCTTGACTCCAGCCTTCGATAGCTCTTCGAGGCGTGCTTGACGTTATTTCAAAAGGAACTTCTGGCTCAATAGATACCGCATGTGGCCCAAGGGTTAACAATGAAGTGGCCGCTTCTGGTGGTAAAAAGGCAGCGCCGCCAAATGTTTTAACTTGAGTCACTTCTTTAGTGTGAAACTGACTGTTTAATACTGATGTAAACGCGCCATTTTGACTTTCTTGCATAAAAACGGGAAGTTCGACATGGTTTGGGGGTTTGGCTCTAGGGTTGTCCTCAGCATTGGCTTTGGCGCTAGAATCATCGTGTGCATGGCTTTCTGCATAGCTTACTGTATGGCTCCCTAGGGTACCCGTTGCTTTGTTAAACAGTGTTGCCTTAACGTGGCCATTGGTAAACGTGAAGCCCAGCGCTGTTGCTAGGCTATCAATCACTTTAGGAAAAGGTGCGTGATCAGCAATAAGAAAAAGAGAACCGCCGTTACGTACCCACTCAACCACATCAGTCACTTCCTCATTAGTTAGCGCTTGGTTAAACGGGGGTTGCCAGTTGCTTCGCTTTTTATCAAGGGCGTTGGCGATAACAAGAATATCTACATTTTTAAGGGCTTGTTGGCTGAAACTTACCTTGTTTGATTCAACCGTAACTCCGTCGCTGAGCAACACCTGGGCAAAGGGTTTGAAGCGATTATTAATGTTAAGAAAATTGTGGTGAGCTTCATCAACCAACACTACTGGGCTGACATTTGCGGTGTAAGTCGCTGTTCGCCTGTAGGGTTCAAATGTCGCGTCTGCTTGCTGAGGGCTGTCAGTGCACGAAACCACTAAAAGCACATTGAAAAGAATAGCTATTCTCGCCATAGCTCTCATTAACACGTCCTTATGGATTGCTTCTAAAGTAAAAAGAATAAAATAAAGCTAAATATTTCATAGCATTAAAGTCATTTCCGACTGTAATTAGATTATTTTACAATCGTTTTGTAATTTTTATTTTTTACCCGTGACTATAGCTTTGAAGGTTAATTAATAATCACCAAAGCATACACAGGGATTCACAATGACGGCACAAACTTCAGTAAATCAAAATGAGTTAGCGTTACAAGCCACTGATTCATACCAAAACGATGCTTGTGGAAACAGTACTTATGGAAAAAAAAGCAACGCGACTAGTACCTACAAGAATCATAAAGCGCATTTAAATACCAATGTGTGGTTCAAACAAGGTTGGCAGCTATTTAAGCAGGCCCCTTTTTCGTTATTTGCTCTTATGTTGAGTCCGTTAATTATTGAAGGTCTGCTGCAGCTACTAGCTGGCCCCATAGCGCTAGTTCTATCAAAATGGATAATGGTGCCAGTTATTGGCGCTACTTGGCTTTGCATTCATAACTTGGCAACAAAAGGAAAAGTATGGTCACTCTCTGCAATAAGCAATGCATCATGGGGAAAATTTTTACTTATTAGCCCTCTCCTTTTGCTCCCTTTTTTAAGTCAGCTTATGTTTTCTTGGTTATTACTTGGAAGTAGCGGTGTAGATTTACTTTTATTCCAACAGTTTATTGATATAAGCGCACATACATTAGGCTTAATATTCTCATCGGCAGTCCCACTCATTATGTTATTGCTTTTTGTTGCGCCACTAATGCTAATAGCTAAGCGTTCTTTCAAACAAAGCATGACAACAACCTTTTCGATTGTTTCTGCGCAGCCTACATCTTTCGCGATATTGTTCGCACTAAACACCTTGGTTATTTACTTTGCGCCCCACACCTTTGGTTTGTCTGTATTACTTGCAAGCCCAGTGATAGCTTGTATCCACTATGGCGCTGTTAAGGCACATCTAAGCCATATTTAAATGATAAATAGCCTTTAAATTTAACCAACAAAAAGGCCGCTAACATCAGCGGCCTTTTTTAACGTTTACCATTGCCAATGTTTCGCTCATGCCGCTTTTCGTAAATACACGCTATAAATCACCGCAATCATTAGGCATACGCTAGCTGGCGCGATAAGCGAGAAAAACTGAAACATGCCAAACAGAATAGCGCCCGCTGTGCCACCAAAGATGAAACCGGTAATAATGAGTAAGAATAGCTTGGCTTTTCTGGTATCTAGCTTTTCCCCTCGGCATAATGCGCCAAGCATAATACCTAAATCGGTGAAAATACCGGTAACGTGAGTGGTTCGAATAATGGCGCCGCTATAGGTTGTAGCTAACGCATTTTGAAGCCCGCAGGCCGCCGATGCAAAAAAATGGCCAACAAACTGTTCGTTATACAAAAACGCCAGTGCAACAAGCAATAAAAGCGCCTCTATCACAAGGGCAGTGTCGTAATGTCGCCCGAGCTTCAATATAAAACCATGCAGTAAGAATCCTGCGATGGAAGCGCCAGCAAGGAAGGAAAGCAAAACGCCTACAAGATGAAATGCATTTTGCAAAGAGCCTTGATAAACACCAGCACCTAACAAAGTTGCAGTACCTGATAGGTGCGATACAGATTGATGGTCAAAACCAAGCAGCCCAATCGCATTCACATAACCCGCCACCAGCGCTAAAATAAACGCACCGAATTCTACCCACTTAGGTAGCTGTGAAATCATGATTCCTAGCCTTGTTCGTATACAGATATGCCAAGCATACTCGCAACAACACAGAATCAATCTGACCAATATCAATAAAAGCCGTTAAAATAGACGCTTATGTGTCTATCAGCAGCAATGACATAGTTTAAAACTCATAGCTTTAACACATGACATAAATACATAGATTAGCGCAGTAATAAATCGCCTTGTACAGGAACGTATTTACTGGCGGCCTTTATGAGAGAAACAGAAGTGAGTTCTTGAACGCCATACACTTCTACCTCTTTACCTTTGTCTACTAGCTTACTGGCCAGCAAATCAAAGTCGCCATCGCCTGTGGCAAATACAATGGTGTCAGCTAATCCAGCGTACTCCATAGCATCAATGGTAATGCCTACATCCCAATCGCCTTTCGCTGAACCGTCGGCACGCTGAATGAATGGTTTTAACTTCACTTCAAAGCCAATACCACGCAGGATATTTTGAAACTCTCGCTGCTTTGAATCACCGCGCTCAATAGCATACGCCACCGCTTTCACAACGTTTCGACCTTCGGTAGCAGAGCGCCAGAATTGATTGTAATCAAAATTGCACTTGTGAATTTGTCGGGTGGTGTAGTAAATATTCTGGACGTCGACGAAAAGCGCAACGTTATCCATGGTTATTCCTTATGATAGCGAGAAGGCTTAGCCTTTTGGGTATTAGTGACTAGCTTTCCTTTAGCTCGAGTAAATTAGCTAAATGTACGAATATATAAAGCTTCAACTTTGTCTCTCGCCCATTGAGTTTTGCGCAAAAACTTCAGTGAAGATTTAACAGAAGGGTCGTTGTTAAAACAGTTCACCCTAATTTCTGCGTACAAGCCTTCCCATTGATAATGCTCAACGAGACGAACAAGGATTTTCTCAAGGGTAAGCCCGTGAAGAGGATTGTTTGGCTGCTGTTGGTTCATAATGCTAATTCCGAATAGAAACAAATACGTATCGCGATTAATCAGCTCGCTAGTACGTTGATTTTGTTATTTTAACAGAGTATGTTGGCATTCCCTTCGAAAAATTCGAAGTAACTAACGTAAGCCTTCATATAACCGATAAAACAAGGAAAGTTGAATGAGTGACAACATGAATAACAACCAAGACATCAGCAAAGAAAATGAGAGTATTCAAGAGTATTGGGGGATGCCCCTGAACACCTATTGTATGCTGATTCACCTTAGTCAGTTGACCAGTATTATAGTGCCTGGTTTAGGCTTAATTTTGCCTATCGTTATGTGGGCTGTAAATAAAGACAAGCACCAAGATATTGATATGCATGGAAAGGTAACCGTTAATTGGTTAATCAGCTTATTTATTTACTCGCTTATTTGTGGCCTACTCACGTTAATCATTATTGGTATGTTTGGGTTAATAATACTCGCTATACTGAACTTTATTTTTGCTATTGTTGCAGCAATAAAAGCCAACAAGGGCGAATTATGGGTATACCCTCTGAGTATTACGTTTCTAAAATAACGCTTAACAACCACTCAAATTGGTCAAATAACGTTAAATATGAACATTAAACATGACGACCTTAGCAGCGGCGATGTTATCGCCCTGCTAGAAGAGCATTTAAGAGACATGCACGCCACTTCTCCTCCAGAAAGCGTGCATGCCTTAGATGTTACAGCGTTAAAGTCACCTGACATTACCTTCTTTAGCGCATGGCAAGGCGACGTTGTAGCTGGCTGTGTCGCTATAAGAAAATTAAGCAACACTGAAGCTGAATTGAAATCTATGCGAACTGTTGCAGCTTTTCGTAATAAAGGCGTAGCAACACAGTTGCTAACCTTTGTGATTAAATTCGCTATAACGAACGGTTACCGCACGTTAAGCTTGGAGACTGGCACACAAGACTATTTCAAAGCCGCTCGGCAGTTATATGCCAAAAACGGTTTTAAAGACTGCGAGCCTTTTGGCAATTATCAGCTTGATCCTAATAGCCATTTTATGACCAAACCGTTAGTTAACATTGACATATCCCCGTCATCCCCGCCAAAATGCTTTAATACTGGCTAACTGATACGTCTACATTTTGACCACGCTATCGCTACACAACCATCAAGTAAAATTAGAAAACAACTTCACCACCCCTGCATTTACTTTTACCGTTAATCAAGGTGAGCATGTACTTATTGCGGGGCGAAACCGTGCTGGGAAATCCTTGCTTATTGCGGCATTAGCCGGTCGTGGTAGGCCGCTAGCAGGTTCACGCACATGTGAAGTATCAGTTGCTGAAGTGAGCGTAGCGGTTCAGCAAGCGCTCATTCTTGAAGAAAAACAAAAAGACAGTGCCGATCTGCTTGATATTGTGGCCGAGCCTACCCTAGTACATGAGCTTTTAAGTCAAGCGAACCCTGACTACATACAACACAGCGCATACGAAGCTTTATCTGCAGCGCTGCAGGTTACGCATTTACTCAATACTGCCTTTCTTTCCCTGTCTACAGGTGAAACACGCAAAGTACTTTTGTTATTAGCTTGGGTGAGCAATGCCGACGTTATTTTAATTGATGAGCCTTTTGAAGGGTTAGATAAAGAAGCACGGGCGCGTTTTAACACTTTCTTAAGTCAACAAACTCAGTCCACCTTAGTGATTACCGCCAACACAGTGCGTGACGTGCCTAATGTGGCCTGTAAATTAGTCTTGGTTGATGCGCTAACTATTGTATTGTCTAGCGACGACAGCATGGCACCTGAAGCGCTAGTTACCCATTTATCGTCGTGGTTTAGCTTAAGTACCGCTGAGCCCACGTTGCCGCCAAGCACTGAAACGTCTACAACCTTTCTCAAAGATGAGCCGCTTATTGCACTTCGAAATGGGTTTGTTAAGTATGACGACACTACCGTATTTAAAGATTTAGATTTTATGGTTTATCCTGGTCAGCATTGGCAAATATCTGGGCCTAACGGTTCGGGGAAAACCTGCCTACTTACTATGATCACAGGCGATAACCCTCACTGCTACACCAATGATTTGACTTTGTTTGGAATAAAACGAGGCTCTGGTGAAAGTATATGGGATATAAAGCAACACATTGGCATTATGTCGAACGCACTGCATATGCAGTATCGGGTAAATTGCAGCGCTCATAATGTTGTAACCTCTGGTTTTTACGACAGCATCGGCCTTTATACCACGCCTACCAATGCTGAAAATGCGATTGCTGATGCATGGCTTGATGTTATTGGCTTTACCGATAACAAACACACACCTTTTAATAACTTCTCGTTTGGTGAACAGCGTTTGTTACTTATTGTGCGCGCCATGGTGAAACACCCTGCGTTGTTAATACTTGATGAACCCTGCAACGGGCTAGATGATATTAATCGCACCAATGTGCTGGCACTAATTAAGCTATTAGCTGTTTCTACCCATACCACCCTGCTCTATGTTACTCACATAGCCGATGAGGCAATTGAGGGCATTGATAACTTGCTTGATATGCGAGATTACCAAGGCTAATTTGCTTTTGTTAATGTGGCGTTTTGATATGACTTCCGTTAAACAGTTTGCTTCTTTATAAAAGAAAACCCAGCTTTTAGCTGGGTTTATTATTTATTTCTTTTGACGTGCTGCTAGTTTTTCTAGCTGTTCATCACTGGCCGGTAGTTGGTGGTTTTCTTTCCACTCGGAATACGGCATTTTATACACGACTTCGCGTGCAGCATCATAATCGATGTCTTCACCCTGCTCTGCAGCGGCAGATGAATACCATTTCGCAAGACAGTTACGACAAAAATCAGCCAGAATCATCAGGTCGATATTTTGTGCATCTTTGTTGGCGTCTAAATGATCAACCAAACGGCGAAACACGGCGGCTTCTATTTCAGTTTGCGTTTGCTTTTCCATGTTGCTCCTTTCTTTAAAAACAAAAAAGGGAGCTAAGCTCCCTTTTCTAATTTTCTATATCTGTCTTAAATCTGCTTCTTGCTATGGTGCTTTGGCTAAAGCCTAAGCCACAGCAAGGTAGCAAATAAAAACCTTACTCTGCGTCGTCAGACTTAGGAGCTGGCTTTTCAAGTAACTCTTTAATGCTTAGACGTACACGGTTTTGACGGTCAATTTCCATCACTTTCACGTCAATCATCGCACCTTCAGTAAGGTAGTCAGTTACTTTGTTAACACGCTCGTGAGCGATTTGAGAAATATGTACTAGGCCTTCTTTGCCTGGTAATACTTCAACAAACGCACCGAAATCTACGATACGGGTAATCTTACCGTGGTAAGTTTTGCCCACTTCGATTTCAGCAGTCACTTGCTCAATCTTGCTGATAGCAATATCGGCTTTAGCACGCTCAGTTGCAAAGATTTTGATAGTACCATCGTCTTCAATTTCGATGTTGGTATCAGATTCTTCAGTAATTGAACGAATCATCGCGCCGCCTTTACCGATAACATCGCGGATCTTGTCCTGATCGATTTTAACTGTGTAAATGCGTGGCGCGAATTCGCTAAGCTCTTCGCGGTGACCGCCAATAGCTTCGTCCATTACGTTAAGAATATGCAAACGTGCTTCTTTTGCCTGTTTAAGGGCAATTTGCATGATTTCTTTAGTGATACCTTCAATTTTGATATCCATCTGCAATGCAGTGATACCGCCAGTAGTACCAGCAACTTTAAAGTCCATATCACCAAGGTGATCTTCATCACCAAGGATGTCTGAAAGTACAACGAAGTTTTCGTCGCTTTTCACTAGACCCATTGCAATACCAGCAACTGAAGCTTTAATTGGTACACCTGCATCCATAAGCGCAAGTGAAGTACCACATACAGAAGCCATTGAAGATGAACCGTTTGATTCTGTAATTTCAGAAACAATACGTACTACGTACGGGAATTCTTCTTCGCTTGGCATTACCGCTTGAATACCACGCTTCGCCAAACGACCGTGACCAATTTCACGACGCTTTGGAGAACCAATCATACCGGTTTCACCAACACAGTATGGAGGGAAGTTATAATGAAGCATGAAGCGGCTGTCACGACGGCCTTGAAGCTCGTCAATCATCTGCGCGTCACGTTCTGTACCTAAAGTAGCAGCAACGATTGCTTGAGTTTCACCACGAGTGAAAACAGCAGAACCGTGAGTACGTGGTAAAATGCCCGTTGCAACGTCTAGTGCACGAATCATCTTAGGATCACGACCGTCGATGCGAGGCTCGCCAGCAAGGATGCGTGAACGAACTACGTCAGACTCAAGATCATGAAGAAGGTTTGATACTTCTTTCTTGTCTTGGGTTTCGTCTTCAGCAAGGATGGCATCACGCGCTTTTTCAGTTGCAGCAGTTACTGCATCTTTACGAGCAAGCTTGTCAGAGATTTGGTAAGCAGCAACCATTTCAGCTTCAGCTAGTGCTTTCACTTTATCTTTAAGGGTTGTATTTTCTGCTTCTGGTTTCCAGTCCCACTTGTCGATACTAACGTTAGCAGCAAATTCTTTAACTGCGGTTACTACCGTCTGTAGTTGTTCGTGACCGAACATTACTGCGCCAAGCATAACGTCTTCAGAAAGCACATCGGCTTCTGATTCAACCATTAATACCGCGCCTTCAGTACCAGCAACAACAAGATCTAGATCGCTGTCAGCTTGTTCTTCAACACGAGTATTTAGAATGTATTCGCCGTCAGTGTAACCAACGCGTGCTGCACCAATTGGACCATTAAATGGAATACCAGAAATGGCTAGTGCTGCTGAAGTACCAATCATAGAGATGATATCAGTTGGGATATCTGGGTTAGCAGACATTACCGTGATAACAACTTGTACTTCGTTTTTAAACCCTTCAGGGAATAATGGACGGATTGGACGGTCAATCAAACGAGCTGTAAGGGTTTCGCCTTCAGAAGGACGACCTTCACGCTTGAAGAAACCACCAGGGATTTTACCCGCAGCATATGTTTTTTCTTGATAGTTTACTGTTAGTGGGAAGAAATCTTGATCTGCTTTCGCTTCTTTCTTACCTACAACGGTAACTAATACAGCGGTGTCATCCATACTTGCCATGACGGCTGCTGTGGCCTGACGAGCGATAACGCCCGTTTCTAGTGTTACAGTATGCTGTCCATACTGAAATGATTTAGTAATAGGAGTCACTATTTGTCCTTTAATTTCAATCTTATTTATCGCTTATAATCGCGGTGCATAGTATAGCGATGAACTAACGCTAATACCATTAACAAATTTTCTATTCGTAGAATTCGTTGCGGTTTGTGGCTATTTCGCACACATCACGTATTCACTGTGATTAACCCACTACACAATGTAGTTCACATTGACCAAATAAGCGCACAAATACTCACCGTTACGTAAATATCACCATAACCAGATGAAATTTGTATGAATACGCTCAAATTGTATGTATTTTCATCATAATGACACAAAACCTCGTATGCTATAACTAAACCTACTCGGTGCGCTAAGGGGAATGTAATGCTAGTACTTAGACTAAATAAAGCTGGCATGCCACAGGAATGGATCCATGTTGAGCAAGCGGCAAAACTCTATTGTCAGGAAAAGGTATTATTCGAATTAGGTAGCGATGCCATTACGCTTAAAGGTGGCTGGGATCACGATGGCCATCAAAGTCAGTTAACCTTGTCGAGTATCATTGCTTGCGATGGCAAGGTAACGGATTTAAGTGGCAAGATAGCATTAACCAATCGGTATCTGTTTAGGCGAGATAATTATTTGTGCCTTTACTGCGGCCACCGCTTCTCACCAAGCCTACTAACCCGTGATCATATTATTCCACGCTCACGGGGTGGCAAAGATAGCTGGACTAACGTGGCGACATCTTGTCAGCGCTGCAACCATGCAAAGGCGGCCAAAACCCCAGAAGAAGCCGGAATGCCCTTGCTCGCTGTACCCTTCAGGCCAAACGTTTATGAAAGATTCTATTTGGTTAACCGTCGGATATTAGCCGATCAAATGGAATTTTTAAAAGGCCACTTTACTGATAAACGAGATTGGCACTTAAACGGTTTCCCCTAGCGATTGAGAGCTAGAGGAGGTATTTGGCGGACAGGCACTTTTTTCCAATGCTTCAAACCACAGGCTTAACCAATCTGAACACATTTTGTGTTCAAGTTCGTGTGCCTCTGCTGTTGGGCAAAACAAACTAACTTTTACGACGACTTTAGCCAGCTCATTGGTTTTGATTTCAACTTCAGGGTCTATTTGAATAAAGTCTTGTTCTAAGTGACGCTCAATAAGACCTTTGTAGCGCTCTGCTACATCACGAAAGTATTCACAGTGGGCATGAGCACTAGCTCTAAATGCCGGTAATAAGCTATAGGCATTTACGGTTGGTTCATTAACAATATTAAACGAGTGCAATTTATAACGACGTAAGAAGTTTAGATTACGCACTGTCTGGGTAACTAATTGGCTATTCGGTACGTAAACGTGTTTACCAGTATAATTAAAGGTTTCAGGGTCAACCTCTAACAAGGCGGTTTTTGCCCAATCCATTTCCACTACTTCACCAATTACATTATTCATTTGGATCCAATCCCCTACCCTAAATGGCCGTGCGCCTAGATAGTAAATGAAGCCCATAAAACATTGAATGAATTCGCGGGTAGCTAACACAATGGCTACCATGAAAGCGGCAATTGAAATGGCAAGATTTTGAATTTCAGACGACCACACCATCATCAGCAATACAATAATGAATGCATTGCCTAACTGCTCCAAAATATTAATTTGGTTCCGCCGGTCTTCCCCTTTGCGAGAACTACGACGCTTAATTAACCTTAGAGTGCCCTTTTTAAAGAAGTGCAGTATCACTACTAAAAAAAGTGAAGCTAATAGTTTGTAATCCAATACAAATTCAACAAAGTTGTGCCACATTTGTATTGGGTCAATCACTATTTCCATGTAGGTGCTCCAGATAACCGTTTGATAGAAAATAAAAAAGCGCTGAAAATTCAGCGCCTTTATTATGAAGCATGCCAATGATGGGCACAATGCCGACCAGTGGGAATATTCCCATCCAATGACCGAAACTTAGTGAGCTTTGTATGAATTTACTTCATGTTAGTTCTCTAATTGCTTATTCGCGAATCTGGCCAACACCGTTTACAAGATACTTTTCAGACGTTAGCGATTCTAACCCCATTGGCCCATAGGCATGAAGCTTAGTAGTCGCGATACCAATTTCAGCACCTAATCCAAGTTGGCTACCATCAGAGAAACGTGAAGATGCATTTACCATTACAACACTAGCATCCACAGCACGCTGGAATTTCTTCGCGCTATCTTCGTTTTCTGTACAGATAACTTCAGTATGGTTACTACCAAAATCAGCAATATGAGATATAGCACCGGCAAAGTCATCGACTACACGAATAGCGATTTCTAGACCTAAGTACTCTTCACCGTAAGCGTCTTCGCTAATAACATCAGCGTTGTTAAAGTACTGAGCGCCTTTTTCATTTACATGTACTGTTACCTTGTGTTGCTCGAAAGCTTCCGCAACACGAGGTAGGAAGTCGCCCGCGATAGCTTGATGCACCACTAAGCCTTCAAGCGCATTACATACGCCGGTACGTTGGGTTTTACCATTTAGCAAGATAGCCAATGCTTTGTCTAAATCAGCGTCTTTATCTACGTATAAATGGCACACACCTTTAAAATGCTGAATAACAGGCACTTTAGAGTGTTCAGTCACGTAATTAATTAACCCTTCACCGCCGCGTGGAATAATAACGTCAATGTAGTCGCGTTGTTCCATAAGCTCTTGCATAAGGGCACGATCTGGGTTTGGCACTACCGTAACGAGTGCTCTTGGCAAACCGTGCTTTTCAAGCACGTCTTGCATCAGTCCTGCGATGGTTAGACTGGTGTCTAGCGCTTCTTTTCCCCCACGCAAAATAACACCGTTACCTGATTTGAAACATAGTGCGCCGGCGTCAGCTGTTACATTAGGGCGTGCTTCATAAATCATGCACACAACACCTAATGGAATTCGCATCTTTTTAATTTCGATACCGTTTGGACGGGTGCCAATTACGCGCTCACGACCAACAGGATCGTCAAGACTAATAATAACTTCAATGCCTTCAGCCATAGACTCTATGCGGGCATCGTCTAAAATTAAGCGGTCAATCATGGCGTCGTCTAGGTTATTGTCCCTAGCTCGCGCCACTTCTTTTTCGTTAACCGCTTTAATAGCGTCTTTATTCCCACGAATGGCCGCAGCCATATCTTTTAACACCGCATTTTTTTCCGCTTCATCTAAGATGGCAAGTGTTTGTGCTGCTTGTTTCGCTTGTTTCGCTAATTCTGTAATAATGCTCATTCTTTCTCCAAATTTGCTACATGCTGATCAGAAATAATAGGGCCAGTTTTATCTTCAAATTCACTGGCGAAGTCATCATTTTCCTGATTCGCGATAAAATTCAGTAAACAGCTACTGTAGTTTGATTTCGCTTTAACGAGCTTAGTTCCGTCAGCTTTTCTTACCAAAATGGTATCGCCCACTGAGAACTCGCCTTTCACATCAACTATTTCGCTGCTAGTAAGTTGTTCACTGTCGTTTTCCAGTGAAGAATCAAAATCTCCGTCAACTATCACTTCGCCCTGCGCGTTCGAGGTATGGCGCATCCAATGCACGTTTTCTAGCATTGGTTTATCGTAAGGGCTAAAGTGTGTGCCTGGGTTTTTACCCGCAAGCAACATATTAAATGACAGCTCGGTAAAGCCGTTAATAATATATGTATCTATACCATGCGAAACTGCTTTTTCAGCCGCTTCAATTTTGGTGCGCATACCACCGGTGCCAACACCCCCTTCTGCTGCGCCACCAGCCATGGCATAAATGCTGGCGTCTATGGTATCAACTTCTTTAAGCAGCTCTGCGTCGTCGTGGTCATGAGGGTTTTTATTATACAAACCGTCAATATCCGAACAAATAATAAGTGCATCTGCGTCAGCCGCTGCTGCCACCATAGCGGATAAGTTATCGTTATCGCCTACTTTTAGTTTGTCGGTGGTTACCGTATCGTTTTCGTTAACGATAGGCAGCACATTATGCTCTAACAGACTGAAAATAGTTTCTCGAATACTAACGTAGCGCTCTCTATCACGCAGGTCAGCATGGGTTAACAGCATTTGCGCTGATGGAAAGTCGAACAACCTATCCCAGGTAGCAATCATTTCTGTTTGCCCTGCTGCAGCCATTGCCTTTTTAACAGCAATGTTCGATTTTTCATGGTCAGGGAACAAATGTGCCCCAGCGGCGACTGAACCTGAAGACACTAACACTACCTGTGTTCCATTTGCCCGACAACGCACGATGAACTGGGCAATACTTAGCAAGTAGTGGCTGCTGCACCCTTGCTTGTTCGGCGAGATTAGTGCACTGCCTACTTTAATGACCACGCGTTTCCAATTGGGATGACTCATAATATTTCATTCACCTTAAGATTGTTGATCTGCTAATTGCTGGTTAGTTGCTCTAAATAAGCGCTGAACATTTTCAGACGGCGCAGCACCTGCGCGCGATACCAACCAAAGGGTTGCGGTACTTACCGCAAAACCAGGAATAATTTCATAAATAACACTGCTTAACGTTTTACCGTTAGCCAAAACGGGGGCATATATCCAAAACAGGACAGTAACTGCACCACTGACAATGCCGGCCAATGCCGCATTTTGCGTCAAATCCTTTTTGTACAAACTAAACAGTACCAATGGGCCAAATGCGGCACCAAAGCCAGCCCAAGCATTACTGACTAAAGAAAGAATGGAATTTGATGAATCCATTGCCAATAGCAATGCCACAACGGCTACGCCCGCTACGCCAACTCTTCCGATGGTCACTGTTTCTTTTTCGCTGATGTCTTTTTTCGCTACAACACGGTAAATATCTTCGGTTAACGAGCTAGCCGATACCAACAATTGAGACGAAATAGTACTCATGATGGCAGCTAAAATAGCAGCCATTAAAAAGCCACTAATGAGAGGATGAAATAGCAATTGAGAAAAAACGATGAAGATTGTCTCAGCGTCGTCCACTCTCAAATTGAATTGATTTACATACGCTATTCCCACAAAACCTGTTGCTAATGCTCCAAGTATAGTAACTAGCATCCAAGACATACCAATATTTCGTGCAGTACTTACCGATTTAACATCGCGAATTGCCATAAAGCGCACAATGATATGAGGCTGACCAAAATAGCCAAGTCCCCACCCAAGGCTTGAAAGCAAGCCCACAAGCGTGAGAGCGCCCCATGAATCAGTAAAGTTCGGTACAGATTCATACGCGGCTGCCGTCATTTGGTTTACACCATCAAACTCGGTAAAGGCCACAACCGGAACAAGTACAAGGGCAATAAACATAATACAACCTTGCACAAAATCGGTAAGACTAACGGCTAAGAACCCACCCAATAAGGTATACGAAACAACAACGCCCAATGTGATAAACAGACCAAGCTGATAATCAACTGAGAACGCGCTTTCAAAAAGCTTTCCTCCTGCTACTAACCCTGCAGAAGTATATAAAGTAAAGAATAAGACAATGATGACAGCTGAAACGATGCGTACGTTTGCTTTGGGGTTGTCGAAGCGCTTTGCGAAGAATTCCGGCACGGTTAACGAATCATCGGCAACTTCGGTGTAAACACGAAGTTTGGGAGCAACCAATATATAGTTTGCTAATGCCCCTGCGACAAGACCAATAGCAATATAAACTGCGTCGAAGCCGGTTAAGAACATTGCCCCTGGCAATCCCATCAACATCCAACCTGACATGTCAGACGCGCCCGCTGAAAGTGCGGTAACTTGGGGACTAACCTTTCTACCACCTAGAATGTAACCTGAAATGTCACTGGTGGATTGACGATATGCAAAAAGACCTATACCTAACATCGCTAGAAAATAGATTGCCAGCGATATGTAACTTTCAATTGGCATAATGTGAGATTGCTCTCCTATGTTAGTTAAAATTACATCGTTCAGATGCTAGAAGGACAATGTATTCCCTCGAAGGGCGATACAAGATTTAAAGCCTAAATAACACGCATAATTTGTTTCCGACTTTGGCCTTAGGCCAAACTCAGAACCAAACATTTAAATTGAACAATAATGATTAGAGCTCTAATTATATAGGTATCAACGTTGTGATTTCAAGTTTAAATAGTAGCCAATTTAATATGAAGTCTATTTGCTATGTGAATATAGACTTAAAGGTTTCACAAGCAATACCGCGTTACACAATGAATACAAATTACTGACTATTATGAAATTTAATGCGGAATAACCACTTCGTGAAACGCAGCAATTTATGCTGCAACTCGCTTAACTATTACACTATTAGTATCAATAGAAGCATTTATTATTAAAAGTTAATCTAGTTGTCACTCAGATGAAATAATCGACAACAAAAGCTTTTCAGTGCTTAAATCTCGCTCAATGGGATCGCAAAGTTGCTCATTGCCCTGCGCTAGGGTCTTCAACAAGTTTTCGAACGTACTTTTCTCGTTAAACACAGAATATAACTTCGGGTGAATGTAATACTGCCTGCAAACAGAAGGAGTATTTCCTAGCATTTTAGACACATGTGAACTCAACGAGTTTGGCCACTTACGGTTACGTCCTTCTCGCAAGTACCTGTCTACGTCTGGGAAGCTTTGCAGCGCAAAACGACTAGCTGCCCAAGTTCGAAAATCTTTGCAGCTAAAATTGTCGCCTAAATGCTCGTGAATGAATGCATTTACATCTTCACTATGGATATCACACCACGAGCCGTCGGCTAGCTGATACCGAAATAAGCTGTAACCCTGAAGCTGAGTGCATTCACACACTAACGAGGCTAATAAGGGATCGTCAATTGTAATGGTGCGTCGCTTACTGTGTTTACCAGAATATTCAAGAGACACTTTTTCTACCGTTGCTTCTTGAACATGTTTGCGGCGAAGTGTAGTTAAGCCGTAGGTTTTATTTTCTTTGCTGTACTGAGGGTTGCCTATCCTTACGCCAGTGTAATCTAATAACAGGCACACCAAGGCTGATGCCCGTTCTATTGTCCACTGCTCGCCATTGACGAGTGTTCTGCAATATTCTCGAAATTCAGGTACTTTCTGACCGAATACTGTCAAACGTTTGAATTTTTCCGCCTGTTGCTGTTTATGCCAATCTGGATGATAAAGGTATTGTTTTCGCCCTTTAGCATCGAGGCCAATGGCTTGAATACTTGCCTTAGGGTCACGACTAATGGTGACGCTTTTCCAGTTAGGAGGAATGGCAAGTGATTTGATTCTACGCAGCACACGCTGGCCTGCTACCTTTCGACCGCTGGTATATCGATAATAGGCACCTTTGCCGCAAGGAATGCGCTTAATTGTTAGGTGCGGATGAGGCGTACCCCCATCAACGATTTGCCCTATAGTCACGTGAACTCCTTTTATAATATTTTTTATCGCAAACTTACATCAAGGCTGCTTAATAGCGTGGCAACTTCTACTCGTCATTTTGAATGCTAAAGAAAGATGCAAGTTACGTGCATGTTAATGCACCCACTTAAAACCTGTTTCCCATTTCGATGAAGACAGTTCGATTAAGAAAATATTTTTATTGTTTTCATACGATTAGCGGCGCGCTTTCACTTTAGGGTTAACATCCGGCGGCATTATTTTAATAAGTAGTAGGGCTACCAATAAAAGATACATATACAGACTGAGACAAATTTTCATACTGTGAGTAAATATGAAACATAGTGGAAATGTTATCTATAGACCTAAGATAACCATCTGCTAAATGAACTTAAGTTAACATTCTAGAATTTCGCACATTACATATAAAAATCATAGCGTTACAGATAAAAGGAGCACTTGAATTGTATGTAGACTAAAGTTTAATCCGTCAGCGGAACGCATTTTGAATGGTTATGAATGAATATTTGTAAATTCGCTTAATAGTTATGAATTTACCCGCCTTTAACACATTTCGTTAAAGGGTACCGCTGAGGTATACATCGACCGGGTTTATCGGAGAAGTTATGCAAACTGCTAATCATGAAAATCTTCGCGCATCTCTAGCGCCAAATGACCAAATTCAAGTTGCTGCGATATTTGAAGACAAGTTGTCGGCAAAAAAAACCATACAACAACTGGCAAATTCCACTGATGTCAGTACTGATCAAGTGGCTTTCATCGACGCAAGCGATACTGCGATGAGTGAAAAGCTAGAACAAGAGAGTAAAAGTATCGGCAAAAACCTGTGGCACTCACACTTAATGCTCGGTGGAGTCGGCTTTCTTGTAGGGATGCTAGCGGCGTTTCTTTTAGTCTCGTTTGGCCCTGAATTAACGAAGCAAAATCCATTGTTTACCTACATCGCTTTAATAAGCCCAGGTATTTTTACTGGTTTATTTGTTGCGGGCTTAGTTGGTCTTCGCCCGGACCGTTCAGAAATAGTGCAGGCGGTAAGACATGCAATTAGAAGAAATAATGTGGCCGTGGTTATTAACTTGAAAAAGACTCAATCAGCGTCAGACATTGCATCGTTTTTGCATTCGCGAAGTAAGAATGTGGTTGAAGCGGTACGCTAGTACGGTTTAAACCAATATTAGCAGCCGACTCCCTTTAACCGCAGGTTAAGGGAGTTGCTAGATTCATACCTCTCCACATTAATCTTTCGCTTTTGACTTTTCGTTTTGATTGCTGCTTGTTGGTCTGGGCCTATCACGCTGAATTTTGGCCATCATCAGCGGTTAACTTTTTCGCGAGTAAAAAACACGCTGGAAATACTACACCCCATACAATAGCTAATATACCCACAGTAACGAGTGGTGAATATCCAAAGGTGACCGCACCAAACTTCTGACCACCAAAGTAACTTAACGGAGCGAACACAGCACCGGCTGCCATCGCAAGTAATGGCTTATCAGCAAACGCACTCAAACTATGTTGTATTGACCCACCTAGTGCGGCCCAAAGGCACACCAACCAAATAGGTATTATCCAATGAGAAGCACCACCGCTAAGCCAAGCGCCAGGCTCAAAACCAAATACCCCTGTTAGCATCAACAGTGAGTCGACCGAGGTGCCTAGCAATAAAACTGCTATCATTATTTTACTATCTGACTTTCGCAGTGGTGAGTAAATAAGCCACGCGAGCAGTAAACCTACAACTAAGAAAGTACTTTGATATAAAACCACTAACCACCAAATGGTTTGAAACCATAGAAAGTTTACCAATTTGATAGTGAAACTGTTCGACATTGAATTCGCCTGTTTATGAATGTACTTACTACAGTGAAAATTTAGAAGGCATTAATACGCCACTATTTATCACTCAGTTCAGTTATAAAGTTTTAATAAAACGTAATTTTTGGTGATTAATTTCATTCTAACTTCATAGTTGCCTATTAGTAATAAACAAAAATAGCGTAACCACTGTATAAATGAATTAAATCTTTGAACAAAGGAAATGTGAACAGTATGAAGATGGTTAAATATTATGTACTCGGCGCAATTTTAGCACTTATGCTAACTTGGTTTAGCCCAACATTGTGGCTCTCTGTCATTTTTGCTTGGATCAGCTTTTCGCTGATTGCAGTGAGTAGCGCCTACTTGCTTAACTACCCTGCATTGTTCAGAAAACGCGAAGATGGTTCAATTCCTATCTACATACGTTGGGTTTTTGTTCCATTTTTATTGGGAAGCTGGTTGTATAATGAGTATGCAAGGCGTACAGATAAGGTACCTCCGTTTCAAAGAATTGATGACCAGCTTTATTTAGGTTGTCGCATGTCTTCTCAGCATGTGGATATGCTTAAAAACAACAATATTAATGCTATTTTAGACGTTACTGCAGAATTTGATGGTTTAGATTGGACTGCCTATCAGTTAGATTTTGATTATTTGAACATTCCAGTTCTTGATCATACCAGCCCCACCCAAGAACAACTTACCCTTGCGATTAATTGGTTAGATCAACAACTCGTTGAAGGTAAAAATGTTGTTGTGCATTGCGCACTGGGTAGAGGTCGTTCTGTATTAGTGCTAGCCGCCTACCTGCTGGCTAGGGATCCTTCGTTATCCATTTTAGATGCGATGGATAAAATTCAAGCGGTTCGTTCAACAGCAAGACTCAACAAACATCAGTTAGCAGCACTTGAAAAAATAAAGAATGGCGGAAGCTTGTCATTGACTAAGCGCCTTACTCTTATTGCCAACCCTGTTGCTGGAGGAGGTAAATGGGAAGTTGAAAAGGCGGATATTCTTTCAAGACTAAACGAAAAGTTTAAAGTTACCGTTAAAGAAACAACAGCTGAAGTTAACGGTGAAGTATTGGCTAAAGAGGCCTTAGTCGACGGGGCGCAAATTATTGTCGCCTGTGGAGGCGACGGCACCATTACCGAAGTGGCCAATGCCCTTACCGATAAAAACGTCACACTTGGGGTTATTCCACTTGGTACTGCCAATGCGCTGTGTCAGGTGCTCCATGGTTATGCCAGTAAAATTGTTCCCATCAGTACAGCGTGTGACATCATCATTAACGGCAAAACTGCAGATATCGATACTGCCCAGTGTAATGGCCGAATGATGTTACTAGTTGCTGCGGTCGGGTTTGAAGAGCATATGATTTCCGCCGCGGATCGAGGCGAGAAAGACTCGGGTGGACAGTTTGCCTACCTTAAGGGGCTATGGGAAGCCATAGGGAAAAATGACAATCTTAGCTTTCAAGTAAAGTTTGATGAAGAAGAAGCCCAGTGCTTAGATACACCAAGCTTAGTGATAGCTAATGCCGCGCCAATTACCACCGCACTTGCTCAAGGTGGAAATCTACCTGATGTTACTGATGGTAAATTAGATATCACCTGGCTAACTCCACAAGATTCTTCTGACCGACAACTACTCTCATTGGCAGAGCTTGTTTTTGGGCCTGAAGAATATAAAACCAGTTCAGACAGTATCAGGCACAAACAAACCCCATCAATATCCCTTCATTTTGATGAAGAAGTATCTTATGCGGTTGATGGTGAGATTTTCAGTGCACGTGAAATCAGTATCACAACACACCCTGCAAGTCTTCGGGTATTGACTGGCATAGACCATGTGCAAAATAACAGTCAATCCGCTGCGGAATAGCCATAGGTAAAGATTACCGCAGACCCTATGTAAGAAATGCATTATTTAAGCGGTTACTTATGTATTGTAATAATAAGTAATCGCTAAAAGCTGCATTTACAATGACTTAGTGAACTTAATATAGTGGAACGCTTCTCGCATTAGCTAAACGTGTAAAGTGTAAAGTGCTTTTTACGCAACATTTTAGTTTAACTAGTTGAGGGATTACCGATGAAGATTTTCGAAGCGTTACGCCAAGACCATGAGAAACAAAGGCTGTTGCTTAAAATTCTCGCTGAGACCAGTGGAGACACAGCTGCACGCAGAGAGTATTACCAAGAGCTTAAAAACCAGCTTGAAAGTCATGCTGTTGCAGAGGAGCGCCATTTTTATTCTCCTCTACTCAAAAAAGATGACGCTGTAGATCTAACCCGTCACGGTATTGCAGAGCATCATGAAATTGATGAGCTCATTGAAAAACTGGATGAGACCAAAATGGACTCCCCAGGATGGTTACGTCACTTAAAAACTCTTCAGGAAAAAGTTGAGCACCACCTTGCTGATGAAGAGCAAGAGTTTTTCCAAGTCGCTGGTCGACTTCTCAACGAGTCTCAAAAGAATAAGCTTGCCGACTCTTATCAAGAAGAAATGGCAAAAGAACTCGCGCCTCACTAGGCGTGAGTTTTACATGAACCTTACAGATACAAAAAAGGCCAGTCATAGACTGGCCTTTCTTTTAATCTTTGATTTTACTAAAACTTAGTAAAATAAACTATCGTTTAGCAATAATGTACACGGCGTGGATAACACCGGGAAAATAGCCAAACAATGTTAAAAGGATGTTTATCCAAAACTGAGCGCCAATACCAACTTGTAAGAACACGCCTAGAGGAGGCAGTAAAATTGAAAGTATAATGCGAATAATGTCCATAATAATATCCTTGTTTTTGAAGTAATTTCACAGTTTACCCACTCTAACTGCAATTTCTTACGTTTTTGAGCAGGCTTTGATTTTATAATGCATATATACTGCCAACAATAAGGAATTTAATGGTTCACGTCTATTCACCTAAAGGTGAATTTTCTAGCCACTCTTCTAGCGCATCCTTCGCTAATGGTCGGCTAATGAAGAAACCTTGTGCAATATCACAGCCCCACTCTTTCAAAATATTTAGCGATATCTCGTCTTCTACCCCTTCAGCCACCACTTTCAAATCAAATGCAGAAGCTAATCCCAGCACGGTATGAACTATTTGCTTATCGTTGTCATCGGTTGCTAACGACAAAATAAAGCTTTTATCAATTTTGATGGTATCTACAGGCAGGTTTTTCAAATACGCAAGCGATGAATAGCCAGTGCCAAAGTCGTCGATTGCAAAGTGAAACCCCCTACTGGTCAATGAGTTCAAGTTTTCAATAGCCAGCGATGCATCGGCTACCAAATCACTTTCTGTTATTTCTAGCTCTAGCGCATCGGGTGAAAGTGCCGCATCAGTAAGCATAGAAACCAATTTATCCAGTAACGGCTTATTTTGAATATCTTGGGTTGATAAATTCATCGCTACCGTAAAGCCATAGCCTTTCTGCCTGAAGTACGATAAATCAGCAATGGTTTGCTGCATAACCCAAGTCGTGACTTGCTCAATTAGAGCTGCCTGTTCAGCAATAGTAATAAATTCATCTGGTGGTACGAAGCCAAGGGTTTCGTTATTCCACCTTATTAGCGCTTCCATACTGCATACTTTCATCGTGCTGAGATCAATTTTTGGTTGATACACCATAGAAAGCTCACTTTGATTGCTAGAAAGCGCGCGCTTAAGCTCGGTGGTAATGGTTAAACGCCTAACGTACTTAGCCTCAAGTTCGGGCCGATAGTGAACACACCATGCATTAGAATGAATAGCTTCGTCGGTAACAATATTAACTTTACGAAATAGCTCTTCTGAGTTGGTAGCATCCTGAGGACAAGACACCACGGCCATCGCTACCTTAACTGGGATCGAAATTAAGTTACTTTCGACGGGCTGCTCTAAAATGTGTTTCAGTGTTTCTATTTGGTTTTCGTCTAACGCCGTATCGGTAATATAGAGAATTTCTCCCCCCGCTAAACGTGCAGAGGTGCCAGGCCAGCGAAGCAAGCGCGTAGCGAGTGCCTTGAGCGTGTTGTCACCGTTGGAATACCCATAAAGGTCGTTAGTGGTTCTAAAGCCAATAATCGTAATAGCAACAACCTGCAAGGTTACGTTTTCAGACATTTTTCCATCAAAATACCCTTCCACGTAATTTCGATTAAACAAACCGGTTAGCACATCATGTTGCGCTTGATACCGAATGTGATTTTCTCGGTGCTGAATGCTCTCTTGCATGCTATCCACTGCCGAAGCCAGCTCACTAATTTCTCGAAGTTTAGCGGGTTCATTTAGTGTAGCGCCATATTCTCCTCCAGCTACGCGGTTAACGGCTTCCACAAGATTAGAAACAGAACTACTCACATTTCTAGCCAGTAGCATTGAGAACCCCAACGCCACCAGAACCGCAACTAGGGTTAACACGAGAATACTTAATTGGATGTCAGTAAACGCCTGAAAGGCATCTGATACATCAACGGCAATAGTAATGCGTACAGGAAGTTCCGACATCGACACTAGGCTAACTTCACGGCTAATGTAGGTGTTTTTTTGCTTGAATGTAACATCAACCCAAGAAGGCGTAGGATCACTTGTTAAAACTGATTCTACTTGCTCTGGCGAAAGTGTTGATGCAATGGGCATATTGTCAGTGACATTGGTGATAATAATTTCAGCATCAACAAGATTTTTTAATTCTTGTAGTAATGTTTCGTCAAACTCCACACCGATAATCATGTAATAGCGTAATGTGGGAATCTCTACTTTATAGAGGTTTAATTGAATTAATGAGTCGTTAATAAGGAAAAAGCCGCTTTCGTAGCCTTTCGCAACCAAAGCGGTGCTCGCCTCTAAGGTTTCCCCTGGTTTAAACAAGGCACTATGAGATGCAACAATGGTGTGATCTAAATTCACTAATGCAATGACATTGGAATTAATACGCGACGCATAACTTTCTAAAGCAGTTTGTATAGAAGGTAAATCTGCAGTTCCCACGGCTTGGCGAAAGTCGTAGGAGCGAAGTAGTACGTTAGATACATTTTTTATAATGGCTTGGCGATCTTCAATCAGCCTATGCAGTACCTTTTCAGTAACAGCGATATCTTGGCTAATATTTTGTTTTACTAAGTTGTTAGCTGACTTCCAAACCCCTGCAACAATGAGGAGTGAGGCTATAAAAATCCCGCCAAGGAGGGTTCTAAAAAGACTTTGTCGAAGTGATATTTGCAACCTACCGCTCCCAGCGCACCGTTCTATACATAATACGTACATTCACTTTTTCTAATTGAGTTAGTAGCATAGCCCAAATACCGCAATACTAATAGTCGCTAGGTTGGTGTAATTCCTCATTTTGTAAAAAATTTACAGACACAAAAAAACCGGCTAAAAGCCGGTTTTTAAAGTTGGTGCGGAAAGCGGGACTTGAACCCGCACGAGCTATGCTCACCACCCCCTCAAGATGGCGTGTCTACCAATTCCACCACTTCCGCAAAAATCTTAGTTAGGTACGTCTGAATCGTCAGCGTTAGCCTTAGGTACATCACCTTCGGTGACTTCAGCATTAGAAGCGTCACCCATTGGAATGTCATTCTCCGTTGCTGCATCTTCTGCAGGCGAATCCATAACAGGAACGTCCATATCAGCTGGCGCTTGTATTGGTGCTTCAACAGCCGCTGGTACTTCTAAATTATCCCACTCGTCTTCTGCACTTTCGCGGTTTGCTGTCATCGCGCCTAATGTAAGGCTGATAAAGAAGAACAAGCCTGCAAGAATGGCTGTAGTACGAGTCATGAAGTTACCAGAACCACCTGAACCGAAAACCGTATTTGAGCCGCCGCTACCAAAAGAAGCGCCCATATCTGCACCTTTACCCTGTTGAATAAGAACAAAACCAATCAACAGCAATGCAACAATTAAATATGCTACCAGTAGCACTTCGTAAACCATAATTACCTCGTCAGTTTGCCGCTTGGCAAATTGAAATAAAATCTTCTGTCTTTAAGCTGGCGCCACCAATGAGGCCACCATCTACGTCTTGTTGTGCAAACAGTGTTTTAGCGTTATCTGCTTTAACACTGCCGCCGTATAAAATTCGTAACCCTTGAGCAAGCTCTGCGTCTACTTTTGCAAAGTATCCACGAATAAATTCATGTACGTCTTGCGCTTGTTCAGGTGAAGCTGTCTTTCCAGTACCTATCGCCCAAACAGGCTCGTAAGCAAGTACCGATTTAGAAAGCTCTTCAACGGTTAAACCGTCGACTAATGCATCAAGTTGTTCGCCAATAAAAGACTCAACCTGACCACTTTCTCTAATATCAAGTGACTCACCCACGCAAATAATTGGGGTTAATCCACTTGCAATTGATTTCTTTGCTTTCTTGGCCACTAAGCTATTGCTTTCGCCGTGGTCGTCTCTTCTCTCTGAGTGCCCTACTATGGCGTACGTACAACCAAGTTCACTGAGCATGTCAGCGGAAAGGTCACCCGTGTGAGCGCCATTATCAAGATGACTAACATCTTGACCACCCAGCGCAAAAGCTTGAGTAGAAAAGGCTGAAAGATATAAAGCAGGAGGACAAATAACTACGTCAACATTAACAAGTGCATTATTTTCAAATGCATCGTTGAACGTAGTGACTAGAGAACGATTACCGTTCATTTTCCAATTGCCCGCTACCAGCGGCTTTCTTTTATTGTTATTCACAATGCAGACCTTAGCCCTGTCTTAAAGCGGGCGTGATATTAACGATTTCAGTAAAAATATACAAGTATAAAACGCGAAATTTCCAGTTCTGCCAACTAATTGGCGACTTTACGAACAGTTTCAGCAATATGCTCTGCCCACTTGGAAGAATGCCCTTCATTATCAGACTCTACCATAACGCGAATAAGAGGTTCGGTTCCGCTTTTACGTAATAAAACGCGGCCTTTCTTACCTAATGCAGCCTCTGCTTCTTGTTTAGCGCCTTGCACATCAGCGTGGGCTAGATAATCTTGACTAGCATCTTGATAACGCACGTTGACTAAACACTGAGGATACATATCAAAGCCATTGCTTAAATCGTGTAAATCTAAGTCTGAGCGTAACATTGCAGCGATAACTTGTAAGCCAGCAATAATGCCGTCGCCGGTAGAAGAGGTGGCCAAATTCAGAATGTGACCCGAGTTCTCACCACCAATTGCCCAGCCTTTTTGCTGAAGCATTTCCATGACATAGCGGTCCCCTACTTTGCTTCGTGCAAAAGGAACGCCTAGCTTGCTAAAGGCGATCTCTAAACCAAGGTTGCTCATTAATGTGCCTACAACACCGCCTTGCATACGACCATTTTTAAGTGCATCGCGAGCAATCATATATACAATTTGGTCGCCATCTATCACATTGCCTAAATGATCAACCATCATGATACGGTCGCCGTCACCATCTAAAGCAAATCCAAGATGTGCGTTGGTTTCTTTTACTTTCTCAACGATTGCGTCCATCGAAGTGGCGCCAACGCCTTCATTAATATTTAAACCATTTGGCGCGGTACCAATTTCAACTACCGTAGCACCAAGCTCGCGCAATACATTCGGCGCTATATGATAAGTAGCGCCGTGTGCGCAATCTACTACTATTTTTAAACCGGTAAGAGATAAGTCAGACGGGAAACTACCTTTACAAAATTCAATATAGCGGCCAGCAGCATCGTTAATTCTGGTCGCCTTTCCTAACTTGTCAGAAGCAACGCATGTCATTGGCTTATCAAGCATGTCTTCTATAGCCAGTTCAATATCATCGTCTAGCTTATAACCATCCGCTGAGAAAAACTTAATCCCATTATCGTAATAAGGATTATGAGAAGCACTAATGACAATACCAGCTTCTGAACGAAATGTTTTCGTTAGGTAAGCAATAGCCGGTGTAGGCATAGGACCAAGCAAGCCACTATCAATACCTGCAGCAGATAAGCCTGCCTCTAAAGAAGACTCTAGCATGTAGCCAGATATACGGGTGTCTTTGCCAATAAGTACTTTATTAGTGCCTCGTCCGGCAAGCACTTTCCCTGCTGCCCAACCAAGCTTAATGACAAATTCGGGATTAATATTACTTTCGCCCACTTTACCGCGTATGCCATCAGTGCCGAAATATTTACGCTGCCCCATGAAGGTTCCTTATTCTATTGTTGTTAGCATATTAACAATGTTAACTGCGTCCGCCGTTTCCTGTACATCGTGAACGCGGATAATATGCGCACCTTGCTGTGCTGCAATTGTAGCGAGGGTAATACTTCCCGCCAAGCGTTCATCCACATTTCTATTTAACAAATTGCCAATCATTGATTTACGAGACATACCCACTAGCACCGGATAGCCCAGCGCCATTATGCTTGGGAGGTGTTTAACCAGTGCATAGTTATGTTCAAGGGTTTTACCAAAACCGTAACCAGGGTCGAACAAAATTTGCTCTTTTTTAATACCAGCCTCTATGCACTTAGATGCTCTTGCTAATAAAAATTGTTTAACGTCAGCCACAACATCTTTGTAATGGGGCTGCTGTTGCATATCTTTAGGCTGCCCTTGCATGTGCATTAAACACACAGGCACATTCGCATTTGCCGCTGCCGTTAGCGCACCAGGTTCTTGCAAGGCTCTTACATCATTAATTAGCCCTGCCCCAGCTTGCACAGCCTGGTTCATTACCTCAGCTTTACTGGTATCTACTGAAATAATGCAATCGGTATTGGCACGCAAAGCTTCAATTACCGGAATAACGCGGTCTAGTTCTTCATCAAGTGAAACTGCTGCTGCGCCTGGTCGAGTTGACTCACCGCCTACATCAATTAACGTGGCACCTTGAGATAGCATCTGTTCAGCATGTTTTACCGCATTTTCAAGAAGCGTATGTTTACCGCCGTCAGAAAATGAGTCGGGTGTGACATTTAAGATGCCCATAACCTGCGGTCGGGATAAGTCTAATTTGTGGGAGGAGAACTGCATTTGCTTACTCTTTAAATCAATCAGCCAGCACGGCGTGGTATCGGTCATTTGAAATTATTACTGCACAAATAAAAAACGCCAGAAATACTGGCGTTTTATAAACTTTAAAAGCTACGTTTAGCTTGGTAAGTCACCTGGTTTACCAACAGACGGCTTATCAACACCATCGTTAGTAATTTCTCCTTCGCGAGTAGGCTTACCGCCACTTGGCTTGTCGCCATCAGAAGGACGACGATCATCCCAATCTGCAGGAGGACGAACTTCGCGACGTTCCATCAAATCATCAACTTGCTTCGCGTCGATAGTCTCGTACTTCATTAACGCATCTTTCATGGCTTCCAGGATATCCGCGTTATCTTTTAAGATCTTTTCAGCTCGAGCGTAGTTGCGATTGATGATGTCTTTAACTTCTTCATCGATTGCTAAAGCAGTTTGGTTTGACATTCTGATTGAGCTAGATGAAGAACGACCTAAGAACACCTCGCCTTCTTCCTCTGCGTATAGCAATGGTCCCATCTTGCTCGACAAGCCCCATTGCGTCACCATTTTTCGCGCAATATCGGATGCACGCTCAATATCGTTTGAAGCGCCAGTAGTTACGCCTGCTTCGCCTAAGGTCATTTCTTCAGCAATACGTCCACCATACAAACTAGAAATCATACTTTCTAAATGCTGTTTACTGTGGCTGTACTTGTCTTGTTCTGGAAGATACATAGTTACACCCAGGGCACGACCACGAGGAATAATAGAAACCTTGTAAACAGGATCATGTTCTGGAACCAAGCGACCAACTATTGCATGTCCTGCTTCGTGGTAAGCCGTGTTGGTCTTTTCTTCCTCAGTCATCACCATAGACTTACGCTCAGAGCCCATCATGATTTTGTCTTTCGCTTTCTCGAATTCTTCCATCGCTACTAAACGTTTATTACCACGTGCAGCGAATAAAGCAGCTTCGTTGACTAAGTTAGCTAAGTCGGCACCGGAGAAACCTGGTGTTCCACGGGCAATAACACTTGCTTCAACGTTATCGGCCACAGGCACTTTGCGCATATGCACTTTAAGAATCTGTTCACGACCACGGATGTCAGGTAAACCAACAACCACTTGACGGTCAAAACGACCTGGGCGTAACAATGCAGGGTCTAATACGTCTGGACGGTTAGTCGCGGCAATAACAATAATGCCTTCATGACCTTCAAATCCATCCATTTCAACAAGCATCTGGTTAAGTGTTTGTTCACGTTCATCGTGACCACCACCTAAACCTGCGCCACGTTGACGACCTACCGCATCAATTTCATCGATGAAAATGATACAGGGAGCGGCTTTTTTCGCTTGTTCGAACATATCACGAACACGCGAGGCACCAACACCAACAAACATTTCTACGAAGTCTGAACCTGAAATGGTAAAGAAAGGTACTTTTGCTTCACCAGCAATCGCTTTAGCAAGCAACGTTTTACCCGTTCCAGGAGGACCTACCATCAGTACGCCTTTAGGAATTTTACCGCCTAATTTTTGGAACTTAGATGGGTCACGTAAGAAGTCTACCAATTCAGACACATCTTCTTTTGCTTCGTCACAACCTGCAACATCAGCAAATGTGGTTTTGATTTGGTCTTCACCTAATAGGCGAGCTTTGCTTTTGCCGAAAGACATTGCGCCGCGACCACCGCCACCTTGCATTTGACGCATGAAGAAAATCCATACACCAATAAGCAGAAGCATTGGGAACCAAGAAATGAAAATAGATGTGAGAAATGATTGTTCTTCTGGCGGCTCACCGTAAACGCGCACATCGTTTTTAACTAAGTCAGAAACTAACTTGTCGTCAAAATACGGTACGTACGTTTGGAATGTTTCGCCTGAACGTCGGGTACCACGAATTTCGCCGCTATTATTAATGCGAACTTCACGGATGTTACCCTGCTCAGCTTCTCTTAAAAAAGTTGTGTAATCGGTCTGTGTTTTCGACGATTCACTAGGTGAAAAGCTCTGAAAAACAGACATCAACACAACGGCGATAACCAACCATAAGATTAAATTTTTTGCCATATCGCTCAATGCTACTAACCTCTAAAAATCCGAAAGAATATGCTTGTGAAAGATAAAACCACGAGAGCTTCACTTACACTTATAAACTTTCGCAACGAAAATCGCTTACTCAAAGCGTACTACACTTTATACCCAAGAGCCACCAAATACACCTCACGAGACCGTGATCGTGATGAATCGGGCTTACGTGTTTTTATGGTTGTGAACGAGTCACGTAATGCGCGCAGAAAGGTATCAAAGCCTTCCCCTTGGAAAACCTTAATCATAAAACCTCCACCTGGTTTCAATACTTGATGGCACATATCCAGTGCCAATTCACACAAGTACATCGACCCGGCTTGATCTACTGCTGCATTTCCAGACAGGTTCGGTGCCATGTCAGACAACACTATATCTACGGTGTTCCCACCAATTCTGTTCAATAATGCATTTAAAACAGCTTCATCTCTGAAGTCACCCTGCAAAAAATCAACGCCAACAATAGAATCCATCGGTAAAATATCGCATGCGATAACTTGCCCATTGTCTCCTACCAGTTCAGAAGCGAGTTGAGACCAGCCTCCTGGCGCAGCACCAAGGTCAACTACTGTGTTGCCTGTGCTGATAAGTTTGTCTTTTTGCTGAATTTCTTCCAATTTGAAGAAGGCGCGCGATCGCTTACCCTGCTTCTGTGCTTTTTGCACATAATGGTCGTTAAAATGTTCTGTTAACCAGCGTTTACTACTGGCAGAGTGCTTCTTTTTTGTCATTCCAATACATTGTCATTAGGATTGTAGAGAAGATGGCGTTAGAATACGTTAATTCAAGCTTAAATTTATAGATTAATTGTAAGAAAATTGACTACATGAAACTTTCAAATAAACAGAAACAATTTTTAAAAGGCCTAGCGCACCCGTTAAAGCCTATCGTACAGCTAGGTTCAAACGGCCTTACTGAAGGTGTTGTTGCGGAAATCGACAATGCATTAAATTTCCATGAACTGATTAAAGTTAAAGTTCCAACTGATGATCGTGAAGAAAAATCGCTCATTATGGATGCGATTGTTCGCGAAACTAAATCAGAAAAGCTACAAGTAATTGGACATACGCTAATTCTTTACCGTCCGAGTGAAGAGCGTAAAATTCAGTTGCCAAAATAAGTCATACCATGGTGCCGGTTTTTGCTGGCACCATAGTTTTCGTGCCGTATTACCGTTAATATTATGTTAATAACCATAATAATGTCGTTGTGGACATAAATTAACAAAAAATAATATGGAACCTACGCGGAAATCCTATGACAGAAACAAATACTAACCCCGACTCACTTCATACTACTTATTTAAAACAAAAGCCGCTTAAAAACCGCACCGCAATAGTTACTGGTGGATGCTCTGGTCTTGGTCATGCTACTGCCATTGCACTTCGTGCAGCTGGTGCCAATGTATGTTTACTCGATCTTAATGAAGAAATGGGTAAACAACGGGTTGAAGAACTCGATGCTGAACATACGCTGTTTGTTAAGGTTGATGTAAGAAGCGAAGATGACATTACCCATGCTATCGATAAATGCATTGCTCGCTTTTCCACGCTTTCTCTGTGCGTAAACTGCGCCGGCATTGCCCCAGCAAAACGTTTATTGGACCGAGATGGTAATCCAGCCCCCTTAGGTGACTTTCAAAACACAATTGATATTAACTTAGTGGGAAGTTTCAATGTGGCGCGCCTTGTAGCTGCAGCCATGGCGAAGCAAGTACCATTGAATGAGGAAGGCGAACGTGGTGTTATTATTAATACTGCCTCTGTGGCTGGATATGAAGGGCAGATTGGTCAAACCGCTTATGCAGCAAGCAAAGGCGGCATTGTTGCGCTTACTCTGCCCATGGCAAGAGACCTTGCACCGCTAGGCATTCGGGTTAACACTATTGCTCCTGGGGTTATGGGAACACCTATGCTGCTTTCTATGCCAGAAAAAGTACAAGACGCCCTTTCTGCTAACGTTCAGTTTCCAAAACGCTTAGGCTTACCGGAAGAGTTCGGCAAATTGGTGCTGCATATTGCCGAAAATAATTATTTAAATGGCGAGACCATTCGTTTAGATGGCGGCTTGAGAATGCCGCCAAAATAATTGGCTGTATTGGCTATAACACGAGAGAGCATCACAATGATGCTCTCTTTTACGAATAGCCCTTTTTACGAAAGCCCTTATTCGCCGTCGCCACCATTTACCATGAGTGCAATATTATATAAACGATTCACTGCATGATAGTTAATGGTGTTTTTCGGGTAACGACCTCGGCTACTTAATGTACCGGCGTCTTGCCCCATTAATACAGCTAAAGCGTCATCTACCGTTTCTACTGTATGAATGTGGAACAAGCCTTTTTTCACCGCATCTATTACCGTGGCATCTAACACGAGGTTAATCGCATTCGATTTAGGAATGACCACACCTTGCGTACCGGTTAGGCCGCGGTGCTGACACAAGTCGAAAAAGCCTTCTATTTTTTCATTCACGCCACCCACCGCTTGCACTTCACCGTATTGGTTAATGGAACCTGTAATAGCAAGCGTCTGCACACATGGAATTTCGGTTAGCGCAGAAATTAATGCGACTAATTCGCCTAATGACGCACTATCACCATCAATGTGCCCATAGGATTGCTCCAAGGCAATATTGGCAGATAAGGTTAGTGGAAAATGTTGGGCATATTTATAACCCAAATACCCTGTTAACAGCATCACGCCTTTGGAGTGAATGGGTTGCCCTAGCTCTACTTCACGTTCAATATCAACTACACCACTTGCACCTGCAAATACCGTTGAGGTAATGCGCGCAGGGGTACCAAAGGCGGTATCGCCAATATCTAGCACCGTAAGCCCATTCACTTTACCTATGGCTTTGCCGTCGGTAGCAATAAGAACATGCCCTTCTTTAATATCATTCAGTAGGGTTTGGCTTACTCGCCCTGTTCTGCGTTTTTTGGCGCTCAGCGCAGTGCGTAAATGATCAAGCTCTAGGGTTTCGCCGCCTGACTTTACACAAAAATAATGGGCTTCGTTTACCAGTTCAATCACTTCGGCAAAATGCGCCGAGAGCTTTTCTTGGTGTTCAGCCATGCGCAGTGAATATTCAACTAACCGGCACATGGCATTAGCGGTAATACCGGTTAAATTAAGCGCCAGTATATGTTTGCGCACCTTTCCCACAAAATCGAACAAAGCTTGTCGAGTTACCTGAATTTCTAAATCGAAATCGACCAGTACACGAAATAGCTCATCGAATTCATCATCGTAATCTTGCAAGGTGTAATACAAGTCTCGCGACCCTAACAGCACTATCTTTACGTTCAAATCGATAGGTTGAGGGTTTAACGTAATTGCGTTTACCATACCAACATCTTGCTGGGGTAAATCCATTTTCAAGCGACCTGATTTCGCCGCAAGTTTTAGGGTATCCCACACATAGGGCTGTTCTATTAACTGATCCACATCAAGCAGCAAATAACCGCCATTGGCACGATGTAAAGCACCAGGGCGAATCATTCGGTAATTTGTGTAAACACTGCCATGAATATTAGTGTATTCAATTTTCCCGAACAGGTTTTGATAAGTTGGGTTTGGCTCGTAAATTACCGGCGCCGAGTCATCTAAACGATTTGCGACCAGTACATTAGGCAAAAATTGCTCTTCTAAGAATAAACGTTTATCGAAATCATCATTTTTTTCGTCTTTTTGCTCTTCAGCCAAAATAAGTAAAATAGCATTCACGAGTGCGGTTTTAAGCTGCTTTAAATATTTTAAAATACCTAAATCTGACGCGTATTTGTGCTCAAGCACTTTTAATAGCGGCTTAATGCCCTGCTCGGCAGTTTGCTTATCTAGCTCACGCAAGCGCTCTGAATTTTCACGCTTCCAAGAGGGCAAACTTAATAAACTTTCACTTAGTCTATTTTCTAGCTCGTCTATCAAGTTATAAAAGAATTGGCGTTTTTCATCGCTAGCGGTCGCAAATTCAGCATCACTGATGGGTTTGCCATCAACAATAGGTGAAAACGTAATGGTGCCCCCATCTTCACTCATGGCAACATCATTAGCTTTTGCAAAACGTTCTACCGCATCAATAGCGCTATCGTATTTTTGATCGAACTCGCGAGAAATACTGGTTCTACGGCGCTGGTAACCAGGGTTATCAAATGCCACTGGAAAGGTATCAAGCACATCATCAATTAAATTAGTAATGTCTTTTTGAAATGCTTTGCCACCACCAGGGGGAAAACGAAGGGCTACGGGTTCGCGCTCTTCATCAAAATTATTGATATAACACCAATCATCAGGTGCAGGCAGTACGGCGACTTGGCGTTCAATGTAATCCTTTACCAATGTAAAGCGACCCGTAGCCGGTTCACCCATTACATAAAGATTATAACCTTTCGCGTTAATGCCAAGACCGAAAGTTAACGCTTCTCGCGCGCGCTCCTGACCTATAAAAGTGGCATTTAGAGCTTCATCGTCTTTTAAGGCAGCATTCACTGCTTTTCGATTAATGGTCGGAGTTAGGTCAATTGGATCTAGGGCCATAGTGGTGCTTTCGCCTGGCATAGTGTTCTGTTTATTGTGCTTTAGGGTAAGTGAAACCCTATTTAACTAGTGTGTCAAACCCTTATGCTGTAAAGCACTGTTTCAAGCCTCTAATCGATGAATTAACGAACAATCCTAGCAATTCATTTTTATGTGCTAAACCACTATGAAGCGAAACCTTTGCCAATACGCTTACTTTTTCAACAAGTAGTGGTAAAAAAGTCGTGCTAACCTAGCACTAGCTATTGAGGCTAAGTGTAGCGCTGGGTTATTCTATGCGGCTACATGCAAGTTAAACCTGCAATATTGTGATTCAGCCTAACGGCGACTCACTTCCCCATAATGAAATTTTCTAGGGGGCAGGTTTCATGAACGTTTTAACTCTAATAATGCGGAAGCCTAAGTTTCATGGCCGAAAATCAGTACAACCCGAAAGATATAGAACAACGTGTTCAGCAATACTGGGAAGAAAATAACTCATTTCAAGCAAATGACGATGTAGAAAAAGAGAAGTTCTACTGTCTCTCTATGTTCCCCTACCCAAGTGGTCGCTTGCATATGGGTCACGTGCGTAACTACACCATTGGTGATGTTATTAGCCGCTATCAGCGCATGCAGGGTAAAAACGTTCTACAACCTATGGGTTGGGATGCTTTCGGTCTTCCAGCAGAAAACGCCGCTATTAATAATAATACTGCGCCTGCGAATTGGACCTACTCCAATATTGATTACATGAAAACACAGCTTCGCTCTTTGGGTTTCGGTTACGACTGGGATCGCGAAGTCACTACCTGTAAACCAGATTACTACCGCTGGGAACAATGGTTCTTCACTCGTCTTTATGAAAAAGGCTTGGTATATAAGAAGAACTCAACGGTTAACTGGGATCCGGTAGACCAAACCGTATTGGCTAACGAACAAGTTATTGACGGTCGTGGTTGGCGTTCAGGTGCATTAGTGGAACAAAAAGAAATTCCACAGTGGTTCATCAAAATTACCGACTACGCCGAAGAGTTATTAACCGACTTAGAACAGCTTGAAGAATGGCCTGATCAAGTACGTGCCATGCAGGCAAACTGGATTGGTCGCTCTGAAGGGGTAGACATTACCTTTAACTTAGGTAAAAACGGCAGCGATATAAACGAATTAACCGTTTACACCACTCGCCCAGATACATTCTACGGCGTAACCTACGTGGCAGTGGCTGCGCAGCACCCATTAGCTGAATTTGCAGCAAAATCGAATGCTGAACTAGCCTCATTTATTGACGAGTGCAAAAACACCAAAGTAGCCGAAGCAGAGTTGGCGACTATGGAGAAAAAAGGCTGCGATACGGGCATTCAAGCAGTACATCCTTTAACGGGTGAACTACTTCCTGTTTGGGTAGCTAACTTCGTATTGATGGATTACGGCTCAGGCGCAGTAATGGCAGTACCTGGTCACGATCAACGCGATTGGGAATTTGCGACTAAATATGGCTTAACCATTAAGCAAGTTATCGCGCCTAATGCAGATGCAAAAGAAGAATGTGATTTGACTGCTTCTGCGTATACCGAAAAAGGCACGTTAATAAATTCTGAAAAATTCGATGGTCTAGCGTTTGACGATGCGTTTAATGACATCGCAACCGCACTTGAAGAAAAAGGCTTTGGTAAGCGCAAAGTAAACTACCGTTTACGAGATTGGGGCGTAAGCCGTCAGCGTTACTGGGGCTCACCTATTCCAATGCTTAACTTGGAAAATGGCGAGTCGGTTCCGGTACCAGAAAGTGAATTGCCGGTTGTACTTCCAGAAGACGTTGAAATGAACGGTGTTACGTCGCCGATTAAAGCAGATCCTGAGTGGGCAAAAACCACTTACAACGGTGAGTCTGCCCTTCGTGAAACCGATACCTTCGATACCTTTATGGAATCGTCGTGGTACTACGCGCGCTATGCAAGCGCCACAAATCACGATGCCATGCTAGACCCAACTTCATCAAACTACTGGCTACCGGTGGATCAGTACATTGGTGGAATCGAGCATGCCATCTTGCATTTATTGTACTCTCGCTTCTTCCACAAACTATTACGTGACGAAGGCTTGGTAAATTCTGATGAGCCGTTTAAGCGTTTACTATGCCAAGGCATGGTACTAGCAGATTCTTATTACCGTGAAGACAGTGCGGGTAAGAAAACGTGGTTCTCACCTACCGAAGTGTCTACCGAGAAAGACGAAAAAGGCCGTATTGTAAAAGCATGGCTAACTGCCGATGGTGAAGCCGTTATTCACGGCGGCATGACGAAGATGTCGAAGTCGAAAAACAACGGTATTGATCCACAAGAAGTTATCGACCTATATGGTGCCGATACGGTACGTTTATTTACCATGTTCGCTGCGCCTCCTGAGCAAACACTAGAGTGGGTAGATTCAGGTGTAGAAGGTGCTAACCGTTTCTTACGTCGTATTTGGAAGTTAGTTACCGAGCACGTTGAAAAAGGCGCTCCCGTTGCCCTTGATGCAAAAGCGCTAAATAAAAATCAGCAAGCGTTACGCCGTGAAGTACATAAGACCATTGAAAAAGTGTCTGATGACTTAGGTCGTCGCCAAACGTTCAATACTGCTATCGCTGCAATTATGGAATTATTGAACCATCTTCAAAAAGCACCACAAGAAGATGCGCAAGATATTGCCATTATGCGTGAAGCAGCAGAGTCATTAGTCTTGCTACTTAACCCTATTACCCCACACATTTCTCATGAATTGTGGAAAGTATTGGGTAAGACAAATGATATCGACCATGCGCCTTGGCCTGAAGCCGACAAAGCGGCATTGGTTGAAGACGAAAAGCTTATTATCGTGCAAGTTAACGGTAAGGTTCGCGCTAAAATGACCGTGGCTGCTGACGCCAGCAAAGAAGCCATAGAAGAAGCGGCAAAAGCTCAAGATAACGTGCAGCCGTTTATTGAAGGTAAAACAATACGTAAAGTTATTGTAGTACCAGGAAAACTTGTCAACATAGTGGCTAACTAATATGCGCCGTTTACTCCGTTACACAGTGGTATTGAGTGCACTTGTTGCACTTGGCGGTTGTGGATTTCATTTAAGAAGTGCGCCTAGCCTTCCAGAAAATGTAAAATCAGTGCTTATTAACAGTGCTCGCGCTCATGCACCGCTTGCAAGAGCGCTTCATGACCGCCTTACCGTGTACGGGTTAAATGGCGTTTACCAACAAGATACTGCGTCGTCAACCGACGGCGTATCTTTGTATTTACTGCCCGAAAAATTAGAGCGCAGACTGCTTTCGGTTTACGCTTCGGGTCAAGTTGCTGAATACGAACTAATTTATACCGTACGTTATCGGGTGCAATTCCCTGACGAAGAAGCCATTATGGCTACCTTCAATGTAATGCGTGATTATCAAGATGACCCCGATCAAGTATTGGCAAAATCAAGAGAGCTAGAATTAGTACTTGATGAAATGCGTGCCGAGGCAGCAGACATTATTATCCGTAGGCTTTCAAGCCAAGCCTCTGCCGCTAAGCTGATTGATTAAGTATGCAACTCTACCCAAACCAATTTCCCAGCGAGATAGGTAAAGGATTAGCATCCTGTTACTTGGTATTTGGTGATGAGCCTCAGCAAAAATTTGAGGTGATAGAGCAAATCCGTACCACGGCAAAAGCCAATGGTTTTGATGAGCGCACAGTGCTTGTGGCCGACACCGGTTTTTCATGGAATCAGCTACTTGAAGCAACACAAAGCATGTCGTTGTTTTCAAACCAACAGTTTATTGAATTAGAACTTCCCACAGGCAAGCCCGGCGCTGAAGGCAGCAAAATGCTGCAAGAAGTCGCCAAAGGGTTAACCCGAGACACCTTGCTGCTAATTCACGGCCCAAAAATTGGCAAAGATGTTCAGCGTGGCAAGTGGTTTAAAGTACTCGATGAAATGGGCGTTTCTGTTCTGTGCTATCCCTTAGAAGGTAGACAACTCACTGCATGGCTGAGCAATCAAGTAAAACAACATCAGCTGACTATTAATGCTGCTGGAATGAAAATGATTGCCGATTTTTGCGAAGGGAATCTGTTAGCAGCAAAACAAGAAATTGATAAACTTGCCCTACTTTACCCGCAGCAGCCTGTGTCTGAAGCGCAAATTGAGCGAGCGATGGTCGACCAATCTCGCTACAACGTGTTTCAGTTAGTGGATGTTATGCTAAGCGGCGACGCCAATCGCTGCGTGAAAATGCTTTACCGCCTAGAAAGTGAAGGACTAGAGCCAAACATTATTATTTGGGCGCTCATTCGTGAGTGGGAGGTATTATGGAAATTGAAAAGTGCTGCCGCTAATGGTGAAGCAATTCAATGGCAAAAGTTTGGCATTTGGCGTAACAGGCAAGGCTTCTATCAAAGTGCGTTGAATCGCCTTAGCATAGAGCAGCTACTACAAATTCAGGATGCCCTTACCCAGGCAGATTTAGCGTTTAAACAAAATGTTATTTCACGCCCCTTCGTAAAGCTTTGCCATTTATGCATGATGTTTATGGCAATGGGTATTTTTCACCTTCCTTTGATGGAAGCTTAAGTTCTTGGCTATTTGCGCTATTTTAGGGGGCACTTTTAACCCGCCCCATTTAGGCCACGTATCTCCTGCGCTTCATTTACTGTCAGAATTAAATATTGATGCATTAGGTTTAATGCCCTGTAAACTTGCGCCGCATAAAGCAGTGGCTGTTAGCGAAAAGCATCGCGTCAACATGGTGAAACTGTGTTGTGAGCAAGATAAACGCTTGTATCCAGAGCTTATCGAACTCTCGCTTGCCTCGCCGTCTTACACGGTAAAAACCCTTCGTGCATTAAAAGAAAGAGACAATAAGACAATCTGTTTTTTCATTGGCGCCGATTCCCTGTATAATCTTAAGTCTTGGTTTGAGTGGGAGCGTTTGCTTGATTTCTGTCACCTAGTGGTAATGCGTCGCGACAGCGATACGTTTACACCACCCGATGACTTAGTTGAGTGGTTAAAAGCCAACAAAACAGAGGACGTTCTGCAACTACATGCTCAGCCTAATGGCTTAGTATTTCTTGCGGATACCCCATTACACCCTGTTTCATCAACGCAATTGCGCAGCGCCGTTCAAACGAACGCATCATCGACATTGCAAGAAACACATTTGAACGAAACAGCATTGCATGACGCAAAGTTTCAAGCCACGAAATTAATAGCAAAGTGGCTGCCTAAGGCAGTCGCAGACTATATTCATACACATCGGTTATACCAAGAATTATCAAATAAGTGAGGAAACACTTGGAGAGTCAACAACTCAAGCAGTTCGTAAAAGATAAAGTAGACGACATGAAAGGCCGCGATATTATAGAACTGGATGTTCGTGGCAAATCAACCATTACCGACACCATGATTATTTGCTCTGGTAACTCAAAGCGCCATGTTGTTGCTATTGCTGAAAATGTAATAGTAGAAGCTAAAAGCGCAGACGAAGCACCAACAAGCGTTGAAGGCAAAGAAACTGGCGAATGGGTATTAGTAGATTTCGGCGACGTTATTTTGCATGTGATGCAAGATGAAACCCGCGATTTCTATCAGTTAGAGAAGCTGTGGTCATAACAAAGCCAACCGCAGACTTATAAGAAAGGCTGCGGTCAACTTTGTTGGTAGTTTGATGTACTAAAGGATTTACCCACTGTGCGTATACAAATTGTCGCCGTAGGTACAAAAATGCCCGCCTGGGTCACCACAGGGGTAGATGAATTCCTTCGCCGTTTCCCCGCCGATTTACCGGTAAGTTTCACCGAAATTCCCGCTGGTAAACGAGGCAAAAATGCCGATATTAAACGCATTTTAGAAAAAGAAGGCGAACAAATGCTCGCCGCTATTCCTAAAGGGAACCGTGTAGTGACGTTGGAAGTCACCGGTAAACCTTGGGACACCCCCACATTAGCCAAACAGTTAGATAATTGGAAAATGGATGGCCGAGACGTCAGTCTTTTGATTGGTGGACCTGAAGGTTTAGCGCCTGAATGTATTGCGGTGTCTGAACAAAAATGGTCACTGTCGGCACTTACCCTACCTCACCCACTTGTAAGAATTATTCTTTCTGAAAGTTTATACCGCGCTTGGTCTGTTACTCAGAACCACCCGTATCATCGCGAGTGAGAGAATAGCCTTTTATGCATCGCAAGCGCCAAGCAATTCGAGACCACTCGGCCGAAGCAAACTTATTTGCAAGACGTGCGTCTATCGCCTTTATTATTGTTGTAATGATGTTAGGCGTGGTGCTGAATAACCTTTATTCCCTGCAAGTTGAACAACACGACGTTTACCAAACCCGTTCAAACGGAAATCGCATCAAGGTGTTACCTGTTGCGCCAAACCGTGGGTTAATTTACGACAGAAACGGCATATTGCTTGCGGAAAACCGTCCCGTGTTTAGCTTAGAGATCACGCCTGAGCAAACCAATGATTTAGACGCCACCTTAGATGGCTTAACCCAATTGATGGGTATCACCCCAGAAGAACGTGAAAGCTTTAATAGCAGCTTAAAAGGCCAACGACGCTTTAAACCTATTGCCCTTCGTACCAAATTATCTGAAGTAGATGTTGCGCTCTTTTCTGCCAGCAAACATTTATACCCAGGGGTACAAATTGAAGCGCGACTAGCGCGTCATTACCCCTATAAAGAAGCCCTTACTCATGTATTGGGTTATGTGGCGCGCATCAATAAGAAAGACCTTCAAAAGCTAGTAGAAGCGGGGCAAGAAGATAACTATGCCGCCACCCACGATATTGGCAAACTAGGGGTAGAAAAATACCACGAAGAGCTATTACACGGTTCAGTCGGTTACCAACAAGTGGAGGTGAACAATCAAGGCCGAATAATTCGTGTGTTAAACGTCGACCCACCTGTGCCTGGAAAAGACATTGTATTAAATATCGACCTTTCGCTACAACTTGCTACCCAGCAAGCACTGGAAGGTCAGCGCGGCGCGGTCATTGTAAGTGATATAAAAACAGGGGGGATATTGGCGCTATTTTCAAACCCTAGTTACGACCCGAATTTGTTTGTGCATGGTATCAGCAGAAAGAACTACGCTGCCCTGCTTAACTCCCCTGATCGCCCACTAATAAACCGCGCCACTCAAGGTCAATATCCACCAGCATCCACTATTAAACCGCACCTTGGCTTAATTGGACTTGAAGAAGGGATTATTACCGAAGAATATACTATTCAAGATAATGGCCGCTATCAATTACCCAATGTATCGCACACTTGGCGAGACTGGCGGAAGTGGGGCCACGGCGAAGTAGATATCGCCAAAGCAATAGAAGTATCCTGCGATATCTATTACTACGACTTAGCTTATAAGCTGGGTATAGATAAAATCAGTGAGTCTATGTACGAATTTGGGTTTGGTGATTTTACCGGCATCGACTTATATGAAGAGTCTGACGCGAATATGCCTAGCCGGGGCTGGAAGCGTGCGAGATTTAACCAGCCTTGGTATATCGGTGACACCATTCCTGTAGGTATAGGGCAAGGATTTTGGTCTACTACTCCTATTCAGTTATCGCACTCAGTGAACACCTTGGTTAATCGGGGCGAGCGTATTATTCCGCAAATTATTCGCGGGTTCATGCATGAAGATAGCTCTGTAGAAATTATTCCACTTAAAACTCTTCGGCCTATCGAGATTAAAAATCAACATAATGTCGATATTATTCTGAATGCTATGCACGACGTAGTGCATGGTAAAGAAGGTGGCGCTCGCCATACCTTTGCTGATGCTCCCTATCAGTCTGCAGGAAAAACCGGTACTGCACAGTTATTTTCTGTGGGGCAAGATGAAAAATACGATGCTGAAAAAATTGATGAACGTTTGCGAGACAATGCCATGTATGTGGGCTTTGCTCCTTTTGAAAACCCAGAGATTTCAGTGACGGTCGTGCTTGAAAACGCCGGTGGTGGTAGTAAAAATGCCGCTCCCGTAGCCAAAAAAATCATGGACTTCTATTTTCGTGATCGGGTTTTCGACACCGAAATTAGCAAGGTTGACGAATAATGAAAAAGAACACGCTCAACCCAAATAAAACCAGTTTCTTACAGCGTATCCATATTGATGGCTGGCTGTTTTTGAGCCTGTTAGTGCTTATGTCAGTGGGGCTAGTAACCCTGTATTCCGCGTCAGGACAAGACACCGGACAAGTAGAACGCCAAATTACGCGCTTAGCACTGAGTGTGGCCGTTATGTTAGGTATTGCGCAAATTCCCCCTGGCGCATTTCGCCGGCTGTCGACTTACGCTTATATTGCCGGGCTGTTAATGCTTATCGCGGTATTGTTATTTGGTGATATGGGTAAAGGCGCCCAACGCTGGCTCGACTTAAAGTTTATACGTTTTCAACCTTCAGAGTTAATGAAGCTTGCCGTGCCTATGATGGTTGCCTGGTATATTAGCCAGTTTACGCTGCCCCCTCGTACCATGAATATTGTGGTGGGATTTTTAATGGTCGCTATTCCAACGGTGCTTATTGCCAAACAGCCGGACTTAGGGACATCCCTGCTTATTGCTAGCTCGGGGATCTTCGCTATTTTCCTTGCCGGTATGAGTTGGCGGCTTATCGGTTTTGTTGCTCTGTTGCTAGGTGGTTTCGCGCCCATTATGTGGTTCTTTTTAATGGCAGAATATCAAAAGCAACGGGTGTTGACTTTTTTAAACCCAGAGAGCGATCCACTCGGTTCGGGTTACCATATTATTCAGTCGAAAATTGCCATAGGTTCTGGTGGTGTAGATGGAAAAGGCTGGTTGCAGGGCACCCAATCACAATTAGAATTCTTACCCGAACGGCACACCGACTTTATTTTTTCTGTTTTCAGCGAAGAATTTGGGCTCACAGGAGTTATTGTTTTATTAATCATTTACCTTTGCGTTATTTTACGTGGGCTTATTATTGCCAGTCGCGCTCAAGACGCCTACTCTAAATTACTGGCAGGCAGTATTACCTTAACCTTCTTCGTTTATGTATTTGTGAACATGGGGATGGTATCTGGATTACTTCCTGTTGTAGGGGTGCCACTACCTTTAGTGAGTTATGGTGGCACTTCCATGGTGACATTAATGGCAGGCTTTGGCATGCTAATGTCTATTGCCACTCAAAAACGACTAATGTCTAGATAATATGCGCACACTACTGTTGATACTGTTTGCTTCATTCATACTCGCTGCGTGTAAATCAGCGCCTAGTGGCCGCTATACTCAACATCAAGATACTGCGCCGAACCATGTGGCAAAAGTGCCTGAAACCTTGGATGCGGTCCCTAAATATGAAGCATATAGAATGTTTAACAGCCGCCCTTATAAAGTGCTCGGCAAACATTATACGCCGCTTACGTCTGGCAAAGGGTTCGAAGAAGTAGGTTACGCCAGTTGGTATGGTCAAAAGTTTCACGGCCATTTAACCTCAAATGGTGAAACCTACAACATGTTCGCCATGTCGGCTGCCCACAAAACCTTACCGCTTCCCTCTTACGTACGCGTGACGAACTTAGATAACGACAAGCAAGCGATTGTGCGAGTGAATGATCGTGGCCCTTTTCACGATAATCGCATCATCGATTTGTCTTATGCTGCGGCGGTAAAATTGGGTTATCACAACAAAGGCACGGCAAAAGTTAAAATTGAAGTCATTCACTTCGACCCCGAAAATAACGTTACGGTTGGCGTAAACCCAACGGTAACTTACGATGAATACATTGGCATTGCTCCCCTTCCCTCAGCACCAATATCATCAGACGTGGCTGCGAATGCGTCTGTACAAAGCGATAACCTTCAACAAACGTCAATTTCACTAGACGGTTACTTTATTCAAGTGGCAGCGCTATCGAATCAGAAAAAAGCAGAGTCTATTTCGAACGTACTTTCGGCGCTTTATCAGGTGCCAACACACATGCCAGTGGTAGGCAATGTGTATAAACTTCAACTTGGCCCTATTGAAGATGAAGCCCTTGCCCACGAATTGCTAGAACAACTTAAACAAAACGGCTACCCACAAGCTTACAAGATAAAACAAACCTTGTAGCCGTCCGTCCCCAAAAGCCCCATTCAAAAAAGCGCCCGTTCAAAAAACCGTCACAACTGTGGCGACAATGTGGCGAAACGCGTTTCAAATCTGTTATTTATGGCGCTTTTTCGTTGTTTCGTAGCCTAATCTCTATTAACAGCTAAACTTTTTGGTTTAACCCTAGTCGAACTATGCGCCTTACGTTAGAATTCTAAACTAAGTAGTAGTAATAACTGTATAGCGTGCCTGCTGTGCAGTTTTAAACGGATAATAAACGGTCAAAGAAAATAAAATCATGCTCAGAATAATTCAACGCGCTAAACCGTCTTTTCTCTCCTTCGCTTTTATGCTTTTCAGTGCGCTAGCACTGTCAGCTAATGCAGCAGTGGTTACTCCACCCGCTCCATCTGTAGCGGCAGGAGGCTTTCTTTTAACCGACTTTGAAACCGGACACGTTATCGCGTCGAAAAACGCAGACATGCAATTGGCACCTGCCAGCTTAACTAAAATCATGACCATTTATGTTATTGGTAAAGAACTGCAAGCCGGTAATATTAGCCTTTCTGACGAAGTAACCATTTCTGAAAATGCATGGGCCAAAAAATTTCCAGATTCTTCAAAAATGTTCATCGAAGTGGGTACACAAGTTACGGTAAGCGATTTATTACGCGGAATTGTAGTGCAGTCAGGTAACGATGCTTGCGTAGCGATGGCTGAGCACGTTGCTGGTTCTCAAGCAGCATTTGCAAGCATGATGAACGCACATGCCCAAGCACTTGGTATGACAGGCTCCCATTTTGTGAATGCACACGGTCTTCACGATCCTGACCACTACACTACGCCTCGTGATATGTCGTTAGTGTCTCGTGCATTAATTGCTGAAACTCCTGAAATGTACAAAATTTACAGCGAAAAAGAATTTACATTTAATGGCATCAAGCAATATAACCGTAACAGCCTATTATGGGACAAAAGCTTAAACGTTGATGGCATTAAAACTGGCCATACGTCAGACGCGGGTTACAGCCTTATTACTTCTGCCTCACAAGGCGACATGCGCTTAATCTCTGTAGTTATGGGTACAGATAGTGAAAGAGCCCGTAAGGTTGAAAACAAGAAGCTACTTAAATATGGTTTCCGCTTTTATGAAACGCTAACGCCTTACCACGCTGGCGATAGTTTTGTAGCACACCGCATTTATATGGGCGATAGAGAAACCGTAGACCTTGGAATTAACCAATCTACCCCCATTACCATTCCACGCGGCCAAGCGGCTAACTTAGAAGCCAATTTTGAACTAGATAAAAAACTAGAAGCGCCACTGGCTAAAGGCCAAGTTGTCGGCACACTTTTCCTTCAACTCGAAGGCGAAGATGTAGCCAGCTACCCCCTTGTCACTTTGCAAGAAGTGAAAGAAGGCAGCATGTTTAACCGCATTAAAGATTACATTATGCTGCAACTGGGCTTCGACGAAGCGTAACATAACGCATCGCTACACTAGTTCAAGGGCGGCCTGATTGGTATAATCGGGCCGTTTTTGTATTTAATGATTGTATAAAAAGGATATCGCATGGATACCCGTTTCGATGAACTTCTAGATTTTCCAACAAATCAAACATTTAAAGTAATGGGCATTGCTCATGACGATTTACCGAATCACGTAATTGAGTGCTTACAGCAGCACGCGCCAGGTGATTATTCACCCGCAGTGAAGCCAAGTAGCAAAGGTAATTACCATTCTGTATCGGTAAGTGTACGAGTGACCAGCAAAGAGCATATGGAAACTATCTACACTGAACTTGCTAAGTTAGAACTTGTAAGAGTCGTACTATAAGTGAGCACCCTAACCGACTCTGTCATTATTCGGCAACTGGGCAGACAAAGCTACGAGCCCACATGGGCTGCCATGAAAACGTTCACGGATGAGCGTGACGATACGACTGAAGATGAAATTTGGCTGGTTGAGCACGACCCTGTATTCACACAAGGTCAAGCAGGCAAGGCTGAACACATCTTAATGCCCGGTGACATTCCCGTGGTTCAAGTCGACAGAGGCGGTCAAGTAACCTACCACGGCCCAGGCCAGCAGGTTATTTATCTTCTTATTAATATTCGAAGACGCAAGCTTGGTGTACGTCACTTAGTGACTGCGATGGAAGACGCTGTGGTAAGCTTGATGGCCAAGTACGGTGTTACCGCCTACCCCAAACCCGATGCGCCAGGGGTTTATGTAGATGAGAAAAAAGTCTGCTCATTAGGGTTAAGAATTCGTCACGGTTGCTCATTTCATGGTTTGGCATTAAATGTTAATATGGACTTGTCACCGTTTCAGCGCATTAACCCATGTGGTTATGCAGGTATGGAAATGATTGATACCGCCAGTCTGAATGGCCCTGATTCGATAAGTGTTGCCGGTGAGTTTCTTACCGACTTACTACTTGAAGCGCTTTCCATTACGGAAAAACGACATAAAGAAGGTTTTGATGAGTAACGCACGACCTGTAGCTGGAGTTAAACTCCGCGACGACGAAAAAGTAAAACACATTCCTGTCACCATTATTCCTACTGAAAAGGAAGAAATGCTGCGCAAGCCTTCGTGGATCAAAATTAAGCTGCCACGCAGCACAGATAAAATTGACCACATTAAGAAGACATTAAGAAAGAATAAACTGCATTCTGTGTGCGAAGAAGCCAGCTGCCCTAACTTAGCTGAGTGCTTCAACCATGGTACGGCAACCTTTATGATTCTGGGTGACATTTGCACCCGTCGTTGTCCGTTCTGTGATGTTGCCCACGGTAAGCCGCTACCGCCAAGCGCGGAAGAGCCAGAAAAGCTAGCGAAGACCATTGCTGAAATGAATCTTCGTTACGTGGTAATTACCTCGGTGGACCGCGATGACTTGCGTGACGGTGGTGCACAACATTTCGTTGATTGTATCAACGCTATTCGCGAGCACAGCCCTACTACCACTATTGAAGTGCTAGTACCGGATTTCCGTGGCCGTATGGATCGCGCATTAGAAATTTTCAAGAATGGTGTTCCTGATGTGTTTAATCACAACTTAGAAACCATTCCGCGTTTATACCGCGAGTGCCGCCCTGGTGCTAACTACCAGTGGTCACTAGACTTACTTAAGAAGTTCAAAGCCCAGCATCCTGATATTAAAACCAAATCTGGCTTGATGATGGGCATGGGCGAAGAAAACGTTGAAATTGAAGGCGTTCTTCGTGATCTACGTGCTCATGACGTGGACATGTTGACATTAGGCCAATATTTGCAGCCAAGTCGTCATCATTTCCCCGTTAAACGTTATGTTCACCCTGATGAATTTGATGCTCTAGGCGCTTACGCCAAAGACATTGGCTTTACCCATGCAGCCAGTGGCCCTATGGTACGCTCTAGTTACCATGCTGACCAACAGGCAGCAGGTAAAGAAGTTAAATAAGTATAAAAAAAGCGGCTTTCACAGCCGCTTTTTTATTTGTGTTTACTTAGCCAGTGACCAACTTACTCGCCTTGGCTTTTGGATTTTACGTCGTCTATCCACATCGACATTTTCTCACTCAAGATAGGCATTGGCATTGCCCCATCGGTCAGTATATTGCTGTGGAACGCTTTAATGTCGAAGTCCTCACCTAAGGCTTCAGTGGCTTGATTACGCAAATGTCTGATATGACGCTCACCCACTTTATACGCTAGCGCTTGACCGGGAATAGAAATATAACGCTCTACCTCTGCAACCGCATCAGACTCAGCCATCGACGAATTCTCAAGCATATACGCAATAGCCTTCTCACGGCTCCAGCCCTTGGCATGCAGCCCAGTATCAACCACTAAACGCATGGCACGAAGCTGTTCATCGTTCAAGCGCCCGTACCACATGTAAGGGTCGGTAAACATACCCAGCTCTTTTCCTAAGCTTTCCGCATACAAAGCCCAGCCTTCACTGAACACGGTATAGCCGTTGAATTTTCTAAACAAAGGTAAGCCTTCCACTTCTTGCTGAATAGCAATTTGGAAGTGGTGACCAGGCGCGGCCTCATGAATACTTAAGGTTTCCAAACTAAACTTAGGTTGGGCTTTAAGGTCACGGGTGTTGATATAGAAAATACCAGGTCTACTGCCATCTGGCGCTGGAGACATGTAACTGGCTGCAGCCGAAGACGCTTCTCTATAAGGTTCTACTGCTTTTACAATATAATCGGCTTTCGGGAATACGCTGAAAAGCGTTGGTAAGCGGGCGTCTATATCCGTTTTTACATCGGTGTACGCTTTAATTAGCGCTTCATCAGACTCAAAGTAGAATTTATCGTCGGTACGAAGATGATCGAAAAACGCTGCTAAATCTCCTTCAAAGCCTACGGTTTGTTTAACCGCTTTCATTTCACCTAATATGCGCGACACTTCAGATAACCCAAACTCATGCACTTCATCGGCACTTAGCGGCAAGGTAGTGTTATCTTTAATTTTATATTCGTACCAGGCTTTTCCATTTGGTAAGTCTGAGTACCCTACAGTAGCGCGGGTGTGAGGCAAATATTCTTCTACTACGAAGTCGTGCAGTTTTTGATACGAAGGCACAATCATTTCAGTAATCATTCCTTCGTAGGCAGCGGCTAAGCGCGCTTTTTCATCGTCGCTAATATCTTCGTTTTTCTCAAGCTGATTAACGGGTCCGTAGAACACACTCTCAGAAGCTTTCTTCACTATATGAGCACTTAATTGCGGTACCATTTTCTCGGTGATAGCAGTAGGTAAGACAACCCCTTCCTCAATCCCTTTTTTCATATACAGGATTACACTATCGATAAATTCGACGTAGCCTTTAGTACGTGAAATGAAGTTTTCATAGTCTTTTACCGTAGCGAACGGCTGCGCAGATTGGCCAGATCCCAGCATGGGGAAAAAAGTATGCACGCCATACATTTGATTAATTGGCATGTACTGGCTACCAAACTGATAACCCGCAATAGCATGTTCTCTGTCACTTTTGAAAATATGGTAGCTGATCCAGTCTTGCCCACTAAGTTTAGACGCATCAATAGCATTAATGGCTGCTAAATAGGTTTGCTCATGAGCCTTTGATTTAGCAATAACCGCCTCACTTAACGGCTCGTTAAATTTATCGTTGTAATCGCTTACGCCATAAAATGTTGCCATCACAGGGTTTTGTTCTAACGACTCGTTGAAAAATTTAAGCGTTAGGGCTGCTAATTTTTCCGCCTCTGTTTTATTTGCTTTAACGTCTGTGATGTCTTTGACTTCACTAACCGCAGTCTGCAATTGTGTAGAAACCGTCGTACCATCTTGCTGATGCGCTGCGGCTGGTAAAGCCATTAAGGCGCTCACGATGGCAGCATTGAGTAAACTTATCTTCATTGTCTTCATTATTAAAAATAACCTGTCGTGTATTTATTATTAATTTACCGCCTAATATTGCCTGTTACCGCCTATTGATTACAAGGTTTTTGCGCGAACAGGATGACTTTACTTTGCGGGCTGTTAGAATGCCGTCATTCTGCCTAAACCCACATAAGAAGTGAGGTTACGCAATGCGTAAACATATCTATATTGCCTATACAGGCGGCACCATCGGAATGAAGCCATCAGATCATGGTTATATTCCAGCAGCAGGCTTCCTTGGCGATACATTGAATGACATGCCGGAGTTTCATCGCAGTGAAATGCCATTATTCACACTGCATGAGTACGATAACCTGATAGATTCATCGGATATGGATCCTTCTGACTGGCAACGCATTGCCGACGACATTGCAGAAAACTACGATAAATACGACGGTTTCATCATCTTGCATGGCACAGATACCATGGCGTATACCGCTTCGGCACTGAGTTTCATGCTGGAAGATTTAACCAAGCCTGTGATTGTTACTGGGTCGCAAATTCCTCTTGCAGAGCTGCGTTCTGACGGCCAAGTTAATCTATTAAACGCGCTTTATGTTGCCGCTAATTTCCCTATTGCAGAAGTGGGTTTGTTTTTTAATAACCGCTTATTACGGGGAAATCGCAGTCGTAAGGTAGATGCTGATGGGTTTAGCGCCTTCGATTCACCCAACTTCCCCCCCCTTCTTGAAGCCGGTATTAACATACGCGTTAAAGCCGGTGAACTTGCTAAAGAGTCGGATAAACCCCTTAAGGTTTCCAGTGTAAAAGCCCAGCCTATTGGTATGGTGAGCTTGTACCCTGGCATATCCTCAGAAGTCCTTAAAAACACCCTACAACAACCTGTTAATGCACTTATTTTATTAAGCTACGGCGTAGGTAATGCACCACAAAGCCCCGCGCTTATTGCCCAATTAGAGTACGCACGAGACAGACAAATACCGGTTCTTAACTGCACCCAATGTATGCGCGGTCGCGTGAATATGGGCGGATATGCCACAGGGCATGGTTTGCAGGAAGTGGGCGTGTTGTCTGGCAGCGATATGACCCCGGAAGCCGCATTGGCAAAATTGCATTATTTATTAAGTAAGAATCTGCCGTTTGAAACCATTAAAGCCAAGCTGACCCAGAATCTCTGCGGCGAGCTTAGCGAATAGGAATACACCATGACCACATCTTTTAGCGGTGCGCTTAGAAAAATGCACACGCATGCTGACGACAACAATACGGTTAACTACCAGCTTCCTATTGGGGAACATAAGGTCGATATAAACCCCGTTATCGGACAGAAGGTTTCTCTTGATTTTACGGGCGACATTAACTGCGTACATTGTAATAGAAAGACCAAGAAGAGCTTTAGTCAAGGCTATTGCTACCCTTGCTTAATTTCATTAGCTCAGTGCGATAGCTGTATAATCAAACCTGAAAAATGTCATTACCATGAAGGAACATGCCGAGAACCCCAATGGGGCGAAGAGCACTGCTTTAGCGAGCATTTTGTATACCTAGCTAACACTGGTAATGTAAAAGTGGGTATAACTCGCCACGTTACTGATGGCGTATCTTCTCGTTGGATGGATCAGGGCGCTACCCAAGCCACCGTCATGCTACGGGTAACAGATCGGCTCACTAGTGGCTTAGTGGAAATGCTTTGCAAAGAACATATTGGCGATAAAACCAATTGGCGCACTATGTTGAAAAGTGCGCCAGATCAGGTTGATTTACTTGAGCTTAAAGCCACTATATTGTCGAAAATTGCTGATGGAATAGCAGAAATTCAGCAGACAAAAGGGATACAAGCGGTATCTGAAGCCGATGGTGAAGTGCATAACATTCATTACCCGGTTGATACTTACCCTGAAAAAATTAAATCGATTAACTTAGATAAGACGCCAGAATTTGAAGGCGTGCTTACTGGGATTAAAGGGCAATATTGGATGCTAGATGGCGACCGTGTTATCAATATCCGTAAATATGCCGGCTACAATGTTAATCTGCATGTAGGATAAAATCTGGCTTAAAATGTAATGCCGAGCTCTCACGCTCAATCCGCGCAGATAAAATTACCTTATCTGCGCGGTTAGCTTTCTGCCTAAGCTTGTAAAGAAAAGCTTGATGCATTAACCCTGTAAAAACCAATAACATGGGCGTGAAGCTGGAGCCCATCTCTCAAGTGCCCAGCTCGCAAATGACTAGCACGCCAATACTGAAAGTTAGCGCCAGTATTCGAAGTAGTCAGAAGTATCACGTTCTGGTTTTGGCGCAGGTTCAAACGCCGGCGTACCTAAATATAAAAAACCAACAATTTCGTCATCATCGCTTAAATCAAAACCACGCTTTACCGTATCACATTGGGCATAACTTCCCGTTCTCCACATACCATTGAACCCTTGGGCTACCGCAGCCATTTGCATTGCCATTACCCCGCAAGACGCTGATGCAATTTGCTCTACGCGGGGCACTTTTTCATGCTCAACATGTTTAGCTATGGCCACCACAACCATAGGCGCTCGATGTGGTAACTGCACTGCCCGTTCAATTTCTTTTTGAGATTTATCGTTTTCGATAGCAGATTGCTCGTATAAGCTGCCTAGTTTATCTAAACCTTTTCCTTCACAAACAATAAAACGCCACGGTGTTAAACACGCATGATCGGGGGCACGAAGTGCAGCTTGCATGATGTTTTCAAGCGCTTCACCTGACGGCGCAGGCGCATTGAGTCTAGGTTGAGAGCTTCTGTTGAGCAGTAACGTAAGTGCATCCATTTCTGTATCCTATTATCGAACAAAGCGTTATAGGAAGATCCTACGTTCTATAATGAGAAAAGACCAGCATAGCTGGTCTATTTTAGGGGGCGAATTACCTCAAGCCGTTATCGCGCAATTTAGGGCGAAAGAAATAATCAATACTTACATAGCGACCACCACCATAGAAAAATAACACCAGTAACATGACAAAATAGGTAGCACCGAATTCAATACCGTTGTTTAGCACGACCAAACTGCCACTGGAAGTAAGCCAATCGTAGTTTCCATGGGTTTGCAGTAAAGATTTTGCAGCACTTAGCTTCTCAGGAGCTGCCATCACACTGTCGTTCATCAAAATAGTGCCATCGGCTAACCAAGATGATGCATCAGCAATGGCCAACCACCCATTGTCGATGTGCACAGTAAATATGGCCACCAACATGGTTACCATTAACGGAATAGCGACTAAGCGTGTAAGCAAACCAAATAGTAAAAATATACCACCGACTAACTCAGCTGCCGTGGCCAAAAATGCAAGCACAAGCGGGAATGGCAAGCCCAGTCCGTAGTCTTCATTACCAAACCAATCAACGATGGACGAAAAGCTACTCGCTTTATTCCAACCAGCCTGAATCATTACAGGGGCTAAATAAAGCCTTAACAACAGCAATGGTACTCCATCCGCCACACTTAGTTTTTTAAATAGGTTCGCGTATAATTGCTTTATCATTATTAAGAGCCTCGTTATTGGGACTTCGTTTTTAACGTCTTGTTATAGGAACGTGATGAAGTGAATAAACTTTCACTTAACAATAGAAAACAACCTCAAGGAACGCAAAAATCATCACCGCTTAAGCGGTTATTCGTTCGTGGGCACAAAAAAGTAGGTTATAAAAAAACCACTGGCGACTTGATGATGCAGCTAAGCGCGAATGATCATAAGCACATCGCTGAAGTGATTGCACAATGGCTCACAGATGACGAGAATGCCCATAAGTGAGTGACTTTGCGGTACAATCACAAACAATTACAAATAAGTTAGCGATCTAGTTTCGATTCGGTAACATAATAGAGTTAAACAAACAGAAGGTAATGTAATTTATGGCTGCCAAAGGAAACTGGACTAAATCCTTATTTATTGGCCTGTGGACGGTTTTAAACTTCACCCGTAAGCTTTTTTTCAATGTCATTTTTCTGGTGATTTTTGTTGGCATAATCATTGCGATTACCTCTCAAGAAGACGACCAACTTACGGTAAAAGCGAATAGTGCGCTTTTACTCACCTTGAACGGACAACTCGTTATTGAAAAAGAAAGTGTCGATCCGTTTGAACAGTTTTTACAAGATGCCATGGGTTCAGAGCCTGATAATCCAGAAGTACTTGTGCGTGATGTGGTAAAAGTTATTGAAAACGCTAAGCAAGACCGACGAATTAAGGCATTGGTTTTAGACCTTCAAGGTTTATCTGGCGGCGGTTTGGACAAACTTCGCACGGTAGCGCGAGCCATCAACGATTTTAAAACCTCTGAAAAACCTGTGTACGCCATTGGTGATTATTACACTAAAGAGCAGTACTACCTTGCAGCTCATGCGAATCACGTTTATCTCAATCCTATGGGTTCATTACTGCTAGATGGCTATGGTCGTTATGGCATGTATTTCAAAGATTTCTTGGAAAAGCTTAAAGTGACTACGCATATTTTCCGTGTAGGTACTTATAAGTCTGCCGTAGAACCGCTTATTCGCAACGATATGTCTGAAGCAGCTAAAGAAGCTGAGCGTAAATGGTTAGACGGTTACTGGCAGCAATATAAAGAAGACGTTGCCGCTGCCCGTGGCATTCCGCTTTCCAACTTTGATGAAACACTAGAAGGCTTGTTGGCTAAGTTTGAGCAAGCTGGTGGTGATTTTGCCAATTACGCCTTACAAAATAATTGGGTAGATGCACTAAAAACCCGCGAAGACGTACGTGTAGAACTTACTGGCCTTGTGGGCGAAAACGAAGACAATCACGGTGTTAACGTAACTAACTTTAACACCTACTTAAAAGTCGTTAATCCTCCCCTACCGTCTATCAACAGTGACATCGACCAAGTTGCGATTGTAGTAGCGAAGGGCACTATTTTAAACGGCAATCAAAAAGCTGGCACCATTGGCGGCGACAGTACCGCACGTTTACTGCGCAAAGCACGTTTAGATGAAAACGTGAAAGCGGTAGTACTGCAAATAGATTCGCCAGGGGGCAGCACGTTAGGTTCAGAGATTATCCGCCAAGAAGTACTTGAGTTGAAAAATGCTGGTAAACCGGTTGTGGTTTCTATGAGCACATATGCAGCATCAGGCGGCTACTGGATTGCAGCAAACGCCGACCGTATCTTTGCTAGCCCAAGCACTATTACTGGATCTATCGGGGTATTCGGAATGTTTATGACGTACGAAAACTCGCTTGATTACTTAGGCATTCACAGTGATGGCGTTGGCTCGAATGAGCTAGCAGGCTTTTCTGCAGTACGCCCTCTCGCGCCAGAATTTGGCCAAATTTTGCAACGCAACGTTGAAACGAGTTACGGCAACTTCTTATCTTTAGTATCGAACGCTCGAGATATGACGGTAGATGAAGTAGATGAAGTTGCACAAGGTCGTGTATGGATTGGCACCGATGCCTTAGAGCTAGGATTAGTTGATGAACTGGGCACATTAGAAGACGCAGTTAATGCGGCGGCAGAATTCGCTGCACTAGATAACTACGACACTTTCTATGTTCAGCGTACACTTTCAGCACAAGAGCTGTTTTGGAAAGAGTTCTTTGGTCAAGCCTTTACGTTTGTTGGAAAGTGGCAGTTTGCTAATTCAGACTCTGCGCTAATTAATGAATTTAAACGAGTGCTTGGCGAGTTCGATATCTTTAACGAACTGAACGACCCTATGGGTACTTATATTCTTTGCTTGCAGTGCCAAGTAGAGTAATTAATAACTTTGGTAAGGTACTACCATAGCAAGCCATGATTTAACCTCTCTACAGCGTCAGCATATTGCTGATGCTGTAGAAGGCTGCTACCAACGCGCTGATAAATATTTTAAGCGCACATTCCCCCGCCCTGCGCTTACCTTTAGACGCTCTGGTAAAAATGCAGGCACCGCGTTTTTGCAACAAAATCGCATTAATTTGCACCCCGAACTATTCAAACAGAATGAACACGAATTCATAGTAGATGTTATTCCTCATGAAGTGAGTCATTTGCTTACTTGGCAATTGTTCAAGAAGGTAAAGCCCCACGGCGTGGAATGGCAAGCCATCATGATTGATGTATTTCACCGTCCGGCTAACGCAACCCACAGTTTTGATATTGAAGGTGTTATTGGCAAGCAGTTCAGCTATGCCTGCCTTTGCAGTTCACACCAGCTGACAATAAGACGACATAATAAAATTTTGAAAGGGGCGCAGTACAAGTGTCGAAAATGCAATGGCGTGCTGATAGAAGAGAAATCGGTAAGTTAGCGGTTTAGTTCGTTCGTTTCTTACTTATTTAGTTCGTTTAATAGTTACTTAGGTAATTAACCCGCTAGCTAGCAAACATGCCAGGCACAGCAAAACCTAACTGAGTTTTAACGGAACCAATGTTTAGTAAATACGTTATCTAAATCGTTAAAAGCGGTTTTGAGTAACGCCGCAAGCTCTTTATATTTCGGTTTCGATTTAACCGACGATACGTTGCAACCTTCCGATCGCATTTTACTGTGAATATCTTGATACCAGCTGTTTAATTGCGGCGGTAAGTATTGGTTTGAACGATGACCCAACCACAATAACCCTTGTAGCGGAATGCTTAAAAAGAAAGCACCTATGGTGATGGTTTGCGGAATATAGTCTGTGCCCATGTTCTGAAGTAACAATGCACACGAAAGTATTGCCGCAGGCGGCATAGTTTTGATAGCAAAACGCGTGGCCGCAACTACCCGGCATTCAGGAAAGTAGGCATACAGTTCTTTTTTGACAGGCCAGGTTTTCATGTAGTGCTGGCCATCTTTTAGCATTGTAATCACAGACTGTGACATAAACCACCTCGTTTCACTTCAGTAAATAGCGCACTCTGGAAGCCTTATCCTTGCTATTCAATAGCCAGTTAGCGCCGCTTTAACGCCGGATTGGCTCGTGATTATAACAAGTATAAACATCATGCTTATTTAAACGCTGTTTTTGCAAAAAAGCTCAGTGATAACACTAATGCTTAATTATAAGCCCAATACTTAGCGTTAACATACATAGCGTTAATATGGTGCCAAACACTGATTCCTAAAGCACAGATTTAACGTATTGCTACAACCTGAATTGTAATACGAATTACGCCTAATACAACGCAAGTTCGTCGCAATAATGCTGCTTTTCATTATAAATAATTTAAAAACAGCATTAATTACCTAATTAATGCTAGCCAATCACATCCGATGGGTGACTTTTCATCATCATGAAGGCATCATAATGCCCTTCTTTCAATGCTATTTTCCGAAGGTATCGTGTTTTTCGAAGGTATTGGCCGATTAGCAGTTGAAAAAGCAAGGTTCAGTCCTTACCTAGCTACCTATAGCGACAGTTGGCTACCGCGACAGACAGTTAGCGAGCTTCGTTTCAAAATTATAGCAGAATTCAGCCCGGATAAATGGGCATTAGTTGGAGATACAAATGGCAGATAACAGACATGTTCGCCTACTTATTTTAGGATCGGGCCCAGCAGGCTACTCAGCGGCAGTATATGCAGCTAGAGCAAATCTAGAACCTGTGCTTTTAACGGGGATCCAGCAAGGCGGACAGCTTACTACGACCACAGAAGTAGAAAACTGGCCAGGCGATCCTGAAGGACTTACGGGTCCTGACCTTATGGTTCGTATGCAAAAGCATGCAGAGAAGTTCGATACTGAAATTATCTTCGACCATATTAACAAGACAGACTTAACTAAGCGTCCTTTCACCCTTTATGGTGACAGTGGCACGTACACGTGTGACGCTTTAATTATTGCCACAGGTGCATCTGCTAAATATCTTGGTATGGAATCTGAGCAAGCGTTTATGGGTAAAGGGGTTTCGGCCTGTGCTACTTGTGACGGCTTTTTCTATCGTAACCAAAAAGTAGCGGTCATTGGCGGTGGTAATACAGCTGTTGAAGAAGCCTTGTATTTATCTAACATTGCATCTGAAGTTCACGTTGTGCATCGTCGTGATACTTTCCGTAGTGAAAAAATTCTTGAGCAGCGTCTTCGCGACAAAGCTGAAAATGGCAACGTGGTATTACATTTAGACCGTACCCTTGATGAAGTCATGGGGGACGAAATGGGTGTGACGAAAATTCGCATTAAAGAAACCGATGGCGAAGCAACCGAAGAGCTTGATGTAATGGGTCTTTTCGTGGCAATTGGTCACAAGCCAAATACTGACATTTTTGCTGAACAGCTTGAAATGAAAGACGGCTACATTGTGGTAAATAGCGGCCTACATGGCAATGCTACACAAACCAGTGTTGAAGGTGTATTTGCGGCCGGTGATGTGAGCGATCATATTTATCGTCAAGCAATAACGTCTGCTGGAACCGGCTGTATGGCCGCGTTAGATGCAGAAAAATACCTTGATGGCTTTATGCCTGAGCAAGGCTAAGCCTTGTTTGATTTCAAGCCCTGTAAATACCAGGGCTTGATGTCTTTTCTTTTATGATAGCGCTGCCTTATTTAGACATTGATACACCCTTCCCCCCTGTATCTGAAGCACTTGACGATCCAAACGGCCTACTAGCCTTTGGCGCAGATCTTAGTGCCCAGCGTCTTTTTTCGGCCTATTCTAGCGGTATATTCCCCTGGTTTAGCGATGATGAACCCTTGTTGTGGTGGTCACCTAATCCACGCTCTATTATCGAATTAGATGAGTTTGTTTGCTCAAAAAGTTTACGCAAACTAGCGCGGCAGAAGCGCTACAAGGTTACGTTGAATAACGCTTTCGATTCTGTGATTAATGCCTGTGCCAATATTCCACGAAAGAATCCAAATTCACAGGCGCCCAGTCAAGACACTTGGATAACTGAAGACATGCAAAAAGCTTACAGTTATTTACATCAGCTTGGGTTGGCTCATTCTGTTGAAGTGTGGGATGGTGAAGTGTTGGTAGGAGGTTTATACGGCGTAGGTGTAGGGAAAGTGTATTGCGGTGAGTCTATGTTTCACAAACAAAGCAATACCTCTAAGTTGGCTATGCTAGCGTTAGTTGAGCACATGAAACGTAACAAGATGGCATTCATTGATTGTCAGTTGCCAACGGATCATCTTAGCTCGCTAGGTGCAAAAACTATTTTCCGTAACGAATTTATTGAAAAACTGCAGACTAGCAACCACACTCTAACCGAAGAAGGCTCTCTAACTACCGACTACATGCATCAGTGGCATCCGCAGGTTATTACACCGTGAGATTTGGAATTACGCAATCTTTTGATTGTAGCTATTTGCCCAATCAACAAGAACAATTACTGGTTTATGCCGAATCAGATAACCAGCTTGCGTGGCGTTACGGCCAACTTATTCAAGTAGGGTTTAGACGCAGTGGCGAACAAATCTACCGCCCACACTGCCCAGACTGCCATGCCTGTGAATCGGTGAGAGTACCTGTGGCCACGTTTCGCCCTTCTAAAAGTCAAAAGCGCATTCTTAATCGCAATCAACATTTTGTGGTAACCAGTGCAAAAAGCGCCAATCATTTGTATTACCCGTTGTACGAGAAATACATTTGCGCCCGTCACACCGATGGCAGCATGTACCCGCCTTCTAGCGAACAGTTTGAAAACTTTATCTTGTGCGAATGGAAACGCCCACAATTTATTGAAGCCTACGATGGCGATACGTTAATTGCGGTTGCAGTAACAGACACCATCGACAATGGTGAAGAGCATCAAGCCTTATCGGCACTTTATACTTTTTACGATCCTGATTATCACTCATCGTCTCTTGGGACGTGGATGATCATGATGCAAATCGAGCAGGCAAAGCAACAAGAACGAGATTTTGTCTACTTGGGATATTACGTAGAAGAATGCCAAAAAATGTCTTATAAGCACAATTTTTTCCCTTATGAGCAATTTTCTGGCAACAAATGGCACCGTTTTGATAAAAAACCTGCTTAATCGCTTTACACGCAAGGCAAGATTGGTTAATGTCTGCGCGGCAAAAAATTTGAATTACTGAGGTAACTGCTTTACATGGCAAAAGAAGATTGTATTGAAATGGAAGGTACGGTTCAAGACACCCTACCTAATACTATGTTCCGTGTTGAACTAGAGAATGGTCACGTAGTGACAGCACACATTTCTGGTAAGATGCGTAAAAACTATATCCGAATTCTTACTGGCGATAAGGTCACTGTTGAGATGACTCCTTATGACCTAACAAAAGGTCGTATCATTTATCGCGCCAGATAATGAGCCATTAAGCGGTCAACGCATTCCCAAAAAAGCCCAATGTAATCCATTGGGCTTTTTTGTATGTGTTTAGTTTAAGGCCTGCGATGGTATTTAACGATGTCCTTGCGCCTGGGGTTAGCGCCTTGGGGTTAGCGCCTAAGGTTAGCGCTTGTGTTTGGCGCTTAGTGTTAAGCATTTGGTGCTTGGCGTTTGAAATTGAACACTGTGCATCAACATGTAATGAATCTACTTACTAAGCCCAAGTTTATCGAGTTTGGGGTTCTACGTTTAAAGGCTCGAAAGTTTTATTATAAAAGACACAAAAAAATGCCACACCTTTTCAGGTGCAGCATTTTTAATCGACATCAAACGTCTAGTACAATAAGTTCGCTAGGTGTTAGCTAGACTCTGTTTCTTCCTTAACTGCATCAACGCCTGAATATTCAAACTCCAACTTATCGTCGTTCAAATCTACTTTAACGTCGCCGCCTTTAGTTAATTCACCAAACAGCAATTCATTCGCTAGCTCTTTCTTAATCTCTTCTTTGATTAAGCGAGACATAGGACGTGCACCCATGGACTTGTCGTAGCCCTTCTCGGCTAAATAAGCTCTAGCTGCGGGGGTAACCTCTAAAGATACACCTTTAACGTCCAGCTGCGCCTGAAGCTCAATAATGAACTTATCGACAACCTGCAAGATAACCTCAGCATCAAGGTGATTAAACCAGATAATACCGTCTAAGCGGTTTCTGAATTCAGGGGTAAACACCTTATTGATTTCAGATAGCGCATCGTGGCTATGATCTTGCTGTTTAAAGCCAATAGACTTGCGCACCGTTTCCTGCACACCCGCATTGGTCGTCATTACCAATACTACATTTCTGAAGTCTACTTTACGGCCATTGTTGTCGGTAAGCGTACCGTGATCCATTACCTGCAACAGAATGTTGTAGATATCACTGTGCGCTTTCTCAATTTCATCTAGCAGTACCACAGAGTATGGGTTTTTAATCACAGCATCGGTTAACAATCCACCTTGCTCAAAACCAACATAACCTGGAGGTGCACCAATTAAACGACTAACCGCGTGGCGCTCCATGTACTCAGACATATCGAAACGAACCAACTCAACGCCCATAATTTTAGCGAGTTGCTGCGTAACTTCGGTTTTACCAACTCCCGTAGGCCCTGCAAACAAGAAACTACCAATAGGCTTTTCTTCAGCACCTAACCCAGAACGGGACAGCAATATAGCGTCGTTAAGCGTCTCTATGGCCTTGTCTTGACCAAACACCATCATTTTAAGGTTGCGGCCAAGGTTCTTAAGTACTTCTTTGTCAGACGCTGACACAGACTTTTCAGGGATTCGGGCCATTTTCGCAATAATCTGCTCAATATCCCCTACCCCAATCGTTTTCTTACGTTTCGATTGTGGCAACAAGCGCTGGCTTGCACCTGCTTCGTCCATCACGTCAATAGCTTTATCCGGCAGATGGCGTTCGTTAATGTACTTAGCCGATAGTTCAGCTGCCGCCTGAATAGCTTTTTGCGTGTAGCGTACGTTGTGATGATCTTCATATCGGCTTTTAAGGCCAAGTAGAATTTTGGTGGTATCACTAACGCTTGGCTCAGTCACATCCACTTTTTGGAAACGACGGGCCAAGGCTCTGTCTTTTTCAAAAATACCTTGGTATTCCTGATAAGTTGTCGAGCCAATACAACGAAGTTCACCGCTTGAAAGCTTAGGCTTCAGCAAGTTAGATGCATCCATAACACCTCCCGATGCTGCACCAGCACCAATGATGGTATGAATTTCATCAATAAACAAAATAGCGTCTTCGTCTTTCGACAATTCTTTCAATATCGCTTTTAAGCGTTTCTCGAAATCACCACGGTATTTAGTACCGGCTAGCAGGCCACCTAAATCTAGCGAGTAAACGGTACTGTTACTGATAACCTCGGGCACGTCTTCGTTTACAATGCGATAAGCCAACCCTTCAGCAATAGCGGTTTTACCTACGCCAGCTTCACCCACCAATAGCGGGTTATTCTTTCTACGACGACATAAAATCTGAATGGTGCGCTCTACTTCTTTATCGCGTCCAATTAATGGGTCTACTTTGCCTTCTTTGGCATGGCGATTTAAATCGGTAGCGTACTTACTTAATGCCGAACCACTTTCTTCCGCACCATCACCTTCTTCACCAGAGTCTGAATTAATGGGTGCGTCATCTTCGGCTTTACTTACACCGTGACTAATAAAGTTAACGATATCTAAGCGGGTTACATCAGACTTTTTAAGAATGAATACGGCTTGAGACTCTTGCTCACTGAAAATAGCGACTAGTACATTGGCACCAGTGACTTCTTCTTTACCAGATGATTGCACATGGAAGACTGCACGTTGGAGCACGCGCTGAAAACCTAAGGTAGGCTGGGTTTCTCGTTCGTTCATTTGCTCGTCAAGAATCAACGGGGTAGTGTCTTTAACGAAAGAGATCAGCTCACTTTTAATTGCTTCAATATCCGCACCACAGGCATGCAGTGCTTCACGGGCTGCCGAGTTATCAAGTAGCGCCAGCAATAAATGCTCGACCGTCATAAACTCATGGCGGTGTTCTCTGGCAAATACAAACGCATCATTCAACGTTTGTTCTAATTCTTTATTTAACATATCGCTCGCCCTCTACAAATTGACTTACGCCTGTTCCATAGTACACATAAGCGGATGACTGTGCTTACGTGCATACTGATTCACCTGCATCACCTTGGTTTCTGCTATCTCAGCAGTAAAAATGCCACAAACCGCCTTACCTTGGTAGTGTACTGTTAGCATTATTTGATGCGCTTTCTCAGCATCCATATTAAAAAATTGTATGAGCACTTCAATTACAAAATCCATTGGCGTGTAATCGTCGTTGTTCAACAACACTTTATACATTGGCGGCGGCTGCGTTTTTTGGCGCTGCGCGTCTTTGAGTTTTTCCCTTTCGATGCTAATGGCGTTGTCTCTACTCATAATTAATAATAGTGCTTTGTTGGCAGATGTCTCACTAACTTTAGGATAAAATTAATTCACATTTGCTCTTGACATAATATGGTTAAAAAATCTACATTTTAGAGGTGACGTTGTTGTTTTCAAAACACGTCACACTGCCTTCAATTATATTGTGGGGGCATAATCGTGTTAGTTCAAGGATTAAGAGGAAGTCGAAGTATGGCGATTGGCAAAGTTAAATGGTTTAACAACGCGAAAGGATTTGGTTTTATTGTACCTGAAGATGGTGGCGAAGATATTTTCGCACACTACTCAACCATCCAAATGGAAGGATATCGCTCACTTAAAGCTGGTCAAGAAGTCACGTATGACGTGCAACAGGGCCCTAAAGGCTTACACGCCGAAAACATAGGCTTTAAAGAAGAACCAGAGCGTTAAGTAACACAAAAAAATTCTACAGAAGCCTGTTGCTGCTACCTAAGGCAGCAGTGGGTTTTTTCTTAGGGAGTCGACAATCGTTCACTCTCATAGAGATGTATGGCCTACTCTTTTTATTAAATTTTATTTATTTCCTCGCAACACTTCTTTTAATTATTACTTATTTTTAAATAATCTGAGCTTAAATTAGATAATTTACTTTTCTGCTTTCCTATATTTTTAGATTAAATTGCGCTAACCAGTAAAAAACTAAAATTTATAAGCATAAAGCTAAGTAACTATTCTGGAAATTTTCACCAGTAGTTTTTTTAAATTTTAATTAATATAAAAAAAAGCGACCCTGACTATTTGGTCAGGGGCGCTTTTACAAATTAGGTTACTAAAATATCAGCAGCCTATTTAGTTTTATTAAGCGTTAAGAATCGCTTTCAACGTTTCACTAGGTGACATAGTCGCTTCTAGTTTCGCTGAATCAGGGTAATAGTAACCACCGATATCTTGAGGCTTACCTTGAGATTCATCAATCTCAGTAATGATAGTATCGATTTTAGCCGACAATTCGTCATATACCGCTTTAAACTGCGCCGCTAAATCAGCGTCTTCAGTTTGGTTTGCCACTTCTTCTGCCCAGTACAAACCAAGATAAACGTGGCTACCACGGTTATCTAATTGGCCCGCTTTACGCATTGGTGACTTACCATTGTTAAGCAATGTTTCAGTCGCTTTGTCTAACGCAGTAGCGATAATTTTTGCTTTCTTGTTGTCGTGCTTAATAGCAACGTCTTCAAGTGAAACCGCTAACGCTAAGAACTCACCCAGTGAATCCCAACGAAGGTGACCTTCTTCAACAAACTGTTGAACGTGCTTAGGTGCACTACCACCAGCGCCAGTTTCATACAAACCGCCGCCTGCCATTAGAGGCACAATTGAAAGCATTTTAGCACTGGTGCCAAGCTCAAGAATTGGGAACAAGTCAGTTAGGTAATCACGTAGAACGTTACCGGTTACTGAGATAGTGTCTAGGCCGCGAATTGCACGTTCCATGCTGAAACGGATAGCGCGAACAGGGGCCATGATTGAAATATCTAAACCTGACGTATCGTGGTCTTTCAAGTAAGTTTCTACTTTAGTGATTAGCTGTGCATCGTGAGCACGCTCATCATCTAACCAAAATACTGCAGGCATACCAGATTGGCGTGCACGAGTAACCGCTAGTTTAACCCAGTCTTGAATAGGTGCGTCTTTCACCTGACACATACGCCAGATATCGCCTTCTTCAACAGCATGTTCCATCAATACGTTACCGTCTTGATCAACAACTTGTACCGTACCGTCAGCTTCCATTTCAAACGTTTTATCGTGTGAACCGTATTCTTCCGCTTTCTGTGCCATTAAACCAACGTTAGGTACTGTACCCATTGTTGTTGGATCGAATGCACCATGGGTTTTACAGAAGTTGATTACTTCTTGGTAAATAGTCGCGTACGTGCTTTCAGGAATAACCGCTTTCGTATCGTGCGACTTTCCATCCGGTCCCCACATTTGACCAGAATTACGGATCATTGCAGGCATAGAAGCATCTACAATTACGTCACTTGGTACGTGTAGGTTAGAAATACCTTTGTCTGAGTTCACCATTGCGATAGGTGGACGGTCGGCATAACAAGCATTGATGTCTTTTTGAATTTCAGAACGCTGAGATTCAGGAAGGCTAGCAATTTTATCGTATACACTACCAAGACCGTTGTTAGCGTTAACGCCTAGTTCTTCAAAAAGGTCGCCCCATTTTTCAAACAAGTCTTTGTAGAATACTTTAACGCAGTGACCAAATACGATGGGGTGAGATACCTTCATCATTGTCGCTTTAACATGTAACGAGAACAAAACGCCTGTGTTTTTCGCATCTTCGATTTGTTCTTCAAAGAATTCACACAGTGCTTTTTTGCTCATGTACATTGCATCGATAACTTCACCAGCAAGTAAATTCACCTTAGGCTTAAGGGTTTTCTTGCTACCGTCACTACCGGTAAATTCAATGCTTACATAGCCTTCTTTTTCAACGGTTACTGATTTTTCACCTGAGTAGAAGTCGCCGCCGCGCATGTGCGCTACGTGAGTGCGAGATGCTTGTGACCACTCGCCCATTGAATGCGGGTGCTTACGGGCAAAGTTCTTAACCGCAGTAGGTGCACGGCGATCTGAGTTACCTTCACGTAATACAGGGTTTACTGCACTACCTAGTACCTTGCCATAACGCTCACGAATCTCTTGATCTTCGTCAGTTTTAGGCGAGTCTGGGAAAGCTGGTACGTTAAAACCTTTTTCGTTTAGCTCGGCGATAGTGGCGCGTAACTGAGGAATAGACGCACTAACGTTTGGTAATTTAATGATGTTAGCTTCAGGATCTTGCGTCATCGCACCAAGTTCAGATAACGTATCAGGTACACGTTGCTCTTCAGAAAGAAACTCGGGGAAAGTAGCCAAAACGCGGGCTGCAAGAGAGATATCACTTAGCTCTACTTCAACATCGGCAGCACTAGCAAACTTCTTAATAATAGGAAGCAACGAGTACGTCGCCAGCATTGGCGCTTCATCTGTTTTAGTATAGATGATCTTAGACTTGGTCATTATGTACCTCAATGTTATCGGTAGCGTACTACCGTTTTAGTCCATTAGTCGCACTAACTCAAAGCATGTGAAAAGCCTTCGGTCACTACGATACGTAATTGATGTTTTATGTTCTGTTGCACTTAACAGCAGAACCACTTGTTGTTTTCGTCCTCGTGCTGAGATTAGCGCAACCTTCATGCACTCAACACGAATGGGCAGTCTGTTATTTTTATAACTGCGAACATTAGTATAAGGTCGAAACTTTTAGTTACAAGTCATACCATTGTCTTAACCGACGACTTGCCTGAATTTCGCCGAATTTCCCGCACATTTTTATGCCCTTTATTGTTTTAGCTTTGTCTTACTCGGGCAGTTTTTCGCGCATTGTGGTAGGCTTTTGCGATAGAAGGCATCCTAAGAATAAGAGTAATTATTCACACCATGGCAAACGAAAGCAAAATCGTACTTTTCAACAAACCTTTTCAAGTACTGTCTCAATTTACTGATGCAGACGGTCGAGAAACCCTTAAAGATTATATTGATGTACCAGGGGTATATGCTGCCGGTCGACTAGACAGAGATTCCGAAGGGTTATTGGTGCTGACTAACGACGGAAAGCTACAACATAAATTGGCACACCCCGAGGCCAAAACCAGTAAAACCTACTGGGTACAAGTAGAAGGCATTCCTAATGAGGCTGCGCTAGACGCCTTGCGTAACGGGGTAGAGCTTAAAGACGGCATGACCAAACCAGCCAAAGTTGTAGCTATAGATCCTCCTGAATTATGGGACAGAAACCCGCCAGTTCGTTTTCGTCAAGCTATCCCGACTAGCTGGTTATCTATCACAATCAGTGAAGGCAGGAACCGCCAAGTTAGGCGTATGACCGCCCACATTGGTTTTCCTACATTGCGTTTGGTGCGCTATCGCGTGGGCAACTGGACCATTGATGGTATCGATAATGGCAAATACGTTTGTTTCTAAAAGTATGCATCAACACATTGCCGATTTCACCAAACGCTAACTAGAGTATGGCTCATTTTATAGACCGCTATAACGATGAAAGTAAACGACTATTGCGTTCATTATTAGTTATAGCTTTTTGGTTTATTGAATATAGAAATTTCACGCTTGAAATACACTTTTAAACGACCAATTTACTCATCCCGACAACAAAATTTGTCGAGAAAGCAAAACGATTGAACACAATCGCTTTATTATGTGAATTGGTGGGCTTTATCTGGTAAAATCCGCCACCCTGAAATCAACCTAAATGAGTGTTATCTACGTTGTGACTGATATTGAATCAAACGCGAGCCAAAAAGTAATCGTCGGAATGTCCGGCGGCGTCGACTCTTCCGTTTCTGCCTACTTGTTATTACAGCAAGGCTATCAGGTGGAAGGCTTGTTCATGAAGAACTGGGAAGAAGATGATAATGATGAATATTGCTTAGCCGCCGAAGATTTAAAAGATGCACAAGCCGTAGCTGACAAATTAGGTATTGAGCTTCACACCATCAATTTTGCCGCTGAATACTGGGATAACGTATTTGAGTATTTCCTAGAAGAATATAAGGCAGGCAGAACCCCCAACCCCGATATTATGTGCAACAAGGAAATTAAGTTTAAAGCGTTCCTTGAATTTGCTGCTGAAGACTTGGGGGCAGACTATATTGCTACCGGTCATTATGTTCGCCGCCGCCATCAAGATGGCAAGTGGCAGCTATTGCGCGGGTTGGATGAAAATAAAGATCAAAGTTACTTCCTGTACACACTAGGTGAAGAACACGTCGCGAAAACCTTGTTCCCCGTGGGAGACATTGAAAAGCCCTTAGTACGCAAAATTGCTGAAGAACAAGGACTAATCACCCACGACAAAAAGGATTCCACCGGCATCTGTTTTATTGGTGAGCGTAAATTCAAAGACTTTTTAGGCCGCTACTTACCCGCCCAACCTGGTATTATTGAAACCGCGGAAGGGGAAGAAATTGGTAAGCACGAAGGCTTGATGTATCACACTTTAGGCCAGCGTAAAGGGCTACACATTGGTGGCCACGCGAAGTACGGCGAAGAACCTTGGTATGTGGTAGATAAAGACGTAGCACGCAATGTATTAATTGTAGGCCAAGGGGCCGACCACCCTCGCCTATACTCAAAAGGCTTGGTGGCAAAACAACTGCATTGGGTAGACCGCACTGCTATTACAGAGCCTATGCGCGCTGTGGTTAAAACTCGCTATCGTCAAACTGATATTCCCTGCGCAATTGCACCAATTAATGATGATATGATTGAAGTCATTTTTGACGAACCGCAAAAAGCGGTTACACCTGGTCAATCTGCCGTTTTCTACCTAGATGAAGTGTGTTTAGGCGGCGGAATTATTGAGAGCTATATTCGTTAATGTTAGATACCGACGTAGAAAATAATTTAGCCTTGGCTGGTGTTTGCCAGTCGGCGGCACTTGTGCAAAGCCTTGCAAGAAAAGGCACGGCAAACGACGAAGCGGTAGAAGCGAGTCTTTCCAGTATATTGGTTACCGACCCTGAAAACCCACAGCAAGTGTTCGGCAAGTTAAGCAACCTTGAGGTTGGATATAAAACCTTATTCGCACAGTTATCAGATAAACAACAGAACAAAGACACCGAGCTGACCCGTTATATTGCCAGCATTCTTGGTCTTGAAAGAAAACTCGCACGTAAACCTGCCGCCATGAAAGAGCTGGCAGAGCGTATTTCTCACGTGCAGCGCCAGCTGGCGCACGTAGACTTTCAAAGTCCGCAAATAGTGTCGTCTTTGGCCAGTATATACAGCGATATTATTAGTCCATTAGCACCGCGCATTCAAATAGCGGGTAATCCGGATCATCTTGGCCAACCGGCTACGCAACACAAAGTTCGAGCTATATTACTTGCAGGCGTGCGCGCCGCGGTAATGTGGCGTCAAATGGGTGGTAAACGTCGGAACATTTTGTTTCGCAGAAAACAAATTTTAAATAGCGCTGTAAAGGCGCTCAGGCTGATAAACTAGTTAAGGAGCTGAAGGTGGAACTGAGTCAGTTAACTGCAATTTCCCCTGTCGATGGTCGATATGCTGGAAAAAGCGTAGAATTACGTAGTATTTTTTCAGAATACGGCTTACTGAAATACCGTGTTGAAGTGGAAGTACGTTGGCTGCAAATGCTATCGGCGAACACCAAAATTGAAGAAGTTCCTGCGTTTTCTGATACCTCAAACGCATTATTAGATTCTATTGTGGCTAACTTTAGCGTTGATGATGCCATGCGCATTAAAGACATTGAGCGCACCACCAATCACGATGTTAAAGCGGTTGAATACTTTCTAAAAGAGCAAGTGGCTAGCAACAGCGAATTATCTGCTGTAAATGAGTTTATTCACTTTGCATGTACGTCTGAAGATATTAACAACCTTTCTCACGGCCTTATGCTTACCGAAGCCCGTGACACTGTGCTGCTGCCTTACTGCGACAAGCTTATTGATGCCCTTATTGCTCTTGCCAAGGAATACCAACATATTCCAATGATGGCACGTACACACGGTCAACCCGCCTCTCCTTCTACCATGGGTAAGGAAATGGCAAACGTGGCAATGCGTTTGAAGCGTCAACGGGCGCAAATTGCTAACGTTGAAATTTTAGGCAAAATTAATGGTGCTGTAGGTAACTACAATGCCCATTTATCTGCTTACGCCGATGTAGATTGGCACAGTGAGTCTGAAAAGTTTGTTACATCACTAGGCTTATCGTGGAACCCATACACCACGCAAATTGAACCGCATGATTATATTGCTGAGTTGTTCGATGCAGTAGCCCGCTTTAATACCATTCTTATCGATTTCGATCGTGATGTGTGGGGTTACATTGCCCTAGGCCACTTTAAGCAAAAAACCATTGCCGGTGAAATTGGTTCTTCAACCATGCCGCATAAAGTTAACCCTATCGATTTTGAAAACTCGGAAGGTAACTTAGGCCTAGCCAACGCTATCTTTAATCACTTGGCCGCTAAGCTTCCTATTTCTCGCTGGCAGCGTGATTTAACCGACTCTACCGTACTTCGTAACTTAGGTGTGGGTGTGGGTTATGCGGTTATCGCTTATCAAGCTACCCTTAAAGGCATTAGCAAGTTGGAAGTTAACGAGCAAAGCTTGTTGAATGAACTTGATAACAACTGGGAACTACTTGCAGAGCCAATTCAAACGGTAATGCGTCGTTACGGTATTGAAAAGCCTTACGAGAAGTTGAAAGAGTTAACCCGTGGTAAAAAGGTTAACGCTGAAATCGTGGCTGAATTTATCGATAACTTAGACATGCCAGAAGCAGCAAAAGCTGACCTTAAAGCATTAACACCAGCTAGCTACATTGGTGATGCAATCAGGCTAGTAGATCAGTTATAAAGGCATCGCCTTTTCCATACACTTAAAAACGCGGCTAGTCCGCGTTTTTTTATGATTGGGATTTAGGCATGCTGACACACAAAACATTTCACTCAAAAGCGGCAGTACTTCACACAACTGCGCGCTTTTTTGCTCTGTGCTTATTGTTACAGTCACCGTTATTAATGGCCTATGCTCAAGATAGCGCGAATCACATAGCACTGTGGTGGAATCTGACCTTTCATATTCTTTGTGCGTTCACCGTTCTATACCTTTGTCACAAAGGCCAGCCCTCACATGCTCGCACACTGCTGATTACCAGTTATTACAGCTATATTGTGCTAGCAACTTTACTGTGGCGTGGCGACGTGTACATTCAGCACTTTTTATTAATTGGCTGCTTATGCTGCGTGGGGCTATTTAGCCAGCATGAACAACGCCCACGACTCTATTGGGGGTTGCTTTTCGCTTTAACATTCTGTGTTATTGACGGCCTATTTAGCTACTCGCTTCACGGTTGGCAGGGCGCTATTCGTCGCAGCAACAGTATTACCCTAACCCTAGCCAGCGTGGGACTTATACTGACCTTGCATGCCCATAGCCGGCGCCACCTTCATCACCTTGCAGTGAACTACCGTCATACACGGCAATTATTGATAAAAGCAACCCCTGCCGCCAAGCTTACAAGCGCTTTTACTCCCCCTTTGAGCCATGTTCCGAATACTCCTTTAAGTAGGTTTTCAAGTAGTGCATCAACAGGCTTTTCGACCGGGCTAATGCGGCAAAGCTTCTCCTCGGCCTGTGTGTTATTTGCAGATATAAAAGGTTATCAAACACTGGCCCCCTTGTTTGGAGAACAAAAAGTGATAGAGGCATTGGATGCCTTTTACAGCCAAATTGATGTGTTAGCCGCTGCCAATAAAATGTACCCAGTAAAAACGAATGGCGATGAATACATGGCGGTTAGCGAACTGTGTATGTTTCCTCCTTTAAGTGCTTCAAATGGCGAACAAAAAGGCGAACAAAAAAGTGCACATCATATAAATAACGGCGTGTTGTTTGCGCTTGCTGTTACCGCCACCTTTAAAATCTTTGCGTTAAAAGAAGGTTGGCCTTGCCAAATTCGTATCGGCGTTGCAGCAGGCCCTGTTACTGCTGGCATGCCTAGAAGACAGCACGGCATTTTCGATGTATGGGGTAATACGGTTAATTTGGCATCTATGCTAGAACAACATTGCAAAGGGAATGCTGTTACCGTTTGCGATAGTACATTTCCTCATTTAACCGCTGAAACCCAAGCTAAATTCTGCCCCATTTTAATTGATAGCAAAATTGGTGAATTGGCCGCCTTCGAGCACCGGCTTACTGACACACACTACGCTAGTAACCCTTTATAGAATAAACGATAATACCCCCATAGATGCGTGGAGATTACTTAATGAAAGAATTCGATATAGAACATTTTCTATTTCATTATTGGCAACAAAAGCCTGTTGTATTACGTGGCTTTTTTCAAGATTTTGAAGATCCTATCGATGAGCACGATTTGGCAGGCTTAGCCCAAGAAGAAGAAATAGATAGCCGACTACTAAGCTTTGAGAATACCAGTGGCAACCCAGCGGATGGCACAGGCGAATGGAAAGTTCATCAAGGGCCAATTCATGATTTTGAAGCCGTTTGCGAAGGTGCATGGACACTACTTGTACAAAGTGTAGACAGGTACGTACATGACGTAGCTGACATTCTTGAACCCTTCCGCTTTCTTCCAAATTGGCGTCTAGACGACCTAATGGTAAGTTTTGCCACTAAAAATGCAGGTGTTGGCGCGCATATCGACCAATACGATGTATTTTTGGTGCAGGGAAAGGGTCAGCGTCGTTGGCGCGTAGGTAAGCCTGGAGAATACAAAGAAGTATTCCCACACCCTAAACTTCGTCAAATTGAAGGCTTCGACCCTATTATTGATGAAGTACTAAACCCAGGTGACGTACTGTATATTCCGCCGGGTTGGCCTCATGATGGCAAAGCATTGGAAGACTGCTTAACCTACTCTGTAGGCTTTCGTGCCCCTGAAACCGCACAATTAGCTGATAGCCTGTCCTTGATGTTGGAAACAAGCGACATTAACCTGCGATTTACCGACGCAGGTAGAACATTATCGACGACTTCGGCAGTGGTTGAATCTAGTGATATTGCCGCGTTAAAGCAACAGCTCATCACAGCGATTAATTCCGATGACTTCACCCATGCATTGCTTGAATCGCTCAGTGAACAAGGCCTTCCAGAGTATCCACCTGAGTATTTATATACTGATAGCCAAATAGCCGCTGGATTTGAAGAAGGTGTAGAGTTTGCTCCAGCACCGGGAGTAAGAGCACTAATAGCGACGAATGTTGTTAATGCTGAAATTACATCCCCTTCTAGCGATTGTCGTTATTTCTATGTGAACGGCGAACGTTTCAGTTATAACAAAGAAGATGAGCAATGGGTGCAGCTTTTAGTGAACAACGACGTACTATTTGCCGATATCCTGCCTGATCTCCCCTCTTTTGCGTTTTTAGCAACATTAACTACACTTATAAACAAGGGTTACTGGGAATGGATAGAAGCGTAACGCAACCACATGGCTTATACGATAGAGAACGTCGATTGGGCAAAGGATAAGCATCGACTTAAAGCAATTAGGGAAGATGTATTCGTTTTGGAATGGCGAGTACCTCAAGACAGTGAGTTTGATGAGCGCGATGCCAGCGCTTTTCACGTGCTGCTTTTGGAAGAAGGTAAAGACGCCAACGTACCTATTGCAACGGGAAGATTAACCCAGTGTGGGGAAATTGGCAGAATTGCAGTGAAACGCGGTTACCGAAATATGGCTATCTATCGCGCTCTATTTGCCGCACTAATAGAAGTTGCTAACCACCATCACGTCACTATATTAAAAGTAAGCTGTAGCCTTGATAGTGTGTCATACCATCAAGGCTTAGGCTTCAAACCCGAAGGACAAGTATTCATGGATGGGGGCGTAGCACGTCAACGCATGCAATGCCCTGTAGAGCGTTTTCCATTTCCCGATGTTTCACAAATGCATTAGCTATTCATTAACAGCGGAAGCCACTAAATGTTAGCTTAAACGCCTTGCCACAGTTCATCTTGGTTTTGTATGGCGTGCAACCCCTCTGCTCTACTTTCTAATAATTCCGCATATTCCAACGATGTCGCATCTGCCCCCTCGGAAGCGCGTAAATTTGCCGCCTTTAACTGCCATGCCATTGCAAAATGCTTAATTACATCGCGAGCAGTAGCAGCCGTAGACTCAGCAATGTAGTCAGTAGGTAAATCACCACTCATTACCCAATACATCGCATTGTTGGTGTCTTTTATCTTCCATACCGCCAAGTAAGGTACTAGGTAGCGGCTTTCATTTGTCACGACTGATTCAAAAAGCACACCATTTTCAGCCAGGTGTTTATTGGCTTTTTGAAATTGCTCACGCACCCATTCACTGCGCTGCTGATCGGTCATTTCATTTTGAGGTGTATTGTCTGTCATATTATTCTCTAATCTATTTCGTTTTATTTTTAGTTTTTACGTAGTCGGTTGATGTTGGTCAATACTATGAAACACAAGCCAGCAGCCCCTGTAAAGGGTGCTTCGGCTTAAACTGCTCTATACGAGCGACCTGACTTCGACAAGAATAGCCAGTGGCAAGAATAGCATCTGCAGGGTAGCGTTTAACCGCTTGCTCCCAACTTAACCCATAAATGGCTAACGACTTTTCTTTTTGATCGGCTTCATGGCCGTAAGTTCCCGCCATGCCGCAACAGCCTACCGCCACAATATCAACTGGCTGATTCACTTTAGCAAACAAACCCTGCCATTGCTTTTCAGATGCGGGCAACGCCGTTTTTTCTGTACAGTGACTTAGCAGTGCTAGTGGCTGAGCTGAAGGCTGTTTTGAAGGCTGCGCTGAAGGCTCACTCGCACTTGCACTCTTGCTTTTCGCTTGCCACACGTCACTAGGTACCGTTTCAAGCCATTCATGCACTGCTAGCACATGAAAATCGCCGCGGGCTTTACCCAAGGTTTTGGTGTATTCATCACGATAAACCAATACCAAAGATGCATCTACACCCACCATAGGAATGTTTAACTGCGCCACTTCATTTAAAAAGCCTGCGGTATTTTTTGCGGTTTTCGCGAATTTGGCTAAAAAGCCTTTTACATGTTCAGGTTTGCCATTTGGTTTAAACGGTAACATTACCGGTGTAAAGCCAAGGGCATTCACTAAGGCAACAAAGTCTTCAACCACACTCGCATCATAGTAACTGGTGAAAGGGTCTTGCACTATCAACACTGTCTTTTGCTTTTCTGCAGCACTTAGTGTTGATAGCGCATCGTGGTTATAACTAGCCACTTTCCCTTTTACTCTGTTTGCCAACGTAGGTTCAGATAAAATAGGCGTGTCTACATAACCAATGGTTTTCTCAATACCGTCTTGCATCCATTTTCGTTTCAAAAACAGATTAACCATAGGCGAGAACTTCGCCATAATCGGCGCCATGCGTTCAATATTGCCCACTAAGTGGTCTTTCATTGGGCGCATGTAGCGCTGGTAATAAATAGACAAAAACTTCGACCTAAAATCAGGCACATCTACTTTCACCGGGCATTGGCTTGAGCACGACTTACAAGCTAAACAACCATTCATGGCGTCTAACACTTCGTGAGAAAAATCGTCTTGTTTGTTGCGGCTGTTGCTAAAGCGTTGCCACCAGGATGTGTCGAATTGATCGGCACTCAAGGTTTTCGTATCTACCCCATCTTTAGCAAGCAAGCGTATCCACTCACGAATAAGGCCAGCACGGCCTTTCGGGCTATGACGTCTATCGCGAGTTACCTTACTTGAAGGGCACATAGGCGACGTAGTGTCGTAATTAAAGCATAAGCCATTACCATTACATTCCATGGCAGGCGCAAAGGCTGCTTTAAACGTAACCGGAATAGTTCTATCGAATGTCGCGCGTTTGGTATCGCTTACCTTTACCAAGCTTTCAGTGCTATCTAACGGTGTACACACCTTTCCTGGGTTCATTTTATTAAGCGGGTCAAACGCGCTTTTTATTTTACGCAACTCGGTAAATAACATGTCACCAAAAAAGGCAGGGCCGTATTCGCTGCGGTAACCTTTACCGTGCTCGCCCCACATCAAGCCGCCATACTTAGCAACTAGCGCTACCACTTCATCTGATATTTGATGCATCAACTTTTCTTGTTCAACATCACACAAATCAAGGGCTGGCCGTACGTGTAACACACCTGCATCAACGTGACCAAACATACCGTACTTTAAACCGTGGCTGTCTAGCAGAGCTCTAAACTCCATTATGAAGTCGGCCAAGTTTTCAGGGGGCACTGCGGTGTCTTCAGCAAAGGCGATAGGCTTTTGCACCCCTTTGGTTTTACCCAACAGGCCCACCGACTTTTTACGCATAGCGTATATTTTACCAATGTCCGCTTTATCAAACGTAACCTGATAACCAATTACCCCGCCCTCGCCTGTTTCAGCAGCGGCGGTAAGCCTAGCTTCTAGCTCGGCTATACGAGTGCGAATTTCTTCTTCATCGTTACTGTTGTACTCCACCATATTTAAGCCCAACATTTCCTTGTGAGGAACGTCGGTAATTAAATCGGCGATGGAGTGCCAAATAATATCGGTTTTGGCCAAATTAAGAACTTTCGAGTCTACCGTTTCAACAGATGTGGCATTCGCTTTTACCATTTCAGGAGCATGACGAAGTGCCGATTCAAAGGTATCGTACTTAATATTAACGAGAGCTTTGTGCTTCGCGATAGGCGTTAGTGAAAGCTTAGCTTCGGCCACCATTGCAAGCGAGCCTTCAGCGCCGGTAATCAAACGGCTTACATCAATAAGCTGCTCTGTATCGTTATAAGCGTGTTCTAAATCGTAACCGGTTAAAAAGCGGTTTAAACGGGGGAATTTTTCAATAATGGCTTCGCGCTTGTCTACGCAAGTCGCTAACACTTGGCGCAGAATACCCGCATAGGCGCTGCTATCTGCGTTTGTGTCGGCTATTTTTTTTGCTTCTTGCACACTTATTGGCGTGGTGCTTAATACTTCACCGTTAGCCAGTACAGAAGTTAAGCCTAATACATGGTCGCTGGTTTTACCGTAAACCAACGAGCCCTGCCCAGAAGCATCGGTACTAATCATTCCACCTACGGTAGCGCGGTTGCTGGTAGAAAGATCGGGCGAGAAGAAAAAACCATGTGGGCGAAGTGCGTCATTCAGTGCATCTTTCACTACACCAGATTGAACTTTAACCCATTGTTCTTCAACGTTGATTTCCAGAATTTTATTCATGTAGCGCGACATATCAACCACAATGCCGTCGGTTAAGCTTTGACCATTAGTGCCTGTGCCGCCACCACGAGCCGAGAACTTCACTAGCGGGTGGTCGTTAACCAGCTTTCCCAATACTTGTAAATCGGCAACGCTTTTAGGAAATACCACAGCTTGAGGGAGTTTTTGATATACCGAATTATCGGTGGCCACAGCAAGACGGCTGGCATAGCTGTACTCAACATCGCCGGTAAAAGCGGTACTAGCAAGCTGTTCTAGGTATGTCTGATAATGTGTTAAAAGACTCTGCTGGGGCACCACACGTGGCAAACTCATTGTGCTCAATTGCTGTAAAACCTCTAGAAATGCGTTCTGCGGCTAGTATAACCACAGCGCTTGCGAGTCTCTAGCCAATTACACATATTTCATGTGGTTTTAATGACTAATTTTGCACTTTATATAACAGGAAGTGTTTTTATGGCGTGTATTTTTAACCAATTAGAATATCTTAGAAAATCACAAGTTAGCCATTCACTTATAAATATTGCACAATGCCCGCTCTTCTATTCTCGATAAAAGGAAAGCAGTTTATGTCTTTTACAGTAAACAGTTATTTTGATGACAAGGTTCGTTCAATTGCATTTGAGTCGGCAAGTGGCCCATGTACTTCAGGCGTAATGGCGCCAGGTGAATACACCTTCAACACCAGTCAGCACGAAGTAATGAAAGTAATGGAAGGCGAAATGACCGTTAAGCTTCCTGGCTCAAGCGACTGGCAGTCTTTCAAAACGGGCACAGAATTTACCATAGACGCTAACTTGTCTTTCGATGTAAAAATTGAAACGCCTACTGCTTACCTTTGCTTTTATAGCTAGTATTGATTTATAAGCTTACAGAAGTTTTTAGCTTAGGATTACCTGACGCTGCGCTTGTGTTTTTATACAGGCGGCAGCGTTGGGTAGATTCGATACAAGTACGTTGAGTGTTGCCTTACCCTCTTTATCCTCTGTCGCTTTGTTTATTTGCTCATAGCGATTTCATATCTATCACTGAACTCTGCCACCATTACGTCAAATATTTAATCATTAAAACCGCTATTGATTAAAGAATAGTAGTTCCGTTGGCGCGCCTCTCGCTCTATTAATGCTATGTCGCTTTTACTTTGCTTACACTTCACCTCCCCGCTTTGTTTTTAAGTTCATTTCGTGCCTTTAAGTTAGGTTAAAATCATTACTATAAAAACAAGCAAATGAGTGAAACGCACCTTTACTCCCTAACATACCGTTTTGATACTTTTAACTCATGAGCAGAAAGCACCATTCTGATTTATTGTTTTATTTTCGGGAGTTAGCGGGTAATCTGACAATATGGATAAAATTAAAAAAACCATAACAGTGTGTTTAGACAGACCGGATTGGGGTCTAGTTAACTGTTATGACAGAAAGGATTCCGCCAAATGGTTCGAAATTTAGTTTTAATCTTTCTTTTATTCTTTGCCAGTTATTCACTGGCTTTCGACAGTGAAGATATGGGGGAAGATAAATCTGCTAGTCTAGCAATGATTGGAGACAACATCGCAATGCAATACCAGCAGATGGGCTGGTTTTCCGGCGGCCTACTGATAACTAAAGATAATGAAGTAGTGTTTGCGTCATCTTATGGCTTTCAGAATACCGAAGAAAGAATAAAAAACAGCACTCAAAGTCGCTTTAATCTTGGCTCAATCATGAAAGACTTTACCAAGGTCTTGATCTTGCAGCAGGTTGAGGCAGGCAAATTAAAGTTAAGTGATAAACTAGTTGCTTTCGAGTTGGGGTTCAAACAACCTGATGCTGACAAAATCACAATTGAACACCTACTAAATCATAGTGCTGGTTTTGCTGATATCTTTGTGGCCGAATATCGTCAGAATCAACTTGCATTTGATACTCTAGACAAGAAAATAAAAATATTGATAGAAAGCCCCCTCTTATTCACACCTGGGACTGATCGTAAATATTCAAACTATGGGTATGTGGTATTAGGAGTGATTCTTGAGAAAGTAACTGGAAAGTCATTCGAGGCACTACTCAAAAACAATATCTTCAATCGTGTTGAGATGACTTCAACGACTTTCAGGCCGGTTAATTCTCATGAATATCAATCAATCCGATATACATACCAGCATAATGGCAAGCTGAGGAAGGTCGGTGTTACTGAACACCCTAGTCCCGATGGCGGCATTGAATCGACGGTTGTGGATGTGCAACGATTTTATCGAGCGTTATTCTATAGTAATAAGTTATTGAAAAACTCAGACGCAATTAATCGCCAATTATTTGCAATGGACGACTCCCATTGGGGTGCATATGGCGGTGGTCAGGGCGTCAGTGCAGCCGTGGAAGTCGATTTGGATACTGGCTATGAAATAGTCGTTCTGGCAAACACAGATCACTTAGTTGCTGAGCGCATTTCCGGTAGAATATACTCTTACATCAAAAATGGTGAGTATCAGCCAATCAGACAATTGGAAAAAAACTTTGCCTTTGAGTACTACCAATCAAAAGGAAAACAGCAATTCTATAAACACTTCAAACAGGTTTATAACGACAGTGGGTATAGTCGATTCATCGGCAGAATAATTAATGAAGCAGGAATGGAACTACTTAATACAAAATCATGGACAGAGGCATTTGATATGTTCGAATATCTCGTTTCACTGTTCCCCAATGCACCGCAGGCCTACGACAGTTTGGCATTTGCCTATTTATCGAAAGGAGATAGAGAGGCTGCGAAAAGTACTTTTAGTAAATCTCTAACTATTGATGCCAGTTTTAAAAGTGATTACGTGAGTGATAATTACGGTCATAACAATACGCTTAAGTAAGGACAGGCTAACGCCTGCCTCTTAGCTTTGCGTTATATTCTCGGAGAAATATTTGAATAAGTTTTGTAGTTTCAGTTTTACAGTGCTCCTGTGCTCTCAACTTTTGGGGTGTGCAAGTCAGAACTCGAAGGATGTTGCCGATGATGTATTGTCGGGTATAGACTCACTAGCTCTAAAGGCATCAAAATGCATAAATTCAAAATCACAAAAAGGCTTGGATTGCATTGAATTTGCTGACGCATATAAAAATGGCGGTTTCGATAACATAAAAGCATTTAAAGATAATTTACCCGAGATCTATAAAAAAGATTTAGATGCAGGTCTAAATGCAACAGAGAAGCTCAATATCATTATAAGTGCAGTGGTATTTTTAAGTCGAACATAACAAGCCAATAAACTCACTCACTTCGTTCGCTGGGACGCATACACGTGGGGTGGCTTCGCCATTATGCCCCACATGCCTGCGCCCCTTATTTAAAAGTTAGCCCCCATATGACATCACTGCTTTTTTTATTCACTTTACTTACATGGAATGTAGCTTTGGCAGAAACACAATACACATATGATATACAGCATGCGGGCTATGACTTCGATCAGTACGACTTAAAAGGAATCGCAACCTACGATTTATTTTTAAGTGAATTTAATAACTTTCCGTGGCAAGAAGAGGTAGGTCAAAGTAACGGTGGAAGCGAAGCAACGATTTCTGTTAAAAACAAATCAGCTAATGTTGATTTGTTTGTCTCGGTGGTGGGCAAGCCCAACGAATTCGCTTATCTAATCGGAATAGTGGAGCCCACAGTAAAAAAGACTCTTTTCGGATTTGGTAAAGAGAAACAGATTCGTTGGTTAAAAATCTATTTGACGGAAGATGCTTTAGAAGTAAAAGAAGCCTTTCAGTTGTTTTTTGAAAATAAATACTCCAGTCTAAAAGGTAAACTAAATAATTTGCCATTGTTCTTGGAACAAGAGGCTGTGAAGTAAAGTGCTAACAATCAAATGTTGGGGACACAAACACGTGGGCCGTGCTTCGCAGTACAGCCCACGTGTTTGCGCCGCCAAATTAGGGCGTTAGGGCAAAAGGACTGTTCCCACCAATGATTATTTTGAAAGAAGAACCGCCAAACGCGATTGATTTTGTTTCACTAAGAAAAGCCATTGGCTGGAAAAATCCTGAGTTGCTATTCGTTGAACGCAGCATAGATTCTTCTTTATTTTGGGTTTCATTGTACCTAGATAATGAACTCGTTGGTTGTGGCCGAGTGATTGGTGACAATTCTATGTTCTTTTATATCCAAGACATCATTGTTCACCCAAAACATCAAAAACTTGGCCTAGGGTCTAAAATAATGCAGTCTATTAATAACTACCTAACTTTAAACTGCCCACCGGGGTCAACTATTGGACTTTTTTCAGCATACGGAAAAGAAAAGTTCTATGAAAAATTTGGGTTTCAATCACGAACTGGTGAAACGCTTGGCTTTGGCATGTGTAGGTTTATCTAGCCAAAGCCCTAACAAAGCGCTGTTGCCACTCACTCCGTTCGCTGGGACAGTAACGCGGCGGCACTTCGCGATTATGCCGCTACCACGAAGGGAAGTACGGCGCTGAGTTCTTTTACCCTAAAAGTGCGGTCAATACAGATAAGTCGACCTGGAAAAAGTTTTCATTTTCGAAAGTTAAAAGTTTCAAAGACTGAATCTCCAGCCTACTAAAGCTATCGTAGGGACTGTGGTTGAACGCTCCATTTTGGGGTGGCTAAGCAACTTTACTCCAAAACTACACTTCACAGAATTTCCTGTTACAGCGGCGTTAGTTACCTACAGGAAATTTTTGCTTTTGGTGTAAAACTCGAAGAATGTGAATGATTTCATCTTTAATGAAATATGAAACTATCATTGAGACTTCAGGGGTTATTAATAACCTTCCCGGTATACCTTCTCTCTCAACTCCCATTAGAGGTTGTTGATGCAAGTTTTCGACTTTTTTTTCAATTGTTGCATCAGCTTTTTCTGCTGCTAATGGGTTAAATTCGTATAAAAATTCGAAAATAGCTTCACGATCGTTCAGTGAATTTTTTTCCCAAACGATCATTTTCTGGCTTTATTCCTAATTCTCATTTTTCGAGCTTCCATGTCCAAGTTAGCCTCTTCATGGCTGACAAACTCACTCTGCCCACTTTCTAACTTATTAAACGCAGCATTAACCTCTTCAGTAAGCCACTGATCATGAGTTATTATTTTGCGTTGCTGTGCAGCAAGTTCTTCAGTAAGCTCTCTACAAGCGTCACTTAGCGTACGCCCTTGGCTCTCAGCCATTGTCTGAGCCAAGCGTTTAGTTTCTTCATCAACTCTAAATTGTATGCGAGTATCCATGGTAAACTCCCTCAACGTGTACACACAAATGTTAGCACGCGTGTTAGGTTTACGGCAACTAACAAACCACTCATAAAACCCGTTTTGCGAGATGGGAATTTGTACTTACAAGGATGGTATATGAAATACATAGTGACTTTTGATGTGGACAAAGGCGCTTATTTAAAATTCCTTAACTTCACGGTCAAGCGAGCATGCCAAACCCAAAGTCAGTTTAAAGCTTTTGCCATTAATTTAGTTGCTTGGCTATTTATCACCGTATTTTTCATGTTCATTTTCCAATCCTTCACGTCAAAAGTATCTAGCATAGATTTGAGTTCGGCGCTTGTTGGTGCATTACCATTTTGTCTTATTATTGGCTATTCAATGTACGCGAATTTCAAAGCTAGGAAGTTCAGCATTCCCAATAAGCAGGGCATTATTCTGGGTGCAAAGTCTATTGAACTCACGCCTGAAGGGATTACAGAAACTAGCGCCGTTTCAAAGTGCCACTATTCTTGGAGCTGTGTAGAAGAAGTAACAGAAAATTCCGGTGACTATTATATATTTCTCGATAAGATGTTCGCTCTTATAATTCCAAGCAGTGCATTTGTCTCCCAGGGATCAATAGAGCAATTTAAAAGTTATATAAACAAGTATGTATAAACAAAAGCGTACTGGTCGATGAAAACAGTGAAGTGGATATAGCGACGCAAACAGTGAAAATAAAGTAAGAGCACGTTAAACGCTAAAACGGTACTCTGACTTTTTCCCAAATACTTATAAAGCTATTCTTTCACCGGTTTCAGTTAGCCGATAAAAGTTACCCTTTTCTATCAACAATCCCTCAGAATGTTTTGTTGGAAAGCTTCCACGATAATCATCAGGATGTTTCACATCAATAGCAAACACGCGGCCGTCAAACTGTTTATTTACCCTAAACTGTAAGGTATGCCCTACCGTTACTGATAGTGCGTCGAACTTATCTAATGTTTTATGTACAGAGGTATTACTTACATCACCTTTGAAATACCCTCGATACCACGCTAACCCGGTCTCAGTTGAAATTAACGCTTCCGTTACCTTATCGGCTACACCGGGAAAATACATTTGTCGGTAATAGGCTTTAGCCTTAGTGTTTATCTGTTGCAAACTTAAATCAAGGTTCGCCATATCTTCATGAATACCACCATGTACAAATAAATGGCCGTTTATTTTTTCAATAGTATTTTTACTGGCAAGCCAACGCCCTATGTACGAATTGTGGCTGAATAAATCGGCCTGGGTTTTGCCAAGCAAGCCCGCAATGGGAATATACTTATTAGCCGCAGATTTAAAATTGCCTTGAAGGTTTTTAAGCTCGTGATTACCAATAATGTAATGCACCACCCCGCCCGCTTTTTGGGCTTCTTGCTCTAGCTTATAAATGAACCAGAGCAATTGAGTAGTAGAAAACCCTCTGTCTACCATGTCGCCCACTAGCACTAAATGGCCTTCACCAAATTGCCATTCAAGGTTTGAATTAATAACGTTATGGGTAATAAGGAAATCACGGAAGGTTTTGTAATTCCCTTCTAAGTCGGATATTGCCAAAATAGGTGCATTGCTTTCATATACCGACGCTGTATTGGTGTTCAGTGCGTTTAATGGCTTTAAATTGAAGGTGAACGTGGCATCTTCTAAAGCAAAATAAACCTCAAGGGGCTCTGCTGTTTTATCTGTTAAAGGCACATGGCGCTTTTCTATAAAGAAGTTGTCTTCTCGGCTTCCCCGAATGTAATTTATTTCAACAGAAGTATCCCCATTGCCAGAGCCCTTAACATCTGCGCCTGTTACATCAGAGCTTGCTACATCAGAGCTTAACGTCGTTTTATTCGTGAAAAATACAAACGGCCCTTCCCCACCAACTTTATAGGCCAATGGCGCATCGCCCATATTGATAGAGCCATGCTGACTTATTAAGACACCCACGCCAATAACGGCCAATACAAGAGAAACAAGCAGAAAATGCCCTAGTGATTTAGCTAAACGTTTCGCTGCACGTTTAAGCATAATGATAGCCAACAGCAAACCGTTTAAGCAAAGCCAGAATGCGGTACGTAAGTAAGCTGATCGCGTAGGCACTTACCAACGCCACCGGCGTTATCCACAAGCCTGAGATAGTAGTGTCGCTATGCGCCAGTATAGGATTACTTAAAAAGCCAATAGCAACAGAGTTCCCCTCAGCTTCTACCCAAAAAGCAATGCCGTTAGGCAACAACAGGTTCGCAAATGCCAATACAACCAACGCTAAACCTGTACCATAGCCAAAGGCCAACATGCCCCAGTACAAGGTTTTCGACAGCCCTTTGGTGACCGATGCTAATGGGCGAAATCCTTTTGGTGGCGGCGTACCTTGTTGAATATGACTTACGTAGTTTTCGGCAAGTACTCTAGGCGCACCAAGGCCAGCTAAGATACCTTCAATATCGGCCTCTTTTCCGGCCATTTCCTGCTGATCGATAACGTCATAAATATGAGATTCAATTTCTTTAATCACTTCAGCCGCATCTTCAGAACTTAACGAGGCCAAATAACGGTTAAAGCTTTTTAGGTAGTTGCTTATTTGTTCCCTTCCACTCATTGTGCTTATCCTTTTCTTTTTCCAGTTTCTTTGCCGTTGTCTGTGCTGTTATTCGCGCCACTTTTTGAATCTGCTAACAACGATTCCATATCAACTACCGAACGCTTCCACCGCGCGCGCAGAACATGTAATCGTTCAAGACCACTGTCGGTGAGTGAATAATACTTTCGTGGGCGCACTTCACCCTCTTGGTGCCATTTTGCATTAAGCACCCCTTCTCGCTTAAGCCTGTCTAGCAGTGGGTAAAGCGTACCTTCACTAATCACCATGGTTTCAAAGCCATGTAGGTAATTGAGTATCGCCAGCCCGTACTTTTCTTCACCTGCGACAGCCGCAAGCACCGCCAGCTCTAAAGTGCCTTTACGTAGTTGAGCATCCCACTTCGCGCTTAGATTTGCAGTTTCTGTCATGACCTTCCAGCTAGGTTAAACTTATTACTATGTAATACATAGTATAATTTATAGCATAGTAAACAACCAAAATACAACTTACGCTTTTAACGGTTCGTTTTGGTTTTTTAATTTGTGAGCGAAGAGCAACAATTTAATTTGTTGTTTAATTTTGAGAAGTTGGAGGGTAATCTGAATTTATTGATTACAGTGTTGAACTCAGAATGATGTGTTTAGATAGGTCGGTTTAGAGGTCTAGTTAGCTGTAATGCACTTTAATAAGAACAATATAAGCATCGAGCACTGAACCCTATTTAAGGTTGCTGACAAGATGTAAAAAAGGATTTTTATCAAAATGAAAATGGTCAAATTTGCAGCGTTAACTTTAATTGCTATCATTATTGCATTAGCACTTTCTTATGAAAAAATTATCACCGGCATACTATTGCCTCAATATATTGACTGGGCGCATGAATTGGTAGCCAGGTAGGTTGTTGCGAAGTTAACACACAACTAGCTAATTATGTGCAAAGACTGAAGCTTTGTTCAGTCTCTATTCGCTGCAAAAAATTTTAGCCAAGCGTTATCATCCATAATTGAAAAGTTATGTACTTAAATACAATCTAAGGAAAAAATCAGTATGACTAAAAGGAATAAAATAGGGACTTGGTCAATGTTAGTTATTGCTTTCGTAGTTTTTATGGCAGCTGTGTTTGTGCTTGGTTCAACAATTGGCTCGATGTATGTATTAGGGTCATTTGAACTGTCGTTCCTTGAAGTCGGAATCATTTGTGGTGGAATAACATCTATATCTGTTTTTGTACGCTGCGTTAAACAACTGAAAAGTAACTCTGAATTAGCAAGTACATAAGCAAAAAAGTACCCAACGCTGCGTGCATAGGGACATTCTAAACAAGCAGGATGTTAGAGCTACAAGGAGTTATCAATGAGAAAATTAGTTTCATTATCAATCCTAAGTGTTTTTGTGATGTCTTGTGCATCGCTTAAGCCCAACGAAACTACCCAAGCTTTTGCTGAAGAACCTATTCGGTATATAGATTTAACTGCAGACAGTAAAATGGATTTAATCGAGAGGTATTGGGTCGTAATAAAAAGTGCAGACCCCAAGTACCCCGTTGATGCTGCTAGAAGAGGCTTGTCTGGCTGTGTTGATTTTATTGTAGCAATTGATAGTAACGGAACACTAAGTGGGTTTAAAATTAAAAAATCATACCCTGAAGGTGTATTTGACAAATCTGCGGCGGCAGCATTAAACAGGTGGAAGTGGTCAGCATCAAAAGACAATATTGAAAACACACCGGTACTAACCACAACCCAATTGAACTTTATGGTTAGCAATTCTAAAAATAAAGCTGAAACAGAAAAGCAATGCGACTTTTCTCATATATGAACAAGTAATTTAGATATTAAGAATCACTCACCCATCCGAACTAAGGAACATAGGATGTTTCCAAATTTACGTTCAAAATTTGCGTCAGTCATGTATGTGCAAATTTGGGAGCATCGATTAAAAGTCACTGATACTGCAACGCGCGAATCTTTTGATGATTACCCCGCTATAGTCATTAAAACTAACGATAAAGGTGAGAAGCTGATTTCAGGTGTTGGTAAAGAAGCGAGTGAGAAGCTTCAACACAATGAAATTGCCATTAATCCATTTTCCCACCCTAGAGTACTTTTCTCAGACTTCTATGTAGGCGAAAAACTACTGCAACACACATTCAAGCATTTAAGTAATAATAAAGTGTTACGGCCAAGGCCTAAGGTTATTATCCACCCGATGGAAAAAACTGAAGGTGGCCTCACTATGATTGAAAAGCGAGCATTCAAAGAGTCAGCGATTGGTGCAGGCGCAATAGCAGTAAAGATTCATTCGGGCTTCAAATTACGTTTAGAAACAATGAACTTTGACGAACTAGAAGATGACGATAAACCTACAATACAAAGTAGTTCACCACCATCAAAGTTGGCTAGCTATGGCGGATTTGTCTTTTACATTGTAATGTTAACTTTAGCTGTTTGGTATTTAGGCAAATGAACTAGATTAATTGGACCAAAGCGGGTTGGGATACTTTGAATTTTATAAATTAACACTTATCCCATTCACTAAAGGAAAATGACAACCGGATGGAATATCTCTATTTAGTAGCACTGCTTATATTTCTGTTTACTTTTTTTATGTGGAGGTCTCCACGCCTAAATAATCCAGAGCATGTATTGCAAGAGGTTGGTGATGACGTGCTCATTCTTCACACTCCTTTAGCACGACTTTGGCCATCTCAGGGTAAGCGAATAAAAAAACATAAGGCGGCGCGTATTCAAAAAGCGGGCAATATTGTTACGTTGTTTAGTCACAGCTCAAATGCTATCGATATCACCCTCTCACAAAAACACAGTGCTCTAGTGTTTGACCGTGCTTGTTTGTTGTTTCCAAGTGCTGAGAAAGGCATTGTTTAATGTGGATAACTACTAGCTGAAACTGGTAAGGACGCAGAGAGAAAAACTTCAACATTATCGATGTTGCAGTAAATCATTTCTCACCGCCCTCTTTTGCCAACCCTATCATTACGAGGAATTGTCATGAAAGTCTCTGTTGAAATAGTAAATGCATTTATTGACGGTGACACAGGTGGAAATTCAGCCGGTGTGGTTTTAAATGCGAACGCTTTAACCGCGCAGCAGAAGCTACACGTGGCGCAAAAAGTGGGGCTATCTGAAACTGCCTTTGTTTCTCGCTCAGACGTTGCCACTATAAAGCTGGAGTTTTTCACCCCAGTACAGCAAATTGCGCATTGCGGCCATGCCACCATAGCAACGTTTAGCAGAATGAGTGAGCTTGGTCTTGTTCAAAATGGGCGGATGTCGAAAGAGACAGTAGATGGCGTGAGAGAAATAATTATTGATGGTTCAATGGCATTTATGGAGCAGTCACCGCCGACCTACACCGATGTATTAGATACCGAAGAAGTTCGAGCTGCACTTAATCTTTCAAGCGATGTGCTGCTCGACTCAGTAACTATTGTAAATACGGGGAATGCTTTTTTACTTGTGCCCCTTCAAAATGCGTCTTCTGTCGCTGAGATACACCCTAATCAAGCCCTTATTAATGAAATAAGCGAACAATACGATTTGATAGGTTTTTATGTGTTTTCAAGAGATACCGAAGTTGACGGACGTCACGCTGGCGCTAGAATGTTTGCACCACGCTATGGGATAGACGAAGAATCTGCAACCGGCATGGCTGCTGGCCCTTTAGCTTGCTATCTTCATGACCGCCAAGGACTCGAAGATACGACATTACTGATTGAGCAAGGCCATTTAATGGACCCACCATCGCCCAGCGTAATAAATGTTAATTTACAGTTGGTTAATGGTAGCATCAGTCGTTTAATGGCTGGTGGCGTTGGCCGCTCCATTCGACAGGTTGAAATAGAAATTTAAGCATGCCGATTTATTGTCGTAAACAGGGATAGTGGCGTACGTTCTGTGCTTCGCACGATAGCTCGAAGGTTTTTACCCAATAGTGCTGAAAAATCTAATCCAAATGTTAGCTCTTATTGCTCGTCAGCGCCTTTTCTTTCAACGTGTCATCTATAAGATTTTTAGCCGCTATACAGCTCGCTAACGTACTTATGACGAATGTCATCTCTCTTGCATTCTCTATTCCGGCAACTAGGTACCAAACACAAAACATGATGGCACTTAAAACAAAGTGCGTTGCAACAAATTTTAAATATAGCTTTTTCATAGAATTATCAATTAAGGAATACGGGCACGGGTCTTGGGATTAGTGAGTTAGCGTCAAAATCATTTTAAGCGATGAGATTTACTTTTCCTACTGAACTGAGTATCGGTTTTAATGCACGAAACCAAATTTTTTGCATAAAAAAACTCGGCACTTAATGCCGAGTTCATATTATTCACGTAAACGTTTATTCAACGTTTTACACCACGCCAAACGCTTTTAGTACGTCACGTTTTTCACTTCAAAACTATCGCTATTTGATTGTATCTTAGGCGTATTTTTCATAGTGACATTTTCAATCAAAGTTATAGGCTCACCATTGGTTAAATAGAGCGAAATAGGCGCGCTATCAACCCACGTTGAATCGCTAACATGGAGGTTCTGTACACCATGAAAATACATAGAAGCGCCAGTTCTATGGGTTGAACCTTTACCTACATTGTTTAGCGTATTGTTAGTTATAGTTACCGCTGGGCCAAAAGTACTTTCGTCAAAGCCGCCGCGGTAAATGGTTACCACTTCTTCTTTGATGTCTTTAAACGTATTACCCGATAGGGTTAAGTTTTCTACACTGTAAACCCCTAAGTCGTCCGTCTCTTTGTTTAGCGACAGCACTGCACCCGTGATGTTTTCCATATGGGAGTTCTTAATATCGATGTAGTCGGCAAAAGTACCAGGGTGCGCTTTAAAGAAGTAGAAGTAGCCGTTGATATCTAAATCGGTCACCTTCACGTTTTCGACCGACAACGCATAGTTAATATTCATAGAAGAACGGCTGGTTCTAATAATGCTATTTCCTTTGTAATCTGGTGATGCTGCGCCATCAAACCATAAGTTTTCAACTTCAAGCGCGCCGCCGTTTTCAATTACAATAAAGCTTGGTTTTTCAGAACGAATAACGGGCTTATCGCCCTGCTCGGCCATAATAGTGATAGGGTGATTAACCGTGGCAAAGCGCGTTAGTAAATACTCTCCACCATTTTCAAGCACTAGAATATCGCCAGGCTTACTTGCAACAAGGGCGTTAGCAAGTGTATCCATACCCGGTTTAACCGCAATTTTACTGCCGCTTTTAAAGGGTATTTGGCTTTCGTTTTTCGCATAAAAACGGGCACCGGTGTCTTCCTTAGTGACAGGCAGTTTTACTTCACCAAAATCGATGTTGTCTAGCAATGCTTTTTCAGGTACCCACAAGCCATTACTGTTTTTGCTTACCTTATAAGGTACTTTTTCAAACCCTGAAGAAAGCGGGTTACTGGCATCTTCATTTAACACATTGCCTTTAAAGGTAATGCCAGAAACATCACTGAATACGGTAATTGGGTTAAGGTTTTGCTTACCCAATATAATGTTATTTTGCATTTCTGTAGTGGTAGGCGGTGCTGAACGCTCTTCATCTGCCCCTGCGCCAAGCTGAATATAGTCACTATCAATAACCACGTTATTGTTCATTGCAGATTCAATAACAGGGTCGTAGCGGTTTGGCGGCGAATTCGGTACGCCATTCATGATCACCAGCGCACCACGAAAACGACGCCCCGTTAAGCCATACATGTAGTTATTACTCACGGTTTGGTGTTCGTTAATAATGCGTATACCACCCGTATTTGGCTTTCTATTGCCTAAAAAGTAGTTGTTTTCTACCGTCGTGTAATGGCCATGGCGCATAGTCAGGGTGCCTTGGGCTTCAAAAAACACGTTTCCTTTGAAAGTATTGCCACTCGACTTATTCGAAATAATTTCGTGTTCGCCGTTGGTTCTATCAAAGTAGTTATACTGCACTAGTGTGTTAGCGTACTCTCTTGAAAAATGGCTAGTACCTATGCGTAAGGTTTCGCCGCCATTGGCACCAAGTACTTGTCGTGGGCCAAAGTAGTTGTATTCAATAGTATGATAATTTTTGCGACTGCCTTCAGAGTTCATACGTACCGCAACGGTTACGCCCCGGTTACGTTTGTTGATGAACGAGTTATGGTCGATACGATTATGTTTGCCATAAATGGCTAACCACAAATCAGAGAGTTGGCGCTCTGGGTGACTGAAGTTATCAATTACCACGTTCGTTAATCGGGAATGGTTTGCTAATTCATCTGGCGAAGTGCGAAATGCAATTACCTCGCCCGTAGGCGTATGACCATCGGTAAACACTAGCCCTTCTATTACAAGGTATTCACCTGAAACACTTAAGTTCGACAGGCCAGTTATTTTTACTTCACCAGGGGTTTGAGCTTTTAGTGTAATGGGGTTGTCTTCAGTGCCCTTCCCCTTTAATACCAGCTCTACGTCATGCCATTCTCCATTTGCCATCACTATGGTATCGCCTGCTTTCGCTTGGGTTACAGCACTGTTGAATTCATCGATGTTCTTCACCATTTGTGCAGATGCAAATGAGTGAACGCAGAATAAAACCACTAAGCCAAATAGCTTAGCCGCGCTACTTTTTCGAGCTAGTTGCGGTACAACTTTTTGTAAGGCACTAACCTGTAATGCGAATACGCCTTTCATCATAAAAACTCCATCTTGACGGCGCATTATTTGCTGCGCCATTAAATTTGTTTACTTCTATTTGCTATGCGTTGTGTTACCACTTACAGCCGTAAATTTGTTTATGAATTTAATGATGCAAGTCACTCACCTTCATGCCATAGCGTGTTAACGTTATGCCTATGTAGTTTGAACATATGCCGTGGCGTCTTTAATAATGTCATCCAATGTTGCTGACACATCTACCTTCAAGCCGTAAGTGGGCATTTCAAAGGTTTGCAATTGATTTTCTAGCAGACGGCCGTCGAAAAAGTGATTTTCCCGTGCAGAGAGTCTGGCGCTTAATAACCCGTAACTACCTGTAAGCACCACCCATTCAATAGGAAGTGTGTCATTCGCGCTCAATACGTTTCGGTAGCTTTCTTTTAGTGCTGAACACGCTAGCACAACCCCTTTTTGTTGTTCGTAGCGAGCAAGTTCCCCCGCTAAGGTTTGCAACCACGGCCATCTATCATCATCGGTTAGCGGGATCCCGCTTTGCATTTTTGCTTTATTAACTTCAGGGTGAAAATCGTCTGCATCAATAAACGGCAAGCTCAGTTGCTTACTTAATGCCTGCCCTACGGTCGACTTTCCGGTACCCGATACACCCGCCACTACAATAATCATTGCCACTACCCTTTAAAGTTGTTCAACAATGGCAATTACACCATTGGCAGAAATAACAATGGCAAACAGCAGTGCTAGCCCTAACATTATGTTAAGAAATTTGCCTGGCGCATGTTCTTTCATAAGCTCTCGTTTGTTTATTACCACTAGAATGCCAATGATGACTAAGGGCAACACGAACACGTTAAACACCTGAGAAAGAATTTGCCCTTTAATGGGATTGAACCCAAATACGGGAATGATCAGCGCCACTAAACAGGCTATACCGGTAATAGTTTTAAATTGAGTAGATTTGGTGTCTAGCTTTCCTGAGCGGTAATCAGCGATTAACAAGGGAGCAATAAGCAGACAAGGAAATACCGAAGATAAGCCCGCGGCCAACGTGCCAAAGAAAAATACCGTTAGCGCCGTTTTACCTGCTATAGGTTCAAGGGCGTTCACCATGTCGAGTACATGGGTAATCTTTTTACCTTCGTGGTATAACGCGCCATGAGCAACGGCCATTACCGATGCACTAATTACAAACACTAAAAACGCTGCCACAAAAGCGTCTTTCTTCTGCTGCTTTTGGTTCTCCATACCCCAGCCTTTACCCTGGATAAACAGTGGGCGAGATAAAAATGTAGCGGCTGCCATAGTGGTGCCTACGAAGGCGGCCACCATCATTTTTCCGCCTTCTACATCAGGTATTGAAGGAACAAAGCCCGCTGCCACTTCTGCGGGCATGGGATGTACTACCAATAACGAAAACACAAATGAAATACCCATGCAGGATACAAACATAACCAGAATTTTTTCAAACAACGAGTACTTACCAATCAGCATAATGGCGTACATAATACTAATGACACTTACTGCTATGGCTAACACCAACTCGTATTTGTAAGCGTTAAGGGATGGAGAATACAACGCCAGCATTTCAAAAATAATGTTAGATGATATGCCGAGAATGCCCATTAATGAGTTCCACTGGCCAAAGGTAACGCCCGCAATAATGAGTATGGCGATAGGTCGCCCAAATTTAAGATGCTTTTTAAAGCTATAAAGCGCAGTTTCACCGGTAACAATGGCGTAATTACCAAATGCATAGATAAGTGCCCCTGAAAATAGGCAACTTAGGAACAACACCCATAGCAAAGACATGCCATAGGTACTGCCCGCTACTATCATAGACGTAACGCTACCTGTACCTATGGTGTACCCTATTGCAAAGAAGGCTGGCCCAAAGGCCATTATTTTTTTTATTATCGACGACATCTCGTTACCTCTGTCATTCTGACAATGTTAGTTATAGCAAACCTGCGGTTATGGCTTATGCAAAAAGGCCTGACGATACCAACCTTTACAGTCGTATTTTTAAACCTAGCGTTTAGGCTTGCCTAGGCCTGTTTTTTACATGAGCCTGATACCTGAGCTCTATATCTGAGCTCTATATCTGAGCTCTATACCAGCCCTCTAGGCCATGTATACGCCGCCGTTAATATCTAACGTCGCACCAGTGATAAACCCGTTGTATTCAGAGGCAAAGAAGGCTACCGCTCGGGCCACATCCATTGGGTTGCCTGCCCGTTTTAATGGTATTTCACTGATGGTTTTATTCGCCGATTCATCGGTGGTGTGGGTAGCATGAAAACGTGTGCCTAAGATCAACCCCGGCGTTACCGTGTTGACGCGAATACCGTCGCCAGCTAATTCAGCGGCTAATGAACGGCTAAAAGTAAGCACCGCACCTTTCGATGTGGAATAGGCGAGAGACCCGCCGTGCCCGCCTTTTCGGCCTGCAAGTGAAGACAAATTCACAATAGATGCACCCTCATCAGCGCGTTTTAGCATAGGTAAGAGTGCACGGGTAACCATCATCATAGAGGTCACATTAACCGCCATCACTTGTTCCCAAAAGTCATTTTTAATATCACTTAAGGTGTGTCGCTCAACCAAGTCGCCGGTATTGTTTACCAATATATCAAGCGTAGACGTTAAATTAGCCACTTCGTTAGCGAAGGTATTAACCGTGTCTTCTTTGGTTAAGTCGGCTTGAAGCGGAATAATCTCCCCAACACCAGACTCCAGCACTTCTTGCTGAAGCTCTTCAACTGCGTGTTTCGAGCTATAGTAATGCACAAAAACGGTCGCACCTTGTGCCGCAAGTTCAGAAGAAATAGCGCCGCCAATACCACTGGCACCACCGGTTACCAATACTCGCTTTCCAGTTAACGTATTCACACCAAAACCCTCTATATAATTGAAAATCAGTTAACAAATTCACAGATAACGTTTTGTGCATTTTCGCTAAGGCAATGATGTCGCAAGTCGAAAACCAGCAATAGTTTCTGTGAAGTATGTTTTACACCCCGTTAAGTTCATTATTTAAAATAATCAAACAAAACCGGTTTAGTTTTGCCAACAAGCTAACATAGAAGTGAGTGATGTCAACGCAAAAATAACAACTTAACATACAATTCACACTCATTAAATTAACAAGCCGCCAATTAAAAACGACTTTAATACCTATATATTTCAGCGCTTTATCCTTTATAAAGTTTTACCCAAATGCTAGATGTAAAAAATACCGACTGTTATTCTGCTCTACAGCCTTACTCACACTCTCGCCCAGTAGCACCGATTTATTCAAGTCTTTACAATCTGGTTTCTGATTAAACGATATAGATTTACCTTAAAACTCGCCCGGCCCTTTATTTTAAAAAGACTGTAAGCGTTTTTTATCGGCCTGAGTGAATAAATTTAGTACTTTTGGATAATTTTTTGTTGACGAAAAGCGATGCAAATGTAACCTTATTGTTAATATTCCGGTCTCAGAAGTTCTTTTGAAATAAAAAACTAAACCGGTTTAGTGTTATAGGGAAAAGCAAGTAGAGCGAATAAACATTGCCTGATTAATAAGACAAGCCGTCACTTCACAAGAGAATTTAATAATAATTTATGTTTGTGAGGTACTTAGCTGAACAGCTTTTGGAGAAGCAAAATGAACAACAAATTATCAAAACTTACGGTTGCCATTTTATCCGCCACCACAGTGGGTTTTTCTGTGCCCAGTTTTGCGCAAGAAGAACAGGACACACAAACACCCGATTCATTAGAAGTTATTGAAGTTCGCGGTATTGCTAGCAGTATTGCGGAGTCGGCGCGTTTAAAACGTTACGATTCTCGTATTGTGGATGCCATAGTAGCAGAAGACATTGGTAAGCTGCCCGACAACAACATTGCTGAAGCGCTGCAACGTATTACGGGTGTGTCTATTAGCCGTGACTTTGGTGTGGGTGAATCAGTGACTATTCGCGGTATTTCTCAAAACCGTGTTGAATTAAATGGTCGTTCTACGTCAGGCAGTGGCCGTGGTGGTATTAGCCTAGATGACTTCCCTTCTAGTTTTCTAAAAACCGTTGAAGTGGTTAAGTCCCCTACCCCTGAAATGATTGAAGGCGCACTTGGCGGTACTATCAATATGACAACCGTGCGCCCATTAGAGCTTGAAGAGCCTTTGGTCGCCATTACGCTAGATGGTGAATACGCCGATAAAGCAGAAAACTGGGCGCCTATGTTTACTGGTGCCGCTGGCAGAAACTGGGACTTGGGCGACGCTGGTACCTTTGGGGCTTCTGTGGTGATGTCTTATCAAGATCGCACCTTAAGACGAGATGAGTTTTTTAATTTAGTGACTCCAACAGAACTCGATTTAGATGGCGACGGTAACAGCGACTCTGCCAACACGCCTAGCGGCAACTACCTTGTACGTAGCCAAAATACCGTAGAGCAAAAAACTGAACAGCGTGAACGTACCGCTTACGGTTTGTCACTTCAGTGGGCCCCAAAAGATACTGACGCTTTTATTTACCTAGATGTTAATGCCACCGATCTTGACGGTGGACAAGAAGCTTACTCGGTATTAAATGACAGCAAAGACTATTCTGACTTGGTGTTAGATGATGCCTACGATGACGCACAAGGCCAACTGCAAAGCTTTGGCTCGGGTAGCGCGTTTGTACAGCCAAAGACATGGGCCGACTTTACCACCAACGACTCTATGTCAAATGCCTTGGGTGGCGAGTGGTTTATAACTGACAAACTAAAAATTTCAGGCGAAGTCGCTTATACCAAATCTGAAAGCCTTCGCACCAATTCTGAGTTTAACTTACGCCCTATCTCGCGCTCACAGTATGAAGAAGACGGTACCATTACCGAAAACTTATTCACCATTACCATGACCCAAGATGGCGACCAAGTACCTGGCATTGCCTTTTCGGATGAAGACGCATTGTTAGACCCAAGCAATCTGGCTATCCGTCAATTTACCCATCAGCGTTATTATGAAGAAAACGAAGAAACTGCTATTCGGTTTGACGTGGAATACATCGAGCCTTTTTCAGGCTTAGACTTCCTTACCAAAATTAAGGCAGGTATTCGCACTACTGACAGAGACTATGAGCTAGACCGTTACGACTTACGCAATAATGGTAGTGAGCTTAAAAACTTACAAACCAGTGTGTCGTACGATGGCGTTGTCAGACCTACTTGGGTAGATGAATTTGACGCTGCATTTGGTGGGTTCAAAGAAATTAACCACAGTAACACCTTCGACCAATCAGGCATTTCGGGTAATAACGCCCTAACCCATTATTATGTTTATGATGGTGCTGAGCTTGCCTACAATATTAATGGTACATACGACCGCGTGAAACAAATGCTGGATGGTAGTAGCCATGAACTTACTGGTACACTTGATGACAATATGGTTCGCAATACGGGCTCATATGCGCAAATAAGCGAAGAAACCCAAGCGTTATATACCCAGTTTCATTTAGATTTCGGCGACCTTACCGCTGTGGTAGGTGCTCGCTATGTTCAAACCGATTTAACATCGAATACGTTTGATCAAACCGGTAGCTACGATTATTCAGACTTTCTTCCAAGTATAAACGCCACCTACTCTTTAACCGACGATACCATTTTACGTTTTGCTGCCGCGAAAGTAATGCGTCGCCCTGAGTTTGGAGAGCTTAGCCCTGCTATTAGTGTCGATAACTCACTCGTTACCGGTACCCAAGGTTCTTATCAACTAGACCCCTACCGTATTACCCAATACGACTTATCTGCTGAGCATTACTTTGGTGAAGGAGGCATGGTTTCTGCCGCTATTTTTTATAAAGATGTAGAGTCATTTACGGTAGCTAGTAGCTCTTGTATGGCTGATAGCAACACGGTAACAGGCCAAAACGTAACCGAGTACGTGAACGTGTGTTTGCTAGATACCGCAGGGGTAAGTCAAGCTGATGTGAACTACGTCAGTGGGGATCAAGACCTTGCGTATGTTGAAGCGCAACGCGACGCTGGCTTAACGGGTATTGTCATCGATACGGACGTTAACGGCGGCAGTGGCGAAGTAGCAGGTATTGAACTTGCCTACCAACAACAGTTTAGTTTCCTGCCAGGTATGTGGTCTGGGCTTGGTATTAGCACCAACTACACATATGCAGACAGTGAGCAGCCTGATGGTAACCCATTGTTAGACATTTCAAACCATACTTTCAATGGTCAGGTTTACTGGGAAAATGCCGGTTTTCAAGTACGTCTTGCCTACAACTGGCGCGATAAATACTTAGACACGCAAGATGAAAAGCGTGTACGTCCTGTTGGTGCACTCGCAACAGGTGTGTATAACCGCACAAACCCTGAAGAAGCTTTCTTCGACCCTACATTGGGTAATAACTACCGTGAAGCACGGGGCCAGTTCGACTTTTCGGCCAGCTACGATGTTAACGAGCATATAACGGTTGTGGCTAACGCGGTTAACTTAACCGGTGAGCCTATTGTACAAGTGACCGAACTAGACAGCATTTGGCAGTACAGTGAATCGGATAGACGCTTTACCTTAGGCGTAAGAGCGCGCTGGTAGGATTATAAAGTAGCCTACTTGCTAGGCTACTTTAATAAAGCGGTTCGTCTAAGCCTGTTTGTCTAAGCTTATATGACTAGGCCTACTTGAATAGGCCTATGTGAGTAACGCTATAAGAATAAAGCTAGTCGACCCAATTGCAATGCCCTACTTTCGCCGCAGTGCATGCTGCGGCACATTTTTTCATTATTCATTACTTTTTCTTTTGACGATGCCCGTTAGGAGCGCATTCATGACTGACGCTAAACCTATTTATTTGGCCGGCTTAGCCGTGCTTTCTTTAATTGCTGGGTGTAATGATACACAAAACGATAAGCAGAACGATACGCAAACATCATCAAACAGCAAAACAGCAACAGAGGCCAATATGGAGACAATGGACGAGCTCGCGAATGCTGCCGACGAGACAAAGTTGGCAATCAAAGTCCCTGGCGACGTGTTCGATCTTTCTCCTTGGAATATTCTCTTACCATTAGATAGAGACGGTGATGGGAAGGCCGACAGAATTGAAAATAAAGACTTACCGCGTTTCCACGTGGATGAATTCTTTTACTTAGACGACAATAACAACATGGTATTTGCCGCGGCTAATAAAGCATTTACCTCTCCCACGTCTACCAATACCCGCAGCGAACTTCGCCAAGTTTATGCCGATGAAAACGGTAATGTTCCTAGCTTAGAAAACCCTGCAAATTACTTTGCGCTGGCATCAAACCCTGAAGCAGATAAATTCGCGACCATTGGTGCACGAATGGTAGCCACACTTAAAGTAGATCATGTTTCTACTAACGCTAAATATCATGACAAGCCACCCGCCTATTCTGTTGTAGTAGGCCAAATTCATGCGGGTAAATTAGACGAACTTCGTAACAATGAATCAGGGTTTGGCTGGGGGAACGAGCCACTTAAAATTTATTATAAAAAGTATCCAAATCACGATACTGGTACCGTGTTTTGGAACTACGAACTGAATTTACCCGAAAATAACCCTAAACGTACCGACATTGCTTACCCTGTGTGGGGCGATGGCTGGCATGACAGTACAGACCCAGGTGAAAACGGTATCGCCCTTGGTGAATCTTTCAGTTATGAGATTAATGTTTACGGCGATACAATGTACTTAACTTTTAATGCAGATAATCACCCAACGGTTAGACATCAGATTAATTTAGCCAATAATCTTGATGCCAATGGATTTATAGATGACTATGATGACCCTGTGGCTTACAAGAACGATTGGCTGTTTTTTAAAGCTGGCGCGTATAACCAGTGCAGTACGAAGGATGCCCCAACATTTCGCTACCCTGCTTGCCCGGGTACTGGCGATTGGGAAACCGATAAAAAAGCAGGTAACTACACCCGTGTGTCCTTCTCTCATTTGCAGGTAGGCGAAGCTATTGAAGTGAAATAGCTATCGAGAATTTGGCGATTCAAATACTCCATTAACGCCTTTAGTAAGAGAATAATAATGAATAAGAGTAAAGTTAGACTGATTGATGTGGCTGAGAAAGCCGGCGTATCTAAAAGTACCGCGTCGCAATTTTTGAACGGCCGCTTTGATTTTATGTCGTTCGACACCCGTTTACGGTTACAAAAAGCGGTAGAGGAACTAAATTACGTTCCTAACAATATTGCTCGTAGCCTGAAAACCAATAAGACCAAAACCCTTGGTGTTATCGTTAGAGACATTGCTAGCTATTACACCAGCCAAACTATACGCGGTATGGACGATTACTGTAAAAGTCATGGCTACGACTTGTTCATTTATAATTCGGACTTTGAACCAAAAACTGAAAAAAACGCGCTGACTACGCTGTGTCAGTTAAACGTAGACGGCGCAATTATTGCCTCTTGCGGTAACAACGCAAAGCTAATAGAAGACATTTCAAACAACACCATGCCGATGGTGCAGTTTCAGTTAGAACATGACGACTGTGACACAGGCATTGTGGTCGCTGATTACAAACGTGCCTCTTTTGATGCCACTGAATACCTTATTAACTTGGGCCACAAACATATCTGTTTTGTAACCCAGAAATTCGAATCGGTTAAGTCTCGCCAAGAGAAATACCAGGGGTTTGTAGATGCACATACAAAACATAATATTCCCGTTGATGAAGCCCTGACTATTCATTGGAGTCGGCAAGAAGGTTTGCATCGCTCCCCTATTGAGATGCTAAAATCAGACAATCCACCCACCGCTTTCTTTACTCAGCAAATTGCAATAACCATTGATGTATTAAAAGAATTAGAAGCGGCTAGCATTCCTATTCCGCAAGATGTTTCTTTACTTGGGTTTGAGGAAATTCCTATGGCTGAATTTTTTAAGGTGCCTATTACCGTAATAAAACAGCAACCTTACGAATTAGGCGGCGAAGCAGCGCGCATGTTAATGAATAAAATCAACAACCCAAAATCGGTAAATACCCGCATGCTGGTGCCCTGCTCATTGGTCGAGCGTTCATCTTGCTCAGCGCCCAAGGCTTAGGCTTTTGAATCTTTCATTTTGAACAAGGCGGCGTAGTCCATCGCACTGAAAAGAGTGAATTTTTATTTTCACGCTGCCGACTCAATCTCGATTAAGTTTGGTACAGTATTGCCTATCTACTGAATTTAGTATTTTTATCGACTAACTCCCATGCTTTCATTTATTACCAGTACCCTAGTGCCTGTTTTAATCCTACTTTTAATGGGCTGGGTGTTTTTTCGCATCCGCTGGTTAAATGAGGCCTTTATCGAATCGGGTTCAAAGTTAGTCTTCAACGTTGCCCTACCCGCACTACTTTTTCTATCTATTAGCCAGTCAGACTTTTCAAACGCTGCTAACTTTACCCTTATCACTATTGGAATAAGTGGTTCGGTACTAATGTGCGCGGTATTAATGCTATTAGTGCATTTCACGGTGAACCCTCAAAATGCTCGCGGGGTGGTAGTGCAAGGTGGTTTTAGGGCTAACATGGGTATTATTGGCTTAGCATATTGCGCGAATACATACGGGCAAGAGGGCTTAGCGGCAGCATCGGTTTATATGGGCTGTATTACTATTTTGTACAATGTTATGTCAGTGTTTGTACTTAACTTCTATCAGGTAGGTTTTACGGCGCCTATGAATCAAATTAAAGGCATTGCACGCAACCCCCTTATTATTTCGATTGTTGCAGCATTACCATTTTCTTATTTTCAATGGTCATTACCCGAGGTGGCATTAAGAACAGGCGAATACTTTGCCCAGCTTACCCTGCCCTTAGCCCTTATTTGTACTGGCGCATCGCTGCAGTTTCGTTCTTTTTCTAGCGACTGGTATAACATTGCGCTAGCTACAATAAGTAAATGTATTGTCTACCCCGCCTTACTAGTGGGTATGGCGTATTTAGCCGGTTTCAGAGGCATGGAGTTAGGCATAGTGTTATTGCTATCTATTGCCCCGACAGCCGCAGCCAGTTACGTGATGGTAAGAAACTTAGGGGGCGATCATCGTTTGGCGGCCAGTATCATTGCCCTAAGCACGTTAATATCACTGCCTATTACTGCCATTGGTTTCGGCAGCTTGGCCATGCTGGGGCTTGTTTAAGAGTACTAAGTAGCGGCGCTAGGCAAACCTTTGCTCATACGAATTTAATCGCGTTATACACTTGTTTACACTTTTCTGGTTGGCAACGTTTAAGAATTGAACCACAATGCAGGTAGTTGTTTTCAATCAGCTGGAAAAGTAATCGTGAAAATTGTTCGATTAACCCTTGGTGGCATTCTTTTTATCGGCGGCATTATTTTAACCCTATTACCAGGCTCAATTCTTTTGGTAATAGGTGGTTTGGTTTTGCTAAGCTACGATTGGCCTCGTGCTCGTGGATGGCTCAAAATAAGTCAAAACATGATGACCTCAAGCGCGAGAAGAATAGACCGCGTATTATTAATGCGTAAATTTCGCTAAGCTGTTACTGCGTAATTTGCGCTTTTCCCCCCTGTCATCGCACATCGTAAACCATTAATCTGAAGTTTCAGTATAACCTTCATAGTCATGTTATTTTTATACGCTAAACTCGTTACGAGTATAGAATTTAACGACACGATTAATAACACCTTATAAAAATCAAAAAACCTTTCATTTATTCAAACAGGCAACGTAAGGCATTCGACTGACCATCGAACACTTACGACAATGGAGACAAGACCATGATTACGTTTACCGTTAACGGTGAAACACGTGAATTTGCGGGCGATCCTACCACTCCCGTACTTTGGTACTTACGTGACGAATTACATCTAACTGGCCCTAAATTTGGCTGCGGCATGGCACAATGTGGCGCTTGCACAGTACATATTAACGGCGTAGCTCAGCGCTCTTGCGTATTGCCTGTTTCTGCCGTTTCAGGCAGCAAAATAACCACCATTGAGGGCTTGAGCAAAGACGGTGAACATCCTGTTCAACAAGCATGGGTTGAACATAAAGTACCTCAATGTGGATACTGTCAGTGCGGCCAAATGATGCAAGCCGCCAGCTTATTAGCAAGTAACCCTACCCCTAGCGATGAAGAAATTGTGCAAGGTATGTCAGGCAACATCTGCCGTTGTGGTACTTACCCCCGTATTCATAAAGCCATAAAGTCAGCAGCAAAAACCATGGCTGGCGTGGAATATTATGTTCCTGATACCCTTGCCTCTGAGACAGCGGGAGAAGAAGCATGAGCAAGTATTTTGACTTAACTCGTCGCAGCTTCTTAAAGTCATCGGCTACCGCTGGCGCTCTTGTACTAGGTACATACTTTATGGGTACGGCACCACGCGCTATGGCTGGTGTTTTAGAGAAACCGTCTGAGTCAGCCAAAATGGCTAACTTATTCGTGTCACTTCGACCCGATGGTATTGTTGAAATTACGTGTCACCGCTCTGAAATGGGCCAACAAATTCGTACCGCATTAGCGCAAATTGTGGCCGATGAGATGGAAGCCTCATGGGATAAAGTGGTGGTTATCCAAGGTAAAGGCGATCCGAAATACGGCGATCAAAATACCGATGGTTCACGCAGTATTCGTTACAATATGCAGCGTCTTCGTGAAATGGGTGCAAGTGTTCGCCACCTTATGCAGCAAGCTGCTGCAACCCGTTGGGATGTCCCCTTCGATTCTTGTTCGGCAGTACAGCATGTGGTTACCCATACCTCGGGTAAAACCCTTACCTATGCTGAACTGGTAGACGATGCATTAAAAATTACTCCGCCAGAACTCGATCGCATTACCCTAAAAGAACGCAGTGAGTGGCGTTACATCAATACCGCCATGGCGCACATCGATTTAAAAGACATTGTTACCGGCAAAGCGACCTTTGCTGCTGATGTACTTGAGCCCAAAGCATTAATTGCCGTGGTAGTTCGTCCACCGGTTGTTGGCGGAAAAGTGAAAAGCTTCGATGCAAAAGCAGTTAAAGCGATTGATGGCGTGGTAGATGTTGTGGAAATTCCTGCGGCGAAAGGCGCACCACAGTTTCAACCTAAAGGCGGTATTGCCATTATTGCCAACAATACTTGGGCTGCCATCAAAGGCCGCCGCGCCCTTACCGTAAGCTGGGATGATGGTAAAAACGGTGATTATAACTCTGAAGCCTTTAAAGCAAGCTTGCTAGAGACGGTATCGACGCCACAAAAGTCGGTACGCGCGAAAGGTGATGCAGCCAATGTGCTCGCCAATGCAAGCGATAAACTGGTTGCCGATTATTATGTACCACATTTAGCACAAGCCCCAATGGAGCCACCCTGCGCCACGGCAATGTATTATAAAGACCGTGTTGATGTGTGGGCAGCTACGCAGAACCCGCAGGCCGATATGGAAACCGTAGGGGCAATGGTTGGGATGCCGAAAGAAAAGATCAATGTTCACGTCACCATGCTAGGTGGTGGTTTTGGTCGTAAATCGAAACCCGACTTTTCTGCGGAAGCGGCCTACCTTTCAATGAAGACTGGCAAGCCTATTCGCGTGCAATGGACACGTGAAGACGACATTCAACATGGTTTCTACCATGCTGTATCAGCCCAGCACATTGAAGCCTCTTTAGATGAAAACGGCGGTATTGATGCTTACTTGCACCGTACGGCGTTTTCACCTATTGCGTCTACGTTCCAACAAGATGCTACCGCGCCGTTCAGCTTCGAGCTTCGTTTAGGCTTTACTGATAACCCTATCAATACCCCTAATATGAAACTAGAAAGTGGTGAAGCACCTGCAAAAGCGCGTATAGGCTGGATGCGTTCGGTGTCTAATATCTTCCACGCATTCGCTATTCAGTCTTTCATTGCTGAAGCGGCGCACAAAGCCGGTCGCGATCAAAAAGACTACTTGCTTGAAACTATTGGCCCGGATCGCATTGTTGATGTCACTGAGCAAAATGCAGAGTACGACAATTACGGCGCCGATAAAGACGCTTATCCGCTCGATATTGGTCGCCTACGTAAGGCGATTGAAAAAGTGGCTGATATGAGTGGCTGGGGCCGAGAATTACCAAAAGGTAGAGGCCTTGGTATTGCAGCGCACAGAAGTTTCTTGACCTATGTGGCTACTGTGGTTGAAGTAGAAGTGTCTGATGCGGGCGATCTTAAGATTATCAAATCGTGGGCCAGCATTGATGCAGGTACTGTGGTAAACACCGACACGGTGAAAAACCAGGTACAAGGTGGTTCCATCTTCGGTATTACTGCTGCCATTAGTGACGGTATTACCTTTGATAAAGGCCGTGCTCAGCAAAGTAACTTCCATGACTACCGCGTACCGCGTATGAGTGATGCGCCAATAGAAATCGACGTTGAGATTATCCCAAGCGATGCACCACCAGCGGGTGTGGGTGAGCCAGCAACACCTGTTTATGCGCCTGCCTTGTGTAACGCCATTTTTGCTGCTTGCGGTAAGCGCATTAGACAATTACCTATTGGTAACCAGTTAAAAGCCTAAAACGGGCTTAGGCTGGTCCAAGGCTAATAGCTTCATGTGAGCGTATAAAGCACAAAAAAGACGCACTAAAAAAGCCGCTTAGATTGAAAAATCTAAGCGGCTTTTTAATGTTTAGGTTTTTAATAAATAACGTGTTGCTAAGTTAGCTTTTTAGCCGTGCTTTTCAGCAAGGTACAACCAGGTTTCAACTACCGTATCTGGGTTAAGCGATACTGAATCGATACCTTCTTCTACCAACCAGGCTGCAAAGTCTTCGTGATCTGATGGGCCTTGACCACAAATACCAACGTATTTGCCACGTTTCTTCGCCGCTTGAATAGCCATTGATAACAAGGCTTTCACCGCAGGATCTCGTTCGTCAAACAAGTGAGCAATAACGCCACTGTCGCGGTCTAACCCAAGGGTTAACTGAGTTAAGTCATTCGAACCAATTGAGAAGCCATCGAAAATATCTAAGAACTGGTCAGCTAGTAAGGCATTAGAAGGTAATTCACACATCATGATAACGCGCAAACCGTCTTCGCCTTTCTTGAGGCCCTGCTCTTCTAATAGCTCGATAACCTTACGGCCTTCTTCGAGGGTACGTACGAAGGGGATCATGATCTCAACGTTGGTTAAGCCCATGTTGTTACGAACCCGTTTAATTGCTTCACATTCTAAGGCGAAACAGTCGCGGAAATCTTCCGAGATATAACGGCTTGCACCACGGAAACCAAGCATTGGGTTTTCTTCATCTGGCTCGTACTGGTAGCCGCCAACTAAGTTGTAGTATTCGTTAGACTTAAAGTCAGACATACGAACAATGACTTTCTCAGGCGAGAACGCAGCACCAATGGTAGAAATACCTTCAACCAACTTTTCAATGTAGAACTCAGTAGGCGACTCGTAACCGGCCATCATGTCGCCAATTTCTTCTTTAAGCTCAGCAGGCTGGCTGTCGAAGTTAAGTAGCGCTTTAGGATGCACGCCGATCATGCGGTTAATAATAAACTCTAAACGCGCAAGACCAACACCCGCGTTCGGCAAACGGGCGAAATCGAATGCGCGGTCTGGGTTACCCACGTTCATCATCACTTTTAATGGTAAATCAGGCATAGAGTCGATACGTGACGTAACAACGTCAAACTCCAGTTCTGCACCGTAGATGTAACCTGTATCACCTTCCGCACAAGACACGGTAATTTTATCGCCGTTCTCGATGCTGTCGGTAGCGTTTCCGCACCCTACTACTGCTGGGATACCTAACTCACGAGCAATAATGGCTGCGTGACATGTACGGCCACCTCGGTTAGTGACAATGGCAGACGCCTTTTTCATGATAGGCTCCCAATCTGGGTCTGTCATGTCAGTCACTAGCACATCACCGGCTTGAATTTTGTCCATCTCTTCAATGGAACCTAATACCTTGGCAACACCTGCACCAATTTTATGACCAATGGCACGGCCTTCACATACAATATTGCTTTGGCCTTTAAGTTGGAAACGCTCAATGCTTTGTGAATCTTCACGGCTTCGAACCGTTTCAGGGCGCGCTTGAACAATATATAGCTTGCCGTCTACGCCATCTTTAGCCCATTCGATATCCATAGGACGATCGTAGTGCTTTTCAATAATTTGCGCTTGCTTCGCCAGCTCCATCACTTCTTCATCATTCAACGAGAAGGCTTTGCTTTCAGTGCTGTCAATATCAACGATAGACACTTGCTTGCCGTGTGCTTCATCGTCAGAGTAAATCATCTTAACTAGCTTGCTGCCTAAGTTACGGCGAACAATGGCGGGAAGCCCTTTATCAAGGGTTGGTTTGTGTACGTAAAATTCATCTGGGTTTACCGCACCCTGCACTACCATTTCACCCAAGCCGTATGAACTGGTAATAAATACCACGTCTTCAAAGCCCGACTCAGTGTCGATAGTGAACATAACGCCCGACGAAGAAATATCGCTTCGTACCATGCGCTGAATACCAGCCGACAATGCTACGCCTTTGTGGTCGTAACCTTGGTGTACACGATAAGAAATAGCACGGTCGTTAAATAGCGAGGCGAATACGTGTTTAATGGCAACTAATACAGACTCGTAACCTTTCACGTTTAGGAAAGTTTCTTGCTGACCTGCAAACGAAGCATCAGGCATGTCTTCTGCAGTAGCTGATGAACGAACCGCAAATGAAGCTTCATCACCTGCATCACCCTGTAATTTCACAAACGCTTCTTTAATTGCTTCTTCTAGTTCAGGTTGAAACGGGGTGTCGATGATCCATTGACGAATATCTTTGCCCGCTTCATTAAGCGCACTAATATCTTCAACATCAAGTGTATCTAGTACGTTATGAATTTTTGCTTCTAGACCGCTTTGCTCTAGAAATTCATTAAAAGCCTCTGCAGTTGTGGCGAAACCTCCCGGTACTTGTACACCGGCGTTAGCTAGGTTAGAAATCATCTCGCCTAAAGATGCATTTTTGCCGCCAACGCGACCTACATCATTCATGCCCAGTTCTTGATACCAAAGTACGAATTCTTTCACTGCCGAAGCCTCCAGCTTATTTTTGAGTAGGGTATAAGCAATGGCGGGCCACATGCCCAACATTGGTAAAATACGTGTCGACTGCGTAGATCCAAACGCGCTTAATGCTTATTAATATTAACGAGTACCAAGTAAAGCAGGCTTGCGTTACATCAAGTCATCATTAATAACCATATAGCTTTTCGACGAAATCATCTTAGAATGGGGGAAATCGGAAAGTAAACTCTTTATTACTTTTGTAATAAAATTACGACAATGTTAAGGATTTGTTGTGCGCACAGCTTTTTATATTTCAGATGGTACTGCCATTACTTCAGAGGTGTTTGGCCACGCCCTGCTGTCTTTGTTCCCTGTTGAATTCAATCACAATACCATTCCTTTTGTTGAAACTGAGGAAGAAGCCAACAAGGTTTTAGATAAAATATCTGAAAGTTTTCAAGACACAGGAGAAAGGCCGCTCGTTTTTTATACAATTGTGAATGTAGATGTTCGCAAGATAATTTCAAAATCGGTAGGTATTAACTACAATTTCCTCGATCAGTTCGTAGCGCCTCTCGAAAAAGTGCTTGGTGTGCCCTCAAAACCAGAAAAACATCGCACTCACAGCATTCATGAAACCACGTACGACATTCGTATTGAAGCGGTTAACTATGCCTTAGCCAACGATGACGGTTCTAACCTGAAAGATTACGACGAGGCCGACATTATTTTAGTGGGCGTATCTCGCTCGGGTAAAACTCCCACTAGCTTATACTTAGCCCTGCAATTTGGTATTAAAGCGGCAAACTACCCGTTCACCGAGGATGACATGGGCGACATGCTTAAATTGCCCACGGCCCTTCGCCGTTATAAAGACAAACTTTTTGGCTTAACGATTCAGCCAGAACGATTACATCAAATTCGTTCTGAACGAAAAGCGAATAGCCGCTATGCGTCATTACAGCAGTGTAGAATGGAACTACGAGAAGTAGAGAACTTGTACCGAAAGGAAAAAATTCCGTTCTTAAACAGTACCAAATATTCCATAGAAGAGATTTCGGCCAAAATTCTTGCGGAGACAGGGTTGAAGCGCAGAAAGTATTAAGGTGGGGCGTATTGTGGAGGGGGCGTACTAAGCTAGCACCCCACTTCCCTACCCTAATCCCGCTTGTTAATGCCAGCCTGCTACGAGGCTGGCCCAATAAAAAGTCAGTGTCATTGCCCCAATGGCAATTAACCCACCTAGGTAATACAACGCGTGGGTGTAATCGAACTTAACCGAGGTATTAGTTTGCTGGTTTAAAAACGCAATCAATTGTTCAAACTGCTCAGATGAAAGAATATTGGCGCTTACTGCGTCTTTAAGGTTTTGCTTAGTGACGTTCAATCTGCACTCCTTGCCAGCGTATTAACGCACAGTCATTTTTCTAAATAACATGACACATAGGAAGAGTAAGCAATAAACATGAAGTGAGCCGCCACTATAGCCTGCTCTGTGTTCAACATTTGCAATTTTTTCTTCTTTTACTCTGGTTTTAAATCGCGCAAGTTCGGCATCTAGGTTGGTAGACATATCATCAACCGCAATACCAAAACCTTCTAATGATTTTTCGGCCAGCGTATTGTCAATACCTACCGCGGTGGTGCGTTTCTCAAGTTTGCTTACACCAGGTGCTCTGAAAAGCATCTTTTTACTTTTAATATCGAATACAGCGGTATCGACAAAGGTCTGCACCGTATTTTCGTTACCAGGAATCACGTACATACCAACGATGGTCCAATACAGTAATGCCGCGTTATTTTCGAGTGACTGAGTTACTTGGTCGTAAGACACTAACGCCATTACATCAACGTCATATAAACGCCCTACTTGTTCCAACGTAGCAAACCCTTCTCCCCCGCTTAAATACTCACTAGGGATAATTTCAATGCGATCGATATATTCGTATTGAAGAAAAGACTGCTTCACGTTTTCAAGAAGCTCCACTTGGTCTTTCCCATGTAGGCCATCTCGTTGCCAATTACTTGAAGGAACAAATGCAAGCCCAACCTTTACCGGTAATTGTAAGGTGGGAATTTCAGGCTGGTGCTTAACGCGGCTTTCTTCATCAGGATAAAGAAAGTCCATCAAACTACTAGATTGAGCTTGTTTACCTGTATTGTTACTTACTATTGCACTGCATGCAGTAAGTAACATTGCCCCTAAGATAGCCCCTAACATTGTTAATAATATTTTTGCTTTCATCGACAACCCTTTATGTACTACTCAAACCGCGTTATAAGCTAATCGCCGCCTATCGTGTACTTCATCAACACTAGTGCTTCAAATTACCCAGTATTTCAAACAAATACAATACGGACGCGAACTCACCTAATGTAGATGTAGATGTAGTTGTAGTTGTAGTTGTAGTTGTAGTTGTAGTTGTAGTTGTAGTTGTAGTTGTAGTTGTAGTTGTAGTTGTAGTTGTAGTTGTAGTTGTAGGTAAAAATGTATGTGATGCCCCAACCTTATACATCAACGTTATATTTTAAATCTGACGCCTCATCACCAGTTATGCCACGAAAACCCCATTGGTACTTTTCTTGTTCTTTAATGGTTATTTCAATATCGATAGGGTTAATACCTAAAGCAGATTCTATTTCTTTGAAAAGCGCTTTAATCAGTGCTTTTTGGGTTTCAGGTTTGCGACCCTTCATCATGTTAATTTCGATAACGGTATAGCAATCTGTTCTACCGCCAGGGTAGAAAAAGTCTTCTTTGGCTAGGGGAATAAAACGGTGGGCCCGTTTATCCTCAGGCATGCCTAAAACAGATTGCATACAGCCATGTATCACTTCAGACAGTTGGCTTTTTATTGGGTTTAAGTGCTTATCAATCCCATAAATAACTATCACAACAATATCCTTTATAAATTCTTTTCGAGAAAGCAAAAAATGCTAAAGATTCTTGTCCTGAATCTTTTTGAGTAAGTTTGCATGGCGAGTTTTATAGGCACCGTTTTCTACATTTTCAACCACGCTTTTCTGTATGGCAAGCGACCTCATTTCTAATGCTTTTTGCAAATCACCACTCGCTTCAAATCCATCCGCTAAGCTGTCGTAGGCATCCGCTTTGTAATGATAGCTTTCAACATTGCTTTGAAATATCGCAATAGCCGTTGAATAGTCTTTTTCAGATAATGCTTTGTATCCCACACTGTTAATGGCGCGATAGCTGGGCTTAATGTCATAACCGTACATTTCAGACTGCGCTTTATAAAACTGCTTTATTGCAGGTATCCCGCCGCTTAAGACTTCATTTGATGGTTGCAACGATTTGTACAGATTCTGATAAGCCAACGAATGCCCAGCAAGCGCGGTGGTATTGTGGCCTTCTGAGGTATCTAAATCTGTGTTGTAATTAAACCCTTTTCGCTTATGAGTGTTTAGCAATTCGATATAGCGCTGGTAAGACGTTAGCATGTGGCCGCCTTCGCTGCCCATATTGATATACAAATAGTTGTTCAATTCAGAAGTATCTGAAAAGAAGGTTTCGGCGTCGTCAAAGATAACCTGTTCTTGCCACCATAAACTTGGGCTGAAGGCAAAGTGAGCTTGGAATAAATGGGGTCTAGACTGCAAGGCATACACCGACAATAACCCACCTAAAGAATGCCCTGAAATTATTTTGAAGTTGTTGGCGCGATAGTTTTCGTTAATGTAGGGCACAAGCTCTTTCTCAATAAAATCAAGAAAGTTATCGGCTCCCCCGGATCTTCCCCACTCGTTGTAGTTCGCATCATATGTTGGAGTGAAGTCTCTTGAGCGATGAGTATTTGCTATAGCAACAACAATCATTTCTTGCGCCATATTAGATTGATTGAGCAAGTCTAACGTGCCGACTGCATGAGCAAAATTTCTCTGACCATCAAGTAAATAAAGTACCGGATAATGTAATTGAGATTCTAATTGCTCACGCGTTGTTGATAGCGGCTTACTTGTTGAATGACTATTTGAGAGGTAATAACTATTGGGTAGATGTATGAACAATTCACGTTCTTCATCGAGTATTTCAGAATGAATACTTAAGTGCGTAGCCTCTCCCCGTACCTTTGAATACGAGTAAGAAGGAACCAAAATAAGTAAAAAGACAGCTATCGTAATGGCATGTTTTAGCACGGTATAATCCTTTATTTATTAGTTTTAGTTCGTGATTAACTTTTAATCTTACCCGTTCAATGCCAGCAACAAAAGAACCTATACATTAAGCAAAAATTCCATTCATTAAGTGCTTACCTTGTTCACTAAAAAGCCAAATAAACGCAGTTAAATTTACGGCCACTGTAGCCCAATAGGTTCGCTTAAATGAAACTTTCGCCGACTTATGCCTTAACTTTCTTTGCGCATAATAAGCGCCAGGCCAGCCTCCCAGTAGACTCAAAACGTGAAGGCGAATTTCTGGTATACGCCATTTACCATTGCGTGCAGCCGATTTATCAAAAGCGTACATAGCAAAAGTAATAACGCTGGTGGTGATATATAGATATACCACCTCTATTGGCAATAAATTCAGAAACGTTACTACTATTAACGTGGTACAAAATGTAAGCGTGATGAATATGCCGAATTTGCTTACAGCCATCTGCGAACCGTTTTCATATATTCGGTATAGCTGGCGCCAAACTTATCGGTTAGAAATGCCTCTTCAGGTGTTATCTGGTACTTATTCATGTACCACACAAATAGCACAATGAAGAGAATATTAAGCGGGTTGGATGTGTAAAGCCCAATACCAACCAAACACAGAAGCATACCTACATACATAGGGTTTCTGCTGTATTGATACACACCTGAAGTCACCAAACTAACCACACGATCTGTTTTTATAGGGTTCACGGAAGTTTTGTGTTTTTTAAACGAAGTAACCCCCAGTAAAGCGAACCCTACCCCCAGCAATACACAGAGTATTAGCGACTGTATCTTGAAGGGGTGATAAACACTCAAGAAACCTGCAACCTTGGTTGTCATCCACATTAAAATAACCGCTATGAAAAAGACAACAACTGGCGGGATTTTTTGCTCAAGCTTCATCGAACTTCCTTGTGGCTAATACGTAATTTAAAAGCAGCCGTGCGAGTATATTAGCTATACCCATGGCCTCGCTCGCACAAATATCTATCGTTACTTTTTGTCAAAGCGTACCGGCTCAACACCTTTATTTTTAGGTCGAATAACAACCGTGCTAGCCATTTTGTCATGCCATCCTTGTTTTTTGGTATCCCATAATACCCATAAAAAGCCTAAGCCTAGGGGTAAAATAGAAACGTAATACCCTATATAGCGAATTATAGACTGGCGTATCGTGGGCGCACTTCCCGTTTTAGCATCAACGACCTTTACTTTAAGCACCATTTTGCCTGGGGTGGCCGATTTATATACCCAAAATAATATTGTGGAGATTAAAGGTAGAACATAACTAATTAAGACATCAAATATACCTACAACAGTGTCTTCAGCGGTCCAATATCCCTTGCCATAAATTAGATGCAGTAGTGGAAAGGTTACCGCTAATAAAAGTAATGTATCAATAATTGATGCGCCAAATCTGATCCCAAAACCTGCATACACATGATCTTCTTCGTATTCTGTTTTATATTCAGCGCCAGTATCTGAGAGGCCCGTATTACTCATTTATATCTCCATTTTCAATCAGCTGCGCTTAGGTACAATATTGGATCTAAATAATGCGCTTTCTTGCTCCCTTGCGTCGACTCGTCGGCAAGCCAAAAATGGGGAAACAGCGCCACAATGCTGTAATGAAGATGGGGCGCTTTTCCTTGAGCATTGCCTGTTGAGCCCACTGTACCAATTTTCGAACCACTAAAAAGCAGTGAAATGCCATCAACATCTATTGAATCAAGATGCGCATAGTAATGCAGCCGCCACTTAGGCCCCAAGGCAAGTACTATATTGCCGCCTTTAGGCTTTTGACCTTGATAGAGGATAAGTTGATGTGTGGTTGCCAGCACCGAGGTGCCTTTCTGAGCAAAGATATCGATACCTTTATGGACCCCCGAACTGCCCCAGGGTTCATACCAAAAGGTGTCTTTGTTCCAATCAGCGGAACTGGCGTTGTCTACGGGAATAATTCGCGGCTCTGGTATAACAAAGCCAAGCAGTATCACTACGCATAGCCCCAACAAAATCCATCTCATTATTGAACCTTATGAACCCAGTAGCTGGTAAGTGTTGTTATGCGTTGAGGTCTGCAATCGAACTTCCACTTACTCATAGTCGCACACTAGGCTCTATTAATAGTTGAAAAACGATGAATTAGTTCTTACCGCAGCACTTCTTAAATTTAACTTCACTACCGCAGTGACAAGGATCGTTGCGACCAATCTTTGGTGCCGAACGAGTAATGGGGCTTTTGGGTGGGCAACAACTTGTGTTAGTACAACCCGTGCTAGATTCTTCAAAGGTACTAGCGCTATGCTTATTTGTATTGTCAGTCATCACTACTCTAATTTTTAATGTTGGAAAACACAGATTTTATCAAATTTGCGAGAAATATTCATGCAGACATAAACCAGTACAGCCCTGAAATGCTCGACCCACTTTTGTCATTAAAGATCGTTACTCGCTGCTGCGTATGAGAATACTAGCTTGCAGTTAATATGCTTTAGCATCTTGTTGACCGAAGTAGGAACATCAACGATGTTGGTGTCTTTACTGCTAAGCACCGATAAAAAAATATCGCAGTTGGAAAGTGCAATTTGTTGACGTTCGAAGAAAATCATCAATGGATCAAAGATATCTTCGGTAAGTGGAATTGTTCCCACATAACAATTTTTGTCTTCAACATAGCGAGCAGATGAATTCGCAACCTCTCTTTCTAACGTGTGGGCTTGCAATTTATTGAGCGATAGAAACCTAAAGCTAACCTCTACATTCATTTAAATTCCTGAAATTACCGTTGGCTTATAACACGTAGTCAACTGACAGCGGCGTTTTGCCTACTAAGGTGGAAAAACAAAGGTTACCTTCTGCCCTCTTAAATTAAAACAAAATTTCACATGGTAAATACGGCTTATCAGTCAATATCTAGAATTAGCTGTAGCAGGCTAAGCCTTTACACTAGCTAAATGGAAACATCGCTTTTTGTTGCAAATTTGTTTTACAAAGCGTATTAGTCACTCCAAAATATAACGCTAGAATATATGTACTCCCCAATACATAAAAACAACAACGACAAGAGCAAACTTATGTTTTCAACTAAACGCACTATCGTCGCAGCACTAGTTAGCATTACGCTAATAGGTTGCGGTGAAGCCACTAGCAAAACTGAAACAATACCTGCGGCACCTACCGCGCAAGATGCGCAAGAATTTCTTATTAATGCGCAAAACGATATTAGTAAAATGCAGGTACCAGCCGCTCATGCCGAGTGGAGTTACGCTACTAACATCAATTTTGATACCGCCGCAGTAAGTGCCTATTTCAATGAAGTACTGTCCACCAAAGTAGCGGTGTTAGCCAAAGAAGCGGCTAAATTTAACGATGTTGAAGTTGATGAAGATACCCGTCGTCAACTTAACCTGCTTAAAAACGGGCTGACCATGCCACCTCCTTCAGATCCGGCGAAAGCAGAACAACTTGCTAAAATTGGTTCTGAGCTAAGTGCAATGTATGGTTCCGGCCAGTACTGCATGGAAGATGGCACCTGTAAAAGCTTGGTAGAAATGAGCAGTGAAATGGCGACTATTCGCGATGCCGACACCTTACTAGAGTACTGGAAAGGTTGGCGCGAAGTGTCTGTGCCTATGAAGCCGCTGTATGAACAACAGGTAAATTTGGCTAACGAAGGTGCTGCTGAATTAGGCTTTCAAAATGTGAGCGAACTATGGCGCGGTAAATACGATATGCCAGCCGACGACTTCCCGAAAGAACTTGATAGGTTGTGGGGACAAGTTGCGCCTTTCTACGAATCGCTGCACTGCCACGTTCGTGCTAAGTTAGGTGAGCATTATGGTGAAGAATTGGTTCCTCAAGACCAACCAATTCCAGCGCACTTGTTAGGCAATATGTGGGCGCAAACCTGGGGCAACGTTTACGATATCGTGAAGCCTGAACAAGAAATGTCAGTACCCGATGTTACTTCATCGCTCGAGGCTCAGGGCTATGATGAAATAAAAATGGTAAAACAGGCTGAATCTTTCTTTTCGTCATTGGGCTTTGCGCCGCTGCCTGATACGTTTTGGGAGCGCTCTATGTTCCAAAAACCTGAAGGCCGCGACGCACAGTGTCACGCTTCAGCATGGGACTTAGATGACAAAGACGATTTACGTATTAAGATGTGTATTCAAAAAACGGGGGAAGAGTTTAACGTTATTCATCATGAACTGGGTCACAACTATTACCAACGTGCTTATAAAGACCAGCCTTTGCTGTATCGCGGTTCAGCTAACGATGGCTTCCATGAAGCGATTGGCGACACCATTGCCTTGTCGATTACCCCTAAGTACTTAAAAGAAATTGGTTTGATTGACGAGATCCCAGATGCGTCTAACGACATAGGCATGCTAATGCAGGTGGCGCTAGATAAAATTGCCTTTATTCCATTTGGTTTGATGGTGGATCAATGGCGCTGGAAAGTGATGGCCGGTGAAGTATCGCCTGAGCAATACAATACACTTTGGTGGGAATTAAGAGAAAAGTACCAAGGTGTAAAGGCTCCGATAGACAGGCCTGCAGATGCGTTTGACCCAGGCGCTAAATATCATGTTCCGGCTAACGTGCCCTACACTCGCTACTTCTTAGCGCATATTTTGCAATTCCAGTTCCATAAAGCCTTGTGTGACATTGCCGGTGACGAAGGCCCACTTAATCGCTGTTCTATTTATAACAGTGAGGAAGCGGGTACCGCGCTAAACGCCATGCTTGAAATGGGCGTAAGTGAACCATGGCAAAATGCGTTAGAAACTCTTACTGGCTCACCTGAAATGGATGCAAGTACCATTGCTGACTACTTTGCACCGCTAAAAACGTGGTTAGATGAGCAAAATGCGACGCGTCAGTGTGGATGGTAATTTTTTAGCCAACTAAATGATTTAATAGTAGAACCTCGTTAATCGAGGTTCTTTTTTTTCAGCACTTATATCTTGTTCGTGCAAAATTAATACTTATGTCCCATTTTTACTAGGCTGACCCTAGTATATCGTAGCGCTTGATCCTTATTCCTGAGCGTATTTATGAAGTTTGTAGTGGTAAGATTTCTGGTTACCGCCACTATGTTATTACCTATCGTTTTTTCTTTGGTAGCCACATCTCGTGCTGCTGACTTCCCCCTGCCCGTGTTTAAAAGCTTCTCAATCGAAGAAGGCTTATCGCAAGTATCGGTTTTAGATATTGCAGAAGATAAAGACGGTTATATCTGGCTGGCAACCCAGTCGGGGATCGACAGGTTTGATGGAAACGAATTTAAGCATTTTGGTAAATGGCAAGAGACTGAGTCTGATGGGCTCAACACCGTTACTACTTTTCAAATTGAACCTTCGTTAGACAAAGAATATCTATGGGTTGGCTCTATTGCAGGCGTTAGCAAGTTTCATATTGCAACGGAAACATTCGAACACTTCCCTATATCGGTTTCCAGCAAAATAAAAGCCGGCTTAATCAAACGCATAAAAATCGATAAGAGTGGTAACGTTTGGGTGATCAGTGGTCGCGCGCTTTATCGCTTTTCAACGCTACTGAACAAATTGGTTCAAGTTGCAGTCCTAGATAATGTGACCAGTACACTTACCGACATCGTAATTGATGGAAATAGTCATGTTTGGCTTAGCTCAACATCGGGATTATACAAGCTTAATTCCGCTTTCAATACCTTAGAGCTTCAGCAACTGGCGGGTACAAATTTAACCTTGATGGCACTGGCTGCTGACGAGAGTTTGTGGATTGGCTCTGGCTCTAACGGTCTGTGTCGTTACCCTTTGTTTGCTAGCAATGATTTTTCCGTGTCCACCTGTTTTGATGAAAGCAGAGGCCTTTCATCTAATGATGTGCTAAGCGTGTTGTTTCAGCGCAACGACAATATTTGGATTGCCACCAGCGGCGGAGTAAACATCATTCCTGCTAAAGAAGCATCTGAGATTGTGTCGTTATCGGTCTCTCAATCGAAACTCGCAAATAATTACATTACATCGCTGTATCAAACGGAAGCTGGCGCCATTGTGGCGGGGTCGCGCGATAATGGGTTTTCTATTCACAACCCGGTACTGTCGAACTTTTCAACCAGCGCAGCTATTGGTAACAATATCTCTGGTATTGCTACCCATTCCGATAACGCCTTATGGCTTGCTACAGAAGAGAACCTTTGGCATTACAATTATCATTCTGGCAAGGTCAGCGGACCCTATACCTCGATGATTGAGTCCGAAGGTAAGTTATCTTCAAACAAGCTTTTAACAGTACATTACGATAAGCAGTCAGACTCAGTTTGGCTATCTACTCGCGCGGGGCTTGCCAAATTAAATACTGCCAGTGAACAACTAGATTTGGTGGCATTGAAGGGCAAGGCTGGTTATACCCTCAACGTGGATGCCGATGGTGATGTTTGGTACGGCGGCTACAGCGATGGTGTTTTTGTGTATCGCCCTTCCGAGAACCGAGTCATTCGCCAATGGCCAATCTCACTTACCACTCGTATTGTGTTTGAAAATAACGAGAGCGCATGGCTGGCCAGCATATCGGGCCTATATTTTGCCAACAAATTTACGGGTGAAATACGCAATATAGGTGAAAGTAACACTAATTTCCCTAAAGACGCAGTAGTGACTTGGGTTTCTCGGTCTATACGTGGCGGCTATTGGATTGGCACCCAGGCAAACGGCATCTATTTTATGGCGGTTGAGGATAACGAGATTTCCTCGGTGTCTTTTTCCCAGATAGAAGCAGACAGTTACTTAAGTAACATCTCAGTTGGCGCTATCATTGAAGATCAAGAAAACGAGCTATGGGTCTCCACAACGGTAGGTATAGCCCATATCGATTCTACCCTGTCATCCGTTTCATATTTTGGGGCACAAAATGGTGTTAGTGAAGCGGGCTACTACATAGGCGCCGCCGTGAAAACCACGGGCGACACTATATTTATGGGTAGCCCAAAGGGTCTCACTCGCTTCAAGCCCACTGATATTAAACAACAGCCTTGGTCGCCTAAAGTTAATATATCGCATATTGAAATTATTAATGAGCAAAGCAGTGGGTCAGAAAACCTCTACCCGAATACCAATATTGAAGAATTGGTACTTAGTTCAAACAATGTTTCCTTTTCTGTAGAATTTGCGGCACTCGATTTTACACGTGCTAACGAAGTAAGTTATGCCTACTTATTATCTGGGTTTGATAATAAGTGGCGCTTTACGGATCATCGCCGCCGCGCGGTTACCTACACGAATTTAGACCCCGGGAATTACACGCTTATTATTCGAGCGATGAACAAAGAAAAAGTGTGGAGCCCAAATGAAGCCACGCTCCAAATCAGGATTGTTCCCCCATGGTGGGATAAACCTGTATGGCGAAGTGCCATTTTTTTATCGGCTTTTCTGCTTTTAACGCTACTTGTATGGTGGCGTATTCAAACCCTTAAAAACCGTTCGGTTGCGCTAGCAAAAATGGTAGAAGAAAAAACCAAAGATCTTGAAGACGTGGTAGAAAAATTAACACAATTATCGAGTCAAGATTCGTTAACCGGATTGAAAAATAGGCGCTACTTTACCTGCCGAGCTCACGAGGCTTGGGACAGTTACGAGCGTTACGCACAAGCCTTTTCATTACTTATCGTGGATATTGATTGGTTTAAACGAATTAACGACACCTACGGTCATCATGTTGGCGATCTTATATTGGTTAAAATAGCTGAACTGCTTCGTACGAACTTGAGAAATTCTGACGTTATTTGTCGTTGGGGTGGCGAAGAATTTCTGATCCTACTGCCCGAGCTTAACGTGCATGAATGCTATTGGGTAGGTGAAAAATTGAGAAAAGCTGTTGAGAAAACGTCATTTCATTGCGAAGGACATGATGTAAATGTGACGATTACCGCAGGAATTGCAGATATTCGTGAAAGCGATAGCGTAGAGCAATGCATACACGCTGCTGATAAAAGACTTTACAGAGGTAAAGTTGAGGGGCGTAATGCTGTTGTAAAATAGCGCGATATTAACCTGCTGCTTTAGCCCTTATTTTCACTCGTTTTGTTAACCACTCTGCTGCCTAGTAATCAATTTACGCCCTTACGCTGACCAGCGCAGTATGATGAAACTCATCGTACAGTGTGATCGAAATTCCCTCCCACGCTTATGAATAACCATATTCAATCATGGAGGTAACATTTATGGCTAAGGTTCTTGTCATTGGCGCATCAGGCCAAATTGGTAAACAGGCTACTGGGAAATTACTTGAAGCAGGTCACCACGTGGTGGCCCCTGTGCGAAGCCCTGAGAAGCTAGACGATTTTGAAAACGACAACCTCGTAGTGAAAGAGCAAGATCTTGAAAAAGACTTCTCTGAGCATTTCGAGGGTGCAGATTGTGTGGTATTCGTTGCGGGCAGCGGCGGTAATTCGGGCGATGATAAAACGCTTCTTATCGACCTATGGGCTGCGCGAAACGCGGCAAACTATGCCAAGGCAGCTAACACCCCTAAATTTGTGATGGTAAGTTCTATAGGTGCTGGCGATCCAGACGCAGTAAGCTCTAGCATTAAGCCTTATTTAGTTGCTAAGCATATGGCTGACGAGCATTTAATGAATAGTGGCGTGCCTTATATCATTTTGCGCCCAGGTACTTTGTTAAACGAGCCAGGTACGCATTTGGTGTCTACTGATATGCCAGACAACCAAGACGATGCTGTTATTCCTAGAGAAGATGTGGCTACGGCTATTGTGGAGGCAGTTAATCGCAGCGACACAAGTAATGTGACGACTTATCTGTTTAAAGGCGATACGCCAATCTCGAAAATCTTTGAGTAAGTAAATATAAGTAAGCTACAAAAGCTAACGGTAAAATTAAAAACGCCAGCAATTTTGCTGGCGTTTTTTATTATTTTGATTTAACTCTGTTTGTTCAATGTGCTGCTTAAGCTCAGTGTACTGCTTAAGCTCAGTGCGCTGCGCTAGCATTCAATGTACTGCGTTAGGGAACAATAGACTGGCTAATCCAGTTACCCATTTCGTCACGACGATGTAACTCGCGATACTGTGGATTACCACGCAAATTCAAATAGTCCACATTGAAAATGTCTAACAAAATTACGCAAAAATGTTCAGGGGCCACAGAATAGTCACCTGCAATCTGAAGCGGTAAGCCATTGTTTCGTGGCGTGCCTGGCTCGCCCCATAGAAACTGCTTCTTACCCGCATCAGACAATTTTGCCCAATGCGCCTCTATTATTGGCCTATCTTCGCTTTCGGTCACTATAGTCGCATTTACACTAAATCGATACTGCTCACGAGTTTTAGAAAAATACCAACAGCCCTGCGCTTTCGCCTGCTGCGACAATTGGTTGTATTTTTCGGTACGGGTATCTGAAATAACAATTAATTTGTTGTCGTCACTTAAGCCTCGGTACACCACGGTTCTGCAGTATGGCACACCGTCTTTGTCTGCGGTTGCCAACTGAAAATAACGGCTCTCAGGCATGCTTCTGCTAGCGTGTAAGCTTTTTGTTAACCCTGTACGCCACTGCGGCATTTTTAAACTCTCCGGTCGCTTAAGCGGCTTTACGTTGGGCAAGTGAAAACAAAGTGTAGAAATTTTCAGTGGTAATACGCGCTAATTCTTTCACCGATATACCTTTTAGTTCGGCAATAAATTCCGCGACTTCTACCACATAACCCGGCTGGTTTTGTTTACCTCTGTGGGGTACTGGGGCTAGCCAAGGGGAATCGGTTTCAATCAATAATCGCTCAAGAGGAACCGCTTTTACAACGTCTTGTAATTCACTGGCAGATTTAAACGTGACGATGCCAGAAATAGAGATGTAGAAATCCATTTCAATGGCGGCCTGCGCCATTTCAAGGGACTCGGTAAAGCAATGCAGCACGCCTTTTGTATGGCTAGCTTTATGCTCACGCAGCAAATTAATGGTGTCGCCACGGGCATCACGAGTATGAATAATTAGCGGCTTTTTCGTTTCATTGGCGACTTTAATATGATCAACAAACGAGGTTAGCTGAACCTCTTTGCTTTCAGGGCTATAAAAATAGTCTAAGCCTGTTTCACCAATCGCTACTACCGCATCGTCTTGCGCTTTTTCAAGTAACTCATGGTAAGTACATGCATCTTCTTGGTGAAGAGGGTGTACGCCACAAGAGACAGAGACATCAGCGAAGTCTTTTACGGTTTCTAACATGCTGTCGTAATCGCTCACCGATACGCACACACATAAAAAGTGCTCTACACCGCGAGTGCGCGCAAAGTTTAGAGTTTCTGCCAATTCTTCTGGCGATTGCTTTAATCTGTCTAAATGACAATGTGAATCTACGAACAAAATATACCTATCTTTTTTACGGCTAACCCACTAACAACGTGGCCTAGCGCTGAAATTGTTTTAAAATACTGACCAACACCATGGATTTATTCACCCCTGGGTGCTGTAAGGTTTTAACTGCCTCTACGCAGGCGCGATAACGCGCGTAATCTTGCACTTGTTGGCGTTCTACATACGCTTTATGGGCCATATGTTGGCACCACGTTGCTACCTGAACAGCATCACTTTGCCATTTATTAGCAAGAGCTAAAAGCTGCTGACTTCCTGAACTAGCAAGTAATGCGCCCATACCGTCAGTGAAGGTACGATAATTAAAATCGCTTTCGCTATTAAGTGCAGCTTCTAAACGAAGTGGCGCGTAACCATAGGCTTCTAATAACGCTTCACTGGCATCTTGTACGCCTTGTTGCTGTAAATAGGCCAAACTACTTTGCACATCAGGCAAACCCAGCGAATGTTTTTCACATCGGCTCAATATGGTAGGCATTATTCTGTTCAGGCTGTCAGTGATTAGCAGCAAGTATGTATTATTGGTGGGCTCTTCTAAGGTTTTCAAGAGTGCGTTAGCCGCGGCCTCTGTCATGCTATCGGCCACAGGGATCACCAGTACCTTATTGCCACCCATTTGCGCCGTACCACTTAACTTGGCAATACCTTCTCGAATTTTATCCACGCCCAACTGCTTTTCGCTTTCTAGCACGTAAAAATCGGGGTGATTGCCAGCAAGGCGCAAATGACAGCTTTGGCATGCGTTACACGCACCTTGCGGTGTTGGTTTTTTACACAAAAGGGTGTCCGACAGCCCTGCAACCAGCTTCGCTTTACCAATACCTTTAGCGCCAATAAATAACAGCGCATGATGCAGCTTGTTATTAAAATAGCGTACAAGCAATTCGTTATAGGTATCAGAGAACCAAGGTAGCATTTGCCCAGATTGCATTAAGAAAGATACTCCTGCACGGCTGTGATCACGTCTTTATGCACATCTTCCATAGCTTGCATGGCATTAATCACTACAATACTGTCATCTTGTGCTGCTAGGCTTAAATACCGTTCACGGGTACGCTCAAAAAAAGCCAAGCCTGCTTGTTCAATACGATCAAGCTCTCCCCTGCCCCTAGCGCGCTCTAAGCCGATGGCTGGCTCAACGTCTAGGTACAAGGTTAAATTAGGTTTAAAACCGTTAAGTGCTATTTTGCTAATGGCACTCATGGTATCAGCACTCACGCCACGACCACCGCCTTGATAGGCTTGTGAAGACAAATCGTGCCTGTCACCGACTACCCACTTCCCTGCATCTAACGCTGGAAGAATACGGTTAGTTAATAACTGCACTCGCGCCGCATACATCAACAGTAGTTCTGTTTCTTCGGCTACGGTCTCGTTCCAGTCGTGTTTAACGCACTCGCGAATGGCCTCAGCCATAGGCGTACCGCCTGGCTCGCGTGTTTGCTCAACCGCAATATCTGCATCTTGCAATTGCTTTACTATAAGCCCAATCACTGAACTTTTTCCGGCCCCTTCAAGGCCCTCTACTACAATAAACTTTCCGTTCATAATTATTCGTTGTTGGACTTTTTATTTTCTATTTAACTGATATTTTCGCACAGCCGCATTATGAGCAGCTAGCGAAGACGAAAATTCGTGGCTACCATCACCCCTCGCAACAAAATACAAAGCATCGGTTTCCATCGGGTTTAATGCGGCCCAAACGGCTTCTTTACCCGCCATCGCGATAGGCGTGGGCGGCAAACCTTTAATAGTATACGTGTTGTAAGGTGTGGGCGTTCGAAGGTGCTTACGGGTAATATTACCATCATACGCATCACCAATGCCGTAAATTACGGTGGGATCCGTTTGTAAACGCATATTCTTACGTAGGCGGTTCACAAACACGCCCGCAATTTTGGTTCGCTCTGCGCTCACCGCGGTTTCTTTTTCAATAATACTTGCCAATATTAGGGCGTCGTACGGTGAGTTCAATGGCAAATCTGCTTGCCGTTGCTGCCACTGGGTTTCAACATAATCTAACATAGCCTTGTGGGCACGTTTTAAAATGCTACTGGCCGCAGTATTCGCGGTAAAAAAATACGTGTCGGCTAAAAATAAACCTTCGGCGCTGCTAGCGTCATTCACCCACGGCGTTAAAGCTGCCTTTTCCTCGCTTAACTGGCTTGTGGTTTTAATCGTCTGTTCAACCTGCTCGAAGGTGACGTCGTTGATAAGCTCAGATTGCGCGTTTAGCGTAACCAACCACTCTTTTAGTGTAAGCCCTTCTACCAAGCTCACCGCAAAATAATGCTCTTCGCCACGGCTTAATGTGGCAAACACTTCGCGCAATGATTGCCCAGGTGTTAAACGGTATGTACCCGATTTCACATGGGTATTGGTCGCAAAGAATTTAAGCCAAAGCTTGGTGGCTAATTCAGGGCTATCGATTAAATCCCGCGCCCGAAGATCCCTTACCACTTTATATCCGCTACTGCCCTTTTCTACCGTATAAAGCTGGGGTTGAGAAATCGACAAGGGCGATGAAGCTTGCCCATTTACATATAAAACGCCAAAGGTAATTGCACCCACTACAAGCGCCAGCATTATCCCAATGCTAATAACTATTCGCATGATCTTCCTGAATTTTATCTAATACTAACCTAGCGAGGGTCTTTGCCCCTTCATGAGACGCATCAAATGCTAACTCATCGCCAGTTTTTCCGTTGTTTAGCACAACGTTATTAACGGGTATTACGCCCATTAAGGCATTGGTGATCACTAGAGCCTTGGCATTGGCTACATCAGCCAGAGTGTATTCGCCTTCGTGAACGACCAAGGCGTTATCGCTTATGTCGCTGCCTTTTGACGAGCTTGGTTGCAACATACTTAATATACACTGACGCACAACACCATTTACACCGCAGTTGTTTACCTTAGGCGTGTGCCAACCGCTGTCAGTTTGAAAAAATACGTTACCAGCACTGGCCTCAATAACGCGCCCTTGCGTGTCGAACACTAAGGCATCATCGGCATTGGCCGCAATAATTTCACGCTTAACCAATACCTGCTCTAACCGGTTCATATGTTTAATGCCACCAAGTAAAGGCTGTATTGCCAGGGGTGTTTTCGCGTTTATAAGGGTTAAACCACTAGCGGCAAGGTCAGAATAATGTGCCGGATACACATGGGTGGAGAACCGAACAATGGCCGGCGCTTGGCTATCTCGTGCGTATCCACGACCGCCCTCTCCTGAAGATACATGGATCTTCATTACCTTTTTAATGTTGGGATGTTCAAGTGATGCAGTAAGCGAACTCACATACTCATCAATAGCCTGTATCAGTGCAGCCATGTCGAGGGAAATGGCTAACGCTTTGGCATCATGATTTAGCCTAGCAAGATGAAAAGACAGTAGCTCTACTTTTCCATGGCTAACGCACATGGTAGTAAAAACGCCATCACCATAGTTCAGTGCCCTGTCGTTTAAGGCAATTGCATCGGAAGATGAAGGGGTTGACGATGTGGTGTCGGTGTTTGCGACTATTTTCACAACTAGCTCTAATAATTAACGTCTGCCGTGCAGTATACCAAGTTGTTGTGCGCAAACAAGAAAGGCAGCTTGCGCTGCCTTTAATCAATAACTAAGGGTGTCCAAACGATTGTTTGGGCTTAAATTCGTTTGAAAATAAGCGAACCGTTAGTACCACCAAAGCCAAATGAATTACACAGCGCATAGTCTGAAGTAAACATTTTTGCTTTATTTGCTACGAAGTCCAAATCGCATCCTTCGCTTGGCTCATCCAAATTAATCGTTGGCGGTGCCATTTTGTCACGTAGTGCCAATATGGTGAAAATAGCTTCTACAGAGCCTGCTGCACCAAGTAAATGACCAGTCATCGACTTAGTAGAGCTCACTAGCATGTTGTGCGCATGTTCGTTGAACACGCGTTTAACCGCTGCAACTTCAGCAATATCACCCGCTGGTGTTGATGTTCCGTGAGCATTAACGTAACCAATTTCACTGCTTTCAATTTTTGCATCGCGAATAGCGTTACTCATTGAAGCCGCCGCACCTTCACCGTCAGCAGGTGGTGATGTCATATGATAGGCGTCGCCACTCATACCAAAACCAACAAGTTCAGCGTAAATGGTTGCACCACGAGCCTTCGCCGCTTCGTATTCTTCTAGCATTACTACACCAGCGCCTTCGCCCATGACGAAACCGTCACGATCTTTATCCCAAGGGCGACTAGCGCCTTGAGGATCGTCGTTTCGAGCAGACAATGCACGTGCCGCAGCAAAACCAGCAATACCTAATGGGGTAATAGACGCTTCTGAACCGCCTGCAAGCATGGCATCTGCATCGTCATACGCGATAGTACGCGCAGCAATACCTATGTTATGCACACCAGTGGTACATGCCGTCACCACGTTTAGGTTTGGCCCTTTAAGCCCTTCCATGATAGACAAAAAGCCAGAAATCATGTTGGTGATAGTGGAAGGTACAAAAAATGGAGAAACGCGCTTAGGACCGCTATTCATTAATTTGGTGTGGTTTTGTTCAATTTGCTCTAGCCCACCGATGCCTGAACCAATAGCTACACCTACTCGGTGTGCATTTTCTTCAGTTATCGTTAAGCCCGAATCAGCCATAGCCTGTTTACCCGCTGCAATACCCAGCTGAATAAACCTGTCCATTTTCTTCGTTTCTTTTTTTTCTATATATTCCTGCGGGTCGAAGTTATCAACTTGACCTGCGAAACGGGTGGAATAGTCACTGCAATCAAAATGGGTGATTTCACCAATACCGCTTTCGCCTGCTAACAGACGACGCCAAGTCTCATCTACAGAAAGACCCAAAGGTGAAAGCATGCCAAGACCAGTAACCACTACGCGACGTTTTGTCACAAAAAGCCCTCGCATTGGAACCAATAAGGTGGGAATACAAAAACGGCTCTAAAGAGAGCCGTTTTTTAATTTACTATAACGAAGACTTAAGCGTCTTTGTTAGCATTGATGTAATCAATCGCTGACTGAACAGTAGTAATTTTTTCTGCTTCTTCGTCAGGAATTTCAGTATCGAATTCTTCTTCTAACGCCATTACTAGCTCAACAGTGTCAAGTGAGTCTGCGCCCAAATCATCAACGAATGAAGCTTCAGCTTTTACTTCTTCTTCTTTTACGCCAAGTTGTTCAATGATAATTTTCTTAACGCGTTCTTCAATGTTACTCATAATTCTAGGTTTCCCTTAAACGTCACTAGATAGTCAAAGTGCCGCTAGTTTATTTTGCAAGGTACAAGCTTGCAAGCACCAGTTTAAACAAACTTTCTGGTCAAACCAGCGACATCCCAAATTCTTAATGTTCTATTTTTACATCCAAGTTCGGGGAAAATCCACCCCAAACACAGTTAAATTCACAATTTTCGTGAATTTAACCCATATACATACCACCGTTTACATGGATAGTTTCGCCTGTAATATAGGCTGCACCGCTGCTCACTAAAAAGGCAACAGTGGCTGCTATTTCATCAGGTTCACCTAAACGGTTAGCAGGAATATCTTTAAAAATTGCGCTTTTTTGATCGTCCGTCAATGATTTTGTCATGTCAGTATCGATAAAACCAGGCGCAACAACGTTAATAGTTATACCACGAGAAGCCACTTCACGTGCCATAGATTTCGAAAAACCAATAACACCTGCTTTCGCTGCTGCGTAGTTTGCTTGCCCAGCATTACCCGAACTACCCACCACAGAACCGATATTTACGATACGACCAAAGCGTTTCTTCATCATACCGCGAAGTACCGCTTTTGACAGCGTAAAAATGGCTGTAAGGTTGGTATTAATGATGTCTTGCCATTCGTCATCTTTCATACGCATTAACAAGTTATCACGGGTAATACCTGCATTATTAACCAAAATATCAATGCCACCGAAGGTGTCATTAATTTCCTTGATTATAGCATCTATACTGTCTTTATCGGTAACATTTAGTGCAATACCTTTGCCACCAAATTCAGATAAATATTCAGTAATTGCACTTGCACCACTGTCACTTGTAGCTGTGCCCACAACCGTAGCACCCTGCGCTGCAAGCTGACTAGCAATAGCCTTACCAATGCCTCGGCTTGCGCCTGTTACCAGTGCTACTTTGCCTTCTAACTGACTCATAGCGTTTCCTTATTGTTTTAATGCTTCCACACTTTCGGGCGTGTTTACAGCAATGGATTCTAAACTTTTATTAATGCGTTTATTTAATCCTGTAAGTACCTTACCTGGGCCTACCTCAATGATGCGTTCAACACCTGCGGCAGCCAAGTACTCAACGGTACGCGTCCACTGTACAGGGCAATATAATTGGCGTACCAACGCACTTTTTATTGATGCACCGTCAGTTTCAATGGTCACATCAACATTATTAATGATATTGATTGCAGGGGTATGAACGTTTAATGTCGCCAGCGCGTCTTCTAATTTGTCAGCAGCAGGGCGCATAAGTTCGCAATGCGAAGGCACACTTACCGCTAGTGGAAGCGCTCGCTTAGCACCCGCTTCTTTACATGCAGCAGCAGCTTGCTCAGCGGCCACTTTTTCGCCCGCAATTACCACTTGACCTGGCGAGTTAAAATTAACCGGAGACACTACATCACCTGTTGCAATCGCCGTTTGGTGGCACACATTAGCAATGGTGTTGTCATCTAAACCAATAATGGCATACATAGCACCGGCACCCGCAGGCACCGCCTCTTGCATATATTGTCCACGAGCTTCAACCAGCTTTATCGCATCGGCGAATGACATGGCACCGCCACACACTAACGCAGAATATTCACCTAGACTATGACCCGCTAAGTAGCTCACTTCAATGCCTTGAGCTTCTAGTACGCGCCAAGTGGCAACACTACCTGCAAGCAAAGCGGGCTGAGTGATATGGGTTTCGTTCAGTTTCCCATCGGCGTCATTTTGTACCAGATCCCAAAGATCGTAACCTAATACGTCTGAAGCCTCTTTGAAGGTATCTAAAACCGAAGGATAGCTGTCGGCCAACTCTTTAAGCATGCCCACTGATTGTGAGCCCTGCCCAGGAAAGACGCAGGCTGTTTTTGTCATTGTTGTTCCTTATATTTTTTATAAACAACGGGTTTTTGAATGCAACGAATTCAATAAAATTAATAGAAGAAACTAGTATCGTACCAGCGCAGATGCCCACGCAAAACCGCCGCCGAATGCTTCTAATAATAAATGTTGCCCACGCTGAATACGACCATCGCGAATAGCGGTGTCTAGTGCTGTGGGTACTGTGGCAGCCGAGGTATTACCGTATTTCTCTAACGTCACCACCACTTGTTCTAACGACATATCTAGTTTTTTTGCTGTCGCTTTGATAATTCTGAAATTCGCTTGATGAGGCACTAGCCAATCCAGATCAGATTTTTGCATATTGTTGGCCGCAAGGGTTTGCTCAACCACTTCAGACAATTTGTTCACGGCAACTTTGAAAACTTCGTTTCCGCGCATCACGCCCCAGTTTTCGTGAACCGATGCTTCATCACCACGGGTTGGGTTACCAACGTAAAGTAAATCGCCGTAAGAGCCATCAGCGTTAATGTGAGTTGATAAAATACCCGGCTCATCACTGGCTTCTATAATAGTGGCACCGGCAGCATCGCCAAATAAAATGACCATAGTGCGGTCTTCAGGCGCTATCAGGCGACTAAGACAATCTGTACCTATAACTAAGATACGCTTGGCCATGCCTGATTTGATGTATTGGTCGGCCACACTTAATGCGTAGCAATAACCTGCACAAGCAGCAGCCACATCAAATGCAGGAATACCGTTAATACCTAAAATGCGCTGGATTTCACAGGCAGTACTAGGAAGTGCATAGCGTCCGCTAGTAGTAGCACACACTATCATGTCAATTGATTGAGGGTCGATGCCTGCCATCTCTATGGCTTTTTTACTTGCCTCTGCCCCCATGGTCGCAGCGGTTTCTTCGGCACCTATAATTCGGCGTTCTTTAATACCGGTTCTATCAGTGATCCATTCATCACTGGTATCAACCATAACTTCCAAATCGGCATTGGTTCGTATATCACTAGGGTAATAACTTCCGGTACCGATAAATCGAGAATATTTGCTCAAAGCTGCTCCAATAAAACCGTTTCTATCTTCGTTTTTATCTTGTCTGGAACTCGCATCTTTGCTTCTTTCATTGCTTGCACAATGGCGTAATAAAAGGCGTCTTTAGATGCATTTCCATGACTCTTGATAACAATGCCGCGCAATCCTATCAGACTCGCACCATTATACTGGTCGGGGTTCACGCTGTTATAGATAGATTTGAGCAATGGAAAAGCAATTTTGGCCATTAGCCGCGTATAAAAGTTCTTTTGTGACTGGCGCTTCACTTCGTTGATAACCAACTTAGCCAGCCCTTCACTAGATTTAAGCGCAACATTGCCGGTAAAACCATCAGTCACCACCACATCGGCTTTGTCGGTAAAGATGTCGTCACCTTCTACATAACCAATATAGTTAATACCTGGTGCATCTTTGAAGAGTTGATCGGCTAACTTTACGTACGCATTCCCTTTTATATCTTCTTCGCCCACGTTTAGTAACGCAACACGAGGAGAAGGAATGCCTGCTGCTTCTTGCGCTAACACCGATCCCATCACACCATACTGAAATAGAATTTCAGGCGTGCAATTAACATTCGCGCCTAAATCGAGCAAGAAAACATTATGATGACTCGCGGTGGGCATCATGCTGATAAGCGCAGGTCTATCAATACCCGATAAGGTTTTTAGTAAGTAAAACGATAAGGTTAACAACGCACCTGTATTGCCTGCACTTACGCACGCATCGGCTTCGTTGCTTTGAACATATTCAATCACACGACGCATTGAAGAGCGTTTTTTATTTCGTAACGCAGAGGTAGGCGCCTCACCCATTTCAACCACTTGGTCGCAATGAGATACAGTTACCCGACTTCGTTGAGAAGCAGTGAGATTTTGAATTGCTGGGGAAATAACGGCTTGGTCGCCGCATAGCAAAAAATGAACGTCAGAATGAAGTTCAATGGCTTTTACAGCCGCAGAGAGGATAACAGGGGGACCATGATCGCCCCCCATGATATCTAACGCGATGGTTAGCTTAGACAAAATGTAGACGCCGTATTACGCGCCGACTACTTTATTGCCTTTATAGTAACCGTCAGCTGTCACGTGGTGACGACGGTGTGTTTCACCCGACGTTGGGTCGACAGACAAAGTCGACGCAGTCAATGCATCGTGTGAACGACGCATACCACGCTTAGAGCGCGTTTTACGATTTTTTTGTACAGCCATAACTTACTCCTGGTCTCGCTTAAGTTCTTTCAAAACCGCGAAAGGGTTTTCTCGCTCTTGTTCCGGTTCAATCTTTCCAAATGACATATCATCTTTTTTCACTGAGCACTCCTCCTCTGCATGAAGGGGTACGATGGGCAAAGATAAAAGTAACTCGTCTTCAAATATCTGAAGCAGATTAACTTCTCCGTGGTCGTTGACCTCTACCGGTTCGTAAGCCTCGGGTATTGGATCTTCTTCATTTCGTTCTTCTCCCTGCACTGGAGTAAAACAAAAACCCACATCAAGTGTGGTATCAAATTCACCATTACACCGCTGGCAGAGAAGTGTTACCTGAGTGCCTAAATGGCCGTGAAATACAGTAAGACCCTGCTCGTCTTTTTTGAACTGCACATCAACGTCCACATATTCACTACATCGGACAACAGCCCCACTTAATCGTTCCATATCTTCAGACACAAGAACACCCCGATAATCGGAACGTTTCATAGCGCTGCTGGTCGGTTCGACCGTATGAGGGAGTTTCACTTTCTGCATAGGGCGCGCATTCTATAGATTCCACATCCCACTGTCAAAGATTTAATGGGCGTTTTTGTATAATAATTTAGCGATTTTGTACTTCTTTTCATAAACCGAATTTTAAGGGAATAGCACCAAATAACAAGTAAAAAGAACATGATGAGTCTAAAACATAGGGCGGTAGGCAAAATAGCGTATTGTTGAAAATACCCAAGTTGGCAAACGGGATTACGCTCGTTTATTAAAACACGCTATATTTAGGGTAAGTTGTGATTACTCTTTAGAGGATACGCAACGCGTAATTCGGTTAATTAACACTTAATGTAAGATTGAGGTTTTGTAGTATGACCACACTCGTTCTAGCTTCATCATCGAAGTACCGCCAGCAATTATTGTCGAATATTGGCATTCAAGCTGAAATAAGCAAACCAGATATAGATGAGACTCCCCTACCCGATGAAACACCCCTTGCGTTGTGCAAACGTTTAGCGTTCGAAAAAGCAAAAAAAATTGCCCAACAACAGCCGGGGAGAATTGTAATTGGAAGTGATCAAGTTGCTTCTGTAGAAGGACCTGATGGCAAGGTCATATTAGGCAAGCCCGGCACAGTTGAAAATGCTGTAGCGCAATTAAAAATGTGCCAGGGGAAATCGGTGTATTTCTACACTGCGATAAGTCTGTGTAAAGCAGAAGACGATGAAGACCTACCCGATATTCTTACTAGTAATTTAGACACCATTACCCGAGCCGAAGAAACCTGTGTGTATTTTCGTAGCCATAAAGAAGCGCAGCTACGCGCTTATGTTGAAGCCGAAATGCCACTTGATTGCGCGGGGAGCTTCAAATGTGAAGGCATGGGTGCCTTATTGTTCGAACGAATTACCAGCCGCGATCCTAATACTTTAATAGGGCTTCCCGTGATGCTGCTGCATAATATGTTAGACAGACATTTTAATATCGATTTGCTAGACCTAGCTACTGCCAAAGCCTAGCGGTTGAAGATTTGCTTTGCTATAGAACGCTAAACTAGCGAAGCAAAAATTGCTGAAGTTCACCAATGGAATGCACAATGGTTTCGGGCGCCAATGCTTCAAGGTGAACTTGTGCGTGCACCCCATATGAAACCCCTATTCTGCGCATACCAATAGATTTCGCCATTTGCATATCGTAGGTGGTGTCGCCAATCATAACTGCATCTTGGGCACTAATTTTTAGCTCGTCTAAAATTTGCAGTAACATGTCAGGTGACGGTTTCGACTGGGCATCGTCAGCGCACCGTGATGCACTGAAAAAGTGGCCAGTTTCGGTTTGCGACCATGCCCGATCAAGACCTCTACGCGCTTTCCCTGTTGCTACAGCAAGGGTAGCCCCCTCTGCTTTTAATGCTGACAACAATTCTTGTACACCATTAAATAACGGACATGGCGTAGCGTCATGGCTGACGAAGGCCTCTTTATAAGCCAGTACTAAACGCTCAGCTAGGGCGTCATCATCAATATCAAATAACTGCTTAATAGCGGGTTTTAAGCTAATACCAATAATGTGACTCACCGCATCAGCACTAGGAACAAGCATGTCACAGTGTTTTGCTGCTATCTGCATACAGTTGATAATTTTATCGGCAGAGTCCATTAAGGTGCCGTCCCAATCAAAAATAACCAACTTATAGCGCATAGTTACCGCGTTCCTTGTGTATCAGAGAGTTTATATAAATAAATAGAACTTAATTAATAAGTAAATTTACCGAATACCCTAAAAGCCTTATGACAACGCTTTTAAGGTATTGGTTAACGTGGCATCTAACGGTGCGGTAAATTTAACCCGCTCTTCTGTGCCAGGATGAATTAGCGAAATGCTATGTGCGTGCAAAAATAAGCGGTTTAACCCTTTTTGACGCATAGACTCATCAAACTCGGCATCACCGTATTTAGGGTCGCAAGCAATAGGATGCTCAGCGTGTAAACAGTGAACTCGGATTTGGTGGGTTCTACCTGTAATAGGTGAAGCTTCTACCAAAGTGGCGGTGTCGAATTTTTGCAATATGCGGTAACGGGTTTCGGATGGCTTGCCATCTTCACTCACGCTCACCATGCGTTCACCAGACTGCAACACATTCTTACGAAGTGGCGCTTTTACTTTAAAACGGTTTTCAGGCCACTGCCCTGCCACTAATGCTTGGTAGCGCTTATCCATTTTACCGGTACGCAACTGCTCATGCATATGACGAAGCGCCGAACGTTTCTTAGCAATTAAAATACAGCCAGAGGTGTCTCTGTCTAAACGGTGCACCAATTCCATAAAATTAGCATCGGGGCGCAGTGCGCGTAAGCCTTCAATGAGACCAAAGCTCAAACCACTGCCACCATGAACAGCAATGCCTGAAGGTTTATTAATTACAATAATGCGCTCGTCTTCAAACAATATTTGAGATTCTAGCGCTGCAATTTTATCGAGTTTGGGCGATGGGCCTGGTGTTCCTTCTGATACACGTACAGGCGGAATACGCACTACATCATCGGCAACGAGTTTATATTCGGGTTTTACTCTACCCTTATTTACGCGCACTTCACCTTTACGCAAGATGCGATAAATCATACTTTTGGGCACGCCTTTTAATTGGGTGCGCAAAAAATTGTCTACACGTTGCCCTGCTAAATCGGGTTCAACGGTAACGAAACGGACTGATTGTTGGGTTTGTTCTTTCATAGACTTCATTATAACGCAATGCAAAAGCAGACCGATACAGAAACTTTGATGTGCCTTAAAAATAAAACCCTTTGACTACTTTTGATACTAAACGAGCATTTAGCACAGAAAAACCGCATTATCTGGGCTTATTTACCCCTCACGCCTTGCTTAAATTGAACCTTTGATGCCATAATAAAAACTGTATTTTACGCGGCCAAATCATGCCGGTGAAAAACAACATTTAACATAGTGAGCATTTAGAGCTGGTTAATTCGTTACCCGCTTATTTCGCCACTTTTGTTATCCATAAGAACAGCGTCACGTTCCAATTGCATTATTCAATAAACACGCAATTTTATATCTGGAACGAGAATTATAGAGGCAACGACTACACTGCCGTTAGATAATTCAGATGCTGTTTGCGAACATAAAATAAGTTCGCCGTTTAGCTAACAGAATTGAATTGACAAACAAGCGCCAGCCTAAGAGCGGTGTTTGTTAAAAAGATAGATAGAGATAAGGGTATGTCGCTCCCGACATTCTTAAGAACAATATAAAACGCGGAACGAGTAACGAAAAACGTTACATGCCACGTAAGTTCAAGGATAATGCGGCGTTACAACAAGGTCCCCGTACAATCGTGAGATTGCGCGGTGAGGGTTTGTACATGTCACTTTAATTTTGTATCTGGACGGCTGTATTAAAAACAGAGTTAGATACAATGAAAAGAATGTTAATTAATGCAACTCAATTAGAAGAGTTGCGTGTTGCCCTTGTTGATGGGCAGCGGTTATACGATTTGGACATCGAAAGTCCTGGGCACGAACAGAAAAAAGCAAACATTTACAAAGGTAAAATAACCCGCGTTGAGCCAAGCCTCGAAGCGGCATTCGTAGACTACGGCGCAGATCGCCACGGTTTCCTACCTCTTAAAGAAATCGCTCGCACTTACTTCCCCAAAGGCTATCGTTTCGAAGGCCGCCCAAACATCAAAGATGTCATTAAGGAAGGCCAAGAAGTTATCATTCAGATTGATAAAGAAGAACGTGGTCAAAAAGGCGCAGCGCTTACCACTTTCCTATCACTGGCTGGTAGCTACTTAGTATTAATGCCAAACAACCCTCGTGCCGGCGGTATTTCTCGTCGTATCGAAGGTGATGAGCGTACAGAACTTAAGGAATCTTTGAACAAACTAGACCTGCCTGATGGCATGGGCTTAATTGTTCGTACCGCAGGCGTAGGGAAATCTTACGAAGAATTAGAGTGGGACTTAAAAGTACTACTTACCCATTGGGAAGCAATTTCTAAAGTGGCTGAAGAGCGTGAAGCGCCCTTCTTAATTCACCAAGAAAGTAACGTAATTGTACGTGCAATTCGTGACTATCTACGTCGCGATATTGGTGAAATCTTAATAGATAAAACAAGCATCTACGAACAAGCATTGCAGCACATCCAACTTGTGCGCCCTGACTTTGCCAACCGCGTGAAGCTTTATCGTGGCGAAGTACCTTTGTTCAGTCATTATCAAATTGAGAGCCAAATTGAGTCGGCCTTCCAACGTGAAGTTCGCTTACCTTCTGGTGGTTCAATTGTTATCGACCCTACTGAAGCACTTACCTCTATTGATATCAACTCTGCCCGTGCAACAAAAGGCGGTGATATTGAAGAAACAGCACTAAATACGAACCTTGAAGCAGCTGACGAAATTGCTCGTCAACTTCGTTTACGCGACTTAGGTGGCTTGGTTGTTATCGACTTTATCGATATGACCCCAGTACGTCACCAACGTGAAGTTGAAAACCGCATGAAAGACGCGGTTCGCAGCGATCGCGCTCGCGTTCAGCTAGGCCGTATCTCTCGCTTTGGCTTGCTGGAAATGTCACGTCAGCGTTTACGCCCATCATTGGGTGATTCAGCGCACCATGTGTGCCCTCGCTGTTCAGGTCACGGCACCATTCGTGGTACCGAGTCATTAGCACTGTCTATTTTGCGTATTCTTGAAGAAGAAAGCATTAAAGAAAACACAGGCCAAATTGAAGCACAGCTTCCTGTATCAGTAGCAACCTATTTGCTTAACGAAAAGCGTAAAGCGATTCAAAGCTTAGAAAAGCGTCATGGCGTTAACTTATTGCTTATCCCTAACGCCAACCTTGAAACACCTCACTACCAAGTAACACGCCGCCGTCCAGATGATATTCTAGATGATGCAAGCTACGAAGTAGAGTTGATGCCAACGGTTGAAACGGAAACTGAAACCACAACTTCAGCGCCGGTTAAACGTGAAGAGCCAGCATTAAAAGGGCTAGTTGCTCCTACCGCTGCGCCAGTTGTTGCACCTAAAGCAGAAGCACCTGAAGCTAAAGCTGAAAGCTCACCCTCACTCTTTGCCCGCATTGGTAAATGGTTAGGTGATGTACTTGGCGGTGAAGACGAAAAAGCAAAGGCAGAAGCTGAAGCGAAAGAAAAAGAAAAGCAGAAGCAATCTGAAGGTCGCAACAACCGTGGCGGCAATCAGTCTCGCAACCGCAATGGCGATGATCGTCGTCGTAAACCAAGAAAGAACACTCGTCGTAACCAGCCTCAAAACAAAGATGGTGAACAAGAACAGCGTACGCCACGTTCTGAGCAAGACGACAAGCCACGCGCGAGTAATAACAAAGGCCGTAAGCCTCGTAAACCTCGTGACGAGACTCAGAAACTTAAGCAAGAGCAAAGTAGAGATAACACCCAAGACGAAGCGCCTAAGACACAAGATAACAAGTCTCAAGATGCTAAGCCTCAAGAAGCGCAGAAGAAACAAGAAGTGGCTGAGCGCCGCAAACGCAGAGATACTCGTCGCAGCGTACGTGTGAAAAAAGATGACAATACTCAGTCAAATGAAGCACCGGCTAGCAAACCAGTTAAATCTCTTGCCGTTGAGAAACCTAAACCTGCTAAAGCAGCGCCTGCTGAAACTGAAGAAGTTAATACTGCGCCAGTTCAATCAACTGATGCACCAGCAGCTTCTGAATCAGCAGCACCAGTAGCGCAAGCCTCTCAACCAGCTGAAGTTAAGTCGACCACTGAACAAGATGCTCAATCTTCTTCAGAGCAAGCGAACAACGACACTGATGAAAATGGTCAAAAACGCGAAAGCCGTGGCCGTTCACGTCGTTCTCCTCGTCATGTTCGTGCTGCTGGTCAGCGCCGTAAGAAGGAAGCGCAGCAGTCTAATGATGACAACAGCGCTCCGGTAGATGAACAGTCAACTGCAAACGTTGACACTACGCCTTCACAAGAAGCACCTGCTGCCGACGTGAGTAAATCAGCACCTCGTGCAGAAGATACTCAAGCGGCAATGCCAGGTAAACTTGAGGCAGATACTGCGCATACTCAAAACGAGAATGCCCAGCCAGCTACTGTTGATACCGCTGCCGAAAATGCTGAAGCGCCTACTGTTGCTAAGACAGAAGACACTCAAGCCACTAAGCCTGGTGTATTAGCCCCATCGGAAGAAAAGGCAGCGCCTGCGACAACAGAAACTGCAACCGCTAAGCCAGAAGCCCCAAAAACTGAAACAGCATCTGAAGTCGTTCAAGACGAAATGCAGTTCGAGCTAGCTTCGCCAAAAAGTGAAGCGGATGCGCCTAAGCCAGCTAAAGCTGAAGTTACTCCTGCACCTGCCGCCGAAGCTGCACCTAAACAGGTTGAAATAAACCTAGGTGACGATTCGGCTAAAGCAGCAAGTGAAACTAAAACTAAGCCTGTGCCAAAAGCGAACCTTAAGAAAGCGAAAGCTGCGGTAACTAAGCCTATTACTACAGGTGCACCTGCTAGCAGCCGTGGCCGCATTAATGCATCTGCGCCAATGGCAGCACCTGCATCGGTTGATGATACTTTCAATGACGTAGCGCTTACCGCTAAGTCTGATGATAGCCGCCCAGCCATTGTAGTATCGGGTAGAAGCGCAGCTATTGCGAAAGCAAGTGCCGCTGCATCAGCACCAACAACACTCCCAACCAGTGTTGATGAAAACGCCTAAGCGTGACTAGCAAAGCCCTAGTTACTGATAACGATAGTCACTGCTGACTATCGTTATTACTAGGAACTAAGGTTGCTAATAAACGATAAGAAGCCGCTTAATTGCGGCTTTTTTATTGGTTATTTATATTATTGTACTGTGGGAGTAAGGCAATGGATAAAGTTAAACCCAACTTGATTGATTGGTTAGCGAGAGCAACCAATAAAGAGGTGCGCTCCCCATCGCTTATTCAGTCACTCTGGAGTGGTTATGGCGCGTGCTTTCGCGCTACTCTGTTTGATAACGCTGATAACTCCTTAACACCTGTAGTGGCGAAGTGCGTTCAACCTTCTTTAGAAATCAGCCACCCTAAAGGATGGCAAAGCAATACCAGTCATCTTAGAAAATGCCGTTCATTTGAGGTAGAGCACTACTTTTACACCCAATTGCAACCTAGCACTAATGCAAACTGCTTAACTCCTACGTGCTTAGCAGCCGCTAGCGAAACCAGCGTCACTTCAAATACACCTGCAAATTCCGCGGCTAATCTAGACGCCAAGGCAGTCATTAACGTAGATAATAATTTAGAGTCTAGTGGTAAGAACAATAGCAGTGCACATATCTTAGTGATGGGCGATCTGGTTGACGCGGGATACACCCAATGTGCAACCTCGCTAAGTGTTAAACAAGCGCAATCGGTATTGCGTTGGCTAGCAGCATTTCATGCCCGCTTTATGGGCATTGTTGATCCCAATGTTTGGCCAGAGGGCACTTACTGGCATTTGAGTACGAGGCAAGATGAATGGCAAGCTATGGAAGATGGCCCTTTAAAAAAAGAAGCCAACAGGTTGTCGACCCAGCTTTCATCAGCACGGTTTCAAACCTTATTGCACGGCGATGCCAAGGTTGCGAACTTTTGCTTTACGCCTGATTTTAGCCAATGCGGTGGTGTGGATTTTCAGTACACGGGGTTAGGAGTAGGAATGAAAGACGTGGCTTATTTTATTGGCAGCGCGTTAAGTGAAAGCGATCAAAGCGCCCATACTACTAGCAGCTTAGATTATTATTTCGATTGCCTTGGCTCTCAGCTAATAGGCACACAATACGAATTTCAATATCCTGAAATAGAACAGGAATGGCGAGCGCTATACCCCACTGCTTGCGCTGATTTTAATCGGTTCTTAGCGGGTTGGAGCCCCGACCACTGGAAAATAAACGGTGAATTGACGAGGCAAACCAATATCGCCTTGGCAACATTAATTTAGTGTTTTTTCCAAGGTAACCAGGGTAAACTCAGCCTCAGGCTTTCAAGTACATCAGCCTCATTTGGCTGCTGATAGCCGTATACCCGAATACCAAAAATAGCCATCATGACCGATGTGGCATACACTTCACTCAGCGCATCACCATATTCGCTAGCAATCGCTAGTTTGTATTGGGCTTTAGTTCGGCTTAAGCAGCTACCAGCGAGCTCTGCCAGTTTAGGTTCGGTGCTGGTAAGTTCCAATTGGGTTTTAATAATAAAGCAGCTTGCATATTCTTTTTGGGTATAGTCTTTCTGACCTCTTGCGGCCACCATGTCGGTCAGCAGCATCATAATGCCCTCGCCTGCTCCATGCGCCATTGCTCGCTTCATTTTGTCAGCACTACGCTGTGCGTAACGATTTAGGCTTGCAATAAACAACTGCTCTTTGTTGCCAAAGCTATTATATAAACTACCAGGCTTTAATCCTGTGGTGCTGGTGACGTCTTGCATTGACGTACCATGGTAGCCTTGTTGCCAAAACAGCATAATGGTTTTATCCAAAATGCTGTTTTTATCGAATTGTGCTTTAGCCATCACGAGAGCCTTTCGTTCGTTTATTCTCTATTTATCTGTTTACATCATAACAATTTTGAACAAACACTCAAAAAGTTATTGAACACTAGTGCAAAGTCCTTTATCGTTTTGAGCAATCATTCAAAATGTAAGCACCTATTTTTAGGTCTCTACTTTTAGATCCTCCGTCAAACTAGCGCCTATTATTCATTCGCTTACTTAGCCTACTCATTAAAAAAGGACATCCTATGAAACGATTTATTACTGCGGCACTTCTCATATTGCCGTTATTTTCAAGCTATGCTCAACAGCCTGCTGACACCACAATGGAAAAGGCTAAGCCTGTACCTCCTAAAGTTATTTTCTTCGATGTAAATGAAACCTTGCTCGACCTTACTGCAATGCGCAGCTCCGTAGGCGAAGCGCTAGGAGGCCGTAATGAGTTACTACCTTTGTGGTTTTCAACTATGCTTCATCACTCGTTGGTAGACTCTACCACCCAGCGTTTTCACACTTTCGGTGAAATTGGTGTGGCGTCGTTACTAATGGTGGCTGAAATAGAAGGTATTTCGCTAACCCAAGAACAAGCTAAAACCGCTATTGTTACCCCACTACGTAGTTTGCCGCCTCATGCAGATGTACGTAGTGGCTTACAAGCGTTGAAAGATAAAGGTTATACACTGGTAAGCTTGACCAACTCTTCTAACCAAGGTGTGTATACCCAGTTCAAAAATGCTGACTTGCTTGAATTTTTTGAACACCGCTTAAGTGTTGAAGATATCAATCTATACAAACCTGATCTTCGCACTTACGCATGGGCCGCTGAAAAAATGGGGATTAAACCTGAAGATGCCATGCTGGTTGCAGCACATGGTTGGGATATCGCTGGTGCTAAACAAGCCGGTTGGCAAGCTGCCTTTATTGCCCGCCCAGGAAAGGTATTGTATCCACTGGCTATTGCGCCAGATTACAACGTGAATGACTTAAACGAGTTGGTTGAAATGCTTCCTAAGCAATAACGGTTACCGGTATTTTTAAGGGCTGGTGTTTACCAGCCCTTATTCCTTTAGCAGTACTTGAATCAAGCTACTGCTTTACGCTTCATATCTACGTGGGGTATATCATCTTCTAAATACATTTGAGAGGTTTGCACAAAACCAAATTTACGATAAAAGGCTAACAAGTATTCTTGTGCACCAATTTCAATATCTTCTTTCGGCCACAAGTTTTCACACTGTTTGATAGCCTCAGTTAACAAACTTTTCCCTGCACCATTGCCTCTGAAATCTGCATGGGTAGCCACTCTGCCAATACTGACGCCAGGATAACTAACTCCCGCAGGTATTAAACGCGCATAAGCGACTAACATGTCGCCGTTAAAACCCAATAAATGTCGCGTATCGCTATGTCTGTCTTTTTCATCAAGCTCAGGGTATGGGCATGTTTGCTCTACCACAAATACGTCTACTCGAAGTTTCATAAGCTCGAATAACTGATGGGTATTGAGCTGGCTAAATGTTAAAACTTTCCAAGAAATCATAAGGCTGGTTATTCACTCTTTATTTATGGGGTTATTTTTATCAAACCTGCATGAAGATAGCACTAAAAAATGAACGGATAAATCAATGAACCAAATGGGATTTGTGCCGTCAGAACAATTATCTATAAACCATGAGACTGGCACTTCTCTTATTAAAGGTAATTTATGTTTAACAGCAAACTCGCGTCCTTCGCTTTAGTGGTAACTGTATCCCCGTTATTATTCGCCTGCACATCGCAAGATTTATACGAGGCCACGCAAGAGAACCGCCTTCAAGAATGCCGTAAACTCTATGGCGCACAACGAGAAGAGTGCGAAGCTCAATATCAAAAAAGCTATGGCACCTACGAGCGAGAGAGAAATGAGGTCATTAACAAGGGCAAGCAAAAGTAACTTATCAATCGTTATTCAAACGTTAGGTGTAACGCTTTTGAAAAGCGTTGTGCAGATTTCGTATGATCAACTTATTGAACAGCTTGTTAAATATCAACGCGAGATTACGAATTCAAGTACACGTCTTTTGCTAGGGCACTTTTGACATACTCTACGAATTTCTTCACTTTTTCTAGGTTATGACGGCCTTCAAGGCTGACCACCTGTATAGGTAACTTAACATCGTTAAACTCATCTAACACACTGACTAATTCGCCCTTCTCTATCGCATCTGCAACTTGGTACGACATAAGACGAGTTATACCTAATCCAGATTTTGCAGCGCTAATTGTTGATCGATTTTGGTTACACTCAAATCTAGGCTGTAACCGAATTGCTACCGTTTTGCCGTTGCGCTTAAAATTCCACACCGGCGGTTCAGTAAAGTCACTTGGGTACAGCAAGGTATGATGTTTTAAATCTTCTGGCGTGCTTAACGCTGGGGCATTAGCTAGATATTCTGCTGAGGCCACGGTTACCTTTCTTACATACCCCACCGTACTGGCATATAACCCAGAATCTTTAGGCTTACTAATTCTTATCGCCACATCAATATTTGTATCGAGTAAATCAACGATGTTGTCGTACATATAGCCATGCACATTCACTTCAGGGAAGTCTCGTAAAAACTGAACAATAATTGGCGTGATGTAAAGCTCACCAAATAAAACCGGCGCCGTCACACTCAGCGTGCCCTTCGGCAATAGCTGAACCCCCGCAATGGCGGCCTCACTTTGCGCAATATCTGCCAGGATTCTGTGTACGTCATTAAGATATTGTATGCCCGCTTCGGTTAAACGAATACGACGTGTAGTACGATGAAATAATCGTGTGTTCAACTGAGCTTCTAGGGTAGCGATAGCCCGCGTTACCGCCGGAGGCGACATCGACAACTGCTCTGCAGCGTTTACAAAACTACCAAGCTTGGCGACTTCAGCAAATACTGACATTGCTTGTATTCTATCCATAACGGGCTATTTGCTCTTTGCTAACGGGTTTAGCTAACTAGTCTACACACTTTATTGTTTCAAAAAATGAAATTATAAATTTCAAAATTGAGTAATTATTTATTTTTATCAAGCAATCATACTAACTGCAACTTAAATCACTAGGATGAGCTTGTGAGACCTCCACTTCCCCCTTTTACAAATGACACCGCTATTGAAAAAATTCGTATGGCAGAAGATGCTTGGAATAGTCGTTCGCCTAAGCGAGTTGCAGCAGCATATACGCCGGATTGTCAGTGGCGAAATCGTGCTGAGTTTATTACCGGAACAGCGCAAATTGAGGCCTTTTTAGCACGAAAATGGGCGCGAGAACTTAATTATAAGTTGGTTAAAGAGCTGTGGGCATACACTGAAAACCGTATTGCGGTGCGTTTTGCCTATGAATATCAAGATGACTCAGGTCAATGGTTTCGGGCTTATGGTAACGAAAATTGGGAGTTCAACCCAGAAGGGTTGATGCAGCGCCGAATTGCCAGCATTAACGACCACACCATAACTGACAACGAACGTAAGCTGACTTGGGAGGGCGATAGCCGCCCACTAGACTTCCCAGGGCTTACGGCACTTGGTTTATAAGGCGAATATCAATGACTTCATTATCTGCAAATGCGCTTAGCAACACACAAAAAAATAACGCGATTATTCACTATAGAAACCCGAAATCTGGCCACTGTCACAAGGTAGAGTTGTTTATGTCTCTGCTCGGTATTAGTTACCATAATCATAATCTTGATATGGTAAACGGCGCGCATAAATCTGCCGAATTTATTACTAAGAACCCTTTTGGACAGGTGCCAGTGATTGTTGATGGTGAACACACCGTTTCAGACTCCAATGCCATTATTGTTTATTTAGCAGATACTTACGGCAGTGATTACCCTTGGATGGGTACGACAGCAATTGAAAAAGCCAATGTTCAACGCTGGCTTTCGGTAGCTGCCGGCGAGCTCGCCAAAGGCCCTGCAGCGCTTCGTCTTGAATATGTATTTGGTGCCAATATCGACGTACCCACCGCACTAGCAACCACTGAAACCTTGCTACACGTGATGGAGGATACCCTATCCGGCCCCACATCACGCATCGAATCAAGCACCAAAGCATACTTGGCTACCGAGAGGCTGACTCTTGCTGATATCGCCATGTACAGCTACATTGCCCACGCGCCTGAAGGTGGGGTTTCATTGCACCCTTACCCCGCCATTCAATCTTGGATAAACCGTATTGAATCGATGGATAATTTTATCCCTATGGCAAATTCCGCTACAGCGGATTACAGACTTTAAGGTTCGTTATGAACAGTATCAATACAAGTGCCTTTCACACTGAGGAATATCGCATTCAGCAAGGTTTAGGCGTTGCTGAGCGTATCGGTGAACAGACGAAAGGCTTTATTCGCCCCTTTATGCCAGAACAGCACCGTGCATTCTTTTGCAGTAGCCCGTTTATGGTGGCTGGTGTAGTAGATAGTCATGGTCATCCTTGGGCGATACCATTTTGGGGCGAACATACTAATGTTGACGATCATCACTATATTGAGTCGCCATCGCCCACTCAGCTTTCTTTGGCCTTAAGTGACAATGTAGATTGGTTAATCAATGATGCCGCACAGTTAGATGTGAATACTGGCAGTAAAATTGCGCTGCTTGGGTTACAGCTAAGTACCCGCCGCCGTAATAGGCTTAACGGACTAATACTTCATAATCGGGGCGGTGTTATACGAGTGCAAGTAGAACAAAGTTATGGAAACTGTCCTCAGTATATACATCCCCGAGATACCTTGCCCCGTGATGTTGCGCCCGCACTGCCTGCCAGCTCAATCACAAATTCAAACGTTAAGGCTCAGTATGCCCAATCTAACGGGTTAACGAAGAAAGATGCTTTGCTAGTAGCTCAGGCTGACACATTTTATATTGCTTCGCGGCATAGTAAATTTACCGCCGATCCCCGCCATGGACTAGATGTATCGCATCGAGGCGGAAAGAATGGGTTTATCAAAGTAGACGGAGATACCTTGCTATTTCCCGACTTTAGCGGAAATAAGTTTTTTAATACCCTCGGCAACATCGAATCAGATGGGCGGGTTGGTTTATGCTTTGTTGATGATAACAATGGAGATATCTTGCTCGTCAATGGCAAAGCATCCATTTTGTGGTCTCACCCTAAACTAGCAGCTTTCACTGGCGCAGAGCGATTTGTACAAGTAGTAATTCAGAACGTTACCCGAGTGTTCGCTATTTACCCTTTCAAGCACCCTATCATTGAGCGGTCAATTCACACAGAGCATACCGGCGCGTGGTGAAACTTTCGTTGTCACGACGTCAAGTCAGGTAGATTAATTTAGGAGGCTGAAACGACCGAATTATGCGCGATTTGGGGAAGGACGATATTTTTCTATTTTGTTTAAATAAGTGGATAACTAAAACATAATCAAGAACCACTTTATGAAAATCAGCGGTATTTTTCGCAAAGCAATATTCACCATCACAACCATTTTGATAGCGTCTTGTTCGTCGAACAATGCATCGCAAATGAAAAATCTTTCATCACTTAGCACAAAAACTCAATTTCAATATGCTAATGAAAAGCTTCCTCATAAAGAGCTGCAGGTTATCTTTCAACTTACGAAGGATAAAATTGACGTCGTCGATATATCAGCTAAGAAAATAAGTCGGCAAGCACTAGTAAAGCTACTAAAGCAAAATGAAGGGAAAAATATAGCGAATGGGGATACGTTTATTGATTGTGTAGTGCTAACACATACCAATCGTTCAAAACCTTGCTTTACCGATGCCAAAAAGAACATACCTGAAAACTCGGTATTTCACGATTCAGAAGTATCTGGCGGCATGGTGCTTATGACGGTACTTGTTCCCTACATTGTTGTAGGGGCAGCTTCTGACGGCGACTTTTATGTGAACAATAAAATTGATAATGAATTATTAAATCGTGTTGGCGCAACAATAAAAAGTGACATATTCACCACAAAAAATGAAATTCATGATGCGTTAACTAATAATGCCATCACCACTTTTACTAAAAATGTAAAGCCATACATGAGTTTGATTGATCATGACTTCTTGATAAAAGCAATTAATAGCGCACAAAGCATAGAAAAGCTTGAAAGTATAAAGCGATTATTAAGTGACGATAATTATTACGGGTTTGTCGTGAAATCACCTGTCGTCAACCAACGAAATCGGCCTTCTACTAAAGGAAAAATAATCAATAAGCACAAGAAAGGTACGCTCATCATATCCGAAAAGATAGAAGATGGCTGGGTTTATAACGGCGAAGGTTGGATTTATAAAAAGATTTTGTTATCACGGCTTGCTGACGCGCAAAAAGCGATTTCATATCGAGAAAATAACTTAAGACTAAATCAACGCTACGCTGGCCTAGTTTCCGGTTCATCCGTGGCCTCAATTAATAAAGTCTTGAATAACAAAGAACACCTTGCTGGTATTCCCCAAGACAAAATAAACAAGCTCAAGGCCAAACGCTACGCACTGCTTGATGAAGCTGACTTCAAAGCGGCTAAACAGAAAAACACTGTAGCAGGATTCGATCGCTACCTCGCACAACATAAAAAGGGGGCGTACCGAAACGAGGCAGTACTCGCCAAAAAAGCAATTTTTGTCAGCCAAGCGTCATTTGATGGATATATGAATGCATTTGCACTAACAAAAAAACGCAGCTTTCTAGCGTTAGCGAAAAACGCAATTGTGAATTCTAATGAAAGTGTGCATGTAAATCGACAACTTCTAGATACGTATTTCGAAGCGCAAATCAAACATAAAAATTCTATATCTGAGTTTGCTGGCCTACTTGATAAAATAAACGATGCAAGCATAAACGACTACTCAAAAAAATTGTTGAAATTATCGGGGATTAACACAAGCTTCAGAACCGATAATTATTTAGAATCAATAGAATATCAATACATTTTGCAATACTTCACACCTCAATTAAACGTTAACTACCATCACAAGTATCTGAACTTGGACTTAACTTATCCTGACATTAATATCAGGATAAAAGAAGATGCTAATTGCGATTTTAAAGAAACCAAAAATGGCGTACGAAATAGAGGTTTCTTGGAATCGTTAGTGACCTTAAATGGTGACGATAAAGTGGCTTACACCTATGACGTTTTCAATTGTAAACTTGGTCGAAATGAACTTACATCGGTCAAAAAGCTATTACATGACCTACCTTACTATGCTGATTTTAGCGCTTCGACTTTATCAAAAAGCTGGGAAGCAACAGAAACAACAAGCAGTTACACTTACTCAACCGAAACCAAAAGCACTTCTTTTTCGTCGCAATTAGCTGATTGGAAGTATACGATTACATGTTCTGGTAGGCCCATATTTGGCCCGCCATCGCGCACGCATAGTGGTCTTATAAAAAATAGCACTCACTCTGATGCTTATCTAATGGCGCAAAAAGCAGCCGATGAACTTTCTTGTGTAGAACTGCACGGCCCAGAGTATTTTAAAACGGGCTATGTTGATATAGAAATACAATAGCGAATTTCACAAGAGAAGGTCTGCTATGCCGCAGGCCTTCTTGCATAATTGCAAATGAAAACCTTGCACTAACTCGATGCACCTGCCACTTATTGTCGCGTGACGCCATTAACGCAAAAACACCGCCTTGCTATTTAAGCACCTTATTTTCTTAACATTTGCCATTAAACACTTACACATAAAGGTAAACTGGAATCATATTTTATCTATTATAATTAATAACTTAAGCTTTTTTTAAAATTACAATGCGTTTGAACTAAGGCGTATTTATTGCATTATTTATTGCATTAGAAGCCAGTGCTTTAGATCTAGCGTTACTCTTAAGCCTGTACTACACAGCGTTTTGCGCCAGCTGTATTGATAACTGAGCACGTTTTCCGTCTGATATCCAATAAAAATAACACGAGGCCACATGCAAGAATTCATACAAAAAATGCCAAAAGCCGAACTCCATGTTCATATTGAAGGCACATTAGAGCCTGAGCTAAGCTTTGCATTAGCACAGAAGAATGGCGTAAGCCTGAGTGCAGAAACCCCAGAGCAAATGATAGCCGCTTATAACTTTCATGATCTCCCCTCTTTTTTAGATATTTATTACGCAGGGATGAGTGTATTAATTGAAGAAGAAGACTTTTACGCGCTTACCATGGCTTATTTTGAAAAAGCGGCGGCGCAGCACATTGTGTATGTGGAACTCTTTTTCGACCCACAAGCTCATACGTCCCGAGGCGTAGCATTCGATACTGTAATTGAAGGTATCTATCGCGCACAACAGGATGCTAATACCAAGCTAGGTGTACAAAGCAATCTTATACTGTGTTTCCTTCGTGATATGTCGGCCGACTCGGCCATGGAGCATCTAATCATGGCTGAGCCACATCTTAATAAACTTATTGGTGTAGGCTTAGATTCAGATGAACATAAGAACCCGCCTTCTAAGTTTGCTGCTGTGTTTGCCAAAGCCCGTGAGTGGGGATTAAAACTTACCATGCATTGCGATGTGAACCAGCAAGATACCCTAGAGCATATTCGCCAGGTGCTAGAAGACATTGATGTAGACAGAATAGATCACGGCGTGAATATTTTAGCCTCAGACGCGTTATGCGAATTAGTGAAGCAAAAAAATATTGGGTTAACGGTTTGCCCTGTGTCGAATCAATTCGTGGTGCAATCACTCACCTCAATTGAAATTAAAGACATGCTTAAACGCGGGTTAATGCCAACGATCAACTCGGACGACCCTTCTTATTTTCGGGCATATTTAAATGAAAACCTCATTGCGCTTCAGCAAGAAGGAGGATTTAGTGAAGATGAGCTAAGTACTTTAGTGGCGAACAGCTTTAAAGCAAGTTGGCTAAGTACGTCTGAAAAAGAGCAATATTTAGTGGGGCTCAATGATTATTTAGCCAAATGTGCTTAGTGGGTACGATTGTGGTAGTTATTTAGCTTTTTGAGTAAGTAAACAGTGCCAACACTGTTTACTTACTCTTTAAGTTATCTAACTACGCTTTTGTTTTCATCACGTAAACCGAACACAGAACAGCAATGGCACCGCATACTGCAAATACGCCACTGTCAGTCACAGGTAAAAACTCGAGTGCCGACGTTAAAAACTGACCCGAGAATACCGCCATAGCAAACCACGCTAAGTTCCTGCCCATGTTCGTATCAGAGCTACGCTCAACGGTGGCATGATTAAGTAGTGGTATAGAGAACCCGAAGCCCGTACCTGCAAATAGCGACGCCACTACAAGTAAACTCGTGGATTCAGCAATAGCGAAGGTTGCGTGGGCTGCTGCAAAGCTTATAAAAGCTAAAAATAACGTTACTTTCTCAGATTTAGCATTAACGACATGTGGCATAACCAACGCGGATAAAACAGCCATTAATGAAATAAAAGACAGTAAATAGCCCGTTTCAGCTTCGTTGTAACCTAAATCGCCAAGATGACTTGGCAGTGTTATAAACATACTAAAAAACAGTGACATGGCTAATACGGCATTAATTAAGACAGACCGTAAGTTTTCATTAATTTGACCACTTTCGCTAAGGGTAACAGGCTGAGTTTCTGGCTCTTTACGCGGGATGCTAATCGCGGTCAGCACCAAACAAACCAATGCCAGCCCGTAGAGCAAGAACGGCGCTCTCCAATCAATTTCACTTAACAGGCCACCTAAGAACAGTATTATTACGCCGCCTAGCTCAATGGCCATACCCTGTTTAGCAATGACAGAAAGTCTAGCTTTGCCGTGATACCACTGTGAAATAATCGCGGTGCCTGACGCCATCACTCCTGCAGCAAATCCACCTAATAGAATTCGGTCAATACTTACCCATAACGGGCCGTATACCCAAATACCCCCAATACCTAACAGTAAGTATCCCCACAAGGCTATGACTAAGGTTTTGCGAGCCCCAATACTATCAATGAGCTTTCCAAAAAATGCTGCAAATAGAATAGCGCCTAATGCTGGCAAGGTGATGAGCAAGGGTGCAAATTTACTCACACCTAAGGCAGGTGCAATAGAGTTTAATCCAGGCGCTAGTACCGCCCCAACCATAATGGTTAACATTGAAATCACTAGTAAAGTGATTTCTCCAAAACGTGATAACTGCATAAAACCCCATTGAAACTAAATTAACTCGGCTTGTATTTTACGCATTGGCAAGCTATCCGTTAAATGATAATTTTACGCACCTTTAATGCATATTCAGCATTAATCTAACAGTGCGAGCCCAGCTTTTATGAATCTAAAGCACATGTACACCTTTGTTGAAGTAGCTCAATGCAAAAGCTTTTCGTTAGCGGCCACGCGTTTACACACTGTTCAAAGTGCGGTTAGCCGCCATATTAATGCACTAGAGTCATCCCTAAACGTTAAGCTTTTTGAACGTACTACTCGTTATGTGGAGTTAACTGCACCTGGAAAAGTATTTCTTCGACATGTTGAAGATATCTTAACCCATTACCAACAAGCACAATATGAAACTCAGCGCGTTGCGAACGGTAAACAAGGGTTACTGCGTATTGGTTACTTAAGCTCAGCCTGTGCGCATTTTATGCCCGATTTATTAAAACGCTTCTCGCTAAGTGAGCCACTCATTGACGTACAAATATTTGAAATGACTGCCGCACAACAGCTAGAAGCCTTTAGTGAAGGGAGAATAGATATAGGCTTTTCACGGCCTATCGATGGCGGCTATAGTGGTTTAATCAATCATCAACATTTAACGGATGATCCTATTGTTCTTGTGGTGTCTGAAGCGCATCCATTGTCAAAGAATAGCAGTGTAAATTTGGCTGATTTAGCGCCTTATTCCCTCACTCTATTTGCCAGAGAACAAGCATCCAGCTTATTTGATGCCATTATTAGTGCTTTCCACCGCGTGAAAGTACAGCCTAAAGTGAGTAGTGAGCCCGGTAGTATGCAAGCGCTGCTAACTCACATAGCCAGTACGCAACATGTTGCGTTAGTACCTAGCTGCATTAAGAATTTACAGACACAAGGCTGTACGTTTATATCGCTTACTATGCCGCTGTCCGTGCCCCTAGAGATGCACTGGCAAGCTAACGGCGTACCGGTGACTGAAACATGGTTAAGTTGGTGTACTAGTCAAACACTGGCATTTTAAGGATGGTGATAAACCATGAAAGCTGGTTAGCGAGAACAATCGAATGAAAATCAAAGAGGGGCAGGAAAAAGGAAAAAGGAAAAAGGAAAAAAAAGATCCCAGAAAGAAAAATGACGTGAAAAAGAATTTCACGCCACTTTATTTCTGTACAAGGTCAGGATTTCGTTACCAAGTCAAATCATCTGGAATGTCGTAGTCGGCATACCAATCATCTTGTGCTTCTTCTTTACCGTCATTGTCGCTGGTGTCTAAGTCGGCACGGTAAATAATAAAGCTATCGTCACGCTGCGCAATTTTATCCGCTACAGGCGTAGGCACTAGCTCATAAGCATCACCTAAAATCACCACGGTTAAGCGGCCTTTAGTCACTTGCTTGTGCATTTCGGCACTAACATACATACGCTTCACGACATTATCGTGAGTGAAATTCAGTACGGTATCGCCTTTTCGCGGCTGTTTATTCACATCGATGAGCTGGCGCACTTGCGCAGCAATAGAGCGCTTTTCACGCTCTTGTTGCTGCAACTGATTCAACTCACGTGAGCGGGCTTTCTTTTCTTCAGCGGCTTTCTGAGCAGCAATAGTCGCTTCATCCACCACGCCTTGGTTGTTCTTTGTTTTTTGTTTATTCTTTTTGCGCTTTTCAGCACGCGCCTGCTTAGCAGAACCTTTGTCTGCTATGCCGGCTTTTAATAACTGTTCTTGTAACGAGGCCATATATTAAATCTCTTTATTTCTTCTTGGCTTTCGCTTTGGTTTTAGCTGCAGGTTTACTGGCGGCTTGTGTTTCCCACTTACCGTCATTATACCATGCTGACCAACCTGTGGCTTTACCCGCTTCATTTTCCGACATGACATATTGCTGCTTGGTCTTACGACTGTAGCGAACAATGGCAAGGTTACCTTCCGGATCTTTTTGCGGTGCATCGGCTAGGTAATAGAATTTTTCAGATATTCTATCTCTAAAGCGCGCCAGTTCTTCCACTTTTGGTGCACGAGTTTCCCGAGATTTAGGGAAGTTATGTGCGGCCATGAAAATACCTGAAGCGCCATCACGTAATACAAAGTGCGCATCCGACTTCTCACAAGGAAGCTCTGGTAAATCTACCGGATCTTCTTTAGGTGGCGCAGCCTCGCCGTTACGTAATAACTTACGCGTGTTTTTACATTCTTCGTTAGTACAGCCGAAGTATTTACCAAAGCGCCCGTTTTTCAGTTCCATGTCACTGCCACACTTATCACATTCGATAATGGGGCCGTCGTAACCTTTAATCTTGAACGTACCGGTCTCAACTAAGGTACCTTCACAGGTGGGTGTATTACCACACACATGCAGCTTACGGGTTTCGTCCACTAAGTAGCTGTCCATGGCAGTACTGCATATTGGACAACGCTTCTTAGCACGCAACGCCTCGGTTTCTAATTCTTCCTCGTCATCTACCTTCACCACTTCATCACCTGGGGTCAGGTTCATGGTGTTAGTGCAACGTTCTTTTGGCGGTAAATTGTAGCCAGAACACCCAAGGAATACGCCGGTAGACGCCGTACGCACGTTCATTTCACGTCCGCACTTGTCACATGTAATACCCGACGGAATAGCTTGATTAAGGCGCATTCCGCCTTCTTCAGGGGCTTTCTCGGCATTCAGCAACTTGCCATAAAAATCGCTGTAGAACAGATTGAGCACGTCTTTCCAATCTTTGTTACCTTCCGCTATATCATCAAGCTGTTGCTCCATGTTGGCGGTAAAGTCAAAACTCATTAGGTCGTCAAAGTTTTCCATCAAACGATCGTTAACGATTTCACCCATTTTTTCAGCATAAAAACGCTTATTTTCAAGGCGAACATAACCGCGATCTTGAATGGTCGAAATAATACTTGCGTAAGTTGAAGGTCGGCCGATGCCTCGTTTTTCCAGCTCTTTTACCAAAGACGCTTCGTTAAAACGCGCCACTGGTTTAGTGAAGTGCTGCTTAGGATCAAGTGCATTTAAGTTTAATACATCGCCTTTTTGAACATCAGGCAGCATCAACTCTTCTTCGCCTTTTTTGCGAAGCTGTGGTTGAACACGTGTCCAGCCATCAAACTTTAACACACGGCCTTTGGCTGTTAACTCGTAATTGTTTGCACCTACTCTAATGGTGGTAGCATCATATTTAGCTGGTGTCATTTGACACGCAACAAACTGGCGCCAAATAAGCTCGTATAAACGCTGAGCATCTCGTTCCATATCACCTAAATGCGCAGCATTTACCTTAACACTTGAAGGACGAATGGCTTCGTGCGCCTCTTGCGCTCCTTCTTTACTGCCATAGCGATTCGGCGATTCTGGTAGGTATTTGCTCCCAAAATTGTCTTCGATATATGCGCGGCAATTATCAAGCGCTTCTTGGCTCAAGTTCGTTGAGTCAGTACGCATATAAGTGATGTAACCCGCTTCATACAAGCGCTGCGCCATCATCATGGTTTTCTTAACACCAAAACCTAAACGAGTACTCGCAGCTTGCTGCAGCGTTGAAGTAATAAACGGTGCTGAAGGTCGGCTAGACGTAGGCTTAGATTCACGGCTTTCAACTAAGTACTTAGCGCCATTTAGATCTTCTAACGCTTTGTCTGCTTGCGCTTTATTAACCGGTTTGAACGCTTTACCTTCGTGCTTGGCTACCAACATACGTAGCGCCGCTTTTTGCTCGCTGGTTAAGTCGGCGTGAATATCCCAAAACTCTTCTGGAACAAACGCTTTAATCTCGCGCTCACGATCTACCACTAGGCGAACAGCAACCGATTGAACACGGCCTGCAGATAAGCCACGTGCTATCTTTTTCCATAGCAATGGCGACACCATAAAGCCAACAACGCGGTCTAGGAAACGTCTAGCTTGCTGTGCATTTACACGAGCAACGTTAACTTCGCCTGGGTCTGAGAAGGCTTCTTGAATGGCGTTTTTAGTAATTTCGTTAAACACCACACGCTGATAGGTTTTGCCTTTACTGCCCAGCAATTCTTGTAAATGCCACGCGATAGCTTCCCCTTCTCTATCCAAATCCGTTGCGAGATAGATAGTGTCAGCGTCTTTGGCCAAGCGTTTAAGCTCGTTAACCACTTTTTCTTTACCCTGTAAAACCTGATAGTGGGCTTTCCAGTTTTGTTCTGGGTCTACACCCATGCGGTCAACAAGTTTTAAATATTCATGTCTGCGAAGATATTCTTGTTTGTCTTCTTCGCTATAAGTTTTGAGTTCTTTCGCTGGCTTTTTGGGCTCAACTTTACCCAATGCCTTCGTAGGCAGATCGCGAACATGGCCGACAGAACTTTTTACGATAAAATCTTTACCAAGATATTTATTTATCGTTTTCGCTTTGGCTGGCGACTCGACTATGACTAGAGATTTTGCCATATAATTGAATTAAACCTATTGATTCTAAAGGACTATTTTAGTCATTCTCAAAGATAAAGGGCCCGTAGACTGTGCCATTGCGGTGCCCGTGCTTTTTTAACATATATCGACAAAGTGAATGGAAAACAAGATCTTCTTAATAGTTATTCTTCCCATTGCTTCAATCGCGTGCAATTCCTGTTCACTTTTCAACCACCTTGATTGGCAAGGCGCATAAAAACCGTATAATGCCAGCCATTATGCCTTTGCGCCTAGTAATTAACAGGCATTTATTATGCTTATTAATCCACGGCTAACAAAAAATGAGGCGTTAGCTTCTCTGTAAATACACCCAAAATCTTGGGTTGTGCATTTATAGGGTAGCGGTCAAACGCTCAAACACCAAATAGAGGGAAAGTATGAAGCAATTTGAAGTTAACTTTGATGGGCTTGTCGGCCCAACCCACAACTACGCCGGACTCTCGTTCGGTAATGTTGCTTCTCTGAACAATGCCAATGCAGTTAGTAGCCCTAAGCAAGCGGCTAAACAAGGTTTACTGAAAATGAAAGCCTTGTCTGACATGGGCATGATGCAAGGTGTACTTGCCCCTCAAGAACGCCCAGATATAGCTGCATTACGTCGACTCGGCTTTTCTGGTTCAGATGCCAGAGTGCTAGAAAGCGCTGCAAAGCAATCTAGAGAGATTTTTCTAGCATGTTGCTCTGCATCAAGCATGTGGACAGCAAACGCCGCCACGGTCTCTCCAAGCGCTGATACAGCTGATGGCCGCGTGCATTTTACACCTGCAAACCTAACAAACAAGTTTCATCGTTCGTTAGAGCCACAAGTGACAGGCAATATTTTAAAAGCGACCTTCGCAAATGAAAAACACTTTGCCCACCACTTACACCTGCCAGATAACGAACATTTTGGAGACGAAGGCGCAGCAAACCACACTCGTTTGTGTTCAGATTACAGCCATGCAGGGGTAGAACTCTTCGTATACGGCCGTCACGCTTTCGACCCAAGTAAACCAGCGCCCACTAAATTTCCTGCCCGCCAAACATTAGAAGCATGCCAGGCTGTGGCGCGCTTGCATGGGTTAAGCGAAGAAAGCGTGGTGTACATGCAACAAAACCCTGATGTTATCGACCAAGGGGTTTTCCATAATGACGTAATCGCCGTGGGCAACCAGAACGTGTTGTTCTACCATGACCAAGCTTTTTATAAAAAAGAAGCGGGGCTAAAAGAATTACAAACTAAGTTTGGTGATTCTCCACTTCATCTTATTGAAGTACCGACTGACGAAGTATCAGTTCAAGATGCTATTAAAACTTATCTTTTCAATACCCAAATCATCACTTTACCTAATGGTGACATGACGATTATTGCGCCTACCGACTGTGAAGAAAACGATGCGGTTAAGCGTTATTTAGACAAGCTAGTTACTCTGGGCACGCCGATAAAATCGGTAAACTATTTTGATGTTAAGCAAAGTATGCGTAATGGTGGCGGCCCCGCGTGCTTGCGTTTACGTGTAGCTATGAACGACCAAGAGCTTGATGCAGTAAATCCCGCGACCTTAATTAACGACCTTCAGTTTGCACGTCTTAATAAATGGGTAGATAAACACTACCGTGATGTACTCGTTGAAGACGATTTACGCGATCCTCAATTGCTTATTGAATCGCGTACAGCGCTAGATGAACTTACCCAGCTATTAAAGCTTGGCTCTGTATATCCATTCCAACAAGATTAGTTATTGTTTTAACAATAAAAAAGCCGGCTTACGCCGGCTTTTTTATTAATTGAAATGGTATTAATTAATAGTACTGCAATTGCCTTCAGACCCGAATGGGTTCGCAGGTAGCCCAGCCCCTTCATTGGTCAAGTCATCAGAAGAAATCCCCAAGCTATAATAGTGATTTTGACTTGCTTCACTACCTGTAGACTGACCGAAAATTGTAATCACAATATCATACCAACCACCATAACTTGCTGGATAACGATATTCTAATTCGGCCTGACCATTTTCGTCAGTTACGCTTGTATCAGCAAAAGTTAAGGTTCCGACGATACCGGGAGTTAAAAAACCGTCACTATTACTATCTTCACCAGCATCTAAAATCCCATCACCGTCAATGTCTTCATTCTGACAGGTAGCTGTAACATACAGAACATGAATAGACTCATCTTCATCCCAATCCGAAAAGCCCTTCCGATATGTGCCGCCATCGCTGTACTTAACTGGCGTACCTGAAGCTGTTAACTCAACGCCACTAACAGGCTGTCCTGCTGAATCAGAAACAAACACAGCAAAGCGTTTTAGGTAAGTGGTTGAATCAGGCTCTTCAATTTCGTTACCAGTGCCAATGGAGATATCAAATGCTCTGTCACCTACTGTCATATACACTTCATCAGTAATTGTTTCATCGCTTGCTACAGAAGCACGAACAATAACCGCATCTTCACTTGAAGGTGCGCCTGAAGTAAATACCGTAGAGGCAATACCACTGCTGTCGGTGGTCGATTGAGAAGGTGAAATAGAACCTGTAGATACGTCATCTACATTAAAGTTAACCACGGTATTTTTTACTAAGTTACCTGAAGGGTCTCTAACAACTGCAGTAATGGTACTTGTTTGACCATCAGGTCCGATAATATCTGGTGTTGCATCTGCAATCAAAGTAGCAGGCTCAACCGCGACAAATTCTACTTGCGTCACCGCATTCACCGTAGACTCATTACCCGCTTCAGTTCCTGTGGCAGTAATAGAAGCAAAACCGGCATTGTCAGACTCTATTGAGATAGAGGCAATACCGTCAGCATCGGTTGTTACAAGCGCTGCGCCAATAATCTCTCCGCGAGAAGTACTAAATGTTACGTTATTACCAACAGCTGGAGTACCATCTTGTAGCCATTGAACACTGATTGTGGCTGCTTCATTCAATGATATTTCTTCATCCGGCACTACCACAAAACTAAATTCGTCTTGTTGAACCTCTAATTCAAATTCTACTGACGCATTAAGCGACGAAGCTGTAATGGTATCTTCACCAGATGTGGTTGCCGTGTAAGTAATGGTAGCTTGTCCATCAGCCCCTGTATTAACTGAGGTTTCACTGAGTGTACCGTTCTCTGCTTCTAATAGGATAGTTTGATTAACAATGGCTACCCCATCAGAATCTTGTACACGTAGCGTATATTCGGCAGTGTCATTCAATATGACTGAGTTTGCGCCATTAATCGTCACCTCTGTGCCGGTGATCAAAATATCAACGGTTTTAACTAATGCGCCGGTTTGAGCCGTTAGGGTTACCGTGCGGTTCGACGCATCATTTTGAGTAGAGACTAATGCTCTGGCAGTACCATCGGCGGTAGTGGTAGATTGCGTTAATTGCAATTCAACACCGGCTTCATTACTAGCAGAGAAGTTAACGACAACCCCTTCCATCAAAACACTTTGTTCGTTTTTAATTAATGCAATGAGCTCAATGTCATCTGAACCGCTGGAGGCAAGCTGAACCGCGCTTGCATAAAATTGTAATGAGGCAGGTTCTTCACTAACCGTAGGAGCTCCCACAGCTGAAAAAGTAGTAGAGCCGCTTTCACCACTGCTCAAGCTACCTGTGATTTCACCATCACCTGAGGCAGTACTGGCATTAATAGCTATTCTTGCTATCCCGCTGTCATCGGTTCGCGCTGTACCGGTATCGTTCCCGAACACGGCTAGTTCGGTATTACTTACTGCGAACGTAACGAGTTGGTCGGCTTGGGCTACACCGTCAGTGTCAGTAACAGTGGCAATAACGGTAAGAGAATTGTCGGAGGTTAGGTTGCGGTCAGTTTCACCGCTGGCGTTTTGAACGGTTAATACGACATTAACAGTAGCAGAGGAACCACTGCCATCATCTGATCCATCGCTATCATCTCTAGAGACTGAATCGCCTCCTCCGCACGCTGTTAGTATAAATATTGCACTAAATAGCCAGAGTGTCTTAGACAAGACTCGCGTAATTTGTCGCATAATTCGTTCCTGAACCTCTATAAATGACAATTGGGTCGTTTTTTATGTTTTAAAATCAATAGAATCTGTCACACTAAATAAAAATATAAAAATGTACAGGGAATTTTAATGTCTCAATCTGCACATAAATTTAGTTTAACCACCAGAATCTTTATCGGCATGATTGCCGGTATCGTGATAGGTGTGCTTCTTCAAATATTATTCGATGATAGCGGAGATTTCACTTTTTCGGTATTTGGTTTCCAGTTCTCTGCGTATAGCATTTTTGTAGATGGTATATTTTCTACCCTTGGGCAGATTTTTATCGCTAGTTTAAAGATGTTGGTGGTGCCATTAGTATTTGTTTCGCTTATTTGCGGTACCAGTACACTTTCCGACCCAAGTAAATTAGGTCGTTTAGGCGCAAAGTCTGTTGGGCTGTATATTGTCACGACTGCAATAGCAATCACACTGGCAATGAGTATGGCTTTACTTATTTCACCAGGAGAAGGCTTAAATCTAACGACTGAAACGTCTTTTGAAGCGAAGACTGCACCAAGTCTTGGTGACGTTATCGTTAATATGTTTCCTAGTAACCCTATTAATTCGATGGCGCAAGGCAACATGCTTCAAATCATCGTATTTGCGGTGTTATTCGGTATTTCAATGGCGATGACTGGCGAAGCAGGCAAGCGAGTCAGTGCGTTTTTCGAAGATATCAACACGGTTATTATGCGCCTTGTAACTATCATCATGAACCTAGCGCCTTACGGTGTGTTTGTGTTGATGGCTAAACTCTTCTCTACTATTGGTGGCGACACTATCTTTAGCTTGGCCAAATACTTCTTCTTGGTATTTGGTGTGCTTATCATTCATGGATTAGTGACCTACTCAATATTGCTCAAACTATTGAGCGGCTTGAGCCCAGTTGTGCTGCTGAAAAAAATGCGCGATGCAGCCTTGTTTGCATTTAGTACCTCAAGCAGTAGCGCTACGTTACCAGTCACCATGGAAACGGCGCGAAACAAACTGGGTATCAACAATTCAGTCGCGTCTTTCACCCTGCCTTTAGGGGCCACTATCAATATGGATGGCACCGCGATTATGCAGGGCGTGGCTACCGTATTTATCGCACAAGTTTATGGCGTTGATTTAAGTCTAGGCGATTACATGATGGTGGTACTAACCGCTACTCTAGCTTCTATCGGTACGGCTGGTGTGCCAGGGGTAGGCTTAATCATGCTTGCCATGGTATTGCAACAAGTTAACCTACCTGTTGAAGGAATAGCACTGATTATTGGTGTCGACCGCTTACTTGATATGACCCGTACTGCGGTAAATATCACAGGTGACTGTATGGTGTCATGCGTAGTCGCGAAAAGCGAAGGTGGACTTGATGAAGATGTTTATTACGACGAACATGCCGGTGAAAAAGAAGAAGACGTGAATTTCAACGAGTTTGATAAGAACGCCTAATCCCCTCTTGTCTTTTGAACATGATAAAAGGGTTAGCATTGCTAACCCTTTTTTAATGCCTGTTGGCCATTGCGTTCCCCAATAGGAACGCGCTTTAGAAGTGCAGAGCACTGACAAGCTAAGTACATTCAGTGAAGGGATTGAGAGGGAGACACTTTCGTCGCTTTATGGGCGGGGTACCAAGTTGCTAATACGGACATGATGATGGCGACCACACAGGTGACTACCACGTCTTGCCACATAAGTGCAGAAGGTAAGAAATCGATAAAATAGATATCACCTGATAGCACTTCTACCCCAAAAACACCCTCTAAGAACTTCACAATACGTGAAAGATTAGGGGCAATAATAACAGCAAGGGTTACCCCTACTACTATACCAATGAGTCCATTCAGCACACCTTGGAACATAAACGTGCACCGAATTAGTGTGTCGGTCGCCCCCATAGTTTTTAAGATAGCGATGGCAGGTTGTTTTTCTCGTACCGCCATCACTAATGACGACACAATGTTAAAACACGCCACGGCAATCACCAGTACCAATGCAATATACACAACGGTGCGAACGAGCTGAATGTCATTGTACAAATGGCCTTGGGTACGGGTCCAATCTGACATATAGACCGCTTGAGGGTAGCTATAACCTATATCTCGCATGGTGATATAGGCCGAAAATGGATCGTGTAATGTGAAGCGCATACCCAATGCTTGGCCATCTATGCCAGCGGCCGCGGAAGCTTTCGCAAGGTGCATTAACCCCAATTGATTATCTAGCTCGCCGCCAACATGCATGAAGCCTGCGACGGTTAACGTTATTGATGTAGGTGCGCTAAAGCGTAAATCTTTCGTGGTGACGGGAATAAGCGCCTGTACGGTATCACCCACCACAATATTAAGTTTGTTGGCAATCCCCTTACCTATCAGCACACCGTCGCTGTTTAGCGCGAAGTTCTGCCAATGTTCGTCCGTTACTTGCCGGCTAAAAGTGTTTTGCGCGTCTGCCGCTATGCCCGTCAATGAAATCGCCTTTAACTCACCTTTGAATTGCAACATGCCGGTAAGCTCGGTGTAAGGCTCAACCTTAGCAATTCTGGGGTCTTGATTAAGTCGATACAGCTGCGCATCTAAGTTCTCAATGCCCGTCTTGTCGGTGCTATACAATTCGCCGTGAGGAATAACGGTTAAAATACGCTGCGTTAATTCTCGCTCAAAACCATTCATTACACTTAGTAAGATAATTAACACGAAACAGCCAAGACCTATGCCTACGGTAGACGACATAGAAATGAATGAGATGAAACGATTTTGGACTTTGGCTCGACGAAATCGTTTAGCAAGTTGCCATGCCAGCGCCACTACGATTGTTCCTCAGTTGCGGCGTTTAGTAATTCACCGTCTTTAATACGAAGTACTCTGTCCATACGATTAGCAAGCGTAATATCGTGCGTTACCACAACAAAAGCCGTTTGTTTTTGCTCACTTAAGCGTTTCAACAACTGATAAATCTGTTCACCTGTGGTGGCATCTAAATTACCGGTTGGTTCGTCAGCAAGAACAACCGATGGAGATGTGACCAATGCGCGGGCAATGGCTACCCGTTGACGTTCGCCGCCTGAGAGCGCGCTAGGTAAATGATCTGCACGGTGAGAAAGCCCTACGTCGTTAAGTAAGGCGTTTGCTTTTGCATTAGCGGTAGTAGCACTCTCGCCGCCAATTCGAAGAGGCATGGCAACGTTTTCAAGCGCAGTAAATTCACCAAGCAAATGATGGAATTGATAAATAAACCCCATTTCCTTGTTTCGCAAGGCGGCAAGCTGTTTAGCGTTTAAGTGTGTAAGTGACTCACCTTTGAACCATACTTCACCGCTTGTGGGCGTGTCTAAACCGCCAAGCAAGTGCAGCAGGGTACTTTTTCCTGAACCAGAGCTACCTAAAATGGCAACATGCTCACTCGCATTGATAGAAAGTGAAATGTTATTAAGGACAGGCGTACTATTCTCGCCTTCTTGATAAATTTTACAGATTTTGCGGCAATGTAATACGTCCTGCATGCAGCCGTTCTTCGTCTTTTAACAATAACTGCATGGTATCGCGGAACGACTGGCAGGCCAACCGATTAATGGGTTTGGGACGACAGCTCAATGGTATTTGCTAAATTCTCAACCGTTTGCGGTTTACCAAATAACCATCCTTGACCGTACTCCACATTCATATTCACGAGCTCCTGACACTGGTCGGTGTTTTCAACACCTTCCGCAATCAATGTCACTCTTAATTCGTCGGCAATACTGACAATGTGGGGAATTAAAGAGGAACGAATACTATGATCCTCCATGTCCATCACGAAACTACGATCGATTTTTAAAAACTCACATTTAAGAGATTTAAGTTGGCTAAGGTTCGAATACCCTACCCCAAAATCGTCTATGGCCATCCAAAAACCTCTGCTTTTGAGGGCTTTTATATGTTTAACCGCACTGCCTGTGGCAAGTTGCTCATCTTCGGTTATCTCAAGAACCAATTTAAAATTCTTGTCATTCATAGTGAGCACCCAGTCTAAGTCGAGCAACTCATCTTTCATAAAGTCTGACGGAAACAGGTTAAATGAAACTTTAAAGCCTTCTGGAATATCCTTGTTCTCATTAAGGGCAATCATTGCCGATTCAATCATGACCGTAGTGAACTCCCATGTTTTACCTAACTCTTTGACTTGAGGTATAAATTCGTCAGGGTAAATTGGACCAAACTCATCTTCGAATCGGCTCAATACTTCACAGCCAACTACTTCACCAGACTTTAATATTACGAATGGCTGGTACAAACAATAAAACTTACCCGATTTAAGCCCACGACTTATACGCGACTCTAATGAACGTCTGCGTCTTAAGTAATTAAATGTAAGCATATGAGATAGCGCCGCCGTCATTAACATGACACAAACGAACAACACTAGTTTGCCTTTATGAGTATTAAAAATTCGGCCTTGGTCGGATACCACGCTCAAACAAGTGGAAGAATAATACTTATCACACTTGATTAAACTTAGAGAGAAGTAACTAGTATCAAGTTTTGCGATACCTCCGCCCGCGCTCTGTGGCATTAAAGAGGCGTTTCCCGCCATATGAAATAGCTCATCTGCTTTGTAAAAGAGTGCCCAATCCTGACTAAAGTTTAGGCCAATTACTGCATCCATATCTAATACAGCATTGTATCGTCCACGCTTTGCAATAGTGCCTTTTGACTGGTTGTCAAATAGCTCTAACGGCGTATTAATCCAAAACGCATCACCCAAAGAAGTGACAAAATCTGGGATTGCTTCGTCTATGGGCTGCTTTAATAGCCCAAGATAGGTACTGCACAATAACTTTCCATCACCAAAGAAACCAATTTCTTTCACAAAACGAGAGCGAAATAAAGTGCGTCGCATTTCGTTTAAATTGTCTTCACTGCATGAGTAATAGGGAGAGGCGTTCAAATAATCTAATGCGGTCTCGGCATCTTTAAACACCATGTTCACGTTTGATAATATATCTTTTGCTCGGTCTTTTTCATGTTCTTTTATAACTGAGAACATTAATAGGCCAAGCGCGGCGCTAACAAGAACAACAGACAAAAACGATACGGCGATGGCTTTAATATTGTCAGCTAGTAGAAATTTTTTATGCTCACTATTGCTCATTCGTACCACATAAAATTAAGACATATTGTTGTGCGTATACACATCAAAATAGTCGAAAATTTGATTATTAGAATAATACTTTAGATGCATTTAAGCATTGCAGAAGATTGAGTTAAGTCAATGAACTGAAGAGAATAAAATTATCTAGCGTTGAAGTGATATGCAGCCACAATACCACTTAAAATATGCGGTTTGCTGCGGTAGCTAATTATTCAGCTGGCTAACAATTATGTGCAATCAAAGGGCATTCACAGCCGATATGGGAAAAGGCTATTGTAAGGCTAACTAGAAACCAAAGGTGGATAATACTGCAAGAAAAAAAAGGAGAAGCTAGGTAGTGAAAAACTAGGTAGAGAGAAACTGGGTAGAAAAAAGATGAAACGACAGCTGATAATAAGCAAAAAATAGTAGTCGGAAAAAGTATAACGTTGATAAAGAGGTTTTATCAGTGCGCAGTTGAACCTGCAAGGTAGTAGTAAATGCTTTCCCGAAAATGGCGGAGCGGACGGGACTCGAACCCGCGACCCCCGGCGTGACAGGCCGGTATTCTAACCAACTGAACTACCGCTCCGCATAATGGGAAAGTGTGCTATTTCGATAAGTGGCGGAGCGGACGGGACTCGAACCCGCGACCCCCGGCGTGACAGGCCGGTATTCTAACCAACTGAACTACCGCTCCACATCATCGAAGAGACACTTTGTTATAACTAAATGGCGGAGCGGACGGGACTCGAACCCGCGACCCCCGGCGTGACAGGCCGGTATTCTAACCAACTGAACTACCGCTCCGTGGCCTTTTAGTTATATCATTGAAAGTGGCGGAGCGGACGGGACTCGAACCCGCGACCCCCGGCGTGACAGGCCGGTATTCTAACCAACTGAACTACCGCTCCACAATTTCAATGTTATCAGTGAGTTAGTTGGGTTGTTAAAACCCCTTGCCCTCACTGCGGCGCAGATAATACGGTTTAGACCTTACAGAGTCAATGCTTTTTATTAATAAAATTGTCATCTGGGCACTGTTTGCGCGATAAATAAACACAATGTTGAAATATAATTCAATCAGGCGGGAATTCGTACACCTAAAACTAGCATACTATTCCCACAGGCCACGCTCACCTTAGGATGGCTAACTTGAACTTTTGTATTAGTAACGAGAAAAAGTACTCCCGGTAGGGCGATATAGCGCTATTTATGTGCCCTATTTATTGCCCCTACTCTGCCGGTTTCGATTTCTTAAACTTTGCCAGTAACTTTTTAAAGCCCTTGGGTTCATTATCAAGAGATAAGTCAGATTCAGACACCACTTTCTTTTTGGCTTTTTTATTTTCATTTTTTGTGGCTACTTTTGCAGATGCAGGGCCACTGGCCTTTCTTCTTTTTAAGATAATAATAACGGCAGCAACAACACCTATTAAAATAATCGTGCCATTCATCGCGACAATAATCAGGGTTAGCGTACCTGAATCCATTCCATCATCTTCATTTTGCGATTGTGAAGGATTTTGTGTGTTTTCTTGATTAGGTGATGTTGAACCTTCTCCCATGGCAAGCGGATCTTCACTGCCATCAACAATAGGATCTTCGCCGTCAATAAGCGGGTCTATCACTTCTGGTTCAGGTGCTTCAGCCAAAAAGGTATATTCAGGCACATCCAGAATAAAGTCTCGGCCTTCCGATGTTGTGCCATAAGCGGTTAGTTTAACGCGATAAACTCCTTCTTCGTACGCCACAATAAGATGTTCTCGCACGCCATCACCGCCCTCGGTTAACGAGAAGTTTTGAATATCTGCGTTTGGAAATCTAATTTTACCATCTATGAGAAGTGACTCTATATTGACTAGTTCGCGGTTCACATCAATGAGCAGTGTGTGATAACCATCTCCCGTGCCATCGGTAGGGTCTAGTTCAACGTCTACATAAACAGGGTTGTTGTGCAGGATAATAGGTGCACCAATTTGCTCTCGCGTGAACATTGGCGTGTCTACCCGATACACAGGCTGCCATTTGCCCGCCGCCACTTTTAAATTAAATTGGCCAGTGAACACACCATCTGAAGGACGCTCATCCATGCCCCGGCCGTTATCTTCAAACTTTGCTATTTCTGCATCGTTGGCCCCGAAGTTGTCGTAATTGGGGTCATTGGCACTTTCAAACTCAATAGATAACTCCACGACATCACGAAACTGTTTGTTATCTATTTTTTCGCCACCGTTGGTTAGGTATGCCGTAGATTTTAATATTTCGCCCGAAAAGAGAATACTGGGAAGCGGTGTGGCGTGAAGTTTAATATCAGAAATAACCATAACCCGACTGGCAGGGTTAACCTGACCTACCGCCTGCCAAGGGCCAGGCATAGGGTTCTCAATGGTGATCATATCGAAGGTGTCAGCATCAAACCACTTAACGAACGCCTCGTCTACCCGGCCTTGAAATAGCTTTGAACCATCGGGGCGGACTAATACTACGGGGGCTGAACCGTATTCGCGAAAGAAAATCATAGAGACCTCTTTCACGTTGTAATCAATACGAAAACGATTCTGTAATAATTTAATCGAGTTCTCGTATTCATCCCCCAAGTCAGTAATAGGAGAAGGCGCAGCGTCGGCTTGCGTATCCGATGTCGACGGAGCAGTCAACGAAGTATCTTGTGAAAATACCGTTGAAGCACATCCCAATAGGCACAACGCCAACACTAGTTTCATCACGCCTATTCTCACTGTTGCCCGCTCCTTTGGAAATGTATTCTAAAATATGGTTAGGTATGGCTAGCACCTAAGGCTATAGACGATAACTTGCACCTAGCTTAGTTATGCATCGGTTTGCTCTTGCTCTGGGCGCCACAAACATTTACCCCCCGCTTTTTCTACGATATCTAAACGAGATTCATGCTGTGCTAATTCATCGGCGTTAGCCTTGATAACCTTTAATTTATTTCCATTTCGGTTCAGCCGGCGAAGTGCATCTGATTGGGTTTCGCCGCTGCCCTTAGACGCCAAATTAAGTTTAGTTTGCCCACCTGTCATTAGCAGGTAAACATCAGCTAAGATTTCAGCATCCAGCAGTGCACCGTGAAGCTCACGGTGGCTGTTGTCTATGCCGTAACGCTTACACAACGCATCTAGGTTGTTCTTTTGCCCTGGGTGCATTTTGCGTGCAACCGCCAAGGTATCAAGAACACTACAAATATCTTTGGTAATAACGCCACGGGTTTTCGGTTCCATTCCGAACTCATGATCCATAAAGCCCACATCGAAGGGCGCATTGTGGATAACAAGCTGAGCGCCGCGAATAAAATTCACAAAGTCTTCGGCCACATCTCTAAATGTAGGTTTGTCGGTTAAGAACTCATTGGTAATACCGTGAACATCAATGGCCTCTTGTTCTATTTGGCGGCCAGGATTAATGTATACATGAAAGTGATTGCCAGTAAGTTTACGGTTAACCAGCTCAACACACCCAATTTCAATCACTCGGTGACCTTCTTTAGGGTCGATACCTGTAGTTTCTGTATCTAGTACAATCTGACGCATGATTCCTCTAATCTTACCTTTTGTTTTTTGATAGTATATCAACCCCTTCGCCACAGGCTAAGGGAAAAGCGAAATATGAAAGTAAATAATTTAAGGACACCCAGTGGCTCAAAAAACCATTCACATTTTTACTGATGGCTCATGCCTTGGAAACCCAGGCCCTGGCGGCTATGGCGCTGTACTCGTTTATAACAGTCACCGCAAAGAGCTTAGCGGCGGGTTTGCCCATACCACGAATAATCGTATGGAATTAATGGCTCCTATTGAAGCATTAAACAGCTTAACTGAGCCCTGCAATGTGGAATTAACGACAGACAGCCAGTATGTGAAAAACGGTATCAATCAATGGATCCACAACTGGCGTAAGAACGGCTGGCGTACTTCAGACAAAAAAGCGGTGAAAAATGCCGACCTTTGGAAACGCCTTGATGAAGCGGTTAGCAAGCATAAAATTAACTGGCATTGGGTGAAGGGCCACTCGGGTCACCCTGAAAATGAACGCTGTGATGACCTTGCGCGCGGCGCGGCAGAAGCCAAGCCAACAACGCCAGACAGCGGCTTTATAGGCTAATAGCTTTACACCTAATAGCTTTACACCTAATAGCTTTAACTCTCTAAAGCGTTAATGATTTTTCAAAAAGAAAAGGCGGCACCGCCTTTTCTTTTGTAACGTCAAACTCTGCCTATTCTTTTGCTTCTACTTAACACTCAGCAATTACCACTCTACAATTATTTTGCCCTGTGTGTCGTTACCCTCTAAACGCGCGTGAGATTTCGCGACATCATCAATTGCGTATACTGTATCAATGTTTACGCTAAGCTCGCCTGAGGTAAACGCGGGTAAACAGGTTGTCGAAAAATCACTAATAAGCGCACTTTTATATTCATCCGTTCTGTTGCGTAACGTAGTGCCTTGTATTCTGGCTCGTTTACCCAACATTAATGCCATATCGAGATTGTCGGCATAACGTCCCGCTAACATGGCAAGGTAAACCACAATGCCGTCGCGCTTTAGTATTTGAAGGTTCCGATTTAAGTAATCGCCACCTACCATATCAAGCACCATATTGACGCCTTCTGGCCAACTCGCTTTTATTTCTTCAGCAAAGTTTTTATCTTTGTAATTTATCAGTAAGTTAGCGCCGTTTTGTTTGCACTGAGCTAACTTTTCTTGGGATGACGCGGTAACTGCACTTTCTACTCCCCAATAATGACAAAGCTGAGTGGCGGCTAGCCCTACACCACTGGCACCACCGTGAATGAGTACCCGCTCTGCCGGTTTTACATTGGAGATTAAGCGCAAACACTGAAATGCAGTAAGAAACACCTCAGCAAGTCCGGCCGCCGTGCTATACGCCATATTTTCTGGAACCCGCATTAAATGATGCGGATTAACAGCAACTTGTTGTGCATAGCCGCCGCCAGCAACTAACCCAAAGACCTTATCGCCGACTTTCCACTCACTTACTGTAGCACCAACCTCAATAACCTCACCGGCTACTTCCAGCCCCAGAATCTCACTTTCGCCGGGAGGGGGTGGATAGTGCCCTTGTCGTTGTAGTGTATCGGCACGATTCACACCAAAAGCGTGTACCTGCAATAACACTTTATCGTCGGTAAGTACGGGGGCATCAACCTCTGCTATTGTGAGGCCTTCAGGAGCACAGCCTTTTTCGAAGTTTACAAATTGCATTAGTATCCTCTTTTTGAACTTTCACAGCAGGTGCTGTGTTTGTGCACGTTAGTGATTACATGAAAAACACGTCAACCTATGACTACGTGGGCGATACGTTTTGGTGCATAATTGCGTTGGTATTTTTAGCATCATAACCCTAGCGCTTAACTTGTTGTGCTAAATTTGGTTTAAAACACTGTAACCTAAGGTTATTACAACAAAACTCATGATTACCAAGAGTTTGCCATAACGCCGTGTTTAATCTAACGGCTGCGCTTGCCCAACAAACTTACTTTCATACTGCGTATAATACTTAACTTCAACGCGGTAAACTTGCTAATCATTCGCATAGCCACCGCTTTGTCGCTATACTTCGCACCGCCGCTTACGTGTGGTTGCAAGGGCCGTTTATTAGCTAAAGGCTTTTAACCCAGCTAAAGGCTTACCTACGCAACCCCACTTCCTAGCTAATTCAAGAAATAGAGTACGTTTCATGTCATCACAAGTTATATTGCATCCTAATAGAGATAAATCCCTTCGTCGTCGCCATCCTTGGGTGTTTGAAAGCGCCGTGGCAGAACTAAAAGGTAGAGGGCGCAGTGGTGACACCGTTGATGTATTCGATTCAGAAGGTGACTGGTTAGGTCGCGGCGCCTACTCCCCTACTTCGCAAATTCGAGTGCGCATGTGGACCTTTAGCAAAGAAGAAAGCATTGATAACGCGTTTTTTCTACGCCGCATGGAAATAGCGCTTAAATTAAGAACCCGTTTATTTGACCCCGAAGTTACTAATGCTTTTCGTTGGATAGCGTCTGAAAGTGATGGCCTTCCTGGCGTTACCATAGATTTGTATGACAACGTAGCCGTGCTGCAATTGCTGAGCGCGGGCGCTGAAAAACACCGTGATAAAATTGTGTGGGCAATAAACAAGTTGAAGCCCGGCACTCATGTTTACGAGCGAAGCGACGTTGATGTGCGCAAAAAAGAAGGCCTAGAGCCAGTAACCGGCGTGGTGAGTGGCGAACCTCCAATGCAAGTTACAGTAAAAGAAAATGGGCTTTCTATTATTGTTGATATAGAGAACGGCCACAAAACGGGCTTTTATCTTGATCAGCGAGATAGCCGTGCTGCCGCTGCACATTATGCCAAAGACGCTGACGTGCTTAACTGCTTTAGCTATACCGGTACCTTTTCCTGCTATGCATTACAAGGCGGTGCTAAATCGGTCACCAATGTGGATGTTTCTCAGCCAGCCCTCGACCTTGCTAAGCAACACGTTGCGATAAATGGGCTAGATGAAAGCAAAAGTCATTACGTTAAAAAAGATGTATTTAAGCAATTGCGTGAATACCATGACCGAGGCGATCAGTTTGACATGGTTATCCTCGATCCACCCAAGTTCATCGACAACAAAGCATCACTTACTCGTGCCGCTCGTGGCTATAAAGATATTAACTTGTATGGTATTCATGCGGTGAGAAATGGTGGATTACTACTTACTTTTAGCTGCTCTGGCTTGATGCCAGCCGATCTTTTCCAAAAAATAGTGGCTGATGCCGCATTAGATGCCGGAAGAACCATTAAGATTATTGCTCGACTGAATCAAGCCACCGATCACCCGGTAATTGGCAGTTACCCTGAAGGATATTACTTAAAAGGTTTAGTTTGCGAAGTAACTGACCTGTAATATCAGGCGTAATTTTACAACTCATTTAATACCTGTAAAAGATAAGCAAACAAGCTGATTAATACAGGCTTTTTGTTTAATTCATTTAGCATAAAAAAGTGGCGCTAAGGTTTTATTAAGTGTAATTAAACTTAACTCACCGTTAGCGCCACATTCTTCGAAAATTCAAATAAGAGGCAAACTTAGCAAACGCTTATGATGCCAATGTCATCTCATTTGAAGCAAAAGTCTGCTCAGGACGACTACTTAGTTGCTGCTCGCTATCTTGGTCTTTAGACTGGCTCTCAAATTTCTTCCAAACTCGCTCGTGGAAATAAAAAACTACAGTATTCACAGCTGGCTCGACTAAGGCTACTGCCCCACCCACTACTGCACTACCGGTTAATAAGTATGCCACTGTAAAAGCGACGGTGAAGTGCATGCACGCAAAAGTAATTGTCTTTTTCATAATGATTTACCTAATAAGTTTGTCTCGAATCGTTAATGAGAATTATTATCGATTAGAGCTATTAAAGACAATTGATTTTTACGAAGGATGCCATCGAATTATTCGATTTCACTACTATGAAAGCGTTGATATGAAAAAAGTAGGTTTGTAGGTTTTAGCATAGGCTATGCCTGACTCACGAAAGAGTTCGTGAGTCATAATAAATAAGCTTAGGCTTGCGAAGGCCCTTATACAGCTTATTTCATTTCTGAGATTTCAACCCCAATCAAACAGCTAGATTCTGTGTCTGGCTCACAGCGAACCACAGTAGCAATAGCTGCTAATGAAGGCACTTGAGAGCTTGGAGAATCGATAGCAACACTAACTTGCGTACCAATTTCTAATGAGGGTTCATCAACTTCTAAAGACATGCCCGTTGCGCTGATGTCCTTACACATCGCTTGCATAGTGCGGCTCGATTCATCATCAGTAACCTGTAACTGACAAGGCGAATTAACCATCATCCTGAAAAAGTTTCGCTTATCGTCGTATCCCAACATTTCTACATCTCCGCTACGTATTCAAACCACATGTTGCTCTACCTGTTATAGGGCGAGGTAGGCCGCTTGTCAATCAGACTGACCAAGAATTGTCCGATTATATTTAGAAAATTATTTCCTGTTATTTGGGAAATTACACAAGGTGCTTAGTTTTCTACTTAGAAATCAGCTAAAAACAGTGAGATACGCTTTGCCGATATGGGGTAAGCCGTACCTAATGCTTGCGCAAATAAAGACACCCTTAATTCTTCAATCATCCAACGTGCATCCAATAACGCTTGTGGTACTTTGCCTTTCGGGTATTTACCACAGGCTTTTTCCCACTCACTGACCGCCTTTTCTACCGTGAGCTGATGCATTCGGTCTTTGTTCGGATCAATCGGTAGCTTTTCTAAACGACGAGATAACCCTTTAATATAACGGTTCCAATCGTTAAGTCGTGCTTCACCAATATCAGATACAAAGCCTGGGAACACCAAGCTTGAAAGATGCCCTTTGCAATCGCCCAATGCGTTTATCATGTTGAGGGGCACATTACCTTTCATTTGCTTTTGACATTGATGTGCAAGGGTTAAGCCCTGCTCTACCTGCTTAGCTATTTCTAGTACTTTGTCGTTAATTTCTGCCCGCACGATATCTACGCAGGTATCAAAATCAGCCTTGTTACGAATTTCGGTATTATGCTTTTCACAGTATTCCCCCACCAGCGCATCTATACCGGCAAAAATACAATCATCAATAAGCGCTTTAATTTGCCCAAACGGGTTGAAGTAAAGCCCCAACTTAGCTTTATTGGGCAGCTTACTCTGTAAGTAATTAAGCGGCGACGGCATGGCGTTTTTTATCAACACGTTCACACCTTTTCGGTGCATAGATTGCGCTTTTTCAGGCTCGTCGATAAGCGCGATATCTACCTTATCGCCCTTTTCTACCAATGCAGGGAAAGCTTGCACTTCAAAGCCCCCCATCTTTTGCGCAAAGGTAGTCGGCAGTGTGTCGAAATCCCAGCTTTCGATACCACTTCGCTCAAGTTCCGGCGTGGCCGCTTTTTCAAAAGTTTCTTTCACTTGCCCAGCACATTGCAGTTTTAGGGCGTGTAGGTCATCAGAACGGGCGATTGTGTCGCCTTTATCGTTCACTACCGTAAAGTGCATGATTAGGTGTCTGTCAAGCTGCGACAAGTTCCACTCGTCTTCTTCTACGGTGATACCTGTCATCTTACGAAGCTTGGCAGTTACGGCCTCTACAAGACTAATTGGACGGCCGTTTTTATCCGTCTCGCTGATATCGGCAATACAGGCATCAGCAAAGTTGGGCGCAGGTACAAAGTTGCGGCGCAAACGCTTTGGCAAGGTTCTGATCATCGATACTATACGTTCATGCCTTAGCCCTGCTACTTGCCAATCAAAGCCAATGTTTTCCACTTGATTGAGTACTGGCAAAGGAATAATCACACTAACACCATCGTCATCCGCATTCGGCTCAAAATGATAACGCAGTCCCATGGTGATGTTTCCCTGTCTCCACGCATCAGGAAACGCATTCTCTATAGCTTGACCAGGCTGTTGGCGATATACGTCATCTTCGGTAAAGGTAAGTACGTCGCTTATTTTTTTGGCACCCGACTTTTCTCCACCCGCTTGTTTAGCGAAGGCTTCTTGGTTTTTGTACCATTTCTTAAACGCCGCTTCGTTGTTCGCTTCTACAGGAATACGGGAGGCGTAAAAACGTACCAATTCGTCGTCATCAACCAAAAGATCTCTGCGTCGGGTCTTTTGTTCAAACTCATCGGCTTGCTCGAGTAACGCCTGGTTTTCTTTTAAGAAACCAAAGTTAAGCCGTGTATTACCCTCAACTAAGCCTTCACGAATAAAGAGTTCATGACATACTGGTGGATCAATTAAGCTATACACTTTGGCTCGTTTCATCACGATGGGTAAGCCAAACAGCGTCACTTTTTCAAACGCGATAACCGCGCCACGCTTTTTAGACCAATGGGGCTCTGAATAGCTGTGTTGACTAACATGTCCTGCTAATGACTCAATCCACGCGGGGTCAATTTTCGCCACCATGCGTGCAAATAATTTAGAGGTTTCTACTAATTCCGCCGCCATAACCCATTTAGGCTGTGACTTAGAAAGACCAGAACCTGGAAATATCATAAAGCGGGTATTGCGCGAGCCTAAGTATTCTCTGTCTTTATCTTTAAAACCAATATGCGATAGCAACCCACTTGCAATGGCTTCGTGAATAGCTTGATAATCTGGCTCGTTTTTCACAATTCCAAAGCCAAGTTCTGCCACCGATTTTTTCAGTTGGCTAACAATGTCTTGCCATTCGCGCATACGCAAATAGTTGATAAATTGGCTCTTACACCATTTGCGCAGATGATTCTGGCTTAATTCATTTTGCTGCGCTTTAAAGGCATCCCACAGGTTATACAAACTAATAAAGTCTGAATCTTTATCGGTAAATTCGCTGTGCTTTTCATCTGCTTGTTGGCGTTTGTCTTGTGGTCGCTCACGAGGGTCTTGAATAGATAACCCTGCCGCAATAACCATCACTTCCATCAACGCATTGGTACGCTGCGCTTCTACTACCATACGGGCGTAGCGCGGGTCGATAGGTAAGCGGGCAATCTGCCTGCCCATTTTGGTAAGCTGCATGCGGCCTTTTTGTTTCACGATGGCCTGAATTTCTTCTAGTAATCTAAAGCCGTCGTTGATGTTGCGGTTATCTGGCGGCTGAACAAACGGAAAATCGGCAATATCCCCTAACCCCAACGCAAGCATTTGCAAAATAACCGAGGCCAAATTAGTACGCAGTATTTCTGGGTCGGTAAATTCAGGGCGGCCGAGATAATCATCTTCACTATACAAACGAATACAAATACCGTCTGACACACGCCCGCATCGCCCAGCCCGCTGATTTGCAGACGCCTGCGATATAGCTTCTATAGGCAACCGCTGTACTTTACTGCGTGCGCTGTAGCGTGAAATACGGGCCACGCCTGGGTCGATTACATACTTAATGCCCGGCACCGTTAATGAGGTTTCTGCCACGTTGGTAGACAGCACAATGCGCCTACCGGTGTGAGACTGGAAAATACGATTTTGTTCAGCGGCGGAAAGCCGCGCATACAAAGGCACAATTTCGGTGTTTCGGTATTGCCTGCGCATTAAGGCGTCTTGGGTGTCACGAATTTCCCGCTCACCACTTAAGAACACTAAAATATCGCCCGGCTTCTCGGTTAATAGCTCATCTACCGCACCTACAATGGCATCGGTTTGGTCAGTATCGTTCTCATTGTCTTCAGGGCTGTGGTAGCGAATTTCTACCGGATACGTACGCCCACTCACTTCAATAATAGGCGCGTTATTAAAGTGCTTCGAGAAACGTTCAGGGTCGATAGTGGCCGAGGTTATAATCAGTTTAAGTTCGGGGCGCTTGTCTAATAGCTGTCTTAAATAGCCCAGCAAAAAGTCGATGTTTAGGCTGCGTTCGTGGGCTTCATCAATAATAATGGTGTCGTATTGATTTAAAAAACGGTCGTTTTGCATTTCTGCCAGCAACATACCGTCTGTCATTAATTTTACGTAGCTTCGCTCACTTACCTGATCGCTAAAGCGAATTTTAAAACCAACCTTTTCACCTAAGGGGGTATTGAGCTCTTCAGCAATACGAGTAGCTACACTGCGTGCAGCCAATCGACGTGGCTGAGTATGGGCAATCATGCCGCTAACACCACGGCCAAGCTCTAAGCATATTTTCGGCAACTGTGTAGTCTTACCCGAGCCGGTTTCACCTGCAACAATCACCACCTGATTCGCGGCAATCGCGGCTTTTATGTCGTCTTTTTTATCGCTCACCGGCAACGGCGGATACGTGACTTCTGGTAAGTTTTTCAGCCTAAACGCACGCTTATCTTTTGATGCTTGAATATCGTTCGCAAGTTTCTCGTATCGAGTGGCTAATTTAGTTTGCGGGTTATCGACAGAAGCATCGCTGTTATTTTCCTTTGCATTTTCACCACTATTAAGCTGCTTCGCGAACTGCTGAATGCGCCGTTTTAATGGGAATTTATCCGCCGAAAGACAATCATCGAGTTGTGTATAAAGCGGTTTAATCTGAAAAGCGACAGGCGACGAAGGCGCGTTAGGTGAAGACAATTTACCATCCTACTTTTTGATACGAACTGTACTATCTGTACTATCTGTACTTACGGTACTTATTAGCGAAACGAACTGTTGGCCATTGCTGTTAAAACAGCTTGTATCTTTATATACGGCTAAACAGCGGAGGTCGATCCTAGAAGAAGTTGCGTTAAATTTCCACCGCTAATCACCGTAGCATGTAGCATAGTGATACGAACCGGATATTTACCCTATTAGAATAACAACGAAGCGATGTTTACTTGCGTTAATTGCCAATGTCTCCATCGCTATTGCTGCAGGTATTAACAAGTGGTTTGAGTTACCAATTGTTAATACTCCTAGGCGAAGATAGGTAATAGGTATTCAATGCAGAATGTTAATTTGTACTGAACACAACAACGTTGAATAAGCGCTATTTCACGGCGGCCGATGCGCCTGTTAATTCATCGTCAATTTTCTGTTCAAACGTAGGGAAATTGAACCATATAGCCAGTAAGCCAAACACAAAAATAAGCATGGGGTACCAGCAGTATGGTGTAATGGCTAGTGGTGAAATGCCTACTACGGCAGCAGCACTTAATAACTGCGCACCATAAGGCACTAGCCCTTGAAAGCTGCACGAGAAAATATCGAGTAGCGATGCAGTACGGCGAGGATCCACGCCATACTTTTCATTTAAATCGCTCGCAATGGGCCCTGCTGTCACAATCGCAATAGTATTGTTAGCAGTAGTAATATCTAAAAAGCTGACCAAGCCAGCAATACTAAACTCTGCGCCCTTTTTGCTAGTAACACGTTTGGTTAAACGGTTAATCAGCCAAGTAATTCCGCCGTTCGCGTGCATTAAAGCCACAATACCGCCAATAGTAATGGCAATCATGGCTAAGTCTTGCATCCATCCCATGCCTTTTTGAATGCTATGCATCATGGTAAGCACGGTGAAACTACCTTGAAGCAATCCAACCACACAGGCACTGGCGATACCCACTGCCAACACAGTAATAACGTTAAAACCGGTTAACGCAAAACCAATAATGAATAAGTACGGCAATATGCGCCATACATCGTAATCTTTGGTTTCAATAAGCTCTGAGGTATCTACATCAACAAAGACTAACAGCAGCACCATGGTGGCTATGCAAGCTGGTAACGCTACCATCAAGTTTGCACGAAATTTATCTTTAAGCTGTACACCTTGGGTTCGGGTGGCCGCAATTGTGGTGTCTGATACAAACGACAAGTTATCACCAAACATAGCGCCCCCTACTACTACGCCAAGGGCTAGCTCAACCGGTAAGCCTAAGCTATTTGCCAGACCTGCCCCTATGGGTGAAAGCGCAGTGATGGTGCCCATAGAGGTGCCCATGGCAAACGAGATAAAACAGCAAATCAAGAATAGTCCGGGTAATATCATGGCCGTGGGAACAAATTGTAGTGCCATATTTACCGTCGCATCTCGCGCACCAATATCGATAGTGACCGCGTAAAAAGCGCCAGCAAGAAGGAATATCAGCACCAGTAGAATAATATTTTTATCGCCGCCGCCTTTGCAAAACGTTTGTACTTTTTCTGAGAAGCTTATCTTTTCGCCTTTAGGGTTTAGGCATAGGCCGTAACCAGCACTAATAAAGAACGCCACCAATATGGGCATAGCGGTAATATCGTTAGTAATTAGGCCTGTAGCTACCACTAGAACAACAAATAATAAAATGGGTGTTAGACCCATTGGGTTTGACTTAGGTTGGCTACTTGAATTTGATTGCTGCACAGAAAACTCAACTTCTTTAATCAGATTGGGCACGGCGAATAGCCGACGATTATTATATCTATAAGGCGTTTACGTAGGAATGACTAAAAATAAACGAGTTCAGATTAGCGCGCTTACATTTACAGGCAATTAGACAATTACGCAAAACAAGTGAAAGGATAAAAGGTTTTGCACCCAATGCAAAGTAAATTAACGAGCACGCAGCTCACTTGGGGTTAAGCCGGTTAACCGTTTTATTGCACGGCGAAAGTTAGGCAGGTCGGAAAAGGCCATTTGAGAGGCGCTTTGTTCGTTGTTTAGTTTTCTAAGCGCCAGTAATACGATAGCTTGTTGCCGCCGAGCTTCTTCGCTTAACCCCCGGTATGTGTAATTGTGATCGCTCAGCTTTCGTTTTAACGTTGCGGTACTGCATCCTAAGCTTTCAGCTAAATCTGCCAACCCTTTTTGCGGTTCACGTAAGGTCTTACTTCTTACATAGTCGAGTAAGCTCAAGTTTGATGTGGCTTCGCGTGAAGTTTGGAGTAAGGTTTGGGGTTGCTGATACGCCAAACCTCTCTCTGTGTCGCCTAGAGCTTCGCCAAAAGCATCGCCTGTTTTATCATCGGCAAAAGGGAAAGGAATAGTCATACATGATTTGGGTAGGGTTATAGACATCAACGGTGCATTGAAAGTAACCCGAAGCCCTAGGTAAGTTTCGAAATCTTGAACATTGCGTGGTCTATCAGAATCTATTGTAAAGCCTAAAGGTAAACGGGTGCCTGTCCACTGTTTAAGTAAGGCGACCAGCATGGACAAATACAACTGGGCAATAAACGGCCAAAGCTTGTGGCTGCCTCTTTTTTCACACCCCATGGTGTCTTGTAACACCCAAATGTATTTGTCTTGTAGCACAAAGCGCTTAAAAGATACCAAAGGAACACTCTCCCACCGTATTGCCGAAAGTACTTCAATCGCCTGCTCAAGATTTTGGCTATCTTTAATGTTGGCTATGTCTTCACGTAGCCATACACCACCTAGGCTTTTACCTATCAAAAAGCTAACATCGTTACCTTGGCATTGACTTCTTACGTTAGAAAGTAAGGCAATACATTGCTTGGCGCTAATGCGGGTATCCATCGTGAGGCTATCGTCAAAAATGCCCGTGCCACGAAGTATTTTGTCTTTACTTGCTCCGCGGGGAATGGCAACGTCCAGCACCGCATGGACAAGATGATACGCGGGTATCACCTTGTCCGATTTTGTCACTGGTGCAGGGGAAAGTTCTGGCCCTTGTGTTAGCCCTTGTGTAGCCATTGAGCAAGCTATCACTATGCCGCGTTCCTGCTACCGGGTTTAGAACCGAGCTTGGTTCCGGGTTTAGAACCGGGCTTAGCGCCGAGATTACTGCCCTTGTAGCTCCCTTCATCGCCAACCTTATCGCCTTCGTTCCTGCCGGCGTCTTCAAGTTGAAGTAGCAAATGCTGCAAGGTATCGGTGAGCGAATCTCCTTGACTAAGCGGCGCAACCACTGCTCGCGCACTAGTATAAATGGCGGCTGTGTCTTCTTTATAGCGAAATGCCACATGACCAATACTTGCTCTAACTTCCTTTACAATATCTTGTGCTTCGGCTTCATTCACATTGGGCAGTAACAACGCGAATCTATCGCCGGCATATCGACAAGCTAAATCTTGTTGTCTGAGATTCATTACCACCAGCTGCGCAACTTCATGCAAATATCGGTCGCCTTCGGCCTGCCCATAGCACTGATTAAAATAAGAAAATTCATTAATATCGATGATGGCCACATAACCGTTATGTCCAGATGCTTGCAAGGCGGTAACCCGTGATTGCCAGTAATCGCCTCGATACAATTGAGTAATAGGATCGATTTCTTGGTGGTCTCGGTAGTCCCACTCTCGGCGGCGAAGCTGCAAATTGATTGCACGCTGTTCTAAATGCCACAAGTAAAGCGCCGCTGTCATAATGATCATACCAATAGCTGCGGGTATCGACTCAATCATGCTAAGCCACACGGCAGAGTCGGGGTAATGCAAAAACTCATCAAGTAAGTCAAGTGTCATTGAAAATAAGAAAAACACTAAGCCCATAATTAACAAGCTGGTGACCTTACCCGGCGGCCGACTGGCCAACACCGCGACAATCCACCCTAGCGTTAGCAGTACTACACTGCCCTCACCCACAATATCTAGCCCAGATATAATGGCGAGCGGCTTGGGGTTGCCAAAGGTCAGGCTCAATGAGCTTGCCAGTGCACAAGTAGCAAAAGTAAAGAACAGCCAGCCTTTATGGTGACCAAACTGCGTGGCATTTCGTAACGTAAACATGATGTAGCACTCTCATGGGTAGCAAACTGTGCTTTCCCTGCAATTACGAATAAAAGTAATTGGGGACAAGCAGTAGGACAAGACTCAGGAAATACCCCATTTTTAACCTGATTGTCGAGGGTCAGTTTGGCTCACCAATGTGACAAATTGGTGGCAGTGCGGCTTTGAATTTAAAAATAACAATAAAATAATTAAACTTATTAGTAAGTTACTAGCGGGTCAATTTAGCTCACCTTTCTTTGAATCTGTTCATATTCGCCATTTCTGCCGGCGTTGATAGTGTTCTCGTCATGTAACTGTCATATCCAATTTTTACCTTACATTCTTGCCGTACGTTTTGCCGTATTTTTTACCATTTTTGGGCATCACACATTGTTCACTGCACACACTACTCATGGATTAAGAATGAAAATTAAAACCCGTTATTCTACGTTACGCATTGCCTGCATTGCTGCGCTTGGCCTTTCACTGTCTCATCAAGCTTTAGCCGCTAATGGCGCCATTACGGGTACGCTCAACGACGCCGCTGAAGCGCGCGTATACGTAGGCGCTAAAGTTCGACTGGTAGAGCTGAACCTAATCACTGAATCTCGTCGCGACGGTAGCTTTCGCTTCTCGGGTGTACCAGCAGGCACCTATACCTTAGAGGTTTCTTATTTAGGTGAAGAAACGGTAACGCAGAAAGTCACAGTAAAGGATGATGCCACCGTACGCACTGCAATTGAGGTGGGTGAAGGTGACGAACTTGAAGAATTACTAGTATTAGGGCAACGCAGTAGCCAAGCCAGCGCCATAAACCAACAGCGGGTATCTAATCGCATATCTAATGTGGTCTCTGCCGATGCCATAGGCCAATTTCCCGATCAAAACGCCGCTGAGTCATTGCAACGTTTACCAGGCTTGTCGATAGAGCGAGACCAAGGCGAAGGCCGATTTGTAGGTATTCGCGGTATCGATCCAAACTTAAACAACGTGACGATTAACGGCCTTAACATTCCTTCGCCTGAATCTGGTGTACGCTCGGTGGCTTTAGATGTTATACCTTCCGAACTAATTCAAACTCTTGAAGTATCGAAGTCGGTCACCCCTGACATGGACGGTGATGCTATTGGTGGATCTGTTGAAGTAACCAGTGTTAGCGCCTTCGACAAACAACAAGACACAGCTAGTATTACCGTACAAGGTAGCCAAAACGATTTGCGTGATGAAGTTAGCCCTAAGGTTTCAGGTACCATTACGCAAAAGCTATCACCAGATTGGGGCGTAGCAGCAGCCTTGTCTTACTTTGACCGAGACTTTGGCTCAGATAACGTAGAAAGCAACGGCGATGATGAAGTAGAACAACGCCAATACACCATTACCCGTGAACGTTTAGGGGCAGCGGTTAACCTTGATTACCGCCCAGATTTTAATAACCAGTATTACCTTCGCACGCTTTACAGTGAATTTTCAGACGAAGAATACCGGTTAAGCAACACCTTCACGCTAGACGGTGAAGACTCAAAAATTGAGCGTGGCAGTAAAGACAGAAAAGAAACCCAAAGTATTTTTACGGTTGCCCTTGGCGGTGAACATCAATTACAAACTTGGAAAGCCGACTGGCAATTAGGTTTTGCCAAATCTGACGAAGATGAACCAGACGCGCTCTACTATAACTTTGTGACAGAAAACGACAGTATTGATGCCAACTTAAACACTATTCGCCCTGCCATAACACAAGATGCTGATGCAGTAGATTTATCAACCTATGAGCTTGATGAAATTGCATTTGAAGACAATTACACCAAAGACACTGAAACCAGCTTTAAACTCGATTTCGCTCGCCCAGTCAACTTTGGCAGTTATATAGGTGAGTTAAAATTAGGGACTAAGTACCGTAGCCGTGAAAAAGACAGAGACAGCAGTATCTTCATTTACGATGGTGATTTCGACAACATAGACCCGTCAGATTTTGGTGATAGCTCACCAGACTATTCATTGGGTGATTTTGGCCCAGGGTTGTCTCGTTCAACTATGCGTGATTATTTTGACACCAACCGGACGGCACTAGAATTGGCTGAACTTGATTCGGAAATTGAATCTAACGGTGCCACCTACGTTAACGAAGAAGACATCTTTGCCGCTTATATTATGGGTAGTGTTGATATTGATAAGCTTCATATTGTGGCTGGTGTACGCTACGAGCGCACTGATTTCAGTACCTCAGGTATGCGTGTTGAGCTTATTGAAAATGAAGAAACCGATGTGGAAGATGTGGTAAACACGGTTTGGGAAGCTGAGCGTGATTACGATCATTGGTTACCTAGCATCAATGCGCGCTACGCTTTTTCAGATAAGCTTCAACTTCGCGCCGCTTATACCCAAACTATTTCACGGCCTAAATTTGAAGATGTAGCAGCGTTTCAAATTATCGAAAGCAAAACCGAAGAAGATGACGGCGTTTTTGTTACCGAGCGTGAAGCAGAAGTGGGCAACCCAGAGCTTCAACCTTACGAAGCACAAAACCTTGATGTGTCTTTAGAGTATTACCCTGGTGATATTGGCGTACTGTCAGCCGGTTATTTCTACAAAGATATTGATAACTTTGTAGTGTATGCCGATGTAGCAGGCACCGAAGGTTGGGAAGACTACGATGAAGCTATTCAAGCAATTAACGGTGAGAGCGCCAGCTTACACGGGCTAGAATTGTCGTGGGTTAAAGCATTCAATAACGGCTTTTTAGTGGCAGCAAACGCAACCTTCACAGATTCAGACGCTACCACCATTTTAGATGGTGAAAAGTTTGAAACCCAATTACCAAATCAGTCTGACACCATTGGAAACCTAACCTTTGGTTACGAAGCCAATGACTTTAGTCTGCGTTTAGCCATGACGTATAAAAGTGAAAACTTTGAAGAGATTGACGGTGACATGCTGCGCTTTGAAGATGAACATGCCCAGTTAGACTTTACTGCTAAGTATTTCATTAACGATGATATGCAGGTGTATTTCAACGCTATCAATATTAATAACGAACCATTTTATAATTACTTCGACTCGCGCACTAACAACGCACAATTTGAAGAATATGGCCGCACCTTTGAACTAGGTTTTACATGGCAAATGCGCTAATTAGCGCATTGTTTAATCCGTATTGTAAAACGATGTTCACGTTAAACCATAACGGTTGAACAATAACGTTAAACCCTAAAACGTCATACACCAGCGTTTAAAAAATGGGCGCGCTACAAGCGCGCCCTTATTAGAGATAAATTCATGCGCGTACTACTGCTTCTTTTTGCCTTTTTGTCACTTACATGCGAAGGGCAAACCACATCATACGATTACTACCAACAACACCACATTAATAATCTTGAAGTTCAAGATAATGCGTTTAACTTTTTAGTGGTGGGCGACTGGGGCCGCAACGGCCATTTTTATCAACGAGACGTAGCCAAATGGATGGACATTGCCAGCTACCAGCTTGATGCTGAATTCATCGCCACCACAGGCGATAATTTTTATGATAACGGAGTTGCTTCAGTAGAAGATCCCTATTGGCGAACATCTTATGAAGATATTTACCACCAGCCCCACTTATTCGTTGATTGGCACCCCGTGCTAGGCAACCATGATTATCGCGGCAATTGGCAAGCGCAAATAGACTACAGCAAAGTGAGTCGACGCTGGGAAATGCCAGCGCAGTATTATAGCAAAACCGTAAAGTTAGAAGATGATACTACTGCGCTTATTCTGTTTATTGATACTAACCCGCTTAACCCAGATTACGCTACCGAGGCGAAATACCACCAAGCATTTGCTCAAGGCTCAACAAAGCAATTAGCTTGGATAAACACCATGCTTTCAAACAGTAATGCTAAATGGAACATTGTGATTGGTCATCATCCACTGTACTCAAGTGGAAAGCGTTATGGCACTACCAGTGCTATTAAAAATGTACTAGAGCCCATATTGCACCAGCACGACGTAGACGCCTACATCGCAGGGCACGAACACGATTTGCAGCACAACCAGTTACCTGACGATGCTTTAGTACACATTGTATCTGGCGGAGGCTCAGAAGTGCGCCCCGTAGGAAATTATGCCTTCACCCGTTTTGCAAAGTCCACAGGTGGTTTTGTGGCAGTCAGTTTAACCGGTCGCGAGCTTGGTTTTACCTTTATTGACCATAACGGGGAGGTCATCTATCAACATAATGTACAAAAGCCTAACGCTGTAACAAAAGGAACTGGCAATGAATAAAGTGAAGAACAAACTTACTAAAGTTGCCATAAAAACAAGTCAATTAGGCTTTTGCTTGGCGGTTATGGCAGGCGCTAATGCAATTGCATCAAGCTCAGCTGACCTCACACTAGCAAATACAGGCGCTGGTATTACTACTGAGTCAGAAACGACATACGAACTAAACGGCAGAACAATAAGCGTAACAATTAGTGAAACTAATGGCTTAACAGTATCTGATAGCAAGAATATGCTAGCGTCGCAAAAAGGCCACTTTGTTACAGCTGGAAGTTACCTTGTTTCTAACGAATCAGTAGGTGAATCAAGCGCCGAGGTGGCAAGTACCACTAGTGCCTATATTCAAACCTTAGTGTTTGAAATTAACAGCCAACAAATACGTAGCTACACAATAGGCATTAAAAACGCCCCAAACCACGCCATCAGCATTACCCAAACATCAGCGACTGACGTGAAAGATTCCGAAGCCTTGTGTAGCGCCAAGATAGACGGCAAGTTACAGTTCATCAATATAGATGCGTTGGGTATGCTCACCCAATATTTGGCAATACCGGATAAAAGCGGTAGCGCGCTCACGGTACATCCTTTACGTACATTGGCGATTGGCCCAGGTATAAAAAGCTGTGCGCTTGGGGTGAGCTACCACGCGTCTAATTACACAGCTTCGGACTACACCGCTTTTGACTACAGTGTATCTGTTGAAGGAACTTCTCACGCAAGAACAAAACATGTTAAGCAAACTATTTATTTAGCTGACGAATACGCCGGTGTTTGGGCCATGCCTGCAGATGAAGAAGCTGAGGTCGAGCGCACGCTCATTTTCAACCAGCCTGACACGCCGGTAGAAGGTGTTGCCACCCTTAATGGGTTCGAGGCACACAAGGAGGTTCCCGCCGGCTCAGGTATAAATAGCCCAATTACAAACAGCTCGGCTGCAAATAGCACACCTACAACAATTCTAGGTACACAAGGCACGGTTACCGCTTGGGTAAGCCCAGAACACAGTGGCCTGTGGCTTCACAATACGTGCGCCACGAGCTTCTTTGATTTTGATCAAGACATTGCTCCAGAAGATATCTCGCTGTTGGTAACAGGCGATACGGTTCACGCCAACATCTACGATGACCACTCAGGCAGCACACTCACCACCAACATCACCCACGCCATTGCAACAATAAACAGCTGCCACACAAACCAGGAATCTCTTATCAAGACACCCTCGTCTTTTAACGAAAGGTCTTTTAACGAGACACCCATGTTAAAAGACACAGACCTCACTACAGAGACACCCACCGAAAATGGTGATGTATCCACTAACATCACTAACGAGACACCCATCTTTTCTGCTATAGAACTGCAGCCCATTTATGAAACCGATGTAGTAGAAAATTATGGCGATGCAGCAGATGATCCTGCTATTTGGATAAACAAAAACGACCCAGCTAAAAGCGTGGTGATTGGCACTAACAAAAAAGGCAGCTTAAATACCTATAATTTACAAGGTGAGTTAGTTGCATCCCACAAGGTAGGGCGAGTAAATAATGTGGGCGTGGCATACGATTGGGCGCCACAACACGATATCGCCGTGGCGAGTAACCGAAGCAGTAATAGCATGTCAGTCTTTTTTATCGATAAGAAAACGGGCGAGCTAACCTTTAATACCAACATCCCTACCCCGCTAAACGATATATATGGGTTGTGCGTATTTTCAGTAAATAATCACACCCAAGTATTAGTGAATAGCACAGATGGCCGATACTTACGCTATTTGTTGAACTCGCCAACTGATGTAAATAATAACGCCATCGCGAAAACTAACTCCCATACCAACCCTGTGAGCAGTGCTGAAAAAGCAGATCCTTCTCAGATTTCTGCCACCTTAATTCACGACTTTGAATTACCCTCCCAACCGGAAGGGTGCGTTGTGGACACTACCGCGCAAATAGCCTACTTGGGAGAAGAAGGTGCTGGCATATGGGCGTTGGATGTTTCTGAAATAAAAACAATGCCTTCATCAACGCTCGCTAAAGCTGCAAACAAGCATGCTTCAATCAAGTTAGATAACAAGACACCCATGTTTATTATTCCGATTGAATCACCAGTTACCGCTGATATTGAAGGTTTGTCGTTATTTGATGTAGACGGTGTACGCTATTTAATTGCTTCTAGCCAAGGCAATAATCAATACGCTGTGTATGAAAGCGAGGCACCCTATAAATTGGTGGGTATGATAAGCATTGGTCCAAATTATGATAAAGGCATTGATGGCGTGTCGGAAACTGATGGGCTTGAAACCACGAACGCCAATCTGGGCGGACCATTTAAAAATGGGCTATTAGTGGTGCAAGATGGAAGAAATGTTATGCCTAGCCAAAGGCAGAACTTTAAGTTAGTGACAGGAGATGACTTAGCTGATGCAATTCGCACTCATGTGAGCAATCGTCATCGGTAAGCGCCTGTTCTTGAACATTACAATGTAAACATTTTTCATAGCCAATTGCCTATTACTACATTAGAAAAATGGCATGGAAAGAAGAATTTGAGTTGTAAAAAAAAAAGGGTAAGCGGATTGGCTTACCCTTTTTACTTTTGAAATACTTAAACAACACTTCAAACGCTAGCTAGCGTGCTGATAGCCCGATCGAAGTTGTACGTCTATTGCTCGAAGCACTGCCGTTCGGTTAATACTTCCAACCAATACCCCATCGTCATCAACCACAGGGTAAACGCGAGGCTTATCTTTAATAAGTAATTGTGCCAGTTCTATTACCGACAGATACGGTTTAATAACCACAACCGGTGCTTTCATTATTTCAGCTACACGGCAAATCTGCTCTCGGTAGTAACTTGACGCTATCATTTGAGCAATGCAATCTTGCTCAGACAAAAAACCAATCACCTTACCCTTAATATCAATTACTGGGCCTCCACTTTGCCCGCAAGCCAACAAAGCCTCAACGGCTTCGGCCACTGTCATATCCCCATTTAGTTTCACGGGGTGAGTATTCATATAATCACTGACTAGCAACGATTCCATATTTCTCTCCCAGCCGCGGCGTCTTTTATAGTTTTATACAGCGTGAAGACGAAACGGCACTGCTTGTTATAGTAATGATGTAACGCAATGTTATTTTTTTGTAATCAAATTATTTTGTTACGCTTTAAGCCTAGTAGACTATGGCTATGACAGCTACTTTTTCTATTCGATTTTACTCACTAAAACTGGATTTTAAGCAGCTGTTTAAAGCAAATTGCGCACTTACCACAAATGTCACATAGCACACTGAATTAGGCTGCCTTTAACTCATTCAAAAATACGGCTATCTCGTTAATGGCATCTGGCAATACATTGTCTATTTCTAGCAACTTTTCATCCTTGGCGAGTCGCTCAATATCACTAAAACGACGTTGCACCATCACAGCGCCAATATCACCCGCCATTCCTTTAATGGTATGAGACACCAGTTTAATTTTAGAGACATCTTTGTCGTTTACAGCAGCTTTAATTTCGTCACATTTGCTAGGCACGCTTTCAATAAACATTTCACATATTTTATCGAATAAAACCTGGTTATTCGCCAACCGTGACAAGGCGCGTGACTTTTCCCAAACGGGTGTATCACTTCCTTCTGACGAAGAGGGTGTCATATGTGAGATAGATATCACAGGTGTTGATGGTGTTGATGGTGTTGATGGTGTCGATACTGAGGAAGGCGACGAAGATAAACAAGGTGGAGAAACTGGAGAAGACTCCGTAAAGCCCGATGACGCCGCCAAAGCGGGACGCTCACTTGCATATTCGCCATGCGCTGCTTGTGTATCGCCCAGTACCGATTTACCTAGAAATTGGGGGCTGTACGCAGACTGGATCCAATTGATAATTTTAGGCTCTACCATGCTTGCCACTATAGGTTTGGTGACATAGTCACTCATGCCTGCTGCAATGCACTTTTCCTTTTCCCCTAACATCGCATTGGCTGTCATAGCAATAATAGGAATTTGCTGATGTACCTGCCCTGCGCGGCCATCTCGAATAGCGCTAGTACAACTATATCCATCCATTATGGGCATTTGGCAGTCCATCAAAATACAATGAAGATAGTGCCCTTCTTTTTCGCATTCCCTAACAATATCTAACGCCTGTTCACCGTGGCTGGCAATTTTCACCGAAACGGGCAAATTATCAAGTACCCCTTTCGCCACTTCTATATTGATAGCGTTGTCATCCACTATAAGCACATGAGCCCCAGCAATACTCTCTTTTTCTATATCCGTCGCGTTCGATTCTACGTGATGTGTAGGTTGATTTTCTATTAACTTCGAAGAAGCGCTATCAACGACTTTTAAAAATTCAGATTTCAGCAAGGGTTTTGTTAAAATAGCCGGGGTAAAGTTAGCGTAATACGTGGTTTGCTTTCCAATGCTTTGCAACATACAGATGCGTGGAATGGATATTTGCTTCGCCAAGTTTTCCCAATTTTCGTCTACTACCAACAATATGGGGTTGTTGTAATCGGTGACGATGACATCAATGGTTTCCCAAGGAACCTCTTCGAAAGACACGATGTCGGTATAGGTTTCTACACTGCTACCACCTTCGCTAGTGATTAAGGTATTGATGTTTTGTGCAAGCGGTGGATACTGAGCAAATACAGCTAAACGCAAACCGTCCATTTTATTAGATAACGCCAAGCTTTGCTGACTATCAGCGGAAGTAACATCATCTACTGCAACCCAAAATGAAAAGACACTTCCTTGGCCTTGTGTGGAAGAAAAATCGATATCTCCGCCCAATAAAACACTGAGCTGTTTACATATTGATAAACCCAATCCTGTGCCACCAAATCGTGTAGCAACAGAAGCATCTGCTTGGGTAAACGCTGTGAAAAGCTTTGACTGGTGCTCCTTTGCAATGCCAATACCCGTGTCGGTTATCGACACATGAAGCTGCACTTTGCCCTCGTCACTGCCTTTAAGTGATGCAGTAAGCGCCACATGCCCCCGTTCGGTAAATTTGACGGCATTATTCACCAAGTTACTAATAATTTGAGAAACACGATGTGGATCTGACACCAAGGTTTCAGCTTTTAACCCTGTGGTATCGACAAGAAACTCTAAACCCTTGTTGTGGGCTCGTACCGCCAATGATGAAGATAATGTTTCTATTAATTGCACAGGGTTAAACGCTTGCACGTTTAAATCTAATTTCCCGGCTTCAATTTTCGACATATCTAGTATGTCATTAATTAACACACTCAAATTGTTACAACTCACATCCATCATAGCCGCGAGCTGTTCCGCTTTAGAAGAAAGAGGCTGACGTTTTAACAAATTGAGCGACCCAACTATACCGTTTAAAGGGGTCCGCATTTCATGACTGATGCTTGAGATAAACGCACTTTTTACCTGACTAGCTTGTTGCGCTTCATCCCGTGCTTCTGCTAGTTGCTTAGTACGACTTTGTACCTTTTCTTCAAGTTCTAGATTATTTTTCTCGATGGCCCGTTGGGTATTACGTTCTTCAGTGATGTCTCGTAAAACCACTGCCACGCCTGAGTATTGACCTTGCTCACCCCATATGGGAGACACAGTAACCGCTAAGCAATTCTCAATACCTGATGTTTGTTTATATAAAATTTCATCCTGAAAATAGCCGGTTCGCGCTACCTCAGCATTTAGGTATTTATCCCAAGATATGGGGCGTATCGACGCAAACGCACTGTAATGATGCCCTAATATGGTCGAACTTGGCAGTCTGAACAATCGCTCTGCGGCCATGTTCCAGCTTTTTACTGTGCCTGCAATATCCATACTGACTATAGCGTCACTTGACCCTGCCACAATGGCTGCCGACTCACCGCGAGCTTCTGCCAGTTCATAGCTCTTTTTAGCACTACGATGAAAAAACAGTAATACCGCTGCGAACAAGATAGACATTGCCAACAGAAAACCGTAAACCGCCAATCGCCTTTCGTTCATTAAACTGGCAATAGTTTTTGCAGGAAGCGCAAGATGTACATAGACAAATTGCCGCCCCGGTGAATTGCTGACTATCACCTTACGACTAGCAACGAAAACTTCACTGGTAACACCATCTACACGCATATTTAGGTACCGAGTACCTTCTGAAATTGGCGATGTAAATTGCGTGTCCCATGTTACGTCTGGCGTTAGATCTTTGCTAAAATTAAAGCGCTTTTGCGGATGTATTATGAAGAAACCTTCATCATTGGTAAGGTAAAACTGCTGGGGAGAAGATATGAATTGATTCACCCCTGCCAATGCAGTGGAGATATCTACATTCATTATAATAAAACCATACCTGTGGCCGCTTTCGCTAAAGATAGGCAATGACAAACGTATTACAGGTTTGTAAGGATACTCCACTTTACCGTATTCACGGTTAAGGCTAATGCCTGACATATACAGTTCATTACGAGATAACTGGGCACTTTCTTTGTAATAGTCTCTGGTGCTTTTTTCTTGTAAATCCATATCGGCTAACGCGGATATTTTGCCGCCAGATCGTTCTACACGCAGTATCTCTTTGCCATCATCTATGCTGATAACTCGTAATTGATCAACTTCTTCGTTGTTTTCTATAAAGGCGATAAAAATTGTCTCTAAACGCTTTTTCCACAGCGCAAAGCTGGTATTTTCTTTGGGATCTATGCCACCATTTTCAGTCGCACGGGGAATACCAGATATCGGCGGTGTGGCGTGTAGAAATTTTAAATTATCGGCATATTGGGCGGCTTGGCGTTGGGTAAAGCCCTCTATTTCACTTGTTCGATGATTTAACTCGGATGACACATCATCTAAAACGCTTTGCGAAAGATTACTTTCAAATAAAAGGGCCACAACCATGGTAACTAAAATTGCCCCAATAACAGCGAAGCCCAGCATTTTTTGGGAATACTTTGCTCCCAGTTTCTGTTTTATAACCGCTGCCAAGGTGAAATACATTCCAATTATCTGATATACATTAAAAACTAGTTTCAGATTTACAGATTGGCAAGTTATAGATTAAATTCGTTTTGAATAGCTAGGTTTGGTATTCAAACCCACGCAGTGTACACTGCCAGCATGATGACACTTATTCAAAAATGTAACCTAGAACATGCACGAACCTAGCTTTCTTTGGTACGATTTCGAAACGTTCGGTACCAGTGGTCAAAAAGATTTACCTTGTCAGTTCGCCGCTATTAGAACCGATCTGGATTTTAATATTATTGGTAAGCCCATTAATATCATGAGCGCCATCGCTAACGATTACTTGCCCCACCCTGAAGCCTGTTTGGTTACCGGCATTACGCCTCAACAAACCTTACGTGACGGCTCGAACGAAGCTGATTTTGCCAAACGTATTTATGAAGAAATGTCGACCCCCAACACCTGTAGTTTGGGGTTTAATAGCATACGCTTCGATGATGAAGTCGCTCGTTTCTTGTTTTACCGAAACTTCTATGACCCTTATTCCAGAGAATGGCGAAATGGAAATAGCCGATGGGATATTATAGATTTAGCGCGAGCATGCTATGCACTTCGCCCTGATGGCATAAACTGGCCAGCTCGTGAAGATGGTGCGCCTAGCTTCAAGCTAGAACACTTAACCAAAGAAAACGGCATAAGTCATGAGAACGCTCACGATGCATTAAGTGACGTTCACGCCACTATCGCCTTAGCAAAGCTCATTAAAGAAAAGCAGCCTAGATTATTCGAATACGCTTATTCGCTTCGTAGTAAGCATAATGTGGCTAACCAGTTTGATTTAACTAAGCCTTCCGTTTTGTTGCATATTTCAGCTAAGTTGCCTGCTAGCCAAGGGTGTTGTACGTGGATAATGCCTGTTGCTAAACACCCTACCAACAGTAACGCAATTATTGCCGTAGACTTGTCAAAGCCTATCGATAGCTTACTTAACGATTCTCCTGAAGAGATAAAAGCCAAACTTTACGCGCGCTATGAGCCTGGCAGTGATGCCAATAGTTTGCGCCCTGGGTTGAAGCTCATTCATATTAACCGCTCTCCTTTTGTGACTACTGCAAAAGCAATGACAGAAGATAACGCGCATAGATTAGGGTTAGACAGAGATGCCTGCCTTGAAAATTACCGTATTTTGGCGCAAGAGCGTGACTTAGGCATGAAGTTGTCAAAAGTGTATGAAAACGACGCAGATGATAAAGAGCAAGATATCGATCATGCCCTTTATAGCGGAGGTTTTTTAAGTACTGAAGATCGCCATTGGTGCGATAAAGTACTGGAATCAAGCCCAGAACAACTTGGCGCCTTATCTGAAGACACTCAGCATGTAGGCCTTAGGGCTTTATTGTTTAGATATAGAGCGCGTAATTACCCGTCAACACTTACCTATGATGAAACGCTGAAGTGGCAACGACATCGACAAGAGCGTTTAACCGACTCCACTTCACCAGCATCGATTACGCTTGAGCATTATATGAGCACGTTAGAACGCCTTGCTCATGAACATGTTGATAATCCCGAAAAACAAGCGATATTAAGAGCATTATTTCAATATGCCGAAAACCTTTGACGAGACGCAACGAATCGCATTACATTAAACTTATGTCTAATGCATTATTGTAATCACAATAATGCATAAACACGCTTAAGTCTGCAGCGTTAAGGTCGATATTGACTATAGAAAAGTAAGCAAGACGGCTCAAAGGATGAATGTAGTAATGAACGGCGTAACCATAAGCTTTGATAAAACAAGAACTCATATAAACCTGACGCTAAACCCTTCAGAGTTTTCTAAAGAAATAGATATACGCCAAGTAAAAGCCGAGTTAGCAGCCGGTGAAACTAAACGGTTATACGTTTCAGATGCGGCTTTAAAATCGGCTTGTGATACTGCTAATCATTACTTTAAAACCGGTGATAACACCTTGGTCCAAGAGCGAGTTGGAGAGAGAAGGAACGCTGAAATAGAGTTTCGTATTCCTGAAGACGCAATGACAGCTAACCTTGTGATCACGTCACCTTACGGTGGTAAATCTCCCACGTTAAACACCATCAAGTCTTTAGCCTTTAAAAATAATATCCATCGAGGTCTTGGCACACGAGTTATCGAAGCCATGTTGATGGAAGCGCGAAAATCACCTCCAGGCACTGTTATTGAGCGTACCGTAGCGAAAGGCCTACCTGCTAGAAATGGCCGTTCTTCTCGATTTATTCCTTTAGTGCCTAATGCACTTGAACGTATATTAAAACCGCAAACCAATGAAGGTGAGCGGGTTGATATGCGAAACCTAGGTGAGGTTATCTGCGTCAAAGTAGACACACCCGTACTTCGCAGAACTGAGCCTACCCTAGGCAGAAGTGGCTTCGATGTGCGCGGTAGCAAGCTACCTCCTGTTCCTGGTGAATGGATAGAGTTTCGCAAAGGCACTGGCACCGTTCAGGCCGATGACGATCAAAATTTATTGGTGTCATCCATTGCAGGTATGCCTAAATACCAAGACCAAACCATGAATATCGACGATACCTATATATGTAACGGAGTAAATGTGGGTACAGGTCACGTAAATTATGAAGGCGCAGTGCTGGTCAATGGCGACGTGACGGAAAAAATGCAAATAAAAGCAGAAGGCGACGTTACCATAAACGGTTTTGTAGAGTCTGCTCACATTGAATCTGGTGGCGATATTATTATCACCGAAGGTGCTATGGGGAAAGTAAATGACAGTGCGGGTGAATTCAACTGCCACCTTATAGCGAAAGGCAGTATTCACGTTCAGCATGGTCAAGGTATCGAAATTCAGTGTTCGGGCAACATTACTGTTGGCCGTCAATTAGCTTACAGTAAGCTCCACTGTGGTGGTGCAGTTATTGTGGGTCAAATAGACAAGCCAATGGGTAACTTGTTTGCTTGCGATATCGTAAGCCAAGATAGAATAGAGGCTGGCACCCTTGGTGCGGTATCTGGCAGTATGCTTAAAGTTGATTTTAGCCCAGGCTTTGCACAACTACTTGAACGCAAAGATGCGTTAGATGAGCTTGTTCGCCAACTTCGCGAAAACAACAGCAAGCACAAAGAAAAAATTGATATTTTGAAAAGTAAAAAAGTGCCTAAAGAACTTAAAACAAAAGTGACTGAAGCCCTTGAAATGTTCAATAACGAAAATGCATTGCTTGATTGGATTGAAATGAAAGTGCTAGAAATTAACGATGCGAAAATTCAGTACCAACAAGATATCAAGCTAATTGCCAATAAGAAGCTCTACCCTGGTGTAACAGCCAAATTGAACAATCGTAATTGGCGCTCAGAGCGTGAGTATGAAAGAGCCCACATTCATTATGATTCTCATCAATGGCATTACGAACCTATCATCTAAAACGCTATTATTTCTAAAGCCTAAGACGCTAATACCTAAGACGCTAGGCAAGATGTAAAGAGTATTAGCGTTTATTGAAGCAGGCTGAACGGCGCTTTCATTGCACGTTAGTCTGCTACTGATACCTTTGCGATCCCCAACCTTTTTGAGTGATACAAGGCTTTCGTTGTGCGCTCAAGCCAATCGGTGAAGTTTTCACTTTCTTTTAGTTCAGCTAAGCCCGCACTAACTTGCATTTTCGTATTGTTGTTAAGCACGTCTTGATCGATACATTCCACTAATCGGTCCGCGAGAACCCGCCCCGCATCTAAGGCAGTTTGTGGGCATAAAATGATAAACTGCTCACCGGTGAAGCGTGACACAATGTCTACTTCTCTTACGGTCGCAAGACATTGAGACGCTACCTGCTTTAAAATATTTTCTCTATCGAACTCACTTAATTCACCCCGACAATCACGTTTAACCTCAATCTCCACAACAATTAACGATGCGGTAGTATGAAAACGGTGGAAGCGAGAAATTTCTTCTTCTGCTTTTTGAATCATGTGATTGCGGTTATAAAGCCCAGTCAGCGTATCGTGGGCTGACAAAAATTCTAGGGTTCGATTTCGGTCTAGCAAAGTAGTTTGCAACGATTCTATTTCATCATTCTTCTGCTTCGTTAAACGTTTAAATTGTGAAACGGTTCTATTGCGCCACACTAAGCAAACAATGGCCAGTAGTACGAAACACGTAGTTACTACTAGTTTGAAGTAATTCCGCTCATAACGAACCTGAACGTTGTTCCACTGCTTATAAATATCAACCTTTCGGTTCTCTGGAATGGTTGCAATGGCAGTATTTAAAATAGGAATAATATCGCGAGAAGATTTATTAACGCCGAATGCAAGTGAGTCGAACGGTTCGGCATACCCAACAATACTCACGTTATCTATTTTTTGATTATTGATATGCGTGTTCACACTTAATAATGAGCCCACCATAACGTCGATGTCCCCCCTTGCCAGTTCAGCAAGCCCTTCACTTTCCGTCTGCACTAGCTTGAGTCTTAACTCTGGATAATGCCTAGATATGTATTCTACTTGCCTGTACCCCTTCACGACCCCAACGGTTCTGTGGCCAATGCCTGCGTAACCTTGCAAAATAGGCGTGCCTGAGCGGGCAACTAAAATATTAGGTGCTTCAAAGTATGGCGCAGAGAAATCGAGAAACTGTTTTCTAAAGTCAGAAACATTCAGCATAGAGATGACCTGGCAGGTACCTTGCTGTACGTACGCCAAACTTTGTTCCCATGATTGAGTTGGCACAAGCTTGAAGGTTAAGCCAGAAAGCTCAGAAATAGTCTGAATGTAGTCGGCAGAAATACCAACATGATTATTATTTCGTATAGCTTCGTAAGGTGCCCAGTCGGGATCAACACAATACGTCACCTCACGAGGAGCCGTGTTATTCATCGATTGTGGTTGAGAAATGTTCTGTTGAAGCGCTTGTGCTGCTAATTCCACTGAGTAAGGAAGCGTAAGCAAAATTGCTAAGAAGACAAGGCGTAAACACCTGAAAGAAATCAAAAAGACCACCTAAATACAAATACGTAAAATGCGAAAAATCGCATACCAGAGTATCTAACTTAGCGCCTGCAAATGCAACATCGGTCTAAACTAAAAAATCACGATACCAGCACATTCAGCCAAAATTTAGGCAATGTACCTGCCATTTCGCTTCATAGTTACTAAATGCCAAGATAACAGATTAAAATTTCGACATTTTTAAATAAGAAAATGAACCTATTAGCGATACAGAGTGAACGCTTCTAGAATAATTAGAACACAAATGGCACCGGTTTGCGGTGCCATTTGCTAATAAGTCATGCTTTTTTTGATGTCAATCAAGCTTGCTTATAGCATTTCAACAGCAAGTGCTACGCCTTCCCCACCACCAATACATAAAGAGGCGATGCCTTTTTTCGCTTTCTTTTGGTTAAGCGCGTGCAGCAAGGTAACTAGAATTCGCGCACCCGACGCACCAATGGGGTGGCCAAGTGCACATGCGCCACCTTTCACATTCACTCTTCGCTCGTCTAATCCCAGTTTTTGAACAGCCAGCATTGTTACCATGGCAAAGGCTTCGTTAATTTCGAACAGGTCGACCTCGTCTTTAGACCAACCTGCTTTTGAGAGCACATTTTCCATCGCACCAACCGGTGCTACCGTGAAATTTTCTGGCTCTATAGAATGCGTAGCATGCGCCACCACTTTTGCAAGCGGCGTTAATCCCAGCGCTTGCGCTTTAGATTCGCTCATCACTAATAAAGCCGCTGCGCCATCTGATATAGAGCTAGAATTTGCTGCGGTGACTGTACCATCTTTTTTAAACGCAGGGCGCAAAGAAGGAATTTTTTCAGGTCGCGCAGACCCTGGGCCTTCATCAGTATCAACGACCACATCGCCTTTACGACCAGAAATAGTCACGTTTACGATTTCGTCTTTGAAACTGCCGCTGTTAATCGCTTCATTGGCTTTTGAAAGCGAGTTCAGAGCAAATTCATCCATTTGAGTACGCGTAATATTTTCAGCATCGGCAGTATCTTGGGCAAAACATCCCATCGCCTTTCCGTCGTAGGCATTTTCAAGGCCATCTAGCATCATATGGTCTAGTACTTGTCCGTGCCCCATGCGATAGCCTGTTCTTGCCTTTGGCAACATATAAGGCGCATTGCTCATGCTTTCGAACCCACCAGCGACAACCACTTCAGCACTACCCGCCTTAATTAGATCGTGAGCCAGCATTACCGCTTTCAAACCAGAACCACAAACTTTATTAATGGTTGTTACGCCTGCGCTAAGAGGAAGACCTGCGCCTAACGATGCCTGACGAGCTGGAGCTTGACCTAAGCCAGCAGGCAGAACACACCCCATAATAACTTCATCAACTTGGTTTACATCGAATGTGTCGCACACCGACTTAATGGCAGTGGCACCTAGTTCGGTGGCTGCTACCCCAGACAGACTACCATTGAAGCCTCCCATTGGTGTGCGCTTCGCTGCTACTATCACTACTGTTTCACTACTCATCACTTGAACTCCTAACCACTTGTAATTTATGGAATAATATTCAACTAACTTTACTTTCGTATAAAAATGTAGACACCCATGTTTAGATAAGCGAACTATCTCACATATGAAAAATTGACGTTAGCAAAATGTTACTTTACCTTAACGTAAAAGGTAATTAACGTTAACGTAAACCTCAATATATTTAGTGTCAAGAAACCCCTTCCATTCAGGGAAAGTCTTTTTGTAAAGAGCATAAGACATAGACATAAGACCAAAGGTACGTGTTATGAATAACAACGAGAAAGAGTCGGTATTCGCTATAGGTGAACTGGCAAGGGAGTTCGATATAACTCACCGATCCATTCGCTTTTATGAAGAGCAAGGGTTACTTAGCCCCAAGCGTACCGGGCAAAACCGTGTGTATGACAACAAAGATAGAGTGAGATTAATGCTCATTCTTAGAGGGAAGCGATTGGGGTTTTCCCTAGCAGAAGTTAAAACCTTATTTGAGATGTACGACACCAACGCCAATTCCGCCGTTCAGCTAGGCACTATGTTAGAAATGACCGCACAAAAACGGGCTGTACTTCATCAGCAACTTGAAGATATTCAAAGCCTGATGCAAGAACTCGATGAAGTAGAAGCACGATGCCGTGAAGAGCTAGCGGAATTAGAACAAGGAAAAATTGCATGAATACCTCTTACCCTACACTGAACTTTGATCTTGGCGAAGATATTGATTTATTGCGCGACCAAGTCTTTCAATTTGCACAAAATGAAATTGCACCCTTAGCGGAAGAAGCCGACGCTAATAATCAATTCCCCAATGCATTATGGCCCAAGCTGGGTGAAATGGGTTTATTGGGTGTTACGGTATCAGAGCAATATGGCGGCGCCGATATGGGTTATTTAGCCCATACCATAGCAATGGAAGAAGTGAGCCGAGCATCCGCGGGAATTGGCCTGAGCTATGGTGCTCATTCTAATTTATGTGTAAACCAGATTTTTAGAAACGGAAACGACGAACAACGAGAGAAATACCTGCCCAAGTTAGTGTCTGGTGAGCACATTGGTGCGTTAGCCATGAGTGAGCCAAATGCGGGTTCAGATGTAGTGAGTATGAAATTACGTGCTGAAAAGCGCGGTGATAAATACATCTTAAACGGCAACAAAATGTGGATCACCAATGGTCCAGATGCCCATACCTTTGTCATTTACGCAAAAACAGACCCACAGGCTGGGCCTAAGGGCATTACGGCATTTATTGTAGAACGTGATTTTCCTGGCTTTACCCGCGCACAAAAGCTCGACAAATTAGGCATGCGTTCTTCAAACACCTGTGAACTTGTTTTTCAAGACTGTGAAGTACCTGCTACAAATATTCTAGGTAAGGAAGGCGAAGGCGTACGGGTATTAATGAGTGGGCTAGATTACGAGCGCTTAGTATTGTCAGGCGGCCCTTTGGGCATTATGCAGGCCTGCATGGACGTGGTTGTACCCTATATTCATGACCGAGAACAATTCGGCCAGTCTATTGGTCAATTTCAACTTGTTCAGGGCAAAGTAGCTGATATGTATACGCAAATGAACGCCGCTAGAGCGTATGTGTACACCGTTGCAAAATCTTGCGACCGCGGTGATACCACCCGAAAAGATGCCGCAGGCGCCATTTTATATTCTGCAGAATTAGCCACCAAGATGGCCTTAGACGCTATTCAGCTTTTAGGTGGCAACGGTTATATCAACGAGTACTCCACCGGCAGATTATTAAGAGATGCCAAGTTATATGAAATTGGCGCAGGAACCTCAGAAATTCGCAGAATGCTTATTGGCCGCGAGCTGTTTAACGAATCAAAATAAACACGCGCTCACATTTAACGACAGACTGCGCAGTCTTAGTCATTTTTAAGCTGCGCTGAACAATCAGGAGGGGGTATGCCCGTTCTACGTTCAAAGATAAATACTAAATCAGACACCTTTGTTGCCAACGCGCAGCATATGCAAGCACAAGTAAACGACTTGGTTGCAAAAATAGAACAAGTTTCAATGGGTGGCGGTGCACAAGCTGCCCAGCGCCATCAAGCGCGTGGAAAATTACTTCCCCGAGATCGCATTAACGCCTTAATTGACGACAACACACCTTTTTTAGAAATAGGCCAATTGGCGGCATGGGAAGTGTACGATGATTATGTACCTTGCGCAGGTGTAGTAGCCGGTATTGGTTGCGTGTCGGGCATTGAATGCATGATAGTGGCTAATGATGCCACGGTAAAAGGCGGCAGTTACTACCCGCTTACCGTGAAAAAACACTTACGGGCACAAACTATTGCAGAAGAAAACAACCTTCCCTGTATTTACTTGGTAGATTCAGGTGGTGCCAACCTACCCTATCAAGATGAAGTGTTTCCTGACAAAGAACACTTTGGCCGCATTTTCTTTAACCAAGCCAATATGTCGGCAAAGAATATTCCGCAAATTGCGGTGGTGATGGGGTCATGCACAGCTGGCGGTGCATACGTACCCGCCATGGCGGACGAAAGCATCATTGTAAAAGAACAAGCCACCATCTTTTTAGGTGGACCGCCCCTAGTGAAGGCCGCGACAGGTGAAGTGGTAAGCGCCGAAGAGCTTGGCGGTGGTGATGTGCATACCCGTATTTCAGGGGTGGCAGACCAATTAGCTAATAACGATCATCACGCGCTATCTTTTGCTAGAAATGCGATATCTAGGCTTAACCGTACTAAAAATGTCGCGTTAGATGTGGCAGAGCCAAAGCCTCCACGTTTCGATGCCAAAGAGATTTACGGTATTGTGCCTGCCGATTCAAAGCAGACTTACGACGTAAGAGAAATTATCGCTCGGGTAGTCGATGATTCAGACTTTGATGAATTCAAGCCTTTATATGGCACTACATTAGTATGTGGTTTTGCGCGCATCTTCGGCTATCCAGTAGGCATCATCGGCAATAACGGCATCTTATTCGGCGAAAGCGCGCTTAAAGGTGCACACTTTGTTGAATTGTGTGCAATGCGTAAGATACCCCTTGTATTTTTACAAAATATCACCGGTTTTATGGTGGGAAAACAGTACGAACATGGCGGGATAGCAAAACACGGAGCCAAAATGGTGACCGCCGTTGCGTGTGCCCAAGTACCAAAAATTACCATTTTGATTGGCGGTAGTTTTGGTGCAGGAAACTACGGCATGTGTGGCCGTGGGTACGACCCCAGGTTCTTATTCATGTGGCCTAATGCCCGCATATCAGTAATGGGCGGCGAGCAAGCCGCTGGGGTATTGGCGCAAGTAAAACGCGATCAAAAAGAACGTGCCGGCGAAACCTGGACCGATGAACAAGAACACGCCATCAAACAACCGGTTATCGATACCTACGAGAAACAAGGACATCCATATTATGCCTCGGCCAGATTATGGGACGACGGCGTGATTGACCCTGCTGACACCCGCACGGTGTTAGGTCTATCGTTATCTGCGGCATTAAATCAACCTATACCAGACACCCGCTTCGGTGTCTTTCGTATGTAGTTTGAGGGATATTATTATGGAACAAGCAGTTACTTATCACGTAGACGAAAGAAATGTTGCCCTTATTACGCTAAACCGTGCTAACAAACACAATGCATTTAACGATGACATGATTGCCACTTTAACCGAGCTATATACGCGCGCTGGTAACGACAGCAGTGTTCGCGCCGTTGTTTTACAAGGTGAAGGCAAGAGCTTTAGTGCAGGTGCCGATCTAGAGTGGATGAAGCGCATGGCTGGATACGATGAAGCCAAAAATCACGCCGACGCTATGGCGCTGGCTACCATGCTGCACACCTTGTACACCTTACCAAAGCCTACGATTGCTCGCGTGCAAGGGGCAGCTTTTGGCGGCGCGGTAGGCCTTATCGCCTGCTGCGACATTGCCATTGGTAGCAAATTAAGTAAGTTTTGTTTAAGCGAAGTAAAGATAGGCCTTATTCCCGCTACTATCAGCCCTTACGTAATAGAAGCCATGGGCGCACGCGTGTGTAGACGCTATTTTCAAACTGCAGAAGTCTTTTCAGCACGGCGAGCGCGGAGGCTAGGACTGCTTAGCGAATCGGTAACCGAAGATGAACTTGATAGCACAATAGACGATATTATCACCCAAATTTTGAAAAATGGACCGATAGCGGTATCGCATGCAAAAGCGTTAGTGCAAGAGGTTGCCGGTGCGCCTATTAATGCTGAATTGCTTGATGATACAAGCAAACAAATTGCCAAAATAAGAACCTCGAAAGAAGGACAAGAAGGCTTGGGGGCTTTTATTGAAAAACGCACTCCCGCGTGGCAGGAGAAACTAGCATGATTAAAAAGTTACTGATTGCCAATCGCGGCGAAATTGCATGCCGAGTGATGCGTACAGCTAAAGCCATGGGTATACAAACGGTGGCGGTTTATTCAGACGCCGACGCAAAAGCCTTGCATGTTTTACAAGCCGATGAAGCGGTTTATTTAGGCCCTGCTCCCTCTAAAGATAGCTATTTGCGCGGTACTGCAATTATTGAATATGCCAAGAAGCTTGGTGTAGATGCCATTCATCCGGGCTATGGCTTTTTATCTGAAAATGCCGAATTTGCTAAAGCGTGTGCCGCGCACGATATTATATTCGTAGGCCCACCGGCGTCTGCCATAGAAGCTATGGGGTCTAAATCGGCAGCAAAGAAAATTATGGAAAGTGCAGGCGTGCCTTTGGTGCCAGGTTATCACGGCGATGACCAAGACGAAGCTACCTTGAAGCAAGCTAGCGATGCCATGGGCTACCCAGTGTTGCTTAAAGCTGCTGCGGGCGGCGGTGGTAAAGGTATGCGCCAAGTGTGGAAAGAAAGTGAGTTTTCGGCCGCGCTAAGTGCAGCTAAAAGAGAGTCGATGGCCAGCTTTGGCGACGAGCATATGCTGGTTGAAAAGTACCTCACTCGCCCTCGCCATGTTGAGATACAAGTTTTCTGTGACACCCACGGTAATGGTGTTTACCTGTTTGAACGTGATTGTTCAGTGCAGCGCCGTCACCAAAAGGTAATAGAAGAAGCACCAGCGCCTAATTTTCCTGCCAATATTCGCCAGCAAATGGGCGAAGCCGCCCTTCAAGCAGCCAAAGCGATTAATTATGTAGGTGCGGGAACCGTTGAGTTCTTGTATGACGAAGACGGCTCGTTCTATTTCATGGAAATGAATACTCGATTGCAAGTAGAGCACCCTGTGACGGAAATGATTACCGGTGAAGACTTGGTTCGTTGGCAGCTTGATGTAGCAGAAGGTAAAGCGCTACCTAAGTCTCAGTCAGAATTAACATTAACGGGACACGCATTCGAAGCACGCATTTACGCCGAAGATCCCAACAATGATTTTCTGCCCGCCAGCGGTACGCTCTCGCTTATCAAGACACCCACGCTATCAACCTCGACTTCCTATCAAAATAGCCAGTCGCTTAACGAGACACCCACGTTATCTAGCCAAAGTTCAGCGAGTAAAGTACGGATTGATACCGGCGTGCAGCAAGGTGACGACATCAGTGTTTATTACGACCCAATGATATCTAAGCTTGTCGTTTGGGGTGAAAACAGAGATGCGGCTTTAAAACAGTTAGTTAGTGCGCTTAAGCAGTATCACATTGACGGAGTAACCACGAATATAGATTTTCTTATCGACGTGGCTTCAAGTGCGCCTTTCAGTAACGCTGAACTAACCACAACTTTCATTGATAAACACGCTGACACTTTGTTCAACAACCAGAGCCAATCCGTAGATGCCGAGCTTCCTGCCATTGCACTTTTGTCTGTACTTTCACGCAATCAAGGTAAAGCGAAGATTGGTTCACTGCCCTCCCCCTGGGGAACTATAGGCTCATGGCGCCCCAACATGGGATATCAAGAATCCCTGTCCGTTATGGTGAATGATGAAGTTCACTCACTCACAATAAGACATATTGCCGAGTCAGATAATACTCTGAATCAAAAGGCCATTTCTCTTAAGGTGAGCAAAGATAGCGAAAGCATTGAGGTAACGGGTCATATTGTTGGTGATAAGTTAATTGCTTCTGTAGAGGGTGTAAGGCGTACATATCATTTTTCGAACAATGAAGGGCAATTTGGCTTGTTTGGTCAAGATTCGCCCTGTCACTTCAAGGTCTTAGCGCCTGATATGGGAGATGATGATGACAACCATAATGGTGCAAGCTTAGATGCACCAATGAATGGTACCGTAGTGGCTCATTTGGTTGAGATTGGTGATAGCGTTAAAAAAGATGCCCCCTTACTTATTATGGAAGCCATGAAAATGGAGCATAGTATTACTGCCCCTTGCGACGGTGTGGTGCGCGGCTACTTTTATCAACCTGGTGAGTTGGTCGATGGCGGCTCAGTGCTGATTGATTTCGATTCTGACTCAAAAGGTGAATGAGCGTGGAAAAGTCTATGAAGACACCCATCGTAAATTCGGTCACTAACCCTACGACTCACTTTCCTTCGAAAGTGAGCATCGTGGAAGTTGGTGCCCGTGATGGGCTGCAAAATGAAAAGGCGATTCTTAGCGCTAAAGACAAAATACACCTCGTCAATTTACTTAATGCAAGTGGTTTGAAACGTATTGAAGCTGGCAGCTTTGTGTCTCCCAAGTGGGTTCCCCAAATGGGAGATTCTGACGAAGTATTCAAAGGAATTAGCCGGGAAAAAGAGGTTATCTATTCAGCCTTAACCCCAAATCTAAAAGGGTTTGAAGCTGCGTTGGCTGTTGGCGTCGATGAAGTTGCTATTTTTGGCGCTGCGTCTGAGTCTTTTTCCCAAAAGAATATAAACTGCTCAATCAGTGAAAGCTTGAAAAGATTCGAGCCTGTCATTGCAGCTGCAAACACGCATAAAATTCCAGTTAGAGGCTACGTGTCTTGCGTGATGGGCTGCCCTTATGAAGGAGAAATCCCCAGCGAGTCGGTAGCACTAGTTTCAAAGACGTTACATGATATGGGTTGCTACGAAATTTCACTTGGCGACACCATTGGAACCGGCACTGCGGCATCTACAGCTCGTTTACTCGAGCACGTTTGCCAGCATGTACCAGTTGCAGACTTAGCCGTTCATTTTCACGACACCTATGGCCAAGCACTAGTCAATATCTACACCGCATTGCAATACGGTATATCGAATATAGACAGCGCGGTTGCAGGGCTTGGGGGCTGCCCATATGCTAAAGGTGCCAGCGGAAACGTAGCGACGGAAGACGTACTGTATATGCTCAATGGACTTGGAATTGAAACTGGCGTGAGTATGGATAAGCTGCTTATAGCTACTGAATTTATCTCTTCTGTGTTGGATAGGAAGCCAGTGTCTAAAGTAGCTAATGCATTGCTTGCCAAGAAAAATTAATTTCAGGTTCTCTAGGGCTAAATGCCAACAAAGTGCCAGCAAAATGCTAACGAGACACCCACCTCTACACTAAGGGCGCTAACAAGAGCGCCCTATCAAAGTTCTAGCAATAAGTACCATCAATAAGAACTATCAAGACACCCATAGTAAAAGTCCACTAACCAGACACCCACAATAAAATAGAGAGTTAATTCGATTAATTCACGCCTAAAATACAGGTTCAATAATGGTTATTGATTGCTAGCATGGTTCTATATGAAATTACTGGATGTTTTCCGTGCCGCAATCAAGACGCAGCCAAATTAGCCTTGCTGATACACCCTATTATCACTGCGTTTCACGCTGCGTCAGACAATGCTACCTATGCGGTGTTGATCAACTCTCAGGAAAAAGCTTCGAACATCGAAGAGGCTGGGTCGAGTGTCGCTTACTAGAGTTAGCTTCGGTGTACTCTATTGATATTTGTGCCTATGCGGTAATGAGCAATCACGTTCATGTGGTACTACACGTTGATATAAAAAGTGCCAGTTCCTGGAGCTTAGAACAAGTACTAACCCAATGGCACCGTATCCATAAAGGCACCCTGCTTACCCAAAGGTATCTCAAGGGCGAGCGCCTTTCGGGTGCAGAAATAAAAGCAGTAACCGATACCGCTGAAGTTTACCGCCGGCGCCTGTATGACATTAGTTGGTTTATGCGAAACCTCAATGAGTTCATTGCTAGGGCAGCTAATACAGAGGACGAGTGCACAGGGCGATTTTGGGAAGGTAGATTTAAATCTCAAGCTTTATTGAATGAAAGCGCCCTACTTTCCTGTATGGCCTATGTAGACTTAAACCCCGTTAGAGCCAATATAGCGACAACCCCCGAAAACTCTAGGTACACCAGTATTTACTCACGTTTACAGGCATTGAAAGGCAATTCGAAGATTTCTGCATTACTACCCTTTTCAGGGGAACGCAATCAACGCAATATCAAAGAAATACCTATTAGACTGACTGATTACCTTGAACTCGTTGATACAACGGGAAGAATCATTCGTGATGACAAACCTGGTTATATTCACAGCAATTACGCCCCAATATTATCTCGGTTGGGGATAAGTCAGGTTCACTGGCAGGCACTTACTTCCCACTTTGAAAAGCTGTTTAGTTATGCGGCAGGTTGTGAAACTACAATGAGGGGATTTAAGCAAAATACCAACAGGCAGCGCGCAAGGGGGATGAAAAACGCAAAATTACTTTCCTGCGCCTGTTAATACCCATCTTCTATTCTCAGATATAAATTAGGTGGCAAAAAAACCTTATTGAACTATCTGAATTTATCTTAAAAAGCTAATACCTAACCCTTTCTTAGCCATAATGCTGCCGCTTTATAAGCCACTTTTCAGACCATCTAAGTAGCCTTGTCATATGCAAATATATTTACTGAGCAAAGTACTTGGTGAATTTCTAGTTCTGCACGGCTAACAGAATTATAATGACACCCACTGTATCTTTGTGCGGAGTTATGGAGTTATCGAGACACCCACCGTATCTACTCGAGTAAGAATGGGACTCAAACCTATATTAGGGTGGGTGTCCCTCGAATCTTGTTATTACTCTTTTTGTTTCTCTTACTACTTCTGTTTAAATTTAAACATGGGTGTCTTGATAAAATTAGGTAGCCTTATAAATTAAAATCACCCTAATCGCGTTCTTATGATGGATGTCCTGTTAATACGCGTGTTAATGCCATGGATGTCCTGTTAATGCCTTCTTATGATGGGTGTCTTGAAAACTAGTAATAACTCTCTGCTCAAGCAAGTTCCCGATTACCGCTCAACGCCAACCATGCCTCGTTAGCTTCCCAAGTAGTTAGCCATTGAGAGACTTTAATGGCCGGCATAGGCTTGGCTATGCCATAGCCTTGCGCTAACTCACAACCCAAGCGGACAAGGGCAACGCCGTGCTCAACCGACTCTACGCCTTCCGCAATTACTTCTCGTTTAAATGTCTTTGCCAACCCAACCACACCTTCAACAATCGCTAAGTCATCAGTGTCATCTAGCATATCTCGCACAAAGCTTTGATCAATTTTGATCAAGTAAGCTGGCAAACGCTTCAGATAAGTAAGTGATGAGTAACCAGTACCAAAATCATCTAAAGCAAAGCTCACCCCTAAATCGTGACACGCATTCATTGTTGAAGATACTTGGAAAGTATCTTGCAGCGCACTGGTTTCCAGAATCTCTAGCTCTAAATAGCCAGGGTCTACATCAGGGTGAGCCGCTAACAGTGCTTCTAGCCGAGAGGTAAAGTTGTCCTGCTGCAATTGATGTGCGCTAATATTCACACTTACGGGTAATGAAATACCGCTTTTCTGCCAGCACGCAATTTGTGTCAAAGCCGCATCAATAACCCATTCTCCCACTTGCAAGCTGACACCGTGACCTTCAATAACAGGCAAGAAATCTAGCGGAGGAATTAGACCACTTTCGGGATGCTCCCAGCGGATCAAAGCTTCTACGCCAATGACTTCACCAGAACTCATATTCACCTTGGGCTGGTAATGTAAGACAAATTCATTTCGTTCCAGGGCAACGCGCACATTATCAATGCTTTTATTATAAGTATTAATCGCGTTATCTTGTTCTAAGTCGAACTGGTGATATCGGTTCTTACCTCCTTGCTTTGCAACGTACATGGCTTGGTCCGCATGCCGTATTAACTGATCAGCATCTACGTTATCTTGAGGAAAGACAGTGACTCCAATACTCGCTGATACTTGCATAACCGCATCGGCAACATTGACTGGTGCAGAGGCAGATTTAAGAAGTCGATTTAAAACATGCTCACAGTCACTGAACTCATTCAGGTTAACCATGATTATAATAAATTCGTCTCCGCCAATACGTGCAATTGTATCTCCCGCTCTCAAGCTAGCTTTTAAGCCACTAGAGACCTCAACCAAAAACTGGTCACCTATGTTATGTCCGTAGTTATCGTTAATCGCTTTAAAACCATCTAAATCCATGAATGCGACAGCCAATGAATTTTGTTGTAACTGACTGTGTTTAATGGCTTGATTAAGGCGCTTAGCAAGCAAAACTCTGTTAGGTAAATTGGTCAGCAAGTCATAATGTGCTATCCGTTCTAACTTGCCTTCATTGAGCTTAATTTCTGATATATCGGTTGAAAGCGAAACATAGTGTTGAACCTGACCCTCCTCGTTTTTAACTGCACTGATTGTGACCATTTCAGGGTAAATTTCACCGTCCTTACGACGATTCCAAATCTCCCCTCTCCAGTTTCCATCAGTGTTAAGCGTATTCCACATGTTTTCATAAAACTGTGCAGCGTGACGACCCGATTGAAGAATTTTAGGGTTTTTCCCCAGTACTTCCGATTTGCTGTAGCCGGTGATACGGCACAGCGTATCATTCACTTCAACAATCGTGGCTGAGGCGTCGGTAATAATTATGCCTTCGTTCGCATGAGTGAAAACGCTGGCAGCTCGCTTTAATGTTTCTTCAAAACGATTTTTTTCGATAGCGATACTCGCTAAACTGGCAGTCTGCTCAATTAGCGCAAGATCAGCATCACAGGGGTAATTGATACTAGCGTGATAAATGGCAAAAGTACCAAGCACTGCACCTTGTGTAGAACGAATGGGTTCAGACCAGCAGGCACCTAAATTAGCGCGCTCAGCTAACGCTTTAAAATTTTTCCAGTAAGGGTGTGTTTGAATATCTGCAACGATGACACGTTCGTTAATAAACGCTGCTGTGCCGCATGAACCTACGCCACTACCTATTTCAACGCCATCGATAGCATCGACATAAAACTTTGGAAGACTTGCTCCAGTTCCACTACGTAAATGAATCCCAGACTCATCGAGAAGTAAGATACTGCACATCATTTCCGGATTGTTAAGCTCAACCACACTGACAATCGCGTTCAAGACCACTTTTAGAGGCTCTCCGTTGGTGATGAGCTCTAACACTTCACTACGAGTGGTTTCTCTTAACTCATTCTGCCTGCGTTTGGTCACATCACGAATTACACCAACAATAAAACGCCTGTTGTTGCGGTCGATAAATCGGCTTATTTTAGCAACTACTACAATTGCTTTATTGTCTTTTCCCTTCAGGGTTTGCTCTACGACTTTATCTTCCCCAGTATCTAACACTTGCTTGTCGCTCTGCGCTAGCTTCACAAATTCTTGTGGGTAGATTTTATCGGAGAAAGTTGTTCCGATTAGTTTTTCTCGAGAAACGTTCACAAGCTCACAAAAAGCATTGTTCGCAACTAAAAGCTTACCCTCACCGTCTCTGATAAATACGGGGTCAACTGAAATATCTAAAAACGCGTCAAGATAACCCTCTAATTCCTCGGGATCTTTAACTGGCAAGCCTGCAGATTCATTTTGTGGTTGGTGCTTATAAGACATACTTGAAACCAAACTTGATTACTAAAGCCACGTTCGCCCAATATCGACTGAGAAATAAACTGGGCTCCAGAAATGCAATCACAGTAATTCGCACGGCGCTTAACCTCCTCTTCTCTTATTTTTCTTTTGGTAACATAAGCGTAGTACAAATCGCCACGGTCAGCATTGCTGCCATAATATACACCACTGAAAAGTCGATGAATGACGATACAATCGCGTACAACCCACCAAACCCAAGCAAAATAAGACCTATAGCTGTGTTTGAAAAACCAACTAACTCAGTCCTGTCTTGCCCTTCTTTAATATCCAAGCTATAAGTTTTTCGCCCTGTTCGCACGCCAGCATGGGCAATTGAGAGAATAAAAAACAAACCTGCAGACAGCCACACACTTTCAGGCTCCATAGCAAGTAAGCCAACACAGGCGATTAAAGCCAAAACTCCTGACAATTGAAGGGTGAATCGAGCACTCTTATCTGCAATCTTTCCCCATAGAAACGAAGAAAGCATTGACGCTAGGGCTTGTGCAGCAAGATAAAAAGGAAGCAACGATTTCGCGTTTTGCGAACTTTCTAACATGAAATATGGCGCGACTAGCGCAGAGTGAACAAACAACCCCCGAACAAAAACGAATCGATACACTGTGTTGTCAAAACGCCAGTTAAACAACGACTTATTTTGAGACTCTTCTATTTCAACATGGGTTTTTATCGAAAACATTAAAATTAGCGTGATACAAAATGCAAGTGCTGATGAGGCTAATAAAATAAAGATTGAATAACCTTGAAGCTCTTTTTCAAAATACACGAGAGGAACTGCTGCGCATAATGTCATCACACCGGACGCCGTAGATGCTAAACCAACTAACTTACCTCGTTCACCTTTTTGACTAATGTCTGCTTCCATATCTTTTACGGTAAGTGAGCTTGCAGAGCGGCCTAAACTTAGAAACACCAGTGATGCGAGTATAATTAACCCCGCCACAAAACCTTCAGTGACAACTGCGGCAGCTAACATTGTACATATAGCCGAGATTTGTATGGCCATACCTAGCCGCCAAACATGGTGCCTAGCGCTTTTTTTGCGTAAATACACACCAATTAACGCTTGGGGCAACAATGCGCCAGATTCGCGAATTGGCACCAACCACATCACCATCCAGCTAGGAGCCCCCAGGGAGATTAGTAGAGCAGGCAATGTGGTTTTTGCAGATGCTAATAAGTCGGCTAATTTATTAAAAGCTAGACCCACTATTAGGCGGCGTTTATTTCCCAACATGTTTTTTCCCAACATGAATTAACACAATTACGATTGTTGCTGTATAACAAACCAACCGCCGATTACTCTAGCGTTACTTAACAGACTTTGTACGAAAAAAGCTCAAAACTTGATCACGCGGTTTTAAGGCGCAACATATTTTATTAACACACTGAATAACCTAAACAATTAGGCCAATTTTAAATATCAATTTAATCGAGACACCCACCTTAAACAGCCTTAGCGAGACACCCACCTTAAACTAACTCTCCCACAACTCACTCAACTACAATCATCAGGGTTTCATTAGAACTTCGCTTTACATGCTTTACGCTAGCATGGGTGTCTCTGTAAAACATTATAGAGTGAACGATAACGTGGGTGTCCCAGTAACATGCAAAATCATGGGTGTCTTGATAACGCGGTACGCTAGCGTGGGTGTCTCGTTAACTATTCTGGGGCAACTTCGTAATCATGGGTGTCTTGATAACACCTTGATAACACCATCTAGCTTCACTTTATATTTCATTCATTTGAACTCCTATCGCCCAAAATGAAAAAAGCCAAGTACGCTTTGGAAAATATCCATATAAGCTAACTTGGCTTGGTCTGTAGTGAAAAATATTGGCGCTTTTGTACCAAGCAAAAGCTTACCTAGGTTACTAGCCTTTGTTTTCCACAACGGTTTTTAAATTTTCTAATCCCATCTCGAAATCTGGGCCTATCATGCCGTCCATCATCAGTACAAAGTAGCGACTGATGATGTTGTTACCCACGTCACCTGAGTCAACCCACGTCACTTTAGTAGCCTCACCAGCAGGCGATATTACTAATGATCCTGTCGAACCCATTTCCCATTCTGGGAAAGCCAATGAGTAAACCACCTTTTTATTGTGTTCTAAGTCGGTAATTTTCATTTCCCCATTACCTTCCGTCACGCTTTTCCAAGATGACATCATTCCAATAGCTCTATCTGGCCCAGAGTAATCGATTTCCATACTAGGGTCCCGTTGAAACCAAACGCCCCAGTTTTGCCATGCCCGCAAATCGACGACATCGGGATAAATTTCTTCAGGTTGTGCATTAATCAAAATACTTCTTTCAACTTTGTATTGCTGTGGAAGGAACAGCCCAACCACAACTACCAAAGCGACCAGTACGCCCACACCTAAAACTATCTTCTTTAAAGCTGCCATCTAAAACTCCATGATAATCACATAGGATTAGAAATATATAACAATTATTTAACAAATGGCACTGGTGATTGACAAAACTCTCCGCTTAAATAGTGAATTACCATTTCGCGGACATAATCAGCATCAACGCTTGCCACCCAAGAAATTGAACTCCCCGTTTCGTCACAGGGGTAGGTATGGCCTGCATTCGGCGTTGTTGTACTAACCGCAACCTGACCGGTTTCAATACGCAGCTTGGTATCTGGTAAGGCTAATACACAGGTTGAAAGAATATCCCATAAAAAATACGTAAACTCATAAGAGGGAATAGACGTCACCGTTGACGCCCAAAATTGCCCAGACAGGTCTGAAACCGGCGTATTTTTTACAGCAAGTTGCTGCAAAAAATCCCAACTAACAGGCAAATCGTTGGTGGCATCTAAAGGCACTAGCAGCAGATTTACGCCACTATCTACCAATACTTTAGTGGCCTTAGGATCCCAATAGGCATTCCATTCCGCTGAACCGTCATGATCATGCATAGCCACATTACCTTTGACCTTTACGGCACCTCCCATCCACACCACTTTTTGTACCTTATCTACAAGGTTTGGGCTTTGCGTTAACGCGGCGGCTAAGTTGGTAGCCGGGCCTGTCATTAAAACAGTAACAGGCTCAGCAGCATGAGTTAATGCACTATGCATCCATTCATGCGCGGCCTTGCTTTCAACCTTCACTTCATCGTGAGATGTACGCAGCATGGTGGGGGTAGCATGGCACATTTTAGGTTGAGCGCGCCATTCAGGCGGAAATGGATTGGGTCCTGTTAACTGCCCTACACTTACAGGAATATGGGAATTGCCCGTTAATGAAAGGATTTTGCGAGTACTCAGCAAAGCATCATCTGGGTAACAGTCGGCCGGCGTAATGGTTACACCCACTACATTTATATTAGGTAAACGCAGCAAAAGTATTAGCGATAATAAATCGTCAATGCCACCATCGTGGTCAAAAATAACTGGGGTAGTAGAAGACATAAAATATCCCTTAAGAAAAAATAACGTTTTTTTTACATAGTTCAGCAAAACGCCGTGGCATTATATTTATTCTTGTGTAATATGAAGTTAGGTTATCATAAAACCTAATTTCCAGGGCAATATTCTACTTACTACGCCCTAGTGCAATCGGTATGAATTACGGTTTTTACACATTCATCGACACCGCAAGATTGTGTCTCAAAAAATGGAGAACGAGGACATGGCAGATCAGAGTTCACGCTATATTAGTAATCTGACTCGCGATACCTACGCACTAATATTAGCTGGAGGAAGGGGCTCACGTTTACATGAATTAACAACGTGGCGCGCAAAACCTGCACTCTATTTTGGCGGTAAGTTTAGAATTATCGATTTTCCGCTATCTAATTGTATTAACTCAGGCATTAGACGTGTTGGCGTAGTAACCCAGTACAAGTCTCATTCATTAATAAGACATTTAGTACGCGGCTGGGGACACTTCAAGAAGGAACTCGGTGAGTCAGTAGAAATACTACCTGCTTCTCAGCGATTCTCTGATAGCTGGTATGAAGGTACCGCCGATGCAGTATTCCAAAATATCGACATTATTCGAGACGAACTGCCCAAGTACGTAATGATTTTATCTGGCGACCATATCTATCGCATGGATTACGGTACTATGTTAGCGCGTCATGTCGAAAGTGGCGCAAAAATGACCGTGTCATGTATGTCGGTTCCAATCGAAGAAGCTGCTGGTTCATTTGGTGTGATGTCGGTCGATGAAAATTATCGTATTAATGGTTTTGCAGAAAAACCTGAACATCCGGCTCCCCTACCAGGCGATGACAGTCGCTGCCTAGCATCAATGGGCAACTATGTTTTCGATACTGAGTTTTTATTCGAACAATTACGAAGAGACGCTGCAACTTCTGGCTCACAGCGTGATTTTGGTAAAGACATTATCCCATCAATTATCAAAGATCACCCCGTGTATGCGTTTGAATTTGAAAGCACTGGTGGTGGCGATGCCTATTGGCGTGATGTAGGTACCATTGATTCATTTTGGGAAGCCAATATGGAGATGGTTGCACCGGTTCCACAGCTTAATTTGTACGATCAAAAATGGCCCATCTGGACCTACCAAGAACAATTGCCACCTGCAAAATTTGTGTGGGAAGATCACGACAGGCGCGGGGAAGCGATTAATTCGGTTGTGTCTGGCGGCTGTATTATTTCTGGTTCAACCCTACGCGGCACAATTTGCTTCTCGAACGTAAGGGTACACTCGTACGGCCTTATAGAAGATGCGGTAATTTTGCCTGATGTGGAAATTATGCGTCATTGTAAGCTAAGAAAAGTACTGCTTGATAGAGGTTGTGTTATTCCAGAAGGTACCGTTATTGGTTACAACCACGATGATGATAGAGCACGAGGATTCCGCGTTTCTGAAAAAGGCGTGGTGTTAGTTACAAGAGAAATGCTAGGCCAACCTGTTGGCGGTCTATCTCCTACCTAAAGCGAGTTATTCCATTTTGAAATGGTGGTTGAAATAAGTTCAGCCACTGCTTCAGGATGTTCTAACGGGAACATATGCCCACCTTTAAATTCAGTATGATCAATGTTGTTATGCTGAATTAACCTATCATACATAGCCGGTCTACACACCGCACCATCTTTAGCCGTTACCAGCAATGCTGGGCACTTCAACTTGCCTTTATACTTACCTAAATTATGCGGCACATTGCGAAATAATGACGCTTCTACCTCGGCCTTGAATGTTAACGATGTCAGCTCGCCTTTGGTGTGTGTCACATGCTTAACATAATCACGAATACATCGCTTATCCATATTACGAAACAGCGCTTTTCCTTGAAAGTACGCTTCCATATCAGTATGAGATGGCCATTGTGTATTTCGCGTTTCAGCTAACTTCGCAGGGGTTAATTTGTTGATTAAAGGTGTCTTTTTCGCAAACCGAAAAAAGTAACTCATGGGGCCCATCACTAACGGAGGGTCAAGCATGATAAGTCCTCGAAACAAGCTGGGCTCTTCGCAGGCTGCCATATAAGAAATTACCGCACCAAAGGAGTGCCCTACCGCATAAACACCTCTACTGTCAGTGTTTTCGACTTTTACGTGTTTTATAAGCTCATTAACTTGATTGCGCCAATTAGCATTCACTGGCAATTGAGGATCGTGGCCAAACCGGTCGACATGAAGACGGTGAAAGTGCTCAGGTAATGAAGAAAAAAGCGCGTTGTAACTACCAGCAGGAAATCCATTTGCATGGGCAAAGTGAAAACTAATATCGGTTTTCGACAATGAAATACTCCTTCACGAAAAGCGGTGTCAAAGCTATACATAACGATAGCAAAGCGGGAAAAGTAAGGGCTGGTAAACCAGCCCTTAATCAAAACAACATGTTATTTATGAATAAGATAGTACTACAGCCCTCTCGACTCTGCCATCTCCCAATCTTTAACAATTTTAGTACTGGTCCATAAGAACACGATAATCGAAAGCGCATAGGGCACAATCAAATACAGTAAAGATTGACGCAGAGCTTCAACTTCACCCAATGAAGGCACTAACGCTTGGCTAATGATGCCGGTTATTGTTGGTCCGCCGCCCAGTGCAATAATATTCAATACAAAGAAAAATAATGCCGTAGACATAGCACGAACATTGATAGGTGCAAGGGTTTGCGCCATGGCAAAACTGGGACCTAAATACGAACCACTGGTAAACAGTAAGAAGGTCATTAACCCTACCGACAACCATAAGTCGTTAACTTGAAGCGAGAAATACAACGCTGGTACACCAATAATGAGCGCAATAGCAGGTAGCAAGGCATATGCTTTCTTGTTTTGTTTGCCCCATCTATCGGCGATATAACCGCCAAGCCACACGCCTAATGCATAAGCAGAACCATTAATAATACCAAACGCAATTAGCAACTGCGTAATATCTAGCCCAGCAAAGGCACGTACATAATAATCGATGATCCAAGTCGAAATGGCATAGTTACCGAACGAGCCAAAGGAAATACCTAAGGCCATTCCCCACCACGTAGGTATTTTCAACAAGGTTTTAAGCGACGCTGAAACACTCGGTTTTTCAGCGTCTTCAGTTTGTACTGACTCGGTACGTTTTGGCTCTTTTACCGTAAATTTCAGCAATAGTGCTAATAACACGCCCGGTAATCCCACACTTATCATTACTGTACGCCAATCAGCTGATCCGCCTTGCAAGAAAAACGCAGAAGCAAAGAATGCCAACATCACGCCAAACGGAATACCTAAAGAGTAAACCGCTAGTGCGCCTGCGCGTTTTTCTTTAGGAAATAGGTCGGAAATAATACTGTGTGAAGGTGGGCTACCCCCTGCTTCACCAATACCCACCCCAATTCTGGCAAGGGCCAGTTGCGTGTAGTTCATGGCAAGCCCCGAAGCTGCGGTAAAGCCGCTCCATAGGGTGAGCGAGATAGCAATAATATTTACGCGACTATAGCGATCAGCAAGCCACGCAATAGGAATGCCCACCACGGTATAAAGGATAGCGAAATAAACGCCCTTTAATAAGCCTAACTGCGCATCATCTAAACCCAAATCAGCTTTAATGAATGGAGAAAGGATACCTATGATCTGTCTATCAATAAAATTAAATGCATAAACCAGCGTTAGTATCACTAACACGTAATTTCTGTAGGCGCGGGAAGTATCCGCTTTCTCTACTGGTGCCGTTTGAACCTGACTGTGGGCCATATCATTCCCTTTAAATTCAATGAAAACTCAGTCTACGCGGCAGGTTAAAAGATTGACAACTTATTGTTACTTATTTGTAAATATAAAAAGGAATGTTAGCCTAGGCTTTCTGTTAGCTTGAGCTTAAGGTAGGATATCAACACCCTCACTCATCAGACCAGACAAACAGCATGACGGTAGACGAGCTTTTAACTCTTTCTCCTTTAGAGGCACTTTCTGACAATGAATGGAAAGTAGATAACCTCATTATTCCCAGCATTTGGGCTCAAGGGCGTACAGCATTCGGCGGTATTTCAGCAGGTATGGCGTACAGCGCTATTCGTCAAAAAGTCAGTGAGGAACGCGTGCTGCGTTCATTTACAACTAACTTTGTTGGCCCGCTCTCGCCAGACATCCCATTTTCCATTGAAGTGACCTTATTGCGTGAGGGCAAAAACGTATCTCAATATACCGCCCATGCAAAGCAAAATGGTAAAAGCTGTGTATTTGTTCAAGCCTGTTTTGGTATTGGCAGAAAATCAGGTATTAAGGTAGAAAATAAAGACACCCATGAAATGCCGGTGCCCACCAAAGGCAAATTCATACCGCAAATTCCAAAAGTTACGCCTAAGTTTTTACGTCATTTCGATTTGGCCATCGATAAAGGGGGTATTCCCTTCACCCGTAAAAAAACCAGCGTTTACCACGGACACATGCGCTTTAAAAAGCCACCAGCGAAAATCACCGACGCACATATCATTACCATGATTGATGCTTGGCCGCCTACGCTTTTACAAATGATGAAATTGCCTGCTCCAGCAAGTACTGTTAGTTGGAATCTGGAGTTTATACACCCGCATAAGCAGGTAGACCCTACCGACTGGTTTGCTTACCAAGCACATACCCGTCAGGCGGAGGATGGCTACGGCCACACAGAAGCCACTATTTGGGATAAAGACAATGAAGTCGTTGCGATAAGTCGCCAAACCGTGGCAATTTTCGATTAATCGAACCGTGATTATTGAACGGGTTATTGGCTAGAAAACCTTTAGCTAGTCGAAGCTTAATGAGAAGTCTTTAGTCAGAAAGTGGTTATCCAAAAGGTACTTATTAAGAAAGTATTTAGTAAGAAAAGGTTTGGCTACAAAGGCACCAAGAATTAGATATCAAATAAGGGCGTACTGCAAAAATAGTACGCCCTTTTTCATTAATAAAGCATAAAGGCATTCGGATTGAATAAGGAGATAACAGAAATACACTGCAGGTTAGTAATATCTAAAGCATCTTCTAAGTCGTCACGATTAAGCGACAGGCTTTCATGCAATTCAGGTTTTAAGTTATTGTAGCTGGGATAAATTTCTGAATTTACGTTGTCTAGCGCCAAAACGTATGACAACTGAAGTATTTGCTCTTCATATTCTGAAGTATTGCTACTATCACCGTGTATTTTCGCAATAGGCTTGTATATGGTTTCAGGGATACCCCACTCTTTGATGATCCCCGCCGACACATTCGTAAAAGTATAACCCAACACGCCAGCTTGCAGTTCAGCTGGGCTTACTCTTGCGTTAAACGCCTGACAACGTTTTGCGCTATCTGGCAACGTGGCAACAACTACTAATTCACCAATATTATGCAGTAAACCTGCAACAAATAAGCGTTCCGGCTCTCTAATATTTCGCATTTCAGCAAAGTACTTTGCTAGAAGACCGCAAGAAACACTTTGCTCCCAAAATTTATCTAAGTCGATAACTTGGCCATCGACCTCTTTGAATGCTTGGCTAACGCCAAATGCAAGAGCGAGGTCGTAGGTTGAGCGCGTACCCACTACTTGTAGCGCTTTAGTAATCGTGTCTATTTTATTCGGAAAGCGGTACAACGCCGAATTCGCCACCCTTAAAAGCTGCGTGGCTAACGAAGGATCAAAAGAGATGATGTCGGCAATATCGTCAATATTAGATGCCCCATCATCCATGCAAGCTTTTAAACGCGTTACCGAGTCGGGCAGCACAAACAATGTGCTCGCGTTACTAATGATATCTTGTAAGGTCATTTAGGTATACGCTCCTGATATAACCTACTCTATTTAGAAGGGTGACGTGTAACAATCACGCCAAGAAATAAAAACTGTAACTATCAAACAATATTAGCTTTTTCACTGATAGCTACATTATAGCGCGATTATTTAGCCTAGCTAATCGGAATTCATTATCTTTCGTATAGTATGCAATAAATTAACATACATTTAATGCAACCCTGATAGGGGTAACCGCCAATAATCAGGTAATTTCGAGAATCTCTATCGATGATAGAGTTTCATTTTCTTTATTTCCTGCTGTGCTACTATTTCGCGCTTTACACATTCAAGCACAGGTATTTATGTTAGAGGGAATGTCACAGGGCATAATGCAGGTTGTAGTCGTTGGCTATGTGTGGCCTGAACCCAACTCCTCCGCCGCAGGCCAAAATATGCTGGCTCTGATTAATCAGTTTCTAAGCCACGGCCATAATGTAACTTTCATGACCGCTGCCGCTGACAGTATCCACAAAGCTGACCTAGATAACATAGGCGTTAGTAGTGAAGCGGTTGCACTTAATTGCAGCAGTTTTAATGAACGCATAGCGAAGCTGTGCCCTGATGTGGTTATTTTTGACCGGTATATGACCGAAGAACAGTTTTCTTGGCGAGTAAAAGACGCCTGCCCTTCTGCAATTCGTGTACTAAACACAGAAGACTTGCACAGCTTGCGACAAGCTAGGCACGATGCCGTTAAAGCACAAGATAATGCACTGCGAGCATCCAAAGAAACTGCAACCTCTCCTGATATAACGCCAATTGCCGGCGCAGCGAAAGAGGCTGATTACAATACGCCTTTAGCTCAGCGAGAAATTGCCGCTATTTTACGTTGCGATCTTACGTTGGTCATTTCTCGCAAAGAATACACACTACTTACCAAGCATTACCAGGTTCCTGCAAAACAGCTTTATTACCATCCGCTCAATGTAGCGACAGTAGATGGCAACGCTCCAGATTTTGAAAAACGCACCGACATTGTCACTATTGGCAATTTTCGTCATGCGCCAAATTGGGATGCAGTATTACAGCTAAAGCAAACCGTTTGGCCAGCTATTAAAAAGGTACTTCCTCAAGCAAATTTACATATTTATGGTGCTTACCCGCCTAAAAAAGCAACGCAGTTGCATAACCCAAAGAGTGGGTTTTACTTAGATGGCTGGGCTGAAAATGCACAAGATGTGATTGCTAACGCTCGGCTGCTCATAGCGCCGCTGCGCTTTGGTGCGGGTATTAAAGGCAAAATACTCGAAGCTATGCGATGTGGAACCCCTACCCTCACTACCTGGGTTGGCGCTGAAGGTATTGCAGAAGAAACAGAGAATAGTGCTACGCAGCCTACATGGGCTGGCGCCATTTGCGATACGGCAGAAGATTTCGCGAATCACGCCATTAAGCTTTATAACAGCGAAGAGGATTGGTCGTCAGCAAGTCAGTTAGGGCTAGTGTTGTTAAGCACTTTTGAAAATGACAAAGAAAGCGAGAGCTTAGCCGAACGGATTGCCAGTATAGCTAAAGATGTAGATGCCCATCGCAAGACCTTGTTTTTACAGGGGCTGCTGTGGCATCAAACCTTGAATGCAAGTAAATATATGTCGCAGTGGATTGAAGCTAAAAACCAAATTTTATAGCGTATTTAAGCGTCGTAAAACACTCAATATACCATTGCCTCTAGACTGACTTAAATGACGCTGCAAATTACACGCGTTCATATATTGCTCAAAGTCATAAGCCTTTCTTTGTTCATCGGAAAGGCTATTCGCTTTTTCTAACAGTACCGCCAGTACGCCGCGAATAATCTTGCTGGGCGAATAAGCCGCAATAACAAGTTCGCTAGTGTCTGGTGAATACAAACACGCTACCCACACTTTACTTTCACAACCCGGTACTAATGCATCTTCAGTGCGCGCAGACTCTGGTAAAGCAACCAGCTTCTTGCCCGCCAGCATAATGGCTCGGGTGGCACCATCCCAGCCTTTAGCTGTAGCCACGGATTGCCCCAAGGGCAACAGGTGCGTAGATTCAGTCATTACTTAAGTTACAGCGGTGGATGTCACAATCAGTCATTCGGAAAACTGAGTCCAACAGTTAAGCGCTTGCATCTGCGCTGAATTCTGCACTTAGCTCTTCTGCTGTCATGACCAAGTTTTCGGCATCGGCAGAGGTAGGAAACATAACCAACTCCACGCCATTTTTAGTTAAACCAGGTAGCCAAGTTTCGGTAAATTCATCGAATGGCACTGCCACACAAGTACCTGTAATTTGATTCTCGTCCAACCACGCTTGCGCTAAGTTATTGTGAGGAAAAACGGGCAGTCGGGTAATGTCGTTGTCTTCCAGCATGACAAAGCCTTCTGTACCTTGGATTAGCCAAATTTCTTTCGCTTTGGGTACGTAGCTGATCACTAGCATTTGTCGGTCTTCAGCAGACAAGCTTTTAGCCTGCGCTAGCACAGTGTCGTTCAGGGTGGCGGTTACAGTATCTGGAAACACAAAAAATCACCTTATATTTAAGAGGCGCCAAGTATACCCTTTGCAAGCTGCTCCGCCAAATACCATTCTTATAATTCAGGGAACATTCAAGTTGAAAACATTCCCCGCGACTAATACTATTGCGGGCTATATTATGTAACCTGATCTTCTGTTTTTAGATTAGGTCGAAAAACGCACTCCACATGCTTCTTGTCCGTTAGCAATCTGCATTTCTTGGTAGTACATTACATCCGCCTTCTATTAATAAAACGCAAAGCTTAAAACTTCATGCAAAACTTATTTAGCGATTTAAAAACAAAAACTCATAACAAACATGAAGCGCTAGAGCACAGTGCGCCCTTTGCACTTTTTCATAATATGATGGGTGATAATGGCAATGAAAATCATGAAGCTCATCGTAAAAATTACTATAACGTACTTTGCGTTATGCGAGAATTCCACCAGCGTTGCAAGTCAGTCATTAACCATGCGACCGAGAAATACCCTTCGCTTCAAGCTTTAGCAAATCAGTTTGAAGCTCAAGCAGTGATAACTGCGCTTGATAATGACTTAGCAGAGTTAAATTCAGTTAATGCCAAGGGTATGGCTGAATTGCAAAGCGTAGACTTACCTAGTTTCGAAACAGCGCTTTCTGCTGCCATTTCCGCGATGTATGTGTGGTTAGGATCGTCTATGGGCGCCAATATTATTAGCCGCAGGCTCAATAAAACTGATTACGGCTTTCCGACACATTACTATCAATCTATGGCCAAACAAGCCAAAGCTTGGCCCGAATTTAAGCAAGAAGTAGCACGTTTATTGCCTGAACTGATTGAGGCTAGTTATGTTGAAAATGAGTTAGAGAGCCTGGTCGAAAAAGAGTTAGAGAACCACAACGGCGAAACGTTAAGCGTTGCAATTATCAATGATGCAAATCTTTGGTTTGAGCATCTAATTTTGCTAGGAAAAAGTACAAGTTTGCCACCACAAACATTAAGTTAAACTCAGCATTCTGTTAGTATTCACCAATTCCGTTTTTTAAGAAGCTCTTATGAAAGTAATCTCATTTAATATCAATGGCATTCGCGCCCGTCTTCATCAACTTCAAGCATTAATAGATGCACATCAGCCTGACATTATTGGCCTGCAGGAAATAAAAGTTCACAACGAACAGTTTCCTGTCGAAGCAGTTGAAGCGATGGGGTATCACGTTTATTTTCATGGTCAGAAGAGTCACTACGGTGTGGCCTTTTTAGCGAAAAAAGAGCCTGAGTCAGTGCTTATGGGCTTTCCTACCGATGAAGAAGATGCACAGCGTCGCATGATCATATTGAAAACCACTGACAGCGACGGCCAGCCCGTTACCGTATTAAATGGCTACTTCCCGCAAGGCGAAAACGAAAAGCACGAAACCAAATATCCAGCAAAACGTAAGTTTTATAAAGATCTGATGACTTACCTAGACACCCACCATACGCCAGATGAAAATGTCATTGTAATGGGCGATGTGAACATCTCCCATACCGATTCAGATATTGGAATTGGCGAAGAAAATAAAAAGCGCTGGTTGCGCACCGGCAAATGTAGCTTTTTACCCGAAGAAAGAGTGTGGTTGAACACACTGATGGATTGGGGTTTTGAAGACAGCTTTAGAACATTGAACCCTGATACAACCGACAGATACTCGTGGTTCGATTATCGCTCAAAAGGTTTTAATGATAATCGTGGGCTTCGTATTGATCTTATTTTAGCTACCCCATCTATGCATAACAGATTGAGTGATGCCGGAATAGATTATGAACTTCGCGGCATTGAGAAACCATCTGATCATGCGCCTATTTGGGCTACTTACAGTAAATAATAAATGTTCCGTAATTATCAATCGGAGTGTATGTGACAACGCTACAGTGGCTTGGCCTTATTTTATATTGCTTAACCCTTGTTGGGGTAATTAAACAAATTTCTGTTGTAGGCCTAATGGGTGATAAACACCAACAGCACCTGCTATTTGGTAGTGCCGCTGCGTTGTTCGCGTTTTGGATCTTCAAAGTAGGTATTTTTGAAGGGCTAGATGTTCACTTTGTTGGTTTAAGTGTGGTTACGCTTATGCTCGGGTTTCGTTACGCAATTCTAGCTGGAACCCTTGCCCTGTTGGGAGCTACTGCCGCTGGTTTTGCACAATGGCAAACATTAGGAATCAATGGTGTATTGGGAGTAATGCTGCCTGTCGCGGTCACCTACTTTGTATATCTAGTTTCATTTCACCACCTGCCCCGCCAACTGTTCGTTTATATTTTTGTGTGCGCTTTCTTTCCAGGCGCACTTAGCATCGCCCTTAAAACAGGCACACTAGCGGGCTACTATTTTGTTGAAGGCATTTACACGTGGGACGTCATTTTCGACAACTTCGTACTGCTTATTCCACTTTTGGTATTTCCAGAAGCCCTGCTTAACGGTATGGCCATCACCCTACTCGTCATCTATCAACCCACTTGGGTTTACACATTCCACGACAAGTTTTATCTCGACAACTAAGCGAGAGCCTTAATAATAACCTTAAACAAGACACCCACGTTTATTTCAGCTTCAATGATATAGAGACACCCACCTTTGTGGCTCAAGTAGTTTACGTAGGATTTACGTGGACACCCACCATAAAACTATAGCAAGACACTCATCACATTGACGAGACACCCACCATAAAACTATAGCAAGACACTCATCACATTAACGAGACACCCATCATCTCACGTCAATTAAATTACCTAGATTACATGGACACCCACGCTAATTAACGTGCAGTTAATATGAGCATTTCCAGTATTTCCCCGCAACTTACCAATCCCGTCTTAATGAGACACCCATGTTTTTTTCACATCATAGTTACGACAAAGTTATGAAGACACCCACGTTTATAGGCCTAAAAATAAGAATAAATAAGAAGGACACCCACCCTATATTGATGAGTATAAAGGTGGGTGACCGATTAACTCTGGTGTCGGATAGACATGAGTGTCCTGATAGAAGAATACTGAAATAACATGGGTGTCTTGATAGAAGAATACCGAAATAGCATGGGTGTCCTGATAGAAGAATACTGAAATAGCATGGGTGTCTTGATAAGAGAATACCGAATTAACATGGGTGTCTTGATAAGAGAATACCGAATTAATGTGGGTGTCTTGATAATTAACATGGGTGTCTCGTTAATTGCAGGCACAAAAAAACCGCCTGGTTGGGCGGTTTTTTATGGGTGTTTTTGTAACAGCTAGCGCGTGCGCTTACTTTTTGTCGAACAAGATATCCATTACATCGGCTAATTCGCCTTTGCCTTCGCGGATTTCTTCTTCGCTCAAACCAGCGATTTCATGTGGGAATACTAACCACTCATCACTTTCGTTCACAAAGTAATCAGGCACTATGTCAGTAGTGTTGTTCTGAGGCTTGTACCAAGGGCATGCAATACGAATGTCTTTTGGCATATTCAAACGCATCAGTTTGCGAATTTGCTGAATAAGCGCATCAACACTACGGCCTGAATCGAAAACATCATCAACAATAAGTAGCTTGTGTTCTGCATCAGCGTTTTCCACTAAGTAGTGTAAACCGTGAACACGAATTTCTTTAGATTGCTTATTAATGCCATAGTAAGAAGAAGTACGTACCGCAATGTGGTCGGTAGAATAGTCTTTAAACTCAAAATATTCTTGTACCGCTATGCCGATAGGTGCACCACCGCGCCAAATACCAATGATGAAATCGGGGCGAAACCCGTCATCATACACCTTTGCTGCTAAACGAAAGGAATCCTGAAGCAACGCTTGCGAGGTGATAAAATTCTTGTTCATGACGTCTCACTGGCCGAAATTTAAAGTCCGCGATTATAGTGAATTTCGCCGCGATTTGCACGGCAATTTAACTATCTTATTCGTTTTGAAGTGCTTGCGAAGGTTGCGTTTTCATGGCACGCCTAGCAGGGTAAATACTCGCCACAATACAAAGTAACAATGAAAATAGCGTTACAGAAACTATTTGTAGCCAGTGCATATCAATAGGTAGCCCCTGCCCGTCTGACGACAACGCAATAGGCACATTAAGCAAACTCATGACAGGGTTTAACAGTAAAGTAATAGCCACACCTGCAACTAATCCAATACCTGCGCCCTTTACGCCATTAAACAGCCCGTTCAATACAAATACCGTCATAATGGTGCTTGGCAGCATGCCTTGGGTTTGCAATACCGCAATATCGCCCTGCTTTTCGGACACCACCATCACCAAAGACGAAACCAAATTAAACGCTGCCACAGCAATAATTAACAGCAGCATTAAGAACATCATGTTCTTTTCCATTTTTACTGCATCGAACAAGGGCCCTTGGCGCTCGCGCCAGGTACGTACAGGTAAATCCGCGTCAACAATAGGTTTGAGCGTGTCTTGATACAAAAAGGCATCGTCTAAGAATAATCTGGTAGCCGTGTTCTTGCCCGATACATCTCGTAATAACCGGTTCACATCATCAAGCTGCATATAAATAACTTTGTCATCCATTTGCGAGCCCATGTCGAACACACCTGAAATAGTGACCAACCGCTGGCTTGGCATACGGCCAAATGGGGTGTACACGCTGGCACCAGCCACCATTACCCGAAGTTTGTCGCCGGCCCGCACATTTAATTGCATAGAAAGGGCACGGCCAATAATAGCGTTGTAACTACCTGCCGTTAGGCTATCAAAACTACCCTGCTGCATTTCGTGGGCTACCATAGTGTGCTGCGTCATGCTATCCGCTCGCACGCCATGTAACTGCACACCACGTAAGTCTGAGCGAGACTGCACTACCGCTTCGGCTTCTCGAAAAGGCATGCTTGCCACCACATTGGGCAAGCCCATTACAAAGCTTTCTTCAACAGGCGCATTAATTTCAATATGAGGCACTATGCCCAAAATGCGCTGCTTTAACTGGGCTTCAAAGCCATTCATTACCGAAAGCACAATAATAAGTGCAGTAAGGCCAAGGGCAATACCAGCAACAGAAAAACGATTGATAAAGGAAACAAAGCTATTTTGGCTAGACGACTGCGCCGGGCCAGATTTCGCATACCGATAAGCAATAAAAGCGGGAAGAGGGAAATACATAATGCGCGCTTAGTCCAAAGGTGTGATGACGGGGCAATCTCAAAATAGTAAAGTGCGTATACTACGTGTAAGCTACTGGCCGTACAAGATAAGTGGCGGGAGATATGATGGAAAACCTAAGCCTAGAAGAAAAAAAAGCCCAGTTCGATGAGTATTTCTCTATTCAGCACAGCGTTAATATTAACGTGAAACCACTCGCTGAAGGTGAATCCGTGCCTTCTGAAACGGGTTTAGAGCAAGCCATGCCCTACGCGTTTCGTGTAGCCAGCGAAATGGCTAGCATTGAAGCTCAAGCACTTCGCCCGTTGCGCCATTTAAGCGACCATGCTGAATCGTTGGCTGAATATCTAAATCACCAAGCCCGCAAAATAGATTTGATGATGTCATTTATTTTGCATCAGCAAGATGAACCAGATCATCGTTTTAGCACAATAAAGCTCGGTGGCGGGGGCGTAATTATTAAAAGCCCAACCGCTATGAACATCGGCAGCCAAGCTGAACTTAAGTTATTTCTTGATACAGAAGCGGCCGCCATATTTTGCTATGGGGAAGTTATTACTTGCGAGAACGTCGAGGATAGCTACCATATAGCTTTTGTTTTCAATAGCATCCGCGAGCAAGATCAAGAATTGCTTGTTCGAGCCAGCTTGCATTTGCAAACGCAGCAACTTAAAAAGCGCGCGCAAGATAAGGCTTCCGGAGCCTAGTACTCAAAAAGCCATACAACAAAAGTCAGAAAACAGAAGCAAGCAACACACTTAAACCGAATAAGTAGTTTATAGGACGACATGACAGCAACTCTTTTATCTTTGCCTTTGCCGACCCAGAAAAAATCCGCCTCTGTGCAAGACCACAAGCAATGGGGTCAGTTACAAGGCAGCAGCGCCGCACTGTGCATCACTCAAGCACAAGCCCAATACAACGGCCCTATTGTGCTAGTAACAGCCGACACACCTTCGGCGTTAAAACTAGAAAAAGAGTTGGCGTTTTTTATGCCCAGCAATAAAGCTGAGCAACCAAATGTACCTATTACGGTATTTCCCGATTGGGAAACCCTGCCCTACGATTCGTTTTCTCCACACCAAGATATTGTCTCGCAGCGCTTAGAAACTTTATTTCGCTTTACCCAGCAGGTAAATGGTATTTTCATTGTGCCGGTAAACACCTTGATGCAACGTTTGGCACCTACCGACTACCTCGCAAAATATTTGTTGATGCTGAATAAGGGAGACACCCTTGATAGAGACCAATTCAGACGCAACTTAGAACAAGCGGGCTACTTACACGTAAGCCAGGTAATGAGCCACAGTGAATTTTCGGTGCGCGGTAGCATTATCGATTTATTCCCCATGGGTAGCGACAAGCCGTTTCGTATTGATTTGTTCGACGACGAAGTAGACTCTATTCGCTTTTTCGATACCGAAACCCAACGGTCTGGCGATGCGGTTGAAAAAATAAAGCTGTTACCCGCACGGGAATTCCCTACCGACAAAGAATCTATTACCCTTTTCCGTCAGCGCTTTTTAGAAAAGTTCGATGCGAACAACGCCTCAGAATCGGTGTTTTCTCAAGTCACAAAAGGCACCATGCCAAGCGGCGTTGAATATTACTTGCCGCTGTTTTTTGATAAAACCGCTACTTTGTTTGATTACCTGCACCCTAAAAGTGTGCTGTTGTTACACGGCGAAGTACAAGATGCCAGCGAGTTTTTCTGGGCAGACATTCAAGAGCGTTACGAACAACACAGATACAACCCAGCAAGGCCTTTACTGCCACCTGAAGATTTATTTTTACCTATAAATACCTTGTTCGGCGAAATTAAACAGTGGCCGCGTGTATCCCTGTCAAAAGAAATCATTGAAGAAAAGCCGGGCAGTTTCAACTTAGGCTGCGATAAGCTTGACGATATTGCTATTAACACCCAAAAGAAAGTACCGGCTGAACAATTAATTGCCACGGTGAATAATGCCAAAAAGCGCGGTGCTAAAGTGCTATTTTGCGCAGAAACCCAAGGCCGCCGTGAAGGGCTGCTTACCGTATTACAAAAGGCGGGCATTAAGCCTAAAGCGGCTGAATCGTTCAACTCGTTTGTGAGTGCCAGCGACAACATTGGTATTACCGTAGGCATGGTTGAAAATAGCTTTAACTGGCGAAGTGATAGCGGCGAATTGCTGTTTATCACCGAAACCGAGCTATTAGGCCATAAAGTAAGCCAGCGTAGGCTTCGCGATAAGCGTACGGCTACCGACGAAAGTGCCATTATTCGTAATTTAGCCGAGCTTACTACCGGTCAGCCCGTTGTGCATTTAGATCATGGTGTGGGCCGTTACATTGGCATGCAAACCCTAGATGCAGGCGGCGTTACCACTGAATACTTGTGCATTGAATACGCCAAACAAGCCAAGCTGTATGTGCCTGTTGCGTCGCTTCACCTAATATCTCGTTATACCGGCGGCGATGCCGATCACGCACCGCTAAATTCACTTGGTACTGATGCATGGAGCAAAGCAAAACAAAAAGCGGCTGAAAAAGTACGCGATGTGGCCGCTGAATTACTTGATGTATACGCACGACGTGCCGCAAAGCCAGGCTTTGCTTACAATATTGATTGGGACGACTACCAAAAATTCTCCGACAGCTTCCCGTTTGAAGAAACGCCGGATCAGGCACAAGCTATTGCGGCGGTTATTCATGACATGGGTAGCCCACAAGCCATGGACAGATTGGTATGTGGTGACGTAGGTTTCGGTAAAACCGAAGTCGCCATGCGTGCGGCATTCTTAGCCGCGAACCAAGGCAAACAAGTGGCTATTTTGGTGCCCACTACCCTACTTGCCCAACAGCATCACGAGAACTTTAAAGATAGATTCGCCGCATGGCCGTTTGAAATTGAAGTCATGAGCCGATTCGTTAGCGCTAAAGGCCAAAAAGAAACCATGCAGCGCCTTGCCGATGGCAAGGTAGATATTGTAGTAGGTACGCATAAGTTGCTGTCGAACGATATTAAATTCAGCGACTTAGGCTTAGTGATCATTGATGAAGAGCATCGCTTCGGGGTGCGTCAAAAAGAGAAGCTAAAATCCCTTCGCGCCGATGTAGATATTCTTACCCTTACCGCTACGCCTATTCCTAGAACCCTGAATATGGCTATGTCGGGAATGCGAGACTTATCGATTATTGCTACCGCGCCAGCAAGACGTTTATCAATTAAAACCTTTGTACAACAACGCAATAAAGCCATCATTCGTGAAGCTATAATGCGTGAAATTTTACGTGGTGGGCAGGTGTACTTCCTTCACAACGAAGTAGATACCATAGCCAGAACTGCCGAAGAAATTGCCGAAATTGTACCTGAAGCGCGTATTGCCATGGGCCACGGCCAAATGCGCGAACGCGAACTTGAAAATGTAATGAGCGACTTTTACCACCAGCGCTACAACGTGTTGGTGTGTACCACCATTATTGAAACCGGTATTGATGTGCCCAGTGCTAATACCATCATCATGGACAGAGCCGATCACTTAGGCCTAGCCCAATTGCACCAATTGCGTGGCCGTGTGGGGCGTTCACACCACCAAGCCTACGCTTATTTACTTACGCCGCATCCTAAGCGTATGACCAAAGACGCAGCTAAGCGACTAGACGCTATTTCTAAACTTGAAGATTTAGGGGCAGGTTTTGCGCTAGCCACCCACGACCTTGAAATTCGTGGCGCAGGTGAACTATTGGGCGATGACCAATCTGGCCAAATTGCCAGTATCGGCTTTAGCCTTTACATGGATATGCTAGATAGAGCAGTAACATCACTGAAAGAAGGCAAAGAGCCTTCGCTAGACGATGCCATGGCAGGCCACACAGAAGTTGAACTTCGTATTCCTGCCCTACTGCCTGATGACTATATTGCCGACGTAAACACTAGGTTATCGCTATATAAACGCTTAGCCAGCTGTAAAAACCAAGACGATATAGACGAATTCCAAGTAGAATGTATCGACCGCTTCGGTTTATTGCCTGAACCCGCTAAAAACTTAGTAGAAGTGGCGGAAATAAAAATAAAAGCAGAAGCTATAGGCGTGCTTAAAGTAGACTTGTCAGCACAAGGCGGTACCATAGAGTTTACAGATACCACCAAGGTTGACCCTGGCTATATTATTCAGCTTGTGCAAACCAAGCCAAATACTTTCAAATTTGAAGGCAGCCAGAAACTACGATTAGTAAAACAGACTGATACCGCAAAAGCGCGCATTGCGTTTATTAGCGATATCATTGCCGACCTTGCAAAGGAGTCGCGATAACATGAGGTTTTTTCGTTGGAGCCCACTACTTGCTGTATTGGCTTCTACCCCGTTGTTGGCAGATGACGACTGGTGGTTTGATGTTGAAGTTATTGTTTTTGAAAGAAAGGTGGCAATGTCTGCTCTTGAAGAGCAGTTCGATTTAGCCGACTCTTTAGCAGTTCCTGCCACAGACGCCGATGTAATAGGTGCGGTTATAACCCCTGATATCAGCATGCTTAAACAAGGCATTGCAGTTTGTGGTGAAACCAACACCCTTGAATGGCCTGAATTCGATTACTTTGCTAATGTTTCTGGTGAAATGAATAGGCCATCTGGCTCGCTGGCCGCAGGCCAAATAGCCGGGCAAGCCTCGAACACAAAGTCTGGTGCGGCCTACTCAAATCAAACTCAATCTACTCGAACTAACTTCGCCGATGAACTGAGCTCTCAGGCATTAAACGATGACTTATCAAATGATGGCTTATCTCCAGAAGAAATAGCCGCTCATTGGGTTGCGTTTTTAGGGTTAGATGAAATTGAAACCATTAGGGTACCGAACCAGCCGTATTGTGTGGTGCATAAGCCTTGGTTGAGTTATTACGATAGTAAATGGCATATTCATCGCCCAGACAACCGCTTACCAGCCCCTAAAGAGCTACCTATCACTCCTGAAGGTAACGATTGGCCATACGCTAGCCACGCCCATTTATTAACGAAGAATGCTCAAGAAATGTCGTCGTTGTCGCGACAAATTAGACAAAACCGTGACCTCACTCGCTTGTTACATGTTACTTGGCGTCAGCCTGTAAAATTCGGTAAAGACAAAGCCTTTAACGTTCGCCTTTTTGCCGGTAATAACTTTTCAGATGAGTTTGACCAAGACGGTGTTCAGCGCCCACCGCAGCCACCTTTGCGCTTTGGCAGTGCTACGTCGTTAACGGTAAATCAAAGCTCAAGCGACCTTGACGAAAACAGCTTCGATGAAAACAGCTATCAGAATTTGGAAAACAAAATCCAGCGCCTTGATGCCAGCTCTGCCGGCGGATTGAACGAAAGCCAGGATTACACCCAGCAGCTTTCATCAAACACAGACAGCACCGAAACCATGACAAGCGACTTCTTTTACGATTTAGATGCACGGCTTGCTAGCCCTGTGCCCATATTGTTTAAAGATTTACTAGCGTTAGACAACGCAGATGTTATCGACGATGCCGATGAAAGCAATATAAGTGCGGCATTTCGTGCGCCTATTTGGAAAGTAGACGGCAACATGAAGGTATTTTTAAAATACATAAACCGTGTGCCTTATTTGCATATCGACAGCGAGCTTTTCTATCGCCAGCCTATTCCTGTTGAAGGCCAAACGGCAACAAACTCGACAAGCGCTATTAGTAGCCTAAACAGCAGCAATGTTTCCGCCAACGCTACGCCGGAATATCAGTTAGTGTCGTTACCCTTTAGTGAACAGCGCCGTGTAATAAGTAACCAGCTTCATTACTTTGATCACCCCCTGTTTGGCATGGTGGTGCAAATTCGCCGTTACAAACGCCCTAGCGCGCCCGAAGAATAAGTTTTTGTAGACAACGCTTTTGTAGACGACGCTTTTGTAGACCAAGCTTGTGAAACGAGCTTGTGAAAAGTAAAAACCCAAGGACTAAATACCAGCATGAAAATTTATACCCGTTCCGGTGACAAAGGCAGTACGCAGATATATGCCGATAAGCCAGTAAGAGTAGAAAAAGACGATGCGGTAGTACAAAGCTACGGTGATATTGATGAACTAAACAGTCACTTGGGTTTGTTGGCCGCTATGGTAGCCGTGCATCTAAAAGAAGACATTTATACTATTCAGCGCAACCTGTTTCAGGCAGGTTTTGCTATTTCAGCTAGCTCTACCTTAACGCAAGACGATGTTGTTAAGCTTGAAAGTGATATTGATAAAATGACAGCCACACTGGGCCCGCAAACTACCTTTGTACTACCTGGCGGCAGTAAAGCGGCTGCCCAAAGCCATGTATGCCGTGCCGTTTGTCGGCGCGCAGAGCGTGCGGTTATAGTGCTTACCAAGCACTACGATGTACCTGCCGTAGTGCCTGCTTACTTAAACCGGTTGTCTGACTACTTGTTTACCTTCGCCCGCTTCTTAAATGCCGAAGCCGGTTTTGATGAAGTGGCCGTATAAGCACGGCTAACGCCTCACGGCATTCAGGTAAGTGAAATTTACGCTAACTAAACGCTAATAAATAGTCGCTAACTAACGCTTACCTGTACAGATAAGAAAACTAGGTGCGCGTTAATAGCACACCAGCGGTAACCACAAATGCCACTATAATATTCAGCACTACGCCCTCGCGTACCATGGTTTTCACCGTAAGCTCACCGCTGCTATACACAATAGCGTTTACCGGTGTTGCCACTGGCATCATAAACGCGCAACTGGCACTAATAGCTGCTGGCATCATAAGAATAAGCGGGTCTACATCTATGGCCACAGCGGCACTGGCCAAAATGGGCATCAATAACGTGGCCGTGGCTGTATTCGATGTAATTTCGGTTACAAAACTTACCGATAAGCACAGCACTAGTACCAACAAGAACAACGGCAACACCGCTAAGCCGGTTAAACCCTGCCCTAGCAATTCACTTAAGCCCGACGCCGTGAAGGCTTGCGCCAAACAAATACCTCCAGCAAACACCAACAACATTCCCCAAGGAATTTGCTGAGCGGTGTTCCAGTCAAGCAAGTAGCCTTGTTTGCTGCCCGTAGCAGTAGGTTCGCGCTCACCATTAGGAATAACACACATTAGCACAACTCCCGCCAATGCGATGGTGCTGTCACCCACAAAGTCCATTCCGAACCATGCGGTCCAATAAGGCCTGAACACCCACGCCATGGCCACAAAAGTAAACACACCCAGCACACGTGCCTCTGCACTTCGCCAAGGGCCAACATCGGGTAACCCACCGGTTTTCTCGCCTTTTAAATGCCGAGTTAGCCATAATGCCATTAGCGGCAATGCCACTAACACAATAGGCACACCGGTTTTCATCCAGTTAATAAAGCTAATTTCTGTGCCCGTAGTTTGCTGATACACGCTCATGAAAATAATATTGGGCGGCGTACCAATAGGCGTACCTACACCGCCCACGCTAGCGGCGTAAGCAATACCCAGTAACACGGCTACACCTAGTTTAGGCGAATTCGAAGCATGAATAATGGCAAGCGCAATGGGCAGTAACATTAGCGTGGTGGCGGTGTTAGAAATCCACATACTTAAAATAGCTGAGGTGAACATAAAGCCAAATACCAGCCTGCGGGCACTGTTCGCACCGGTTAGCCGAATAAGGTACACCGCTAAACGTTGATGAACGCCAGATTTTTCTAGCGATTTAGACAACATAAAAGCGCCCATTAGCAACAAGATAACGTGGTTACCTAATGCCGATGCTGCGTCTTGATAGCTAATAACCCCCGCCATAGGAAAGGCGAAGAAAGGAATGAGTGCGGGCAGCGCAATGTGTAGCGCTTCGGTAACCCACAACATGGCCACCAGCACGGTAATAGCCGCGCTAATGGCCATAATATGTGACAGGCCTACAAACAACAGCACTCCATACAGAGCAACTGCGCTAACGAAGGATATTATTATTAGTTTCGGTTTAACCGATTCCATAGCGCGACAACACCTTTAATGCGTTTTTATAAGCTGCACTGGCATGCACAGCTGGTTTGCGCCCGTAAAGTGAGGTTAAAGCCTCGAAAGAGTCTGTTGAATGGGGCAGCGCATCTAAAATAGATTCCGCCCCTTTCGGGTTATTACATGCCAATACCATATGGCAACCTGCTGATAATGCCGCTTGGGCACGATCGACATAATTTCCGGCAACACTGGCACCGTGCATAGACAGGTCATCAGAGAACACTGCACCGTTAAAGCCCAAGTCTTGCTTTAATATTTTTTGTAACCAGTGTTCGGAAAAACCGGCTGGCTTGCTATCAACTTGAGAATAAATAACGTGCGCAGGCATTACTCCATCTAGCAACTGTTTAGAAATTAATCTTTCAAAAACAACCATATCAGTTTGTTTAATTTCTTCAAGGGGTCTTTCGTCTATAGGCAATGCCACATGAGAATCCGGGGCCACACTGCCATGCCCCGGAAAATGTTTTCCAATAGCTGGCATGTTTGCAACTTGCAAGCCTTCTATTAGCGCACTGGCAAGTGGTATAACCTTTTCAGCGGTTTCAGCAAATGCCCTGTCGCCAATCACTTGCGATACACCGTTAATATCAAGCACAGGGGCAAAACTAAAATCGATATCTATCTGTTTTAGCTCATGGGCCATAATGGTGCCGCACGCTTTAGCTAACTCTAGTGTGGCTTGGTTGACTACAGTCTCTTCTACGTCCAGTTCTTCTTCGGGTAACTCGGTCCAGTGAATATCTTTACCCGCAGCTTGCGCCTGTACCAACCCCGTTAACTTGCCCATAGCGGGTAATTTGGTAAACCCTTCACGAAAGCGTTGAACCCTGCCTCCTTCGTGATCTACCGCTATTAACAAAGGCTTATTTGCACTTTCTCGAATTTCTTTTACTAACTGAGTAAGTTGTTCGCCATCGTAATAATTACGGCTAAAAAGTATGACGCCGCCCACCACAGGATGTGCTAGTTTTTCTTTCTCTTCAGGCAATAAACGCTCTGCCTGACAATCAAGCATTAACGGGCCCATAGTGTTTCTCGCAAACGTGTCATAAAACATCACTTCAAATTTGTAGATAGTGTGGTTAGGATAGAGAAAAAAATGGAGTAATACACGTGTTAAATTGGATTAAGTGGTTGGTTTTAGGTGCAATTGCATTAGTCGTTTTAGCACTAGGTGGCGTTTATATGGCGTTGCAGCTTAGTTTACCCACATTAGACGGTAACCACGCCACGTCTCGCATTACCGCGCCCGCTACCCTTGCCCGCGACAATATGGGCCACGCCGTAATTAACGCGCAAGACAAATTCGATGCCGCATATGCCCTAGGCTTTGCCCACGGCCAAGACCGCTTCTTTCAAATGGACTTACAACGCAGAAGTGCATCGGGCCGGTTGGCTGAATGGGTAGGCGATGTTGCGCTAGAGATTGATAAAAACGCCCGCTTCCACCAGTTCTCAAAACGCGCTGTAAAAGTTTTCGACAGCCTACCATTAACCCAAAAGCAACTGCTGGTAAGTTACTCTCATGGCGTAAATGCCGCGCTAGACGAATACACCGTGCCGCCCTTCGAATATATTGCAGCAGGGTTAACACTATCACCTTGGCAACCCACCGACAGTATTTTGGTGGCCTACAGCATGTATTTAGATTTACAAGGCGGGCAAATTGAAATCGACTTGGCGCGCACAGCACTAAAAGAAACTTACGGTACGCCGCTATATAACTTCATCACCCAGCCTAGCCGTTATCAAGCCGCCTTAGATGGCAGTGAGCTGGCGCTTTATCATGCCGACGTACCGCCTTACCCCATATTGCCAGAGCCTACTTCATCGGAGTCTACTCCGTCTGAACCTGTTTCCCCCGAGCCTAGTTCAACTGATTCAGTATCAGGTGGCGATAATATTCATTCTGTGGCACCTATTACGACAGAAATATCACTACAAACCTACAACGCTGAAGAACTGCCTGATATAGGCAGTAACAATTGGGCAGTAACCGGTAACCTTACAGCCACAGGAAGCGGTTTACTGGCTAACGACATGCACCTAGGCTTGCGCGTTCCTATTATTTGGTACCGTACTCAGCTTAACTACAAAGACGCCCCCCGCGCTACAATAAGCGAAGCGTATCAAAGCCCTGACGTGTCGGGCGTAAGTTCATCGGTTACGAGCGTGTCGGTAACGGGGGTTTCACTCCCCGGCTTGCCTGGCGTAATTGTTGGCACTAACAACAAAGTGGCTTGGGGCTTCACGAATGCCAACCTAGACAACCTTGATTGGATAGCCCTTGCCGACGACACACCTACTCAAATGGTAGATGAAGTCATAGTAAGTAAAGAGGTATCGCATACTTACACGTTAGAGCTTAGCGAGTACGGCCCCGTTAAACACGTTAACGGTAAACGTTACGCATTAAATTGGGTGGCACATCATCCTTTTGCGGTTAACCTTGCCATTGTTAATTTAGGTACCGCCAATACTGTTGACGACGCCATAGAAGTAGGCAAAGACATTGCTATACCTACGCAAAACATGGTGATAGTAGATAATTCTGGCAGCGCAGCATGGTTACCCGGCGGCGCAGTAATGAACAGAGAACAAGCTTCATTTACTGCCATAGACGAAAACACCGTTACCCCAACCGCCCCTACTCGCACTACTAACCTACCAGTAGTGAAAAACCCAAGCAGCAACAGAATATGGACAGCCAATGCGCGGGTAATTTCCGCCGATGACGTGGCAAGATTAGGGGATGGTGGCTATGCCCTTGGTGCTAGAGGCCAGCAAATAAGAGATCGCCTTTTTGAAAAAGACACATTCAACGAAAACGATTTTTACGCTATTCAGTTAGACAATCACGCGCAATTTTTGATTCCGTGGCAGCAGCTATTATCGGGCTTGTTATTAAACGATAATATCGAATTTAAGGCCGACCTAGCCTACTTACGTAAATGGGGGGAATGCGCGTGCGAAGACTCTGTAGGTTACACCCTAGTAAAGCATTTTCGCAAAGAAGTGGTAAGCCAATTGTTTGGTAAGATACTCACTAACATCGATAATCAAGGCGTACAAAGCCGTTCGTTACTTCGCGGCATCGAGCCTGCCGTTTGGCAACTTATTCACACCCAGCCCGATAGCTGGCTACCTGAAGGTACTGAATCTTTTGATGATTTACTTGTAGATGCCTACCGACGCGCAAAGCATACGCTATTAGATGAATACTCGCCGATTGAAGCCAATATGGAAGACTTACGTTGGGGCAGTGTTAATGCACTTACCGTGAAGCATCCGTTCTCAAAACAAATTCCCTTTGTGGGGCACAAGCTTAATATGGATACCGTAGAAGGGTTTGGCGATACCTACATGCCAGCAGTACAGTCTGCTACTTTTGGGGCTTCTGAACGCTTTTTTGTTAGCCCCGGCCATTTAGATGATGCCATTCTAACGTTGCCGGGGGCTCAGTCTGGTCACCCTTTATCGCCCTTTTTTAAAGCAGGATTTAGCGACTACGCCACACAAGCGGCTACTCCATTACTGCCAGGTAAAATTATACACCTACGCCAATGGTATCCGAAGGACGAAGGATAAACCGATGACGCCTGCTATTACCCTATTAAAGAAAAAGCGTATTGCCCATACTATTTTAAAATACCATCACGATAGCAATGCGCCCTCTTATGGATTAGAAGCAGCCGATAAACTAAACCTTAACCCTAGTTCGGTTTTTAAAACGCTAGTGGTAAGTGATGAAACCAATAAATTGGCGGTAGCGTTAGTGCCAGTAAACACCACGCTAAGCGAAAAAAAGCTGGCAAAGGTATTGGGCGTTAAAAAAATTACCATGGCACCTAGCGATACTGTGGTTGCTAGTACTGGCTATTTATTGGGAGGGGTAAGCCCATTAGGGCAGAAAAAGCGCCTAGCAACCGTGTTGCATGAAAGCGCGTTAGCACACGAGGTTATTTACGTAAGTGCAGGTAAACGGGGTTTAGAGCTAGAAATAACACCACAACACATTCTTAACTTAACGCAAGCTAAGGCAGCAGAGATTGCGGCCAGCTAACAAAGTCAGGCTTTAGCTTTCTTATAGCGCTTTTTTGGTTTCCGCTATGCCTTTTTTTTTGCTTATTTAGGCTGGTCGATACTTAGCGACAGCGAATCACCTTCAGCACGTGCTAACCAGCGTTGCTTCGCTTCATTCAATGCCGCTTCACTTGGGGGTGTTGTACCTGATAGGGCTGACGCCATTTGAATAATGATGGCGTCACGCTTTTCAAGCAAGGCTTCAGTGCGATCGAATAAATCATACGCTTCAGGGTATTCTTCTTTTAAATTCCCCATGTCTTTAAGCGCATAGTAACGCGCCTCAAACGCTTCATTAAATAGCTGTCGTTTAGCGTTAAACACCACGTAATCGTGGGCCTGCTGCGAGCCTAAGTATTCAATATGAGTTTGCGCTAAATAACCAGCTTCAGCCACCACTTGTGCTTGTTCCATCCACGTATTAATGGCTTCTTCGTCGCCATTTCTAACGGCCTCTTTAACACCCGCTTGTAAATCACTAGCGTGAAGAATTTCCATTAAGGTGATAACAGGAACTTGCGCTGATGCTTGATCGCGCTGATTAGTATCTTCCGCTAAATAAACAAACCAACCTGCAACAGCAAAAACAATACACATAAAAACGGCAGCAATAATGAGAAGCGCTTTAACCACACTTTCCTCCAGACATAGTGAAAAGAAACGCAGCAACAAGGTTACTGGTTTTTAAAAAGGCAATACAAAAAAGAGCGAGTTGCCCCGCTCTTTCATAAGTATTGTAACGACCGGTAGATTACTGGTCGATAGGTGAAGAGTTTTCTACGCGACTCTTCAATTTCTGACCCGGGCGGAAAGTTACCACCCGACGCGCTTTAATTGGAATGTCTTCACCGGTTTTAGGGTTCCGGCCCGGACGTTCATTTTTATCACGCAAGTCGAAGTTGCCAAAACCTGACAGTTTTACTTGCTCACCAGCTTCTAAAGCGCCTTTTATCTCTTCGAAAAAAAGCTCTACCAGATCTTTAGCATCACGTTTATTAATGCCCAACTTTTCGAATAGGTGTTCAGCCATCTCGGCTTTGGTCAATGCCATAGTTTACTCTCTTAACGCGGCCTCAAACTCAGATTCCAGACCTTTAACCACAGTATCTACAGCCTGCTGAATTTCAGCTTCTTCCAAGGTTTTTTCCGGATCTTGTAAGTGAAGTGACAATGCAAGGCTCTTGTAACCAGGTTCAATTCCCTTGCCTTTGTACACGTCAAACAAGTTTAAGCCAACTAGTTGATTTACGCCAATTTCTTCTATGTAAGAAAGAATATTTCCTACACTCACTTCATCTTTCACCGTAATAGCGATATCACGGCGGTTCGATGGGAAGCGCGATACAGGCGCGGCAGACGGTAATTTGCGTGCGATAACAGCTTCAACTTCAAGCTCGAACACAAACACTCGACCATTAACACCCAATAACTTTGTAAACTGAGGGTGTATAGCACCAATATAGCCAACTTCTTCATCATTAAGCAAAATTTTTGCAGTCATACCCGGATGCAACGCACTATGCTGGGCACTTACAAAACTAAACTCACCGGTTTTACCGGTTAGCGCTAGTAAAGCCTCTACATCTGCTTTTGCATCGAAGAAATCAACTGGGTTGTCGCCTAAATCCCAGTGCTCTTCGTTACGACGCCCTGCTACTACACCACCAATAACCTGCTGTTGCAATACACCATTAGACGTATCTTGTTGAGGAATAAAGCGTAATCCTGTTTCAAAAAGACGTACTCTGCCCTGTTGACGCTTTTGGTTGTAAGCAGTAGCCCCCAATAAACCAGGCCACAAGCTAACACGCATCACAGACATGTCTGATGAAATAGGATGCGGCAATACCATGCTCTTCGCATCAGGAAATAGCGCGTTTTGTATTTTAGGGTCGACAAACGAGTATGTTATCGCTTCATTATAGCCACGGCTTAATAATAACGACTTCATTGTGTTAATCGGCAACACCGCTTCTTGTGAAGGCAACATAGATAACGCAGCAGTTGGCGCAACATGTGGAATGTTGTTATAGCCATACACACGTGCTACTTCTTCTATCAAGTCTTCTTCAATAGCAATGTCGAAACGATAACTTGGCGCCTTCGCTTCCCAACCTTCATTGGTTTGGACAACGTTTAAGCCAAGACGTTCAAGAATTTCAAGCACTTGAGCGTCGTCTATGGTTATACCTAACACACGTGCTAAACGATCACGTCGTAGTAAAACACTGGCTTGTTTAGGCAGTTTGTCTTCTTCACACGCTTCAACAACCGGGCCTGCTTCACCACCGCATATCTCTAGAATAAGGGCAGTAGCACGCTCCATGGCGTTACGCTGAAGTTGTGAATCTACGCCACGCTCATAACGGTGCGACGCATCGGTATGTAAACCATACTGACGTGCGCGGCCCATAATGGCATCGCGGCTGAAAAAGGCACTTTCTAGCAAGATATCTTTGGTTTCTGCATTTACACCTGAATGTAAACCACCAAAAATACCCGCCATAGCAAGGGCTTTGTTGTCGTCAGCAATCACTAACGTATCGTCGTTAAGCTTAGCTTCTGTTTCATCAAGCAAGGTAAGGGTTTCACCCTTATTTGCCATACGCACGTTTACACTGCCTTCAATTGAAGCAAGGTTAAACGCGTGCATTGGCTGGCCAAGCTCTAACAAAATAAAGTTAGTAACATCAACAATAGGGTCGATGCTGCGAATACCACAGCGGCGAAGCTTTTCGCTTAACCATAACGGCGTAGCAGCAGTTACTTTCACATTACGCAGCACTCGGCCTACATAACGTGGGCACGCTTCAGGAGCGCTCAAGTTAATTGCAATGCTGTCGTCAATGGTAGCAGCCACAGGGCTAATGGCCGGTTCGCACACATCTAAGTTGTTCAACACACCCACTTCGCGGGCAATGCCACGAATACCCAAGCAGTCTGCTCGGTTCGGGGTTAAATCAACTTCAATAGAGGTATCGTCTAGGTCTAGGTAATCACGAATATTAGTGCCTACTGGGGCATCGGCTGGCAATTCAATAATACCATCGTGATCGTCGCTAATACCTAGCTCGGAAAAACTGCACAACATGCCCATAGAAGGCTCGCCGCGCAATTTCGCTTTTTTAATTTTAAAGTTACCCGGTAGCACCGCGCCTACAACAGCAACAGCAACTTTGATACCTTCACGGCAGTTAGGCGCTCCACAAACAATATCGCGAAGCTCGCCATCACCTACGTTTACTTTGGTAACACGTAATTTATCGGCATTCGGGTGCTGGCCACATTCAACCACTTCCCCAACCAATACGCCGCTGAATTCACCGGCAACAGGTTCAACACCATCAACTTCAAGGCCAGCCATGCTTAACTGTTCAGACAGTTCGTTAGCCGACAAAGCAGGGTTAACCCATTCTCTTAACCACTTTTCACTGAATTTCATGCTTACTCTCTGCCTTAGTTGAACTGTTTAAGGAAACGAAGATCGTTTTCAAAAAACGAACGCAAATCATTCACGCCGTAGCGCAACATGGTTAAACGCTCTACGCCCATACCAAAGGCAAAGCCAGTGTATTCTTCAGGGTCGATATTTACCGCTTTAAGCACATTAGGATGTACCATGCCGCAGCCTAGTACTTCTAACCACTGGCCGTTTTTACCCATAACATCTACTTCGGCAGATGGCTCGGTAAACGGGAAGTAAGACGGACGAAAACGCACTTCAAGCGACTCTTCAAAAAAGTGATTCAAAAAATCGTGCAAAATACCTTTAAGATCGGTAAAGCTTACGTTTTTGTCTACCATCAAACCTTCAACCTGATGGAACATAGGCGTATGGGTTTGGTCGTAATCGTTACGATAAACACGCCCAGGCGAGATGATACGCAGCGGCGGCTTTTCAGCTTCCATAGTACGAATTTGCACGCCCGAGGTTTGGGTACGCAGCATCATGTCTGGATTGAAATAGAAGGTGTCGTGGTCGGCACGGGCTGGGTGATTAGCCGGAATATTCAAAGCGTCGAAGTTATGAAAACCGTCTTCAATTTCAGGGCCGGTTTTAACTGCAAAACCAAGCTCTCCGAAGAAAGATTCAATACGCGCGATGGTGCGGCTAACCGGATGCAAGTTGCCCGGCGCTTCAGTGCGGCCCGGTAACGAAACATCAATGGCTTCTTCAGCAAGCTTCTTGTTTAGCTCTTCACTGCGCAGGGCTTCACCTTTCGCAGAAATAGCTTGCTGAATTTGCTGTTTGGCCACGTTAATTTTTTGACCAGCCGCTGGGCGTTCTTCGTTAGATAACTTGCCAAGCCCTTTAAGTAAGTCGGTAAGTTTACCTTTCTTACCCATGAATTCGACCCTAACTTGGTCTAGAGTGGCTGCATCTTGTGCAGCGTCAATCAGTTCTTTTGCCTGATTGATAATAGCGTCAAGCTCCATGTTTTCCTCAATTGACATGATGACTGGATAACCACGGTGCACTATGCATTGCTTTATAACATAGCCCTGTAAAAGGCTAACTATAGTGCGTGAATTTGTGGCTTGCCTGAATAAAGGCGACAGTTTACACGACTGATAGACATAACCGCTACCCTATATGGCTGATATTGGCAGATTTTTGTACCAAGCTAGGATAAAAGTTGTTGAATGAGGGGCCTGCTTAGGTGGCAAACAAGACTTTAGGTAGTTTTTAAATTGGTTAAATAAACAATAGAACAAATTTCAAACTGGGCTTATTATAAATTCTGCAGTTATCAAAAACCCTTCATTTTGCGTAAAAAGGAACTTTTATGCTTATTAAGATAGCAGCTGTACTCCTATTATTTATTTCCTACAACGCGCATTCTGCGTTCATGCAATTTAACTTCTCAAGTTTTTTCTTTCTCGAAGAGAAATTAAGGCATTTTCCGTGTTAAGATTTTCGGTTAGCGAGAGCTAGCTATATTAACTAATCCCGTGGGTGAGAAATTGGATTTTAGAAAAGATATTAATGGTTTGAGAGCGATCGCAGTTGTTGCGGTTGTTCTATTTCACTTTAACGATTCATGGATGCCCGGCGGTTTCGCAGGTGTCGATGTATTTTTCGTTATATCTGGTTTCTTGATGACAGGTATAATTTTTAAGAAACTAGAAAAACAAAACTTTTCATTACTTCAGTTTTATTTAGCTAGGGCAAATAGAATTATACCCGCCTTAGCTTTGCTGTGCTTTGTATTAATTCTTTTTGGCTGGTTTTGCCTACTACCCTACGAGTACGAAAAACTAGGTAAGCATGTAGCGGGTAGCATCGGTTTTATTTCCAACATCCTCTATTGGAGAGAATCGGGCTACTTCGATGCCGCTTCGCACGAAAAGTGGTTGCTTCACACATGGTCTTTATCTGTAGAGTGGCAATTTTATATTATTTACCCTGTTTTACTATTAACGCTCAGTAAATTTATAAGCTTAACCAACATAAAAAGAAGTTTATTATTATTAACCTTATTAGGTTTCGTTATATGTGTTGCTATCACTTATATCTCTCCCCGCGCTTCCTACTTCCTTTTACTTACACGAGCCTGGGAAATGATGTTTGGTGGGTTAGCCTTCCTATATCCAATTGCTTTAAATAAGAATCAAAGCAAAATATTGGAAATTTTCGGCATTGTTTTAGTAATGTGCGCCTATATCTTATTCTCTGAGCAAACACCTTGGCCCGGATATTATGCTTTAGTACCAGTAATAGGCACATACTTTGTTCTTCTATCTCAACGAAGCAATAGCATACTTACAAGCAATGTAATTTCTCAAAAGCTAGGAGCTTGGTCTTACTCAATTTATCTATGGCATTGGCCATTAGTTGTGGCTATTTATTATTTTTCACTAAGCGATAGGTTCGTGTATATTGGCTTGATCTTATCTGCAATATTAGGTTTCTTAAGCCATAAATACGTTGAACAGATAAACTTCACTCGCAATTTTAGTACTATTTTTTCTTACTTTAGGGCTAAGCCGCTCTGGATGGCGATAATTTTAAGCTTATTGGGCTCTGTTATATTTTATCAAGAAGGCTTCTTACATTTGGCGCCTGAAGATTATAGGTATGCATCAGCAAATGCCAAACCGAGTCCCTACCGTGATAAATGCCACATACATGAATATCAGTCACCAGAAACCGCATGTGAATACTTTAATACACAAAATGTCGAATGGGCGACTTTAGCTGACAGTCATTCTACAGAAATCGCGTATGCACTAGCTAAACGTTTGCAGAAAGAAAGCATTGGGCTTAAGCACTTTAGTTTTTCGGGTTGTGTACCATCTTACACCGAAGAAGAAGATTTCAGTCCCTGTGCAAAATGGTACAACGAGACAGTAGAATACATTTTAAACGACGCTAAAATACAGAATGTTGTTGTAGTACACAGGTACACTAGCCAACTTGTAGGCGGCGATAATCTGAGCTACCCAGAGAAAAGTAATACTAAAATAACTGACAACACATTAAGGCTAACAAACAATATTGATTCTTTAATTCAGACTCTTGCTGCTAACAAAATTAATGTTTATGTTTTTTATCCTATTCCAGAGTTACCACAGAATATAAACAAGCTCTTAGGACACAACTATCGTAACAACCTATCTTTCCAGACTATTTCAGGGACGACTAGAGATTGGTTTGAAACAAGAAATGAGTACATTAATAAACACTTTAATAACGCTAAATACCCTGCAAATGTAAAACTAATAAAACCTCATGAAGTGTTCTGTGACGCAGCAACGTGCTTCGCAGTTAAAGATGGTACACCTATGTATTTTGATGACGACCACCCATCAGTATTGGCCGCAGAAGAGTTGGTGAGGCTTATATTCAATCAAAGTAGCTATTCTATTGAGTAATTACCATTAGAATTTACTTATATTGTAAACACTATGAGAATTGTATTCTCCTTATATCGTTAAAGTGAATTATTTTTATAATTAGTCTTCTGATATAGACCAATTTTCATCCAAAGCTTATTATGGTTCTTCAGTTACCAATTTACTTCAATTTGTGTAAAAAGGAACTTTCATGCTTACCAAGATATTCGCTATATTTTTCTATTCATCTCTTACAACGCGCATTCTGCGTTCATGCAATTTAACTTCACTGGCTTTGTTTCCAGTGTAGAAAACAACGCTAATTCTGAGTTTGACGAAGCCAGTTTACTTAACCAGCCAATAAGCGGTTCGTTCACATTAGATTTATCAAGAGAAGTACGGGGCAGAATGATGTAGGCTTACCTGTACTGACTTCACAATTAAACCTGAATAGCAAAACATACAACCTTGCCAATCAAGGTATTTACAACGCCTTTGAAGATGATTATTTCCCTGAAGAATTTATTAAAATGTACAACGGTCCCGACTACAACGGCGGCCCAATTGGCAACGGTGAATCTTTCGGCGATTTTGCGAGAATCTCAGAAACAATCTCGGCAGACGAAACCATTTTAACTTACAACTTAAGCATTTATTTCTTTGACTTAATTAATGACTTTTTGGTGTTTAGTGAAGAAACCGAACTATTCGATAAGCAGCCCGACTTCTCGCAGCCCTTTTCGTGGACTGACGTAGACTTTACTGATGATAACCAGAAAGGTAGCGGCACCCTTCGCGTAAGAGAGAGTTTTTACCCTGCCACTGGCGGCTTCGAGCGTAATATTGATTCCACACTAAGTTTTACATTGGCCAGTGTTAATGCAGTTAGGGTGAGTTCGCCGAGTACATGGGTGATGATGATCATTTTTTTTGGATTATTTATAAGAAAACTATTAGTTTTTAGATAAATACAAGTCTGCTGCTTTCGCTAGAGTAAACTTTCGAGTTTCATAAGGGATTTTAATGACAACAAAGTGACTCTCTTATGGCTGGTAAACACCATTTATCGAAGGGCGCTGCTTTTTGGAAGTTTTTCAACTTACTAATTTAAACGAGGTGTTTGCCTCATCTAGTGACATTTCTTCATGATTGAAGATTTCCGTATTAGGTCAAATTATTATTCCTACGCTTAATCAATTACTCACCTATTGAGTGTAGTCAGAACTGAATAGAAATGAAAAATATCAAAATAGTTATATAAAAATGCAATTAGTAAGTTTTTTGTTCCGACTAATAGCTTGTGTAGTTTAAATCGTATTACTAGACTATAAGTCTCTTCCGTAAAAATACGCTTTTCAAGCCTAAACACCCGTATTTTATCTTTTCTGAATCAGCTAAAGGATTTTCGCATGAAATCCCACACTATGTTTTATAGTCAGTTTTTCTCTGTTTTTATTATTGCATTAATGATGACACTTGCGTCCTGTTCAGTGTCAAAGCGCCCCAAACAAGATAGCTCGGTTACCAATCAGCTAGGTGATGCAATTCAAACACATCTCGTTGCAAGTAAAGCCAGTAGTGAACTCGAAATAACTACTGCGCTCTCAAGAATGAAGGTATCGAAGTCGTCTAAAGTAATTATCTCAAAACATAAAGACAATATCATTCACTTGTATTCAACAGACACACTACTGCTAATTAAAAAAAATAAATATCGCGGTAATGAAATTTCCGAAAAACTAGTTAATTTTGATGATACGCCTTCAGCTATTTCAACTCTCATCACGTTGTTTCCAATTGATGCATATAGAATTCTGACTTATGCGGCTGAAAAGAATCTGATCGATAAAAGTAGCCTTTTAGCAATCGCTGTTGAGTACAATATAGACCCTACGATTGTATTAGATGCCTCTGCCACAGGAATGGAAAATAGTGTCACTCCACTTATACACTCAGCGGGAATTGTTATTTATGGGCAAGATGAGGACAACTCAAGCGAAGTAAAATACAGAAAAGTTGGCGATAATAAATGGCTTCCAGCATTAGAGCTTGCATGGGAGCCAATATACGGTGCACTTTCAGGAAGCATTGTACATTTAGAGCCCGATACCCAATATGAGGTTGAAATCGTAGTAACTGATTACCTTGAAACTAAAAATCAGTACTTTTTCGATTTTAAAACGCGCCCTAACTCCCCCCCAATAGATCCAGAGAAAATTTATTACCTTTCTGAAATATACAATGGAGGTCAATTAGATTTAGAAGCACTAAATATATACGGCGATGAAAACGGTTACGCAAAAATTATTGGTGACGGCACGCTTATAGAAGCGGGAGAAGAGTACTTGTCTGCCGTTAACATCGGGTCACAGGCATATGTAATGCTCGAAAATTTAAAAATAAAGGGCGGCCGTAGGTACGGTATTTATGCAAAAAACACACACAACATATGGGTAAATAAGTGCGATATTTCCGGTTTTGGGAGAATTGCAACTTTTTACAAAAATAACATAGGATACGAATCAACTGATAGCAATTCCCCTATAAATTATGATTCAGGAATCTACCTTGAAAAAACGGGGAATTCAGTAGTTGAAAATTGTGAAATCCATAGCCCCATCCCAAAAGCTAATCATTGGGGTTATGGGCATCCCAATGGACCAAATGCATTACAAATACACGCGAACCACCCTCAAAAGGAGTTTCAAGGCCAAATTATCGTTCGTTACAACAGATTTTATGGAACAAACGAACATCGTTTCAACGATATTATCGAAGGGCGGAAGAACGCAGAAAGTACCGGTGGGTTTGTTAGGGATTCAGCGATTCATGACAACTACTTAGCATTCGCTAATGATGATCTCATTGAGATAGATGGGGGGCAGAGAAACGTCACAGTTTACAATAACGAAATGACTGCTGGATATGTAGGGATAAGTATCACACCAAATATGCTAGGGCCAAGCTATATTTTTCACAACTATATACATGATTTGGGTGATGAACGAGGGAAAGAGTGGGCAGCTATAAAAGCTGGGGGCCTTATGTCACTGCCCGGTGGTAAGTCATATATTATAGAAAACTATATTAACACCAATAGAAACGGTATTGCAGCATCAGCAATGAGAGGTGATTCGACATTTTGGTTAGAAGCTAGAAATAATATAATTATAAACAGATTGAAAAATAATAATGTTGGGCTCGGCGTTCTCGATAAAGAAAAGTATAGTGAGTCAAAATTTATTAATAATATAATCTTTAACACTAAGGTAATGCGACCATATTATGAGTTAAACATCGATAAGCTTTCAGAACATCCCGATTCTTATGTGTGGTCGCCATTATGGGATACAGAAACTAAATCGCTAGTCTTGCCAGTACTTCCCGCAAATGTCATTAATAACTTCAGTAGAAGCCAAGACATGAATGTTGAGAGTGAGAACCACAGTCAAAAAGTACTAATTGACGATAGAATGCTAACTCGCTTTCATAACCAAGCTACTAAGGGCACTGTTACTGTATTTGATGGAAATTCGGTTTTAATAACAGGGAACGGTTGGTATAAGGTACCTCTTGAATATAATTTTGACGCGGATGATATAATCAGCTTTGATCTAAGGGTAGAGGGATATTCAGAAGTGGTTGGGATTTCTTTTGAAACAGATAATATCTTAACCCAAAATAAAGTCCTTCAGTTTGCTGGGACTCAATCCATAGGACATGACCTAAGACAAAAGTTGGGCTCAACACTCTCGAAAAGAATCGAACTAAATTTATCTGAATATAACTTAGATTCTTCTAGTTACATTGTGTTCATACTGGATAATGACGACGCCAAATTGAGCAAAGGAAGCAAGGTTTATTTCGAGGATATAAAAATTGTTAAGGGTGGTTCGGAGAAGAAAAAAATTAATGAAACTGTTGGTATTTCTGTAGGCTTAACTTCTGAAATTTGAAGTTATAAGTCAATTATACATACCTCTAGATTTATAAGAAAAAGAGATATCTATATTAAAGCGCTTTAATAAGAAATATTGTTTTATTGAAAATTACTTCGGCTGCCAACCCCGCACCTACCCACTACATATTGGCATAAGAGATTGAAACCTGAAAAAATATAAACGGTGAAGCGCCATTGCCGTTATACTATCTCGTTTTCAATCAAGTTTGGTTACAGGTGTAGATGTTTTTTTTGTAATCTTCGGATACCTTATGAGCAGTATAAATTGCAAAGGAATTTATAAAGATAACTTTTCAATACGAAGTTTATGTATTGCGAGAGTTAACGGAGTTACTATTGCTTTGATTATATCGCAGAGACCACCGGCTCTTATTAATAAAAAACCCGAAAACTCATTAAAGTTTTCGGGTTAGTTTTTTAGTATTTTAACCAATTAGTTAAAGATACGGCGACCACCTGCCAGAAGCACTAGCGACATCGCTAAAATTATTCCAGGAGAAGGTGCATCTACACTTGTGGGTGCAGAAGGCGCGCTTGAGGTAGATAAACAAACATCACCAACAGAACAGATTTCTACGTTACTAAAAGTAGAAACAGTACCAGAAATATTATCTGCATCTAATATGAATACAAAATTGCTGAAAGTACCAGTAAAGAAAGAGCCAACATCAATTGCAAAGTCTACAACTCCATCACCAAATGTGTAAGTGGCGATTTGGTTTTGTCTTGAAGTTTCGCTACCACCAAGTTGAAAAAACGTATTAGGTGTAACGTTGTTTGAGTTGTTAAAACCCAAACCATATACTTCCGCTTCAGCGCCAAACGAATCCAAAGTAAAATAAAGCATAGTGCCTGTCTGGATTTCGAAGGTATCTGTAATGTAAACCCAGAGGTTTCCATCAAGTGTCAATTCTGAACCATCAGTGCTAGCGGTAGCATCACCTGAATGATGCTGATTTACAATGCTAGAAGTTGTGTAACTATTAAAATCAATAAAAGCTGCATTAGCGCTCACAGATAATAAAGTTACAAAAGCTATCATTGCACCCTTGAAAAATTTCATAATTACTTCCTCACTACAAAAAATATCGATTAGGCCTAAGGAAAAGCAAAAAACAAGCCAATAATTCAAGCTCATGATTTATAGAGCTTTATTTACTACCAACTTGGATAAGACTCGCAGATTGTAAAATATTTTGACATCAACATAGTCAAGCTCACTTACGACAGTTAGCTCATATTACTTATTTTAATAATAATATTTGCGTTTTAACTTCCGATATAAGAGCATCCCATTAGTAATGATTAAACCTTTTTACCGATAAGGTATTTAAGGCGGATTTAAAATCGGCAATCACTATTTTTTCATTCCCCACCTTCTCATAATAAACAAAGCAGGCCAATGGATAATCAAAGGAATATAAGCAAAAGTGCTGTCAGTGCCTTGAAATGGACGAGCGCACTACAAATAGCAACCCAAGCTTTCAATTTTACTGTAGGAATAGTACTCGCTAGACTTCTGACACCTGAAGATTTTGGACTTGTTGCAATGGTGCTCGTTTTTGTCGCCTTAGCTCAAGTGTTTAGTGATTTCGGGTTATCATCTGCAATTATTCAAAAAGAATCTGAGCCGTCAGATAAAGACTACAGCACAGCAATGAGCTTTAGTTTATTTCTTGGAGTAATTATCGCTCTAACTCTTTATGGTTTTTCTGATAACTTAGCGAGCTTTTATGGACAAGATAAAGTTACAAAAATAGCTCAGGTTTTATCCTTAGTTTTTGTACTAAACTCGTTAACTAGTGTTCCAAAGGCAAAACTTTCAAGGGAAATCAATCATAAATTAATCTCAATTGCAGAAATGATTTCATCAGTTTTAGCCATGGTATCTGCCATATTACTAGCAATCTTAGATTTTGGTTTTTGGAGCTTAGTTGCACAGCAATTAATTTTAGCATTTTTACGTCTAGTAATAATTTACAGGCAATCAAATTTGCCAATTAGGCTAGGGTTTTACCTATCCCATTTTAAGCCACTTTTCTCATTCTCTGTTTACGTTTTTTGCACACAGTGTTTGCGGCAAACGGCTGTACAAGCGGATAAATTAGTAGTAGGTAAGTTCCTTGATTCTGCCTCACTTGGGTTATACACCAGAGCTTACCAATTAATGCTTTTTCCTATTAATAATATATCACGTGTTTTAGCTAATGTGATGTTTCCAGTAATGAGTAAGATGCAAAATGATAGACAGAAAGTTGCTTCGGTTTATCTTAAGGTAGTTCGAAGCATATCATTTATAACATTCCCTTTAATGCTTGGTTTAATGGTAGTAGCTGAGGAATTTGTTGTATTAGTTTATGGAGAAGCATGGCGTGATATGGGGGTTTACTTAAGCTTTTTCTGCATTATCGGCCTAATCATGTCTATAGCAACTATAACTGGTTCTATCTATTTAGCGTTGGGCATGTCTAAGTTACAGTTTAAAATAAATATTATAAACCAACCTCTGCAAATAATAGGCTTTCTTATCGGAATTCAATATGGAATCCAAGGTCTATTCGTTGGATACTTCACTGCATACTTGTTGTCTGCAATTATTACATGGTGGAACGTATTTAAAATTTTGCAGATAACCTTTGCTAGGTTCTTACAATGTATCGCTTTTCCAATTGGTAGTAGTGCGGTAATGGTATTAACGTTATGCATTACTAAACTATATTTGGAAGCTTACCTTTCGAGTACCCAGTTACTTCTTACTCAGTGTGTTATTGGTGGGGTATATTACGGAGTATCCATTCTTTTGTTTCGGCCACAAGCCTATTTTGAATTAAAGGATACCTTTATGAAAAAGAAGAAGTAGTTACCTCTTCCTGATTTTGGAAATATATTTATTTCTAAATTTCCTCAATTTAAATTTTAAGAACTGATATAGACTTATATCATCAATATAAGAAACAAGTGACACTAAGCTTTCTCTATACAGTTCTAATTCGCTCGTACATAAGCTAGCTTTTTGATGTGTGTGGCCAGCAGATTCGGATAATTCGACCCAATCATTACTTAAGCTTGGGATATAGCTTTTAAGTTTTATATTGGACTGCAAAAATTCTTTTCTCAGATTGACTTTGAAATAGTGTAAGAAGTCATTTTTCTCACCTGGAATACCTTTAAAGCCTAACTTTTTAGAAAAACTCTGCCCACCCAGCTCGTACCAAAGTTCAGATCTAGTTTCGAACACTGCATCATTGACAACACATTGCTGAAAGCTTAAAGCTTCATTTACACTATTTTTCTTATCTGACTTTATGTTTTCTTCAATATCTAGACCTAACGTTTTCATAAAATCTAATGCAGAATTTTGAGCGTACAATTTTTCTCTATTAAATTCTTTAAATATAATATTGGATACTCCAAAAGCCGAAGACCACGCCTCTGCTTTTGCAAAATAATCCAGATACTTGTGATAATAGTCTTGCCAAAGCGGCGTTAATGGATTGGAAAAGGAGTAAAACATTCGCGCACTAGAATGGGGGTATCTAAAGCCTTGTTTATAGTGCGATATAAAATGCTCATCTTGGCGTCTGACATAACAAATAATTTTAATATCAGTAAAAATCTCATGCAAACGGGACTCCATGTTTTGAACTTGTTCAGGTGTTAGCCAACTTAATTCTTCACATGATGCAATTATATTTCCTGAAGTTTTTTCTAAAGCGCTATATAGCCCATCATCAACAGTAGCTAAAAAGTCATTACCTTTGCCAGTAAAATCAATCCATGTATTAATATTACCAACATTAGATATATCACCGTCTTTTCTAATGCGAAAAAAAGACCACCCTTGTACTTTGAGTTCATCTTCAATAGTAATCAAGTGCTTTTGAATTGCAGAAGTACCTGTTTTGTGTAACCCAATATGAAGAATTAATTTTCTCATTATTATGCCTAAAATTTACTTTGAAGTTGCGTACCAAATTTTTAACTTCTGGTACTTTCTTTTCCGAAGATAAGATGAATTACTTCTGATATTGAAACCCAGAAAATCATGAATAAAACTTTCGCAATAAGACCCCTTTGATACAAGGAATAATTTGCCGCTGTGAGGGTTTTATAGATCCGTTTCAGGAATAGCTTTGAAGAATTGACTAATATCTTCATTGCCTTAAATTTGCTGTTACTTTTATCCCAAGTACCGCCTATTACACGACGCCTCTTTCTAAGTAGTTCACTATTATTTCTTGCCGGGTGTAAAACTTTGGCAGTTTTGCAGTATTCAACTGTCAAACCACTTTCCACTATTTTTTTCGACATATCGTGATCACCGCCAGATTTTAGATCAGTTCTAAAGCCTGACTGTGCCAATATGATCTCTTTTCTAGAGCACCAATTAGCTGTAATACACAAGCCTTCACTTGCATATTTTTTTTGGTTCATCGAAAACATGGATTCAAATGCTAGTGCTTCTTTTTCAACGTTATCTTCAGGAGCTTTGAAAAACTCTATTTCGCCAGCAACGATTCCAATTTTTTCATTAGATAATAAGCAAGAAGTGATTTCTTCTAACCATCTAGAGTCTGGCATGCAATCAGAATCAGTAAAAGCTAGGATTTCTCCATTTGACTCATGTATAGCTTTATTTCTTGCAGCGTAAGAGCCTGGTTTAACCTCTCTAAGAAGTGTGATTCCTTTCACTTTTTCTAACACTTCATATGTATCGTCTAAAGAGCCATTGTCGACAACTAATATTTCATATAAATGACTATCGAGGGTTTGATTCTGTAGCGCTTCAATACACTTTAGAATTCTCTTACTATCGTTCCAAACTGGCACTATTACAGAAACTTGCAATTCTGAACTCATTATTAGATCCAAACTAAGCTCGTCTTAAAAGCTTATTTTTAAATTGATACAAAAAGAAGTTAAGTGTTGCTACTAAACCGGCCTTTTTAAGCGACAAGAGTAACCATTTGTGCTTCTTCGTTTTGTACTTTAACGAAAGTAAAATCTGATCCGCTACACGCTTTTTGTACCAGTAACTACCTAGAAACTCTTTATGCTTATTAGCCGACCCTAATCGCCTATCGATATCCTTTGGATTCATTTTACGAAGCTTTGTACCTATACCATCAAGATTCTGGTAACGATATAGAAAAATTGGATTCGGGATATTGCTAAATTTTACGTTCATTTGATATAAACGTACGAATATGTCCCAGTCTTGGCCGTTGTTTAAAGTTATATCAAAAGGGGTGTTAGCTAGTATCTCTCTTTTGCAGCTAAAACCACTCATTCCACAATACGTATTACCTTTTAATAAAGATGATTTAGAAACCTTACTATCTTCATTAACCCTAATCTCATTTTCGTTTCCTAAGTGCTTAAAGCCTGAAACAACAGCGTCAGCCCCCTCTTTGTACTCGTGTAAGTGCCAATCCAAATATTCAGGAAGCCAAACATCATCATCATCTAAAAAAGCTACTACTTCACCCACGGATTTCTCAACACCGAGGTTTCTGGCTACATTCGCTCCACCCGAAACTGATTGCTTTATATATTTAATGCGTTGATCGTTGAACTTATTCAACACCGAAGAATAATCCACGCTAGAATTATCATCGATAACAGTTATCTCTGAAACTTTAATTGTTTGACTTAAAACACTTTTAAGCGACAACTCTAAGAAGTCGGGCCGATTATAAGTGGTTATTACAACACTGAAATTCATGCCTATACTCCTTTAAGGGCTTGGTATAAGGATTTTGCAGGGCTATAGAAGAAACGAATATAATTTTCGTACAAAGTCCACTTTAAAGATTTATTGTGCTGCAAATCAGAGTTCGTGTACCCCATCTCTTTTGCAAGCTGAATTGTAGAAGCGGAAAACACATAGCCAAATGCGTCACTTTGTTTCGAAGATTTACTCTTTCTAACTTTTTCGCCACCTTCTAGTTTCGATTTAATGCCAATAGTGAAGCATATCTTAGCTATAACTGATTGGCGCTCTGTAACTAAATCTTCGTATCGAGTGAAGGTTTTACTAGCGCTTAATGAAGATTGATCGCGAAACCGCTCCCAGTTCATATAAGTAATAAGCCATTGGTTTTCCAAATGTTTTAAATTTACATTCCAACGCCTAAATTGTGAAAGGAATACATCTTTAGGGTTTCTAGCAATACACACATAATGGCAATTTACTTTGTCGACGTAACGCTTTTCAAACTCTAACATTAGTGCCAATGCATTCCACTGAAGTAGATGGTGCGGGGACTTTTCAATGAATACAGGGCCAAAATGTTTGATAAGTTCATACCAACCTCTGAACACTAAGTCTTCATCGTTTGTAAAAGTAATATCACGTGGCAAGTTGCTTGCTAAAAAGCTTTCTAATTCTTCTCTTGCTCGCTTCTTTTCATATGGAACGGCACTAGCTAGCATGCTCAATTGTGGTTTATCTAATAAAGATGCTGCTTTAGTCCAAAATAGTGTTTCTGACTCAAAATGTTTAGTAGTGGGGTAAGAAGTTATACCTAGTGCGTCATTTAAGCTTCTAAATAAAAAGCTAGAACCGGATGACTTTTCTGACAAAATATAAACAACATCAATTTTTTTAATACTTTCCATCAACCTTCACTCCTTACAACCGTGGAATAAGCATTCATAGTTTCAATAGCAATTGAGTTCCAATCGTACTTTGCTAAGAATGTTGCTTTATCGACAGATAAGTTAAGTGTTGGCAAATTAGTTATTTTACTTGCCAGAGAAGTGATATCACCAACAGAGAAGTAGCAGTCATCTTGCAGGTCTATATCTTTATTTGGCAATATATCAGAAAGTAAAACCCTACTCCCTGCGCTTATAGCTTCCAATGCAACGATAGGATGCCCTTCATGATAACTAGGCAATACAAACAGACCACAGTACTTATATAAACTAGAAAGTGCAGCGCCATTCCTTCGCCCAGCTATAATAATATTTTGATCGGCACTACTTTTAATTTTCTGAGAATATTCATCGCCATGATCAGCATCACCAACTATTACTAACTTAAGTGCAGTGTTACTTAATTTATAGGCTTCTATCAGGTCATGAATTCCTTTCTCGGGCACCAACCGTGCTACAGCCAAAATATAGTTTCCCGACACTAAGCCTAGATCATTTGGCAAATCGTCTGTAGTCACATTATCGGAAAAACCAACTAAGGTACCATTCGGAATAAATTGTATTTTTTCACTACTGTTAGGGAATTTAAGTTTTAGCTTATGTGTTAAAGAACGCCCTACAACAACAATTGAATTAGCAAACTTAATTCCCATTAATTCGCCAATTTTTAAAATTGTTTTTGCAAAACGATTCCACTTTTGTCTATCGTAGTCTGCGCCATGGTGAGTAACTACAACTTTCAAACCCAATAACCGAGCCAAAGGGGTGAATAGTGCGGGCCCGATAGCATGAATATGTAAAACATCTGGTCTAAGCACTATACCTGCATAGATTATCGCTACAAATGTGTGTAAAAAGGTTTCAAGAAACTTATTTTTAAATGTCCAAATGCCTTTGACTTTAACACCCTCATATTCATATTCAGGCTCGTGGAGATAAGGCGTACGCCCTAAAATAGTAATGTCATACCCTTGTTTCGCCATTCTGGGGTACAAGTTTTGACAATGGGATTCAATGCCCCCCATTATGTTGGGTATACCTCTTAATCCAACAACTACTATTTTCATTTGCTTGTATCCCTGTATTGCATTGGACCTATTTGGCTGATAATTTTTGCTGGCACACCCGCTATGGTTAAATTACTACCAAAACTCTTATTTACTACCGCATTCGCCCCTATACCAACATTGTTACCTATTTCAATATCGCCATAAGCTTTAACTCCGGGCCCTATGTAACAATCGTTGCCAATGCGAGGAGCTTTTGAACCGTCATTAATATCTGCACCAATGTTTACGCAAACATGTATTCGGCAATTACTACCAATAATTGCGTTAGAATTCACAACTATAGTCCCTGCATGAGCTATAGATAAACCCGGCCCAAATACATTCGGGGGAATTGAAAAGCCTAACTTTCTGCCACGTGATCGCAACTTTAGGCGCATAAATATAGTGTATATTTTAGCTAAAGGAGAATGTTTGCAGTTAATGAAATACTCTAACTTTCTTAAACTTTTTTGAAACGCCCAAATGTCGTGAGTAAGTTTGTTTCTTAGGTTTGGGGCAATATTTAAAGCTTTTAAATCTGCTTCTAAGAAGTTGTGGTAGTCTTGCTTACTGTTAATTTGCATTCAATATCACTCCCTGCTTTCTAGCTTCGTTAGTTCTTTTGCCGCTAGCCCCGAAAACAAGAGAACAAAAAATAGAAAAGAATATTAACCCTTCAATATTCCATAAGGGCATGGTAGCTAAATTCATGGTTAAAAAGCCTAAGAACGATAACACCAATATTTTAGCTAACTTCTTATCTTTCAAACCCATGGGCTGAAGGGTCATTAAGATGCAAACTAAAAGAAAACTCACTAAACCTAAAAAACCATACTCATACAAATAAGAAACGAAGGTATTGTGAGCGTACAAAGTAAAACGCTGTTTCCATGAATCTGGCCCAAACCCAAATATTTGATTTAATATGTCAGCATTAGCATATGCATCAATATATTGGCTCCATATATACACACGGGCAGACATAATATCTTGCTCTGCTTCACTGAAGTACCTTGGCGCTTTTACAATTAGGTCTAAATTACTAAGCATCACCCCTACGTCGGCAAATCTTTCTTGCATGGTGAAAGACAGCGCAAAAAACACCATAACGAACAACATAGTTACCACGGTAAGAATAGGCGCTTTTTGTGACGGTTTTAAGCGCTGCTCTACTAGTGTGAAGTAAAATACAGCTGCAATAGGTAATATGGTGAGTATCGCAGTTCGATAGTTTACCAACACCAACAAGAATACAGCCAAGGTAAACAAACTGGTTCTAAAACGAATTGTACCTCGCTCTATTAAGCCCACTACAAAAATGAAGCTAACAATAATCATAGAAAAGGCGGCTTCATGATTATAACCACCTATATAGCTAGTCGAACCATCCGACTCTGCCGCTTTGGCTTGCCCAAACAATATAGACAAAATTTGGAGCGACACAGGCATAGTAAATGCCACCAAAAGCTTCTTAAACGTTTCATTCTGCCCTTGGCTGCGAATAGACAAAAACAACGCACCCGCCAACACTAAGAAGTAACACCACTTAACTAATACATTTATAGTGCCGGGTATTTGCATGTTCACAAAGCCGCTAACGGCAATTGCGGTGAACAAAATATAAAAAGGAAATAATTTTTTCAGGGTAAAAACAGCGGTTGGAACTAGCAATAAGCCCAATCCGGCCACACCAATACTGCCTAAAGCATTAATTGAGAAGCCAGCCACCAAAGAAGGGTAAGTAATAGTGTGAAATGCAGATAGGAAGTATCGTAGCCATATTGCGCAAATGGCAAAGGCTAAATACTTATTGCAGTTACCGGTAATGGTTCTATAAACCATTATTAGGCTAACCACCCCTACCAGTAGTTTGATTGCTTCAAACATAATTAGTTAGTCATCTTTTTCTAGAATGGCACTTACGCGCTGGTAAAAAGCGGCGTAAGAAAACTGCTGCGCACATGCTTGGCTTTTCTCTACATATCGCGCTCTGTTAGCACTACCTTTAAATAGCACTAATGCATCGGCAACACCTTGGGCGTTATTTAACTCACACAGTATGCCATTCTTTTCTTCGCTGGCACCAGAAACTTGGTAAGGGTATTGTTCGGCAATTATTTCAGCCGGGCCCGACTCACAATTGGTCGCAATTACCGGCTTATCCAAACACATAGCTTCCACTATGGCATTAGGGAAGCCTTCAGCGTTACTTGTTGAAACAAAATATTCTGCTTTGGCCACATAAGGGTAAGGGTTCGGTTTAAAACCTAAGAAATGCACCCTATCTGCTATGCCCAGCGTTTTAGCTAGTGCTTTAAGCATGGCCTCTTCATCACCTACACCTAAAATAACCAAGTCTTCAACTATGTTGGCTTTCGCATAGGCATTTAATAATAACGAGAAGTTCTTGTTTTTAACTAACCGCCCTACTCCAATAATGTAAGGCGCTTTAGGAATGTCGGTTACTGGTTCGCTGGCAAGTTCGTGTAGCTGCGCAATATCGTAGGGGTTATATAACAAAGACACTTTAGGCTCTGGCACGGCATAATTTTCAATTAAATCGGCTTTTACCCCTTCAGATACTGCCACCACATTATTGGCCCGCTTATACAAAAGCTTCACTAAAAACCGGCTTATGCCATCTTTTAAGCCGCCTGATAAGTGGCTTGTAGTATTCACTCGCTCACTAATAATGGCGCGGTAACCTAACGATTTTGCTATAGCAATGTTTAAAAAATTGCTACGAGTTAAAAAGCTGAAACATATTTGCGGGTTTAAGGTTTTAAGCAATGGTTTTAGCTGTTGATAACCGGCTTTAAGGCTGCCATTACTAGTAAGCACCGTTTTAGTAACATATGGTGGGCACTGCTGGCTTTCTTCAAGGGTATCTAACAGTACAAGGTGAACAGGTACGTTTGCGCGGGAAAAGTAATCTTCCATAATTGCTAGCAACTTTGCCATTACCCTTTCAGCGCCGCCGCCTTCAAGGGAATTAATTATAAACACCACTGGGCGGTTACTTTTCAGCATGAAACGTCATTTTCCTTGTCATTAGACTAAATGCTAAAGGTAAGTTTAGCACAGCTCAATTTTAGTTTTGTAGTAAAATTACAACATTGCAGCTAACAGCACTTTTGCTCTATTGTGAATAACTGGTGCGAATATCTAATGCGAACACTAGCGGTTCGGGTTAAAGCCTATATTAATGTATACGGTTATTATAAATATTATTTACAACTTTATTATTCATGAAACATGCCAAGTATAAGTGCTAGCAATTATACCAACGATACTACGTTGAAAACACTTCCAACTTTTCTGTAAGTTTGACATTATCAATTTACTGCCACATTTTTAATATACTATGAAGTGGTTAACTTTTTTTTACAGTTCCTTTTTAGTGAATTCGTTTCACTAGGGTGCATTAAGGCTCAATTGGCATGGCAACTCGCAACGCGTGTAAAAATTACCGCCGAACCTGTATTTATGCCCTAACTGGGTTGTTTTTTGGTGCGGCATCGTATGTTGTTGCACAACAAAAAAATATATTCACCCCAGCGGTTTATAGCCGAGTTGAAGCGCTGTTTGGTAAAAATGCCTCTTCTGATGTAGCAAAGTGGCGACAATTGGTTGCCAACAGTCAGAACGAAGATATTGACGAAAAGCTCTATCAGGTAAACCGCTTTTTTAACCGCTTTGAATTTGTGGACGACCTGAAGCACTGGCGTCAACCTGATTACTGGGCCACGCCTATCGAATTTATTGCAACAGGTGCTGGCGATTGTGAAGATTATTCTATTGCTAAGTACTTTTCACTAATAGAACTTGGCATTCCTGAATCGCAACTTCGTCTTATGTACGTTACCGCGTTAGAATTGAACCAACCCCATATGGTGTTAGCCTATTATCCAAGCCCTACATCTATTCCTTTAGTGCTTGATAATATTAACCGCCGTATACTACCTGCTAATAAGCGACGTGATCTTGCACCCGTGTACAGTTTTAATGGTGAAGGTCTTTGGGCTGCAAAGTCTATGGGAACAGGCAGAAAATTAAGAGGCAGCGGCCCCATGAAAATGTGGGACGACATGATAGATCGTTTAAACAGCGTAATGCTCGGAGATACACAAGAACAATGAAATTATCTACCCAACTAAGCGTTAGCTTGCTCATTTTTTTATTGGCCGTGTTCGCAGGTTCTTTTTTTATTAACGTAAAAATGACTAAAGAATATGTGAATGAACAACTTGCCACCCACGCACAAGATACCGCCACCTCTTTAGGTTTAGCTATGGCGCCCTATCTGTCGCAAGAAAACGGCCAAGCAGTGGCTGAAACTATGGTAAATGCCATATTCGACAGAGGTTACTACCAAACAATTTCGTTAAAAGATGCCAATGGCGAAACGCTTATTATTAGGCAAAACCCGAATAAAATAGACACGGTACCGAATTGGTTTACAGAAGCGGTACATGTAACCCCTCCTGTAAAAGATACCGAGCTGAACGATGGCTGGACTATCGCAGGGCAGCTTTCTGTGCAAAGCCACCCAGGCCTTGCTAACGAAAAGCTTTGGGATAGCATCACGCAAAGTGCACTAATGTTTTTAATTGCTTTTGTAATTGCTTACTTAGTGCTGTTGGTTATTATTCGTCAAATTACTAAACCACTAGAAATAGTGACTGAAAAAATTGGCGATATTCAGAACCAAAAATTCTCAGAAATTGATTATCAACCTTTCACCAAAGAGTTTTCTTTTATTACGCTAGCCGTTAATAAGCTGTCTAGAGCAGTAGAAAGTATGTTTAAAGAACTTACTGCACGCGCCGAACAGTTTAAGGCCATTGCTTATGGCGACAGCCTAACAGGCCTTTCTAACAGAAATGCCTTCAATCGACACATGAACGCACTATTAAGTGGCACGGCGACGGTAGAAGAAGGTTATGTGGTATTAGTTAGGTTAACGCAGCTAGCACGGGTAAATAACCTGCTCGGCGGTGCCGAGGGTGATGAATATGTAAGTGCGGCTGCAAAAAAACTGAAACTGGCGGTAATGCAATTTCCAGATAAAGTGACGTTATTTAGAGTGTCGGGTTCTGATTTTGCCTTATTAATGGAAGCTGTATCGCAACAAGAATGCGAAAAAAGACTTAAAAGCCTTGCCGATGAAATTAACAAAATAGATTTTCTTAAAGATGGCGACAAAACTGCCTGGATTGGTGCCGCTAAGTATTCAAGTGAAAATAGCTTTTCCGAAGTGATGGAAAAAGCGGATAGCGCTCTGCTGGCGGCAACGAAGCTAGACAGAGGCTGGCAGTTTGCTTCAGAGCTTACGTACATACATAGCAATACTGAATGGCGCGAAAGGCTAAACAACATATTATTACAGCAGTATGCCGACATTTTAATTCAGCCAATTTTTAGTACCGAAAACAAAGCGCCTTGTTACTACGAAGGTTTCGCGCGCTTTAAAGATGTGTCAACCAACACCGATATTCCTATGTCGCAGCTAATACCTGCGTCAGAGCGGCTTCACTTAATACCCCAAGTAGATAGGCTTGTAACATCTTTAGTGGTTAGTAAATTAATGGCATCGCCACATACTGTGGCAGTGAATATTGCTACTGCATCAATTGCGAATGCCGACTTTTGCCAATGGCTAAGTAGTTACCTTATTGAAAACAAATCGTTATGCGATAGATTAGCCTTTGAAATTGAAGATTCAGCTATTATTTATTACCGTGAAGCAACCCTTAAATTCTGTGAAATGGTTAAACGTGCAGGTTGCACGATTACTATTGAACATTTTGGCGACAATCTTGCATCATTAAGTGGGTTAAGGGCTATTCAGCCCGACTTTGTAAAAATATCCGGCAAATTGACCAAGGATATTCATGAAGACAAAGACAATCAGCTATTTGTTAGCAGCCTAGTAAGTATTGCTAATGGGTTACAAATTAAGGTTATTGCAGAGCTGGTTGAAAGCGAACTTGAAAGTAATGCGCTTAATAAGCTGCAGGTTGTTTATCAGCAAGGCTATCACTTTGCCAAGCCTACAGCGTGGCGCTTGGGTAACTAACCTAAGCGACCACTTTAGGCAGCAAATAAAGCTAAGACAAGGGGCGTACATTTGGTATACAATACTTAATGTATGCAAACAGATTTTTTTGAAGTAGGAACTATTATGCGTAATAGAGTTATTTTTTCTTTAGTAATGAGTGTGCTTATTGCTATTTCGCCAGTGGCTATTGCGCAAGAAAGTGCAGGTAGCGTTCCAGGTTTGCAAATTAGAAACCAGTTATTAACCGTTATTGATAATGGTACTCCTGCTGAAGAAGCGTCGGTTACCGTTAGTAACGATGTGCTTGCGAATGGCAGTGTTGCTATTCCGGCTGAAAGCTTGCCTTTTTTACAGACTAACCAAGCTACGTTTGAAAGCATGGTAGGTTTATTGGTAGATAACGCAACTGGGTTTGAATTAGCCATTGCTGGTTTTGGTGCATTACCAGAACAGTCATCAGAAGTGGTTACCATTGCGATGATTATGTTTCCAGAAGATGCCAACGAAATTTATAACGTTGCATTGCAAACGGGCGTAATTAGTGCCGAAGACGCATTGTTAGCCGCAATTAATGCAGGCATCGATACCTCTACCCTTACTGCTACTGCGGCGGGTGCTGCTGGCAACGACGTATCACCACTAGGTGTGGGCACGGGTGCTGCTGGTGCGGGCGGTGGCGATACTACTGTTTCAGCGAACTAAATTATATTGTAATTAAACTCTGTGTTAGCGATCGTTAGTGGTAGTAATAAATGGCGATATTAAATGCTGAGTGTTAATAATAGAAAAACCGAAAAGCTTCTTTTCGGTTTTCTTTTATTTACCCTTTTTTGGCTGCCTATCCCTTTAGGGGCCAATCGACCATGGGCTTGGGCCCTTATGCAAATTTCTATTTTTTGTATAAGCGCATCATTAATGGCCTTTCACTTTCGCACCGTTACTGTTGTAGTTCGCCAATATCGTGTTTTCGTTCTGCTATGGGTTTTGTTTCTTGCTTGGCAGCTACTTAACTTAATTCCCCTACCCACTTCACTTGTTTCCAGCCTACGCCCAGAAAAGCTATTACCCGAATACGCAAATGTACCAACTGGTGCTAGTTGGCTGCCTCTTAGTTTCGATGTAGGTCAAAGCCAAATTGTTTTTTTGAAATCGCTTTGCTATTGCTTGTTGTTTTTCTGTGTATTGGCATTGGTACGCTCTACATCTCGGCTGAAATTTGTATTAATAACAATTAGTGCAAGCGGTATATTTCAGGCTATTTATGGGTCGCTTGAGGTGTTATCGGGTATTGAGTACAGCCTAGTGTTCAAACAATCTGTTACCCACATTGCTACCGGCAGTTTTATTTATAAAAACCATTTTGCTAACTACTTATTGCTTTCTTTAAGCGCGGCACTAGGCTATTTAATAGCAAGTTTAGGCGAAGACGATGGCTTGTCGAAAAGAGAAAGATTGCGGCGGTGGCTAAAGTTTTGGCTAGGTAATAAAGTGCTGTTTCGTATTGGTATTATTATCATGGTTATTGCATTAGTAATGTCGCGTTCAAGAATGGGGAATACGGCATTTTTTGTTAGCATGACTATAACCGCAGCCCTAGGTTTGTGGTATTTCAAGCCTAGACAAAAAAGCTATGTCGCCTTGTTTATAAGCATGCTAGTTATCGACATTATGATTGTAAGTAGTGTATTTGGTTTAAACGAAGTGAAGCAACGCCTTGAACAAACCGATTTAACCAATGAAAGCCGAGACGAAGTAGTTACCGACGTACTGCCCTTGTTATCGGAATACCCGCTAATTGGTACAGGTGGGGGAACCTTCTATACAGTTTACCCTCAACTTCAAAGTGAGAGTATTCAACACTTTTACGATCATGCTCATAATGAATATTTGCAGTTTAGTATTGAGTTTGGCGTTATTGGCGCACTACTTATGGGCGTATTTGTACTGTTTTGCGGCATAAATGCATTCAAAGCTTTTCAGCAGCGCCACCACCCTCTGCCACGCGGTGCGGCATTTGCGTGTTTTATGGCAATTATTGGTATGGCAATGCACAGTAGCGTAGACTTTCCCTTACAGGCTCCGGCTAACAGTGCGATATTTATTACGTTGCTGGCATTAGGGGCAATGAGTAATCGTATTCGGGTTCGCAAATCAACAACGCGCAAATGAACCTCATGTAATTAGGTGCTACAAAGCCCCTAATTAAGGTTTATGTATGCATTCACTTATGAAGAACATTATGGATAGTGCAACGTGGTTTTAAAAGTTAATCACCCCATTCAGGAAGAACCCAACGTTAAGCATATGCTAGAAAGGATGCCCAAGCATGTGGCCAACTCTTTTAGTGAAGAACAGCTTACCCATATTAATACCGCATTAGCAGGCAGGCGTTGGGGTAAACATAAATTAGATTTAAGGGGCACCCTGGGTATTGGCCACAGCCGTTTTTATTTTGTGCTTTTAGGTGGCAAAGATAAACGAGACCCTTCCCGCATAGAAAGCAAAATTGGCCAACTTACTTTGGCGTTTGGTTTCACCCTATTTATTTTATTTTCACTGCTTGTAGGTATGGTTTTGCTGTACATACTGAAATCGTGGCTGGGCATTAATTTGTTCGAAAACTTTTCGCTAGGATTGTGGGATTGGCTTAAAGCTACGTTTTAAGCAAAGGCATTATAAAAATAGTTTAAACATCGCTATGCAAAGCTAATGAAAATGCGAGTAACAGCATGCTTCTAACGGTAAGAGATTAACGTAAATACTGCTAGTTGTACGTGATGCAGTTGGGAATGCGTTTTCTTACTGGGTAAGAAGCCAAGCGCATCCATCTGCATGCGGGCTCTTCTGCGTTGTATTTAACTATACTTTGAACAATTGCTTCTCTGCTATGGGGGTTTGCCAACCCTAATTTCATATGATGTTTTAATGGTTGAATAACGTTAATGTACTCAGGCGATCGTGCCGAAAAATTGGCTAAGCCATACTCCACTATAAATTTGTGTACTACGGCGTCTTGTGGGCCTGTCTGAGCCGCTTTATTCATATATTGATAGAAAGTATCGTCTACTTCATTAAGCTTCCATTTAACCGACGCTAAGCCTATCCAACTAGCTGGCCAAAGTGGCCGTAGCGATAAACTCTGCTGGTAATTGGAAAAGGCCAGTTTCAAACTATTCGTTTTGTTACTGTCAGAAGCGCTTTGAGCCGCGCTTTGAGAAACAAAGGCTTGCCACTCATAAAGCTGCCCGCGCATTTGATAATACAATGCGTTATTTGGAAACATGGAAATGGCAGAATCTATTTTGGTGATAGCATCACTTACTTTGCTTTGTGTAACCAGTTCAGGTTTACTTTGCCATGCTTCTAACTGGTTGTTTACACGATAGTAATAGTTACCCGATACAAAAAACTGAGCACTCCATATTACCCCCCAGGCGGCGGTAATAAAAAACACGGTACGCACAACACGTTTTATCAATAATTGATTGTTGTTGTATACGTTAGATAAGGTCACTACTTGCCCCTACTATCTTACCCGGTGTAGTGACGAAAACTTGCTGGGCGTAGGCCGCGTCTAACGCCGATACCACTGCAAATGCTTCGCCCATATCGTTAGGTCTGCGAACAGTATCGTGGGTATCAGAAGCCACTACATGAAAACTTTTATTGGCAAGTAGCGTTAGCGCAAAGTTCTGCACTGGCTCACCGAATCGGCCTGTAAGTGCGCCAGCCGTTACTTGAAACCAGCACCCTATGCGCCGCAACCAGTCAAACTTATGTTGCTCGCGTAGCAATTCTCGATTTCGTTCTGGGTGTGCAATAAGCGGCTGTACGTTGTTTTTCAATAACCACTTAATTAGCGGTTCTAGCCCAGATGGTATATGACTATGAGGCATTTCAAGCAGCATCACCTTTTTACCATCAATATCACCTAAAAACGGAACGGCGTTTTGCTTTATCCAAATAGGAATGTGTTCTGACACGCGAAGCTCTGCCGCGTAAGACAATTTAAGAGGAATATGTTGGCGTTGAAGTTCAAGCACCAGTTCATTGTACGCGTTTTCAATAATAGCAGGGGTATTATCGAAAAACCCAGGGTGAATATGGGGGGTACAAACTAAGTGCGTAACACCGCACTCAAGCGTTTGTTTGGCCATGTCAATCGACATGGCCATGGTTCTGGCACCATCATCAATACCAGGTAATATATGACTGTGAAGGTCTATCAATTAATTTTTAGCTGTCCTTATGACTAGTATAATCATACTGATCATAAAACCCGCCGTACCTCTGTGCTACATCAGACTTTCGTAAGTCTACTTGATTTAGCACTACCCCATCAAGACGATGTCCAACTTGTAAGAAACGAGACAACCCAGTATTGATCACTTTCTCGCTAGTACTGTCGGCGCGAACCACGTAAATAATTGAGTCGCACGAGTTAGCAATAACCATTGAATCACTTACTGCTTGGGTAGGCGCAGTATCAACTACCACATATTTATATTGGGTCTTTAATACTTTAATAAGTTCATCGAAGCCTTTGTCGGCTAACAACTCTTGCGGGTTAGAAGGTATGGTACCGGCAGAAAGAATATCAATATTTGCTTGTTCATCACGAACCAAACATTCATCAAAACTGTGGGTTTTAAGAATAAGGTTAGCTACACCAGGCTGATAATTTGGAATATTAAACTGCTTACCAATACTTGGGCGGCGTAAATCAGCATCTATCAATATGGTCTTATCTAATTGCCCTAACGCGAACGCAAGGTTAATAGATACGGTAGTTTTACCTTCTTTAGGCACGCTAGAGGTAACCATAATAGCTTGGTTGTCTTTATCTAAATTCAATAACGACAAACTAGTACGTAAGGTTCTAACCGACTCGGCAAACTGATGTTTTTTACCGTCAAAATAAGTACGAATAGGTAAATTGGTTTTCTTCTTATGGGCCAGCCATGGAATTAATCCCAACATACGCTGGCCTAACTTACGCTCTACATCTTCTACCGAGCGGATACCGCTATTAAGCGTTTCCATGGTAATGGCTAAAAACACGCCAAAACCAATACTGAATACGAAAGCTGCACCAATCAGCAATTTTTTGTTTGGTTCAGAAGGCTGTGATGGCACCACGGCGCTATCTAAAACTCTGGCGTTAGCCGATTCAAAGCCGCCCAACTCATCCGTTTCTTTCAATCGAGTAAAGAATGAATTATACAGTTGCTGGTTAATATCAACATCGCGCTGAAGCGCTTTGCGCTCATTATCTAACGCAGATAAGCCACGGAATTCTGCTTTCGCTATTTCTACCTCTTGTTGTAACTGCGCTACGCGCTGCTCTGAAACTTGGTATTGGGTAGTAATACTGGAAATAAGGTCGCGAGTTTGCGTATTTAAAGTTTCACGAATTGATGAAAGCTCGGCATTTGCCGCAATCATTTTCGGGTGTTTAGGGCCGTACACTTTGCTAAGTTCAGACACGCGAGTCATGGCTTTAGCTTCGTCGCGGCGCACCCCTTGAATGGTAGGATGATTCAGTACTTCTGGCAATCTTGCAATATCATCAAGGGTAACGTTATTGCGTGTTTGTCTGTATATAACCGCATTTAATTTTAGTGCAGTTTGTGCATCAAGCAGTTGTGAACTCAAACGCTCTAGTTCGTCAGCAGCAAGGCCTACTACACCGTCGATGTTTACCACTTGGTTGCGTTCATAAAACTGCGACAAATTCTTTTCAGCAATATCGAGTTTATCTTTCAAACCTTCTAAGCTTTCAGTAAGAAACGACGTTGCTTTAGCAGTCATATCAAGCTTTGCTTGAAGGTAGTTTTCAATGTAAACATCGGCAATAGTATCGGCAATTTCCGCCGACAACGAAGCAGATTCAGTGGTTACTGAAATCTTCATTACCTGCGTGTTGTCTACCATACTAACTTCTACGGCGCGCATTAACCTGAACACGGCCGAACGTTTTTTTGCCGCGATAATTTGTGCTTCGGTACGCTCAACCACTTCTTCTTGAGGAAGAAATGGCAGCATATCTTTAGCGCTATCTAAAAGCGAATCTACAATACCAGGGCCTTCTTCAGGCGGCATGAATTTATCGTTTAAGTGTAAGTTCATGCCCTCTACGGTACGCTCTGCTATTTGGCGCGAGCGTAGTATTTCGTATTGGGTTTGCATGTAATCTTTACGCTTAGTATCTAAGCCATACACTTCTTCAATTGACACCACATTTGCATTTTCTGAATCTACCAATATGGTGGTAGACGACGTGTAAAGTGGCGTCATACGCATTACCAGCAAAGCCACTAAAATGGTAAACGCAATAGCTAATGAAACAATACGGAAAGCGTAGCGTTTCAGAATTCCAAGGTAGTGTGCAATATCGATAGTTTCGCTATCTAGCACACCATGATTCACATCATCCCTATTAATTACTGCCATGTTGTTTTTATATCCTGAAATTCTGTTAATTAGAAAAAGCGTTGATTTACGGTAATGATGTCACCGGGCTGAATCATGTCGCTTACCGTAACGGTAAAGCTGCGTGATGTGCCATCTTTTTCTCGAACTATAGTTATTTTGTCTCTTGCTGCTCGTTCGGTATAACCGCCAGCTAACGCAGCGGCTTTGTTTACCGACAAACCAGGCTGGTAAGGGTAACCACCTGGGCGTTTAACTTCACCGTCTATAAAGAAGGGGCGGTAGTCTATAATAGTCACCGATACCGACGGGTTTACTAAGTAATCCCCTTTTAAGCCTTCATAAATAAGCTGTTCTACTTCGCCTAAGGTTAACCCTACTAATTTTACTTCACCCATAAACGGGTAGTTAATAGTGCCAACATCGGGCAAACGCACTTCCATCGACAAATCGTCTTGGCCAAATACGTTAATACTTACTCTGTCACCTGAGCCCAATTGATAGCGGCTCATACTCAAATTACCTTCTTGTGCTATAGCATTGAACGACATCACTACAACAAAAAGGAATGCGAAAATACTGTTTACACATTGCTTCACAGGCTAACCTCAGCAGATAAACCAATTACACTTCTGTCGTAACCAATAGTATCTCGGTTACTGTCTCTGTCATTTAGTGTGTAATACAAAGAAAAGCTTAAGTAACGACGTGCTTGATAATTTAATGCAGCGGTATAACGCATTAAATCATCTTCACGATTGGCAATGCCTTCGTCATCTAGCACATATTCATCTGTTAACTTGCTAATGCTTGTGGATGTACTTAAGCGCTGTAGCCATTCATGTTCCCAAGAGGCGGTATAATCGCGGCCTCGAATGAAGTTACCTTCACCGTTAGTTTCACGAGTATCTGCACTGGTTGCAAATCGAAACGTTGAATAGGTAACAGGTTGCCATTCAACACCCGCTTCCCAATCTACGCCATAGAAAGTACTACGAGTTGCAGACTCAAAATCTTTTTCTGTGTAACCCACTTTCGCAAAACCCGTAGTGGCTGCCGTACTTTCCCACGTAATACCACCTAATACACGTAACGTGTCGCTATCAAGACTAGAAGCTGCCGATAATTGACGGTCGTAACGAGTATATGTATTGGTAACGTCAATCACTAACGCGGTAGAAGGCGCTATTTTGTAGGCGAATTCAGCGCCTACTTTGTTTTTAGCGCGGTCGCGAAGTAGGTAAGCTTGCTCTTCTCGGTCGTAATCTAATGTTTCTCGGTTTGCCTTAAGGGTTAGCATGCCGTTTGACGTTAACGCACCGTAACTGTACTCAGCACCAGCGTATATACTCTTAAAAGTATCAGGCGAAGTAATATCATCGCCAGCCCCAAGTGAAAAACCGGTACCGCGATCTTCATGTCCATCTTCATATTGCGCAGTTCCACTTAGGCGATGACGACTATTTAGTTCGTATTCACCGGTAGCTTCAACAAAATGGTCAGTGTAGTCATCTGCGCTGCTTGAAAAGTACACACCGCGTTCTAAGCGGTATCCAAATTGGACGGGGTTACCATCAATTTCGGTTGCCGCAATAATTTCTGGCGAAAGCGTTGCGCGCCAGCTGTAAATTTTAGGTTCACCATCACGAGCATAAGCTACGTTATCAACATAGCTCATAGATGAATTAAACGTGGGGATAATGTCGAATTGGCCTGCTTCAATACGGCCAGCCTCTTGTGCATTCGATATGGCGCTAATTACCGACAGTGCAACAAGGCTTGTTGTCCTTTTAAACATACTCGCTCCTAAAATTTTTTTGGTCTTCTATGGGTAAACGTTGGGATAAAACAGTGCAACATCAGCTTGCTTGCTCAAAAAAACAACACCGACCACATTTATTTAACCGATTTAAGTGTGAAATTCATAATCTTTGCACTATATGCCATCTGGCATGCTAATACCGTGCCATGCGCTGTAATGAGAAATTAAATGAAAAATAATTGAAAATTTTCGTTACTTTCTATCAGCATCAATCAACACGTACGTATCTACTAAACAATCACCGTATATATTTCAAAACCTACCCATCACCACTACTAGCATAGCGAATGAATATTGCAGCAATGTGTCTAGATTAAGGGCTTACCTGTAAGTTGAGGCAACTTTTCAACCCCGTTAGAACAAAATTTTCAGGTTGAAAGTTAATAGATTTATGGCACGCAGTATAAAGATAATTAACCATCTTACAATATCATTTAAATAATTGCTTTCAATAGTTTTGTAATAAAATTACAACTTGCTTATACTACTATAGTTAAGCTGAAAGAGTGGTAATATCGCTTAGTTAGCTTTTTGTAAGCTTGGCGTGGTTAACCTCCTCTTCCTGTTTTCAATTTTATTTTTCAAGAGCTTTCCGGTACACATTTTGCTTTAGCTTTAATACCAGCTTAAAAAGTAATTTAAGCTAAAGCTTATAATAAACGCAGTGGTCTTTTGCTTTATTGACAATTGAAGTCGGCGTGAACTTTTATTTCTTAGAGATACTTACATGGATAATAAAGTAGCACCTAACCAAGTCCTCAAATCTCACGAGGTTGAACCCAATGCTTCTGGCGGGCTTATCGTTAGGAACCAAAGTGGTTTCTCAACCATATATAGGCTTATTGATTTATGCTTAGTGACCTTACTTTATTACGCTTCAGCGTTTTATTACCATAGCCCAGTAACCGCTGGCAGCCTTCTATTTCTTTTTGTCTTTGTTATTAGTTTCCAACTATCTGGTGAATTTGTAGAGCTCTACCGTTCTTGGCGTGGCCACAGAACGAATGAAATGCTTCGTGCAGCTGCTATAGCGTGGGCCCTTAGCATGTTGTCTACCACCGCTTTCGGGTTCTTTTTCTTTGGCGATCTAAGAATTACGCCTCCTGGCGTTTTATTATGGGCTGCATCTTCATTCGTTGTTGTACTTGCTTGGCGCTACGTAATGCGAAAATTTCTTTTTCGCCTTCGCCGCAGCGGATTAAACTCAAGAAAATCGATTGTCATTGGTGCAAGTCAATTGGGTTACAATATGGCCAATCAAATCGTTTCAAATGAACATTTAGGCATTCGCTTTTTAGGAATGTTTGACGATAGAAGTGAAGACAGATTGCCTCATGAGTTTAGAAACCAAGTATTAGGCAATATTGAGTCGGCCATTGAAATGGCTAAGCGCAATGAAGTGGATTACATATATATAGCTCTGCCAATGAGTGCAGAGAGCCGTATTCGCCACATTCTTGAAAAATGCAGCGACACAACGGCTAACGTTTATATTATTCCTAATTTCTTTATGTACAACCTGCTAAATGCCCGCTGGCAGTCGATTGGTTCTGTACAAGCGTTAAGTGTGTACGACACCCCATTCCAAGGTGCTAGCGACATTTTAAAACGCTTTGAAGACATTGTATTAAGTATTCTAATTTTAATCATGCTGGCTATCCCAATGTTGGGCATTGCTGCAGCGGTAAAGCTTACCTCTAAGGGCCCTGTCATTTTCAAACAAAAGCGTTACGGGTTAGATGGAAAGCAGATTACCGTTTACAAATTTCGCTCTATGACTACGCAAGATAACGGTGCTGTGGTTAAACAAGCCACTAAGAATGATGCTCGCTTAACTAAAATTGGTGGTTTTTTGCGACGCTCTTCTATTGATGAACTGCCACAGTTTATTAATGTGCTACAAGGCAGAATGTCGATTGTAGGCCCCCGCCCCCATGCCGTAGCGCACAACGAAGAATACCGTAAGCTTATTACTGGTTATATGCTTCGCCATAAGGTAAAGCCTGGTATTACCGGTTGGGCGCAAGTTAATGGCTTACGTGGCGAAACAGAGACAGTGAATAAAATGGTACAACGGGTAGAGTACGATTTAGATTATATTCACCGCTGGTCCGTTTGGTTCGATATTAAAATTGTCTTTATGACGGTATTTGGTGGGTTAGCGAATAAGAACGCTTACTAACACTATCAGTTAAAATTTGGTGAGTTCCAAGTTTATCAGTTCAAGGTTGTAAAATTTTGATACACCTAATCTAAGCCTCAACACCACGTGTTGAGGCTTTTTTGTTTCTGTTAACGATATATTTAAATGCATGAGGCACTTGCCAGTTCATTCTTAAACGTACTATTGGAGGCCATTTTAATTGTAGTTTTCGGCTCCTTGAGTGTATAAATAAGTGACACCCATTACATTTTAAGGCACTTAATGAAGTACCTATTACTGGTTAGTACGTCATTTTTACTCACTGCTTGTTACTTATTACCTACACAAACTCCATCACCTTGGTTAGTAATTGATACGTTTAATAAGGAATCGCTAAATGGTTGGCAATTAGCCGACACGCAAAATGACACTAAACCTTATGTAGAGAACGCCCAAGTAACTGAAATTAAATTTCACGAGCCTAGGGCAGATTCAGGCGCAACCTTAGGCAAAGGTACCGATACAAACACTTCCCCTACTCTACCCAAGGCTAACAATGGCTATTTAATTAAAAAGCCTGCAGCTGACGGCATTGTGGGAAATAGAAAAGCCCTAAGCTTCAAAGCACTGCCTGTACCTGTAAACGTGGGCGACACCTATACGTTTTATACCAAAATTCGAGTTGAGCGATTTCCTAACAACCATGCCTTTGGCATTAGCAACATGCACCCTACTGACATAATTAAACATGGTTACGACGCGTTTGAACCTACCCTAAGAGTTACCGATAAGTACGAATCGAACGGGTATAAGAACGACGGTAGCTTAATGGTAAAAATAGACAGTACAGATAAATACCGCCAATACGCCAGTGTAAAAAATGCTGACAACAAAATATCACAGCCTCTTACGGTGGGCGAATGGTACGAAATTTGGTATGTGGTTAATAACGCCACGGTCGAAAATGGTGGGCAAGTTTATAGTGTGTACGTGAAAGGCGGCGAGTTCAGCCAGCAAACCTTAGCGTATGAAAATGCTAATTTTAGAATGAAACGAGAGTTGCCACTTATTTACTTTTTGGCTAACAGCAATACAGGGCCAATTAATAAACCATACGGTAATGGCGGCTTGGCTTATGATGATATTTATATGAGTGAGGGTGTGAATTTGTCTACACCCTATTAAGTGCGTGTGAGAGCCGTAAGCTAAGCGCTATTTAAAACAGCCTGGCTCTTTTCTGTTTTGTGGTTTCCGTTTTTTGGTTTTCCGTTTTGGGGGCCGCGCTGTGTACGAATAGTGCAGTTAACAAAAAACTAAACGCTAGAAACGAAAAAAGGCGAGCATCCTGCTCGCCTTTTTCCGAAAGAACTTAAACTTAATTAGTTAATAATTAAGCTAATGCGCCTTTAGCCGCATCGACTAGTGCGCTGAAAGCTGCTTTGTCATGTACAGCGATGTCGGCAAGGATCTTACGATCGATTTCAACAGACGCTTTTTTCAAACCGTTAATGAAACGGCTGTATGACATACCATTTTGACGTGCAGCAGCATTAATACGTGCAATCCACAATTGACGGAATTGACGCTTGCGCTGACGACGGTCACGGTAAGCATATTGACCAGCTTTAGTTACGGCTTGTACCGCTACGCGATAAACGCGTGAACGAGCACCGTAATAACCTTTTGCCTGCTTGAGGACTTTTTTGTGACGTGCACGTGCTACCGTGCCGCGTTTTACTCTAGCCATTAATCAGTCTCCTAAGTCTATACGTACGGCAACATGCGCTGAACCAATTTGGTATCAGAATCATGAACCAGTTTCTTGCCACGAAGGTGACGTTTACGCTTAGAGCTCTTCTTAGTCAGAATGTGACGTAAGTGAGACTGTTTGCTTTTAAAGCGGCCAGAACCCGTTTTCTTAAAACGTTTGGCGGCACCGCTTACAGTTTTCATTTTAGGCATTGCTAAAACTCCGCATTGTTAGTATCGACGCTGGGTATGCAGTTACCGGTTGTCGGTTAATGTTTAGCCGCAGGGTGTTTTGAGATTGCAGTACCTCAAAAACTTTTAGACCACTACGACTTCTTAGTTGGGGCTAGCACCATGATCATTTGGCGGCCTTCCACACGACGTGGGAAAGACTCGCACACAGCAATCTCTTCCAAATCCGCTTTAACACGGTTAAGAAGTTCAATACCGATCTCTTGGTGCGCCATTTCACGTCCGCGGAAACGGATCGTAACTTTGGCTTTATCACCACCTTCAAGAAAGCGACGCAGGTTGCGCAGTTTTACCTGGTAATCGCCTTCATCAGTGCCAGGGCGGAACTTAATCTCCTTGACCTGAATTTGCTTCTGTTTTTTCTTCTGCTCTTTTTGAGCTTTACTTTTTTCAAAGAGGAATTTGCCATAGTCCATAACTTTACAGACTGGCGGCTCAGCATTCGGACTGATTTCTACTAGATCAAGACTGGCTTCTTCAGCAAGTTTCGTCGCTTCTGCTAACGTCACAATGCCGGCTTGCTCACCGTCTTTGCCAATTAAGCGTACTTCTTTGGCTTTAATTTCATCGTTTATGCGGGCTTTGTCGCCCTGAGCCTTGTTATTAGCGCCTTTAATGTGCATTCCTCCAAACATTTAATTCTTCTGTTTGCTCATCATCTGTCTTTAATTCAGTACTGATAAGCAAACACCGTCGTGTAGTATACACGAAAACCCTCAAACTATTTAATGGTCTTTTCTGCCACTTCCTGATTTGCCATGGCAATAAAAGCTTCCAGGCTCATTTTGCCTAGGTCGTCACCGCGTCGTGAGCGTACTGCTACTTCGCCAGCTTCCATTTCTTTATCGCCTACAACTAGCATATAAGGAACACGCTTGAGAGTGTGCTCGCGGATTTTAAAGCCAATCTTCTCATTTCTCAAGTCCGACTTTGCTCTAAATCCACTTTTTTGCAGTTTTTTTGCACATTCTTGTGCATATTCACCCTGACTATCGGTAATATTTAGAATTACCACCTGCTGAGGCGCTAACCAAAGCGGGAAAAGTCCGGCGAACTCTTCAGTAAGAATACCGATAAATCTTTCTAGTGAACCTAAAATAGCTCTGTGGATCATTACTGGCACTTTACGTTCGCCGTCTTCAGCTACGTAAGTAGACCCTAAACGACCCGGCATAGAGAAATCTAGCTGAACCGTTCCACACTGCCATGCTCTGTCTAAGCAATCATGAAGGGTAAATTCAATTTTAGGTCCGTAGAACGCGCCTTCACCTGGCAAATAACTAAACTCAATATTTTTCTTATTAAGTGCTTCTGCCAATGCCGCTTCAGATTTATCCCAAATTTCATCACTGCCTACTCGGCTTTCTGGGCGAGTAGAAAGTTTTACCACGATTTTTTCAAAACCAAAGGTATTGTACGCATCGTAGACCATGTCGATACAGCTACCTACTTCATCGAGTATCTGTTCTTCGGTACAAAATACGTGTGCATCGTCTTGGGTAAACCCACGTACGCGCATTAACCCATGTAAGCCACCTGATGGTTCATTACGGTGACAACAACCAAACTCAGCCATACGCAACGGAAGGTCGCGGTAAGACTTTAAGCCTTGGTTAAATATTTGAACGTGACCTGGGCAGTTCATTGGTTTAATCGCGTATTCACGTTTTTCAGATTCAGTGGTAAACATGGCATCGCCAAATTTGTCCCAGTGACCTGATTTTTCCCACAACGAACGGTCCATCATTAGTGGGCCTTTTACTTCGCCGTAGTCATACTCACGCAATTTACCGCGGATAAACTTTTCTAATTCTGTGTAGATAGACCAACCATCGTTGTGCCAAAACACCATGCCCGGCGCTTCATCTTGGAAGTGGAACAAGTCTAGTGTTTTACCAATTTTACGGTGATCACGTTTTTCAGCTTCTTCTAAGCGCTGCAAATAAGCTTTAAGTTGCTTTTTATCAGCCCATGCTGTGCCGTAAATACGCTGCAACATTTTATTGTCGCTGTCGCCACGCCAGTAAGCACCGGCTACTTTCATAAGTTTGAAGTTTTGGCAGAATTTCATGTTAGGCACGTGAGGGCCTCGGCACATGTCTACGTATTCTTCATGGTGGTATAACCCTGGACGGTCATCATGACTGATGTTCTCGTCTAGAATTTCCATTTTATAAGTTTCACCGCGTGCTTCGAATGCATCACGGGCTTCTTGCCAGCTAACTTTATTTTTAACAACGTTATAGTTAGTTTTAGCTAGTTGAAGCATACGCTTTTCAAGCTTTTGAATATCTTCCTGGGTTAGGCTTTCTTCCATATCAACATCGTAGTAAAAACCGTTGTCGATAGTAGGCCCAATTGCCATTTTGGTGTTTGGCCAAAGTTGCTTAATAGCATGGCCTAACAAATGCGCGCAGCTGTGGCGAAGAATTTCTAAACCAGCTTCGTCTTTTGCGGTAATGATTTGTAGCTGAGCGTCTGACTCAATAAGGTCTACTGCGTCTACCAATTCGCCATTTACTTTACCGGCAATGGTAGCTTTCGCTAAGCCTGGGCCAATATCGTTGGCAACATCTAATACAGAAACTGATTGGTCGAAAGCGCGCTGGCTTCCATCAGGAAGGGTAATTACTGGCATGATATGTCCTTTACAGTGGTGACGCCTACTCTGCGCCACTTGCAACTTTAAATTTAAAAACACCTATTGGGTGTTAAAGCGATGTCGTTATGTTCATTGTTTGCGCAGTATTCGCGCTACTCGCATTATGAACAATATAACTTTGATGACCGTTTACTCTTTGCCGACTTCCATACTTGGGCCGGCCGTATAAACGATAATCGATGGGCGATTATAACGACTGAAAACGCACTTGCAATGGGTAAGGGTATTTTCAATGCCTTGCTAGCCACATTTCGTGCATTTGAGTAAAAACATTTTGTGAATTTCACCTGTTTTTACCTGAAACCTTACTTATTCTTATCTTTAAATTATTGGAAATGCTGTCAAACTTATACCAACACGCTTGTGCAAGTAGACCCATACAAAAACTAACACTGTGAAAAAAATTAACACCGTGCAAAATTTGATACCGAATAAAAACACCGAACAACGGAGTAGTGCCTGCCAATGCCTAACGAACAAAAACGTGCCAACAACCACACTATGAATGAAGAAGCCGCTAATGCAGACACTGCTACCGACTTAGCGTTTCAGGAAAGCCCACCGGTTGCACTGATAACTGGTGCAGCGAAACGCATTGGTGCCACTATGGCAAAAACCCTTCACAGTGCTGGTTATCGCGTAATTGTGCACTACGGCCATTCAGCACAAGACGCTAACGCATTGGTGAATTCGTTAAATAACATAAGGCCTAATAGTGCTATTTGTTTGCAGGCAGACTTGTGTAAATTAGAGGATATTACTCGCTTAGCTGAACAAGCCACTGCGCCAGATGCTTTTTCATTGGGTAGTAGCACAGTGCATGCACTAGGTTCAGATTCGGATTCAAGCGTGCAGCCTGCAAATCGTATAGACGTATTAATTAATAATGCCTCTAGCTTTTACCCTACCCCCCTTGGCGACATTTCTGCCAATGACTGGCAAAGCTTAGTGGGCAGCAACGTACAAGGCCCCTTGTTTTTATCGCAAGCGTTGTGGCCTGCCTTAAAAGCGAGTCATGGCTGTATTATTAATATGGTTGATATGCACATAGACCGCCCACTGCCACATCATACGGTATACGGCCTTGCTAAAACTGCATTGGCATCTATTACACGTTCACTGGCGGTTGAAATGGCACCAGAGGTGCGGGTAAACGGCATTGCTCCCGGCGCCATTTTGTGGCCTGAAAGAGAATTAGAGCACGATCAAAAACAGCGGTTATTAGACAGTATTCCACTAGGCGGACTTGGCTCCCCTGAAGATATTGCAAACACGGCAACATTTCTAATTTCAGCTAAGTATATTACTGGGCAAATTATTTATGTGGATGGTGGCCGAAGCCTACACACGAATGCGTCGGCATAGGTATATTAATGTGGTGAACACCATGCGACTAGCAGGCATTGTGATAGCAGTTGGCTTTTTACAAGGGTGTTTTGGTGCGCCTAGCATTGATGACACCATGGATGAATACACCACCCGCTTGTCTAGAGTGTTAGATAAGCCGTTGTCACAGAACGAGCCATCTTTAACTGCGAGACGCAATCTTGCCCTGCCTTCTCAAACCTACCCAACACTTTCTGCACTTGGCAACAACGTCACCACCTTGAATATTAATATACGAGAGTTCTACGCCATACAAGATTGTGAACTTGGCCGAATAGTGGCTGAAAGAAACACGGCATTGGGTAAAACTCAATTACCTTCACAGCGGTTACAGTACGAGCATCGCGTATTGAACGCATTGGTAAATTGCGAAGCAAGATTAGATGCTGCTGATAACCCTATTGCAAGTACCATGGCTGAATGGCGTAAACAAAAGCAGGCTCAATATCAGAGCGTATGGGCAAACGTAGTTCAAACCAGTACCGAAATGAAACTAGGGTTGAGTATGGCGGGCGCGCCATTGCAAGCAAGTGAAAATAAAGATGCCAAGCCATCGGTTAATGCGCTTCACTTTATTAATGGTTTAGCAGAAACATTAAAGCATGAAAGTGTTGTTGAAGTTAGCGCTAGCGACAGCGGCGAGCTTGAACAACAATTACAGATTATTGCGTCTTCTCGGCTGCCGGCAAAGCTATGGCAAACACAAGCTATCTTGCACAACCGTTTGGCGTCACTGAACCACGTATTAGCGCCTGCGCTAAACAACGTACAGTGCAAAAACGGGATAACAAGCGACAAGGCCACTATTCTTCGAAATGTGTTTTACTTGTACTTTATAGAAGAAATTCAGCCCATTGCGAGTACGCTGAATAGTTACCACTATCAGCTACAACCCTTATGGAAAGAATGGTTAGAAAATACCGCGTTGAGCGCCCCCTTTAAAGCGCACATACGCACCCACGCTAATGATAACTTTGCACAATACAGTGCCACTATGAAAGCCCATGTTACCTTATGGCAAGACTTTCTAGGTCGCTGCAATTTATCACCAACCGCGAACTAGTTTTACGTATTACATGTGTAACCTGTCATAGTTTAACTGTGTCGTGGCTTAACGTGGCATAGCTTATCTTGGCAGTGCTTCGTGTGGCATAGGTTATCGTGAGGCTGCTTCGTGTGGCACAGCTTAATGCAGCATCGCTTCATGTGGCGAAGATCAACGTGGCATTATTTAATGTACATAGCTTAACCAAAACGGCTAAATATTGAGAACGTTCAACACACCGTTGCTAACAGCATTTTGGGCAAACTATAGAATATTTTCACCGCTTTCAGGATCGCGGGCTTTCTTCGCTTGCTCTCTAATATCTTCGGCCTCGCTACTAACGTCTTCGTTTTCATTTTCGTTTTCAAGCGCTGAACTAGCACTGTTATCTAATGTACTCGTCTGCGATTTAGAACCTGTAAAATTCGATGAATACGGAGTGTTTTCTGCTGGCTTACCTGCCAATGCTAAGGCTGGCTTTTTGTTGCCTGATAATTCGGTATTTTTACTTTCACAAAAAGGCTTATTAAGCGACGTGAAACCGCTGGTTTCATCAGCTGAATCTTCTTTACTAACCGATTGATTAGACACTATGGCTAACCCATCAGGGAAAACACGTTCGCGGGCATCGTCAGGCATACTAATATTTTCTTCAGTGAAACGACCTACAATTTGGCGCATAAGCAGCGACGACATTTTAAGCACGCTGGTGTCTTCAACATTCACCCAAAAATACACTTTTAAATTGTAGGTAGATGCCCCCAAATTATCTATTAACACTTGAGGTTCAGGATCTTTAAGTACCTTGGCGTGGCTAGATATTATCTCAACTGCCAAATTCTGTGCGTTACGAACATCGGCATCGTAGCCGACTCCCACTATAAAATGACCGCGCATAAGTGGGTTGGCGGTTAGGTTTTTAATCACCCCTTTGTAAATTGTCGCGTTGGGAATTTGAATATGATTTCCGTCGAAATCGACCATGGTAGTGGCGCGCGACGTTACTTTTTGAATAATGCCCGTAAACTCGTTTATTTCAACAATATCGCCTATTCGAAACGGCCTTTGAATGGTAAGCAATAAACTGGAAATAAAGTTTTCGGCAATATCACGAAAGGCAAAACCAAGAATTAACCCTACTACGCCAGTTCCACTAATAACCGCAACAGCAAAGCCCGTTAAGCCCGCCATAAACAGGAACAAATACACTCCAAGTAATATAATAACCAAGCTAATAGAACGTTGCGCTACCGACTTAATTAACGGGGTAAGTGAAGAGAAAGAAAACGGCTTAAGCAGCAATCGAGATAACGGGCCTGCAGCAATAATAAACAGCGCCATAATTAACAAGCCTACACCAAGACCGGGTAAGCGATATAAGAACCCATGCCATAAATCTAATAGCACCGACTGGGCTTCGGTAAAGTTTTCTACTCCTGAGGAAGGTGCAACTGTATCTGCTGCCAATAAAGCTAGGGGCATTACGTTTGCTAGCGCGAAATGTGATATGTCTACAATGAAAAACGCTGTTAGGGAATCGATGATGCTCACCTTCGCTCCTTGAAATGAGGTTACTTACCACGGGTGAAGCCAAACAATATAACCCTCACCACATTAACTTCTAACTAATACTACTTACCATATTTATTGATACGATACGCACACGCTCATGTACTGGTTTACACTTTCATGTACTGACTTTACATTTTCATGCACTAATTTACGCTAAGGCCCAGCTACCACTAAATATGAGCCTAACCCGATGGTGAACAGAAAGCTTCCCCAAATAGCATGCTCTATTACCACTATGGGTGTTGAATTTGTTTGCATGTAGCGATAGCCAAATATAGCCCCACCACACCAAGATATAATAATTGCCACCCAGTTCCCGTAAATCAGATGCGCCAATCCGAACACAAAGGTACTTAAAATCCAGCGTGCATTACGTGAAGGTAAAATGCGTTTATATCGATGGAAAAAGAAAGTTCTAAAAATAATTTCTTGGGGAATAACCGACACCACGGGATACACCAATAAGGTCACTACCCACATCCATGGCTCGTTGATTGGCCAATGTAAAAAAAGCTCAGGTTTAATAAGATAAACACATAGCGCAAGCAAACTTGCCCATGGTAGAAAAAGCTTAAGGGTACTTTTTAAATGACGGCCGTAATCTTCCCAATGCCATAAACGAATACGTTGAAATTGTTTGTCGGCCAATAGCACACATAAACAAAACAAGCACACGATGGCCAAAATAGGCATAAGCCAGTCGGCGACGTGATTAATCCAGTAAAGAACGGCAATGGGCAGTGCAACGAACAAGATGATCAATTCAGACCATAGCTTTACCACGAAGAACCCCTACTTAATTGCAAATTGATGACAGAAATATGAACTTAAAAAGATAATGAAATTATAGTGCCAATTCGCGTAGAAGTCTTAGGTTGCGGCGTTATACATTAGGCGTAAATGAGTAAGTCACCAAAGATTAACGGTTTTTTGAATTTCTGGCAGTGGAATAAAGTGTGAGAATAGAACATGATGATGTGTAGCAAGGGTACGGCGGTTGCGGTTTGTTTATTCATAGGCAATAAGCGGTCACTTCGTGTGTATAAATAACACACAAATAAGCCCTGTTGCTGAAATATATTCCTTCACGATATTGTTGTTATTTGCTAAAAAGCATCAATATAGTGCAAACCAACAAAAACGCGACACGCACAACTGAGCAGTTGAAGATTATTCCCTATGGCTAAAAATTCAAACGATGTTATTAAGCAAATAGAGAAGCACTACGCGTCTTTATCGCCATCAGGCCAAACTATAGCTCAGTATTTACAGCGCAATCCTATTGCGGTTGTTACCCAATCAACCTCTCATATTGCTGAACAAACCAACACCTCAAAAGCCACGGTAAGCCGCTTTTTTCGTCAGCTTGGTTTTGAATCGCATCAAGAAGCAAAAAATACGTTGCTTACCTTACGCGAACAGGGCGTGCCTGTTAGCCCTAGTACCACAGCGGTTCTGCAGCACGAGCAAGAACTGAATAATATTTCGCAAACCTTCGACAATATTGATATTGCCACCCTTACTGCCATTGCTGAAAAGCTGGCGAACGCGCAACAAATTACGCTTATTGGGTTTAGAAACGCTTATCCATTAGCGCTACATTTTCGCCAACAACTTAAGCAAATTCGCACCTCGGTAAGGCTTCTGCCTCAACCTGGGCAAACCTTAGGGGAAGATTTAGTCGATTTGGGTAAAGATGATGTTGTGGTGTTGTTTGGATTTCGTAGGCGCACTCGCCAGTTTAAACACGTGTTACATACCCTATCTCATTGCCAAACCATTCTTATCACCGACCCTACGGGGCAAGTTTACCGAGATAACGTAAAGCATTTATTGGTGTGTCATTTAGGGAATCATTTGAGTTCACAGGTAGATAACTATGCACCATTCGACAGTTATGCTGCCCCAATGAGCTTGGTTTCAACCTTATGTAACTTTACGTATTCTGCGTTGGGCGACAGTGCATCAAAGCGTGTTGAGGCCATTACTAGCCTGTATGGCGACCTGGATGAATTAGAACCTTCTGAACGAAAGTAATGTGTAAAGTATAATTTAAAATAACATGTAAAGTAGCATTAACTTCTTTTGTTTGGTTGATTTTTAAGCAAGAATAGAAGATCGAATTATTAAATAAGCACGTATAACAATTCGTGTTGCCACACGAGATACAAAGAGACAACCGCGCTGTTCTCCCGTAAAAAGGCAACCAAGCATTTGATGTTGGAGTTGAAATGGATAAATCCCACCTTGTTATAGAAGAGTCTAGCAGAGTTTTAGAATTTTGGTTTAATGAAGTAACCCCTTCCCAGTGGTTTACTCAAGATTCTGCCCTTGATCGTACTATTGCATCGCAATTTTTAACCTTGCACCGCGCTGCATCACAAGGTGAACTATGGCCTTGGCGAGCTACGCCCTCAGGCCGATTAGCTGAAATTATTTTGCTTGACCAGTTTTCACGAAATATATACCGAGACACTCCCCACGCTTTCTCGCAAGATCCTATGGCGTTAGTGTTAGCTCAAGAGGCGGTGAGTGTTGAGGCCGACAAAACCCTTACGCCTCAGCAATGCATATTCTTGTACATGCCATTTATGCATAGCGAATCTTTGGCTATACACGATATTGCGCTTCAACTTTTTGCGGTTCCAGGGTTAGAGCAGCAATACGACTACGAGTTGAAACACCTGCGTATTATTGAGCAATTTGGCCGTTACCCTCACCGTAACTTAGTGCTAGGCAGGACCAGTACCAAAGAAGAGGAACTGTTCCTCAGTCAACCTGATAGCCGGTTTTAGTGCAGATATCTCATTGCATATAACTCATCGCATATATTTCATATAACACGTTGCATATAACACGCCAGTAACAAACGTTTCACTTGACAATAAAGAGAAACGATTGTTTCATGGGGGTATATTTTTCATTATTGCGAATGTGCCGTGTCTTCTCCTTTTGTTTCGATTCCTGCTGACCATAAAGTAAACGCTAAAAGCACTTCAGATTCTGGGCCAGATTCTGCGGTAGCCAATGTTTCACCAACAGCTGGCGAATTAACTGGCGATATCTTAGAAAGCGGTGCCTTAAAAAGCTACGCTTTAGCGGTAAAAGACTTATTTCACATTAATGGGCTACCCACCGCAGCCGGGAATCCCGATTGGTTGGCAACGCACCCTGTGCCAACGACCACTAATAGCACAGTGGAAAAATTACTAAATGCAGGCGCAATCTTTAAAGGTAAAACAATTACCGATGAACTCGCCTATAGCCTTCATGGTCAAAATAAACATTATCCGCAGCTGGTTAATCCTATTGCGCCTGCTCATATTCCTGGAGGCTCGTCTTCCGGCTCGGCCGTTGCTGTGTCGGCACATTTAGCCGATATTGGTTTGGGAACTGACACAGGTGGTTCTATTCGTGTGCCCTCTAGTTATCAGGGGTTATGGGGACTGCGTACTACCCATAATGCTATACCGTGTGACAACATGGTGGCGTTGGCACCGTCTTTCGACACCATAGGTTGGATGACTCGTGACATTGAAACGCTAGAAAAGGTTAGTCAGGTCTGTTTAGCTAATGCTGCGCAGGAAGAATTGGTTGCACCGGAAAGCGAAGCAGATACAAGCTTAGTACGAATTGGTGCCGTTCAACACTTGCTAAAAAGTGCAAAACATGGCGTTTTGGCCACAAGATGGTTAGAGGCGCTTAATGAAAAAGCGGATAGCGACAAAGCGGGTTTTACTATTAGCCCTATTACTGAACACGAACTAGATTTATCGGTACTAAATACGGCCGCGACATTTCGTGTGTTGCAGGGCGCAGAAATTTGGCAACAACATGGCCAGTGGATAACCGATACATCCCCTGACATTGCCCACGATATAATGCTTCGACTAAATTGGTGTGAAACGATTTCTGAACAAGAAATTGAAGAAGCCAAGAAGAAGCAAGTGGCGTTTCAAGAATACATCAACAGCTTATTTGAAACTGTTGACGTATTGTTGATACCCACTACCCCCGGTATTGCACCACGGTGCGATGCTGACGAAGAAACATTAGCGAACGATAGGAACGCCCTGCTGGCGCTTACCTCAATTGCAGGTTTAGCAGAGCTTCCACAAATTCATATGCCGCTATTTACCCTACAAAATGCCCCATGTGGTTTATCACTGGTAGGCAAAAAAGGCAGCGATCTTGCACTCATTAAGTTAGCAAAAATACTGACAGCCTAAGGCATAGGCCCACACTGACGTAGTCACTATGAAGTAGAATGACGTGATCAATGGGGGGCTTAGCGCAGATACAAGATCGCACTTGCCAAATAACAAATGGATAAAAAAAGACGATGAGTGAAAAGCATAACGTAGGCTTCACAGCCCCTCACTTTGCGGCATCGCAAGTGGGATTGAATATTTTAGAAAAAGGCGGCACCGCGATTGAAGCAATGGTGGCTGCAGCTGCGTCTATTGCCGTTGAATACCCTCACATGAATGGTATGGGTGGCGACGGATTTTGGCTAATAAGCGAGCCTGGCAAAGCCCCTATTGGTATTGATGCTTCAGGTGTTGCGGCATTAGGTGCAACACCTGAATTTTACAAAGACGAAAGCGCTATTCCTAGCCGTGGCGGAAAATCAGCCCTTACTATGGCCGGTGCAGTAGCAGGTTGGAATGAAGCATTAAAAATAAGCCACCAGTGGCAAGATGGCCTATCGCTTAATACGCTTTTTGATACTGCAATAAGTCAAGCGAATTGGGGTATAGAAGTTACGCAAAGCCTGGTAGACGCCAGTAATAAAACCTTTGACGATTTAGCCAGCGACCCAAACTTTGATCAGTTCTTAATTAAGGGTAACGCCTTGAAAAAAGGCAAAATCCTTAAACTGACGGCGCTGTCTAAAACACTTAGCCACTTAGCTAAAGCAGGGCTTGATGATTTTTATCATGGCGAACTGGCTAGCAAACTGGCTACCGATTTAGAAGCCGCTGGTTCACCTATTCGTATTGAAGATTTTAATCAATACAAAGCGCAAATTGTCGAGCCGCTTTCAGTTACCACCAGCAAAGGCACTTTGTATAACCTGCCTGCGCCTACTCAAGGTGTGGCGTCGTTAATTATTTTAGCACTTTACGACAAAGTGCAGCATTTAGGCTCTACCGATGCCGACATGGTTCACCTATTAATTGAATGCACAAAACAAGCGTTTATTGCGCGAAATGCAAACGTGACCGACCCATCACGCACGCCTGTTGATTTGTCTAGTTTATTAACTGATGAGTCGTTAGATGAAATGGTTAAACACATTTCGGTAGAAAAAGCACAGCCGTGGCCGCATGTAGCGAAACCAGGCGATACCATTTGGATGGGTGCGTGTGACAGCGAAGGCCGAATGGTAAGTTACATTCAATCGCTTTATTGGGAATTTGGTTCAGGCATTGTTAGCCCACAAACCGGCATTGTATGGAATAACCGAGGCACTTCATTCTCGTTAGATCCGACAAGCAACCAATACCTAACACCTGGGTTAAAGCCGTTTCATACGCTAAACCCTGCGTTTGCCGATTTAGCCGATGGTCGACGCATGAGTTACGGCACCATGGGCGGTGAAGGTCAGCCACAAACACAAGCTGCCTTATTTGCACGCCATATTTATCACAATCAACCGATTGATAAAGCCATTGCCCTTGGACGCTGGTTATTAGGCCGTACTTGGGGTGATGAAAGTAACAACTTAAAAGCCGAGCGTGACTTAGCCGAGTATGTAGGCGAAAGCCTTATTGCCCGCGGCCACGATATGGTGACTGTCGACCCTTGTAACGAACTGATGGGTCATGCAGGCGCGGTTATTCGCACGCCTACTGGCACAGTAAGCGCAGCAAGCGATCCACGAAGCGACGGTAAAGCTTTTACCGATAAGGTCTAACACAAAATTACTTCAAGCCGTTTTATCGGTGTGTTGCTTTTGGCTTATTTTTAAAGGACGTCCACCCCTTTTTAAGTAAGTCAGAGCAACCCACCATAATTTACGTTGGGCGTAAATTTATTAGTAAGCACACTTTCACAACGAGATTCTTAATTTATGCAGTTTTTACTCGATAACATGACGGTAATTTTATCGTTAATTGGTACAGGCGTGTTCGCCGGATTACTGGCTGGCCTGTTAGGTGTAGGCGGCGGTATTGTTATAGTGCCTGTCCTGTTTTTCTTATTTCAAGCGCTAGGTGTATCGGCAGAAAGTGCCATGGTGATTGCAACTGCAACGTCATTAGCCACTATTGTGCCTACGTCTATTAGCTCTATTCGCGCTCACCACAGTAAAGGCAATGTAGATTTTGCCCTACTAAAAGCATGGGCAGTGTTTATCTTAGTTGGTGTTTTAGCCGGAAGTTATTTAGTAACGGTACTAGACGCTAATTTCTTAACCTTGATGTTCGGTGTTATTGCCACTTTGTCTGCTATCAACATGTTAGTTGGCAAAAAAGATGCCTTGTTTAACGGCCTACCAGGGCGTGTTGGACAGTCTATTATGGCGGCGTGTATTGGCTTTTTCAGTTCAATGGTTGGCATTGGTGGCGGCACGCTTACCGTCCCGACCCTTACGTTTTGTAATTACCCTGCGCACAGAGCAGTAGGTACAGCAGCCGCTGTCGGCCTCATTATATCGCTGCCTGCTGCCATTACACTTTTATTTGTAGGTACTACGCCTGTTGATGCGCCGTTTGCTACCTACGGTTACGTTAATCTACTTGGTTTCGCGTGTATTGTTCCACTAACGGTTATTTTTGCGCCCATTGGTGCAGGCATTGCCAATAAGTTAGACGCGGGCCTACTTAAGAAAATTTTTGCTGTTGTTCTCATCATTACTGGCCTGCGCATGCTTGCGCAGGTGTTTATCTAGGAGCCTATTATGACTGGTTTTGCACCCTTAACACCTCCACCACGCCTTTTAATGGGCCCAGGCCCTATTAACTGCTATCCGCGTGTATTATCTGCCATGTCTACACAACTGGTTGGCCAATACGACCCAGTAATGACAGGCTACATGAACGAAACCATGGCGCTTTACCGCACATTATTTAACACCGACAACCAACAAACCATGTTAATTGATGGTACGTCGCGCGCGGGTATTGAAGCGGTGTTAGTGTCGGCTATCGAGCCGGGTGATAAGGTACTTGTGCCTATCTTCGGGCGTTTTGGTCACCTACTTGCTGAAATTGCAGAGCGCGCCGATGCAGAAGTTCACACTATTGAAGTGCCTTGGGGTGAAGTATTTAAGCCTGAGCAAATTGAAGCGGCCATTAAGAAAATTCAGCCTAAGCTATTAGCCATAGTACAAGGTGATACGTCTACCACCATGTTTCAACCGCTTGAAGACCTTGGTGCCATCTGTGAAGCCAACGACGTGCTGTTCTACTGCGATGCAACTGCATCGGTAGGTGGCAACCCGTTAGAAGTAGACAAATGGAAGCTAGATGCAGTTTCAGTAGGTTTGCAGAAATGTTTAGGCGGCCCTTCAGGCAGTGCGCCTATTACCATGAGCCAAAAGTTCGTAGATGTAGTGCGTACTCGTCATCATGTAGAAGCTGGTATTCGCGATGCACATCATGAAAGTGCCCGTGGTCCGAAAATTCGTTCTAACTACTTCGACCTGGGTATGATCATGGATTACTGGGGTGATGAACGCTTAAATCACCACACCGAAGCCGCAACCATGCTTTATTGCGCCCGCGAATGCGCCATTTTGCATCTTGAGGAAGGCCAACAAAACGTTATTGCTCGCCATAAGGTGGCAGGCGATGCCATGCTAGCAGGCGTGCAAGCTTTAGGGCTTACGCCATTTGGCGACCTTGCTAACAAAATGAGCAATGTAGTGGGTGTGGTTATTCCTGATGGCGTGCACGGCGAGCAAGTGCGTGAAGATTTACTGCTTCGTTTCAATATTGAAATTGGCACCAGCTTTGGCCCCCTTAAAGGCAAGATTTGGCGTATAGGCACTATGGGTTACAACGCGCGCCAAGATGCAGTGTTGCACACCCTTCAGTCGCTAGAAACCGTATTACGCAAGCAAGGTGTGTCGTTACCGGCTGGCGCTGGCGTAGACGCCGCACTTGCTGTGTACTCGGGAGCCATGAATGTCTGAGTTTTCTGATGCAGCCGCGCTAGTGATGGCGCGCTGTGAAGCACTAGGTTCGCTAAGCCAAAACCCTACCTGCTTAGACAGGCGCTATTTAACCGAACAACACAAACTGGCCAATCAACTTACCTCGGGTTGGATGATAGAAGCCGGAATGACCACATGGCAAGACAGCGTAGGTAATATTTGGGGGCGCTATACATCAGCCGTGCCTAACGCGCCTCGCTTAATTATTGGCAGTCATTTAGACACTGTACCAAATGGCGGAAAATACGACGGCATGCTAGGTGTGGTAGCACCTGTTACGCTAATGGCGATGTTCAGCGGCGAAGGGCGACAGTTTCCTTTTCATATCGATATTGTTGGCTTTTGTGATGAAGAAGGCACACGCTTTGGCACTACGCTATTAGGTAGCCGTGCGTTAACGGGCAAATGGCAAGACGAATGGCGCAGGCTAAAAGACGAAGATGGCATTTCGCTAGAAGATGCGATGAAGAACTTTGGGCTGGATTTTGATGCCATAAACAGCGCCACCATTGCACAAACCGACTTACTGGGTTACTTAGAACTGCATATTGAGCAAGGCCCAGTGTTGGAGCAAGAAAACTTACCAGTTGGTGTGGTAAATGCTATTGCCGGTGCGAAACGTTTTTCATTAACCGTTACCGGTATGGCAGGACACGCGGGCACAGTGCCTATGTCGATGCGCCACGATGCTTTGTGTGCCAGCGCCGAAATGATTTTAGCGGTAGAGTCTATTAGCCAGCAACGCCCTGGTGTAGTGGCTACCGTGGGTAAAATTGAGAACGCGCCCAATGGCGTTAATGTTATTTCAGGCCGATGCCAGTTCTCTTTAGATATTCGCAGCGAAGAAGACCCGTTGAGAGATGCCGCATTGGCAGAGATTTTGCAAAAAATCAACGACATTGCCGTACTACGCAATGTGGAATTGAAAATAGAGCAAACGCACAGTGCGCCAGCGGTTCACTGTGATAGTGCGCTCCAAAATACATTGCTTAAAGGTGTAACTGAAGCTGGGATAGTACCCAAAGTACTGGCCTCGGGTGCAGGGCATGATGCAATGGCAATGGCTGAAATATGCCCTGTTGCTATGCTATTCACACGCTGTAAGGGTGGTATTAGTCACCATCCGGCTGAGTCTATCACCACAGACGATGTTGCCGCTAGCTTAGCGGTAATGCACCACAGTCTTCGCACGTTAAAGTACTAACGGTTAGCTTCCTGCCCACGCAAGGTTCACGTTTAAGCATTATTCGTTAAATGATAAGAAACAGGTATTAGTAAGATGAAGATAGCAAGGATATATAACGATGATGAAGGCAAGAGCCACTTTGGTGAAATCGATATTCCACTGAAGGATGGCGGGCCTATAGGTCTGTTGTCAGAAAAGTTCGGGGCCGACAAAATCATCTTTAGAGAAACCCCCGCAGACTACGACTTTAAGTGGCACCCTGCGCCAGCACGCCAACTCTTGTTTATCTTAAAAGGTCGCGCAGAGTTTACGGTTTCTAACGGCGAACGCCATGTGTTTGGTTCTGGTGATGTTATCTTGCTAGAAGATACTGAAGGTGAAGGTCACTGCTCTAAGGCCATGTACAACGAAGTGCGTCATTCTATCTTTGTTACGCTAGATGAAGGTGTTGAATTTTAATCGCTTTCATCGCCTTGCTGTTAATTTGAGCGCGTCATATTGGCGCGCTTTTCGTTTTAAAGCACCATCTTGGTGCGAGTTACACTTAAACCTTTATTCTTCCCGCGTTTATTTTAACTAAAAATAGCGGCTAATCATTAAGTTACCCTTCTTATTGACCATAGACTAACTGGTCAGCTTCTTGCAGTCCACCCGCATTATAATTTTAATACTGCTGTAGTACTCATGCGTTTGCGACTTACCTTTTTACCTTTCTATCTTGTTGTATTTATTTCTCTTACCAGTTTTGCTTATAAAAGCGTTGCCGCATCAAGTGTGGTAACTGATTCTTCTACTTCTAATTCTTCATTTTCTATGCCGTTGTGGTTTGAAGATTTCAAAAAAACCGCCACGCCGCGCCAGATGTATCAATTTTTACAAGCTATGCCAAAAGGAGCTGATTTACATCACCACTTGTCGGGTTCAGGGTTTAGCGAATGGTGGTATGAACTCGGCGCAGATCCTACAAAAAATGGTGGTTATACCTATTATACCCAGGTGAGTAACAGTAACAGCTCATGCCATTCAGATAAGCTAAGCGCATTACGTTTTCATACCATTAGCAAAACAACCTGGGCTACGTTGCCCCAATGTATTCAGCAAAATTACATCGAATTAGGTTTACTTAATGAAAATCAAAAACGTGGTTTTATGGATAGCATTCGCCTGCATACGCCATCGGAAGGGCGAGAAGAATTCTTTTCCACACATTGGCAGCGCCTAAATGAGTTAACCGCTAACCCCACGTTAGTATCGAAAATACTGCTTCTTAACATGCAGGCCTATCAAGCAGAAAACCTGCAATACTTAGAAACCCAAGTAAATGTACGTTATGCAAAAAAACCGGATGGCAGCCCTTATACCCCTGATGAAGCACTGGCAATTTATACCCATGTACTCGGTAGCGAAGAAGCGATAGCAACCGGTGTAACCGTTCGTTTTCAGTATGCTTTAGTGCGCTTTTTACCCGACGCTGAAGCCCAATTGGAATGGATTTATGACTTTGTTGATAGCCACAGAGAAATATATGTGGGCATTAATTTGGTAGGCAGAGAAGATGACATGAGCGGGCAGCCAAAGCGTTTTGCATCAACCCTTCGCAAGCTTCGTGCTAAATACCCTAAAATTTTGTTGGCCTTTCACGCTGGTGAGTCAGAAACTGCCGATTCAAATGTGCGTGACACTCTATTGCTCGGCGCAGAACGAATTGGGCACGGGTTAAATACCATATTCGACCCAGATACCTTGCTGCTAATGAGAAACAGCCACTACCTTATAGAAATTAACCTGATTTCAAACCTACTACTGGAATACGTTCCTAGCTACGACACTCACCCCTTCCCAGAATATTTGCGAACGGGTATTCCTACCGCGCTATCTACTGATGACAGAGGCATGTTCGACTCCACATTAACCGATGAGTTTTATGTTGCGGTAACCGAATTCAATTTAAGTTGGGAAGAAGTACTCACCTTAGGCACCAACAGTTTGCAGTACAGCTTTTTACAACCGGATATAAAAACACAGCAACTTGCTTTATATCATCAACAGGTAGCTGAATTTGAAACCCAGGTTGCATCAGATACGGTGCCTACCCAAACCCCTGCATTTCGTGCATTCATCTGTAAGTTTGAACACGAACTGTGCAGCGGCGATAAGGATTAATCATGCAAGAAAAACATCAAGATTTACTCTATAGCCTGCACGATAAACCTAATGCGGTAGCGTGCCTAACCGCCGCGTTTCAGCATATGCTTGCTAGCTTTATTGGAGTTATAACACCAACGCTAATTATCTCAGCCACTTTAGGACTTACAGAGCATACGGCTTATCTTATTTGTATGGCGCTTTTTGTCAGTGGAGTCGGCACCTTTATTCAAACTAAGAAAATCGGGCCTGTAGGCAGTGGCTTGGTGGCCATTCAAGGCACCAGCTTTGCGTTTATTAGTGCGTTACTTTTGGCTGGCATGAAAGTAAAAAATGAAGGTGGCAGTAGCGAAGATATTTTATCTCTTCTTTTTGGCCTAACATTAGCGGGCGCCTTGGTTGAGGTGGTATTTAGTTTATTTGTTACTCAACTTAAGCGCATTATCACGCCTCTGACTACTGGCATCGTTATTACTGCCATTGGCTTATCACTGATTAACGTAGGAATGACAGATTTAGCCGGTGGGTTTAATGCTGAATCTTTTGCGAGCTTAGATAATTTAGGGCTAGGAGTAAGCGTTTTACTGATTATTGTATTTTTAAACGCGTCGAATAATCATTGGGTACGGCTATCGGCTATTTTTGTCGGTATGACTTTGGGCACCGCTTATGTGTGGATAACTAAGGGATTAGACTTTTCCCACTTAACTGCCCTACCCGCTATTGCGGTTCCACAGCCCTTTAAGTTTGGTATTAGCTTCGACATCACCTTGTTTTTACCTATCGCACTTATCTACTTATTTACCGCAATTGAAACCGCGGGCGATTTAACCGCGAACAGTCTGTTTTGCAAAGAGCCTGTGTCTGGCCCCGTTTACTTGTCTCGTATTAAAGGGGGCATTTTAGGCGATGGGCTTAATTCTATGATTGCTGGCGCCTTTAATACGTTTCCCAATACCACCTTTGGCCAAAATAATGGGGTTATTCAGCTTACCGGAATTGCGAGTAGAAAAGTGGGTTTCTTTGTGGCAGGCATGTTTGTTTTTGTTGGCCTATTCCCTGTGGTAGGCGGTGTGCTACAAGCTATCCCTAAGCCGGTGTTAGGTGGGGCAACATTGGTCATGTTTGCCATGGTGGCTGTCGGTGGCTTAAAGCTGCTTGCCAGCTACGCGTTAGATAGAAGAAGTAGCTTAATTACCGCGTGTGCTCTGGGTATGAGTATTGGTGTAATGATGGTGCCTAGTGCGTTGTCACAGCTTCCTACGTGGTTGGAAAACGTTTTACTTTCACCCGTTACCTCTGCGGGTCTTACCGCAATCATTTTAGATCTCACTCTTCCCCAAGCACCGCATAAAGCATCTGACAACACATCAGAACCGGCATCAAAGACGCAGGGTGAAGTGTAAAGGGCAAAATTGGTGCAACGTTCACGTTAAATATCACAATGCTGGTGCAGAGAACCACCAGCATTGTGCCACTTCACAATAAAATAACATTAGCTTTTTTCACCATTCCAAAAAAGTTCAATAAAATCATAAATTTAATTTTATTTAATTTCCTGACCAACTGGACAAGAAGCTGGCACTCATTGTGCTTTTACCCAGACAGAAAAATAAAAAGTATATAAAGCCTTATTAAAAGGCTACTAAAAAATAGAGGAAACCATGATTAACACTACATTCAAGCTAAACCCATTAGCCCGCGCGCTAGCATTCGGTCTGACGTTGTCAGTACCTTCAATTGCACTTGCACAAGAGGCTGAATCTGCGCCGAAAGACGCCGACGTTGAAAAAATTGAAGTAACAGGGTCGTTGGGCAGTTTGCCTGGTCAAGATGTTGAATCAGTTTTTGGTTTTGGGAAATCAATTCTTGAAACGCCACGTTCTGCATCAACTATTTCTCAAGAACAAATGGAACGTTTCAACGTTTCAGATATTGATGAACTAGTAGCATTTGCACCTGGTACCTTCACTCAGTCATTCTTTGGTGTTGCAGGCTCACTTGATGTACGTGGTACACCTGGTGAAACCTATTTCCGTGGCGTTAAACGCCTAGATAACCCAGGTAACTACCCTACACCTATTGGTGCGTCAAGCCGGATTGATATTGTTCGGGGCCCAGCGTCTCCAATTTACGGCCCGTCTAAAATTGGTGGTTACTTAAACTTTAACCCTAAATCTGCCCGTGCTTCTTCTGGTCAATATTTAGAGAAGCCTGAAGGTCAAATTTCTTATACTACGGGGTCGTGGGATAAGAGCGTGTTAACTGCAGAGGTTGGTGGTCCAGCACAAGTTGGCGACAAAACCGTAGGTTATTACCTGTACGGTGAAGTTGAAAACTCAGATAGCTACTACGAAAATACGCAAACTGACCAAACTATTCTACAAGCCGCTTTCAACGTTGATATTACCGACAACCTTCGTGTTGAATTTGGTGGTATGTACCACGACTACGACGGCAACCAAGTTGCTGGTTGGAACCGCTTAACACAAGACCTTATTGATGACGGTACATACATTACCGGTACTGCGCAGCCGCTAGATACAGATGGCGACGGTTCAATTAGTCATGAAGAGTATGGTGCAGTAAACATTGCGGGTAACAGCTTCTTCTACGTGCCTGGTGCATCATTTACCGATGATGAAGCCACTGCTTTAATGGCACTAGAAAATGTTGGTACTACCACATTAAGCGGCAGCCAAGTATTGGTTGCACCAGATGACCAACTTGGTAACGAAGCTATTACGTTCTACTTCGATACCATCTATTACGCAGACAACTGGGAAATTCGTAACCAGTTCTTCTACGATTCATACGATAACATCAATGAAAATGCGTATGGTTTCTCTCAGTTCCATGATAGCTGGGTTATTGAAGACAAAATTGTTTTCGCTACAGAGTACGAAAACGATAGCTTGCTAGCACAACTTCAAGTTTCTCCGTCAATTCGTTATACCGACTTCTTACACGGTGATGACTTTACGTACGAGTACTTTAACCGTCGTGATTTAACCATGGCTTCTTCAGCATTAGACAGACGTTTGCTTTCTACCCGCTCTGGTACAAACTTCGATAACTACGATGAAGGTAATTACCTTGATTTAGGTATTGGTGTAATGACCGACCTGACTTGGGATTGGGGCTTGAACCTTGTTCTTGGTGCACGTTATGACACCATTGATATTGAAACCACCTCACGTCAAGATCTGTTGTTGCCAGGCGCTCGCATTGAAGGTAATGAAGGTACACCTGTCTATGCAGAGGATACTGTGGGTGGTTGGTCTTGGAATGCCAGTATTTCTTATGAACTACCATTTGGCTTAATTCCTTACATCACAGCCGCTGAACAAGCGACCATTATTGCTGGTCAAGGTGCTGAGATTGGTGTAGGCCAACTTGAAGACGGTGCGTTTGATACTTCTGACCTATTTGAATTTGGTGTGAAAGGTTCACTGTTAGATGACACGCTTTACTTTGCACTTTCATCGTTCGAAATGGAAAGAACTGACTTTAGCAGTCAGAACACCGTAACTAACAACACCACAAACAACAAAGGCACTGAGTTTGAACTTCGCTGGGTTGTGAACGAAAACTTAGTTATGTCTGCGGGCTACACTAACATTAAGGTTATCAATCTTACTGCACGTGAAAATGGAAACCAGTTTGGTTTCTTAGGCGCTGAAGATTTATCTAGCCTAACCGATCCTTCATTGGTATTCGGTGGTAACGTAATTGGCTTGAACTTAATTGGTGAAGGCTTTGCTAACACTGATGCACGTAAAGCGGGTATTCCTGAAAACGTGTACACCGTAACGGCCACTTACGACTTCCAAAACGGTTATGCGGCTAACGTAAGTGTAGTTGACGTTGAAGAAGTAGCGTCAGGTTTCTCTGCTTCAGTAATGCTTCCAGCGTACACACTTGTAAACGCGGGTGTTTCTTACCAAGCTGAAGACTGGACTGTAAACTTCACGGTCAAAAACTTAACAGACGAGCGTTATTTCCGCGCTAACTTCCCTGACTTGTTCGGTAGCCAGGTGGTATTGCCTGAATTACCACGTCATTGGAGCGCTAAGTTCGCTTATAAGTTCTAAGCTACTGTAATATATGTTGTTGTAATACATAACGTTGTAAAGGTAAATCTACCCCCGTAGATTTACCTTTTTTTATACCTAAGAGGACAATTATTAATGCGCTATTTTGCTAATGCTATTCTCGCCCTTTCTTTTTTCGCTTCTGCTGGGCACTGCGCTGAAACAACCGATACTCCCCCTATTGAGATTAAAGCCGTTGTGGTTGCCATGTTTGAAATTGGTGAAGACGAAGGTGATAAACCCGGTGAGTTCCAACTTTGGAAAAAAGGCCAAAAGCTGTCAACCCGCTATGCCTTGCCCCATGCTCACCATGATATTTTTGTTAACGAAGAAACCGGTGTATTGGGCATTGTAACGGGTATGGGTATCGCTCGTGCCTCTGCCGCTATAATGGCGCTTGGGTTAGACCCAAGATTCGATTTAACTCATGCTTACTGGCTTGTAGCCGGTATTGCAGGCATGGATCCTGCCGATGGCACTATTGGCTCTGCTGTATGGACTGACTATGTGGTTGACGGCGATCTAGCCCATCAGATTGACGCACGTGAAATTCCAAGCGATTGGAAAACCGGTTACTTCCCGCTTTTCACTCATTCACCTTATGCTAACGCAGCGTCAGTAAACCCCGAAGAAGCGCCTAACGGTGAAGTCTATATTTTAAATGCAAGTTTAAGAGATTGGGCGTTTAATCTTACTAAAGATACGGCACTACCTAATACTCCCGCTATGGATAAGTTACGTGCTACCTACACTGGATACCCTAAAGCTCTTGGCGCCCCAACTATTATGACAGGCTCACATCTGTCGGCATCGACGTTTTGGCATGGCAAACTACTCAATGACTGGGCAAACGATTGGGTGGAATACTGGACGCAAAGCAAAGGTAACTTTGTTACTTCAGGCATGGAAGACTCTGCCACCCTACAAGCCCTGACTTATTTAGATAATGCTAAATTAGTAGATAAAAACCGTGTGCTAATTCTACGTACCGCAAGTAACTTCACCATGCAGCCAGCTGGGTTAACAGCAGCTAAAAACTTAGAGCTGGAAAGCTCAGGGGAAGGCTACGCAGCACTTCAGTCAGCAGTAGAAGCGGCTTATGCTGTAGGTTCGGTAGTTATTGAGGAAATTATGACAAACTGGGATACGGTGAAAACTGACATACCGGCTAAGAAATAGTAAAACTGCAAATATTCGCCAACTTGTGACAGCGGGCTTCCGCTGTCACTGATGTATTTCTAGTGACTTACTCAACAAGGCTTTCTTAAGCTCTAAGGTGACATTGCGTTGATCGACAGGTTTACACAAGAACGCTGACATCCCCGCCTCTTTACACGCTTTTCTGTCTTCTTCTGACGTATTGGCCGTTACTGCTACAATATTACCTTGGCTGTGCATCAACCCCTCTTCAAGTATGATTTTAGTGGCTGACACCCCATCGAGCACTGGCATGGCACAATCCATGAAAATAAGATCGTAGTCTTTCTCTCTAGTTTTTTGTATTGCCACTTCACCATCTTCAGCTTCATCTGCAATGAAATTGTATTTTTCCAACATGGAAGCAAGCACAATACGGTTAATATCGTTGTCATCCACCACCAGAATAGACAATGGGATAGTAAGTAAACTTGATGATAAGGCATCGTCGTGTTCAAGCAGGCCTTGTTTAACATCAGTTAGGGTAACAGGGAGGACAATATCAAAGCTAGTGCCTACATGCATTTCAGAACGAAGCTCTATCTCGCCATCCATTTTCTCAACTAACTGTTTTACGATAGAAAGCCCTAAACCTGTTCCACTGCCTTTAATGGCCGACTGCTTTTGCCCTTGTATGAAAGGCGTAAATAACGATGTTTTAGTTGCCTCATCCATTCCCTCACCAGTGTCTTCTATGGAAATAAGCAAGTTAGGCACATTAAACGCTTCTCTTAGCGTTAGTTGTATGGAAACGTGCCCTCGTGAAGTAAATTTAATGGCGTTGTGCAATAGTTTGGAAATGATCTGCCCTATTCGATTGGCATCACCATTTATATAGGTATCCTCAGGAAACGACAGTACCGCGAATAACCGAAGGCCTTTTTCTTTGCACAAGGGTTTAAATACATCTATCAACTCTTCTGCCATTGCCCGTACGCAGAAGTCATTTTTCTTCAGTACAAGTTCACCACTGGAAATTTCGGTGTAGTCTAAAACATCGTCTATAAGCGACAATAAACGGTCGGCGCTCTTAAGCGCTAAATCAGTTTTACGCTCGCGAATATTTACACGCTGCTCGAACTTTATCGCCTGTAGCATGCCCGTAATACCATTAAGCGGCGTTCTCAGTTCATGGCTGATACGAGATAACAAGTGACCCCGTTCTTTCAATGCCGCTTCTGCATCTTTTTGTCTAGCCTCTAGCTCTAAGCGAAGCTTTACCGATTTATCAACATTTTGAAACGTACCGAAAAGCCGAACACATTGGCCTTGAAACATTTCAACCATACCGTGGTTTTCTACCCATACTGGGTTTCCCTTTGCGGTAATTATCTGCAAAGTAGCACACCATGGCTCGCCTGTTTCTTTCGCATGGTTAACCAACCTTGTGATTTCATCGCGATCTGTGCCCTCTTTATAAAACTCGATGGCTGAACCAAGTTCTGGCGTATAACTTTGAGGCACTTCATGAATAACACGGGTTTGAGAAGACCAAAAAAGTGCATTCTCGACAATATCAACTTCCCACACACCTATGTTTGCCACGGACTGCAGCTTTGCAAACAACTCAGCATGCTTTATAGAATTATCGTCAGCACCACGTTCTTTTTGTAAAACGCTTTCTAACCAATTATCAAGTAAGGATGACTTCCCTTTATCGTAAGAAGATTCTATATCTTCCATACTGTTTACCAGTATTAACACAACGTGATAGTTACCAACACGGTGAACGCGGCCAATAATGAAGTCTTTTGCCAATAAGTTTTGTTTCGCCCACAGTTTAACCTCAGCGCAGCTTTCTAACTGGCTGGAAGGAAGAGAAGCTATATCAACAGGAAAAGGGGGCAATAGTAATTGATGGGGAGCTAGAGAGGCATCTGCTTTAGCAATAACATCGATATGTTCACACGTAACGTGCAAGAGTATACCTTGCTGCATGGATAAAATGTCGCAACCAGACTTAAGCACTTTTTCAAAGTTAAGTACCGTTGAAGAAACGGAAATAGGATACTGCTCTTTACTATCGAATTGTTGAGACATAGCAAACCGCCATTAAAATCAAGAAGCCCTCTAAGGGAGAGAGGAGCTACTACAGTTTTTAAACTGCTCCATTACGGCAATAATAATGGTTGTTGCAAATAAAAAAAATTAAACAATAGGCTATTATTCTAAGGGAGAAGCGGTTTAACCTATTGCGCGATTACGCCCAGATTCTTTGGCTTCAAAGAGAAAGATATCAGCAGATTCGATAAGTGAAGATACGCCTGTGTCCTGTAATTCAACGGCAGGTCTGACAGCATAGCCCGCGCTAAGGCTTAGCATTCCACCTTTACCGGCATAATGCGTTATGCTTTCACTTCTTATTGCAGCCACAATGTCTTCTGCAATTTTCTTAACCCCATTCACATCGGTATAAGGTAATACCAACATAAACTCTTCACCACCAAATCGAATGGCAGCATCTTTAGGGCGTCGAGCATGTTCAGCAATAAGCCCTGACACTTGTTGAAGGCAGATATCACCTTGAAGATGGCCATAGTTATCGTTGTAGAGTTTAAAAAAATCGATATCAATCATGATGACACCTAGGGTGCCATGGTCGCGAGCAACTTGCTTTACTAATAATGGAATTTCATTACTTAAGTACAGTCGGTTGTATAGACCTGTTAACTGATCGTGAAAGGTCATTTTTTCAAGCAGCTCTGTGCGTAGCTTACCTTGTAAGTGGTTTTTTATACGGTGCACGAGTGTAGAGGCAGTAACTGGCTTTAACACAAAATCGGAGGCACCCACTTCCCAACACATATTTTCAGTTTCAACATCAATAGTGGAAGTAACAAAAACAACCGGTATGTGAGCGGTATCAGCATTGTCTTTTAAGGTACGACAAACCGTAAGTCCATCGACATCAGGCATGTTCATATCTAACAGAATGAGATCGGGCTTGTGCATAACACATTGGCCAATTGCCTCTTCGCCGCTTGAAGCAGAAATGCAAGCAACGAAAGGCTCGAGTATTGAGGTTAAAAGCAGTCTGCTAATAGGCTCGTCATCGACCACTAATACTTTGCATGCCGAGTATGGTTTTAGTTCTAACTGCATAAATTTAACAGGACTATCTTGAGATTGAAGGGTAAATCATAGAAATGTGATTCTACAGCATCCCTTAATAAATATTAAACTAAAAATGAGAAACTTCCATCTTTTCAGGTTTTTAAATTTGCTATTAAATAGTTAGCTATTTTTGATTTAAAAATCGTGAGGTAAATTCATCTTCTGATATAGGTTTACACATGTAGTAACCTTGGCCATATTCACAGCCTAACTGCCTCAGCGTGTGAAACTGCAATTCGGTTTCAAGCCCCTCAGCCACCAAAGTCATGTTAAGACAATTGGCGAGGCGAACGATAGCTGTAACAATATCAAGCGCCTGGGGTTCGTGATCCATATCCTTTACAAAAGAGCGGTCAATTTTAAGTACGTTTAAAGGAAACTGGCGTAAGTAAGATAAACTTGAATAGCCAGTGCCAAAGTCATCTAACGCTAGTGAAAGCCCTAACGAGGAAAGCGCTAGTAACATTTTTCGCGTTTGGTCAAAATCGTCCATTAATGCAGATTCGGTTACCTCTAACTCTAACAGACTTGGGTCGATTCCGGTCGAAATAATAACTTCCTCAACGTCTTTAGCAAAGCAAGGGTTCGCTATTTGCTGGGCAGAAACATTAACCGCAATCACGAGCGGTTTATTTGCTTCAACACACTTAGCAATAAACTCACAGCTTTTTACCAAAACTTGCTTACCTAGCCGATGAATTAACCCCGTTTCTTCAGACAATGGAATAAATTCATCCGGTGAGGTTATATTGCCATCCTCGTCGATGAGTCTCACAAGGCTTTCCGCGCCAACGACCTTGTTTAAATTTAAATCGTATTTAGGCTGGAAAAATACCGCCAAGCCATTGCTATCAAGCGCTGTGCGAAGCTTTACTTCGGTTTCAACCCGCCTGCGCATGGCCAGTTGGAGATCTTTTGAGAAGAAGCTGAACTTGTCTTTACCTGTGGCTTTTGCGCGATACATGGCGGTGTCTGAATGACGCATCATTTCTTCTGCGCTAGAAGCATCTTGAGGATACAAACTTATGCCAATACTCAAACTTAATTGGTGATGCCGACCATCAATATGAATGGGCTCTCTTGCACTTTGCAAGCAACTCATTGCCACCCCGTCGGCACTTAAACCACTACCTACATGGGTCAACAAACATGCAAACTCATCCCCGCCCACCCTTGCTAGTGTTGCTGATGCTCCGCATGCTTGTTCAAGGCGCTTCGAGATAGATAATATAATGGAATCGCCGACTTTGTGCCCAAGCGCATCGTTTAAATATTTAAAATTATCAATGTCTATGAGTAACAAGGCGACACTATGCTGCGCTTTATCGGTGCGATTAATAGACTGAACAATTCTGTCGTGCAAAAGCACGCGATTAGGTAAGCCAGTAAGTTGGTCGTGGTTAGTGACGTGGGTCATTTGAACGGCCATTGCCACCGATTCAGACACGTCTTGAAACACCACAACGGCCCCTCTAACATTGCCTTGCGTATCCAAAATTGGAGATGCCGTATCTTCTACCCTGCACTCTTCACCTTGCTTGCTCACTAACTTTACGTTAAACGCCATTGCAACAGGTCGCTTAACCTTCATGGTGTATAACGCAGGATTAATCATTACTGCATTCGTAGTGTCGTCTCGTAACTCCATGATGTCATCAACCATGCGCCCGCATGCTTCAAATTCATTAAAGCCCGTTAAGCGCTGAGCAACCGGGTTAATAAACGTTACAATACCTTCTGCATCTGTGGCGATAACCCCATCAGCAATAGCATTAAGCGTAATATTTAGCTGCTCTTTTTCTTCAAGAATTCTTTCGTTGTAAATAGCTAACTGTGATTTTTGACGTTGAATTAAAAGGTGATTCTTTACCCGCATCCTGCAAATTTCGATGTCAATGGGTTTAGCAATGAAGTCGATAGCACCCAATGCGAGTGCTTTTCGCTCATTTTCACTGTCGGTAAACGATGTAACGAAAAGTATCGGTGTTTCTCGTAAACCTAAATCTGCCTTCACCGCTCTGCAGATGTCGAAACCTGAGCGCTTGGGCATACTAATATCAAGAATAATTAAGTCGGGTTTGTGTATTTCGATAAGATGAAGGGCTTCTACACTGTCGCTGGTACTAATTACGTTCGCTAAACTGCTTACCGCTGACTCTAAAATGACGATATTGACGGGTTCGTCATCAACAATAAGCACTTTTTGTGCGCGCATATCCATAGCTGTCGTTTTTCCTATTAACTTTTTCTATAAACTCTTTTCTATATCAAGTATCGACCTCCCCATCTTTTTCGTTATTAGCCTTTAGTATATATTCAGCTACACTTATATTGTTAGTAACTTGAATGCAGATTTTCTGCGCACGGTTTTACTGGCAAGTCGACGCCGTAAAAAATGCCATACGATAAACACCACATTAAGTTAAAGCAAAATTTAAATGTAACTTTAAATAAACAGGCGAAACCTTCCTGTAATTGGGTTCACAATTAAGTTTATTTAATATAAAGTTTTGCGAGTAGGCTACCTACTTGCACTTTTCACATAGTTTATAAGGCGAAGATATCGTTATGAATTTTGATAGTACGTCGTTATGGCAACGTGAAAAAGCTTTGCAACGCTTAGCGGGAAACCATGCGCTATTGAAACGCGTTGTTAAAATGTTTGTTGAGCAAATCGATGAAAAATATTTAACGCTTACCACTGCGCTTTCAAATAAAGAGCAAGAAGAAGTCCGCTTTATTAGCCACGCTATTAAAGGTGTATCAGGAGATGTGGGTGCCGAACTGTTGCGTCACAAAGCTTCATCTATTGAAATATTATCTGCATCCGATAATTGGGATGAAATTGAAGTACAGGTTAACGGGTTAGCAGAAGTGATTGATGCCACTAAATCTGAAATGGTTGCCGCCCACGCATAAATGCTATAACAAGCTAAGATACAATGAGCGGCATATCAGCTTAGCTTGTTAAAGCATGTATGTGATCAATGTGTTGTTGCTTAATGTCATCCGGTAAAAAACTCGCCTCGAAACTATTAATAGCCAGTTGCTTCACGTGTGCTTCTGTTACAGGTAGCGCATCACACAAGGCTTTATAATTATCATTTAAAAACCCACCAAAATACGTTGGGTCGTCTGAATTCACCGTAACCATCAAGCCCTCATCAAGAAGCGATAATATATTGTGTTTGGCTAAGTCATCTACCACACACAACTTCAAATTACTTAATGGACACACGGTTAAAGGAATTTGATTGGCCTTAATATAAGCCATCAATTTATTGTCTTCTTGGCACCGTACGCCATGGTCAATCCGGTCTACGTTAAGCAAGTCTAGTGCTTCCCAAATGTATTCTGGGGGTCCTTCTTCACCGGCATGGGCGACTATTTTAAAGCCCAACGCTCGCGCTTCTTGAAACACCCGTTCGAATTTAGACGGTGGGTGACCCAATTCAGAACTGTCTAAGCCAACCGCATCTATTACACTGTAATAAGGCTTGGCAGCTTCAAGCGTAGCGAAGGCGTCGCTTTCTGGTAAATGCCTTAAGAAAGACATAATTAAGTAACTAGAAATACCATACTGCCTTTGTGCATCTTTCATAGCCCGCAAAAAACCGGGCATGAATACATCAAATCCTATACCTCTTGCGGTATGGGTTTGTGGGTCAAACATGATTTCGGTGTGAACGACATTGTCTTCATGACATCGGGTGAAATACGCCCACATTAACGCGTAAAAATCATCTTCATCAATGAGCACGCCCGCACCGGCGTAATATATATCAAGGAAGCTTTGCAAGTTAGTAAATTGATAGGCGGCAGCTATCTCTTCAATGCTTTTATATGGCAACGTGATACTATGTTTACTTGCCAGGTGCCACATAAGCTCAGGTGTTAGGCTGCCTTCTATATGTAAGTGCAGTTCAGCCTTCGGGAGTTTTTGAATTATTGTTGATAGCGACATGGCCCCTCACAGTTAGAAGCGCACCATTTTGATGCATTTTGATCTTAATTAGTGCGCAACTTCTTTTCTAGCGTTGATTTAGTCAGGCGTTGTTATAACGCTTCCGATGTGAAATACACGGTTTTTAAAACCTTTATTAGTTAATTTCACTGGCGTACCACTGACTTTGCGTATTCTGGCTATGATTACCGTAGCACAAAACGCACCAACAAACTGACTAAGTGGTCAAGTTTTTGCTTCATGCAACATCAAATAATGATAAATGACTCAACGCATAGAGAAATCTACATGTCCAATAACGTATTAGAGCGCCTGTTTAAGCTTCAGGCGCATGGAACCACAATAAAAACAGAAGTGGTAGCGGGGCTAACTACTTTCGCCGCCATGTCATATATCTTAGTGGTAAACCCAGGGATCCTTGGTTTAAGTGGCATGCCTATCGAAGGATTAATCACGGTAACCGCGTTAGCTGCCTGTTTGGGTACTTTGCTGATGGCGTTTATGACTAACTATCCCATTGCGCTTGCGCCTGGTATGGGGTTGAACGCATTTTTTGCTTTTACTATTTGTTTGTCGAGAGAAATTCCTTGGGAAGCAGCCCTAGGAATTGTGTTTTGGAACGGTATTTTATTTTTGCTTCTTTCCCTAACTGGGGTTAGGACAAAAGTAGCCGAATCTATTCCCCCTGCACTGAAAATTGGTGTGCAATGCGGCATAGGATTATTCATTGCCTTTATCGGCCTTAAAAATGCTGGGCTAATTGTAGATAACCCAGCTACTTTCGTGAGCCTTGGTGATTTATCTAACCCTGCAGTGATGCTGGCTTTACTAGGCATCATTTTTACCATTGTAATGGTAGTAAAAAAGGTGACCGGCGGTATTCTTATTTCTATCGTATTGCTTACCGTAATTGGTGCGTTTGTGCCCACAGAAAACGGCATGTTAACCGCAACCCCTGAAGCCATTATTGGCTTACCAGAACCTATATCAAACACCTTTATGGCAATGGACTTTTGGTACCCTATTGATCATATCGCTGAAACATGGGACCTAATATTTGCGCTTATGTTCGTGAATATGTTCGACACCATCGGCACCTTAATTGGGGTTTCTCGCCGTGCGAACCTGCTAGATAAGAACGGGAAATTACCTAAGATTGGCCCTGCTATGACTGCAGATGCTTCTGCCAGTGTGGTAGGTGCATTTATTGGTACATCACCGGTCACCAGCTATGTAGAGTCTGCTACTGGGGCTTCAGCTGGAGGCCGGACAGGATTAACCGCGGTGGTCGTTGCGCTGTGCTTCGTGCTCGCATTGTTCCTAACGCCATTAATGAAAGTTATTCCGTTGATGGCAACAACCCCTGCTCTAATTATGGTGGGCATATTAATGATGGAAGCCATACGTCAGATAGATTTCGACGATTTAGGCGCGCTGGCTACCGCAACAGTTGCGCTAATAGCTATGCCACTCACATTTAGTATTAGTGAAGGTATTGCCCTTGGCTTTATTACCTATGTGGGTATTAAGATGGGAACCGGGAAATTCAGAGAAGTAAGCGGGTTAACCTACGCATTGGCAGGTGTGTTTATACTGCGCTATATATTTGACCTAAAATAGTAAACACAGCCCTATGCTTAGCATATAAAAAAACGGTGAAGATAATCTTCACCGTTTTTTGTTTTACTTAACAGATTTAGGCTATTTGGATTGGTCTTGCTAATCCTACTCTAAACCATCGTAATTAAAAGTAACGGCTTTATCGCCCATAAACACTATCTTTACGTGCTTTGCTTCTTCGTTACCCCAAACGCACGACACTGCGCCCATGGTTTTTGCGCAATTATCTGCAGCCCCTATCACCGATGATACTTCATCTTGAGACATACCCATTTTTAGTTTGTCGTAGTTTTCTTTATTTAGCTTCGAACAGCCCGTTAACACGAGCGCTGTTAATAAACATAAGGCAATTTTTACTTTCATTTTTATTTCTCCAGTTTATATAGCGTAGCTTGCTTCTTATAGCTTTACACTTTACTGGGATTTTTCAACTAAAGGATGTTCGGCTAGCCAATGGCGCGCAATGTCTTCACGGGTAGCAAGCCACACTTTGTCGTGAGATTGCACGTATTCTATAAAACGTTTTAATGCTGCCATTCTGGCCGGGCGCCCTAAAATACGGCAATGCATGCCTATTGATAGCATTTTAGGCGCTTCACTGCCCTCGTCGTACAACACATCAAACGCGTCTTTTAGATATTGAAAGAATTGCTCGCCACTATTAAAACCTTGTGGCGCAGCAAAGCGCATATCATTGGTATCTAGCGTGTAGGGCACCATTAAAAGAGGTTTGCTGTAATGATTATCAAAATAGGGTAAATCATCGGCATAAGAGTCGGCGCAGTAAAGTATGTCATCACGCTCAGCTATTAATTTGAGTGTGTTAGGGCTGGTACGCCCCGTATACCAGCCAACCGGCTTCTTGCCAGTAAGCTGCTCATGCAAAATGATAGCGTCATCTATTTCTTTGCGTTCAGTCTCTTCATCCATATCTTGATAGTGGACCCAACGCATGGCGTGACTAGCAATTTCCCATTTGGCATCTAACATGGCTTGTACGGCATCTGGATGACGCTGCATGGCCATAGTGACACCAAACACCGTTACCGGAATATTGTAGCTGGTGAGTAAACGATGAAGTCGCCAGAACCCTGCTCGACTCCCGTATTCGTAAATAGACTCCATACTAAGATGTCTGTCATTAAATGCTTGTGCACCAATAATTTCAGACAAAAAGGTTTCAGAGTGCTCATCACCATGAAGCACGCAGTTTTCACCACCTTCTTCATAATTCAATACAAACTGGAGGGCAATTTTAGCGCCGTTCGGCCAGTTTGCTTTAGGTACATCAGCCCCGTAACCAATAAGATCGCGAGGGTAAGTATGGGAATTATTCGACATCAACATTCTCAATATAACGACTTGGCACTGGCAGGTTGCAACCTCCTAGCACCAATTGAATTAACTGGCGTGTGGCCGTTTCAAAATCGGCCTTAATCATTTTACGACCACGAAGACGGGTAATTTGAGCAGAGAAGTCTGCATAATGCTGGGTACTGGCCCAAATGGTGTAAAGTAAGTATTCGCCATCAAGCTGAGGGAGTTTGCCTACTTTAATCCACTGGTCGATAAGCGCTAAGCGCCCTTCCATCCATTTGGCATGTTCTTCATCAAAGTAACCGGTTAAGTTCTGCGCACCGTTAATAATTTCCATCGCAAATATTTTAGAAGCTTGGGGATGGGTGCGAGATACTTCCATTTTTTCTGTAATGTACGCCGCTAACACTTCAGCAGGATCGTCATCTACAGTGGCTCTGTCGAAATGGGAATTCCACAACGACAATGTTTCTTCTAACACTGCCACATACAATTCTTGCTTCGTTTTAAAATAATAAAGCACATTGGTTTTAGGCAGGTTCGCTTCATCTGCAATTTTTTGAACCGCCGTACCTTTAAAGCCGAACTGGGCGAAACATTTTTCAGCAGCTTGCAGTATGTTTCTTTTATTTGTGGCGCCTACGCCTGCGTCCGTGTCTCTTAATTTGGTCATCGCTATTTTTTTATCCTTCACTACACATCTGGCATCCGTTTGTATTACGTTATCACGGTTTTAGAATAAAACAGAAAACGTAAACACTATACGTTACCTCTACTTAACTTTGTGTTCTCTATATTCAACCTTGCACGATTCTTGCCTGTATTACACCGACAAGTATGCAGTTTTGCTTACCAGATCAGGGGCTATTCTCAGGGAAGCCTTTTTTTTAAAGCAATTATTTGACCAAATGGTCTACTTTTCTATCAAGAATACCGCTATATTAATGGATATATCAATGAAAATAGTGATGAGGTGCGGGTATGATTCGCTTTCTTATTAATCAACAACTCGTTGAATTGGACGATACCCGGGCTGACCTGACGTTACTCCAGTTCTTACGCGAGCACAGAAAACTTACCGGTACTAAAGAAGGCTGTGCTGCAGGCGATTGCGGTGCATGTACCGTAGTGATTGCCGAGCCTACCCAACAGTTCGATGGGTTGCATTACCGTACGGTAAACAGTTGTATCACCTTGATGTCGGCTGTACATGGCAAACAACTCATTGCCGTAGAACATTTAACTCAAGACAATACATTACACCCTGTACAACAAGCACTTATAGACTTTCATGGTTCTCAGTGCGGCTTCTGTACGCCAGGGTTTATTATGTCTATGTTTGCTTTATATCATCAAGATGGCACGCCAAATCGAGATGATGTGTTACATGCGCTATCGGGCAACTTATGCCGCTGTACCGGCTATCGCCCTATTATTGATGCAGCATTATCTGTGTGTGGGAACACGCCTGATGACACCTTCGCGCGTAACGAATCATCAACGCTAAGTTCGTTAAAGCAACTAGCTGGAACGTCAGTACTTGGCACCAATAATTTACTCGTTCCAGATTCTCGCGCTGCGTTGGCCAGTGCTATCGCTCAGCACCCAGATGCGCTCTTGGTAGCAGGCAGCACCGATTTAAGCTTGATGTTTACTCAACAATTGAAAGACGTGAGCACGCTAATTAGTTTAAGTGGCGTAAAATCACTAAATGGATGCACTACAGATGAGCATTCGATCACCTTTGGTGCAGCCACACCACTTAGCGATTTGACGCAACCTTTGCTAGGGCATTTCCCACAATTGGCAGAATTAATCACTCGCTTTGCTTCGTTGCCAATACGCAACCAAGCCACTTTGGGTGGTAATGTAGCTAACGCTTCACCTATTGGCGATATGCCGCCGGTACTGCTAGCCCTGAACGCGGTATTACATATAGATAACGGAACACAAACGCGCACTGTTCCTGTAAACGCTTTTTTTACCGGCTATCGCCAAACGGCCCTACAAAAAGGCGAATGGTTATCTGCCATTGAAATTCCTTACCTAACAGCAAATGAGTTAGTGGCCGCGTACAAAATTTCAAAACGTATGGAAGATGATATTTCTGCCGTGTGTGCCGTGTTCAAAGTAACCTTGAATGAAGGCAAAGTGGAAGATGTTAGCACAGGGTTTGGCGGTGTTGCCGCAACCCCTGCTAGCTGCGAAGCACTGAATAGCGCATTAAGTGGTAAACAATGGGCAAGTAGCGAATGCTTAAATATTGGTAAGCAAATTTTAAGCGAAGCGTTTTCACCAATTGATGATGTGAGAGCTAGCGCAGAATATCGTAAAACTGTACTGGCTAATTTATGGCATCGGTTCTGGCTAGAGCATCAAAACGCTAGCCAAACTGGCAGTGCTACAAGCAGCCATGCAAGCAATAAAATTGAAACTCGGGTGGTGCAACATGCGTAAACTTATCGATAGCGCAAAAGACTCAGCCTCAACTCAGGTTGTTCATACGTCGGTAAAGCATGAGAGCGCTGCAAGGCAGGTTTCTGGTAGTGCGAAATATATTGACGATTTGGTAGAGCCGCAAGGCACGCTTTACGCCGCAATAGGCACAAGCCAGTGCGCGGCAGGTATTATTGAATCTATGGATTTATCTGCCGTACGCGCAAGCGAAGGTGTGGTAGATGTTATCACCATCGATGATGTGCCTGGCCATAAAGACATTGGGCCGGTTTTTGAAGGCGATCCGCTCCTTGCTAATGGCGAAGTGAAATTTTACGGTCAGCCTTATTTTGCTGTACTTGCTACATCGGTACATTTAGCCCGTAAAGCGGCATTAAAAGGTAACATTAAGGTTATTCCTACGGCAGCGGTATTTACCACCGAAGAAGCACACAAACATGAACGTTTTGTGCGCCCTACTCATAGGTTCGGCCAAGGTGATGCAGATACCCAACTTGCCGCTGCACCTTTACGCTGTAAAGGAAACCTTTCTATTGGCGGCCAAGAGCATATGTATCTTGAAGGGCAAGTGTCGCTAGCTATTCCTGACGAAGATGGACGCATGAAGGTGTATACCTCAAGCCAACATCCTAGTGAAGTGCAAAAACTAGTGGCCGAAGTGCTCAATATTAAGCTGCATCATGTGATGGTAGATATGCGCCGCATGGGTGGCGGGTTTGGTGGTAAAGAAACCCAAGCTGCTCAGTGGGCTTGTTTAGCATCTTTGTTAGCTTCTCGCAATCAGTGTGCAGTGAAGTGTCGTTTACCTCGCAGTACTGATATGCACGTAACAGGTAAACGCCATCCTTTCGATAACAGCTTCGAAGTAGGCTTCAATGAAAACGGTAAAATTGTTGCCACAAAAGTAGATATTAATGGCAATTGTGGGCATTCGCCTGACTTGTCTGACGCTATTGTCGACAGAGCTATGTTTCATGCCGATAACGGCTACTTTTTAGGTGCAAGCAACATTGTAGGTCATCGCCTGCAAACTAACATGGTATCGCACACGGCTTACCGTGGCTTTGGCGGCCCGCAAGGAATGATCATGGCAGAAGCTATGATGGACGCCATGGCACGCAAACTAGAAGTAGATCCGCTAACCGTACGTAAACAAAATTTATACGGGCCGGAAACTGGCACTACTACCCCTTATGGAATGGAAGTAGAACATAACTTACTGCCCGAAATGATAGCGAAACTAGAAAAAGACACCGACTACTGGGCACGTAGGGACGAGATTACCGAGTTTAACCGCAACAGCCCTGTGATTAAAAAGGGCCTTGCGCTAACGCCTGTTAAGTTTGGTATTTCCTTTACCGCAAAGCACTTGAACCAAGCGGGCGCGCTGGTACACATTTATACCGACGGTAGCATTCAAGTGAATCATGGCGGCACCGAAATGGGCCAAGGCTTACACACCAAAATTGCCCAAATTGCGGCGAATGAATTCGGTGTGTCGATGGACATGATAGAAGTGACTGCCACCCGTACCGACAAAGTACCGAACACGTCACCAACCGCGGCGTCGAGCGGCACAGACCTAAACGGTAAAGCCGTTCAAAATGCCTGTATTACCTTGAAGGAACGCTTAGCGCTATGCTTTGCTACCGAGCTAGGTATGCCAGAGCAAGCCGAAAAGGTCCAGTTTACTGCAGGTAATCTTGTATTAGGCGAACATCAAAAAGCGTTTAGCGATTTAGTTCAGGTGGCGTATTTCGACCGCGTGTCTTTATCAGCTAATGGATTCTATAAAACGCCGAAACTGCATTACAATCGTGAAACTGGCGATGGCCGACCGTTTTTTTACTTCTCTTATGGCGTGTCGGTTAGTGAAGTGTCTATTGATACCCTAAGTGGTGAGTACTCGGTTGATAAAGTAGACGTTCTGCACGATGTGGGTAATAGCTTGAACCCCGCCATTGATATTGGCCAAATAGAAGGTGCTTTCATTCAAGGCATGGGCTGGTTGACTACAGAAGAACTGGTTTGGAATAACGATGGTCGCTTAACCAGTGAAAACATGGCTACGTATAAAATTCCTGCTATTGGCGATACTCCTAAGCATTTTGATGTGAAACTTTTTGGCAGAGAAAACGCGGAAGACAGTATTTACCATTCAAAAGCGGTAGGTGAGCCTCCGTTCATGTTAGCGATTTCGGTATGGTGTGCTTTGAAAGATGCTATTTCAAGTATTTCTGGTTACAGCCAAGATCCACAATTAGATACGCCAGCAACACCAGAACGCGTATTAAATGCAGTAATGCAATTGCAACAAGCCGTACATGTGCAGAACGCGCAACAGGAACACCAATGAAAGCGAGTACCTGGTATGAGGCAGTAGCGCAGTGTCAGCAAGACGGTGCGCCTTACGTTATTGTAACGGTTATTAGTATTGCTGGCTCTACTCCACGTGAAGCCGGTAGCAAAATGGTGGTTACCGATGCACAAAGCATTGATACGATTGGCGGCGGGCATTTAGAGTTCGACGCTATTAAAACCGCTAGAGAGATGCTAAGTACTGGAACTGGTTCTGTTGGCGAGCAGGGTAAAAATAATGCGAGTACCGAAATACGTTCATACCCCCTTAGCAGTAAGCTAGGGCAATGCTGTGGCGGTGCGGTTAAAGTGTTGTTTGAAGTCTGCAATCGCCATGCGCAGCACATCGCAATTTTTGGCGCAGGGCATGTGGCAAAAGCGCTGGTTCCTATTTTGGCGCAACTTCCCCTTCGCATTTCGTGGATTGATAGCCGTGAAGATTTGTTCAGCCACCCGCTGCCAGCAAACGTTAAAAAGGTGGTAGAAGAAGCACCAGAAACGGAAGTGCGTGGGCTTGAAGAGAACACCTGGTTGGTAATATTGACCCACGACCATCAACTCGATTACCGCATTACCGAGCAAGCCTTGAAATACCCTGCGTTGCCTTTTGTGGGGCTTATTGGTTCACAAACTAAAGCCAAGCGTTTCATTACTAAATTAGAACACCGTGGTTTTAATGAAAGTGATCTAGCGCGATTAGCAACCCCTATTGGTGATACTTCAATACCCGGCAAGCGTCCTATTGAAGTGGCGGTGTCTATTGCTTCACAAATTATTCAACGTTTACACGCCAGTGAAGACAATAATCAAGATACTGCTGTTACTAAAGCCGCGACATTTAAAAATAAGGAACATAATGTATGACCTTAAACGAACTTAATACTCTTTCGGCCAGCACTGCTACCGATTGGTTTCAACAAACCTGCGCAGCACAGTCGTGGATTTACAGCATGGTTAACGGCCGCCCTTTTGGCACCATCAACGATGTAAAAGAATATGCAAAAACCGCATGGTCAAAATGTGGCAACGAAGACTTTTTAGAGGCATTCACCGCTCATCCTATGATTGGTGATGTAGATTCGTTACGTAAAAAGTTTGCCAATACGAAAACCATAGCCAGTGGCGAGCAATCAGGCACTGCCGGTGCATCAGAAGCTACGCTGCTTACGCTAAAAGAAGCCAATCAAGCGTATCTTGAAAAGCACGGTTTTATTTTCATCATTTGTGCCACCGGGCTATCTGCTGAAGCAATGCTTAGCGCCTTGCAAGCACGATTACCAAACAGCACCGATGAAGAAATTCGTAACGCTGCCCAAGAACAAATTAAAATTACCCTGTTACGCATAGACAAAGCGTTAGCTGCCAAGGACGAACATTAATGAATACCTTATCTAGTCATGTATTAGACACTACATCGGGCAAACCTGTTGAAGGCATTGCACTTACCCTTACCTTACCTAATGGCGACGTACTTACCGGTAAAACCGATAACGATGGACGTTTCAATCAATGGGGTCAGAAATTCGAAGCGGGTGTGTATACACTGCGTTTTCATAGCCATGACTACTTAATTGCCACCCATGGAAAGAGCTTTTACCCGCATATAGATATTGCGTTTGAACTTGAGAGTAATGGCGGTCATTACCATGTGCCTTTACTTATCTCTCCTTTTGGCTTCAGCAGTTACAGAGGCAGCTAATTATAATGCAGCTTTTTCGTGCGAATATTGCACACTTCCCAACGCCTAGTACTGTGTCATCTTCTTTTGCTGAAGATATTGCCATTATCCACGATGGTGGATTAGTGATAGAGGGCAAAAAAATTATCGCAACCGGCTCGTTCACAAGCATGCGTGAGCAATACCCTAATGCCGTGCTGCATGATCATAAAGACAGCTGGATTTTACCTGGGCTAATAGACAGCCATTTGCACTACCCTCAAACTGAAAGCATTGCCAGTTATGGCGAACAACTATTAAGTTGGTTGGAAAACTATACATTTCCTACCGAAAAACAGTTTGCTAACGTGGAACATGCCCAGAAAATTGCCAAGGTCTTTTTGCAACAGTTATTGAAAAATGGCACAACCACTGGCTTTGTTTTTTCTTCGGTTCACCAAGGGTGTTGTAACGCCCTGTTTAGTGCTGCCAGTGAAATAGACATGGCGATAGTGGCAGGTAAAGTGTGTATGGACAGAAACTGCCCTGCTGACTTGCAAGACTGCCCAGACACCGCACAAAAGGACAGCGCCATATTAATTGAAAAATGGCATAACACAGGCCGAAATCGCTATGCGATTACGCCTCGGTTTGCGCCAACCAGCTCTGAAGCGCAGTTGGCGGCATTGGGCGAATTAGCAACCCAATACAAAGATGTATTTGTGCAAACCCATTTATCAGAAAATGTAGATGAAATTGCATGGGTTAAAACCTTGTTCCCGAAGGCATCTGGTTATTTAGATGTGTACGACAAGTACAACTTGGTGCGCCCCCGCGCTGTGTTTGGCCATGGTATTCATCTTTCTAGCGAAGAATGGCAGCGTTTAGGCGAAGCAGAGGCTACTTTGGCGTTTTGCCCCACATCTAACCTATTTTTAGGTAGCGGGCTGTTTGATTTGCAAACCGCAAAAGCAAACAATGTGCATGTTGCACTGGCCACTGATGTTGGCGCAGGTACGAGTTTTAGTATGTTAAAAACCTATGGCGATGCCTATAAGGTTAGCCAGTTGCGTCAGGCGCCTATCGATCCTATCGAAGGGTTTTACTTAATGACCCAAGGCGCTGCGGTAGCACATAAACTTGATGACGAAATTGGAAACCTAAATCCGAATACGGTTGCCGATTTTATCATTGTAACGCCCCGTTACGATGAACTCATGGAATTACGAATTAAGCCCAATGCAGAATTTGACGATGTCTTTTTTGCACTTAGTATTTTGGGCGACGACCGCGCTATTGCAGAAACCTGGATAAGCGGTCAATGTTGTTATAATAAGAAGGAAACACACTATGCCATGGCTTGATTGGATAAGCTTATTTGTTCGCTGGTTTCACGTTATTGCCGGCGTGGCGTGGATTGGCGCATCGTTTTATTTTGTCTGGTTAGACAATAATTTGCGCACCCCACCTAAGTGGAAAGAAGATAAAGGCATAAAAGGCGATTTATGGGCTATACATGGCGGTGGCTTTTATGAAGTGGCTAAGTATGCTTATGGCCCAGAAAAAATGCCTGAAACCTTGCATTGGTTCAAATGGGAAGCCTATACCACTTGGCTTTCGGGCTTTGCACTTCTGATTATTGTGTATTACTTTGGCGCTTCGGCGTACTTGATTGACCCTCAAGTTAACGATATGTCGCCCACGATGGCGATATCTTTAGGTCTTGGACTTATTTTTGGTGGCATTGCCATCTACGAATTTGCCTGCAGAAGCCCGCTAGCTAAATACCCTATCGTGTTTGCATTATGTTTAGTTACCCTTATTTGCGTAGTGACCTACCTGTCAACACAATGGTTTAGTGGTCGCGGTGCTTACATTCATGTAGGTGCGTTAATTGGTACCATTATGGTGGGTAATGTATTTTTCAACATAATGCCAAACCAACGTAAAATGGTAGCTGCAGTACAAGCGAAAGAAAGTATCGACCCTCAATGGGGTGCGGGCGCTAAATTACGTTCGATGCACAATAACTACTTCACCTTGCCGTTATTGTTCATCATGATTTCCAATCACTACCCTATGACCTATCAGCATGAGCAAAATTGGTTGGTACTTATAGCGTTAATGGCGGCTGCCGCTTGGATAAGACACTTCTTCAACTTACGTCATGTAGGCAAGACTAAACCATCAATATTAGTCACAGGTGCTATTGCCATGCTTGCGATTGCCCTTTGGGTTTCATGGCCGCAAACGCCAGCAAATGTTGAGGTAACTGGCTCTGGCAATGGATCTGGCAACGAAAATGTGGCTGTGGTAACTGATGAACGCGTGGCCCAGCTTGTGAATACCCATTGTGTGGGCTGTCATTCACGTACCCCTACTGATGATATATTCAAAGTAGCGCCGTTAGGAGTGGTATTAGATAGCTGGGAAGATATAAGCCGTTATGCGCCTCAGTTAGTAAGACGCACTACCGTAACCAAAGACATGCCATTTTTAAATAAAACCGGCATGACGGATGAGGAACGGGCTGAAATAGCGGCGTGGTTTGCCACGACGCACGCGAAGAAAGAAAACTAAACGCTGATAGGGCAATTTAACGTTGCCCTTCATGTTATCGCGTGCCGTTGCACTGCTTTTAGCTTAATTGGGTGAGAGCATGCCATCACCCTAACCCACATTTTGCGCGCCAGTATGTTTTTTATGCTGGCGTTTTTGTTTATACATTGCTTCATCTGCTGCATCTACCCAGTTTTGAGCGGTAACGATATCTGAATCCCACGTACGCCAACCCAAGCTAAAAGACATAGAGGTTCCGGTTCTGGGAATAGTCGTGCTATCGCTTTTAATCTCACTGTTCTCTCTACTGCCTTGGGTAACGCCGGTTTCTGCTATTTCATCTTTAATTTCACCATCTGTTTCGCTGGTAATTTCACTGGCAGTTTCGTCGGCAATCTCTGTGCCAAATTCAATGTAGAATGAGGTTTCTGCTAAGCGGTTAAAAAACACCTCTGCGTCGGTGTCATCTGAACCAAATAAAAGCACTACGAATTCATCCCCCCCTAAACGAGCAAAGCGATCGGTCTCACGTAGGGTATTTTTCATAATTTCTGAGAAGCCCACCAATGCTTTATCTCCAGCTTTATGACCAAAGGTGTCATTGATTTTTTTGAAGTCGTTAAGGTCGATGAATACAAGCGTTGAAGGTTGTTGACCACGGTTCATTCGTTGTATTTCTCTATCTAGCTGAATAAACATTTCTCGTCTATTTGAAATCCCAGTGAGTGGATCTGTTTTAGAAAGGTATTCTAATTTAGAAATTGCTTCTAACAATGCTTGCTGTTGCTCTTTCTCATAAGAAACATCGTCAGCGGTGCCTACCACCAGTATCTGTTGATCGTTTTCATCAAACAGTGGCATACCTCTATCGTGAATATACTTTATCTCACCCGTACTTTTTTTGATGCGATATTGTAAATCCCAGCTTTCTAGCGGTTTCACTTTATAAGCCTTTTCTACTAGCAAGCGATCGTCTTCATGCACATAAGACAAAAATGCATCGGGCTTGGCGTGCAATTCATATTCATCACGCCCGTAAATATTACGATACCCCTCGTTAATGTAATGAATTCGGGTTAATTCTGGATTCGCTACCCACACAAAAGTATGCGCAGAAAAAGCGGCTACTATCTTGCTGAACAGCGCTTCTGCTTTATAGAGCTCAGATTCGATGCGCTTCTTATCATCGATATCTTCAACAACCGAAATAAAATAATCAGGCTCACCGTGCACATCGCGAACTAGGGTAACCGTTAACTTTGCCCAAACGTTATGACCTTTAGCGTGAATGTATTTTTTCTCTATGCTGTAGGTATCTATTTCGCCACGAAGTACTTGATGAAGAAGATATAAATCCTCTTGAACATGTGAGGGTTCTGTAATGTTCTGAAAAGACATTGTGACAAGTGTGGCACTTTCATAACCTAAAAAGTCACTAAGCTTACTATTCACACGGATAAGATCGCCGTGCTGGCTAACATGCGCTAACCCCACGCCACATTGCTCAAATGTTTTTTCGAAAATATCCTTTTCTCTTTCTAGCTCCGAGCTATCCATTCATTACCTACTACCTACGATTTCAATTCAAACCTTCAGTGTAGTCAAAAATTTTAGACTAGGATGAAATATGAAGCCTTTTAGGCTAATAGCTTATATTTTTTGGCCAGTAAGGAGCTATTTCATTTGCCCTTCAATAACCAGCCTTTTGCAACGAAATAAAAATAGCCAGTCAGAGCGTTAATATTGCGTTACTCACTTTAAGGTTAAATAAAAAAGGCATGACAAAATTGCACTGACCAGTTTACTTTTTCCAAAAACACACTAAACTACACCGTGTAGTTTACTTTAATTAAGCTTTTATATGGTTCGAAATTTTTTCACTCTAGGGTTCATACTAATGATTAGCACTAACGCATTGGCGAACAACGGTGTACAAGCAACGATATCTGACGGCAAATTTCAAAATACTGAAATAGAGTATAAGACTGAGTTGTCATCGATTTGGAGCTTTACCAAAGCTTACCTTACCGATGATCGCGAATCGGCAGTACCTGATTTCCCCATCCCCGTTATGCCGGTTACCCGTGATGCTCTACTGAACCTAGACCATGATGCTGTTATTCGGTTAGGTCACTCCAGTTTATTGCTTAAAATTGACGGTGAGTTTGTACTGTTAGACCCCGTATTTAGTGAACGTGCCTTCGCCGTAGAATGGCTTGGCCCTAAGCGTTTTCACGACACCCCTATCAGTATCGACGAATTACCATTTATTAAAACAGTTATTATTAGCCATGATCATTACGACCATTTGGACAAAGCGGCAATTAAAAAGCTCGCTCATATTACAGAGACATTTGTCACTCCCCTTAAGGTAGGAAACCACTTACGGGATTGGGGCGTGCCTGATAAGCAAATTGTCGAGCTAAATTGGTGGCAAAGCACCACGGTGTCATCAATGACATTTACGGCTACTCCTTCCCAGCATTTCTCTGGCCGCGGGCTGTTTGATAAAGACAAAACCCTCTGGGCAAGCTGGGTAATAAAAGGCGAAAACACCAATCTATTTTTCAGTGGCGACTCTGGCTATTTCAGCGGCTTTAAAGAAATTGGCGAGCGCTTCGGTCCATTTGATTTAACCCTAATGGAAACCGGTGCCTACAACCACATGTGGACAGAAATTCACATGTTACCTGAGCAAAGCTTGCAAGCGCATATTGATGTGAAGGGGCACGTTATGATGCCTATCCACAATAGTACGTTTGATTTAGCATTACACAATTGGTTTGAGCCTTTAGAAAAGATTACCCAACTTGCTAATGAAAGGCAGATAACAGTTTCTACCCCTAAATTTGGCGAAGTGGTTAATATCAATCAATTGCCTAAACCACTAGATAGTATTAACGAGCGCAATTGTGCTAACGAAGTGAGCTCTGCGACTACTGAAACAGATTTAGAAACGGCGACGGAAACTAGCGCAGAAACAACTAGCGAAGCACCTCGCCCTTGGTGGTATCCACCAATGATGTAGCCCTTGGGCCACAAATGAGCTAGCGCCTGAGCCAAAAATGGCCCACAAAAACCCTCGAAAGGTTCTTTAGTAGGCCTCATAAAAATCGCAAAAAGATACCGAAAATATTATAAAAAAGCTCGCCGCATTACTGCGGTGAGCTTACTTTTAACAAGAAGTTTTTAGCCTCACTGCCCTGCCACTTCTTCCGTCTCTTTCGCATTCCAGTTTAGACGCATGTCCCATTTAAAGCGGTGTTCTGGCTTCAATGGTGGTTGTGCAGCATCAATATGGCTTAACACATTGGTGGCCTCTGTGAGAGTCGCATCACGACCAAATAAGTAGCTTTGCTCTTGTACAATGGTTAAGTAAGCTTTGTTTAATGCTAATGCGCGTTCGGGGCTTGGCGTTATCAGTTCATAAACAGACGCTGCTTTACTTACTTTTTCAGCGTTTACCATGCCGTTATCATTAAACCACTTCGCTAGCATTTCGCCGTTTTGACGAAATTCATCGCCCCCGCCTACACGCTGCATGTAAGTAAGAAACTCACCTTGCTCTTCGTTTATATTAGGCACATCTTCCATGTCGTGCAGGTTGATATATCCCCAACCATTGCTTCCTGGCACTTTACGCGCAAAAGAGAAGGTTTGATCGAATGTAGAACCAACGGTTTTATGGCATCCATTACAAAACGCGAGTTCTTGATCATGCTGTGCACGTAACTCACCTTGCTCATTTTCAATAAAGCCATTAATAGTCCAGCCAAAACCGTTTTCAATCCCCTGTTCACCTAAATAGCGAGTTTGGGGAAGGTTCTCGAAATGTTTGTCTTTCGCTTCTGCATAATAAGCTGAAGCTAGGCTTTCGCGGCTTCTAAAGCGGTGTTTTTGCATATAGCGCACCTCTTTCATACGCTCAGCATTGTATATATTGCCGTTCTCATCAACACCAATGTAACGTACGGTGTGCAAAAACTCGGTGCCTTCTGGGAACAACATATGCGCTAGTTCAACATCAGCGGCATCGCCAATATAGTTTGGCTGGCGCACCATGGTGGTGACTTGTTCACTTAATGCATTGTCACCGTTTATATCAAGGCCCAGTGCTTTTTCATTAATTCCCAGTACTGGCAAGGTATCGACTTCTTTTAGTGCCATTTCCACTAGGGTTAAATTCGCTATGTAGACATCACGGCTGTATTGCCCTTTAAGTTGCTGAAAGGCTTGTGGCAGTCGAATCATCGCATCGCCCGTTGAACCATTGGTGGGCCAAAAGGTACTGGGGAAAGGTTTATAGTTATACGAAACCCAACGGCTATTATCTTTCGCTAGCCCATCTTCATCAAACGCAGCTGCTCCGGCACTTAAATTTTCGATATGCATATAACTTGGGATAGTGCCATCGCCTTCAATGGCCGCGGTGTAATTATCTTGGGTTATGTATTTTAAAATGGCATCGTCTTTTATGCCTGCTATTAATTCTCGTCTATCAATAAATAGATTTTTCCAGCTGTTGGTTAACCCAACATCTGAGAATTCATAATTACCTTGTAGTGTGCCGTCACCCATTTGATTAGGGCGTTTTTCGCCGCGATCATAACTTTGATGACACGCGTAGCACGGGTTATTTTCACCTTGAGTTTTGGTATAGCACTGAGGCGGGATAACCGATTCAGGATTATAAACTTCGTTATGCTCTATATAGGCTAACGCCGGAATGGCATCACCTTCTTGGTAAGGGTATGTATTTGTTTGTTCTGCTAACACGGCTTCAACTTGCTGGGCAGGTGAACACGCAAACAAAAAAGGCAGCATAGAAGCGGCTAATAAAGGGAGTAATCTACTGTGTATTTTCATAATGGCAACAACGACAAAATCCGGACACAGATGTGCCCGGATGAATTAAAAGGAAAAAACTTACTTATCTGCTGGCTCGTACATCCACAGCGTATTGTTTTCCTGGAAACCATCTTCACCGATAAGAATACGGCCGTCGTTCATCACCACTACGTTATCAGGTTGAGACAGCTGTTCCACATCACAACGCTCTGCTCCAGTGAGGCTTGAACGATACGTACCACCCATCACTACAGGCTCGATGCGCGTAATGTCATAGCCAGCTTCAAGACGTGCGCGGTACACACCGCCACAGTCTTTAACACGAGCTGAAAGCTGAATATCGCCTTCGTCATCAACCATAGTGTTATCTAGGTCGGCTATACCAATGTAGAGGTAAGCATTTTCAACCACTTCGCCGTCAATGGTATCAGTGCCTTCCACGGCTTCTTCTGCGCGTTTAAGGTTAATTGAAATACCTTCAAGCTTACGCCATTCAGCAGTGGCCCCTTTAGCACGAGCAGCAGCACGTGACTCTAAGAACGCAACACGATCGTCCATTGGCTCGCCCGCGGTTTGGCTGCTTCCGCCCTCTTCAACAGTAGGGTAAGTTGCATCACCATTTGCCCATGCTTCTACATCAGCCATCGTAATGTAAGAGCTTTGGCCTTCTACGTAGTCGTCGGTACCAATACCGTTGTATTCATCAACCCATGCACGAATAGTCATGTTGTCGCCGCTGGCAAGTTCAACCCACTCAACCGCAAAGCCTGTGGTTGCAGGGTCGTTTTGGCCAATATCTTGGGTTAACTTAGCGCCATATAGGGTACCCGCTGAAAGGTCTTCAGCAGTAGTCGCAACAAATTTGAACAACACACCGCCAGTGTCATCTTGCGAAAGATATACCGTTTTTCCATCAGGCATAACCGTTGAGTTTTCATGCTCGTAGCGGCCCATGGCTAAGTGCTTAACAATAACAGGCTCATCAGCAAGCGGTTCGGTTACTTCGGCAATGTAACCATAGTTATAAGGGTTTGACGCATCAGGTGCAGTCATTTGCCACATACGACCAAGGCGTGCGTCAGTCGCTACCGCTTCTGGGTTATTCCAGCTTGGTGATGTGGTTGAATCTACAGCAGAATCTACTACCCATTCTTCAGAGGTTAACGGGGTATTCCACGGTGACATTGAGCCAAAACAGTTTGCTGCTGTGCCCCATACTGGCGAGAAATCAAGCATCATGGCTTCGGTAACTTGCCACATGCCAAAGTCATCTTTTTCAACTTTCATTCGGCTCATGCCGCCTGGAAGCTCTTCCCAGTTAGAGAACAAGTAGCCTTCGCCAGTATCGGTAGAAATGAAGCCATTAAAGTCTGGCATATCGTTTTCTAAAACAAGCTCTTCGCCATCTAGGGTATAGATGTGGCCTAGGCCTTCTGGTAATTCAGTACCGAAGGTGTCGCCCGTTTGACCAAGTACTTGATACTGACCAATGGCAGAAACTACCACTTCTTTTTCTTCATCAGAAGCAGGTACAGGTGAGTTAGGAAGCGTAACCGGTAAATTATTGAAGTTAGCACCGGCTAATACACCTACCGTCCCTGTATTAATAGGCATAGCGTTAACGTCATTAGTGACTGAGTTAGTGCCTGAAGGATGTTGAACGTTGAAGAAAAGGTCGCCTTCGTCGGTCAAGAAGATACCAGTGACCTCTGAGCCCAGTGGGACAGTAGCAATACGGGTTAATGTTCCCGCTGTATCGCCGTCTTCGCCTTTATCACCTTGCTCTCCCTGCTCACCTTGTTCGCCAACAGGGCCTTGCTCGCCGACTGCCCCAGCAACACCATCTTCTCCATCATCACCTTCTAATGAACAAGCAGAAATGCCAAAGGCTACCGCTAAAGCTAGCGCCGAATATTTTAAATCGCGTAAACGTTCAATTTTCATCAACTATCCTTTTTATAATCGTTAGGTTGAGACGGAACAACTTTATTCATCTCTGAAATGGTCTTAGCGGCAAACATAGTGATGGAGTTATGTGACTGATGGGTGACACATTATTTACATAAAATTGAAGCTTTCTTGACAGTGGCCAAGTTGCCCAACTAGATATATAACAGCAAACGTGAGGACTGATGAGTGCGAAAAAATCATGTTACTTATAGCGTTCACATTACAAACTAGGTATGTAAATTAACAACCATGATGTAAACAATATCTTTTCATTGAGAATCAATTAAGTAAGTATATTTTTGTAAGCGTCAGTCATTAACTTTTCGGCTAATGCTATAGTGTTAGGAGAAGTAAATATTTACTGGTTTAAAAGTGACAATTATCGATAAAAATGCGCAAAAAAAAGGGATTTTAAAGGCGGGATGGCTTAATGCTTTGGCGATCTTATTCTTTGTGTGCGTAACTCAAACTAGCCTTGCATACGAGAGCGCTTCAAATCCATTTTTAGACGTTCCCGATCGTGAGAGTACACGCAGGATTATTAATGATATTAGACAGTACAAACTTGATTACCTGCGCAATAAAGAAAAGCTAGAAAGTGCATTTCAAATAAGCAAAGAGCAAGACTGGGAACATCTTCATCTAGAAGCTGCAGCGCTATATTCTGAACTCCTCTTTAGGCAAGAAAAATACGCCGAGTTGACGGCTCATTTATCGCACTATCTACATCAAGACGAACTGCTAAAGCGAAAAGATATTCATCTACTTTTTTTAGAGACAAAGCTTAAGTCTTTAACCAGATTAGACGATCCCACTCCTGCAAAAGCGCTTTCTAAAACATTAGAAACGCAAATCTCGCAACACTCTATAAATGAAAAAATTATTATTCTTCGCGCTTTAGCTTATTACTACACGGCTGATGATGCATTGAGAAAAACGCTGAGTGCAGCCTTAGAAGGCCTTGAATTAGCAATGAAAAATGACGACATTGCTTCACAGGGCTACTTTTACAGAAAGATAGCAGATGCCTATGGGTACTTAGAGGAAGATGAAGAAAAAGCGGTAAGTTACGCGAAAAAGGCGGTAGAGACATTCGAGAAAACAAATGATGGGCTTTTTACTGCAAAGGCGTATTGGAGCCTAGGTAATATACTTCTTGAGACTGGCGATTCACAAAATGCGTTAGTCTATCTAAACAAAGCGTTAGCCTACTTTAAAGACGTTAATATGAACAAGGGGCTCGCTTTTGCCCAATACTCAATTGCAAACACGCAATTTCTTCAGGCTAATTACGATAGAGCTTTAACATTAGCAAAAGAAAATATCGAACTTGCTCGCACTGCGGGCATTGGTGATATGCATCTTGCGTCTATGATTTTGCTGTCCAATATTTATATAAAACAGGGCTTTTTAGATAAAGCAGAGCAAGTGAATGACGAGGTTTATTTACTGGTAGATAATTTTAGTCGCAGTATTTATAAAGCGAGTTTTTTCAGTGAGCGCTATACGTTAAAGCGAGAACTTAACCGCATTGAAGAGGCATTTGATGCCATAGAAAAAAAGCTTTTTTATACAGAAAAACACTTTGAGGCCACCAGCGAAAGCAACATTAAAGCCTTGCAGGTAAAGTTTGAAGTAAAGGAGAAAGAAGACACCATTCGTAAGTTAGAATATCAAAAAGATATTAGTAACCTTCAAGCTAAAGAAGAGTACCAACAAAAAATCATTTGGCGGCTGAGTGCCACTATTGCCTCTATTTTAGTTCTGGTGATTCTACTTCTGTTTTATCGACAAGCCTTACAACGGAAAAAATATCATCGTATGGCCTCCACAGATTACCTTACGAATTGTTTCAATCGCAGGGGTATATTGAATACGGCTAACACTAAACTCGCACAACAAAAAATGACTATCGCCATTGTTGATTTAGATTACTTTAAAAAAATCAACGATGAGTATGGCCACGATGTGGGTGATTTAGTGCTAATTGCCTTTGCTAAAGCCGCGAAGGAAACACTGTCTAAAGGTGATGAGTTTGGCCGATATGGTGGAGAGGAATGGTTATTTGTTTTAAATTCGTCGGACGAAAAAGTGGTTAGAGATACATTTGAAAAAGTGGCTGCAACCTATCAAAACTACTGCAACGACATTGATGCCCTTGAAGAAAACTTAAGCATGACGTTTAGCGTAGGAGTATCTCTTGGGGATAAATCTACCAGAACATTAGATACGTTAATTAAGCGGGCGGACAGCATGCTTTATGAAGCTAAAGAAAACGGTAGAAATCAGGTAATAATAAACTGAATAAAACAAGTGGTGCGACTACCCTGATTCGAACAGGGGACCTCTACCATGTCAAGGTAGCGCTCTAACCAACTGAGCTATAGTCGCAAATATGCTTCGGCAGAACTGCCTGAAGGACGGCGAGCATAATAGCGATGCGCAGTGCGTCCTGCAAGCATATTTTGTGTTTAAGATGTGTGTTTGATTGATTTGCCACCATTTATTGAAAAAGTGAGCATATTTACACCGAATTATACGTTCTGGCGCGGCACAAATGGCAACGGTTTGATTTTATCAACAATACTGCTATCACTCGCTATCTTCATAAAGTACTCCCCTAACCTGTCGGTTTCTTGTAATACCGTTTGCCAATATTTAATACGGGTAGTGGCATCAAGTTGCTCAAAATCTTTCCGATCTGGAATTTTACCGTATGGCAGGCTTGCAACGAACTCGGCAGATGGCACAAGCATGACCACATTGTCGTAACTATTTTGATGTGCAACGCGACGTTTTAAGCCTTTGTCGAACCACCCCGGAATAGGCTTAGGATAAAAATGTGGATACAGCACCAAGCCCTTTTCAGGGCCAAACTCTAGGTCAAAATGATAATCAACAATACCGCCATCGCGATACATAGCTTGCGGGGCACCTGCAATATCTCGAATTCCTTCAAGTACAACAGGAATAGCGCCAGAGGCAAGCAGTGCATTGTGGATATTTTCGTTATTCAATTCGTAATGTTCAGTGGGAAGTTGGTAAGGATCTTTTACTGAAAACTCAGTATTAGGTGAAGAAAAAATACAGCGTGTGTAGTACCTACCTAAGTTTTTTCGCGTAATCGCGTTAGCCGCAGCACTCATGGCAAGACCCGATAATTGCGAAAATTTATGTTCGCGACGGGTAGCCCCTAAACATTTGGCCACAAAGATGTGCGCTTTAAATCGCTTGTTTGCCAAGACTTCCTTTTTTCCTTCACTATTTACCATTTCTTCTACTAATGCTTCGGCCTTGCGGGTTATTTCCGCAGGTGTAGGCTTATCACTATAGGTAGTAGTTGAATAGGAAGTGGCTAGCCGATTTATGGCAGAAAGCGGGTCGTTTTGTACTGCGCAGATAGCCCTGAAAGCCCCCGCAGAAGATCCTATAACATGTATTTGATGATCGACATTTTTGAACCACTCTGGAAACAGTACTCTGTCTAATCCTGCCAATGAAAACCATTTTGGACCGCCTGAAGCGCCGAGAAAATAACTAAATATTTCAGGGTGAAAGCCTTGTTGCTTAATGGTATTCATTGCCCCATTGCCGGCATAAATTTCTAGCGGTGCCACGTGTTGTCTCTATTATCATGTTTGCGCCTAATTTATCAGTAAAAGCCGTAAAATCAATGGGCCGTCCATCACCTTTATGAAACCACTACTATAAGTGGGCGCTTATGTAGGAAGTTGCCGCCTGTGTAAACAAATCATCACACATCACCATTTCATTGTAATCCTATCGACACCACACAATTGATTTACTTATTATTAATATTTACGCTACATAAATAGTCGCGTTAAGCATCAGTAGTATTTGAAAGGTGGGTATGGTGAATCAACTAACTTATTTATCGGGTTTTAATAATGAGCATGAAACTGAAGCCTTACCCAATGCACTGCCCAAGGGGCAATTTAGTCCACAGAAAGTCAATTATAAACTTTATGCAGAGCAGTTCAGTACCAGCGCTTTTACCGCACCTAGAGCCGAAAACAGACGTACTTGGACTTATCGCATACGGCCTTCTGTTGCCATGGGTGATTTTTCACCCTATGAAAATACACTGCTTAAAACTGGACCTGAAAGCAATTCGCCATGCCCTCCCAATGTGATGCGTTGGGATCCTCTCCCCCTAATTGATGAGAGTAGCAACATAGATTTTATTGAAGGTTTAGTGACCATAGCCACAAATGGCGATGCTAACCAGCAAACGGGTATGGGTATTCACTGCTACAGTGCGAATGCCGCTATGGAAAACAAATCCTTTTACTCATCCGACGGTGAGATGTTGTTCGTTCCACAGCATGGAAACATGGAGGTAAAAACTGAATTTGGCAAATTACACCTATCCACGGGTGAAATTATGGTAATTCCTCGTGGGGTACGTTTTAGCATTACTCCTATTGATGGCGCCATTCGTGGGTATATTTGTGAAAACTATGGGCAGGTATTTACTTTACCAGAACGAGGCCCGGTAGGCGCGAATGGATTTGCTAATCAAAGAGACTTTTTGTACCCCACTGCGTGGTTCGAGGATGTAGACACGCCCCATGTCATTATTAACAAGTTTTGTGGCCATTTATACCAAGCACCACTTTCACACTCCCCCTTTGATGTAGTGGCCTGGGTGGGAAATTCAGCGCCTTACAAATATGATCTTAAGAATTTTAACGTGATCAACACCGTCAGTTTTGACCATCCTGATCCTTCCATATTTACGGTACTCACCTCGCCTTCTGAACTTGAAGGCACTGCCAATGTTGATTTTGTCATATTCCCCCCACGTTGGATGGTGGCCGAGAACACTTTCCGCCCGCCATATTTCCATAGAAATATAATGAGTGAGTTTATGGGCTTAATAGAAGGCAGTTACGATGCTAAAGAAAAAGGGTTCATGCCTGGCGGTATGAGTTTGCATAATTGCTTTACTCCTCATGGTCCCGAAGCCTCTGTGTTCGAGGCAGCATCACATACCGAGTTAGCTCCCCAGAAATACGAAAATACACTGGCATTTATGTTTGAATCCCGCTTTCCCATCGCCCCCACTGAGTTTGCACTGAATACCCCGCTTCGCCAAACCGACTATATCGATTGTTGGAAAGGGTTAACCAAGCATTTCGACGGAAAAATATAGGCGCCGAGCTGCTGGGTGTTTTCTTAAAATGTACTAATAAATGAACATCAACTCGCCACGCTCAAATAAAAATAAAACATTTAAATACAGTATTTTAGGAATTTGAAAACGAATTGAAATTGCGTTTTATTACAACTGAAAACTAAACGTTACACTGAATATGCAGCAGCATCTCGCATCATATTTTAACAGTCTATTGCCCTTATATTTACCTCGCTATTACAATCGAATCTTCTATTTATAATCGCCTTTACATGGGTTCAATAACAAAAACGAGTTAGCTGACGCAAAGGCACTGACTTCAATAAGCGAGAAAGAAAATGGCAGACGTATTTGAAAACCCAGTTGGGTTAGATGGTTTTGAGTTTTTAGAATTTACCGCGCCTGAAAAAGGTTTATTGGAGCCTATGTTTGAAGCTATGGGGTTCACACGAGTAGCAAGGCACAAATCAAAAGATGTAGAGCTGTGGCGCCAAGGCGATATCAATCTTTTAAGTAACTATGAAAAAAACTGCCATGCTTCTTATTATGCCGAAGAGCACGGCCCTTCAGCGTGTGGCATGGCCTTTCGCGTTAAAGACTCTCAGCACGCGTACTCTGAGGTACTAAAGCGGGGCGCACAGCCTATGGACACCCACACAGGTCCTATGGAATTGAAACTACCAGCTATTAGAGGTATCGGTGGTGCGATGCTTTACTTAATCGATCGCTATCAAGGTGAAAACACCATTTATGACATCGATTTTACTTGGATTGAAGGTGTAGACAGACATCCTGTAGGGTGTGGTTTTCATACGCTAGATCACCTTACCCACAATGTGTATCGCGGACGAATGAATCATTGGGCAAAATTCTACGAATCTTTATTTAACTTTCGCGAAATTCGCTACTTTGACATTAAGGGTGAGTACACTGGACTACTGTCTAAAGCCATGACTGCACCTGATGGAAAAATTCGTATTCCGCTCAATGAAGAAGCGGTTGGCGGTGGCGGTCAAATTGAAGAATTCTTAATGCAATATAATGGCGAAGGTATCCAGCATATTGCCTTTGCCTGTGACGACCTTATCAGCTGCTTAGATAAACTTAAGGCCAAGGGCATGAAGTTTATGACCCCACCTCCTGATACTTATTACGACATGTTAGAAGAGCGCTTACCCGGCCACGGTGAGCCAGTTGGTGAATTTAAACAACGAGGTATTCTGCTAGACGGTACCACTGAGGGCGAATCTCCTCGTTTACTACTGCAAATTTTCTCAGAAACTGTTTTTGGCCCGGTATTTTTCGAGTTTATTCAGCGCAAAGAAGATGATGGATTTGGAGAAGGTAACTTTAAAGCGTTATTTGAATCGATTGAACGGGATCAGGTAAATCGCGGCGTGTTAAGTAAGAAGTAGCCCAACGCTTTCTTACCGATTTACACATAATGGCGTTAGTGGTGTCAGCCCCTTAGCTTCAGGCTGACACCACCTGTGTATTGTTAACATATCTTTATTTTATTCCTGTCTTATCCTCGCCATACGTATATCAATCTGCGCCTTGTTCATAAAGCGCACAACACGCCCCTGATGGGTCTTTTATAATGCAAAATCGTGAAGTGCCATGGTGACGAATGTCCCCAATTTGCTCTCCACCAGTACTTTTAGACGCGGCTAATGCTGCGTCTAAGTCGGCTACCGTGAAATACGGCACCCAACCGCCAGGAATATTGCTATTGCAGCCTCGCTTATGGCATATACCGCCAGCTGGGCTTCCGTCTTCTTTCATCATGACATAATCGTTATAGCCACCCATGTCGAAGGCTTCTTTTTTCCATCCCATCACATTGACGTAAAAATCAGCTAATTGGTCAGCGTCATCGGTGGTGATATCCATCCATAAACTATCGCTCATTTCATTCCCCTTTTGAGGTTTGGCATTAGTAGGTTATCAATTGCGTATTTAAAACTGAGTACTCGTTGATAATTGCACAGCCATTGATAAAAAACCACGTAGCGATCGAGTTTATTACGTTGGATAAAAGACACCAGTGTCAAGACAAGAAATTGCAAAATAAGCAGAACAATTTTTAAATATGTATAGACAGAGGCTGTGGAAAATGCTTGTGAATAGGTAAATGTTATCCACTGACTATTGTTTGTACAGTTTATTTTATTGTTTATTTTCATAAGGTTAAACAAAAGCCCCAAACTACTCAACAAACTTATCCACAGATTAAGTGGATAACACGTAGCACTTAACCACAGATAGTGTTTTAATGTGGATACTTTGATTGAAACCTTTTTTTCCGGTTATTCATGCCAAAACAAACACTCGCAGTGCTTCCTCAACCATTTACGATCCACAGCCTAGATGGCGACAGTGCAATTCCTGCAAATGTACTTCAAAGCCCACTTTTTTTCCTAGGCAAAACAGAAGATGAATTGTCTATTGTTATCCCATCGACTGTGGATGTAGATTCACTCGATTCTGACGAAGGCTGGCGCGCACTTGAACTGCTCGGCCCACTACATTTATCTATGGTAGGTATTATGGCGCAGATAGGCGCTGTGCTTGCTGCAGTAAAAGTCTCTATCTTTGTTGTATCAACGTTCGAAACCGACTTTTTTCTTGTAAAAGATAATAAACTTGCTGATGCAACAAAGGCATTAAAAGATGCAGGCTATACGGTTCTTGAGGGCAAGTAGTGTTGATAGAAAAGCAACTCACCGCGCCTCCTGAGCAATTTAAAAAAGCCATTCCTATTGCATCACCGGTTTCAGGCCAATGTGTTTTATTGCAACACGTTAATGATGACTTAATAAATGTTGGTGCGTGGGGGCCGGGTTTAGCGCTTGTTACTGCTTCAAGTAAAGTGGTATCCCCCTTTAATGCAACAGTAATGAAAATAGATCCTCTCGACTATTCAATTGAAATTAAATCTTCTTTTGGGCTTAAATGTCGAATCAAATATGGTTTACACACCCAAATGCTGTGCGGGGCGCAGTTTTTTAGCCCGTTAAAACAAGGCCAGCAGATTCAAGCCGGCGCTATGTTATTTAGTGTAAATTCTGCGTGGCTGAAACAACAAGGCGTGGAAAATATTTGTATAATAACCCTATTAAATGCCAAAGCCTTATTAGGCGTTTTACCTACGCATCAAAAATTTGTTGATGCAGGTAGCGACACGCTGTTAACCCTGTATATTTAGACAAATTCGAACCCTTTTTGAAAATGTATAATAACGCGCTTATTATGCACCTATACTAACTTCACGCTGTAACGGAGTATCCTTTTGAGTACAACAATGTATGGCATCGCAAATTGCGACACGATTAAAAAAGCCAAGAAATGGTTAGCTGAGAACAACATCGAATTTACTTTTCACGACTATAGAAAAGACGGCATAGACACTGAATTTCTTGCCGACGCTGAAGCCAAACTTGGCTATGAAGTGATGTTGAACAAACGTGGTACTACCTTTCGCCAACTTGATGACAGTGATAAAACAGATATCACCCGCGAAAAAGCGTTAGCTTTGTTATTGGAACACCCTGCGATGGTGAAGCGCCCTATATTAAATCATAACGGCACGTTTCACATTGGCTTTAAACCTGCGCAGTATGAGGAAATATTTTGTTAAACGATAACGTAATAGACATTGCTAAGAACCTAATGAATAGGCGTTCGGTTACCCCCGAGGATGAGGGCTGCCAAGAAGCCATGAAAGACTTCTTAGGTGCCTTAGGGTTTAACAATGAAACCATGGTATTTGACGATACCACCAACCTTTGGTCTCGCCGTGGCAGCGAAGGTCCAGTTTTTTGCTTTGCTGGTCACACCGACGTGGTGCCTAGTGGCCCAGAAAGCGCATGGAAAACTCCGCCTTTTACGGCTACTGAAGTAGACGGGTATTTACATGGCCGTGGTGCTGCCGATATGAAGGGTAGCTTAGCGGCAATGTTAGTGGCAACGCGTCAATTCGTGGCCGACTACCCTGATCATAAAGGTAGTATCGCGTATCTTATTACCAGCGACGAAGAAGGCCCGTTTATTAACGGTACTACTCGTGTCATTGATACTCTTGAAGCGCGAAACGAAAAAATTACTTGGTGCTTAGTGGGCGAGCCATCTTCTACGGATGAAGTGGGCGATATTGTCAAAAATGGCCGCCGTGGATCATTAACTGGCGATCTCACTGTTAAAGGTATTCAAGGCCATGTTGCCTACCCACATTTAGCTAAAAACCCGGTTCACTGTGCCACACCTGCATTAACTGAATTGGCACAGTCTCATTGGGACAACGGCAACGAGTTTTTCCCGCCCACCAGCTTTCAAATTTCAAACATAAATGGCGGCACTGGCGCAGGTAATGTAATCCCTGGCGAACTTCAAGTGTGCTTTAACTTCCGGTTTTCAACCGAAGTAACAGATCAAGAGCTAATTAAGCGTGTTACGACCATCTTGGATAAACACGAACTTGACTACGATATAAAGTGGACGTTTAACGGACAACCTTTTTTAACCGATTCAGGCCCCCTGCTGACTGCCACTGAAAAAGCGATTGCCGATGTACGTGGTAAGCCTACTATTTTATCTACCGCGGGCGGCACATCTGATGGGCGCTTTATCGCACCAACAGGAGCCCAAGTTATTGAACTTGGGCCAGTAAACGCCACCATACATAAAATAGATGAATGCGTAAAAATGAGTGACTTAGAGTCTTTAAGCGACATGTACTACGGTATTTTGGTTAATCTACTCGCATGAACCCCGCTATCTGGTTAGGGCAAGATAATCCTCACCTTGTTGATGCAGGAAATGGACATTTCCTGCATGCTAACGTGCTACCCGCCTTTGTTAATATGCAACAAGCTGCCCGCCACGATGGTATAGATTTGTGCTTAGTGAGTAGCTTTCGTCAGTTTGATAAACAGTGCGCTATTTGGAATAGAAAATGGTGCGGCGAAGCGGCGCTGTTAGATGGCAAAGGTACCGCATTAAACCCAAATACACTATCGGACGTAGAAAAACTACATGCAATTCTGATGTGGTCAGCGTTGCCTGGCGGTAGTCGACATCATTGGGGGAGTGACTTTGATGTGTATGACAAGCACGCGGTTGAACAATGGGACGGTAAGTTTTCATTGGTTGACAGTGAATACCGTGAAGGCGGGCCTTGCTTTGCTCTGGCTAAATGGCTTGAAGCGAACATGCGCACTTTTGGTTTCTTTCGCCCGTTTAGTGAAGATAAAGGAGGCGTTGCGTGTGAGCTTTGGCACCTGAGCCATAAGGGGGTTGCCACTGAATTTGAACAGGCGCTTTCGCTGACAGCACTGACTGGTGCTATTGAATGCAGCAGCATTGAAGGTAAAGCCGTTGTGCTTGAGCACATTGATGAAATTTACTTTCGCTACGTGTTAAATCAAGGTACGGCGTGGGAGCGATAAGCTCATACATTATTGTATACATGAGGCTCATACAGAGCTGTATGCACGTCAAAGTATGTAGAAGTGCATATAGAAGCTTAAGAAAGAATAACTCATGGAGACAGGGATGAATACGCTTTGGGTCGTCATTATTATCGTTATTGTATTGGGCGTGGTCGTTGGCAATATTACGCTGTTAAAATACAGTGCTAAATTTAAATTCCCAACGCCGCTTAAAAAGAACGACGATAAGCAAAAGAAGAATGGGTTTGAAGATGAAGAGGACGACTGGTAAAACAGTCGCCCTGCTGAAAGGGTATCCATATTCAATCTGCGTATTTTGAGATTGAACGGGGCTGGGCTTGAACTCGGATCTGGGCTAAAACGAATCAGACCTTAAATTCGTTTTAGCCTATCGGCTACTTTATAGCGGCGACGTTTTTACTGCAGTACCGCTAATACTCACCATCAACATACTGCCTTTGTCACCAATAACTTGGTAATCAAGATCTATTCCCACGACCGCGTTAGCACCCATGCTACGTGCCTCATGTTCAAGCTCAGTAAACGCTAGTTTTCTTGCCCGCGTTAACTCTTCTTCATATGAACCAGAACGGCCACCTACAATGTCACGAATAGAGGCAAATAAATCTTTGACTATGTTAGCGCCCATTACGGCTTCGCCGACCACAATGCCATAGTAGGCTTCAATTTTTTGGCCTTCCAAAGTAGGCGTAGTTGAAATTATCATGGGTTGCTCCTTGCTGAGTTGTTATGAAAATTGAGTTTATATTTTGGTCTTATAGTAGACCCTAAGTTATTCGCTGAAGTGCTATTCACGACAGTGCTAGTCGCCTAGTACACAATTAATCTAGCACACGGTTACCCTAGCCTATCAAGACAATGCCTGTTTCAGCTCATCTACCAATTCAGCCCCTTTATCTTCAGGGTAAGCCACAACGGCTTGTGCGCCCCAAATTGGCTTTGGCCATGCGATATCACTTTTATACCGTGCTACATGGTGAATGTGCAACTGACTAACCACATTACCAAGTGCTGCTACGTTTAATTTATCTGGTGAAAATTTCGATTGTAGCAAACGGCTCACCTGTGCCGATTCACTTAGATATTGTTGTTGCTGCGCGTCAGTCAATTCAATGATTTCAGTTACCCCGTCTACACGAGGCACTAATATTAACCATGGAAACTGGCTGTCATTCATCAGTAATACGCGGCATAAGGGTAAATCGTGAACGAAGAACGTATCAGCCTCTAGTCTTGCATCTAATTTAAACACTGAGTTTCTCCAGCTTTGTAGGTACAACCGTTAATAAAGCGCGCTGCCCTATTGCCACATTCGCATTGGGAAACACTATGGCTTCTCCGTCTTGCTGTGCAGTGTAGGTAGCGCCGGTTTCAGTAGCCAATACCGTACCTTTAGCATAATCGGTAAAATTAGGCGTATCGTCATCGAAATGCAATGTAAAATCGTCTTGATGGCGATTGATAACTTGGTTCACCCGATAAATATCTAGCGAATCGATATCTACGTCAGGCCTAAAGTCATCGTCACAAATAAGTGCGGTAATGGATTGTTTTGCTGCTTCAAAACGGCTCATGTCGTTTTGACCAAATGGCTGCACTTTACCCAATTCAACGGTAAAGGCATGCGCTTGATGCTGCACAGAAGAAGAGTAGCTAAACGTTGTGGTCGCTGACTCAGATAGCAAGATAGTTTGAATACCGCACGCGGCTAAAAATCCAAGCTGGCTTTTACTGTGTGCTTTGCCATGTAAATACGGGTACACCGCAAACTTTTCATTTTTAGACTCTCGAATAGCCGTATGTAAGTCATAGTGATATTTCTCATCATCAGGACGTACAACAGCGAAGAAATCCGTTATCGCGTCTTCTAACGCTTTAGCGCGTTTGCGCTCGCTGTTGTTGCACCCTTCTCCTTTCGAATGCTCGCCATTAAACAACCGGTTCATGTTTTCTTCTACAAACCTTTCGGCAATATCCATGGCGGGTAAGTTACCAAACAGGAAAAGCACCCGATGACTAAGCGTTATTTTACCGGTAAGAATATGCTGTACCAGCTCGTCGCATATTTCGATAGGGGCAGTTTCATTTCCATGAACCCCACTTGATAACACAACATGCTTATTGACAGACGCTTTCGGCGTTGGCGTGAAGGCGATAATACCCGGGGCGGTAATAGCAACGTCAGTACCATTGTCTAACGTAAATTGAATTGAAGAGGTAAATAACTCAGGTTGAGTTCTAGACAAAGAAAGAAAATTTCCTTGTTCGATAAGTTGTTGCATACATAAACCAGAAGTAGCTCGAATAGCACTAGTTTAGCGATTCAGCCAAGCGAATGCACGTAATGCCACTTGCAAACAGGGGGTATTTTACTTACGCACGTAAAGGAGAGTTACCGACAATAATTTCTTGCTGCGCTAGAGTAATAAAGTCATTTAGCGGAATGGCTTTTGAAAACAAGTACCCCTGCCCTATGGTTACACCCACTTCTCGAAGTATGTGCAGTTGGGCGATAGTTTCTACGCCTTCGGCAATTACATCGCAGTTCTTTGCATTACCGATGATTTTGGCAGCTTCGATAATAGCGCGATTAACAGGATGTTTAGCTAATTCTATAACAAAAGTTTTATCTATTTTAAGGGCGCTTAAATCAAGATCTCGGATATAAGCGAGGTTAGAGTAACCTTTACCAAAGTCATCCACCGAAATTGCAACGCCTAGAGCGCGAAGCTCATCAAGTTGTTTTTTCACCATAAGAGAATTAGACAAGGCTACATCTTCGGTCAGCTCTAACTCTATGCGAGTAAGCGGCATGGCGTAAGACTTACTTAGCATCTTCAATGAGGGTATAAGATGATTATCATACAACTGAGTGGGCGATATATTAACGGATAAGGTTAGCGATAGTCGGTGAAAATCAAAATCAACTAAACTTCTAAACGCTTGCTCTAACGTCCAATAGCCCAGCTCATTCATCATGTTATATGATTCTGCCGCTTCAATAAGCGGGCCAGGAAATAACACGCCGTCTAACGGGTGATTCCAGCGAAGTAAGCACTCAGCACCTATAACTTCAAGGGTTTGCAGGTTAACTTTAGGCTGATAATAAAGCTCTAATTCATTTTGCGATAAGGCGCGCTTCAAATCAGCTTTTAATGCAAGGCTACGACCTGTGTCTGTTTTGTCTTGCATATTATAAAGGCAAAAGTTTTCGTACTTATTTTCTTTTGCTTGCTTTAATGCGGCTTCACCACGAGACACAAAAGCCGTAATTTCAAAGGCTTGACTATCTGATGTCACCACACCCACATTGAAATCTGCAATGAATGCATGATCATCATGATGCATGGGTGTTTTGAAGTGTTCTATGAGTCGTTCGAACATATCTCGCATTTGACTGGCACTTCGCATGCCGGGAAATGCGATACCAAATACATCACCACTAATTCTGCCAAGGCGGATATCGCCTCCAAATAGAGATTGAATGCGGTTAGCAATCTCTAGTAGAAACCTGTCACCAATATTGATACCTAAGCTGGTGGTTACATCTGAAAAACGGACTACATCCACTAACATTAGTGATAATGATGGATGCAATACACCACACTTCGAAACTGTGTCGATAAACGCAAATCGATTAGGAAGTGTAGCCAGCGAATTATGATGTTGGCTCATGACGGTTTCCTTGCACTAAACGGCGGCTAGGTGCTTAAAATAAGCAAGCAGTAGTTCAACACGACTTACCACTAAGCGCAACGGGCTATAAGTATGTAAATCGACACCTAATTATAGATTGCAGACCTTTTTTCTTTTGACTCGGCTACTTATTGATTTTTAATTTATTTTTGGCTTAAGCGGATAAATATATCACAACAAAAAGCCCGGAAAGCTTAGCATTTCCGGGCTTTTTTTGAGACTAGTTGAGACTAGTTTTCAATTTTACACGGTGAAAGTTTCCAAATACGTTCTACATAATCTTTAATTGAACGGTCTGAGGTAAACTTACCCATTTTAGCGGTATTGATAATTGCCATTTTAGCCCAGCGCGCTTTGTCGCGGTACGCCTCATCAATAGCAATTTGTGCATCACAATAACTGCGGAAGTCAGCAAGCACCATGTATTGGTCGCCATGATCTAGCAAGCTTTGCTTAATAGATACTAAAGCACCTGGTTTGCCCGGGGTGAAATAATCGGTTTCAAGCCAATCTAGTACCGCTTTAATTTCAGGGTCGCGGTAGTAGTAATCATAAGGCTTGTAGCCTTTCTCTTTCAGTTCATGAACCTCTTCAACGGTTAGTCCGAAGATAAAGATATTGTCGTCGCCTACTTCTTCAGCAATTTCTACGTTTGCCCCATCAAGGGTACCAACGGTTATTGCGCCGTTCAGTGCCAACTTCATGTTACCGGTACCTGACGCTTCTTTACCTGCAGTACTGATTTGCTCAGACACATCTGAAGCTGGGATCATTTTCTCAGCAAGAGACACGCGGTAGTTCGGCAAGAACACCACTTTAATCTTGTTGTTTACGCGTGGATCGTTATTGATTTTATCTGCCACTTTGTTGATGGCATAGATAATATCTTTCGCTAACTTGTAACCCGGTGCAGCTTTCGCTCCGAAAATGAATACGCGAGGCACCATATCGTAATCAGGGTTTTCAAGCAGTCGACGATACAAGGCCATAATATGAAGCAAGTTCAAGTGCTGACGCTTGTATTCGTGAAGGCGTTTAATTTGCACATCAAAAATAGCATTAACGTCTACTTCAATGTCTAACGACTCGCGAATTTCGTCAGCAAGTAGTTGCTTGTTGTTTAGCTTCACTTGCATGAATTGCTTTTGGAATGCCTTGTTATCGGCGTACTTTTCTAGCGCTTCTAGTTTGTATAAGTCTTTCGGCCAATCTGAGCCAATTTTCTTATCAATCAGCTTAGAAAGTTCCGGATTACATGCCTTCAACCAACGACGTGGCGTAATACCATTCGTAACATTAGTTAATTTGCCTGGCCACAATGCATCGAACTCTGGGAACAAATCAGACTTCACAAGGCGAGAGTGCATTTCAGCTACGCCGTTAACCGCGAAAGAACCAATTACCGATAAATGGCCCATACGTACCATCTTCTCGTTACCTTCTTCTATAATAGAAAGCTTCGCTTTAATGCGGTTATCGCTTGGCCATTTTTTATCGACTTCAGCCATGAATCTATGGTTAATTTCATAGATGATTTCCAAATGGCGCGGTAGGATTTTTTCAATCATACGTGCGGGCCATTTTTCTAGGGCTTCAGGTAATAATGTGTGGTTAGTGTAAGCAAACACTTTGGTGCTGATACCCCATGCTTGATCCCAATCTAATTCAGCGCGGTCTACTAAAATACGCATAAGTTCAGGAATAGCGATGGCTGGGTGTGTGTCATTTAATTGAATAACAACCTGATCAGCAAAACGGCTCCAGTCATCACCGTGGGCACGCTTGTAACGACGAATGATGTCTTTTAGTGAACACGAGCAGAAGAAGTATTGCTGAATTAAACGAAGCTCTTTACCCGCTTCAGTTTCGTCGTTCGGATAAAGTACTTTTGAAATGGTTTCTGCTTGTACGTTTTCACGCTGCGCATCTACATAACCACCAGCGTTAAATACATCCCAGTTAAAATAATCAGATGAATCTGACTGCCACAAACGCAATACGTTTACGGTTTTACCTTCATAGCCAACAACAGGAATATCCCAAGGGATCCCTTTTACAATTGAGCCAGGGTGCCATTCTTTTTGGATACGGCCGCTTTCGCCGTATTTGGTTTCAACATAACCAAATAATGGCACTTCTTGAATTGACTCTGGGCGGCAAATTTCCCACGGGTTACCGTAATCGCGCCAGCTATCTGGGCGTTCTATTTGCGCGCCACTCTTAATTTCTTGACGGAAAAGACCATGCTCATAATGAATACCATAACCAATTGCAGGCAATTCCATAGTGGCAAGTGAGTCGATAAAGCACGCTGCTAAGCGGCCTAGCCCGCCGTTACCGAGTGCCATGTCTGGCTCTTCTTCCATGATGTCGGTAATTTCAACACCAAGTTCTTTTAACGCGCCACTAGCCACATCAAACAAACCTAAGTTTTGAAGGTTGTTCGACAACAATCTGCCCATTAAGAATTCGGCAGAAAAATAATGTACTGCACGAGTATCATTGAAGTAGTGACTTTTTTGGGTTTTGCGAAGGCCTTCAAGTACCTGAGCCTGAATGGCTGCACAGGTGGCTTTCCACCATGCGTGGTTGTTAGCCTTATTTTCATCCGTACCTAGCGTACAGTGAAGGTGCTTAACAATAGCAGCTTTAAATTCTGCCTTGTCTAGCGGTGAAGAGGGTTGCGTTTTGGCAGCTTTTGCGTTCATTTTGCGTCTCACTCTGGTTGATGTGTGCAAAGGCACACTCAATGTGTAATTTAATTACAGAAAAAATCAACGATATGAGAGCAATATAGCAGTGCTTAAACGATTATGTTGTGATAATTTTGTTAAAATAACAAAAAACCGGATGAAAACGTATGCAATCATCCGGAATTTAACTTTTTAGTAACAATGACCAGCTTTGGCTGATTATTTTTTAATCTTACTTGATGATTTTCCCTACTAGCGCTTCCGCTTCTTTAATCAATTCTTGTAAGTGAGTTTCACCTTTAAAGCTTTCTGCATAAATTTTGTAGATTTGCTCTGTTCCAGAAGGGCGTGCTGCAAACCAACCATTTTCAGTCGAAACCTTTACCCCACCAATAGCGGCATTGTTTCCAGGCGCGTGGGTTTGTACGGCGGTAATGGGTTCTCCAGCTAATGTATCGCTGGTGACTACCGAAGCATCCATAGCCGATAGCTTCTGCTTTTGCTCTAAGGTAGCAGCCACATCTACGCGGTTATAAACCGGCGATGAAAATTGCTCAGTTAATGCCTGATAGTGTTCACCTGGATCTTTCTTAGTAACCGCAAGAATTTCAGCAGCTAACAAACACAAAATAAAGCCGTCTTTATCAGTAGCCCAGGTTTCGCCATCACGTTGTAAGAAAATACCACCGGCACTTTCTTCACCGGCAAAACCAATTTCACTATTAGACAACCCCTCTACGAACCACTTAAAACCTACTGGCATTTCAGCAAGCGGTTTGTTTAAGCTATTCGCCACGCGGTCAATCATGCTGCTTGAAACCAGTGTTTTACCGATTTTAAGTGACGCTGGCCATTGTGGTCTGTGGGTATATAAGTATTGAATTGCCACCGCAAGATAGTGATTAGGGTTCATTAAACCTGCGCTCTTACACACAATACCGTGGCGATCGAAATCTGGGTCGTTGCCCCATGCTAGGTCGAAATCATCTTTTAATTCAATTAATCCCGCCATGGCGAAAGCACTTGAACAGTCCATGCGTAGTTTGCCGTCTTTATCGCGACGCATGAATCCAAATTGAGGGTCGACAGCAGGGTTTACCACCGTAATGTCCAATCCGTACTTTTCAGCAATACGTGACCAATAGCCAATACCTGCACCGCCAAGAGGATCGGTACCTAGTTTCAAGCCAGCGTTAGCAATAGCCTGCATATCGATAACCTGAGCTAGGTCATCAATGTAAGGTTCCATGAAATCTTCTTCGCGAACTAAATTTTTGGCTCTTACCGAACGAATATCGATGCGTTTAACGTCTTTATTACCTTCGGCAATAAGCTCATTCGCTCGGTTTTGAATTTTCGTAGTAACGTCGCTATCTGCCGGGCCGCCATGAGGAGGGTTGTATTTAAAGCCTCCATCTTCAGGTGGGTTATGTGATGGGGTTATTACTACCCCGTCAGACTTAGCCGCCGCGCTTTCACGGTTATAACGAATAATAGTGCGGGAAATTACCGGCGTGGGGGTATAGCCCAAACTTTCGTTGTCGCTTCGCTGAATAACCACATCAACACCGTTGGCACTGAGCACTTCAATGGCGGTGATCATGGCAGGTTCAGACAATGCATGGGTATCTTTACCTATAAATAGCGGGCCGGTAATATCTTCTGCTTCACGATATTCAACCAGTGCTTGGCAGATTGCACTAATATGGGTATCGGTAAAAGTATAATTTGACGCCGATCCTCTGTGCCCTGAAGTACCAAAACTTACTGCTTCAGTAGGGGCAGCGGCGTCTGGTTTGTAGCTGTAATATTGGCTAACAAGTTGTGCCACATTAATCAGTTGTTCAGGTGCAGCTGGCTTACCAGCCTGCGGATGTAAAGCCATGAAAAGTCCTTATTTTAAGTTAAGCGTTTATTTGCCCTCTGGGGCGAATCGACTTACTACCGTTTCGACGACATCGGGCTCATACCCTAATGTACGCAAAACTTGTTCCAGCATGTTTACTTTCTTCGCGGTATTGTTGTTGGTGACTACCCAAAATGGGCTATCTGGAATGGCTTTCGGATTAGTACTGCTGCCATTTTCTAACAACGCCTCTTTGCTTGTAGCAAAATAGGTACGATTTTTACCAATAATCGATTTAACATTTTCAAAGGTATCGCTATTTAACTTATGCGCAGCACTTAAAATAAATAAGAACTGGTCAACACGTTTGGTAAATGTCGATAACGCATCTTTAGATACCATACCCACAATATCATCTTTATTGTGATTTTCTATTTCAGTCACCACTGGCGCGGCCACGTCTTTCTTAACAGGCGCTTTGGCAGGGGGTGTTGATTTTGCAGCAGCTGATTTCGTCACTGCCGCTTTGGCAGCCGTTGTTTTAGGTGCCGCTTTAGTCACCGGTTTAGTGGCGGGTTTCGCTTCTGCTTTTTGCGCCGAAGCGGCAGCAGTAGTGGCAGTAGCAACCGGTGCTGGCGTCGTTTGTACTGACTCATCAGGTTGGGAGGCATTGCTTGCACCCTTTATTTCACCATCTTCAGGCAATAAAAGCCTACGTAAAATTTCTGATGCGCTTTCGCCTATATGTTTTGTTTGGCTGGCGATAAAGGCATACAAATCATCATCTATTTCAATGCTTTTCATAACTACTTCCTTAACAAGATGCCCCATTATAGACAACCGATACGCACAGCGCAGCACTATTTCTAACCTAGCCCTAAATTCGTTAAAACCAACATTAAAATGATGCTTTTAAGGTGTTAAATAACCATGCCCATACCTTTGTATGGGAACCAACTGCTATTTCAGTACTTTAGTTGCTACTATCAATATATAAGGGGTTTAAAAGGTAACGTTTTATCATGCGAAAAGAGATTCAATTAGTGCATGACGCGCTAAGTCAGAAGATTATTGGCAAATCTGAACAGCTAAAACTCGCGGTGACGTGTTTACTAGCTCATGGTCATCTCCTTATTGAAGATTTACCAGGCATGGGTAAAACCACACTTTCCCACGCACTTTCCCATGTATTTGGACTTCAATATTCGCGTATTCAATTTACGTCAGACTTACTCCCATCAGACATGCTTGGCGTGAATGTTTATCAAAGTCACAATGGTGAATTTCAATTTAGGCACGGCCCCATATTTAGCCAAGTTGTTCTTGCCGATGAGCTAAACCGAGCAAGCCCTAAAACACAAAGCGCCTTGTTAGAGGCGATGGAAGAACGCCAAGTGAGTATTGATGGCACCACCCACGCGCTACCTTCGCCCTTCTTTGTTATTGGCACTCAAAACCCGGGTTATCAATCTGGCACCTATCCGCTGCCTGAATCACAACTAGACCGCTTTTTTATGCGTATATCACTAGGCTTTCCTAATTGGGAAGCCGAAAAAGCCATGCTGCAGCAATCAACCGACGTTCAGCAGCAGACAGTGTCATGTTTATCGCAGACAGATTTGATCACGATGCAAGATGCGGTTACCCATGTGCACGTTAGCGATGATGTGATTAATTATATATTGCGATTAGTGACAGAGAGTCGCCTACAAGGGCGCTACCCTACCCCATTATCACCACGGGCTAGCCGAGCTTTGTTGCAGGCAGCCAAAGCTTGGGCTTATATGCACGATAGAGTCTTTGTTACTCCAGATGATGTGCAAGCTATTTTCATTGCCGTTACAGAGCATAGGCTTAGTGCAAATACCCATGAACATACGGGCCCGTCATTAAGTCAGCACTTGTTGGATAGTATCGATCCGCTGGCGGCTTAATCCATGTTTAAAAAGGTATTACACAAGCCTTGGCTTGCTTGGCTAGATAAACGTATTCCGCCTAATCCTTCACATGCACTGAATATGCGTTCGGTGTTTATTTTACCAAGCCGTTTTGGCTGGGGATTTATCGTGATGTGTATGTGCTTGTTTCTATTAGGCACTAACTATCAAAATAACCTCATGTTGTTATTAAGCTATTTGTTACTTAGCGTAATGTTACTGACGTTGTTTTACAGCTATCAAAATTTTGCGGCTATTGCCCTTAGCGTGTCGCCTCCAAAATCCGTTTTTGCCAATACGTCAGCACACCTTACTCTCGATCGGGTTAAGCACTCCAACTACCAAACCAAACCTGAAGGTTTATTGCAGATCCAGTGGCTTCAATTCCCGAAGCTCAAAGATACAACCTCAATAATCTTTGATATTGGTAATCAAGAACAACGACTGACTATTCCGTTGTTACTTCATACTAGAGGTGAGCACAAACTACCCCGTATAACGCTAAAAAGTGCCTACCCCTTCGGGTTATATAATTGCTGGACTCACCTAGATTTCGACGTAAAGGTTATGGCATATCCAGAGCCTAAAGCTGGGAAACTTGGTGAAGTGGTTCACCACACGCAAGACACTGCTGGAAGCAAAGAAGATGAGCGACAAGGTAATGAGGACTTTTTTGCCCTTACCGATTTCATTGAAGGCGAACCATTAAACCGGGTAGCGTGGAAACAGGTCGCTAAAACGGGAAACTGGGTGGTAAAGCAGTTTAGTGAACAAAGAAGTGATGACGTGTATTTGAGCTTACCGACTAACATTCCACTAGAAGAAGGATTAAGTGCATTAACCCAAAAAATAGTGTCGATGCAATCGCAAGGTGTGCACTATGGTTTAAAACTAGGTAGTACAACTTTTACGCCCAATAATTCTATTGCACACATGCATCAATGCTTAAGTGCACTGGCGACTTACCCCAACACACCTTTTACGGTCAGCCATGCTTCTGCCACTCCAGCTGCCGCGCCCTCGGCCACATTGGCAGCCCAAGTCGCAGATAATAGCGTCTCGAAAGGCTTTAGCAAATGAACAATAAAGCAAATATGCTGCTAGCCACCTGCTTTATGGTATTAACGCTTAGCCTTCTTACCCCATTACTAACTTGGGTGGTATTGCTCGCCATATGCGCGGTTATTATGCAAAGCGCATTGTATTTTAGGTGGCAAGAATATAACCCAAGTAGCCGCACCGTAAATTTGTTAGCGGTACTGTCCTTAATAGCGCTAGGTTGGTTCGGTTCTTCTATTGGTTTACTTAATAGCATGATTAATCTTTTAGTCATCGCCTGCTCATTGAAGCTTATGCTGCTTTCAAGAACAAAAGATTTTTTACAGCTTTTCTGCTCCTGCATATTTCTTGTGGGCTGCGGTTTTATTTTTGCGTTAGGTATAGAAGCATGGGTAGGTTATGTCGCGGTAATTGTTCTTTTGTTTACTGCATTATCATTGGTATACGCCCCCGCTAGAAGCTTTAGGGTGTCTATGCGTAAATCGGCGATAATACTGCTGCAAGCATTTCCTTTGGCTGCACTGTTATTTGTAGTTATGCCGCAGCTTCCACCTTTATGGCAAATGCCGACGTCTAAATCGAATGAAACGGGTTTATCAGACTCGGTCACGCCAGGAGATATTGCTTCACTGGCGAGATCGTCCGATTTAGCTTTCACTGCAACCTTTGAGCAAAGCCCGCCTTTGGCCGAACAGCGATATTGGCGCGCCATGACGATGGAAGCCTTTGATGGTAAAACGTGGACAATTAGCCCAAGACGAAAACAAGCTGAAGCACAGCTTAAAACCATGGGCCGAAGTCTTGCGACGCCCTCACCTAATGGATCACTAACACCCTCAGAAAACTATCAGTTGATTGTAGAGCCAAGCAATCAGCGCTGGCTATATTCTCTTGATGTGTCGGCTGAAAACACAGATTTAGACAACCCTGAGATGTGGCGTCAGTTTAATTATGCACTACGAGCAGCACGTCCAATTGTAGGTAAACGAGCGTTCTATTTAAGCTACTTTCCAGATACGCCACTTGTCAGTGAGATATATGATTTTGATTATCAGCTTAATATTCAATACCCAATAGACAGTAATCTACGTACTCAAGCGTGGGTAAAGCAGCTAACGGCAAATGCAAAAAGCGAGCAAAGTATTGCCGAAGATATTTTACGTCACTTTAAAACCGGTGGGTTTAGTTACACCCTACAACCTAACGCTATGCCGAACTCGCCTATAGACACCTTTATGTTTGAAGCAAAGGCAGGATTTTGTGCCCACTTTGCCAGCGCCATGGTATTTGCCCTTCGGGTTGCGGGTATTCCTGCTCGTATGGTGACAGGTTATCAAGGTGGTGAGTTATTAAGTGATAACGTAATACAAGTTCGCCAATATGATGCCCACGCTTGGGTAGAAGCGTTAATAGACGGCGTTTGGGTGTCGTACGATCCTACCAGTATGGTGGCACCATCACGCATTACCTTTGGGTTAGAACAAGCGTTAGCCGATTTTAACGAAACCCGCAATGAAGGCATGTTTAAAGATTTAGGTTCTGCTGAACTATTTTTATCTATCAGAGGGTGGTTTCGCCAACTGGATTATCAGTGGAGTAGACTAGTACTGGGTTTTGATAATCAAACACAAACTGATTTATTAAAAAAGCTTCTTGGCGATTTAACCTCTCAAAAAATGACGCTCTTCTTTTTAAGCGTACTTGGAATAGTGAGTATTTTTTTGCTGGTGTTGTTCTTCCCTGTTAGAAGAAAGTCGACCCTGCCTAAACATCAACGCATTTATTTAAACGCCGTTGAGTTGGTGTCGAATTTCACTGAGATAGCGAGAAAGAATAAAGGAAGCACTGCCTACTTCAAACAAGTGAAACCTTTTTTACCAGTACATGCAGCGTCGCTATTTGGCACGCTTACTCAAGATTTTGAACATGCACAGTATCAAGGTGCCACAGACGGAGGTCGCGATGGCCAAAAGCAAAAAGAACGTACTATGGCAGATACACTTGCTGCGTTACAAAAAGACTTAAAGCGAACAAAAGCTAATTAACGCAGTGTAATTGTTCCGCTTTAGTGTCCACTATAGTGAACAGTGAAAAACGCGGAAGTACATTTTGGTTTAATATCCACCAATTCAGTGCATCTTAGCACTTTACTTGCACCATTGTGGTTTGAAGCTGATCATTTCAGTAATACATAAGCTTAACTGAATAATATTAAGATATTGATTTTATGCAATTTTAAATAAAATCGCCTTTTTGGCACTATTCTCGCTAATCATTTAATAGCACGAGTCGGTTTGTAAACTGGCTAACACAATCTATCGAATTGGATAAAGACGTCCACAACCTTCTTTGGAAACAGGGAATGGTGTGGACGTTTTTTTTTGTTCGTTTGTTCTATCGATGAAAGCAGTGATGTGGCTCGTTATTTTAAATATAAATTACAAATCAGGGTGATTAATTATGGCTTATTTACTTCCCGCCGAGTTTGCTACGAAAATGGTAGATGCCGGTGAATCTAAAATCTACATGTCTACACGCGATACACTTATTCGTGCGTTTATGGCTGGTGCAATATTAGCGCTAGCCGCCGTATTCGCCATTACTATTGCCGTACAAACAGGCATCTTCTTGCTGGGAGCGGTATTGTTCCCGGTCGGCTTTTGTATGCTGTATTTAATGGGATTCGATCTGCTAACCGGCGTATTCGTACTTACTCCACTTGCGTGGCTTGCTAAGCGTCCCGGTGTTACCCCTAAACAAATTTTACGTAACTGGGGTCTAGTGTTTTTAGGTAACTTTGGTGGTGCACTAACTGTTGCCTTTATGATGTCTTTCATTTTCACCATGGGTTACAACGTTGATGGTGGCGCTATTGCTGCTAAAGTGGCTAGCATTGGTGAAGCAAGAACATTAGGTTACGCCGAACATGGCACTGCAGGTTGGTTTACCATTTTTATTCGCGGCATGCTGTGTAACTGGATGGTATCGCTAGGTGTAGTTGGCGCTATGATCTCTACTCATGTAAGCGGAAAAGTACTGGCCATGTGGATGCCTATTATGCTGTTCTTTTTCATGGGCTTCGAGCACTCTGTTGTTAACATGTTCTTATTCCCATTCGGTCTTATCATGGGTGGTGAATTCTCTATCATGGATTACTTCGTATGGAACGAAATTCCAACAGCCCTTGGTAACCTAGTGGGTGGTTTAGCGTTTACTGGTTTAACTATCTACAGTACACACGTTAAAACTGCACCTAAGCGTAAAATCGCTGTTGCTGAAAAAGCACCAGCTAAAGTCGCTGCAGTATAATTTATTAAGCCCGATACGCTTCCTCTGTATCGGGCTTTTTTCTTATGCAGATACAGTCTTTATCACTTCACTATAGCGAATGTAGCAGCGCTGGCGTTAAGCCTATAAATCAAGACGCTTGCGATGCATTCATTCCCGCTAACACTAGCCCAGCATTAACATTAAAAGGCGCCGCCTTTGCGCTTGCCGATGGCATAAGTAGCAGTACTGTTAGCCAAATAGCCAGTGATTTAGCGATTAAAGATTTTATAAAACAATACTTTTGTACCCCTGAAACTTGGGGAGTAGCGCAAAGCGCTAAAACTGTTATACAAAGTATTAATGCCTCTTTATATACCAAAACCCAGCAAAGCCCTTTTTGCTATACCCCTGATAAGGGCTATGTATGCACTTTTTCTGCGGTTATCGTTAAAGGCGATACAGCACATATATTCCATGTGGGTGATGCTAGAGTGTGTTTGTACACTGATGAAAAGCTGCAAGTACTTACCCAATCTCATCGAGTGAACCACTCACAATACGATTCTTACCTCGCCAATGCACTGGGCGTGCATGCTAATGTCGACATCGATTACCTTACGGTACCGTTAAAAGCAGGCGATACCCTTATTCTAATGACAGATGGCGTTTATGAGTATGTTTCTTCCCTCGCGATTGCTTCACTGATATCGACGGTACACGCATCTGAGAATGATGCTTCTGTTCATGACAATTCTATTCAAGAAACTCCCACTCGGAACAAGAAGGCCACACCTCTCGCGCAGCGCCTGGTAGATTTGGCGCTAGAAAACGACAGCGATGACAATGTTTCTTGCCAATGTATAACGGTAGCGAGCGTGGGCGATGGCAAGTTCTTAACACCTGAATATGCGGTTGATGAAACGTCACTTCCTATTATTAAGCAGTTAACTGTAGGGGAGATAATAGATGGCTACCGCATTGAACGACAGCTCTACCAATCGGCTAGAAGCCATGTTTTCTTAGCGTGGGATGAAAATACCCATGCCCGTATTGTTATTAAAATACCCTCTACTGAACTGGCACAAGATAGCAATTACCTAGAACACTTTGCGTTAGAAGAATGGCTAGCACGGCGAATTAAATCTAACCACGTGATTAACGTACCTGCCCGTACGAAGCCGCCTTCATGTATGTATACCATTAGCGAATATATTGAGGGGCAGAACTTAACGCAGTGGCTAACCGACAACCCTAAGCCAGATGTTGAAAAAGTACGAAGTATTATTGAGCAGGTAGCCCAAGGTTTAATGGCTATGCATCGAGAAGGGCTACTTCATCAAGATATTCGCCCTGAAAACATCATGATCGAAGCGTCAGGTAACTGCAAAATAATAGATTTAGGTTCGGCACGTGTTGCAGGTATTAGTGACGCATTATTTGAACATGAAAGTGACATTATGGGCACGGCAGCGTATGTTGCCCCTGAATATTTCCTAGGCGATAATGGCTGTGATCAATCCGATCTTTATTCCCTTGCCGTTCTAACCTATTACTTACTCAGCGACCGTTTTCCCTATGGAACACAGGTAGCCAAAACCCGTACCGTTGCAGCGCAGCACAAACTCAAATACCAATCGGTACTTGATGATAGACGCCCCATCCCCGCATGGATAGATGCAACGTTAAAACGAGCGTTACAGCCTAACCCTGAAAAGCGTTTTACCAGCTTATCTGAGTTTACCTATCATCTTCGCCAGCCTAGCCCCGCTTTTCTTAATCGCGTGACAGCCCCGTTAATACAACGTCATCCGCTCAAATTTTGGCAAGGATTATCCCTGCTGTTAGTTATTAGCAATTTAGTTACCTTCTTACTGCTTTTTGGCAGTCACTAATTACAATCAATAACCTGTATCACTGAAAAAGGAAATGCAATGATTACCAATCGAACTCAAGTTACCGACATGATCCAGTCTTCAAAAATTTCTAAAGGCATTAAATGGAGTGAGATTGCCCACGCTGTTGGGCAGTCAAAAGAATGGAGTACCGCTGCGTGCCTAGGCCAAATGGCCATGACTAAAGCGCAAGCCACTGCCGTGGGCGAAATGCTTGAATTAAGTGATGAAGCCATTGCTTGGTTACAAATTGCGCCTTACAAAGGTTCGTTGCCTACCGAAGTGCCCACCGATCCGCTTATCTACCGCTGGTACGAATTAGTCAGTGTTTACGGTACAACACTAAAAGAACTTATTCACGAAGAATTTGGTGACGGCATTATGAGCGCTATTGATTTTTCAATGGACTTGCAGCGCGAGAACGACCCGAAAGGTGACCGCGTAAGTGTGGTGATGTCTGGAAAGTTCCTACCGTACAAGATGTATTAATTAGCCAACGCACTATCTGAACCAGTCCAAACAGATATAAGCGCTTAGTAACAAAAAAGCCCGTCAGATAAATCTAACGGGCTTTTATATTTTTAAAAGCATTAATAAGCGCTAGCGCTTATTGAGCAGCTAATTACTTAGCTGCTTTACGTGCTTTAGCTTCTTCCATTACTTTGTCAGCTACGTTTTGTGGACAAGCTGCGTAGTGTGAGAACTCCATAGAGAACTGACCACGACCAGATGTCATTGTACGTAGTGAACCGATGTAACCGAACATTTCTGATAACGGAACGTCTGCTTTAATGCGAACGCCAGTTAAACCAGCTTCTTGGTCGCTTAGCATACCACGACGACGGTTAAGGTCACCAATTACGTCACCAACGTGATCTTCCGGCGTGAATACGTCAACTTTCATGATTGGCTCAAGAAGTTGTGCACCCGCTTTAGGAATAGATTGGCGGAAAGCGCCTTTAGCAGCAATTTCGAACGCGATTGCAGATGAATCTACTGCGTGGAAACCACCGTCAAAAAGTTCAACTTCAACGTCTAGTACTGGGAAGCCAGCTAGAACACCTTCGCCCATCATTGACTTAAAGCCTTTCTCTACTGCAGGCCAGAATTCTTTCGGTACGTTACCACCAACAACAGATGATGTGAACGTAAAGCCAGAACCAGCTTCGCCAGGCTTGATGCGGTAGTCGATTTTACCGAACTGACCAGAACCACCAGATTGCTTCTTATGCGTGTAGCTATCTTCAATTTCTTGAGTGATAGTTTCACGGTAAGCAACTTGAGGTTGACCAACAATAAGGTCTACACCGTAAGTACGCTTAAGAATGTCTACTTTGATGTCTAAGTGAAGCTCACCCATACCTTTAAGGATGGTTTCGCCTGAATCTTCATCAGTTTCAACTTGGAAAGAAGGATCTTCTGCAATCATTTTACCGATAGCGATACCCATCTTCTCGTTTCCGCCTTTATCTTTAGGCTGAACAGCAATCGAGATTACTGGAGTTGGGAAAACCATTGGCTCAAGTGTTACTGGATCTTTCGGATCACATAATGTGTGACCAGTTTGTACGTTCTTCATGCCTACGATAGCAATGATGTCACCCGCTTGCGCGCTAGATAACTCAATACGTTCGTCAGCTTGCATCTCAACCATACGGCCAACACGCTCAGTTTTACCAGTGAATGAGTTAAGGATGGTGTCACCCTTATTCAATTTACCAGAATAGATACGTACGAATGTTAGTGCACCGAAACGGTCATCCATGATCTTAAATGCTAACGCTTTAAACGTTTCATCAGCAGATACGATTGCATGTTCACCATTTTCGTTACCTTCTTCGTCCATAAGAGGCTGAGGATCAACTTCTGTAGGAGACGGTAAGTAATCAACAACAGCGTCAAGTACTAGTTGAACACCTTTGTTTTTGAATGCAGAACCACAGAACGTAGGGAAGAAAGCAAGGTCACGTGTACCTTTACGGATACAACGCTTGATGTCTTCAACCGAAGGTGTTTCACCTTCCATGTACGCTTCCATTAGGTCATCGTCTTGCTCTACAGCAGTTTCGATAAGCATTTCATGGTATTCATCAACTTTGTCTACCATGTCTGCAGGAATATCTTTGATTTCGTAGTTTTCAGGAAGACCAGTGTCGTCCCAAACGTATGCTTGTTTAGTCAATACGTCTACTACACCTACGAAGTCATCTTCGATACCAATTGGCAACGTCATGATTAGAGGTACAGCACCAAGTACTTTACGTACTTGCTCAGTTACACGGTAAAAATCAGCACCCATACGGTCTAATTTGTTTACGAATATAATACGTGCAACTTCTGATTCGTTAGCATAACGCCAGTTAGTTTCTGATTGCGGTTCAACACCACCAGAACCACAGAATACACCGATACCGCCGTCTAATACTTTTAATGAACGGTAAACTTCAACTGTAAAGTCAACGTGTCCAGGAGTATCGATAACGTTGAAGCGGTGATCTTTCCAGAAACAGCTTACTGCTGCCGACTGGATAGTAATACCACGCTCAGCTTCTTGTTCCATGAAGTCAGTAGTTGACTCACCGTCGTGTACTTCACCGGTTTTATGGATTTTACCAGTAAGCTTCAAAATACGTTCTGTAGTGGTAGTTTTACCCGCGTCTACGTGGGCGAAAATACCAATGTTTCTGTAAAGGGATAAGTCTGACATTAGTTCACTTTCATTGATTCAGAGTAAAAAAACGGCCGGATTATAAAGGATTTCTGTACAAGAGATACACCTTTATTTAGCACAAACTCTGAAAACGTTTGTGAAAAACCGAGCCACCATTAATTTTTTATTTAAATATCAATAATATAAAAATTTAAGATATTTTTTTAAAAATAACAAAAACACACCTCGTTTCACGAAGTGCGTACAATCGTTACTGTAACTTCATCTCTGTCATGATAGAGATGTCTTACCTTGACAGTGAATGCATCGTCTAACGCATCCAATCTGGTCATTAACGTCGACATGGCCTCTATAACGGTTTCATATCGTCGTTTCATGGGTAGCTTTAAATTAAACACTGCGTGAGTGGCCCAATGTTTTACCAACCAGTCACCCATCAGCTTTGCTACCCGATCGGGTTGCTCTATCATATCACACACAAGTAAATCTACACGACCAAATTGTGGTCTATAAGTAAACCCGTCTGCAGCATGGTGTTCAACAAGCCCTGTGTTCATTAAGCTTTCTGCAATAGCGCCATTATCAATTGCTTCTACGTACATTTCACGTTTCACTAATTGATAGGTCCAGCCACCGGGGCACGCGCCTAAATCAACAGCTCTGCCACCGGCTCTTAACACCAATCGTTGCTCTTCGGCGCTTAACATATTCACCAAGGCGTCTTCCAATTTAAGGGTTGAGCGGCTTGGCGAATCAGAAGGGAACTTTAATCGGCAAATGCCCAAATGGTCACTAGAGCGATAACCAGCCAAACTATAGCCGATATAGCAGGTTTCAAAAGATTCAAAGAAAACATGCAGTTTAAGCTTAGTATCGTTTTCCTTAGGCGATAACCAACCCTTCTTTCTTAATGCCTGACGAAGAGGAACGGTAAACTTCCTACAAAATTTCGCAAGGGTTTTGCCATCTTCCGTATCTGGGTATTCCACGTCGATAGCGCCGAATATACCATGTGCGCCAGTGAGTTCCTCTAGCGATACATCTTCTAGCGCCTCGAGCACTTGCCCTACTCTATCGTCTTTTTCTATTTCATTTAGGGTAGCGAATACCCCAATTAATTGACGAGGGAATATAGACTCACTCACCGCAAATAACGAAAGAGCGTTGCCCAAGCTTGTTTTGTCGTACAAATGGTAATGCACAAAGCCCGTGTTCGATTTTGATACCGGATAGCCAAAGAGTTCTTTTTCGCCATATCGGGTAGCCAATTCATTTGCCGTGTCGTTCTCATAGCCGGGGCGACAATAAGCCAAAATGCTAGTCATTAGATTTTCCCTTACTGGTCTTTCCATTAACGATGGCGATAGCCAATGCTATCCAGCCGATAATAAAACATAGGCCGCCCAAAGGCGTAATAGGGCCAAATAACCCGTTACCGGTTATTGCTAATAAATACAAACTGCCACTGAACAGCGCACAGCCAATTACATAAAGTGCTGCTACCGCATTAAGCCATTTAGGCGAAACGTATGCCGATAAAGCAGGCAGCGCTATAATGGCTAAACCGTGATACATCTGGTAGCGAACACCAATTTCAAATGTTGCAAGTGCTGATGGTGCCAATATCGCCTTTAGGCCATGAGCACCAAAAGCGCCTAGCATTACCGCGGTTGCCGCCAAAAGGATGCCAGCACAAAGCCAGACTTTATTTAGGCTCTGGCTATCGTTTAGCCCCTTATTAACAACCCCTGCGTTATCTATTGGCTTATTCAAAGCAGCTACCCATGACATTGAGTGAGAGTAAAACCGAAGGTAATTGGTGATTCATTATGTATTTACGCGTGCCTTTATGAAATCAGCGGTCGATTTAGCCGCGCATTCTATATGGGTCTCTAACGTAAAGCCACTTTGCTTTCTAGGTTTAAAACTGTGATCGCCATCAGCCAAGTAGGAAACCGCAATTGCACTAGATAAAGCATAGGCACTCACCTCATCTTTCGTTCCAAAGGTATCACGCTCGCCTTGCAGTATAAGCAGCGGCTTATTGAGTGTTTCTAAATGGGCGGTTCTGAGCTTTTCTGGCTTACCTGGAGGATGAAATGGATAACCGAATGCTATAGCGCCTATTATTGATTCAGCATCATCAAGCACCATGGTCGCCATTCGTCCTCCCATGGATTTTCCACCAATAAACGTTGGTACGCTAGTTTGGGTTTTAGCCACCTCATCAATAAGCGCAGTAAAGTGTGCGAGTAACTTTTCAGCTTTGTCTGGCGGCCTACGCTTCCCCGTTTCTATCATGGTTTGCATATAGGGAAAGTTAAATAAAACTACTTCAATATTTTGACTAGTTAACTGCGAAGCCATTGCTTGCATGAAATCATGATGCTTACCCGCACCCGCGCCATGCGCAAAAATAAGACGTGCTATAGGTGCTTTGTTCTTTTCATCGGTATTTACAGGGTGAATTTCAATATCAAACATCGACTGACTCATTATCTGTGTACGTTTTATTTCTGTGATGCATCACTCTTGCTCTTCTTCTACTAAGCCTAAGATCCATTCTCTGAATGCAGCAATTTTTCCTAACTCAGCTTGAGATTCTTCGCACACCAAATAAAAGGCATCACGACTTTCTACTTTCTCTTCAAAAGGCATGATTAATCGGCCTGCATCTAATTCCGGTCGAGCAAGCACCGTATTACCTAATGCAATCCCCTGCCCCAACGCGGCCGCTTGCAGTACCAACATAGAGTGACTGAACACTGGACCTTGGTTTACATTCACGCCCAATACGCCAACATGTTTGAGCCAGTTTTTCCACGCTGCGCGACTTAAGTCATGAAGCAGCACATGATGACGTAAATCTGCCAGGCTGGTTAACGGCTTAGGACCATTGAAAAGCATTGGGGAACACAAGGGGGTCAAAAACTCACGGTGCAGCTTGTCTGCTTGCAACCCACTCCAGCGGCCTTTGCCGTAGTAAATAGCAACATCTACGTCGTCGTCCAAAAAGCCTTCATCAAAATCTACTGCCTTAATTCTTACGTCTATGTCAGGTTGCGCCACACTAAACTGACTAATTCGAGGCACTAACCATTGGCTAGCAAAACTCGGCGGCATGGCCACAGTTATGGCTCCTTTACTGCCTCTTGCCAGTAACCTTTCTGTGGCTTCTTGTAAGTTTTTAAAGATGTCCTTTAACTCAAGGAAATAGGCTTGGCCTTCTTCTGTCAAAAGCAAGGTTCTGTTACGACGAATGAATAACTTCATCGATAAGAATTCTTCAAGCGCTTTTATTTGATGACTAACCGCAGCTTGCGTAACAAAAAGCTCATCCGCCGCTTTAGTGAAACTCAAATGCCGGGCAGCCGCTTCAAAGGCTTTTAAGGCATTTAGAGGAGGGAGACGTCGATGCATGTTAAGAAATAAACCCTGTGTGACCTACTTATACTATAGTAGCAGCTAACTCATTAGTTTTACTAATGACAACCCATACTTTTACTCGTTTTATTTTTGCGCGAATTTTGGCTACTATTTGCGCGAACTTTGAAAAGAGCTACGAATATCAACTCTTTACAAAGCCTACTTGTTAAACAATTTAACAAGTAGAAACATATTTTTAAATTATTTTTATTAGGTGTGAAAATGAAAAAATTACTACTAGCTAGTGTGTCTGTAATGGCTTTTGCAAGCGCTGCTGTGAATGCTAACGTACAACCAGAAAAGATCAATCTTCAATCATTAATTACTACTGCAATGACCAGCGTAAACATGGCAGACGTATTGCCTGAGAACGACGCTCACGTTGTTGTCAAAAAGCAGTCAGTTGCATTATTGGCAGAAGAGACGCAAATCGCGTTGCATAAGAACTTACTTGCCATGGCGAAAGAAAAAAATAAAGAATCTACTGTATTAGTTGCTGAAAGCGAGTAATACACGCCCACACCTGATACGCATGCCGGTGCGACGCACCGGCATTCGCCATCAGACCTGGCCTAGGTATTACTGGTATCTAACGGCTCAAACCCTTTAACCAATTCATCCAACGCTTTCATCTGCGCTAAATATGGCTCAAGTTTTGCCAATGGCAACGCACATGGACCATCACATTTTGCTTCATCCGGATTAGGATGTGCTTCAATAAACAACCCTGCAAGGCCCAACGCCATTCCGCTTCGCGCTAATTGTGCAGCTTGAGCACGACGACCATCTGCTGATGTTGCTCTGCCTCCTGGCATTTGCAGCGCATGGGTAGCATCAAATATTACCGGTGCGTAGGATTTCATTGCATCCATGCCCAGCATATCAACCACCAGATTGTTATAGCCAAAGCTACTGCCACGTTCACATAAAATGACTTTATCGTTACCCGCTTCGCCTAATTTAGTAATGATATGACGCATTTCATGAGGCGCTAGAAATTGCGGCTTCTTCACATTAATTACGCTACCGGTTTTAGCCATAGCAACCACCAAATCAGTTTGACGGGCTAAAAACGCTGGAAGTTGGATCACATCTACAACGTCAGCAACAGGTGCGGCTTGATGGGGCTCATGAACATCGGTAATTAATGGCACATTGAAAGTAGATTTAATTTCTTCGAATATACGCAGGCCCTCTTCCATACCTGGACCGCGATAAGACGTTACCGATGAGCGGTTCGCTTTATCAAATGAAGCTTTAAAAACATAAGGAATACCCAACTTTTGGGTAACTTCAACATAATGCTCAGCAATGCGCATGGCAAGATCGCGAGACTCTAATACATTCATTCCGCCAAAAAGCACGAAAGGTAAGTGATTAGCAACTTCTACATCGCCAACACGAATGATCTGTTGAGATTCAGACATAATTAATTCGTTATCCGTTAATTTCTAGAATAAGGGTTGTTTGGTAACCGCCACCATCGCAGTTGTCATCAGTACCACGAGCGCGGCAATGAAAAAAGCCCAGCGGCCCACAGTGGTTTTTGCTTTTTTAAGCGCAAATAAACCAAGCACGATGTAAGCGATAACACCAGCTAACTTGAATGTGAGCCATGCATTTACAATGGGATATTGTGACAAGATCACACATAGCCACACAGCACTGGCTAATAAAATGGTATCAATAATATGAGGAACAATTTTGACCCACTTTTTTGCTAAAATTGAGGCGTCGAATTGTGACCAGATAAAGCGAAAAATAAACAGTAAAATACTTAGTCCGACTGCGGTTAAGTGCAGATGTTTCGCCATCATATACATACAATAATTCCTATCGTTCTTAAGTTTTGATTATGTAGTTATTCGTTATTGTACGTTATTTACTGGCATTCGACTAAGTTAAACATACTCAGGAATATCAGGGTGCTGATGTTGAATAGCCATGAATTTTTCAATGTGGGTCAACAAGTAATCCACTAGTTGAGGGTCGAAATGCCGTCCTCTTTCTTCATTGATAACCTTTTCAACCTTGTCTAATGGCCAAGCAGTTTTATAGGGGCGGATATTGATTAACGCATCAAACACATCTAACAAGGTTGCTATGCGACTTTGCAGCAAGATATCTCTTCCTCGTAGACCTTCAGGATAGCCTTTGCCATCCCATCGTTCATGATGTTGGCGTGCTAGCGTTGCGGCAAGCTGAATAGTGGGCCTAGAAGAGTCTTTTAAAATCTGATAACCAAATTCGGCATGCTGACGAATGGCAAAAATATCATCTTCTGTTAAGGGCTCAGTCTTACGTAAAATAGTGACAGGTACCCGAGAGTTACCAACGTCATGAAGAGGTATTGCATGCTTAAGTAACCGCACGTCGTTTTCACTCATGCCTATGCCACAGCCCATAATCTCTGCCATCGCACTCATTCGCACAATATGGTTACTGCCCTGTCCGTCATGCTCCATGGCTCTACCTAAGCGCTCGATAATTTCTCTTTGCGTATTTTCTACATCAATGGTTTTAAGTACATTATCGAACGCTAGTTGAACACTGTTCGAAAACCGTCTCACCAAGTGCTTGTCATTTTCGCCAATACGACGAGGTAATCCGGATAAATACAACAAAGCACCGTTTTGCGTTTTACTATTGCAGTAAGCCACTACGTGGTCTTCTGCGTACACGATTTCGCGTTCGCGCATTGCGCGCTTGCACAGTTCATATTCTTCAGGTGACACGGCATCTTTTAATAGCACACCTTCCTTATCTGAATATTCACCGTTGCCGGCGAAAACGTATAGCTCATTGAGATCGAGTGTATTAGTAGGATTAGGTGATGCATCGGGTGTGGCAGCTACGGCCGTGGTAATGTAGGCTGCATCTTTCGAACAGCCTAAAATAGACGCCAGTTGCTGAATAATGCCTTGCATGAATTTTTCTAGCGAGTTGGAAGAAAACAAATCTACAGACGCATCTATGATTTTTTCTAAGCCTGCACGGCTCTCTTCAATCACAATGATATCGCGATAAGAGCGCAGCGCCGCAATAATAACAGTGAATAGCTTTTGTGCGGTTAGTTCAGTTTTAGATTTATAGTCATTGATGTCGTAATTAATAATGACATCTTTTTCAGGCGCTTGGCCTGGCTGACCGGTACGCAGAATAATACGGGTAAAGTGATTATCGAGCTCGTTACGAACATACTCTGCAACTAGCAAGCCCGCATCGTCACTTTCCATAACCACATCAAGTAGTACCACTGCAATATCATCATGCTCTCTGAAACAGCGTTTTGCTTCATCACCACTATAAGCACTGATAAATTCGAGGGTTTTGCCATTTAAGAAAAAGTCGTTGAGTGCCAATTTTGTGATGGCATGAACTTCTGGCTCATCATCAACAATGAGAATTTTCCACGTACCTAACTCTTCTACTACATCATCTTCATCGTCTTCGATGAAAAGTAAATCGTCACTCATCTATAACTTCCTGTTCCTCAAATGCTTTTAAAATACTAATGCAATACGTATTTTTAGCAAGTCCCCAAATATAAGTGACAAATTCTTAACGTGTTGTAGATAGGTAACCGTAAGTGACTCGGTCATTCCCGCCATAGTCTCTTTCTGTGCAAACATTCACAAAGCCTTGGGCTTTTAACAGGTCGCCAACTGCTTTTGCTTGGTCGAAACCATGCTCGAAAGCCAGTAAGCCACCTTCAAATAAGTGGGTGGGTGCAAGTGCGATAATATGCCTTATGTCATCAAGCCCATCAGTACCCGAGGTAAGCGCTGATGCAGGTTCAAAGCGCACATCACCTTGCTGAAGAAAAGGACTGGATATTTCTATATAAGGTGGATTAGAAACAATAACGTGAAATTTTTCGCCCGCTAAATTATCGAACCAACTGCTTTGCTTAAACTGTGCATTAGTAATGTGATTAAGTGCTGCATTGCTAGTGGCGAGTTGAACAGCTTCATGTAGTAAATCTATACCCGTAACATTTGCATTGGGCAATTCAGAGGCCAACGCAAGGGCAATCGCACCTGTGCCTGTACCTAAATCACAAACGGATAGTTCACTCTTAACTGGCTCACTGCTTACTGGCTTAGCGCTTTCTTGTTTATTATGTACAAGCGCACTGGCAAACTGCGCCGACGCGATACATGCTAGAGTTTGCTCTACCAATACTTCTGTATCGGGTCGAGGAATAAGGGTATGGGGCGAGGTGGCTAAATGTAAGGTCCAAAAGTCACGACTACCGGTTAGGTAAGCCACAGGAATACCTTGGACGCGTTTGGCTACCAGTGTTTTAAAATGAGATAACTCGTCAGCGCTTAACCTTTTGTCTGGCCATGTAAATAGATAAACCTGAGGCTTATCTAACACATGGCTCAACAGCACTTTTGCATCAACAGCTGGCGATTCGCTTTCGCATAACTCGGCTATCGCCCACGCTAATGCTGCGTCTATACGCATGGTATTATTCGTCTGACAACGAGGCTAATAAGTCGGCTTGGTGCTCTTGCATGATAGGGTCGAGAAGCTGCTTCAAATCACCTTCTATCACTTCATCTAAACGATAAATCGTTAGGTTGATGCGGTGATCGGTTACACGGCCTTGCGGGAAGTTATAAGTACGGATACGCTCTGAACGATCACCACTGCCTACTAGGCTCTTACGAGTAGAAGCTTCTTCTGCTGCACGCTTTTCTTCTTCAATGTTATTCAATCGAGCTTGCAATACTGACATGGCTTTTGCACGGTTTTTGTGTTGCGAACGCTCATCCTGACACTCAACCACTAACCCTGATGGTAAGTGAGTAATTCGAATAGCAGAGTCGGTCTTGTTAACGTGCTGACCACCGGCACCAGATGCTCTAAAGGTATCGATGCGAAGGTCCGCTGGGTTAATATCAATGGCTTCTGATTCTGGAATTTCAGGCAATACGGCAACCGTACACGCAGAGGTATGTATACGGCCTTGTGATTCTGTATCGGGTACACGCTGAACACGGTGGCCGCCAGATTCAAACTTTAAAATACCGTAAACACCATCACCACTAATATTCGCGACAACTTCTTTATAGCCGCCGTGCTCACCCTCATTGGCGTTAATTAACTCTACGCGCCAACCTTTGGTTTCAGCGTAACGGCTGTACATGCGGAATAAGTCGCCTGCAAATATAGCGGCTTCATCTCCACCGGCACCGGCACGTACTTCTAAGAAGCAGTTGCTGTCATCGTTGGGATCTTTAGGTAACAATAAAACCTGAAGCTCAGTTTCTAAGCGCTCAATATCCGCTTTCGCAATTTTTAATTCTTCTTGCGCCATTTCACGCATCTCTGCGTCATCTTCTTTCAACATTTCATTCGCTGAATCAAGATTTTCTTGCGCTTGTTGGTATGCATTAAAGCCAGCAACTACGCTCTCTAGCTGGCTAAACTCTTTTGACAAATTACGAAACTTATCTTGATTGCCGATTACTTGTGGGTCGCCTAATAAGGCCTGCACTTCTTCGAAGCGTTCCACTAAGTTTTCGAGTTTTCTGACAACCGAGTCTTTCATATTTTTATGTTTACCTTATTTTTTGATATCTGACGTAGTGTCAGATAACGATAATGCTTGCCCCAACCACCGGCTCAGCGCCGGGTCATCATGCATGGCAGCTTCTCTAAGTGCCAGGGTTGTGGGGTGCAGCAATGTATTGGTTAGCTTGTAGGCCATTTCACTCAGTACCGTTTCGGCATCTTTGCCTTCGGTTAACTGTGCCAGTGCTTTCTCTACTACGTCGTCACGCTGTTCCATGCCCTTTTGACGATATTGCCTAACTAAATCTATAGATTGTTGAGACTGCTTCCAGATCATGTAATCGCCAGCTTGCTTTTCAATTAGCTTTTCAGCTTCAAGAGCCGCTTGCTCACGATTTTGTAAATTCTTTTGAACGATGTGCTGTAAATCATCTACGGTATATAAGTAGGCATCACCCAATTCGTTCACTTGGGCTTCAATATCTCGAGGAACCGCTAAATCGACCAAGAACATGGGCATATTCCTGCGTTGTTTCAACGCCTTCTCTACCATGCCCTTGCCTATTAAGGGTAGCTGACTCGCCGTAGAGCTGATAACTATATCGAAATCTTTTAGATGTTCCGGTACTTGAGACAGCGTAAATACACTGGCATCCAAGGTTTCGGCCAAGGCTTCAGCACGTGAAATAGTCCGGTTGGCCACCGCTAAGCAACTTACGCCTTGCTCTTTTAAATGCTGTGCCACTAACTCAATAGTTTCACCCGCACCCACCAACAAAACCGAGCGCTTAGGTAGCTCAGCAAATATATGCTTGGCTAATTGAACTGCAGCATAAGCTACACTGACGGCATTCGCGCCAATTTCAGTTTCGCTACGAACTCGCTTTGCAACAGAAAAGGTGTGCTGAAATAGTTTATCAAACTCGGTATTAATCATACCTGAGTGTTTGGCATCGCCAAAGGCTTGCTTTACTTGCCCTAATATCTGCGGCTCGCCAAGAATAAGGGAATCTAACCCACTTGCCACCCGCATAATATGTTTTACCGCATCATCTGCAGCAAGCACATAACTGTTGTTAGCAATTTCATCAACCTCAACATGGTGGAAGTTTGATAACCACTCTAATAATGCAGTAGCACTTTCATGCTGGGTGTTCACGTACAGCTCTGTGCGATTGCACGTTGATACAATCACCGACTCATCAACCCCATCTACCTTTCTTAATGACGCAAGTGCTTCCACCAGAGAGTCTGGTGTAAAAGCCACTTTTTCACGTAATGCGACAGGGGCGGTTTTGTGATTAATACCAAGGGCGAGTAGAGTCATTCAAATCTGTGCTGGCAACGTCGGACGCGCATTGTACGAAAAACCCAAAATGATTGAAAGTGTTGGTAGAACTGTGTTCACATAAAGTATGAACTTTACCTAAGACGATACCCAATGATTCGCTTCGTTTTTATACTTGTACTGGTTAACCTACTTATCAGCGCCTGTACCACACTACCTGATGGTCCTGAAAGCGCCGTAAACCTTAGTGCCCAGCTTAAAAAGGTGGCACAAGTTGATGCCTGGCAATTGCGCGGAAAAATAGCTTTTAGGCAGGAAAAAGAAGGGGCTAGCGCTAACCTTTTGTGGAAAACCGATGATGCCGATTTTCATTTCCGATTAACCAATTTGCTTGGTGTAACTATGGTTGATTTGAACGTAAATGGTGATAAAGCGATTTTAGAAGCGGGTAATGACGTATATGAAGACGCCGACCCCGAACCTTTAATTTATTATACCACTGGCATGGATATCCCCGTTGAACCCTTACTTTCTTGGATTAAAGGGCTTCCTCTTGCTGATGATAAATTTACCCTTACCGACAAGGGGCTACTTAATACGCTTGAAAGCAACTGTAGTGCATGTAAGGGCTGGCAAGTCAGTTATGCTAACTATGGCAATGTGGCTACTCCCGAAGGCAATAATGTGTGGCTGCCCCATTCAATTAACTTGGTTCAACCCAATCCGCCTTCAACAACGCTAAAAATAAAAATATATGAATGGACGCTGCTTTAGTGAGAAACCTAACATGACAAACTTAGATTGGTGGCCTTCCCCTGCCAAACTTAATCTTTTTCTGCATATTAACGGTCGTTACCCTAATGGCTATCACCAATTGCAAAGCTTATTTCAAATGCTTGATTACGGCGACAAGCTAGCTTTTGACATTAATGATTCAGGTGTAATTTCTATGGCTACCCCTCTACAAGGGGTAAAAGATGAAGATAACCTTATTGTGCGTGCCGCTAAGCTGCTGGCTAAACATACTCATATTCATAAAGGTGTTAGCATTAGTTTAGAAAAATGTTTGCCCATGGGCGGCGGTATTGGGGGCGGTTCATCGAATGCTGCCACCACCCTAGTTGCACTGAATCATTTATGGGGCGTAAAGTTATCTGAAGACGAACTTGCTGAGCTAGGGCTTAAATTAGGTGCAGATGTACCTATATTTGTTCGCGGTCTTACTGCTTTCGCATCAGGCGTAGGTGAAGAAATTACCCCTGCCCCGCAAGAAGAAAAGTGGTATCTGGTGGCAAACCCCAATGTGCATATTAGTACCGCCGAAGTATTTACAGCTGAACAATTGACCAGAAATACACCAATTATGCAGTGGGAAGACTATCAATTTGAAGAAACTCGCAATGATTGTCAGCAATTAGTCGTTAATCGCTATCCCGAAGTTGCAAATTTATTACAGTGGTTGGTACACTACGCACCGTCGCGAATGACGGGCACAGGTGCCTGCGTATTTGCCACCTTTTCTGACGAAGTTTCAGCCGTAAAAGTTCAGGCTCAATTGCCCGATACTTGGCAAAGTTTTGTTGCAAAAGGTGTGAATCGCTCACCGCTATTACAAAAATTAAAAAAATCAGAGCACGTGTACGCCACATCGGACAAGAAATAAAAAATTGGGGTATAGCCAAGTTGGTAAGGCAGCGGGTTTTGATCCCGCCATTCGTAGGTTCGAGTCCTGCTACCCCAGCCAAACCTCTTTTATCAACGCACTGAGGAACCCACTTGTGCCAGATATGAAGCTCTTTGCAGGTAATGCCGTACCAGAACTTGCCCAGAAAGTCGCCGATCGCCTTTACACCAAACTCGGAAACGCCAAAGTAGGCCGTTTCAGTGATGGTGAAATTAGCGTAGAAATTCATGAAAACGTCCGTGGTTCGGACGTTTTTATTATCCAATCAACCTGTGCCCCCACAAATGACAACCTAATGGAATTGATCGTGATGATCGACGCTTTGCGCCGTGCATCAGCAGGTCGTATTACTGCGGTAATTCCATACTTTGGTTATGCGCGTCAAGACCGTCGCGTTCGTTCAGCCCGGGTACCAATTACTGCAAAGGTTGTCGCAGACTTTCTTTCTAACGTTGGTGTAGATAGAGTACTTACTATCGACTTGCACGCCGAGCAGATTCAAGGTTTCTTCGATGTACCTGTAGATAACGCGTTCGGAACGCCTATCTTGTTGGCCGATATGGTTCAACGTGATTTCGCCGATCCGGTTGTGGTATCTCCAGATATTGGTGGTGTTGTTCGAGCTCGTGCTACTGCTAAGCTACTTAACGACGCTGACCTTGCCATTATCGACAAACGCCGCCCTAAAGCGAACGTTGCTCAGGTAATGAACATCATCGGTGACGTTAATGACCGCGACTGTATTATTGTGGATGACATGATTGATACTGGCGGTACATTGGCTAAAGCCGCTGAAGCATTGAAAAGCCATGGTGCACGTAATGTTTATGCTTACGCCACTCACGCGATTTTCTCTGGTAACGCAGCACAAAACCTAAAAGAATCAGTCATCGATGAAATTATCATTACCGATTCTATTCCGCTTAGTGCAGATATGCAGAAGATTGGAAAAGTGAAACAACTTACCTTGTCTGAAATGCTCGCTGAAACGATTCGTCGTATCAGCAACGAAGAGTCTATTTCAGCTATGTTTGAGTACTAGCCTCTAGTCATAGTCGCAAGCACTCAACTTAAATTTTCGCCGTAGTGTTAAAACGCGGCGTCAATTCACTTCTCGAAAAAGGGCCTATGGGCCTTTTTTTTTGGCTCGAATCTTAATAATGCCTCCCTATATTTCCCTCAATACTTAACATTAAGAATAATAGACGGAGCAAGCAATATAGCTCACTATTCGTTCGGTAAAATAAAAGATAAAAACTAAATAATTATCGTGATTGAACTCTGTCGAGTGAAACCAGCTTTCTAAAGGAGTAGAATGAGTGATAGGTAAACATATATTTAAGTTACCTGTATTCTTATATTGGTTAAGGCAGTATTGGGGCGATCCTGATGCGCCATCAGACATAGCTCGTCACTATCGTGCACGCCAAATTGATTCCATTGCTCGGCAATTACCCCTCGCCAGTATAGCGACCTGTTTTGTGGTGTTTTTGTGTGTTGCTTTCGCAAGAAATAATATTAACCATGATTTTTTAATGACGTGGGCGGGTACGCTCATCATCATTGCCTGTGGAGATCTTATTGCTTGGTATCTTCTCTTACATAGCAACATTGGTAATAGCGGCGCTAAACGAGTCGTCCTCATTTTAGCGCTAATGCTAGGGTTAGCTGCCCTACTCTATGCGCAAATGATCGTAGCCTTAATAGGCGCCCTAGATTTCTCAGGCCAACTCGTATTAGTAGCGATAGGTGCAGGTTTCATTTCCACTGGAGCTTGGCAGTTTGCCTCACTACCAGCCGCCTCGCTGCTTTGGATATTGGGTCTTACACTAGGGACCTCTATCGGTTTTTACATAAATTACGGCACTGAATACCTATTCCTCTCATCCTTGCTGGTAGTTTACTGGGCCTACTTGTCATGTGCAGCCATGGTAACGTCGAAACGGTTTGTTTTAGGTTTAGTTGCCGAAACTGCCATAGAGCAACAACGACAAGTGGTGGGCTTATTACTAAAAGATTTTGAAGAAAATGCCAGTGATTGGCTGTGGGAAATAGATACGCTTGGTTGCCTTAGACATGTTTCCTCACGAATGGAAAGCGTATTTGGTAAAGACATTACTCACCTTTCGGGTCGTCACTTTGTGAGTTTGCTTCGTGAAATATCTCCTTCAGGAAGTGAGACACAACTGACTCAATTGGGAACAAAGTTTGAGTCAAATGAACCTTTCACTTTCCAAAATATTGCAATTCAAAATAGCAGTAGTACAAGATGGTGGTCTTTAACTGCGCAGCCACTTAATAACAATAATGGCGAAGTAATAGGCTGGCGCGGAGTAGGCACGGATGTAACCGAAGCGTTATTAAGAGAACAAGAAATGACGCACTTAGCGAATGTCGATTCGTTAACAGGGCTTGCGAATCGCCATGCGTTTGGCCATACCCTTTCGAATTGCTTCATTGAAGGAGCAGAACTAAGTTGTAACATTACACTTTTAACGCTGGATATAGACAATTTTAAAGCGGTTAATGACACATTGGGACATTTAGCCGGAGATGAACTTTTAAAGGAGGTGGCCTCTCGCTTCCAAAAACTAACTCCCGATGACGTTTTGTTAGTAAGATTAGGTGGCGATGAGTTTGCGTGGGTATTCCCACACTGTATATCCCCTTTACAGGCCACACTTTTTGGCGAAAAGATTCACGAATCACTAGCTATTCCTTGGCTTCACCAAGAGCATTCTTTTAATTTAGGGGCTAGCATTGGTGTAGCTAATGCGCCTATGGATGGCGCGTCACCCGTATCACTTCAGCGTGCTAGTGACATGGCGTTGTACTCAGCAAAGGCTAGTGGTAAAAATAGACTGTGCTTTTATGATCCCAAACTTGATGAATATGCCATGCTCAGACTGGCATTACTTAATGACTTTCGAAAAAGCTTCGCTAACCATGACTTTGTTGTGTTATATCAACCTCAAATACGATTCAGCGACAATGCTTTAATCGGGTTTGAAGCCCTAGTGCGATGGCATCACCCTGAAAGAGGCATAGTGTCACCTATCGAGTTTATTCATTTAATTGAAGAAAACGGGATGATAATCCCTCTTGGGAAGTGGGTGCTAAATCAGGCCTGTAAAGATGCAATGACTTGGAGTGCACCGTTACAAATTGCGGTTAACGTGTCGCCAGTTCAAATAGAGCGTTCAAATATGCTCCTGACGGTAGCGTCAACACTGGAAAACACAGAGTTACCGGCATCTCGCTTGGAACTAGAACTTACCGAGTCATCTTTGATGTGCGATGGCGATAATACCATCAATTTATTAAATGAACTCCGTCAACAGGGGGTTAAAATAGCGCTCGATGATTTTGGTACAGGTTACTCTTCATTGTCATATCTTCAGCGCTTTCCTTTCGACAAGCTTAAAGTAGACCGAAGTTTTGTTATTGCTGCATCAAATCATACTAATAGCGATGGCAAATCTGATGCTAAGTCTATATTAAGTGCAATACTTCAGTTAGCCCAAGTGTTGAACCTAGAAACCATTGCTGAAGGCGTGGAAACTCAAGAAGTGGGTACTCTCCTCCACGAGCTTGGTTTTGAAAATGCCCAGGGCTATTTCTATGGACGCCCCATGACTGCCGATCAAGCTAAGCAATTGATCATCGATTGGCCACATAATATTGAACAAAACAATAGTTAACGGGTCTTCCATTCATCTCCTTTTCGGATTACCTTCATGGGTAAATACGGGAAGTTATAAAAAGGAAAACAAATGAAATTTACTCGTTCACTATCTATCTTCACTGGTTTAGCTTTGCTATTAACAGTATCAGCGTGCTCTGACGACGAGCCCAATGCTGATATTAAAAAAGACATGACTATGACTGAAAAAGACTCTAAAAAGCCATCTAATGATTTGATTGCTAAAACCGCAGAACAAAAACGTCTTAGTGCTTCCGATGCACCTAGTGAAGTTACCCTAACCGGCACTATTGTGTACAAAGAAATGGAAGGTGGCTTCTATGCCTTTATCGCAGAAAACGGCGAGCGCTACACACTTCGAAAACTGGATAAGAAATTTCATAGAAATGGCCTGATCGTGAAGGTTACCGGTATGCCTATGCCTGACGTCATGACTATCACACAATACGGCACCGTGTTGCAGGTTAAAAGTGTTGAAATACTCGACGCTAGCAGAGTGATAGGAAACGCATCTTCTCACTAAGCATACTTCGACTAAGTGTTGCTTTGCTGGGCTTGAAACAGGGAACGGTGATCGATTACGGCTAACTACGCCGTACAAACACCACTGTTAATAGTAGGAGTAACAAATGATTAATGCATACGCAGCAAAAGAGCCAGGCGGAAAACTGGAAAAGTTTGAATATGATCCTGGCGAATTAGCCTCTCATGATGTTGAGATAGACGTAGAGAGCTGCGGTATTTGTCATAGTGACTTAAGCATGTTGGATAATGAATGGGGTATAAGTGAGTACCCTTTCGTTCCAGGCCATGAAGTAGTAGGAAAAATAAGTGCGATAGGCGATCACGTTACCTCGTTAAAAGTAGGTCAACGAGTGGGCCTAGGATGGCATGCTGGCTATTGTAATAGCTGCGGTACCTGTGAATCTGGCGATCAAAATTTATGTTCTAATGCCACTATGACTATTGGTGGCCGCCACGGTGGTTTTGCCGATAAAGTTCGTGCTCAAGCCACAGCAGTAGTTCCTATTCCTGACGGCGTAGACCCTCAAAGTGCTGGGCCATTATTTTGTGGCGGCATCACAGTATTTAATCCTCTCATTCAATTTGATATCAAGCCCACTTCCGTGGTTGGCGTGGTAGGGATTGGCGGCTTAGGTCACTTAGCATTGCAGTTTTTAAATGCCTGGGGGTGTAAGGTTGTTGCTTTCACGTCCAGTGAGTCGAAGAAAAAAGAAGCGTTAGAGCTTGGTGCTCATGAAACCTTAAATAGCCGTGATGAAGAGGAACTCAAAGCCGCTGCAGGTAAGTTTGACCTTATTATTTCTACCGTGAATGTGAAGCTTGATTGGAACTTATACCTATCGACATTAGCGCCTAAAGGCCGTTTACACTTTGTTGGCGCAACCTTAGAGCCATTAGATATAGGCGCGTTTAACCTTATTGGAGGCCAGCGCTCGGTTTCAGGTTCTCCGGTAGGTAGCCCAGCAACCATTAAAACCATGCTGGATTTTGCGGCACTGCATGATATTGCTCCTGTTACCGAAACGTTTAAATTCGATGAAGTTAACGAAGCAGTACAACGGCTTCGTGATGGTAAAGCTCACTATCGTGTGGTGTTAACCAAATAGGCTGTACTTTACTGCTAAGTAAAGCCTCACCAATACATAAACATATGCCAAGTAAAATTTGTATGTTATAGGTCTCGGTGTTAGAATTCGCCGCCCTCAAAATTTGAGGCGGCGATTGTTGCTTACAAATTGTAACTGCAACGCCCTATAACGTAGGTTCTGGTCGCAAGAACTTACATTCTTAATTTTTTATTGGAGACATATAATGTCTAAAGCAATTTTTACTCTGGACGCTACTGTACGTACAGACCTAGGGAAAGGTGCGAGCCGCCGCCTACGTCGTGAAGACAAGCTTCCTGGTATCATCTACGGTGGTGAAGAAGCACCAGTGTCGATTACTCTTGAGCACAACAAAGTAAACAACGCCGCTGATTTTGAAGCGTTCTACTCTCACGTTCTTACTTTGAACGTAGACGGAAAAGCTGTTGAAGTACTTGTTAAAGACATGCAACGTCACGCTTTCAAGCCTCGTATTCTTCACGTTGACTTCCAGCGCGTAATCGCAGGTCAAGAGTTACACACTAACGTACCTCTTCACTTCATCAACGAAGACAAGTCTGCAGCAATCAAAGCTGGCGGTATCGCTGAGCACCACGTAAACGAAATCGAAATTACGTGTCTGCCTAAAGATCTTCCAGAATTCATCGAAGTAGATATTGCTAACGTTGAAATGGATTCTACTCTTCACTTGTCTGACCTTACGCTACCTGCTGGTATCACGTCTGTTGAGCTTGGAAAAGACGACGAGACGCATGACCTTGCAGTAGTAACTGTTAAGCCTGCTCCTAAAGCAGCTGAAGCAGAAGAAGGCGACGAAGAAGCAGCTTCTGAGGAATAATCAGCTTGGCTGATATCCGACTTATCGTGGGCCTGGGAAATCCAGGCCCCGAATATGATAATACCCGACACAATGCCGGTGAATGGTTTCTAAACCAACTTGCCGACACCTTCAATACCCCGCTAAAACCAGAATCCAAATTCTTCGGTAAAACAGCCCGCGTTACAATTGCTGGTCAAGATGTGCGTTTGCTCTACCCCACCACTTTTATGAATAAAAGCGGCCAAGCAGTAGCGGCATTAGCCAATTTCTACCGTATTGAACCCGAACAAATTTTAGTGGCCTTTGATGAACTTGACTTACCTCCTGGTGTAGCAAAATACAAAGTAGGCGGTAGCTCTAGTCAAAATGGTATTAGAGATATTGTGGCAAAATTGGGTAACAATAAAGACTTCTTACGCTTGCGTATTGGTATTGGACATCCGGGTCACAAAAGCCGTGTTACCGGACATGTATTAGGTAAGCCACCCGCTGACGAAAAAATGGCCATAGAAAGTGCTATTGACGAAGCTGTGCGTTGTACTGAAATACTCCTTAAGAACGACCTTAAGCAAGCGCAAAATCGGCTACACTCCTTTAAGGCGTGAGCCTAAGCTAGCACTAATTCCAGACAAGGATCCCTATCATGGGTTTTAAATGCGGTATTGTTGGACTACCAAACGTAGGTAAATCAACACTCTTTAATGCACTGACAAAAGCAGGTATTGAAGCGGCAAACTTCCCTTTTTGTACCATAGAGCCCAACACAGGCGTTGTACCTGTACCGGATCTTCGCTTGGACAAACTGGCTGAAATTGTAAACCCTCAGCGTGTTATTCCAACGACGATGGAATTCGTTGATATTGCAGGTTTGGTTGAAGGCGCTTCAAAAGGTGAAGGTTTAGGCAATAAATTCCTAGCTAACATCCGAGAAACCGATGCGATTGGCCACGTGGTTCGCTGTTTCGATAACGAAAACATTGTTCACGTTGCAGGTAAAGTTAACCCACAAGACGATATTGATATTATTAATACCGAGCTTGCGCTTTCAGACTTAGAAACCACAGAAAAAGCCCTACACCGTGTTGCTAAACGCGCTAAAGGTGGCGATTCTGATGCTAAGTATGAGCTTAAAGTATTAGAAAAGATTAAGCCTCACTTAGATGAAGGTTTATTACTTCGTTCTTTAGAACTGACTAAAGAAGAGCACGCTGCAATCAGCTACATGAATATGCTTACCCTTAAGCCAACCATGTACATTGCAAACGTTGACGAAGACGGTTTCGAAAATAACCCATACTTAGACAAAGTACGCGCTATCGCTGAAGGCGAAAATGCCGTAGTTGTTGCAGTATGTGCGGCTATCGAGTCTGATATTGCTGAGCTTGAAGATGACGAGCGTGAAGAATTCATGCAAGACATGGGGCTTGAAGAGCCAGGTCTTAACCGTGTTATTCGTGCTGGCTATAACTTGCTTACGCTTCAAACCTACTTCACGGCAGGTGTTAAAGAAGTACGTGCATGGACCTTTCCTGAAGGCTCAACTGCACCACAAGCAGCAGGTAAGATTCACACAGACTTCGAGAAAGGCTTTATTCGTGCCGAAATCGTCAGCTACGATCACTTTGTTGAATTCAACGGTGAACAAGGCGCGAAAGATGCCGGTAAGTGGCGCTTAGAAGGTAAAGAATACATTGTTAAAGATGGCGATGTTATTCACTTTAGATTTAACGTGTAATAAGCAATATAGCCTAGGCTAGCGCTTATTTTAACGTACAAAGAACCACCCTTATGGGTGGTTTTTTTTGCCTGTAAAATTAGTTGTTGATTTACCAGCCAGTGAGTCGTTATTTTAAACACATAAAAAGACACTCATAACAGTGCTTATAATAAGATTTTCATTAGGGCTTACAATAAAATGATAAAAAACCTCTTACATTCACTTTCAGTACCTTCACAGATTTCAGCACTGGTAGTTTCGCTTTGTGTGGCATTTTTAGGTTTAAGCAGCGTTTCATCAATCGCGCACGCAGAAGATCATGAGAAAAGCCATGAGGCCACTCAGATAAAAGAAAAACTCTTGTTGGATACCGACATCACCAATAAATGGTACAAGGTGCCCACTAAACATACCGTTACGCTTGAAACACACTATGGTGATGTAGTCATCGCGCTTAATCCCGCTTTAGCCCCCCATCATGTAAAACGATTCCGTAAGCTAATTAAAACTGACTTTTATCAACAGGAGTACTTCTATCGCGTGGTAGATGGCTTTGTAGCACAAGGAGGGAGTAATGAAAGCCATGAGCCCTCGCCAGAAACAAGTAATCTTCAAGCAGAGTTTATTGCCCCTCTGTCAGCTTCTGCTGTAGTAATTGAAGAAAACGACATGTTCGCCCCTGCTACAGGTTTTCTAAATGGCTTTCCTGTGGGAATGGACAAGGCGCGCAATGAAATGTGGGCGCTTCACTGCCCTGGCACTGTCGCTTTTGCCCGTAATAGTGAAAAGGACACAGCCAGTACCGAGTTTTATATTGTGATTGGGCAAGCCCCAAGACATTTAGATAGAAATATGTCTGTTATTGGGCGTGTGCTTGATGGAATGGACGTATTGCAGCAATTACCAAGGGGTCCAATAGAGAATAGCGGCGTTATTGAAGTACCTTCAGATAAGAGCCAAATAAAAAATAGTGCCCTTGGGAACAAAGATACGTCAGGTAAACAGTATTATATTCAGCTTCCATCCCACCCCGAATACCAAAAACGTATGAAAACTGGGCAAACACTCGATAATTCTTTCTTTCATGATAAAATTTATAGTCCAAGACCGATAGACGTTTGCTATTACCAGACTAAAACTTCATCAACACCATGGAATTAAGTTTAGGTTTATTGGCGAAATTTGATTAAATTCGCTGCACTTTGACTAGATTTTAGACCTGAACGCACAGATATTAGCCACTTAGAAAAAGTTCGTAAAAAAGGGGTTGACGGTCGCCAGTCATATCCGCATAATACGCGCCACTTCCTGAGAGGGAAAAGAAAAGCCGGAGGCTATGTAGCTCAGTTGGTTAGAGCACATCACTCATAATGATGGGGTCGCAAGTTCGAATCTCGCCATAGCCACCAATTTTCTTTTTATCTAACTTCTCTAGAGGTTCTGACTGTGCGGGAGTGGTGGAATTGGTAGACACGCTGGATTTAGGTTCCAGTGCTTCACGGCGTGAGAGTTCAAGTCTCTCCTTCCGCACCACAGTTGGGGTATAGCCAAGTTGGTAAGGCAGCGGGTTTTGATCCCGCCATTCGTAGGTTCGAGTCCTGCTACCCCAGCCATTTTTTCCTAGTAATTGCGCTTTTGCTGCGTGGTTATCACTTGGGGTATAGCCAAGTTGGTAAGGCAGCGGGTTTTGATCCCGCCATTCGTAGGTTCGAGTCCTGCTACCCCAGCCATACATAAGAAACCGGTCCTTCGACCGGTTTTTTGTTTTCTGCATCAATAAAGTTGTAATCTAACTACTTATTCCCTCTTCACTCTTTTTTTCCACATGCTACTATATTTGCTTACTGTGTCTTTTGAGCGCTTTCCTGCAAGATACTTTCTTCTACGGTGCTTTTGTTAAGGTGCTTTCCATTGAAGTGCTTTAGATTAAATGTGCTCAAGATTTAGATATTAGCCTTTTAAGGTATTCGTCTTTACGCGAATAACAGCCTCTTTAGAATTTCTACGAGTCTCACAACAAAAACAAAGGAAAACGCGTGATATACGACTTTGTCTCGGCGGTGAATAACGTCTTATGGGGTAACGGCCAAGTATTAATTATAATGCTATTGGCGTGTGGTATTTGGTTTACCGTTAAATTAGGTGGTGTTCAATTACGTCATTTTGGTCACATGTTTTCCTTATTGAAAGGAAGCAATAAATCCTCGAAAGAAGGTATTAGTTCTTTTCAGGCATTATGTACCAGTCTATCTGCACGCGTAGGTACGGGTAATTTAGCTGGCGTAGCGGTGGCTATTTCTTTAGGTGGCTCGGGCGCTATATTCTGGATGTGGATGATTGCCATATTAGGTATGGCCACAGGCTTCGCAGAAAGTGTACTTGGCCAGCTTTATAAAGTACGCGACGAAAACGGTGAGTTTCGTGGCGGCCCTGCGTATTACATTAAACAAGGTTTAAATAAAACCTGGTTAGCAGTCGCCTTTTCTTTGTGCCTTTTCTTCGGTTATGGATTTGTGTTTAGTGCCGTGCAAGCAAATACTATCACTGATGCGCTAAACAACGCTTACCAATTCCCCAGCGAATACACGGGCATAGCCATTATTGCTCTAGCCTCTTTAATAGTAATAGGTGGCTTACGGGGTATTGCCAGGTTTGCTGAATTTGTTGTGCCTTTTATGGGTATTGGTTATGTTTTAGTGGCATTAGGAATTACCTTTATCAACATCTCAGAACTTCCTGCTATGCTGATGGATATCATTAAGTCTGCATTCGGATTACAAGAAGCAGGCGCTGGCGCATTAGGTGCGGCCATTAAAAATGGTATTCAACGAGGATTATATTCAAACGAAGCCGGAAGTGGCTCTGTGCCCCATGCTGCGGCCAGTGCGGTGCCAAACCCTAACCACCCAGTGTCGCAAGGCTATATTCAAATGCTGGGCGTGTTTTTAGATACTATGGTGCTGTGTACCTCTACCGCGTTTATTATTCTGCTTGCAGGCGGGTCTAGCTCCGACCAAATGGAAGGGATCAGATTAACCCAAGACGCAATGAGCAGCCATTTAGGTGAAGGGGGCACCGACTTTGTTGCCGCCGCTATTAGCTTATTCGCCTTCACATCGGTTGTGGCTAACTATGCCTACGGCGAAAGTAACTTACACATGTTCAAACTTGATAACCGTGCTGGCCGAGCCGCCTACACAATAGGTTACTTGGGTATGATTTACTGGGGTGCTCAAGCAGCTATGCCGCAAGTATGGGCCATGGCCGATATGGCATTAGGACTAATGACCGTTATCAATATCACCGCCATTGTGTGGATGACGCCTACCATCGTGTCTATCAGCAAAGATTACTTTGCTAAACGGGATAGTGGCGAAAAAGTAGAATATAAAACCGGAGACTGTGAAATTCAGGGTAAATCTGAAGACGGTATCTGGTAAGCCTTACAGATAAAAACAAAGCTAAAGCAGTGGCAACTTTTTAAGAAGTTTATAAATCGTCGCCACTGCTTTTTTATCGCTACGGCTATATTTATTTTGGCCTGAACAGCTCAAACATATTGCTACTGTCTACCGTAAAATAATCCCCCGCTCCGCCACCGCGCATAACAGGTTCAGCTCTCAAGGTTTTATACACACCCGCTTCAATCATGTTTTTTTGTATATGCACACCCACAACTTCACCCATTACAAACCAACTTTCACACAAACCGCCTTCCGCATTTTTTAGCTGTACGATATCGGTAAGCTTGCACTCCATACTAACAGGGCTTAATTTCACTCTAGGCACATCAACAATGTGAGAAGCTACGGTATCTAAAGCAGCAAACGCGAACTCATCTTCATCGGCTGCTAATGGTGCACTGGTTTGGTTCATAGCCTCTACCAATGGCTTGCTTACAAGGTTCCAACAAAACTCACCAGTCGCTTTGATATTTTTAAGTGAATCTTTATCACCTACGCTAGAAAAACCGATGATAGGTGGCGTGTAATTAAGCGCGTTGAAAAAACTATAAGGCGCTAGGTTTAGCTTACCTTCTTTACTTTTAGACGAAATCCAACCAATGGGCCTAGGCGCAATAATGGCGTTGAAAGGATCGTGGGCTAGACCATGCCCTACTTTAGGTTCGTAGAAGTGAATATCAGACAAGAATTTTCCTTAGCAATCATGGTGGTTAATTAACTAACTTTTTTATCATTGTGAGTATAGCGGCTAAGGTGTTTAAATTGCAGTAGTGAGTTTAGGCTGGTTGTAAGTTTAGGCTAGCTGGGAGTTTAAGTTAGTTGTGAGTTTGGCTAACTAGCATAACTTAGCAGGCGTAATCATTTCATTATTTCGATGTGGTTAGTGTTGGTTTGCCATTCAGATGAATCGCTGAAATGTTAAATCATTAAGCAATAAACCATCACATACAAAAAACGGCGTTAAGCCATGCTTATACGCCGTTTTTTATTTTTATGAATTAAGAAAACAAACTATTTTTTCTTCGCTTTTTTAAGTTCTTTCTTAAGCTTTTTAAGCTTACCTTCTTGCTTAGAAATTTTAGCTTTAGTTACTTTGATTTCTTGTTTAACTTTCTTAGCTTTAGCCATTGGAAATATCCTTTTATTGCTATTGGTTATTGAGTGAGGAATGCTAGGCAATATACGCTCACTTGATGTAATCACTGCTTAAAGAGAAAATGCATTATTTGTTTCGCAAACTACTAATCCGAAGACTTCGCTTTTTGCGCTTCAGTGAATTCTTTAATAAACCGCCTGATCTCTCTTGCCGCTGTAGTATCAAGCTCTTCACAGAGATGAATAAAGTCGGCACGCTCCTGGTCGTTAATGCGAATAATCAGCTGACTATTCTTTTTTTTATTCTTTTTCTTATCCAACGTGAGTCCTCATCAAGAACAGCAGTATCTGTAAATGCCAGCCCGTAAATGCCGATAGATACCAGATCATGCGTTATATGACTATACATCATATAGCACTTGTATATACATTTTCAACATTTACTACTGTTGTATGGCACCTTTGTTTAACTGATATAGCAAAAAACGAGAAAACTAGGCGTAAAAAAACGGCCTATGATAAACAAAGGCCGTTTCTTGTATGCGTATGTTCTACATTAACTTTCGTAAAACCATAGCTGTTTTTACCACGGGTGGAAGGTTTGTCCTCTACCTTACTTCGGTTCCCAAGCAAACGATTTGAATGCGTCGTCTACAGGGGTATCAGCTAGGTGGTTTGTGTAGTTGCTCATCACTTTTTGCGCTAAAATTAGAATAATTTCTAATAGTTGCTTGTGCGCATAACCCGCATCATAAAACGCTTTAAGTTGTGCATCATCGATGTGACCACGACCACGCGTTACTGCTAATACGGTATCTTTCAATGTGTTTAGCTTGGCATCAGAAAGGGTTTCGTCGTTGCGTAACTCTTCAATTAGCTCATCACTTACTTTCATGCTTTTAGCAATACCCGTATGCGCTGGTACGCAGTAATGACACGCATGCTCTACGTTAACCGCTTGCCATACTACAGTAAGCTCTTCTGCATTGAATGAGGTATCTTGTGCCAAACCGTGAAGTACTTGATAACCTTCAAGCAACGTTGGCGCTTCCGCCATTACTGCATGCAAGTTAGGGATCATACCGAAAGCTTTTTGAGAATTCTCAAGAAGTGGTTTAGCTGCTTCTGGTGCGCTATCTGCTGTGTGTAATGTAAAATCGCTCATGTCACTCTCCTATTGATGTGAACTGAAAACCAGTAACTAAAATTGATAATAAATACTGATTACGTTTTGATGTAATACAATATAGGTTTACTTGAACACTTGTTCAAGTCATAATTGAACAAGTGTTCAAAACATTCGAATATAAGGTATACCAGAATGAAATATGTAGAGTCTGAAGTGATTGAGAAGGCCACCACGCTTTTTTGGCAAAAAGGCTTTCAGGCCGCTGGTATGCGCGACATTCAACAAGCCTTAGATATGCGACCAGGTAGTATTTACGCGCGTTTTAAAAGTAAAGAAGGTTTGTTCCAACTGGTAGTGGAAAAGTATGTAGCCCACACTCAGCAGAAACTCAGCACCGTAATTGGTGCTGATACTCCTCTTGATGCCTTGCGTGCATTTTTTGTCAACGAGCTTATTAATCCTGAAGAAATACGCTTTCAGCGCCAATGCTTATTGATTAAGTCTATTACCGAATTAGAAATGTTGGGTGAAAACGGGAAACAGTCTGTACTTGATGGCATGAGTACCTTAAAAACTTGCTTCAAATCGATTGTAAAAAAGGCCGTTCAAACTAACTCATTACCTTCGAGTACACCCGTTGATAAAGCCGCAGATTGGTTACAAAACCAATTTGTAGGGCTTCGTACTTTTGCCTTAATGCAGAGCGACAATCTCGCCATTGAATCTATGATTGATAAAGTACTCATCGACCTTAAGACATCTTGGCCTGAGTAATTGGTGCAGAAGGTGGGCTTTTATTAGAAACTTTCCACTGTATAAATTTGGTGGCAGAGTACTTTTGGGTGGGCTTATCACGTACTTCTGAATGTTAGCTTTTCGCTTGGTGAATCAGAGGCGTTGGGAGAGCTTGTATTCGCAACTTTCCTCAGTAGAATTCTGCGGCAGACTGCCTATCGACGGGCTTATCGGGGATTTTTTACTGCTGACTCTTCGCTCGATGTATCTAGAGAGTCGGGAGAGTGTGCATTAGAAACCTTCCACAGCATGGATGCTGTGGCAGAGCGCCCATGGATGGGTTTACCGCGCGTTTCTGAATGTTAGCTTTTCGCACGTTGTATCTGAGGCATTGGGAGAGCTTGCATTAGAAACCTTCCACAGCATGGAGGCTGTGGCAGAGCGCCCATGGATGGGTTTACCGCGCGTTTCTAATGCAAGCTTTCCCAAGGGCCACCATCATTCGAGCCGAACAACTAACTAAACATCATGCGCAGAAGTTGTGCTACCAGTAATATGCCCATTAGCGGCCATATCCACTTAGACCATTTGGCGGTGTCTTCATCACTAATGCGCATTTTAGAGCGTTCGATAAGTGGTATCACTATGAAAAGTGCGCCGAACAGTACGGCAAGTATTATTAAAACTTCCATTCTCGCATTCCTATCGCATATTTAAGTACTTCCCGCTTGGCTGGCTCAAACTGCTGAGCTACAGAAAGTATTTGGTTTCTTAACCATTTAATGGGGCCGATATCGTTACTAAACAAGCCGTAGAAACCATCCATAGCAGACATCATTAGCCCGTTATCACGCTGGCGCGGTTTTTCGTAGCTTGTTATTAAGCGCTTTTTAAACTCTAGCGATGTTAAATCGGTACCTTCGGCAGTCACCGCCAATAAGGTTTCAACATCTCTAAACCCTAAATTAACACCCTGCCCGGCTAATGGATTAATAGTATGCGCTGCATCGCCTACCAAAATAACGCCGTCGGTAATATAACGGCTTGCATGTGCTCGGGTTAACGGAAATGTGGCTTTATCAATTACCGTGAAGTCGTTACCGTTTTTTAAAAGCTCGTTGGGAAAGGCCTCTATAATGGCTTGCTTTAATTGTGCGGCGTTAAGGGTTGATATACGTTTGAGTTCATCGGGTGAGTCGTACCAAACTAGCGAGGCGTAATTGTTGAACATTGGCAAAAAGGCTTTAGGGCCATCAGGTGTAAATTCTTGCCATGTAATGGCATCAACCGAATTTACCATTTCAACCGTAATGCCCATAGCTTGTTGACTATATTGCCAACCAGATACGCCAATATTCGCAGCTTGCCTAACTTGCGAGGCCGCACCATCGGCACCTATTAACCACTTTGCGTGAATAGTTTCGCCGTTATCAAGACTAAGGGTGGCGGCATGGTTTCTTGAAACATCAGAATCGACCGAGCTATTAACCGAACTATTGCCTAGCGTGATATCGGTAACTTTACAGCCAGTAAACCAGGTAACGTTATCAAATGCCTGCAAGGCTTGATGACACCCCAATTGTAATAATCGGTTTTCAACAAAAAAACCTAACTGGGGCACGTCGATACTTTGTGCGGTAAAGTCTGTTCGATGGGCGGGGTCATCCCATACACTTAAGCCAGTATAGGGTTTAACGCGCATTGCTTGAATATATTCCCACGCGCCTAACGAAGTTAGTAAGGTTACAGACGCATCACTAATGGCTGATACTCTTAAGTCTGGCTTACTGGATTCGTCAAAGCCCTTGGGCAAATGGGGTTCAATAATAGCCACGCGGTATTGCTGTTTAGCTAAACCTAATGCAAGCGCAGCCCCCACCATGCCACCACCATTTATACAAAAATCATACATAATATAAATCTCTTTTACTGACCCAATAGCTTACTCGCTTTGCACTAATAAATAATACGAATGTGAGCCCAAATACGTTCGCCTTTTTAATTTACTAATATCTTCTGTTTCATGCTTTATATCCGCCACACCGCCCTTGCACAATGGCAGTGCATTAAATTCCGGCGAATGTGGGTGAATACACTGGGCATTCGGCGTTATAACAGGTAAAATACGCGGCTATTTTGAACATCTTCCCAAAACTGCAGTGGCAGGCTTTGCCAGAAATTACACCTAACCTAGTTAGCGTGTGGCATTTTCAACCGCCAGTCAATTGCTTACGGGAACTCTATCAGGTTATCGACTAGTTGTTATGACTAAAAAGCTGTATATCAAAACCTGGGGCTGCCAAATGAACGAGTATGACTCGGAGAAAATGGCAGACTTACTCGACTCTACTCATGGCTACTCTGCAGCAGAAACTGCGGAAGAAGCCGATGTTATCTTGCTTAACACCTGCTCTATTCGTGAGAAGGCGCAGGAAAAAGTGTTCCACCAGCTAGGTCGTTGGAAGAACCTTAAGCAAGATAAACCCGAGCTTATTATTGGCGTGGGCGGATGCGTAGCTTCTCAAGAAGGTAGCGTTATTCGCCAGCGAGCCCCTTATGTTGATTTAGTATTCGGCCCGCAAACCTTGCATCGTTTGCCCGAAATGATTAACCAACTTAAAGGCGGCGAAAAGTCGGTTATCGACGTGAGCTTCCCTGAAATTGAAAAGTTCGACCGTATGCCTGAGCCTCGTGCTGAAGGCCCAACGGCGTTTGTTTCTATTATGGAAGGCTGTTCTAAGTACTGTACATTCTGCGTAGTACCTTATACCCGTGGTGAAGAAGTAAGCCGTCCGGTAGACGACGTATTGCTTGAAATTGCTCAGCTAGCCGGTCAAGGCGTTCGTGAAGTTAACTTGCTTGGCCAAAACGTAAATGCGTTTCGTGGTGAAAACCACGATGGCACCGTGTGTCGCTTTGCCGAGTTATTAGAACTTGTTGCAGCTATCGACGGTATCGACAGAATTCGTTATACCACGTCACATCCGGTTGAATTTACCGATGATATTATTGACGTGTATGCCACTATTCCTGAACTTGTTGATCATCTTCACTTGCCTGTACAAAGTGGTTCAGATCGTATTCTTAACTTAATGAAACGTGGTCATACCGCCATTGAGTATAAGTCTAAAATTCGTAAGCTTCGTAAAGTTCGCCCTAACATTAGTATGTCGAGCGACTTTATTATTGGTTTCCCTGGTGAAACCGATGCTGACTTTGAAGCCACAATGGACCTTATTCAGGCAATTGATTACGACCTAAGTTTTAGCTTCATTTACAGTGCACGCCCTGGTACACCTGCAGCAGACGCAGTAGACGATGTAACCGAAGACGCGAAGAAACAGCGCCTGTACTTGTTGCAACAACGTATAAACCAACAAGCGTTACGCATTGCCCGTAACATGGTAGATACCGAGCAGCGTATTTTGGTTGAAGGCCCTTCAAAGAAAAATCCTATGGAGCTTTCCGGCCGTACTGAAAATAACCGCGTAGTAAACTTCGAAGGCACGCCGGATATGATTGGTGAATTCGTAGACGTGAAAGTGACAGACGTATTCTCTAATTCATTACGTGGCGACGTTATTCGCCGTGAAGATGAAATGGGCTTGCGTGTTGCCGTTTCGCCCCAATCTATTATGGCTAAGCACGAGGCTGATTTGCCTGACGCGATAGGCGTAGGTCAATTCAACCCAGCATAAATAGTAAAAGTGAGGAATACAGTAGTTTGAGTACATTGGTAAGTAATGAATTTGATTTGGAACCGGCAGACACAAAACGTTTGTCCAATTTATGTGGGCCGTTTAACGACAACATTAAGCAAATAGAGCGCAGGTTGGGAGTAGAAATTACTTACCGAAATAATGCGTTTAAGGTGCTAGGTGAGCCACGCCAAATTCAGAGCGCCACTGAATTACTTAAACAGCTGTATGTAGAAACTCAGCCAGTAAAAGGCCGCTTGCCTGAACTTGAACCTGAGCAAGTGCATTTGGCTATTCAACAGGCCGCGGCTTTAGAGCAAGATACAGGGTCAGGCGCTGGCGATTTCGGTAAAGAAGTACACATTCGTACAAAACGTGGTGTAATTAAGCCTCGTAATCCGAATCAAGCTCAGTATGTGGCTAATGTTCTAAACTACGACATCACCTTTGGTGTAGGCCCTGCTGGTACTGGTAAAACGTATTTGGCCGTTGCTGCAGCCGTTGACGCGTTAGAACGTCAAGAAATACGTAGAATACTATTAACTCGTCCTGCTGTTGAAGCGGGTGAGAAGCTAGGCTTTTTGCCGGGCGACCTTTCACAGAAAGTCGACCCTTACCTACGCCCACTTTACGACGCCTTGTTTGAAATGTTGGGTTTTGAAAAAGTAGAAAAGCTAATGGAACGCAATGTGATAGAAGTTGCCCCCTTAGCTTATATGCGTGGTCGTACTCTAAACGATGCTTTTATTATTTTGGATGAGAGTCAAAATACCACGGTTGAGCAAATGAAAATGTTCTTAACCCGTATTGGCTTTAATTCAAAAGCGGTGATCACCGGTGATATCACTCAAGTAGATTTGCCACGTGGTGCCCGTTCAGGTTTACGCCACGCTATTGAAGTATTGGATAATGTTGACGATATTTCGTTTAACTTTTTCAACGCTGAAGATGTGGTAAGACACCCTGTAGTTGCCCGAATCGTGCGTGCTTATGAGCATTATGACGCCGAGCAAGAGCGTGTTCGCAAAGAGAAGAAAGAAGAAGCCCTTCGTCTTCAACGTGAACAAGCTGATGCTAATGCCTTATCTGGCAGTTCATCTAATAGCACATCTGTACAACAAAATAGCGATGCCAAGTGATAGCCATTGTAGATTACCAGCAAGCCTACGAAGCTGACGAGGAAATGGCTAAGGCCATTCCCTCTGCTGAACAAGTTGAAGCGTGGGCTAATGCGGTACTTGCGGCCGAAAACACGGGCGAGCAAGAAGTTACCGTACGCTTCACCGATGATGAAGAGTCACAAACACTAAACCATGAATACAGAGGTAAAGATAAGCCCACTAATGTGCTGTCTTTTCCCTTTGAAGTTCCACCAGGCATTGAAATGAACTTGCTTGGCGATTTGGTTATTTGTGTACCTGTGATCATGCGTGAAGCGCAAGAGCAAGACAAAACACCCACCAACCACTATGCCCATATGGTCATTCACGGAATATTACATCTTCTGGGATACGATCACATAGACGATGCAGATGCTGACATTATGGAAGCAAAAGAAATTCGTATATTGGCATCTTTAAATATTGGTAATCCTTATCAATAAAACCCAATAGCGCCAACAAGTTACACTTGGGTAGTTGCGTAATTTACGTGCAAATAAACAATAAAGCATTGACGCCCCTCCCCAAGACATTTAACGTTGACGTTGTATCAATAAATTAGCGGACATTATGAGCGACGATAATCCTCACTCTACCAACGGCTCCCAAGGAAAAAGTTGGTTAGACAAACTTAAACTTTCTATCTCTGGCGAGCCGAGAAGCAAACAAGAACTGGTTGAAGTTATTACTGAAGCCGAGCAGAACGAAATCATCGATCCCCAAACCCGGGAGATGATTGAAGGTGTAATAGGTGTCAACGAAATGCGAGTTAGGGATATTATGATCCCACGCGCGCAAATGACTACCATAGACGTTGAAAAAAACGTTGATGAATTCCTACCTGTTGTGTTGGAATCAGCCCACTCCCGCTTCCCCGTTATTAGTGAAGATAAAGATCATATTGAAGGCATATTGCTTGCAAAAGACTTACTGAGCTATGCGTTTAATCCAGAAAAAAGTCTTAATTTACGCGATATCTTGCGCCCTGCCGTGATTGTGCCGGAAAGTAAGCGTGTAGATGTGCTGCTGAAAGAATTTCGCCAACAACGCTATCACATGGCCATTGTTGTGGATGAATACGGCGGTGTATCTGGCCTTGTTACCATCGAAGATATACTAGAGATTATTGTCGGTGAAATTGAAGACGAATACGATACCGAAGAAGACGGTACCGATGATATTCGCCCACTGAACAAATCGACCTATTCAGTTAAAGCGTTAACGCCTGTTGACGAATTTAATGCCTTCTTTGAAACCAAATTCAGCGAAGAAGAAGCCGATACCATAGGCGGTATTGTGCTTAAAGCGTTCGGGCACATGCCTGAAACGAACGATGAAGTTACCATTGGTGATATTCACTTTAAGGTAACCAACTCTGATAAACGCCGTCTTATACACCTGAAAGTGTCGGTGGCCTCTCTGGAGTAACTCCGTTGAAACGGTTCATTCCTTATTTACTGCTTTTACTAAGCGGCGCTAGCTTAACGCTGGCGTTTGCCCCCTTTGGTATCTGGCCACTTGTTATCCCCGCGTTTGCATTGGGTATCCGGCAAGTAATGAAACTTACGCATCGCCCTTTTTTAGCTGGTTGGTTGTTCGGGCTAGGCTGGTTTGGAGCAGGTATTAGTTGGGTACATGTAAGCATTGCCGATTTCGGTGGCTTACCGCTAATTGCATCCATAGGCCTCATGGTTTTATTATGTAGTTACCTTGCGTTGTTTCCGGCGCTTGCGTTTAAGCTTACCGCTCGCTATTTCCCTCATCGTCTTTGGCCATTGGCTTTGCCTTTTTTCTGGGTATTCGCCGAATGGTTACGCAGTTGGTTATTAAGCGGGTTTCCGTGGCTGTCGTTAGGCTATAGCCAAATCGATAGTGCTCTAGTGGGTTGGGCACCAATCATTGGTGAAACCGGCATAACAGCCTTGCTAGTTATTGGTGCGAGCTTGTTTGCCGTTGCGCATACTAAACGGCATTTCACCGGCGCGGTTGTGGTTAGCTTAGCTTTATATATTAGTGGGTTTGTTGCCAATCAGCATACATGGGTTGCCCCTAAGCAGCAGTATAACGTTGCGATGGCGCAAGGTAATATTGCACAGTCTTTGCGATGGGTGCCTGAACAAGACGCCCCTACTATGGACCGTTATTTAAATCTTACGGAACCGCTGTGGGATAACGACCTGATAATTTGGCCTGAAGCAGCGGTACCAAAATTAGAGCCACTTGCGTTAGATTATTTAACACAAGTCAATGCTCGCGCCTTTGCTGAAGATACCGCGCTTATCACAGGTATTGTTAATTTTAATTGGGAAACCGATGAGGCGTGGAACAATTTGATCGTACTGGGTAAAAGAACCCCCGATTCTACAACGCCAGACTATCAGTACTTCCATAACAATCGTTTCGCTAAGCACCATTTACTACCCATTGGTGAATTTGTGCCTTTTGAAGACTGGTTGCGTCCGTTAGCGCCTTTGTTCGATTTGCCCATGTCTTCCTTTGCGAGAGGTGATTTTCAGCAAGCTAATCTTGTTGCCAACGGTATACATTTGGCGCCGGCAATATGCTTTGAAATTGCTTTCCCAAGGCAAGTAGCCGCGAATATCTACAATGCTACAGACATGATTATTACGGTAAGTAATGATGCGTGGTTTGGCCATTCTCATGGCCCAGCGCAGCATTTAGACATTGCTCGAATGCGTGCCGTCGAGTTTGGCCGCCCCGTGGTACGTGCCACCAATAATGGCATCACCGCCTTTATTAACCACAAAGGCAATATAACCGCACGATTACCTCAATTTGAAGCGGCCAGTTTAACTGCCCCAGTGTTGGCAACCTCTGGTTTTACGCCCTATTACCTGATTCAAGATATAGGCGTGTGGGTGCTGGTATTGGTATTTTTCTTTATTGCGCTGAGGTTAAGAAAGCGTTCGAAGGATTAGTAGATACGCCATGCGCTAATCGTCCAGTTTTGATTTAGTCGGTAAGTTAAGTGGACGAACTAAAATTGAAACATAAAAAACGGCGCTTCATGCGCCGTTTTTGTACGTGTAACTAACTAGTTTTCATAGTAGTAGACTAATAGATACAGCCTTGAGCTGAATAGACAGCCTTGAGCTAACTGATTTATGAGCTAACTCAAGCAGCCTCAAGCTAATACACAGCCCCTAACTAATTCGCAGCCTGAATAGCAGTTAACGCAATAGTAAACACAATATCATCTACCAACGCCCCACGGCTTAAGTCATTGACGGGTTTGCGCATACCTTGAAGCATTGGCCCAATACACACCAAATCGAAACTACGCTGTACCGCTTTGTAAGTGGTGTTCCCGGTGTTTAAATCTGGGAACACAAATACGTTCGCTTTACCTGCAACAGGGCTGTTTGGCGCTTTACTGCGCCCTACACTTTCAATGGCAGCAGCGTCGTATTGAAGCGGCCCATCAATCAGCAAATCTGGACGAAGTTTTTGTGCAATCTCGGTAGCTTCACGCACCTTTTCAACATCACTGCCAGCACCAGATGTACCAGTAGAATAACTGATCATGGCCACTCTTGGTTCAATACCAAACATCTGCGCCGAAGTAGCAGACTGAATAGCAATATCCGCCAGCTGCTGGGCGTTAGGATCTGGGTTTATCGCGCAATCGCCATAAACCAAGACTTGGTCGGGCAATAGCATAAAAAATACCGACGATACTAATGATGCATTTTCTGCTGTTTTGATTAACTGCAATGCTGGGCGAATGGTATTTGCTGTAGTGTGAACGGCGCCAGATACCAAACCATCAACATCACCTTGCTGCAACATCATAGTACCTAGGGTAACGTTGTCTTGTAGCAGCTCGCGGGCAACCACATCAGTAACACCTTTGTGACCGCGAAGCTTAACTAACCCAGCCACATAATCTTCTTGAATTGCAGCAGGTGAAACAATCTCTACGCCTTCCCCCAATACCACACCTTGTTGCTGCGCCACACGTTGAATTTCGTTTTCATCACCAATTAGTACAGGGCGCGCTAGCCCCCGTTTTGCACATATAGCGGCGGCTGCCACAGTACGGGGTTCATTACCTTCAGGCAGTACCACTCGTTTATTAACTTGGCGCGCACGATTGGTTAAATAATAGCGGAATGCAGACGGAGAAAGTTTCTTTTGACGAGATACTTTTTCGGTAAGCGAAGCTACCCATTTAGCGTCTAAACTTTCAGCCGCATGCACCATCACTTTTTCGATACGCTGACTATCATCTACCGGCACTTCTTGATTGAACGCGTGCAGATTCTGTGCGGTTTGCCACGTATTAGTATTAACTAGCATGACAGGCAAGCCGGTCTCCAGTGCTTGGCTGCATAAATGCTTTATATTTTCATCTGGCTGGTAGCCGCCGGTTAATAGCAATGCGCCTAATTTGGTACCATTTAACGCTGCTAAACAACAAGAAACAAACACATCACCTCTATCACCAGACATCACTTGCAGTGCACCAGGCTTTAACGTGTGCGTCATGTTATGAATTTCACGGGCAGCAAAGGTAACGCTACTTAATCTACGTGAAGCAATATTGCCTTCGTTAATTAATGTGGCGTTTAAGTGCTTGGCAATATCGATAGCGCGGGGAGACATAAGCTCTGCATTCCAATCAATATTTCCCAACAGATTTAAGCCTTTTGCAAATATAGGCAGCTCACGCAACGCTTTGCTGCGTGTTTCATCGTGCTCTGGCGCTTCTAGCACACTTAAATCGGTACGTAGTTGGCCATGTTCGTCGTAGGGCGCGTTTACTTTGTTAAATATACAACCTACTACCTTTTTACTTTTATGGCCGCCGTAAGCGTCTACCACAATTTCAAGTCGATGGTTAATATCAACAGGATCATCGTTTCCTGGCACGCAAACAAACACTATATCGGCATCTAACGCGCGACTAATTTCAAGATTCAGACGCTCTGCGTAGGGATGATGGCGGGTTGTTACCAAGCCTTCGATAACGGCTACTGCATCGGGTTCTTGATGTGCTTCAAAGCGCTCTATAATCTCTTCAAGTAATTCATCAGTATTGTCGCTACTGATCATTCGCTCGACTACATTCAAATCGAACGGCGCTATAGGCTTAACACTACAGTGGTGGCTAATAATAGCTGTAGAGCGCTCTTCACCGGTATCGCCTCTTCGAGGCTGTGCTACAGGTTTAAAAAAATTCAGTTTAATGGCTTGTTCTTCTAATGCACGAACTAGCCCAATGCTGACAGTAGTTAACCCTACGCTAGTGCCAACAGGGATCAGCATAATACGGCGTGACATAATTGCTCCTAAAGCAAAGACAATTTACGCGAAAACAATTTACGCAAAAGTTTATCCAAAAAAACTAGGCAAATTTCGCAGCTTCGGCGGCGATAACCCACTCTTCATTAGTGGGTACGATTAAAACAGGTTTGGTGGATGAAGAAGACGCTATATTTCCTTTTGCACCAAAACGCATAGCCTGGTTACTTTGCTCATCAACCGTAAAGCCAAGGTGAGAAAAATAACCCATGGTTGTGGCGCGAATGTACGATGAATTTTCACCAATACCACCGGTAAACACTACAGCATCTAATGACGGCACCGCTATCATGTAACTAGATATATACTTGGCTAAGCGATAACAGAACATTTCAAGGGCTAATAATGCGCCTTCATGCCCCGCTTCAGCCGCTTCTTCTAGCGTACGACAATCGTTGCTTAGCCCAGAAATACCGGCAAGGCCTGATTCTTTGTTAATTAGTGCGTTGATTTCAGCAGCAGACTTCCCTAGCTTTTCTTGTAACGTTCCAGGAAGGCTAGGGTCGATATCGCCGCAGCGTGTTCCCATCATTAACCCTTCAAGCGGCGTAAACCCCATGCTGGTATCTACCGCTACCCCTTTTTCAATAGCAGTAACACTGCAACCATTTCCTAAGTGAGCACTAATAATACTGGTTTGTTCAACCGGCTTATTAAGCAATTGCGCAGTGCTATCTAGAATGAACTTGTGGCTAGTGCCATGGAAGCCATACTTACGCACGCCATGCTGCTCGTACAAAACCTTAGGCAGTGCATACATATAGGCACGTTTAGGCATTTGCTGGAAAAAAGAAGTATCGAACACAATGACATGAGGTAAATCTGGATACGCGGCTTGGGCAGTGGTAATCCCTTTTAGATTTGCCAGGTTATGTAACGGCGCCATACTCGCATATTCTTCTACCGAGGCTAATACGCTATCGTCGACTAACGCTGCTTCTTTGAAGCGCTCACCACCGTGAACAACTCGATGACCCAAAGCAATTGGATTAACACCTGTACTAGCAATTATGTTTTGAATTGCTGCCAACGCTTCTGCATGAGAGGCATTAGCCGGTAAGGTTTGCTTTTCTTTTTGACCGTTTAATTTAAACGATATGCTTGCGTCATCATTCCCTAAGCTTTCTGCAATACCACTTAGGCCAGCTTCACCTGTGTCGGCATCGATAATAGCGAATTTAACTGACGAACTACCGCAATTTAAAACAATAACTTCTTTTTTCATTCGATTTCTTGAGTTTGATTAAGTAACAAAAAGAACGCTAAGTGTAGCATTTTTGTACATAAATGCTTACTTAATACTCTTTCAAGTAGATGGTTATATTACTATCCCATAAAACCCAAATACAATTAATTATCATTTAGTTCAGTAATTAATGAAGGTCAGCGTCGTTTGAGTGCATACGAAAGCTTGCTGTTGATTTGATGGTTCTTTTAATGAAAGGAACAAACTAAGGAAAGGAAAATTTAGTGGATAGTACAACCTTACGCTAACCACTTGATTTATTAAAATTCGGTCGCACTTACCTGTTTGCGGTAACTAATAATACATAGTGTTGACGCCGGTAAAAACTAAGGTGCTTTTACATTTCAAAATAAATTTTAAAATTTTTGAAAAAAAACCTTGAAAAGAATTTGAGCCACCCTATATCTATTATGTCGACGCTGAAAGCTCAGGTTGACAACACCGCCGCCGAATAGTCGGGGCGAATTATTTTTAACATATTGCTAAATTAATAGGATATGACTATGCGTACTATCGATCTATCTCCACTTTACCGTTCATTTATTGGTTCTGACCACTTAGCTTCACTTGTTGATGCTGCTTCTCGTGCTGAAAAACAAAGTACTTACCCCCCTTACAACATTGAATTGCTTGGCGATGATAAATATCGCGTCACAATGGCGATTGCGGGTTTCAGTAAAGATGACGTATCCATTGAAGTTCAAGAAAACACCCTAGTGATAACAGGTACACGTAAGCCGGAGGAAAAAGAATCCGCCGAACGTAAGTTCCTTCATAAAGGAATATCCGAGCGTAATTTCGAAAGAAAATTTCAGCTTGGCGACCATGTGAAAGTGTTAGCTGCTGATATGGAAAATGGGTTATTGCACATCGATATGGAGCGTGTCATACCCGAAGCTAAAAAACCTCGTCAAATTGAGATTGGTTCTCGATTAATAGAGAGTTAAAAAAAGCTTTTAAAAATCGTTTCCCTGGTTTTGGACGGCGCTGAAAAGCGCCGTTTTTTCGTTTACACCTAATGTGTAAGAAATAAGGTTATCTGTAAGAGTTATTCGGTAAGATTAATTGTGTAGTTCGCTTTACCGCCTTCAGCAGACTCGAAGGTTCCTAAAATATTGCAATTAGAAAGTTCACCCGTAGCACTGCCTTCAATTGATGAAAAGTTGCTACTGGCAATGCCATTCACAAATTTTCCATCATGTTTAAATGAAATTGTGCCTCGACGACCGTCTATAACCCCTACAAAACTCTCGAATCCAACGAATAGCGCTAACATTGATGTCTGATATGACATGAGAAATTCAACGTCGCTTTGCCCCGCCATGCTGCCTTCATAAGCCTGTGTAATGCTAGCATGGGTTTGCTTAACACCTTCTCGTTTTTCACTTAGTATATTTTCATCCCACCCCGTAATGGAAAATTGCCCATTGCAGTTCATTGTTTGCTCCAAAGAAAAAGTGTGGTCACACAATACAAGTGAGTTCGATACCGTTCAACATAAAATTGTTACACACTGTTACAACCAATAATCAGAGTGTTACAACCAATAATCATAGTGTTAACTAAATAAATCCTTTTAAGCGGGCAAGTCCGAACGCATTGCAGGTAGATGCATCTTTAATCGAGCCTTGAGCTATCATTGATTCTAATTCTTTTAAATGAACAGGTATGATTTTTAAATCCTCCTCCTCTACGTCTAACTTCTGCTCTCCCTGCGTTAAACCTTTCGCGACGAATATATGATAACCCTGATTGCAAAAGCCATAGGCAAGGTATTGAAAGCCTACATAATGCATTTCGCTGGCTGTAAACCCAGTTTCTTCTTTTAATTCGCCGGCGGCTAGTAATTTAGGATCGGCATCGGGGTTGTCTTCCCAAGCACCTTGTGGAAATTCTAGCAATCGCTGTTCTACCGTGTACCGGTATTGTTCAACTAAATAAACAATATCACCATCGATGGGAAGAATAATCGCAAAATCTGGCTTTTCAACAACACCGTAAATACCTTCGTTTCCACTTGCACGACGAATTTTATCTTCACGCACTTTTAGCCATTTATTTTCATAAACCACTTTTGACGAAAGCGTTTCAATATCCTTATCCGACATAATAGTGCCCTTCAGTAAGCCTTAAAAAGTTAGTGTACAAGCGCCTAAAGCAAGGAGCAAATCCGTCCACCGGCGAATAAAACTAAATATTAGCTTTTATTTTCATCGTCTTCATCTGCATTATTACGCAAGAAACCGGCAGCGTCTTCTTCCTGTTCAAGGGTAATTTTGCTTTGAGGAGTGTCATTATGGCTTCGGGTTTGCTGATTTACCTGATGAATGGTTCCAGCATTGGCTAGATCGGCCTCATTGGTAATAGACGCGATGGTTTCACGCCCGCGCAAGAATGCTTTAATCTCAGTGACAATCTCGCCAAGCTCGGCATCATTTTTATTCATTCCCATAATGAAACGTGGCGATTCTAAGTTGTTCATACCGCTTGTGGCAAAAATAGAAGTGTTGATCCTGCTGGTGATGATCCAAGGGGTAATACTACTTCGCACCACAACATTTTCGGACCGTGTAGAGTCATGAATAGCCATGCCTGTAGATACACGAGACTCTGTATAGGTACCTTCCGTTTTCATAAACATAAGCAAGGATGAAAATGTCATTTCACCCCAAAACATGTGAGACGCTTTGTTCATCACATTAGCAGCACCGCGAACCGTTAACCACGCAAACACTAACCAAATGAGATTGTTGCCCATCGTAATTGCAGTATTGACTTGCGCGTCGGTGTTTACGCCTTGCCGAATAACTAAATCGAGAACTTCAGCAAGCTGCAACCCGCCCACATAAAATAAAATTGCGGCTGCGACCACGGCGACTTGCGCCACAGCAGTGAGAGCCATTTTCTTTTTCTCTGGCAAGGTCACACCGTCGGTTAATGTAGGCTGAGTTTCTATTAGTAACTCACCCTCAAAACTACCTTTACCTTCTGCTTGCTCTTTTAGTCTAGGATCGAAATCGGCATAAATACGATTTGGTACTTCACGGTATCTTCGGTTCGCAAGCACGATATTTTCAATATTGATGAAGATTTCATTCGGGTGAACCGACTCCTGCATATTGGCGCGAAATTCACTGACTTCCGTTTTAGGTGTAACCTGCCCCATTCGTTTGTAAAGTAGCGGCATAATTAACGCCATCACAGCAATGACGCAAACAAGCAGTAAGGCTAAGTTTGCCCAAGCGCTAAATAGTGGGAATGTATTTGCCCAAGCCTGTACTTTATCGATATCGCGACCTACTAGCTCATCTAAAAACACACCCGCTCCTAACGGAACCACTATCGCTAGACCAATAATCACCCCTAGCGACAAACTGCTTGCTTTCGCAAGTTGTGAGTTACCTTCGTTGTGAATACCTTTTGCGGTAGAGCCCCAATTTGCTATTAAGTACACAAGAAGCAAAATTGAGAGTAGAGGCATCACCAATACTTTAGCCACCTCACCCGCTAAGCCGTTACTTACCAAAAAGTAGACAATAGCGAATGCAAGCAGCGCAACAAGAAAGGTTACCGCCATGGCAATAATTTCTTGAGATAAATGGCGCAAAGGAAACGGCAGGAAAGTAAGTTTTGGCAATACGCTATGCACTAATCTGGCTAGCCAACCGCGGGGCTCTTCAAACGTAGTGTTGCGACGCCCCATTAACATAGCGTGTAGGCTTTCTTTAGAATACAGCAGGGATTTTTGTTCTGCTTGTGCTGCATCTTGTTCGGAAACCGAGTGGTTATACGCAAGAGATGTTGGCACAGTTCGCCCTACAAAAAATCGCATGAGCTGCAAAATACCCACCGCGCAATGTTTAATGCCTGATACGATCAGTACAAAAGCGACACCTAATAAGGTGTAGCCACGAACTTTGTTTTCGGCAAATAGCTCAGGTACACCTGCTACTGCATAAATGGCTAACGCGAGCACCAAGCCGCCGCCTACTGCGCGGAATAACCCTTCTTTTTTGAATGGGTTGGCTATGCCTAACGTCTGTGAACCAAAATCATAGGCCATTGGAAAAATCCCTGTTAAATAAAAAGCTTATGCAGAATAAACTTTGACTGGGGGTTAGGCAATGAAAAGTCTTAGCGAGATTGTAAAGGATTGATAGTTAAGCGCGAGGCAGACACTTAAAATGAGAGAACCAACATGAGTGTGTGTCCAACTTTAACGTCAGATTGCTTAGCCCCATTGTTTTAATAGTTAATCATTATCCACTTTAAACCCATCTATTGTGCGTTGAAGAAGAAGGTTGTTTTCTTTCATCTCGCCGGATAATTTAGACAAACGAGTGGCTATATTCACTTCATGACGGGCCGCCTCTTCAACATTCACCACATCTTGAGCTATGACTGAGGTAGTAGCCGACTGCTGCTGCGCCGAAGATGACATGGTATTAGCCATGCCTTCAACATTGGTTGCAGCTTCTTTTACTTTTTCAGCGGTAAAACGGCCTTCGTTGGTTACTTCCATAGAATTTGAGATAGAGGCCACGTTTTTATTAATATCCGCGACCACTACTACACTGGCATTTTTTAAATTAGACAACAAACTCGATATTTTGTCGGAAGAAGCCCGGCTGCTTTGCGCTAGCTTTCTTACTTCATCAGCAACAACAGCGAAACCTCTGCCATGCTCGCCAGCCCGCGCGGCTTCGATTGCTGCATTTAACGCCAATAAATTGGTTTGATCAGAAAGTGTATTAATGGTGTCGAGAATAGAGCCAATTTCTGTGACTTGCTGTTCCATATCGGCAGCATTTTGCTGTACACCTTTGATATCATCAGACAGTACTTCCATACTATGACGAATATTATCGTTCGCGGTTAGCGACTGTTCAGCTAAACTGTCTAACTGCTTACTGGCGCTTAACGTATCTACCGCCGCTTTAGCAATTTCACTGCTAGTCGCGGCCACTTGTTCAATAGCTGAAGCAATATTCGCAGTAAGTTGCTGGGTTTTTTCCGCATCATCCAGCATTTCACTACTAGAGTCTTCTAATTGATTGGAAAGCCTGGAGCTTGTGAGAATAGATTCGCCTAAGCCACGCAAAAGATCCCGCAGAGCTAAAATGGTGGCATTTACTGAGCGGGATATGTCACCTAGTTCGTTCTTCGTGCTCATTGATAAATCAATAGTGAGGTCACCCTCTTTCGCTATTTTATCTAGGTTCGTCACCAACTTGTTTAACTGTTGAGTAATGATCCCAATCAACGTGCGATATATAACAACAATAATCAGCGTGAGTACCACAATGGCTACGAATGTAATGACTAAGTTTGTGTTAGCCCTACTCGCTTTCGAATTAACGCTGCTTACCACGTAATCAAACCGCTCACCTAACAACCCAGCAATGCCGCCTATTTGCTTTGTGGCTAATGCAAACCATTCTGAATTTGTGGGTAGTGAGGAGAATGCAGGGTTATCAGAGGTGGCGTCATCCACAATTTGATTAATTTCATTGCTTGTAGAACTGTTCAATAGGGTTTGCAATCCAGTTAATGCATCGCCCTTTAAATTCAGCTTGAGCTTTTCTTCTATGTATTTGGTTTCGTTGGTATAGGCTAACACTTGCTGCCTGACCGGACCTGAAATGCTCCTTGATGCCAAAACCGCATTCATTTTACCTCGTCGCTGCCCCATTTTTTCTTTTGCTTGCGCAAACAACAGTGCCTGTGACAGCGCCTGTTTAGCGTCAGGAGCATTAACTAGCATTGTTAGCGCATTGGTGGCATTTAACACGCGTTTATTAAGGTTGCTATAGAAAGAAAAAGCATTTTTCCCATTTAACTCGTCTACCTGCTGTCTAATTTCACCTTTGTTTTTCATTAATGTATATACGGGTGAAAGAATAACGTTAATTGTCGATGAATTTTTCCAGTCCGACGCGACTATACTTTTTACATTATCAATTGCAGCATCGGCCTTTTTTCTTTGGTTTACTACTTTGTTTCGCGATGCATCATTTGGGTTACCTAAAAAGCCAGCCGTTAACCCCCGTTCAACCGCGTGATGATGAGCCACCCGTTCTACGGCTGTTATTATGGTCACTAGTTTAATATCTCTTTGTGCAGAAGAGAGTAGTTCTCTAGAGGAACTTATGTCTTTGTAGGCCAGAAACACGATTGATATAAACAAGCAGGCCGTACCTAAAATGGCAAGCTGCAACACCGATAGTTTTTTCAATACCATAACGAAGACAGCCTTATAAAAAGTGGATAACGTTGTTACAAAATTCAATAAGTGCGTTGTAAGCAACAACAGCAATCAATATCGCTATGGCCAATAAATGCATACGCTATTAACAGTAGTCTATTACCTGTGACTTTCACCTTTATCAATTAGTGTAAGGTTTTCATCATGGCAGGCTGATGGCCGTTTTTCACAAGGGAAAGAGATTTAAAAATTAAAGAGTGGTAAAAGAGGAATTGGTCTTAGTGGTGTATTTTGTATTAAATCAAACCAGTGGCGAGCGCCACTGGTTTGCGGTGTATCAGATATATTCAACTTCGATAATTTCTACTTCAACACTACCAGCTGGCGTTTGAATAGTAACCATATCATCAATCTCTTTACCAATAAGACCGCGAGCAATAGGTGAATTTACCGAAATACGGTTTTTCTTAATATCCGCTTCGTCGTCGCCTACAATGCGATACGTGGTTTCTTCGTCGGTATCAACGTTCAAAATGGTCACAGTAGTGCCGAAAATCACCTTACCTGTATTCTCCATTTTGGTGACATCGATAATTTGTGCGTTCGACAACTTACCTTCAATATCTTGAATACGGCCTTCGCAGAAACTTTGCTGTTCACGGGCGGCATGATATTCAGCATTTTCTTTTAAATCGCCGTGCTCGCGAGCTTCAGCAATAGACTGAATAATACGCGGGCGAGTTTTTGTTTTAAGTTCGTTTAGTTCGTCGCGCAGAAGCTGTGCGCCGTGCGCGGTCATTGGATACTGACTCATGAATACAGTCTCGACTGGCTAGTTGATTTTAAACAGAAAAAAGTGCGCCTTCCGGCGCACTTTTGATTTGGTTCACATAAGTGTCATATACACAGGATACCGCGTATCCCATGTAATGTCATCAGTGTTAGAGTCTTGCGTGAAGCTCTTGTACTGAAGCAACCTTGTCACGATCGTCTGCTGACTTCGCACGAATAGTGGCAAAAGCAGCATTCATTGTGGTGGTGTAGGTAACCTTATTCAACAATGCTTCTCGGCGAATATAAACCGAGTCGGTAATCGCTTGGCGACCTTCCGTTGTATTGATGATATAGGCGTACTCACCGTTTTTGATAGAATCCACAATGTTAGGACGACCTTCAGACAGCTTATTCACTACTGAACAAGCAATGCCGGCATCATAAAGGGTGGTCGCTGTACCGCGAGTCGCTTCAATGCTAAACCCAGCACCGTTCAATGCCTTAGCTAATTCGATAATTTTGTTCTTATCGTTATTACGCACAGAGATTAACGCTTTACCTGATTTAGGTAATGGCGCGCCTGCACCTAAGTTAGCTTTAGCATACGCTTCTTCGAAGGTATCACCCACACCCATCACTTCACCAGTAGAGCGCATTTCTGGGCCTAGTAGTGGATCAACACCTTGGAATTTAGCAAATGGCAATACCACTTCTTTTACAGAGTAGAACGGAGGAATAATTTCTGTCGTAACACCCTGCTCTGCCAAGCTAACACCCGCCATGGCGCGCGCAGCAACTTTAGCAAGTGGAACACCTGTGGCTTTCGACACAAACGGCACTGTACGTGCAGCACGTGGGTTAACCTCAATTAAGTACACTTCGCCATCTTTTACCGCGAATTGTGTATTCATTAGGCCAACTACACCAAGTTCAAGCGCCATGGCTTTCACTTGTTCACGCATAGTGTCTTGAATCTCTTTACTTAAAGAGTGTGGTGGTAATGAACAGGCTGAGTCACCAGAGTGTACACCGGCTTGCTCAATATGTTCCATGATACCGCCAATCACGACTTCTTTACCGTCACAAATTGCATCGATATCGACTTCAATTGCGTCATCTAAGAAACGGTCTAGCAATACAGGAGAATCGTTAGAAACCTTCACCGCTTCCGTTAGGTAGCGTTTTAAGTCTTTAAGGTCGTAAACAATTTCCATCGCGCGACCACCTAGTACGTACGAAGGACGTACTACAAGTGGGAAGCCAATACCGTCAGCCATTGCAAGGGCTTGCTCAATGTTGGTCACTGTCGCATTCGCAGGCTGTTTAAGGCCTAGCTTGTTTACCATTTGCTGGAAACGTTCACGATCTTCTGCTCTATCGATAGCTTCAGGCGACGTACCAATAATAGGTACTCCAGCAGCTTCAAGGGCGCGTGCTAATTTGAGCGGCGTTTGGCCACCGTATTGAACTATCACGCCTTTTGGCTTCTCTTTAGCCACAATCTCAAGCACGTCTTCAAGCGTAACTGGTTCGAAGTACAAGCGATCAGATGTGTCATAGTCGGTAGAAACCGTTTCAGGGTTACAGTTAACCATAATGGTTTCGTAACCATCTTCACGCATTGAAAGCGCCGCGTGAACACAACAGTAATCAAACTCAATACCTTGGCCGATACGGTTTGGACCGCCGCCTAACACCATAATCTTATCGTTGTCAGTGGGGTCAGCTTCACACTCTTCATCGTAGGTTGAATACATGTAAGCTGTGCTGGTAGAAAACTCTGCCGCACAAGTATCAACACGTTTATACACTGGCGTCACACCAAAGCCGCGACGGGTTTCACGAATGTCACCTTCCGCCACTTTCGTTAGCTCTGCTAAGCGAGAGTCAGAGAAACCTTTGCGCTTAAGTTTGCGCATAAGATCTTCATCAATACCGTGCAAGCCGCACTCAGCAACCTGAGCTTCAAGTTGAATAAGCTCTTCAAGCTGAACTAAGTACCAACGGTCAACGTTGGTGAGGGTAAAGACTTCATCAACGGTCATGCCCATGCGGAACGCATCGCCAATATACCAAATACGCTCAGCACCAGGCTCTCGTAGTTCGTAAATAACTTTGTTGCGTGCTTCAGGGTCTTCTAAATCGACCATTGAGTTTAAGCCATTAGCGCCAACCTCAAGGCCACGAAGTGCTTTTTGTAATGACTCTTGTTGGTTACGACCAATCGCCATCACTTCGCCCACTGATTTCATTTGCGTGGTAAGACGATCGTTCGCACCAGCAAATTTTTCAAAGTTAAAGCGAGGAATTTTTGTGACTACGTAATCGATTGAAGGCTCAAACGATGCCGGTGTTAAACCACCAGTAATATCGTTAGCAAGCTCATCAAGGGTGTAACCAATGGCTAACTTGGCAGCTACTTTGGCAATTGGGAAACCTGTGGCTTTTGATGCTAATGCAGATGAACGCGATACACGCGGGTTCATCTCGATGATCACCATACGGCCTGTGTTTGGATCTACACCGAACTGAACGTTCGAGCCACCGGTTTCAACACCGATTTCACGCAATACTGCCATAGCGGCATTACGCATTAGCTGGAATTCTTTGTCAGTAAGGGTTTGCGCTGGCGCTACTGTGATTGAATCACCAGTATGTACACCCATGGCATCGAAGTTTTCAATAGTACACACGATAATGCAGTTATCTGCACGGTCGCGAACCACTTCCATCTCGTATTCTTTCCAACCAATTAACGACTCATCAATGAGTAGTTCTTTGGTAGGTGACAGGTCGAGACCACGGCCACAAATCTCGTTAAATTCGTCAATATTGTATGCAATACCGCCGCCACTTCCACCCATGGTGAATGACGGACGAATAATACATGGAAAGCCAATGCGCGTTAACACATCGTGGGCTTGATCCATGCTCTGTGCAATCTCAGCACGTGGGCATTCAAGACCAATGTTTTTCATTGCCTTGTCGAAGCGCTCACGGTTTTCCGCTTTATCGATAGCATCAGCCGTTGCACCAATAAGTTCAACATTGAACTCTTTCAATACACCGTGATGATCCAAATCGAGCGCGCAGTTAAGCGCGGTTTGTCCGCCCATGGTTGGCAGAATAGCGTCCGGACGCTCTTTTTCAATAATTTTGCGTACCACTTCCCAATGAATTGGCTCGATGTATGTTGCATCGGCCATTTCTGGATCGGTCATGATAGTGGCGGGATTCGAGTTAACCAGAATTACGCGATAACCTTCTTCGCGTAGCGCTTTACATGCTTGAGCGCCTGAATAATCAAACTCGCAGGCCTGGCCAATGACAATAGGGCCAGCACCTATGATGAGAATACTTTTTATGTCGGTACGTTTTGGCATAGCGGGCTCGTTCCTACTGCTTGTGTTGTTCGATTAATTCAATGAAGTGGTCGAATAGCGGCGCAGCTTCGTGCGGTCCTGGGCTTGCTTCTGGGTGCCCTTGAAAACTAAACGCTGGCTTATCGGTACGATGAATACCTTGTAACGACTTATCGAACAACGAAACATGCGTTACTTCTAAATTAGAAGGAAGGCTTGATTCATCTACAGCGAAGCCATGGTTTTGACTGGTGATCATAACCACATTACGTTTTAAGTCTTTCACTGGGTGGTTAGCACCATGGTGACCAAACTTCATTTTCACCGTAGTAGCACCACTGGCTAGGGCAAGTAGCTGATGACCTAAACAGATACCAAACACTGGCAAACCTGTCTCAACGATAGTTTTAATCGCTGATATGGCATAATCACATGGCTCAGGATCACCAGGGCCGTTAGATAAGAACACCCCATCAGGCTGCATAGCTAAAACTTCTTCAGCAGGCGTTTGTGCTGGTACCAAGGTAACGCGACAACCACGGTCTGCAAGCAAACGTAAAATGTTGCTCTTAACCCCGTAATCGTAAGCGACTACATGATATTTGCTATCGGCTGGAGTGATATACCCTTCGCCTAACTTCCAACTGCCTTCAGTCCAGGTTTTTGGCTCAGTAATGCTCACTACTTTCGCCAAGTCCATGCCTTTCAAGCCAGGATAATCTTTTGCTTGTGCTAACGCGCTCGCTTCATCTAACTCATCAGTACAAACGATGCAGCCGTTTTGCGCGCCTTTATCACGTAAAATACGTGTTAAACGACGAGTGTCGATATCGGCTATACCTACAACGCCTTTAGCTTTGAGATATTCAGATAACGTTTGTTGTTGACGGAAATTACTAGCAACAAGGGGTAAGTCACGAATGATAAGACCTTTAGACCAGATTTTATCTGCTTCAACGTCTTCTTCGTTAATACCGGTATTGCCAATATGTGGATAAGTAAGGGTAATGATTTGTTCAGCGTAGGATGGGTCAGTGATGATTTCTTGATAGCCTGTCATTGAAGTATTAAAAACAACTTCACCAACGGCAGTGCCTTGCGCACCTATCGCCGTTCCTTTAAAGACAGAACCATCCTCTAACACCAAAAGGGCAGAATTAGCCAAGTCAACCTCCAGATTAAGGATAACTATGTGTTTGAACAGAATTTCTGTCCAAACCCCACAAAAAATGAGAGTACTGGTTTAACAGCGCTCATTTTACGATCTTTGCAGCTAATAAAACCGTGTTCTACAGCCAGTTTTATAGCTTTAGAATACGAAATTCGGGCAAATTCCGGCGAGTATACATGACTGACTAAAAATGTCTAATTTAAATATTAAAAATTATTAAAATAACCACTTAAACTCATTTACCTAGTATAACCGCCAAAACCACCACTTATTAACATGCAGCATTTTCACTTAAGTCGCTGTTAAAATTAAAAAACACCGCTACAGTGTTAGGCTTCTACTTTAAATCTAAGACATCCACCATTGAATATAACCCTGCCGGCTTACCGTGAAGCCACTGGGCTGCATGCACCGCGCCTTTTGCAAACGTTAAACGACTCGATGCTTTATGAGTTATTTCTAAACGCTCACCAATATCGGCAAACAATGCGGTGTGCTCACCGACAATATCGCCTGCGCGAACAGTAGCAAAACCGATAGTACCTTGGTCACGCTCAGGCTCTTTGCCTTCACGGCCATAAACAGCACAGGTTTTAAGGTCACGACCTAGCTCATCGGCAATCGCTTCACCAATGGCCATGGCGGTGCCTGAAGGCGCATCTTGTTTGAATCTATGGTGGGCTTCAGTAATTTCTATATCAGCCGTGTTACCTAACGCCCTCGCGGCTTGTCGAACTAATGACAACATGAGGTTAACGCCCACGCTGTAGTTAGCCGCAAATACAATGGGAATGGTTTTAGCCGCTTCATCTAGCGCAGCCAACTGACTTCCACTTAGCCCAGTGGTACCAATGACCACTGGCATATTATTGGCCACACACCATGCAATGTTACTTTCAAATACCACTGGCAACGTAAAATCAATCATTACATCGGCGTGAGATTGGGTTAACGCAGACATGCCTAAGCAATCAATTGGTTTTTTACCAATACCAGCCAGTTCGCCTACATTCATACCAACCCAAGGAGAATCATCGCGCACCGTAGCAACACTTAATTCTGCATTCTCGTTTTGATCTAGTGCTTCAATAAGCACCCGACCCATGCGCCCATTAGCGCCAAATAAACCTACTTTCATTTACGTTATTCTTTTCCTTTAACAGTAAACGCATTTTGCCAAATGCAGTTACTATTGCAACGAGATAAGCTTAAATATTACCGATAATTGAAAAATTGCAGCATTAATACAAAAAAGGTGGGCAACCTATCGTTTTTAACGGTAAAAATAGCTAGCATGAAAGTAAGTGGGTTTACCCCAAGACCTAAATAACGTTTAAATTAAGGTTTATTGAACTACTTCAAAACACATAGGCAGAATAATATGCGTCAACAGCTTATATGGGATCTCCCCACCCGGCTTTTCCACTGGTTACTGGTTGTAAGTATTGCAGCACAATATGTTACCGCTGAGTGGATGGACGATGCGACTCAATGGCATTTCTATATTGGCTACTTTACCTTGGGGCTTTTGGTATTTAGGTTGGTGTGGGGAGTTATAGGTCCAACTTATGCCCGCTTTAGTCAATTTGTGAAAGGGCCAAGTGCGGTAATAGGGTATTTGCGTACACTGTTTGATAAAAACAGTGCCGCCGTGGCAGGCCACAATCCTCTTGGCGGCTGGTTTGTCGTGGTAATGCTTTTACTCTTAATGGTGCAAGCGGTAAGTGGACTATTCATGACCGACGATATTTTTCTAGATGGCCCCTATCGCCATCTAGTTAGCAATAACACGTTGGATCTGATGAATACCTTACACCACCTTGCCTTCGACATTTTACTGTGGGTAATAGGCTTACATGTTGCCGCCATTGGGTTTTATGCCGTGTATAAAAAGCAGAAACTTGTGCCCCCTATGTTTCATGGCAAAAAAGACACCAACGACAAGCCCATTCCTTCATCTCGTCTTTGGCTTGCGCTGGCGATTGCACTAGTAACAGCAGCTGCGCTTTATTACGCGATAGAAATTGCGCCACCTACACCTGAAGTAGAAGAGTACTTTTAACTGCCTGTATAGCTAACTATGTAACTGACTATGCACTTGATATATAAGGCTTAGCGTTCAACTAAGCCTTTGTGTTTCATTAAATCGGCAATCTCTGTCACACTGGCTGGGTCGTCAATGGTAGAGGGTATATTTATTGGCTCATCGGCGGCGATTTGTCTTAACAGCTTACGCAGTATTTTTCCTGATCGAGTTTTTGGTAAACGGTTAACAATAACGGCACGCTTGAAGCTAGCCACCGGCCCTATCGTATTTCTTACTTTAGCAATGAGCTCTTGCTCAAAGGCTGCCTCATCTACTTGAACGCCATCTTTGAGTAGCACTAACCCTACGGGAATTTGCCCTTTCAGCACGTCAGCCACTCCAATGACACTGCACTCAGCCACGGCATTGTGTGAAGCCAATACTTCTTCCATTTCCCCTGTTGATAACCGGTGCCCCGCCACGTTAATGACGTCGTCGGTTCTGCCCATAATGAACACAAATCCTTCTTCATCTATATACCCATTGTCACCTGTGCTGTAATAGCCTTCGAATTCCTGCAAATACCCTTGGGTGAAACGTTTATGGTCACGCCAAATAGTCGTTAAACACCCGGGAGGTAACGGCAAAGAAATAGCAATGGCCCCTTTTTCACCCGTTGCAACCGGCTCACCGTTAGCGGCCAAAACTCTCACATTAAAACCTGGTGTGGGAACACTTGATGAACCGGGTTTAGTACTGAGTGCTTCAATACCAATAGGGTTTGAACAAATGGGCCATCCGGTTTCAGTTTGCCACCAATGGTCAACTACTGGCTTACCGGTTTTTTCTACTGTCCAGTGATATGTGGGAGGATCTAATCGCTCACCGGCCATAAATATAGTACGCAAGCTACTTAGGTCGTAACGGGCGATGCAATTAGCTTCAGGATCTTCTTTCCTAATTGCTCTGAATGCGGTTGGCGCAGCAAACAATACATTAATTTTATGCTGCTCTACCATACGCCAGAAAGCGCCAGCATCTGGTGTGCCTACAGGTTTTCCTTCAAACATCACAGTAGTCGCGCCTTTTATGAGTGGCCCATAAACAATGTAAGAGTGCCCGACTACCCACCCCACATCCGACGCTGCCCAAAAAACATCACCTTGATCAATACCGTAAATGGCTTGCATAGAATAATTAAGCGCTACCGCATGGCCACCATTGTCACGAACAACCCCTTTAGGTTTACCTGTTGTGCCCGAAGTATACAAAATGTAAAGGGGGTCGGTAGCGTCTACCGGCGTGCATGATACTGGCTCACTGGCATTACATAATGCTTGCCAGTCATGATCAAAATCATCAACAAGAGAAGCGTTGAGCTGCTGGCGTTGATAAACAACACAGCCTACGGGTTTATGGCGAGCAAGGGCGATAGCGTCATCAACCATTGGCTTGTAAGGCAGTAGCTTTTTACCTTCTATACCACACGACGCTGTAATAATAAGGGCAGGTTCGGCATCATCAATTCTGACCGCTAATTCACTGGCAGCAAAGCCACCGAATACCACCGAGTGAATGGCCCCTATTCTTGCTACCGCTAACATTGCCACCGCCGCTTGCGGGATCATCGGCATGTAGACAATTACCGTATCGCCTTTCGTCACACCAAGGCTGGTGAGCGCGCCCGCTAACGTGGCTACTTCATTAAGTAGGGTATTATAAGTCCAGGTTTCTTGCGTATTTGTAACCGGTGAGTCGTAAATTAACGCTGCAGCGTCGCCGCGCCCAGCATTTACATGATGGTCTAATGCTAAGTAACTGGTATTAAGCTTTCCCCCTTTAAACCATTGAGGGTAACCATTGGTATTTTCGCTTAATGCCGTTTGAGGAGGGGTGAACCAGTCGAGATACTGTGCTTTGTCTAGCCAAAATGCTTCTGGGTTATCAATTGACGCCTGATATTCTTGATGATAATTCATGACCGTTTCCGCAATAGAGTATTACTTTACCCTACTTCAAAAACATGAATTTATCGTATAAGACTTCAGGCTTACGTTAATTAAACCACTGTATAAATTGAAGTTATTTCTTTTATATTAGCGTTAGCCGCATCAGTAATTTGGTGTTTGTGACCAAAAGTACTGGGCTTAATCTGGTTTGCTTTAATCAGATGCACACTATTTTACTGGTAATTTTGCTCGCCAATCTCTGACATTAAGGGGCTTGTCTAAAAAGTACCCTTGAAAAACATGACAACCACGCTTTATCGCATCGTTAAATTGCGTATTATTTTCTATTCCTTCTGCCACTGTTCTTAATTCGAAGATTTTTGCGATATCGAAAATACTGTTTAGCAGCGGGCTTTGCGCCCCATTCTCGCCTTCTTCATCGATAAAGTGCCTATCAAGTTTCACTTCTTTTATACATAGGTCGCGAAGGTAACTTAAATTTAAATTTCCACTACCAAAATGATCTATGGAGAATGACACCCCTTTATCGGCTAGCTCTTTCATTGAAGTACGCACCAAAGCAAAACTTCCAATAAGTGCGGCTTCTCTAAGTTCAATGGTAAGGCTCCCATTTGGAATATTCCAATGGGCGATCACGGCTAGCATTTTTTCGCTAAAGTCGGCTCTAGCCATATGTTTGGCACTTATATTAATTGAAAGCCGTGTTCTCAAACCGCTTTTATTACATTCGTATAATAGCTTTCCACATTCATTCATCACCCATTGACCAATTTCAACTATGGCATCACTCTCTTCTGCAATAGGAATAAACTCAGCGGGGGTAATTAAGCCTAATTGGGGGTGCTGCCAACGAACCAATGCTTCAGCACACACCATACTACCATCACTTTCATATTGTGGTTGTAACTCTATGAAGAGCTCATGATTACTGACTGCAGCACCAAGAGACTGGCGTATGAAATTGTACCTGTCATAACCCACACTAGAAGCACTATGAAAAACCACTGGGGCATTCACTTGGTCTTCACTGAGTTGGTTATACCCTTCCCCAAGCATATGCCTGACTTTCGTCACGCTGGTCTCCATACCTTTTAGTTGGCAAATAGTTACCACGGCATAAATTTTATGGGGGCTGTTGTGCAAGGTAATGTCGCTACACACTTCATCGGTAAATTGCTGGCGAACTGCATCTATAGCATGTCGTGCGTCTATATCTTCTTCGGTGATGATGTCTTCGTATAGCAAATAGAAGCTGTTTTCGGCGCCTTTGAAAACAACGAAAGGTTTAGAAAATGTTCGAGTGAGCCTAGAGGCAAGAATACGCATAACATAATCGGCGGTAGGCTGACCAAACGCCTGCTTATACTGACTTATATTGTCGATAACTATTTGCGCGCAGTAAATATCTGCGTAGGTTACCCCCGCTTTTCGAATAACACACTTCAAGCCTTTTTCGAACAATTTAGCGTTTGGCAATTGAGTGATGTTGTCATAGTAAGCGGCTTGATAAACTTGGTCTGCTAATTGTTTTCGAACACTCATATCCCGAAATACCAATACTATCCGCTTTTGCATATCAAAATGAAAAGAAGATAATGAAATATCAACGGGTATCAGGCCGCCATTTTTATGGCTAACCAAATGATTTTCTGGGGAAGCTTTAGCGGTTTTCCTGCCTCCTTCCATAAACGTTTTCAGATATTCTTTGGTATTTTGTGATTCAACTTTGGGCACCAAAATAAAGATATCTTGCCCTATAAGCTCATCAGCATCGTAACCTAACACGTGCTCAACCGTATTGTTGGCTGTGATCACAGTGCCCTCTTCATCAATGGTCACAAGCGCATCAGAAATACTGTCTAAAATTGTAGAAAGGTATTCCGTGTAGTTATGTTGTGTATCGGATAAACGTTTATGTTCCGTTATATCCTGCACAGAGCCATAAATCCTATACACCTTATCTTGGTGCGAGCTAGTAACCTCTGACTGAGGTGTGCCCGTCATTTTCAACCAGCGCCGATAACCCTCTGCATTGATGTACTCTACCTCTAATGCAAAAGTGGACAGTGACTTTATTGCTGCTTTCATTGCTTTGGTAATTTTTTCGCGGCTCACTTGTGGGAAGTTGGCTAAAGCTCGCTCTACCGTGATATCTCTTCCCGGCGTAACACCAAACAATAAGTAGGTTTCTCGTGTCCACGAGACAAGGCCTGCATGTATATCTAATTCCCAGCCACCAACATGAGAGATGCGCCCAATTTCATTAAGCAACTGAATTTTTTCGGCGAGTTTGTCGGTAAAAGGATGTTGAATAAGTTTATATTGAAGACTGAGTTCTATTTGCTGACGGGCTATACTAGCGTAGTGCTTTTGATGACTCGTTAATTGATGACAACGCAGCACAATCAGAACGGCCCCGATAATATTACCTTGAAAATCTTTTATTCCACCTACAATCACATTTTGGCTGCTACAAATGGTTAGCGCCTCTGGCCATTCAAAATCACAGCCTGGTAATGTGGCACTCATTTCTGTCATCGATAACAGAAGCTGAGCATGTTTGGGCATGACCAGTGACTGTTTCTCAGAATCGGAATTATTGTCATCGCAGCACAGTATATCCACGCAAGTGGCAGTAGGAGATAACGAAACAAGCAAGACAGCGGTAGCTTCTGTATTTACCCTGGCTTCACTCAACCGCGAGGTAACCTCTGGCAAACTACTATCTTGTAAAGAGCCCAACAATCCGTCGTGAAGCTGCATTTTAGGTGAACTCCAATCCATCTTAAGATGGTTATAGTGCGATCATTTGTCGTTAATTATTTACTTATCAACTTCACTGCTCAAGCAAAAATCATGATCATTATTTAGTCAACAATAGAGAATTTTTACTCTTTTTTCCAGCACATTTGCACTAAGAAGTGAGCAATTGTTTAGTATATAAAGAGGATTTATGAGCGAGCATGAATGATATGTATGTATGCAGCTAGAGGTAAGGAGGTAAGGAAATAACAGCGCACGAACTACATGCGCTGTGAATAACTAAAACGGTTAGTCTTTTTTGTAGTCATCATGACAAGACTTACAGCTTGCTCCCACTTTGCCAATCGCGCCGCGATAAGCACTTTCATCGCCTGCTTTCACTGCAGCTTGTAAGCCCATTGACGCTTCTTTTAATGCGGCAATTTTAGATTCTACATCGGAGAAATTTTCCCACATTGCGTCTTTTGCGCCTGTGTCTACATCAAACTTACGGGTATCAACAGATAAGTAATCACTCATCATATCCGCAAGTTGCTCTAATCGCACCCCATTGGTCATCATCACAGACTCATCAAAAGGTAGCGCTCCTTTTGCCATGCCGCCCAACGGCCCCATGTTGCTGCGTACCAATTGGAATATCGCTTGACGGTATTGGGTCGCCGCTTTCGCATGCTTTTCTGACGAGGCTTCTGATGTTTCCGTCGCCGCAATTGCTCCACCAGCTAAACACGTTGCTAAAGCTGCGGTAGCTAATGTGGTCTTGATTGTCTTTCCTAGAATATTTTTCATAGTTATCGCCATGCCTGTTCGATTGTGTTGGTCTGTTTTCTATCCTGACGAATACCCACCTTTTGCGCAAGGTTTTAACCTGTAAATTTTGTGTTTTTTCTTTATTTTAGGCAAAAAAAAGCCCTCATATGAGGGCTTTATAATTTTGATACGATTTAGTTAGTTAAATCATCGAAAAACTTTTTCACACCGTCAAAGAAGCCTTGTGCTTTTGGACTGTGTTTACTTGATGCTTTGCCCATCGATTCTTCTAGCTCTTGTAGCAATTCCTTTTGACGTGATGACAAGCTAACCGGTGTTTCCACCACAACTTTACACATCAAATCGCCAACTGCGCCGCTTCGAACCGATTTAACGCCTTTACCGCGTAAACGGAACATACGTCCTGTTTGGGTTTCAGGGCTAATCTTAAGTTTCACTTTGCCATCTAGCGTAGGTACTTCTAACTCACCACCTAGGGCTGCTGTAGTGAAACTTAATGGCACTTCACAGTACAAGTTGTTACCGTCACGCTGGAAGATTTTATGATCACGCACATGTACTTGAACATACAAGTCACCTGCCGGTGCACCATTCTCTCCCGCTTCGCCTTCGCCAGATAAACGAATACGATCGCCGGTATCAACACCTGATGGAATCTTGACATTAAGGGTTTTGGTTTTTTCTTTACGACCATGGCCATGACAGCTGTTACATGGATCTTCAATAATCTTGCCTTTACCTGAACAGGTTGGGCAAGTTTGTTGAACCGCAAAGAAGCCTTGGCGCATTTGCACCTGACCGTTACCATGACAGGTTGGACACGTTTTAGGCGTTGAGCCTTTCTTCGCACCAGAACCGTCACACACTTCACATTCAACCAGTGTAGGCACGCGAATATCTACGCTTTTGCCACGTACCGCTTCTTCAAGCGATAACTCTAGGTTGTAGCGAAGGTCTGAGCCTTGACGAGCACGTGATTGACGACCGCCGCGAGCACCGCCGCCGAAAATATCACCAAATACATCGCCAAAGATATCACCGAAGTCGCCACCACCACCAAAGCCAGCGCCACCGCGATTAGGATCTACACCAGCGTGGCCATACTGATCGTAAGCGGCACGCTTTTGCGCATCGTTTAATACTTCGTAGGCTTCCTGGATTTCCTTGAATTTAACTTCAAGGGCTTTATCGCCCTGCGTGCGGTCTGGGTGATATTTCATCGCTAGCTTTTTATACGCTTTTTTAATTTCGCGTTCGCCAGCGCCTTTATCTACCCCAAGCACTTCGTAGTAGTCACGTTTCGACATAGTGTTTACTTATCCTACCTATTATTATCACAAGCACGTTGTTCGAGCACATTTTCGCCCTTGTGAAACTACATTTGTTTATCGTGTTTTATTACACGACAAAGGCGCAACAAGTGAACCTGATGCGCCTTAACTGCCAAAGTCAGCTCAACTTACGTTGAGCTTATCGCAACAGCTTGCTTACTTTTTATCTTCGTCTTTGACTTCTTCAAACTCAGCGTCAACAACGTCATCATCAGCTTGGCCAGATGCTTGTTGCTCTGCACCTTCGGCGCCTGCTTCACCGGCCGCACCTGCTTGCTGTGCTTGAGCCGCTTCCATCAACTTGCTAGACGCTTGAATTAATTCTTGCGTTTTCGCTTCGATGTCTGCTTTATCTTCGCCTTTAACCGCTGTTTCAAGCGCGCTAACAGCTTCTTCGATTGGCGCTTTATCTTCTGCACTTAGTGCATCACCAACTTCTTCAAGCTGCTTGCGAGTAGCGTGAATCATGCCGTCAGCTTGGTTTCGAGCTTGAATTAGCTCTTCAAACTTAGCATCAGACTCTTTATTCGCTTCTGCATCAGCAACCATCTTCTCGACTTCTTCATCGCTTAAGCCTGAAGACGCTTTGATTGTAATCTTCTGCTCTTTACCTGTGTCTTTATCTTTCGCAGACACATGTAGGATACCATCCGCATCTAAGTCGAAGGTTACTTCGATTTGAGGGGTACCACGAGAAGCAGGACGAATACCTTCAAGGTTGAACTGACCTAGTGATTTGTTACCGCTAGATTGCTTACGCTCACCCTGTAGTACGTGTACTGTTACCGCAGATTGGTTGTCTTCAGCAGTAGAGAAAGTTTGCGACTTCTTCGTTGGAATAGTCGTGTTCTTCTCAATAAGTGCTGTCATCACACCGCCCATGGTTTCGATACCAAGAGACAGTGGAGTTACGTCAAGAAGTAGTACGTCTTTAACGTCACCAGAAAGTACACCACCTTGAATTGCTGCACCAACGGCTACGGCTTCATCAGGGTTAACGTCTTTACGTGGCTCTTTACCGAAGAATTCAGTAACTAGCTTCTGTACCAGTGGCATACGTGTCTGACCACCAACCAAGATAATATCGTTGATATCGCCTACTGATAAATCAGAGTCTGCCAATGCTTGCTTAAGCGGGTTAAGCGTGTTTTTAACAAGCTCTTCAACCAAAGACTCAAGTTTTGCACGGGTTAGTTTAATCGCTAAGTGCTTAGGACCTGAACCGTCTGCTGTGATGTATGGCAAGTTAACTTCAGTTTGCTGTGAAGAAGAAAGCTCAATTTTCGCTTTCTCACCGGCTTCTTTAAGACGCTGCATAGCAAGCGGATCTTTACGTAAGTCGATGCCTTGATCTTTCTTGAATTCGTCAACAAGGTAGTTAATAACACGATTATCGAAATCTTCACCACCAAGGTGAGTATCACCATTAGTTGCTAGTACTTCAAACGTGTGCTCGCCGTCTACTTCATCAATTTCGATGATAGAGATATCGAATGTACCACCACCAAGATCGTATACCGCAACAACGTTATCGCCTTGCTTTTTGTCCATACCGTACGCTAACGCAGCCGCAGTTGGCTCGTTGATAATACGTTTAACTTCTAGACCAGCAATACGACCCGCATCTTTCGTTGCTTGACGCTGTGAGTCGTTAAAGTAAGCAGGAACAGTAATTACTGCGCCAGTTACTTCTTCGCCAAGATAATCTTCAGCGGTTTTCTTCATTTTCTTAAGTACTTCAGCAGAAACTTGAGGAGGCGCCATTTTCTCGCCTTTCGCTTCTACCCATGCATCACCGTTGTCTGCACCTACAATTTTGTAAGGCATGATGTCGATATCGCGTTGTACTTCTTTATCTTGAAAACGACGACCAATTAAGCGTTTAATCGCGAAAAGCGTGTTTTCAGGATTTGTTACCGCTTGGCGCTTAGCAGATTGACCTACTAAAGTTTCGCCGTCGTTTGTGTAAGCAATGATTGATGGCGTTGTACGATCGCCTTCCGCGTTTTCAAGTACGCGAGGTTTGTCGCCGTCTAGCACTGCGACACATGAATTCGTTGTACCTAAATCGATACCAATGATTCTACCCATTACGTGTCTCCAAAAATTTATTTAATCTACAATTTTAGTGGGGTTATTCCGCACTATTTTCAATAGTTGTCAGTAAAAAAACTGACATTTTTGTGTAATTTAAGCCGCAATACGTATTTACGCTTGCGTATCTACACCACCGCTAGGCGCTCTCGAAACCATAACCATGGCTGGGCGCAACAAACGGCCATTAATTTGATACCCTTTCTGCATAACCGCCATTACCGTATTCGGCGCGTGGTCTGCACTTTCTTGCATCGACATAGCTTGGTGCAAGTCAGGGTTAAAGGTTTCACCCTGCGGATCAATAAGGCTCAATCCAAATTTCTCAATAGTGCTTAAGAAACTTTTGTGTGTCATTTCCACACCTTCAAGCAACGGCTTAACCGCTTCGTTTTCGCCATCGGTTAATTCGATAGCGCGCTCAAGGTTATCAACAACAGGAAGAAGCTCGCCCGCAAAACGCTCTAATGCAAATTTACGTGCTTTTTCTACTTCCATTTCAGCTCGGCGACGGGCGTTTTCCACATCAGCACGGGCACGTAATACGCTATCTTGCTGTTCTTTAATGGTTGCCTGTGCTTCTGAAAGTGCTGTTTCTAGCTCATAGATGCGCTGTGTTGCATCTGATTCAGCTTCTGGTGAAGATTGCTCTTCTTGTATCACTTCAGCATCTTGTACGGTTTCGTCTACGCCAGAAACTTCTTGCTCTGCCTGCACGTCGCGGTTATCGCTCATGCTTTCCTCCAAACGTTAATGTCTATACTGCATAAACCCATGAATGACTCGTACTCAATCATAGGCAATGTCTGTGTTGGGATTAATTATGGGGCTGCTTTAACCGCCTTCAAGGGTAACCACACTATTTTTATGGTTTGTTTTTAAGTTTTTTTTAATAGATCAATAAATGCGAGCTACACACCCACTCATTGTAAAAAACATGTTAACTTTGACAGGTATTGTATAAGAGAATCTTGATGCTCAGTATTTGGACCGTAGGAACGGTAGTAGCCCTTTATTTGCTCGCATTATTTGCCATTGCCTTCTGGGGCGATAAACGGCTACGTGATAATCAACAACACCCAATTTTATATAGCTTGGGGTTAGGGGTTCACTGCACCTCCTGGGCGTTCTTTGGCACGACATCGCAAGCCGCTGAATATGGCTGGGCGGTTATACCTACCTATATGGGTATTATTCTTACCATGGCATTCGCCTTTCCTGTGGTATTGCACATAAGCCGATTGTGTCAGCAACACAATATCAGCTCATTGGCCGACTTAATTGGCCTTAAATATCAGCATTCACACCTTATTGCCGCGTTAGTCACCTTGTTATGCTTTATTGGTGTTATTCCTTACATTGCCTTGCAGTTAGACGCCATCACAAAAAGCATTAACCTCATTACGCCCGATACTCAGCATTCAACGCAAAACGTGAGTTTATATGTAGCGGGGCTAATGGCTATTTTTGCCATTGTATTTGGTACACGCACTCTCAACCTTACCGACAAACACCCAGGTTTATTGCTTAGTATTGCGTTCGAATCGGTGGTGAAGCTTGTCGCTTTATGGGTGGTAGGTATATTTGTTTGTTTTTACTTGTTTGATGGCGTGCTTGATTTAGTCACGCAAGCCGCTAGCAGCGACGCTGCTCGCGGTGTTATTTATGCCGACAGGGCACCATGGGTATATTTATCCCACGTGCTTTTAGGTGTGTGCTCTATGTTTGTATTACCGCGTCAATTTCACATGAATTTCGTTGAATTAAACGGCGAAGGAGAGCTTCGCACTGCACGTTGGCTATTTCCCTTGTACTTATTGGGTATGACGGTTTTTCTTATTCCTCTGGCATTGGCGGGTAAAGTGTTACTGCCACAAAGCATCAATTCCGATGCGTATGTATTGGCTCTTCCTTTGTACGCAGAAAATATGTCTGTTTCTATCATCGCTTTTATTGGGGGTTTGTCGGCGACCACCAGCATGGTTATTGTGGCAACGCTTGCCCTTGGCATCATGATAGCCAACAACTTAGTTACTCCGTTGTGGTTAAAGCTGCGTTTGCGCGCCGAACCTAATCACACCCTGCAGCCCAGTAAAATTTTAACTATTCGCCGCCTTACCGTATTGGTGGTGTTATCGGTGGCACTTTGGTATCACTTAAATGTTAGCCAATCGGCGCCATTAGTAAAAAGCGGTATTATTGCCATTGCCTTATTAGGCCAGTGCTTGCCTGTACTTATGTTCGGTATATATTGGCAACGAAGCACTAAATCTGCCGCCGTATGGGCGCTGCTAGCTGGCTTTAGTTTTTGGGTAGTGTATTTGCTATACCCCAGCATAATGTCGAGCTATTATTTTTATAGCCCACCTTCTGATGCCGAACTTGGAATGGGGTTCGCTTATTCATTGTTAGCGAACTGCGTTACCTTCATTGTGGTTTCTTACATTACTTTTAAGCGCCCGCTTCATGGCATTGAACAGGAAACGCCTGCATCACCTGCTTTTGCCATTCGCATTAAAGATTTAACGGCGTTAACCCAGCGTGTACTCGACCCCAGTGTTCACCAGACGTTAGTAAATCAATTGTCTGTGAGTATCTCCGATGCTAATGCTAATTCTGGTTACGCTAACCATACCCTACTGCAGCGCACAGAAAAATTGCTTAGCGCTCAAGTAGGTACCCCAAGTGCCCGCATATTGCTAGGCGCTATTACTGAAACTAAAAACGAGACCTTGCCTGAACTGGTAGATTGGGTGGAAGAAGCATCACAATCTTTTCAGTTTAATCATGAAGTACTGCAATCGTCGGTACAAAATATTGAACAAGGCATTAGCGTATTAGATGAAAAGCTGCAGTTATTAGCGTGGAATGAGCGATATATTGAAATGTTCAATTACCCACGGTCATTCCTTAAAACCGGTATGTCGATTGAAAGTATTCTTGCTTACAACGCTCAGCGAGGGCTATTCGGTAACGCCGTTATGAGTAACGAAGAAATCAATAAACGTATTGTTTATATGAAAGAAGGCAGCCGGTATAAGTACGTCCGTAAGCAGCCCGATGGAAAAGTGATTGAGCTAAATGGCTCTCCCTTACCTGGTGGCGGATATGTAACTACCTATAGTGACATAACAGAATACATTGCCATTCAAGATGCCCTTGAGCGTGCTAAATCCGACTTAGAACACCGCGTAGCTGCTCGCACTGAAGAGCTACAACACGCCAAACTGGAAGCCGACAAGGCAAACGAAAGTAAAACGAAGTTTTTAGCCGCAGCGGGGCACGATCTTATGCAGCCTTTTAATGCTGCCACCTTATTTGCCGCCATGCTGGCCCAAAAAACCAAAGGTGGCGAATTGGCCACGCTTTCAAAAGGGGTCGTAAGTTCACTAAATAGCGCAGAAAGCCTGCTAACCATGTTACTCGATATGACCAAGTTAGAGTCGGGTAAGCTTACTCCGCAAAAAAGCGACTTTACACTAGATGACATGCTAGCGTCCCTAGTGCAAGAGTTCAAAGTCATAGCCGCATCTAAAGGTTTAACCTTGCGCTATGTCCCCACCCGACTTGTTATCCATTCCGATAAAAACTTGTTACGACGTATCGTGCAAAACTTATTATCGAATGCGATACGCTACACCACAGCTGGTAAAGTGCTAGTTGGTGCAAGGCGCAAGTACTCACAATCAGGCCCCCAGCAGCACTTAGAACCTGCCTCACCGCTAATTGATATTTGTGTGTACGACACAGGAACTGGTATTCCCAACCACCAACAAAGTGAAATTTTCAACGAATTCCATCAATTAGATGAAAAACAAAACGCTCAAGGTTTGGGGTTAGGGTTAACCATTGTAGAGCGTGTGGGCCGGTTACTACATCACCCTATTTCGCTGGTATCGACGGTAAACAAAGGCAGTAAATTTAGTGTATCTGTGCCCTGCGTTGAAACTTCAACTAATAGCGGGAACTTGCAGGTGAGAAGCACAAGCGTTGCACATACCGAAACGGCAGAGCCTCAACCAAACACAGTCAGTGTCGCCATAAGCCCTAGCCCAGCGACACCACATGTACCGATTAGCAAGCCTTTCTTATCTGGCAGGCGAATACTACTGATAGAAAATGATGCACAAATAGCCCAAGCTATGGAGGCATTACTTTCAGATTGGGGCGCTACAGTGCTAATTGCCACTAATATCACAGATTCGATACAAGCGTGCCCTACCCCACCAGATTTGCTTCTTGTCGACTATCATTTAGATGCTGGTGAAACCGGTACACAAGCTGTTACTCAACTTCAAGGTAAGTGGGGACGCAAAGTATCAGGGGCTTTAATTACGGCGAATCGAAGTGAGGGTATCAGAGAGGCTGCCAGCGACATAGGGCTTTATTATTTACCCAAGCCTGTTAAACCATTAGCCCTTAAGCGCTTATTAAAAAATGAATTGAAGCTTAATGATTAGTTTAGGGCTATTCGTGCACAGCCATAGCATGTTTGAAAGCAATACCTGCTTTTGTACGATTAATAACATTCAATTTTCTTAATACCGCTGAAACGTGCTGTTTCACGGTAGACTCAGAAATATCCAGTTCGTAGGCAATTTGCTTATTAAGCAATCCATCCGCCACCATCCGAAGCACTTTCAATTGGTGAGGTGTGAGCATCGCTAATTTACCGCTAAAATCGTCAGTGTCAGTCTCATCATTGGTGAGGTTCGCTGCCGATTCAGGAAGCCATTGTTCGCCGTCTAGTACACGTTCGACTGCCTCCGCTATGCACTCTATGGATGCCGATTTAGGAATAAAACCGCACGCACCTAAAGAAAGCGCCTTACGAATAAGGTTAGCCTCTTCAATGGCTGTCACCATGACCACTAAGACATCAGGGTAACGCGCTCGTACCTCAGACAACCCTATCAAGCCGTCATTGCCCGGCATTTTTACATCCAAAAATACCAAATCAATATCTGGGTTAGCGTCAAGCTGACAGAGGGTTTCATTTAGCGTAGATGCTTGCAGTATATTGGGCCCTACAATGTCACTGAGGGCTTGGCACATGGCCGCTCGAAATAAGGGATGATCATCTGCAATAAGCACGCGTATTTTCATTTTGTTATCTGCCGCACAATTGTAACAACAATGTTAAATTAATAATAACACGATAGTTACAAATACCTAGTATTAAAAGGTGTTTATATTGCGTGGAAACATACTATCCAGATAAATTTAGACACCAACAAAAGAAGCCGAAACTCTCATTCCGGCTTTCTCCTATCACTATTTGGTATCACTATTTGGTACCGCTATTTGGTACCGCTAATTTGTATTTTTCGTATATCTAGCGATTGCGCTAGCTATTACACTTACTATTTCTCTAGCCAAGTGCGCGAGTTATCGTAAGTTCTGACGACTTACTAAGTTTAAAAACGATAACCTAGCGTAACGTGAATCGTACGTGGGTCACCATAATAGCCAATTAACGTGGTATCACCGCCTAGGCCCGGCCCAAAGTTACCGTCTTCGTCTCGGGTAACAAAATCATACCCACCCACCAAATATTCTTCATCGGTAAGATTTTTCATATGAAGGCCAGCATACCAGTCGCCTTCTACACTCTCCCAACGCGCACTTAAGTTCACCATGCCATAAGCATCTTGCTCAATAAGATCGCTGGTTTCAAATAGTAGGTAGTCATCACGATAATAGTAATTGGCATTAAACGTAATATCACCAAAGCCGGTTTCTAGTAGATAATTTGCGCCAATATTCAACGTATTTTCAGGTGTGCTAGCCAAACCAATAAGTGGGGGTATTGCGTTGTTTTTCTTAATTTCAAAATCGATATACCCGTAAGCCACATCAAATTGCAAGTTATCAGAAGCTACCCATGTCATTTCTACTTCAGCACCTTTGGCCGCCGTTTCGGCAGCGTTACGTAGCCTTTGATCAAGTGCAGTTGGGTCGCTTAAGTCACCTTCGATACCAATATATTGTCGGTCTGAATGATCGTACGAGAATAATGTCACATTTAATCGCAATGCATCATTCAAATCGCTTTTCATGCCCACTTCGTAGCTATCAACGACTTCTGGTTCAACCCCTGGCTCGTTTACCGTAGCGCGTGGATTGAAGGTGCCCGATTTGAAGCCTTGCGAATAACTCGCAAAAAATAGGGTATCGCGGCTCATTTGGTATTCCACGCCCACCCGCGGCGTGAAACGCGACCAACTTTCCACTGCAGCTCCTTCAAATACTCCATCACCATCGCTGTCAGTGCCCAGCACCTGCGGAACTAAGTCACCATCTGGGCGAACATACCCATCGAACCAATCTGTATAAGGGTAAACATTCGCGAAGATTAAGCCGTTATTTACTGTTGCCGATTTTTCTTCGTCTGTGTAGCGGGCACCGAGTGAGAGAGAAAGCTTGTCGTTGATATCGTAATTAAACTGCGCATAAGCTGCCCAACTTTCTGAGTTATTACAGCCGCTTACTTCTCGGGTTAAGCCAGAAGCGCCTAGCGCCACACCCAATACACCTAAAACAGCGTCAAAGTTTCCGCATGACTCACCGTCATAAAGATATAAGCCAGATACTAGCGAGTAGCTATTTCCTGTGTAATTTAGTTGTAATTCATGGGTGTCGTTGCTGTCGTCATACTCGGCAGGAACATCAAAAATTGGCAATGCCGTATTATCAAAATCAATATTCGTGGGCGAGTAACTCTCGCGGTGTGAACCTATGTATTTAAGTTCTAAATTATCACTTACGTTATAGCGAGCTAGCCAGTTATACCCTTCAAGTTCTACTTTATTCCAAGTAGGTAAACTGGTGTACGAATCGAACTTTGAATCAGGCACTGGCGCGTCGGTTAAAATGCTGGGGATAAGACGATAACCACCTTTTGCATTCGAGGTATCTTCGGTTTTATCCCAGCCGAAACGGAAAAATAAATCATCACTAGCGTGTACTTCTAGCGTAAGGCGCGCTGCCCATAAATCTTTGTTGTAGTTTTCTTTGTCTTGGCCGTCTAATGCGCTAACTAAATATTCACCAAAACCATCGCGGTTTAAGTTTGCGTAGCCTAAGCCCAAATACACAGTATCTTCTACTAATGGAATTTGCCCAGTGACTTTTAGATCCCGCTGGCTATAACTACCAAGGGTAGCTTGCACGTTTAACTGGGTTTCCCCTGACATTTCTTTGGTGACATACTTAACTGCCCCACCAATAGTATTTTTGCCATAAAGTGTACCCTGCGGCCCTCGTAGTACCTCTATGCGCTGAACATCTAATAAATCGAGTACCGCACCTTGTGGGCGAGCTATGTAAACATCGTCAACGTAAATCCCTACACCAGGCTCGTATCCCCAAAGCGGATCTTGCTGACCTAAACCACGAATAAACGCAGTTAAGGTAGAGTTCGTGCCACGGCTGGTTTGCAATGTAGTGTTAGGTGAAAACTGCTGAACTTCAGTGAGTACGCTAATGCCCTTTTCGGCTAATTCAACAGCCCCAATAGAGGTGATAGCCACAGGGGTTTCCTGCAACGATTCAACGGTTTTTCGTGCGGTAACTTCAATACGTTCCAGTTTGCCCTTCTCGTTAATATTGTCAGCATCTGCGTCTTGAGCAGAGGTGGAAGGTGAAATTAACAGTGCGCTCGCAACAGCAGCTGCACAGATAGAGCGAGGGTAACGCTGCATGTGTGTAGTGAGTGACATAATGTGTCCTTTTTAGTTCTAAATTATCGTTACTGTCGGATGTAATGCCTGCGGTCGAACTTTACTCTAGGTAATTTTGCCCTTGCCGTATGTAGTACCATCGTACTATGGGAATTTAGCGCCACTACCGCCACACTTTAGCCCTAGGACATGACTTCACCAATCATTTATTGATATAAAAAGCCATGACTTACAGCTACATAAACGCAATATAAACATAAGCTTAACTGTTCTGGAGAATCTGCGGTCACAGATTTTTAAGGAAAAATAATGATGTTAAGTATGATTGGTCTGGTAGGCGGACTCGTATTATTAATTGTGTTAACCATTCGGGGAATGAACCTTTTCATTGCAGCCCCCTTGTGTGCACTGGTTGTGGCGTTAACCAACGGCATGTCTGTTTTTATTGGTGATATAAATTTTGTGGAAACCTACATGAGTGGGTTTTCAGGCTTTATTGCCGCATGGTTTTTTATGTTTTTGCTTGGTGCTTTATTTGGCAAATTCATGGAAGACAGTGGCGCAGCCGATTCCGTCTCTCGTTGGATAATACAACGTATTGGTTACAAACAAGCTGTGTTAGCAGTCGTGCTTGCTTCCGCTATTTTAACTTACGGGGGCGTGAGCGTTTTTGTTGTCGCCTTCTCGGTTTATCCTATGGCAGTAAGCTTATTTAAAGATGCGAATTTGCCTCGCCGTTTCATACCCGCCGCCATGGCATTCGGCTCGGTCACCTTTACCATGACCTCTGCCGGCTCGCCAGAAATCCAAAATTGGATCCCCATTAAGTATTTAGGCACCTCGCCATTTGCTGCATGGGAAGTAAGCTTAGTGGTTGCTATTTTCATGGCAGTGCTTGGCTACTGGTGGTTGGCGAAAATGATCCGCAAAGCGATAGCCAATGGCGAAGCATTTGAAGCGCGTATTACCGACCCTGAAATACGCGAACGTGACTACCCTCACCCACTTACCGGCATTATTCCATTGCTTGTGGTGCTGTGTATTTCCTTCTTTTTACACGAAGCACTAGCACAACTTGCGCTTATTGTAGCCTTAGGGGGCGGTGTGCTTACCTTGCTTATAATAAATCATGCCCACTTTCACAATTTACAAGCGGCGATTAACACCGGCACAACCGGCGCGCTGGTAGCCATTGGCAATACCGCGGCAGTTGTAGGGTTTGGTTCAATCGCCAAAAACACCGAGGCATTTCAGCAAACGGTAACGTTAATGACGCAAATCCCTGGCAACGAATTAATTGGCGCTGCTATTGCGATTAGTGTAATCGCAGGCTTAACCGGCTCGGCATCTGGCGGGCAGGCCATTGCGCTGCCACTACTTGCACCACATTATCTCGACCAAGGTGTGCAACCAGAACAATTACACCGTATTGTTTCTATCTCTTCAGGTGCGCTAGATTCACTGCCTCATAACGGGTATGTTGTCACCACAATTCGCGCCATATGCCATGAAACTCATAAGGCAGCCTACGGTGCAGTCGCAGCACTGACGGTAGTCGTACCGGTTGTAGGGCTAGCCCTTGCCATTGGCTTATTTAGCGTGTTTTAGACAAGGATTTCCATGAAACTAAAAATAGCTTTTTTATATTGTACTTTGCTGGCGTTGCCGTTAATTACTACAACAGCGTGCAGTGCTAACTCTGCCAATTCAGCATCAACTGAATCAGTGAAGTCTATCGCCACAACTAATGGGGCAAATAGTGCTGATACAAGCGCAGTAGATAAAAATAATTTTGGTCCAACTGACATAGAAACAACTCAACCAACGCTGATTACTAAGAAAGAAACGTTCTCAATAGAAAGCTTCACCACATTTGGTGGCAAAACCATTAATAACCTGAAAGTGGGTTGGGAAGCCTACGGACATTTAAATGCAGATAAAAGCAACGTTATCCTTATTACTCACCATTTTTCGGGCACATCCCATGCGGCGGGTGTATATGAAGAAAATGAGGAAAAGACAAGCCCCAACATAGGCTACTGGGATGCGTTAATTGGCTCTGGCAAAGCCATCGATACCGATATCTATTACGTTGTGAGTGTAGACAGTTTGGTGAATTTAAACGCTTATGATGAAAACGTTATTACTACCGGCCCAGCGACTATCAACCCAGAAACTGGTAAGCCTTGGGGGCTAGAATTTCCCGTAGTGACAATCCGCGACTTCGTTAACGTGCAAAAGGCGCTACTTGAAAGCTTGGGCGTTCAGAAACTGCATGCTGTGGTTGGCCCTTCTATGGGGTCGATGCAGGCTATCGATTGGGCCAGTGCTTACCCCGACTGGGTGCCAAGGATAATATCGGTTATTGGCACGGGTGAAAGCGATGCGTGGACAACCGCAGCTCTATCGCACTGGGCGATGCCTATTCGGTTAGATGGTAACTGGCAGCAAGGGAGGTACGCTCAAAACAACCAACCTATTGAAGGGTTAGTGGCTTCTTTGATGATGATCACCCAACATGCCTTGTACCCTACGTATTTTAACCAAGAAGGTAAGAAACTAGGTTATCACGCCGTGGAGCAAGCGCCGTTAGAGAACATTAACGCTCAGCATTCTATTGTGAAATGGTTGGAAAGCCGCGCGCGTCAACGAGCTGAAAAAATGGACGCAAACCATCTTCTTTATTTAGTCCGTGCCTGCCAATTGTTTGTAGCAGGTCATGGCAATAATATGGAAGAAGGGCTTAAACACATTCAAGCCAAAACCTTATTCTTGCCGGCATCCACCGATTTGTTACTTATGCCTTATTTAGCCGAAGCGGCTAACAATCAACTTAAGCAATTGGGAAAAAACAGCGAATTGAAAACGCTGAATGGCCCCTTCGGACACCTTGAAGGGATTGTAAACGTGCAAGCCGAAGGCGAGCGTATTGCCGCTTTTCTTTCTAGCGATTTATAAATAGTAAAATGAAACGTTTAAATAAGTGCAATGCTTAGCGGCAAACTAAGCATTTAACTGTAGGAACTTGTTATGAAAACAACTTATAAAATACTGGCCAGCATTTGTGCTTTGTACAGTAGCCTAGCGTTATCTAACTCAGCTAATGCAGCCAATGGCCTCCCCGAGCTGAACCTTGATGTAGAGCAGGTTACCGTATCGGGCCTTTCCTCTGGCGGATACATGGCCACGCAATTTCATATAGCACACAGTGATTGGGTAAAAGGCGCAGGCATCATTGCTGCAGGGCCTTATTATTGTGCGCAGAATGATATTACCACTGCGTTAAACCAATGCGTAAATAAGGTAGATACGCCAATTAATCTAGATGTGCTTTCAAGCGTTGCCGTAGATTATGCAAGCGAAGGCACCATAGCGCCTTTAACAGGCCTTAAAGATGCAAAAGTATGGTTATTTCACGGCACTAACGACAAACGTGTAACCGCACAAGCCAGCAATTTATTGTACCGCCAATACCAAAATTGGACAGACACTCAAAATATAGTGTACGTGAACGACCAGAGCGCAGCACATCACTTCCCTACTTTAGATGAAGCCAGTAATTGCAGCGTTTCAGAAAGCCCTTTTATTGGTAACTGTAACTACGATGCAGCGGGCAATATGCTAAATCACCTGTTACCCAACTTAACTGCCCCCGACGACACAATTTCAGGCAAGGTTTACACTATTTCTCAGCAAAAGCTTTCAGGCAGCGATGGCGAAACCTTGGCAGATAAGGGTTTTGTTTTTGTACCCGAAAACTGTGCAGAAGGTGAGCCCTGCAGCTTACACATAAGCTTTCATGGATGTAATCAATATGCCGAAGCCGTAGGCGATAGTTATGTAACAAAAACCGGTATCAACCGTTGGGCCGATAATAACAATATCGTTGTGTTGTATCCGCAAACTAAAAAATCGTTATTTATGCCATTAAACCCCCAAGGTTGCTGGGATTGGTGGGGATATTCTTCTGATGACTATGCAAATAGAAAAGGTTCGCAGATTTCTGCTGTTACTAATATGATTAAAGGCATAAATGCAGGCGCTGCCAATAAAACAACGATGAATACAGGAACGGCAAATAATGACTAAGCGAACTGTATTTATAACTGGTGGTGCTAGCGGTATTGGCTTTGGTATAGCACAAGCAATGTCGAATACAGGGCATCATGTGATTATTGCCGATATTAACGAGCAAGCTGCACAGCACGCTGCGAGCGATATTCTAAAAGAAGGTGGCAGTGCCAGTGCTACTGAGGTTGATGTGTGCAATGCTAAGCAAGTGGCGGCTTTACCCGACTTGCTCGAGGGGCAAAAAGTAGATGTGTTGATTAACAATGCCGGCATTCAGCATGTCTCACGTATTGAAGACTTCCCAAGCGAAAAATGGCAGCAATTAATTAATATTATGCTGGTTGGCCCCGCGCTTTTAACCCAAGCGTTTTTACCTGGCATGCGCGAGCAAAACTTTGGCCGAATTATCAACATTGGTTCAATTCACTCCCTAGTGGCCTCCCCTTATAAATCGGCTTACGTGGCCGCAAAACACGGCCTACTGGGGTTTGCTAAAACTATCGCCCTTGAAACCGGCGACTGTGATGTCACCATAAACACCCTTTGCCCGGCTTATGTTAAAACACCACTGGTCGAAAAGCAGATTGCCTCACAGGCCAAAGAAAACAACCTTACAGAAGAGGAAGTGATCAATAAAATAATGCTTGAGCCCATGCCGAAAAAACAGTTTATTAGTGTAGATGAGTTGGCAGACACGGCGGCATTTTTAATGTCGGATAGTGCACGCAATATCACCGGCCAAACTATGGTACTGGATGGCGGCTGGACTGCCCGATAAACGTTGCGCTAAGGCTTTCCATTCGTAAAATATCTGTGCTAATGTCCTGACATCAGTAAGGAAAACACATTAGCACTACATGTCCTATCAAACCGTTGCTTTAATTGGCAAACCTCAACACGCTGCTACCCACGACAGCTTAAATCTTTTGGCTCAATACCTCACCGCAAAAGGCTGTGAATTATTGGTTGAAGAGAGTATTTCAAAAGAATTAGAAAGTGATAATCATCGCGCATGCAACTTAGTTACCATTGGTAAAGAAGCCGACCTTGCCGTAGTAGTAGGCGGTGATGGCAGTATGCTAGGTGCAGCAAGGGTATTAGCGCGCTTTGATATCCATGTGGTAGGGGTAAACCGAGGCAATTTGGGTTTTTTAACCGATATCCACCCCGATGAAATCGTGCAGCAACTCGATCTTATTTTTGAAGGCGAATGCGTCGTTGAAAAACGCTTTTTGTTAGACGTGGGTGTGTATCGCCATGAAAAACTAAAAAGTAGCAATTCCGCGGTGAACGAAGTGGTTCTTCACCACGGTAAAGTTGCCCACATGATGGAATTCGAAATTTATATTGATGACCAATTTGTGTTCAGCCAACGCTCAGACGGCCTAATAGTGGCAACCCCGACTGGCTCTACCGCCTATTCGCTGTCGGCAGGTGGACCTATTATCATGCCCAAGCTTGATGCTCTAACACTCGTGCCTATGTTTCCACATACATTAAGTAGCAGGCCAATTGTTGTCGATGCCGACAGCCAAGTATCGATGAAGGTATCGAAGGTTAACAGCGACTCACTACAAATAAGCTGCGACAGCCACATTGTACTGCCCGTACTTCCGGGCGACGAAATACGCATTAATAAAAGTGAAGATAAACTTTATTTGGTGCATCCAAAGGGTTACAGCTACTTCAATGTACTGCGCAAAAAATTGGGCTGGGGTAGTAAGCTTTACTAATAAAAGTAGAGGATGATAATTAATTTTATCCAACCTCTTTACATGTGCAAAATACTGTATATATTTACACGTACTGTATAAACATCGAGTATAGTTATGTTAGCGCATCTTTCTATTAGTAACTTTGCAGTGGTTAAGCAACTTTCAGTTAATCTTGAAAAGGGGCTCACTGCCATCACTGGGGAAACCGGTGCCGGTAAGTCTATTGCCATTGACGCTTTGAGCTTATGCTTAGGCGAGCGAGCTGATGCCAACGCCGTAAGAAGCACCGCGCCTAAAGCAGAAATCATTGCTCATTTCGCATTGGCCACAAATACCAAGGCAAAGCGCTATCTCGATGAACACGAACTTACCTCAGACGAGGATGAAAACAGCTGTTTCATTCGCAGAGTCATTTCAAAAGAAGGCCGCTCAAAAGCCTTTATTAATGGTATTCCCGCTTCACTACAGCAATTGAAAGGTTTAGGTCAGCACCTACTTGCCATACATGGCCAGAATACGCACCTCCAGCTTTTAAAAGAAGATTATCAACGTCAGCTTGTTGATACTGTAGGCAACCACAAAGACAGCCTCTCAAATGTAAAACAGCACTATGCCTTATGGCGTGAAAAGCAAAAAATGCTTAGCGAACTGCAAGCGCAAGCTCAGCAGCGTGAAGACAGATTACAGCTGCTTACTTATCAGGTTAGAGAGTTAGACGAATTTGCCTTAGAAGACGGTGAGTTTTCAGAGCTTGAAACTGAGCATAAGCGCCTAAGCAACGGACAAAGCCTTTTAGAGCAGGCACAAACTAGCTTTTATCACTTGTACGAAAGTGACGAAGGCAATGCACTGTCTATATTGCAAAATAGCATAGACCGTTTGGGTGAGCTTGAATCCCATGATGCCAGCTTGAGCCCAATTCTTGTTTTGTTAAACGAAGCTGCTATTCAAGTTGAAGAGGCGGCGGGAGAATTGCGCCATTATTGTGATGATTTAGAAATAGACCCACTTCGTTTACAACAAGTAGAAGCGCGCTATGCAAAAGCAATGGACTTAGCCCGTAAGCATAGTGTTATGCCGGAGGAATTATTTGCACATCACCAAACCCTAGCCAGGGAGTTTGCTTCGTTGGGCGATCAAGAGTCTTTGTTAACCACGTTAGAAGATGAAGTAGATGAGCTTAAAGCGCAATATTTAAACGAAACTAAAGTGTTATCAGAATACAGAGTAAAAGCAGCAAACTATTTGGCAAGTGAAATTGAAATACAAATCCATCAGATGAACATGCCCCATGCGAAGGTAGCCATTGAGGTAAACTACGATGAGTTTAAAAAGCCATCAGCCTTAGGCCAAGATACGGTAGAAATTAAAGTATCCACAAACCCGGGCCAAGCAGCCGACAAACTTGATAAAGTCGTATCTGGCGGTGAGCTTTCTAGAATAGGATTAGCCATTCAAGTTATTGCCAGTGATAACCATGCTACGCCTACTATGATTTTCGATGAAGTAGATACCGGAATTAGCGGTCCTACCGCATCAATCGTAGGCGGATTACTTCGCCGCTTAGGCAAGCAGGTACAAGTTATGTGTGTTACCCATTTACCTCAGGTTGCTGCTCAAGCGCATAACCAGCTCTTTGTTACCAAGCTAACCGACGGTGAAAGTACTGAAACTCAAATGTTGGCGCTAACGAAACAAGATAGAGTGGATGAATTAGCTCGCTTATTGGCTGGCGACAAAGTAACCAAATCGGCGCTTGCTAACGCAAAAGAGTTATTGAAAAGCGCGCAATCGAACTAAAATGCAGTTGATTGGTCATACTTGTCGATGTAGCATGCCTTCGTGCTTACATTAACGCACCCCACCCGCCTTTATGCTGTTGGGTAACGAAGAAAAAGCAATACTGGACTGATTTACGCATGAAGTTGCAACATTTATTAATAATTTTAGGTTTAACCCTTACATCAAGCGCTTGTTCTAACTGGATTTATCGTATTGATGTGCCTCAAGGTAACTTTCTCGATCAACGAGACGTTTCAAAACTACGCATCGGCATGACTAAAGAACAAGTTATCTATGTGCTTGGTAACCCAGTAGTACAAGATTCTTTTGATGATGATACTTGGTACTACGTTTACGACATGAAGCGCGGCATGAAAAAACGCGGTGAAGATTTCCAAAAGCAAATGGTTATTACATTTGAAGACGGCAAAGTAACATCAGTAGAAGGTGACTTTGAACTGTCTGAAGATTTTAATACGCCGCTAGACAGTTAAGTGTTAATAGAGTTAAGTACCAATAAACTTGAGTACAAAAAACTACCAAACGATATATAGCGAAGGAGCTTTTGTTTATGAACAGATTGCTCCTAGCTTGATATTGTTTTACTCAGGTTGCTTTACACAAATTTCTCCCCCCTATTAATCTGTAACCCTCACATGTTAAAGGAATATGTTAATGGAACACGATTTTTGGCATAGCAAGTGGCATAAAAATGAAATTGGTTTCCATGAACCTGAGGGCAATGCACTTCTCGTTAAGCATGCCGATACCTTATTAGCTGCTGTCTCACCGCGAATATTCGTTCCGTTATGCGGTAAAACTAAGGACATCCATTGGTTGCTTGCTAACGGCTGCGAAGTGGTAGGTGCTGAGTTAAGTGAAATTGCGATCACGCAATTATTTACGGAGCTGGATATTGAGCCAGAGATCACGACCGTAGGTAGCCTTAAGCTTTTTAAAAATGGCCCGCTAAGTATTTTTGTTGGTGATATTTTTGAGCTAACCGACGAAACACTAGGTAACGTAACCGGTGTTTATGACAGAGCCGCATTGGTCGCATTGCCGACCGCGCTTCGCGAGAAATATGCAGCGCATATTTGTACCATCACCAAACTAGCCCCTATCCTTTTGATAAGCTTCGATTATGACCAATCCGTCATGCCAGGCCCTCCATTTTGTGTTGACGAAACAGAAGTGACTCGCTTATATAATGCCAGTTATTCTATTTCGCTACTTGAACGTGAACCGCTAGAAGGTGGCCTTAAAGGTAAAGTGGCTGCAGACTCATTGGTCTTCAATCTTCAACCTGAAGCATAATTAGTAAGGTTAAAAGGAGATGCCATAAGCGTTAGAACGTGCCCACTTTTGCAATATTGCCTAAAACGTTGCTTAACCCAACATTCACTATTGTGACGTAAATGCGATAACTTGCTCTAGACCAAATAACAATGCACCAATTAATCCTCCCACCAAAGTGCCATTGATTCGTACCTTTTGAAGATCACGCCCAATATTAAGCTCAATTTGCTCAGCCATTTCGTTCTCATCCCAACTATTGATAGTATCTTCAATATGCTTGGTTAGAAAGTCAGCCAATTCTGGTGCCATGTACTTACCAGCTTCTCCAATATGGCGGTCAAATGCGCTCGATAGGCGTTCATCAGTGGTTAAAGAGTGACCTAGTTCATTTAGCCAATGTGTCACTTTGGTTTCTGCTTTACCGCTTTCGGCGGTTAACGATTCAAGCATACGACCGTGTAACGATACCCAGCTTTTATTTAAGAACGCTTTAAGGGCAGGGTCATGAACCAGTTGCTCTTTATAATTATTGATACGTTGTGCCATCGACTCACTAGTTTGCACTTCGTGTAAAAAGTCATTTACCTGCTCGTCAAACGCGTGTCTTAGTGGATGATCATCATCGGCATACACATCATCAAGTACGCGAGAGACCGCTTTTACCGCGATCAGTGCTCCCCGCTCACTCAACCAGGTTGAGGGTAGAAGTTTTTCTAAACGGTTATGCTCTGTTTTAAGCCAATCTATAAGTGTTGCGGCAATATATTCCTGTGTTTCAGGCTCACCCATTAATTTAGCAACGTTTCCTAGCAACTTGTCTAATACAAGCTGATGATGGCGCTCTCGGGTAATACTGCTTAACACAGTAGCTATCAGCTGTTGTAGGTCGAGTTGATTAATTCCTTTTTCTGCCGTTTTTCCAATAAAGGCTTTAACCGGTTTGTCATCCACTAAACGAAGAATACCGGCAAGTGCATCACATAAAAATCGACTTAATTTTTTCGCATGTTGAGGGTCTTCCAACCATCGTCCGGCCCCTTTCGCAGGCTGGCTAGATGCTATGAGCGTTTCAATGGCACTCGCATGAAAAAACTTCTCTTTTACAAATTGTGATAGGTTTTGCGCTATCACTTTTTTATTGCTTGCGACAATATTGGTATGAGGGATGGGATATCGTGCTGGTATAGGCTTGAAAAGCGCTGTCACCGCAAACCAGTCAGCGAGCCCACCGACTAACGCGGCTTCACTGGCCATTTTTATAAGCCCCAACCATTTAGCACCCGCCAAGCTGGGAACGTAAACTTGAGTAATAATGGCACTAACGAAAACACCCGCGGCTATCAATAAGCAAATTAATGCATTTTGCTTTGCTCGCTTTAACTGCGAATGTTTGTCGTGCATAAATTACATCCTTTTACCAAGTTCATCTAAAATTTGCTCACCATCTTCTTTAAAATACGGGCCTTGTGGCCATGAAGGTAGTAAATCGAGTACTTTTTCACTCGGGCGGCATAATGCCACACCTTTTTCTGTGCAAACTATAGGCCTATTTACCAAAACCGGATGTTTCAACATAGCATCAAGCAAAATATCATCTGATACCGATTCATCCAATAACCCCAACTCTTCTGCAGGTGACTTTGTTGTTCTAAGCGCTTGTCTAGGAGTTAAACTAGCGGCAGCAAACAACCCAAGTAACTGAGAGCGAGTCCAACCTTCTTTTATAAAATCTACAACAATCGGCGAGTAACCAGCATCTTCAATAATTTTTAATACGTTACGAGATGTGCCGCAAGCGGGGTTATGGTGAATAACAATCATAAAAATAGCCCTTGAAAGAGAAATTACTTAATAAATTAATTATTCACACCATAACACATATGGTATTTCATATTTATTATCATTTAAGTGTGTGTCCAATTAGCTTTATATGGCAGTTTAATTTTTTCGAGTGACTGTCCTTTATGTCGTCTTGTCGTATATGTGTGTGTCCGACGAATCTCGAGTGTGTGTCCAATTATCGAATAGCTGCCAGCGCTACTTTTACTATCAGCTTCTTACAGCGCTTAATTGTTCAAATTAAAACCAACCTAAAACCTAACAATTGGTGTATTTCGCTATTATCTAGCGAAGTTTTTAAAAGCCATAATTAAGACATGATATAAAAAATTGTAAACCACTGATAATTATAAAAATTTACTCTTGGCATACTCTGTGAAAGATGATTGTGAAAGATAATCAGATTTTAACGCGTAATTTATAACGCTAAACAACACTCAAAAGGCTTTTTGATGAAAAAAACACTTATTGCCAGCACCCTATTTTTTGCAGCTACAACAATGCTTTCAGGTTGCGTCGTCCATGTTGGCCACGCCAATGCTCAAGAGGGCGAAGATATTAGTAGCGTATTTGGTAGCGTAGATGTAGCAACACATCGTTCAGTAGGCGACCTTTCATCAGTCAATGGCGATGTATCACTTGAAGATCATGCCCAAGCCGAAGATATTAGTGTTGTAAATGGCAGTGTAGAAATGGGTTCTCACGTTCGTGTTGATGAAATCAACATCGTCAATGGCGACCTTGATGCTGGTTCCCATCTGCATGTAGCCAACAGTATTGAAACGGTTAACGGCGATATAAACATTGAACAACAAAGCACGATTCAAGGCAGCGTAGAAACCGTTAATGGTGATATTCAAATTGCTGGCAGCATAGTGGATAGCAATATTGAGAGTATGAATGGAGACATCACCCTTAAAGGCGATACCTTGGTTAAGGGCGACATTATTTACAAAATACGTGACGAAGGCTGGCTAGAGAGAAATAGCACAAAACCTAAGCTCACGATTGAAGCTGATGTGTCTATCGGCGGTTCAATAATTCTTGAACGCCCGGTAAATTTGGATATTGCGAGCCCTGCTCTACAAGAAAAAGTGATTGTCAGTTATTCGTCTAGCAAGTAAGGTCTTGGCATTATCCCAAATGTAGACTGGTATGAACGAAAAACAGAAAATGTTATCCGGTGAACTTTACTATCCTAACGATCGTGAATTAACCGGGTTGCGTAAGTCCTGTCGGGTACAACTAGATGAGCTTAATGCTACATGTCAAACTGAGCACAAAGCCCGTACCCGTCAATTAAAGGCGCTTTTTGGCACTACAGGCAAGCGCTTATACATAGAGTCGTCTTTTAAGTGCGACTATGGTGAAAACATTCATGTAGGTGAAAACTTTTACGCTAATTTTAATTGCGTAATATTGGATGCTGCCAAGGTGACTATTGGCGATAACTGTATGATTGCACCGCAAGTGGGTATTTACACCGCAACACACCCTATCGACCCCGCCTCCAGACAAACTGGTATTGAGTTCGCTAAGCCTATCACTATTGGTCACAATTGTTGGATTGGTGGTATGGCGGTGATAAACCCAGGCGTTACCTTGGGCGATAATGTAGTAGTGGCTTCAGGAGCTGTAGTTACCAAGAGTTTCGGCGATAATGTTGTTATTGGCGGTAATCCGGCCAAAATCATTAAACACGTTGAGGTTGGCGAGGTATAGACCCTCATATTTGTACAGAACTTATGTATCTCTTTACCGGTAACCCTCCCACCAAGCTATTGGTGAGAGGGTTATAAGTGTTTATTTAATGATAAGAGCCTAATCCCATTTGGGCGCGAAGTCTGGATTAACGATACGCTCACCGTTATCTAACTCATCGATGCGGGTAATATCATCATCCGTTAGAGAAAGTTCGGTATAAGAAAAATTTTGCGCCAAGTGCTTTTTATTGGTTGAAGAAGGAATGGTGTTAATCCCTTTTTTATCTAACCATGCCAATACCACCTGAGCTGGGCTAGAGTTATACGCATCTGCAATAGCCATTAATGTGTCATCTTTCATTACATCACCGACGGCAAAAGGCATGTAAGCCGTTACGCCAATACCGCGCTCTTCACAAGCTTGTACAACCTGACGGTTTTGCATGAACGGGTGAAGCTCAATTTGGTTAGTGTATATCTCACCCTTACCGAGTATTTCCTCAGCCTGTTTAATCTGATCTATCGTGAAGTTAGACACCCCGATATGACGGGTCAAACCAAGCTCTTTAGCTTGCTTTAAACGCATGAGGTAGTCTTTAAGGGAAATATCATCACCTGGGTAAGGCCAGTGAATGAGCAGTAAATCGACATACTCCACTTTTAGCTTAGACAAACTCTCGTGAACGCTAGGAATAAACTTATCTTCACTTAATGATTCATACCACACCTTGGTGGTAATGAATAAATCAGAGCGTGCGATGCCGCTGGTTTTAATAGCGTCCCCAACAAGCTCCTCATTTTTGTATATTTGCGCGGTATCTACATGCCTGAAACCTACATCTAGTGCATCGGTTACAGCATTGAGTGCGGTATCACCTTCCAAACGAAATGTTCCCATTCCTAACTGAGGCATATCTTTCATATCAGTCTCCTTTTTTGTGCACGTTTATCAAATCATTGATGTGTTGTTCCTACGCACTCAAACCACGGGGAGATCGAATTCATTGAAAAAAGTTAATCTATGCAATAATAGCATCAGCATTAATTCGAAAGTTCGCCTATCTGCATCGAAAATGATAAAAAAGTGGAAAATGGATCTACGAAAAAGTATCCTGCCCGCCATTAAATACATGCCTTGAAGCCCTAATGTTTAACCGTTTTTTCCTGCTGATAATTTTATGCATTCATGTCAGTAACTTAGCTATAGCGTCGGATATTAAAAACCTGCGTGTCGGTGTTGAAGCTATGAATTATTACCCTGTGATGGACTTTACTACCCCGCAACATCGCGGTTTGTTAAGCGATATTATGACTGATTTTGGCAATAGCCATAACATCTCATTTGAATTCATTCCCCTCCCCTTACAACGGTTCAATCATTGGTTCGAAGACAATGCCATTGATTTTCGCTTACCTGACAACCCTAGATGGACGCAAAGCAGTACCGCGGGCCTTGTTTATGGCGAACCGCTAATTACCGTATGTGACACTTCTGTTGTACTTACTACAAACAGTGACATTCCTATGGATGAAGTTACTCGACTCGGTTTATTGTACGGCTTTACTCCTGCTGAAAAATGGCAAGAAAAGCGTTCTAACGGCACGTTAACTATTGCGAATGAGCGTTCTGTTCGCATCCTCACCCGAATGCTGGTAAATGGATTAGTCGATGCTATAGATTTAAACATTGCGACAGTTAAAAATGAATTGATGTCTTTAGGCTTGTCTGAAGAATTAGTGGCGGTAGCGAAGAATGTACCAGCGAATGGGGTGCAGTATCGTATTTCAACTCGGCTACAGCATGACGTGCTAAGTAAACTTAATGCGTATGTTAGTCTGAACCGTGATTCAATAAACGCAAAAGCTCAAGAATATGGTATTGCTGCCGGGACCAGTTGCGATTAGCTATATTAAGCATTCCGCTTCTAGGCTTTCTTTGCTAAACCTAAATAATGTTGCAAAAAAAACGGGCAAAGCCCGTTTTTTCTAATCAATTCATTCAGATTGCTATTAACGCTTAGGCGTTCTCGCTACCCGCTTTTTAACACCGCCATTTTCTTTACGTACCTTATGTTTTTTCACAGAGCGACGCATACGGCTTAAACGTGCATGGTCTAGTTTGCCTTGGCGTACATCCACCATGGTTTGCGTTTCTTCAGGTAATTGCACAATGTCACGTAGTGAGTTTACATCTTCTAAACCCAGCTCTACCCAAGCCCCCTGTGGCAAACGCTTTTGTAAGTCCATTGGACCGTATTTAACACGGATTAATCGGCTTACCTGCACGCCTTGTGACTCCCACAAGCGTCGTACTTCTCGGTTTCGCCCTTCTTTAAGCGTAACGTTGAACCAACGGTTCATGCTTTCTTCTTCAGAGCCGGGAGGGGCAACTTTACCCGAGATACTTAAAAACTTAGCTTCACCGTCTTCAAGTTGAACGCCCTTTTTCAAGGTATTTAACGTTTGATGCGTTACGTCACCAAATACACGTACAGCGTATTCGCGCTCTACTTCACACTTAGGGTGCATCAAACGGTTTGCAAGCTCACCATCGTTGGTAAACAACAATAGGCCGCTTGTGTTCATATCTAAACGCCCTACCGCAATCCAACGGCCCATACGAATAGCAGGTAAACGGTCAAACACCGTGTCACGCCCTTCAGGGTCGTGGCGGCTGCATAACTCGCCTTCAGGCTTGTTATACATTAAAACGCGGCATACAGGCTGTTCAGTTTGACGAGACAACAAGTGTCCATCAACACGAATCTGGCCACTTTCGTCAACACGGTCGCCCAATGTTGCCAATGTACCATTCACCGAAACGCGGCCTTGTTCAATCCAACGTTCCATTTCTCGTCGCGAGCCTAGCCCTTGATTAGCTAGTACTTTTTGCAACTTTTCAGTCATTTGTATCACTCTTTATTTGCTTGTTTTCGGTCGCACGGTCTGTTACCTCAGACGGTGCCTCATTTAACACCTTAAGCGACGAGGTGGACTCAGTACTTTTTGCCATTTCATCAAAGGCATCGGAATTGGGAAGCTCCGACAATGATGAAAGCGAAAAGTAATCTAAAAAAGTATGGGTGGTGGCATATAAAGCTGGCCTGCCTGGCACTTCTTTATGCCCCACTACTTTTACCCATTCTCGTTCTGTGAGTGTCTTCATTATACTACTGCTTACCGCTACGCCTCTTACTTGCTCAATTTCTCCACGAGTAATAGGTTGACGATAGGCAATAAGTGCCAAAGTTTCCAACATAGCGCGGGAATACTTTGGGGCAGTTTCCTGCCATAGTTTGCTCAACCACGGACTTAACGCATCCACAGATTGAAATCGGTAGCCACTGGCTACCTTAACTAATTGTATACCCCTAGGTTGATAATCTAAGGTTAGCTCATTAATGACTGTTTTTAAGGTTCTCTCTGCAACCGTAAAGTCACTTAGCACCGTATCTCTTAATTGCTGAATAGACACTGGGGCATCGGCAACGAAGATGGCGGCTTCAACCAGTTGTTTTAATTGAGCTGTTTTAATTTTTTTCATTATTACTCAACGCTGCTGCCTAATTTTACATGAATTCGGGCGTAAGGACCTGCCTGAATACAAAAAATCAGTTGTTCTTTTACCAATTCTAAAATGGCTAGGAAGCACACCACCACACCAGCGCGACCTTCTTCCACCGTAAACAACCCCTCTAGTGGCGTAAATTCATTGGCGTTTATCAAACTAAGAATTAACGACATACGTTCACGGGTACTTAAGGCTTCGCGGGCAATAGTATGGTGTTCAAAAGCCGCCGCCCGCTTCATAGCCCCACTAAAAGCGAGTACAATTTCCACTAGGCTTATCTCTGGCTCAATTCGCACTGGAGAAACACTGTCGGCCACCAGCACATGGGTATCAAATATGTCTCGTTCTAAACGAGGTTGGATATCCAAGTCTTCAGCAGCTTGTTTAACCAGTTCGTATTCTTTTAGTCGCCTAATAAGTTCAGCGCGAGGATCGTCTTCTTCGTCGCTATCGCTACTGCGTTTTGGTAGCAATAACCGTGATTTTATCTCAGCTAAAATAGCCGCCATTAACAGATATTCTGCCGCTAGTTCTAACTTTAACGACATCATGGCATCGACATATTCCATGTATTGCTTAGTGATTGTGGCCACCGGCAAGGTAATAATATCGAATTTTTGCTTTCGTATAAGGTACAGCAGAAGATCAAGCGGCCCTTCAAACGTTTCTAAAATAACTTCTAGTGCATCAGGCGGAATAAATAAGTCTTCAGGCTTTTCTATTAACGCCTCGCCGTGAATAAATGCGAGCGGAAGCGGCTGCTGAATGGGCGATTGCTCACTGCTCATCGGTACACACTATTCAAATGGGGCTGGGTCGCCCGTGCCACGGCGCATAATGACAGGGGTATCTTCAGACAAATCAATAACGGTAGTAGGCTGCTCGCCTAAATACCCGCCATGAATAATAACCCCAACCTGCTTTTCTAAATTATCGCGAATAACGTCAGGATCTGATTCGGCCATGGTATTACCTGGCAAAATAAGCGAGGTAGACATCAGCGGCTCGCCAAGGGTTTCAAGCAGCGCCAACGCAATGGCGTTATCAGGCACACGGATACCGATGGTCTTACGCTTCGGATTTTGCAAACGCTTGGGCACTTCACGGGTGGCTTTTAGTACAAAGGTGTATGACCCTGGCGTGTTATTTTTAATTTGTCTAAATGCGGTGTTGTCTACCTTGGCGTAAATAGATAATTCAGACATATCTCTGCACATGAGCGTGAAGTTATGATCTTTGCCAATCTCTCGAATGCGGCATAGTTGCTCTAACGCTTTTTTGTCTTCCATCTGACAACCAATGGCATAGCCAGAATCGGTAGGATAAACCACTACCGCCCCTTCACGGATAAGCTCACAAGCTTGGGTCAACAAACGTTGCTGAGGGTTTTCAGGATGAATATAGAAAAACTGACTCATAATAATGTCCTGTTCATGCCTATTGCTTCGCCTCTTTTCCTATTTAACTAATGGAACGCTATTAATAGAAAGCGGCTAATGGAAAGTAGCTAATGCAACGCTGGTGGCAGCTAGTTGCTAACACTTTGCTAGTTATTACTAGTTACTAACACTAGGTGCAGATTGGTTCACCGCGTCAGCAAACCCCTCAACCACTGGCCAATCGTGCCATATAGGCGTTAAGTTACTGCTAATACCCAAATTCTTACCTAGCTCGGTCCATCGTGATGGAAAGTGAAAATCAGAGCCTGCCGAAGCCAATAAATCATGGCTAGCGGCGAGTTCATTCACCAGTGCTTGCTTATCTTTGCTAATGCCGGGAAACGCGGTTTCAATAGCATCGCCACCCGCTTGGGCAAATAAATCAACCAATCTGCGTAACCATTTTGCGGTCATGTCGTAATGAACGGGGTGTGCTAGCACGGCTTGTCCACCCGCGCCTTGGATCCACTCAATAGCAGTTTCCACACTAGGCCAATCCGCTTTTACTGCTGCACGCTTGCCTTTGCCTAAATACTTTTTAAAGGCCGCATTCATGGTGCCAACACCATAGTTATTCACCAGCACGCGAGCAAAATGTGCGCGAGTGACCTGCCCTTCGCCAGCTAATGCCATGGCACGTGGAAGTACCCCTTCAAAACCGCACTTACCTAACTTTTCAGCTATTTTTTCTGCTCGAGCTTGGCGTGTTTGTGCTTGGCCTTCTAGTTGCGCTAAAAACGTTGGGTTGGTTCTGTCAACATTTAACCCCACAACATGAATATCGAAACCATGCCAATTGGTGGAAATTTCAACACCATCGATGATTTTTAACGGACGTTTTTGTTTCGCTTGCGTGTTATGCGCCATTTCTAACCCCGCCACTGTGTCGTGGTCAGTAATGGCTAGCACGTCAACCTGCATGGTGTGCGCGCGCAATATAAGCTCCTCTGCAGTGAGGTGCCCATCGGAGAATTTGGTATGGCTGTGGAGATCTATTTTCAAAGGCTTTTCAATAATTGGTTGACACAAAGGTGAATTTGTTTTCTTCTATACGCACAAGTATACAGATTTACGCCTTCGATAACTATCGATGTTCGTACAAGATTGAACCAAACACGAGTTTATTCATGCAATTAATGACAATCACAACAGCAACAACTATTGCTTCTTGGTGGTGGCACTCCCTAGACTAACGGGTGGTGTGCGCATTTGTGCGTGAATAAAACACAAAAGGCCCGTATTTACGGGCCTTTTTTTTTATCTTTTTGCAGTCGGAGAGTGGCAAAAATGAGTTTAGCGGAACTGGGCACAACCCCAGGCAAAGTGGAAACAATTGAGCAAGTTGGGCATTACATCGACGACCCTCTTGCAGCCTTCGCACATATTTGTGCCAAACGTCCTAATGCCTTGTTGTTAGAGTCGGCAGAAATTGACTCTAAAGACGATTTACAAAGTTTATTGATGGTTCAAGCGGCCTTGCGCTTAGAATGCAATGGCAACCGTGTTGAAGTTAAGGCCCTAACGGCAAACGGCGCTTCCGTACTGCCTATTTTTAAAACGCAGTGCCCTGATGGGGTAACATGCGTTGACAGTACCGACACTTCAGTTACCTTAATATGTGAATCAGCGGACGCGCAACTAGACGAAGACAGTCGCTTAAAGTCTGCCAGTGTGATGGATACCTTGCGTATTATCGTGAAAAAAATCACGCCTATTCGTCAACACCCTCACGCGCTCTTTTTAGGCGGTGTTTTTGCCTATGACATGCTGGCAGGGTTTGAATCGCTCCCTCACGTAGAAGATGGCGAGAATGATTGTCCAGATTTTGTTTTTTACTTGGCAGAAACGCTTATTACGGTAGATCACCAAACTCGTGAAACCCACTTGATTGGCAGCGTTTTTAGCGGCGAAGACGTGGCTCAGCAATATTTCGGCATTTCCCAGCGTTTAGAATCATTGCACCAACAATTGCAGTCTATGCCTGAGACACCCACCTTGACCTCAGGATCAGGTATTGACGGCGCTGTTAGTCATGAAGAGACTGCAGTAAGTGTAGATAAAAGCGATGAAGAATTCTGTAACAATGTGCTTGAGCTAAAACAGCACATTCTTGCAGGAGATATTTTCCAAGTGGTTCCATCGCGAACGTTCTCACTGCCTTGCCCATCACCGCTTCTAGCTTATGCGCACTTAAAAGAACAAAACCCCAGCCCTTATATGTTCTATATGCAAGATGAAGCCTTTACTATTTTTGGTGCTTCACCGGAATCAGCGCTTAAATACGAAAGTGAAAGCAACCAAGTTGAAATTTATCCCATTGCTGGTACTCGCCCTCGCGGTAAACGCCCAGATGGCAGTATCAATCACGACCTAGACAGTCGTATTGAACTTAACTTGCGTGAAGACAATAAAGAGAAATCTGAACACATCATGCTGGTCGACTTAGCTCGAAATGATGTAGCGAAAGTAAGCCGACCAGGAAGTCGCTTTGTAAAAGACTTATTGAAAGTAGACCGCTATTCTCATGTTATGCACCTTGTTTCTCGTGTTGTCGGCCAACTTCGTGATGACTTAGACGCGCTGCACGCGTATCAAGCGTGTATGAACATGGGCACTTTAGTGGGTGCGCCAAAAGTAAGTGCCGCTACATTGATTCGTGAAGTAGAGCAAAAACGTCGTGGCAGTTATGGAGGCGCTGTAGGCTATATAAATGGCCAAGGTGATATGGATACCTGCATTGTTATTCGCTCGGCATTCGTGAAAAACGGCCGCGCATTCATACAGGCAGGTGCAGGTGTAGTTTACGACTCTGTTCCACAAGCTGAAGCTGATGAAACCCGTGCAAAAGCGCAAGCTGTTATTAGCGCGGTTAGCGCAGCACTTAAAGCGGAAGCGGAGACACAAGCATGAGTATGTCTATGATCAACAAAACCACCTTATTCTTGCTCGATAACGTCGACTCTTTTACCTATAACTTGGTAGATGAATTACGCGCGCTAAATTTAGAAATTAACGTATATCGCAATACCGTATGCGCCGATATGTTATTTGAGAAAATGCAAGAGCAAGCCACCAAGGGCCCAGTATTGCTAATGCTATCGCCGGGCCCAGGCGCACCAGGCGAAGCCGGCTGTATGCCAGCTTTACTAGAAAAAGTTGCAGGTACCTTTCCTGTACTAGGCATTTGCTTAGGCCATCAAGCCATTGTTGAATACTATGGCGGCATTGTGGGTCGCGCCACCCAAGTTATGCATGGTAAAAGTTCTGCTATTACTCATTCAGAAAAAGACATGTTTACAGACCTGCCACAGCCATTACATGTAGCTCGTTATCATTCATTAGCCGCACAAACACTCCCTGACGCCCTTGAGCCCTGTGCGTCTTGCGTTAACGACGATGGTTCTGAAACCGTCATGGCCGTGTTTAATAAAACTGATAAAATGCTGGGCTTTCAATTTCACCCTGAGTCGATATTAACGGCCCAAGGTAGTGTGCTGCTGAAGCAAAGCATCGACTATTTAACGCAACAAGGATAAAGCCATGTTTGACGCTACTCCATTACTTGAAAAACTTATCAAACAAGCGGCGCTGTCTCAAACCGAAGCTTACACGTTGTTCAACAGCATTATGCACGGTGAACAAAGCGAAGCCGTTATTGCAGCCGTGCTCACAGCACTAAAAATCAAGCATGAATCACCAGGTGAAATTGCCGGTGCGGCTAGTGCCATGGTGGCGAACGCCAAGCCATTTCCTGCCCCCACCTATCCGTTCGCCGACATCGTAGGCACAGGCGGAGATGGACATAACACCATTAATATTTCGAGCGCAGCAGGGGTTGTTGCAGCTGCGTGCGGCGTGAAAGTAGCCAAACATGGCAACAGAAGTGTATCAAGTAAATCTGGCTCCGCCGATTTGTTCAAACAATTCGGATTAAACTTGGAAATTACGCCAGAATTGTCGAGAAAATGCTTAGATGAAGCAAATTTCACATTTCTTTTTGCGCCGGTTTATCACGCGGGCATGCGTTTCGCAGCCCCCGTCCGTGCTGCCCTGAAGACCAGAACCTTGTTCAACATACTAGGTCCACTAGCCAACCCAGCGGGCCCAACACATGGTGTGTTCGGCGTATACTCTCCCGAACTGCTTGAACCTTACGCAAAAACCCTTATGCTTCTTGGCCAACATCGCGCCATGATTGTTCACGGTGACGGGTTAGATGAACTTGCTCTGCATGGGGAATCTATCATTTACGATCTTGAGCACGGTGATATTCGTAAGTTAACCGTTACCGCTGAAGACTTTGGCCTTTCCTCATACCCGTTATCGGCCATTGAGGGCGGTGAGCCAGAAGAGAATAAGAAATACATTGAAGCCGCGTTAGCTGGTGAAGGCCAAGAGGCCCACCGCGCTGCCATCGCCATGAATTGCGGCGCTCTACTAAAAGTTACCGGTACCGCCGATTCATTTAAAGACGGCACCGAAATGGCTATGCAAGCGATGAAAGACGCAAAACCTTTGGCGGTATTAAACAAGGTTGCCAAAATCAGTCAGGAGGTCAGCACTGATGCCTAATGTGCTAGAAAAAATTGTTGCCGATAAACGCATTGAAGTTGATGCCAGAAAAACGGCTTTGCCCCTTGAAAGCTTTAAAGCAGATTTAGTGCCTTCAAACAAAAGCTTGTTTGATGCGCTGAGTGAACCGAATGCGGGCTTTATTTTTGAATGTAAAAAAGCCTCGCCCTCAAAAGGGCTTATTCGCGAACATTTCGACCTAGACGAAATTTTAGCCGCATACACACCCTACGCAGCGGGCATTTCAGTGCTTACCGACGAGAAGTATTTTCAAGGTAAATTTGAATATTTGGCCTACGTTACAGAACGTGTATCACAGCCTGTATTAAACAAAGATTTCTTTATTGATACTTATCAGGTTTATTTGGCTCGTCATTATAACGCCGATGCCGTGTTGCTAATGTTAAGCGTGTTAGACGATGCACAATACTGTGAACTTGCCACCGTGGCCAATAGCTTGTCGTTAGATATTCTGACGGAAGTAAGCAACGAAGAAGAAATGCATCGCGCCATTGCCCTTGAAGCAAACATCATTGGCATTAACAACCGTAACTTACGCGACTTATCCACCGATTTAGCGACTACAGAACACTTGGTGCCTATGCTGGAAAGGGCCACGCACGACTTTGTTGTGATTTCAGAGTCTGGCATTTATACCCATGAAGATGTACTTCGCTTAGCCCCGCTTTGCCAAGGTTTCTTAGTAGGCAGTGCACTTATGTCGCAAGCTAATTTAAATCGCGCTGTTCGCAGCGTAATTTACGGTTCGGTAAAAGTGTGCGGGTTAACCAGTGTTGCACAAGCACAACTTGCATTTGAAAGTGGCGCCAGTATGGGCGGGCTGATTTTTGCTGAAAAATCACCTCGCTGCGTGACCGAATCTACTGCAAAAGATATCGTAGCAACCGTTGAAGGCGATTATGTGGGTGTGTTTGTAAATCACGACATCGATGAGATTGCCAAGTTAGCTACATCGCTCTCGTTAGCCGCCGTTCAATTACACGGCAATGAAGATGCAGCATATCGAGCAACGTTGAAAGACGCCCTGCCAGTAGGTTGTGAGATATGGCAAGCCGAAGGCGTTAAAGGCGCATTGCCTGAGTATTTACCTCAATTATTAGAAGACGAAAATATCGATTATGTACTGCTGGATTGCCAAGTAGGTAATGCGAAAGGCGGTACAGGGGAAAGCTTCGATTGGCGATTGTTAGACAATATTACCAACAAGCAAAAAATCATTCTAGCCGGTGGAATTAACGCTACCAACATTGCCCAGGGCATTGAGGTAGGCTGCGCAACCATCGACATAAATTCAGGGGTAGAAAGTGCCCCAGGCGAAAAATCGGCTGAAAAATTAGCCGAACTATTTTCAATTTGTCGCCGCTATTAACACTTAGGACAACGCATGAATCAATTAGATACAAAATTTGGAGAGTTCGGTGGCATGTATGTGCCTGAACTACTTATTCCTGCACTGGACCAACTAGAAAAAGCGTTTCTAGATGCGAAAGATGATCCTAGCTTCAATAAAGAGTTTTTGGGGTTATTAAAAGATTACGCAGGTCGCCCAACAGCAATGACGCTAACCCGCAATTTGGTGAGCAACCCTAAGGTAAAATTATACCTTAAACGTGAAGACCTACTTCACGGCGGTGCCCACAAAACAAACCAAGTACTAGGTCAGGCGCTTTTAACGAAGCGTATGGGTAAAACCGAAGTTATTGCCGAAACTGGCGCTGGCCAGCACGGCGTTGCTACGGCGTTAGCATGCGCATTATTAGGCTTAAAAGCCCGTATTTATATGGGTGCAAAAGATGTTGAGCGTCAAGCGCCTAACGTTTTTCGAATGAAACTAATGGGTGCAGAAGTTATTCCAGTAAATGCTGGCTCTGGCACACTTAAAGATGCGGTAAACGAAGCCATGCGTGATTGGTCTGCTAATTACGATACAGCACACTACCTTTTAGGTACGGCTGCAGGCCCTCATCCATTCCCCACGATTGTACGTGAATACCACCGCATGATTGGCGAAGAAACCCGTGCACAAATTTTAGAAAAAGAAGGCCGTTTACCAGATGCGGTTGTGGCTTGTGTAGGTGGTGGTTCAAATGCCATTGGGATGTTTGCTGATTTCATCGATGAACCTTCTGTAAGACTTGTGGGTGTTGAACCTGCAGGTAAAGGGGTGCACACCAAAGAGCACGGCGCAACTATTGTGACCGGCACCAAAGGTATATTGCACGGCGCTTATACCTTCATTATGCAAGACCACGAAGGTCAAATTGAAGAAAGCTACTCAGTGTCTGCCGGATTAGACTACCCTGCAGTTGGCCCTCAACATGCTTATTTAGCGGAAACTGGCCGAGCTGAGTACGTTGCAGCTACTGATGAAGAAGCCCTTAACGCGTTTCAATTACTTGCACGCAAAGAAGGTATTATTCCTGCGCTTGAGTCTTCACACGCCCTTGCACATGCATTAAATATGGCCGACGAAGCAGAGGAAGAAACCATAATTGTGGTGAATTTATCTGGCCGTGGTGATAAAGACTTGGCTCACGTAACCAAAATTTTAGGGGACAAACTGTAATGGAAAGATATGCAGAAATGTTTGCGCGCCTAGACGCAAAAAATGAAGGCGCTTTCGTTCCCTTCGTAATGCTGGGCGACCCTGATTTAGCGCAATCTGAAGCGATTATTTGCCAATTGGTAGAAAGTGGCGCTGATGCGCTAGAGCTTGGAATACCTTATTCAGATCCAATTGCTGACGGCCCTACTATTCAAGCCGCTAGCATTCGTGCGCACAAAAGTAACGTTACCGTAGCTAAATGCTTTGAGTTACTTACTCGCGTACGTAGTAAGTACCCACAAGTACCTATTGGATTACTGCTATATAGTAATTTAGTTTTAGCACAGACTATCGATGGCTTTTATAAACAGGCCAGTGATGCAGGTGTCGATTCTATTTTGGTTGCTGATGTGCCCATCCGCGAAGCCGCACCATTTCAAAAAGCGGCAGATGCCAACGGCATCTCGCAAATTTTGATTGCACCGCCGAATGCGACCGATGAAACCATGGAAAAAATTGGTGAATACTCGAAAGGCTACACTTACTTGTTAGGTAGAGCCGGGGTCACTGGCGCTGAGACTGCGGTTGAAATTCCTGCTGCTGAGTTGATTGCGCGACTAACGGCACACAAATGTGCACCACCACTACTTGGATTTGGTATTTCTACGCCAGCACAAGTAAAGTCGGCTATTGATGCTGGTGCAGCGGGCGCAATTTCCGGCTCGGCTACAGTGAACTTGATTGCGGCTAATCTAGACAACAATGACGCTATGCTAAGTGCATTGGGTGAGTTTGTGCAGTCTATGAAAGCGGCAACTGCAAAGGATTAAGGATTAGGAGCCATAATATGCTTTATATGATTTGTGCTACCGATGTAGCAAACAGCTTAGAAAATCGTTTAGCCGCACGCCCTGCGCATCTAGCGCGTTTAAATACGTTAAAGGATGAAGGTAGGTTAGTGATAGCTGGCCCCTTCCCTGCTATCGACAGCCCAGATCCTGGTCCTGCTGGGTTTACTGGTTCATTGGTAGTTGCAGAATTTGAATCGCTAGAAGCGGCGCAAGCTTGGGCTGATGCCGACCCGTATATTGAAGCAGGGGTTTACGAAAGCGTAATCATTAAGCCTTATAAAAAAGTGCTTCCTTAGCGGTTATTGAGCTGCCTATTTACAGCTTTATAACTAGTTAAGGCGTTATAGCAAGCTTTTTGAGCCCTTTGTGTCAATGTGCGTTAATCAAGCACTGAGCTTCGATTTTGCCAATAAAAAAGCCTGAGAGAAATGCTAATGCATTCCTTTCAGGCTTTTTTGTGTGCGACGCTAAATTGGACAGACACTAAATTGGACAGACACTCAAATCCAAACCATTTTTAAATTTGGACAGTCACTCCAATTACCCGTTTGGCAATCGGTCGGCATTTATCACTTGTCGAAACGTAAAATTGGACACACACTTATCTGAAGTGATTTAATCACAAATTAACTTTGCCATGCTCACCCATTTCATCTGGTGAAATGGTTTTGCCCGTCATCAATTTAAACATACCTTTAAGAGAAGGGTCTGCTTCCCAAATCTCGGCATCCGCCAAATTAAATCGCAGCATAAGTAGATTAGGATCGTCCTTACCCTTCTCGTACCACGCCTCAACGCCATTAGACCAATATTTATCGATAATGTCTTGGCGAGTTTCCTGAACTAAAGTTCCTCGAATGCATGCAAATACATCATGCCCTTTCGAGGAAAACTGTACCATTGCTTGGCCGCCTTCAGCGATACGATTATCTTTGGTGGTATAAAACCAAAATTCGCTATTAGCATGCTTATCGAGCTGGGCACGCATTGGCTCTGAGTGCATATTTTTACCAGTAAGACTTACCATTACGTTTGGGCTACTAGACATAGCTTCCCACATTGCTGTTTTAATATCGTGCGACATATTCCCTCCGTTGCATACAATGTAAATAAACTTATCTAACTGCAATTCACACTACGTGCCAGAATAAACATTAATCGCTACAGACGAGGCCATGAAGGGGATACATAAACAAGGCGCTCTGTAAAAACGTAAAGCGGTTCATGCTAGTACCTATAACCTATTCACTCTTACAGTAAGTTTTTCACACCAACTAAGTTCGAGAACTAACATTGGACACACACTTTAACTAGGAAAAAGGTTGGACAGTCACTCAAGCGTGAGTGGCTTCTGTCACCTATAAACTTGAAACTTGAGTGTGTGTCCAATCCAGTAGCTAGTTGAATTTCTTCTAGACTTAAGTGACTGTCCCACATTCATTCTTGCACTTCAGATTTGATACTAAGGCTTTATGTACACGCTCTATTTGGCAAGGTAGACTTATACATACATTCAGTAATGGTTCAGCTCCGGTCTATATACTAGATTCCTATCGGGCTTTACCTGCTTTTTTGGTGAGAATATATGGTGAATACACTTCGCGCGGTGGCTTTAGTGCTAACCCTGTTTATATGCAGTGGTGGTAATGCCTTTGCACAGCAGGAAAAAAGTGGCGAATTAAGCAAGAGCCAAGCTGTGGAACGTGCCCGTCAGGCCGAAGCTGGACGTGTACTTCGTGTAAGCCAAACTAACCAGAAATACCGCGTTAAGGTTTTAAAGGAGTCGGGCCGCGTAGTCTCTGTTGACGTAGACAAGCGCTCTGGAAAAGTGAAGACATCTAAGAATAATTCAAAGGATTAACATGCGGATACTCATTGCTGAAGACGACAGCCGCCTACTAACCCAGCTTGACAGCCTACTACAGCAACATGGATACAGTGTAGATTTGGCCGATAACGGCGAGCATGCGCTTTATCAACTCAATGAATATGCTTACGATTTAGCTATCATCGATATCGGCTTACCTAAAATGGACGGCTTTGAAGTTATCCGAAAAGCAAGGCAGGAGGACATACGCTGCCCCGTGCTTATCTTAACCGCTCGTGATCGCTGGCAAGAAAAAGTCGAAGGGTTAGACGCAGGAGCTGATGATTACCTTACTAAGCCATTTCACAATGAAGAGTTATTGGCACGGGTTAAAGCACTAATTCGCCGCGCCTCTGGCCAAGCAAACCCTGTCATACAGTTCGGCCCTATTTCGCTGGACACAGTCGCAGAAGAAATTACTGTAAATGATACCCCTCTGGAATTAACTGCGTACGAATACAAAGTCATGGAATACTTAATGCTGAACCCGCAGAAAGTGGTCTCGAAAACAGAGTTAACTGAGCATATTTACGATCAAGATTTTGATCTCGATAGTAACGTTATTGAAGTTTTTGTTGGCCGATTGCGTAAAAAGCTAGATCCTGAAAGTAGCTTCAAGCCCATTGAAACCCTTCGCGGGCGTGGATATAGGATTAACCGCAATCTATGAAGCATAACCGATGAAACAATTGTCGCTGAGAATACGGAGCATTCTATTAGCGATGGGCGTACTTGCCCTATTTGCACCGCTGACTGTGGTTATTTTAGATGACGCTTATACCACTAGTTTAACCCAAGCCAAGATGAGTGAACTTCGACTCATGAACCTAGGGTTGCTCTCGGCTTTTGAGCTAGACGGCGATATTCCCTTCATGCCTGAGATTTTATACGAAGAGCAGCTTAACTTACCAGGCTCTGGTTACTTAGGTGTGATTGTTTTTCGAGGGCACGTTGTGTGGCAGTCGGCTTCAGCATTAGATTACACATTGCCTGCCCCAAATCTTAACGTCAATGTAGGTAACGAGCTCTTCGTTGAATCTTACACGGCCAATTTTGACGGCAACACAGATTATTTCGCCTACGCGTTTACCGCCGAATTTGCCTCAGAAAGCAACTTCGAGCCAGTCCGTTTTTACATTTTCAATAATAAGCACCTGTTTGATGGAGAACGGGAAACCTTTATATCGGTGGTGTGGCGTTGGCTACTTATCTTGTCCGGCGGCTTGCTTGTACTGATAATAGTGGGGATAAGCCTTGTGCTTATGCCAGTAAGAAAACTTATTAGCGAAATTTCACTTACCTCTACCGGTCAGAAACAACAGCTTGATGCGCACTACCCTGTCGAATTTAATCCGTTAAAACAGTCAATTAATGAGCTGATTGAATCTGAATCTCAGCAGCGAGCTCGTTATAAAAACAGCTTGGACGACCTTGCTCATAGTTTAAAAACACCACTGGCTGTGGCTTTAGGGGTTAAAAAGCTTCCAGAGCAAGCCGTTGAATCTTTAAATCAAATTGACCAGATCATTCAACGCCAATTAAAACGTGCTAGTGCTGGTAAAACTGGGTGGCAAGCGGCTATTCCTTTGTTACCTATCATACAAAAAGTGGCTAACGCCATGGATAAAGTTTATCAGCATAAGCAATTGTCGATAACGATTGAAGCCACTAACAAGGTCGCCATAAAAGCAGACGAAACAGATATAATGGAAATGGTTGGAAATTTGTTAGATAACGCTTGTAAGGCTGCGAACTCAACCGTATTGGTTACGCTAATTAACGAAGGAAACTGGGCGGTGTTGACCATTGATGATGATGGTCCCGGCATCCCTTCGGATAAGAAACAAGCACTGTTAGAGCGTGGTACTCGATTAGATACTTACGCAGATGGACAAGGAATTGGCATGGCCTTGGTAAGCGATCTTATTGCCATCTACCAAGGTAAACTGCTTATCGAGCGCGCCCCTATTGGCGGCGCTCGCTTTATTGTGAAGTTCCCGGTTTAAGCTTTTTCTTTTTTATCGCCCGCACTAGACAATAACACCGCAAGCCATTGGCTTTCCTCTCGAGACTCCAGTGCTATTTTTACCACCATAGTCAGTGGCACCGAAAGCAGCATACCTACTGTACCCAATAACCAGCCCCAGAAAATTAATGATAAAAACACCACCAAGGTAGATAGCCCCATCCCTTTGCCCATCAGCCTTGGCTCTACCATATTACCCATAATGGTATTCACTAACAAAAAGCCCAATGCCGCCATGCCTGCTGATGCCAAACCATATTGAACAAAAGCAATAAGTACAGCTGGAAGTGCAGCGATTATTGAGCCTATATTAGGGATGAAATTCAGCATAAATGCCAATACAGCCCATAGTAGAAAATGATCGATTCCCATCACATAAAGCCACGTACCGATAATTAACCCAGTCCCTAAACTTACCACCGTTTTAATAGCCAAATAGCTATTTACTGAACGAATGAATCGGTCGATGTGCTTCAATTTCATGTCAGGGTCTGACAATGCAATGTGCAGACGTTTTGGAATGCTATCTGCCTCAAACAACATAAAAATAACCGTTAACAATATAAGGAATAAGTTCGACAATACACCGCCCATACCGCTAATAAAATTGGTCGCTACTGACATCGCGGTGGCGGGATCTAAGTGTGTGGCAATTAGCTCTTGGTTAACGTTAATATTGTATTGCGCGAGTTTTTCTATAATCCACGAAAACTCGGTATCAAGCTTAGCCCGGTATTCTGGAAGATTTTCTCTAAATTCCGTCATAGACTGTCCTACAAGGCCAGCAAGAAGAAATCCAAAGACTAGTATTAATAGTATTACTAAGGTGATAGAAAGCCATTTAGGCACGCCAAAACGTCCGGTCCAATGAATGATTGGGCTACACGCAATAGCGATAAATATTGATAAGAAAAAGGGTACCATAATTGTACTAGCGGACTTTATCCCCGCCATCACAACAACTAAACATGCGAGAACAATAAGTACTTTCGCTATGGGTGAGCGCAATTCCATGGACATTTGTGTGCTTCATTCCTAATAAAAAACTCAAACACTTTACAGTGACTTATACATAACTACAAATACGAGAATACAATGACCTTCAACTTAGCCACAATTAAAATTAAAAACCTGAGATTGAGAACTTATATTGGTATTAATGAAGATGAAATCATCAATAAACAAGACGTTATCGTCAATGTAAAAATTGATTACGATGCCCAAAGAGCGACAGACAGCGACAATATGGAAGACGCGTTGAACTATAAAGTAATTACCAAGGCCATTATAAAGCTGGTAGAGGATAACCGATTTTCATTGCTCGAAAAACTCACTGCCGACGTATTAAGTTTAGCTGCTGAACATTCATCAGTACGTTACGCCGAAGTAGAGGTTGATAAGCCTCATGCACTGCGATTTTCTGATTCGGTGTCGCTAACGCTTTCGTGTAATAAAACCGGTTGAGCGTGGTTCAGGACCTTTAATAAGCACTTATATAAGCATTTTTGCTAACTCTCTTATAGGCATATTGTATGAAAATTTTAATGACAGGCGGCACTGGTCTCATCGGTAGCGCGTTTATTGAAAAATATATAAACGAGCATCAGTTTACTGTCATAACCAGAGCACCCGAAAAAGCTAAGCGACAATTGGGAGACGATGTGGCTTTTGTTTCAGGGGTGAGTGACATTGATGATATTGGAATTTTTGATGCCATCATCAATTTAGCTGGCGAACCCATTGCCGACAAACGTTGGACAGACACTCAAAAGCAAAGAATCTGCGATAGCCGGTGGGATATTACCTCTAAAATTGTGGCAAAAATTAATAGTGCGGGCACTCCACCACCAGTATTTATCTCTGGTTCGGCCATCGGTTTTTACGGCAGTAAAGGCAGTGTTGATGTAACCGAACAAACGCCCCCCCACGAAGAGTTCACCCACGACCTTTGTGCTAAATGGGAGGCTATTGCTACCTCAGTAGCTCGCAACGAAACGCGTGTATGTACGCTTAGAACCGGTGTAGTGTTAGCTAAAAATGGCGGGGCATTGGATAAAATGGCACTGCCCTTCAAACTAGGCTTAGGTGGTAAAATAGGCAGTGGCGATCAGTATTTATCATGGATCCACATTGATGACATGGTATCGGCTATTGCATACCTGCTTGAGCATGATAGTTGCCATGGACCGTTTAATCTTACAGCTCCATCACCATCTACGAATGAAGATTTCTCGCAGACATTAGCGGCAACGCTTTCACGACCGTGTTTGTTTACCGTACCGAGCTTCGTGATGAAGATAGCTATGGGTGAATCTTCTGACATGATATTAAAAGGCCAAAAAGTGCTACCTGAAAAGCTCGTTACCTCAGGCTACACATTTACTTACCCCACTTTACAAGGTGCGCTAGAAGCAATTTATAAGTAGTGAAGCTTACTCCCACTGAGTAGGACACACACTCGAGCTAATAGCGAACAGCTAAGAACAGCTAGGACAGACACTTATAATGAACTTGAATTTATCCAATTTGAATTAAAACAGGATTGAACACAAACTTGAATTCAAGTGAAATTAGAAATTGGACACACACTCGAATTTAGGTGTGTGTCCAACATTTTGTAGGTTGGCTTGCAAAACCATTTCAAGCGAGATAGAACACTCACTTGAGTGACTGTCCGATTCACTTACATTTTAAAACGGCCTTTCCTAACTCTCGTTAGCTAAACAGCCGCTAAACCATCTTTCTCAGCAGTGCTGATGTATTTAACGTAAGCAAACGCCAGCATCCAATTGCCCCTAACGCGCCTACCACAATCGCACCAACAATCGGCGCAATAACCCAGTACTCAAAGTGTAGACTTGCGGTCATTTGGAACACATTGGTTTGCAGCATATACAAGCTAAGCTCATTGGCGAGCGCTGCCATGAAACCTGCAACCACACCGATGATTAGAAACTCAAACACCACGCTTTTGCGAATTAAACTGCCTTTTGCCCCAAGCGTTCTTAAAATTGCCAACTCTTGTCGTCTTTCATCCATGCTGGCTTGAACTTGGGCAATTAACACTAAACTGCCTGCCACAAGTACCAAGACTAAGATAAATTCAATGGCCACCGACACTTGATTAACAATATCTCTTAGCTGGTTAATTCGCGCATCAACGTCAAACATAGTGATAGACGCAAATGGCTTTAACAACGTGGTTAGTTGTGATTTCTGTGCTTCGGGTAAATAGAAGCTGGTAATGTAAGTGGGATTGAACGACGCCATAGCCTCAGGTTGAATAACAAAGAAAAAGTTAGGCTGCATAGTTTGCCAGTTCACTTTTCTAAAACTTGTTACCTTGGTTATAACAATTTCACTTCCCACATTGAACGTCAGCATATCGCCTAATTCAATGCCAAGTCGCTCCCCTACATCGGTTTCGACTGAAACGGCGAATACGTCCTCTTCTAATGCATCAGTGTTATCCCCATGCCATGTACCACTGATAATTTCATTCTCTTTTTGTAACGAATTACTCCACGTTAAATTCGCTTCACGTCCAAGTCCTTGTCTCCCTTCAGTATTCGAATCGTCCTCTTTAGACACTTCAGTATTTACACTGTCATCATTCACTGCAACGAAGCGCCCTCGTATTACAGGGTAAAACTCTTCGATGGTGATTCCGTTTGATTTGAAGTGTGTGTCCAATTCTGTTTTTTGATCACCAGTTATATTAATCAAAAAGTAATTAGGTGTGCCTTCAGGTAATTGAGAACGCCACTGCGACACCATATCGTTGCGCATAACCAATACCACAAGTAACAACATAATAGTGACTGAGAAACTAATCAGCTGAACACTATTTTCCATTGAACGGCGCTTAATTCGCGCCCATGCAAGCTGCCAAGGGCCCATTTTACCTGAGCCGAATTTGCGTCCCGCTGCAATCAGCAAAAAGGTTGCGCCTAGCAAACCTGCAACTAAAACCACACCAGAGCCAAACAAAATAAGACTTATCATCAAATCTTGGCTATAAATCCACATCAGTAGAAAAATAGCGCCACCCGATGCCACGTATTGGATAGTTCTAGAACGCAAATTGGTACTTAAATCACGGCGAAGCACCCGCAGAGGAGGAATTGAAAACAACTGCATCAATGGGTAAAGCGAGAACAACAATGAGCATGTAGCCCCTGTGAAAACTGCAATTAGTACTGGCCGCCAGTGCCAAATAGTTAACGCCACATCAACTTGTTCAGCAACTAACCACACCACAATTTGCTGACCAATGAAACCCATTATTAATCCAATAATAATGCCTAGCCCAGTGATAAATAGAATTTGAAGAAGATAGATTCGGCGAATGACCTGCTTTGTCGCTCCGAGTGTTTTCATGATAGCCACGGGGTCGAAATGGCGTTGGCTATAGCGCTGAGCTGCCACCGCAATGGAAACCGCAGCAAGCACTATGGCAAGTAAACTCGCTAATAAAAAATAGCGCTCAGCACTGGCTACCGAACGGCCAATGGCTGATTCGTCATCTTCAACTGTACGCCAGTTATGTAAATCATCGTTCAAACTAGGAGTTAGCCAGTCGTAAAAAGTGCTAATAGCACTACTTTCACCTTCGAAATAGCCCACGTAACGTGCCCGGCTACCTGGCCCGGTTATGGCCGTTGCATCCAAATCGGACAGTCTAATAAGGGCGATGGGGTCTGTGTTAAAAACACTGAACCCTGCATCAGGAATATCAACCAACACTTTGGTTACCGTGAATTCAGCATCACCAATTTCAATGCTGTCTCCTAAGCTTAGCTTCAGCGTTTGAAACAACAAAGACTGCAGCCACACTTCGCCTGGCTTGGGCAAATCTCTTGCCGCTTCTTTCTGTCCAAAAGGCACATCAGTAGTATTAACCGTGCCCTTTAGTGGATAATTTTCATTAACAGCCCGAAGGTCTACCAGAGACATTTCGTCACGGTGAAACACCATCGACCGAGTAGTCACCTGCTTTGCCGTGTTAAGCCCTCCATCACGAGCATGCTGTAACCAAGCCTCATCAATGGGGGTATCAGAGCGTAACTGTGCATCAGCTGCTATAAATGCCGCTGAGCGCTCTTTTAAGGCACCTTGCAACCGCTCACTAAATAACGACAATGATAATACCGCTCCTACCGACAACACAATTGCCAATAGAATGATGGTTAACTCTCCGCGCTTCGCCTCATGACGAAACAATCGCCATGCCAAGGTCGATGTCGTACTCATTTATAGGGCCTCCATTTATACGGCCTCTGTACGCTTTATCGCCGATAAGACAGTAGACTCAGTCAATTCGCCCGCTTGCATGGTTAACTGCCTATCACACTTATCGGCAAGCTTGTTGTCGTGGGTAACCAGCACTAATGTTGTGCCCTTCTCTCGGTTCAGCGCAAAAAGAAGGTCTTCTACTTTATGGCTGTTTGTTGCATCCAAGTTTCCAGTCGGCTCATCAGCAAATAGAATTTTAGGAGAAGTGATAAAAGCCCGCGCAATAGCAACACGTTGCTGTTCACCACCTGAAAGTTGATTTGGGTAATGACTCGCGCGATGACCAATGCCTACTTGCTCAAGGATCTTAGTTGCCATCTGCTTAGGATTGTCTAAGCCTGCGATTTCAGCCGGCAGCATTACATTTTCAATGGCCGTTAAACTTTGCACTAACATAAAGCTCTGAAAAATAAAGCCTACTTTTTGACCCCGCAACACAGCGCGAGCCTCTTCATCCATAGTATGTAATGGTTCGCCATCTAGATGAATTTCTCCTTGGGAGACCTCATCTAAGCCGGCCAATAGTCCTAATAGAGTAGATTTTCCTGAACCTGACGCACCGATAATGGCAACGGACTCACCAGACTTGACTTCAAAAGATATAGGATGAAGGATCTCAAGCGTACCTTCGCTCGTAGTTACAGACTTAGTTACTTTGGATGTTTTAATCATATAGGGGTCATCAATTCGTGATTTATCGTTTTCGCAGCGCCGTTTTGTTCACACTGCTTTTATTTATACCGTTATCTGCATTATCAGATCAGACCGATACAACCGTCCCTAATAATTCAGCTAAATTATTGATTCTAGGTGACAGCCTATCTGCTGCATACGGGTTAGATCAACAAGAAGGTTGGGTGAGTTTGTTACAAAAACGCTGGCGTGACGAGAATATATCGATCGACATTGTAAATGCTGCGGTAAGCGGTGAGACCACAGATGGCGGTTTAGCTAGGCTTCCAAGGTTAATTGAACAACATACACCAAGTCACATTTTAGTAGAACTTGGTGGTAACGATGGCCTTCAAGGGCACAGCATCAGTAAGATTAGGGACAATTTGAGCGCAATTGTTAGGATAGCAAAATCAGACAATACCGTTGTTTTTGTGCAAGACATGCAAATACCCACTAATTACGGCAAGCGCTATACACAAATGTTTAGCGACACTTTTGAGACTGTCTCAGAGCAACATGAAGTTACAAAAATTCCTTTTTTTCTTGAGGACATAGCACTTCAGAAAGACTTAATGCAACGTGATGGTATTCATCCGAACGCTGAAGCACAACCAATGATTGTAGATTTTATGTTCGAAAAATTGACACCTTTAATCATAAACAAGCGTTAACCTGTGCTATGCTTTTAACCTTATATGTTAAACGCTAAACAAATAACAGCTTAATTTGGAGATTGTTATGGACGTTTCATCATCAACGTCAACACCAGTATCGAATGTACTTCAGTCGCCACAACAAGAACCTCAGCGACAGGTTCAACAACGTGCTAGCCAGCAAACTGAAGTAAGTGCGCCCCAGCAAACGCAAGAAGCGGCACCTGCCACAGACAGTCGAGTTGGCTCACGTATAGATACCTACGTTTAGTCATAAAACCCGCCCTAAGCACAGTAGTTTATTAACGCATTTCCAGCATAATTATTTCCGAATCACTCGGAGATATGGAAATGCCGCTACCTCGATACAAGCAAGTCAATTTAGATGTCACACCTTATTATCATTGCACATCACGTTGTGTGCGACAGTCCTTCCTCTGTGGCGTTGATGCCAGCACAGGCAAAAACTACAACCACCGCAGACAGTGGATTGTAGACAGGTTACATAAGCTCACGAAAACCTTTGCCATTGACCTTTGTGCTTATGCCGTAATGCACAATCACACTCATATTGTGGTTCATATCGCAAAGGCGAGAGCTGAACATTGGAGCATGGATGAAGTGTTACTTCGCTGGAAAAATTTTTACCGTTGCCCTTCAGTAGTCCAACGTTATCTTGATGAAGAGACCAGAAGTTCATTATCTGAAGTAGAGCTTCAAAAAGCTGAAGAATTAAGTGAGATTTACCGTCATCGCTTGTATAGCGTAAGTTGGTTCATGCGGCTATTAAATGAGTTTATTGCTCGAAAAGCGAATAAAGAAGATGAGTGTTCAGGCTACTTTTGGGAGCGCCGATTCAAAAGCCAAGCGATATTGTCTGAAAATGCGCTTGCAGCAACCATGGCCTATACCGATTTAAATCCCATCCGGGCCGATATAGCCAAAACTCCAGAGCAGTCCCACTTCACCAGCATTCAGTACAGAATTAATGCTTTGAAAGTAAACAAAGTGCCTGCTCGGCTTATGCCATTTAATGATCAAGTTCCAGTTAATGAAAGCAGCCTGCCCTTCAATTTAACCGATTACTTAGTACTGGTTGATGAAACCGGTCGCGTTATGCGCTCAGATAAGAAAGGTGCTATTCCCAAAAAAATTAAGCCTATCTTAGACAGGCTTAAGGTTTCTGGTAAATCTTGGATTACCCTTTCAACCAAACTAGAAAGGAAATTCGCAGGCCCTATCGGCTCTGCAGAGCGAATTTGCGTGTATGCCTCTGCATGCGAATATGGCAGAAAGCCAAACATTGCAAATGCCAGAAGATACCTTCAATAGGCTTTCAACGTTAAATTCATAACGCGAAATCAACAAGAAACGAAGCTAATATACTTTAATAGCCTAGTGAGAAGCTTGTCTGGCTAACACATCCACAATTTCTTGTGATTTTGATAAGCGCCGGATGTCGTTAAACAACAATTCTGCTTCAGGATATTGCCTTTTTAAATAGCCACACCACTGCTTTATACGATTAGGGTAGTACTTACCCTTATCACCGTAAATTTCATAGCCTGAATAGCGAATAAGCAATGCGGCCACATCTTCCCATGCCATAGGTGGTTCGTCATTTCGAATACACCTTGCTAAGTTTGGCATGGCAAGCGCTCCCCTACCCACCATTAAGTTAGTGCAAGCTGATTGCTCTTGGCAACGCTGGGCTTCTTCTGCATTCCAAATTTCGCCATTTGCCACTAGTGGAATATTAGTGCTTTGCTTTATTTTAGCAATCCATTCCCAGTAGGCTGGCGGCTTATAACCTTCCGTTTTTGTTCTAGCGTGTACGACTAGTTCAGACGCGCCCGCTTCCGTGATGGCGATAGCATTTTCTACAGCAAGCGATTTATCTTCAAAGCCCAAGCGGATTTTTGCTGATACAGGTTGTGAGGCGGGTACCGCATCGCGAACGGCTTTTACGATGTCGTATAAAGCCTGGGTTTCTTTTAAAAGGACCGCACCGCCTTTGCTTTTATTAACAGTTTTTGCAGGGCAGCCAAAATTTAAATCTACCCCTGGCGATCCCAAATCAACCGCAGTATAAGCATTTTCTGCCAACCACTCTGGGTGCTGCCCTAATAGTTGGACACGCACTGGTACGCCATTAGGAGTTTTGCCGCCATTATGTAGCTCGGGGCATAGCTTGTAGAAGGTTTTATTGGGAAGTTTTTGATCCACTACTCTTACGAATTCAGTTACACACTGATCGAACCCACCTACATGGGTAAGCATATCTCGCATTAAATGGTCGACAACACCTTCCATAGGTGCCAGCATGATTTTCATAACTAAATTTCGCTAAAACTGAGTGGTTAAAATGGGCGCGAGAGTGTAGCAAAGTGCGGGTTATATGACCATGCTATTTAAGTTTCGAGAGGAAATTGTGTAATTAGAGCGGCTGTCCTAGCCTTTGTTTGAGTGACTGTCCGAAATCTAACTTGAGTGACTGTCCGAAACCTAACTTGGTTTGAGTGACTGTCCGAAATCTAACTTGAGTGACTGTCCGAAACCTAACTTGGAGTGACTGTCCACCCCTTACTTGAGTGTGTGTCCAACCCTAACTTGAGTGTGTGTCCAACTTTTGGGTTTGTAAGCGGATGAGGACATTTTGTTTTTGCTGTGTGCTATAGCTCGACCAACTAGTGATTTCTTTAATGGTGCGCTTACAACCGGTGCATACATCATCGGCGTCTAGCTTACAGTTGGCAATACAAGGTGACACTATACTCACTAATACTTGGCCCTAAGAGTTTGATTTTCTGATGCAGTATTTTTAGCAATAAGAGAGGCATGTAGCATAGCATCAATCACTTTTTGCGTAGGCTCTTTGGCAGTCCACATACAGACATGCACACCGAACTTCGCATTCAAGAACGCGTCGAACTGGGTTTTATCTTCATAATCACCCTTCACCAATTGTTGTTTATAGCCATCATAAATTAATGCAGAAAATGTAAACACGTAAGCCTCCTCATCGAGAAGGCTCAAATATACACCTAGACGTCTAAACATTCAAACATCTAAACGTCTATTTTATATATTCCAATGCTGCGGTGATCACAGCCACTTGGGCAGCATTACAATTTTCAGCCGTGGCATTAGCGCTATCAGGATAAACTTCTGTTGTGGTTACAAACTCTGCGTCTGTCATGCCACCACAAAGATACAATGCTTTTTTGTCGTAACAAATTACACCTTCAGACAATAAGTCAGCACCTATAATTTTGCCGCTATCATCAGCAAGCGCAATATGAGTTACCTGCTTAACTGCATCGATAATAGCTTCCTGAAATGGTTTTTGTGGATTAGTGGTATTCGCCACTAAATAAAACCCATCAGGAATATTCCAATTATCGTGAGTCGTTGCATCTCGTGCTGCTAATGCAGGCCTAAACTCACTGTTATCGGTATCGGTGGTTTCATGTAAATCGACATGCAATGTAAATGGTAAGTTCAACGATTCAACGAATGCCATTAGCTGCGCTGATTCCGGCGCTGGAGAATTAGGATAAAATGAACGATTAGGATCTAACGCATACTGATCCCAACGGTTAATCGTCTCATAACCCCAAGGGCTAACACATGGAACAACAATGATGGTGAAGTCTTCTGCATACTCACTTAGCTTGGTATTGATAAACTGAAGCGCGCCCTGCACCCCACTGGTTTCATACCCATGTACACCGCCGGTAACTAGCACCGCTGGCTTGGCTGCGTCGATATTTTTAGGGATTACGGCATACAACGGGTATCGAGACTCATCGTAAGGCAACGCGCCATACTGCTTTAATTCAAACCCTTCAGGAATGCTGCCTAACTGTTTTAGTACTTCATCGCTGTATGAACGCTTTATAGTTTGGCGCTGTTTCCACTCTTCTTTCTCTTCTTCACCCCAAGGTTGTCCTGGCGTGCCGATAGGATAATTTTGCATAAATAACCTCTTTGTTAACACGGCTATATTATCAAGACGGTATTGGTTTGTATGTGGAATATCGATAAGAGCGGGAGGAATTAAGGTGTAGAAACGAAAAAGCCAACCCGAAGGTTGGCTTAACGATATGGCGTCCCCAAGGGGATTCGAACCCCTGTTACCGCCGTGAAAGGGCGGTGTCCTAGGCCTCTAGACGATGGGGACAAAAAATTTTCTTTCAAAAGCTATGCTTTTGAGATTTTTTGTAAGGTGAAGCGAGCTCTGCGAGCTGAGCGACATTATCCTTACAATCAATCAATTTCTGTAAGGAGAGGTGAGCTCCGCGAACCGAACGACCTTATAACCTTACAAAAACAAATTTTTGTCGCTGATAGTAACTTTTCAATTACTACCGGCCTAATTCACAGTTACGGACTGTGACACCGGAAAATGGCGTCCCCAAGGGGATTCGAACCCCTGTTACCGCCGTGAAAGGGCGGTGTCCTAGGCCTCTAGACGAGGTGAGCTCTGCGAACCGAACGACCTTGCCTTACAGAAGTACTAAACTTTTGTCACTGGTAATTTCAAAGATTACCGGCCTAACTTAACTCAAAAGCTATGCTTTTGAGATTTTTTGTAAGGTGAAGCGAGCTCTGCGAGCTGAGCGACATTATCCTTACAAAAAATAAATTTTGCCCGAAGGTTAAACCTTCAGCCTAAACTACAATATAAACTTGTAGTTAGATTTGGTGGAGCCAGGCGGGATCGAACCGCCGACCTCCTGCATGCCATGCAGGCGCTCTCCCAGCTGAGCTATGGCCCCGTTGTGTCATAGTCACTATTGTGTGACTGTTCCGTGACAGCGGGGCGCATTCTAGGCATCCACCCCATTTATGTCAACGGTTTTTTTATGAATTTTCTCTGTTTGCTATAAAAGTAAGCGCTTTGTCGATTCTCTCGCCAACTTTCTCTTTTGAAAGCAAATTAAGGGTTACATCTAAAGACGGAGAATTACCACTTCCGGTGGTAGCAACACGCAGTGGCATCCCTACTTTACCCATTCCCACTTCTAACTCTTCAGCTGTTGTATTGATTGCAGCCTGAATATTTTCCGGCTCCCACGCCTCAATAGCCATCAACTTCTCTTTTACCAGCTCTAGCGGCCCACGCGCTACTGGGCGTAAATGCTTTTTAGCAGCATTGGCATCAAAGTCTTCATAATCTTGATAGAAGTAAGTAGAGATTTCAGCGAGCTCTTTTAACGTTTTTACTCTGTCAGCTTGAATAGCAATAACAGATTCAAGGGCAGGCCCAGTTGTTAAGTCTACTTCTAACCCATCAAAGTGCCATTTTAAGTGTCCAGCAACTTCACTGGCTGGCAAACTTTTGATGTAGTGCTGGTTCAACCAAATCAATTTTTCAGTATTAAATGCAGAAGCTGACTGACCAATCGCGTCTAAACTGAATAACTCAATCATTTCATCAAGGGTAAAAATCTCTTGGTCACCATGTGACCACCCTAGCCTTACTAAATAATTCAATACCGCTTGAGGCAAGAAACCATCATCACGATATTGCATAACACTAACTGCACCATGACGTTTCGATAACTTTTTACCGTCATCACCTAAAATCATAGATACATGAGCATATTCTGGTACAGGCGCGCCTAACGCTTGTAGAATGTTAATTTGACGGGGCGTATTATTAATATGGTCTTCACCACGAACAACATGGGTGATGCCCATATCCCAATCGTCTACTACAACGCAAAAGTTGTAAGTTGGTGTACCGTCGGTGCGCTGAATGATTAAGTCATCCAACTCACTGTTGTTAATTTCGATTTTACCGCGCACGTGATCGGTAATAACAACCGTGCCCTCTAATGGGGTTTTAAAACGAATGACAAAAGGTTCGCCTTCTGGGTGATCGGTACGATCTCGCCATGTGCCAGGGTAACGAGGTTTTTCGCCACGTTCTTTCTGGGCTTCACGAATAGCATCCAACTCTTCAGCGCTCATAAAGCACTTATATGCTTTACCTTCATCTAATAGTTGTTGGATTAGGTCTTTATATCTGTCGAAACGATCGGTTTGATAGATAGGGCCAGTGTCCCAAGTCAAACCTAGCCACTGCATGCCATCTAAAATGGCTTGCTTAGCTTCTTCAGTGGAACGTTCAATATCTGTATCTTCAATCCGAAGTACAAATTCGCCGCCATTATTTTTGGCAAGTAGCCAAGAATATAAAGCGGTGCGTGCGCCACCTACGTGAAGGTAGCCAGTAGGGCTTGGTGCAAATCGTGTTACAACCGACATGATAAAAACTCTCTATCTTTATTAGATTGTGAAATTGCGCGCATTCTACCAGTCTCCGCTTCACGACAAAAGCAGCACGATGCATTTGCTTAGCATATTAGATACCAATAGAAATTTACATTTATGCTTTACTGACGTCGTGTTTATTAGCATGGCCTCATTTAAAGCTTACAATTCCATCAATTTAGATAAAAAGCGGCCAAAATGTTCACTTTTCAGGCATACAGTCATTTTTCTTTCATTTTATTATTGACAGTATGAGAACCGACTCTATAATACCGCCCCACTTGCTTAGGCAAGATAATAAACAAGACGGACGCTTAGCTCAGTTGGGAGAGCATCGCCCTTACAAGGCGAGGGTCACTGGTTCAAGCCCAGTAGCGTCCACCACTCTTGTGAGTGTTTAGACAATGTCACTGGTTCAATAACTTCGTTACGAGCCACAGCAGCGTCCACCACTCTTGTTTATTAGAAAAAGTATTCGGACGCTTAGCTCAGTTGGGAGAGCATCGCCCTTACAAGGCGAGGGTCACTGGTTCAAGCCCAGTAGCGTCCACCACTTTTTTGAAAAACTTCGATATGCCGGACGCTTAGCTCAGTTGGGAGAGCATCGCCCTTACAAGGCGAGGGTCACTGGTTCAAGCCCAGTAGCGTCCACCACTTCCTTTTTTTAAAATTCATTATAAACACGACACGACAACCACTGGTTCAACAACTTCGTTGCGAGCCTCAGTAGCGTCCACCACTTCCTTTTTTAAAATTCATTATAAACACGACACGGCAATCACTGGTTCAACAACTTCGTTGCGAGCCTCAGTAGCGTCCACCACTTCCTTTTTTTTAAAATTTTTTATAAACACGACACGACAATCCCTGGTTCAACAACTTCGTTGCGAGCCTCAGTAGCGTCCACCACTTCCTTTTTTTAAAATTCATTATAAACACGACACGGCAATCACTGGTTCAAGGTTCAACAACTTCGTTGCGAGCCTCAGTAGCGTCCACCACTTCCTTTTTTTAAAATTCATTATAAACACGACACGGCAATCACTGGTTCAACAGCTTCGTTATCATCAGCAGCTGCATTAACCATCTTTCATACCTCAGAATAAACACTTGAAAGAAAACTAACTTAACGCTCATGCCCTCTACCTGTTTTTCATGCCATGCATCGCAATCTTAAATACCCTATCAAACAATGGTGATAGGTTAATTATTCAACTAAACTCCTATTAGGTTGTTTACACGAGTAAGCATTGACGCACATACGAGGTTGTAATGAACCTACAGTTGGCTAGACAAACCCGCTTATTAATTGCGGAAGATCAGGCTTTGGCAAAAAGTCATATGAAATATGCTTTGGAGCAACTCGGCTTCCAACATATCGATTATGTAGACCGTGCTGCGTACGCCCTTACCTCGCTGCGCACCCGGCAGTACGATGTCATTGTTTGTGCTTATGACTTAAGGCAAGAACAAGGAGGCTATAATTTATTCGAGCAGCTGAAAACCGAAAAGATTATTCCTCTTACTACCGGCTTTATTTTTACCAGTGCCGATACTGCTATTGATGTTGTTCATGCAATAATCGAGTTGCAACCAGACGAATTCTTAGCAAAACCATTTTCCGTCAACGAACTAGATAAACGACTGAGTAAAGTCGTCACCCGTAAAAAGGTGTTTCACGATGTCTATCGTTACATGGATGACCAGAATCCCGAGCAAGCACTTAAAGAATTAGAGTTTATTTTAGTTGAACCTAAGAATGCTGAACACTTCCCGTTAGCCCTTAAAACTAAGGGTGACTTATTGTTATTGAATAGACAGTTTGAAAACGCGAAGCTTTTTTACCAATCAATCATCAACATTCAAAACTTTACGTGGGCAAAGCTCGGCCTCGTTCAATGCTACATTCACTTAGATGAATTTGATGATGCAGAACGAGACCTTATTCAGCTGGCACTGCAACCTGAAAGTATGCTGAGCGCTTATGACTTATTGGCAGAGCTTCAAATTAAGTTAGAAGCCTATGATGAAGCACTGGAATGTGTAAATGTTGCTAGCGATATTTCACCTCGAAATGTGATGCGCCATATTACTGCGGTACAACTTGCTAGGTTAACCCACGATTATGAGGGGCAATTTAATAGCGCTAAAAAAGTAGTTCGTTTCGGCAAGAATTCGGTGCACGACACACCTGAAATGTACTTATCTGTCGCAAGAGCGGGTATCGACTTTGCGATGACGGCAGAAACCTCGCAAACAAACAAAATCATCAAGCAATCCAATGAATATCTGCGCCAATTAAAAAGCGCCTACCCAAAAGTGAATCTTGACCATCAGCTTCAAGTTATTAGTGCTCGTATTCACTATCTAAAAGATGAAAACGATAAAGCAAAAGATCTGCTTGATGCTTTAGATATTGATAATCTTGAAGAACAGTCTGTCGAAACTTTATTAGACTCGGCAAAGGCCTTCCACGACTTGGGGTTAAGAGGAAGCGCGCTTAAATTACTCGATAAAGCGACATTAAGGCAAAAAGAGCTTGATGCGCCAAACAGCTTACTTAGCCGTTATATAAACCAAGAAGTTGTTGAGAAAACAGCAATATCAATTAGTCCTAAAAACCTTAATGACGTGGCTGTGGTGCAGTATAAGCGTGGCGAACTAGCGAAATCTTACCAAACGTTTGAGCAAGCATTCAGGGTTATGCCTCACAATGCTGCCATTGCGTTAAACCTACTGCAAGCGTCAGCAATGCGACGCTCTCGCGAAGGAAAAGCGGAAGCTAGTATGAACTCGGTTATGAAGAAGTGCCGCTTTACGCTGGAAAGTGCTTCTTTATCTGAAGAGCAAAGCCAGCGCTATGAAACGGTTAAAGGGCTGTTAGATCAGGTGGTGTAAACCACTACCTTTTCTTGATAAAGGTTGTCTTTATATTCAATTTCGTGGCTATAGGACATGCCTATTTTTTCCATCACTTTGATGGAATTTAAATTCTCCTGTTTTGCCATGGCACAAAATTTGTCGATGCCAATTTGATACAAAGCATCTTTCACTTGCATCGCTGCCTCTGTGGCATACCCCTTCCCCCAGCTGGCTTGTTTAAAACGCCAACCAAGTTCAATATTATCAATCTCAGGATCTTTAGTGAAAAAGCCAAAAGGGCGAACCAAAATCCAGCCGATATCCTCTTCACTTTCTTTTTCTTGTACTCGCCATAAGCCCCAACCTAGTGCTGGGTTTGAATACGCTTGAAAGCGTGGTACGAAGGTGTTGGTAACATCTTCACGTGATGTTTTTTGACCATCACTGATAAATCGCATTACCTCTTCGTCTTGATCAAGCTCCCAAAGGAACTCTGTATCAGAGTCGGTGATATAATGGAAAGACAGGCGCGCGCTATCTTCAATAAACATAGATTTCCCTTTCTAATCGCTATTATTACGAGCAACTTTATACTGCTGCTTTCGTATTTTTTAGCGCAACGAACGTAAGTTTAGCCGCCTAACATAGCTAAGTGCTTCGTTGCCCCAGTATTACCTTCATGCAAAAAGTGCGTAGCATGCTTTTCACCTAAGCACTCAACTAAGAACTGTTGCAGCCCTACTACATCTTGCTCAGCCAATAGGTGTCGCATATCAATACCGTGCTCACTAAATAGGCACAAATGTAATTTACCATTGGCGGCTACGCGAAGTCGATTACAACTTTTACAAAAATCTTTGCTGTACGGCATGATGAGGCCAATTTTACCCGCATAGTCAGGATGAAAAAATTCCTGCGCTGGTCCAGCGTCTTTGCGCCTAACCATGGGTTGCCATCCGGCATCAATAAGTGTTTGCTTTAGCGGCGTTCCACCTTGATGCTGTGCTTTAAAGAAACTAGTAGTATCGCCGGTTTCCATCAATTCAATAAACCGCAATGTGACTGGCATGGTTTTAAGCCACTCAAGGAATCGATTTAACCTCGCATCAGAAAAATCGTTTAGCAGCACCGAATTCACTTTTACATCAAGTCCGGCCTCAACCGCAGCATCCAACCCGGCTAAGACTTGCTTTAATTTATCTTGCCCAGTAATTGCTGCAAACTGCCTTGGATCTAAGCTATCTATGCTGACATTCACTTGGTGTAAACCTGCCTGCTTCCACGATGCAGCATGTTCAGCCATACGACCACCATGAGTGGTCATGGCCACTCGCTTAATTCCGGGAGTATTTGCCGTTGCACTTAAAATATCGAGGAAGTCGCGGCGAAGTGTTGGCTCGCCGCCAGTAAGACGAACTTTGGATGTACCCAATCCTGAAAACGCGCTCAACAGCGTATTGATTTCGCCTAAGGAAAGAAAATGCTCACTAGAAGGACCTTGATAACCGTCAGGCAAACAATACTGACAGCGAAAATTACACGCCTCCGTTACCGATAAACGCAAATAATGGAATTGTCGTCCAAAGCTATCTTCTAACAAATTTTCTCCCTTAATGGGTACGTAAAACAAATAGTGTGATTAAATAGACTATGATGTCTTTGCGCCAGTTTACGCGGCCGCAAATAAGAATGAAATGCTTGATAACGCATAAATTAGAACGTTTTATCGTACCGTTACCCTATTTATCTTAAATAAATATAACGGTTCACCGTAAACGATTTAGTTTAAGGTTCGTTAATCTACCATAATTCATCTTAGTAAAGGAGTTTTCACTCCTACCTTCCGCTAGCGTCATCGCGTTGCAACGTCCCAACCATGCAGTGAGAACATAAGTACACATGCGAAAAAATCGATTTCCGTTAAACGAAAATGAGCCTATTAAATGGCAGGTGCTCAAACAGTTATGGCCATACCTTCTAGAATTTAAAGGTCGGGTGGCATTAGCGTTAATGTGCTTAGTTGCAGCAAAACTTGCCAGCATTGGCCTACCATATGTACTTAAATACACGGTAGATAGTTTAAACGGTGATGTACAAGCGTTGGCCATTGCGGTACCTATCAGCTTAATTATTGCGTACGGTGCACTTAGGCTCACTAATGTTTTACTTGGCGAAGTACGCGACACCTTATTCGGACGTGTTACTGAACGCGCCATGCGCAGGCTGGGTTTAAAGGTATTTAATCACCTACACAATCTAGATTTGGGCTTTCATTTAAACCGAAGAACAGGCGGCTTATCTAGAGATATTGAACGTGGCACAAACGGCGTAAGTTTCTTAATGCGGTTTATGGTGTTCAATATTGTGCCTACCCTCTTAGAGATTGGCTTAGTCGTGATATTGCTATTGATTCAGTTTGGCTGGTCTTTTGCAATGATCATTGTGGTCAGTGTCATCAGCTATGTCTTGTTCTCGATGAAAGCAACCGATTGGCGCACCAGATTTGTACAACAAATGAATGAAGCCGACTCCACGACTAATTCACGTGCGGTAGACAGCTTACTTAACTTTGAAACCGTAAAATACTTCAATAATGAGCGCTTCGAAGCAAGCCGATACGATACAGACTTAGCTGGCTGGGAAAAAGCGAGACGTAAAAATCGGTTATCCCTTTTTGCCTTAAATGGCGGCCAGGCCAGTATTATTGCGCTGGCGATGACAGCCATGATGGCGAATGCAGCTTATGGTGTAATGGAAGGCGAGATGACCATTGGTGACTTCGTGCTAATTAACGCCTTCACTATGCAAATATTTATGCCCCTCAACTTCTTGGGTTTTGTGTATCGGGAAATACGTGGCTCGCTAGCGAACATTCAAAACCTATTTTCCCTACTGGCGCAAAAGCCAGCGATTGAAGATAAACCCAATGCAGCTCATCTCTCAGCAAACCAAGCGAGTATACGTTTTAGTAACGTGCAATTTCACTATCAGCAAGCACGGCCTATTTTAAAAGGTATTAGCTTCGACGTGCCATCAGGCGCCAAAGTTGCTGTAGTTGGCGAAAGTGGTGCTGGTAAATCTACTATCATGAAGTTGCTGTTTCGTTTTTACGAACCCAGCGAGGGTGGTATTTTCATAAACGGGCAGGATATTCGCGACCTTAGCCAGCATAGTTTACGAAGCCATATTGGTATTGTTCCGCAAGATACGGTGTTATTTAATACATCCTTGGTTGAAAATATTCGTTACGGGAATCCAGATGCTAGCGATGATGAGGTTAATCATGCGATTAAACTGGCACATTTAACCCAGTTTGTTGAAAGCTTGCCGGATGGACTAGACACTACAGTAGGCGAACGTGGGCTGAAACTCTCAGGCGGTGAAAAACAGCGTGTTGCCATCGCTCGGGCGCTATTAAAAGGTGCGCCAATTATGATATTTGACGAGGCGACATCTTCGTTAGACAGTCAATCAGAGCAAGCGATATTGGGTGCCCTTCGAGACGCCGCAAAGGGACATACTAGCTTGGTCATTGCCCATAGGCTGTCTACTATTGTGGATGCCGACTCCATCTTAGTGTTAAGCAAGGGCATGATTGCCGAACATGGCACCCATGAAACGCTTCTAGCACAACAAGGTATTTATAATCGACTGTGGGCGACTCAGCAACGAGAATCAAACGATGAAGCATGAAACCAAACCCACGCATTTGCAGTCTCGCTACAACGTAAACGAAATTAAAGAATAGTTGAGTAATATGGATCCAGAAGCAATAAAAAGTGCAATCAACCAAACCATGCCATTTGGTAAGTATGCGGGACGTCGGTTATTCCACCTGCCAGAGCCCTATTTAGTATGGTTTAACACACAAGGCTTTCCCGAAGGAAAGCTGGGGCAGCAACTCGCGCTCATGTACGAAATTAAACTTAACGGGCTCGAGTCAGTAGTAGAACCCCTGCTGCATGACGACTAGCCATGTTCGCTCGTCCCCGCAAGCAAAAGCGTGAGGCTATCGATCAGCGTATATTGCGTCTGCACACAGGCATTGCTAAAAAAATAATAGCACAACCTTCACTCATTAATGACGTTCAAGCAACGTTAGAGGCTCGTTATGAAAGTGGAATGATGCGTTACGGCAGCTATATATTATGGCAAGGGATTGTAGAAACGCTTCATACTCCTGAGGTATTCACAGCACTGTTACTCGCCGAAGATGTACGCACGGCAAGCCTTAGACGGGAAACCATATTTACGGGTATTTTAACCGAAGCTGAGCGAGCAGAAATTCTGGAAGACTAAGTAAACATACGAAACATTAAAAAAGGGTAAATCGATAGTCGATTTACCCTTTTTAGTATGAAGCCTTAGCACAATATCGATAAAGTTTAATTCAACGACTAGGCGTTACGTAAATGGTCTGCTACTAAGAACGCCATTTCAAGTACTTGGTCTGCATTTAAACGCGGATCGCACTGGGTTTTATACGCCTGCGCTAAATCTTCATCACTAATTTCGTACGCACCACCCGTACACTCAGTCACGTGTTGGCCTGTCATTTCAAGGTGAATACCACCTGCATGAGTGCCTTCATCGTTGTGAGCTTGGAAAAACTGTTTAATTTCACGCAAAATAGCATCAAAATTACGGGTTTTGTAACCACTAGATGCTGAGAAGGTGTTGCCGTGCATGGGGTCAGAACTCCATACTACGTGTCTGCCTTCTGCTTTAACGCGGCGTAATAAACGAGGCAAATTGTCAGCCAAGTTATCAGCCCCCATACGTGTAATAAGGGTTAATCTACCAGGGTCGTTATTTGGGTTAAGGGCATCAATCAAACGAATAAGTTCGTCTTCTTCCATGCTAGGCCCAACTTTCACACCAATAGGGTTATGAATGCCGCGGAAGAACTCAATATGAGCATGATCAAGCTGACGGGTACGCTCACCAATCCAAATCATGTGCGCTGAGCAATCGTAAGGCTTACCCGTTAGCGTATCAATTCGAGTTAGGGCTTGTTCGTAGTTCAGCAATAATGCTTCATGCGAGGTAAACAATGAGGTTTCATGCAATGTGGGGCTAGATTGGGAATTAATACCAATCACATCCATGAATGACAAGGTATCTTGAATACGCACAGCCATATCGTGGTAGCGTTCTTTAAGCGGGTTGTTTTCAACAAACGCCATATTCCAACGGTTTACTTCGTGAAGGTCGGCCAAGCCACCTTGGGAAAAAGCGCGAAGTAAATTAAGGGTAGATGCACTGCGGTGATACGCTTCAATTAAACGGTTAGGATCAGGGCGTCGAGCAGCTTCGTTAAACTCGAAACTATTGATGATATCGCCGCGGTAGCTTGGCAATGTAACGCCATTGCGGGTTTCAAAGTTCGATGAACGAGGCTTAGCATACTGGCCAGCCATGCGAGCCACTTTGGTTACTGGGCATCGACCTGCGAAGGTTAAAACAATCGCCATCTGAAGCAATACTTTAAAGGTATCGCGAATTTTTGGCGCATTAAATTCGTCAAACGATTCGGCGCAGTCACCGCCTTGAAGCAGAAAGCCTTTACCTAAACTAACCTCACCAAGTTGACGGCGAAGATCACGGGCTTCAGCGGCAAAAACCAGCGGTGGATATGTACTTAGCGTGTGCTCTACTTGTTTAAGTTGTGCCGCATCATCGTACTCTGGTTGTTGAAGGATAGGTTTTTGCCTCCAACTGTCTACTTGCCAATTACTCAAGGGGTTCTCCTGATTTAAATGTTTTTACGTTTAGGCAAACGTTAATCTCGTTGTGTAAGCGCTTATCTGCATGCGCGCTACGATTTATTGCGCGCTACTTTACCACATTTGATCTAATACAATAGGTGCGCAAACTTGAATATCTAGAAAGTCGTCGCGCTTATTTACTGCAAAATGACAATCGAAGGTCTGTTCTAGGTTTTTGACCGACAATACCGACTCAGTCAAACCGAAACTTACGCTAGTACCCAATTTCATTAGCAGTACTTTATAACTATAGTTTGCGCTTAATGAAATGTCATGACTGCTTAGCACTAAGGTATTCCCTTTAGTGCATAAGGTTTGAAACAGCGCCATTAACGCATACTGATGTCGAATATCTACCCCTTGCAAGGGCTCATCTAACAACAAAAGCGCTTCGCCTCGCTTAATGGCAGGCCAAACTTGCAGCAACGCACGGCAAATTTCAACGCGCTGTCGTTCTCCGCCTGAAAGTCGGTTTAAAGGCGTTTGCAAAAAGCCCGTTACTTCCAATGTGGCTTCTAACAAACTGGGAAGTTCAAACGTAGGCTCACTTGAAAAAAACGAAAGATATTCTTTTACCGATACCGCAAATACGGCCTCACTTTGCTGTGCTAACAAAGTTCTAAATGCTGCTAATGCACTTAAAGGCCATTGTTGAAGAGACTGTTCCAACAGCGAAGCTTCTCCGTGTTCTGTTTCCAACACCCCAGCCATTATCGACAACAAGGTAGACTTTCCAGCGCCGTTAGGGCCAAGAATATGAACGCAATCGCCTTTATTGATATCAAGGGTGATATTGGCTAAACGCTTATTCACACTAATATCCCGCAAAGTTATAACCGAGCTCATCGAAGCTGACCTTTTAATAGCGCCCAAATGAGCAAAGGGCCTCCTAAGGTGGCAGTGATCATAGACACAGGTAGGGTAATCGCACGGGTAAGTTCAGACATCAGCACCACAATAAGCAATAAACTGGCGCCACATAGCGCGCTTGCTGGTAACAGCAACCTATTATCATGACCCAGAATAAGCCGAAGGATGTGAGGCACTAACAGCCCAACAAAGGCAATAGCTCCCGCAATAGACACTGCCGCTCCTACCCCCACGGCGGTAGCAATAAGGCTACGCTCGGTAAGTTGTTGTACATGCACACCACTGCTTAACGCTGCTAAATCACCGGCATACAACCTATTAAACTTGGCAGATTGACCCATTTGATACCATAAACTACCAATAATAAGTGGGCCGCTTACCCACAAAATAGGCCAAGTGGTTTGATACACGCTTCCCATCAGCCAAAACGTTAAATTACGTAGTGATTGAGCATCACTAAACATGTACAACCAAGCAATAACAGCCCCACTCAAAGTAGAGATGGCAATACCCGATAGAATGACAGCAACCGCTGAGCCCAGCAGCTTTCGAGCTAGGCGATAGATAATAAACGTGGTTATTAACGCACCAATAAAGCAGCCCAAAGGAAGTATGTAATGAAGATAAGGCTGTGCCCACAAAGGTGTAAGCAATAACAGGGTTGCAGCCACTAAACTGGCGCCGCTGGTGATACCTATTATACCTGGGTCTGCCAACGGATTACGCAGTACTATTTGAAGCGTGGCGCCACTTACGGCCAATACACTACCTACTAAAATGGCGGTAATGATCAGCGGAATTTGAAGCTGTAATGTGATGTGTTGCTTTAATGCAGTGGGTGAATCGGTTAGCCATACTGTGGCTAAGACTCCTACAATGAGCAGAAAGGTAATACTGCAAAGTAGGAAGATGGCCGCGCTTCCTTTTCCAGCACCGTCCTTGACCGCCGAGCCCCTTGAAACCGTGTGCATAGCTTAGCTCTGTTGAATATGTGCAATCAGCCCATCAGAGGCCTCTTCTATTAAGTCTAACACTAATTCAAAACCCCGTTTTCCGCCATAATATGGGTCTGGAACTTCTTTATCTTCACTGTTAGCGAAGTCTAGAAACAAGTGGATTTTTTCGTGGTGTTCCGGCGCGGACATTTCACGTAGATTGTCTAAATTGCTGTTATCCATTGCCAGAATATAGTCGTACTTTTCGAAATCTTTGTCATCGACTCGTCGGCACTTTAAGCCTTTAAAGCTATAACCTCGCTCTACGCCAACCGCTTGCGAGCGTTTATCTGGTTGTTTACCAATGTGATATCCATGGGTTCCGGCAGAGTCTATGTCTAGTTTTAACCCTGCATCAGCCGCTTTGCGAATAAACACAGCTTCGGCCGTAGGTGAACGGCAAATGTTACCCAAGCACACGAATAACACCGATGTGTTCTGACCCATATAAAAATTCCTTTAAAACCAATAACGGCACTAAGCTAAACTTTATGTTAACTTTTACGTAAATAACGCCGTTTAAAAAAATTGTGGAGCAGTAATGACCGCACATGTATTAATGTTAAGTAGTTCTCGTCAGGGCGACGAAGCGTACCTTGAACATGCGAGAAGCCTTATTCTTGCACACTTAGGTAGCATTCGCGACCTACTATTTATTCCTTACGCAGCAGTGACACAAAGCTACGACAACTATGTGTCGGCAGTCGCTTCAGCCTTGCCAGAATGTAATGTGACAGGGCTTCATACTTTTGATAACCCTATACAGGCTATCAATAATGCAAAGGTAAACAATCAAGCTATAGTAGTAGGCGGCGGAAATACCTTCCATCTGATGCATACTATATACCAACAAAACTTGTTGGTATCACTTCAACACGCTATTTCAGAAGGTACACCCTATATTGGCTGGAGTGCAGGCTCTAACATTTGCGGGCAAAGCATTCGAACAACCAATGATATGCCAATTGTTGAGCCGAAAAGCTTTAATGCGCTGAATGTAGTGCCTTTTCAGTTGAATCCGCACTACAGCGATTATCATCCGCCTGGTCACAATGGCGAAACGCGAGACCAACGACTCGCCGAGTTTACAGTGTTAAATCCCAGCACACCTGTTGTGGCCATTCGTGAAGGAACCGCCCTTTCTTTGTCTCAGCAGAAGTTAACGCTAGTGGGTGAAAAAGGCGGGTTTATCTTTTTAGGTGATGAAAAGCGCCTAATCGCGCCTAATGATGATTTAACAGAGCTTCTGAATAGCAGTTTGTAGTGCTTCTGAACTTGGCGCGCTTGAAAAAGGCACTTCCAGCAATAACGGTGCTGGCATAGCATTTTTAAGCGTAGCCAAATTGTCATCGTATCGAGACATACTACCGGTGATATCGTTAGCTACCCAACCTACAATATTTAGCCCGTCGTTTTGAATAGCTTGCGCGGTGAGCAGTGCATGGTTTAAGCAGCCTAGCTTCATACCCACTACTAAAATAACATCCATTTTTAGCTCGCTCACTACATCTGACAGAAACAGCGTATCGGTTAACGGTAATCGCCAGCCTCCTGCTCCTTCCATTAATAGAAGATCTGGTGTTTCTTGTTGCAGGCGAACCAGTCCTTCAATCACTGCATTACTCGTTAATTCAACCCCCGCCTCTTTTGCGGCTATGTGCGGTGCAATGGGTGGTAAAAAAGCAATAGGATTGATGGTACTGATAGGAAGCTTAATGCTGCTTGCTTGTTGAATTTCTGATGCATCTTCGTTTATCCAGTCGTTGCCCACTTTTTCACAGCCTGCCGAAATAGGTTTGTAACCCAAACTTGTTTTTTCAAAGCTTTCAGCGGCTTTTAGTAGGTGACAGGTAACGTAGGTTTTACCTACTTCGGTATCGGTTCCGGTAATGAAATACTGCTTCATGGTTTCTCTAATCTGAAATGACACACTTTGTAAGTAAGCGGTAGCACGCCATCGACAGCACTAATATTTTTATAGGCTAACGATAACTTCTTAATATCACTACGTGACAGCGATTGCTGCTTAGCTCCTGTAGCTCCTGCCCCTACGTTTTTGATTGAACGAAGCAAGGAAAGTACATCTTGGTGCTCATCAACATAATCTCTATTGATAAGGCGGCTAACCCGCAGCCCTGCCCCAAGGAACGAATTAAGCCACAACTGTGCTTCGGGCAAACTTGTTACCGCAGCAGGTAATTGAGCAATACTTCTCGCTTTATGAAGTTCAGCAAAAGAACCACTAACCATTATGGCAATTTCTGCCATACCTGAAGGCTTAAGTACGCGGTAAATTTCGCTGGCTACTGTTTGTGGGCTGTTACACCACTGCAATGCCATAGAAGAAAAAACAGAACTGAAGCTACTACTTTCGAACGGTAACGACTGTGCTGAACCTTGTTTGAAATCAACATCAGGGAAGCGAGCTTGTGCTATATGCACCATACCTGGCGCAATATCTAACCCCATAACGTTTGCGCCACGTTGCTGTAACGTGTGGCTATGAGTTCCCGTAGCACAGCCAATATCAAGTAGTTCGCCGTGCAGGGCGTTAGGTAAATTGTTTAACCCTGCCTGCGCAATTTCGCGCTGAATATGTGCTTCGTTATCGTACTTATTTGCGGCTTTTGAAAATTGCTTCGCAACAACCGCTTCACTTATTCCGCTTTCTGATTGAAGGGCTAATTCAAGATTGGAATGGGCATCTAAATGGACTGCAACAGCGCCTTGGTGGCAAAGCTGCTGTGTTAGCTCTTGAATGGGCTCTTGCATGAGCTCTTGGGAAAGCTGCTTAGGCACTTGTTTAGCGAAAAATTGCGGACTCATGCTATCGACTCCATCGCAAGGGCAATAGCATCAACAAGTACATCTATGTCTTGCTGGGTATGGGTAGCGCTTAGGGTAATACGCAATCGGTCCTCCCCTTTCGGTACTGTAGGATAGCGAATAGCAGGTATCCATATGCCACGCGCTTTAAGGGCATCACTTAATGCTAACGCGCGTTTAGGGCTGCCTACAATAATGGGCTGTATTGCGCTATTTGAATTCGCAAGTTGTAAATCGCCATTTCGATCATCCCCAATTTGGGCGCTAAAGCGTTCGCGAAAATACGCAACATTGTAATTCAACGCGTCTGTCCGACTGCTATCTGCAGCAATGTGCGTCAGTGAATACAAGGTTGCTACTGCCTGGGCTGGCGGCATGGCCGTGGAGTACACGTAATGCTTGGCAAAATTTACTAGGTAATCAATTAGCGCTTGGCTTCCAGCAATAAACGCGCCTGCGGTTCCTACGGCTTTACCAAAGGTGCCCATCACTATGGGTGCATCTGATTGAGATAACGCTTGCGCTTCAATGCTACCTAATCCGTTTTCACCTAATACGCCCATGCCGTGTGCATCGTCTACCATCAGCCATGCGTTGTGTTGCTTCGCTATACCCGCCATATCACGAAGGGGGGCGCTGTCGCCGTCCATACTGAATACCCCCTCAGTGACGACCAACTTGTCACTGTTACTGTTGGTATCAACCTTTTCTAATAAATTGGATAGGTGAGCTAAATCGTTGTGCCTAAAGCGACGCAGCTTGGCTTTGGTTGCCATAGCACCTTCAAGGAAGGAGGCATGCATAAGCCGGTCTGCAAAAATTTCACCGGAATGTTTAATGCTGGCCGCGGCACTTGGGGGTTGATTACTAGCACTTTGATTATTAGCGCCTTGATTATGAGCACCACTAAATAGCGCCATGCATAATGCCTGGTTAGCCGCGAACCCCGAATTAAACAACAATGCGGCTTCTCGGTTTAGACCGTCGGCAATGTAAGCCTCTAGCGCTAAATGCGCTTGGGTATGACCGGTGACCAAGGGCGAGGCGCCGCTGCCACCACCAAATTGTGCCAAGCCTTCTACCCAGCTTTGCAATACGCCTTCATGGTGACGCATACCAAGGTAATCATTACTGGCAAAATTTAAATAGTGCTCACCATCAATGCAGATGATGTTGTCTTTTTCGTACTGCTGACATACTCGCTGTCGCAAGTATCCTTGCTGAGCCCGCTCGGCTAAGCGGGCTTCAAGCCAATCGAAGGCCATTATGCCTCCGCGGGCTGCTGTTTTTGTTTACGCGGCGCGCTAGCATCGTAAAATAAATCGCTAGCATCAGAACCTTGTTCTTGTTGCTGCGCAATTTCTTCTTCTAATACTTGCTGATGCGCTTCATCAGAAAAATCGCGAGTACGTTCTGTGTTTATGCCTAACTTTTTAAACAGTATGACGTCTTCGTGGGTATCAGGGTTAGACGTAGTAAGCAGTTTACAACCGTAGAAAATTGAGTTCGCACCGGCCATAAAGCATAGTGCTTGCATCTGTTCATTCATGGCTTCGCGACCTGCCGATAAACGCACGTGAGATTTAGGCATCATGATACGGGCTACCGCAATAGTGCGAATAAACTCGAAGTAATCTAAATCTTCTAAACTGGCTAGAGGCGTACCTTTAACTTTAACCAACATGTTAATAGGTACACTTTGCGGCTGCTCAGGCAAGCTTGCTAATTGGATTAGCAAGCTGGCTCTGTCGCCTGCGGTTTCGCCCATACCTACAATACCGCCAGAACACACATTCATGCCCGCTGCACGTACATTTTCAAGGGTATTTAGTCTGTCTTGATAGGTACGAGTGGTAATAATATCGCCATAGTATTCAGGCGAGGTATCAAGGTTATGGTTGTAATAATCTAGACCAGCCTGCTTGAGGGCTACCGCTTGATCGCGGGTTAACATACCAAGGGTCATGCAGGTTTCAAGGCCAAGTTGTTTAACCTCTTCCACCATTTTTACAATATAAGGCATGTCTCTGTCACGTGGGTTACGCCATGCGGCCCCCATACAAAAACGGGTAGAGCCCACTTGCTTGGCTTCTTTGGCACGCTCAATCACTTTTTCGATTTCAAGCAAACGCTCTTTTTCTAAGCCCGTGTCGTAACGCGCACTTTGTGGACAGTATTTACAGTCTTCCGGGCATGCACCGGTTTTAATCGACAACAAGGTGCTTACTTGTACTTCGTTTGGATTGAAGTGTTGTCTGTGAACCACTTGTGCTTGAAACAGCAAGTCGTTAAATGGCAAGGCATAAAGCGCCTCTACTTCGGCTTGTGACCAATCGTGACGAATTGTATTATTTTGCGCGTCAGGCGCGAAAGCCAGAGTCATTGACTGTCCTTTACTAATTAAGAATGCTGGCTTAGTCTATGCTCCAAACACGAGTTGTCAACTCTGACCATTTCAAAAGCTTTACTAACGGTTGAATTTTGAACAATATAGATTTTGATAAAAAACACATTTGGCACCCCTACACCTCAGCAACGAACCCACTGCCTTGCTATGAAGTGGTTGGCGCTAAAGGGGTTGAGCTTACCCTATCAACCGGCGAGGTATTGGTTGATGGCATGTCAAGCTGGTGGGCGGCTATTCATGGTTACAGCCACCCTGTATTAAACCAAGCGGCGCACAGCCAAATTGACGCTTTTTCTCACGTTATGTTTGGCGGTATTACCCACCAGCCAGCTGTAGATTTATGCCGCACACTATTAGAAATGGTACCTGACGGTCTTGAACGGGTGTTTTTAGCCGACTCTGGTTCGGTTTCAGTAGAAGTGGCGATTAAGATGGCCATTCAGTATTGGGCTTGCCAAGGCCGCCCCGAAAAATCGCGCATTGTAGCGCCTCGCAATGGCTATCATGGCGATACTTTTGCGGCTATGTCGGTTTGTGATCCAGTAAACGGTATGCACAGCTTGTTTGAAAGTGTACTTAGCAAACAGCTTTTTGCCCCTGCTCCGCAAACCCGTTTCGGCCAGACGTTCAGTGAAGACGACATTTTACCTTTAGCCGAACTGTTCGAAAAACATCACCAAGAAATGGCGGCGCTGATACTAGAGCCCGTTGTTCAAGGTGCGGGTGGTATGCGCATTTATCACCCTGAATATTTAAAACGCTGCCGCCAACTTTGCGATAACTACGATGTACTGCTAATTTGCGACGAAATTGCGACTGGATTTGGACGAACGGGCAAGCTATTCGCCTGTGAGCATGCGGGCATTTCACCCGATATCATGTGTTTAGGTAAAGCCATTACCGGCGGATATATGACCTTAGCGGCCACCTTATGTACTGAAGACGTGGCGTTAGGTGTCTGCCAAGGCTCGCCCGGTGTATTCATGCACGGCCCAACGTATATGGGTAACCCTCTAGCTTGTGCTGTGGCTAATGCCAGTTTGTCATTAATAAACGAAAATCACTGGCAGCAACAAATCCCTGCCATTGAGAAACAATTACACACTGAGCTGTCAAAATGTGCCAGTTTACCGACTGTAGCCGATGTTAGAGTGCTAGGTGCAATAGGTGTGGTTGAAACTGTACACCCTGTGAACGTGGCCGATATTCAGCGTCATTTTGTTAAACAAGGCGTGTGGATAAGGCCTTTTGGTAAGCTGGTATATATTATGCCTCCGTACATTATTAGCCCAGACCAGCTGAGCAAACTCACCCACGCTATTTATACCTATCTTAGCCAGGCTTTAAGGTAAGGAAACAAGGTATAAGGGCAAGGCGAAAAACGAGATATAAATGTAGGGTAAAAAGGTATGTTTTGACTGGTCTAACGTAATTTCTACGCCGCTTAATCGCTGAAAAATAACTCTAGGTCAGTCATTTATATGTTTACACGCATTTTTGATAAAGTCGTTTTCGCAACCCTATTTGTTGCAGCACTACAGGTTCCTATTTTAGCCGACCACTATCGCCAGTATTTGAGCGGCTATTACGATGCCACCCGCGAAGAGGTTTCTGCCATGTCGGCGTTAGCAGCGCAACATGGCTACGCATCGGTAGGCGCTATGTTAAATGCGTTAAAGCAAAATAGTGAAGCTGTAGTACGCGCAGATGCAGAACGTAAATCAACGCTTTTCACCAAGCTTAGCCATATAGAACAAGGGATCAAGACTCTTGAGCACGGCCATTATTATGAAAAAGCTTGGTATATGGTTACTCCATCAAATGCGCCTACGCTGCAGAAGGTATTAGGCAATTTCAGCCCTTCGGTGCCACTTACCCCATCATCAATTATTTTCAGCTTTATTACTGCTTTACTGATTAATTTATTATTGTGGAGCCCTTATCTTTGCTATTGCCAAGTTAGGCACTTGAAGCACAAGCCTCAGCACGCTAGCTATCGCTAATGTGCTTGGCTTGTAGCCTGCCCCCTTCCCAGCCCAAAATGCGCTTTGAATAACTTCTATGCAAATTTGGCACTTTCCATGCAATAACCTTAATACGAGTTTTCTTTATTTAGCGTAAAAATATCGCGCCAATTACAAAAAAACGTAAATATTATAGTTAGTTAAATAGTAAGGAAGAATAATCATGCCTACTGACGCACAATTACTTATTGGGAAAGTGTTGCAAATAAAAGACAAAATTAGTGCAAAACGTCATTGCATTCCCACTGAGCTTCAGACCGAGTGGGACGCACTTGACAAGAAAACAGCCTGCTTCGAAAGCACAGCCATTTTTAAATCTGCGGTAAAAGGCCAACATACCAGCAAGCACCTCGCCTACTCTGGTTCAGTTAAAGAACTATCAGGTTTAGTTAGCCGCTTGAACGCGTTGAATGAAGAAGTAACGATTGCACAGGTAAGGCACTAATAAAGGCGCTTCGTTTTCCTAACTCAAGGCTTTTAAACTTAGGCTTTTTAAGTCGACCTTAAGTTTGCGTTCCTTGGCTTTATGAAAAAACCGCGCCTTTTATTGTTAGTACAATCTTGGCTACTCAGTTACTCCTGTATAGTTACAGAGGCTTTAGAAATAAGTTTTCAAGCAGCGATTCTTTAACGAGCAGTTCTCTAGATAGCAGCTTTTGTAGACAGCAGCACCAGTGTGCGGACTTTACGTGTACCGTAACTGGCTAAACGAACAAAGTCGTCTCGTGCCACCGGAATGTGTTGAAATTCAACACGCTGACTCTCGTTTTGACTATCGCCATCGTCAGCATCCGGATCGTGCAAATAAAAACATTGCTCATCGTAACTGGTAATAGCCACCCAATGTGGTGCTTTTTTCTTATCAAATGCATAAGTGCTTATTAGGCACACCACCGCTTTGCCAGCATCTAGCGCTTGCTCAATGGTATCTACTCGCCACTCTTCGGTAGTAATAGCCATTTTACTTTTTTGCGCCTGATGCAAAAAGTCTGCTTCTACTTGCCCAACAATATGTTTTTTATGCTCACTTCTTACGCCATCTACAAATAACGGCAAAGGCTGGTTTATTAACACCTCTGCGGTAAACCCTTCGATTTGCGCCGCCAACGCCAACCCAATAGGGTGGCAGCCACCATGGCCTGACGTCATAAATATTGTGGTCGCTGTACGCCAAATCGCCAATTCTTTTTGCTGGTTCATTTCGCATTTTTTTTGCAATGAACACATGGCCATCATTAATGCCGATGGCCCGCAAGTAAATTCAGTCGTTTGCTGATACCAAGGGTATATAGCATGAGACATGGCTTTCGATGACACCAATACCTTCTGCATACGTAACGCGTTTGAGTGGTCGTCGTAATAATCAACGTACATACCAAACTGTTTAAAACCTAGCCGTTGGTAAAGTGAAATAGCGCCCTTATTGTCCGCAGACACTTCTAGGCGCATAAAGCGCTTTCCCTTGGCTAACGCCTGCTCCCCTAATATTGTTATTAACTTTTCAGCTATTCCCAAACCACGGGCTTCTGGTAACACCGCAATTGAATACAGCCGGGTGAGTTGCGTGCCTCTACGAAGTAACAATAATCCATAACCCGCTAGGGTAATTCCTTGTGCGGTGTGGTGCTCGGCAATATAAAATTCAGCATGTTTAGCCGTAACGTAAAATCGAAAGCGACGAACATTCAGCTTATCGCTTTTAAAACACGTGTTTTCGATGTGCTGTATTTGTTTCACATCCTCTAACGTGGCTTTTCTCAACTGAATGGTTTTAGCTGTATTCATTTCAGCCTCACGATCACCTTTATATTCAGGCGCCAGCCCACTGCTTTCAAACGCAAGTGCACCTTTCATGCTTATCGACCTCGTCGCTCTAGTCTGTCAGCAAACTCCTGCATAATTAACTCATACAAGGCTTTGCCCAAATATTTGTCTTCCACCCCAGCATCGATACTTGGATTATCGTTAACTTCAATCACGTATACCTGATTGCCAGAATGCTTGATGTCTACGCCGTATAAGCCATCACCCACTACTTTTGCTGCTTTAATTGCTGCCTGTAGCACTGGCTTTGGTACTTCAAAGGTTGGCATTGTTGTAAAGCCACCGGATGAAAAACGCTCACCTTGATGGTGATATATTTGCCAATGGTTACGCGCCATAAAATACTGACAGGCATAAATCGGCTTACCGCCTAACATACCAATACGCCAATCAAACTCGGTAAAGATGTATTCTTGAACCAGCACTAAGGCTGATTCAGCCAACATTTCAACCAAGCGTGCTTTTAACACATCACGGTTTTCTGCTTTGTGCACACCACGAGAAAACGAGCTTTCCGGTAACTTCAGTACCAAAGGTAAGCCAAACTCCTCTATAAGCTTATCGCAGGTTTCATCATCAGAATTCGACACAAACATAGCTTTCGGTGCCGGTACTTTTTGATACGTAAAAGCATCTTGTAAAAACACTTTGTTGCAACAGCGCAATATAGACTGGGTATCATCCATCACTATCACCCCTTCTCGCTCAGCCGCTCTGGCTAAACGATAGGTGTGATGGTCTATTGCCGTAGTTTCACGAATAAATAACGCGTCATAGTGTCCCAAATCTTCAGGCGATAAACGTGAAACCACATTGGCTCTAAATCCCACCTTTTCAGCCGCTTTTACAAAGTGGCGAATCGCTTTTTCGTCGCTAGGTGGCGTCGACTCATCAGGATTAACTAAAATAGCCATATCCCAACGAGTGCGTTTACTTGCTTTAGAGGCACGCCATTGTTTCGTGGTGTAGCTTTCTAACTGAGCAATACACAACTGCTGTTGTTTGCTATCTAGCGCAGTAAAAGGCTTAGCCGCAATATCAGCAAAGCCAACTACGTTGTGTTTGCCACTTACTTTTTTACTGATCTTCTTGTTCGCATGGGAATCAGTCGCTGTCAGGGTAAGTAGTAAAATCGGACATGGATACTTTTCAAACGCTTGACGGGCAACTCGCTTAAAACGCTGATCTTTAACTTCACCAAAAAGTACCAATAAAGGCGAAGCAGGAATATCAACTTCATCAACGGGTAACGACAACGCAAAAGGTAGTCTATCTACACTACGTGCTTCTGCTAGTCGAAGGTCGTTAATGGTATTTACGCCGGGTAATACCAAATGATTACGCGCCTGCGCCAACAATGAACAGTAATACCCTTGGCTTAAATAGCGGGTAGTGTCACACAGGTTTATTACCCGTATTTTCGGTTCATTAAGTTTCGGAAACTCCGCCAAGTAATCTTGAAAGGTAAGTACCGTTAACGCTGTTTCGCTAAATGGCGTAACATCGTCAGCCACAATCAACGTATTGTGCATGTAATTCGCTTCTAAATAATATTAAGTAAGTTACAATTCGAGAAGTGCGGCATTAAGAATAATGCTCACCACTACTCAAGTAAGAATGGCGCTAAGTTTACGCCGAAAGTGAAAATTGCAAAGTGAATTGAGCACGGCTTTTTTTCATCGTTAAGACAACGAAAACTAATCTATCTCGCAGGGTTATTTATGGCGAAGCGCAGTCGCTCGCTAAAAGCGCTAGACGGTGATTGAAGCTCAGCTAAAACAAGGAAACAGCCTAAGAATACTGTTGTTTTTACTTAACTTTTTATAATTTATACTGCGAGTAGATTTCAGAGAAACAAGTAGGAGATTGTATGTTATTAGCCAGTTTAGCCATTCTTATTGGGCTGCCGGTTTTGCTATGGAGTGCAGGGAAATTTGTGGGTGGCGCGGCATCCGTTGCCAATCACTTTGGCGTGTCCCCGCTTCTTATTGGTATGCTGATTATTGGTTTTGGAACATCAGCCCCTGAAATCATTGTCTCTATCTTCGCTGCCATTCAAGGTAATTCAGGTATTGCTTTAGGTAATGCCTACGGCTCGAACATTGCTAACATACTGCTTATTTTAGGATTAACCGCACTTATCAGCCCTATAGCGGTTAAATCGAACATTATTAAAAAGGAAATTCCTGTATTACTGGGTATTACCTTTTTCGCTTCTTGGCAGGTGCTAGACCAATCGGTATCAAAGGATGATGCTTTCTCATTACTTGGCCTGTTTGTACTGCTTATTTCATGGAGTATTTGGCATGGGATGCAAGGCAGTAAAGACAAACTAGCCGATGAATACAGTGAGGAAATAAATGCATCTGAAGGTACAATCAAAACCCATATAGTATGGCTTCTTACGGGCCTACTCTTGCTAGTAGCCAGCTCTCGTATGTTAGTGTGGGGTGCTGTTGAAGTAGCCACCTTCTTTGGCGTTAGCGATACTATTATTGGCTTAACGGTTATTGCAATTGGTACGTCGTTGCCTGAACTTGCTTCATCGCTTATCGCAGTGAAAAAAGGTGAGCACGATTTGGCCTTGGGAAATGTTATTGGCTCGAATATGTTCAACACCCTCGCCGTGGTAGGTATTGCAGGTACTATTCAGCCTATGTCGGTAAGTGCTGACTTCTTATATCGCGATGTTGTCGTAATGTTGGCAGCTACAATAGCACTGTTTGTATTTTGCATTGGCTACAAGCGTCAAGGGCGCTTAAACCGAGTAGAAGGAGGGGCATTTGTGGCAGCTTACGCCATTTACACTTATTGGCTCATTAGCATCGCCTTTATGTAGCGGCTCCCATGGTAGTGGCCAGCGTAATAAGGCTAATAACAGCTATGCTGGCCAATACGAATAAATTAAAACCAAACTGATCGCCCTGCCGCCTGCTGCGGCGGGCGCGCATTACAATACTAACCAAACTTACCAACAAACATACTTGCAGCATGATTTGCATGGCTTTTACATATTCAGCCGACCACCCTGTGTCGCCTTCAATGCCCCAGTATTCTTGAACACCGCTGATAAAGTCGGGGCGAGCAAAATGAAATAGAACCAAGGTTACTACTAGTGCCAACCAACCTATTACATTGAGAGCCAGCATCACGCGAAAGAAATTTGTTTCGGTTCTAGGCCTTGAACGTCGCTCTTCAACACCGTACGGATTATATTTATTTCCCATTTGTCACTCTGTTCTCTGGCATCCCGCTTTAGGTTGAGTATACTAGCGTGCTATTGGATTATGCGTGATTAGCGGTATTTATTTTTAGTCTTTTTGTAAACGCCATTCTCGCGTTTTTGAAATGACTAGGTGCTATCTCGCTTTTTCAGGATGAAAATTCTAAAACATGCTGAATTATCGGCAGAAAATCCAAAAGATTGACGTAAAAACCATTATTAGTGCAAATGCACATTGTTGTTGCTTGTGGAACAATGACACAAAACAGCATAAATCAGTGAGACGGAGAAATTAACATGACGCATGCGCCCGTTGTCGACGTACTTAAAGGTAAGTACGCAGTTGGCGAATCGGTAACCGTTAAAGGTTGGGTAAGAACACGCCGCGACTCTAAGGCTGGGTTATCTTTTATAGCACTACACGATGGTAGTTGCTTTGACCCTATTCAAGTGGTAGCACTGAGTTCTCTGTCAAATTACGCTGACGTACAGCGTTTAACAGCAAGCTGCTCACTATCGGTAACTGGTGTAGTAAAAGCCTCTCAGGGCCAAGGCCAATCGGTAGAAATTGAAGCAACTGAGGTTGAGGTATTAGGCTGGGTAGAAAATCCAGATACTTACCCAATGTCAGCGAAGCGACACAGTATCGAGTACTTAAGAGAATACGCTCACCTGCGCCCTCGTACTAATGTAATTGGTGCGGTAACGCGTGTGCGTAACTGTCTATCACAAGCCATTCATCGCTTCTTCCATGAGCGCGGCCATTTTTGGGTATCTACCCCAATTTTAACGGCAAGTGACACAGAAGGCGCTGGTGAAATGTTCCGCGTATCTACATTAGATATGATGAACCTGCCATTAGACGACAAAGGTAACGTTGATTACTCAGAAGATTTCTTCGGTAAAGAAACCTACCTTACCGTTTCGGGTCAGTTAAACGTTGAAACCTATTGTACAGCCATGTCTAAGGTTTATACCTTTGGGCCTACTTTCCGCGCAGAAAACTCAAACACCTCTCGCCACTTGGCTGAGTTCTGGATGATTGAGCCGGAAGTTGCCTTTGCTGATTTGAGCGATATTGCTCAGTTAGCTGAAGACATGCTGAAATATGTGTGTAAAGCCGTGCTTGATGAACTGCCAGATGACATGAACTTCTTTGCTCAACGTATTAAAAAAGATGCTGTTGAACGCTTAGAAAAGTTAGTGAGTTCTGACTTTGTTCGCATGGACTACACAGACGCAATCGACATTTTACAAAACTGCGGCAAAACCTTTGAATTTCCTGTTGAGTGGGGAATTGATTTGTCTTCAGAGCATGAGCGCTATTTAGCCGAAGAACACGTTGGTGCACCTATCATTATGCAAAACTATCCTAAGGATATTAAAGCATTCTATATGCGTATTAACGACGACGGCAAAACCGTTGCCGCTATGGACGTACTTGCACCAGGTATTGGTGAGATTATTGGTGGTTCGCAGCGTGAAGAACGCCTTGATGTTTTTGACGCCCGTTTGGAAGAAATGGAATTGTCGAAAGAAGACTATGCATGGTATCGCGACCTTCGCCGTTATGGCACCGTACCGCACTCTGGCTTCGGACTAGGTTTCGAGCGCTTAGTCGCTTATGTTACTGGTATGCAAAACGTGCGTGATGTTATTCCATTCCCACGCACACCAGGTAACGCTAGCTTCTAAATTGCGGTTAATCTTGTGTATGTAAAGCCAGCACCTTGTGCTGGCTTTTTTGTTACCTTCATTTAGCGTTTCTTACTGCGCATTGTTTCAAGCTAATCTATTATGGCGTAACGTCATTACCAATGGCCGCTGAGCGGCATGGTATTACGGTATAGGTGTAGCCAATATCATCGTTTTTCAAAGGACGAATTGTTAAAATTTCATAATCGTTCAATTCCACTACCCGCGTACCTTCGGGGTTAGCACAGCGAGAAAATTCATCAGCTTCATAATTAAAGATAAACTCAGCGAGCAACTGCTTTTGCATAAGTCGAAACGCTGCTCCTTGGGCTGAAAGGTCAAAGCCAACCACTCGCTCTTCTTCGGTTGTGGTTTCAGAAGCGTTTCCCGATAGGGATTCTGGTAAAGTGTTTAAATCGGCTTCAAGCGCAGTAGCAGGTTTAAATTCATCTTCTAACTCCGCCTTTATCTGTGCTTTTATACTGTTAGCAGCCTCTGCCAACGTTACTGGCTTTGTTGGGTTACCGATTTGAGCAGCAATCACCCCCTTATCCTTTACTTTTGAACTAGTTGATACGAGCTTTGAAGGGGTATCTGAGAAAAAACTAACAATACCAGACTCCATCGACACCTCTACCACTTTAACCAATACCAATAGCATCCATCCATAACGAATCAAAGCGGTGGTAAACACGAATCTATATTCTGGCGCATGCCACAATCCATGAACGCCAAAAGGCTTGAGCAAAAGTAGTACGAGCAAATACAGTGGCATGAGTAATTGGACTAGAACCAGAGCTAACAGAGTGGTTATAAAAAACCAACTTGGAAGCATCAGGATAATGGCAAAATTATGACTGTAGGGCAGAGACGCGGCACTTACACCCGAAACACTATTCACTAACCCACTTGCCGAAGCCAATGCAAAATTAGCAATTACGGCATAAATAAACAGGATAAAGGCTCTACCTGGTAAGCTATTCCAGACCAGCATGAACCTAGGCCAGAATTCGTAAAGTATGGCAATAGTGACCAATACACCTATTACGACTTTATAAAAGCTACCTTGAAGGCCGAAGAACAGTGCGCTAAAAAACACCAAGGTTGCGGCAGCATAACAACGCTGTGCTAAATTTAGGCTTTGCCAAAACCTGACTACCCCTGATGTTCGTCTCAGCAATCTTCGACTAACTATACGCTTGAACACCCCTAGGCGGCGCTGGATTTGAATTATTATGCTCATGTAATGTCTTATATTGTGATTATTTTTAGTTGTACTTATCAGCGAAGCTTCCCGCTAACCGTGGAATACGCTATTCTGTTAACAATTACATTTCAACGGTTTAACCGTCGTTTTTATAGTTTGGGTTTACAATCCGGCGCTAAAGCTTGGTTCTACAGTTCAATGTTTCCATTTAGAATAAGGCGTTTGTTTTTTTACTCCTATGGCTGAAGGTACTAGGTTAACCCTCGTTTGCGAACAATGCCATCATCGCGTTGTTTTGCCAGAGTTAAATCATCGGGAACGAGCAATATGTCCTCGATGTCATCATACCTTGCTCACATTCAAGAGAAATGCGAGCGAGCGGCTTTTGGCATTTTCAATAAGTGCGTTTGTTTTTCTAGCCCTATCCCTACCTTTTAACTTTTTGACTTTTAAATCAAGTGGTCAGAAGCACAGTATCGATCTTCCCGGTGGTCTTTCCGTGTTAATGGAAAACGACTATTTATCCTTGGCTATTATTACCGGCTTAGCGACATTAATTTTACCCGGCATGGTGCTTTTAGGTTTTATTACCCTTGGGTTAGCACATTTAAACAATGCGAGAACGCCGTTTATTAAGCGGATGTTTTATTGGGTGAGAGCCCTGCTACCGTGGAGTATGGCCGAAATATTCTTAGTGGGAACATTAGTAAGCTTAATAAAAGTCACCGAACTAGCCGATGTGGCTATTGGTATGTCTTTTTATGCGTTTATTGGCTTTACCGCATTTATGGCCCTATCAATGTCGAACTTCGACAGTACAGGGTTTGCATTGTGGCTACACGAAGGCGAGTTACCACCGCCAAAACCTTTAGAAGAAAAACAAGCCAGTAGCAGTATACAACGCACTTGGGCGCTGCTGCTTACCGCAACTATTTTGTATATCCCCGCGAACGTATTGCCCATTATGCGAACTGAGTTTTTTGGTCAAGAAACCCCAAATACCATTATTGGTGGCGTGATTACTCTGTGGGAGGGGGGCTCATACCCCATCGCCATTATTATTTTAGTGGCAAGCGTAGTAGTGCCAGTAGCCAAAATTATCATTCTTTGTTGGTTGAATTTAAGTGTTCAACTTGGCAGAACGGGCTCTACACAATTACGCATTCGCTATTACCGCATAACAGAAGCTATTGGTCGTTGGTCAATGATTGACGTTTTTGTGGTCGCGGTATTAGTTGCACTAATTCAGATGGGTAATACACTTTCTATTTTTCCTGGCCCCGCAGCGCTTGCGTTTTGTGCGGTGGTCTTCACTACGATGATAGCCGCTATGACATTTGATTCACGGCTTATTTGGCAGCACTGGAAACAACTACCATGACAGAAGAGGCAAAAATCACGTCTACAAAATCAATCTCTCGCATATGGATTATTCCCATATTGGTGGTAGTGGTTGGTGGCTGGATGGTTTATCAGCAATGGAAAAATCAGGGGCCTCTCATTACCATTGAGTTACAATCTGCTACCGGTATTGAAGTTAACAAAACCCCTATCAAAGTGCGGGATTTGGATGTGGGCCAAGTAAAAAAAATCACGCTTAAGCCCGACTTAGATGGTGTATTAGTGACTGCGCGTATAGATGCTAATGCCTCACATCTCCTTACCGATAAAAGTGATTTTTGGGTGGTCGCCCCGCGGATCAGTTTTTCAGAAGTATCAGGCCTAAACACCTTACTTTCTGGCAGCTATATCGCCATGGCAGCGAATGACAGTGGCAAAGAACAGCTTAATTTTATCGCCCTAGAGCGCCCTCCGGTAACACCAGCCGGCACGCCGGGGTTGCACGTAATCTTGCAAAGCGATGATGAGTTTGCTTATAAACCGGGTGATCCCATCATTTATAAGGGCTTCAAAGTGGGTGAGTTTGAAGATGCGGTGTTTAATATTGAAGAGCGTGTGGTCTACTACGATGCATTTATTGAAGCGCCGTATCATAAACTTATTACCGAGAACACCCGATTTTGGGATGTGAGCGGCGTTAAGCTTAAGCTTGAATCTAGCGGTGTAAAAATGGAAACCGGCAGTTTAGAAACCCTATTAGCCAACGGTATTACCTTCGGTGTTCCTGAAGGTGTTCAGATTGGTGAACGTGTTGTTGAAAATGCCTCTTTTACTATTTACGGCGATGTTACTACTGCGTCAAATGCCCGCTACAAACTTGCCGCTGAATATGTGCTTTTAGTTGATGAAAGTGTACGTGGACTTACCGTAGGCGCCCCCGTTGAATATCGAGGAATAGAGATTGGTAACGTGATGGCTATTAACTCGTTTCCCGCCGTAGAAGGCAATATCCTTGAACGGGACTACCCCATCCCCGTCATTATTAACATCTACCCAGGAAAAGTTAGACAACCAGATACGGAAGAAGGTCTCAATGCCATCAAGCAAACCATGCGCAATTGGCTTCGAAAAGATTTAAGGGCTACCCTTCGAATGGGTAATGTACTCACAGGCGGCCTTTTTGTAGACTTACAACACGTTTCAAAGCCCGATGATAGTAACGAAATAGCGATGCTGAACGGTTACGAAGTTATTCCAACCGTGTCTAACGAGTTTACGCAGATTACCCAAAAAGCAGATGCTATTTTAGACAAGATTAATCAATTGCCATTGGGTGATATGGTATCGAATGTGCTGTTGGCCGTAGAAGACATGAAACTGGCGGCTCAATCCGTTGAAACGGCAAGTGATGACTTTGATGTGCTGATTGCAAATGTAGATACGGAGCTACTCAATACTAACTTAAATCAAGTATTGCTAAGCTTAGACAGCTTGTTAAAAAATTACAGTGAAGGCGGCTTGAGCCAATCTGAAATTAAAGAAACGGTAGATACGATGCAAGATACTATGCGCAATCTTCAGCCTTTGTTATTAAAGCTGAATCAGTCACCGAATAGTTTAATTTTTACTGATAGCAATAGCTCCGGTATTGAACCAAAAGCAAAAAATTAGCGAATTAGAAACTTTACCAACCAAACACGAAAATACGCAAAAGCACTGTGGGTTTCATCAACAAAGGTGTACGCACGAGGGTAAGCTTCTGAGCAAGTAGTAAAAGGATAACAATGAAAATTTTTATTAATTATTGGAACGCACTTGTTTGCAGCATGAGTAAAGCAAGGCTAGGGTTCGCTTTGCTTGCTGGCGCTTCGTTAATAGGCTGCGCATCATCTGGCAGCGCGTTGCAATATTACTTGCTTCATTCAACAACATCGCCTTCTGCGACCCAGTATGCATCTGCCCCACATCGTTTATTAATAAACAAAATTGTCCTACCCGATTATTTAAAACAACGAGGCCTTGTTTATCAGACAAGCTCTACGAGTTTACATATCGCGACAGAGCACCTCTGGGCTGAGCCCCTTGATGAAGGTATCACAAAGTCATTGAAAGCAGCCTTGCGTACACAAGGTGTAATGTTAGTTACCCATAATGTGAATGCTAAAGATATCAATGACTATTTAACCCTACAGATAGATGACTTTATTGCTACATGGCAAGGCGATATCATTCTGCGCGGGCAATACATTATAAAGCATACCAATGACTCACAGTCTGCTAACGATTTTGAGTATATACTTCCTCTCTCAACCGATGGTTTCCCTGCCAGCATTGAAGTTATGCGAGAAGCTATTAATGCCCTAGCAACAGATATAGCTAACAATATTAGTTCGGTACAAAAGTAACACTTATGCTTAACCCGATAAGAAAGTTTATAGAATTTGGAACACATAACTCGTTATCTGATGACGTAAATCGTCGGATCAGAGTAGTAAATATGTTTTCAGCCGTAGGTATGGGGTTAACTTTTTTCTTGGGATTAAGAGCGTTATTTGCACAAGATACTCTGCTCGCTTGTGTGTTGTTGTCGGCCAGTATTCTTTTTGCTATTTCACATAAAATGCAATCGATGATAGGCGCCAAGCAAGGCAGTATTATTTCTGCCATGGTAATTATTGTATGCCTGATGTCTCTGATGCTCATACTTGTTATCACTGGCGGCAATGCGGGTACTGGGCCCCTATGGATTTTTACAGTGCCTCCAGTGACCATGTTTTTTACTGGCTTTCGCCGTGGACTCTTTGCTCTGACGGGGTTTATCACTTTAGTTATTGTTATATTATTCACCCCTGATAACGCGTTGCTAGCTACTGAATACTCTTACGAGTTTAAGACCCGACTCATTTATTCATTTATCACTATCTCTTTTCTGTCTGCTTTTTACGAATACAGCCGCCAACGCAGTTATTCTACCGCATTATATTTGAGCGAACAGTTCGAACGACAAGCCCGTTATGACCCCCTAACAACCATTCTAAATCGACGAGGCGGGCAACAGCAGCTCGAACAAGAAATCAGTAGAATGCAGCGAAATAAAAAGCCTTTTTCTATCGCACTCGCTGATATTGATAGATTTAAATCGATTAATGACACCTTTGGGCATGACGCCGGTGATGAGGTATTAAAACAGGTTGCGGAAGTTTTTAGCCGTCGACTACGAACACAGGATGGGCTCTCACGATGGGGCGGTGAAGAATTTTTATTTATTTTTCCAGAAACTAATGAGAAGGATGCTAAATTAGTTACCGAACAAATAAGAGAAAATCTGAGTGCGAAAGCGATTTCAGTGGATGGGAAACCTCATCGCGTCACATCAAGTTTTGGAGTGTGTGAAATAACGTCGTCAATATCTCTTACAACCGCATTAAATTTAGCCGATCAAGCCTTATATCGAGCAAAACGTGACGGCAGAAATAAAGTATGTGCCGCATCTGAGCTAACCAGTAAAAGCAATCTATAATATACATCGACGCTTGGCGATGCTTCTCATATACACTTTTAATTTCTGATAATACTTGTTCTTGGGCTTTCACTTTGTTGGCTCACGTTTAGTTACAATTGATGAATAAATTAGAAACAGTTTGGCGTTACACTACCCTCAGCTAATTTTTTCAACAAAGACTCGTTTATGAAATGGATGAAATTCATACTTCCTGTTGCTATTCTGGCAATAAGTTATTTTATAATGAAAGGCATTGAGGCATCGGCTTCAGATTCAGCTATAACAGAAGCGGTAGACACTCGTCCCACCGTCACTATCGAGCAGATAGATGCCGAAAGCTCTGTTATTACATTATCTTCTTACGGTGAAGTACAGCCGCTCGAGAGTACTAACCTAGCAGCCCAGGTTTCTGGCGAAGTTGAGTCTTGGAATCCCAAATTTGTGAGTGGCGGTTTAATCCGTCGAGGTGAATTGTTGTTCTCGGTAGAAAAAGATGCCTACGAGGCCGCGTTATTACTCGCGCAAGCTAATCTTTCCAGTGCTCAAGCTCAATTAATACAAGAACAAGCACAAGCAGATGTAGCGGCACAAGAAGCCAAGTCTATGCCTGATGCTAGAGTCACCGACTTGTACCTTAGAAAACCACAGGTCATGAGCGCACAAGCATCAGTTAAATCAGCAGAAGCTCAACTCAAAATTGCTAAGCGCGATTTAGATAACTGCGAAGTGACTGCACCTTATGATGCCCTAATTATTTCTAGAGATATCAGTACTGGTGATTACGTTACCCAAGGGATGACCGCAGCGGTTATCTATAATATTGAACAGGCAGAAATCACCTTCCCTATCGCTGGCTTCGACCGTGCATTCTTAGATGAAAACACCTTAGGTACCAAGGCGATACTTACCCTAGATGATTTAAGCAAAACACAGGTTACCGCCACTATCCATCGCGACACTGGGGTTATCGATAGTGCCACGCGAATGACACATTTTGTTGCAAGAATTGAAGACCCCTACGCCTTAAATCAAAATAAACCTATTGTTAAATTCGGTACATACACCACGATTAGCTTTAAGGGTAAAAGGTTAGAGGATGTATACCGTATTCCTCAGGAATTGGTTACCAACCGTACGCTTTGGACGATTGATGAGAAAAATAAGTTGGTCTCGCAAAAAATTGAGGTTATTCGTGAAGATGGTAGCGACTTTCTTATTCAAGGTGATTTCAATCCTAAAAAAGTGGTGATGTCATTACCTGAGTACCCGCAAAATGGCATGGAAGTAAAGGTCATCGATAATAGCGCTGATTTTGTGGCGAACAGCACCACCGCTAAATAGGAGCGCCGCCAATGAATAAAACGAATTCAGAAACCGGCATCATCGCGTGGTTTGCCAATAATGCAGTGGCCGCTAACCTTTTAATGATATTTATCATTTTGATGGGTTTGGCCAGTTACTTTACTATTCAGCGCCAAATGTTCCCTAACATCGAAATAAACTACATTACGGTGTCGGCACAATATCCTGGTGCTTCTCCTCAAGAAATAGAAGAAAGTATTCTTATTAAAGTAGAGGAATCGTTAAAAGACGTCACCGAAATTAAAAAAACGGTAGCCCGTGCTTTTCGTGATTCAGGAACAGTAACTCTAGAAATTGATACCGATGAAGAACTGACGGATGTTCTTGATAAAGTAAAATTAAGAGTTGACGGTATCGCCACCTTCCCTGCTGGCATGGAACCGGTAAATATCTCTCAAATTGAGTTCCAACAAGACGTTATTGAAATGCCTTTAGTAGGCGACTTACCCCTTCCCGAACTTAAAGTTATTGCCAAAGATATTGAAGACGAGTTACTTCAACTAGGTAATGTTTCCTTAGTAGAAATATCGACACCTGACGATGAAATAGCAATAGAAATAAAACCGGAAATGCTGCGCAAATACAGCCTTAGCATTGCCGATGTTAGCCAAGCGATAAGTAACTATTCAACGAATATATCAGCTGGGCAGCTGCGTACCAACGCCGGAATCATTTCTGTTCGAGTAGAAAACCAGTATTACAGCGGGGCTGAGTTTGCTCAAATCCCGGTGAAAATAGGCGCAGCGGGTGCCAAAGTCACTTTAGGTGACATTGCGACAATAAAAGATGGCTTCACCGAGGGTGAACGCTATTTTAAATATAACGGTAAAAACGCCATTTATATGTCGGTAAGTGCAACTAAATCTCAAAATACAATTCCTGTTGCTAACACCGTAAAAGCCTATATTGAGCAACGAAATAAAACTCTTCCAGATGGGGTGAGCTTAGAAATACTGGTCGATATGACCTACTACTTAAATGCTCGCTTAGACATGATGCTAAAAAACCTGTTTCAAGGCTCAATTCTAGTCGCCTTGATGCTAACCCTCTTTTTGCGCTTTAAACTAGCGTTATGGGTAATGGTAGGCTTACCCGTGTGCTTCTTAGGCGCCGTAATGCTGATGCCTATTTTTGGCATTAGCATTAATATTCTTTCGCTGTTTGCCTTCATAATGGTGCTAGGTATTGTAGTCGATGATGCCATCGTTATAGGGGAAAGTGCCTATACCGAAATAGAAAGTAAAGGTGGAGGTATCGACAACGTAGTACGTGGTGCCAAGCGTGTTGCAACACCAGCTACATTTGGTGTTTTGACGACCATTGCCGTATTCGCGCCCTTTACCTTAAGTAGTGGCCCTGAAGGTGCTTTCTTTTACAATATCGCTATTGTGGTTATATTCTGTTTAGCATTCAGCTTAGTTGAATCAAAGTTGATATTGCCTGCGCATATTGCCCATACCCATTTTACACCCATCAAAAAAGGCAGCTGGCGGGATAAATTTAACACGCGATTCTACGGCTTTGTAAACGGCCCTTATAAGCGCACGGTGGAAAGCGCATTGAAGTGGCGTTGGGCGGTGTTTTTCCTTTTCTTTGGTATTTTGATGATTAGCATTGGGCTAATCAACGCAAACTATGTGCGCATGGTACCTAATCCAAAAGTTCCTCATGACTTTCCTAGCGTTCGCATTGAAATGAATGAAAACGTGTCGGATGCAACCACCATAAACGCGTTAAAGACTATAGAACAAACTATTTTAGATGTTGAAGAACAGGTTATTGACGAGTTTGGCACAGGCATGATCCGAGACAGGCTCGCCTTCAACGATGAACGTACCCAAGGGCAAATTCTGACTCCTTTAGTGCACGAAGACGAACGCCCTATTGATACTTTCGAATTAGCAAGGCGCTGGCGTGAAGCCATACCTGAAATTCCCGGCATGAAGTCATTTACCGTGATTGATGATGTTAATGGTGGTGGCGAAGATGGCGAATTTGGCTATCTTTTATTTGGCTCGGATATCAATACATTGAACGCTGCAGGATTAAAGTTTATTGAAATGCTGCAACAACAAGATGGCCTATTCGATGTTAGTTCAACCATAGATCCAGCCAGCAAAGAAGTGCAATTAGTAATGTTGCCCGTAGCCTATGATTTAGGTTTAACCCTTTCTGACATTGCCTCTCAAGTCGGAGCCAGCTTCTATGGCGGCGAAGCCCAACGGGTTATTCGTAATGGCGAAGAAGTGAAGGTAATGGTGCGCTACCCTGAACTTACCCGGGAACGTTTTGCTGATTTGAAATATACCGTTATCAAAACACCCCAAGGCCGTGATGTATTGCTTGGCGACGTAGTCTTGCTGGAAGAAAAACCAGGCATTAGCTACATTCGCCGTGAAGGTGGTTATCGCAGCGTTTACGTATGGGGCAATATTGATGAAGAGGCGGTAGAGCCAAACGAAGTAGTAGAAGAAATTCGCGAGAAACTACTTCCGCAACTTCAAGAAGAATTCCCATCGGTGATGACTGAATTGGGCGGCGATATTGAAGAACAGCAAGCGCAGCAAAGTGAGCAATTATTGTTTTTCTTAGCCGCAATGATTATGGTTTACATCCTTTTGGCCGTGCCGCTTAAAAGTTATGGTCAACCACTTATCATTATGTCGGTCATTCCCTTTAGCTTCACGGGTGCTATTTGGGGTCATTTCTTGCTCGATCTAGATTTAAGCATGATGTCCACCTTTGGCCTAATAGCCGCAGCGGGTGTGGTGATAAATGATTCATTGGTAATGACGGATTTTGTCAATCAACGCCGAGCCCAAGGTTACAGCGTAAAAGAAGCAGTAACAGAAGCAGGAAGCGCTCGCTTTAGGGCTATTACACTGACCTCGATTACAACCTTTGCGGGTGTACTGCCCATTATGTTTGAAAGTAGCCTACAGGCTGCATTCGTGGTGCCTATGGCGGCCGCTCTTGGTTTTGCCGTGCTGTACGCCACCTTGGTCACGCTTATATTAGTGCCTTGCTTGTACTTAATCTTGCTAGACTTAGCGGTACCGTTTTCGTGGATAAAAAGTCGAATTTTCAGACGGAAACCGTCTTTAGATATTAATGTTAATACTGAAATGGAAATGGAAAATAGATAGTGCTGCCGCTAACTTTGTAGTACGTGGACTGCGCGGTTGATACCTATCAACCGCGCTCGTTAAAGTCGTCAATTCGTCACATGGTAAAAGATTATGGCAGGAATAGTTCAGGAAATTAACGTTCTATTGTAGGACAAGGTCTCTACTTCGGCGCGTGACATCCATACTCTTGCCACAAATAAACCGAAATTCGGGGGTTGAATAGCAACTCCGTAAATATTTTTTGGCTGGCCAATTTTGGCTATAGGCGGTTCCCCAAAAGTGACATAGACCCAGCGCCATGTGGACTATATACCACAGGCATTAAGCCTTCACTGCAGATTTAGCTTTCGCTGGCCTGAGACTCGCCTTTGCGAACCACAAAAATATAACTCATCAGTATCGCTAATACTAAGGCCGGTATTGCATTGGCGACAGCATCATAAACAACATGAAAATAAATAGCGCCAAGCATAATAATAAACAAACCGATACACGCATAAATGCTGGTTCGGCGTAACCATACCCCCACGGCACCGGCAACTTCACATGCCCCAATAAAATAGCCGAACCACGCCGGCAACCCCATTGCCGCAAACGACATGTGCATTTGTTCTACACCCGCTAACTTTGCTAAACCAGCAGCTGCAAACGCCACACTTGCTAAGCCTAAACTCATCCACATTCCTGCTTTCTTTACTTTGCTCATGGTCTTCTCCATTAAAATTCATAGCCAATTACTATTAACTTGCATAAAGTTTAAGCAAACAAAACAATAAAAAATATTGAATGTATTTTAATAACTAATAAACTTAAAGTTTATATCTTGGAGTCAGTATGAAACTTGAGCAATTAATTATGTTTCAATCTGTAGCTGAACTAGGCTCGCTGAGTAAAGCCAGTACCAGACTAAATAAAACACAGCCAGCAATTAGTCAGAGTATTAAGCAATTGGAAACCACGTTGAGGGTTACTTTGTTTAATCGGTCAGCCTATCGGCTAACCTTAACTGACGAGGGGAAAGTGTTATATCAACAAACATTGCGGGTTTTAGATGAAGCAAACTCATTGCGTAATATCGCTAGTAATATCGCTTCAGGTAACGAAACCAGTATTACCCTAACAACCGAGGCAACTTACAATTTGAAGGGCATTGTTCCATTACTCGCCACGGTACAAAAACAATTCCCAGATACACAATTTATCCTTAAACAGGAATATTTAACCGGTGCACTTGAAGCCCTACTCCAGCAAAATGCCACTTTTTGTTTATCTCCGTTAACGCCAGATCTCCTGCAAAATAGTCAAATAGATAGGCACATGTTGAATTCAGGCCAACTAGTTAATGTGGCATCGCCGCAACTCATTGCTAGGCATCCTGGGCTATATGCGAGTACTGAATTAATAAACGAGTACCAAATCGTGGTGCAAGATTCAGGGAGAGGTTCACTTAATAAGAGTTGGGGTGTACAGGATGGACAACGATGTTGGTATGTTAATGACTTCGCAACAAAAAAAATGCTTATTGAAAGCGGTATGGGCTGGGGTAAATTACCTGGTCACCACATTGAGAAAAGTATAGAAAATGGCAAGTTGGTAAAATTACAACTGAGCGATATCGAGAATACGATAACCTTCGATTATTACATCATCAAAAATAAAAAACAGTACTTGGGCCCGGTTGCGCAAGCCTTATGGGAGCAATTTAAAACTTATACTTTTAACACCTCGGTTCAATAACACGCCATCAAAATAGCTTACGTGATACGCAATAATGGAGAAGGGTTAAGCAGATTGTTCCGAGCTAACCTCGTATCGACACAAAATAAGTGCCGCAGTACTCTTAGCAATCTCTAACTTTCGGACTTCGGTTAAAGGGTCTTCTAATTTGAACAATTGAGGCCAGAAACACTGCCCTTTTACAAGGCTATCCAACTCTTCAACCACTTGGTCAATGTCATCAAAATCCATACGGTTGTCTTTTTTTGCGGCTTTTAACCACCTATGCATGGCTTTTTCTTGGGCTTGAAGTTGAGCAACTTCGTCTTTTAAACGATTAGGTTCGTAAAAAAAATGGCCAATAGCTACACGAGCCAACTCTAAGTGCTCATCACCGCTCATAAAGTTTATGTCGGCCATAATAAGATCGGTAAGTTGGTCGGCCAACAACGCCTTAGGATTGTAAGGCGCACCTATATCAACAAGGGCAGATTGCCACTGCTCTTTAATGAGATGCATAACCAGCTCTTCTTTCGCTGAGAAATGGTTGTACACTGTTCTTTTAGACACGTTTGCTAGCTCAGCCAATTTATCCATGCTGGTTCCATTTACGCCAAACTCCTGAAATGCGTGCTTTGCCGCTTGAATAATGGCATCTCGCTTAACATCACTTCGGGTACGTGTAGTGCTAGTCATAATTTTGCTGTCTAAAAATATTATGTGGCCATTTTACACTGCACAGTTTACTTTTCAATGGATGATCTTTAAAATGCACCGCACAGTTTACTTTAATTATAGTGAATATAGTCGTCTATACTGTGTTCACCACAAATACGGATCGAAAAATTCTTATGCCCATTTCGCGAATTCGTCACCTTGTTGCGTTTACTGCCTTGTCTGTTCTTACCCTTGCTGGCTGTACATCAGAGGATGACATACAAAATAAAACGGTAGCCCCCCGCTATGTGAAACTTGCCGAGGTGAGCACGGTTCCTGCATTTGATGAATTTACCTTTCCGGCAGTGGTTTCTGCAGTGAAAACGGTAGATCTTAGTTTTGAAGTGTCAGGTCGGTTAGTACAAACCGATTTAACCACTGGTAATGACATTGAAGAAGGAAAGCTGTTAGCTACGATTGACCGACAGCCTTTCGAGCGCCGTGTTGATGAACAACGTACTCGCTTGGAACAGTCTAAACGCGAATTAGATCGTATTGAAAAAATGTATGCGCAGAAACTGGTTGCGCAGAGTACTCTTGATACGGCAAAGACCACCTACGAATTAGCTGAAATAGAACTAAAAACGGCAAAGCAGGATTTAAGTTACACCCAATTATATGCCCCTTTCGATGCCAAGGTGTCTCAGCGTCTTGTTGAAAATAATAGTTTTGTAGCCGCGGGAACCCCTATTGCTCGCCTACAAGATGTGTCTAAAATTTACTTCAATATTAATGTGCCAGAAAGGCTACTCACCGCGAACCTTAACCGTGGTATCAAACAAGCTAGTGCGTCGTTAACGACTGAAGAAACGCAGTGGTACCCAGTTAATTATGTAGAGCATAATACTCAGCCCGACCCAGTATCACAAACTTACGAAGTTGTTTTTGCCATGGAACCTCGTGCAGATTTACCCCTTACTCCGGGCGCACGTGCAGTCGTAAAAGTAAGTTTGCAAGGCTCGCCATTCCCTGATGGCGTTGTGGTTCCAATTCAATCGCTAGTAGGTGACAAAGCCTCAGGTTTTGCCGTTTGGGTTTACGATGAAAGTAGCCAATTGGTGAACAAAGTTAGCGTGACCGTCGAACATATTCACGAAGATTTTGCGGTACTAAGTGGCTCGTTAGCACTGGGTCAGAAAGTTGTTGCCGCTGGCGCAACCAAAATGCGAGCCGACATGAAAGTTCTCCCTTACGAGGGAGAAAAGTAAGTTATGGATATCGCTCGTTATTCAATTGATAAACCCGTAAATGTATGGCTTATGGTGGTGATACTGCTACTAGGCGGTATTATTGCAATGACCAATATTGGTCGTTTGGAAGACCCCGAATTCACCATTAAGCAAGTGAAGGTTTATACCAGCTACTCCGGCGCTGGTGCAGAAAAGGTGGAGCGGGAAATTACCGAACCTCTTGAAATTGCTATCCAGCAAATGCCACAACTTAAAAAGCTGACATCAATCTCTTCGCCCGCTTTATCTGAAATTACCGTTGAAGTGAAAAGTAACTACGACAGTAATGAGCTTCCCCAAATTTGGGATGAACTCAGAAAGCGCTTACGAGATGCAGCTACCTCCTTGCCGACCGGTGCGCAAGACCCTGTGGTTTTCGATGACTTTGGTGATGTTTACGGGCTTTATTACGCGCTGAGTGCGCCTGATTTCACTACCAGCGAATTGCGGGAATTTGCGCGCTTAATTCGAAGAGATTTATTAACCACTGAGGGCGTAGCGAAAGTCACTGTTAGCGGTGTGCAAACCGAACAGATAGTTGCTTATGTTAACCCTTACCAGCTTGCTGGGTTAGGTATTTCATTTCCTGATTTAACCTCGCTATTTGAAGAAAATTTGCGCCCTTTTAATGGCGGAAGAGTCTTGGTAGACGAAAAGAACGTACGCTTAATCGTAGAGCGGGCTCCAGATAAAATTAAAGAAATATCAAACCTTTCGTTAGTTATGCCTGGCACAAATCGCTCTATTCGGGTTTCCGACGTGGCCACACTTAAGTTAGAGCCTGCCGATATCCAGTCTCAGCTTATTCGTTACAACGGAGAAGAAGCATTAACAGTTTCGGTTTCAGCGTTATCTAACGTGAACATTGTTGATGTAGGCACCCGCGTAAATGCCAAAGTAGATCATTTACTTAATACCCTTCCACTAGGCATTACCCTTACCCCCATTTACGACCAAGCAGCGGTAGTTGACGAGTCGGTCGATGGCTTTATTGCTAACCTTGTGATGTCAGTAGTCGTAGTTACCCTTACATTGTGCTTATTCATGGGCTGGCGTTCAGGTGTGGTGGTAGGCATGGTGCTGTTAGTCACTGTGCTAGGTACAATTCTTATCATGTGGCTAATGGACATTCAGCTTCAGCGTATATCCCTTGGCGCGATGGTTATTGCCATGGGAATGTTGGTAGACAACGCTATTGTAGTGGCCGAAGGCATGATGCTTCGAATGGCTACCGGCGCCTCTGCCAAAGATGCAGCAAGCTTTATTGTAAAACGAACGCAGTGGCCTTTATTAGGCGCAACAGTAATAGGTATCGCGGCATTCTCAGGGATTGGATTATCTGATGATGCTACCGGTGAGTTCTTGTATTCCTTATTTGCCGTCGTATTAGTATCTTTGATGATGAGTTGGGTACTTGCTGTAACCTTAGTACCCGTGCTTGGCGAGCTAGTGTTTCGTAAAGGCGTAAAGCAAACGGATGGTGATGAACCAACCTTACTGCAGCGCTGGTTCACCAAAACCCTCACTGGGGCTTTAAAATTACGATGGGTGACCATGGCCGTGTTGTTTGTGATTACCGTGGTAGCCTACGGCAGTTTCGGGATGGTTAAACAAGGCTTTTTCCCACCCTCCAACGCACCGCTGTTCTTTGTGCATTATTGGGGCCCTCAAGACCGTGATATTCGGGCTACCGAAAAAATCATTAAAGAGGCTGAAGAACGTATTTTAGCCCAAGAAAATGTAACGGCTGTAACCACCATTATAGGTCAAGGTGCTGACCGCTTTACGCTGACTTACGCGCCAAAAAGTGCCAATGAAAACTATGGATTTTTCATGGTTCGCGTTAATGAATTAGAGAATATTCCCGCCGTTCAAGAAAAGCTTTCCGGTTTGCTCGACAACATCGATCTTGATGCCAACTTCTACCAAGAACGTATGCAATTTGGGCCAGGTTCTGGCGCTAAACTTGAAGCACGCTTCTCAGGCCCTGATGCAGAAGTTTTACGCACCCTTGCCGAAGAAGCGAAAGGCATGATGTTAGCCGATGGTAATATTAAAGATATTCGCCATAATTGGCGTGAAAAAGGCGTAGCCATAAACACCCAGTACGATAATTACAATGCCGGTATTGCTGGTGTTTCTCACTCTGACTTTAGTCAAACCGTGCAATATGCCAGTAGCGGATTGCGTCTAGGCAGCGTGCAAGATGGAGACTATGCCTACAGTATTGTGGCAAAAATGGGGCATCCTGATGATACCGCCATTCAATCGGTGCGAGAAAGCCAAGTATGGTCGTCACAGCAACGTCAATACGTGCCTTTTACGCAAGTATCTAGCGGTTTAGATATTGTGACAGAAGAGCTGCGCATTCACCGAAAAGACAGATTACGTACTATCACAGTAGAAGCTGAGCCTAGCGATAATGAAACTGCCGCGAAAGCATTTGCCCGTATTCGCCCTCAAATTGAAGCAATGGACATTCCTGCTGGGTATGCCCTTGAATGGGGTGGTGAGTTTGAAAGCTCTAGCGATGCACAAGCGGCGCTTGGTGCAGGTTTACCTGTGGGTTTCTTAGTGATGTTCATTATTTCTGTACTTCTATTTGGACACGCTCGTCAGCCGCTGATCATTTGGTTAGTGGTGCCTATGGCGATAGTTGGTGTAGTGACAGGGCTTCTGTCTACCAATATGCCATTTGGCTTTATGTCACTTCTTGGGTTCTTAAGTTTATTCGGCATGTTGATTAAAAATGCCATCGTACTTATTGAAGAGATAGATTTACAAATTGAAGAAGGGCTAGAAATTAAAAAGGCAATAGTAGAAGCAACGCTAAGCCGTTTGCGTCCTGTAACGTTGGCTGCATTAACCACTATTTTAGGTATGGCGCCACTGTTATTCGATGCCTTCTTTGCAGATATGGCAGTGACGATTATGGGCGGACTAACCTTTGCCACCATTCTAACGCTTATTGCAGTGCCTGTTCTCTATAGCATTTTGTTCAAAGTAAGCTATCGAAAAGCCAGTTAGTTTGTTTACTGTAAACTAGGAAAGAATCAAAAAAGGTGCGTTTATACGCACCTTTTTTATTGATGTTAGCATCGCTGATTATATGGTTTTCACAACTTCTACCAATAGACTCTAACCTTTCTTAGCATTCACCCTCGCTTCCATAAATCGCATAACATCTCGCCAAGAGACAATGCCAACCGGGCATCGCTTCTCATCAATGATGGGAATGCAGGAAATCTTGTTTTCATTGAACAAAGAAATTGCGCTAACAATTGAATCGCTTGCAGAAAGGGTTAACACATTTCGTGTCATAATTTGGTGCGCTTTTTTTTCTAGTGTCGCTTTGTCACGAAAACGCTCATTAACCGTATTTGCAAAAGGGCTTGTCGCCTTTAACACGTCGCGGTCTGAAATGATGCCTTGCAGTTGATTCTGATGCACGACTACCAAATGATGAAACCCCGTTTCAGCGAACAAGGTTTGTATCAACTCTAGACTATCATCCATGTGCACACTGACCACACGAGTAGACATAATATGGGACAAACTCATGGTATTCCTTTTACTTTTACGTTAACCCTAGCGATTCCTGCTTTGCTAAATAAGGGGGCAGCGTGCGATGTTGCTGCCTACAATGCCTAGCTTAAATGCTCACGCAAATTTTGCCAAAGTGTTTACCCGATTCCTCAAAAGCAAACGCATCCGACAGCCTTTCAAGGGCAAATGTAGTATCAACCACAGGCTTAAAGTTCATGCATTCCAAGGCACTGACAAAGTCCCACTGGTCTTTGTTGCTCCCCACAATTACGCCAGTTAACCTAATTTGTTTTCGCATAAGGGTAGCCGTTGGAATATCACCCTTAATACCGGTTAATACACCAATAAGTATAATGCTGCCCCCTACTCTACACGCATGAATAGATTGCCCTAATGTGGCGGGCCCACCAACTTCAACCACGTGATCGACACCTTTTCCACCAGTCCATTTGGCAACGGTTTTGCCCCACTTTTCGTCTGTATTATAGTTAACCGTGAAATCTGCACCCAAGGCTTTTGCTTTCTCTAACTTTTCATCAGAGCTTGAGGTTATTGCCACTTTCGCCCCCATTGCTTTGGCAATTTGAAGCGCATAGATAGAAACACCACCAGTGCCTAACAACAGAACTGTGTCGCCTGCCTTCAAGCCACCTTCAACAACTAAAGCCCGCCACGCAGTTAGTCCTGCTGTAGTGATAGTAGCCGCTTCTTCGTGAGACCACCCTGAAGGTGCTTTAGTAAACCATTGCTGCGGCTTTACCACGACCTCCCGGGCGTAACCGTCAATACCATCTCCGGGGGTGCGACTAAAATCACCTACTGTAGGTGCGCCGCTTAACCAGTCAGGAAAAAAGGTAGAAACCACATGGTCGCCTGGAACAAACTGTGTAACGCCTTCCCCTACTTCTACAACGACGCCCGCGCCGTCAGACATAGGGATGCGGTCATCCTCTGTGGGAATAGCGCCTGTCGCCACGCTGTAATCGTGATAATTTAGAGAGCTAGCGTGAACCCTTACTTTAATTTCGTCATTGCCGACGACGGTGGGTTCTGTTTCGTCTGCGCAGTAGAGCGACGCTAAGCCTTCACTGTTGTCTTTCAAACGCATTACTTTCATAAGATTTCCTTCCTGATTAGCAAGTGACGATAGTTTAGTGGAGGTTTACAGTTGCGGGCGCAAAATATCGACAGTGCAAAAAACACGCAACGCAACAAACGAACATAAGTAAATATGACCTCTTGATTAATACAAAGATGAGGCTTATGGAGATTAATTAAAGGCGAGAGAAAAAATAAAAGCCCCTTGGCGAGCATAACTGCAAACGCCAAGGGTAAAAGTGCGCAAAAGGGAAGGCACTTAAGAGAGCCCTTAGGGAAAGTAAAAGGAATAAATTTAAAAGTTAATACGAAAACTTATATTAGAGCTAATGCGAGTGCTTATAAATAAACTCGTGAAAGTTCTCGTAGAAGAGCTAGGTCAAAGTCAGTCACAAGTGCTTAAGAGGCTACATCAATAACGATTTTGCCCATAGCCTTGCCGCTTGCTAGGCGCGCATGTGCATCACCTGCTTGCTCAAGGGTAAACGTCTCGCTATCTAATACTGGAGTTAACGCGCCTGCATCAACAATATCTGTAATAGTGCGTAATATCGCGCCGTGATTTTCACGTTTGTAGTTGTGGATCATAGGGATAAGCATGAACACAACGTGTAAGCTTAGCCCTTTAAAGTGAACGGGACTCAAATCAGTTTCGACCAATGATACCGTCGTTGAAACTTGGCCACATAATTTTGCTGCTTCAAAAGAGTTAGGCAAGTTACCGCCACCAACAGAATCATAAATCACATCGAAACCAGCACCATCAGTATGCTTAGCAACATAATCAGCCACTTTTTCAGAACGGTAATCAATATAAGTTGCACCAAGCTTCTCAATAAGTGCAGCTTGCTCATCCGAGCCGCCAGTAGCAAACACAGTAGCGCCCATATGACGTGCCATTTGAACCGCTAAATGGCCAACGCCACCTGCTCCACCATGCACTAGTACGGTTTGATCTTTTGCTGTTTGCGCGCGAGTTAAGCCCTCATACGCAGTAATGCCAACCAAAGGTAAAGCAGCCGCTTCACGCATCGACAATGATTTAGGCTTAGGTGCAATAAGACGAACATCGGCTAACATTAATTCAGCTAAGGCACCTTGCAAGTCGGCTAAACCACCCGCGCAACCATAAACTTCATCACCTACGCTAAAGTTATCTACGCCTTCTCCAACGGCTTCAACTGTACCGGCGAAATCCATACCCAATACACCGCCTGGTAACTTAGGAGAAAATGGTAGGTCTTGCCCCATTTCACGTATCATGGTGTCTACTGTGTTCACGCTGGTTGCTGCTATACGCACAATAACGTGACCCGCTTTAATTTGTGGCGCGTCTATGTCAGCCGCGGTAAATACTTCAGGACCACCAAATTCATTAATAACCATTGCTTTCATGTGAGTTCGCCTCGTTGCGTTAAGTTCGAGACTAATAATAGACACTAGCCAGGCATATGATAATTGGGTTATAAACACATACAGTTTTTAGATTTTATTGATAATCAATTATGAACATCGATCACCTTAAGCTTTTTGTACGTATTGCCAACACCAACAATATCAGTGTAGCTGGTCGTGAACTGAATGTTTCCCCTGCCGTGGCCAGTGCCCATATCAATAAATTGGAAGAGAATTTAGGGGTACGGCTTATTCATCGAACCACACGAAAAGTGTCTTTAACCGATGAGGGAAAATTATTTTTACCTCATGCCGAAGAAGTGTTATCAAGTATTGAAACCGCACAGGCTGCTGTTGGGGTTGGCTCGCAAACGCCTCAGGGCACACTGCGAGTAACCGCGCCAGCTTCTTTTGGTCGCTTACACTTAGTACCTGCAATGGAAGAATTTTTAGCGTCTTACCCACAGCTCAATATCGATTTTCGTTTCAGTGATAGTATTTTAGACTTGATAGAAGGCGGGTTCGATATAGCAATTCGAGATGCGGTATTAAAAGACTCTAATCTACACGCCAGAAAACTGGCTGATGACAAGCGAATTATTGTAGCGTCACCGGACTATATCAAGAAGTATGGCGAGCCGAAAACCCCGCAAGAAATAACTGAACATGCTGCTGTGAATCTTATAGGGTTGGAAACATGGGAGTTTAACACCCCACAAGGCGTAGTATCGATAAAGCCTAAAACCCGAATTCGTATGGATAACGGTGAAGCGGTGCGCGATGCAGCTATTGGTGGCAATGGCTTAACACTTACCGCCACCTGGTGCAGCTACCCATATCTTCAAAGCGGACAACTGGTTCAAGTATTAAACGATTACCCATTAACGGCGCAGTGTGCACTGTGGGCAGTATATCCAAGCAACCGTTTATTGGCCCCCAAAGTGCGCGCCTTTATCGACTTTTTAAAAGAAAGGTACAGTGGCGAACCCTACTGGGATAAAGCGCTACGAGAAGCGGGGCTCTCATAAAAAATAACCAGAAAATAAAAAACCACAGTATCTACACTGTGGTTTTTTTAAACACGATGGAAGTGTTTCTAGCCTTTGTAAATAGCGAAGGGCTTAAAGCTTAGACGTTAACGACTAGATGCTTTTGCCTACCATGCGTCTTAGTGTGCCATCTTTGTCCATAATATGGTGCTTTAACGCGCCGGCCACGTGGAGTACAACGGCTCCAATCAATACATACCCTAAATAATGGTGCACTGTGCCGCCAAGTTTTGAAAGCTCGTAGTTAATGGGTAATGTTTTTTCGGGGTCTTCTACACTGAAATTCTGTGCGAACACTTCTAATCCAAAAACAGATAATCCATGACCACCGAGTACCGATGTCATTAATCCAGAAATAGGCATTAACAACGTGCTAAGAATAAGAACCCAGTGAATTACTTTTGCCACCCCGTGAACTAACGCAGAGTAGTCTCCTGCCGAAGTGGGCCAACCATTCTTTAAACGCCACGCCGCCCTTGCTAATGCAAGAAATAGCACGATAAACCCGAAGGCTTTATGCCAACTGAAAACCCAGTAAGCGTTCTCTTCTACCATATAGACGCCAGAAGCCAGCATGCCAATAATCATTAACCCAACAAGCCAATGTAGAAATATGGTTGTAGGTGAAAACTTTTGATGTGAATCGTACTGCATAGAGCCCTCTTTACGCTTGGTCTTGTAATATTTATTTAATCAGCATGCATTTTGCTCACAACATTAATTATGGAACAAACCAAATAACTGCATAAAAACTGAGAGTAGGTTCATATTAACCGAAAAAAATAAATTAGCACGTGAGAGTAGGCATAAAATGGGTGTATACGCCTACTTCACGGCTCCACCGCCCATTTTTAACTTACGATGCAAACCAATTTAGAAGAGTTAACTAGTGTGACTAGCTACAATAGATTCAATCACGTTAACTAATTGCTCTCTATTTGATGAGTTTTCACCAAATGGATGTGCAGGCGCAAACTGATTGTTGTCATTATCGAAATATTCACCTTTCACGTTAGCAAACCTATCACTAAGCGCAGCTTCCACAAATATCTTCGCACCAATTGCTAAATCGCCACCGGCTACCCCATAGGCTTCCTTCACCATTTTACTTCCAAGCAACGATTTAGGGTTAACAGATACAAACAATGGCCCTGTTGCCTCATATTTTTCGGCAAAAAAGCGTGTCCACATGGTAATAGCAAGCTTACTTTGTGCGTATGCCATGCCATCACTCATAGAAGGACCTTGACTTAGCAGGTCAAAATTAACGGGAGCTTGGGCTGCAGATGACACGTTTACTACTCGCCCATCACTTGGCATAAGTGGCAACAAACGTTTGGTAATGATGAACGGCGCAATCGTATTTACCATGAAACGTACGTCTAAGCCTGCGTTTGTTACAATTGCGGGAGAATGAAACACTCCAGCATTATTAATGATGACGTCTATAGCTGAAAAAGCCTCTACCACTCGATTGACAAAATTATCTACTGCTTTAAAGTCGCTCAAATCTGCCACGAACCCAGTAACCTGTACTGCAGGATAATCGGCACCTAGCATTTGCTCTACATGCTTTAATTTGTCGGCGCTTCTTCCGTGAATGATCAAATTGTGCCCTTCGTGCGCTAATAATTTAACGGTTTCAAGACCAATGCCGTCGGTCGCGCCTGTTACTAATATTGTTTTCATCCGTTCATTCCCTCTTTGTTCAAAATAGTTTGATGACTAAAGTCGTCAAAATGGAAATGCGGTAAGACCATTTCCGACAGTTTCTGTAACGTTTCTTCAACGGGGCTGCGATTAAATCTAAGGTTTAGCGCTACGTGGTTAACGCCACTATCTCGCAAGACTAAAAGGTAATCTAATAAACTGTTTACCCCGCAGCGAACACCTAAATGTATTGGTGATACCGGTGAATTATCGTTTGCGTCTATATCTATATAAAGCGGTTGCATTACCGGCTTGCTTCGTTTGGTAAAGGTATTCACACGTGAGCGATAACTATCGACCACGTGAGCTTGAATTTTTGGGCTTCTGGGGTAAGTAATTAACCCGTCTAGATGCTCTGCTCCCCAATTAGGCGATTGTTGAGAGCCCCCTGTGATCATCATAGGAAAGCGATCTTTGTGTGGCTTGGGCAGTAAATCCAAGGTGCCATTTACATGACCAAAGCTATTGTTGATTTGACCGTACCCCTGCATCATTCGTTTAATATATTCCACACTCTCGCGAAAGCGTTCGCCCCTGTCATCAAACCCTCGGTTAATGGCAGGGTATTCTTCAGGTCTGTCTCCTGAGGCCACACCTAACACTAAACGGCCGCCGCTGAGTACATCGATACTTGCCGCAGCCTTAGCAACCTGTGCGGCATGGCGCTGGGGAAGTACTAAGGATGCTACACCCAGCGTAATTGTTTTAGTTAACCCTGCAAGCACGCCAAGATACACAAATGGGTCGTATACCTGCCCTGCATCGCCAAAGTTTGGTACATTAAATAAAACATCTCTTATCCACACGGCCTTGAAGCCTAAGTCTTCTGCAAGTTTCACTCTTTCTATATGATCTTGCATAGTGGGAACAGGCCCATATGGGTAAGACTCGATTGGCACAACTAAACCTATCGACATACGGCCATTGTTAAAGACATTGCGAAAACCGTTATTAATGTTCGCAAAATTAAGCTCGTTTGACTCGGTACTCATATAGGCTGCTAGGGTCTGAAAAACTGTTAGGAGGAGACTACCTTCCTACAGCATGAATGATAATTAAGCATTTTAAGAATTAGTTTCAACAAAACATTGATAATGTGCTTACCAAATGTGATTCACTTATATCTATAACGTAATATTTCTAAAAACTCTCTAGCCAGCGTTTTAAATTGTTTATAGACTGCAGGCATAATAATGAAAATGCGACAGGTATAGGGTTGGCAGGGTGATATCACCGTTAGTTCAACATGAATACACAGTTTAGTTTTATAGGGTTCTCAAGTTAATGTCTCAACAAAAAGTAGGTTTAGTGGGCTGGCGCGGTATGGTTGGCTCAGTGTTAATGCAGCGCATGCAAGAAGAGCAAGATTTTGCGCACATTGAACCCACATTTTTTACCACTTCTCAAAAAGGCCTTCCTGCGCCAGACTTTGCAGGTGCTAACGCAGGTGTACTAGAAGACGCCTTCGATATTCAAGCGTTAGCTAAGCAAGATATTATTATTACCTGCCAAGGCGGTGACTACACCAAAGAAGTGTACGCTTCACTGCGCGATACGGGCTGGAATGGATACTGGATAGACGCAGCGTCTGCGCTTCGAATGAAAGACGATGCGGTCATTATTTTAGACCCTGTAAACCGAAAAGAAATTGATGCTGGCGTAGAAAATGGCATTCGCACTTTCGTAGGTGGAAATTGCACGGTATCGCTAATGTTGTTAGCACTAGGCGGCTTGTTCGAGAAAGACTTGGTTGAATGGGCTTCACCCATGACTTACCAAGCTGCTTCGGGTTCAGGTGCTAAGCATATGCGTGAACTTATTAGCCAGATGGGCGCCATCCACGCAAATGTTAAAGCAAATTTAGACAATCCAGCATCTGCTATTTTAGACATCGACAAGCAAGTTGCTGAATTTATCAGAAGTGATGATTACCCTTCTGAGCAATTCGGAGTGCCTTTAGCGGGAAGTCTAATTCCTTACATTGATTCGCAGTTGCCATCTGGGCAAAGCCGTGAAGAATGGAAAGCACAAGCTGAAGCCAACAAAATTATGGGCTTGTCTGACCAACCTATTCCAATTGACGGAATTTGCGTGCGTGTAGGCGCTATGCGTTGTCACAGCCAGGCTATCACAATCAAGTTAAAACAAGACTTGCCAGTTGAAGAGATTGAGCAAATTCTTGCGCAGCACAACGAATGGGTGAAAGTGGTGCCTAACGACCGTGATGCCACCATGCAAGAACTCACGCCAGCGAAGGTGACGGGGACATTGTCTATTCCTGTAGGTCGAATTCGTAAATTGACGATGGGGCCTGAGTATATTTCAGCCTTCACCGTTGGCGATCAATTACTATGGGGTGCTGCAGAGCCGCTTCGTAGAATGTTGCGTATTGTTCTTGGTAAGGCTTAATCAGCCAGAGCTGAAATTCCAACGATTTAAACGCCGCAATAGATAACTATCAGAGCCCAGCTTTTCTAAGCTGGGCTTTTTTATGCAGGGCGCTTGTTCAGTTATATTATTGAGTTTTTGTTCAGGGGCTTTCTATACCAGCCAAATTATGTACCCGTGCTTCAATTTCTTTTAAGATCGCTATTCCTTTTCAGACCACACGGCGAACTCATTACCGCCAGGTTCAATGAAGTGAAACCGGCAGCCCCCTGGAAACTCAAAAATAGGCTTATTCACGTCGCCACCAGCGCCCTCTACCTTGCTCAACGTTTGCTTAATATCAGCACTGTAAAAAACTAATAACGCGCCGCCATTTTCTGTAATGCTAGCATGCTCAGCTTTAAAAAAGCCCCCGTCCAATCCTTGGTTAGCAAACGCCGTGTACTCAGGCCCGTAATCGGTAAATACCCAACCAAATACGGTTTCAAAAAAGCGTTTAGTACTGCTGATATCCAATGTACCAAACTCAACATAGTTTAGCTTTTCATGTGTTGCCATGGTTTTTCCTCATCTATTCAGGTAGATATGGTGAATACTGTAGTGTTAGCAGCTAATATTCCGTATTATTAATGCGTCAATGTATATCATCTCCAATAATATAAAAGCTACATGGAAGTATTTAATGCAAGCTCCTGATTATTCGAACTACAGCCTTGCCGAACTTGAAGATGTGTTAGCCAACATCGACAAAGAGCAATATCCCGATAGAGTGTCAGCCGTGCTCAAGGAAATAGCCTTGAGACAACCCTTAACAAGTAAAACCGAAACGTCTCAGCATCAAGATAGTTCCCACCTTCAAAATACTGCCACTCACAGCCCAGCATTCGTGAAAAATAAATACGATGACGAAGCATTGCATGCAAATTGGCTAATTCGTTTTTGGAAAGGCCAAGTATCGTTACCTATCAGTTATTGGGTGGTTGGCATTTTAATAACACTTGGTGCACTTGCGCTAAGCTCATTTGTTGAACTTAAAATAGAAAGTGCATCATCGCGAGCTGAGCTTGGTGTATACATGATGCTTTTGTACGTGGTGTTAACACCCGTGGTTATCTGGCAATCGATTGGCGTAATTCGCTCTGCCATCCGTCACCCTCATCGCGGTGGCTCTGCTGGTTGGGCAACAATGGCGATAATAATGACAGTAATAGGAATGATAAATTTCACTGTAGATTTCTATCGGTCAGGGGTACCCATCATTACTGAAAGTGTCTCTTTAATTGGCGCTGAATCCACTTATCCACCAACCAAGTTTAGGGTTTTAAATAAGGGCACCGAGCTAGAACTTTATGGCGGTATAGAAATTGGCTCCGAACTACTGCTGCTAGATGTACTGAAACAGAATGAAAACATAACAACAATACACTTACACAGCATTGGCGGAAGACTTATTGGCGCGACTCGTCTTGCTGCTTTAGTCAAAGAATATGGACTTAACACATTTGTGAAAACCTCTTGTTCTTCGGCATGCACTATTGTGTATTTAGCGGGAAAAGAAAGGCTATTGGGTGAAGACGGCGTGTTGGAGTTTCACGCTCCCGCATTAGGCGGCAAGTCTATGCATGACAACACAGAGTTAAGTTCCGCCTTTGACCAAGCGTATAAAGATGCCGATGTTCCGAATTGGTTTGCGAAAAAAATCCGAAATACGCCGAATACTGAACTTTGGGCTCCTTCTCACAAAGAACTTTTACGAGCAGGTATTGTCAGTAAAGTAGTGGACAGTAGCGCCTACGGGTTCAGTGGCTATGAAGACGAAAGCGAAATAAACACGCAAGCAGTAGAATCTGGTTTATTGACTCATGCCTACTTGGTTGCCATGAAAGAAAAAGATCCAGATACCTACTATCGAATTGTCGCTATAAATGAAGAGGGTTTACGGGAAGGCGCTTCTATTAATGCTATTGCAACCCGAGCACGAGCGGTGTTTGAAGCAAGAATTACTCATTATATCGCCCATGGTAGTGATGCCGACATCGTTGATTATTGGCATGTGATGATAAAACAAATGCAAGAACTTCAAGGGCAATATCCCCTTGCCTGCGCCGCATTTGTGTATCCCGATGAGGTGCCACTAGAACACCATGCCGGAAATGAAGCTCAGCTATCGAGCGAAGTAAAGGCACTTGAGCTTGAGGTTTTGGCAAAGCTTATTGCTCATCAGCAGCTAAGCCCCTCTTTGTATTCTGATGAGGAAAGTGATGACATGATCACGAATTTAGTTAAAGACATGAAGGATAGCAGTAAGGCACATTTTGAGGTGGTAGCAGCGCCTGAAGATTTTCTTGAATCTCCAGATATCATGTGTGGCGCTGCCATAGAAATTCAGCAGCGATTCATCGATTTTGAAATCCAAAAGGCCGCTAAATTACTAAGAACAATTAGTGCTCGGTAATTAATTTATATATCAGTAGCTAATAGCTACATCTACAACGGATTAAAAGATGAAAAAGTTATGGCTTGTTCTTGGCTTCTTAGTACTCACAGGGTGCTCGTCTAAGCTTGCATACAATAACCTCGATTGGCTTATTTATTGGTACATGGACGATTATGTAGAGCTTAACGATTCACAAGAAGCTATTTTCGATATTAAGCTTGAAGGGTGGATTGATTGGCACAGAGAAGAACAGTTGGCTTTATATTTGGCCCAACTAGAGCAGATTACCGAAGAGATAAAACAAGATAAGTTAAACAAAGCTGTCATTGCCAATCATCTAAATCAGGCTAATGAACACGTAATGACCTTACGTTCAAAACTAGCGCCTGAGTTAGCAGAACTCGCTTCCCGCTTAAGCGACGACCAAGTTATTTATTTGTTTGCTGCCATCCAAAAAGAAAATGACGAAGAGCAAGAAGAGCTTCATGAGTACGACTCAATGTCTGAAAGTGAAAGGCTTGAAAAGTTAATTGAGAATTTTGAGGAAGGTTTTGAAGAAAATTTGGGTGATTTGACTGATGAGCAAAAAGCCATGGTGGCGAACGCCGCTCCTCACTTTGCCCGTACCCGTGGAAACTGGCTTGAATACCGAATAACCATGCAGGATGAAGCCCGCCGACTATTTGCAAGCAAGCAAAACACAGAAGCATTTCAGCAGAAGCTGACCCATCTACTGACTCACCCCGATGACTACCGCACCGAAGAATACTTAGCGCGCAGAAAGGCAAACCGAGAAGCTTATTTGTCTTTGGCCGATGAATTGGTTAAAACAATGACCGCTAAACAAAAGTCACACTTGTTGAAAAGGCTTAACAAGATTATTGACGACATTAAGGATCTTCAAGACGATTAATAACGATAGGCTAGTTAACTGCTATCGCGTGTTGTAATGCGGCTGCACTTAACATAGGCGACCCATCATTTGCACTTTCAGCCGCTTTAATAAGTTTTAAAATTGCGGTGTTGGCGGGGGTGCTCACGTGATGGGCTTCACCTAACGCAACAATTTCGCCATTGAGATAATCAACCTCTGTTTTTCTATTCAGCGCTAAATCTTCATACATAGATGAGCGTGCCTGAGGGTCAATTTTTAACGTGGCAGCAGCCACTTTTTCAAACAAGAAGTTAGGCAATGACATAATGTAAGGCATAAGCTTAGGGATGACCTTCCCTGTTTTAGCCGGCTCAATACCAGCCGCTTTCATTGTCGCTAATGCCTCTTTTAAGACTACCGCCATCACCTTTCGATAGGCACTGTCATTCAACTGCTCAAGCAACGGACTACCAGAAAGTGCATTAACGGCGTTATTCAAGTTCATAAGCAGCTTGCCCCACTGCACGCTGGTTAAATCCTTAAACACCTTCACCGGTAAATTAGCCATTTCGAGCAGGCCCACTAGGTCTTTCGCTTGTCCTGATTTATCCTCAATACACAAATCGCCTTCCGTGCCACAATGAAAATGCCCGTCGCCCTGCCCCAGCACGTTAAATGGAACCATGCCTTTCATGACCGTATAATTCGGTAAGCATTCTGATAGCACTCGTCCGTTTCTTACGCCGTTTTGAAAGCTGATGACAACCGGATTATCCTTCAACGGATCGCTAATTTCATATTGCGCAATAAGCGAAGCGGCCTCTTGAGTATCACCACTTTTTACGCACACTAAAATGTAATCAGCGCGCGCCATTACCTCGGCACTTTCAGTAAAATTAACGTCGGCCGGTTTAATTTTTGTATTCCTGCCGCGCCAATCGGTTAACGTTAAGCCGTCATTCGCAATTTGATCTTTAAGCCTTGCACGGCCAATTAAGGTGACATTCGCGCCAATAGACAGCAAACAACCTCCTAAATAACATCCGATACTCCCAGCGCCCAATATGACGATATTCGCTTTGTTTGCTGTTTCTATCTTGCTCATGATTAACCTGCTGCCAGATTTAAATACAACTAAATACTACAATATCACGCGATAGATAAACGTTATCACCTAGCTTACTGAAGACGTTTCTTTACTTTTTAAATGCGCAATCTCATGTTTAACCGTAAAGCCGATTAGCACAATGGCACAAATACACCCACCAGTAAGAAGTATAAACCCGCCATTCCAACCAAAATAATCGACGGTAAAACCTAAGGCAATGTTGGCGATAACAGCACCACCAAGGTACCCAAACAGCCCTGTTAACCCGGCTGCCGTACCTGCGGCTTTCTTCGGTACTAACTCTAACGCGTATAACCCTATTAACATAACGGGCCCATAGATTAAAAAGCCAATAGCCATTAGTGCAGCCATATCTACAGAGGGATTTCCGGCAGGATTAAACCAATACACAAGTACTGCAATCAGCACTAACACCATGTACAAAATTGCTGCTGGCGAACGACGCCCTTTAAACCATTTGTCGCTGATGTAACCGCATAACAGCGTACCTGGAATGCCCGCCCACTCATACAGAAAGTACGCCCATGAACTATGTTCGAAGGAAAAGTCTTTTACCTCTGACAAATAAGTCGGCGCCCAATCTAAAACGCCATACCGAATGAGATAGACAAACGCATTTGCAATAGCGATAAACCACAAGAGTTTGTTGTTTAATACGTAGGTAACAAAAATTTCTTTAGCACTGAGTTCTTGCTCATGCTTTTCTTCATAATCGAGGGGATAGTCATTGCGATGTTCTTCAATGGGCGGCAAACCGCAGCTTTGCGGTGTATCTCGTAAAGTTACAAATACAAAACCAGCAATTAATGCGGCGAAAGTTGCGGGTACATAAAAAGCGCTGTGCCAATCATTAAACCACGCCATTCCCAAAATAAATAAGGGGCCAATGAGTCCGCCGCCAACGTTATGCGCTATATTCCAAACTGAAACAACTTGCCCACGCTCATTTCCAGAGTACCAATGCACTATGGTTCGACCGCAAGCGGGCCACCCCATGCCTTGCACCCAGCCGTTAACGAATAACAGCAGAAAAATAATCGCGATGCTTTGCGTTGCCCATGGAACAAAACCAAAAATAAACATGACCAAGGAAGACAGTAGTAACCCTGTCATTAGAAAGTATCTAGGATTGCTTCTATCAGAAACATTTCCCATTAAAAATTTACTTAACCCGTAAGCAATAGAAACCGCAGACAGTGCAAAACCCAACTCGCCTTTTGTGAAGCCTTGTTCTTCAATTAAATAAGGCATGGCCAGTGAGAAGTTCTTTCTTACCAGGTAGTAACCCGCATAGCCCACAAAGATACTTAGGAATATTTGCCATCTAAGCTTTTTGTAAACTGGATCTATATCTTGCTCGGGCAACCGAGTTTTATGTACTGCAGGTTTAAAAAATCCAATCATAAAAGCTTCCAACTATCTGGCGAATCAACTATTTTTTTGTGGCTGTATTCTGCTTTTAGAAAGTTAATAAAACAAGCATATATCTGAATTAATCATTGAGGGGTCGGAAAGTCGCTACTACATAACATTCGTTCGGTAATAAGATTAAATTTCAATCATGATTTTCATGTTGTAGGTTTATCAGCCATGGAAGGGCAGATTGCAAAGCAATGCATCAGCGAAACAGAGAACAACCAAGTTAAATTTATTAGACTAAAGTCTGAATTTTGAATGCGCCGGCGGTTAATTCCGCTAAATTCAAGACATGGCGTTTTATCTTTGCTAATTTGCGAGGAGTGAATTTAGTTCGTTGGTGTTAGCTCAATCCTAGCAGTCACCTAACAAGACGTAAGATAATACTGTGCTATCCATTACCCAATTTTTTCTTAGAGTTTTAGCAATCGTAAGCCTTTCTGCCTTTAGCTATATGGCGTGTGCCGATGTACTGGCCGAACTTGAATCGTTAGATTCAAGGGTTAATACCGAAATCCCTATGCCCATTGGCGAAGTAATATCGAAGCTAGAAACACGATTACTCAACTCCAACTTTACGTCGCTTGAAAAAACTAAAATCGCGGCCAGATACGTTCAACTAAAACTCAAATTACATCACACTGCCCCCGATGATGTGATGACTATTCTTGAATCTTTGGTCTCTGAAACGAGCGATGGGTTAATAATAAAGTTGGGGCTGGCCAGAATGGTTGGCATTAATGCCAATTATGACCGGTCTTATCAGATGTTCGGTGAAGTCATTCAATCTCCCGCTGCCAGCCCGACTGTTAAGGCTATGGCGATTGCGTATCTCATCCTTTCATATAATGAAGGGCAAGTTTTTGCTTCAAGCGTTAATTTATTAAACACCCTAAACGAACTGGTTCATGAGAATAACCTTGCCTATGCTAAAGCTCTTTATCACTATATGGCCGCAGATTATTACCACTCAGTAAAGTCGTTCGATATAGCCTTTGAGTACTACGAGAAATCCTTAGCAGAGGCAAAATCGTTAAAAGAATGGCCGCTTGTTAGTGACAACCTTTATGCCATTGGTATTTTGTTTAGAAATATGGGCAACTACGACAAAGCAATTACCTATTTTGAACAGACCATAGAATCCGACACTAAGATAGACATTAATTATGCCGAATACATTGCTCTATATGGCATGGCGTCTACCTATTTTCGCACTGACAATATTGAAGAAGCGTTGAAACTGGCTGACACAGTCACCTCTCACCCACTTACTACTTCTTTTTACGATAGCGAAATTTACAGATTAAAAGCGAAGGCGTTGATGGAACGCGGACGTTTAAGCGAGGCAAGAGTGGCGCTTGATCAGTCTCGCAGCACCTATGATGATTACCGCGTAGGTGAAAAAACCACATGGCGGGCCGAACTTGAAAAGCTCGCATCACAAATTACCGCTAAAGAAGGTGATTTTGAAACGGCGTACAAAGAATACCAAACCTACCATAACGAATATCTTGAAGCTAAAAAATACGAAGATTTAGAGCTGATAGAAAGTGCAAATTTGGTTTATGAAATACAGCAACAAAAAGAAAAAACGACGTTACTAGAAAAAGAAAATCTTGTCATTTCAGAGCTACTTAAGGCTAAAGAAGACACCCAGCAAACGCAAAAACTCTTCACTCGATGGCTGGTGATTTTTATTGTATTAGCACTTGTTACATTGGTTATTATTTTAATTTTGCTAAAAAAGGCGCGCAAGACTAATGCCCTCTACATATCAGCGAAGGAAAAAGCCGAACTTCATAGCAGGCTTAAAACAGAGTTTATTTCAAACATAAGTCACGAAATCAGAACCCCGTTGAACGCCATCATTGGTTTTGGGCAAGTGCTAACAGACAAGTTAGAAGATAGACAAACTAAAAAGCTAACAAGCCAAATTGTTAACTCATCTGAAATGCTTCTGCAGCTTATTAATGACTTGCTCGATTTCTCTAAAATTGAAGCAGGCAAGCTAGCCCTAGATTACGGCCCTTATAACTTACGTCAAAGCATACGAAAGCTACTTGATATATTCCACGCGCAGGCAAGCAATAAGGGGTTAACCATTAAGCTAAATATCGACAAAAATCTTCCAAAAGAAATGATTTTTGATGAACTTAGGCTCAAACAAGTGCTTGCCAACCTAATTAGCAATGCGATCAAATTTTCAAGCGCAGGGGATATAGAAATAGGCATAAAAGTTAAACAGAAAGACGACACCCACTGCCTATTCGACGTATGGGTACAGGACAACGGTATTGGTATTAGCAAGTCTCAACAAGAAAACTTGTTTCAGCCATTCATTCAAGCTGAAAGCTCAACCGCACGAAAGTATGGTGGTTCAGGGCTAGGTTTGAACATTTGCAACAAACTATTAGAGCAAATGAATTCTAAACTTCATGTGGATAGCGACATGGGCAAAGGTGCCCGCTTTTACTTTACGTTAGAATTGAGTCATTCAATCGGTGACGAATACATCCACAATCAAGAAGCCACGCAGTTAATTACACAGTTCCAAAAAACACGGGTGCTTTTGGCCGAAGACAATGACATAAACGTTGAAGTTATAACCGCAATGCTAAATTCCACAAACCTACAAATACTTCGTGTTGCCAACGGAAACGATGCTATTCACAAGTTATCTCAACAGTCGTTTGATGCTATTTTAATGGATATTCAAATGCCAGAGATGGATGGATACGAGGCCACTCGGGTTATACGCCATCAAATGAATGGCACCTTGCCTATTATCGCCTTAACAGCGAACGCTATGCAGCAGGACATAGATGCTTGTTTAAATGCAGGCATGGACGACCATGTTAGCAAGCCAATAAGAAAAGAAAAGTTGCTTGAAGTGTTAGATAAATACCTCAACGCTTAAAAACGCAGTTATCTCGTCTTATACATCACCACTTTTTTGCTGTCCGCTTACGTGCCATGCCACAAGTAATCTAATAACGCACAAGGGTTCTGGTTTCAATACTCTTACGAGGTTTGGTTACAGCAGTATCGCCTTCCATATCTAGCGCACTATGTGCCAAGTGAGGCCTTCCACGATTATCGTAAATATTAAAGATAATCGCTTCTTCGGGTGTCATTTCTGATTGATAGAACCACTCGTGCCCTTTGTTTTCTGCCACCCCTAAAATTTGCCCTTTACGGTCGGGGTATTCTAACTCTATGTTCATCCAATCGTCTGCTTCCATCGAACGAGGGCAAATAAACCCTAAGGGAGAAGAAGGAATTTTATATTCCACTGGGCGCCAAACATTTACAAAGCCAAAATGCTCTTGCTGAAATTCTTGCGCCCTTTGCACACCCAAAATATCAACCAAACGCTTTCCCACCCCACCTTCACTGTAATCATTGTGAACATTGCGGGCGGGTCTTCGCGTAGCAATTGGGTCGTCAATTCGTACTGTGTGGTCGAAAACAATCACTTCTTTTGCTTTTATCTGCTGCTGCAGAATGGCTGTAAGCTCACTTTCATAATCGCTCGCCCACGCTCTAGATTCATCAAACGCATGTACCTTGGTTGGTGCGTTTATGAAAGTGATCCCATCTTCATCGAAATTCACTGAACACGTTTTTTTTCGTATATCAGTAACAGGCACTTTGGCTGAAATTAACTCTGGCGAAATCAAATTCCCAACAATGCCATCCACATCGAAATGAAATGCCTGAACTTCGTTAGTTTTGACATGATAGTGCACTGTGGCTGTGGCTGTGGTCATATAAAAGCACTCCTTAAAAACGGAAAACAGCTGAGATTTCCCCGATGCGAGGGAATATAGTTTTTTAAGGGCGATAGATAAATGGGATGCAGGTATAAACAGAATTCTGAAAATATAGATAATAATCAATCACAGTGGCTGATAAACCACTTGATCTCAACCATGACTGATGACAGTGACCGCTTTAAGGCAGCGCTTTTGGAAGGATTTAACTAGTCTTTACATTTCCTCAATGGCGAGCGTTGCGAGTTTACTTTATGATCTTTACATTACTAGCATGTCTGCTTTTTTCATCGATATTCAGTCAGCGAGAAGCTGCTCGCATGACGATTTTTTTTTAAGTGGGAAGGATCAACATCAATGTGGAATCTACGATGCCTATGTGTACTTGTAGCGCTTATTATACCGAGTGTGGCCTTTGCCCATCATGGAAGTAGTGGGCAATTCGAAACTAATAAAACAATTGAGTTGTCTGGCGACATTACTCGGGTACGGTTAGTAAACCCTCATGCCTATGTCTATTTCGATGTTACGAACGACGATGGCAGTATGACTAATATGCGTTGTGAACTGCAATCTGGCTCATTACTTAAACGTAGAGGTTGGAACACTGAACAATTCAAAATTGGTAGTGCTATTACCCTATTAGGCTCTCCAGACAGGAACGACCCGACTACCTGTTATATGCAGCAAATTACTTTTGAAAATGGAATAACAGCCACCCGCAATAGTGTATTTAACGATGATGGTAGTTTGGTGGTCAGTGATGACGATAACGCTTCATCACAAACTCAAAGTGAAATTGTTGAACAACGCCCTATTATTCGCACAGACGGTACACCTAACATTGAAGGAAACTGGGCAATGGTGCGAAGAGAAGGCAGCAGGCCTGGCGGTGGCGGCTCTTTTGCACAGTTAACCGAAGCTGGTGCTTTGGCGGTTGAAGGGGCTACTCAAGATGAAAATCCAAGATACCAATGTAAACCCACGAATATCATCATGGATTGGTGGTTTGATCTTATGGTTAATAAGATTGAGCAATCAAGCACCCAAATAAACTTAACTTACGGCTTTATGAGCCTTGAGCGCACGATTTACCTAGATGGCACCGTAATGCCCTCAAATTACGAAGCTAATCGCGCAGGGTTTTCAACCGGTGTGTGGGAAGGAAATACATTAGTGGTAACCACTACGGGGTTTGATGAAGGATGGTTGATGGCCCCCATGGGTGGCATCCCTGGAGGCAACGCCCGCCCTCCTCGTCCTGAAGGCGCGCCCGATGGAAAAAGTGGCCCACCAGGAGGCCCTAGGGGCAATGGTGGCCCACCCTCACCGGCTAAAAACAGCAGTGAGCTCGTGATTGTGGAACGCTTCTCTCTAAACGAAGACGGTACGGTATTAAAGCGTGAATATACCATTACCGACCCGCTTTATCTTAAAGCACCGATGACAGGTTCAGATGAAGTAACCTTTACACAAGACAGCTATCAGCCCTATGACTGTGACGACCTTACTGCCGAACGAGGCTCAGGCAATCTTGACCCCAGCGCCACAACACCTGACAACGAAGCTACAGGTAACGGAGTTTCGGGTGATGGCGTTTCAAAAAGCGGAGATTTAAAAAGCGGCAACGTAATCAGTCAATCTGTAATGAGCACGCTTTACAAGCTTGAAGATTCAAAGGTAGGTCAAACCATATCAAGTACACAGTGGGGCTACCCTATTGTGCTGTCCTTACACGCAATAGGCATGGCTACCATGGTGGGCATAGCGTTAATGTTAACCCTTCGCGTGCTAGGCTTCGCTTCAGTCATTCCGGTTACTGCAATGGCAAGCTACTGGAATGTTGCTTTAGTTGGGTTTGGCATCAATTTAGTTTCAGGGATGGCGCTATTTTGTGGAAATGCATCAGAGCTTTATTTCAACTGGGCATTTCGCATTAAAATTCTATTGGTTATTGCTGGCCTTGTACTTACTTGGCGGTTAGTCGCCATTTGTATTAAACAGGCTGATATTGTGTCGACTAAGCACAAAAAGCTTTCCGCTATTGCCATGGTCAGTTGGGTGGCCGCTATAATTGCTGGCCGTTTAATTGGCTATATGTCTTAAGGAGGTTACCTATGAATTCATTACTTTCGTGGGTTATCGACACCCTTAATGCTAGCCCTGTCAGCGGTTTTGTTATGGACAATGCCGTCGTGTTCCCAGTCTTAGAAATGGCACATTTTTTAGGGCTATGTTTACTTTTTGGTTCGCTGCTTGTAGTTGATTTACGAATGGTGGGCTTTGCTAAGGCAGTGCCTATCAAGCAGGTAGACGTGTTTTTACGTTGGGCGTTAATCGGTTTCGCTATCAATATGATTTCGGGTTTGCTTTTTGTTATAGGCGACTCTGACAGATACCTTGTGAATATTGCGTTTGGGGCAAAAATGGCCTGCATTGTATTGGCGGGCATTAACACCTTGTACTTTATAAAATGTATTAAACCGCAAATGGCTAGTATGCCCTTGTCTGCTCGTGCCTTAAATACACCAGCTCAATTAGGTAAAAATGCCTATGTGGTAGCCTGGTTGTCACTGTTATTGTGGACCTGCGTTATTATTTTAGGGCGCTTCATCCCTTATGTGGAAACTCCCTAATTGACGAGGTTGATGTGTGCACGGGCTCTGTCAGCTTTTCTTTTAGCTGGGCTTTTAGCTGGACTGTTAGCTTCGCCGGGGGTATTCGCCCATGGTGTAGCACAACAAGATCAAGGCTTTATAGCCAATGCCTTCGGTGTTCACGTTTGGCCTTTTATGTATTTGGGCGCCAAACATATGGTAACTGGCTACGACCACCTGCTTTATCTTGTGGGGGTCATTTTCTTCTTATCGAAATTTCGCGATATAGCCATATTTGTCAGCCTTTTTGCTTTAGGGCACTCCATAACACTGCTGGTTGGCGTGCTGTCTGGCCTTCACGTAAACCCCTATCTTATTGATGCCATCATTGGTTTGTCTATTTGTTATAAAGCTCTAGAAAACCTAAGCGAGTTTCGCTTTTTAAACCCTAAAATAGCCGTATTTGGTTTTGGGTTAGCCCATGGTTTTGGGCTTTCAAGTAAATTACAAGACTTAACGCTGTCAGCGAACGGACTATTACCTAACATGCTGGCATTTAACTTGGGTGTCGAAATTGGCCAATTGTTGGCTCTTGTAATTTTGCTTAGTAGCTTATCTTGGTTACGTAAGCAGCCTCACTACCTAGCTATTTCAAACACTGTAAATATAGGGCTATTTGGAGCTGGGCTTGTATTGTTCGGCATGCACATTCCGGCTATTTGTTGCGCTGACATGTAAGAGACATGCTTGAGATATTTATTGGGTAACGCATTTAAGTAATGCATTTGGGGAAAGCCAATAGCATAAAAGATGCCCTGAAAAATGCTTAAAAAACAGTACAGATAACGACAAAAGAAAGCATTAATAGTACGGCGAGAAAAAAACGCAGTGAAGGAAAAATAAATAATGACATTGTTGAACAAAATAATACTCACCACCGTCGCCGCTGGCGCTATTTTAGTGGTGGCTATTTTGCCCGCAGAATATGGCATCGACCCTACAGGTTTAGGCAGTACACTCGGCCTTGTGAACATCGCTAAAAATGATGCGACAGAAACTGAGCTTTCACAAGAAAAAAACACTAATCGTTTTGATGCACAAGACTTAACGTTGTCATTTAACATTGGCGAATACGATCCCACCCCCGAGCGCATAAACGAGTCGGTACAGGGGCTTATTCACCTTGAAGATACACCGTTTAAATCAGAAACCTTTGATATTGAAATTGAAGACTACGGCGAAATAGAACATAAATTCATTATGCCCGCTGATAGTACATTCGTGTATAGCTGGGAAGTACTCAATCCTAGTGGCGAAGGCGTGTATTACGATTTTCATGGCCACCCCTCAAGCCAAGACGCTACGAACTACCCTGAAGGGTTTGAAATGGCCTACGCCAGAGGTGAAGGTACTACCCAAAGCGGCGCTTTCACAACGCCTTTTGCAGGCTATCATGGCTTTTACTTTATGAATATTGAACAAGGGCCTATTACCGTTAGGGTTACGGTAAGCGGCTACTGGAAAGAACATAAAGAAATGTTTCGTGCGGTAGATGGCAAAGTGATAACCAAAGTCCCTTTTTAGATAGTGCCTTTTAGATAGTGCGTTTTAGATTCAGTGCTCCTGCCCTTCGCCACGAAAACCATGCTAACCATGCTAACCAGCACAGGTTACATCAATGTAGATATCAACGATTTTAGCCACATTCTATCACTTGAAGGTGATACCGCCCTTGGCGTTGGCGTGGCTCAAAGTGATGAAACGCTTTGTGATGCGTTAATTCATGCTTTGAAAAATCCATTAGTGCAAACCAACCACATTAGAGGCACACAAGGCGTACTAATTTTCGCTGAAATGCGCTCAAAGTCATCGACCTAATATTGGAATCGCTTTTCAGCATAAATAACACATGCGACAAAAAGTGTCGCACTAGATTACATCTGTGTGCTTCAAAGAGATACACAAACCTAGCAGTAGACAATATACGCATAGTATTACATTATGTAGCATTACATATACTCTATGGATTAATTATGGGAATAGTTAAAATATCTGATGCTTTGCACGAAGAGGTGCGTAAAACCAGCGCGGTTATGGAACGCTCTATTAATTCGCAAGCAGAATTTTGGATGAAAGTCGGTAGGTTAGCAGAGCAAAACCCAAAATTATCTTACGAACAGATCATTGATTTGGAGATGCGTTCTCAAAATGTATTTTCAGTAAGGTTAGTCAGTGAATAACCTTGTAAAATCGCCAAGTGAAATTTCACTCATGCGTGAATCTGGCAAATTACTGGCAAAGGTTTTCAGCGAACTCGATAGTTTTATTGCCCCGGGTATTACCACGCTTGAAATTGATAGCTTTGTAGAGCGGTACATTGTTGATTGCCTTAATGCGAGACCCGCAAGTAAAGGGCAATACGGGTATCAATTTGTGCTTAATAGCTCTGTGAATGACGTAGTTTGTCATGGCGTTCCTTCTGCTGCCAAAAAGCTCAAGAATGGCGATATCGTCAACATAGATATTACCCTTGAAAAAAATGGTTACATTGCGGATAGCAGCAAGATGTACGCTATCGGCACTGTTTCACCCATAGCGAGTAAATTAGTTGATGTAACGTATGAAGCAATGTGGAAAGGCATAAACACCGTTAAGCACGGCTCGACAATTGGTGATATTGGCTTTGCTATTCAACAGCATGCGCAGAAACATGGTTATAGTGTTGTTCGCGATTATTGTGGCCACGGCATTGGAAAGGAAATGCATGAAGAGCCTCAAATTCTCCATGTAGGTAGCGCGGGAACTGGGCTGAAATTGGAAGCAGGCATGACATTCACAATAGAGCCCATGATTAATCAAGGAACTTATAAAACGAAGCTCAAAAAAGACGGTTGGACCGTTGTGACAAGAGATAAGAAGCTATCTGCTCAATGGGAACACACGGTCTTGGTAACAGCGACAGGCGCAGAAGTACTAACGTTAAGGGCTTCTGAACGCTAATAAATAGCTAGCCTTTAATGAATAGCGGAAATGTCTTAAAACTCACGCCTTCATGGCCCGACTTCATAAAATTACGAATATTCGCGTGATCATCACCATCAGGATTCTTTAAAACGTCATCGCGATAGAAGCCACCAAACAACGCTAACGTTTGCCCTTGGGTAAGCTGAAGATACTGTCCTAACGCAAGTAACTTGCACGAACCATTGTTTTGGTTAGCATCGTTGCTTACTTCGCCATTGATAAAAGCCGTTGGCGTGAAAGTAAAGGCATTATCGATAAGCGCAATAACATCAGCAAACTCAACGCTTTCAGGAGAGTCATTAAGGTGCTTTGTTAGTGCATGAACATCGTTGTATTTCATAAGAAAATTCCGTATCTGAACTGAAAAAAGAGAGTTAAAATCGCATTTATAGGGTTGAGTTAGTCTGATCGCCACCGAACACTACTTGATTACGGCCATTCTCTTTGGCTTGTAGCAGCGCTTTATCGGCTCTATCGATAATAGATTCCGCTTTGCTGTCGGTCGACGCTAAGGTAGCGACACCTAAACTAACGGTAACTTGGAGCACCTGTGATGTGTTATCCAAGACAATCTCCAGCTTACTCACTGCCGCTCTTACCCGCTCGGCAATGATCTGTGCTTGTTGGCATGAAGTACTGGGCAAAATAGCAATAAACTCCTCGCCGCCAAAACGACCCAGGGTGTCATAATCCCGCAAGGTAACTTGAATGGTGTCGGCAATCGCTTTGATAACCGTATCTCCCACTAAGTGGCCATAGGTGTCATTGACTCGCTTAAATTTATCAACATCGACCATAATGATGCTGAGTGTGCCTTGTGACCGCAACGAACGGTTGTATTCACATTCCAGTTGCTCGAATACTTTACGCCTATTATATAAACCGGATAACGGATCTAAACTAACTAGGTTGATCAGTTGCTTGTTCTTCTCTGACAGTTTTTGATTGACACCTTTTATTGTGTCATACCAGGAAATCATAGCTCGGTAACCTAAATAAGATAGCGCCAATATCACCGCGAGTAAGATGAAAAGCGGATATGACAAACTATCTACGGTGTTTTGTGCTTGCATTAAACTCATAGTTTGGCCGCTTGCCCAGTCGATAGAGGCCATTTGTTGCAGGCTGATATAGCGTCCAGCACCAACAAAGCACAGTACTACGATAATAAAGCCACTTATCATCGCAATAATGGAGCCTTTGGCATTGTTCAACTTGAGACTACTGTTTTTAACCTCGGCTAACTGCCGCTGCACCGCAGGACCAAAAAAGTACAAAATTGGGGCGACTATCAGGCAGCTTTGCAGCCAGCCGCCAAACCACCAGCCTAACCATACAGGGTAAGCGACATTTAACCCTACATTATTGGTTAAAGCCCAGATAAATGCGCCGATAGAGCCGGCCAATGACGCCACCAAGGCAATCATGAAAAAGCCCACCAAAGACTCTAGGTTATTCAAATCTTTGCTTATCGGAGTTGTCCGGTAAAACATGGCGTACATCGCCAGACCAATTGGATTAGCGAATGCAAAAACAACAATCCACTCTATCGGCATACCGCCAAAAAGCGCTACGCAAAATGTGGAGAAATAAGCGGGTATGGCAGCCCACAAAAAGCCAAACCACATTACTAAGGGTACACAAAACAACATAGGAATATAAATGGTAAGGTAAATAGAGGTCGTACCTAGGTCGACCGCAATACCTGTCCATTCAAAGACTCTGGTTAAGATACCAGAGGGTATGATAATTACACATAGCGCTAACCACAGCAGCAGCACTGCTCGTGGCTTTGAACCGGCCCGCCACATGGTAAGAGGTGAGAACCTGATAAAAGTATTACCAAGTGGGAGATTAATGCGTGAACTTTCATCACTAATATCGGGGGTTTCCAACAATGGGATCGCCTTAAGAATACTTTACGAAGAGACCTTACCCCATCTGCTGACGTTGCGGATACACCAGCCAACTAGATGCGCTTGCTAAGCTCTTTAACATAACCCGAAATCAATAAAAATACCACCTGCGACATCTTTCAAAAAATGATTAATTGAGCCTTAGCGTACAGCCACGCCCAACTGCAATGCAGCTGCAACGTCAAATACTCATCGCAGTTTAAAGCAACGATATTTATATGTAGTACAATGCCGTTTAAATCAAACGTTTTAAAGAGTCGCCAATGATAGATGATCAAGAAAGTAAAACTGAACAGCTAATTCACACTATTAGCGACCTTGCAAAATACGTTGATTATTCATTTCTTAACAGCCTAGTGGCAGACCCACAAGCACAAGATGATGGCAATGAGCATAACCCAAGGCAGGTATTCTCTGGGCATTATGTACCGGTAACACCAACCCCCATAGGAAACCCCACGTATGTTGCTCATAGCCACACTTTATTTGAAGAATTAGGGTTTGATAATAGCCTTGCCCACACCCCTGAATTTATGCGCTTGTTTTCGGGCGACATGTCTTCCCTCCCTTCTGAAATAAAGCCCTATGGATGGGCTACTGGCTATGCACTGTCTATTTATGGCACTGAATATATTCAGCAGTGTCCATTTTCAACGGGAAATGGCTATGGAGATGGTCGAGCCCTTTCTGTGCTGGAAACAGTTACCAATGGAAGGCGCTTTGAAATGCAGTTGAAAGGCGCAGGAAGAACACCATACTGCCGAGGTGCAGACGGCAGAGCGGTATTGCGCTCCAGCGTGCGAGAGTTCTTAGTACAAGAACATATGCACGCACTGGGTATTCCTACTTCTCGTTCTCTTAGTTTATTTATGTCTCAGTCGGAAACTGTCGACAGGCCTTGGTATTTAGAAGGCTCAAACTCCCAAGACCCAGAAGTTATGGTGCCAAACCTTGTGGCCATTTCAACCCGCGTCGCCCCTTCATTTATTCGCGTGGGTCAGCTAGAGCTTTTTGGAAGACGGGCAAGAAGCATCGAACATCCAACGGCTTTAAAAGAGCTGCAGGTTTTGACAGCGCACTTGATTGAACGCGAATATAAAAACGACATCGATACAACACAACCCTTTGAAAGCCAGCTTGCTGTCCTTGCCGCTGCGTTTCAAGACAGGCTTACGTCGCTTGTCGCCCATTGGATTCGAGTAGGTTACTGCCAAGGAAATTTCAATAGCGACAACTGCGCGGCGGGAGGATATACATTAGATTATGGGCCGTTCGGATTCTGTGAGTTATTCGACCCTGCTTACCAACCATGGACTGGCGGAGGTCGTCACTTCTCGTTTCTTAACCAACCTGTAGCAGCAGAAAAGAACTTTGCTATGTTTTGTCGCGCCATTGAGCCATTGCTTGCCGATGCACCAGAGGAACTAGAAGCATTGCGCGATGTGAACAGCAACTTTGCCACGGTCATGCAAGAAAAAATGGATAACATGTGGGCCGCAAAACTCGGGCTTGCGGTTTACGACAATGACCTTTTGCTGCAACTGTTGCACTTAATGATGCGTACCGGTGTGGACTATAACCATTTTTTCAGAGAGTTATCTAACCTTCCTACGACTGTTGATGCGCTGAAAACGAGTTTTTATGCTCCGTTAAAAGAAGACATGATTTCCCAGTGGAATGGGTGGCTGCAAGATTGGCGAGCTCAACTTGAAAAGTCGGGGGATATTAACGAAGTCGCGACAAAAATGAAGCTTACCAACCCGAAATTTACCTGGCGTGAATGGTTAGTTGTGCCGGCATATAAAGAGGCGGAAGTGGGTACTTTCAATCGTATTCACGCACTACAAGAAGTGCTTACCAAGCCTTACGAAGAACAATCAGCGCAAACAGAAAGTGATTATTACCGTTTGCGCCCTCGAGAATATTTTGGTGCTGGCGGTATTTCTCACTATAGCTGTTCTTCGTAGAGAGTTAGCCCTTTAAGTAGGGCCAGCAGTTACAGTGAAGTTAGATACTACTGCGAGCGGTTACTTTGCCTCAACAAAGCGCGCTTCTAAGTAGCCGATAATCGCTTTAGAATCATATAGCCACTCAACGCCATCGTTACTTTCAATTCGAAGACATGGCGTTTGAATTTTTCCGCCGCCCTGTAACAACTCTTCTCTATAAGGCGAACCCTCTGATACATTCCGCTTTTGAATAGGCACATTGTATTTGTACATTGCCCGGCGAGTTTTAATACAGAAAGGACAACCAAAGAACTGATATAAAGCCAATTTTTGGCTTTCTTCAGCAACCTGTACTTGTTTTTCTGGCGAACGTTTTAGCTTAGTGCCACGGGTAATTACATCGACAAAAGCAATGATAGCCCCAAGTAAGTTACGAATAAGGGTTATAAAGAATTTCATTTTACGGCTCTACTAACGAATGATGAAATAAAAACGCGATTGTACTACTTGGTGCCGCCCTTTAATAATTAAGATGCTATTAATTTTAGTGTTTCGATAACCTGAGTTTGAAACATACTATGCAAGCACGACTTACACCTTTAGAACTTTCGCCGTTACAACTAACGAGCTAAACACCAAACAACACGCAGACAGGTGAATAGCAAAGCAGGAGAAAACATATGTTAATCTTTCATTGTAAAATAAAGTGATGTTCAAACAAAAAGAGAAATTATGAAAAAGCGGTATTTGCTAATTTGTTCATTACCCCTTGTAGGCTGCTCTGTTACCCCAACTAAATTAGGTGTAAATGGCGAAGCCCTTAACGACTGCCCTATTACTCCTAACTGCTTCCGAAGTAAGAATAACGAGTCTCAAGATACGACACCTATCCTATTTAAGGGCTCAAGGGCGGCAGCGAGAGAAAAAATAGTTAGCATTGTTAACTCTCTACCTCGAACCACAATAGTTGAGGAGCGAGATAACTACATAAGAGTAGAATTCAGATCGCAATTAATTGGTTTTGTAGATGATGTAGAATTTTTGTTTTCACAGAAGCCTGGTGATGGAACGCAGATTGACTTTAGGTCGGCTTCGCGGCTGGGAGTTTCTGATCTTGGCGTAAACAAAGCGCGAATGAAAAATATTAAAGCGTTGTTCGCTCAGTGACACTGAAAACTTTAAAACCCAAATAACTAAAAGATTTATGTTTAAAAGATTGTATTTTTAATTCTATAGTGTTTACAAAACATAGAATTACAAACACAAAAAAGCCCCGCTCTTGGCAAAGAAACGGGGCTTTTTTATTTGGCGGAGAGAGAGGGATTCGAACCCTCGTTAGGTTTAACCCTAAACACACTTTCCAGGCGTGCGCCTTCAGCCACTCAGCCACCTCTCCAAATTTTTGTGCTATTTGCGGTGAACGCAAACGGCGAAATATTGCCAAGGCGTTTGCCTGAAGCGCGCGTACAATTTATCTTGAGCGGGCGTATACTAGGTAAAGCGAGCGTCTTAATCAAGACGTTGCGCGAAAAAACACGCTAACTGCTGAATTATTACTCGCCTTTACCTTAATAAGCGTTATAGCCCGCCTTTTGCTTTTAATTCTTCCGAGAAGTTAAGCATTCGGTCAAGTGGGATTAAAGCGCCCTCACGCAGGCTGTCGTCAACGAAGATCTCATGGCCTTCATAAGTTACCCCTAACGAGGCTTTTATCGCCTCAAGGCCGTTCATGGCCATCCACGGGCAGTGAGCACAGCTCTTACAGGTTGCGCCGTTTCCACCAGTAGGTGCTTCGATAAATGTTTTATTTGGCGTGAGTTGCTGCATTTTATAGAAAATGCCCTTATCGGTAGCCACAATGAAGGTGTCATTATCCATGGTTTGCGATGCTTTGATCAGTTGGCTGGTTGAGCCTACTGCGTCGGCCATATCTACCACGCTGGCGGGTGATTCAGGGTGAACCAATACTGCCGCGTTAGGGTACAGCGCTTTCATGTCAGCAAGCTTTTGTGCTGAGAACTCATCATGAACAATACATTCGCCCTGCCACATCAACATTTCTGCGCCAGTTTGTTTGGCAATGTACGAACCTAAATGACGATCAGGGCCCCAAATAATCTTTTTGCCTTGGCTATCTAGGTGCTCAACAATCTCTAGCGCAATACTAGAGGTTACCACCCAGTCGGCACGGGCTTTAACCGCGGCAGAGGTATTGGCATATACCACAACAGTATGATCAGGATGTGCATCACAAAACGCACTGAATTCTTCTATAGGGCAACCAATGTCTAGTGAACAGGTTGCTTCCAATGTTGGCATTAGCACCGTTTTTTCTGGGCTAAGAATTTTTGCGGTTTCGCCCATGAAGCGAACGCCTGCCACGATAAGGGTTTGTTCTTCTGCGTCACGACCAAAGCGCGCCATTTCTAATGAGTCAGCTACACAACCACCAGTTTCTTCCGCTAGTGCCTGAATTTCAGGATCGGTATAGTAATGCGCAACCAGTACGGCGTTTCGCTGTTTAAGCAAAGATTTAATCTCAGCTTTAAGCGCCGCTCTACGGGCATCTGATAATGGCTGTGGTTTAGCGGGAAAAGGATACTCAACCTGTTCCACTCGAAAGGCTACTGACATTGACCTACATCTCGGTTGTGACAAGGGCGTGGATTATACCCGACTGTCATAAAAAATACATACTACTTAGTTAAGGACAATTGACTAATTTTCAACCATGCCATCCTAAAAAACTGAATCACAGATAAAAGAATTTGCCGTAAAGCGTTTACGCGAATTGATATGAATTGGTATTTAGTCTTTTGGAATTTTATTAAAGTTGATATTTAATTTTTTAAGATTTAGTTAGTAGTCGCAAGTTTGTAAAAGCAGAAGAATTTAACTTGTATATTTTCGCGCTGTAGCGGGCTTAACTTAGCTAAGTATCGGTAGAAGGTATTCGTGAAGATAACGATTTTCGAATTTGAGGCTTGGTAGAAAGCACATTTGGAGTTGATGGTGGGTCGTGCTGGATTCGAACCAGCGACCAATTGATTAAAAGTCAACTGCTCTACCAGCTGAGCTAACGACCCATCAAATAACACATTTACTACTCACACATTCACAAATGAAGCGGTGAGAAAACAAGCTATTGGTATTAGCTTGATTGTATTTCGCTTTCAAATGATGGTGGGTCGTGCTGGATTCGAACCAGCGACCAATTGATTAAAAGTCAACTGCTCTACCAGCTGAGCTAACGACCCGTCATTTGGAGCCAGGAGAAGAATTGGTGGGTCGTGCTGGATTCGAACCAGCGACCAATTGATTAAAAGTCAACTGCTCTACCAGCTGAGCTAACGACCCAATCTTTCCTGATGTTGCCTGTGTCTTGGCAACGGCGGCATATAATACTCAGATTTTTTTCTGACGCAACCCAAAAGGCGTTTTTATTTTGATTTTTGTAGTAAAAAGCATTCAACCGCTCAAAATCAACACAAATCGCGCATAATTCCTACCACAAAACCTGCATTAAACTTTTTTTGACCGAAAAATTACTACCGAATTAAGCCTAAAAAAATGCGTGTTTTTTGGAATTTCTTTGAAAATATACTCATAAATATTGTGACTGGTTCAGTACAAGTGAGGTATAAAATTTCAAAAGGGAGAAAAAAAACCTCTCGTTACGAGAGGTTTTTTCATTATAGATTATTTAATCTAGATTCCGCTAACCGCTTTGCAGAAGAATTAGGGTATTCACTTATTACTTGCTGAAAGAAATTTCGTGCCCCGCTACTGTCGCCGGTACGTTCGGCAATGACACCTAACTTCAATAATGCATCTGGACGTTTCACTGAATCAGAGAAACGGTTAGATACGATATTAAATTGTTCGATAGCGTCATCCCATTGCTGTTTGTTAAACAACAGCTGACCAAGCCAGTAGTGCGCATTTGGCGCATATTCACTATTCGGAAACCGTTGTATGAACGACTGAAAAGCGGGAATTGCTTTATCGTACTCACGAGATTTCAGAATAAGATTAACAGCACTGTCATACGCTTCGTCCTCACCCTCTTGTGGGGATGATGAGCCTGTAGAGGGGGTAACCCCTGCAGAATTACTTAGCGAGGCGCCAGCGCCACCAGCGTTAGCTAAACCGCCTTGTTTAAGTGCCTCAACACGCTTATCTATCTCAAGATACAATTCACGTTGACGTTCTAGCACCTTTTCCAGCTCGTTGGTATTAACTTCAACAGACCCTCGCAATTGGTCAACTTCACTTTGCATGTTGTCCAATTGGGTTTGTAAACGGTGCTGCATTTCAGTTCGGCTTTTAACAATGCGCTCTAAAACAGCAATTCGCTGTTCAAGATTGCTGCCGCCATTGGCATCTACCACTGGCGCCTGTGCAAAGGCCGAACTTGAAATAGCAAAGGCGGCACACAAGGTGACGCCTGCTTTAATAGATTTAATTGCTGTAAAAGCCATTATCGGTAAACAACCACTCCGCGACGATTTTGCGCGAATGCGTATTCAGTTGAACCCATTACCGCAGATTTTTCCTCACCGTATGAAACAACCATAATTTGGCTGCTGCTTACACCAGCGTTCATTAGGTAAGTTTCAACAGACTGTGCACGGCGCTCACCAAGAGCAATGTTATACTCTGGCGTACCACGGCTATCAGTGTGACCTTCAATAGTCACCTTCATGCTTGGGTTTTTCACCAAAAATGCCGCGTGTTTATCAAGTAAACGTTGGAATTCTGGTTTGATGCTAGCGCGGTCAAAATCGAAGTAAACGGTTTGTTCGTTTTTCAACGCTTCCATTTCTTGTTGAACCATTTCTTCTGAACGCTTCATGCGTTGAGCCGCTTCTGCTTCTACGCGCTGAGCTTCAGCTTGACGAGCATCTTGCTCTGCTTGTGCTTGTTCTTGTGCAAGACGGTTACGTTCAGCGGCTAGCTCTTCTTCGCTAGGGCCAGACGAACAGGCCATCATGGTCACCACTGGCAAGGCGATAATGAAGCTCTTCATTAATTTATTCATTTGCATCCTACTAATCCTTAAATGTTATTGTTTGATATTTCAATTGTTAGAACAAAAATGGTGACCAACTTGGCGATTTCACTTGCCCATCGGCTGCCGGCAATCTGGCTTTAAAGCGCCCATCAAGTGAAACAAGTGAAAGTACTTGTGTCCCTTCATGAAGGGTACTATAAATAATCATACTACCGTTAGGCGCTACACTAGGAGACTCGTCCAGAAAGGTTCTTGTTAGAACCTGAGGAGAGCCGCCGTCTAATGCCTGTTTAGCAATATGGTAGTTTCCATTGGTTTGATTAACCACTACCATCTGCTTACCGTCGGGCGTTAATGTTGCACCCAAGTTCTGTTCGCCTACAAAAGTAACGCGTCTTACCTTTCTAGAATTTAAATTTACGCTATATATCTGGGGTTTACCACCCCGTTCAGAGCTAAAAATTAAACCACTACCGTCAGGTAGCCATGAAGGCTCTGTATCGATGGCGCGATTGCGCGTTACTCTAGTCAAATTTTTCGTCGCAAGATCCATAACATAGATCTCTGGGTTCCCATCTTTCGACAAAACCATTGCAAGTTGCTTGCCATCTGGTGAAAACGCAGGGCTTCCGTTAATTCCAGGGAAATCGGTAACTGTTGTACGTTTACTCGTATAAATATCTTGTATAAATATTTGAGGTCTACGGTTTTCAAAACTTACATACGCTAACTTTTCACCGTCTGGTGACCAAACCGGAGACATCAATGGCTCTGGTGAAGACAACAAACGCGTTTCGTTCTCTCCATCATAGTCAGCAATTACTAGCTGGTAAGGTTTTTCGTACGCATCTCTGTCACGTACAATAACATAAGCAATACGTGTTAAGAATGCACCGCGTACGCCTGTCAATTTCTCGTACACTACATCACTAATGCGATGTGCATATTGTCTGAAATCTCTAGGGCTAATAATAGACTGTCGCGCCGCAATAACGTGTTCGTTACTTACGACTAACTCACCATTTTTCAATACCTGAGACTGGCCACCGTCTAGCTGACCTTTTAGTACATCGACCAATTGGTAAGATACTAAATATTTATCGGCCCCTTCAGGTTCAATACTACCTACCAACACAGTATCAACGCCAAGTGACGCCCACGCCGAGTAGTTAACCTCATCAGCGGTTTCAGGCATTTGTGGCATTTTACTTGTTGCTACCGGGCTAAATTTACCACTACGCATCAGGTCTGCCATGATGACTTCAGAAATATCGCTAGGCAATGTGCCTGCACCTTTCCACTTAAACGGCACTACGCCAATAGGTCGAGCGCTGTTTATGCCTTCAGTGATCACGATTTCTAACGTCGCGAACACCTTGGCACTAAATACCATCGCGATGGCGGCTATCCATAAACCTGTTTTTTTCATTGCACTACAGTTCCACTTTTAAGTTAATATCTTTTAATTGCTCATAGACGTCGGCCGCATCCGATACTGGCAGTTCTTCTGCGCGGCGTACGGCACTTTCCGCCGCTCTGCACAAGGCATCGTGCCCGCCTAAGATACGTATGCTAGTCACATAACCTGTGGTAGCCAACTTGATATTCAATCTACATACCTTACCTTTGAAGCTGTCATCGTCGTACAAGTTCCGTTTTATCGTTTGCTGAATTAACGCGGTATAACGCTCTACTTCAGTCAGAACTTGTGCATGTCTTCGTTGTTGCTGAGCCGCCTGCTCTTTCGCAAGTTGCTCTTGCATAATTCTCTCCATCTCAGCATTTTCTGCGGCTTCTTTTTTCTTACGCTCTGCATCTGCTTTCGCCTTAGCTTCACGCTCCTTACGTTCTTGTTCCTTTTGCGCGGCTAACTGCTCTAGCTCTTTTTGACGTTTGAATTCTGCTTCTTCAGCTTGTTTCTTCTCTCTAGCTTGCTTAGCCTCTGCTGCCCTTTTACGCTTTGCTGCAGCTGCCTGAGCTTCCTTCTTCTTTCTTTGCGCTTCTACCTCTCGTGCTTGCGCTTCTGCTTGCGCTTGTTCTCGCTTGGTATCAGCGATGGCTTGAGCATCAATAAAGGTAGCTTCAATAACCGGCGCATTTGTGGCCATTGTGGGCAAGGGAGAAGGTGAAAAGCTGACGCTAATTAGCAACACTGCAGCTACACCTAGGTGCAGTGCGATAGATTTATAAATGCCAACAGAACTTGCAGTCATCAATAAACCTACTCTGGCTCAACAGGATCTGTCATTAAACCTACAGAAGGCACACCTGCGCCTTGCAATAACACCATAAGTTGAATGACTTCATTATAAGCAACTTGCCCATCTCCTTTTACTACCACTGGCGTATTAGGATCTTTTTGTAGCTGAGCTTGTACTAAGGCTGCTAAGTCTTCTTGCGCCAGAGGCGACTCTTGGTCGTCTCCTACGTTAAGAAAGTAGCGGCCTTTAACGTCTACTGACGCTATAATAGGTGGATTATCTTCTTGTTCAATAGGGTTCGCACTCGCTTTAGGTAAATCAACTTTCACCCCTTGCGAAATAAGCGGAGCCGTAACCATAAAGATAATTAGTAGCACCAACATCACATCGATGTAGGGCACTACGTTAATTTCAGAAACCGGCCTACGGCGTTTTCTTACATACATAATTATTCCTCTCTCACCAGTGAGCTAAGCTCGCTTCTATGTTCGCGTTTACGCTTGCGGTTGCTGAGCTTGACCAGATACCGCCTGACGGTGAAGAATGGCAGAAAACTCTTCCATGAAGTTACCGTAGCTGTTTTCCAGTTTTTCAACTTGGTGACTAAAACGGTTATACGCAATAACCGCAGGAATGGCCGCAAATAAGCCAATTGCCGTTGCAATAAGGGCTTCAGCAATACCTGGTGCAACCATAGCTAGCGTAGCTTGTTGTACTTCACCTAATGCGATAAAGGCGTTCATGATCCCCCAAACCGTACCAAATAGGCCGATATACGGGCTAATAGAACCAGCAGTAGCTAAAAACGGAAGACGACTTTCTAATTCTTCCACTTGGCGAGACATAGTTACGCGCATTGAACGGTAAGTACCGTCTACAATAGCATTGGTACCGGTACTTGATTTGCGTAAGCGGACAAATTCTTTGAAGCCAGCACAAAAAATAGTGCCAATACCTGATAAGTTAGGGCGAGCAGAAAGCTCTTGATAAAGTCGATTTAAATCAGCGCCCGACCAAAACTTGTCTTCAAACTGACGCATCTCTTCTCGTGCACTTGAAAGCGCTTTACTACGCTGGAAGATAAATGTCCACGACGCGACTGATACGCCTAGCAACAGCAACATAACAAGTTGAACAATAAAGCTGGCCTGCAAAAATAGGCCGATAAAAGTAAGATCAGATGACACGCGTTATTTCCCCTAACAGTGTACGTGGTAGTCGTCTAGGCTTCATACTATCTAGACTGACACAAGCAACTTGAATATCAGCAGATACTAAAGTTACATCTTGTTTATTTTTAATGGTTTGTTGAAACGTCATACTCGCTCCTTTCAATTCTACAACCTGCGTTTCAATACTCAACAGGTCATTGAATCGAGCAGGCGCATAGTTATGCATTTCAACGCGTTTGACGACAAAAGCCACCGATTGTTCCATTAATATATCTTGTTCGAAGCCAAGGGCTCTAAGCCACTCGGTTCTAGCCCTCTCCATAAACTTAAGGTAGTTGGCATAATAGACAATGCCCCCTGCGTCGGTATCTTCGTAATACACTCTTACTTGGTGTAAATGCATAAATATTCTTTCACCGTCAATAAAATTAATCTATCGTTGAGATAACTGGCAGCATATCATTAACTCAACTTACCGTAACCACCCCTCTCAACATCAGCTACGTAGAGTGTTTAGCTGTGTTTAATGATAAAATAATAAACCATTAACACCCTCGCAACACATTAGTTTTTCTAAGGCTAAAAAACAATTTTACTCAATTGTAAGAATTTAAACTAAGCCTATAATACGCAGCATCAGTCCTACAGAGCGTAATGGTGTATCACACGGTTATGCAAGAGTTTTTCTCCTGTTAGACATGAGTTCCCTGGATTTATTTCCTTTAACACTTGTTGTTTTGGCCCGTTCATTGAGCGGGCTTTTTTTTGCCTGAAGAAAAGTGAAGGAAAGTAGTAAATAAAAGAAACTAAGCATGAGCGTACATAGGCTTGCTCATGCAAAAAAACACTTAGTTTCTAAACTGAAGGGGTAAAGCCAAAATGAAGATAGGCACGTTGCGAGACGATACGTCCACGCGGAGTGCGCTGTAAGAAACCTTGCTGAATAAGAAAGGGTTCAATCACATCTTCAATGGTTTCTTTCTCTTCACCAATTGCTGCTGCTAAGTTGTCTAGCCCTACTGGACCACCATCAAATTTCTCTATGATGGCACAAAGCAATTTCCGATCCATATAATCGAAGCCTTCTTTATCTACATCTAGCATATCCAATGCCTTTGCAGCGGTTTCAACGCCAACCGTACCATCAGATTTAATTTCAGCGTAATCTCGAACTCTTCTTAATAGCCTGTTGGCAATACGCGGTGTACCTCTAGAGCGACGTGCAATTTCTTGTGCCCCTTCTGGGCTCATATCTAAATTCAAGTAACTCGCACTGCGAGCAACAATGGTAGTGAGATCTTTAACCGAATAAAACTCTAGGCGTTGAACTATGCCAAAACGGTCTCGCAATGGCGATGTAAGCGAACCTGCACGGGTTGTAGCCCCGACTAAGGTGAAAGGTGGCAAGTCTAGCTTAATAGAACGAGCGGCTGGCCCTTCGCCTATCATGATATCTAATTGATAGTCTTCCATGGCCGGATACAGAATTTCTTCTACAACAGGGCTTAAGCGATGAATTTCATCAATAAAAAGAACATCGTTGCGCTCAAGGTTAGTAAGCAGTGCGGCTAGGTCTCCGGCTTTTTCAAGTACCGGCCCCGAGGTGGTTTTTATACTTACATCCATCTCGTTCGCCACGATATTTGCTAGGGTAGTTTTACCCAAGCCAGGCGGACCAAATATAAGTAAATGATCGAGGGCATCGTCACGCTTTCTAGCAGCCTGAATGAAGATTTCCATCTGCTCACACACGTGGGGCTGGCCTGTATAATCATCAAGCATTTTGGGGCGAATAGCACGGTCGATAACTTCATCTTCGGTACTCGCATCGGGCGTAATCAGTCTATCAGCTTCTATCATCAGGGCTCTGCTTTAAGGTAAATCGGCAACGTAGGTCTATCGTTTTTGGCATACTTTGGCTTATTTTGACCTGCAATAAATAAGATTCAAATAGCGGCTTTTAGGGCTTCACGAATAAGCGACTCGCTTTCCATGCCTTCTTTATACACGCTATCGATAAGTTTGCTTGCCTGAGCTGGCTTATAACCTAGTGCCACCAGCGCACTCTGGGCATCTTCTCGTGTGTCGTTTACTTCCACCAGGGTATTGTTATTAAGTAAGTCGCCACTTGGCGGTGGAATAGCAATACTTTGTACTTTGCCGAACTTCGCTAATCTGTCTTTTAACTCAACGACTAACCTTTCTGCGGTTTTCTTGCCAATGCCCGGCAAGCTCACTAATGCAGAAACGTCCGCATTTTGAACCGCAGACAAAAACTGACCTGCTGACATGCCCGATAATATAGTTAGGCCTAGTTTAGGACCAACCCCATTGGCTTTTATTAGTTCTCGGAACAAGCCTCGCTCCATTTTATCAGCAAAGCCGAACAGTAATTGCGCGTCTTCTCGCACTACGAAATGGGTATAAACAACGACTTCTTCACCCACAGCTGGTAGTTGATAGAAACTGGTCATAGGCATATGAATTTCATAGCCTACCCCGTTTGCATCTACCAAAATTTCTGGGGGCTGCTTTTCGGCCAATATACCGCGAATACGTCCAATCATGACTGCTCTCTTACATGGTATTTTCCCAATGTAGGGAAATAAAACGAATAGGAAGGTTCTATTGTTTACAAACAGTGTTTACAAAAAGTGATTACAAAAACGCATGCTTTTTATAGGCGAGCAAAGCAATTAGCGTAAACGGCCTCGCACTGTTTTACGTGCTTGCCCTGCCATATTTATTAGGCTTTGCTCGGTATGAGCATGACATAGCGCCACAGCTAGAGCGTCAGCAGCATCAGCTTGCGGTGTACCGCTTAAACTCAATAAATGCTTCACCATGTGCTGCACTTGCGTTTTATCTGCACTACCCTTGCCTACGACAGCCTGTTTTATCTGCCTAGCCGAGTATTCTGCTACTGGCAATTCACCTTGAGTGGCTGCCACAATAGCGGCGCCGCGGGCTTGCCCTAACTTTAATGCAGAATCAGGGTTTTTTGCCATAAACACTTGCTCAATAGCAAATTGCGCAGGGTTGTACTGACGAATAATATCGCTAATACCGGTATAGATATTAGCAAGTCTCGACGGCAAATCTGCCGTTCCTACGCGAATACAACCACTCGCCACATACACAAGTTTACCCTGCTTACGCTCAATAACGCCGTAGCCTGTAACCCTAGAACCTGGATCTATACCCAGTATAACCATTAAGGTACGTTTGGTACAAACATTGATACCGCCTCTTTGTTTGAAGGCGACCAAAGTCGCGCTAATGCTTGTGCTTTATCTACCCACTCATACTGCAAATGTTCAGTAAGCACCAACGGCAAGGTACTGTCTACTTGAAGAGAAAAAACGTGTTCGGTGTTAAACCGTGTTCCGGGGGGATATCGATGCAGCCAACGGCTGCGAATTTCGTATTGGTTTTGTCTATTGTGATTAAACATTTCAATAGACAACTGTTTGGCGTCAATCCCTGTTTCTTCCGCCACTTCTCGGTACGCGGTTTCAATGGGTAATTCACCGTCTTCCATTGCGCCGGTGACCGACTGCCAAAATTCAGGGTCGTCATTGCGTTGTAGCAAAAGTACCTTGTGGTGCTGATCGTACAGCACCACAAGGACTGACTCGGGCTTTTTATAAGCCATCGTTTACGACGGCTTTTTTACCGTTGCAATCGCCAACTCTTCCAACTGCTTTGGATTCGCAGGGCTTGGCGCAGACGTTAATGGGCATGCCGCTGTGGTGGTTTTAGGGAATGCCATGACATCGCGAATTGACGTCGCACCAGTCATTAGCATCACTAAGCGGTCTAAACCAAACGCAAGACCTGCGTGAGGCGGTGCACCAAAGCGTAAGGCTTCAAGTAAGAAGCCAAACTTGTTCTTCGCTTCTTCTTCATCTATACCCAAAATGTCAAATACGGCAGATTGCATTTCTTCATTGTGAATACGTACTGAACCACCACCAAGCTCGCAACCGTTTAATACCATGTCGTAGGCATCAGACAATGCGCCGACAGGGTTGGCTTTAAGCTCTTCTGCAGTTAAGCCACGAGGCGCAGTAAACGGATGGTGTATAGCATGCAGCTGTCCATCGAACTCTTCGAACATTGGGAAGTCGACAACCCACAACGGCTTCCACTCGCCTTCTAATAACTCAAAGTCTTCACCTAGTTTAAGGCGAAGTGCGCCCATGGCTTCGGTAACTACCGTGTTAGTGTCGGCACCAAATAACAAGATGTCGCCAGCTTGAGCGCCAGTGCGCTGCAAAATACCGTCGGTAATATCTTCACTTAGGAACTTAAGAATAGGTGATTGTAAACCTTCTTGGCCTGGTGCCATTTCGTTTACTTTCATCCACGCTAAGCCTTTCGCGCCGTAAATGCCTACGAACTTAGTGTACTCGTCAATTTGCTTACGAGACATGCTCGCACCGCCTGGTACACGAATAGCCGCAACACGACCTTTAGGATCGTTAGCAGGGCCACTGAATACTTTAAACTCAACGGTTTCCAGTAAGTCAGCAATATCGGTAAGCTCTAGCGGGTTGCGTAAATCGGGCTTGTCGCTACCAAAACGTTTCATTGCTTCGGCGTAAGTCATACGCGGGAAATCGCCCAAATCTACATTCAACATGGTGTTGAATAAGTCGCGGATCATGCTTTCAGTAATGGCCATAACACCATCGGCATCTAAAAACGTAGTTTCGATATCGATTTGGGTAAATTCTGGTTGGCGATCGGCACGTAAATCTTCGTCACGGAAGCATTTAACGATTTGATAGTATCTGTCCATGCCAGACATCATCAGCAATTGCTTAAACAATTGAGGCGATTGCGGCAGTGCAAAGAATTCACCTTTATGGGTACGGCTAGGTACTAAGTAATCACGAGCACCTTCAGGTGTCGCTTTGGTCAAAATAGGAGTTTCAATGTCTAGAAAGCCTTCGCCTTCTAAGAAACGACGTACTGCACCGGTTACTTTAGCGCGAAACTGTAAGCGCTGGCTCATAACAGGGCGACGTAAATCAAGGTAACGGTAGCGTAAACGCTGCTCTTCAGAGTTCTCTTGGTTCCAATCAAGTGGTAGCGCATCAGAGCGATTGATGATTTCTAGACCTGTGCCTAAAATCTCAATTTCGCCGGTACGCATATCTTTGTTGATTTGGCCTTCAGGGCGAGCACGCACTTTACCGGTAAGCTTCACGCAGAATTCACCGCGAAGTTTATTCGCTACGCTTAATACCTCTGGTAAATCAGGGTCGAATACCACTTGAACGATACCTTCGCGGTCTCGTAAGTCGATGAAGATTACGCCACCTAAGTCACGGCGTTTGTTTACCCAACCACACAGGGTGATTTCTTGCCCAATGTATGATGAATCGATGTTCCCACAGTAATCTGTGCGCATGGTCGTTGACCCCTGATATTCTTATCTTGCGTTACACGATGGTAGGCAAACTCTTGAACCTGCTTGCCATTACTCTACAATGTGGCGCTCGCGCCCCTTGCCATCATGCACTATGTGTTAAATTAAGGTCGCATAGTATAAACAAATGCGCAGTAAAGCCCAATGACAAATACAAACAATCCTGCAGTAACTAAATTATCAACTTCTTCGGCGCTACCCAAGGTATTTATTGGCTTGCCGCAGTGGCAGCATAGTCATTGGCCCAAAACCTGGTTTGCTAATTACCCAAAAAGTGACAATCAACTGATTCATTACGCCAAGGAGTGCAATACGGTTGAGGGGAATACGACCTTTTATTCTCTTCCCCATTCTGATGCCGTATCACGCTGGGAACAATCAGTAGGTAGCGATTTTTCATTTACCTTTAAATTCAACCAACAAATTACCCATGTTCATCAATTACTGCATTGCGAAGATGAAGTGAATGAGCAATTACAAATACTTGCGCCGCTTGAGCATAAATTAGGCGTGATGCTGCTTCAACTACCTGCAAGCTTTGGCCCTGAAAAGCTAGAACGATTGGCGGCGTTTTTGCATCTTATACCTCGCCATATTACCGTTGCGGTTGAAGTCAGGCATTTAGCATTCTTCGGCAAAGGCGATGAAGAAAAACAGTTAAATCAGTTATTAATAGAGTACAACGCCAACCGTATTATTATGGACACCCGCGCGTTATTTACCGGTGCTGATACAAACTCTAGCGACAGTGCGCTTTTACGTGAGGTGCGGAACAAAAAACCTAGAGTGCCCGTGAATGTGATTGCCACCGCAAACAACCCTGTGGTTCGTTTTGTAGGAAATGATAATGATGAAGATAATATTGCGTGCTTAACGCCTTGGGTGAATAAGATTCATCAATGGCGACTTGAGGGGAAAAGCCCGTATTTCTTTTGTCATCGACCTGATAACAAAGATGCTCCCTGGTTGGCGCAGCAGTTTATTGACTTATACAATAGTAAGTACAGTGATGCGACAATTCCTAATCTGGCAATTAAAGAACAGCCTAGCCAAGATAGCTTGTTTTAACGTACATTCGTATGCGAATAAATTTCGCATAAAATGTTGCTGTTACGCCTAGCCAAAAGAACGAAAGCCTGACCATACGTCAAGAATATTAACTAGTGCTTATTCTTTCCTTCCTATAAACTGACGACTATTGAGACAATCTCAATAGTAACTCTATATTTAAGTGAAATAATTAATGGAATCACCAAAGCTTGATCGCGAAACATTGCGATTAAAAGCCCTAGAAAATTTAAACATTCTAGACACCAAACCCGACGCACAGTTAGATGCCGTTACCAAAGCAACCCAAGAATATTTCAAATGCAAAATCTGCTTGGTGAGTTTAATTGCTGAAGACAGACAATGGTTTAAATCTCGCCAATGTTTAGATGTGTCAGAAACACCACGCAATATTTCTTTTTGCACTTACGCGATAGCGGAAGAAGAATATTTAATTGTTACCGACGCCACAAAGGACAGCCGTTTTGCTGGCGGGCCATTGGTGAAAGGCGAACCTCATATCCGGGCTTATGCAGGCGCTATTCTTCGTTCAAATGATGGGTACGAGCTTGGCACCTTATGTGTCATTCATGATGAACCAAGAAAATTCTCTGCTGAAGAAATTCGCGTGTTGCAAGAAATGGCTAAGAAAGCAGAAACCATTATCAATGAGAATAAATGGTAAGTTAGCAATCGCTGACAAGGCTGGTAAAACCCGCTCTTCTAATCTAAATAAAAAAAGCTGCCACATTCGGTGGCAGCTTTTACCTAATAAGCTTTAAAGACGCTTTCAGTGCTGCTCTTACTAACGAAAATCTCCCGCATCTAAATCATGCTTTTTCATTAACTTGTGCATATCGGTACGATTACGTCCGGCGAGTTCCGCCGCACGTGTTACGTTGCCATCTGTCATTTTCAAAAGCTTGTTCAAATACTGTTGTTCAAAAGCATCTCTGGCTTCGGTTAACGTTGGCCAACTTTGCTTAGTGGCTGACAGCGCTTGCTCTACAAGGTGCAGTGGCACTACTGGTGTTTGTGTTAAAGCAACACATTGCTCTACCACGTTTACCAATTGACGCACATTTCCTGGCCAAGATGACTTCACTAACAACTGCATTGCATCATCTGAAAACTGACTAACGTTAACACCATGGCGCTGAGCACTTTGTTGCAACAGTGAACGAGCAAGCAATGGAATATCTTCACTTCGCGCTTTCAACGATGGAAGCTTTAAGTTCACTACATTTAGGCGGTAGTATAAGTCTTCCCTGAAAGTGCCCTCTTCCATTTCTTTGAGTAAGTCTTTGTGAGTAGCCGAGATGATACGAACATCAATATCAACATGCTTACTACTGCCTACAGGCCTGATTTGGCGTTCTTGTAATGCTCGTAATAATTTAACTTGTAATGTCATTGGCATATCGCCAATTTCATCTAAGAATAACGTACCGCCATCGGCTTCACGAAACAAACCTGGATGAGCGGCTACTGCACCGGTGAAAGCTCCTTTAGCATGTCCGAACAATTCTGACTCAAGTAAGTTTTCGGGTAGTGCGCCACAGTTAATAGCGACAAAAGGCTTATCGCGTCGGTCACTTGCCTGATGCATCGCGTTAGCTAATAGTTCTTTACCTGTGCCACTTGCGCCGCTAATTAGTACACTGACTTCTCGTTGCGCAATTCTGTATGCTTGATCAAGGACGTTAAGCATATCTTGAGAGCGGGTAACAATACTTTTCGCCCATTCACCGGGCTGAGCCGCTTGTGACTGACTTAATGCTTTTTGTAACAAAGTACGCAGCTCATCATGGTCGACTGGCTTCGGTAGGAAACCAAAAACACCACGCTGAGTGGCCGCCACCGCGTCCGAGATTGTGCCGTGAGCGGTCATCAAAATTACGGGAATATCTTTTCGAATGCCCATGATTTCTTCAAATAAACTTAACCCGTCAAGTCCAGGCATACGCAAATCACTGAGTACTACGTCAAAAGCATCATTTTGAAGCTTTCTTAACGCAGCATTGCCATCTTCAACCGCAGTAACTTGATAACCCTCACCTTCTAAGCGAATAGTTAAGAGGCGAAGTAAACTTTTATCATCATCAACCAACAATAAATGGGGTTTGTTCTTGCTACTTTCATTCATTGTTAGTTGTTCCTGTTTTTATCCATAAGTGTTGCTTCAATTTGGAGTAGTTCTTCTAGTTTTTTCTGCTGAGCCTTAAGCTCGGCATACAGCTTTTGTAATTCTTGACCTCGAAGAGTATTTTCTTTACTTAATACACTCAACGCAGACTCAAGTTCCATTAATTGTTTGTTTGGGTTACTTACCACAACTTCAATGACCAACGCAGCGGCGTCGGTAAATTCAGGCATTAAGTCATCTATTGAAAGTTGGGCACGTAGCCTATCTTGATACGGGGTATCGCTGGATAAGGATAAAAGGTAAGCGTGAATTTTGTCTTTTTTTGATTGACCAAGCGCTGCTAACTGCGCTTTGCGTTCAATCCAAGGCGTGGCATCAGCTTCAAGCCAAACTTCCAACCAGTAAGCCATGTCGCAATTGTAATCAAAATTTTCAGGTTCTGAAATGAACAGGCAAATATCGTCGTCTACAGCCACTTCAATCATCTGGGGTGGTAAAACTTCAATTTTCTGTTCGATTGGCTGCTTAGACAACACACTGCAACCCGACATCATCGTCAGGGCCAGTATCATACAACTTATTCTCATTTTATTTTTCCTGTTGAGGAATCGTCACCCTAAAGCACACATCAGCATAATCAACATCGACAACTTGTACGTCGCCATGCATCAGTCGCGCGCAATCCGCAACAATCGATAAGCCTAGCCCTGTGCCTATAACATTATCATTTCTCGGCTCTGCGCCACGGGTGAAAGGTTCAAACAGTGTTGCAACCGACTCTTTGGCAATCCGCTTGCCTCGATTTGCAACGTCCAATATAGCAAAGTTATTATCTAAATATATATGTACATTAATGGGTCGACCAACAGCACCATGCGCTACTGCGTTAGACACCAAATTGTCGAGTATTCGCCTGAATAACTCTTCGTCAGCCCAAATATGCTTACAATCAACCGACACTGTCACTTCGCGTTCTTGTAACGCTAGGGCGTAATCACCTAAACATGCATCAACCAACTTCTTCGCATCAGTATTAACAATGTCGGGCTGAGCTTGCTGTAACAACAAGTTATAATCGAGTAATTTTTCGATTAGTGTGTTTAGTCTTTGCGTACTTGCGCTAAGTAGCGACAATACTTCACGTTGAGGGTCATTTAAATCGCCCACAACATTTTCCGACAATAAACTACATCCTTCTTTAATACTGGCTAACGGTGTTTTCAACTCGTGAGCAGCATGGCGCAATAAGGCTGTGCGAATATGCTCTAATTGACCAAGGCGATCGTACAGCCAATGCAGATCTTTCTCCACATCTATTAACTCTCGCGGTGCTTGGCGAGACAAAGGGGGAAGATCACCTTGCTGATGAGCCACTATACGAATTATCTGCTTTAATTTATTGACTGGATTAACAATTAGTTGGCTTCCCAAAAGGATAAGCAACAAGGAAACACTTACCAACATCGCCGTAGACCACGCTTGCTTTGCTTGCATCGCGTTTAAGTCATCTTGCTGCACTTTGACCCGCTCGGAAATCGCAAGTTCCACGTCATCTCGAAGTTGTGAAACACTTCGTGCTACGTTAGCAAGGTACGCATTAAGTAGGAGTTGGTCTTCAATCAAGCGGTAATCAGACAGGTCGCCCAATTGTTCTGACAACCTTTCGCAGGTTTCCTGAACAGATAAGGCTTGGCAAAGATTATCAGCGGCCACCGCGAACTGATCGAGTGCATTATCGGATAAGGTGGCAACTTTCTCGGTTCGAATAACCGCGTATTGGCGAATACTTCGCTCTAAGTCAACAACAGCACCATCTAAGCGCTGCATATCGCCCACAACATCAACCACGTATCGGGTTTCCAATGTGGTCATTTGCCCCACTTTGGCTAAGTCACTTTGACTTTGCCACAACAGCGCAATCAATGGGATCAACGCCAGCACGAAGCTACCTAGCGTTAGTTGACGTAATGAGCCTAGCTGAACCAGCCGTTCACCAAATGAAAATTTCTCAATCAGAGTGGTATTCCTTCAAACAAGTACCGGCAGGCGCATCTGCTAGACTATTATATATATTGTTCGCTAACGACAGCTATTCACTGACCGCAGATTTTGCATTTCCTGGTGTCAGTTTACTTTTTGCTAATTCGGCTTCGGTTAATTTGCCATCTTCATTGTCGTCAATTAACCCAAAATTACGCAATAGTTCGGTGTGACGAACCGCTTCTTTCAGTGATATCAAACCGTCTTTATTGGTATCTAACTGCTGCATTAACGTTTTTGCAGGTGACGCGTGCGCTTCAACTACCGAAATAGCTTGTATCGCCGCGATGGTAAGTAAAATCAGAAAAACCTTCTCTAGTCGTTTCATCATGAATCCTCCGCATTACTGCTTGTTTATAAATCCCTTAAACTAACTTCGATAACTCTGTTAACTCTGATTGGATAAGCTAAAATTGAGCCAAAAATACAATAAACTTAAATATCATGTGCTTACAATAAATAAATCGACTCTCCCCCTGTACATTGTATCTAGAAACAGACACAGTTACACGAAGTCCTGTAATTGTGTCTAATAGACTAATAACGCTTTAAAATAGTTTGTTGATAAAGCCTGTTATAACTGCGCAACAAATAGCCCAGTGCATAAGCTATGCTACCTATCCTTTACTACTATTAGTTTTACCAATGATAAACTGTTTTGGTGACAGAATAAGCTCATCCATGGGAATGGGTTTGCTAAACATAAATCCTTGAATATAATCACAACCGTGTTCTATCAAATAATGCCACTGGGTTTCATTCTCTATACCTTCGGCACATACGCTAAGTGAAAGGCGTTTGGCCAAATCGATAATAGCGCCGGTCACTAAGCGGCTCCTTTCTGACGTTTCTAGCTCATGTACAAACTGCTTATCAATTTTTAAGGTATCGATACTTATTTGTGTTAAATAGCTTAGTGAAGAGTAGCCCGTACCAAAATCATCTAGGGCAATTGCGCATCCCATGTTGCTCATGCGTTTAAAGAATTTATTTGATGACGCAAAATTCTCTAAGTAAGCAGACTCGGTTACCTCGAATTCTACGTATTCTGGATTTACATTGTGGCGCGTGAAAATCTCATAGATATTGTCAAACAGGTTGCTATCACGAAGGTCGTGACCTGATAGATTCACTGACACACGAAAACGATGGGGAAGCCACTCCCTTAATTTGGGTAGGTCAATACAGACTTTTTCAATTACCCAACGTGTAATGGCTGATATTTTACCGCCTTGTTCCGCGATAGGAATAAATTCATTCGGCATGACCAAACCATATTCGGGGTGTTGCCACCTAAGCAGTCCCTCTAAGCCGATAACCTTCCCTTCGTGATCGACTTTAACTTGGTAATACACCATAAACTCATCGTTCTTTAAACCTTGCTCTATGGCATTAGCTAAATGGAATTTACGCTTGTGTGACTCCACCATATCAGGTGTAAATATGGTAAAGCTTCCACGTCCTCTGGCTTTAGAGCGGTACATAGCAAGGTCTGCATTGCTCATAAGCTCGCTTAAATCATAGTCGGCGTCTACGGCTCGCGCGACGCCAACACTAACGCCAACAGACAGTGACAGCCCACGCAATTCAAAAGGACTGGTGAAGGCATCAATTAATCGACCGGCCATATTCTCAAGGCTGGTATCTCGCGTTTCCCGATCGGGTAACACTAAAAATTCATCGCCCCCTAATCGGGCTACCAAGTCCCCTTCTCGTAACAGAGCGCTCACCCTATCTGCCACTTCTATCAATATCAGGTCGCCGGTCTCATGACCGAGTGAATCATTAATGCCTTTAAACCCATCTAAGTCGAAAAACAAAAGAGCAAGATCATCATCATTTCTTCGCGCTCGGGCTAGCTCTAACCGCAAGTTATCAAGCACAAATTGCCTATTGGGTAACCCAGTTAGGCTGTCATAGTTAGCCAAGCGAATCATGGTTTCTTGTTGGTCGACCAAGGTCTGATTTTGTTCATGATTGATAAGTAGTTCAACCTCTATCATTTCTAATAAAAGGTTGATGTTTTCTCCTAACTCCCCAATTTCATCTCTTGAAGTAAGGTTTTGTCGCAAGGCGTAATCTTTTGTGTCTGTGACTTGTTTGGTGAAAAAACTTAACTCACTTAAGGGGCGAAATACACGACTAATGAAAAACAATGTGCCAATAATGCTTATTACCCACAGCACAAAGATAATAGGCACTACATTCAGTAGTAAGCCTTTAACACTTCCCGAGAGCGGTGCTTTAGCATCCACGAACAGTACCAAGAAACCATCTGGCTTTTGCGATGAGCCTATTACTCGTCGTGCAGTAATGACGTCATTTTCAAAGGATACCCCTTCAGTTAAAACAAATGGGTCAAGCGCATTGAAAAAGGGCTCATTCAATCGATTAGCAGATGGGCCTTCTTCTTCTAATAAAAGGGTAAAGTTACTGTCATAGATTCTTGCTGAAATAACATGCTCATGCTCCTTTAATAGGATCAAAACACTTGAGAGAGAGGAAGCATTTTGGGCATTTAACAACATCGCTGGCGCTACATTTTTTACCACGCCATTAGCAAGAGAAACCGTATGAGAATGTGCCAAATTGAGATATAGCGCTTTATGTTCTATTACTGCAAACCACAACACCGCGGCAGCCATTACAGACATAGACAAGGTAACGACAATACTAATTGGGGCCTTTATAGACTTAAACACACCCACTTCCTCTAACACCACCCGCGTAATAGATTGTAATCATGTTTTAAATAAATCTTATGTAGTCATCATAATCTCAAATGTGCCTGAGACCATGGAAATGCATGATTTATTTATAGCATTATTTTTTACTAATTACCTGTGTAACAAGTAGTTTTTTTCGATATCAATAGCGCGAGTGAGTGTTAAGTATTGCTTTAGTTTTCTGGCGAAACACGCAGTTTGGCTTTAATAAAATGGGAATGCGGCACATGCAATAAATCTGATATGCGCCGAATTGTATGCTCTTCAATAGGGGCAAGTTGATTATCTGCATAGGCAATAGCCCATAAGCCCTCAAGAATGTCCCGCTTTTGTTCTTCTTCACAGGTTTGATTAATTATCTTGGTAAATTGTACTAAATCGACGGCATCTTCTGCTGATGTACGGCCTTCTTCCATGAGTAATTTTAGTTCATCATCAGAAAGCGCAAACTGCTTATACAAGTGCGTTTTATAAGCGTTAAGCTCACTGTCTGTGACATTATCGTCAGCCCTCATTATTTCACTTAACAACGCAGCGGTGGCAAGTTCGACTGTATGTTTCTGCTGCACTTCTGATTCTTTCGTTTCGAAAAGCTGTAACAAAGATTTAAGCATTAGGCGCTCCAAATAAACAACGAATCTATGGCATAACACATCCACCGCTTCAAAGTGGAAATATACGGCAAATCGTTGGCATTTTTAGTTTAGTGGTAGTTATTCAACGGCTGTATTGAGCAAACAGTTTATTTTTCTTCCGCCTTTTTCAAACCACACTTTACTACTTAACGCTCTAATGAGGCCTAATCCTCTTCCGAATGTGTCATTACTTTCAGGGCTGGCTTTCTGCGCCCACTCAAAACCGTTTCCGCTGTCTTCTATAGAAAGAAAGACGGTTTCTTTCGCTGGATCGGACTCGATATTAATAATAATCGTCCCTTCATCTAAGGCACTCAGTAGCCTTTCTCGCTGCTCATAATATAATTGGAAGCCTTCTGGCGAATGCTTTAGACGTGAGTCCATGTTCAAAATACCGTGTTCTAAGGCGTTGCTGAACATTTCGGAAACCACGGTAAAGAGCACCGAGCGAACATGTTCAATGCCGCTACATTGAGACGTTTGATGGAGCATACGGGTTTGAATGTCGGGTTGCTTTAAATGTTTGGCACTTAAGGTGATGGTGATATTTAACGGAATGTCGTCGGTAGCTCGATAAGGCTGAACCCCTTCTAACGACTGACTTTTGAAAATAACTACTGACACATCGTCTTCAAAACTAGGTGTAGCCGAAAATGCTTTAGCGTGATTAAAAATTCCTTCGGCAGTGATATCAGTGGCATCAGCACACCATTGTTTTATACCCTCTTCGGTTAACATATTTCCCTCTGCATCAACCGCTTCTGTTAACCCATCGGAATAGACAATTAATTTGTCATTCCCCAACATCTCAAAAATTTCGCACTCACTGTCAAATTCATGTTGCTCGAGGATACCTAACGCCATATGGGGGGAAGAAATAGCTTTAACAAATTTCCGCTTGTCTGACACCACCAACATCTGTGGCATGCCACCTTGCCAAAGGGTAATACGAGAACCATCAGAGCCAACTTCACCGATAACCGCAGCCATAAACATATCGCTAGGTAAAAATCGCAGAAGTATTTTATTAAACTCTGTCGCCATTTCATTTATCGATAACCCTTTTAAAGACATTTCTTGAAATGCGCGCGTTACCGGTAGTGCACCTATGGCTGATGCCAGTCCATGCCCGGTAAAATCTCCTACTAAAAAATATAAACCACCACTAGGGCTGGCTTCACATACAAATACGTCACCATTAAATGTTTCTGCTGGCGTTAATGCGTGATCAAAATATTTAAGAACGTGGCTTTTATTAACAATGGCATGGCTGAAAATATGCTCAACAATGGCATGCTCTCTTGCTACGCGTTGCTGATAAAACCTAAGCTCTTCATTTTGCTGTTCTATATGGGCACTTAGGTTGCGAATTTTTTCATGCGCGCGAATTTTGGCGGTAAGAATATGTTTGTCGAAAGGTTTGGTGGCAAAGTCATTACCCCCAACTTCTAAACACTTCACTAAGCTTTCTTTGTCATCCAATGCTGTGATAAATAAAATTGGTAAGTATCGGCCGCCGGCTAAAGTTCTAATTTTCGGTGCAACCTCGAAACCGCTCATACCCGGCATTACCACATCTAGTAGCACTAAATCGGGTATCGCATGCTCTACTATCGCTAACGCATCGTTGCCACTCGAAGCCTCAACGCAATCGGTGAACCCAGCTTCGCTTAACATGCTAACTAACATAGTGCGGTTAATTGGCTCATCATCAACGATAAGAATTTTCATTTAAATATAGCGCCCTGTGGCTTGCTTGCTAGTGCGTCTCAACGAATAATAAATTTTTTGTCAAAGCGCGATATTTTTAGTATTCGCTCTACGGGTGGTCGGCTATTCTCAATACTAAATGTCAGCGGCCGTTGTGATAAAACTTTCTGCATATTTAGCAACATACCTAACGCTGAACTGTCCATGTATTCTGTTTTAGCCAAGTCTACGGTGATGTGTTTCACGTCAGAGTCTAAATCTTGATAGGCTGAGCGAAAGGCTTCCACTTTGCTAAAATCAAACTTTTCCCCCATCTCTATAATTAAAGTCTGTTGTTCATTAACTTTATCCGTTGATACATTCATTTAATGACTCCTTCTGCGTTGACTACACTGGTTGCTTTATTTTCTAGTGACAAACGCAGCGTATAATTAGGCATTACTAAATTTAGTCTAGCGCAGATATTTCAGCCTGCCATGCTACAATTGTAGACAAGCCTAAATAAGGCTCGTTTAACGTACAAGAAAGATGCTCAGAGGATAAAATGCAAGATTGGCAAGATGCACTGCTGGTATACAGTACCGATACAGGTAAAGTTAAACCTTCGCCTAAAGAAGCAAAGCGTTCCACTTCCGACGATGGTATTGTTCGCATACATAGAGAAACAAAAGGCCGCAAAGGGAAAGGCGTGTCTATAATTAAAGGGCTTGATTTAGCTCCCGATGCGTTAAAAAAACTTGGCACTGAATTAAAAAAGAAGTGTGGCTGCGGTGGCGCGGTTAAAGATGGACAAATTGAAGTTCAAACGGATGACCGCGAGAAGTTAAAAGCTTTGCTGCAGGATAAGGGCTTTAGCGCTAAAATTGCTGGGGGTTAATTTACCCCCTTACTTTCCTTGAAAATACCAAAAAGAGAACGGAATGGAAAAGCTGTCAATTTCTGATTTACATATCATATTAGTTGAACCCTCTGATACGCAGAGGAAGATTATTACTACTCTATTGTTGAAAGAAAAGGTAAAGGAAATTGATCCTGTTAGTACCCTTTCTGAAGCTATTTCGGCGGTTAAAGCGCACGGTGCAGACCTTATTGTTAGCGCGATGTATTTCGAAGACGGCACAGCATTAGATTTGATCAAGTTCATTAAAGAAAGTGACGCTTTTAAATCTATTCCATTCATGTTGGTCTCAAGTGAGAACAGAATAAGCAAGTTGGAAGAATTTAAACAAGCCGGTGTTTCAGCCATTCTTCCTAAGCCTTTCGAGCCTCTTCATTTGTCTCGCGCGCTTAATGCTAGCCTTGATTTAATTAATCACGACGAACTTGAACTCGAGCTATTCGATATACACGATGTGAGGGTACTGCTTGTTGACGACAGTAAATTAGCGCGTAATCACATTCGTCGTGTACTTGAGGGTATGGGACTACAGCGAATTAAAGAAGCTGAAAATGGCGCGATGGCACTTACCTTTATAAAAGATGAAGCCTTTGATTTAGTGGTTACCGATTACAACATGCCTGAAATGGATGGCCGAGAGCTGTCTGAGTTTATCCGTTTCAACCCAGAAACTACGCATATTCCTATCATCATGGTAACGTCTGAAGCAGCCGACAGCGCTCATATGGCCAATATTCAACAGACCGGCGTGAACGCGTTATGTGACAAGCCATTCGAACCTACAGAAGTTCGACAAATGCTTGCAGCCTTATTAGGTAACTAAGGCAGCAAGTTATTAAGAAACACCCCATATTGCCTAAAGCAGTAAGCTCATACTATGTCAGTGACTTGCTGCTTTAGGCTGAACTCACAATTCGCCTACCCCTTCTACCAACATCTATCAAGCCCTCCCCCCTATAAATATTAGAAGCAATGTAAAAACAGGTTGACACTGAAAGGCTGTACGCATAAAGTCAGGCGTATGAAACAGAATAATATACATGCAGTAGCTATCTTTTTTGCGTTTATGCTCTTTAAATAGGGAGGCGCAGCTACATGCATAAAAACCTCCCTCAAGGGAGGTTTTTTTTTAGCTAATACGATAAGTGGAAAACTATGTCTGATAACGCCTTAGATGCTGTAAGAGAGCGCATAACATCTTTAGATAGCGAACTTCTAACCTTGTTGGCCGAGCGCCGTGTGCTTACCAATGAAGTCGCTGAAACTAAAATTAAGCACCATATTCCAGTTCGGGATCAGAAACGTGAAGAGCAACTGCTTGTTCGCCTAATTAAAGAAGGTAAGGACGCAGGTCTTGACCCTCACTACGTTACCCAGATATTTCACGTCATCATTGAAGATTCAGTGTTAAACCAACAAGCAATGCTTGCTGAACGTGCCAATCCAGGTAGTACGCTTCCTCTTAATCGTGTGGCTTTCTTGGGCGATAAGGGCTCTTATTCGTACCTTGCTACCCAGAAGTACTTTTCTAGACGCCCAGGTGAACTGCTTGAAATAGGTTGTCAGAGCTTTAGCGAAATTATTCAGAAAGTAGAGAACGCAGAAGCCGACTACGCTGTGCTGCCTATTGAAAATACAACGTCAGGCAGTATTAATGAAGTGTATGACCAACTTCAACATACTCACTTAAGCATTATTGGCGAACTTACTCACCCTATTCGTCATACCTTGCTTGTTGGTGCTGACACGACGGTAGATAAAATAAAAACCGTGTACGCGCATCCACAAGTATTCACACAATGCAGCCACTTCCTAGCTGAGCTTGGCAACATTGAAGTGAAAACCATGGACAGCACGTCATCGGCTATGTTGACCGTGAGTGAGTTACAGCGAGATGATATTGCAGCTATTGGCAGTGAGGCTGGTGGAAACCTTTATGGCCTTACTGCAATAAAGAGTAACTTGGCCAACCAAAAAGAAAACCATAGCCGTTTCATTGTGGTTGCACGTAAAGCGGTAGTGGTACCACTTCAAGTTCCGGCTAAGACTACATTGGTAATGTCTACGGTTCAAAAGCCTGGCGCGTTAGTTGAAGCGCTTTTGGTGCTAAGTGAAAACAATATTAATATGACGAAGTTAGAGTCTCGTCCTATTCCTGGTAACCCTTGGGAAGAAATGTTTTACATTGATGTGAAAGGCAATGTGGAAGACGGACCTGTGCAAAATGCCATTGAAGCCCTTCGAAACATCACTCGCTATATTAAAATATTGGGCTGCTATCCTAGCGAAGAAATCAGCCCTACAAAAGTAGCGGCAGCAAGTGCATTAGCGGAGTAACGCGGCACTCGTATTCAACTTAACACCACGCACCTCATGACTTTTTTGTTTGATGGTGCGTGCCTCTTTTTTCTCTATCCTGTACTCGTTATCGCTACACTTTATATCTATCGACTTGAGACTGCATTGCCTGAGCAACTTCAGACAAGAATTGCGTCCTTTTTGAAATAAAATCGACTTCGTGCTCTATCTTCTCAGACATAGTAGAAATTTCGAGAATATTTTGATTCACACTTTCGGTCACGGTCGCTTGCTCTTGTGTTGCTGCGGCTACCGTATCTGCCATGCCTTGCACTTGTTCAATCACCTGCATAAGCTCCTTCATTGCAGTGGCAAGTAAATCAAACAAATGTATTCCACCATCCGCCGTTGTTTTAGCTTTTTCCATTTCAAGCACTGAGAGTTCAGACGACTTAATCATACTGTTTACAATGCCGCCGATTTTGTCAGTACTTGATTGCGAGCGAGTAGCTAGCGCTCTCACCTCGTCGGCCACTACGGAAAAGCCCCGCCCAGCTTCGCCAGCTCTCGCCGCCTCTATCGCAGCATTTAGAGCAAGTAAGTTAGTTTGATCGGCTATAGAAGTAATATCGCCTAATAAGTCATTGATGCTGCCAACTTCAGTATTGAGTGCGTTAATAACTTCACTAGAGCGTGAAAGCAAATCTACCATTAGCTGAACATTGTTAGAGGCTAAATCAGCACGTTCTATATTTTCTTTAAGCCCACTCATGGCCATCTCACCTTGGTCGCGTGTACCCACTGTAGTTCTAGCAACGTCTGAAACCGATACCGAAAGCTCCTCTACAGAGGATGCAACACTACTACTTTGCTCTCTTTGGGAATGGACAGCAGTCAGACTTTCACTAACCGTCTCAGTAAATTCCACCGTGGTTTGTGTGAGTACTCTCGCATCAGCCTTAAACTGTTTCACCAATGCATGTATCTGGTCAATGAACGCATTGAAAGGAGAGATAACATCGTTAATTTCAGCAATTGGCGATGCTTCTAGTCTAATAGTCAGGTCACCAGAACCATTAGCTAAATCATCACATGCAGATTTTAATTTCGTAAGGGGAGAAACCAACACATTTGCAAGTCGAAGGGCAACGGCTATTGAAACGACAATTAACACACACGCTATGCCTAAAACCGTAAGTAGTAGGGTGCGTTGGAGCTTGGTTAACGGTAAGAGGGCTTCTTCCACATCAATTTCAGCTAACAGTGCGTAGGTATAACTACCTAATTTTATAGGGCTATAATAGGAATACACTTCAACACCACGATAGTCTTCAACAGTGGTAAAGCCAGTTTTAGATTCAAATGCCTTTTTCACTGAGGGGGACTCAACTTTTTGAATGCCAACACTTGTCCCTGCCCTTTGAGCATTGGTCGCTACAGACGGGTAGCGTTGTTTGATAGCATCACTATACCCCTCTGGGTCTTCAACAAAAAAACGGCTTTCTGTCACTAAAAGAGATTCAGGTGAAACCAGATAAGTTTCCCCTGAATCGCCAAATCCTCTCGCCTTCCAATCAGAGTCATGGGTAAGAATATTGCTAACAACATCCAACGGAATTTGAAAAATGAGTATGCCTAATAGATTGCCGTTAGTATCTACAATTTGGGAGCCAAAGAAACCCGCCATTGCGTTATAAGAAGGCAAATAACTGGTTAACTCACTAATGACGACTTCATCGGAGGCAGGACTTTGCATAGCCAAGCTGAACGCTTCGCCAATACCCGTATCAGCGTAAGGCCCTGACTTGAGGCTTGTAGCAAAGTCGAGCTCTTTAAACACGCTGTACACGATATTGCCAGAATCTGGATCGACAATAAAAATATCGTAATAGTTGAAGGTTTGTAAAAAACTGCGAATTTCTTCATGGTACTGCTCATGAATGTCAGCGTATGTCGTACCGTTATTCAAACTAACTAAGGTGTCTTTTTCACCAATGTTATAGGTTGAGCCTGCAATAAAGTCGTACTGTAGCTTCTTCGTAACTAAGGGTAAACTTTGATATAAATTTTCTACGTTGAGTAAAGGCTGGTTATTACGTTGTTCATATAAATCTGCGAAAGCAACAGAGTAATAATTGCTTAACTTCTCACTTTGCCCACTACTATAAGCATCTAATTCCGCATTATATTGATTGAAAGCCTGTTTAAATCTTGGTGTGGATTGGGTGATAATCGATGATTCAGAAAAATTGCTTATCTGCTTGCTCACGAAATCAACGTAATCTATAAACGCTTCTTTAGTCTGCACATTCTGCAACACTAACTTATCTTCTGCGGCTTGTTCTAATGCGCTTTTCGAAAGGTTGTTTGCTGTCCAATAAGTAGCAAACGCAAGTATTATTATGACCCCTATAGTAAGCATAGTTGTCGATAAAAGAAGGCGGAATTTTAGAGACATTGACTAATCCGTTAACGTTTTGGGAGGTGTCGCGACAAATTTAAAGACTAAACATAGAAGAAAAATATCAATTCATCCTCTCAACTATAGTCTAGATTTTTGCTTACCAGTAACGTTCTCGCTTAAATCAAAATATCCCTTTTAAAAATGACTCCACCTTCTAATCAACTACTTTTAAACGTTTTCGCGAATCAAGGCTTTCTTAGTAATTTGCCATCGTCAGCTTTCAATAACAGTTGTTTACTATCGACTAGGCATGTTTTTGCATAGCTGCCAAACCAGTTCCCTATGGTGAGAAACTGTTTAATGAACGCTTTTTTATCACCCTTTTCCAACACGTTTAAGGCTAGACCGAAACGGTCATAGAAACGTCGGAGCAAGGCAAAGTTTTCGGGGTTATTGAAAATAATATCGGCATACAACTCGGGGGCTTGTGCGAACAATCGCCCAACCATAGCTAACTCTAACCGATAGATAGGCGAGCTAAACATGGTGAGGGATTCAAGATCTGGATCTTCTCCACGCAAATGCTCACCATACACGAAGGTGTTGAAGTGGCGCATTACCTGAATATAAGCCATAGATTTATCGTGCTCTTCGGCGGTACTGTTGTGAATAGTTGCCCCCCAAATTCGCATTTGATCAATAAGCCAGCCATAAGCGCTCTCATTACGCCCCTCACACACCACCACAACTTGCTTGATCATACCTGGTGCATCAGGACCAAACATAGGGTGCAAGCCAACGACGGGCCCCTTGTGCACTGCCATCATGGCTTCAATCGGCTTAACCTTAATACTCGTGATATCAGCGAGAATACAGCTTTCGGGTAACATAGAGAGCTGACCTATCACCTGTTCAGTAAGGTTAATAGGCACCGCTACCACAGCTAATGCCGCGGTTGAAAGCACGGCCGCTGCGTGGCCACTTTCCCAGTCTTCTCTCTCTACTACAGAAACAGAGTAACCGCTTCGCTCGAACAAGCTTACGAATATTTTACCCAGTGCACCTGCTCCACCAATTACCACAATGGTACCAGCGTCAGCATTAACCCCTAGGTATCGATTATTTTGCGTATGATATGACTCGCGCATGATGCGACGAAGTAAATCTTCTGTAAGATCAGGAGAAACGCCTACGGCTTCGGCCTGCGCTCGTCGTGAAGCAATGAGTTCTTTTTCTCTGGAAGGTACATATACAGGCATGCCAGCTTCGGCTTTTACCTGACCCACTTTTGTAGTGAGTGCATTACGTTTAGCGAGAAGTTCAACGAGCTGGGTATCCAGCTCGTCTATTCCTTCACGCAGCGTATCTAATTGCTGCGAAAAATCGGCCATTTAGTATGTCCCTCAAATCAAATGGCACTGGCTACCTTACCCGTTAGGCAACATCGGTGCGCTTATTTTGACGTAATGGTAGCACAGTTATTAATTTATCTCTGGTTTGGGCAATAAGCGATTCTGTTGTTTCCCAGTCAATACAACCGTCGGTTATAGACACACCGTATTCCATTTCGCTTAGTTTTTTGCCATCAGACTTTTGGTTACCGGCTTTTAAGTGGCTTTCTAACATCACGCCAATAATAGACTGATTACCTTCTAGTATTTGATTTACTACATTTTGTGCAACCAATGGCTGACGACGGTAATCTTTTGAGGAGTTAGCATGGCTACAATCGACCACTAAGCCTGCTGTTAGCCCTGCTTCTTGCATTTCAACTTCACACTCAGATACACACACCGAATCGTAGTTAGGTTGTTTGCCGCCACGTAAAATAATATGGCCATCTGGGTTACCACTTGTCGCGATAACACTTACTTGACCTTGCTTATTAATACCCATGAAGCGATGACCTGATGCTGCTGACTTAAGCGCATTTAGGGCTATATCTAAGCTGCCATCAGTACCATTTTTAAAACCTACAGGCATTGAAAGACCACTGGCCATTTCACGGTGAGTTTGTGATTCAGAAGTACGAGCACCAATTGCAGACCAGCTGAATAACTCTGCTAAGTACTGAGGACTAATTGGATCTAGCGCTTCAGTCGCTACCGGAAGTTCGAGTTCGGCCAACCAAATCAATAATTCACGGGCTTTACGCAGGCCAGCTTCAATATCGAATGTGTCGTTAATATGAGGATCGTTAATTAATCCTTTCCAACCCGTTGTGGTGCGTGGCTTTTCAAAGTAAACACGCATCACTATGAATAAAGTATCTTTGCATGATTCATGCAGTTCTTTTAACTTAAGCGCGTATTCTTTAGCTGCTTCCACATCGTGAATAGAACATGGCCCACATACTACCAACAAACGATGGTCACGGCGGTGAATGATATCAGAAACAATTTTGCGAGAATCTGAAATGGCAGCAAGTGCTTTTTCTGAGGCAGGCAACTCAGCACTTAATGCTTCTGGCGTAATAAGTACATCTTCTGCACTTACGTGGATATTATTTACAGTGTCCTTGATCATGGGGCTCTCTTAACTACTAAAAAACGGAAAAAATGAAACGTCAAAAGAGTTATATTTTCGCGTGTAAACTTAAATGTACAACAGGCATTTTCTAATTTTCTTTAACGTCATTGACTTTTTAACAACAAACGAATAGGCAAGCAAGCATTAACGTATAATACTTTGCTTTAAGTTAAAGAAAAACGCTTTTCATATGACGATCGGTCAAGTTCACACCTGTTTAGTTCACTTTTCAACCAAAGGTGAGTATTAGCTTTTCGGCGTGTAGCCCTTCTTAAATATGTTAGGTTTCCAGCCCCAATGTAGGGAACCTAGACGAATAAACACGGTTGTTAGTAGTGAACCTAAAATACACCATGCATAGGGCGCATCTAACGTAAACAAGGCGGCATACGCCAAACCTCCAGAAAGACACGCTGTAGCATATAGGTCGCCACGCATAACCAATGGAACCTCTCGACAAATGACATCCCTTAGTAGACCGCCAAATATGCCTGTGGTCATGCCCATGGTTAGTGCCACTATCATACCAGTGCCTTCTATCAGCGCTTTTTCCATGCCCATGATGTTAAAGATGGCTAGCCCTGCTGCATCCATCAAAATAAAGTAATAGTTAGATAGTGGCGGTAAATAGCGGATGGATAAAACGGTGAGTATGACTGCGCCATAGGCAGAATATAAATAAGAAGGCGTTTCCACCCAAAAAATAGGTTGGGTAAGCAATAAGTCTCTAATGGTTCCCCCGCCTAAGGCAGTCACACTTGCCACTACAACCACGCCAAAACCATTGATACTTTTTTCATGCCCCATTAGTGCGCCCGATACCGCAAAGAACGCCACACCAAATAAACCTAAAAATAGAAAGTAATCCGCTGTCATCCCTGTCTCATTTGCGTATTTGTCATAGGTTTTATTCTGAAAATAGTCGAGTACAGATCGTTAATTTACAAATTTCGTGTCAGTATTATTGTTTCAAACATGCAAACCTATCTTTTACATGAAATTTATACTCATTTTATTATCAATTGTTACCGGTGTTACCGCCTGCGCCGCGCAACGCGACTATGCTTTCCCCAATAACATAAACACTGCCGAACACTACGTTTTCTATTCCCATGGTTTCATTGTAGAGGGTGATGACCCAACACCCATTCACCCTCGGTGGGGTGTATATGATTTCCCGAGTATTCAAAAAGCACTTGATGACGATAGCTATACTTTAATAGCACACCACAGACCAAAGGGCGTAAGCCCAATCGACTATGCGAAACGCCTTGCCGGAGAAGTTCAACAACTTATCACTTTAGGTGTTCCCCCAGAAAACATTACCCTTACCGGCTTTTCCCGCGGCGGCGCTATTACTATATTGGCAGCAAACGAGTTAAAAAACGCTAAGGTCAATGTTGTGATTTTAGCGGGCTGTGCAGGGTTAATTAATCGAAAGCGCGATATTCAGTTATACGGCCGCGTGCTTTCAATTTATGAAACTTCTGACGATGTTGGCTCGTGCAACCTGTTAGAAGCACGCAGCCCTATGCTTAGAGAATTTAAAGAGATAGCCATTTCAACCGGTAAAGAACATGGCGCGTTTTATCGCCCAATCGATGAATGGCTTGTACCGCTAAAACGCTGGATTAACGATTCAGTTAGCAAGCCTGAGATTAACAAGAATGAATAACGGTTAGGCGACAATAGCTGTCTTACTTTTTCTGACGACTTCCGTAGAGCCAATCTAACCCCTGAATAGCGGTGGTGGGAAATGTCGTAGCGTGGGTGGCCTCATCAATCAGTTTGAACTTGAGATTTATCTGCTGCTCACTCTGCTGCATTATTTTTTGAGCCAGCTTTTGTGCACCTTCAACCATATCTTGCCTTTCACCATATTCAGGGCGCTCTAACGCCCCCACGGCTAGATAAACATTTACAGGTGTTTTGGCGGGTACGACTGCTTCAGACAAAATGGCATTGTCGCAAAACCACACCGATGGGCTACCAATAATGTAACTACTAAACATATTTGGGCGAGTAAAAAGCACATAGGCACTAAATAGCCCGCCTAAGGAATTTCCAACTAACGTTCTAGGCATCCCCTCCACGCGATAGTTATTTGAAATATAGGTGAATACTGTGTCATTGATAAAGTCAGCATGATGCGCTGCTTTGCCCGTTTCCAGCTTCCAGTCTTCAGCATGGTAAGGGGTATAGTCGCGAACACGACTTGCGGCGCCCTTAGACCCTTTCGAGTAGGATATGGCCACTATAATAGCCTGCTCCATTACACTACTGTTCATGGGAAACCGTGTTACCCCTGACACGACCTGAAATGCATAAGAACCGTCCAACAAATAAATCACTGGGTAAGATGCTTTAGGGTTCGCTCGGTAGCTTTTTGGCAACTTGATAAAAATGGGGTAAGTTCGGTGAGATTTATGGTCTTGAAGCTCGACAACAGTACTTCTAGGTATTGTGAATTCAGTGTCTGCACTAGGCATCGTACTAGGCATGGTACTAGGCATGACACTAGACACGGCACTAGGCATGGCACTAGACACAGCACTGAAAGCTAACACTATTAATACCCAGAAAAAACGCGATAGCATATGGCCACTCATTGTTTTAATTAACTATTTTCAACATATTATCTCGCAAAGGTGCATTGAGCAATTGTGCTATCGTCAAGATATGGGGTGTGGGTGTCGGTGAAGGTGCCAATGACCTTCCTGCGCATGGATGCGCTGGCAGAGCCCCCATAGATGGGTTTACGGCTTGTCATCGGCACTATTCTTCAACTCACCTAACATGGCTATAAAGTGCGACCGGAGGGATGCGGTGTTGGGCTCTCTGACCTTCCAGCGCAGGATGCGCTGGCAGAGCCCCCATAGATGGGTTTACGGCTTGTCATCGGCACTATTATTCAACTCACCTAATATGGCTATAAAGTGCGACCGGAGCGATACGGTGTAGGTGCTGATGACCTTCCTGCGCATGGATGCGCTGGCAGAGCCCCCATGGATGGGTTTACGGCGAGTCATCGGCACCTACACCGCATTTCTCCCCGCTTTTATTACAGGCACAAAAAAGCCCGCTAATAAGCGGGCTCTTTCGAAGTTAACAATAACGCAAGGATTAGTAATCTTAGTTAAGCTTTTCTTTGATACGTGCAGATTTACCTGAACGTTCACGAAGATAGTAAAGCTTAGCACGACGAACCGCACCGCGGCGTTTAACTTCAATTGAAGAGATAGCCGGGCTGTGTGTTTGGAACACACGCTCAACGCCTTCGCCGCTAGAAATCTTACGTACGGTAAAAGACGAGTGCAGACCACGGTTACGCTTAGCGATAACAACACCTTCATAAGCCTGAAGACGCTCTTTGTCACCTTCGGTAACGCGAACTTTAACAACTACTGTGTCACCCGGGCCGAACCCTGGAACATCAGATTTAAGCTGTGCTTGCTCAATTTTCTTGATGATATCTTGACTGACTTTGCTCATCATATCCTCTCGTCCTAGTTAACTGTCATCTCGCTGCAACTGCGTTTGGAATATTTCCAATAACCGCTGCTGCTCCTCAGTCAGAGCTAGGTGATTTAACAAATCAGGGCGACGCAGTAAGGTTCTACCCAAAGACTGCATTAATCGCCACTGCCTAATTTTTTCATGATCACCACTTAACAACACTTCAGGCACCGATTGACCATCTAGTACTTCTGGCCGCGTATAATGCGGACAATCCAGAAGACCATCGGTAAAGGAATCTTCAACTGCTGAAGCTTTATGCCCCAACACGCCGGGAACTAATCTAGCAACTGCGTCCATTAAGACCATTGCCGGCAGTTCACCGCCACTTAGAACGTAATCACCAATGGAGACTTCTTCATCTACATGGCTTTCGATTACGCGCTCATCAATTCCTTCATATCGACCACAGATTAAAATCGTACGGTCAATTCCAGCAAGACGTTGAACGCCTGCTTGGTCAAGGGGTTTCCCTTGGGGTGATAAGTAGATCACGCTACTGTTTTCGCCACCAACTTTCTTGGCAGCTTGTATTGCGTCGGTAAGCGGTTTAACCATCATCAGCATGCCGGGTCCGCCACCATAGGGGCGATCGTCAACTGTGCGATGGCGGTCATGGGTAAAGTCGCGGGGGTTAAAGGTATCAACCGATAATTTTCCAGACTTAACAGCCCTGCCGATTACACCCTGTTGGGTAAATGGCGCGAACATATCTGGAAACAGGCTAACCACCCCGAACCATTTTTCCGGTGTCACTTAAAACCCCGGGTCCCAGTCAACTTTAATGACCTTCGCTTCCCGATCAACCTCTTGTACAACGTCGTCGAACACAAAAGGTATTAATCTTTCTTTTTGACCAAAAGCATCGCCTACATTAGCTTTAACGTGAACCACGTCATTGGCACCTGTATTAAATACTTCTTTCACCACACCTAAGTCGTAACCTTGCGTAGTTACCACTTTCATGCCAGTGAGCTCGCGCCAATAAATGCCATCGTCCCCTAAATCGGGAAGTTGCGAAGCGCTAATGTTTATATCCAAGTTTTTAATGCGTTCTGCATCATCTCGGTTATCCACACCAACAATCTTTGCTACCAGGCCTTTACCATGCGTTCGCCATTGGTCAATTTGGTATTCGTTTTCTTCGCCAAGAAACCAAGGCAAGTACTCAAAAATACCTTCTGGTGTTTGTGTATAGCTGTTGATTTTGACCCAACCTTTTACACCGTAAGGTGCACCGATTTTGCCAACAACCACAATGTCAGACGCTAAACTCATCTATACTCACCAGTTAATTGCAACTTACGCTGCAGATTTTTTAGCTTCTTTTACCAAGCTAGTTACGCGCTCAGATAAGCTCGCGCCAACACCAACCCAGTAATCAACACGTTCTAGGTCAACGCGTAAACGCTCTGCTTGACCTTGTGCTGTTGGGTTGAAGAAACCAACGTTTTCAATAAAACGACCGTTTCTTGCACGACGGCTATCAGCCACCACTAGTTGATAAAATGGACGCTTTTTCGCGCCACCACGCTGTAAACGAATAGTAACCATAAATGCCTCAAACTCGTTGTAGCGTTACCGTTAACTTAATCCTTCTTTAGACGCTTATAAATTGAGCGCCTAAGAGAAGGCCGCCGAATTATACGGATATGGGCTGTGAATGCAAGTATAAATGCGGGTTAAATAGGGATTATGCATCCCTATTTATTATTTATTGGCTATTAGTGTGGAAGGAGTAAAAATTTCGCTTGCTTATAAGGCCTTAGCTTCCCCTAAACGATAGAGTAAAATAGCCGCTTTATGCATGTTTTGCGCAAAGGTGGACATGTCGGCCACTTCATCCTTTGTATGTCCGCCATCGCCCATCAAGCCTAGGCCATCAATTGCCATGTCTACATGATCTGCTGCAAATGAAATATCAGCGGCACCTGCGTTTCTTGGGTTAACCGGCGCTACAGGGCCATAACCTAAAGATTCACTCACATCGCTATACATCTTTAACAGTGCATAGTTTTGGTCGGTAGGTGCCATTGGCGGATAACCATCGGCAAAGGTTAATGTCGCAGAGGTATGCGCTAGGTTGTTCGAAGCCACTTCCTGCATAACCTTTTTAGCTTTTGCCAACTCGTCGGCGGTTAATGTGCGAATGCCGCCTTTCACGGTAACTTCTTTTGCCACCACATTGGTTTTACCAAAGCCTTGTACGATAGAATTCTCGGGTTGTACTTCAACTTCAGTACCACCCGCTATTAACCCAGGGTTAAAGGTAATATTACCAACGCCCGCTAACTGTTCGCGAAAACTATTTAAAATACGAGCCGTTTCAAATATTGCACCATAGCCCACATTGTCGGTGAATATTTGTGATGAATGCGCAGGCTTGCCTGCAACATCTAACTGCCACCCTATTGAGCCGCGACGTGCAACCACCGCCGTTTTAATATCGCCATCGGCATCTTCAAACCCTAGCGCGATATCTGCCCATATTGCTGCATCAACTAAAGCTTTCTTAGATAGTGAAAGTGGGCGGCCACTACTTTCTTCATCGCCTGTCATCACTACTTTAATACTGATTTTATCAAGTAAATCTAAGGCTTTCAGCGCTTGCAGTGCCGCAATAATAATCACATCGCCGCCTTTCATATCGGTGATGCCAGGCCCTGCAATATGGGTGTCATCAACGACACTGTAGTGCTGAAATGCATCATCTTTAGCAAATACTGTATCTAAATGGCCTATCATCAGAATCTTTGGCCCCGAATTGCCATAGCTGGCCACTAAGTGCCCAGCCCGATTAAATTCACTTCCATCAACCCACTGGGTATCAAACCCCATTGCATCGAACTCGGCTTGATAAATAGCCCCTACTTTTTTGACTCCGTCGAAATTCATGGTGCCACTATTGATATTCACCGTTTTTTCTAACAGCGCTTGGGATTGGGTGAGGTTATCATTAATATGCTTTGTAATTTTCTGCTCGGTGGCAGTATTAGCCATACTGGTTTGGCTAAACATGAATAGCATGCCAACGAACAAGGTGTTGAATTTGATTCTTTTGATCATGAATTTTCTCTTATTTATTATCATTTAAGGCTTGAATAGAAACAGGAAGAATAATGAGAGTAAAACGGGCGTTCTGTAATGTCTAGTGCGACGAAAAAAGGGAATGTTAGTGAATAATGTTTAATTAGAAGCCGCTAAAAATGCGTAAACAGTTTTGCGACATGGGCCCAAGTTGACCCATGTCATATGAGAGTTTTATAGCTGTAGTTTATAAACCTAACTGAGCCAACGTTACATTCGCATCGTTATAATCAAGGGCAATAAATCGATAACCTGATTCATTTTTTAAAATTAAGCTGGGAAAGCCCTGGGCGCCAATAGCTTGCCCCATGTTTATTTCTTCTATTAATGTTCGTTGAGTTTCTGCGCTGTTTAAGTCTTCTTCGAATTGCTCTGGGTTTAATCCTAACTCGCTGGCCAGTTCAATCAACGTACTGTCATTGGACGGATTCATGGCGCGAAGATAGTACCCTTGTTGAATAGCATTTATCATCGATTCTTCTTTACTGGCATCTTGATTTCTTGCAGCAATTACCGCACGGCATGACGGATAAGTTGAGCGTCGTGGCTCGCATTTTTCCCAAAAATCAAAGTTGAATGTGGTACCCGGCACCCGCTGCATAATGGTTTTCCAATATCCGCTGATGGCAGCTTGCATAGCACTTGGCATGGGTTCGTTAGAATCGGGCGCTAGCCCGCCTAATACATATCGCACCTCTATGTGATCTGGCAGGTTTTGTTTTATGGTGTTCCATACTGGTACAAACGCCCAGCACCAACTGCACATGGGGTCGTGCACGTAGTAGAGAATAGATTTACTACCTTGCTGTGTTACTTGTTGTCTGGGCTGATGCACTGGCTTTTCCAAAACACTCTCCTACATTTAATTAACAAATAAATTTTTAATACTTCACAAGTAAAGATTTTTGGATTACCTTGATCAAAAGCTTTATAGACGTCTAACCATCTAAACATCTAAACGCACAAAATATGAATTAACTTTTAAGGTATGTTCAATGAAACCAGAAACCATTGCATTACACGCAGGCTATACTAGCGAAGAAACTACAAAAGCAGCAACTACTCCTATTTATCAAACCACATCGTTTACGTTTGATAATACGCAACATGGTGCTGATTTGTTCGACCTTAAAGTGCCAGGTTATATCTACAGCCGCATAATGAACCCCACCAATGCTGTGTTAGAGCAACGTTTAACTGAATTAGAAGGTGGTGTTGGGGCATTAGCGGTAGCCTCTGGCATGGCCGCTATTCGCTACGCCATAGAAGCTATCGCAGAAGTCGGTAGCAATATTGTAAGTGTTGGACAGTTATACGGCGGCACCTACAACCTTTTTGCCCATACTTTTCCTCGCCAAGGTATTCAAACTACCTTCGTACAAGCAAATGACTTCGACGGCCTTGCTGCTGCTATTGATGAAAATACCAAAGCGGTATTTTGCGAGTCTATTGGTAACCCTGCAGGAAACGTTGTTGATATTAAACGTTGGGCCGATATTGCACATGCCGCAGGCGTGCCGTTAATTGTTGATAACACCGTTGCCACCCCTATTCTTTGCAAGGTGTTCGATCACGGTGCAGATATAGCCATTCACTCCCTAACCAAATATATTGGCGGTCACGGCACTACCGTGGGCGGCATTATTGTTGATTCAGGTAACTTTGACTGGGCTGCCCAGCCAGAACGATTCAGTATGCTGACTACACCCGATCCTAGCTACCATGGCGTTACTTACACAGAAGCACTTGGCCCAGCTGCTTATATTGGCCGTTGCCGCGTAGTGCCTCTGCGTAATACAGGGGCTGCACTTTCAGCACAAAGTGCGTTTAATATTATGCAAGGTTTAGAAACCTTATCGTTACGGATGGAGCGCCACTGCGAAAACGCAGAAAAAGTGGCTGCGCTTCTTGAAAAGCACCCTTCAGTGAATTGGGTTAACTATGCGGCTCTGCCTGATAGTGAGCACTTCGACACCTGCCAACGCATTTGTGGCGGTAAAGCGGCCGGTATTATTAGCTTTGGGATTCAAGGTGGATTGCCAGCAGGCGCTAAGTTTATCGACGCCCTACAGCTAATTCTACGCTTAGTTAATATTGGTGATGCAAAGTCTTTAGCCTGTCACCCTGCTAGCACTACACACCGTCAATTAAATGCTGATGAGCTTGCATCGGCCGGCGTTAGTGAAGATATGGTTCGTATTTCGGTAGGTATTGAACATATTGACGATATTATAGCTGACATCGAGCAAGCCCTCATTGCTAGCCAAAGCTGAGCGCTTGAAGCTGCTAAGCTAAGCGCTAAAAGCTTTTAAGCTTTTAAGCTTTGCACTTCAAAGTGCTTGATTACATATAGGTACGTCGGGGTTCCAAATTATAAATGGAACCTCAGACTTTTGTTTTTACTTTGAACCCAGCCGTTTTCTACTCTTGTTTTTTCTTTTCTAAAATCTTTTCTTTTTTAGCTATTTCTTTGCGACTTCCGGCTTCTCTTACAAATTTTTAACCCGGCCCGCGTAAGTCAGGCCCAAGTCAGGGCAAGCCAGGTTCCACCCACCTGATTTACTGCAACTGTAGTCGCATGAATAAATCAACTTTTCCTAATTCAGCGTATAGTCATAACAATTAATCGTTCTCGGCTTCTGTTCGAACGCATCAATAGCGCAAATTAGATACGGTTTTCCGTAGCATCGCTTTATCCTGTTGAAAATTTAAAAGAGGTTATTTTGGCAACACCGTTAAATGAAGTGTCAACAAAACAAGTACTGCAGTGGATAGGTTCACACTTAAGCCAATACAAAAAACGTGTCGCTGGGGCCATTGCCGCCTTGTTTACTGCCGCTATAGCATGGTTAATGTTAGGACAAGGCATTAAATACGCTATCGATAGCGGCTTTGTAGAAAGCGCTTCTGAAACCTTAAACCAAGCCACGGTTATTGTATTGGCAATAACGCTGATTGCGTGCATTGCGACCTATGCCCGCTTTTACTTGATGACATGGTTGGGCGAGAGAGTCAGTGCCGATATTAGAAATCAGGTTTACTCTCATTTGCTCTCACTTCCTCCTTCATTTTTCGCAGAGCTTAGAACCGGTGAGGTTATTTCTCGCTTCACTAGCGACACTACGGTAATTCAAACCGTGGTAGGTATGAGCCTCTCTATGACACTTCGCTCGGTAGTAACATTTATTGGCGCGTTAGTGTTGATGGGTATATCTAGTCCCCTACTTACTTTTTGCGTCATCATCGCTGTACCTGCTGTACTAGTACCCATAAAAGTTTTAGCACCACAAGTACGCAAGTTCGCTAAAATCAGCCAAGATAAGGTGGCAGATTTAGGCTCTCACATTGATGAAAGCCTGCATGAAATTATGACGGTTCAAGCGTACACCGCAGAAGACAAAGAACGCGCTCACTTTTCTTCACGAGTAGAGTCGGCGATGAATGCAGCTAAACATCGTATCCATTATCGGTCTTTATTAATTGGCTGCATTATGTGCTTAAGCATGACAGCGATAATATTTATTGCGTGGGTAGGCGCACGCCAAGTTTTAGAAGGCAAAATGACCGTTGGGGAATTGTCCGCCTTTCTATTTTATGCGGTGATGGCAGGTGGCAGTATCGCTACTGTGAGTGAAGTGATTGGTGAAGTACAACGAGGCGTAGGTGCAAGTGAACGCCTTTATCAGCTACTGAATGCAACATCAGAAGTGACCTCGCTGTCTGAACACTCCGCTTCATCGCAAGTACCTCAGGTAGCGCCTGCTATTGCGTTTAAAGATATGAGCTTTGGCTACCCTGGTACTAAGCCATTATTTGACAATCTAAACTTAAATATTAAAGCCGGTGAGAAACTTGCGTTGGTAGGGGCGAGTGGCGCTGGAAAGTCATCGCTATTCCAATTACTTATGCGTTTTTACGACCCCACTAACGGTGAAATTACGTTCGATGACACGCCCATTATAGGCATGCCGCTAAGCTGCTTGCGCCAGCATATCGCCATTGTTACCCAAGAGCCTGTGGTATTCGCCAGTAGCGTAATGGAAAACATTCGCTACGGTAGCCCCAAGGCAAGTGACGATGAAGTAATGAGTGCAGCCAAAAAAGCCTTTGCTCATGAATTTATCGATAACCTAGAAAACCGCTATCACACTCAGTTAGGTGAGCGTGGCATCAAGCTTTCTGGCGGGCAGAAACAGCGTGTCGCCATAGCCCGTGCAATATTAGCAAATCGCCCTATCTTACTTTTAGATGAAGCAACAAGTGCGCTAGATGCCATGAGTGAACGTATGGTTCAACAGGCAATGAATCGTTTAATGGAAGGCAAGACCAGTATTGTTATCGCACATCGCCTTGCCACCGTTCAGCATGCAGATCGCATTGTGGTAATGGATAAAGGCAAAATTGTCAGTATCGGAACGCATGCACAATTAATGAAAAGCGATACCCTGTACAGGGAATACGCTGAACTGCAATTGCTTAGCTAAGCTGCCTATGGTGCTATAACACTAGAATTTTGCTTGGGTTAAGTGGCAAAAAAAGAACGCGAAAACAGCCACTAATTATCGTTATTAGAAAAAATATAAAACTAAAAGATTTCGGAAAAAAAATGACAAATATGATCTCCCGATACGCGAGGGTATCGGCGTGCTGTGTAGTATTGGCACTCACAAGTGTACCGGCTTACAGCCAATTTATGGGTGACAAACAGGCTAAGTTAGTCGTGACTGAGCCTGTCTCTTTTATGTATGAAACCCGAAAAGTGGAGGCTGTGGGTAGTGCCGAGGCGCTTCGCTCCATTGCACTTTACCCCGCCGTTGCCGATGAAGTCATCGAAGTCAATTTTGTTCCTGGCCAACTTGTTGAAGCTGGGAAAGTATTAATAAAGCTAGATAATCGTCGCCAGAAGAATGCCGTTAAGCGTGCTGAGCTAACATTAAAGGATGCACAGCGTACGCTTGATAGACTTATCACCAGCCATGCCCAAGGCGCAGTGCCTATCAGTGAACTTGACCTTGCCCGCACTCAGCGTGACTTAGCCGAAGTGGCTTTGGAAGAGGCTATTGTCGACTTAGATGACCGTTTTATAAAAGCACCTTTTGACGGCGTTGTCGGCATTACTGACATTGAAGTAGGCGACCGAATTAACGAGCAAACGTTAATCACTACGCTTGACCACAGAAGCAAGCTTTACATTAATTTCAAAGCCCCAGAAGCGGCATTACCTGTGCTGATGAACGCGCCCGATGTGACATTGGAACCTTGGAGTGACCGTGAAGTGTCCATTAAAGCCGAGATTGCACAAATTGACTCGCGCATTAACGAAGCAGATCGTACCTTGCGAGCCCGCGCACTGTTAGACAACTCAGCAGACAAATTTCGCCCTGGCATGAGCTTTCGGGTGAATTTAAGCATTAAAGGCGACCGTTATGCAGCCATTCCAGAAGCCGCATTACTATGGGGTGCCACTGGCGCATACATTTGGCTTGCAGAATCTGGAAAAGCGAAACGGGTTGATGTGAATGTTCATCAACGTTTGCGTGGCGCGATTTTAGTGTCTGGCGCCATTAGCGAAGGCGACACGTTAATTGCTGAAGGTGTACAACGCCTTCGAAATGGACAAGCGATTACGACGGAATTGGTTGGGGGCCCCGCCAATGAGTAACGCGCCGGTAACCAATGACCTTCCCTCTTTATCAATTCGACGACCGGTACTCATTGTTGTTCTTAACTTACTTATTGCAATTGCTGGTTTATCGGCACTAAGTGCACTAGAAGTTCGAGAACTTCCCGATGTAGATACGCCAAGAATTACGGTTACCGCCACTTACCCTGGTGCATCACCGGAAACCGTAGATGCAGAGGTTACCAGTCGCCTAGAAGGCGCGGTAGCTCGTGTTAGCGGCGTAAAAAATATTTCCGCACAAAGCGAAGAAAATTCAGCACGTATAAGGGTAGAGTTTCGCGCTGGCGTTAACTTAGAAGATGCCGCTAACGAAACCCGAGAGTCGGTGAGCCGCGTTCAGCGACAGCTACCGGATGATGTCGAAGAGCTTGCGATTATTCGCGCAGACAGTGATGCGCAAGCGGTGGTAAGCCTTGCGATTTCAAGCGACACCTTAGACATGGAAACCTTAACTGAGCGTGTTGACACCGATGTGGCTCCGCTTTTTTTGAGCATTCCTGGGGTGGCCGATGTCAGTATGAGTGGCGACAGAGAACGTGTACTTAGGGTATCCGTTGACCCACTTCGTTTAACCAGCTTTGGGTTATCGATGGCTGAAATTGCCAGCGCACTAGCGCTAGCCCCTTTTGATGTGCCCGCAGGGAGTATTCAATCTTCCGACCAAGCCTTAATTGTGCGCGCCGACGCTACATCAGTTAGTGCTGAAGATGTAGGTAATATTGTTGTTTCAGGTGATATACGAATCGGCGACGTAGCCAGTGTGTATTTTGGTCCTGCCGATTCCAGCAGTATGGTTCGCCTTGATGGCCGCCCGGTTATTGGTTTAGGCGTTATCCGCCAAGCCAGTTCAAACACCATTGAAATTTCAGATGAAGTGCTTTCTATGGTGAAAGACTTAGACAAACGCTTTACGGATATGAAGATTGTAGTGACATCTGACGACGCTGAATTTATTCGAGACTCGGTAAAAGAAGTGGTGGTATCGCTGAGTCTTACCGTGGCGTTAGTTGTTCTCACTTTACTCGTGTTTATTGGCTCTTGGCGAGCCACTATTGTGCCAGCCCTGAGTATTCCTGTCTCACTGGCCGGCGCGCTAGGTATTATTTGGGCCATGGGCTTTTCAGTTAACATTCTAACCTTATTGGCGTTGGTACTTGCCACAGGCATGATTGTTGATGACGCCATTGTGGTATCTGAAAACATTCAGCGCAGAAGAGCCATGGGGCTTGGTCCTCGGGCAGCAGCGGTTATTGGTACTCGTGAAGTATTCTTTGCGGTTATTGCTACCACGGCAGTATTAGCCTCGGTGTTTATACCCATTGCATTCCTGCCATCTACCGCAGGACGCTTATTTAGAGAATTCGGCGGCGTGCTAGCTGGGGCAGTTATCATATCTTCGTTTGTTGCTTTATCGTTAGTACCCGCGCTTACCGCTAGGCTTTCGAAAAAGCAATCTACGAAGTCGGGCTTTTTCGATGCCACCTTTGGCCGCTTCGGTCACGCCTGTTTACGTTTGTATCAAAAGTCACTGGTGTTTGCGCTAAAATACGCATGGGCGGTAGGCATAGTAAGCTTATTGGCTGGCGGTGGTGCGTACTTGCTGGCAAAGAATATCGATAATGAATTAATGCCAAGTGAAGATAGAGGCACAATTCGTATATTTGCTCGCGGGCCTGATGGTGCAGGCTTGAACTTCATGGACCGACAGGCCGAGAAGATGGAAGAAATGCTATTCCCTTATGTAGAAAACGGCACCATCGACTCAATTTATACGGTGGTGGGGCAATGGGATCCTAATATTGTATTTATTACGGTTCCGCTTAAGCATTGGGATGATCGCGACAAGTCGTTACAAGATATCGTGGGTGAAATTCGCCCTGGCTTGCAAGCCATTCCAGGAGCGCCGGGCAATGCCTTTGGCGGAAACAGCCTTAATTTACGGGGTCAAGGTGGTGGTTTAGAACTGGCACTTACTGGTGATACCTATGAAAATATTCATAAAGCGGCGTTAGCGTTTGCTATCGAGATAGAAAATGCGTTACCTGAAGTGGGTAGACCGCAAATTAGCTACGACCCTACTCAGCCTCAAATGCGAGTTAATATTGACAGACGTCGTGCAGAGGAATTAGGTGTACCACTGCCTGATATTGCCAGCGCCCTTCGCGCTGCGGTAAATGGTGATGATATTGCTGATTTAAACGTGGGTGACCAAGCCATTCCCATCATGCTACAAACCAATAATAGAAATTCTATTAACCCCTCAGACCTTACTAATCTGTATGTGAAAAGCAGTACTGGCAACCTGGTGCCATTATCCAGTGTCGCATTTATTACTGAAGAAGGTGTGGCCGCTGAACTTGAACGCCAAGCGCAGCGCCGTGCAATTAATATCGAGATGGATTTGCCGGAAGACTTAGCGTTAAGTGATGTAGTAGACAGCATTCGCGAACTTGGTAACGAAACGCTACCCGATGGCATGGGATTAGTATTCTTAGGTGAAGCACAAACCTATGAAGAAACGTCTAAGCAAGTCGCCCTAACCTACGTACTCGCATTTATTATTGTACTGCTAGTGTTGGCAGCGCAGTTTGAAAGTGTGAATTCTGCCGTTGTGGTAATGTTAACGGTGCCCTTCGGTATTGCTGCGGCTATTTATGCCCTGTACCTAACCAGCACAAGCATTAACATTTACTCGCAAATTGGCTTGGTAATGCTAATAGGACTATTGGCGAAAAATGCCATCTTACTTATTGAGTTTGCCGATCAGTTACGGGATAAAGGCTATAGCGTTTACGATGCCATTATAGAAGCGGGTCGCGTTCGTCTTCGCCCAATCATGATGACATTGGTGTCCACTATATTAGGCGGCTTGCCTCTGATACTTTCAACAGGCGCAGGTGCCGAAGCGCGAAATGCGATTGGTTGGGTTGTCTTTGGTGGACTAGGTATTGCGGTGGTCTTTACCTTATACCTAACGCCAGTGCTATATCTTGCATTAGCAAGATTTACTAAACCTCGCGCCGATGAAAGTCAGCGGTTGGAGGGAGAGATGCGAGACGCTGAACTGCGCGAAGAAGCTAGTGTAAGTTAAGGCCTACTTAGAAGGCGTAAATACCCGCTTACTCCTTTCTGCTTCTAATATTCCTTTAAAGCCTCGTTTTTAACGAGGCTTTTTTATACTTCAGTAGCTGATACACGCAGCGCTATTTTGTTGGCATCATCATTATAACTATCATCAACCTTGCACTTTCTTCACTGATAGCAAAAAGTTATCACCCTGATAGTTAAAATATCGCATAAAATAGTTCATTCATGCCCATCTCACTGTTTATTTCATTTCCTAGCTCTTACAATCCGCGCGAATAAAAATTGCTGTTAGGAACTGACACCATGTTAGACGTGGCACTCATTGTCATCGCCATTCTTGCACTACTGTGCGTTATCTTTGAAGACCTCATTCATGTAGACAAAGCCAAGACCACCCTTTTGCTAGGGACTATTTCTTGGTTACTACTATTTATATTTTCCTCTTCTATTTCTCAGACTGAGCACATCAACAACGCGTTAATGAGTAACCTTACCGAAATTTCCACATTGTGGTTGTTTTTGGTGGCAGCGATGACCTTCGTGGCGTATTTAAACCGGAAAGGTTTAATTGAAAATGTAATGAATATTGTGATGCCCGAGAAAATTAGTTTGAAAGCATTACTGTTTTTCACTGCTATTTTCAGTTTTTGCTTCTCCTCATTAGCCGATAACATTACGGCAACTCTGGTATCAATTGCGTTAGTGCTATCTTTGGGCTTGCCATTAAAACAGACTATCCGTTTTTCCGTTCTGGTGGTGTTTGCTGTCAATTCAGGTGGGGTCTCATTGATTACCGGCGATGTCACAACCTTGATGATTTTCCTGCAACACAAAGTGTCTATTACCGAACTTCTCATGCTGATTGGCCCATCGTTTGTCACCGTGATGTTGCTAGCTGCATTACTGAGTATTGGTATTACTGGGGAAGTAAGAATTAAAAAGCAGCGAAATGATATTGCATCGGTGGATTACATCATTGCCGCCATATTTCTTGCTACCATACTATTTACATTGGCCGCCAACGTCATATTTTCCATTCCGCCGGTTCTTAGCTTTTTAACCGGTATGGCAGTCATGTTTATGGTGGCAACGCTCTACGGGAAACATAACGACAACGACCCCATACTCGACTACATTCGGTACATTGAATTCGATACCCTGCTGTTTTTCTTAGGTGTGCTGCTCCTTGTAGGCATGTTGGAACATATTCACGCCCTTAATGGCTTTATGTATTTATACGATTCACTGCCTGTGAGTGTAGCCAATTACCTAATGGGGATAGTGTCTTCCATGATAGATAACGTACCGTTAACCGCAGCGTTATTAAAAGCTGATATCGCAATGACGACACCCGAGTGGTTATCGTTCACTTATGCGGTGGGTGTGGGAGGCTCTTTATTAGTAATAGGATCTGCAGCGGGTATTGTGGCCATGAGTAAGGTGGAAGGGCTAACGTTTGCAACCTTCTTACGTTACTCTGGCCTATTACTACTTGCTTATAGTGTTGGCTACGCCATGGTATTACTGTTAGCGAATGCGCTGTACTAGCAAAGACAAGTATTGAGATCACTATTTATTGACCGCACGCTTTGCTAGCTATGTTTAGAAACTTGTGTTGCCGAACATCTAGCGAAGATCTAGGCGTTTGCCCAAGCTCTAGGCAGCTAGTGCGGCGCTTGGTTGTTAAGCTGATTAGACAGCGTACTGCTGCCTGCTATCAATGCCTTGGCCAATAGTTTGTGGGTAAGTACCGATAACAGCTCTGTTTCTGCTTCACTTCGCTCTCCATCAACGCCAGTGATTGCCATGGCAACCTCTAGGGTTTTTTCCGCGTTAAAAGATAGGTCATCTTTTAACGCGCGCATGAACTCAAGTTCATCGCCAGTATCAATAGCTTGTCTGGTCTGGTAAATCGTATCGTTTAAAAAAGCTTCCCGGCAGATTGGACTCTGCCAATCTAGTTCTTCAACCATGGAATTGAGATAATCTTGTTCAGATAACGTCACCATACCGTCTACTTGGTATAACAATACTGACAATTTGATAAGTGCTTGGTTAAAGGTTTGTTGCTGTGAAAGTTGCATAGTTTCATCCTCTTCGTGCCATACGCATTGGCACCACTACTTGCCCGCATCCTGCTAGGCAGTTTATTGTTTTTCACGAGAGTATTAATGTTGCTCCTGCTCGTTGACAGCTATATTACGCCACCATGAACAATTAAGTTCAATGTGTGAATTAAATGTAAAATAACTGTTGCTATTATAGTCTTTTCTTTGCGAGATCCAAGTAAACTTGCGTATAAGAAGCCCGAAATAAGTGTAAAGACAAATGTAAAAACCAATATAATAAATAGAGCCGCTAGCGCAGCCCTAGGGTGATATCGTTAATGTAGAAGTTGCCTGTAAACGTTTTGTCATTTTCACCATGAGGATCGAGGGCAAAAAATTGCTTTTCTTGATCGGCAAGCGCTTGATAGCCTCCAATCACTTGATACATCCATACCTCACGATCAAACGCTAACGCTTTTTCTTCATAATAGGTTAACGCTGTTTTCGGTTGGCCCGAATCAATAACCTCACAGAAGAAGTCTTCTATGGCTAACTGTAATTCATCCTTTTCAAGAGATACCGTAGATTGTTCGGTTACATCGATATCTTGCTGTGGTTCAGCATCATCATGTTTAGTAGCACGTTGATGAATATGCGTAAGCGAGGACACAATCTCTTGGTAATCGTTTTCGTGCTCAACATTATTCACATCTGGCGCAGCGGCACTCATCACGCTGCTTGATTGATTAAACAGTACTGGCACTTGCGTCAAGTTAGTGTAGTTACCCGGCGCAAAGTCAGGGTGTTGCTCCATGTGTAGCAAGTAGCCCTTAAGCAAGCGAGTACGACCTTGGAATTCTCGAAACCGGCCAAGTAAATCTATCAAACGCGCTTGCACCACCGAGAGTTCTTGCGCGGCTTTTGAAAAGCGCTGCTGCAAAGACACCACCAGCAAATGGCGAAGTTCGCGGTTTGAACCCGCTATTTCACTTAATTCATCGAAGCGGAAACATTCCAGCTGTGATAGCAAGTCAGTCACCTGCCCTTGCGCTAGTTCATTTTCACGAATTTTCGCATCTACCGACGACACATAACCAAACTCATTAGTAATGCGCCCGAACAACACACGTACGCTGTTCGATAAAGACTCTGACAGTTGATACACATGCTCGGTTAAATCGCTCATGTGCGCAGCGGATTCGTTGTATTTATTGTAATGCAGGGCTTCTTTATAATGCTCTGCTAAGGTTTTTAAACTCGCGAGCGACGCACCGATATTGGCATTAATGGTGCGGTTTCTTTCATCTTGTAAGCTACCTTCTAGTAACGTACGAACTGCACTTTTAAGTCGTAATTCACTTTGCGATTCAGGGCGCCACAGCACACCAAGCTGCACCAATTGCTCTAATACCTTAGGGCTGTGGTTTTGCTCATCAACCGTGCCGTTTATATAAACCTGCATGATAAGGTCGCTGTGCTTACCCAATGCATTTAGTAAGCGAGCACCTGTTTGAATAAGCGCTTGGCTCATAACAAACTACCCTGGGTAATAGCAGCATCAGCTTGCTCAGATAAACTTAACGCTTCTGTTTCATCAATAAAACGCAGCATTTCATACAAGTGCTCTACTTTACCGGTGGCAAGGTAAATCTGCTTTTCTGGGTTTGGCTTGGTTAAGTAACCCATTTCGGTTAAGCGTTTAAATACCTGCTTTAACTGGCCATCTAAATTCACGCTGGTAGAACCAAACATGCGGTAACGAGAAATTTTCTCTAGTTGCTCGGCATACGCAGGGGTATCTTCAATAGTAGTTTGCAGTTCGTTTAAGCGAATAGCGTTGCCCATAGTCACCGGCATATCAGACTCATTGGCTTGTTGTACTAACAACAACCATTCCACCAGCGGCACTAAGTTCGACGCAGTATCCTGAAACTGTTGGGTTAGAATTTTGCGCTCTGCCTCACCAATGGTTAAGTAACTGGCAAAAAAAACATCGCCTTCAGCTGTGCTTGAAAGTGTGCGGTTTAGCAATGCTAAATGAGGCTCTAATTGCTGAGCTTTCTCACGGTTTTTCAAAAAGCGCCATGCTTCTTCGTCAGTAACCTGACAAATAAAAGTCCCTTGCAATAGTGCGCTTAACACGCGGCCTTGTTCCGTCATCATGATAATGTCTCCTGGCTAGCGGCATTCCCTTTATCTTGTGCTTTTTTAGCCTGTAGGCGAGCAGCAATACCACTGGTTCTCGGCTGAACTACCTGCAACTGGCGGGTGACTTTGTCAATAAGGTAGCGATTCTCAAACAAAGTCAGTACTTCCGATTCAGGGTTCGGGAATGCGCCTACAACACTAATATTGTTGTTCTGACAGGCATCGAAAATTTTCTTCACGTTGCTTTGATGCAGTGTACCCAACTCATCAATGGGCCAGTGTACGGTTGCTTCTGCATCGCCTCGCAATAAACGGGTAAAGGCCAGTAAGAACTTACATAAAATAAGGTAAGCCATACCATGACTAGACGATTCATTTAACTGGCGATCGGTGCGAATAACCAAGTCGCTCTTGCCTTCACGTAAATGAAGTTCGATATCAAGCAATTTACTGATGCCGCCAGTAAGTGCAGCGCGCCCTAAAATGTCTAGCACACGACGCATACTTAGCCCGTACTCTTCATCAGGCAAGGTATTTGCGCCCTCTTCCATCCAGTGCTCGTACAGCTTTCTAAACTGCTCTAGTTCTGGCCAAAATTCTAGCTCGCTAATGCGAGAGCGAATCTTCACCGCAGAATCAGACACACCATCTAGGAACAATTCACCGTCAACTTCTTGAGTAATTCGGCGGCTTTGCGACACAATACGCTTGTCTATATCTGCAAGTACAAAGTAGTACTGAGACAAATCGGCACCGAATATTCTGCCTTGCTCACGTAAGCCTTGTAGTTTCTGCGGCACTATTACATTAAGCAACTGAGATAAGTGAGATACCATACGGCGATGGTCGAAGCTCTTTACCCCGTGGGCGTTAATAGTGGCGCATTCTTCACGCGCGCGTTCCCAGGTATCAGACAGCCCAGTTCCAGCTTGCGCTGCAATTAGCTGATCGAATCTTTCTACATAAGCACGAATATCGCTATAAAGGGTGTCTCGTTCTTGCAAATGCCCTTGTACTTCAGAAATACGCTGGTTCACACTGACATCGTCATGCTTAATTTCAGTAAACTCTTTTGCAGCTTGCAGGGTAAGCTTACTGAGTGATTTGCTTAACGTACGAACTTGTTCTAGTTGATCTGTTGCAGTTTTCAGCCTAGTTTCAAGTGAAGCCTGCATCTCAAGTAGTTGTTCACGCGTCGCTTTATATTCACTTTGCTTTTGAGCCAAACCGCGCTCAGATTCCCCTAACGATTTCCGCGCTTTTGCCAGTTCGTCTTGCCATACCACTTTTTGTTTAGTGAATATGGTAGTGTACCAACGCTCATAATCGGCCACTTTATGGCGGTGGGTTTCGGTGCGGTTTATATCTTCTTTCAGCTTATTAATTTGCTTCTTAAGCTGACCTATTTCGTCGATGTCTACACCGCGATTATTCAGCTCATTTTCAAGCCACTTTTGCATATCTTCACGGTCGCGAGCGGCATTCGCTTTTGCCTGCTGCATGTCTTTATCAATTTGAGAAATACGCCCTGTGCTATCGGCAATTAGCTGTTGCCAATGGAAGCTATGTTCTGTTTCCGACTCTCGCTGCTGATCTTTTATTTCGTCACGGCTAAGTTCATATTGGGCTTTGGCTTGTTTTTGGGCTTGAAGATTAGCTTCAAGCTTTGTTTTCGCCTTTTGCTTGCGTGCGGAAAGCGCCTGCTGATATTCACTTAACAGGCTATCACGGTCTTGTTGAGCGCGCTTACGGCTAGCTTCAGCACTTTTAACCGCATTGTCTTTTTGCGTCATCGACAATTCAGCATTGCGAACATCTTCATTGGCTTTAGCTAAGCGCGTTTCGCATTCATTCTGCGCAGCAAGGGATGCCGCTTGACGAGTTTCAGCTAACTGAAGCTGTTGCTTCAAGGCTTGTTCAGTTTGCGCGTATTCTGGCGTTTCAAGCTCTGAGAGGGCTAAGTTGATGCCCATCAGCGAAGTGCTAGTTCCGCTGGTGTCTGATTTAGCGTCTTCGGCAGCTTTAGTCACGCTGGGGCTTAAGTCGTTCCGGTCTAACAATTCAGGGCGAAGTACTTTACCTAGGGTTAATTCCCAATCATCAACATTGGCACGTAAGAACTCTAGCAATGAGCCCTCACCTGGGTACAGCAAGCTATTGATTTTTGAAACTGCACTTTCTTCTTTTTGAAAGGCAACGCGCGCTTTATCAAGGGCGTTTGAAGCATCTTGCCTAAACTGCACCGCTTTACTATGGGCTTGCTGAGTTTGTCGGTAAGCCGCTCGAGCTGCATCTTCGTTAACTGACGCTTCTTTAGTGGCGGCATCAAGCAAATCTAATTGCGACTGCTCAAATTCGTTGTAACCCGCGTTAGATAGCGAGGCCTTTAGTTCAGCTTCCGCGACTTTAAGTTCACCAGAGGCGGTTTGATAATTTGCTTGTAAGGTGCTGAGCTGGCCTGCGTAATCATCGCGAATGCGGGCAATGGCTTCATGTTCTTGTTGCGTTTGCTCTGCTTTGGTTTCCGCTGCCTCTTGCCTAGCCGCTGATAGCGACTCTAAGGAAAGTGACAACTTATCGCCTAGTTCAGCCAATCGCTTGTTATAGGCTGATTCTATATCTTGGTGTTTTTCGGTAAGTAATAGATAGCGGCTGTCGGCCAATTCACGGGCGTTTTGCCATTGCGCTAAATTAGCAACGTCTTCTTTTAACTGGTCGATATTCTGGTCTTGCCATTTATCGAATTCACGTTCAACGGTATCCAGTTCACTGGTGTATTTTTCAACATCGGCCCGGGCAGACGAAATAACTTGATTAAGATGATCCCGCGTATCGTGCCACTGACTATCAGTTTGTTTACGCTGGAAGGTATTCTCGTCTAATTCGTTTTTAGTGGTATCAACGCGAGTAGATAAGTGTACCTTATCAAGCTCAAAGCTATGCTTTAAGTTGGCTAACAGTTGCTCAATGCTGCTTAACGCCATATCGGCTTGTTCAAGTTTGCTGAACTCAGGGCGAATATTGTCGAACTGTTTAATTAACTGGCACTCTTTAATCCAGTCATCAACACGATTACGGCTTAAGCCTGATGTAGGCGGTGTTACCCCATCTTCTTCCAAAATAGCGGCAATCATGGCTTTGATGGTTTCCATCTTGCCTTCTTTTGAATGCACTGCTTTTGCAAGCTTTTCAATATGACGCATATGCTTGCTGGGCTCGCACAGGCTGAATATTTTGGCGTAACCTAATAGTTCTCGACCGTTACCGCTTTGGTTTAATACACCATGATCGTTTTGTACAATCGCGCGGAAATCTTTGGTGTTCAGCAAACTGGTTACCATCACGTTATTGCGTTTCATTGCGCGAGCAAGTTCTGCACTGCTTACGCTAACGTGTTTACCACTTTTTTGCTTAATTAAGTAATCGTCAATATCGAACGGTTTACCTACTAAGCGATAGTTAACGCCCGTGCCATTAGAGCTTAAAACCGCTTGGCATATATCACCGTCGGCGCGGGCATACTCATAAATAATAAAGCTAGATAAACGAGGTAAGTACCAACGTTCAAAACTGTCACGGGTGGCTGGTACTACACGACTAGGATATTCGCCGTAAAAAACTGGAATGAGCCGCTGCAAAGTCGTTTTACCCGATGCATTCGTACCACAGATGTTGGTATGCCCATCAAGCTTTAATTCAACCACACCCGGCAAATGGGTATCGATGAGAACAATACGTTTTAAGCCTGCCATTCAGTATCCTATTATTTTGAGTATCAGCACACAGCCCCCTTTGGAGCTTGAAGCACATTTATCTATTTTAAACGTTGTATTTTTACAATTAACAAATTGCACCTCAGATGCTACTTGTAAATCGATTAATGAGCCGTTCAGTGTATTATGAAATGAATGATTTGCACAGGCAGTATGAAGAGACAAACACAGTAGAATGAATGACTGCTGTTTTTTTACGCAATGGTGATAAGTGTTGTACTAAAAAGGGAAAGTTAAGCGACTACCTTGGCAGTAGTAACGTGGAAACCATGCTTAGTAAGCCATGCGAAACCTTCGCTCGAATTCTCGACATGACAAATATTGTCCTTGTGTTTCTCTGCATCTAACATGCGATTAAGCTGGTACGTTTTAAGTGCGTGATCTTTATAGACCCTTGCAGTATGTGTCATATTATTAACTTGTGCCCAAACAAGCATTTCATTAATGACAGGCTCTACGTCTGGGGTAGACAACGCCCATTCGTCAAAATAAACAAGGTGTGCCCAAGGAGTATGATTAAGCTGTCGGCCTACTTTTTTAAATTCTTGGCTAAATTTCTCTGCAATAGCAAGATCCCAAGCGCCTTTGACATGCACAATCACCACATTATTGTCTGTTCTAATGAAGTAGTTCGCTTTGATCATTATGGTCTCGTATCAAAAACTAATCGCGTAAGACTTTATTATAGCTCACGGTTGTCTAAACCATAATTTTACTAACTGATAAAATTCACTTAATTAGCAATACAGGAGCGGTGATAGACGCGAAAACTGCTTACGTTCTGTCACTTAAACCAAACGACTCGCCTATAGAATTTGATGCAAGAAAATAAAAAAAGCCCCATCTTAAAGGATGAGGCTTTCAACATAATTAATTTTTTTAGGCTATCTTGGAGGGAACATACCACCACCGCCGCCGAAGCCACCAGGGCCCCCACCACCAAAGCCACCTGGACCGCCCGGCCCACCAGGAGGCATCATGCCTTTCATCTGGCGCATCATTTTCTTCATGCCGCCACCAGACATTTTCTTCATCATTTTTTGCATTTGAGTAAACTGCTTAAGTAAACGGTTCACATCCTGAATCTGAGTACCAGAACCTGCAGCAATACGACGTTTACGAGACCCTTTGATGATATCAGGGCGAGAGCGTTCAGCGGGTGTCATCGAGTTAATGATGGCTTCCATCTGATTGAACTGCTTGTCGTTGGCTTGCTCTTTGATTTTTTCAGACATACCGCCCATACCCGGCAGTTTGTCCATCATTCCCATCATGCCGCCCATGTTCTTCATTTGCTCAAGCTGATCTTTAAAATCTTGAAGATCGAAGCCTTTACCTTTTTGAACTTTCTTGGCCAGTTGTTCCGCTTTGTTACGGTCAACTTTACGTTCTACTTCTTCAATTAAGCTGAGTACATCACCCATACCTAAAATACGTGAAGCGATACGCTCTGGGTGGAATGGCTCTAGTGCATCTACTTTCTCGCCCATACCGATAAACTTAATAGGTTTACCTGTAATATGACGAACAGAAAGGGCAGCACCGCCTCGCGCATCACCATCGGCTTTCGTTAAGATTACACCGGTTAATGGTAGTGCATCGTTAAAGGCTTTTGCTGTATTTGCCGCATCTTGCCCTGTCATGGCATCAACCACGAACAAGGTTTCAATTGGCTTAACAGCAGCGTGTAAGTCTTTAATCTCGTCCATCATGTCATTATCGACATGCAAACGACCTGCGGTATCAACTAGCAGTACATCAAAGAAGTTTTTCTTCGCTTCATTAATGGCGCCTTCAACAATGTGAATAGGCGTTTGCAAAATAGTTGACGGGTGAAAAGATACATTCACTTCACTAGCAAGGGTTTCCAATTGTTTGATCGCCGCTGGGCGATAAACATCGGCACTTACTACCATAACCTTTTTCTTTTCACGCTCGGTTAGATATTTAGCAAGTTTAGCCACTGAGGTGGTTTTACCCGCCCCTTGAAGGCCTGCCATTAAAATAACTGCAGGAGGCTGAGTGGCAAGGTTTAGCTTTTCGTTCGCTTCACCCATTACCGCTTCTAGCTCAGACTGAACAATCTTAATAAAGATTTGCCCAGGCTTCAGGCTCTTAGTGACTTCAGTCCCTACTGCACGTTCTTTAACTTGTGCAACGAAGGATTTGATAACCGGTAATGCAACATCCGCTTCAAGTAACGCCATGCGCACTTCGCGAAGCGTTTCTTTGATGTTGTCTTCTGTAAGACGCCCCTTACCACTGACATTTCGTAATGTCTGGCCTAAGCGTTCTGATAAATTTTCAAACATAGTATGAAACTTCTATTTATTTCAGACGTAATGCGCCTATTGTAACGTAAAAGGGCGACTTAACGTACCGTCTAGTGAAGGAAATTTCTTTCCTCTGTCTACTGCTCATGCATACAAGCCTGCCATGAGCCGCCATTAAACTAATTCAGATGGTTATTGTCTCATCTCGTAGGCTTGCATGCGAGGGAATTAAACGAACTCTATTGCCCCAATACATGGTACTTGCATAAAGAAAAACAAGGAGACGGTTGAATTTAAGCTCAACTTCCAGTATCAATACCGCCAGTATTGGTGATAAACACCATTTTTTACAGGAAACATCATGAACACCGCTTTCGCCATTGCCGCCGCTGCGCTTTACGCTATGGCCGCCATTGTTTTACTTGGCAAGTTTGTACACCAAGAAGGCCCGAACAAACGCTTAGGCTTAGGCATTGCTAGCTTAGGTGTTGTTGCGCACATTGCGTTTTTGCTTAACGTTATTATAGTAGCGCCTGGCCAAGACATGAGTATTACCAACGTGCTTTCATTAGTAGCTTGGATAATCACCACCGCCATGCTGATATTTGCTCGCGCTATTCCCAATCTTATTTTGCTTCCAGTGGTGTTTGGGTTTGCTAGCTTATCGGTACTAGCCTCGTTGTTTATTCCCGTGTCTTATATTATGCATATAGAGTTGCAACCAGGGCTAGTGGTGCATATCAGCTTATCTTTGTTTGCTTATTGCACACTGGTTATTGCCTTTCTTTATGCCTTGCAGATGTCATACATTACCTATCGATTGAAACAAAAAGGCGCAACGCTGTTACATTCATCTTTGCCACCTTTGATGTTAGTAGAAGGCATATTGTTTAAGCTTTTGCTGGCAGGAACGTGCTTGCTATCTGTGTCACTTCTTAGCGGGTTTGTTTTCTTAGATGATATGTTTAATAAAACGTATGCGCATAAAACGGTGCTATCAAGTGCCGCGTTAGTGGTGTACTTAATATTATTGATAGGTCAGAAGCTTCGAGGATGGCGCGGAAAACAAGTGATATTCATGACAGTACTCGGTGTTATTTTACTGTCACTTGCGTACTTCGGTAGTAAATTAGTTCGAGAAATATTGCTATAAATCGCCATTAATCCAAATGAATTAGTCAAATTTACGTGCACACCTTGCGTATGCTGCGTATATTGCACATGTAGACCCAATTTCAAATTACAGTATTTGAACATCAATAAATGATAGGAACCCAATAGTTGGACGACATATCTACGAGTACGCTGTTTATCGCGCTCGGCGTACTCATATTACTTTCTGCGTATTTCTCTAGTTCTGAAACAGGCATGATGTCGATAAACCGATATCGCCTTAAGCACCTGCAAAACGAAGGCAATAAATCTGCCCAACGGGTTCAAAAACTTCTCGACCGCCCCGATAGACTTATAGGTCTTATCTTAATAGGGAACAACCTTGTTAATATTGCCGCTTCATCGTTAGCGACAATTATTTGTATTCGCTTGTTTGGCGATTATTGGGGCTTATTTGCAGCCACCTTTGGCTTAACTTTAATTTTGCTTATTTTTGCTGAAGTTACCCCGAAAACATTAGCTGCGCTTTACCCAGAAAAAGTGGCCTTCCCAAGTTCGGTAATACTATTACCCTTGTTAACGATACTTTATCCGTTCGTGGCTTTTATCAATGGCATCACCAATGGCATTTTAGCGCTGCTCAAAATTAGCCCCGCAGATGGCAATGACGACTCTTTAAGTCGCGAAGAATTACGTACCGTTGTTTATGAAGCCGGAAGCCTTATTCCCAAAAAACACCAAGATATGTTGGTGAGTATTTTGGATTTAGAGAGCGTAACAGCGGAAGATATTATGGTGCCAAGAGCTGAAATTGTTGCCATAGATATTAACGACGAATGGAAGCGAATTCAGAAGCACCTTACCCACGCTCAACATACCCGTGTGTTACTTTACCGCGATAGCATTGATGATGCAGTAGGGTTTGTACATGTGCGCGACGCCCTTCGCTTGTTGTCGAAAGACCAGTTCACTAAATCGAGTCTGCTTCGTGCGGTAAGAGAAATATACTACACGCCAGAATCTACGCCATTACATACGTTGATGTATAAGTTCCAAGCAGAAAAAGAACGTATCGCGCTCGTTGTCGACGAGTATGGCGATATTATGGGTTTGGTTACATTAGAGGATATTCTCGAAGAAATCATCGGTGACTTCACCACCAGCATGGTGCCTGATCACAGTAAAGAAGCGCACGTTCAGCAAGATGGCTCTGTATTGGTAGATGGCAGTGCTAATATTCGTGACCTTAATAAAGAAATGGATTGGAACTTGCCTACTGAAGGGCCGAAAACATTGAATGGGCTATTGCTAGAGTATTTAGAAGAGATTCCAGAGAACAAAGTGAGTGTTCGCTTGGCAGGTTACCCGTTAGAGATTGTGGATATTACAGAAAACATGATCAAAACGGTTCGCATTATGCCGGAGTACTTCAACGCCCCCCAGTCTGGCGCTTCAGACTAGATTTTATCTACTGCTTTTTGAGCACGTTTGGCAAGCACTTGCGCTTTTGCAGCCGCAACCTTGTCAGACAACGTAGTCAATTTTGTAATAATGTCCTGCATCTCCTCGTCTTCGCGCAAATCTGCTTCCGCCATATGCGACTGCAATGAACGCTTGAGGAGTTCAGGAATAGATTTGCTGGTCATTCCCCACCCTGCTTTCGAATAAACTTTGACACTCTCAATAATTATTATCGGTCAAAAACAAAACTTCTGAAGCAAAATCCACAAATAAATCTTTAGTCTAATGTAACCATTGTCATTCAAGCCAGATACACCACGTGTATCGACCTTTTATCGCTATTTGAACCTTCAGCCTTGGTAATGTGTTAGCAAGGTGCCTTTTTGTGTTCTGAGCGAATAACGGATGACGGCGATGGAAGCAGTAGCGAATAAACTGGTTGTGTAAGACTGGCACAATGCGTCAACCAAATAGCTAACTAACGGCATGTGGCTAACCACCAATATTCGTTTGAGGGGTTGTTTAGAATTCACAGCACTGTGAATGCGCGCCGACAAATAATCGCTAACCAATTCTGCCGAGCCGTCGGGAATAATATCTTCATTAACTTCGACTTTATCAGCGACGATATCGAGGGAGACCATATCAAGGGTTTGACGCGTTCTGCGATAAGGGCTGATTAGCGCCAAATCCACGGCGTTATCAGGACAATAATTCGCACACAACCACTGCGTAGCGGCCAACGATTGCTGTCTACCAACTTGAGTGAGCTGCCGACTTTTGTCATCCAAACGCGGTGCTTCTGCCTCTCCGTGGCGCATGATAAATAAAAAAATGTCGTCGTTGCTACTTTGACCTGACATAACATTACGCATACTATGTTTTAAGTGCAGTTACGATAACAGAGTGCTTTAATTACGCATAGCACAAAACCTAAATAGTGGTTATTAAACTGTATTATTTCATTTCAGGGATTGTGAGTAGTTTGTGGTTTCCTGACAATTTTGTCTTGAGTTTTTACAATGAGATCATGTGACTAACGTTCAAAAATTTGACAATGCATATCACTTTACCCTGCCTAACGGCCTTAGGGTTATGTTATGCCACGAGCCACAATCCAGCACCTCCTATGTTTCTATGGCGGTTCGTGCGGGTCATTTTTACGATCCAAGCGATTGTCAGGGGTTAGCCCATTTACTAGAACATATGCTCTTTATGGGAAGTCGACATTTTCCAAACCCAAATAGTATCAACGGGTTCATCGAGCAACATGGCGGTAATATTAACGCGTGGACAGGTACTGAATATGCGAATTATCACTATCAGTGTGACGGTTCTGCGATTGCACAAACCCTTCCGGCCTTTGCCGATATGTTGCGCCAGCCCATCTTAAATGAAACCGCGCTTATAAACGAAATCAAATCCATTGATGCAGAGTTTCAGTTTAAAATTAAAGACGATTTACGCCGGCTTTATCAAATTCACAAAGAAACGTGTAATCCCGCTCACCCCTTCTCTAAATTTTCTGTTGGCAATGCTGATATATTTTCAAAACACGAAGTTAACAGCCTTCGCGAGGCATTAAGAGCTCTGCACAAACAGTATTATTGTGGGCGCAATATGTGTTTGTGTATTTCAAGCCCTGTTCCTATTGCTCAGCTAGAAGCGTTAATAACGCAGAGTTTTTCAAGTTTTGAGGCCGGCGCGTTAGCCAGTGATTCTTGGCCTGCGCTTTATTCCTCTTCTCAGCTTGGCATTCAAATTAATATCAAACCGCTGCAAACAGCGCGGCGAATGATAGTAACCTTTGCATTACCAGGCATTCACAATGATATCGATACCAAACCGCTAAATTATATTAGTCATTTACTTGGCGATGAAGGCGAAGGCAGTCTACTTGCCTACTTAAAGAGCCAAAACTGGGCGGTAAATCTAATTGCTGGTTCGGGTATTGAAGGCGACAAATTCAAAGACTTCAATATTAGCTTTCAGTTAACAGAGCTTGGGTTAGCAAACCAACACCATGTGGTAATGGCACTATTTAGTTACTTAGAATTGGTTAAGCTTTCTATTAATGATTCATGGCGATTCGAAGAGAAAGCACAACTTACCGCACTAGCTCTAGAATATGAAGAGAACGTCAAGCCGCTAACGATGGTTAGCGAATTTGCTCAGCATCAGTTTTTATTCACTCCGGAGCAACTAAGAAAGCTTCGCACGAGTATCGGTAGCTACGACGGCGCAGTCATGAAAGAGGCCTTGTCGTTCTTTACGCCGTTTAACATTCGATTAAAGGTAATCTCTCCGGATGTAGAAACCGACAGAAGCTGCGCATATTACAATGCAAGATACCGTGTTCAGCCTATTGCTGAAGAACAATTGAACGCCTTTGCGTCACCAATAACGATTGAAGCATTATCGCTGCCCCCTCCGAACCCTTATTTAGGGGAAAGCTACGCGTTAGTGTTACCAGAAACAGGATTCGATAACCCTACGAAATTGGTTGATAAAGACGGCGTGCGCTTCTGGTTTGCACAAGACCAACAGTTTTTTAGCCCCAAGGGCGACATTTATGTCTCGTTTGATATGGTGCACTTTTCTGATTCTTTAACCGCGGTTGCTGCTAAGCGAATTTGGTTAAGTGCATTAAATGACTACTTGCAAGCCAAGTATTACCGCGCCGAAATTGCGGGGCTGCATTATCGAATTTATGGCCACCAAGCTGGCTTTACATTGCATACCCGAGGCTTTACCAATCAGCAGATGTTATTAGCTGAGCAGTTGCTAGAAGCGGTCTTATCGTTTAAACCATCAGAGTTTAATTTTCAGCATTACAAACAAATGCAGCTTCAAAATTTACAGAACTCATTGTTGAACAAACCAACTAACCGCTTGTTCTCTAGGCTGAGTGTGTTGATACAACGTAATACTCAAGCTCCTGTGGAGTTATTGCAAGCGGTAGCCAACACTTCCTATGAAGATATGATTAAAGTGCGTGACACTGCATTTGACGATTATTTCATAGAAAGTTTTGTGCATGGCAATTGGGCCAGCGAGCAAGCGATGGGATTCGCACACACTATTGATAGTAAATGTGTTAACACTAGCGGTGCACCTTTGTCTCGCGCGGTATCGAAACTTCCCGTTGGCGAAGCTTTTTATCATCAAGTCAGTTGTGAGCACGACGATGCGGCTGTTGTGCTGTATTTACAAGCCCCTACTGCAGGCCTACACGACACTGCACTTTGTATGGTGTTAGAGCAAATGTTGGCGGCACCATTTTTCAATGCGCTTCGAACAGAACAGCAGTTGGGCTACATTGTGGGAACCGGCTATGTTCCCCACAATCAACACCCTGGGATGGCATTTTATGTGCAAAGCCCTAATAACAGTGCCAAAACGCTACTTGATGCCATGACCGTATTCCTGTTTCAGCAGTTAGAAGAAATCGAGTTTTATCGTTTTTATTGGTCTACTATCAAACAGAACTTATTAAAGCAACTTGAAGAACGTGACCTTAATTTGTCGATGAAGTCGCAAAGACTATGGATAAGCTTAGGTACTCAAGATTTAAGCTTTAATAGAAATACACAACTTGCTGAGTGTATTAGTGCGTTAAGTTTTGAAGATATACAAAGTTACGCCCATCAACTTGCCAAGCGAGAGCGTTGCGGAGAGTTGATTCTGTTTGCAGAAGGAAAGCACGAAAAACTAGAAACGCCAAAGCACAGAACCATAAATGGAATTTCAGAGTTTAAATCCCAAATTCCTTATTACTAGCAAAAGATGGTTAACAATTGAACCATCACCCTCCTATAACTAAAAATCGCTTGTAGAGCCCGCGTTATTTCGGCATATTTATTATTCTGGCTGTTAGGGATGCGGCCAGCCTAACTATAAATTATAATGATAAGGCGTAATGCCAAAGGTGTGTAGGTGCGCTCAACCCTAGCTTACTCAGTTATAGTCATATGGCTTCAACTGCTCGGAGTAATTTTCTCCGATGCGGCGGCCATAGAAGTTGCTGATTTACAATTTACTGAGTTAGATAACCGAGATGGGTTATCAAGTACTGTTGTCCTCGACATTGCCGAAGACGACAAGGGGTACATATGGCTTGCGACACCTAACGGGCTTAACCGTTACTCTGGTTATGAAATTAATCAGTATCACCCGTCAGATAACGACCCCCATGCCCTTCCTAGTGGATTTATTCAAAAATTATTTGTTGATTCTGATGGCATCCTTTGGATTGCGACTCACTCAGGGTTAGCCCGCTACCGACCCGAAAGTGATGATTTTGAAACATTTTCCAAACAAAACTCTGTCATCAAACTCGATGTAATCACAACAATTAGTGAAGGTATTGACGGTAGTATTTTGTTTTCAGACCATAAATACGCTTATTCCCTTTCCAAATCGCAAGACAATCAAATAAAAATACTTGCTCAGGTATATAAGACCGATAGCACCATAAAGTTAATATATGATGAACCATCTCGAATCTGGTTTGGCTCTAACGAATTAGGTGCGAAGATTTTAGATAAGAATACCAATGAAGTTTTTGATTTAGGTATGGTCAACCCATGGGGGATCAGTCTAGACACAGGGGCTTTGCATGATATTACAGTAATAGAAGGCAATTATTGGTTGGCCACTAATGAAGGCGTATATGTTATCAGTGCGAATGGCGGCCAACTCAAGCATATAAGTAAAGAGTTAATGAACCTTGATGTCGACGTAAATGTCACCTCTATCATAGAGTTTGATGAGCATGTTTGGTTCAGCTCAGACAATGGCCTTTTTATCATTAATACCAATATTGAATCACCAAAAAATATATCTTCTGCAGACATTGCCCATTTAAGTTCAGATAAACAAAATATAACTAAACTCAGTCAAAAAATCATTTTTGGTATCACCAAAGATAGATCCGGTGCGCTGTGGCTGGGCACTATGCAAAATGCGTTCAAATTCCACTCAGAATTTTCAGAAATACGCTTTCATTCTAGTGCGTTAAAAGGCACAGACAGTGACGAAAACTCAACGATTTGGGGTTTAGCTCAAGACTCTTCCAATGACATATATTTTGCTTCTCAACAAAATGGAATTGGAAGACTAGATAGTGTCACAGGCGATTTCGACTATTTATATTTCGATGAGGAAATATCGCCTGGCACTAGCTATTGGGATGTTGAAATTGATAAAGAAGGGTATTTTTGGGTTGCTAGTTCAGGTGGTTTAAGTGTCTATAAGCGCATAGAGAACAAGCTCGAATTATTAGAGCGTTATTTCCCTGGGCAATTTGTTGACTATATTTATAAAGGGAAAAACAGAGTTTGGGTTTGGCTGGAAGACAACGGCCTGTATTCAATTGACACTTCCATAGACGCAGAACCACCTCTACCGGTGCATCACGAAGTAGATAATACCTCAACGATTCTACTCCCTATCTTTACTGACAATAACAATCGCCTATGGCTTAGACAAGAAAGTGGCATTCTTCTTTACTCCCTCTCTAGCAACACGGTAGTAGATCGAATTGGCAAAGAAAAAGGCCTCTCGTCCCCCGTGTACGGCGTATATGAAACACCTGACGCGTACTGGTTAACCACCCGCTCGGATGGCGTGCTAAAAGTAGATAAAAAAACACTGAAAGTCGTACAGCGGCAAATTCGTGATGATGGAAATGGGTTCATCTTTTCATCTATCGGTACCCACGACAGTATTTGGTACGCAGATAGTGCGGGGGTCCATCAAATAGATTTATCTACATTGAGTGAAATATCTAAAGTTTCGAATGCCCAACTTGAATTTAATTCTTTAGGGGAAAGTGCAGTTTTAGCAACTTCTAATGGCGATATCTATTTTGGTGGCAACAAAGGCTTCAACAGAATATCGAAAGCACATCAGATATCTTCGATTGAAGAAAATCAAACTAGCATGCCCGAACTATTTGAATTTAGAGTATTTGGTGAGTCAAACCAAGCCAACACAGGGTTGCTAGGTACAGATAAAGTAGTTGGGGAAGATAGCTTACTCGCAAATATTACCTACGAAAATGAGAAACTACTTGAATATTTTGAATCCAGATTCAGCATTTCTTTTGGTTTAATAAACGCTGTCTACCCAAAAGAGGTTTCATATCGCTATCGTCTAAAAGGCATGGATAATCTGTGGGTATACAACGAAAATGTCAGAACTGCTCAATTTAACAACATTTCGTTTGGCAATTATATTTTTGAAGTCCAAGCTATCGAGCCAGGGAAACATTGGTCTAAAAGTCGCGAATTAAGAATCTATATTAATCGCCCGCCATGGTTACATTCAGTTGCATTAGTTTTTTATGCACTTTTACTTACCATTGTTTTGGCCTTTATCATTCGACAATACCAATTACGTAAATCTAATCAACTTTCCATACGTGAATCAGAAGAGCGACTCAAACTTACCTTATGGAGTTCTGGCGACGAGCTATGGGATTGGGATGTATACCGTGGTCAAGTATATCGAGCAAACACTTGGGGCACGTTAGACTTCCCGCAAGACGATATAAGAACCACTGGCGCCTATGATGCGAATATTCATCCTAATGATATAGGCCGTGTTAGAGACGCCTTACGCAGCCATTTAGAAGGTAAAAGTGACTTCTATGAGCTTGCCTATCGCGCTAAAACCTTCAAAAACCAATGGATATGGTTACTCGATCGCGGAAAAGTGGTTGAACGGGATCATAACCAGCAACCGGTTCGTATGACTGGAACCTTGAAGAATATTAACCACCTAAAAGAAGCTGAAGAGCAACTAAACCTGTTTAAGCGTTCAATTGAAAATATTTCTGAGGGTGTGTTTATTACCACCACACAGTTTAAATTTATTTCAGTAAATAACGCTTACTGTAGCTATACAGGTGAAACTAGAGAACAAGCCCTTGCAAGCTACCTGCATTTCCATTTGTATCCCGATGCGTTTACAGAAGAGATTAAAAAGACCCTGAAAACGAAAGGTAATTGGTCGGGTGAAGTAGAATCAGTTCGCGTTAATGGTGAACGTTATGAAATGGAACTAAACATAGATGCAGTGCACGACGACGACGGAAAGATAAGTCACTTCGTTGGTGTATTTAGTGATATCACCTCACGTAAGAGTACCGAAAAAGAATTACTTAAGCTGGCTAATATTGACCCGCTAACTGAACTACCTAACCGCTCTTTCTACCAAGCAAGTCATCAGAACTTAGTTCGTAAAGGCGCCCCTCACACCTTGCTGTGTTTGGACATGGACAACTTCAAGAAGATAAATGACTCGCTAGGCCACCAAACTGGCGACATTTTAATTAAACAAATTGCCAAACGCCTACAACGCATTACGGGTAAAAATGCGACTTGTTATCGTCTAGGTGGTGATGAGTTCAGTGTCTTAATGGAAGATAGTGCAGATATTCATACTGTCACCCATTACGCGCAAAACTTACTAGACACCCTTGCTCGCCCGTTCATTATCAATAAGCAAGAGTTTGTGTTGGGCGCAAGCCTAGGGATAGCCTTCTTCCCTGACGACGGCAATACGCCACAAGAAATGCTAAAAAATGCCGACACAGCCATGTACTTTGCAAAAAATAATGGTGGTAATAGCTATCAATTCTTCAGCGGTGAAATGAACCAAAATGCGGTTCGTCAGTTGCAAATCGAAAACTTAATTCGCCAAGGCATTAAAGACGACTTATTTACGGTTTACTACCAACCGAAAGTTGATATCGCCTCTGGCAAACTGGTGAGTATGGAAGCGTTAGTGCGCTTCGAACACCCGCAGAAAGGCATAGTGAGTCCTGGGCAATTTATTCCCCTTGCTGAGCAAACAGGTCAGATCATCGAAATTGGTGAACAGGTATTACGTAAAGCCTGTATAGATACCAAACGCTGGGTCTCTCAAGGCTTATTTACTGGCCGAGTAGCCGTAAATATCTCTGTTAAACAATTCGAACTTCCAGATTTAGACGACAGAATTAACCGCATTTTAAGCGAAGTAGGCCTTTCTCCACTGCACTTAGAATGTGAAATTACCGAAGGGACCTTAATGGAAGACCCTGAAAATGGTCTTCGGATGATGAGCCGATTGAGAGAGCGTGGTATACACCTTGCCCTTGATGATTTTGGTACTGGGTACTCTTCCTTGGCCTATCTGAAGCGATTCCCACTCAATACGCTTAAAATAGATAAAGCCTTTATTGACGATATCGCTAAAAGTAGCGTAGATCGTCATATGGCAGCAGCAATAATTAATATCGCCCACAACCTAGGCTTAAAAGTAGTGGCTGAAGGGGTTGAGGAAGAAGAGCAATTAAATATCTTGCGCCGCTATGATTGCGAGATGTTGCAAGGCTTTTTATACAGTCGCCCCCTTAACGCAGAGCGATTTGAAAAATTACTGACTGAAAATCAAAAACTTCACAACCTGCTTGGCCATTCAAATATCTGACTATTTTTTGGCGCTTACTACTTTTGACTAATTCAAGTGTCAAAAAATGCACCGAAAACAAATTAAATCACCATATATCAACAACTTAAAAAGTTGGCACATCTCTCGCAATATCTTCTGTAACCGGTAAACATCCTTTCTATCGGTTTTGTTTGTTCGTTCTTAAAATAAAAAATCAGAGGAATATTAAAATGTTAAAAGAGTATGCTGTTGCATTAGTACTATCTACCGCTACCCCTGTTGCTGCTGATAACCAAGAAGGCGCTAAGCAAGCCCCTGAGCAGCAAAAAGAGTCGGTTACTCAACCTCAAAACTACCGCCCTAAAACCGGCAACGGTTACGGCGTAGGCTTATAATAGCCTTCAAGAATTCCAAAAAAGAGAGCATAGACTCTCTTTTTTTATACCTGAAATTCAGCTGTGCGCCTAATACATAGGCTTAACGAGAAATAGAGGGGGTTATCCTTGCTTTAAAAGCTTTAACGGCTTCAAAGGCTTTAAGCGTTTTAAACCTAACAGGGCTTCTAAAGCCTTTCTGTAGCCGGTTAAGCTTCTACCATTAGATTATTAAACCCTACAGCCCTGCGCCAATGTATATGTCTGGCAATACCGAACAAAGGGAATACAAAAGGCCCTATCACTAACGCAAGCGCTGCCCAGTACTTAGCATTCATTCCCCACTTCACCGCCTCTACATAAAAGAAAACACCACTTAATAGACTTAACGATATTAAAACAAACAAAAAGCTCTCCTACTTAGCTCAGTAATTAAGGAAACTGAAAAACTCTTTTTAATGCAACGCCAAAATTTTGACTGGTATTTTTTAAAACTGCGGGATTGTACTGAAAATTGACTAGTAAACCACCAAAATTATTCATTACGCACAAAAAAGCCGGGAACCCTTCATAATTTTTCAGGAGCCCGGCTTTTTATCTATTGCTTACATATTAATAAAAGGAACTGTTCTCTTCAGCCATCTTCACCAATACATCAGCAGGTGCGAATTTATCACCCACGGTGCTAGCGTAATGATTCAAGCGCTCAACAACATGTTTTACTCCCAACGTGTCCATATAACGGAAAGGACCGCCTAGGAAAGGTGGAAATCCGATGCCAAAGATAGCACCAATGTCGCCATCACGGGCATTGCGAATAACACTCTCATCTAAACAGCGAGCGGCTTCATTAAGCATCATAAGCACGCAGCGTTCAGCCACTTCTTTTTCACTCAATTTAGTTGACGGTGTTAAACCCAGAAGTGAGTAGATACTTTCATCCACTTCTTTACCTGGCTTCTTGCCTTCGTAGCTGTAAAAACCTTTTTGGTTCTTTTTACCTTTACGACCATCAGCCAGTACTTTATCGAAAGCAGATGGCGCCGTAAAACGCTCTCCAAAGGCTTCTACTAGGAAAGGAATGATCTTAGTACCAACATCAATGCCAACCTCATCAAGCAACTTCACAGGACCTACAGGGAAGCCAAACTTAACGAGAGACTTGTCGATGTGCTCGATAGGCTCGCCTGCAAGAATTAAGCTAGCCGCTTCATTCATGTAAGGTGCTAAAATGCGGTTAACGTAAAAGCCTGCGCCATCTTTAACAACGACGGGTGTTTTACCCTGCTTTTTCGCAAATTCAACAGTAGATGAAATAACTTGATCCGACGTAGTTTCATGAGCGATAACTTCCGCCAATGGCATTTTATCTACAGGTGAAAAGTAGTGAAGACCAATCACGTTTTCAGGACGAGCAGCTTTGGCAGCAATTTGGGTAATTGGAATAGAAGAAGTGTTAGAGGCAAAGATAGTGTTCTCTTTGCAATTTTCTTCAATATCCGCAACCATTTTTTGCTTAAGATCTAAATCTTCAAATACCGCTTCAACTACAATATCGGTATCTTGATAGCCGCTATAGTCTAAGGTGCCAGTGATAAGCGACAGTTGCTTTTGCATTTCGCTACTACGCATGAAGCGCTTTTTCACTTTCTTATTTAAAATGTCGTAGCTATATTTCATTGCATTAGCAATGCCTTCAGGGCGAACATCTTTAATACGCACAGGTACGCCAGCTTTAGTAGAGGTTACAAACGCAATACCGCCGCCCATTAATCCCCCGCCTAGTACGCCAACTTTCTTCATTTTCTCTGGCGCTACGCCTTCAATACCGTTTTCTTTCTTCATGTCGGTAGTCGCGAAGAAAATTTGGCGTAACTGGAAAGATTCAGGCGTCATCACCAACTTTCCGAATGCTTCAGCTTCGGCTTTAAGACCAGCTTCAATGCCATCACGCATGCCAGTTTCGATAACATCAATGATGTAACCGGGCGCAGGATAGTTACCTTTCGTTTTTGCAAACGTCGCTTCGCGCGCTTTTTTGAACATCATGCCACGGCCTGGGCCGGTATTTTCAAGCATTTTGTCCATTACGCTTTTTTGCGGCGCTTCACGCTCAGGCTTGCGCTTAAGGGCAAACTGTTCAGCCACTTTAAGCAAAACGCTTTGCGGTACTACATCATCAACAATGCCGTACTTTTTAGCTTGCTTCGCGCGTGCTGGCGCACCAGTAAGCATCATTTTCATAGCTTGCTGTATACCAATCAAACGAGGTAATCGTTGTGTGCCACCACTGCCAGGCAATAAGCCAAGCTGAACTTCGGGCAAACCCACCTGAGTGCTTGGTGAATCGGTACAAATTCGATAATGACACGCAAGGGCAAGCTCTAAACCACCACCGAGCGCAGGGCCATTTATGGCTGCAACAAAAGTTGCTTTCATGCGTTCGATACGGTCAAAAATAGCTTGGCCGCCTGCTGCAATCGTCGTCGCGTCTTCTGCGGTATTACACGCAGCAAGCATGCTAATATCCGCGCCGGCTACAAACGAGTTTGCTTTGCCACTCGTTAGCACAACACCTTTAATACTGGTATCTGCATCAATGTCATCCAGCATGGCAGATATTTCATCGCCAAAAGCTGCTTTTAGCGTATTCATAGACTCACCAGGTACATCCATGGTGAGTATGGCTACGCCATTGTCTTGTTTGGTTAACGTAAAGGCACCAGATGTTGCTTGAACGTCATTTGTCATTGTTGTGTCCTGACTCATATTATTCTGTCTCCACAATCATAGCTGCACCTAAACCACCCGCTGCACAAGCGGTTAGTAGACCAGTACCACCACCTCGGCGATTAAGCTCGTTAAGCATTTGAGTAATCATTCGCGTACCTGTCGCCGCAAACGGGTGACCATAAGCAATAGAACTTCCCATAACGTTAAATTTGTCCATATCAATTTCACCGGTCGCTTTCGCGCGGCCAAGCTTTTCTTGGGCAAATTTATCGCTGGCAAACATCTTCACGTTAGAAAGGGTTTGCGCCGCAAAGGCCTCATGCATCTCGATAAGCGTAATATCGTTTAATGTCATGCCTGCACGGTCTAGTGCGATTGGGGTTGCGTAAGAAGGCCCCATTAACATGTCTTCCCAAACGTCGATGGCTGAGAATGCGTAACTTTTGAGATAACCTAATGGCTTATAACCCAACTCTTTCGCGCGGCTCTCCGTCATCATAATAACGGCTGAAGCACCATCAGTTAGCGGGGTGGCGTTAGCTGCCGTTACCGTACCGTATTTTTTATCAAAAACGGGACGAAGCTTTGCGTAGCCTTCAAGCTTAGAATCGAAACGTACGTTGTTGTCACGAGATAACGCACCTTTGTAGGGTTCTGCATAAGCGGTCATCACTTCACTGTCTAGCTTACCTTCTTCCCAGCTTTGCGCCGCAAAACTGTGTGAACGATGTGCTAGTGCATCTTGTTCTTCACGTGAGATGTGGTGCGACTTCGCCATTTGCTCAGCAGTTTGTCCCATAGACAAACCGGTTGAGTATTCTGCAACCGCTGGCGGCACAGGGGCTAGATCTTTAAGACCTAAACGCTTAAAGATATTAAACTTCTGACCCAAAGTTTTGGTTTTTTGAAGATCAACCAATGCACGAGCTAGGTTCTTAGATACACCAATTGGCGATACAGACGTAGAGTCAGCACCACCAGCAATACCTACCTGAACGTGGCCAGCCATCATACTTTCGGCAATATTCACAGTGGACTGGAAACTAGTGGCACATGCGCGAGAGACGCTATATGCATCGGTGTGCACATTCATGCCAGTACCCAATACAATTTCACGGGCAATATTTGGGGCTTCAGGCATTTGAACAACTTGACCGTAGACAACCTGATCAACCCATTCTTTTTGTATACCATGGCGTACGAGCAGTTCGTTAACGACCATTTTACCTAAATCGACAGCGGGAACGCCGTGGAAATATGTCGCCATTTTTGCAAACGGAGTACGTAACCCCGCCACAATGGCGATGCGATCACCCTCGCGGGTAGTAACAGATTGTCTTGTTGACATAATGCACCTAAATTAATGACCACGTGAAATAAGTGGTCTGACCTGTAATAAACCCAATTTTTACAAACAATGAACAAAATAGCAAATTATCAACGTTCACGAACAGTTTTCAGCCTATTTGTTTCGAATAAGCGTCGCCTATCTGAAAATTAGATGTTTTTAACGACTTGAACTAGACGACAAGGGAACCATATAAGAAAAACATAGTCTGTTTTATGCCAATTTATCTACTCGCGACACACATTTGGGCGAGTTAATTGGTTTACTTTTCCTGATAACTAGAATTTCAACGGAATAATTGCATTATGGCAGCGGAACAATTTCAGCAACTGCAGAAGTATTTAGATCAGCAAATTATTGGTCAAAGTGCACTTACGAAAAGCCTTCTTATTGCGCTTTTAGCCGATGGCCACCTTTTAGTAGAAGGGCCTCCAGGTTTAGCTAAAACACGAGCAATCAACGCGCTTGCCAATGGTATCGACGGCGACTTTCATCGCGTTCAATTTACCCCAGATTTATTACCTGCTGATTTAACCGGCACGGATATCTACCGTCCTGAAACGGGTGAATTTGTTTTTCAAAAAGGCCCACTATTTCACAACTTAGTTCTGGCCGATGAAATTAACCGTGCACCCGCTAAAGTTCAATCAGCGCTGTTAGAAGCCATGGCAGAACGTCAAATAACGGTTGGCAGTAAGACCTACCCGCTTCCGCCATTGTTCTTGGTTATGGCTACACAGAACCCTCTTGAACAAGAAGGGACTTACCCATTACCAGAAGCACAGCTCGATCGCTTTTTGATGCACGTCGACATTGATTATCCAGACGCAGAAACAGAGTTAGAAATTTTGCGATTAACCCGTGGTGAAGCGCTATCAGTACCGCCAGTAACACCGCCTAAATTAACTCAGCAAGATATATTCTCTTCACGTAAAGAAGCCCTAGCGCTTCATATGGCGCCTGAGCTTGAGCAATATTTGGTGCAATTGGTCATGGCCACCAGACAACCAGCTAAGTTTGACGCCAACCTTGCCGAATGGATCGCTATGGGTACTAGCCCTCGCGCCACCATCAGCTTAGACAGATGTGCACGTGCACACGCGTGGCTAAGTGGGCGAGATTTTGTTGGCCCTGATGATATTCAAGCGGTTGTACATAACGTACTTCGCCATCGCATTATTTTGTCTTATCACGCAGAAGCACAAGGCATTACTATGAACGATGTGCTGAACCAAATTGTTGCTACCGTAGCTGTTCCATAAACGATGAGTGATGTTCATTCGCAGTTAGCGCTACTGCAAACCAACGGTGTTAATTTGTCCACTGCTGAGCTTTTACGTTATCAGCAGTTGGCTAAGCTATTTAGTCTTGCGCCCAAGCGCTCGCCTCAAGCTCGCCTTGCCGGTAGCTATTTGACCAAACATAAAGGTCGAGGCATGGAGTTTGACGAAGCTCGGCACTACCAACCAGGCGACGACATTCGAGCAATCGATTGGCGCGTTACCGCTCGTACGGGTAAAACTCACACCAAAATATATCGTGAAGAACGTGAGCGTCCTGTATTTTTGTTTTGCGACTTCTCGCCATCAATGATGTTCGGAACACGGCTACTGACTAAATCTATGCAGGTTGCCCACATCTGTTCGTTGATAAGTTGGTCTGCGGCAGCGCATGGCGATAAGGTAGGCGCGTTGTTGTTTAACCAAAGCCAGCACAAAGAAGTGAAACCCCTTGCTCGTAAGCGGGCTGTTTTGCACATTTGTCACGAGTTGATGGATTTGCATGCCACCAGCCATGAGCAAGTGGCGAGCACTGAGGACGATACTCAAGCTTTTGCAGACGCATGTGCTCGACTTCGTCGTTTAGCTCGCCCAGGTAGCCTCGTTTATCTACTTTCTGATTTTCAGCATTTAGGTAGTGCAGCCCAGCAACATTTAAGTCAGCTTTCGCGCCATTGTGAAGTTAGAGCAATTATTGTTGACGATCCTATTGAACATAGCTTGCCCCAAACACGCTCCATTCAACGAGTAAGTGTTTCTGATGGCATTAATCAACAACGATGGTTATTAGGCGATAGAAAAGAAGAAGACACCTATCAACGTTGGCGTGAACAACAAAACAGTGCAATGGAACAATCACTTAAACAAGCAAATATTTCTCGCTACCACATTTCTGCGGGACTGCCTCTTGATACCCAAATTCAAGGCATGCAACAGGAGCGCTTTTGATGCAATCAGCCCAAGGTATGCCGCAAACCGATCCTCTTGCACAGCTTAAAGATATACATGTTCCTGACAATGTAGCAGTTTGGCCTCTGGACTGGGGCTGGTGGTGCTTAATTACGTTATGTTTAGCAGGCACAATAAGTCTCATTATTTATCTTGTTAAAAAGCGTAAATTCAACAAGCCCCGTCGCGATGCACTAAAGCTACTAGCAAGTATTTCGTCTTCTGACGACAACTGGCCTATGCAAATCAATAATGTATTAAAACGTACCGCGGTGACCTATTTCAAACAACAAGAAGTAGCAGGGCTTTATGGTAACAGTTGGCATGAATTTCTATTGAAAACGCTGCCAGAAAAACGTAAAAATAATATGAGCGATTCACTATCAACACTGCATTCTCAGCAGTACGCGCCGAAATGCGACAACAAACATTTTGACGAATGTAGTAAAGCAGCAAACGCGTGGGTGAAGCACTTTAAAGTCACCTCCCCTTCAAATAGTAAAGGAAAGCTGGCTTCACAAAAACCTTCATCCTTTAATCAGCAAAAAAGTCAGGAGGCAACCCATGCTTGATTTCGCATGGTGGTGGGCTTTGCTCCTACTCCCCCTCCCTTTACTTGTTCGATACCTAGTGCCAGCGAAGCCACAACATGTGATGGCGGCCTTACAGGTGCCTGCATTAAGACCGGGCATTCAAGACACTCCCTCACCGCTTAAAAGCAGCAAAATCCCAGTTCTACTTGCATCGCTAATTTGGCTCTGCGTGGTTATTGCCGCAGCCCGCCCCCAATGGTTGGGGGAGCCAATAAGCATTCCAAGTGAAGGCCGAGAGATGATGTTGGCGGTAGATTTATCTGGCAGTATGAAAATTGACGACATGGAATTAAATGGCAGACAAGTGAATCGACTGACCATGACAAAGTCCGTGCTGTACGACTTTATCCAGCGCCGCGTGGGTGACCGCTTAGGCTTAATATTGTTTGCCGATACCGCTTATCTTCAAGCACCACTCACTTATGACAGAGATACGGTTTCTACTTTACTGAGCGAATCTGTGATTGGTTTGGTGGGAGAACAAACTGCAATCGGTGATGCTATTGGCTTAGCGGTTAAACGGTTTGATGCAAAAGATGAATCAAACAACGTGCTTATTTTACTTACCGATGGACAAAATACCGCAGGTTTTATTACCCCTGAGCAAGCAAAAGAATTGGCAGTAAATAAAAAAGTGAAGGTTTACACCATTGGCGTAGGCGCAGATAAAATGCTGATCCAAAGTTTCTTTGGTAGTCGACAGGTGAATCCTTCTCAAGAGTTAGATGAAGACATGCTAAGTGACCTTGCTACATCTACCGGTGGGCAATATTTCCGAGCTAGAGATGTAAAAGAGTTAGAAGCCATTTACGCCAAGTTAGACGCACTAGAACCAATACAAGGTGAAGCGAGAAAAATGCGACCGCTAACAGCCCTCTTCTACTTTCCATTGGCGGTAGCCTTTGTTTTGTCTGCCTTATGGGCATTAATAATGATTGGAAGTACGTTGATAACATCACTGTCACGCACTCACGTTTCATCGAGCGACAAAAAGGAAAGTGTGTAATGGAAGATTTTATTACCAACTTCCACTTTTTGCGACCTGAGTGGTTTATAGCGCTTATTCCCGCGCTTATTCTTTATATAGCTCTTAAGCGAAATACGTCGAAAAAGTCGGGTTGGCAATCGGTTATTCCCTCACATTTATATCAGCATATGGTGGTAGGGAAATTAACAAAAGGGCAGAAGCCTCCATTTTGGTTGCTTGCATTCGGGTGGCTGCTTGCCGTTGTTGCCTTAGCTGGTCCAACATGGGAGCGCCTCCCACAACCTGTTTATCAACTAAAGATGGGGCATGTCATAGTCATGGATATGTCATTGTCGATGCGCGCTACTGACATTACCCCAGATCGACTTACCCGAGCCAAATACAAAGCCATCGATCTTGTTAACCAAATAGGTGAAGGTGAAATGGGTTTAGTGGCTTATGCGGGTGATGCATTTGTGGTGAGCCCGCTTACCCAAGATGCCGCTAACATAACGACACTCTTACCAAGTTTATCACCCGAAATTATGCCGGTGCCCGGCAGCGACCCATTGTTAGGCGTTGAGACCGCTGCTGAGTTGTTAACAAACGCGGGCTACAGTAAAGGTATGATTTACTGGATAACCGATGGCGTTGATTTACGCCAGCAACAAGAGTTACAAGAGTACGTTGCTGACATGCCTTTTACGTTGAATGCACTTGCTGTAGGAACAGATGACGGTGCTCCTATCAGGCAAATCACCGGTGAATTACTCAAAGATAGAAGTGGCGCTATTGTGATACCTAAACTTAATAGCGGTGCAGTAAATGCAATTGTCCGTGCTAGCGGCGGTAAATTTAGTGAAATTACCACCAATGATGATGATATTACTGCACTCGCTTCCTTGTCGCTACTCGATAGAGACAGTGAATCAGAGGAAGATGCGAATAATACTGAAGGCGACCAATGGCGCGAGTTTGGCCCCTATCTTTTATTGGCTCTGCTTCCGCTAATGGCGCTTGGATTTAGGCGCGGATTAGTGTTTGCTGTTATAGCAGCTATCTACATGCCGATGAGCAGTGAATCAGTGATGGCGCAATCTGTTACCCAAGAGCCGCCGTCAGAGAGTTCAACTTCCTCTTCTGTGTCATGGTGGCAAAAGCCATTTTTAAATGCCAATCAAGAAGGCTTAGCAAACTACTCGGATAACGCCTTTGATCAAGCCGCGTCTACATTTGAAGACCCTGCTTGGCAAGGTGCGGCGCATTACAAGGCCGGCGACTACGAACAAGCACTTGCCGCTTATCAACAACAAGGCGGTATTGAAGGTTTGTATAACCAAGGCAATACACTGGCTCGTTTGGGCAAGCTAGATGAGGCCATCGCCAAGTATGACGAAGTACTAAAGCAAGATCCTAACTATCAAGATGCTGCGGCAAATAAAACCTTATTGGAACAGTTGAAACAGCAGCAAGAAGAGCAGGAACAGCAAAACCAAGAAAATCAGCAATCGAATGAGGGTGAAAACCAACAAGATTCTGGCGAAGGTGAAAATCAAGAAGGTAGCGACGATAGTAGCCAAGATAGCCAAAATAATGATGGTTCAAACAGTGAAGATACATCTGAAGAAAACGGTGAGCAGAGCGCGTCTGATAACCAGAATGCTAACGATGAAAATGACAGTCAAAGTGATCCCCAGTCTTCACAAAATGAAAGGGGTGAACAAGATGATAGCAAAAACCAAAATGAGTCGGAGGCGCAAGATGGTGCCAACGGTGAAGAAAACGACAAAGAAGACGCAGGCGCCCCACAAAATACTGGGAATGAAGAAAGTAGCGATGAAGCCCAGCAAGAAAGTGATGCCGCCATGGCTCAAGCTGGCGAGATGACAGATGCTGAAAAAGAACAACAGCAACGTCTTGAAAATTTAATGCGCAGAGTACCAGATGACCCCGCGTTCTTATTAAAACGAAAAATGCAATTAGAAGCGCAGAAGCGCCAAAGACAACGCATGCCTTCAAATCGGAGTGATTGGTAGATGAAAGCAATTTTATTCACTACAACCCTTTTCTTACTTTTACGCAGCATGGTTGTGCTGGCAGATGTGACTTCAGTTGAAGCCACTATAGATAAAAATCCGGTAATGCTTGATGAGGCTATTCGGTTAACCGTTGTGGCAAATGGCGGCGCAGACCGTGAGTCTTTTGATAGCTCAATATTATTAAAAGACTTCGTTGTTGGTAGAACGTCGGTGAGCAGTCAAACCTCTATTGTGAACTTCGATACCAAGAAAACCACCACCTGGACTACCACCTTGTTTCCGCGTAAAGAAGGTACCTTCACCATTCCTGCTATTAGTATAGAAGGTAAGCAATCTGCGCCAATGTCGGTGAATGTTATTCCCGTTCAACAATCTGAGAACGTTGCCCGCGATTACTTCGTGACTACTAGTATTGATTTAAAAGAAGCCTATCTAAACCAACAACTTTTCTACACCATAAAATTGCATCTTGCGACAAATATCGAGCGCGGCAGCTTGCAATCGCCCACCATGCAAAATGCAGAAATAAAGCAGTTAGGTGACGATAAGCAATATACCGACATTGTAAACGGTCGCCGTTACCAAATTATCGAACGCCAATTTGCCATCGTGCCCCAAGCATCAGGCGAATTTACCATTAGAGGGCCGGTATTTACTGCTGAAGTGGCTGCCGCTAATACGAATCAACGTTTCGGGTTATTTAATAGAACTCAACAAGTGAACCGTGTTGGACCCGATATTACGGTAAATATCAAACCTATCCCTGCTGGTATTGACTACCCATGGTTACCCACTGAATTGGCGCGGGTTGATGAAGAATGGCCCCAAGGCGATGCCTTTGTAGTCGGTGAACCTATCACTCGTGTGGTAACACTTACCGCACTAGGTGTAGTGGAAGAACAGTTACCAGAAATACCAGAGTTTTATCCTCCTCACTTTAAATTGTATCCAGATCAATCCTCTACCACCACAGTAGAAAAAGACAGCACCTTGATTGCACAGCGTAAGAGCTCGCTGGCGGTAATTCCCACTCAAGCAGGCAGCTTTGTATTACCTGAAGTGACTATCCCTTGGTTTAATACCTTAACCGAGCAAACAGAGTATGCGACTATCCCTGCCCGTACAGTCACTGTTCAACCAGCTACTGCTGCCACGTCGCCCACTCAGCCAGGTTTCGACAATCAAGCGGCGAGTAGCGCAACTTCAGTACCTACTAATCAAGCCGGCCAAACTGAAAGTGGTGGCGAGCTAAATAGTGAACCACAAAGTGGATTAGCTAATAGCGGTGAAGCACAAGCTCCTCATTACTTAACTTGGCTATTTGCAGGTCTCTGGGTACTCACGGTTATCGCTTGGGTAGTGACTTATGTAATTCAAAGAAAGCGAAAACCAAATTATACGGCGACTACCGCCAATACTGTTTTAGTAGCGAATTCAGGTGATGAAACGGCGGCCTTTAAATCATTGATGGCGTCAGTAAAAGCGAGTAATACAGCGGCTATTGCTCCAGCATTGCAAAACTGGTTGAAGTGTTTATATCCCCACCACAAAGGTTTTATAAATCCATCCGACCACGGCGCAACTAGCGAGATCCAGTCTCATTTAAATGCATTGCAGCAAACACTGTTTAGCCAGTCGAAAAGCGACTGGAAACCCGAATCAATGCAAAACGCGATTAAAAAAGCCAGAGATACTTGGTTAAAAAACAAGAAGTCTGGTAAAAATACCTTAACTAATTTGTACCCCTCTACCTAAATACTGCGCAAAGGAAAGGCGCTTTATTTGGACTGCTTGGCACGAGTAACTTTAAAAAAGAGGCATTAACTCGTGCTAGGGGTACAAATTTAAAGATAAAGCTAAAAATTAGACGGTAGAAATACTACCGCGACCACCTAACCAGGAGAATTCATGAAAACACCACTGCTATCGTTATCACCAATTGCTATTGCAATGCTTGGGCTAATGGCATGTTCACCCGCACCTGAAACAAGCCAAACCACTCAACAAACGCCGCCAGCAGTAGAAACTGAAAGCCAAACTGATTCAGCACGAGTTAATGCTTTTTTTGAACGCACTTTCGAAGAAGATCTCAAAAGCTCGCCTATGTTTCAAAGCTACCTAGGCATCAAGTGGGACTATGATAAGTGGAATGATGTTTCTGAAGAGCAAAAAGAAAAAGACATTGCCAAAGCAAAAAATCGCCTTGAAACTATTGAAAGTTTCGATACAACTAAGCTGAGCGAGCAAGAAAAATTAAGCCTTCGTTTATATAAATTGGGTATTGAAAGAGATTTAGCTAACGATGAATTTCGTCATCACAGCTATGTAGTACACCAATTTCGTGCCGCCCATACCCAAGTGCCTAGCTTCTTAATTAATATTCATGGTGTAAAAAGCAAAGAAGACGCACAAGCCTACATTAGCCGTCTAGACAATGTGAGCGAATATTTTAAACAAGTTATCGAGCAGATGAAGCTACGTGAGCAAGCAGGCGTATTTCCCCCTGCTTGGGCTTATGAGCAAATGATTGCAGCATCACAAAATGTGGTTACTGGCGCACCGTTTGATACCAGTGATACCCCCTCCACTATTTGGGAAGATTTCAATACAAAGGTCGATAACCTTGAGCTTGATGATGTAGAAAAAACCACCCTACTAGGTGAAGCGAAAGCCGCGCTAGTTACGTCTGTAATGCCGGCTTACAAAGACTTTATTCAAGAATTAGAACATCAAAAAACCATTACCCCTGAAGGTGACGGTGTATGGCGCTTGCCTGATGGCGATAAGTGGTATCAAAACCGCTTAAACTGGTTTACTACCACTGATTTGACCGCTGATGAAGTGCATCAGATAGGCCTTGATAATGTTGAGCGTATTCATGCTTCTATGCGCGACATTATGAAAAAGGTGGAGTTTGAGGGTACGTTGCAAGAGTTCTTCGTTTTCATGCGTGAAGATAAGCAATTTTATCTTCCTGCTACCGATGCCGGACGTCAGCAGTACCTAGATGATGCAACCAAAGCCATTGACGACATGCGCGATGCTTTGCCAGATTACTTTGGTATTCTCCCTAAAGCGCCTATGGTAGTTAAGCGTGTTGAGGCGTTCCGTGAGCAATCAGCAGGTAAGGCCTTTTACCAAAGCCCAGCGCAAGATGGCAGCCGCCCTGGTACGTATTACGCGAACCTTTACGACATGAGCGCCATGCCAACTTATCAACTAGAAGCATTGGCGTACCATGAAGGCATTCCTGGCCATCACATGCAGCGCGCCATTGCACAAGAACTTGAAGGTGTACCTCAGTTCCAAAAATTCCTAAGCTTTACCGCGTACACCGAAGGATGGGGGCTATATTCCGAAGAGCTAGCTAAAGACATGGGTTTTTATCAAGACCCATACTCTGACTTTGGCCGACTTGCGATGGAATTGTGGCGCGCATGCCGACTGGTTGTTGATACCGGTATTCATGCTAAAAAGTGGAGCCGTGAAGAAGCGGTGACCTATTTAGTTGAAAACACGCCTAACCCAGAATACGATGCACAAAAAGCAATCGAGCGTTATATCGCCATGCCGGGCCAAGCCACAGCCTACATGATTGGTAAGCTTAAAATTATGGAGCTACGAGAAAAAGCCATGACTGAGCTAGGTGATAACTTTGACTGGGCCGGTTTTCATGATGAAGTGCTTAAACATGGGCCTGTTCCACTTTCAATTTTAGAGGAAAATATTAATACTTGGATAGCCAGTCAGAAAGCTAGCTAGTAGTTCATTCAAGAATTAAACGGGTTCTGTTAATGAACACGGTCGTTATTGAAACCGTTATCTACGCGATTTAATAGCCAACAGTTATGAAACTTAAAGCAGCCTTAAGGATAACCTTCCGGCTGCTTTTTTGTGTCATAATTAACAAAATTAAAAAAATGTGGGATTTTTTATGTTTGCACGAAATAGATCTGGAAGCAGTCGGGTCTTATCCAACATGAAAGCAAAACACAAACGATACGAAGCGCTCGTCAATGCGTTTCATGCAGATATATTTCGCTATGCATACTGGCTGGTTAAAGACCGCTCGGTTGCGGAAGATATTGTGCAAGAAACCTTTTTAAGAGCATGGCGCTCACTCGACTCACTCAACGATGAAAAAGCGGCCAAGTCATGGTTAATTACCATACTGCGCCGTGAAAATGCTCGTCGTTTCGAACGTAAACAATTCGATACTGTCGATATTGATGATGTGTCGGTGCATGATGAAACCCAAGATGCAGAAGTCGATGTACAAGACAGAGAGCTGCATCGTCTATTAGGCGGGTTGAGCGACGAATACCGCGAGCCCCTTGTTTTACAACTTATATTTGGGTTTAGCGGTGATGAAATATCACAGCAACTGAATTTAAATAAAAATACCGTAATGACACGATTATTTCGAGCAAGGAACCAATTGAGAGAGGCATTAGAAAGGCAAAATGAACAGAGAGGTCAGGCAAATGGATGAATTAGAATTTAGGCGTCGAATTTACGCCGATCCAGAAACCACTGACAGTGATGTTATCGCCGCAGCGAAAGCTGATGAGAGCAAACGTAAGTTCTGGAATGAACAAAAGCAATTCGATAAGCAGTTAAAACAAGCTGTAAAAGTAGATGTGCCTGAAGATTTAAAGCACAAACTTATTTGGCAGCAATCGGCGAATGAATTTGCAAGCTATCAGAAGCGAAGCCGCTGGTATGTGGCTATGGCTGCAAGCGTTGCCTTTACCGTGGGGATAGGTTTTACCATGTGGTACCACCAACCGGTTAGCATTGGCGGGCAAGCACTTGCTCATATGCAATATGCGGAAACGGAGCAAGCTCACACATTCTTGCCAGTAGATTTAGAACAGGTAAATGCGAAACTAGCCAGTTTTGGTGGCAGCTTTACTGACATGATTGGGGATGTTGAAGTAGCCAATTACTGTCACTTAAGCACAGTAAGAAGCTTGCATCTTATCGTTGACACCCCACAAGGTAAAATGTCTGTATTTATTGTACCTGAACGCAAAGATGTCAGAGTACCCGCTGAGTTCGAAGACAAGCAATACCATGGCGAAAGCATAAAAATGCAGCATGCAAATATTATGGTAGTGGGTAATAAAGGCGCCGATTTAACTGAAATGAAAAAGGCCGTTGCCGACAGAATTCACTTTTCTGCTTAGCGTATGCTATACCAAAACAGCGGTGTCAGCTTTTTTAAATAGCGTTACACCACTATTTAGATTTACAATTTATAATCGGCCCTCGCGGCCGATTTTTTATACTAATGTATAAGATAAAATAGCGTTGCTATCGAGTAGGAATATTTAAACACTGCATAGTTTACTTTATACTATCGTCTAATAAAAATAACATCTGGTTTCGTTTTCGCTGTCTTGGTTTCACTCTTGCGGTAATAAGAAAACGCGTATTCCCCTATGAATAAATGCTTTAGCTGTGCTGTTCCCCCCTTTTGTTACTATTTTTTTCAGAAAGCCCTTACCTGTCTTTTTGCGTTACTAATTACCCTTACGTCAGTGAATGCGGTTGCTAACAACGTATTAAGCGAAGAAGAAAAATTTCGTCAATTAGGCAACCTCGTTAACACCATCATGTACATGTGGAATAGCCCTTCTGGTTTGAGTGATGATGAGATTACAAAATTAATCTTAGCTAGCGAAATTCAGCAGGATTCATCAGAGATTGGCAAGGTAATCAAAACTGTTCTTTATCACTTAGATGGTTCTTTATCGACATCAGATTCAAAAATCCCCCTAGATTTGGCTGAGGAAGCATCGCCAGCTGATTGGGCGTACCTTAAGAATATTAATGTAAGCCGGTATATTGCTTTAAAAGCGGTCTTTATTATGTATAAAACTGCGAATGCTCATTTAGATACTGGTGAACGTCTAGAGTACAGTATTCCCCTACTCTATTCGCTTAAACAAGAAGCCTTAAAAACTTCGGATCATCACGCAGTCGCCATAGCGAGTATTTGGCTTGCTATGGAATACTCGGAAATAAATCAAATGAAAGCGGTTGTGGAAATCGAGTATGCACTACCTTTCTTAAAACATATTGACTTAGAGAACGGCCTAGAGACTTCACTTAATAAAAGAATGGCGCACTCATGGCTCGCCGATGCCTATACCACCCTTAATGACTACAGTCGCGCTGTCACTCATCAGCAATTTGTCATAGAAGATAGCAAGGAACACGACATTGCTACGTCATATGTCTACATTGGAGTAATCAATAGTCTAAACCACTTACAGCGATTCGATGATGCTTTCACAATGGTGGATGAGGCTGAACAAGTTTCTATAAAAAAACAAAGTGCTCCACAAACTCTATTCAGTTTATGGTTGAAAGTAAGTGTTTTTTTACACCGAGATGAGCCGAACGATCGAGAGCAAATAATAGCGTTAACTGAGAATTTGTCTCACTTTGAAGGCATTGCTCTTCCAACCAATATAAACCTATTACCCGTACTTTCCGCACTCAAGACAACTTATTTAGCACTTGAAGGCAGTGACGCTGAATTTAAAAAGGCGATGGACACATTAACTTCGGATTTTAACTCACAAGCCAAGCACTCTTCTTACAGCACATCAATTTTGTTGAGTAAGCATGCTCATCTTAGCGACCTATATAGATTAAGAGGTGATTTTAAGAATGCTCTTCTCCACCAACATGAATACGATTTTATTAGAAGCCAACCAAATGGATCATATGCCCACTTGGATGAGTTAAACATCGATTCAGCGTTGCAGCGAGACATCACAATTAACATATTGCAAGAAATGGCTCGGCTAAAAGACAAACAAAACCTAAAATTAAAGGCTGATCGTTTTCAAGCCCTCTCATTTGCTTTGGTTGCCGTAATGTCGACGTTTCTGCTTTTCTGGTTTTGGCGTAGACAACGCTCCCGTGCTAAAGCCAGTGAAATTGATGATTTAACAGGCGCCCTTTTTCGACGCGCAATGTTTAAAGAAATCGCAAAGCCCATGTCCAATAAAATTGCATCTTGTTTAGTGCTTATTGACCTCGACCACTTTAAGCAAATTAATGACAGGTACGGTCATGTGGTGGGTGACGAAGTGCTAACAAAATTTGGACAAGTCGTTCGCCAACGTATTAGAAAGACAGATAAGTTCTGCCGTTACGGCGGTGAAGAATTCTTGTTGTATTTACACGATACAACAGAAGAAAACGCGAACGCCTTGCTTGAAGATATAAAAATATCGTTAGAGAGCCATCAAAACTGGTCAAATACTGAAGCGACCTTCAGTGCCAGCTTTTCTGCCGGCGTCATTCAGGTAAAAGGTGAGCGCAATATCAATAAGATTATTAAGGCATGCGATAACTTACTCTATCGCGCTAAAAGTACCGGCAGAGGTAAGATAGAAACCATGTCGTTCACCGCTTATTTGAACGAAAACATATAACATCTGCTTTCATTTTGACCTTGATAGGTTTCTACATTTAGAAAACTTTATCGAGCTTTGCACGTACTCAACATATTCAAGGTTAATGACTGACGTAGAGAGTCTTTGCTATTGATGTTAGCATTGCATGAAAAAACATAGGGAATTTATATGGCTACGGGTACGATCATTTCATTGGGACTCTATTTTGCTGTCATGCTGGGTATCGGTCTTTTCGCTTACCGCCAAACAGATACTAATGTAGAAGGCTACATGTTAGGTGGCCGGCAACTTGGTCCAGCCGTAACTGCATTATCAGCCGGTGCATCAGATATGAGCGGATGGATGCTCATGGGTCTTCCAGGTGCAATGTACGTTTCAGGCCTTTCCGCCGCGTGGATAGCCGTTGGTCTTGTTCTAGGTGCATTAGCCAATTACATTTTAGTCGCACCTCGTTTAAGGGTTTATACCGAGGTGGCTAATAACTCCATTACCCTCCCCGATTATTTTGAAAATCGCTTTGCTGACAATTCTCGCTTACTTCGCGTGATTGCCTCTGTGGTGATTGTTATTTTCTTTACCCTTTATACTTCTTCTGGCGTCGTCGCCGGCGGAAAGCTTTTTGAAACTTCATTTGGTCTATCCTACGAAACGGGTTTATATGTCACTGCGGGTGTAGTGGTTGCTTACACACTGGTAGGTGGCTTTATGGCGGTGAGCATGACCGATTTCGTACAAGGCTGCATCATGTTTATATCCTTGGTACTCGTACCTGCAGTGGTTATCACTGAACTTGGTGGCATAGGCGCTTCTATTAATGCACTCGACACTATTAACCCAGCACTGTTCAATGCTTTTATGGACGCATCGACCAATGAAGCTATCTCGGTAATTGGTATCATATCTTTGATGTCTTGGGGTGTAGGTTATTTCGGACAGCCACACATTATTGTACGCTTTATGGCAATCCGTTCGGTAGAAGATATTCCTACCGCTCGCAGAATTGGTATGAGCTGGATGATTGTTTCTATTATTGGCGCGCTAATGACAGGCTTGTTTGGCCTTGCTTATGTTACGGGCAATGGAAATAACATCGACCCTGAAACTGTCTTTATTTACTTATCTCAAATTCTATTCCACCCGCTAATTGGTGGCTTCTTACTTGCCGCTATTCTCGCGGCCATCATGAGTACTATTTCATCACAGCTATTGGTGACATCAAGCTCGTTAACTAGCGATTTCTATCAAACCTTTGTTAGACGTGATGCGTCGGATAAAGAACTGGTCATTGCCGGTCGCGTTAGCGTAGTGGCGGTCGCCCTTGTTGCTATCTTCTTAGCCTACGACAGAGACAGCAGTATTCTAGATTTAGTGAGTAATGCATGGGCTGGTTTTGGTGCGGCATTCGGACCACTGGTATTGTTTAGCTTGTTCAAACGAGAAATGACTCGTCGTGCAGCCCTTGGCGGCATGATTGTGGGCGCTGTAACCGTATTACTGTGGATTTACCTACCGGTGACAATTAACGGAGAATCGTTAGGTAGCTGGATGTATGAAATTGTTCCTGGGTTCATTCTATCTAGTCTGACCATTCTAATACTGAGCAAATCAGGTACGCCTCGTGAAGGAGTGCTTGAAACCTTTGATGCCTTTCAAAAGAAACTTGAATCGCATAAGTAGCCGATAGATAGTTATTTAAAGCCCCGTTTTACGGGGCTTTTTTGTAAGTTTAATTTCTTAATTGTTGCACTATTTACTGATAGTTTGAGTATGCAGTAGATGCGACTGATGCCTTAAATTTCGTCGCTTATGCAAAAATTGTATGACAGTTTTATTTCTTGGAATAAGGTGGCTATTTTAAATAGCTAAATCGCATACTACATTAGTAAATAAATGTGTTATTGTTCTATGCATAAAAATAACTCGTATATAACTTTATCTTATATAACATAAATCGGACTCGAAAATGACTGCAAGTATCCCGTCTGTTACGCATCTGAAACAACTCGAAGCCGAGAGCATTCAAATTTTCCGTGAAGTTGCTGCGGAATTTGATAATCCGGTCATGCTTTACTCTGTCGGAAAAGACTCTTCGGTGTTGTTGCATTTAGCGCGCAAAGCTTTTGCCCCAGGTAAAATTCCATTTCCATTGCTTCACGTAGATACTACGTGGAAATTCCAAGAAATGATTGAGTTTCGAGACCAGCAAGCTAAAAAGCATGGTTTCGATCTGTTAGTACACATTAATGAAGAAGGTGTTGAGCAAGGTGTTGGTCCATTCTCGCATGGTTCAGCAAAGCACACTGATATCATGAAAACGGCCGCACTTAAGCAAGCGTTAAACAAATATAAGTTTGATGCAGCCTTTGGTGGTGCACGTCGTGACGAAGAAAAATCTCGTGCAAAAGAGCGTGTTTATTCGTTCCGTGATAGCAACCACCGTTGGGATCCTAAAAACCAACGTCCTGAGCTTTGGAACATTTACAACTCTCAAGTTAACCCAGGTGAAAGCATTCGTGTGTTCCCAATGTCCAACTGGACTGAGCTTGACATCTGGCAGTATATCTACCTAGAAAACATCGACATTCCTCAGCTTTACTTGTCGAAGCCTCGCCCTGTTGTTGAGCGTGATGGTGTATTAATTATGGTAGATGATGAACGTATGCCAATGAACGAAGGCGAAACGCCTGAAATGCGTTCAGTACGTTTCCGTACCCTTGGTTGTTACCCATTAACAGGTGCTGTTGAGTCTACTGCGGCTACCTTGCCAGAAGTTATTCAAGAAATGCTACTGACCAAAACTTCTGAGCGTCAAGGCCGCGTGATTGATCACGATAGCTCTGGCTCTATGGAGAAGAAGAAAATGGAAGGGTATTTCTAATGGCCACCGACAACGTTGTTTGGCACAAGCACGAGGTGAATAAAACCACCCGCGCTGCAAAGCTGAATCAATCGCCTCGCGTGTTCTGGCTTACCGGCCTAAGTGGTTCTGGTAAGTCTACTCTGGCCAACTTGCTTGAGAAAAAACTTCACGAGCAAGCCAAGCACACTTACCTATTAGACGGTGACAATGTGCGTCATGGCTTATGTGGCGACTTGGGTTTTAGTGATAAAGACCGTGTAGAAAACATTCGCAGAATCAGCGAAGTTGCAAAACTGTTTGTTGATTCTGGCACGCTGGTTTTAACGGCCTTCATCTCTCCTTTTAAAGCGGATCGCGACTATTGCCGTGGCCTTTTAGAAGACGGCGAATTTGTTGAAGTGTTTATCGACACACCTATCGAAGTGTGCGAAAAGCGCGACCCGAAAGGGCTTTATAAGAAAGCGCGTAGCGGTGAGATTAAAGATTTCACTGGTATCGACTCTGCTTATGAGGCGCCGGAAAAGCCTGAGATACATTTAACGTATCAAGATGAACCTGCAGAGCAAACTGCTGAACGCTTATATGCGTTACTGCAAGAAAAAGGACTTGTGTAATGGCCCAGGCTAATACAATGACTAATACACTGGCACAAACCATTCTTCGCATTGCTAAAGAAGCAGGCGATAAAATAATGGCGATTTACGATAAAGATTTCGCCATTTATGAAAAACAAGATACCAGCCCGCTAACCGAAGCAGACTTAGCGGCGCACAACGTAATTGTTGATGCCCTTGAAAAAGAATCTGACCTTCCTATTTTATCGGAAGAATCGGCAGATATTTCATGGGATGAGCGCAAGCAATGGCAGTCTTACTGGCTTGTTGACCCGCTTGACGGCACGAAAGAATTCATCAAAAAGAACGGTGAGTTCACGGTAAATATTGCGTTGATTGAAGACGGCAAACCTACTATGGGTGTGGTGTACGCACCAGCACTTAACAAAAGCTATGTAGGTATTGTGGGTGAAGGCGCATGGACTGAAGTAGACGGCGAATTTACTGCTATTTCTGCACGCAAGCACGATGGTGCACAAGTATGGAAGATAGTCGGTAGCCGTTCTCATCAAAGCCCCGAAATTCAAAATTTACTGTCTCAATTAGAGGGTGAAACTGAATTAGTGGCCATGGGAAGTTCATTGAAGTTATGCCTAGTGGCTGAAGGTGAAGCTCACCTTTATCCTCGTTTAGGCCCTACTTCTGAATGGGACACAGGCGCAGCCCATGCTGTAGCCTTAGCTGCAGGTGCAAATGTGACTGTGCTAGACCCTAACGATCCGTTAAATGACAACGCCGACGCTCTTACTTACAACCAAAAAGAGTCTGTGTTAAACCCCTTTTTCCTTGTGAGCGCATAACATGAACAACGAAAACAATTTATTAAAGCAAGACATACTGTCTTACCTTGAGCAGCACGAACAAAAAGACATGCTACGTTTCCTTACATGCGGAAGTGTAGATGACGGTAAAAGTACCCTAATTGGTCGCCTACTTCATGATTCAAAAATGATTTATGAAGACCAACTTGCTGCTATCACTAAAGACAGCAAAAAATCGGGTACTACTGGTGAGAAAGTCGATTTAGCCCTATTGGTTGATGGCCTTCAGTCAGAGCGCGAGCAAGGTATTACGATTGATGTAGCATACCGCTACTTCTCTACTGATAAGCGTAAGTTTATCATTGCTGATACTCCAGGACACGAGCAGTACACACGTAACATGGTAACTGGCGCATCTACATGCGACCTTGCCATCATACTTGTTGACGCCCGTGGCGGTGTAAAAGTACAGACTAAACGTCACTCATTCCTAGTATCTTTGTTAGGTATTAAGCACGTTATTGTTGCTATCAACAAAATGGACTTAATGGATTACTCTGAAGAAGTGTACAACCAGATCAAGCAAGACTATCTGAAGTTTTCAGAGCAATTGGATATTCCAGATATTCAATTCGTACCACTTTCTGCACTTGAAGGTGACAACGTAGTAAACGTGAGCGAACACACACCATGGTTCGATGGTATTCCGCTTATGCAGATGCTAGAGAACACAAAAATTGGTGAAGACGATAATCATGATGATTTCCGTTTCCCTGTTCAGTACGTGAACCGCCCTAATCTAGATTTTCGTGGGTTTGCCGGTACGGTTGTATCTGGTCAAATTGAACCAGGCGATGAAGTCACTGCTCTTCCTTCTGGTAAAACGTCGAAAGTAAAATCGATTGTGACTTTTGAAGGCGACCAAGAGCGTGCTTATGTACCTCAAGCGGTTACCCTTACACTAGAAGATGAAATTGATATTTCACGTGGCGACATGATTGTTAAATCAGGTAACTTGCCACTACTTTCTACCCAATTTAAAACGCATTTGGTATGGATGGACGAAGAACCACTTATGCCAAACAAGCAGTTCTTGTTTAAGTTTGCTACCAAGTCAACGACAGGTGTTGTGTCTCATATCGATAACCAAATTGATGTGAACACCCTTGAAGAAAAAGATGCGATGCACCTTAACTTGAATGAAATTGGTGTAGTAGATGTGAAGTTCACCCAAACCGTAGCGTGCGACCCATACAAGCGTAACCGCCCTACGGGTTCTTTCATCGTTATTGATCGCATGACTAACAGCACTGTTGGTGCAGGTATGATCATTGATGAACTTGCTAAAGATGCACAACACGCTTCTCCAGACTTCTCAGAGTTTGAATTAGAGTTTAATGCTCTAGTACGTAAGCACTTCCCTCATTGGAGCGCTGTGGACATTAGCAAGCTGTAAAAGCAGGACTGGAAAATATATGGATATTAACCAGTTTATCGTGCTGGCGATTTTCGCCAGCACGATTTTTGCGCTGATTTTTTCAAATCAGCGCCCGTCTACTGTTTTTTCAGGCGCCGTGTTATTACTATTGGTTTCTCAACAATTGTCACTTGATGACATTTTGTTGAACCTAACCAACAAAGGGTTAATCACCCTTGTCTTGCTGCTGTTAGTCAGTAGTGCAATTGACAAAACTGCGTTAATAAAGCGTATTGGTCGAAAGCTCGTGAGTACAAGCTTCTCTAAATCGTATTGGAAACTGTTTTCACTCACCTTCGTCTCATCAGCGTTGTTGAACAATACGGCTATAGTGGCCAGCCTTATAGGGCCTATTAAACAAAACCAATATCACCCCGCTTCCCGCTTACTTATTCCGCTTTCTTATGCCGCCATACTTGGTGGAACGGTGACCTTAATTGGTACCTCGACCAACCTGATTGTCGATAGCTTTTTACAAGAGCATGGTCATCCTGGATTTAACTTTTTTGATTTCACACTATATGGGCTAGTTGCCGGTTTAAGCTGTGGCGTACTGATGTTTGTGCTCACGCCATTACTGCCTAATATTGCGAACAAGAACGACAACTACCAAGAGTACATGGTTGAAGCGAAGGTAAACTCAGGTTCAGAGCTAATTGGCAAAACCGTTGAGCAAAACCACCTTCGTAATTTACCTGAATTATTTTTGGTTGAAGTGGTTCGCGACGGTAACCTTATTTCTCCCGTTGGTCCCGACTTAGTGATTGCAGAAAACGATAAACTTATCTTTACCGGCAATGTGCAAAAGCTTGATAACTTAAGCCACATAAAAGGGTTAACCACCTTTGCTGAAACCGACGGCATTTTGCGTGAAAGCTTAACCGAAGTGGTGGTAGCAAACCGCGCTCAAATTATTGGGCAAACCATTAAAAACCTCGGTTTTAGAGCATTGTTCGATTCGGCCGTAGTGGCGATTCGCCGTGACGGCGAGCAGTTATCAGGTAAGTTGGGTGAAATAAAACTTAAAGCAGGTGATTTTCTATTACTTGCCGCTGGGCCAGATTTCAATACTCGACAAAATTTAAGTAAAAACTTCTTTATATTGTCTGAGCAAAAAATCTCTCGCCCGCTAACTAACCGACAGGAATGGATAACCCTTGGCGGTTTTCTAACTGTAGTAACGTTAGCCGCGGCTGATATTATTTCACTCGCGATGGGTCTGTTGTTTTTGGCTGCCGTATTGATTGGTTCCAAGGTAACAAACAACGGTGAGATGAAGCGTAATTTACCGCTTAACCTAATTATCGTGATTGTTGGGGCGTTAAGCTTAGCCACGTCGTTAGAGTCTTCAGGGGTTATTGCCATTTCTACTGCGCAGTTAATTCCGTATTTGGCCGACACCGATTGGTTTATTGCGTTAATCGTAGTGTATTTCGCTACCTTACTGTTGACGGAATTTGTGACCAATAACGCAGCTGCTGCGCTCATGTTCCCTTTTGCTTATGGACTAGTTGAAATCATAGGCGCACCACTTATGCCATTCGCATTAGCGGTTGCCTTTGCGGCAAGTGCTAGCTTTATATCGCCGTTTGGATACCAAACTAACTTGCTAGTATTCAATGCCGCTAATTATAAATTTAGCCACTTTATTCGAATAGGGTTACCTATCTCGTTACTGTATAGCGCTATCGTGCTCTGCTTATTGAACTTAACGTATTTAAGTCATTAACAGGTAAGCACGCGATTGACGAGGTATAGTCGTCATTAAAGGGCCAGTATTCATTCAATACTGGCCTTTTTTATATGTGCGGCATTACTATAAGTACAAATAAGCCCCTCTACTACGCATTCGACACAAGTTTTTACTAAAAACAGGTACAGTTCTTTAAGCAGCGCCTGTACTTAGCTTCGCTATATCAGTAACCTAAACAAAACTAATATAATATTTCATCTCGGAGCAACGGATGCATTCAGTATCAAACCCCTTTCAAGCGTGTAACGATATATTCTTTCGGCCTAATGGCGTATTTAAAGCTGTTGGTGAGAAAAACAACTGGAGTTGGTTTCCTTTTATTATTGTTATGATGATGACCTTGTCGTCTCAATATTTGTACGTAAACTTCGTTGATATTGAATGGTTTGCGAATATTAATATTGCAGCCCAAGATGCAATGAGTCCGGCAGAAGAAGACCAAATGCGCGCCTTTTTCACTAGAAACACCCTCATGCTTTCCCAGTTAATAGGTGCATTCTTTGCACTTACCGTGGTTAACGCTATTTTTGCCGTTTATTTAAATTTAACAACACGCAGTGACGACAGTCATGTTTTCGGCTTTACGGATTGGTATGGCTTTACGTGGTGGGTGTCTATGCCTTACGTGGTAACGGGTCTTATTGCTGCTGCACTTATTATGTTTGCGGGCGATCACCAAATATCCCCTGCCATACTTGCTCCACTGTCACTTTCTTACATACTAGGTATTGAAATGACATCACCATGGTTCGCGTTTGCACAGGCTATTCGCGTTGAGTTGTTCTGGACTATCTATCTTACGATGGTAGGTATCACTCAATGGACCTCGTTCTCTACGAAAAAGGCAGCAATTATTGCTTCCGCTCCTTACGCCGTGATTTACGGTATTTGGGGTGTTTTCGCACTTATTTAAGTTCTGCACCACTTTCAATTCACTTCTTACACCTAAGTTTGGTGTAAGAAGTGAGTTCAAACCGTCGTTATGTCGAAAAGCGGTAACTGAATAGAAGGTTTTGCTCCCGGCCTCAAAGGCCTAAAGTACTCGCTATTGTTATAGAAATTTTCATCTTGTTCTTCGTACCACCCTGGTACACCTAGCAAAGGAATAGGTTTTAGTAGCGGAGATTTGTTGAACGCATCAAGCTCAGTGATACGTTTCACCAATGATTTGTCTACCTCTTGGCGTTGTTGCCATTTATTCATATTACTAAACCCTTTAGGCACACTCACTGCCAACCACTTCCCCGTAAGCCCGATAAAAGGCGAAAGCATCATTTCAAGGTTTGCATGCCCGAAAATAAAGGGGGTTATGTGGGTTCCCCACTCGTGCCTATGGGTTAAAAAGCTATCCTGCCACTGATGTTGGGCTAACGTATTCAACAACATGTTTGATTTATTGGCATCCCCTTCTTCTAGCGCGAGTACCACGCCGCATTCATCAAAATGCGTAATGCGGTTTCGTCGCTCGGTTCTTGGGTGTGTGCCATGGTGAGCAATATCTTGCATGTGCATGGTGTTCAATAATGCTTTTGTACTGGGAAATTGTATCCAGATAAGAGCATTGAACAAATCATGCCAGCTATTTTCACGAGTGGGGACACTGTTGTCGCTCGCGATTATTTCTTCATAGTAACGGCTGTGGTTTGGGTCACTTTGCTTATCAAGTTCCCCTTGCGCTACAAACATAGGGCCCTGCCATTGGGGCTGAAACGCTTCACGTAAAAGATTAAGCCTTGCAGCACTAGGAAAGTCAGTGTCGTCTAATAACATGAATTCATTCAACAGCGTATGTACTGGTAAAGACGCATTATCTTGAATATGGTGTTTACACCAAGGAGTAACAGGTATTGGCATACTTAATATTGGTTCATCTTAAGGTTTTCTCTATACTGGGCGATATTGTAGAGCAAACAGAGACTAACAATGAAAAAAATGTTTTTGCCCTTGCTGGTAACTGCCGTATCAGCGGTAAGTGCTTGCAGCCCCAATAACGCGCCTGACGACGCGCTTGATAACGACACTGCGCAATCCGAAACGCAAAACCAAACAAAAGAAATTGCTTCGAACTTCGACTCAGTTTACGCCAGCATTTCAGATGCAGATATTCGCGAACCATTAAAAATACTGTCATCTGACGAATTTGAAGGCCGCTTGCCCACCACCATCGGTGAAACAAAAACGCTGGATTATCTCACCCGAGAGTTTGAAAAAGCAGGGTTATCACCGGGGAACGGCGATAGCTACCTTCAGAAAGTGGCGTTAATGGAAATTACCGCTAGCCCTGAAATGACCATGACGATTGGCGACAATAGCTTTGTGTATAAAGAAGACATGGTTGCTTCATCTAAACGCGAGCAAGAAACCGTATCACTTGAGAATTCAGAACTGGTATTTGTTGGCTACGGTGTTAACGCACCTGAATACGACTGGAACGATTATGAAGGCTTAGATGTTACCGGCAAAACTGTGGTGATTTTGGTAAACGATCCAGGTTTTGAGAACCCCGAAAGTGGGAAGTTCCAAGGCACGACTATGACCTACTATGGCCGCTGGAGCTACAAGTATGAAGAAGCTAGCCGTCAAGGCGCTGCAGGTGCGTTAATTGTTCATGAGACTGCCCCAGCCTCTTACGGTTGGTCAGTAGTAGCGAATAGCTGGAGTGGCCCTCAGTATGGGTTAGTATCTAAAGACAAAGGTGCTAGCCGTGTTGCCATTGAAGGTTGGTTAACATTAAGCGCCGCTGAAAAAGTGTTCGCAGATGCAGGTTTTGACTTTCAAGAAGAAAAGAACCAAGCCAAGCTTGGGCCTTATCATAAAGCAATGGATATTAATGCATCGGTAACCGTGCAAAACACGTTTAAAAAATCTGAAAGTCACAATGTCATTGCCACACTACCTGGCTCAGAGCTACCAAACGAGCATGTTATTTACACCGCGCACTGGGATCATTTAGGAAAAGATGAAACCAAAGAAGGCGATAATATTTACAATGGTGCACACGATAACGCCACAGGAAGCGCTGCTATTTTGGCGATGGCTAAAGCCTACGCACACTTAGATATTTCGCCTAAGCGTTCTGTATCGTTTTTAATAGTAACGGCCGAAGAACAAGGTTTGTTGGGCAGTAAATACTACGCAGACAACGCCGTCATCCCACTGGAAGATACTGTGGCCAATATTAATATGGATGCCATGAACGTACTTGGAAAGACAAAGAACGTAGCCGTGGTAGGCATGGGCAAGTCAGACTTAGAAGATTACCTTAAAACTGCTGCCGATAAACAAGGTAGAACCATTACTCAGGAAGACCGCCCGGAAGCAGGTTATTACTATCGCTCTGACCACTTCAGCTTTGCGAAAAAAGGCGTGCCTGCACTTTATGCAGAAGGGGGTAACGAGCCTGCTGACGAGACAACTGCTAAATACCGTAAACGCATGAATGTGATTGTCACAGGCTGTTATCACCAAGTGTGTGACCAATACCGTGACGATTGGGATTTAAGCGGTATTGTACAAGATACCCAGCTATTGTTTGACGTTGGTTTTAACGTTGCGAATGCAGAGCAGTGGCCAGCCTGGAAAGAAACCAGCGAGTTTCAACGTAATAATTGAGTTTAGTCTCAGATAATACAAACATTTAAAAATAATAAGCCCTGTGGATACAGGGCTTTTTTATTGCTAAAACAACGCACGTTATATCGTGCTTCTTACATGAATAACCCTTTAAGCTCTTCAGCACCAAAGGTCGCTATTTCAAACGCGATCAAGATAATAATTATCCACTCTAAAAACGATGAATGTTTATGATTTAATTCTTCTGCCAACATCTCGAACAGCTCATGAATAACATTTAGCTTGTTTGAAAGCACATCTACCCTAGGGCGAATATCTAGATATCGGGCTGTGGCATTATAAGCATGCTCATATTCTGGGTATTCCCAAAAGAACTCTGGTGTATCAAGTAACCCATAATGCAAAAAGATGTCGCTCTTTGTACTAAACAAATGCCCACGAATCTTTGCCAATGCGGGTCGACGTAATGTTATCTTGCCCGTTTCGGCCAACGCTTTCGGCAAATACGCATAGCGAGTAATGGTGTCTTGCGCTTTATGCTCGTATTCATTGAGCTTAATTGACTGGGCTAACCCATGGCTGATTGATAGCCGAAGTAATGGATCGTCAATCGATAAGGTAATTAAGTCCCGTTGTAGCCTAAGCACATCGCTTGTAAACGCAAACTGTAGATGCTCTTGGTGAATACCAGACAATAATTTAGGGCTCACCTGTAACCTATTTAACAAGGCAACACGCTCTTCTTCTACCACGCCCCAAAAAACCACCACGCCATACTCGAAAAGCCAAGCTTCACCGCCGGTCACTTCAATGTGCATGGCATCACGATAGCGCGAACCCTGAACACTTGCGTCCATTTGAAGGCTATCTACATCAGGAATAACATATACCGAAACTCGGTCGTTTGAAAATTGCATACCCTTTACCAGGTGTTGAAAAAACCGGCAGATTATGCGCTCAAACAAGGTAAAGAGATACAAATATAAATCATTTAAAATCAGTAGCTTATAAAATACATTTTGATATGGATATAGTGAGAAAAAATCGCATTCTGCCTACTATTTGTACGACCTATTTTCTGTTGCACCTAATAACAGCGAAACTTTCACCTAAGAACCGTGAGTTTTGGAATAACAATTTCCATTTTCTCATCATATTGTACTTGCAATTTCCTGTCAGACTGGCACATTCAAGGCATGCGAAAGCGCGATTAAAAAAAACAACAATACCTTCGCCAACTCGTTCGCGAGTACCCGACAGAAAAAACCTCAATTATTTTTCAACAAGTGAACAGAGAGAATCCGTTTTATGTGTGGTATTTTCGGTATCCTTGATATCAAAACCGATGTGTCTGAACTCAGAACCCAAGCCCTCGAATTAACAAAATTATTGCGCCACCGTGGCCCTGACTGGTCGGGAATCTGGAATAATGACAATACCATTCTTTGTCACGAAAGATTGGCTATTGTTGATGTGGACACCGGCGCTCAGCCGCTTATCAGCCAAAATGGCAAACAAGTTTTAGCCGTAAATGGCGAAATTTATAATCATAAGCAACTCGCTGATGATTTAGCAGAACCTTATCCGTTTAAAACTCGCTCAGATTGCGAAGTTATTCTTCCGCTTTTTCAACAAAAAGGTGTGAGCTTTGTTGATGAATTAGAAGGCATGTTCTCATTTGTTCTTTATGACGACGAACAAGATGCTTATTTAATTGCTCGCGACCATATGGGTATTATTCCTCTATACACAGGTTACGATGAGCACGGCAACTTCTACGTTGCTTCAGAAATGAAAGCGTTGGCACCTATTTGTAAAACCATCAGCGAATTTCCTCCAGGTCATTACCTGTGGAGTAAAGACGGTCAAATCACGAAGTACTACAAACGTGATTGGATGGAGTACGATGCAGTAAAAGACAACACCACTAACCTTGACGATTTACGTGTAGCGTTTGAAAAATCAGTGAAGTCTCACATGATGTCAGACGTACCATACGCAGTATTATTATCAGGCGGTTTGGACTCATCATTAGTCTCTGCAATTGCAGCTAAGTACGTTGCAAAACGTGTAGAAGACGAAGATAAAACAGAAGCATGGTGGCCTCGCCTGCATAGCTTCGCGGTAGGCCTTGAAGGTGCACCAGATTTGAAAGCTGCTAAAAAAGTGGCTGATATGATTGGTACTGTACACCACGAAATTCACTTCACTATTCAAGAAGGGCTTGATGCCATTCGTGACGTGATTTTCCACCTAGAAACCTACGATACCACTACCATTCGTGCGGCAACGCCAATGTACCTAATGACCCGTAAGATTAAAGCTATGGGTATTAAGATGGTATTGTCTGGTGAAGGTGCTGATGAAATTTTTGGTGGGTACTTATACTTCCACAAAGCGCCAAATGCGAAAGAGTTCCACGAAGAAACGGTACGTAAACTAGATCGTCTTCACTTGTTCGATTGTGCTCGTGCGAACAAGGCAACTTCAGCATGGGGTGTTGAAGCCCGTGTTCCATTCCTAGATAAAAACTTTATCGACGTGGCTATGCGCTTAAACCCACAAGATAAAATGTGTCTTGATGGTAAAATGGAAAAATGGATTTTACGTAAAGCGTTCGACAACGGCGATACTCTGCCTGCCGAAGTGCTATGGCGTCAAAAAGAACAGTTCGGTGATGGCGTAGGCTATTCTTGGATTGATTCTATCCGTGATTTCGTTGAGAACGAAGTATCTGACCAACAATTTGCTTCTGCTGAGTTCCGCTTCCCAGTGAACACACCAGATACCAAAGAAGGTTACTACTACCGTACTATCTTCGAAGGTTACTTCCCGCAAGAAAGCGCGGCCCGTTGTGTACCTAGTGGCAAATCTATTGCCTGTAGTACGGTTGAAGCGCTTGAGTGGGATGAAAGCTTTAAGAACAATGCCGATCCTTCAGGTCGTTCAATGAAAGACGTGCATTCAGGTGCCTCTGACTAGTTCTAGTCACCTGAACTTTTAAATAAAAAACGCGGCTCTTGCCGCGTTTTTTTTATGAGTTCTATGTATGTTATATAAGGGCTGTAGATAAAGTCTAGAGCGAATTGTAAGCCCTACTTTACTGTTCAATTACGTACCAAAGCCGCTCGTCGGCTAACGGTGTTTCAGGCGGTAATAAGGGGTTATCAAGCGTATAGATTCGTCTGTTTTTGATGTCTAACTGCTCTAAAATGGCTTCATTAGAAGATTTAAATAACGCTTCAAAAGAGCCGTCCTCAATTGCACGATTTAATCCTGTTTCAATTAGCCGTGCTAACGTTGGGTTACTCTTATTAACGAAGTAGTACATGGCAGTTGGGTAATAAACTGCCATATCAGGCTCTAATTTAAGTGATGCCGATCGCCCTTCAAGTTCAGCTGATACCTCGATAACCGAGCGAGGAAAGAAATCCCCTTTGTTTTGAAGCAATAACGAATAGGCATCTTTAAAGTTAGGGACTGTAGCAACATTAAAGCCGTTGGCTTGCAGTATTTTAGTGTCTGGCCATTCTTCACCTTGTAATGGTGTGAAGTTCATTAATTCACTTTTTGATGAAACCCGGGCAAACTCCGCTTCCCTGTCTACATTGATAACAAATACCCGCAGGCCAATAAGTCCTTTCGCAATGGGAATTCGAATAGGGAGAAGATCTTTTTCACGTTGGCTGTCCGTCATGCTCCACACCACGTTCACTTCACGATTTTCACGCAGTTGACGCAATGCCTTTGAAGACAAAAGAATGCGATCTGATGGCAATAACTCGTAATTTACACCCGTTTTATCAAGGGCAAGTTTAAGCAAGGCAATGGGGTATTCGGCGCGAGCGTCAGAGTCATCTAGCGGTTTAGGGTAGTTAATTGTCCACAATGCCGCGGCACTTTGTGTTGCTACAAGCAACGAACACAAAAGCAGTGCCGTTTTTACATACTTCAACGCCATTATCGAACTCCTTTGCTCACGCTTATGTAATTTATTCTATACCAATATATTTATGTGTTTGTAAGGATAGTCGCCAATTACGGGCTATGCAGGTTTGTACTGCAAGTTCGGTCGCCCGTGGTTGCTGACTTATCGGCTGTAAACAAACCTGCTTACCTGCTAACGAAGAGACATCGGCTAGCAGCGCATCTAACTCATCAATGTGTTTTTGCATGGCAATAGGGTGTTTAATCTCATTCGCACGCTCAAGGGCGCTTAACAAAACCGGCATCCCTCCTTTCATATTGATTTTAGGCGAGACCGTCACGTAAGTCCTATCATCACATAACACTTCATACGTGCCACTCGTTTCTATTTGCGTGGAAAAGCCGCTGTCATGTAACAGAGTGGTAAGCGGGCGCAAATCATACATGCATGGCTCACCACCGGTGATAACCACATGCTTTGCCACATAACCTTGTTCAGAAAACAGCGACAACAATTTGTTTTCATCGATTTCAAAAAAATGCTCAGACTCATTAGTCTTATCAATAACCTGTTGTGCCGTGGTTACTAAAGCGTTGTCCAGCGTCCAGGTATGTTTGGTATCACACCACGGGCAACCCACAGGACATCCTTGTAAGCGAACAAAGATAGACGGGATACCGGTATGTGCCCCTTCTCCTTGGATGGTTTCGAACATTTCATTGATGTTCAGCGTGATTAATTTCGACAAAATGTCACCCTTTAACGATTGTATGTTTCGATTTTACCAAGGATCACATAAAATTCGGGCATAATTTCTCAAAACTTTAAAACTATGTCAGAAAACGTTGTTGTTATCTATTCAGGTGGAATGGACTCATTCACAGTTTTACACAAGGCCTTACGTGATGGTAAGACCGTTCACGCCCTTTCTTTTGATTATGGTCAGCGCCATAAAAAAGAACTGGATTATGCGGCAGCGGTGTGTAAATCGTTAAACGTGCCTCACAAAATTGTGGATATTAGCGCTATTAATAGCTTAATAGGTGGCTCATCGCTAACCTCTGATATCGATGTACCAGAAGGGCATTACGAAGAGCCCAGCATGAAGCAGACCGTAGTGCCTAATCGTAATATGATTTTACTGTCGTTAGCGGTGGGTTATGCCGTAAGTTTAGAAGCAAACGAAGTGTATTATGGTGCTCATTCGGGCGATCATGCTATTTACCCAGACTGTCGCCCTGAGTTTGTGGAAAAAATGAGTGATGTTTGTCGCATTGCTAACTACACCCCTGTTGAGATCGTAACGCCCTATATTAAAGACAGTAAAACGGCAATATTAACCGATGGCTTAAAAATGGGCTTAGACTACGGCGAAACATGGACGTGCTACAACGGAAGAGAGAAAGCGTGTGGTAAATGCGGTGCCTGTGAAGAGCGCTTAGAAGCTTTCAGAGAAAATCACTGTACTGATCCACTTAGCTACGAATAATCGGTTTGGCGCCTACTCAGGCGCCTTTTAGCTTAGTCACTGCCATACGGAATGAGTGGCTTATAGCCACCGAAATAAAAGCGCTACACCCGAGTGCACCACCAATCCCTTCTAGCAACGGCAGTAGCACCATAAAAATAATGGCAAAGCATAACGATGAAATTGTGAGCAAGTAATACGAAAACCGATGCGGTGCGCTCATACCTACAAAACTTCCCCCGAAAAATACGGTGGCCCAAAATTCAGCGGTTTCTGATGAACGACTTTCGCTCATTAGCACGTTCTCGATAAGTAGCACTGAAAAGTAAAATAAAATTGTGAGTAAACTGGACGCTCGAATTACATTAAACTTTGGCAGCTTCGCTAATCGGTAGGTGGTGAATGCACCGGCAAGGGTAATTAAAATAACTAATAACGCCGTCAAAACAACGCCCTTAAAAGAATAAGGCTACTGACTGCGGTAAATGCAATAGCCCCTAGCCGACCACCAAAACCTTCGAATATATTGCGCGTAAGGGTATATACCCCAGCCCCTACAACAGAAATAAATACTAACGCTTCCCACCCAGTAATAATGGCACTTGAACACATACCTGCGAAGGCACCAGCATAAATAGCAGCTTGAGGATGATTGCCGTACTTTTTAGGCCAATGCCAAAAACTGCCGACCAAACCAGTAAAGGCGGCAGCCAATACCACGGGTACATCAAAATGATGATGCAGTGAAAAGCACAAATACGTTCCGAAAAAGAACGACACTAATTTAACTAGAAAGAAAATAAACCATTCCTTTTGGGTGAAACGAAAAACGCCCTGTTTTCACAAGGCGTTTTCATACAGTATTTGATTTTCGCGTACCCAACCTACTTTTGACTTTCGCCTATAAAGTAAGTGAGTTCCTTAATGCAGTGCCGTAACACTGGATTTAATCGCGTGTTTTTACCATTCATTACAAACAAATCATGGCTAAAGTTATACAAGCTGCCATTAGCAATAGGCACTAATCCTAGCGCTGCGCCCTGCTCTTTGGCCATATAGTCTGGCAATAAGCCAATATACTCGCCCGTCATAATAGCTGACATTGCGGCATCGAAAGAGTCTGAGAAAGTTTGAATAGCAAGGCGAGACTCATTATCAATGTAGTTTGCCGATGATAAACCAGAAATACCAATGGCCGGATAATCTTCAATTTTTATATTTTCAGGTAACGCAGTATCACGATACTTCGCTAACGGGTGTGTAGGTGAACAATACAAACGCCCATCTGTGGTGATCCCGATAGGATGAAAAGTCACAGATTCAGGTTTTACCATATCGTAGGTAGATACCACCAAATGACATTCGCCGGATAAGGCAACATGCTCTACTTCATTGTATAAACGGGTTTGGATATTAACGTGAATATCATCAAACTTTTTCATGGTGCTTTTAACCGCTTTACTCACGGCTAAATGCATTGAAAGCGGCAGGCCAGCCATAAGCACTAGCGTAATGTGACCTGAGTAGTCATCGTGTAATGATTTCAAATTGAACACAAAATTATCGAAGGCATTGAAAATACGCTTGGTTTCTTGAAAAACCACTTCGCCCTCTTTTGTCATTTGAAAGCCACCACGACCCCGGTGGCATAATACTAAATCGAGACGTTCTTCAAGTTTCTTAATTGCAGCACTGATATTAGGACGTTGCATACGCAGCACGGGTTCTGCAGCAGTAAAACCATTACAACTTGCTACTGCATAAAACACGCGTAACAACTTAATATCCGACTCTTGAAGACGATTCAGCATAAAGGCACCATTATAGGTATAGTTATAGATACTTAAGTATCAACTATATGCAACTGGCGCCCCGATTACAACGACAATTTAAGGCGAATTTCTGCAATAAACAAACTGTTATAAACGACTGAAACAAAATTGCTGAGATTGTTTTGTCATCAAGAACGTTTAATTGGTTTATTAAGACAGTGCAACAACCTGTTTTCGGAGTGCTTCCACATCATCTCTTAACGAGGCCGCCTTCTCGAATTCAAGCTCTCTGGCATATTCAAACATCTGCTTTTCAAGCTCGGAAATTTGCTCCATTAACTCTGTCGCACTTGCTGCTTTCTTCTGTTTCTTCTTCTCTTCTACTTTGCGAAGCCTTACTTTGCCGGAGGCAGGATGAGCACCTTCGCCCAAATCCATAATATCGGTAATCGGCTTATTCAAACGCATCGGCGTTATATTATTGGCTTTGTTGTACTCAACCTGTTTTTCACGGCGGCGTTCAGTTTCATCCATGGCTTTTTTCATAGACTTTGTGATTTTATCGCCATATAAAATGGCGCGCCCGTTAATATGACGTGCGGCTCGACCTATGGTTTGAATAAGTGAGCGTTCGGCTCGTAAAAAGCCTTCTTTATCGGCATCTAAAATCGCCACCAGAGAAACTTCAGGCATATCGAGGCCTTCACGAAGTAGGTTAATGCCCACCAGCACATCGAACTTACCAATACGCAAGTCGCGAATAATCTCAATGCGTTCTACCGTGTCGATATCAGAATGCAAATACCGTACTTTAACGCCATGCTCATTTAAGTATTCACTTAAATCTTCGGCCATACGCTTAGTGAGTGTAGTAATAAGTACCCTTTCATCAAGCGCTACTCGCTTGTGAATTTCCGATAATACGTCATCCACTTGGGTAGCGACGGGGCGCACTTCAATGATGGGATCTAATAACCCTGTTGGGCGCACCACTTGCTCTACAATATCACCATGGGTCTTTTTAAGTTCGTACTCACCGGGAGTGGCCGATACGTATACCGTTTGTGGGCAAATTTGCTCAAATTCTTCGAATTTAAGTGGACGGTTATCTAGTGCTGATGGTAAACGGAACCCATATTCCACCAAGGTTTCCTTTCTAGAGCGATCCCCTTTATACATGGCACCAATTTGAGAAACCGTTACGTGGGATTCATCAATGAACATAAGGCCATCAGCAGGAAAGTAATCTAATAAGGTTGGGGGCGGCTCACCAGGTGCGCGACCCGATAGATAACGTGAGTAGTTTTCTATGCCCGAGCAATAACCAAGCTCCATCATCATCTCAATATCAAATTGAGTACGCTGAGAAATTCGCTGCTCTTCGATTAACTTATTAATTTCTAGCAGCTGCGCCTTTCGAGACTTCAATTCTCCTTTTATATGCTCAATGGCATCAAGGATTTTTTCTCTTGGGGTAACATAGTGAGTTTTCGGAAAAACCGTTGCACGCACAACTGTTTTGTCGACTGCGCCTGTTAGCGGATCGAACAAACTAATTTTATCTATCTCATCGTCAAATAGCTCAACACGCACTGCTTGCTTTTCTGAGTCTGCAGGGAAGATATCAATCACGTCACCACGTACGCGAAATGTACCCCGTTCGAAGGCTAAATCGTTGCGTTTGTATTGAAGCTCGGCAAGTCTGCGCAAAATATCGCGCTGATCCATGGTATCGCCCTGTCGCAAATGCAAAAGCATTTTCATATACGACTCGGGATCACCCAAACCATAAATAGCAGACACACTGGCGACAATCACAACATCTCGGCGCTCCATCAATGCTTTTGTGGCAGACAAACGCATTTGCTCGATGTGATCGTTTATCGAAGCATCTTTCTCTATAAAAGTATCAGTACTAGGTACGTATGCTTCAGGCTGATAGTAGTCGTAATAAGAAACAAAGTACTCAACGGCATTGTTAGGGAAAAAATCTTTCATTTCCCCGTATAACTGTGCCGCCAAGGTTTTGTTATGCGCCATAATCAGCGTTGGCCTTTGAACTTCACTAATAACATTCGCCATGGTAAAAGTTTTACCCGAACCGGTAACCCCTAACAGGGTTTGCGCTGCTAGGCCACTTTCTAACCCATCAACCAGGGTTTCTATGGCAGCAGGTTGATCGCCGGCTGGCTTGTAGCTTGAATGAAGTTCAAAACCTTTACTCATTAATCAAATACCTTATTTACCTTGCCACCTAGGTAGCATGTTGTTCCTGTTTAAATATCGAGAGCGAATTTTTGAATACGACAAAAGACACGGTCGCCATGGCAATGTTTGCCACTACCGTTCCCCAGTACAATCCTGTTAAACCGAAAAAGTAGCTTCCCGCAATACTTATTGGCACAAAAAATACAAACAATCTGATAACACTCAAAGCCAATGCGCTCAAGGGGCGGTGCATCGCGTTTAACGAAGAGTTCGTTAAAATAATAAGCCCCTGCATGCCATAACCTAAGGGCACTATCATCAAAAACAATTGAATGAGGCGGCTAACCTCGGGTTCACTGGTAAAGGCTACGGCAATCCAGCCAGAACACACCCACATAACAACGAATACGAATAACTGCCAAAAAAGCACAAATTTTAACGACACCATATAAGCGCTATGCACTCTATCGAATCTATTTGCACCAACGTTTTGGCTAATAAACGGTGGTAATGTCATAGAAAGTGCAAGTACCACTATACTGGCAATAGACTCCATTCTGCTCCCTACTCCCCACGCCGCCACAGCTTCTGCCCCATAACCGGCCACCACCGCGGTCATTACACCACCGGCTATTGGCGTAAGCATATTAGCCCCAGCGGCTGGCAGGCCTATTTTTAAAACGTCCCCGCTAATTGCTTTTAGCTCTATTATTGAGAGCAACCGAGGCAGAATTAGATTTCGTTTAACCGCCAATAAATAAAGTATCCACGCAGCGCCCACCATCCACGCTAATAGCGTAGCCAGCGCAGCGCCTTGAATGCCCATTGCGGGAACCGGACCTGCGCCAAAAATAAATAAAGGGTCGAGAAGTGCATTTAAACCACCTACGGTTGCCATCACAATACTCGGGGTTCGGGTGTCGCCACATGCTCTTAATACGCTGTTACCCACCATTGGTAGCGACAGAAAAATACTCGATGCGTACCACAAGGCCATATAGTCCCTTATATAAGGTAACAACGTTGGCGAGGCGTTCAGCAATGTAAATATGGGTTCAATGGTGAAGTAACCAATTAACGCCAACGTACCCACCAATAAGGTAGAAAGCATTAGTGAGCCTGTCGCGTAATTCTTTGACTCACTTAATTCGCCACTGCCCTGCAGTTTGCCAATGATAGCCGACGTGCCAATGCCTAACCCAATATTTAAACTAATAACGGTGAAGGTGACAGGAAAGGTAAAACTAATGGCAGCCAGAGGTTCTGTACCTAACAAACTGACAAAGAAGGTATCGATTAACCCGAAGCTCATCATCATGACCATGCCCAATATCATAGGTATTGTCATGCGTTTTAGGGTAGCAGGGATATCACCGTTTAAAAGATTCGCGGCTCGGCTCGGGGACTCGTCTGTTTTCACAAACCCTCTCAATAGTTGATTGGTAGAAATAACTGGCGCTAATAAATAAGTGGCTATCGTAAATAACTAAACTTGCCTTACAACAAGAAGCTGACGCTAGTCTATGTGAGACTGACTACATTGGCTATGTTAAATCGACCAAGGTAAGTTTGAGCTAGGTCAAGTGTCGGTTGTCACAACTAATCATCTTATAAAATTAATACTAATGACTAATTTACACGTTTTAAGTGTACATTGGCGAAGATGTCGCTGAACACGCTTTTTTAATAGCTAACGCTTGAAGGCTTATCAACTTAGTTTATGAAATAAGCCAATTTAGTGTAATGACAATTTCATTACGGCTAGATTGCGCTTTTAAGACAGTCTATCGGTCGATTAACACTAAGTTGCCGTAGAAGCTACACCACACAAAATGTAAAATTTATGTAAACCTTTCATTTCTTACTGTTATATCGTTGAAAAAGTAACTGATAGTCGACGAATTAACACACAAGATATTTTTTGTCCAACAGATCTATTAAGATCTTAACTAGAGATCTAGCATAAACAAGTAAATCATTGATATAATTCTGTTTTTAGTAAAAACAGGTTAGTGGAGCTTACGATCATGACCACGATGATCTTACCAATTTATCCTCAAGTTAATAACTATCAACATAGTTATCCACAGAATTAGTGGATAAGTAGCTCTACCCCAGCAATTACGCCCTATGCTGGGTAACCCCTTCCTAATTATGTAAGTGAAGACTAACCTTGAGATACTAAGCCGTAGGTTACATATTTATTAAACACTGTACACAATACCAGTATACAAAACATTTTTTATTCTATTTTATTATATAGGTTTCGTATTTTGCTACTCCAAAAAACGAGTCGCTGTTCGTTAATATTCACTCCTTCGATAATACAGTTAAATACGGCGATACGAATACTCGCTCAGTAATTAAGCATCACTTTCTTGGTTTTGGTGCAAATTTGAGCACAAAACCCCTGAAAAGCTATTTTTTGACCACTTAGCATAAAAAATTGATTAAGGTTGTTGACAGAAACCCAGATGCTCTTTAATATTCCGCCCCGTTGAAAAGCAGGTCCCCTTTAGCTCAGTTGGTTAGAGCGACGGACTGTTAATCCGCAGGTCCCCCGTTCGAATCGGGGAAGGGGAGCCAACTTTTCATCGACAACTTTAAGTGCAATTCCCCCTTAGCTCAGTTGGTTAGAGCGACGGACTGTTAATCCGCAGGTCCCCCGTTCGAATCGGGGAGGGGGAGCCACTTGGTTGGCTCATTACCGCTTTATACTCCTTCTATTATCTCATACGTTTTTTTCTTCCCGAAATAGCTTATATATTCATTAAATAACCCTAATTCAATCAAGTTGTTAATCTGCGCCTAAAAAGCGATAATAGACAAATTATTCCTGTTTCAATTTCGAGTACGGCCATTATGCCGAGACTCAACTAATTCCTCGTAGGAATTGCGATTTTCATGACTGAATTTTTATTACTATTAATTGGTACCGTATTAGTTAATAACTTCGTGCTGGTGAAGTTTCTTGGCTTATGCCCTTTTATGGGTGTGTCGAGCAAACTCGAAACCGCCATGGGCATGTCTATGGCCACCACGTTTGTGTTAACGCTAGCCTCGGCCACAAGCTACTTAGTAGAGACTTATCTACTTGCGCCCTTAGGTATTGGCTACTTACGAACATTGGCGTTTATTTTAGTGATTGCTGTTGTGGTTCAGTTCACCGAGATGGTGGTGCATAAAACCAGCCCTACCCTTTACCGCTTATTAGGTATTTTCCTTCCTCTTATTACCACCAATTGCGCTGTGCTTGGTGTTGCTTTGCTGAACCTTACCGAGCAGCATAACTTCATGGAAAGCCTTATTTATGGCTTTGGGGCGGCTGTGGGGTTTTCCTTAGTGCTTGTTCTATTTGCGGCCATGCGAGAACGTTTAGCTGCTGCCGATGTGCCTGTTTCATTTAAAGGGGCATCGATTGCAATGATAACGGCGGGTCTTATGTCATTGGCATTTATGGGCTTTAGCGGTTTGGTGAAAGTATAATGACCATGACATACGCCATCATCGCATTAGGCGCGCTTGCGCTTCTCTTCGGTTTAATTTTAGGTTATGCCAGTATTCGATTTAAGGTGGAAGGCGACCCATTGGTTGATCAAATCGATGAAATATTGCCCCAAACTCAATGTGGACAATGTGGCTACCCTGGTTGCAAACCCTATGCAGAAGCCATTGCTAATGGTGATGAAATTAATAAATGCCCCCCAGGTGGTGAGTCGACCATAAAAAAACTTGCCGATTTGATGGGGGTAGAGCCAAAACCTCTCGATGCGGCTCACGGCGAAGAAGATACGAAAAAAGTCGCCTTCATTCGAGAAGACGAATGTATTGGTTGTACCAAGTGTATTCAAGCATGCCCCGTTGACGCCATATTAGGTGCAGCAAAGCATATGCATACAGTGATTGTCGAAGAATGTACGGGCTGCGATTTATGTGTAGATCCCTGCCCAGTAGACTGTATCGATATGGTGCCTGTTACACCAACCACAGCAACATGGAAGTGGGATTTTTCCTCATCACCTAAAGGTGACATTCCAATTAAAATGGTGTCGTAAGCGTTGAACTACCCAGATTTTGATAACATTATTGAACGCCTAAATTCAGGGAAACTCTTTTCGTTCCCAGGCGGCGTGCACCCTGATGATAAAAAGAGACTGTCGAACAAGGCCGCTATTGTGCAGCCAACAATGCCAGATCTGCTTACATTGCCCATACGTCAACATGTAGGTTCAGAAGGTATATGCTGCGTTAATGTAGGTGACTATGTTTATAAAGGCCAAGCGCTATCTAATGCTACAACACCCTATGCTGTGCCAGTGCATGCGCCCACCTCGGGGCATATCGTTGCTATAGCACCTCACGTGGTTGCTCATCCTAGTGGTCTTACGGAAATGTGCGTTAGCATTAAGCCCGATGATAAAGATACGTGGGGCGAGCTATCACCTTTAGCTGATTATACTGCGGTAGATAAAAATACGATTGTAGATGCCATCTGCCAAGCCGGCATTTCTGGCATGGGAGGCGCAGGCTTTCCTACCCATATTAAAACCGCCACCAGTAAGCCCGTTGAGTTTTTAGTGCTAAACGGCGTTGAGTGCGAACCTTACATTACTGCAGATGATCGCCTTATGCGCGAACACGCGTGGCAGATTCGCCAAGGCTTAGACATTTTAGCGCATATCATTGAGCCTAAAGCGATTGTTATTGCTGTTGAAGATAACAAGCCAGAAGCAATTCAAGCACTTAACATTGCCTGCCAAGATAAAGACGCCTATCGGGTAGTGCCCATTGAAACAAAATACCCTGCTGGCGGTGAGAAACAATTAATTCAAGTTATCACAGGCCGCGAAGTACCCCGTAATGGTCTACCGGCAGACATTGGCGTCATGATGTTTAACGTTGGGACCTGCTTTGCCATTGCCGACGCTATTTTACACGGCAAGCCACTTATTGAACGTATTGTCACAGTAACCGGCGATGCCGTTGCTAAGCCTGCCAATTTTCGTACGTTACTTGGCACACCGGTAAAGCACTTGCTCGACGAAGCTAATTACCAAGTTAAAAAGCAAACGTCTCCAAAAGTGATTATGGGTGGCCCCATGATGGGCTTTGCCTTAGCAGATGCCACCATACCCGTGGTAAAAACCACAAACTGCTTGTTAGTACCTAGTAAAAAAGAATTAGTAGACGATAACGCCGAACGCCCGTGTATTCGTTGTAGTGCGTGTGCTGACGCATGCCCTGCCTCGTTGTTACCACAACAAATGTTTTGGCACGCGAAAGCGAAAGAGTACGACAAAGCTGAAGAGTATGACCTTTTCGACTGTATTGAATGCGGCGCGTGCGCTTATGTATGCCCTAGCGAAATACCTTTGGTGCATTATTATCGCCAAGCTAAATCAGAAATTCGATTACAACGAGACGAAAAGAACAAAGCAGAAAAAGCGAAACAACGTTTTGAAGCACGAAATGAGCGCCTAGAACGAGAAAAAGAAGAGCGTGAAGCGAAACACCGCCGCGCTAAAGAAGCACGACTCGCCGCGAAGAGTAATGCTAATAGCGGATCTACATCGACGGCTCCTTCCACAGAGCAAAATAGCTCTAAAGATAAAGTCGCGGCTGCATTAGCCCGAGCCAAAGCGAAAAAAGCCGCCCTCCAGAGCGCTAATTCTGACGAAACAAGCGTGGCTGACGCAAAACCTGCATCCCCAAGTACCACAGCTAGCGCAGGTACTTCCGCAAGCTCACCTGCTGATGATAAAAAAGCCCAGGTAGCCGCCGCCATAGCACGAGCTAAGGCGAAAAAGGCTCAGAAGCTTAGCGAATCAACAGCTGATGCACCTAAAGCTGATGCAGATTTGCCTGAATCTCAAACGACAGCGCATGTAGAACAACACGCCCCTGAACGCCCAATTGACACCAAAAGCGAAAATACAAATACGCCTGCCGACGATAAGAAAGCACAAGTTGCCGCTGCTATAGCGCGAGCAAAAGCGAAAAAAGCAGCTCGTCAACTACAAGGTGAAAGCAGCGCCGAAGTAGTTGCAAACGAATCACCACTAAGTCAGCCAAAAGAAGACGGTTCTGACACAGCTTCATCAACGCAGTCGCAAGATGAGAAAAAAGCCCGGGTAGCCGCAGCAATTGCTAAAGCAAAAGCTAAAAAAGCAGAATTACAAAAACAGCAGAAGCGTGGCGATTTAGAAACACCTAAAATAGCCTCAACAGATGCTGAAGCTACTATTGAGCCCAAGGCTGACCTTATCAATACACAAAGCGAAAAGCCGCTTGATAAGCCAAGCAGTAGCGCTGACAGGGTTGAAAAAGAAGCAAACAGCGAAGCCACTACCAACGCTGATGACAAGAAAGCCCGAATAGCCGCGGCGGTAGCTAAGGCAAAAGCGAAAAAGCGTTTAGCTGAATCTCAGAAAACACAAGCAGACGATGTGGCCACTGCTAATCAAAATGTTGAGGCTGAGCAACAAAAGGTAACAGAGAACGCAGAGCCATCTGCACCTACCCACGAGGCCAAGCAAAGCGCTCCACAGTCAGTAACATCTGAAGAGGCAAACAGTCCTGCCCTTGAGAAAAAGCGCCGTATTGCCGCAGCGGTCGCTAAGGCTAAAGCTAAAAAAGCAGCTGCAGAAAGTGAGAACAATCAATCATGAAGTTAACCTTATCTAGTTCTCCCTATCAAAGAGTGAAGCGCGATACTGGCCAAGTTATGCGCTTAGTCATTTACGCCATGGTGCCAGGAATTATTGCCCAAACCGTATTTTTTGGATGGGGTACACTCATTCAAGCCTTTTTAGCAGTGGCCAGTGCACTGGTTTTTGAAGGGGTTATTTTATGGTTACGTAAACGCCCTATCGAGCGTACGTTAACCGACTACTCTGCCATACTAACCGGCCTGCTAATTGCCATCAGCATTCCCCCAACCCTGCCATGGTGGATGACAATTACAGGCGTATTTTTCGCCATTGCGGTCGCCAAACAAGTGTACGGAGGTTTAGGGTTTAACATTTTCAATCCAGCGATGATTGGTTATGTAGTGCTATTAATCTCATTCCCTGCGGCCATGAGTTTATGGTTGCCACCCCAGCACCTAGCAAGCTTAACACCTAGCTTTTTAGACTCTGCAGCACTTATATTTACCGACTTTTCTACCACCGGCTACGATGTTACCCAGTTGCGTACTGTGGCTGGCGGGGTTGCAGACGGAGTAACAATGGCCACACCGCTCGACACGTTGAAGACTGATTTAACCTTGGGCATTACTTACTCAGAATCATTGCTTAGACCTATTTTTTCCACTGGGCTATTTCAATCTGCCGGTGCAGGCTGGGGATGGGTAAGCTTAAGTTATCTACTTGGCGGCCTGTGGCTTGTGCGATTAAAAGTGATTAGCTGGCACATTCCAGGCAGCATGCTGGCGTCTGTAGCGGCGTTTTCATTATTGCTATATATGGTTGATGCCGATCATTATGCATCGCCGCTTTTTCATTTAATTAATGGCGCAGTGATAGTAGGTGCATTCTTTATTGCCACCGACCCGGTATCAGCTTCTACCACCCCCAAAGGGCGTATTATCTATGGCGCAGCCATTGGCTTTTGGGTGGTTATCATTCGAGTTTTTGGCGGTTACCCAGACGCCATTGCTTTTGCAGTCATTATTATGAACATGGTAGTGCCGCTGATTGATTACTATACCCGCCCCCGCACATACGGGCATCAGGTTACCAAAAAAGCAAGGCGAGTAGAGTAAATGGTAAAAGAGACGCTAATAAAAAATGGTTTGATGTTAAGCGCGTTTGCGATAGTAGGTACTGCGCTCATCGCCCTTACCTACAACGGTACGGCCGATCGCATTGCACAGCAACAAAAGCAAAAATTGCTTAGCATATTAAATGAAGTGGTGCCGCATGAGTTACATGACAATGAGCTCTATGCCGATTGCACTTCAGTAGTAAGTTCGAATTTAGGTACGCAAGAGCCTCATACGGCCTATCGTGCACGGATAAACGGCGAACCGGCAGCCTTAGCCATTGAAGCTACAGCACCAGACGGTTATAGCGGTGATATTGCGCTAGTCATTGGCGTAGATACGCAAATGAATGTGCTAGGTGTTCGCGTGTTGGAACACAAAGAAACCCCAGGGTTGGGTGATAAAATTGAATTGGCAATCAGCGACTGGATAACCTCATTCACCGGAAAACACTTCTCGGTAAGTGCCCTACCAGTATGGCAAGTGAAGAAAGACGGCGGCGAGTTCGATCAATTCACTGGCGCTACAATAACGCCACGAGCAGTAGTGAGTGCTGTGAAAAATGCACTCCTGTATGTGCAAGACAATCAACAAACCTTATTTTCTGCCCCTAACTTGTGCGGTATTGAAAATGACCTATTACCAACTAATGAGGTGTTAAGCGAATGACAGATTATCGCGACCTTACCCTCCAAGGTATTTGGAAGAACAACCCTGCGCTAGTTCAACTTCTCGGCCTATGCCCGTTGCTAGCGGTTACTGCCACCTTCATCAATGGATTAGGATTAGGCTTAGCCACTACCCTTGTATTAATTGGCAGCAACGTCACCGTTTCATTGGTGCGAAATATCGTTCGTAACGAAATTCGAATTCCCGTATTTGTTATGATTATTGCCGCCTTCGTGACGATAGTACAGCTGCTCATGAACGCCTTTACCTACGAGTTATACCTTGCGTTGGGTATCTTCATCCCGTTAATTGTTACCAACTGCGCCATCATCGGTAGAGCGGAAGCCTTTGCCTCTAAAAACAGTGCTGGCGCATCAGCCTACGATGGCCTAGTGATGGGCTTAGGATTCACCTTCGTACTTGTAGTGCTTGGTGGTATGCGCGAAATTTTAGGGAATGGAACTTTGTTCGTGGGTGCCGACAGACTATTTGGAAGCATTGCGAGTAATTGGACACTCACCTTATTTGAAACCGACTCCCCTTTCTTATTGGCCATATTGCCACCCGGTGCGTTTTTAGGCATGGGACTTCTAATTGCCTTTAAGAACATGATTGATGCTCGAATTGCTGCCCGGGAGACCACAGTAAAAGAAAAGGCCACTCGCGCACGGGTTACCGCTGAAGCATAACGAAATCTAAGTGGCTAGTAGCTAGCGGCTAGTGAAAAAGAAAATCACCAAGCCCGAGTGGAAAAAGAATAAGCGAAGTAAACATGAATAATACAAAAAGACGTGAAATCTTAACCCGACTTCGGGATGCTAACCCTCACCCTACCACTGAGCTTAACTTCTCCACGCCCTTTGAGTTGTTGGTCGCGGTCACCTTGTCAGCGCAATCAACCGATGTAGGCGTAAACAAAGCCACAGATAAATTATTTCCAATTGCGAATACCGCACAGGCTATATCTGCGCTTGGTGAAGATGGGCTAAAAGAATATATAAAAACCATTGGCTTGTTCAACTCCAAAGCCAAAAACGTGCATCGATTAAGCGAAATCTTAGTTGAAAAGTACGATGGCGAAGTACCCGAAAGCCGCGAAGCCTTAGAAGCCCTCCCTGGCGTTGGCCGTAAAACAGCTAACGTAGTACTTAATACCGCATTTGGCTGGCCTACGATTGCTGTAGACACCCATATTTACCGCGTAAGCAACCGCACTAAACTTGCTATGGGTAAAGATGTGGTTGCGGTTGAGCAAAAACTCGAAAAAGTGATCCCAAAAGAATTTAAAGTCGATGTACATCACTGGCTCATTTTACATGGTCGCTATACCTGTGTTGCCCGAAAACCTAAATGTGGTAGCTGTATCATTGAAGACTTGTGTGAGTTTAAGGATAAAACTGATTAGCTACACCACTGATTGATTATTTATATTACTTACGCTCTAGTACACTTCTCCTCTAGCTCAGAAAATTTGGAAATTTTGGACGAAATTGACGTGATTATACTTACAAACTTTCCATACTGGAAAGCTATGCTTTGCCAATATTGAAAGTGTGTATTATATTACTTTCCACATTGGAAAGTTAATAAGAGAACATCGCGATATGAAAGATAATGAAAAAAACGTTTCGATAAACGAAATTAAGTCATCGTTAAAGGCTATCGAAAAAACAGAACAAGACACAATCAAGACGCTAAGAATGCCAATTTGGCTAAACATTTTTATATCCGGTTCATATGGTATGGGAGTGTTTTCCTGGGCTTCTACCCGACACGACAATCTGTGGATGTTGGGTGTTATTATTTCTTCTGTAGTTTTCTTTTTTGCTGTTGCAATTTACATGTACAGCAAGCGGCTTGTCGGTATAAAGCCGAAAGTATTACCGACTCACAAGTCAGAACTCAAATTTGGTTTCACTATAGCTATCTTTTTTGGCTTGGTTGTGGTGCTCTCCAGAGAGCTCTCTATACGTGAATTATGGTGGGTAGCTTATCTTGGCGGAGCTATTGGCTCGATTTCTCTCGGCTATTTGCTTTATTTTTTCCCTACAGGTAATTATCGAGCAGGTAAAAGCAACCATGTATAAGGCAGAGTTTGATCATGTTATCCATGCGCCAAATCGATTGCAGATTTGTTCGATTCTCAGTATCACGGCAGAGATAGAGTTTAAGGTTTTGAGGGAAGAATTAGATCTCAGCGAATCTGCACTTTCTAAACATTTAAAAACGTTAGTCCAAGCAAATTATGTCTGCTTGAGTAAACGAACTGATTTCGGAAGACAACGCACATGGTTATCTCTCACAAAAGAAGGGCAACGAGCCTATTTAAATCATGTAAGTGCCCTGAAGGCCATCGTTAAAGGCCTATAACGTTGCATGGCGCAGTATTAATAAGGGTATTTAAACCAATGGCATCGCTTAAACTACATTGTTTTCATCACAAACACTCATGGGTTTTGTGGTTTGATATTTCGCTTTTTATTGGAACTATGTTTCTGGTGAGAAATATTTATTTTTCACAATTCAATTTTATAGCGAACGGCCTTTTGTGGTCTTTCTCGACACTGATAGTTGCCATGCTTTTAATGAAACTTAGAGGAATTACCTGGCGAGATATTGGTCTGCACAAAACCGAAAGTTTCAAAAAATCCTTGATAGCAACGATCTTTATTTTTGTGTTTACGGTTATTTCTATTCTGACATTTCAGTTACTTAAAGACAGCTTGGGTTTAAACCTATCACCTGATCACTCTCACCAACAGGCAAGCTCAAAATTTGGTGATCTGTCTGGTAACTGGGGCTTGTTTATTATGATTCTTCCATTCATCTGGCTTCAGTCGATGTTAGAAGAGTTATTAGACCGCGGTTTTTTAATCAACTGGTTCGAAAAAGCATTATCAAGTACCTGGTTTGCAACCGCAACTGCCGTCTTACTTCAAGCACTTATTTTTGGATTTAGACACTCATATGATCTATCAGAGCGCTCCATCACTGTTGGTTTGATTGGTATTGCCATGGGAGTAGGCTATGTATGTTTTGGTAGAAACTTATGGCCTTTAATAGTTGCACATTGCATGTTAAATACCATGTCGATGTTAGATCGGGTTTAAAGGTATTAGATTAAATACGCTCTCGAAGCCAAGAGTCTTGTAGTGTCTATTTCGGTAGAGGCTGACCTTCATGCCTTAACATAGAAACATGATCTGTTTTCACTATCATTTGGCTGGCCTACCATCGCTGTAGACACCCATATTTACCGCGTAAGCAACCGCACTAAACTTGCTATGGGTAAAACCGTTGAGAAAGTGGAAGAGAAGCTACTAAAAGTAGTGCCAGCAGAATTTAAAGTGGATGTGCATCACTGGCTAATCCTGCACGGACGTTACACCTGCATTGCCCGCAAACCTCGTTGTGGAAGCTGCATTATTGAAGACTTGTGTGAATTTAAAGATAAAACTGAATATGCTGAGTAACTTAAACAAGGGGCTTAACCTGCTAGCGGCAGCTAACTAAGAGCTAGCTGCCGCCCTGCGAAGCGTTACTTGCCAAAAGCGTCTATCGCAATACTACCCGCCTGTTAGAAAATTCTCCGTCCGAATAGTGTTACTAGTCAACGCATTAGATTCCAATTAAACTCCTATCTAAAAGCAAAAGTCTGCACATCGTTGTAAGCCAATATAGAAATCATTAGGAATTATTTATCATCGTTTTATTGATTACTGCTGTTATTGTAGGATTGATGATTATTTTATCGACTAAGCGGCGTCGTATGCTATTGAGTCGATTAATCTTTGATTTTGTTAATCGTACAGAAGCTAAGTTAGCAAGATTGTATTGTGGCAGTCGCTCAATTGATGGGCTTGAGGTGTTCTATCATAGCAATACAAAACATTTCTCTAATGATAAGCCTGTACTGGTGCTCTTACACGGTTTCAGTGCTGATAAGTATGTGTGGAATCGTTTTGCCAAAAGATTCTCTTCTCAATATCACCTAGTTATTCCTGACCTTAAAGGCCATGGCCAAACTGCTTACCACCCCGATGATGATTATTCTGTTCCCAGCCAATGCCAGATGTTATTGGCACTATTAGATCAATTAAACATTAAGAACTTCAGCATAGTGGGTAATTCTATGGGCGGAATGATGGCGGCTAAACTATTTGATGAAATGCCTAAGCGAATTGAAAAAGCAGTATTGATCGACCCAGCAGGCGCTAAGTCACCATTTGCTCAGAATATGATAGACAATAAATTTAACCCTTTTGAACATGAAGTTGAACAGGATTTTTTTGAATTCTATGATTTAATCATGGCTAAACCACCATTTATCCCAAAGTTTATTTTGCGCGCACTCGCATGGGAATATATTAATAAGCGAGCGCAATATACCCACATGTTCCATCAATTTTTCAACTTGCGGGATTTTTACTCTCGTGATTACCAATTCGATTATCCTGAGTCGATGCTGATATGGGGGCTTAACGATAAGCTGTTACCGGTAGACGATTTTACCCACTGGAAATTGATGCTCAATTCAAACACACTTATTTATGAAGATCTTGGCCATATGCCTATGGTGGAAGATGTTAAACGTGTATCTAAAGATATTTTAAGCTTTTTAAATAAACATTAAATAAGCAATAAAAAGGTTAGTAAAAGATAGCTTATTTGCAACGAATGCCTAGCCAAGTTAACGGCATTTAAAAAGTAAAAAGCCCTAATACTAAAACAGTATGTAGGGCTTTGATTTTTAGGTTTTACTTCTAAAGAAAACTAATCTCTAGTCTTCTTTCTTTTCACTGTTCGTGTCGTCTTTGTACTTATCAAACCACGCTAAAATATATCCAACTTTACGTGCTAAGTTAGAAGGTTTAGCTGCGATACCATGATAAGCCCCTTGAATACGCACCAGCGCGCTATCTACACCTTGTAAGCGTAATGCACCATAATATTGTTCGCTTTCAGACATAGGAGTACGTACATCTAATTCACCGGTGAGCACCATGGTAGGCGTTGTTACATTGCCCACTAATGATAACGGCGAACGGTTCCAATATTGCTCGTAATCGTTCCAAGGTAAGTCTGTAAACCAATACTTGCTCATATACGCATAGATATCAGATGTACCAATCATACTTGTCCAGTTTATAACGGGTTTCGCCACTACAGAGGCTTTGAAACGGTCGGTCTTTCCGATGATCCAAGAGGTCAGCGTCCCCCCGCCAGAACCGCCAGTAACAAATAAGTTAGACTCATCCACATAACCTTTGGCAATAGCGGCATCCACCATATCCATAAGGTCGTCATAATCTTGTGATGGATAATTTTTATCAATTAAATTAGCGAACTCTTCACCTTGAGAAGTAGACCCACGAGGGTTGCCATATAAAACAACATAACCAGCAGCAGCCATTAATTGTATTTCTGTTGAGTAACTGGGGCCATACGCAGTGTGAGGCCCGCCATGTATTTCTAAAATTAGCGGGTATTTTTTCTTAGGGTCAAAGTTAGGAGGGGTAACCAACCAAGCTTGTAAGTCTCTATTATCTACACTGCTTTTTAGTTCCAACAATTCTGGTTTATTCACTGTTATGTGATCAAACACATCACCATTTAAATCAGTCAGTTGTTTAACCTTCCCTTTACTGGTCACTATTGCAAGATCAGCAGGGCGATCGCCCATTGAAGCGGTATAAACAACACTGCCTTTAGGAGTTACATCGTAATCGCCCGATGTGTACGGCCTACCTAAACTAGTGCCACCTAAATCACTTGTTTTCGTTGAAATTTTACCTGACAAACTAACATAGGCGACACTTTTCTTACCCATATCATCATAGCTAAAATATACCCCTTTACCGTTGTCAGCCCACTTAATTGCACCGACAGAGCGGTCTAGCTCACTAGTCAGGTTTTCGATGCCCGTGCCATCTGAATTCATTACATATAAATGGCTTAGCTGATTTGATTTTCCATTATCTTCATTACCAACAAAGGCAATTTTATTACCGTTAGGGCTTAAATGAGGGCTTCGTTCAGGGCCACTCATATCAGTTAATTTAGTCACCTTTGACGTTTTTACATCAATGCTAAACAGATCGCTATTAAGCATATCGAAATCAGCTTCGTCGCTGGTGTTAGCAGAGATAACGATCTGTTGACCATTGTCAGACCATGCAATGGTACCGGCGTGGTCATGTTCCCCAGAAGTAATTTGTCTTGGCGTTCCGCCAATGGTTGGCACAACATATATTTGCATGTTGCCGGGGCGTTTCATTCCCACGCCGTCTCGTTGGAAATTGGTTTGGTCGATATACTGTGGGGTTTCTGCCCACTTAGCGCCTTTAGGCTTAAAATCTAAATTAAATAACGGTTTGGCTTTAGTGGGTGTAAACATAGCAAAAGCTAAATATTTACCGTCTGGTGAAAAACTCATACCGCTCGGGCGCATTGCGACATCGGTTACGCGAGTTGTGCTATTTGATGCTAAATCTTTTAGATAAACTTGAACCTTACCTTCTTTACTTGAAAGGTAAGCCATTTTAGCGCCATCAGGTGAAAACACAGGATTAAAGTGGTTTTTACTGTCAGAAAGAATAGGCAGATGAGCACTTCCATCTAAGGCTATTGTCCACAGATTCCGTCGCATTGAATCTGTCATAATATCCATGCTACGACGCTCGTACACAACATGTTTGCCATCAGGTGTTACCACTGGGTTTGCAGCATACTCAAGATTAAATACGTCTTTTAAAGACAAAGTATTACTTGCTGATTCGTCTGCCAAAACCGAATGGGTAGTTAATAATGTGCTTATGACTAGTGTTAACGCCGACTTGCTTAAACATCTCTTATTCATGGCTCGTTTGCTCTAATTGTTTTAATTCGATAAATAGAATGACTATTGAAGGTCTAACATAGCTTATATAACAGTAGAAATACCTTACCTTTGATGTAAAAAGTAGTATTTATAGGTTGAATTTCATATTCTGGTCGCGCTCAGGGTTTTCTTCTTTTAGCTAAGAGACTGTAGCTGTAAACGGCAACATCTTCTACGCGAGCAAATTCGCATTACTTTACGGCCTAAACCGTTAAAACTAGAAAAGAGCGCTTAAATAATAAAAAACAATTTTGGGGTACGTTGCAGTTACTATAAGAATTCGGCCCAAATAACAGTATTAATGGAGAACACATGCATCAACTTAGACGCCTCACTTTTACCGCTATTGTAGCTTTTTTTAGTTTTCCGCTACTGGCAGCTTCTAATGTGATAACAAACGAACAAAAACAAACTGCGAACGACCTTATAGAAACTGCGCTGAAAAGTGACTTAGGTATGGACATCGTGACATCGCTGACCACAGAAATAGGCCCTCGATTGGGAGGCTCTGAAGCTGAGAAACGCGCGAGAGACTGGGGGGTAAAGTTAGGCGAACGTTTGGGGTTCGACAACGTCAGTATCGAACCATTTACGATGCCTTTTTGGGATAGAGGGCATCTACACATATCGCTAACCTCGCCTTACCAGCAGGACTTATACGGTACTGCTTTAGGTGGTGGCGCTCCATCAAAAGAGAGTATTGATGCCGATGTAGTATATTTTAGAGATATTCACGCATTATCAGATGTTAAGGATGGCAGCCTTAGCGGAAAAATTGCTTTTGTCGATGGCGACAAAATGGTTAAAAGCCAAACCGGCGCAGGTTATGGCCAAGCCAATCAACGTCGAAGAATTGGCTGGCAACATGCGCAGCGTGGTGGCGCTAGCGCATTGGTGGTTCGCTCTGTCGGTTCAGACTCACATCGATTCCCGCACTCAGGGATGATGAGTAAAGACGGTGACAAATGGGCAGATATTCCAGTTATCGCTATCTCAAATCCTGACGCTGATCACCTTCGCCGCTTACATGGTTTAAGCAAGCCTATAAGTCTTTCACTGCATTCAGAATCAAAATGGAAAGGCGAAGTGAAAAGCGGAAATGTTGTTCTCGATTTAGTGGGAAGTGAGAAGCCTGAAGAAATCGTACTTATTGGTGGCCATCTAGACAGCTGGGATTTAGGCACTGGCGCAGTTGACGATGGCGCAGGCGTTGCTATCACTACCGCAGCTGCCGCGTTGATTGCTAATTTACCGACTCGCCCCAAGCGTACTATACGGGTAGTAATGTTTGGAGCAGAAGAAGTGGGACTACTTGGTGCATTCGCCTATGCAAAACAACATGATGCGAACCTACAAAACCATGTTTTGGCAACCGAATCTGACTTTGGTGCGCAAACTATTTGGCAACTAGTATCGAACGTCAACCCAGAAGCTACCTTGCTGATGGATGAAGTAGGAAAAATATTGTCCCCTCTTGGCATAGTGAGAGGAGGATCAGATGTTCCCGGCGGTGGTCCTGACATCATTCCCTTGGCTAAAAAAGGTGTACCGACCATTCGATTAAACCAAAATGGACAGGATTACTTCGATTTACATCATACGCCTGATGATACGCTTGATAAGATTGATCCCGATGAATTAGCGCAAAATATTGCCGCTTATGCAGCAAGTATATATTTAATTGCTGATTCAGATGTGGCATTAAAGCCTTAGGGTGGCATAAGCGGGCTAGGACTGAGTTAGTACAACTGAGCAACTCTCCTACCCGCTTATTATCCTCCTTCATACAAAGAGAATATGAGAAATGATTCTCTCCAATGACTTGAAGCTTCAATCACGGAATCAGGTTAAATTTCGCGCTTTAACGCTCGCCAAGCTTGTTCAATAACCGTTCCCGTCTACCCTCGTAAACGTCATAGCCATCGTAATCCGAAGAAGCTAGCGCTAATGCCTTATTCACCTGCTCCAGTGCTTTTTCAAACTGGCCTGACTGCTCATAGCCATAGGCAAGACCATTGTATGCATCCGGCGCATTGGGATAACGTTCAATACCGTACTGAAATAGCTTTATAGCTTCATCGAAATCTTGTTCTGACACGAAGTGATAACCTAATTCTCTTATTACCCATTCCGCCGCTTCGATTTTCTCGCCTCGTTGCTGTGATACCACTTCGTAATACTTTTCAATCGAGCTCAAATCACCATCATAGTCTTTCGGGCGCATATACTCTGAGTAAAATAAACTGTAATACGCTTTAAAGCTTGCTGCATTGGTCACAAGGTTATGAGGTACGTCATTGAATACATCGTTATGCCACCGTAGTCCCTCCGGCTTGTTTTTACGGATATCTGAAATCATCGCATCGTAATAAGGGCGCATGGGCGCACCTTCGTTGCCAATAGCGGTATAAAGGTAATGATCGAGCTTTTTATTATTCTTTATGAACTCAACCGTAGTCTTTGCCGTTGCACCATGTGCCCACCATACTGCAGCACTGTAAGTTAAGGCAGCATTGAACAATTCAGGCGCTTGCTGCATTGCATACAATGAGAAAGCGCCTGCAGCCGATGCACCTGCAATAACTCGAAAATCATGCACCCGATATTTACTTTCCACCATCGGCATCAATTCTGAAGTGATAAATTGTAAAAACTTAGCACCTCCGCCGCCATAACCCACGGGACCATTGGGGTCTTTATTTACGTTAGGGTATAAATCCCGAAGACGGTCGGTGTTTTCGATTGCCACCACAATAACTTCTGGCGCCGCCCGCTGAGATTGCAAACTTTCAAGAACCGCATTCAACATGACGAGCGTAGTAGCGCCATCAAGACGGTAAATAATAGGGTATTTTTTATCTGGGTTTTCAGCATAGCTTTTAGGGAGTTGAACAACCACAGTGCGCTCTTCTAATAATACCTTCGATGTTAGCTTTTCGGTAATTAGGGTGTAACTGGAGCTTTGTGTTTCATCTTCTACAGAAGCATCTTGCCCATAGGAGATTGGGCTGATTGATAGTAGAAAAAAACATAGTACCTTTATTCGCTGCAGCGCCATGAAAGTTAAGTCCTTTTAATGCGTTATGATAAATTGTGCTATTTAATTACGTTACCACAAAATCAACGGGGTCGGAAAAGGAGGCGAACAAGGATGTGGAAAAAGGTGCCATAGGAAGACAGAAATGAGAGCCGATCCCCCCAGGCGAGCGACTTTTCATTTGAGCGGGCTGGACGCTTGAGCCACTTGCAAATAAGTGATTAATCATTAATCTATCTATTAAGTGAACAAAACAGTGAGTGTTGAGCATGAGACCTGAATTAATCTTTTTACTGCCCTTGGCCTTGATGATAGCCGCTTTTTTTTACGCTCAGCATCACCGTAAAGCTTCAAAGAAACCTTGACAAGGTTCACTGTGATGGTGAAATGCGTAATTTTTACTGAGTTTAACGCCTAATACGATAAAGCTTGGCTCTCCACGCTTGGCGGTTTAAATAGCTGGCACTGAAACTAAAAGCGAAGTCATATTATTTACAGAGGCTAAGCGTTTCCACTGAGCTCTTATTTAGAGCCCTTATTAAGAACTCTTACAAAAAGCCTTTTCACTAAGCGCCTAGCCAGAGCGCGGATGCTTCGATTTAGCTTTGTGTTGATACATACGTTTATCTGCCAACGATATACATTCTGAAGGCACCTTAGTCTCAAGGCTTGTTGCAATCCCAAAGCTAACGCCCGCATCACTCCATTGCTTGCTAAGCTCCATTGAAACATTCGATACTATTGATAAGGCGCTATCAGCCACGTTTCGGGTTTCTCTGGTCGAATCGGCTTGCAATACCCCTACAAACTCATCGCCTCCTGAGCGGAAGATATCTCCCAAAAAGTAAAACGATTGTTGCAATAGGCTCGCAGCCTTAATAATAAGTTTGTCGCCTTCATCATGACCGTGTTTATCGTTAATGGCCTTTAAACCATCTAAATCGATGAAAATAATAACGTAGTAGTCATCTAAGGCTTCAATGCATTCTGTTAGAGAAAATCTGTTACCAAGCTGAGTCATTGAGTCTATGCGCGATAAGTACTGGTTTCGATTGAACTCCTTTTGCTTTAATTTAAACCACTCAGTTAAGCTCAACAAAATACATAAGCAATCTAGCGACAATGCAAATATAACAACAGATTCGGGGTACGCTAGCTCACCGAAATACTGGCTGTGAGCAGCAATGTAGTAGCCAAGTGATGCACTGTAGAGTAGATTGCCTGCCAAAAAATATTTCGCGCGGAAATCTTGCTGTCTAATCATGCTCACACCCACCGCTATGGTCACCACTATCCAGAACATAGCCAATAAGTGAGATAGTAAATATGCGATAGAAAATGGCATAAACCACATGCCAACGCCTAATACAACGCTTACTAGACTCAAAGTCTTAAGAAATTTGAACAATTTTTTGTGGTCGGTTTTGCACTCAAATAAATCTGAGACAAACTGAGCAGCACAGGCAATAGCGAAAGGAAAAAGTAGCATTCCCCAATAACTGGTATTGAATGGGAAATGTACGATATCACCAAGCATTCCAGAAGCTGCCATCCAGCCAATAGCATGAATACCCAAATAACCTGCACAGGTTAATGCTACTCTTTTCCTCGTCCCAGAATAGATGAGCAAGGCCAGCAAGGACAAAATGAACATGGTGGTAATGCCAGCTATGGAAATACCGTTATTAAATTTTTGGAAACGATAAAACTCTGTACTGTCTAACACAGTAATGGAAACTGGCGTAGGAAACTGCTTGGCCTTAATAAACAGCCATAATTCTACTCGCTCATTTGCCATAACGGTTTGCACCGTCACGGCTTGAAAATGAAGCACCGGAGGCGTGCTGTCATCAAGAAGTTGAGAGAAGACTTGAGTGCTAAGTTCAGGCTGAACAGGCGACGAATATGAAGCTAAACCAACATCAATGAAGTTGGCATTAACGACAACAAAGTACTGCCCTTTTTGCGAAATATCTAAGACTACTTTGGTGAAGTAACTTCCCGACTTCCCGCCCAGTGATGGCACAACCGGGGCGTATTCATAAGCCTCTTTTAAAATTGCGAGCTTATTTTTTGATTCGAGATTTGATGTATCAAAAGAGTAATCTAATTCGTGCCACACATTAGCATCAGCGATTATACGCTTATCATCAACGACTGATATAGGTTCCTGACCAAATGCGGGGACTACCACCAGTATGAGGAGAAAATAAAAAACACCCAAATGAAAGTAAGAAAGCAAAATCGAACCTTGTCTGCAGGTAAAAGGGCAACAAAACTGTTACTTGTCCTATATCAAGCATAAACCTGCTTGCTCAGAATACATAATATAAAAGAGGAAATTTACTTTTTATACGCAATATTCTGTAAGGCAATAGCGACACACGAGCTCTTAACGCAGTATTAATTTTGCTTCAGCCTACTTATTAGCTAAGCATAAATACTTTCAACCGTAGTATTAAGCAACCAACGTAAAAATACTTTAGTATCTCTGTTGTTGTGAAATTGAACTGACTTTTGACACTCTTTATCGGTAAAAACAACGTTGAAGTTATTTACTGAGATTGTCGAAATAGGAGGAAGTGTACGGAGCGAAGCGCCGTTAATAGTATGAGACATATAATTTTTCTTTGTATAATAATATTGCTAGTTTTTTATTCGTTTTAAAATTCCTTTCAAAATTCTGTTCTTATCAAACCAAAAATAAATAAAAATATTAGTACTGCACAATTAAAAAAGGCTAAGTAGAAACTTAGCCTTTTGTCGTTGTATTTTAAAGTTCTACTTAAAGAACAACAACGTTTGCAGCTTGAAGGCCTTTTTGACCTTGTTCTACGCTGAAGCTAACTGCTTGGCCTTCAGAAAGAGTTTTGAAGCCGTCAGAAGCGATTGAACGGAAATGTACGAATACGTCTTTACCGCCACCGTCTTGAGTAAGAAAACCAAAACCTTTATCTTCGTTGAACCATTTAACTGTGCCGTTTACTGTATCAGACATGTTTGTAACCTTATATATTTGAAGTAATTGGTGAAATTCACCGGATAGCAATAGATTTAACTTACTAGTAACGCAAATGTATATCTATTAAAACTTCGATAAAACTGAAGAATAAAAGGGTACAACGCAGTAGTAGAAAAAGCTTTTAATTATCTAAAGCGGGCGTAATGTACATCTTTCAGTCAGGTAAGTCTACCGATATCGCTATTTATTTCACTTACCGTGCAACATATTGCTGTACAACTTTCATTACAATTGGCCACATACCGTAACCCTCGTGCCCTCCCCCCGCATATACCTTCAATTCGCGGCGCAAGCTCGGCTTAAAACTTACTTACGTATGTTGATAAGATCGTCAAGTTATTTACTACATCAACCTCGCCGCCTTAAAATAGACAATATTGGAATGTGGGGCTTTTAACTATCCTTTTTTGCTAGCGGTTTAACGATAGGCGCTTGCAGCCATTGTATTTGCGCCATAGTGTCTCATTCCTTTCACATACCCATAGTAAACTGATATATATGATGTCCTTAGAAGGACGGGGAGAATCGAATGAGAATGCTACACACCATGCTTCGTGTTGAGGATCTTGATGCGTCTTTGCACTTCTACACTAATTTGATGGGCATGAAGCTGCTAAGAAAGTCTGAAAACCAAGCTTATGAATACACGCTCGCTTTCGTGGGTTATGGTGAAGAAACTAACACTACCGTACTTGAACTCACTTATAACTGGGGCGACAACACCTATGAAAAAGGCACGGCTTACGGCCACATCGCCATCGAAGTAGACGATATTTATCAGTTCTGCGAAAACCTAGAGCAAAATGGCTGTGATGTATACCGCAAGCCAGGCCCCGTAAAGGGCGGCTCTACTGTCATTGCTTTTGTTCGCGATCCAGATGGCTATGCCATCGAACTTATTCAAACAAAACAATAAGTCTCTATTTTAAAATACAGCGGCCCTATTAATAAGGATATTGCCCTATCATGCTAAAAATTCGTCACGCTCTACTTACTTTCTCGCTTTCTATCTCGATTTTTGCAAGCCCAGTACTATTGGCGAAAGACTTCGATGTTATTGCTCATAGGGGCGCGTCAGGTTATCTGCCTGAGCACACATTAGAAGCCGCCACGCTTGCTTTTGCCATGAACCCTGACTTTATTGAGCAAGATGCGGTTATTACTAAAGATGGGATTGCTGTGGTCTTGCACGACATACACTTAGAAACAGTAACCAATGTAGAGCAAGTATTTCCAGAGCGTGCACGTAAAGATGGTCGCTTTTACGCCTTAGACTTCACGTTAGCTGAGCTTCGCACTCTGCAAGTACACGAACGAGCGAACAGCAAGGGTGAACAAGTTTTTACAAAACGCTATACAGGGAATACGGCAAATTTTACCGTGGCAACCTTAGAAGAACACTACGAGCTTATTACTCAGCTTAATCGAGAGTTCAATACCAATGTAGGGGTTTATACGGAAGTAAAATCACCAGCGTGGCATAACGAACAAGGAGTAGACGCTAGCCAGATTGTGATTGCATCACTAACACGATTTAATCTTGCCAATAAAGACGCCAACAGTTACTTGCAGTGTTTCGACTTCGATGAAATAAAGCGCATTAGAAAAGACCTAAACTATGCGGGAAAAGTGGTCATGCTAATAGGTGAAAACAGTTGGGGAGAATCAACCACAGACTACGATTGGATCAAAAGTGAAGCAGGCATGAAAGAAGTGGCAAACTATGCCGACGGTTTAGGCCCCTGGTTAGGTCAACTACTAGACCCACAAGCGATGGAAGCAGGTAAATTAGTACCCGCATCCTGGGTTGAGTATGCCCATTCAGAAGGTTTCATTATTCATCCCTACACGTTCCGTCAAGATGCCCTTCCGCCAGGCATGACAGCAGAACAGCTTCTTTCTACCCTTAAACACGTGGTGAACGTAGACGGCGTATTTACCGACCATGTGCCGCCGGTAAAAGCCTGGCTTGAAGCACAAGGCGAATAGCAACAACAAATATATTATTCACTTCACGAAAAAGCGGCCATTAAGCCGCTTTTTCAAATTTGTTTATATTTTTTACTTAGATTTTAGATAACCCTAAGATTTAGATAACCGCACTACTACCCTTCTATTTTGCGCTCGCGACTCTCGGGTATCGTTATTTGCTATATGGCGCTTCTCACCGTGCCCCGTCAGTTGAATTCTGTCATCGGGCACGCCTATGGTAGTTAAGTAGCTTTTTACTTCATTGGCTCGGCGTATAGATAATTGTTCGTTGTTCCATCGCCCGCCATAGCTATCGGTATAGCCATCAAGCAATACTAACTCTAAGTCGCTATCTTCTTTTAGGTATTCCCCAATCATTGTTAGGCGCTTTTGAGAATACTTAGTCAGTTCGGTACTGTTTTTCTGATACGACAACACCGTATAGGCAATATCGTCGAAGTTGTAAGGCAATAAGTTAGACACACACTTAACGAAGTCTCGATACACCTTCGAGAAATTACTGGCGTTTAATGCAACACTCACTTTATCGTATTCGTTATACCAGTCTTGATAATAAATGGTAGGCCAGAAGCCTTTTTCGAGTTCACTTAGCATAGTCCATGCAGCGTCTTGCGGAAGGTCACCGTTATATTGCGTGCGCAATGTCATATCGGCGATGGTTTTAGGCGCTACACCCGGCATCCACTTTGGCGGTACAGAATAAACAGCAGCTACATCGAAGCGGTTAGGCAATAAATGCATGTCTAGCTCAAATTCCATATTAAGCCGTTTAGAAGCCACGCTTGTAAACATGGCATCGCCGTAACCGGGTAAAGGATGGTTCAATGTACATTGCAAACGCGATGCATCAACCACTTCCCAGTTAGACGTTTCTACCGTAGCAGAATACTGACGCATAGCACCGCTTGCGACCGTAGTAAAAAACAACGGAATAAGTAAACCGAATTTACGCTTCACAACTATACCCACTCAACTGATAAACCATACCTAACGAAAAGGCGCTTACAGAATATATCGTCCTTAGTGTAGAAAAGTTTAGCCTTCTATACCATTAATACCATCAATTATGCCCTCATTTCAGGTTTCTAACGCCCCACATTGAAATTCAGGCTGGATACCGTGGGTTATCCTTGCCATAATCCCAGCACTTTTTGTAGCATTTCTATGTTGATACAGCTTTGTTACGTAACCAAAGAACCTGCTAAGAGAAACTATGTCTGAGTTGCACCACTCCCTTCCTCATCGTTTTAGGGGCTACTTCCCTGTTGTTATCGACGTTGAAACCGCCGGTTTTAATGCTGGGACCGATGCCTTACTTGAAATTGCTGCCGTAACGGTAAAAATGGAAGAAGATGGTCTGATTTATCCCGACCAAACTTTTCATTACCATGTCGATCCTTTTGAAGGCGCGAACTTAGAGCCTGCAGCGCTAGAGTTTAACGGCATTGACCCTCACTGTGCCCTGCGCGGTGCCATAGAAGAAAGTGAAGCAATGAAGTCGTTGTGCAAAGGTATTCGTAAAGCGCAAAAAGATGCGGATTGCCAGCGCTCGGTGATTGTGGCGCATAACGCCACCTTCGACCAAAGTTTCGTCAACGCGGCTATCGCTCGTTGTAATATCAAACGCACGCCTTTTCACCCCTTTGTGTCTTTTGATACCACCAGCCTTGCTGGTTTAACGTTAGGCCAAACTGTTTTGGTTAAAGCCTGCCGTGCGGCAGGTATTGAGTTTGATCAAAAAGAAGCCCACAGCGCATTATATGATGCGCAAAAAACCACGGAACTGTTTTGCTTTATGGTAAATCGTTACAAAACATTGGGCGGCTGGCCCTTAGCTGGTGAACCTATCAGCCCTGATGAGCCTTGCTGATAAGCAACGTCTGAAATACTGCCTTGGCTGCAATCGCTTCAAATTAAAATTTATTCAGTAGAAATAAAAAACAGCGCCGAATGGCGCTGTTTTAGTATTAGGTAGACGTATTTGCATAAAGCCTGTTTAACAAGCCTGAGTGCTTACTTTTAAGGCTTTTGTAGATACTTTCGGCCTATTATAACTTTTCAGCCTCTGCTGCAAGGTACTTAGCTACGCCCTCTGGTGAAGCGTCCATACCCGCTTTACCTTGTGTCCAACCCGCTGGGCAAACTTCGCCATGATCCTGATGGAATGCAAGTGCATCGACCATACGAAGCATTTCGTCTACATTACGGCCTAGCGGAAGGTCGTTAATTACTTGATGACGTACTAGGCCTTCTTCATCAATCAGGAAAGAACCTCTAAATGCCACGCCATCTTCTGGATGCTCTACATCATACGCCTGACAAATTTCATGTTTCACGTCGGCCACTAACGTATATTGAACTGGACCAATGCCACCTTCGTTTACAGGCGTATTTCGCCATGCGTTATGAGAAAACTGTGAATCGATAGAAACCCCAATCACTTCTACGCCGCGTTTTTTAAATTCTTCAAAACGCTTATCAAAAGCAATAAGTTCAGATGGGCAAACAAAGGTAAAATCTAGCGGGTAGAAAAAAAGTACCGCTTTTTTGCCTTTGATGGTTTCAGATAGTGAAAATGAATCAACTATTTCACCTGAACCTAATACTGCAGCAGCGGTAAAATCCGGCGCTGGACGGCCAACTAATACACTCATGAATATCTCCAATTTATATAAAAACTAAATAATAAGTAAAACGTCTTTTCACTGGGCGTTTTCTAACTCTCTTTATTGGTACTTTATCTTAGATAACAAGCGGTAACGCACTCTACTTCTGCTAATTTTTCAAGATTTATTCACTCATCGTACCAACGGCCACCCTTTTTGATGATTTCTTGAGTGTGAATACGACTAAATCTCACTTGCATTAGAATGAAATAGCAATTATTATCATTTACAGACTTATTTGGAGTGTTTTATGTTTGTATGTATGTGTTACGGCGTTACCGATAAAAGCATACGCGCCGCAGTACAAGGTAATGGCGTAGGTAACATGCGTGAATTGCGTGAACATATGGAACTTGGTTCCCAGTGTGGCAAGTGCATCCAAATGGCACAACAGATTATCGATCAAACCATCATCGATGATTCTATGTTTAAAAACGTAGGCTAGCCCTTTCTTTTTTCCTAGGTATTTTCCTAGTTTCTATTTTTTAGGTCTTATTTTTTAGATTCTATCCAAAATTTATCTGACCTTCTATTTCAATCAACTTTTGTGTCGTTAATCAACACTGTATTCCAATCCTAAATAATAGAATGCGCCATTAATTCCCCCAGGCGATGTTGGCGGATATAAAGCCCCCACTTCCCCACTAAATGGATTGCTATCAGGTTTTGTATCAAATAAGTTTTGCACACCTAGCGTAACTCGCCACGCTGGTGAAAAAAACCATGCTACTTGCGCATCTGCCGTTAGCGTGTCGCTTCCAAAAATATCCATTCCCGCTGAAGCATCTAAATGGTCTTCGTAGTATTTGCCGTAGTAGTTTGCCCGCCACGTAAAATTAAAGTCACCAATGTACTGTTCAAGCGTCAAACTGCCTCTGTGTGCTGGCAAGTTATCTTCTAGCATTCTAATACGCTGTGTTGTCAGGTTTGGCATTAAGGTTATCTCACCATCAACCATGGTGGGATACAAGGTCACCCGCTCTACTTGTGTGTCTGTCCAATTGTAAGCTAACAACAATGTCTGCTTCCAATCTTGTACCATGAAGTCGTAGTGAACCACTAAATCGACCCCTTGGGTTTGGGTATCAAAGTCATTGGTGAAAAATTTTGCGGCATTGTAGTTCGCCGCATCGTCGCGGCCGTTCGCACTAAGCACTTGGATGTCTGCCTCACTAAGCGGTATTGCTGACGTGGTACTGATCCTGTCCATTAAACGGATATTAAAATAGTCGAGGGTTGCGAAAAAGGTATCACTTACGTGCATCACCGCACCTAAACTAAAGTTAACCGACTCTTCTGGAGTGAGCGGTGTTGCACCTAGCTGTTGTGATATCAAATCAGTGGGCGGCAGTGTGGCTTGGTCTTCTAGTCCATTCGCGCTATAAGCCGTGGTGACATTAATCACATTACTTTGACCAACCGTCGGCGCTTTAAAGCCAGTATTGATAGAGCCTCGAAGGGCAAATAAGTCATTAACCTTATATCGCGTACTTAGCTTACCATCAAAGGTAGAGCCAAAATCAGTAAAGTGTTCAACGCGGGTGGCTACACCAAACTGCCATGCTTCACTTAAAAAAAACTCCAAATCTATGTACACCGCCCAATTACTTCTGCTCCAGTGCCCTGCAGATTGAGGCTGGTAACCAGGAAATCCGTTCGAGCCAATGCTGAACCCTTGCGATGCCCCCGTTGTGGAGTCGAAAGCAAGCGAGCCTGCGGCATAAGAGGCATCATCACCGGCTTTTTGAAAGTAAGTTTCTCTGCGCCATTCTGCGCCCATAGCAATACTAATTGGCTCTTCAAATACGGATTGAATTAGCTTTGCGAAATCAAGATTAAACGTACGCTCTACTTGGCTAACTGAGCCTGGAGAAAAAGAAAGTGGCGAGTCTGGCCCGAGGGAAGGATTAACGGTGCCAGACAAACGGTAAGCGATATCTGAGTAGCCAACACTGGCGCTTAAATCCATCGCCCAGCCATTGTCTAATTCCGTTTTGACGCCAGCAAATACAGAGGCATCAGTAATTGTGCCACCAAATTGTGGGGTAAACCCACCAGGAAACCACTCGTTAAAGGCAAAGCAGTTCGCACCAAGTGCCGTGGTGTTATCGGCAATACGCAAATAATCGGGGTTATCCAATACATTAGTATCATCAAGGAAAATGGTGGGGCAGCTAATCCCCTGCCCTATACCGTCTAAATCCCCAACCAATAAGCGACTTTCGCTCGTTTCTTCGTTTGTTTCAGAAAAAACACCTTCTCGGGTTTGTGGGTTACGAAAGTAAAAACCGCCACTTATTTCACGATGGGCATAAGTTGCTAACGCGTAACCTTCGTAGTTAGGCGAAATATCCCACCCAGCATTTACCGACATTTTCATGTCTTCATTAACGTCTAACGCGCCCCATATTTGCGCAGGGCTGCTTATAAACGTATTACCCGCATCAATGAGGCCTTGTGCATCATCACGCTGAACAGAGCGTGATGTGCCTTGTTGCTGTCGATATTCTACCGTGGCGTTCAAGAAGCCGTTTTCACCTAAACGAAAGCCTTTATTAGCCTGTATCTGAAATAACTCACCATCACCTTCAGAATAGGTACCCGTTTTAAGTGCGACGCTGCCCCCTGAATCACTATCATCAAGTACGAAGTTAATCACGCCAGCAATTGCATCTGAACCGTATTGTGCCGCAGCACCATCTCGTAAAACTTCAATTTGTTTTAATGCATAAGCAGGGATAACCGAAATATCCGGCCCCTGTGCGCCATCAGATAAGCCACCGCCAAGAAAAGTAATGACTGCCGAGCGATGTCTGCGTTTACCGTTGACGAGCAGTAATGTGTGATCTGACGCCATACCTCGTAAATTAGCAGGTCGCACTAAACTGGTAGCATCATTAATTGGCTGGTCGTTTACGTTTAAAGAAGGCACCATGGTGCTTAGCATCGACAAGGCATCGCTGTTGCCTTGTGAACGTAACGATTCTGAGCCAATAATATCGAGTGGCACGGGCGATTCGACCACACTACGAGGAGAACTTCTGGTACCCACTACAGCAATACGCTCAAGTGCATTACTCGTGTCTTCTTCTTGAACCTTCTCTTCACCCTCGTCTTTTCTATTTTGAGCAACTACATCACTGCGAGAACGAATACTGACTTGCCCAGCACTGTCGGTCACCACGGCAAGCTCGGTGCCATCAAGCAATTTTGATAAGGCTTCGTTAAGGGTGAAGTTACCCTCTAAAGAATTGGTTTTAACCGTTTGCGCTAAGTCGAAAGGAAATAAGAGTGTGGTATTAGCTTGCTTTGCTAGTTCTGTTAGCGCGTCGTCGGCATCTTGGGCTGGAATTGAAAACTGAAAGGCCGTTTGATTAGACTGCTTTATTGGGCTTGGCGCATTTTCTTGTTTGCTACGTTGACCAGCTTGAGACTCGGGCTCTTGCGCGTATGCGCCCTGAATGGGACCAGCACAAACGGCTAACACAAAGCAAATACTTGCCTTGCGCACACTGTTATAGCTGCGCACTACTGCACGATAAAAATTGGCCGAACGCAAATGATGCAAGATGAGAAATCGTACTTATTATCTGTTTTATTATATTGTCACAATAGTTAAGCTTATGCCAAGAAATGCAAGTGCATTGCTTTTATAAGACAAGCATTAACCTTAAAGCATTGCTTTTGACCATCAATCGTGAGTTATCTACGAGTTAGCACTTTGATGGCTCTATAGTGGTCCTACTCTAGGCTTAAACTAGCCTCGGGAAACCGATAACTGAATACTGGTATCAGATACTTTCTCGTATTCAATATTAAAACTGTTTTTAAGGGCCGCTAGCAAGCCATCGATATCACCCACCTTAAAGTAGCCAGCAACACGGCGGCTTTTAAGTGACTCGTCAGAAATCTGGAAATGTACTTGCGTATATCTGCCAATTTCAGCAAGCACGGCTTCTAAGCGCTCACCTTTAAACACAATCATGCCTTGCTGCCATGCTAAGTCATCATCGATATCATTTTGCGATAAACTTTCACGGGCATCAACATCGCCTTTAACTGTGGCTTTTTCACCCGCAAACATAAGCAGGCCTTCACCTTCAACGGGTGCTTTGGAAAACAATGATTGGTTACTACTGAATGCACTGAATCTGTCTTTAACTAATACCTTTCCGTCGGTTACCACTAACTCAAAGGCATTATCGTCAACATATTGCATGTTAAACGCAGTACCCACCGCTGTAACCGTATTATTTCCCGCGGTTACGGTGAAAGGTCGGGTGGTATCGTGCGCGACTTCAAAATGCGCCTCGCCTTTTAGCAAGACAATGTTTCGCACATCGTTAGAAAAATCGACGGTTACCCGTGAATTTGTGTTTAATAGTAATGTGGAACCATCAGAAAGCACGAGGTTTCTTTGCTCACCAATACCCGTTTCAATTTTTTCAGACATGTGAGCCACTACATTTGGCTCTTCAAGCCAAACACGGTCAACCACAACACCTACCGCAATAGCCATCACTAAAAACGCGGCGGCTACGCTCATGCGAGCTTGAGTGACTATGCCCTCACGGCGGTTATTGCGATTGTGGGCTCTGGTTTCGGTTTTGTTCTGATGACGAGGAAACAAGCCACTTAACTCGTTAAGTACTGACATGTCATCCCACAAGCTTGCGGCCTCCATAAGCGCCTTGCGATGATTTGGGCTTTCGGCAAGCCACGCATCTAGCTGTGTTTTTTCGTCTTCGCTAAGTTCACGATCGAGACGGCTTATCCATAAGCAGGCTTGCTCTTGGATATCTTCTTTGCTGGAAAACTGACGAATATTGTTCATGTTAACTACGGCTTATGTCCTGAGTCGCATTACGAGATGTGCGCACGGGGGCGTCATCTTTAGATAGCTCGGCTAAATATTTCGAGCACAACATTAATCCTTTAGCGACATGCTTTTCTACCGTACTCTCGCTTAAACCAACGAGTTCTGCGATGTCTTTTTGGCGCATGCCATATACTTTTTTAAGTAAAAATACCCGCTTAACATCCGCAGACAACGTATCTGTCGCTCGGCAAAAGTGGATGAAGCGTTCCTTACTTTCTACATTTTTTTCTAGGCTATAACCCACCAGTTCGTGGGGTAAAATGTCCATGTCATCAATAGGCTGATTATTTTTATTTTCGGCTCTGGCAACATGGTTTAATGCTAAGTTACGTGCTGTTTTCAGCATGTATGTGCGTTCAAAGCGAATCTCTTGATTCATCTCAGCTTCATAACTTTTTATGAATGCTTCTTGAACGATGTCTTCTATATCGTCGGCACCCACAATAGTACTCACCGCACGCATTAGCTTTGCGCGATATTTTAAGAAGGATTCGGTGACTGTCGACTTTCTGGTCATATTAAAATTTTGCAGGTGTTTCAAATTGCTTACAGTTATTGAACCATCATGCCAATTAATTGGTCTTCTTGCACGATGAAATCTTATATTTTTAGCATTTAGAGAAATAAAAGGAGGCGAACGCCTCCTTTTACCTGGTTTCCGTTTTTAGAAAGTGTATACACCTCTCAGGTAATAGAAACCGCCATTGATACCGATGGGAGACGTAGTCGGATACAATGAACCTGCAATACCTGCATATTGTGTGTTTTCATCTGGGTACTCATCAAACGCGTTTTTCGCACCCACTGTTACGGTCAGCTCTTCTGTGAAGTTATAAGCCATTTCCAAATCAATCGTGATTTCAGACCCTACTTTATCGATAGGTAGTGCTGAATCTAGATGATCTTCATAGATGCTACCGAAATAGTTTAGGCGAGCTAGGAAGCGCCAGTCACCATTCGTATGGTTAGCTGTTGCACTGTAGCGTACTGCCGGAAGGTTATCTTCCAACATGCGGATGCGTTCAGCTGAAATATTATCAGATGCTCTATCTACTTCGGTGGACGTCCAGTTGTACGCGAGCGAGAACTTAGTTTCGCCTTCAAACATGTCCATACTGTAGTTTGCTACAACATCCAGACCTTCAGTAGTCGTATCGAAGTCATTAGTGAAGAAGCTAATTTCGCTGAAGCTAGATGCATCGCTAATACCTTGATCGAGCAAAATCGCAATATCTTCATCAGTAAGCGCAATACCAGAAGCAGTACTGATTCGGTCAGTCAATTCGATGTTGTAGTAATCAGCTGTAATGAACAAACCGTTATCAAAGTCTGCTACCACACCAAACGTGATACTTTCAGATTCTTCCGGAGTAAGCTGCTCACCACCTTTAAGTTGTGATACAGGATCGGTAGGAGGAAGCGTAGCACGGTCAATAAGCTTGCCATCAGTACCAAACGCAGTTGTTACGTTACGAACGTTACTTTGACCCAGCGTAGGTGCTTTGAAGCCTGTTGAGAAAGCACCACGGAATGCGATGTTTTCAAGTGCTTGCCAGCGGAATGCTACTTTACCTTTAGTAGTATCACCAAAGTCTGAGTAATCTTCGTAACGAATAGCACCGGCTAACATGAAGGTTTCAGTGATGTACGCTTCTGCATCTACGTAGAACGCGATGTTATGACGCGACACTAGACCTTGGCTGTTTGCCGCTAAACCAGGGAAACCATTTGAACCAATGCCAAAGCCTTGTGAGGCTAGTGGACCAATCTCGTAAGATGCGGTATCACCTGCAAAACTCTCGTAGCTTTCATGACGGTATTGGAAACCACTTGCTACAAATAACGGCTCATATAAGCCAATTTCGAAAGGTTTAGTGAAATCTACGTCAAGGGTTTGCTCTGACTGCGTGTAACGACCAGGGCTAAACTCGAAGGGTGTATCGGGACCCAATGAAGGGTTAATAGTGTTGCTGATAACAAAATCAACTTCGTTTTCACCCAAGTTCAAGCTTACATCGTAAGTGATGTCGTTCGCTAACTCGCCACGGGTTCCAAATACCAATGACATATCGGTGACCGTTCCACCGAAACGCGGTGTGAAACCACCTGGTAAAATTTCGTTGAACGCGAAGCAATCAGGGTTATTAGCCACTTCATTGATGTAACGTTCATTAGTTAACACGTTGTCACCAGGCATAATGTCGGTAGGACAGTTGCCTGACAAATCATCAGTTAAATCACCTACCAACAAAGAGCCATCATCAGCCGCGTAAACACCGCCACGAGTGTGCGGGTTACGGTAGTAGAAACCACCTTCTACTTCACGCTCAGCGAAGTTACCGAACATATAGGCTTCTGCGGTATCGCTTAGCTCTAATCCTAAGTTAGCGAATAGTTTGTAGTCGTGCTTAATTTCAGGAGAACCCCAGATTTGCGCAGGGTCGGCAACAAAGGTATTACCACCAGCCACTAGGCCTGCCGCATCATCGCGCTGAACACTGCGAGAAGTATCATCGGCAGTTCGGTATTCTGCAGAAAGGTTAATGAAACCTTTGTCAGATAAAGGCATACCAATATTACCAGACAACTGAATCATGTCGCCGTCACCTTCGTAATACGAGCCGTAGCGTGCTTCAAATGAACCGCCTTCCGACGCATCGTTTAATACGAAGTTAATAACACCGGCAATAGCATCTGAACCATACTGCGCCGCAGCACCGTCACGTAATACTTCAATTTGTTTCAAAGCCGCTGCTGGAATAACCGAGATATCAGGGCCTTGTGCACCATCAGACAAGCCACCACCTAGGAATGTGATTACAGCAGAACGGTGACGTCGCTTACCGTTTACTAGCACTAGGGTGTGATCTGATGCCATACCACGAAGATTAGCAGGGCGAACTAGGGTAGATGCATCATTAATAGGCTGGTCGTTAACGTTAAACGACGGAACTACCGTTTGCATCATAGAGACAACATCGGTGGCACCCTGATTTTTAAATTCTTCATCAGAGATGATATCGATAGGTACTGCAGACTCAGCGACAGAACGTGGTGCTGCGCGTGAACCTACAATAGCGATTTGTTCATAATCTTCTGCGCTCGCTTCTGCAGCATCGGCCGCTTCTTGGGCATGTACTGGCGCGATGGCCATAACAGAAAATGCCGCTGACGCAGCAAGTACGCCTCGAACGTGTTTGGTCAATAAAGACAAAGATGTATTCATAGTGGTTTCCCGGGATTTTCCCCCTGTCACCTCTACGCTTTAATGAACGTAATAAGTGCAGCGAGTGATAGTTATTTTGTACCTTTAACACTGACCATATACTTGTCAGCACCCGTTTTTTATAAGATGTAAACTCCTATAAAACAAACGTTTTTGCACAAAATAATTATTTATTTTCAGACCATAGAGGATTTTGTTTTCTGGTCTGTCTATTAGTATTTACGGGAATTGAAAGTGGTGTAATTTTGCGGGTTTTTAATCAAAAAAGCCGGCTAATTGCCGGCTTTCTAATCTTATTCTTCAGTCTTGTGTTTTTCTGCCGTTTCTTTAATTAACGGCTGCAATTCGTTTTGCTGAAACATTTCCATAATGATATCACAACCACCTACTAACTCGCCGTCTACCCATAATTGTGGGAAAGTTGGCCAGTTCGCATACTTTGGTAATTCAGCGCGAATATCTGGGTTTTGCAAAATGTCTACATATGCGAACGGTTCACCACAGCCCATTAGTGCTTGTGATGCTTGTGAAGAAAAACCACAACTTGGCAGTTTAGGAGAACCCTTCATATATAAAAGAATAGGGTTTTCTTCAATTTGTTGCTTAATTCTGTCTACGGTGGATTGTGTTTCAGTGTTATCCATCAGGTCCTCTCAGCGGAAAAGTTATTCCCTATAAGTGGGAATGAGCGTGTAGAATTCAAGGGTAATATTATCATAGTTTCTTGCGGGGGTTTATACTCACCGCACCTGAAAAAGGTATTTATATGACCTGTGATGCTCACACCAATTGTGGATGACAATAATCTCATATAGCCTAGTCGTATTGGTAAGATGAAAGTGATCTTATATCTTACGCTGATATTACTTACTATCAGTACCCCAGTTTCTATCGTTTGCGAAGTGGCTATACGCATCATCATCTCGCTTTCACGATAAGGGGATTTGAAAGGCAATTATTATAACTAGACAAGAATTTAGAATTTTCATAAATTTGTCATTGAGTTATACAAATTTGCCCCTACATCTACAGCATGCTTTTGCTATTATAAAATAAGCATCTTAGATAAAGTATTTATACAGGCTCGTTGAACAGGCATTGCGAGCTAAAATTAACGTTGTTTAAAAACATTAAACCAACACGGAGACCGATATGGCTTTTGAATTACCAGCATTACCATACGAAAAAAATGCACTTGAACCGCATATTTCTTCTGAAACGCTGGACTATCACTACGGCAAGCATCACGCTACTTACGTTACTAAATTAAATGGTTTAGTTGAAGGTACTGATTTGGAAAGCAAAAGCCTAGAAGAGATCATCAAGTCTTCTGAAGGCGGTGTTTTCAACAATGCAGCACAAGTTTGGAACCACACGTTCTACTGGAACTGCTTAAGCCCAAATGGCGGCGGCGAACCTACTGGTGCACTTGCTGATGCAATTAATGCAAAATGGGGCTCATTCGCTGATTTCCAAGCTGCATTCAATGACAAAGCAGTGAACAACTTTGGCTCTAGCTGGACGTGGTTAGTTAAAGCTGCTGACGGCTCTCTAGACATCGTAAATACAAGTAACGCTGAAACACCAATTTCTGGTGACGAGCTTACGCCTGTATTGACTGTTGACCTTTGGGAACACGCTTACTACATTGATTACCGTAACGTGCGTCCTAAGTACCTAGAAAACTTCTGGGCACTTGCTAACTGGGAATTTGCTAGCGCGAACTTCGCGTAATCATTTTCAGATAAATTTTAAAAACCCGCTGATGCGGGTTTTTTTATGCCTATCATTAAATAATATACAGACTTTTAAGTAATACTAATGGGTGTATTTGACTCTATTTAAACGAAAAAATTCCATTTTTCGTTAGACCAAACATTTCACGTCTATACAAAAGTTTACTATGATTTTTGTTTCCTATTTCTAAATACCGACTAAGCTGAAATTACGGGCAACCGTTTTTTTAAGAGGTATTTATGGGTATTTTCGAACATTACCAAAACCGATACGAAGAACGAAAGCAGGAAGAGTTTACCATTGAGGAGTTTCTTGAGATTTGCAAGGACGATGCAGCAGCTTACGCAAATGCGGCTGAACGATTGCTAAGTGCCATTGGCGAGCCTCAAATGATAGACACCGCGACGGACCCCGCACTAAGTCGCATATTTTCAAACCGCGTTATATCTCGCTACCCCGCGTTTGATGAATTTTATGGTATGGAAGAAGCTATTGAGCAAATAGTCTCTTACCTAAAACATGCCGCACAGGGGTTAGAAGAGAAGAAACAAATTCTCTATTTATTGGGCCCAGTAGGGGGCGGTAAATCGTCGTTAGCTGAACGTTTAAAAGAACTAATGCAACATGTGCCGATTTATACCATTAAAGGCTCTCCGGTAAATGACCATCCTTTCTGCTTATTCGACGCCAAAGAAGATGGCCATCTACTTGAGCAAGAATATGGCATCCCAAAACGCTACCTAAAAACCATTATGTCCCCGTGGGCGCGCAAGCGTTTGCATGAATACAATGGTGACATTACAAAATTCAAAGTAGTGCGTGTTTACCCTTCTGTGCTCGATCAAGTGGGTATTGCGAAAACTGAGCCTGGCGATGAGAATAACCAAGATATTTCAGCCTTGGTAGGTAAGGTAGATATTCGCCGGTTAGAGCAATACGCACAAAACGACCCAGATGCCTACAGCTACTCAGGTTCACTGTGTAAAGCGAATCAGGGCTTAATGGAGTTCGTAGAAATGTTTAAGGCACCTATTAAAGTGCTACATCCGCTGCTTACTGCCACCCAAGAAGGCAATTATAACCCTACCGAAGGTTTTTCAGCGTTGCCTTTTGATGGCCTGATTTTAGCCCACTCAAATGAATCAGAGTGGCAAACCTTTAGAAACAACAAGAATAACGAAGCCTTCTTAGATCGAGTTTATATTGTAAAAGTACCTTACTGCTTACGAGTAAGCGAAGAGATACATATTTACCGCAAACTGCTAGATAGCAGTGAACTTAAAGGGGCACCGTGCGCGCCAGATACCCTTGAATGCTTAGCGCAGTTCACTGTGCTTTCAAGATTGAAAGAACCAGAAAACTCAAGTTTGTTCTCAAAAATGCGGGTGTACGACGGCGAAAGCTTAAAAGATACCGATCCTAAAGCTAAGTCGTACCAAGAATACCGCGACTATGCCGGCGTAGATGAAGGCATGGAAGGGTTATCTACCCGCTTTGCGTTTAAAATACTATCCCGTGTATTTAACTTCGATCATCAAGAAGTTGCGGCCAACCCTGTCCATTTGTTCTATGTGCTTGAAAGACAGATTGAGCGTGAACAATTTCCGCCTGATTTAAGTGAGCAATATTTAGAATTTTTAAAAGGCTACCTCATACCAAAATATGTTGAGTTTATCGGTAAAGAAATTCAAACCGCGTATTTGGAATCTTACTCAGAATACGGGCAGAATCTTTTTGACCGCTATGTGACCTATGCAGATTTTTGGATCCAAGATCAGGAATATCGTGACCCTGAAACCGGTCAACTTTTTGACCGCGCTTCGCTAAATGCTGAACTTGAGAAAACTGAAAAGCCTGCGGGAATTAGCAACCCTAAAGACTTCCGTAACGAGATTGTGAATTTCGTACTTCGCGCACGGGCCAACAATGGTGGCAAAAACCCATCGTGGACGAGTTATGAAAAACTACGCACTGTGATTGAAAAGAAAATGTTTTCCAACACGGAAGATTTGCTGCCAGTTATTTCGTTCAATACCAAAGGGTCGGCCGACGAACAGAAAAAGCATGACGACTTTGTGAATCGAATGACGGAAAAAGGCTATACACAAAAGCAAGTCAGACTATTGTGTGAGTGGTATTTACGAGTTCGTAAAGCCTCATAATGGGCTATTTACTCGTGGTTCACCCTATGACAAGCAGGTGGTTATGGCGCATTTCATCGACCGAAGACTTAACAGTAAAGGCAAAAGCACGGTAAACAGACAGCGCTTTATTAAACGCTACAAACAGCAGATAAAGCGTGCTGTTACTGATGCCGTTGGTAAACGTTCTGTTACCGACCTAGACTCGGGCGAGCAGGTAAGTATTCCTACTCGCGATATTTCCGAACCTGTATTTCACACAGGAAAAGGGGGCAAGCGGGACATCGTCCACCCAGGCAATGACCAGTTTATTGCAGGTGATAAAATTGACCGCCCCCCCGGTGGCGCAGGTCAAGGCTCTGGCGAAGGGGAAGCGGGTAATAGCGGTGAGGGAGAAGATGAATTCGTATTTTCTATCTCAAAAGATGAATATTTAGATATTTTATTCGACGACTTAGCGCTGCCCAATTTAAAGAAAAATCAGTTTGATAAAGTGATTCAACATGAAACCTATCGTGCTGGCTATCAAACTGACGGTGTGCCGAGTAACTTAGACATTGTTCGCTCTCTTAAAGGCTCGGTGGCGAGACGAATTGCGTTAACCGGTTCAACCCGTAAGCGTATTAGAGAGTTAGAAGAACAGTTAGCCTTGTTAATTGCTGCGTCTTCTGACAATGCGCTCGCAATTGAAGAAATTGAAAAAGAACTCGCACTACTTAAAGCTAAAGTCGCTAGAGTCCCCTTTATCGACACCTTCGATTTACGTTTTAAAAATTACGACAAGCGCCCTATCCCGACGAGCAAAGCGGTAATGTTTTGTTTAATGGATGTTTCAGGCTCTATGGATCAAGCGACCAAAGATGTGGCCAAGCGCTTTTACATTTTGCTGTATTTGTTTTTAACCCGTACCTACGAAAATGTAGAGGTGGTGTATATTCGCCATCATACTCAAGCGAAAGAAGTCGACGAGCAAGAGTTTTTCTATTCACAAGAAACCGGCGGCACCATAGTTTCTAGCGCACTGAAGCTAATGGATGAAATTGTGCGAGAACGGTTCAGCGACGGCAATTGGAATATCTACGCGGCCCAAGCATCGGATGGAGACAACTGGGCTGATGATTCACCTTTATGTAGTTCACTTTTAGTCAATAACCTATTACCCGCCACCCGTTACTTTGCCTATATTGAAATAACCGAACGCCAACACCAAACCCTTTGGCGAGAATACGAAAAGGTAAGTCAGTCTTATGACAACTTAGTATGTAAACACATTCAAACACCGGATGATATTTACCCTGTATTCAGAGAAATATTTAAGCGTACTGAGCAGTTAAGTACGCAAGGAGGTTAGCCCATGTCTTTAAGTGAAGCGCGTCAAAAACATAAATTAGATGATGGTCCAGATTGGACGTTTTCGTTACTGACCGAGTATGAAACAGAAATAGACCGCATTGCTAAAGATTTTAAGCTAGACACTTACCCTAACCAAATTGAAGTTATAACTGCTGAACAAATGATGGACGCGTATGCCAGTATAGGTATGCCACTAAACTATACCCATTGGTCGTTTGGTAAAAAGTTTATTCAAACTGAACAACAGTACCGCAGAGGTCAAATGGGATTGGCCTATGAAATTGTGATTAATTCCGATCCTTGCATAGCGTACTTGATGGAAGAAAATACCATTACTATGCAGGCGTTAGTGATGGCGCATGCATGCTATGGCCACAACTCATTTTTTAAAGGTAACTACCTTTTTCAAACCTGGACAGACGCCAGTTCAATTATCGACTACTTAGTGTTTGCCAAGAAATACATAGCAAAATGTGAGCAAAAACACGGGGTAGAGGAAGTTGAGAACATTCTTGATTCTTGTCATGCTTTAATGAATTACGGCGTGGATAGGTACAAAAGGCCACAAAAGATATCGCTTCAGGAGGAGAAAAGCCGCCAGAAAGAACGTGCCCGCTACTTGCAATCACAAGTTAATGAACTGTGGCGAACCTTACCGAGCAACCCTAAAAGCAAAGACACAGATATTCTACGTTTCCCTTCAGAGCCGCAAGAAAACTTGCTGTATTTCATTGAAAAAAATGCGCCTTTATTAGAACCATGGCAGCGCGAAATTGTACGCATTGTGCGCAAGGTGTCCCAGTACTTCTACCCACAAAAACAAACCCAAGTGATGAACGAAGGCTGGGCCTGTTTTTGGCATTACCATATCTTAAATAAAATGTATGATGAGCGATTGGTCAGCGACCGTTTTATGATGGAGTTTTTGCACAGTCATTCCAGTGTGGTGATGCAGCCCGATTACAACAGCCCCTACTATTCTGGTATTAACCCTTATGCGCTAGGGTTTTCGATGTTTATGGATATCAAACGGGTGTGCCAATCTCCCACCAAAGAAGACTATGAATACTTACCGACTATCGCAGGTAAAGATTGGCTTGAAACTGTGCATTTCGCCATGCACAACTTTAAAGATGAAAGCTTCATCAGTCAGTTTTTATCACCCAAGTTAATGCGAGATTTTAAATTATTTGCTTTGGAGGACGACGCGAGCAATTCCTATGTGAGTGTGAGCGCTATTCATGATGAGAACGGCTATCGGACTATTAGAGAAAAACTCTCTGCCCAATATAATTTGAGTAATTTAGAACCTAATATTCAGGTATATAACGTTGATGTAAGAGGTGATAGATCTTTAACCCTTCGCTACGTTCCTCAACATAATATTCCATTAGGAAACTCCAAAGGAGAGGTTATGCGCCATCTTCATAGATTGTGGAAGTTTGATGTAAGACTTGAACAAGAAAATAGTGCGGGGCTTCCTACTCTACTGGCCGAGTGCCGAACCAGTAAGTAATTGCACTTTACGCCTTCTGTTATTTGGGGGCGTCAGCTAAATGCACACTCTTAAATCTTACTTCCAGAGCCTAAAGCGCTAAAGCAATCGTATGAGTATGTTAGCCATTCAGTGTCTTAATCGTTTGATTGGGTTTAGGCTCCTCTAAAAAGCCGTTTTGAGAAGCGTAGAGAAATGCGTCATCGATGCTTTCCACGTGAAAGCTTACGTAATTCTTGGCTCGTTCGGGCAACATTGTAGCCAGCTGGTAGCGCTTGACTGGATTAGTTTGATATACATAAAACGTTGCTTTAACGCCCTTTTCGTAACACCATATTCCGTATTGGGTAAACTTCTCCATTGCATCAAAGGTGGTTAAATCCCACTTATCTAACAGCACGATATGTAGCCAATGCATGTTAAATCTTGAGGCAACCTCTTGCTTAACATCGGTAATGTAACTATTCGATATTTCAGTAGACCACTGGCCATCTAATTCACTAATAAGTGTAGAGCCAACAATCTCGATGCTGTAAGCCGCGTGGGGAAATTTTTTACTACACACCACTTCAGAGCGTGGATTCATGCAAACACCCCTCAATTAATATAATGAGAATGCTAACGTCAACGCGTGTAAATCAATTTAGGTAAAGATACTGCTAGCTATTACAGCATGACGCTTTTTAATTTTCATACTAGTATCACTTCACGTTTGATTCAGTATAGCTGGTTATCTTAACTAAGGTAGGTTTGGACAAAAGCTTTAATGAAACAAGCTTTACAAGGAAGAAACCATCTACATAAGTTGCTTGCGCTTACAGAAAAACAAGGAAATCGCCCCTATCGCAGAGAACACCGCGGCGGTGGCAAAAGTTTCGTAAGCATTGGCGCCTTGGTTCCATTGCTGCCCTGCCATGTAATTACCAAATGCGCCACCAAATCCAAAGGCTACACTAATATAGATAGCTTGACCTCGGCTGTGGAATGCCGGTGGTAAAAACTGGTGGATAAAGTGTACCGATACCGCATGGGTCAATCCGAAGCTTAATGCATGAATCACTTGGCTGAGTAATATCACCGCCATATTATCGGCCGCTGCCGCTAACGCATACCAACGCAGTGCTGTTAATAGCAAACTGGCAAACAGCAAATTCCATACGCCAAAACGTGCAGTTAAACGGCTGGCAATAAGAAAAATAACCACTTCTACCAATACACCAAGAGCGATGAATAAACCCGTTTGCTGACCGCTGTAGCCCAAGTCGCGCATGTACAACGCAAAAAAGCCGTAATAGGCACCGAAACTAATTTGTAAGCATATTGAAGCAAAAATAAAAACCACAAAAGGGCGCTGTTTGGCATACTGCCAAATGCTTCCAGTAGCTGTGTGTTTCTCGGCACTCGCTTTCGGAGCTTGAATATATAACGTGGTCACGAACAAGAGTAATAGTACGCCTACACTCACGATTACAGGCGTTTCAGTAGAAAAACTGTCTAAGGCTTTACCTACGCCGACGGTTAAGCAAATAAAGCCGATACTTCCCCACAACCTAATAAGTCCATAGCTGGCTTTAGTTCCCACTACAGACTTCATAGTAATAACCTCTAACTGAGGTAAAACCGCAGTCCAGAACATCATCATTAAGCCGAAGGAAAGGGTAAGCCCCCAAAAACCTTCAAATAAGAATACCGAACAAAAGGTGGCTACCGTAAGAAAGCTACCTAGCCGCAACACACTTACCGCATTGCCGGTTCTATCGGCAATGCCAGCCCACAATCCAGGCCCTAAAATACGGGCAAGGGTTATCACTGCGAAAAGCTCCCCTATTTCAGCAGAGCTAAAGCCACGACCATCAAGAAATATGCCCAAGTAAGGAACTAACACGCCTAATTGACCAAAGTACAGCCAATAGGTTAAGGCGAGAACAATAAGTGATTTATGGTTAGCAAAAGGCAAATTAGCGAATGGCACTGCACAACTCCGTATGCGATAGCACCACAAGTAATATTACCTGTGGTGTATGAAGGGAATAAATTGGGTTGTTACTATTTTTACTGACGCGCTGTTTACTTAGCGCTTAGTTTGCGTTTTATTAGCGCTTATTCAGCTTTGCCTGCCTGACCCGCGATAGGGGCCGTCGTCGATACCACAGAAGCGTTTTGTGCACGGTGACGTAAGTAATGATCCATCAATACTATTGCCATCATTGCTTCAGCAATTGGCACTGCGCGAATACCCACGCAAGGGTCGTGACGACCTTTGGTGATAATTTCAATTTCTTCGCCTTGCTTATTGATGGTTTTGCCTGGCACCGAAATACTTGAGGTTGGCTTAAGTGCCATATGCACTTCAAGATCTTGCCCTGTTGAAATACCGCCTAAAACGCCACCAGCATGGTTTGATAGGAAACCTTCGGGTGAGAGCGTGTCACGGTGCTCACTGCCTTTTTGGTTGATAACCTCAAAGCCATCGCCAATTTCGACGCCTTTAACTGCATTTATACCCATCATCGCGTGAGCAATGTCGGCATCTAATCTATCGAATACTGGCTCGCCCAAACCCACTGGAACGTTTTTAACGACTACTGAAACCTTAGCACCAATGCTATCGCCAGATTTCTTTAGCTCGCGCATGTATTCATCTAGTGCTTCAAGTTTGCTTTCATCAGGGCAAAAGAAAGGGTTGGTGTTCGTTACTGTATGATCAACGTTCTCAACGCTAATTGGCCCTAATTGAGAAAGGTACCCATGTACTTCAACGCCATGTACTTCTTTTAAATATTTTTTAGCAATACCACCCGCCGCAACACGTACCGCGGTTTCACGGGCAGAAGAACGACCACCACCGCGATAATCACGAGAACCATACTTTTGATCGTAGGTGTAATCAGCATGGCCTGGGCGAAAACGGTCAGCGATATTTGAGTAGTCTTGGCTGCGTTGATCTTTATTTTTAATCAACAAACCAATACTGGTACCCGTGGTTTTTCCTTCAAACACGCCAGACAAAATCTGCACTTCATCATCTTCACGACGGGCGGTGGTATAACGGGATGTACCAGGTTTACGTCTGTCTAAATCGCCCTGTAAATCAGCTTCACTTAACGTGAGGCCTGGAGGGCAACCATCAACAACACCACCAATGGCGATACCGTGGCTTTCTCCAAATGTAGTAACGGTGAAGAGTTTTCCAAAGCTGTTGCCTGACATAATCTAGAATTAATCCTTGCTGTTAAAATAGTTTTTTAATGTTGTGTTGTTCACGGCAAATATCCCCTGCCCGCCATTATCAAAGCTAAGCCAAATGACTTCAAGGCCTGGGAAGCGAGTGTCCATGTGCACTTCGCTGTTACCTACTTCAATGAACAACCAGCCGTTGTCGGTTAAGTATTGTGGTGCTTTACGCAGCATAATATCCACAAGTTCTAACCCGTCATCGCCGGCCGCTAATGCAAGCTCTGGCTCATGATGATATTCATCAGGTAAGTCGGCCATGTCTTCAGCATCAACATAAGGTGGGTTTGATACAATTAAATCGTACTTCTGCCCGGTTAAATTAGTAAATAAATCAGAATGAATGGGGTAAACACGGTGACTGAGTTGATGCTCTTGAATATTAATATCAGCCACTTCAAGAGCATCTTCGCTTATATCTACCGCATCAATCTGTGAGTCGGGGTACGCATGCGCAAGCGCAATCGCAATACAACCACCACCGGTACACATATCTAAAATATGCGACGGCGCTTCTTTAACGAAGGGCTCAAAATTATTTTGAATCAGTTCCGCAAACGGAGAGCGAGGAATAAGCACGCGCTCATCAACGTAAAATGGCATGCCGCAAAACCAAGCTTCGTTGGTAATGTAAGGCAGTGGCATACGAGTTTGCACACGTTTTAAAACAAGCTCAGCAATTTTTTCCCGCTCACTTTTTGTAAGTCGTGATGACAACATACTGTCGCCAACATGCTCAGACAACGAATGCGGCAAGTGCAGCGCTTGCATAGTAAGGCTCAATGCTTCATCCCAAGCGTTATCGGTACCATGACCAAAATAGAGGGCGGCGTCGTTAAATCGACTGGTAGCCCACCGAATCATATCAAGTATGCTGTGTAAATCTTCGATGGCTTCTTCTAAGTAAAACTTGTCGGTCATAAGAGCTTGGGTACATCAGGAATATGAAAGCTGGTATCATACCCAAAGATAACGCCTGCGCCCACGTTAATTTGCATATCGGTTCATAATGAAAGCATTTAAAAAAGAACTAAAAGCCATGAAAAAAGGCACTGAGAAGCCCAAAGTGATTGAAGACACCTTCTCATTTGCTGATGCTATGCAAGGTGTAAAGCCCATTGAGCAGGACAAGATTGTACCGAATAAGAAGGTTGCTCTTGAAAAGAAAAAACAAATGGCAGGGGTTAAACACCTTAAAGGCAGTAAGCAGGTAGCGGCGAGTTTCAGCTTTTCAGATATGTACCAAGCCGTACTTCCACAAGATGGACCCATGCGGTATTGCCGAGAAGGCGTGCCGACGCATGTACTAAAGCAGCTTAGACGAGGAGACTATTCCCCTGAGTTTTTGCTCGATTTACATGGTATGACCCGAGAAATGGCAAAAACCGAAATAGCCTCATTAATTTATGCCGCCCGCAAAGCGTCGGTAGACTGTGTTTCTATTATGCACGGGTTTGGGCAAGGCGTATTAAAAAACGCGCTTCCCCACTACTTAATACAGCATCCCCACGTGAATGCATTCCACCAAGCGCCCCTTGAATACGGCGGACAAGCAGCATTGCTTGTTTTGCTAGATGTGCCCACGCCAGAATATAAGCGATAGCAAACTTAGTCCTGTTTACTGAGGGTTCTTGACCTAAGGGACAATGCTACAGGCTAAAGCCCTGCCTACTTATCAAGCTCTGCGCTGTTGTGCATAAACATGTATGTATAAAACACGCCCATTCCAATAATTATACTGATACCTAAAAGCGAGCCCCATACAACGGGATCTGAAATCATACTTAGTAACATAGTGTTTCTCCTCACAGGGTTAATAAGTTAATGATAGCGATTTCTTGGGGAGGGTTTGTGATCTAGATCAAGTCTGAAATGCGGTAAATAAAAGGGTTCTAGAGAAGTTGATCGAGATCAATATAGAAATAAATCAAAAATAATTCAAAATGACATTGCAAATCATTCTCATTTGCAATACATTGTACATGCCTGTTCGACGTAGGTTAAAAACGGTCTTGGCTTAGCGTCGTAAGGGGAACAGACGCCCGTCTGTTCCCCTCTTTTTTTCTATTACTTTGTTGTTTTATCAATAATAAAACGTACGCATAATCCCTTGTCTTTTCGGTTTTGAATCACTAAATGGCCATTATGCGCATCAGTAATTTCTCGGCATAGCGCCAGCCCCAATCCACTTCCATTCGCCTTAGTGGAATAAAAAGGAACCAGCGCATTTGTCATTACGCTATCCGTCATGCCTTTTCCGCTATCGAGGACTTCTATAATCACTTGAGAGGCCGTTTGCTTGATAACGAGCTCCACATCCTGTGGGTTTCCTCCCGACTCATGGGCATTTTTCAGTAAGTTAATTAATAGCTGTTCTACTTGGACTGCATCGGCTTTCACCTCGACAGCTTCTGGCATGGTTAACGTGAAATCACATTGATTGCTGAGTTGCGCCGTTATTTTATCCCAATCAATTGTTGCCAAAACCGGCGGAGGCAATTTGGCAAACCTTCCATACCCTTGGACAAACTGATTTAAATGGGCAATACGCTCTTCGATGGTATGGAATACACGCACCAGACGAGTATCTCCGTTTTGTTGCCCCACTATTTGACCGCTATGCAATAGGCTAGAAATAGGCCCTAGGGAATTATTCAGCTCGTGACTAATTACCCTTATTACTTTTTTCCAAACCGACACTTCTTGTCGGTTAAGCTCTCGAGTCATTTGCTTAAGAATATACAATCGGTGAGTTTGGTTATTAAGTAAGAAGGTTCCGGTAGCCATATGCCATGTTTGAATACCGCTGGCATCTTGCGGCAAAGTAAATAGGCCTTCTCGATTTTCTAACAAAACATCTTTAAGCGTATCAGGTTTATTTTTAAGTAACGTACCAAGGGTGTAACCCTCTAAGCTTCTGGTACCCATGCTTTTCTCACCCAAGCTGTTCGCACCTACCCTACTGGCATTATTTGCCTGTGAGGCACTATCCTTCACTTTACTTGTTGGGTGGAAAAACTCGCAGGCTTGGCGGTTACTCAGCACTACATGCATCTGATCGTTTACTAGTAATAAAACGTCAGGTGAACTATGCAGCACTTTGTCTAACATTAGCTCTCGTTGATACAACCACTGTTTTTCTCGGCGAAGGGTTTCTGCGGTATCGTTATAAAGCTGGCATAAGGTTTCAAACTCATCATTCGTTTTACAAGCCAGTGTTGATGAAAATTCACCGTCTTTAAAATTGAGCAAGCCTATTTCGAGGGCATCCAATTGATTAGTTATTTGCGCAGTACAGACTTTCACTGCAGTTGCGCACAAGCACAAAGACGTGATGACAAGCAGCGCTTTTTGAACAACCAACAAGTCGCTTACATACAACATAGGCGACATACCGATAGCCGTTGCGCTAAGCGCAGCTACTAGAATCTTATTTTTAATTAACCTCACGATTTATAATCAATTCCGTATTTATCTAATCTGCGGTAAAGGGCCTGCCTTGATAACCCCAAGTACCTTGCGACTTTAGATATTGTGCCGTTAAATTCTGTAAGCGCCGCTTCTATCTCTGATTTGCTGGGCTCGACTCCCCTTTTTTGCTCGGTGTTTGTATCACCATTGTTGAAGGGTAAACCAAAGTCTTCAGCATCAAGTGTACCATCTGGGTGCAAAATACTAACTCGTCGACACACATTCTCAAGCTCACGTACATTTCCTGGCCACGCATAGGCTTGCAGTGCTTGCTGCCCAGTGAGACTAATATCTCGACCAGGCAAAAAATGCTTGGCTAAGGCCAACACATCGTCACCTCGCTCATTGAGAGGCGGCACATTGATTTCAATAACATTTAATCGATAAAACAAGTCCTCGCGAAATGCACCGTTTGCGATGTCTCGAGTTAAATCAGAGTTGGTGGCCGATATAATTCTTACGTCCGTTTTTTGTGTTTTCACCGAGCCTAGTTTTTCAAATTCACCGGTTTGCAATACCCGCAATAATTTAACTTGGCCAGACAAAGGCAAGTTGCCAATTTCATCTAAAAACAAGGTGCCTTGGTTAGCGGCTTCAAAGCGGCCAATTCGCGTTTTATTAGCGCTGGTAAATGCCCCCACTTCTGCCCCAAATAGCTCTGCTTCAATAAGCTCTTGAGGAAGGGCTCCCGCATTCACCTTTACAAATGCCGACTGATTAAGCGGTGATTGAGACTGAATGAGTTCAGCAATTTTTTCCTTACCACTCCCATTGGGCCCAGTAATTAGAACAGGCACATCTGATTTAGCCACCTGCACCGACATATCTACCACCCGCTGCATGGCTGCACTTTCGTACACTAATCCAATATTTACTGCTGCTTGGCGCGTATTGTCAAAATTTGCCGCTTGTTGCTTCAATACTTTATTTTGGCTAACGGCCTGCCCTAACGCCACAAGGTTTTTAATGGTAGTAATAAGCTTGCTATCATCCCAAGGCTTTGGGATGTAGTCTGCCGCTCCCGCTTTTACCAACTCTACTGCTTGTTCTAATTCCGTCCACGCTGTGATGAGAATAATGGGTAATAGCGGGTTTAGCTCACGAAGTGCAAAGAAGAGCTCGCGCCCTTCCTCGCCAGAGGTGGTGTCTGCACTGAAATTCATATCTTGCAGCACTAACCCAATCGCTTGGTAATTAACTATTTGTAGCGCCGCTTTTGGCGTGGTGGCTGTCACCACATCGTAACCATGAATTTCTAGCAATAATGACAACGCCTCTAATACGGCGGCGTTGTCATCAACAATTAACACTTTTGTCATGTCTACACTTCTTAAATACGGCTTATATGCTACGAGTAGCAATACTGGGGGAAATATTAGCGGCCCGCATAGCAGGAAAAATAACGGCGACTATGCTCATTACAAAAATAAACACGGCAGTACCGAGGATGAATTCTGGTTCTAATGATGAAATAGAGTAGGATTTCATCATCACATCACCTAAAACCACTGCTGCTATTCCCCCTATCAGTAAGCCCGCTATACATACCATGGTATTTTCGACTAAAAAATACCTTACGATAGCAGACTTTCTTGCCCCTAAGGCCCGTCGGGTTCCAATTTGCTTTGTGCGTTTACTAATATTGAATTGCGTGAGCCCGAATATGCCAAGTGCAGTCACCAGTAAAAGAATAACAACCAATACAATTAACATACGCATCATGAGCACATCAGTGGCGTCATAGTTTTCTTTGGTTTTATCTAACCCATCGACATTAATGATGACCCGTTTATCGTAAACGTCCAACATATTCTGTTCAATATTTGCCATGATATTAGCTCTTTCAGTTTTATCCGTTCGAACTAGAATATGTTGATAATTTTGCACATCCATAAACGGTACAATAGCCGTGTTTTTATCACGCATACCATTGGGCCAAGGGCTTTTCATTGTTCCTACAATACCGATAATTTCAAGGGGTCTATTTTTAAGATAAACCGTTTCACCTAGTGCACCGCCATCAGAAAATAGTGCATCAGCGAGGGCTTGAGAGACTATAATCGTATTGGGGCCATTACCGCTGAAATCATTGCCAACGATAACTTCTTCAGGCCTAAAGTTACGCCCTTCAAGTAGTTTTATACCAAAAGTATTTAAGCCGTGCTCATCCATATAATAGTAAGGCACGCTAATGGATTTAGATTTCTCTGGAGATGGCTTCAAACGCACTGATGATGAAGAACCACCACCTGACAAGGGTATGGCTTGAATTAAACTGGCGTCAATTACGCCAGGAAGGCTTCTAATCATTGTTTCATCGAGTTCGGCTTGTTGACTGAGAGAGCGGTCTTTTCCAAATGTCATAACCGACAAGCTAAAGATTTCCTTTTCTGGGAACCCTGTATCTTCGCGAAGATATGAAACATGATCGTTAATCATAAATGCCGCGTTGCTAACAATCGCCATAGTAAGCGCAATTTGAAGTAATAAAAGCACAGCACCAATTTTAGAGCGGCGTATTGCGTTGAAGATAGGTTTAATGTCTAACATAGCTTGCTCCCTATTGGCTTTTTAAGTAGATAGCGGGTTGTGTTCTGCACACTAACCATGCTGGATACAGTCCGGCCAAGAAACTGGCCACAAGGGCAATAATTGGCGCAGCGAGCAACATTGAGACATCCATAGTTGCTAAGGCATCATAATAGCTGTTGGTCACGCGAATTCCCCATAAACCAATTTGCGCAATCACAATACCTAACAAGCCGCCAGCTAATCCAATCACTGATACTTCAACAATATGCTGGGCAAATATATGACGCTTGCTGGCACCTAGTGCTCTTCGGACACCCACCTCTGGCGCTCGCTTTAAAAACTTCGCCAGCAGTAACCCTAAAATGTTGGACACACACACTAATAGGAACATAAAACTCAACCCCACCAGAATACGGTTATCTTCAGATACCACTGAGTTGTACTCCAGCCATTCCGTCACGTTTCTAAGCTTGTATTCCAACGCTTCTCGGTTAAATCGCCCTTTTTCTCTTTGATCTTCCATATAGGTCATTAGGAAATTGGCGAACTGTTGCTTCTCTTCTTCCGTGTTCAGTTGAACCCAAAATTGAAGCCATACGTGCTCTGAATGCATTAAGTCTTGATAGTTTTTCATCCCCTCATGCTTCCAGCCGTTTAAGTTTCCCCATGTGGTAATTTCTTCTAGCGCGCCAATGCCAAAAGGAATATAGAGCTGTTCAGAGGAATTAAACGCACCGTTGTTCACGTCGTAGTACTTTACATGGTGATCCCAATTCGCTGTGACACCCACAATTCGGTAACTATTATTGTCAAGATAAATATGTTGACCAACCGAATCTTCACCCGCAAATAAACGGTTGTTTATTTTTTCCGAGATCACTACTACATACTCGTGGGTGTCTTGTGAGTTTAAGGACCATGGGGCGCCATAAATAAAAGGTCGGTCGAAGATAGTGAAGAACTCACTATTCACCAATCGCGCGGGCTCCATAGTAGGTTTCACGTCAGGCGAACTAAGATGCACAGAGAAGCCACTTCTAAAACTCGGCGACTTAGGTACTGGAACATCTGCGTTGTACAGGTTCACGGCATCCTGATAGGTCAGTTGATAAGGTAGATTGTCAGATGAATGCCACTCATTGCCATCGTCCATGATATTCAGCTGCGGATAAAAAATAGCGCCACTTTTGTGGGGAATGGGATCCATCGACATCATGTGGTAAACCGACAGACTTGTCATAGTCAGTCCAATACCAATAGCAATGGCGAACACCATCAAAAAACTAATGACAGGCGTGCGTTTAATACTTCGCCAACTCAAATCGATATAATGGAAGAACATATTATACTCCTGACGCAACAACGGTTTCATCGTTGCGGGTGGCTGCTACTGTCGGTTTACCTTGATACAACGTAAAGTCGGCTAACTGCCCGTCTACCACTTGAATATTTCTAGGCGCTCGGCGGGCCAATTCTGCATCATGAGTTACCATCACAATTGTTGCGCCATTTTTGTTTATTTCTTCCAGTAGCTCCATGACTTGGCGTGCCATAAGGCTGTCCAGATTTCCCGTAGGTTCATCGGCAAGTAAGAAACGAGGCTTGCCCGCAAGAGCGCGTGCTATTGCCACACGCTGCTGCTGCCCGCCAGATAACTGTTGGGGTAAATGTTTCGCTCTGCTGGCTAGTCCAACTTGCTCTAAACATTGTTCAATTCTAATTTTACGTTCTTTAGCGGCAATGCCTCGATAACGCAGGGGCACTTCAACATTTTCATATAAATTCAAATCAGGTATTAAATTGAACCCCTGAAATATATACCCAATCTTCTGATTTCTTAGGTCAGCAGTTTCATTGTCAGAAAGCCCGCCGATATCGACACCGTCTAAGGTATATTGCCCTGTGGTAAACGGCTCGAGCAAACCAGCTATGTTTAAAAACGTTGTTTTCCCAGAGCCAGAAGGCCCAGTAACGGCGATAAACTCCCCCTCATTAACGGTTAAGGAAAAGTCTCTTAGTGCATGGGTTTGTACGCTGTTCGTTTGGTATATTTTGCTTACGTTATTCATGGTCAACATTGCTATTTATCCTTTTTATTAGCGCAGAAGTACTGTAGCCGCTTGATTAAACTGTTCGTAATTTGAAACTATTATTTCATCGCCTTCTTGCAAGCCGCTGAGGATTTCGACTTCTCGAATGCTGGTTGCACCAATCTGAATGTCGATTCGCTCTGCAAGGTCGCCGGTGACTAAATAAGCTGTGGTGCCGCCGGCTTGAAGGAAGCTCCCACGATCTACCTTAAGTACATCCCTTTTGTTCTCTAACAATATTCGTGCTGACACCTGTTGGTTCTGACGAATTGACTGCACACTATTTTCAGGAAAGCGCACTCTTGCAGTAACCTGTCTATCGACTACCTCTGGGGATATTGAAACCAGTTTGCCAATCACTTTCTGGACACCCACTTTTAACTCAACACTCATCCCTAATCCCAGCTCATTTGCGTAACTCTCAGCAACGTTGAGCTCGGCTTCATAAGCAGTTAAATCTACCAATTTCATTAATGGCTCATTTTTCGCAACAAGTGCATTCGGCTGAATTAACACGTTCCCCACGACACCTGACACGCTCGCTCTAATAGTCAAATCGGCAAGTTGGCGGGTAAGGTCATCAACAACCAGAGCTTGCCTGGCAACCTTCTCCTTCGTAGTCTTTAGCTCAAAAGCTAACGTATCTGTTGCTAATTCAATTTCGCTAATGGCGTGCTTATAAGTCACTTCTGCCTTAGCTAGGTTGTCTAGTGCCTCTTCTAAATCTATCTGGCTAATGAGGTGGTCTTTGATAGACAGTTTTGCTCTTTTTTCTTCTCGCTGAGCAGCGACCAATTCAACGTTGGCAATATCAGCTTGTTTATTTAATAAAAGTGCCTGTCTACGTACATCGAGCTCTTGCCTAGCAAGATCACTTTGCAAGCTTGCTAGCGCAGATTGCTCTTGCTTCATAGTATTCTGTAATTCAGGAGAATCGACTATTGCTACAATATCCCCATTTTCTACCGAATCACCTGGCTTAACCTTTAGTAGGACATAGCCTTGCTCAGGGCTGTAGAGCTGCGGGGCATTTGATGCGATTATTCTGCCAGTGGTGACAATATCCCTGATTAAATTACCTTTCGTTACTGCACTGAATTTCAGCGAATCACGACTGCTAGATAATCCAGCGTTAGTGCTAGAAGAAAGGAATAAATATCCAAAGACACACGCGATTAAGATGATGACGGAGACACCCACCCATTTTTTTCGCGATGATTTCGTTTCAACAAGGGTATCTTGGCTACTTGTATCTTGAATCATAAGGCATCCTCATGATTCACTAACTCAAAATTAGCGAGCAAGACTACAATAATAAAGATAAAAATAGGCAGACTGATAAAGTGAAAAAGCAACATGTTCATCTAGTTTTTTTTGTTGAAGGTTTTAACTAGTAATACGAATAGCGTGCCAACAATTAAACAACTGATTTATATAGTTATTTTAAACTTATAAGTAGCAAGAATGTCCGATCGGACACTTTTTATTGTCCGTTTAATCTGAACGGACGCGTTCGTTAAATTAAGGGTTAACTATAAGATAATGAATGAGTGTTACTGAAAAAGCGATAACAACTCGCCTCAATAGTTTCTGATGCAAGATACGATACTTTGGTAGGAAAATAGTCTTCAATTTAGCAGGCTAGTTGATGGCTCACTCCAGTTCTTCGTTTTACCAATCCCAAGCTTATCTTGCTGGAGAAGTTACTCTCAATAGAGCCTACAACGGCAGACCAATCTGTTTGTGATAAACCGGTGCGCGATAAAATAGGCTCACAATTTCGCGGTATTGCTCCCTTTATGTTACTTCTTAGCTGTCTACCGGTTTGATCCACAAGCTGCAAATAATCATCGACTCGAAATGGTAAGCCTTTTAACTTGTTCTGTTGTGAATCACCAATAAATGGAAGTAGCTCTGTGGGTTGTTTGTTCGTTTTCGCCTTTGCTATGCGACGTTTCACACTGGTATACATTGCCTTTTCAGGTGTCTTCGCATTACCAGCTCTAATAGGGTTTAAGTCAACATAGGCCATACAAGCCAGTAACGCTGACTCATCTAACAGAGCTTGAGACTTAAATCTCCCTTCCCAAAAGCGCCCTGTGCATTCGTCCTCCTTGTTTGCTTTCCTTGCAATAAACTCATTAAGAAGCCGCATGAACCAACTTATATCGTACAATCGCTTTCTATAAACTTCCACGCAAGCAAGTACCGATTTTATTTGTGCTTCAGAAAGATTAGGCCTCTGATCTCTATTCATAAATTGACGAGTGAGCAAGGTTCCATTATGAAGCGTATGCCAGCGAGTTAGCACTTCCTCCGGACTCATTGCGAGCGCTAGGGTTTTATCTACTCGGAGGACAGTATGCGTATGATTACTCATGACTGCGTAAGCACAAACATCAATGGCAAATACACTCGCAAGTTTAAGCAAGCGGTTCTCTACCCACTGCCTTCTATGCTCGAAGCTTTTTCCACTGAACCTGTCTTTACCGCATAGAAATGCTCTACGGACACAACGAGAAACACAATGATAGTAAGGAGTCTCATCTAAACATATTAGTGACTTACGAGGACGCGGCATGCTGAAGTTTTGGTGTGGGTATTTGATGTTTATAGTGGATTAATCTGTCATAGGAGAAAACTGAACCTTGGGTTAGTTTTCCCTCTGTTTTGAATCAATTGACTGAGGTTTTCATTTTATCAAACAAACCTTGGACATCCATGTTATGTCCAAGGTTCTAATAACTGTGAGTGTCTTAGTTCTCTCTTTTCACCTGACCTAAATAAACCTGAGCCTATGGGTGTCTAAACTTTTAAAATTTGTGGGTGTCCATGTTTTGAAGGTGAGTGTCCAACAATCTATGCTTCCACAAACCTAGCTAAAAAGCTTCATGAACCAGCCTTTGCTTAGTTCTTCTTCACAGGTTTTAAGTTGGGTGGCGTAGCGTAACGATCTTGCTTTCACCTTAGATGCTACTTTCTTCAGCCAAGGTTTACGGTCGTAACTTCTACGTTTATAGCCACCCCAGCCTTCGTGGTAATTCAAGTATTGAGCGTATGCATCCCACTTTGAAATGCCATTTACCTTCTGCGATTTATAAATAAACCAACCCATAAAATCGATGGCATCTTCGAAATCGTCGCGATCAGCGCCGCTGTTATCAGTTTCGCGCATGTAGTCGGCCCATGTGGGTGTCTTAGCTTGGGAATAACCATAAGCGGAGCTAACTCTGCCCCAGGGGACTAAGCCGAAAAATACATAATCACGGGGTGGCAATGCATCGTGCCTAAAGGAGCTTTCTTGATACATCATCGCCATCGGCACATGAATGGGTACGCCCCATTTATCACGTGCATCGGCTGCAGCATCGTACCAATCATCTTTTTCAAAGAAGATTTCGCACAAATTACTGCTGTCTTTCGGCGGTGTTGTAGCGCACCCAGCGATAAATAGCGGAAAAAGCACGACCAAACTTGATAAAAAAATGCACAACGGTTTGAACTTTTGATGCATAGCTTGTCTTAACTTATGTTCTAGTAAAATGTGTGTTTCCCTGGAACCTTCTACGCCTGATTTATATCAGGCGTTTTTTTTTGCTAGCGGTTCGTTAAAATAATCACGAATGAAGCTGTCGAAGTCTTTAGTATCAGCGGCTTCCACATCAGCTTGCGCTGCTAACGATGTCTCAGCGGCATCTACAAACATAGCTTCCGTCGTTTGCTGATAATCGAACCCTTTCATCTGCTCTTGATAACGTGCAGCTAACTCTAGGCCGTAAACACCATTATCTTTGTCATGTTTAAGCAGTTCATCTAAAAGAACACCTGAAGGGGTTAACGCAGGGTTTGCAACTTTCTTCGCCTCTGCAGCAACTGCGTCACTATATCGAGTGGTATCATTTGCCAAATCGAGTATTTTCGCCACTTCCTCAAACTCTTCAAACAGTGATGAAGCCCACGCTGTTAGTGAAGTTTCCTCATTGTTGTGATTAAGTACCAAATTAGGTTTTCTACCTTCTAACACCACTCGGTTCATATTGTCTTTAGCTTCATTTAGCTGAGCTTCGTCTAATTCAGCACTGGGCTTCAACAAGCACGTCAACAAAAACACATCAAGAAAATCGAATTGGGTTTGGCTAATACCAATAGGCGAAAATGGATTTACATCTAACGCACGCACTTCAATGTAGCTTATCCCGCGCTTAACCAGCGCATCGGTCGGCTTTTCCATAGACTGCGTAGGCTGCTTTGGACGAATTGGCGAATACAGCTCGTTCTCTATCTGTAAAATATTTCTGCTGAGCTGCTGATAATTACCACCTTCACCAGCAGAAAAGCTACTAAAGCGATTTGATGGCGTATCCATAGCACCGCGAAGCAAACGAACATAGTTATCTAACTGGTTGTAACAAATTTTAAGTGAAGACTGCTCTGCACTGGTATATCCCAAGTCACTCATTCTCAATGATGTGGCATACGGCATGTAATACGTACCCTTGCCCACTTTTTCGAATGGTAGTGCATGTTCTTTTCCTTTCAAAAACGAACCACACAACGCAGGTGAAGCACCGTATAGATAAGGAATTATCCAGCAGTAGCGACGATAGTTTCTAATCAATGAGAAGTAATCGGCTGAAGTCTGATCTTGGCTATGCTCAGTACCGTTAAGCGCAGCCCAAAGTTTCCAGAAATCATTAGAGAAAGAAAAGTTAAAATGTACGCCAGCAATCGCCTGCATCATGCTGCCATAGCGGTTTTTTAACCCAATGCGATACACTCGCTTCATTTTGCCAATGTTAGATTCGCCAAAATAAGCAATAGGAATATGCGCTTCATCTTCGATAAAGCACGGCATGCTGAGTGGCCAAATTTGCTCATCGCCAATATTATCAATGGTGTACTTATGAACATCTTGTAACTGCGTAATAGTTTTAGCGGCGCTACTTTCAGGTGGCGTAATAAACTCTAACAACGACTCTGAAAAGTCTGTGGTTATCGTGTCGTGCGTTAGCGCAGAGCCCAACGCCTTTGGATGAGGCTCTTGCGACAGAGCACCGTTCGGCTTAATGCGTAACGCTTCACGCTCAACACCACGTTTAATTTGCGTAAGTGCCGTTAAAAATTCAGGTGATTTAAGCGCAGCCAAACGCTCGTTGAAACACGTTGAGTTTACAGTCAATGTTCATATCCATGGATGAGTTGTTCCCCTCAAAATGGGGAACAACGTATTAAATTCAAGTCAATATTACCAATGACTTGCTATCAGATACTTAGTTTATCTTTTCTCGACTATTGGTATCTACCGATAATTCGATGATCGGCATATTTAACGACTCCAATTGCTCAAGAATCGCATCTTTATCGCCAACAACGATAACTTGCAATGCATCTGTCGACAAATATTGCTTAGCAAGCGCGTTAATTTCGTCTTTACTGATGCTATTAATTATTTCAATTTGCTCGTTTCGGTACCCTTTTTCAAGGCCATAACTTTGCAACTGACGAAGAAAGCGCGCTTTACTATTGGGGGTTTCAAACTCTAAGGCATCGCTCAACGTAAACGCATTACGCATAAATTGAATTTCCTCGTCAGTCGCCCCGTTGTCGATGTACTGATTTATTTCTTTAAAAACTTCAGTAATGCCTTGGGCAGTGTTCGCTGCCGTTAAATCAGTTCCAACTTCAAACCAACCTAGGGTTTTGCCTCCCATAAACGCACTATTCGCGCCATAGGTAATGCCTTTGTCTTCACGCAAGTTCAGATTTATCCGGCTATTAAAGCCGCCACCTAGTGGGAAGTTCACTAAACGAGATTTAAAGTAATCGCCGGTTGCATCAAAAGGTAAGCTACGTTTAACAATATAAACCACCGACTGCACTGCACTGGGGCTATCTACCAAAAACACTTGGTTCTTATCGTAGGTAGGGAAAGCATCATAATCTTCAAAGGTATAAGCCTCACCTTCCCATTTCGACATGAAATCTAATGCATCTACTACCGCATCAGAACTCATATTACCCACGACTACCGCACTCGCTTTACTGGGTGAATAATACTGATTATAAAACTGCTTCACATCGTCAAGTGTGATGGACTGGACCGTTTCAATGGTCCCTTCATCAGGAAGACTTACGCGATTGTCGGCACCAAATAATACTAAATCTCGCGCACGTCGAGCCAAACTAGACGGCGTTTTCGCTTGTTGCTGCAGGCCTTGCAACACCCGCTCTTTCATTCGAATGAAATCACTTTCTTCAAAAGCAGGGTTGAAGAATTTCTCTTTTAGTAGTGCCAAAGTTGGCATTACGTTTTTAGTTAACGTAGACACATATACCTGTGAGTATCGGCCTGCTGCACTAAAGCGAATTGAGCTGCCTAATTTAGCTAGCTCGTTCGCTAATTCTTCATTTGTATAGTTTTGCGTAGATTCATTCATCATTAATGCGGTGAGATACGCTGTACCCGCTTTACCCTCAGCATCTAGCAACATACCACCATCCATACTAATGGTAAGGGCTACCGTTGGTGTTTCACTCATGGTCACACCAAGTACATTCACACCATTTGCTAGTTCACGCTCCCAGTAATCCGGCACCGTCACTACAGGTGCTTCCCCGGCTTTCGGTTGTTCGGTTCTGTCAAAACTAGATGGTGAAGACGTATATTCGTGATTATCGGGCTGCGTTTCAGGTAGTGTTCGAACGGGGCGCTCAAACGTGGGCTGGGCAGCCTGCAGCTGAGGCTGGCCTTTTGGCACAATACTCAACACCACACTATTGGCGTCTTTGATATATTTTTTATAGACACGCATTACATCTTCAGCGGTCACTGAATTATAACGGGCGATATCTTCAGACACTAGATCTGGAGTTTGATAAAAAGTCTCATTGGCCGCAAGCGCAGTCACTTTGCCGGCTACGCTTTGTAAGCCAAATACGGTAGATGCTTCAATACTGCCTTTGGTTCGCGCTAAATCGTCAGGTTTAACACCGCGGGTTTCAAATTCAGCCAGGGTGGCTTCTATTACCTTTTGAAGCTCATCCAGTGACTGCACTTTTGCTGGATTAGCCAAGGCAATTAATTGAAATTCACAGGCAAGCTCCCGGCATGGGTGTGACACTACAGCTTGGACAGCCATGCCTTCTTTCACTAAATTTTTATAAAACAAAGACGTTTTACCGCCACCTAGAATGTCAGACAGCACATCTAATGGTGCTTCATCAGGGTGGCGTGCATATACAGTAGGGAAAGTGATTTGAAGTAAGGGTAAGTGGACCTTATCTTCTAAGGTCATATAGCGTGTTTCAGATAGGGTCACGGGCTGAGGCTCAGGATCTTTAACCTCAGGCCCTTTTGGAATGTCTCCAAAATATTGCGCTATTAGTGCTTTGGTTTTCGCACTGTCTATATCACCACCTATGGTTAACACTGCATTGTTTGGCCCATACCAGCGTTTGAAAAAGGCTTTAAGGTCGTTTACGTTAACTCGATCTAAGTCTTCAACATATCCAATCGTCATCCATGAATAGGGATGCCCCTCAGGATACATAGCCTCGCCATTTAGCTCATGTCTTAGTCCGTAAGGCTGGTTATCTACTCGCTGAGCGCGTTCGTTTTTAACGGTTTCACGCTGGTTTTCAAATTTGGTTTGGTTGACTGCTTCAAGCAAATACCCCATTCGGTCTGCTTCAAGCCACAACACTTTTTCGAGTTGGTTAGCAGGCACAGTTTCGTAATAATTCGTTCTGTCGGTGTTTGTAGTACCGTTCAAACTGCCACCGGCTTCGGTGATCACTTTAAAATGCTGTTCATCTGCTACATGTTTCGAGCCTTGAAACATCATATGCTCAAAAAAGTGCGCGAAACCAGACTTACCGACTTCTTCACGGGCCGAGCCAACGTGGTATGTCACATCTACATGAACGAGTGGATCGGAATGGTCTTCGTGAAGAATAACCGTTAATCCGTTACTGAGCGTGTACTTTTCGTATGGGATAGTAACTGCGGAGCTATCGGCGGGGGTGTCTACGTTTGCTCTTTGACATCCATTAAGTACGCTAATAGCAAAAACTGCAACAATAAGGCGAAACGCCAAACTTCCTGACATGCTGGATCCTTCTAGGTGGCCTCGCTTTTGCAATACATTTAACTCGCATCACACTAGCGTTTATAATAATACAACCGTTGAGACAATGGCCTGGGGCATACGTTTCATCGAAGACTACCAGACTTTTTAACGCTTTACTTGCTCTGACTTGCTATCATTGTATTAATTTATAAAATTCTGAAATACACTGACAGTGAACACAGTACAGAAACATAGTTAAAGGAACTTATATGGATCAGCCCGCAACAGTCTTAGATTTTGAATTTGGCATGTCTCAACTAAGTGGTAATAAAACACTGTTGTTAACCTTATTGAATAAGTTTTCGGATGAATATCGCTCAGCAAACGATGATTTACAGCGATTAGTGAAAGAAGGTAATTTCGACGACGCATATTCTTTAATTCACACGCTAAAAGGTGTGGCAGGTAACCTTGGGTTATTTGCTTTACATCACGCCAGTAAGCCCGTTGAAGCAAGTGTAAGAAACGACAAATGCCTTCCCGATGACTACGCCAGCTTTTCTGCTCTAGTTGATGAAACCATAGCAGCTGTTGATGCATTATCGGCTGCTCCTGAGCCCGCTGCGCCTGAAGTAACTAGCGCAGTAGCGGCACAAGCGCGCGATCAATTTATTACAGCATTAAAAGCCAGTGAATTCATTTCCCAGTCAACACTTGATGAGTGGCTAAGTGTGCTTTCACTGCCTGCTGAAACGAAGCAAGGAATTGAAGACGCGGTAGACGAACTAGACTACGACGAAGCCATTAAATTGCTCGAAAAAGCCTAAGTGAACGAAATACCTATTTTAGTTGACGATAACGATGTGCTTATCGTCAACAAGCCTTCCGGCATAGCCATGCATGACAGTGCTAATACTCAAAATGCTAATAGCACTGGTAAGAATATAAGAACCAGTGAAAGCGCTGATTCTGCCAATACCACTAATATAGACACCCATACATTAGGCATCGTCAGTCGGCTTCGCGAGCAAACCGGTTATAACCAGCTTCACCTTTGTCATCGCTTAGATACCGGCACCTCTGGCTGTTTATGTTTAGCCAAAAATGCCCATACAGCAGCACTTATTGGTGATGCCTTTGCCACCCGTCAGGTTAGTAAATACTACCTAGCCATTAGTGCCGACAAGCCGAAAAAGAAACAAGGTACTATTGTGGGTGATATGAAAAATCGCCGTGGCGGCCAGTTCATGTTACTCAAAAGCAAAGAGAACCCTGCAGTCACCCAGTTTTTTAGTCAATCAGCCAAACCTGGCTACCGCGGATTTATCGTCAAACCGCTTACGGGCAAAACCCATCAAATTCGGGTGGCCCTTAAAAGTGTGGGCGCAGCTATACATGGTGATACGCTCTATAGCGGTAAACCATCCGATAGATTACATCTACATGCAGGTTGGTTAAGCATTCCCCTTCCCTCTCGCACTATTTCAGTGAAAGCGCCAATACTCTCAGGTGATTTATTTGCTGACAGTGAAGTGGCGACCTGGTTAGCTGAATTGCCGGAACCGGATACTTTTAACTGGCCTGACGTTGCGCCTTCCTTACTACGGTTAGTTAGCAAAACCTAAGCAAATTATGAAAAGTAACAAAGCAATTCTAGGCGTGCAGAAAACCGAAAACGTAAAGGCTGAGCAGGTCGCGATAAAAAAAATCCACATTGCAGGCCGCGGCGCTATCGGTTCTTTACTTGCGGGGGCTGCCGAAAAGCAAACCATGCCTTACGCGCTTTATCCAAGAAGCCCTGTATCTCAAGTTGATAAATCTGGTTTTCAGAAACCTAGCCTTGAGCAACATAATGGTGAGCTACCTAAAACTGAGACACCCACACGCTATTCACAACATGAGAATGGGACACCCACTTCTTATTTCCTAGAATGGATTGATGGTACCGCATACCCCGTTACGCAAATAAGCAGAACCAAACCTCATCTTTCTGATAACGATATTCTAGTGCTGCCTTTAAAGGTACATCACCTAAAAGCCGCGCTTACCCAATGGTTGCCATTTTTAGGGAGCAACACACCAGTTGTGCTTTTACATAATGGTATGGGCGGATATGAAATAGCGAAATCGCTATTGCCATCGGGCCAGCCATTGCTGCTTGCTAGCACCAGCCATGGGGCGATGAAGCGCACGGCAACTCAGGTTATTTACACCGGCGTGGGCGCCACTCAAGTGGGTATTGCCCCTCATTTGCTTTCGCACGAACACTCAGCCATACCTGAATGGGCGAAAAGTGTGTGTCACACTTTGCATGCGCTGCTTCCACCAGTGAAATATCAAACTGATATTATGCAGGCATTGTGGGCCAAGCTTGCTATTAATGTGGTGATAAACCCGCTAACTGCGCTGAATAATATAACCAATAGCCATATTGCTGGTGAGCAGTTTACTAATGAACGCAAAACGCTTTGTGAAGAATTTGCTCAAGTGGCTAATGCATGTGGGCAGTGTTTTGATGCGATTGAAGTTGAACAGCAGGTAATTAAAGTCGCAAGTCTTACCGGCAATAACTACTCCAGTATGCATCAAGATGTAAAGAACCAGCGACAAACCGAGATTGAAGCAATTAATGGCTACATTGTTAATATGGCACAAAAAAAGGGTATTGAAGTTCCCCTCAACACCCTTCTTACAAAACAAGTCACTGCGCGTTTAACATAAGCGCTGTAAACTGTTTTTTATATACGCTGCTTTTTTATAACGTATGCATAAGGTCATCTACACAGCTTACTCTTCTTCAGCGCCTTTCGACACTTCAGGCTTCATGTGCGGGAATAAAATCACGTCTTTAATCGTTGGACTGTCAGTAAATAGCATGGCCAATCGGTCAATACCAATACCTTCACCAGCCGTAGGCGGTAAACCATACTCTAATGCACGAATGTAATCTTCGTCGTAGTGCATTGCTTCATCGTCACCAGCATCTTTCTCTTCAACTTGCTTAGAGAAACGCTTAGCTTGATCTTCAGAGTCATTCAACTCGCTGAAGCCGTTTGCTAGCTCACGGCCGCCAACGAAGAATTCAAACCTGTCGGTAATGAACGGGTTGTCATCGTTACGACGTGCAAGAGGCGATACCTCCCACGGGTATTCAGTAATAAACGTAGGCTGTTCAAGCTTCTCTTCTGCTGTAGCTTCGAAGATTTCACATAGGTACTTACCAGCGCCCCAGATACCGTCAACTTCAGGCTCTTTAATATGCAACTGTTTAGCCATGGCTTTAAGTGCATCAAGGTTAGCTTCTGGGTCGCGAATAGCGGCCTCATTGGCTTCTGGCCAGTATTTTAGAATGGCGTTGCCCATACTTAAGCGCTCAAACGGCTTACCAAAGTCGTACTGAACTTCTGAAACCACGTTACCGTCGGTATCTTTAGTGGTGTTAGTAATAACACTAGAACCTAGAATATCTTCGGCAAGGGTACGCAACATATCTTCTGTTAAGTTCATCAGGTCGTTGAAATCAGCATAGGCCTGATAAAATTCCAACATGGTGAACTCAGGGTTATGACGCGTTGAAAGCCCTTCGTTTCTAAAGTTACGGTTAATTTCGAACACACGCTCGAAACCACCTACCACCAAGCGCTTCAAGTAAAGTTCTGGGGCAATACGCAAGTACATATCAATGTCTAACGCATTATGATGAGTAACAAACGGTTTCGCAGTAGCACCACCTGGAATAACCTGCAGCATAGGCGTTTCTACTTCAAGGAAGTCGCGCTGAGTTAGGTAGTTACGAATACCATTTACAATCTTACTTCTGATCATAAAGGTTTTACGGGTTTGTTCGCTGGTAATAAGGTCAACGTAACGCTGACGATATTTAGTTTCTTGGTCACTTAGGCCATGGAACTTCTCTGGTAGAGGGCGCAGTGCTTTGGTTAGCAATGCATACTCTTCCATGTTCACATATAAATCGCCTTTACCCGACTTATGCAATACACCAGCAACACCAATAATGTCACCAATATCTAGCGCGCCGTATTGGGCTTTAAGGGCTTTTTGAGTGTCTTTGTCTGCGTAAGCTTGAATGCGACCTGTCATGTCTTGAAGCAACATGAAAGGACCACGTTTAGCCATAATACGGCCAGCAATGCTTACTTTGTTACCTTGCTCTTGCAAGGTTTCTTTATCTAGTTCACCGAACTTGCCTTGAAGTTCGTCAGCATAGTTTTCACGACGGAAGCTGTTTGGGAAGCCATTTGCACGGCACTGCTCACGAATTGCGCTTAGTTTTGCTCGGCGCTCAGCAATTAATTTATTTTCGTCGGTTTGTTGGTCAGTCATAACCTATTCACTTTCGTTGTTCGGATTACAGCCCTGATTTAAGGCTGGCTTCGATAAATTTATCCAGGCCACCATCTAGCACGGCCTGAGTGTTGCGTGTTTCCACGCCAGTACGCAAATCTTTAATGCGAGAGTCGTCTAGTACGTATGAACGAATTTGACTTCCCCAGCCGATATCTGACTTGCTGTCTTCCATCGCTTGTTTCTCGGCGTTTTGCTTTTGAAGCTCATACTCGTAGAGTTTAGCTTTCAACTGCTTCATCGCCTGATCTTTATTCTTGTGCTGCGAGCGGTCGTTCTGACACTGCACTACAATACCTGTAGGTTCGTGGGTAATACGCACCGCTGAATCTGTTCTGTTTACGTGCTGACCACCCGCGCCAGATGCACGGTAGGTATCAATACGTAAATCTGAAGGGTCGATATCAATATCGATATCGTCATCCACTTCAGGGTAAACAAACGCTGATGAAAACGACGTATGACGGCGGTTGCCTGAGTCAAATGGCGACTTACGCACTAAGCGATGCACGCCCGTTTCAGTACGTAACCAACCAAAAGCGTACTCACCTGCAATACGCAAGGTAGCACTTTTGATACCCGCTACGTCACCATCAGATACTTCAATAAGTTCGGTTTTGAAGCCGTGAGCCTCACCCCAACGAAGGTACATACGAAGGAGCATATTAGCCCAGTCTTGCGCTTCTGTGCCGCCAGAGCCAGATTGAATATCAATATAACAATCGTTGGCATCGTTAGGCTGTGAGAACATCCGGCGAAACTCAAGCTTTTCAAGTTGCTCAAGTAGGCCTTCTAATTCTTTATTGGCCTCATCGAAGGTTTCTTCATCTTCTGCTTCAACGGCGAGTTCAAGCAAACCTTCAACGTCTTCGGTGCCCTGCTCAAGGTTGTGAATGGTTTCTACAACCAGTTCTAAGGCCACCTTTTCTTTGCCTAACGCTTGTGCGCGTTCTGGCTCGTTCCATACCTCAGAGCTTTCAAGCTCTCGGTTAACTTCTTCTAAGCGCTCTGACTTTGCATCAAAGTCAAAGGTACCCCCTAAGCGCGTCGGTGCGCTCGCGGATATCTTTTATCGCATTGGTAACGGGGTTTACTTCAAACATAGTCCGCTTATCAACTGTAAAATAAGACCGCGGATAGTACCGAATTTGCACGAAATTTGATAGGGGGTAACGAAATAAAAGGCAGCATTTCAGGGGATTGGTTTTACTGCCTTATTTACCTAAAGAGCCAGCCTAAAAAACCAGCTTAAAGAGCCGACTAAAAATCGGCCAGAGCGTTTATTTCTCTTCACTATTTCGCACCTGTTGAAAGCCCGTCCAGCCCGCCATTGCGCTTACACTGGTTAAGAAAGTGCCCCAGGCCCAATCAATCACCGTGATAAACAGCGTAAAACCTTCAACAATACTGTAGTTAGTTAGGTTATAAGCACCGTAGCTTGCAAGCCCCAGCAGTGCTCCATCAATACCTGCGTAGTAAAGTGGTTTGTCTCTGTTTGCCACTACGGCTAATACAAAGACGACAAACCCATACATTAAATAGAACACAACCCAAGGCCAAGTAATATAGTTTTCTCGCAATAAGCTCGCCATTTCGGTGGTATACCAGTCGCGGGCTATCCAGCCTAGCCATAGGGCATCTAATACACCAAAGCACACTAAAATGGCCAATATCGAAAGAGCAATACTGGAAGAAAACATAATGATTTTTTGGAGCATGAACTCGCGTTCCATTCATAAACATGCGTAGGTTTTCAGTTTGTCATGCCTATGAAGAAAATAGCAATATGAAAAATTTGTATCCTGGCAACACTAGTTCAGTCTAACCGCTAAATAGCTTACTTTTCCTTCAGTTGATTGAGGCAGAAAATATAAACCACCGTACAAAAAGTACTGTGTGTCATGTATTTTTACTGGCTGCGCACCTTCAGGAAGTACATCGTAGTGCTTGCCTGCTTCATACTCACCGCTGTCTGCTCGCGACCATTCGACCGGGGCATTTACTACGATATACTCACCATCCATTCGTTTGTAATACACCCCTTCTACAACATAGTAGGTTTGCCCATCGACAAAAATGGTATCGGGATGATCAGGTAAGGTATGAATGATGATCCCTGCAGGTGGAAGCACTACAGTAAAATCGCCTCCTATTTTGCGATAATACACACCATTTCTATACCGATAGTCTATGCCATGGTGATGAATGAAGGCAGCGTCTTTAGGTAAGTGCTTTACTCTATGTCCTGGCTCATATCGCGGGGACGCTAGCACGGCAACAGCAACACCAGCCGCAATGCCCGCACCTATACTTAACGCTGCATTCCCACCATGAAAGCCGCCACGTGCACCGCCACCATGTAGCGGCACTGCACATGCGCTTAGCAAGGTGATAGAGCAAACAATGGGTATTAAGCGTAAGTTCGTAAGTAAATTCATAAAGTATTACTCCCAACAAATTAAGAGTACGGCGACAATGCCGTGTACTTAGTTATATGGGGGTATAGACCAATACAAGAATAGATCTTCTTATGCCTTTACCTAACCTTTACCAGACTTACAATTTTTACTCGCTCGTTCCCGACATGGCGATATCAACTGCACTTTTACCCATGGTTTGTTCACCTACATATTTGGGGTCGAATGCCGTTCTAGAGAATATCTTTCTAACCAATGGCTCGAAGTGTGATAGTGGCTTGGTAGGATAGTCAGGGTCGAATGACGATTGATCCCACTTTTCACAAAAATCTACACAGGCTTGATACCAAGGATGGCCTTTTAAGTATTCGCGCTCATTCGGGTCGCCCCCTAAAAAGTGAGCGTAATACACGTTTTGAAATAACCCATGCTGATTAATTATCCAAGTCACTTCAGGTCGCACATAGGGGCGTAAAATCGATGCCGCGTATTGCGAGTGATTGTGCGGCGCTAAGTCATCACCAAGATCGTGAATAAGTGCCGCTACTATCATTTCCTCATCGGCGCCATCGGCTTCTGCCCTGGTTGCTGATTGCAATGAGTGTCCAAGTCGTGAAACCTGATAGCCTGATAAGGTATTCTCTAAATTTTTCAGCGCTTGTAATATTCTATCGGGCAAGCCTTTCGCGTATTCATCTTCGTGTTTGGTAAGAAACAAATACTCTTCTTTTGTTCCGTCTTTCATCTGGCGAAATTGAACAGTTTCCATCACTTAACCTCTCATTTCTTCTGTGGCCTTGGTATCCGCTATTTCAAACTCACCGTTAGTACTTGCTAATTCAATCGCAGCGTTGGTATACATAGAGCCTTGCTTTCTTTTAAGCGCATTGTAACGGCCTTTCGGTGCATCAATATCTATGTAAGCACCTTGTAGGTGACGACGCCCCTCGCTAGGGTCAAATCCTGTTCGCCCATGTAACACCCGGGTGTTGTGAAACATCTGCAATTGACCGGGCTCTAATCTGAAACGCCACTCATATTCAGGCGAACACAACAACTGCCCCAGACGTTTACGGGCTCGATGAAATATAACCATTTCTTCATCTTGTAATAGCGGCAAGTAGTCGAGTCTTGGGCTATAAGCGATCCCCGTAATTCTGCCACTGGGATCAGATTCAATCATGGTACGCCTTTCTATCAAGTCAACATCGTTGTCATAATAGCGGTAACGAACAGGTACCTTGCAAAGCAATGCGAAACCATCGGGATCTTCCTTTTTCAACTGCTCTAGCACCGACAAACTATCTACCAGGGTCGACAAGCCATCTGTCGTTTGGTTTTCTAAACAATGTAGAAGTTGAATACCCGGCATGGGGTTTCGGTAAGGGTTATCGGTATGTGGCCCTAACGGTACTGAACGATATGCTAGATCGTTCGAGTTTGGACGGGTGAAAACCTCGAAGTATTTACCAAAGTTCGTTTCTCTAACATGGCCAAATAGGTTTGCTACTTCTAATACCGCGTCTGATTCAGTAGGCACGTTATCAACAATTAGCACACCGTAGGTTAAGAATATTTCTATTCCTTTAATTAACCCCGCTTCCGATTTCAACGTGGCTAAATCGATATGAAATAATGACTTGTCCACATTGCTTTTCCACGGAATATCATTAGGCGCGCCATCCCAAACATCGAAGTCGGCAGCGAACTCGTTCAAATCGTACTCACCAGAATACCCGTCACTGAACGTAAGGTTAGCAAGCGTATTGTGCTTCTTTTCTACCTTAACCAGCGACACATTTTCATCTAATTGATGTGGGTCGAAAAAGCGCTGTTTAGTGGTTTTATCCAGGTTTTCTGAGTCTTGGCAACGCTCACGAAGCCACAATGCGGGTAAAGGATAGTGTTGCCCATTTACAGTCGCTGACACGGAAGCATTCGCTTCGTTGATAATATAGTCTATTTGCTGCACGAGAATCTCCCTTAAAAATTAATAGGAGAAGTATCAAGTAATCGTGGTTTATATTACAGTAGCAAAGCCTTATAGCTAACATGCAAATTAGTAATGATGAAAGAATCTGAGTTACCTACACTTAACGGCCTATTATGTTTTGAAGCAACGGTCAGGCATGGCTCTATGACATTAGCAGCTGAAGATCTTGGTATTACACAGCCATTGGTGTCTCAAAGAATTCGCGCACTGGAAGATGTGGTAGGTGGTATTTTAATTGATCGTAGTAAGAAACCCGTCACACCTACGATTGAAGGGCTCAAGTATTACAATGAGTTAAGAGGCTCTACATCATCTATTCTGCGTGCTACCAATAACGCACGAGAAGATTTTCGTGAAACAAAAACTAAAATTTCTATTAGCGCCTATTTTGGTTTTGCCTTTCATTGGATAATGCCTAGGCTGCAGCGATTACAACAAGCTTTTCCTGATTATCTTTTCGAAATCCAACCAACCAATAGCTTAAGTGACCTAACCACTGCACATGCAGATATATTATTTCACTTCTCATCAAAAATTGGTAAATATCAGTTTGAAAAGATGTTAATTCCTGAGATGGTTTTTCCCGTTTGTTCACCTGAATTCGCAGCTAAATACGACTTAAAAAGTGGTCAACTACTCAGTGACTTGAGAAACCTTCCCCTATTACACAAGGATGTAGATGATTCCCGTTGGCTAAATTGGCAACGCTGGGCACAAGCATTAAGTGTTAAGCCCTCCGCAAGCCCTATTTCTTTTCGATATAACAATTACCCCCTTATTGTTGAAGCCGCTATTGGCGGCCACGGCCTCTGCTTAGGATGGGAAGGGTTAATAAACCCTTTTATTGAAGAAGGTAAACTTATTCAATTAGGGCCGCGATTAAAATCTGAAACTCGGGGATATCAGATTTGTTCAGATCAATACGCAAACTTTGCCATCGGTAATGTAATAAAGTGGTTTATTAAAGAAGTAGAGCAAGATTAGCTTATAAAAAGCAAAGGCGAGGATTACTCGCCTCCTCGCCTGAGCACTAGCACTAACTTATAAAACCTGAGCTGTCATCTTCATTGTTAATTCAGCGGTTTGTTTACCTAAACTTTTAAGTTGTTTGATGGTTTTCTCATCGGTAACTACCCCACTGTCGTCCATTAAGGTATTTACTTTTGCCACAGCAAGTTGTGCAGGTAACACCGTTACACCAATGTTTGCGAGTAGCATGCGTAGAACCACTAGCACTCTCATCCCCCCCAAACCGCCGGCAGATGCAGCCATAATACCTGCCGTTTTACCTTTGAAAGCCTGCATAGGTTTATCACCTTCTTCCATGCGAGTGGCCCAATCTATGGCGTTTTTAAGTAATGCGGGATAACTTGAATTGTATTCAGGAGAGGCAATTAAGAAACCGTCATGCTCACTTAACAACTGCTTAAAAGCGCTCGCATTTTCTGGTACGCCAGTCGCGCTCTCTTCATCTTCATTAAAGATAGGCATTGGATAATCGACAAGATTGATGACAGTTACTTTAACGCCTGACTCTCGTGCTCCTTCAGCCGCAACTTCTAGTATTGCTTGGTTGAATGACCCGGTCCGTGTGCTGCCAGAAAAAGCGAGTAGCTTCGTCATAATTAAAATTCCTTTGTTAGTGCAATGCAAAATCGATGCATTGTAGCGGATCACACTACTGCATTTTTGTAGTAAAAAATGCGAAGAATAAAGTGGTTAGTTAAGCATTACTGTTAAATAATTTCCTAATCTATCGATAAATAGACGGGGCTATGTAATAAAATTTTGTTAAAGCAATAATTTAACCATATTTAACGCTTTTATAGTATTTTTACTATACTTATCCGAATAAGCAGTGCATTTTAAAGGCTACCCACTGTTCGATATGGTTATACACTACGATAAATCTTAACTTCTTCGTAGTCACCTTCGTTAAATGGATTTAGAAAAATTACATGGCGTACCTTTTTCAGTCACTGCAGTCGAGAATAATTCTCCTCATCGTTATGGTTGCATTACCCGGGTGGGTTGGCGTTTTTTACGACTCATACGTTGAAAGAGAACACGCTATAGAAGCTGCCATAATTCAATCTGTAAATACCGCCAAGGCCACCTCAAAATTTCAGTCTACGCTGATTGATAAAACACGTATTTTTCTGCAAAACCTTGCCAGTTTCGACGCGGTTCAAAAGCCTAACTCCCAGGCATGCAGTACTTTTCTTGCCGACGTACTCAAGGTAAATAGCAACTATATTAATTTAGGTGCCCCAAGGGCAGATGGCGAGCTACTGTGTAATGCCCACCCTATAACAACATCAGTGAACGTCTACGACCGTCCTTATATACAAGAGGCGCTAGCTACGCGAGGGTTTTCTATCGGCGAGTTTCAAATAGATCGAGCGACTAATCTTACTAGTATGAATTTTGCTTATCCGGTAATGAACGCCACAAGCGATACTGTAGTGGCGCTAGTGGTCGCGGTTATCTCACTAGAATGGTGGAGTGAAGCGCTTTCAGAGTCTCATTTACCAAATAATACCGTTGCTTATATTACCGATAGCAAGAATAAAATTGTTGCTACATATCCAACCAACAACAACCTGCTAGGAACCCCATTAAACACCTCTAGCAATGCAATAGATAACTTAAATACTGAATCTGATAATAGCGCCGTTATTTCCAATGACCCTTATCAACGGGTATATGTAAAACGCCCTTTATTTGAAGATGGTCAGCAAATCAATATTACGGTGGGAATTCCTCTCAAGGAGCCCCTTGAAGTTATTAATAAGCGATTGATTAAAACGGCCGGAATACTGACCGCGATAGTAATACTTTTTGTAGGTGTCTCAGTATGGGGCGTGCGAAGAAACGTACTAAAGCCAATAAGCACATTACTTCAATCTACTAAAGCCCTTGCTGAAGGTAAAGACGTAAGCGATGCACCTTTACATGGTAGCGTTGAGCTAGTGAAGCTACAGCAACGCTTCACCTCGATGGCAAAAACACGGCTAGAGGCAGAAAAACGGCTTATCGATAGCCAGGCTTCTTTGCTAGAAAGTAAAAATATCTTAGCAAGTCATATCGAAAATACGCCTTTAGGGTGTATTACTTGGGATACTCAGCTTATCTGTACCGATTGGAATAAATCGGCAGAATTTATTTTTGGCTATAAAAAAGAAGAAGCGATTGGCAAACATGCTTCTGATCTCATTATACCTTTAGAACGTCGGACTGAAATAAACGACGCATTCGCTCAGCTACTTAAGAAAAAGGCGCCAAAGCGAAAAATAAATAAAAACGTGACTAAATTACGTCTCCCAATAATTTGCGAATGGTATAGCACCCCAATTCTTGACCTAGCTGGCAACGTAATAAGCGTAACCTCATTAGTTCAAGACATAACCAAAAACAAGCATTTAGAAGAAAAACTAAAACTATCAGCAAGTGTATTTTCTCACGCAAGAGAAGGCATATTCATCACAGATAGCAGCGCAAACATTATAGATGTGAACAAAACCTTCGTTGATATAACAGGCTATAAGCGAAACGAAGTGTTAGGCAAAAAGCCTAATATGTTTAAGTCGGGAAAGCAGTCTCCTGAATTCTACCGTCACCTATGGGCATCTATTATAAGCAACGGTTATTGGGCCGGAGAGATTTGGAACAAACGTAAAAATCATGAAGTTTACGCCCAACTATTAACCGTTAGTGCAGTCAATGATGATGAAGGCAATGTTAAAAATTACATCGCTATATTTAGCGACATTTCTGAAGCCAAAGAGCAGCAATACAAATTAGAGCATATGGCACATTATGACGTATTAACTAATTTGCCCAACCGCTCGTTGCTTGCCAAGCGGCTAGATAGAGCCTTGTCTCAATGTAAATCCGATAGAGGATTCGTGGCAGTGGCGCTGCTCGATTTAGATGGTTTTAAAGAAATAAATGATAACTTTGGTCATAGTGTGGGCGACGAACTCCTTGTTATCTTGGCTCATCGTTTAAAAGGAACATTGCGAGAGAGTGACACTATTTCACGCTTTGGAGGTGACGAGTTTGTTGCGGTATTAGCAAACCTAAAACAACCCCAAGATTTTGCTGCCATTATTAAGAATATGCTGAGAGTAGCATCTGAACCGGTAAAAATTGGTGAGCACCAACTTAAAGTATCTGCCAGTATTGGCGTTACGCTTTACCCTGCAGATGACACCGATGCTGACCAGCTTATCCGCCACGCCGACCAAGCCATGTATGTGGCAAAACAGAAAGGCAAAAATTGCTATCACCTTTTTGATATAGAGTCTGAAGACGCTATAAAAGCACGCCATGAAATACTCCAGAGCATAACCACAGCCCTTCATAACAGAGAGTTTGTGCTTTACTACCAGCCGAAAGTGAATATGCGCACCGGAGAAATTATTGGTGCAGAGGCCCTTATTCGCTGGAAACACCCTGTTAAAGGCATACTTTCCCCTGCAGCTTTTTTACCCTTTATTGAAAATCATCAACTCAGTATAGATATTGGTGAATGGGTTATCGAAGAGTCATTGCAGCAATTTAGTCGCTGGAAGCAATTAGGCGCTCATATTCCCATTAGTGTGAATATTTCTGCGTTGCAGATACAGCAAAGAAACTTTCCTATTCGCTTATCACGTTTGTTATCAAAAGTACCCAATGTTCCCCCTGAAGCGTTTCAGTTAGAAGTCTTAGAAACCAGCAAGCTAGGTGATATTAAAAAAGTTGCGGAAATTATGGATGATTGCGTAAAGTTAGGGGTGACTTTTGCCATTGATGACTTTGGAACGGGTTATTCCTCTCTCACTTATTTAAGGCGATTGCCGGCTAAAGTCATTAAGATAGATCAAACCTTTGTGCGAGATATGTTAATCGACCCTGAGGACAGAGCCATTGTTGTGGGGGTGATCGCGCTTGCTAAATCGTTTAATCGCAATGTTATTGCCGAAGGGGTAGAAACCATTGCTCATGGCACATCATTGTTGGATTTGGGATGCGAACTGGCGCAAGGGTACGGTATTGCTCGGCCAATGCCCGCCACAGATATACCTGGTTGGATCACGCATTGGTCCACTAAGACCGAGTGGCGATCCCCTGCCCCAGAGCTTGTCGATAACGAGGCATAAAAAAGGCCGACACGAATGTCAGCCTCTTAAAATAGCAACATAGACATAGCATACTGAATACTTATATTCGTGAATCAGATGCTAAAAACGTTTACGTTATCAACTTTACATTTTTTCCAATGTTTCGATACCCAACAAGTTCAAGCCTTGGCTTAACGTGCTGGCTACAAGCGCTGACAAGGCCAAACGGCTGTCTCGCACTTTCAACTCAATACCGTCTTTTAGCATTGGACAAGCTTCATAGAAGCTCATGAAGGCGCTGGCCAGTTCGTACAAGTAAGTACACAACACGTGAGGCGTTGCATCACGTGATACCAGGCCTACCACCTCTTCAAACTGCAATAACAGTACCGACAATGCGTGTTCTTGTTTTTCAACAATATTGATATCTACTGGCATGGCCTCAATGGCAACACCGGCTTTTCTAAATAAGCTTTTAACCCGCGTGTAAGCGTATTGCAAATACGGGGCGGTATTACCTTCAAAGCTCAACATGGTGTCCCAGTTAAACATATAGTCAGTAGTACGGTTTTTACTTAAATCGGCATATTTTACTGCGCCAATACCTACTTTACGGGCAACTTCCGCTAATTCTTCTTCAGATAAATCGTTGTCGCGCTCGGCAATCAATTTACCTGCACGTTCTACCGCTTCATCTAATAGCTCAACCAATTTAACGGTACCGCCAGTGCGAGTTTTAAATGGCTTCCCGTCACTGCCTAGCATCATACCGAATGGGCAATGCTCGTAGGTTTGAGTGGTTTCCATAAAGCCTGCTTTACGGCCCACAATTTCGGTTTGCTTGAAATGTAGCGCTTGGCGAGCATCGGTAAGGATCAGGGTTCTATCGGCGTTCAACGTGCCGCTGCGATAGCGCATAGCCGCTAAATCTGTGGTGGCATATAGATAACCTCCACCAGATTTTTGCACAATATAAACCGCTGGATTACCTTCTTTATCGGCCAATTCAGGAATGAAAACCACTTGAGCGCCTTGGTCTTCTACCGCAATCTCTTTTGCTTTCAATTCGCTAATTACGTTAGCTAAATCGTGGTTATAGGCCGACTCACCCATGATATCTTCGCGGGTTAAGCTTACGTTTAGTTTTTTATAAACATCTTCAGAGTGTGCAATAGACACATCAATGAACTTTTCCCATAAGCTTAGGCATTTTTCATCACCGCCTTGAAGCTTAACTACGTATTCACGTGCACGATCGGCAAAGCCTTCTTCGTCGTCGAAACGCACTTTTGCTTCACGGTAAAAGTCTTCTAAGTCAGACAATGCCGTTTCAGCGACCTCTTGTTCTAACTTATCTGACAAATGCGCAAGCAACATACCAAACTGCGTACCCCAATCACCCATGTGATTTTGGCGAATGACTTTATGACCTAAAAACTCCAACACTTTCACCACAGCGTCACCAATAATGGTGGTACGTAGATGTCCTACGTGCATTTCTTTCGCTAGGTTTGGTGAAGAGTAATCTACCACTACGGTTTGTGCTGGCGATTTTGCTACGCCAATGCGTGGGTCGTGTAGCGCTAACTCACACTGATTTGCCAACCACTCGTTATTCAAGTGAACATTGATAAAGCCCGGGCCTGCCACTTCTAATTTACTGGCTACATCGTCAAGTTTTACAATCTCAACAATCTTTTCTGCAATATCGCGAGGCTTTTGTCTAAGCTGTTTCGCCAACGCCATTGCGCCATTGAATTGATATTCACCAAATTCAGGACGAGCACTGCGCGATACAGGAATAGGTGCGTTTTCAACACCCATTGATTCTAAAGCTTCACTAAATCGATTAATTAATAATGCATGTATATTCATAGTTGTTCTTTATCTTAATTTTCGCGCGTGTTTTTAAATTCGATGTCTGGGTAACGTTCTTGCGACAACTGTAAGTTCACTCTAGTAGGGGCGATATACGTAAGGTTATCCCCACCATCTAGTGCAAGGTTTTGCTCACCCTTGCGGCGGAACTCATCCAGCTTTTTCTCGTCTTTACAGTACACCCATCGGGCAGTGTTTACGTTAATGTGCTCGTACAATGCATCAACATTGTATTCTGCCTTCAAACGGGCAACGACCACGTCAAACTGAAGTACACCTACCGCTCCGACAATTAGGTCGTTATTGGCAAGCGGCCTAAATACCTGAACCGCACCTTCTTCTGAAAGCTGGATAAGGCCTTTTAGCAATTGCTTCTGTTTTAGCGGATCGCGTAATCGAATGCGCTTAAATAGTTCTGGTGCGAAGTTAGGGATACCACTGAAGCGATAGTTATCGCCCGAGGTAAAAGTATCACCAATTCGAATGGTACCGTGGTTATGCAGGCCAATAATATCTCCCGCATACGCCTCTTCTAGCAAGGCTCTATCGCCGGCTAAAAAGGTTAATGCATCAGAAATACGCACGTCTTTGCCAAGTCGCGAGTGACGCATTTTCATGCCCTTCTCGTACTTGCCCGACACAATACGGCAAAACGCGATACGGTCACGGTGCTTAGGATCCATGTTCGCCTGAATTTTAAATACAAAACCGCTGAACTTGGTATCTGTCGATTCAACAGGGCTTTCATCAGTCTCACGGCCTTGTGGCGCGGGAGCCCATTCAACCATGCCATCAAGCATATGGTCGACACCAAAGTTACCCAATGCAGTACCGAAAAATACTGGGGTAAGCTGGCCGTCTAAAAAGAGTTCTTTATCAAAGTCATTTGATGCACCGCGAACAAGTTCTAGCTCATCACGCAAGGTTTCAGCTAGGTCGCTACCAATGGCATCTTCAAGCTCAGGGTTATCTAACCCTTTTAAAATACGAACATCTTGAATAGTGTGCCCATGGCCACTTTGGTACAAAATGGTTTCGTCACGATAAAGGTGATAAACCCCTTTGAAGCTTTTACCGCAGCCGATTGGCCAGGTAATTGGCGCGCAAAGAATATCGAGTTCGCTCTCAACTTCATCCATCACTTCTAGTGGATCGCGAATATCGCGGTCGAGCTTGTTCATAAAGGTTAGGATAGGTGTGTCACGTAAACGGGTAACTTCCATCAGTTTACGCGTTCTGTCCTCTACCCCTTTCGCGGCATCGATGACCATTAAACAAGAATCTACTGCGGTAAGCGTACGGTAGGTATCTTCCGAGAAGTCTTCGTGCCCAGGCGTATCAAGTAAGTTAACTAGATGGTCTTTGTAAGGAAATTGCATCACAGAGGTGGTTACAGATATACCACGCTCTTTTTCCATCTCCATCCAATCTGACTTAGCATGTTGGCCAGACTTTTTACCTTTTACCGTACCTGCGGTTTGCAGTGCGTTTCCGAACAACAGTACTTTTTCAGTAATGGTGGTTTTACCCGCATCTGGATGCGAGATAATAGCGAACGTTCTTCGCTTATTGATTTCGTTAAGAAAATTGGCATTTGCCATGAAAAATCGGTCCCGTTTCGTACCCGTAATGGTACTTCAGTCTTGAGTATTTACTCGCTTTGCTTAATGGCGTTCTTACAGTTGTGCTTGCATGTGCAAAGTGCTTTTGCTAGCTGCTTTTGCACACAAGACAACGAAGGACGCCAAGCATCACGCCTTCCCTTTTGAAACCTTAATCGGCATATAAAAAGTGGAAAGCATTGAGGGAGTATAAAAATGCCGCTTATTATACATTTGTGGCAGCTAAAAACACGCTCTGCTGACGTTTTTCTGATAACTCGTAAATAAATACTGATTGACGGGTAAATTCGTCATTTCAGTAGTGAAAATAGTGCAGGCAAAAGAGCTGATGAAAGAGATAATTAAAGACGTAGTAGCGGGATTAGTGACCGCGTAGAAAAGAGCGTTGTTAGAGCTGTAGTAAAGTTCCTTTTTAGACGGATATAACTACCGTGGTGAGAGCGCTAACGAAAAGTTTCATGATCTATTAATATCATGAGCTATTAATCTCAGAGTCTGGCGGTATCTCGTAACTCCATGCCCTCAACAACCGCACCACGTAATACTGAACCAAGTGCAATGCCAATATTAAACGCCGCAATATTTAATCCTAATGCCACATCTACCGCGTTTGGGGTATATCGCTTGGCCAATTTCACCACATATACTTGCAAGCCAGGTACATTACCAAAGGCAAATGCGCCTCACACCAATACGGTTAATACAGCATCTACCAGGATGTTCATAGTAAATGTTAGAGTAAATAGTATGAGCGCGAGGGCAGTAAAAATAATGGCAATAGCACTGGCTACCTTGTCTTTACTTACCAAACCTGTGGCAATGGTAGAACCGATAAAGAAGCACACGCCATGGGCATTTTCTTCCTCAAAAAGTAAGTTTCAGTGCGTGCACTGTGCAGATTGTTTTTGTTGCAAATAAAAGCAACAATGACAAAATATTTTTGTGATTATTGATAAAGTAAAAGCTGAATGAGCGTAAGTGCTAAAACCGAAGACATAGAAGCGTTTGTTGCCGTGGTAGATGCAGGCAGCTTTTCTCGCGCCGCTGAATTGCTGGGCCAGCAGGTGGCAAAAGTGTCTCGCGCTGTTGGCCGTTTAGAGGATGTCCTTAATGTTACCCTCCTTAACCGTACCACCCGCCGATTGGAGCTAACCGAAGAAGGTGTAGTCTACCTACAGTACGCCCGCGACAGTTTGAACTTACTAGAAAAAGGCGAAGAAGCGTTACGGCTGCTAAGCCAAAAGCCTTCTGGGCTATTAAGAGTAGATGCTGCAAGCCCTTTTGTGCTGCATCAGTTAACCCCACTAGTAGGTGAATTTCGTAAAGCGTACCCAGAGATAAAACTCGATATTACCAGTCACGACAACATAATTGATTTGCTTGAACATAAAACTGATATCGCCATTCGAATTGGTACCCTAAGCGATTCTAATTTGCACGCAAAGACCTTGGGACGAAGTGCACTTCATTTGGTGGCTAGCCCAGCCTATTTAGCAAATTCTAATATTGATGTGACAATAACGTCATTAGGCGAACATCAGCTCATTGGTTTTTCTAGTGGTGCTAGCTTGAACCGCTGGCCTTTATCAGAAGAGGTAAAACTTAATTTCGATTTAAAGGCATCTAGTGGAGAAACCATCAGGCAACTGTGTTTGGCAGGTCAAGGCATTGCCCTACTGTCGCACTTTATGGTGGCGGACGATTTAAAAAACGGAAAACTTGTCAGCGTATTAGGCGAGCACTTACTTACACCAAACAATCGAGAGCCCGTGCAAGCCGTTTACTACCGAAACAGTGCAGTGTCGTCTCGTATATCGGCTTTTTTAGATTTTATACAGCCACGCCTCAAGCTGTAGCGACTTATTTAATTGCCCAGTTTATTTATTAGGTTTGTCCAGGCACCTTGGAGATCAATTTCTTTAGTGCCGACTTTGGCAACGCGTTGAGGGTAAGTGCACAAAGCATTACAGTGGCGCCAACAATCACCATGGGCAACAAGGTCTCACCTAGTAACAGCACCGAGCTTACGTAACCAATGATTGGCGTTAGCGTGCTAATAAGTACTATTCGCTCAGGCGGAAGCTTAGGCCCTGCAGACACCATAAGACCAAAACCCAACCCAGTAGCGATTGGTCCAATGTAAGATAGTGACAACCAACCTCGCACCCCGTATTCAGCAAAATTGGGGACCCCCTCAATAGCACACGCAATCGCTAGCATTACTAATCCAGCCAACGCGAATTGCCAAAACACCGCATCAATAACACTCCCATGCCATTTGTGAAATGAAACACGCCTTATAGAGACTGCCCACAACCCCGAAGCTAATAGCATGCCAAACAAAGGTAACCAAGCACCAGGCTGGCCCGACGCGAACAATATTAAGCCAACGCCAACTGTAGAGATACTCGTCAATACAAAGCGTTTGGCTGCAGGGCGCTGTCGATACCACACGGTATCAATCACCAGCATCCACAGTGGCGTGGTGTAAATCAAAATACTCGCGGTACCGGCGGGAATGTACTGCAAGCAAACCGTGATTAACCCCATAGAGCCAATGAACTGCACCAAGGCTACCGTAAAGATAACCGCGCGGTCGGGGCGTGAAAACGTTGGTAATCGTTTTTTAGTGATAAACACAAATAAGGCGATAACAGGCAAGGCAAATAATAGCCTGAGCGCCACCATCCAATAAGCACTTACGGAATCTAAACCTAGCTTCATTGCTGGCCAACTTAAGCCTAAGCACAACACTGAAACAAACAGCATTTTAATGCCTTTTGCTTGAACTGACGGAGGAGGCAACGCAGAAGACATATTCAATACCTATAAAATGAAAAAGCATGCGCTATTTCACAAAAATGAGAGCGATAAGTGACGTTTCACCAAGCCGCGCAATATACGCGAATTACCCGGCACCGGATAGAGACCTTAACGACGTAATTAGGTGCCTTATCGCGCGTGAAGGCTTAGGTAACTAAAGGTTAGGCTAAGGTAATAATATTGCCACAGACAATAGTTTGCGATGGCCTTGTTGAATGGGCGTAACACTATGACTGTACAAATCAGGTCGAAAGAAATAAACACGGTTAAATAAGTTAAAAATAACCTTGTCGGCACAAAACACCCCACCCACTTTTGGCTGCTTTAATACCACATTAAACTTATAGTATTTTCCTTCGCTAACAGGGTCGTTATGTCTCATTACCCGATGCCCTTCAGGATAAGTCACGAAATTAATTGCAAACCGTTTAAATCGCACAATCTCCCGATTGATAACCTTTGGCATTTATCCTCTTTAGTTAGTTTTTAACAAATTATACGTTGAACGGTATTGTCTCAAAGAAAAGGAGTAGACCGATAGTGCGCGGGTAGATCGAGAAGGTATAACTTGTGCGATTGCGTGTTCAATATAGTGTGTTTAATTTAGCCTGATTAGTTTAGCTTCTTGGGTTTAGCTTCTTGGGTTTAGCTTCTCGGGTTTAAAGTGAGGCCTTCATTATTTGAGCGTCTTCTTTGCCATTAGCGGTTTGATAATAGCCTTTTCTTACTTCGATATGCTCAAAACCGGTATGTTCGTAAAGGTTGATAGCCCCAATATTACTGGCTCGAACCTCTAACCACATTGAGGTCATTTTGTTGTGCTGAGCGTGTTGTTTTACATACTCCACTAACGCCCGCCCTATCCCTTCTTGGCGACAACGTTTGTCTACCGCAATATCCATTAATGTAGCTTCATCAACCACTTCAAGTACCAATGCGTATCCCACTACTTGATCATCTTTTATGGCAAGGGCCCCGAAATAAGGAGCAGTAGTGCAATCAGCAAACGTTGCAAAAGACCAAGGTTTAAATTGGGACGCTTCGTGAATACCGTGGGCTTGCGCTAATGCGCGTTTACAACTTGTATCTGAAACTAATTGGATATGCAAAATAGGACAACCGAGTTAGGAAATTTAACGCGCTTCAGGCTTAACTTACATTGTTGGATAAAGCACAAAGCATTTTCCACAGCTGCCTTTGCATTGCCGCCGTCAGTAAGTGAGGCGCCGACGGTAAAACAATGCCACCGTTAGTTACTGCTACATCTTGCCCTATCTTCACCTGAGTGCTGGTGAAGGATAATTGAAGATACGCGAGCGCAACATCTAAATCTTGTAACCACTGCTTGCCCTGTAAACGCTGTGCTTGGGTTAATTCAACCAGAGCAGGTGTATTGTTTGAAGCAGGATTGGATAACACGTTTGACGAATGGCTGGATAATTGGCTTGAAGCATTAACAGACTCCACTTGTGATGCACTCTTGCTTGCAGTGCTATCAACATTGCTATCTTCAGCGCTATCTACCGAGCGCGGTGTCGCTGACGACGAATCACTAGCTTTCGGGCTGGTAGCTTTTGTTTGGCCAGAGGCTTTGGTCGAATCTGATGATACTTGAGCACGAAGTTGTGCCAACCGGCTTTGCTTTTCTTCATTAGAAGGCATGGCTGGTGAATAATTACTGGCCATTGCAAAAGAATCATTTGCAGAGCGCTTATTAGCAACATCAGTCGCAACTGAGTTCGTGTTTTCATCTTGCAGCGATGACTGGCTCACCCACACAGGTATTCCCATTTCTTGCAATACAGCACGCTGAAAAGTAGAAAGCGACATAAAAATCCAACTTCGATAAATTACTTAACATTGTATAGCAACGCGATTAAAAATGGCAACGCGAATAAAAATGGCAGATACAGAATGACTAACTTGCTGAGTTTAACTTAGCTTAAGAAAAGTAAATAATGATAAAAATTGAATTTAGAAAACAAGAAGGGAAAGTGGCAGGGGTGGAGGGACTCGAACCCCCAACCATCGGTTTTGGAGACCGCTGTTCTACCAATTCGAACTACACCCCTAGCGCGCTGTGCATTATACGGATGACATTTAAAAGGTAAAGCATTTTTCTACTACCTTATGCACTACCGCTTACTAAACAAACAAAGCGCTGTGAAAACAAACAAAAAGCGTACTTTATCCAGCGTTTTGCTTAGTAGCCTCAAGTGCAGCTAGCCATAAATCGTTAGTTACGTTAACGATTTCCATATGAAGTTGAACTTGCGATAAGACCTCATCTTCATCTTTACCTACTTCTTTGGCATAGGCGATGGCTAATGCCCGTGTTTGCGCTTCACTCATTGCGTTTATCTTTGCACACCCAGCCACATCGAAATAACGATTACCCATGGCCGAGTATTCCCAATCAACAATGAACGGCGTTGAGTCACGTACCACATGATGAGCAAGCAAGTCGTTGTGACACAGCACATAGTCTTCTGTGTTGCCTTCACTTTTAACTAAACTTGCTCGAAGTTGAATAGCGCGGTCGAAAAGCGCATCGCCTTCTTTCAATCCAGCGGAGTGCATATAATGCAACCAACGAGAAAATAAGTTGAGAGGTCTAGCTGTGATAGGCAGGGCGTGGACACGGGCAAGTACTGATGCTAACGCTTCGGGAGAACGAATACTGGGATGAGGATCGGTTTCCTCTTCCCATTGTTCTACCCAAATTAATTCATCATCGCTTAACCAAATAGGCTTTGGTGCAATGCCTCGCTCAGCAAGTTGCTGTTGCAATACAAATTGATGGAATCTGTCGATACCGCTAAATGTATCTTCCCCCACCCATTTGACAGCATACCCACGATTATCATCTTTGAGATAGTACACCTGATTCACTATGCCAGCGGGGTGACGTTCCACTGTGGCCGAATCAGATAAATTAAGTGCTTCTTTCAAAAGCGGAATGATAGTTTCCGGTTTCATCTTGCTTATTCCACTGCGCTAACCATTGTAGGTACCCAAAAATCGAGAATCCTACGTATCCAAGGAATAAGCATGCTGATAATGCCATCCCCACTTGAAAGTATAAAAAGGCGGAGGCCAAATTAATAAAGAACCAGTAAATCCAATTTTGTAAAACTTTATGCGCCACCATAAAAGTGGTAACTACACTCAGCAGATGGATACTCGCATCTAGCAGTAAATGATCACTATTAAATTGTGAAGTGACTAATTTAGATAATCCCCATGCACAGCATAAAAGCACAGGGACTATTGTAAGATGTATCCATAACGGCCATGAACGCACTGGCTTCTCCGTGCCTCCATCACCACCTTTTGACCACTGATAATAACCATAGCCTGCCATTATCATATAGAAAAAGTTCAGCATGGACTGAAACGGCAATGTCACCTGCCAAAACAGCCAGGTATAAATAGCCGTACTGGCGAAGGCACAAAGCCAACACCAGCTGTTCTGTTTAGCCGCAAGCAACACATAGGCAATGGCAAGCACTACCGCCAACCATTCCAGTTTTGATGTGGCCGCTATCTGCGACAAAAACTCAGTGAAAAATGTACTCATGCTTAAGTTTTTCTGGCTTGCTTGTTAGCCTGCATGGCATCGTAGTTTAGAAACTTCGCCACGAAAATAGCCTGTCCAACTTCTTCGTGAGTGCGCTGCATTTCCTTACCAAGAATAGACATCACATGTCCGTAATCACCGGATACTTGCGTGCTGGTAGAAGTAGTTAATACGCCAATATTACCGTAGCTATTCATGCGATCGATAAATTGCTGAATAGGCTCAATGTATTCACCCACGAGCGGGTATAGCGATAGCTCAACCATGACTTGCATAGTGTACTCCTAGAATTCGTATTTAACGGTAACGCCAAACTGTCGGCCATTACCTAGTTGATAGTAAGGTTCTGCAAACGCATACTCATCACGAGGGTCGTTACTGAAGCCACCAAAACCTCTGGTGTAATACTCATTATCGAAGGCATTTTTAACCCACACGCTGGTTTGCCAATTATCAGAAAACCACACGATTTCACTGTTAACCAACGTTGTCGAAGGTGCCTCTACATCATGGCCATCAGAAAAACGGTAGCTGTCTTTAAAGTCGATATCGATGCGCCAAAGCACATCATCAGTAATAGATAGCTCACTAAATAAGTTAGCCGTGTATTCAGGTGCTTGTGCTTGGCGCTGTTTTTCAATCACAGTGCCATCAGTCAGCGTATAATCTTCGAAGGTAGCATCTAGGTAGCCCAAACTCATGTTCATGGTCCAGTTTTCATCTACCAGCCAACTCAACTCTAGCTCAGCCCCCTTGTTAGTGCCTATATCAGCGTTGTCTATAATGTCGATAAAATCAGGTGTTCCATCTTCGCGAATTTGAACATCAAAATTACTTACTTGCGTATCGTCCCTGTCCATATAGAAGAGTGCTGCTCGCATGGTTAGTTCAGGCACTAATAAAGGCCCTTTTACACCAAGCTCGTAATTCCAGTTATATTCTTCATCAAAGAATCGCTGCTCATCTGATACGCGCTCGTCAGGGTTATACCCTGCCCCTTTATAGCCGCGAGAAATACTGGCGTAGTAAAAGTGTTTTTCACCCGTATATTGCAATGCCACTTTACCGCCAGTCATCGTAGTATCATGACTGCTTTCAAGGCCATTGTTATCAGAGTAGTCAAAGCCGTAGTTTTCTACACGTAACCCTGCAACTAGCGTTAGGCTAGTGGTGATTGTAGATTCAGTCTGTAAATATACCGCTTTGGTGGTGGGTTCATACACACTGGTAAAGTCACCTGATGCATAGGTGTATTCACGCAACAAATCTTCTTCACTGGTTTTATAAAAAGCGCCAAGCGTCCAAGCCGTCGCGCCATTAAATAACGCGGCACTGTCTGAAGATACAAAGCGTACTTCTGCTGTTTGTGTGTCTACATCACGGAAATAAGCGTCGAATGAAGTATACCCGAAAGGGTGAAATCCTTCGTAAGTCCAATCTTCGTCATATCCATAACCGATGTTATGGGAGGCGTGAGTGGCGACTAGAATAATATCACCGCCATTAGTCGAGGTAGTGGCTCTAGCACTCACAGCATGAGTTTGATGGGTGTCAAAACCTGGCTCATCAGATAAGGTCTGATTATTATTATCTAAAGAAAACGCATCATACCCATTGTCGATGTCATACCAACGATAAGTTAGTGCCAAAGTGCTTCTTTCGTCAATATTTCCCGCTACACTTATGCGCGCAGCAGTTTCATCAAGATTATTCGTATCATCACGTTTTTGCTCGGTGCCGTCACTGTTAACGACGGTATTTTCTACAAAACCATCACTACGGTTATGCATAAGTGCAACGCGATAACCCCAATCTTGATTGATATCGTTACCTGTAGCAGCTTCTACGCGATAACTATCTTTATTACCTGCTCTTACTTCAACATAGTCAGCACTCTCTGAGCCAACAGGGGTGCTAGAAAGCTTAACCGCTCCTGCTAAAGCGCCGGAACCAAATAAGGTGGCCTGAGGCCCTCGGTAAACTTCTAGTTGCTGCGTATCAAAAATAAGTCCTGCTGCTGCAAGACCAGAGAAATCAAATTCGTCAACGATGAAACTAACAGACGGATTAATAGGCTCTACAAACTGGCTACGTTCACCGATACCGCGAATTTGAACAAAGCGTCCGCGAGAAGCGCCTGCGGCGAAGTTCACGTTCGGCACACTATTTAGCACACTATCAATATGGGTAGGCTGGCGACTGCTTAAGCGCTTAGCACTCATAACGGTAGCACTTGCACTTAGCTGGTCTAACACGGTTTCGCGAAAGTCTCCGCTCACGACAACACGTTCTACGTCATCAAGTTGTGTTTCTTGCTGAGTAGTTTGTGCGCTAACTGAAAGCGATGCGGCAAGTAAAGAAAGACAAAATATAGGTTTTTGCATGGGATCTCTTATTCTTTTTTAAGAAAAAAGATCCGGGTGTACGGCAGGTGATACGACTATGTGGTCAACCATCCCTACGCCGGCATTATCCGGATCAGGTGTAAGGGTTCTCACAATGATAATGTGAATCTCAGTCCGCGGTACGGACACCCCTTGGTATATGCGTTCGTTATGAATAACGAATACAGCGGGAAGTCTACCAGTTACGCCAAAACCGTCAAGATATTAAACGGTTAACTTGGCGTAACAGTAGGCTCGCTATTCGTGTGATGTGGCTTATTTTTGCTCTTCTAATTCGAGATTGAGCTTTCGCACTTCTTCGTTAGTTTGAGATACTAACGCCTCAAGGGTTTTACCATGCGCTGCTGGTTGACGTGATTCTGGGTCTACTTTAACGAAGACGATATCATCGGCGAAACAAATAGTTTTTTTGGTGGCTTTATTGCGCACTAAACAACTGACCGTAATCGACGTTCTACCAACCGCTTTCGTCTCAAGACCAAACTCAACAATATCACCTTGCAGTGCAGGAGACTCAAAACTAATTTCCCCTATATGTTTGGTTACCAAACAATTGGTTTCTAATTGGCAAATTGCCCAAATAGCAGCCTCTTCATCAATCCATTCAAGCGCGCGGCCGCCAAATAAAGAGTTGGCATAATTTAAGTCGTTTGGCATCACTAGACGCCGAGAAAGAAAGCGCATTCGAATTCCTTTAGATAAGTAGTTACTATAAGCAGAGAAAGTCTTAATTATACCGAAAAAACACACCTATGGCGCCACCGGAATTGACTCAATGGTTATTTAGCCCTATTTATTCGCAAGCACGACATACTGAGCATCGCCGTCTACTCGTGCTTTCTGGTGAGTATGACTGGGTGAATAAGAGTTTAACGTCTATTTTGAGCGATATTTCCCCCTCACTTACCGTCAAAGAAATAGGCGCTGAGAACTCACTGCTCCGTAAACATTTGTTGGGTAAAGAATGCGATATCGGGGTGGTACATTCACATCAAGGGTTTAACCCTGGAAACCTCATGGCCATTGCAGGCACCATTCGATGGGGTGGCTGTCTCATTTTATGCTGCCCTACGCTCGACTCTTGGCATTTGCACACCCGCCCTAGTCACCTCTCACATGGTTTTACTGCATCACGAAGTCCGTATATAAAACGGCTTGTAGCAATACTAAAAAACGATGCAGATGTAGCCATTTGGAATTCCAACAACTGCCATATTCCTGATTCAGTAGCGAGTGATACCTTTGATTCGATAAACCGGCTAACCCCGATTACCTCTGAAAGCCCTATTAATCGGATAGTTTCAGAAAACGCACGCGCAACACAGCCAGTAGATGATGAACAAACCCGTCGGCCACAGTTCAAATCACTTGAACAGCAGGCGGCATTTGATTGCCTGACAAATAAGTGGTCGCAAGATAATCGAAAAGCTGTCATCACAGCGCCTAGAGGCAGAGGGAAGTCTGCGCTTGTAGGGCTGTTTGTTGCATCAAGGCTGAAAAAGGGCGAGAAAGTAGTGATCACAAGCGCCATTCGTGAAAACACGAGCACCCTTTTCAAGCACATTCGTATAGGCATAAATTCACCAAATTCAGAAGAAAATAAACTAGAAAGTAAGACTACTGATAATGAGTTAAGCACTGCTGGAACTGTCACTGAAGCGGCTTTTGCTGTTGAGGATTTTGTTAGTGAAGCAGTCTCTAATCAAGCTTCAGAGAGTGAGAAAAGTGGATCTGCACAGTGGCTTGCGCCAGATAACCCAACGCTTATCGATGGTGACTTTGACTTGCTTATTATTGATGAAGCAGCGTCCTTCGCGTTACCTGTGCTTAAGATGTTAATCAGCGCTCATGATAACTACGTGATTAGCACAACATTGCAGGGATACGAAGGAAGTGGGCAAGGTTTTATGCAGCGTATGCTACCGGCTTTTAACGCTGAAGGCGCTTTGCACCTTTCATTGAGCACACCGCTACGATGGACAAAGAACGATAAGTTAGAAAACCTCATACATAATATTTGCTTATTTGAAGGAACAGAGTCATTTAATACCTTCAATGAAGTTCCGCGAGAAGCACGCCGGGGAGTAAGGCAAGAAATACTGCGAGAATTACAACGAAAAGCACCGACAGATAAATCTAGCAATGACTACAGGATAGGTTTGGTGTCTGCATTGTCGGAACACGAATTACACTGTGTCATGCAACTGTTAGCCGCTGCACACTATCAAACCACCCCCGATGACTTCATGCGGCTTTATGACAGCCCAGACATCGTATTGTGTACCCAATGGGACGACCTTCGTTTAATCGCAGCTGCAATAATAAATTGTGAAGGTGGCGACCCTTTAGCAGATGTAAGTGAAGGAATTGCAGATGGTTCCCGGCGCCCTAAAGGACATTTAGGGGCACAGAGGCTTACGCTACTCACGGCGAACCCCGCTACTGCATCATATCGGTATTGGAGAATAAACCGTATAGCAGTTGCTCCTCATCTACAAGGCCAAGGGCTAGGTACGCGCCTTGTAAGCTATATTAACGGACAAGCCCTTGCACAACATATTGATGCACTGACTAGCTCTTATGGCGCTTCTGACAAGCTTAATCACTTTTGGCAGCAATGCGGTTTTACGCTTGTGGATATGGGTGAAAAACCTAATAAAGCGAGCGGTGAGACCAGCGCATTGGTTGTGAAATGTATCTCTGAACGCTTTGGGCCACAACAAGAAGTATTGTCATGCTTGTTTACCCATAGTCAAGCAACCGACATTGTCCCTATAAGTAAGCTTCCGACTATCACACGAAATATACTAATAAAAAAACTAAATCAGTTCGTTAATGCGACTAGACCATTAAACCAAGTTAGCTTAGCAATAAACGCGTTGGCCGCTGAGGTCTCTGTGTCCACACAGTGTGTTAAACATACTGAAAGACCTACTAAAGCGTGCACGAGTGGAACGGATGAAGTTACGTCTGAACTTCTTTTACTACTTAGTCGTTCCCCGCTACCCACGAATAAGCTTACAAAACTCTTGGACGTGAATGGTCGTAAAGCGTTGACTGAATCATTAAGAAAAAAGATAGGCTATATGTTGGCTTCAATAACTATATAAAACTTGGTTTATTTCTAACAAAAAAAAAGGCCTCCAAATGGAGGCCTTTTTATTTATCGATATAACTACTAAATGTTAATACCGCGGTTTTTAGCCTTCTCTTTAATGTAAGGCTCCCAAGCCGCTGCATTACGACGTAGTGAGCGATCTTTCTTCGCTTCTTGTACGTGCTTAAACGCTGCTCTGAAATCACCTGCGTAGAAGTTCGCTTCCATTAGCGTAAAGTGAACTTTTTCAGGGTTTTCAACACCGCGCTCTAAAGCGTTATTTAACGCTTTAATCGCACCTTTATAATCTTCAGCAACTAACAACAAGGTACCTTGCTTTCTGTAATGCTCAGGATCTGAACTCTTCGCGGCAGCTTTAGCGTAAAGCGTAGCTGCTTTGTCGTAGTTTTTAGCCTGGTGATATGCGTTAGCAATACTAGCTAGCATATCGGCATCATCTTCAAGCAAACCAGATTTAACGTGTTTTTCCAAAATTTGAGCAGCTTTAAAAGGCATGCCGTTTGTTTGGAATAACTGAGATAACGTTTTAATCTCGTTTACTTTCTTAAGGTAACCTTGGATGTAAGCCATCTCGAACGTAGACAAACCTTTCTCGAAGTCTTCTACTGAAAGGTAGAAGAAACCAAGCTGAGTCCACCAACGTGGCTCCTCTGGGAAGTTGCGAACAAGTTCTTCAGCAACTGCCACTGTTTGAGGAAACATTTTACGTTCGTAGTAAGATGTTAGCTTTAACACATAAGGGTTTTTGTTCGGCTCATCATACAGAGCTATTGCTCTGTCAGCTGGCTCAATCATCTTATCTAATTGGCCTGCTTCATAATAAGCTTGCGCTAAACGGGTATAAACGTCTGCATCTTCTTTACACGTAAAGTCCATCCACGCGTTATACCATTTAATCGCATCAGTATATTTGTTCTCTTGCATGTTCAAATCACCTAATAACTTAAGTGTTTGAGAATGCTCGAGATCATTCAATACTTTAGGTTCTACAGACTGGTTCAAATAACCAAGTGCTTTAGAGCCTTTACCTTCTTGTGCAGCTAATAAGTTACCAATAAAGCGATTTACATACGCTGCATCAAAATCTTCAGAAGGGTCAATTTCATATAGAATATTTAACGCTTCATCAACTTGATCTTCGTTGTAAAATTCAAATGCTTTTTGAACTTTTTTACCTGTACGCTCACCGACTAAGGTTGTTTTGGCTTTTTCATAACCAGGGCACATAACAGGTGAAGACTGTGCTAGTGCCGCTGGTGCAGAAAACACTGCACCGGCACCAAGCACTAAAGCAAATGCAGACATTTTGAATTTATTTTTCATCATGATCATTGCTCCAGTTTAAAGTCTAGCTGTACGAACATGCCAGTCTGCTTAACAGCTTTGCCGTCAACAATCTTAGGCTTGTATTTCCACTTACGTAATGCACGTCGTGCCTCACGGTCGAATACACGCTTAGGTTCAGCTTCAATTACTTCGATGTCGTCTACACCACCAATTTCATTGATAGTGAAAGACAATCTTACCCATCCTTCACGGCCATCACGGGCTGCATCAGGTGGATATTTCGGATCGATACGAACGATTGGAGTAGCGTCGCCATCGCGCTGCATAGCGCCAACACCACCAATGTTTACACCAACACCACCAGTGTCAATAGCTGGGATTGCTAGGCTAAAGCCATCTGCATCCGGTTCAGCTGCTTCTGGCTCAACAAGCTCCATTTTAGGAGGCTGCTGAGGCGGAGGTGGAGGTGGAGGCGGAACACGTTGACGCGTTTGCGTCTGATCGTCTGGTTCCTGCATCACAATATCGATTACCGGTGCTTCAGGTACTTCGTCCGCCGGTCTGGCTGAGTTTTCAATCAACTTAGCCATAAGTACGAACAGGGCAAATGCAACACCAGCACCTAAGAATATAGATACAATTATACGTAACATCTTAACCCCTTGCCGCTACCGAGACACGGTTAACGCCAGCGGCTTTAACCTGATCCATAATTTCCACTACCAAACCATGCTTAGCTTTAACATCAGCCTGAATGATTACATAGTCAGTTGGCTGCTCGGTAAGCAGTCGTTCAATATTCGCTCTAACGCTGTCCGGCGCTACTTCACGTTTATCTAACCAAACGCTTCCATCTTCTGTTACAGCTATGAAAATGTTTGCGTTCTTGTGAAGAACCGCCTGGCTCGCGTCGGGCTTATTAACTTCAATCCCTGCTTCTTTAACGAAAACAGTGGTAACGATAAAGAAGATCAGCATGATAAACACGATATCCAACATGGGTGTCATGTCAATCTGTGCGTCTTCTTCCTCGATTCTGACTTTTCGAGCCATAATATCTCTCTCTAATGATGTGGCAGGCTATCAACTAACCCTTCGCGTGCCAGCTTCACTTTCGCTTCAAGACGAGAACTGATGAACAGTCCAGAAAGCGCGGCTACCATTCCGGCCATAGTCGGAACTGTTGCCATGGAGATACCAGCAGCCATTAAACGTGCATTGCTGGTGCCTTGTGTCGCCATCGTCTCGAAAACACCGATCATACCGGTTACTGTTCCCAGTAGCCCGATTAACGGACACATTGCAATAATGGTGCGAATAATCAGCATTCTTGCGTTCAGGTCATCTGACGCTTGAGAAATCCACGCGTCACGGATTCTATGCGCATACCAAGATGTGGTATCTGCTCGGGCATCCCAATTTTTGATGATGTTTTTCTTCACCGTTGGAAAGACCGAGGTTAAATACCAATAACGCTCAATCATTAAAACCCACATGAGAAAGAGCGCGGCAGCAACGAAATAAAGTACGTCACCACCGGTAGCGATAAAATCCCTGACCGATTCTATTAATCCAATCAGGTAATTCATTCTACACTCTCTCCGACTCTGAATGAGCTGCTACGATACCTGCAGTTTGCTCATCAAGAATGTGGATGATTGATTTGCTACGTGAAGCTACGATGCTGTGAGTAAGAATCAGTGGCAATGCCGCGATAATACCTTGAGCCGTAGTTACAAGCGCCATAGAGATACTGCCAGCCATCATACGAGGGTCGCCTGTACCGAACAATGTGATTGTTTGGAACGTCGCGATCATACCTAGTACCGTACCTAGTAGACCTAGTAGAGGTGCGATTGCTGCGAAGATCTTGATTACGTTAATGCCGCTTTCGATACGTGGAAGTTCACGTAAAATAGCTTCATCAAGTTTAAGTTCTAAGTTTTCTGCATCAGCTGCTTTGTTCTCTTGGTAAACTTTCAAGATACGACCTAAAGGGTTGCCATCTGAAGGGTTACCTGGGTTTTTAAGCTGTGAACGCATTTTACCAGCAACTACTGTAAGCGTAATTAGCTTGTAAAGACCGATAAGTAGACCAATCGCTAGCATTACAGTGATTGTGTAACCTACTACACCACCTGCATGATAACGCTCAGACATAGTCGCTTTTTGCTTTAACAGACCAAGGATTGCACCTTGAGAAGGGTCAGCGTAGAAAGGAACCATACCTGAAGTTGCTGCGATTAAATCGTCAGCTGAACCTACAAAGCGGCTATCTGGTTGGCGACCTAGAGGCTGAACAATTTCGTTTTCAGCATCATAAGTTAGGTAACCGTCTTCACCTACAAGGTTGAAAGTACCGATACGAACAACTTCTTGCTGTGAAGAACCGCCGTCAAGGTTAACAACTTCTGTAGTGAAACGAACTGTTTCGCCACCTTCAGTCATTTCTTTCTGTAGAGCAAACCAAAGGTCTTCTAGTTCTTGAATGTTAGGAAGACCTTTAGAGTCTTCTGCCATTCCAGCTAGGAACTCACCACGGCCTGGGAATTGAGCACTAACGATTGATGTAGCAACACGGCCATAAGCTTCTGAAGACGCTTGACGAACCACACCGAACATCTCACCAAGTGTACCAGTTGCCTGGTCAAGCTCAGCGGCTTTTTCGTTAAGCGTTACTTCGTTGTCAGAGAATTGTTGTTGAAGACGGTCACCACGACCCTGTTCAGCTTTCAATTCAGATTCTGCTTTACGAAGAAGCGCTTGCTTGTCTGCACGAGCAGATTGAAACTCTGCTTCACGCTGCTTGTTGATACGTGTTTCAGAAACACGGTTATCCTGAACTTGGTCTAAAAGTTCCTTAAGGCTCTTTGCTTCCTGAGCCTGAGCTCCGGTTGCTACAACCGCAAGAGTGGCAGCGGTTAAAAGAGATTTGAATACTGGTTTCATTAACAATTACTCCGCTGCACTAATTGGTAGTTTGATCAGGTCCGCAGGAATGACGTTATTAGCCATTTTAACTGCGTCAACAACTGAAGACAGATATTCGTCGCCAAGTTGCTCCCATGCGCGGCTTTCATTGTTCCATGCCCAAGCGTGTTCTTGATCAAGAGACAATGCAACTAGTGCAGTACGACCTAGGTTAAAGAAGTCAACAGTCACTTCAGTGCCGTTGCTATCGATAGTACCTTGGTAAGAGTTGATCTTAGTGCCGTACTCAACTTCAACCAAGTATGCTTCGATTACTTGGCGGAACTGTTCTGAAACAGTTACGTTAGAGTTAGACATAACATCACGTAAACGCTGAACACGCTCTAGACGCTCGTCTAAGTGAATAGGACGGTCAAGTTTGATGAATTTCTCAAGACTATCGATCATGCGGAACATAAGAGGAACGATGCCCTGCTTAGTTTGCTCGATGCTGTCAATCTGACGTTGCAAAGAGTCAATTCCACGTTGTTGATCTGCTACAAGACTCGCAATGTAGTCATTGTATATTTTGAGGTTTTCTGTCTCATCTACTGTTTGACGATACTCAACCAGTAATTCTTGAGACTGTTCAAACAACGTGTTGATTTTTTCCTGAGATTTCGCTGCAGCCGCGTGGATTTTCGCTTCTTCTTTATGAAGGTCATCAAGCGTATCTGCAGAGACTGCACTACCTGTTAGTGCGAAAGCACCGATAACAGTAGAAGCAATAAGAGTTCTCTTGCTCATTTTGGACATAGTTCCCAACCAAATTTCTTATTTGAATCCTCGCCGATAAAGGAAAACAGTTCGGGCAAGGGGCGTATTAAACTTTCACAATTATGTTTTAGGAATGTAGTACGGACCTTAGCTTCCAGTACTACGAACGTATTATACTCACACGGATTACAGCACTGAGTCAAGTAACACCCTGTTTACACCAAGTAGATTTTTCATCATCTGTTTAATATACGTTCGAATTCTCCTGCAGAATTCATTCCAACGTACAAATAACTGGCAGATACGGGGTGTTTTTTTTGTCTATGAGCAAAAATAAACCCTTTTTTTACTTAGCGTTATATCAAAATTTTGAGGTGAAACGCCGCAATTTCATTCAAAGTCTGATACAAGGTTCAACTTCGTTACTTAAGATTCAAAGTAATCACTTTTTGTTAACTTCTCATGGCCATAATTTGCTGGGCAAACCATAAAACGAAAGCACATGCAGTATTCCTACAGATGAAAGGTTTCATTTTGGTGCAGCAATTCACTAAATGTTATCGCCATGCCACATTTAAGATGTAAGCGCTCTTTTTCTTAATTGGATTTTTGCCGTCTATAGGTGTTAGGTATAATTGCTAAACGCTATAGGATAAACTAAATAAAAAAATGAATTATCGGGATTAATTTATGACGTATGAAGCTACACATTCCGTATCAATAGACAATAAACCACTTTGGATTTTTGACGGCTTATGCTCTTCGCAAGAAGCACAGGGGATTTTTAATGGTTTGGAAGCTAGTGCTTTCAAACGCAATGAAATTGCACGTCCCGATACGAAAGAGTTTCGCCATTGGGCAGTTAATCTATCAGGCGCTCAAATACAAAGCCTACCCGTCTACAACCGCGCCATAAGTGCGGTGCAAGCCCTTACTGGCAAAACATATAAAGCGTATAGAGGCTACGTAAATCACGCTTCTTTCGGTGACATGCTTTTTACTCACACTGATTGCATGCCTGGCGCTGACGAATTAACTGTACTCGTTTATATTTCGCCTACGTGGGATATAGAATGGGGTGGAGAAACCATGTTTTTCAATGAACATGATGATTGCTTATTCGCGTGTACACCAAAACCCGGTCGAGTCAGTATCTTCCATGGTGCCATTAAACATGTAGGCAGACCGCCTAACCGTATCTGTTACACACCAAGGTATACATTGGCGTTTAAACTTGAATTGGCCAGCTAATCATTAGTGCTATTTATTCACTGTGAAGACAGGCACCTGAACGTTAAAGGCGTTTACCCAAAGTAGCATAGGCATCGCTCTGTTTAATCAAACATCCCAAGCTAATGACTTGGGATGATATCAAATGCAACCGTGAGTCTAGCGGTACTGCTCGTAAATGCATTGGTTCCATGCCACATGTATGAAGGAAACAAGACAAGATTACCCGACTTCGGCTTCACTGCAAAGTCTCCTTCAAAATTTTGATTTGCTATGTCAGCTCTACCGAAAGTTAGCCAACCTTCGCCATTGTTGTGAACCGCGTTAGGAACATCTACATAATACACGCCACTCAACCACCCCTCAGGATGATAATGGGAACGATGATATCCATCGGTACGTAACTTTACAGACCAAGAACCCTTAAATGTTAGATCCTTACTTAAACGAGATAAGAAAGGATGTTTTCTATCTTTGCTTTGCAACTCTATGAACTCTTGAGCTCTTTCTAAAATGAGACTCGACAGCGTGTTTATTACTTCGTTCTTTCCATCAAAGAGATTTTCATAGGTCTGAGTACCATTTCTTAATGATTGCCCGATTGGATGGCGTTCATTTTGGTGCAAAGCTTCTAGCACGTCACGTAATTCATCATTTAAGTTCTGTCTCTTCTCTTTGCTCGGAAGCACTGGCATTACGGCCAATAATTGCTGATAGTTACACAGCCAATGATATTTATTTTCTTCATTTAACAGGCAATAGCAGGTAGAAAGCATGGTCCACCACCCCTGATTACGCGGCTCTTGTTTCACTAATTTTGAAAATTTTGTGAGGGCTTCTTTTGCTCTACCTAAACTTAGTAAGGTATATCCCGCCTCACTCTCAAGTCCTATGGTATTGTTTATTTTTAGCTTTTCGCCTTTCTCAACATAGTCTAGCGATGCGTCATAGTCCCCTAACTCTCGATGTACGCGTGCTTTATATATATACAAATCGAGATTAGAACGTAATAGGTGTTCTTGACTATTAAGTACATCAAGCGCTTTTTGAAATTGGTCTGCCCGAACTAATAGCTTTATGTAGGCTAAGACAAATGCCGCATTAGCATCTTCATGATTGATATGAGGCTCGATATACTCAAAAGGAGATTCAACACCTTCTTCCCATAAAAAAGCAGCGAGCTCTTCTTGTGCTGTCCAATCTAAGGGGGTTAATGATACTGCGTCGATAAAACACTGTTTGGCTTCTTCGCGGCGATTTAGTAACACCAAAGTTGCAGCTAAATTTCGTCGTAAAGTACTGTTAGTCGGTTGTAGCTTTATTGCGGCTTCAAAACGCTCAGCTGACGCTTTAAAGTTATTATCCCGTCTTAGCACGTTACCTAAATTATTTAATGCAACAACGTTTGCTGGGTCTCGTTCTAATACAGACGTTAAACACTTTTGTGCTTTTTCTAAAGCGCCCAAGTTAGTGTGTATATCTGCAAGATGAATGCTTGCCTGGCTATACGTCGGCTTTTTACGAATCACATCGACAAAGATGCTTTCAGCTTCATTATATAAGCCAACTTCTTTATACGCTCTGGCAAGATTATATTTAACTTCTATATCAAGAGGGTTTGCTGACAGAGCTTTTTTAAATGATTGCACCGCATTTTTTGCCTTCCCCAGTTCCAGCTGTGTGGTCCCCAAGCTGTTGAGCAATTGAGGGCTTCCTTTGAATGTTTTTAGCCCTTTTATGACTACTGATTCTGCGCGCGTTCCATTTCCCACCTTTCGAAGGGCGCTTGAATATACCTGAATAGCAACAGGATCAAGCTTTAAGATGGTATTGTTGGCTTCTATAAATTGTATAACGTAGTTGAACTTTCCTTGTTGAAAAGCATTAACAACTTGCCGTAATAAAACCATTTTATCAACCGCCATAACTACCCTAAGCCACGATCTAAATTCATAAGCTTACCAGCCCCTTCGTTCCATTTAGATAATATGGACATAAACTGGGTTATTGCTTGCCTTTCATTGAGTGACAATGACGGATTCCAAACATCAAGTATTAATACTGCCCGCTCTTTGTCAGATAAATTAGACGCGGAATGTACGAAGCTATCGTCAAAAACCAAATGTTTATTAGACTCACACCAATGAAAAGTTTCCCCCCCGACCGTTAAGCTAGCTTTTTCACTAACCTGCAAGGGAATGTGGACAGTTAGCTTACAATTTGAAATCCCGTAATGCGGCGGTATGTAAGCACCAGCTTTAAGCACCGAAAGAAACATCTCTGGGGCATGCGGAGGACAAAAGGCTAAAGGTGCGTTATCAAGCACACTACTTAACGGCACAGATAAATCCTGCATTGCTTTGCAGCGTTTACCTTCCTTTAATAGATGAGTAGATAGCCATTCATCACGTAGTTTATTCCATGTCTCAGTGGCAGGCACATTATCAAACTCACCGACATATTTAACTTCTGCACGTTTCCCAATGTTGAGTAGTTCATCTTCATGACTTTGAAGTTTATCTATCCAATCGGTTAACCCATCAATTTCACTTGCATCGTAAAAGGGTTTACTCGGTAAATCAGGAATGTAAAAGAAACTCGGTTGCTGAAGTTTATTTTGAAAAGGGTGGAATTCGAGGCCAAAAAAGAGCGCGAGGGATTTTTTCAATCTCGGTGACACTGACTCCATGAATTGAAGCCGAGTATAGCCATCTCTTCGAGCTAAGTTAGCTGCATTTTTAATATGAGAAAAACGTGGCCGCGTCATTTCTCCTGATTTGGGGTCAAGATAATCTGAATTTTGACTATTTAACGTAACATATAAGGAAAGTGCTTGGTCAAAATGTCCTTTCGATAACATTTTCTCAATTTCATCGAGGGTCGATTTATATAAAGGTGTCATTGAAAACCTGAGGTAAAAGGAGCTGCGTAAAAACGTCAGCTCCGTTTATTATTCTAATTGTCTGAACCTGATGTTTCGGTACCACGTTGCATACGTATCCAACCTTCTCGAGACGCTTCTTCCATACGTTCTCTTTCTTCTACTGTATAACAAACACGACGCATCATGTTAGAACCAATTCGCTTTTCCATTTTACAAATTTGATCATCACGCTCTTGATTGCTAGCTATCTCTTCAGTTTTATTGGTAGCTACTGCTGCAGTTTTATTACTTGTAGAGCCGCAACCCACCAAAGTGGCAGAAATAGCAAGACTGACTAAAATCGTTTTAAACATTTATAAATCCTTATTCAAAGTTTATTGGGTTAAAGTTCCGTAGGTTAAAGTACCGTAGGTTTAATTTCCGTGGGTTAAAATACCATACTGTGTCTGGTGAATTCTTATCCATTTTGTAAGCGTCCATTTCTCACCGTTAGCCACTGGCGCGCCAAGGTGCAGACTCAATTTTAGTATCTCATTATTTTCATCAATATTTTTAAAAGAAACAATGGTTCCCTGTTCAGGCTTTATTTTAACGTCTATTTTCGGGAAATGTGTTTCGCCGTCACTACTCATAGAATTCAAATACGCAAGGACGGTGTGAGCCCGTTGCCCCCCTTCCTCAATTAGCTCAGTTTGTTGGCACTGTTTATGAGAAAAAGCATCATAATGCGCTTTGTATTCTTGGCCTTTTTGGTAGCGCAATAAATTCAAAGGCTCACCATGGGATGTTTTAGTTTTTGAGATATTTGCCATTCGTGTATCTATATCTCTCACAATCCAATCTGCCATTTCAGACAAAATAACGCCAACGTCACTTGTGCGGATAGAATCTACCAAAGGACTTCCATCTGCAGGGTTAGCTACCATGGAGCGGGTTAACAGTGGTATAAAACGTTGCTGTAAATAACGACACTCAAATGCTGACAATGCATTTTTAACACGAACTAATGATATATCTTCGTTAAGCATTTCATGTTCAAGTGAGCGTAATTTTGCTTCTCGAGCTCGAATAGCACGTTCAATACTACTTTCATCCAAAGGCTCAAGAGACGTACTTACCAACACTCTGTCATCGTTAACAAGTTGCCGGTAAATATTCGGAGACAACTTCGCCATAACACTGACAATTTGAAGATATACTTTTTCCTCTTCAGAGCACCAACAAGATAGCACTAGCAAAGATTCTGCATGTCCACTCTGCGCTAAAGCTACAAGTTCACTTATGACGCTGCGACTAAAGTTTTCTTCAACATAGAATCGAGTGATTAGCGCCGTGTGATATCGCACCGTGGGATGCTGAGCATTTGGGATAGACTGAAGATAAATAAGTGCAAATTTTGCGTCACTACGCACCTTATAATAGGCAAAATCTAAGGCAGCATAAATGTTGCCTAGTTTACCGGCTTCACCAAGCAATGCCATAGACTTATCAATGGCGCCTTGCTGTTGATGATACTGAGCCTGGTCAAGCAACTGCTGTACTGAATTCACAATTTACCCTCATAAAAAAGGCCTCATAAGAGGCCTTTGTAAAATGCAATTAAATGCCTGTGCTTAGAAGTCTACGTTAATACGACCGTAGAAGAAACGTCCAGGAATTTCATACATTGAAGGATCGAAGCTGTTTGCAAATGTAGTGTAAGAAATTTCAGGATCTGCATCCCACAAGTTGTTAACACCAAATGTCAAACGAAGGTTCTCTGTTACTGAGTAACCTACTGAAGCGTCATGGTAAGCCATCGCATCAAGTTCGTTGAAGCTGTCTTTAGACTCAAGACTTCCATCTTCAGCAAACACGCTTACGCCTGGATCACTACACAATGTATCTTCTAGGTAGTTACCTGCATCATCTGTATCGTCATCGAATGAACATGCTTCGGTAGTTCCGCCAATGAAGCGAACTAGGTAGTTAGCAGTCCAATCTTCGTATGCCCAAGTAACAGATAGGTTAGTACGGATACGAGGAATAACGTCACGGTCAAATGCTTTACCAGCATCGTTCTCTGAGATTGACTCACCTGTTACAGGGTCAACAAAGATACTAGTACGCTCGTCTACATAAGTACCGTCCCAGTTTACTCGGAAGTCACCGTATTCAGTGTCGAAGTTATACGCTACGTTATAATCGAAACCAGATGTCGTTTGACCACCAAGGTTAACAAGGCCGTTGAACAACTCAGTTACAACACCGCCGCTATTACGTTCGATTAGAGAACAGAAAGTAGTACCAGTAGTTGCACAAGCATCTAGGATACGTTGAGCACCAACGGTTGATACTGCGTTGTCCACTTCAATGTCGAATACGTCAAATGTGATTGACAGACCTTCAACTTGAGCTGGTGAGTATACGAAACCATATGTAAAGCTTTCTGCTTCTTCAGGTGCTAAATCTGCATTACCACCAACCGTAGTTCTGATCTGAGGGTTAGGTTGCTCGTAAGCAGCAGGAATACCAGCACAGCCAGGGCTGTTGGCATTTGCAGCTTCACCGCCATTACATGGATCGATTAGCGTTGCGAAACTGTCGCTGTTACCTAGGAACAATTCAGATAGCGAAGGTGCACGGAATGCTTCAGACCATGTACCACGAACTAATACGTCTTCATTGATGCGCCATTTCAAACCAACTTTTGAGTTTGTAGTGTCGCCGAAGTTGCTGTAGTCAGAGTAACGAGTAGCAAGTTCTAAATCTAATTGCTCAATAAACTCAACATCTGAGATAAGAGGGATAGCAACTTCTAAGTAAACTTCTTCAACACTGAATGAACCAGAAGTAGGTTGACGAGAGTTACCAGAAGTAATACCAGCTGCAATTAATGCATCAGGTTGGTCGTAACCTGACTGCCAGCGTTTTTCGTAACCAGCAGCAAATGCAAGATAACCAGCAGGTAGTTCAAAAACTTCACCTGAGATATTTGCTGAGTAACTTTCTAACGTAGAGTTAGCTGCATCTTGTGCAGTAAACTGAATGTAATCAAGCATTTCTTGCGTGATTGTACCTTCGCCGATAGCAGTCGCACCACCGAAGAAGTTTAATGGCACACAACCATCAGTAGCAGCACAGGTATCAACGTCACCCAAGGCTAGTGCTACGCGGTCCATGTTAAGAAGACCGTCAGTTAGCGTATTCTGAGTAATGTCTGCATACGTGTAAGTTGCATCCCAGTAGTACTCTTGGTCGCCCAGTTCAATAACACCGTCAAAGCCACCATTGAATTGGAACTGATCAACGTTTTGAGCAAATTCACGGTAACCCGCTTCCATCATACGACGGCCAGCGAAGAACAAGCTGTTCGCTTCACCGAAACCAGCAGTGTCGGTTAAATCAAGACCTGTTGGGTTATAAGGGTTATTTGCAGCAATTGTTACACCAGATGTACCTGCAGCGTTACCGATAAATAAAGGTGTTGGAGCAAGAAGCTGTGAAGAACGTCTGTTGCCGTAGAAACCAGTTACGTTAACAGAAACGTTATCTGTTAATTCGTAACGACCTTGTGAGTAAAGGTTAATACGCTCTTGAGGAGTAGAAAGGTAGTTAAGAGGTGCAAAGTTAAATGCACTGCTACCAGTCCAAGGAATCAATCCGCCTTGACCATCGTTTTGAACGTTGAATGAAGTAGCTTCATCATCGAAATACCAAAAACGACCATTAGGAGTACCTGATGAACCGCCGTAGCCAGTAGGAGCACCAAATACTGGTACTGCAGAAATCTCACGATCTCCTGCGAATGTTGGCTCTTCTTCTACGTAACTTACGTTGAAGTATACGTTACCTCTGTCATTAGCAACACCGAAACCGATATCCCACGATTCTTTGTTACCGTCGCCTTCATCGTATTGACCAAGGTAGCCAGAAGCGTGAACGCCTTCAAAATCTTGACGAGTGATAATGTTCACAACACCTGCAACAGCATCTGAACCATATACCGCTGATGCACCGTCTTTAAGTACTTCGATACGCTCGATGATAGAAGAAGGAATGTTGTTAAGGTCAACAGAACCGGTAAGGCCTGGAGCCCAACGTTTACCGTTTACAAGAACAAGAGTACGGTTAGAACCGATACCACGAATGTTAATAGTAGTTGTACCATTACCACCGTTGTTGTTATTGGTGTTGATTGCTGAACCAGCAGATGGGATAGCTTGAAGTACGTCACCGATTGAAGTGATACCGAATTTTTCGATATCTACACGAGTCATAACCGTTACTGGGTTAGCACCTTCGATGTCTGTACGACGGATACGAGAACCAGTTACTTCGATTTTTTCAACAGAATCGGCTGCTTCTTCGGCTTCTTGTGCAGCAACTGCACCAGAAAAACCTATCGTCGACACCGCGCCGAACGCGCAGGCCAACCTAACTGACTTAGCCAGCTTAGAATTTGTAAACATGTGTTGTCTCCCTGGACCACTAAAGCTTGTTTAGTGTGTATTTCTAAAATCGTTTATAACGAATTATTATTAGTAAGGTCAAAGCCTCACTAAGATAATAAACACAACAAGCGTAAACGGTCAACTGAGATCGGGAGTGGAATAATTAAAAGTTCAATTTTTTTCGTTTATTTTTCCTTTTTCTGTAAATGTTTACTTACAATTTACATAAGAACTACATTTCGCTGTGCATTTTTCAAGCAACACTGACGAAACGTCATATTTACACGATAAGATACACAAATTTGATTAAAAGACTTTTTACAGATTCCTATAAAGTTCTTGAAATGGTTCTGGAATAGTAAAGGTATGAGTATTTATCTTGTTAAGCGGCTGCCTAATTTGAGACATACTTGCAGTTTTTACAACTGTCGGCGTTTTATGGAAATATGTGTGATTGTTTTCGTAATTTAGACCAATTGAATTAAATACTCTGTGGAGCACTAATTCAGGTTCTGCCTTCAACGCTTCGAGTTCAACCAGCTCTATTTTGATAATCGTTTGTAGTTTCTCTATTGCTTTATTGTCCATTTGAATCGCTCGCTTAACTGAGGGAACGTCAAAAGACCAATGCAAATTGCTGCTAAAAAAGGTTTTGTAGATTGACCATGCATTCTCAAGCTCGTTTCGCCTAGTCGCGATAAATTTAGCGTTAGGAAAGACTCGCTGTATCATCAAAACAATATGACTGTTGTTTAAACTTTTATTGACGCATACGTTTTCTGTACACCCTAACTCTCTCGCAATCCGCTCGTACTCTTTTGCAATTGCTTTTAGTTCAACTTTTTGACAATTGAGTATGGTGTCTAAATCGTAAGCTGAATTTTTCTTTTTAAGTACTGTGTCACAGGCAATAGTAAATGCATCCGTTTCACCAACTGAGCTAACACCTTTATCTGAGCACAAAATATTGTTCAACAAGGTGGTACCAGAACGGGGTAGTCCCATTATAAATACTGGCGTGAAAGCATTCGATGTTAATGCATTCGATGTAAAGCTACTCTGCTCAGTATCGCTTTCAGTATCTTTTAATACCTTGGTAATTTTTGTGTAGTTCGCATCTATGTTGAAAGTCGTTGTGGGGGCATTTGAGTTTGTGATTTGCCTCATAGCATTTGCTGATTTCTCATAAAAAACGAACGCGCTTTTCTCATCACCATTTAACCAATTTACATTTCCCATAGCGTTTAGAAAGCAAGCTTTAGATACATTGTTAGGCAACTGATTAAATTTTACCGTTTGCGCACTAATAAAATTTTGAAAATCAGGTTGAGCGATCACATTTTGCAGAGTTGATAGCATGTGCCACGCTTCGCCCGCTAAAGGTGCCTTTTCAACCACCTTTTTAAGCAATGTTTCTGCTTCTTCAAGTTCGCCTTTTTGATAAGCAAATACACCTGTGATATGAAGTGCTGCAACTGATGTCGGAGCCTTGTTCGCCCACTGTTTTGCGCTCTGGTATGCATCATCATCTTTACCACAATCGGCTAGCATGCCAAGTTGCTTTGCTATTGTCGTATCTTCACACTTTGATTGATCTAGCATATGTAAACACTTAACAGCTAAATCATAGCATCCAACTGTCATCGCCAAACGCGCTACTCCTAACCAGTTTTCTTTGAGTTCTAACTCAGTATTCAAAAAACCGGTAATTAAAGAAACAACCAATGTTTGGTCCATTGCTCGCGTTGCGTGCACTAATTTCTGTAGTTCTAGTTTCATATGCCTAAATAAAAGCCCAGCATGAGCTGGGCTTTTTCATTACTCAATTATTAAAATGTAACTTCAACACTGAAACGCACGTAACGTGGCGTTTGGAAAGAAGTTGGTAGGCCATAACTAGGGTTAGATTCACCGCGAGCAATATAGCCAAATGGAGCAAATTGTTCTCCGTCCTCATATCCTGATAGTCGTTCATTAACTTCATTCAATTGTGTTGCTTCATCATTATTGAACACATTGAAGATATCAGCACGAAGAGCAATATCAGCTTCTTCAAGTTCTATCAAATATTTAGCGCTTAAATCAAGGTTCCAAACATTTGGTGTTCTACCTTGAGAGCCACGAGGAGCAATCTCACCTTCATAAACGAATGATTCTGCATCATATAGAGACGCAAATACATCAGTTGGGTGGTAACCAAATGAGCTTAGTGGGCGGCCCGATGTCCAACGGAAATTAGCGCCTAACGAGAAATTTTCTGTTAATTGATACGCACCATTTAATTTAAATGATTGGCGACGATCATTAGGAAGATTACCAGAAGCTCCGTTCGTTAACCCTGGTTGGTCAAAGTTAGTCGTTAATCCAGAATCGTCCTGATCATTGTCTGAACGAACGAAACCTTCATTGTTGCCCCAACTATGGCTCCACGTATAGGTAAAGCTCATCATCCACACGTCATCCCATGCACGGTCGACAGTGAAATCAACAGAAGCATATTGGCGCTCCGCTTCAGGATAACCTAGCATATCTGCAGGAATAGTATATGTTCCAAAAGGAACTGGGCCGTCACCATCTGGATCAGTAGTGATTGTTACATCGTTGCCCGGGTTGGTTAGCACGTAGTAGTGGAAGCCAGAGTCACACATAGTACAAGAGGAACCAAACTCTTGCTCAATAAACTCGTTAAAGCCTGCATCAATTGCAATGTCTTCTAGTGAACTACCAAGGTCACGGTAAGTGGCTTTAACACCAAAGCTCCATGATTCATTAAGTACTTGCTCGTAACCAAGTATGAATTCATCTTGATACATTGGGTCTAAATCGGCATTAACCGTTTCTGTTGTGCTCTTGAGTGTGCCATCAGAGTATACCGTCATGCCACCAACCTCATCACCTAGTACTGGTGTGAAATCAGCGTTAATTGACTCTACTTCATAGTACTGTCGAGTATAAAGTTCATCACCCGCTAAACGGATGTTTGTATTTGTCGCAACTGGAAGGTAGTAACGACCATAGTTAGCAAAAATTTTGCTTTCGCCATCACCTTTAACGTCCCAACTAAGCCCTAGACGAGGAGCCCACTGGTCAGTAACGTCAACAAATTTATCACCTGCTTTGTTGTAGTTTTCAAAGCTCTCATTACGCAAGCCGATACGTGCTGTAATATTATCAGTTACGGTCCAAGTATCTTCGATATAGTACGCGAAGCTTTTCGTTTCAAAATCGCCTTGGTTTATGTAGTACTCTTGACGAACTAAGCAATCTTCGTTTCCTGCTTCATCAAGATTAGCACCACAGTTTTCATAGCGATAGGCTACACCACCGGCTCTTTGAGTATTTTCAGACGCTTCTAGATCTTCGTTATCCACACCAAATTTCAACACGTGGTCAGCATTGACATACCATTCAACATCAAAACGAATAGCTGTACGCTTATCTTCTTGAATAGAAGGTGTAGCTAAACCGTATGCGCCGTATTCGACATTTGTAAATCTGTCGAAAATAACAGGAGCATCACCAAGCGGATTACTTCCATCATTTAAATTACTGTAGCTTGTTTCGTTAATTGAGTATTGGGTGCTAATAGTAATATCATCGGTAATAATACCTGTGTACTGAATACCCCAAGTTTTACCACCTCGCTCTAAGGTATAATTACCTAAAGAGTTTCCTACTTCATCTGAATCAGGGCTGTATAAGAACTTTTCAGATTCAAGCTCTTCGGTATTGTCCCATGCTGTAATTTCTAGGATGTGCTCTGGCGTAATGTACCAGTCGAGCTTTGCACTTAGTAATGTATCGTTACCTTCGCGATCATAAATTACTGCAGTATCACCATAATCTCTTTGACGAAGTTTTTGGTTAATTAAACCGAAAAAGAAAAGCTTATCTTCAACAAGTGCGCCGCTAGCCCACAAGTTTACATTTGTTTCACTGCGCTCATCTTCTTTGAATACTTCATAATAAGCTGTTCCTGCTTCGTCAGCATCAGCCTGGGTTCTATAAAAGACGTCAGGGCTATGTGCTCTTAACGCAGCTGGCTCGTAGTAAGCGCTCGCGCCCCACTTAAATTCGTTGCTACCACTCTTCGTTCTTGCGTTAATAACACCGCCCGTAGAACGGCCATATTCAGCAGAGTAGCCACCTGTCTTCACTTCAAACGATTCATACATTTCAAATGGAAGTTCAGAACCACCAAGACCGTTTCTGAAGTTAGTTACGTTAATACCATTTACGTAATAAACGTTTTCACCTACAGATGAACCACCAAAGGAAGCATAGTTCCCGAAGTCGGAGTCACCAGATACCGTACCTGGCGCTAAAAGCGCGACAGAAGCGATATCACGTGGCACAGGAACTTTTGCAATGAAATCTTGGTCTACATAAAGCTGTGATTCGCTTGAAGTAACATCAATATTCGAAATTGACGTTCCGCTTACTGAAATTCGCTCAATATCCCCAGATTCTAATGCCACATCTAAGTTAGTTCTTCCTGATGGACGCACTGTAAATTGCTTTTCCTGAGCAACTGTAAACCCAGCTTTTTGAGCTGAAAGGCTGTATTGGCCTGGTGGTAACAATGGAAAAGTGAATCGTCCATCTGAATCTGTCACAACACTACGTGTTAGACCTGTTTCAAGGTTGATAATTGTGACTTCAACATCACCAAGTAATTGGTTAGTACTTGCAGAAACAGAGGTACCAACAATAGTACCTTTTGACTCTTGTGCGAATGAAGGTGCAGCAACACCTAAAGACGCTGCTACAGCTAATGCTGTGAGCGTTTTATTATTTATCATGTATTTCCCCGGCTTTATATTCGCCCTTCATCGGTAACCGTAAATTATTGATGAGAGCAGACTTTTAAATTTTATTAAACTAACCATTAAACTATTCTAAACGATTGTTTTTTATACGGATTTTAATAAATATCCGAAAGTATAATTGACATATTCAGAGGGGGTAAATCAAGTGTGAAGTGGATTTTTGTCGACGAGCGACAGTGCAGTGAAGTAGGGAAATTACACGTGAGCTATTGTGTTAATTGGCTTTGCAGGATATTTAAGAAGTTCCTCATTTGCGACGAATTACATTCGTCGCAAATGCAGAAATGTCGCATTTTTCGTCTATTGTAAATAAAACCCTAACCTGCGTTTTACCGATTCAGGCAATTCTGGAAGTGAACTTTTTGGTAAAAGGAACGTAGCCATGTTGAAAAAGTCTAAAAATATCCTGTTTGATTCAGTGGTTTTCTTCAAATAATGATGGCCAGATGACCCTCCAGTTCCTATTTTAGTACCCAGCATTCGTTGCACCATCATGGCATGGCGATAACGCCACAACGTTAATTGCTCATCTATTTCTGTTAGCGCAGTAATAAGTTGGAACGGCAGATTAAAAACAGGCTCTTCTGAATACTGCTTTATAAATAAAGCCGACAACAATGCTTCATGAGACAAGCGGAATTTCCCCTGATTAAGAAGATCTTCATACGTTTCATGGTTAAATAGCCCATCAAAGTTTTCTCTGGTCGATTGCCAGTCTTTAAGCTCCTGTCGACGCTCTACCTCAGACAGAAACGCATTTCTTTCTATGGTTTCTTTGTCATCGTTTAGCATTTCATCTGTTGCTTTTCGGTAGTAATCCCAAAAGTGGAAATCCTCGGTTTTAAGTAATGGCATACGTGCCAACCACTTATCCACTAACTCGAACAAGCTTGGCTTTTCTTCTAAGGCTTCCAGTAGACTGCGATCATCATCACTTAAACGGTTATAAAAGCTTTGTTTATCGAAATCGATACGATATTCCCTTTTAAGGCCCAACGAAATTTCAAGCTGCTTGAATTGAATACTTTGAAAGCCTGAAGCGGGAACCAAATAGTCTCTAAAGGAAAGAAACTGTTGAGGGGTCATGGTTTCCATGATGCCAATTTGGTCGTTCATCAGCTTTTGAATTTGAATAACGCGATGCAGCCTATGTACCACCGAAGTGAGTTGCTGATCTTTTACTGCAGCTTGGTTAAATGTATCGATAACCGCATTGAGTTCGTGCAAGAGTTGCTTAAACCATAGTTCATACACTTGGTGCACTACGATAAATAGCATTTCTTCATGGGCAGGTTCGCCGTACTTAGTACTTTGAAGCTTTTGTGCGCCAAGTATTTTATCTAATGCTAGGTAATCACCGTAATAGCAGGGTTCTATATTTTTTTTCATGCCGATTGTTCTTATCGTCGTTATGCACAGAAGGAAATTCTAACACCGCTAACTCGACATCGACAAAATACAGGCTATAAATTATCTAGGGGCGTTATTAAAAATATACACACCCATAAAAAATAACATCGCGTTAAAATTTAAATTAGGGCACAAATATGAAGCTTGATGATGACATTCATAATTATTACGAACATCTTGTACTGCAACGTGTAACAGAGCTTGGACTCGACAATACTAAGAGTCCTGATTATTTAGCTGACTTATGCTGCTTGGCACTTAACCAAGTCCCTCCACGCTACATTCGCTACGAAGTCGATATGGCTTTTTACCTTCCCCAAAGTGAACGAAACCAAATGGAAATGAATGTTACTTACGCTATCGATAATGCGATGAAGTATTTAAACGACACAGATAAAACATCGGTAAGCGAGAAAGCAGAGTAATGCCAAACACAGTTTTATAAGTTAAAAACACAGATGTGAAAGTAAAATATGGGGGAGTAAATTGGGTGGCGGGCTCCCAGCCACATCCCGGCACATGAGTCGTCTGCTGCGGCTGCTCCCTTCCAGGCCTGACCGAGTTCACAGAGTATCATTGCGGGAGGACCAAAAGCCCACCATAGAAAGCGAATAAAATACTAACAGGCGTCAGCAGTCTTAAGCGCGGGGCGCATTATGACTACTTGCCCGATAAGTTTCAACCCTTTAACGAAAATCTCTCTTCTGCAATGATGTTTGCCACACGATTTGTGGCTGATTTTTCAGCATCAGCACGGGTATAAATCTCTTTTAGCGTAGTGCCAATAGCTTCGATATGCTTGCGCATCGCCGCGTTAGAGCTTTGTTCCATACGCTGATGAAAGATATCGATAATACCGCCTGCGTTAATCACATAGTCAGGTGCATACAAAATGCCACGCTCAACTAACATATCGCCAATTTCTTCACGTGCGAGTTGATTGTTTGCCGCACCAGCAATGACCTTAGCTTTAATCATAGGTAATGTTTGGTCATTAATGGCCGCGCCTAACGCACAAGGTGCTAGCACATCAACGTCTAGACCTAGAATTTCTTCAGGCGCTACTGCTGTAGCACCAAGTTCCGCTACCGCCTTTTCTACACCTTCGGGGAAAATATCTGCCACATAAAGTTTTGCACCCGCTGCGTGAAGGTGTGACGCTAGTCGATAACCGACATGCCCCATACCTTGAATTGCTACGCTTACGCCCTCTAAGCTGCGATTCAACCCGTGCTCTACGCTGGCCTTTAAGCCAACAAACACACCATAAGCGGTAGATGGTGCTGGATTACCGTCTGGCTGCTCGTCAGCGTAGTGATATTGCGCATTTACCCCAGCAATGTAGTCAGACTGAGTCGCCATGGTTTGTAAATCGGTAACTGAAATGCCCGAGTCTTCTGCGGTAAAATATTTGCCGCCTAATGAATCGACAAATCTCCCCATAGCTTCCATCATTGCCGGCGTTTTTTGTTTGCGAGGATCGCCAATAATCACCGACTTACCACCACCTAATGCAATATTGGCCATGGCGGCTTTGTAAGTCATTCCCTTAGAAAGGCGGAGTACGTCGGTTAATGCTTCTGCACTACTTACATAGGGCCACATTCTACAACCACCCAATGCAGGGCCTAGGTTTGTATTGTGAATGGCAATAATGGCACTTAAGCCTGCTTCTTTATCGTGATAAAAAGCGACATGCTCGTGATTATCAAACTCTATGTGATCGAAAACCGACATACTTTCCCTATTAATAATGTGATGGATTTTGCCCAAGTTTAGCCCAACCATCAGAGGACACGCCTTGCTAAGTTATTGACCGACTCTCGTAAAGTGAAATACACAAAGTATGAATACTATTTTTCTAGGATATCTATCCTAGAATTTATTTTTCTATATAATAAACATCATAAAAACGACGGAAGCTGCGTTCAATGAAATTAGATAAATTCGATCGTGAGATTTTGCGAGTACTTCAACAAGATGCCACTGTCTCTATGGCTGAGTTAAGTCAGAAGGTGGGGCTTTCCCATACCCCATGTTGGAGACGGGTAAAACGGATGGAAGCCGATGGCATTATCATCGGTAAAGTTACCTTATTAAACAGTAAAAAGTTGAACCTTGGGGTGTCGGTTTTTATTTATGTCACCCTTAAAAATCATGATGGTGACTCCCTTACCGATTTTGAAAATGCAGTACAAAGCATTGATGAAATTGTAGAGTGCCACACCACCAGCGGTGAGAAAGACTATTTGCTTAAAGTGATTGTGGAAAGTATTGAAGAATATGAGTTTTTACTAAAAACGAAACTGACTCATCTTCCTTTGGTAGATCATGTCAGCTCCACCTTCGCGTTAAAACAAGTGAAGAACACCACAGAACTGCCAATCAAACGACAGTAGGTTTCATTGAAACCTACGCCCTGCTGATTATCAACTGCCCTTCTTTCTCGCTTTATTAAAGCACGCTATCAATTTGGTTCTCAGGCAGGGCTTTTTCAAAAGCCGGTAGTGCATTGCAGTTATCTGTTATTTTTTGAATAAGTGGATATCGTGTCATATCCACATCAAAGCGATGCGCGTTATACACTTGTGGAACCAAACACAAATCAGCCATGGTCACATCAAAGTCAAAGCAATACTTACCTGCTTGGGTTTGTAATCGCTTTTCAATAGCATCGAAACTCAGCGTTATCCAATGTGCTGCCCATCTATTCACACTATCTTGTTCGGCACTATATTCACTTTTAAGTTGATTGAGTACCCGTAAGTTACTTAAAGGTTGGGTGTCACAGGCAATATCTTGAGCCAGCGCCCTTACTCTTGCCCGCTCTGTCTTGTGTGATGGTATTAACTGATATGGAGAGGGAAAACGTTCATCTAAGTATTCGATAATGGCTAAAGATTGATTAAGAATAATATCTTCATCGTCGTCAACCAAAGTGGGCACTAGCTGAGCGGGGTTTAGCTGCTTATAGGGTGCACTGTGCTGCTGGCCACCTTCATTAACTAGGTGCACTGGCACATATTGGTACTCTACACCTTTTAAATTAAGTGCAATTCTTACTCTGTAAGACGCCGTTGAGCGCCAATAACCATATAAAGTTAAACTCATAACTAACCGCCGCCTAACGTGTGTGTTGTGATACTTATTATAATCATAGCGTAATTTGTAAAGGGCAAGTGCATGCCCCTACTCATTAGCTTAGCTTTCATGGGTTCAGCTTAAGGGCTTAACCTGCTGGTCAATGGCACCGAAAATACTTTGTCCGTTACTATCAAACATTTCTATTCTAATTCGATCGCCAAATTGCATAAAAGGTGTAGAAGGCTTACCGTCTCTGATGGTTTCAATCATGCGCACTTCAGCAATACACGAGTAGCCAAGACCACCTTCAGCGATGGCTGAGCCATGGTCGGTACCTTGTTTATTCGATACGGTACCGGAACCAATAATGGTGCCAGCGCCTAAATTACGGCTCTTAGCAGCATGTGACACCAGCTTTGCAAAGCTAAATGTCATGTCTTCGCCTGCTTGTGGTTTACCAAACAACTCACCGTTGTAGGTGGAACGAAGGGGTAAATGCACTTTTTCTTGGTCCCACGCATCACCGAGTTCATCAGGCGTTACCGCCACCGGCGAAAAGCTAGAGGCCGGTTTCGACTGGAAGAACCCAAACCCTTTCGCCAACTCGCCTGGAATTAATCCTCTTAGCGATACATCATTTACAAGCATCACTAATCTAATTCGCTCTGCCGCTTGTGCATCAGTACAAGCCATAGGAACATCGTCGGTGACAACCGCGACCTCACCTTCAAAATCAATACCCCACTCATCGCTAGGCAAAATAATGTCGTCTCGGGGGCCTATAAAGTCGTCAGATCCCCCTTGATACATGAGTGGGTCATTCCAGAAACTTTCAGGAATTTCAGCACCTCGCGCTTTTCTTACTAGCTCAACGTGGTTCACATACGCACTGCCATCAGCCCACTGGTAAGCTCGCGGCAAAGGCGATTCGCAGCGGGTTGCATCAAACTCGATACTCTCTACTACACCCTTGTTGAGCTGTTCGTAGCGCATCTGCAACTGCGGAGCAGTAACCTGCCAGCTATCCAGTGCTTGTTGCATAGTGTGAGCAATATCTTCTACTGAACAGGTACGCGTTAAATCTTTAGATACCAACATTAAACGGCCGTCTCGGCTATCGTTCTTATAAGTAGCTAGTTTCATAAATTGGATCCTTACTGTGATCAGCGCTTTTGCGTATGTAACATTTATTATTCTTTATGCATCACCCGCATCAAGATGAAAAGTCGGGAGCACACGACAATAATTTTCACTGTAAGCTTGGTTGTACAAAAAAAGGCGGCACTTCCTATTGAAGTACCGCCCTCATTGGTTAAGCAAGGCAACGTAAATTTAACGAAACAGTGAAACCTACATTTTTATTGATGCTTTATTTATACCGTACTCACGTAATTTATTCGCAATCGCGGTATGACTTAATCCCAGCTTTCTCGCTAATTGACGCGTACTGGGGTAGAAAGGATAAAGCCGCTTCAGTAAGTCTTTTTCAAATTTTTTCACTTCATCGTCTAACGTACCTTCGAAGTTTTCATCGATAAAGGTCACACTAGGGGCACAACTCGGAAGCTGAATATCTTCCTTGGTTATTTCCTTGCCATCTAGCAAAGACAAAGCTCTGAACAGTGCATTTTGAAGCTGACGGACATTGCCAGGCCATGGGTATTGCTGCAAGAAATCAACGCAGGACTTACTCAATTTAGCCGGTCTACGGCCAAGCTTTGTACTATGCTGGGCAATAAAGGATTCTGCTAGAGGAACAATATCGTGACGGCGTTCTTTTAACGATGGCATTACCAAGCTCAATACATTTAAGCGGTAGTATAATTCTTTACGAAAACGCCCTTCTTCTACTAGTTGCCCTAGGTCGCGACAAGTAGTGCAAATAAATCGAACATCTACCGTAACAGGTTCCGCATCGCCTACTCGTCTAAACTCACCATCTTCCAATACCCGTAGCAGTTTAGCTTGTAGCTGAGAACTCATGTCTGCAATTTCATCAAGTAGCAGCGTGCCGCCTCTCGCTTGTTCTAGCAGCCCTTCTTTAGCATTAGGTTGATTGAAAGCACCTTGTGCGTACCCAAATAATTCGGTTTCCGCCACGCTGTCAGGTAGTGATGCACAATTTAGCGCTAAAAAAGCCCCCTCACTGCGGCGACTAGATTGATGACAAGCGCGGGCAATCATTTCTTTACCCGTGCCTGTTTCACCGAAAATAAGAACCGGAGCATCAAGATCAGCAATACGTTTTGCTTCACTCACTACGCGTTTCATGGCCTGAGATTCCACTACGAATCTATCAAAACTGTCAGTGGGCGATTGATGAAACACACTAAACTGTTGGCCTAAGCGCATTTCAGATTTTAAAATGACCACCGCGCCGGCCATAATAATGTTGTTGTCACCGTCAGGTACTGTGATGGGTAACATGTCAGCTACATAATCTTGTTGGATAAACTTTACTTTAGAAGACTGAGCTCGAGGCAGCTTGCCATCCATCCAGCGAGTGAAGTTAAAGCCTTTAACTACTTCCCCTATTTCTACGCCTTCAACGTCGTGGGCACTTTGTTCTAACCCAGAGGTTACTGCTTCGTTGCACAATAAGATTTGTCCACGTGCATCAATGGAAAACACCGGATCAGGAAGCGTGCGCAGTATGGCAGAAAGCTGGGTTTTCTCTCTTTCACTTGGCATAAAATGCGTAGTTTTTACGTCAGAAATGCCGTCGATGCGACGAATTTTCGGCATTAAATGCTGGAAGTCTGCAAATTCAATATTGGGAAAATTAAGAAAAATCTTACCTGTCTCATCAATCTCAATACCTCTTAGATCGATTTCATGGGTAACGAGGATATCCAACACATCTTGAGTAATCCCCAATCTGTCCTGACAACTGATTTCTAATCGCATGGGTGTGACTTCACATCTCTTGTAAACTTATATGTACACAATATCACACTTTTACAAAAAGATAACAAGTTAATTTTGCCAAATTATCACCTTGAAAGACTGGTTTTTAAAGCGGTTCCACGCAGCGCAAGGTGTGAATACGTTTCCCCCGACCATGCAGCGCTGTAACAAAATGTTAACTTAAGCCTGCTTTTTGGCGTCGAATAAGGCCGGATATAGCCCGAGCCCTTTCGCTTTATTCACTAGGCTCATGATATCCATATCAGCCAACTCGAACAGATAATCGAAGTCTGGAAGTACATAATACAAGGGCTGCATGATATCAATTCTGTATGGAGTTCGTAGCGCATCTGTCGCTGTAAGCGGTTTTCTAATTGCCTCGTGGCTGTCTAATGCATAAAGCGTTTCACCCGGGGAAGACAATATACCACCGCCATAAATTTCCAGCTTTTCTGGATTCGCTTGACTTCGAACTAGCCCAAACTCAACCGTGAACCAATAAAGTCGTGCTAGATAGATTCGGTCTTCTTTGCTCGCCGCTAAACCGAGTTTTCCGTAGGTATGAGTGAAGTGCGCAAAGGCTGGGTTCGTAAGCAAAGGACAATGACCGAAAACCTCATGAAAAATATCCGGCTCTTGAAGATAATCAAATTCATCTTTCGAGCGAATGAAGGTTGCAACAGGGAATTGCTTGTTGGCTAGTAATCTAAAAAATTCACCAAAGTTGATGAGTGCGGGAACCTCGGCGGTTTTCCAGCCGGTTTGCGCTAACAATACTTTATCGATATCTGGTAGCTGAGGAATGCGATCATCAGGCAGTGCCAGTAACGACAACCCATCCATATATTGTGCGCAGGCCCGGGTTTTCAATAACGGAAGTTGCCTCGCGTATAACGCTGCCCAAATTTGATTTTCTTCTTCTGACCAGTTTATCACGCCTTTACTGTCCGAGGCTTTTGATTGGTAAACGCTAGATTTTGCCATAACTACTTTCGACATATTCAGTGACTGACTTCTGCCAAATAGTCTAATGAAAAGCGCGCTAACAGGAAGTGTTCACCCGTTCTTGCAGAATAGGCATGCCGTAACAAATAATTTACAAAAACACATAACACAATGCTTTACATACAAAAAACCGCTCTTAAAAAAGAGCGGCTTGCTTTTATCGGGGTGTCGCTAGCAAATGTGTTTTGACGATACTTACCTACAATCTACTGATTTCTCGGTTAAGTTCAAATTCCCTTGAGGTCACATACGTTTCCATCTTACGTAGTCGTATTTCCGATTTTTGAAAGCGATTACGAATATCGTGAAATGCCTGTTTAGGTGGCTCACCAGCCTGCCAAACTTTTGTTTTCACTTCCACTTTGTGACTCTCTTTATTGGCTGCCACGTTTGCATTTTTCCAACCCTTACCGCGGCTTTGATGCACAGTGGTTTGCTCTTCTGAAACATCACCTAAAGGCTTTTTATCTAAGATAAACCAGCCAGCGATGTAAGCAACAAACATGAATGGACCTGCAAGTAAGAAGAAGCCTGTCACCGCTAGAATTCGCACTAACCATGTCTCTAAACCAAAGTAGTGCGCTATTCCTGAACATACACCCGCTATTCTTGCGTTGTCTGTATCACGGTATAACTGCTTGCCGTTTCTCATGCGCGATTCCTCCACTCTGGGGCTTCGCTGTCTAAAATAGCCTCTAAGGTTTGAATTCTGTCACTCATTTTTTCAGCTTGTTCCGCTAGTGATTGTAGTGAAGCTTGTTCTTCAACACTCAAACCTTGATTAACTTGTTTTTTGCTTCGGTAATGTAAAATCAACCAAATCGGCGCCACAAAAATCATAAAGATGACTAAGGGCATTACCAACATTGCAATGATACCTTCATCCATTGTAAATACCTCCAATAAACCCCGATGAGCCTGCCTAGCCCCCTAACACTAAATACCTAGTGTAATACGCTCAGTGCTATGCGCTTAGAAGCAAGGCAGACTACCTATAATTATTATTCTGATGTTGAAGATGAACTAGTGTTACCTTTCACTCTCGCTTTAAGCGCAGCTAGCTCTTCGTCTATTTTATCGCCCGTTTCTAATTCTGCAAATTCATCATTTAAGGTTTTCTTACCTAGGTCGTAAGCATCTACCTGCGACTCTAAATCATCAATCTTACGCTCGTATTGTTCAAAGCGCCCCATGGCTGAATCTACTTTTGTACTATCTAACGTGCGTTTCACTTCTAAACGTGAACTCGCTGTTTTCTGACGCATAATAATCGTTTTCTGGCGACTCTTCGCATCAGCTAGCTTGTCTTGAAGCTGACCAATTTCATCTTGAAGCTTGCTAATTTGCTGTTCAACAACCGTTAGCTCGTTAGTCAATGTTTCAGCAGCTTCTGCTGATTTCTTTCTTTCTTGCAATGCTGCGCGGGCTAAATCATCGCGGTCTTTGCTTAACGCAAGTTCCGCTTTCGCCTGCCAATCGTTAGCGTCTGCTTCATATTTATTAATTTGGCTTACAATTTCCTTTTTGTTCGCCAACGTTTTAGCCGATGCCGAGCGCACCTCTACTAATGTGTCTTCCATTTCTTGAATAATCAACCGGACCATTTTCTCCGGATCTTCCGCTTTATCTAAAAGCGCATTAATATTCGAATTCACAATGTCAGTGAAACGCGAGAAGATACCCATAATAATTACCTCATAGTCGAAAACTGGTTGTACCAAGTTAAACTTGTAATAAGACTATTCAATATGCTTGCCAGTTTTTTAAAATACCCTAACTTGATAATTTTAAAAGATATTCGTTTAGTTTAAATAATGCTCGAACAACAAGTTTTTTTACTCTACACTATTAATTGGTCGAAATGACTAATATTTGAGGGATTTAATGAGTAGGTATCGTCAGCAGGATAATTTGCTAGGCCAAGCGAATAGTTTTTTAGAAGTGCTAGAACAAATTTCACAAATAGCACCACTGGATAAACCCGTATTGGTTATTGGTGAGCGCGGAACCGGTAAAGAGCTTATAGCAGCACGTTTACATTTTCTGTCTAAGCGCTGGGATCAAAATTACGTTAAGCTCAATTGTGCCGCACTAAACGAAAGCTTATTGGAAAGTGAGCTATTTGGCTACGAAGCTGGTGCATTTACAGGCGCAGCAAAACGCCGAGAAGGACGTTTTGAGATTGCCCACAATGGCACCTTGTTTCTTGATGAGCTGGCGAACACGTCTGGTTTAATCCAGGAAAAGTTATTACGGGTAGTGGAATACGGCGAATTTGAACGTGTGGGCGGTAACAAAACGGTTAAAACCGATGTACGCTTAGTAGCCGCTACAAATGAAGATTTACCTGCCCTGGCTGACGCGGGGGAGTTCCGTGCTGACTTACTCGACAGGCTCGCTTTCGATGTTATTACCATCCCTCCTTTAAGAGAGCGACGTGATGATATCATGATGCTTGCTGAGAACTTTGCCATTAGCATGGCAAGAGAAATGGAAATGGAGCTTTTTAGCGGTTTTACTGAAAAAGCAAAACGCACCTTGCTTGATTACGATTGGCCAGGGAATATTCGAGAGCTTAAAAACGTGGTTGAACGTGCGGTTTATAGAACGAACAATCCACATTTGCCGGTACACGACATTGTTCTCGACCCCTTTGAATCTTTATTCAGACCCACCTCTCGTATTAAAACAAACGACAGAACCTCAAGTACGTCTGAAGCAAAGTCGACTTTGCCATCTAATACACTGCCATCTAATACAGTAGGTGCCAATGTAGAGGGTATAGCTAAAATTAACGCCAACAATAATGAACCTGCTGCGAATTCATCCCCTGCGGTGTTACCCTCGTTAAAACCCGATACGGTAGAATACCCAATTGATTTAAAAGACCGCTCTCAGCAATACGAAATTGACATGATTAAGCAAGCGTTATCCGACAGCCAATTCAATCAGAAAAAGACTGCTGAGAAACTTAGTCTCACTTATCATCAACTTCGAGGTTATCTAAAAAAATACAACCTGTTAGACTCTTCACCTGAATCGATGGAGTGCTAACTGAATGCCTGTGAAACCGCTTTTTTATGCTGCCTTTACTGTTGTTATGGTAATACTGGTAGCGGCCTGTTCAAAACAAGATGAACATGCATTTTATAATAGCGGTTTAGTGTATTGCTCTGAAAGCAACCCAGTTACCTTTAATCCTCAATTAGATACATCTAGCACTACAACCGATGCGTCATCGCATCAATTGTATGACAGATTGTTAGATTTCGATCCTGATTCTGGCCGTATTATACCTAGCGTGGCCAGTAGCTGGTTAGTATCTGATGACGGCTTAACCTACACTTTTCAACTCAGAAAAGACGTAGAGTTTCATACCACCAGCTATTTCACGCCCAGCAGAAATTTTAATGCCGATGATGTCATTTTTAGTATTGATAGATGGCGACTTACCTCGCACCCTTACCATTACGTGTCTGGCGGGCGTTACCCGTATTTTGAAAGTTTGGGGCTGGCACAAAATATTGCTTCAGTTGAGCGATTAAACGGATACCGAGTAGAGATAAATTTAAAACGTCGAGACAGTTCTTTTTTAGCTAATTTAGCTACTGACTTTTCGGTGATGTTGTCGCAAGAGTACGGTGAAGCATTGTTAGAACAAGGCTTGCCCAATCGAATTGACCAATACCCTATTGGTACAGGCCCATTTAAATTCGAAAACTACCGTAAAGATCACTACATTCGTTACCAACGTCACCAAACGTATTGGGGTGAGCAAGATAATGCTGAACGCTTAATTTATGACATCACACCAAAGAGTTCATTGCGGCTGGCTAAGTTAATGACCGGTGAGTGTGACGCTACAGCTTTTCCTGCCCAAACAGAATTGGAAATTATCCGTTCCCGTGACGACTTATTACTGGCTGAAAAGCCAGGGTTGAATGTAGGTTTTTGGGCATTTAATACCCAGCGCCCTCCCTTTGACAATCCGGATGTTAGGCGCGCATTAGCCGCGGCTATCGATAAAAACACCTTGTTAGAAGCGGTATATTTCGACAGTGCTACCCGCGCTAAAACATTACTACCCGCCGCTAGTTGGGCCTTTCAAAACGATGCAGATGATACAGCTTACAATCCTGTGTTAGCGAGAAAGCTACTTGAAAATGCAGGCGTGGAGCCTGGGTTCACCATGACCATATGGGCTATGCCCATTGAACGCGCTTATAATCCTAATGCAGCTAAGATGGCAGAGCTTATTCAACGATATTTACGTGAGGTGGGTGTTACCGCCACTATTGTTAGTTACGACTGGGCAACGTTTAGACGTCACTTGCAAGAAGGCCTACACGACTCTGTATTAATAGGCTGGTCTGCCGATAATGGCGACCCTGATAACTTTTATCGACCATTACTTAGTTGTGGCGCCATTCCCTCTGGTACTAATCGCGCTATGTGGTGTGACAGCGATTATGACGAACTTTTAGATAAAGCCTTGCAGACAGAAGACCTTGAGGCCAGGCGCTTAATCTATCAGCAAGTCAATAGACTGCTTTACGAACGATTGCCGTTGGTGCCTATTGCCCACGCTTATCGTTATCAAGCCTATAGAAATGAGCTTGAGGGCATGACCATTAACCCCTTTGGCGGCGTTAGATTTGGCGGAGTAGGTAAATCACTGTGATTCAAATATTATCTCGATACGGTGTGTTATTTATTTTAACCCTTTTAGTATTGACCGCCATGTCATTCTCGCTGGTGTATCTGTTTCCCGGTGATGTATTAGAAAACCTTACCGGCATTGTGCCGCAGAATGAGATTCAGCGTGAGGCGCTTATGCGCCAATTTCGCCTAGACCAACCCTATATAGTACAGTTTTTTTACTATTTATCGTCGTTACTACAAGGAGATTGGGGTTACAGCCTAGCGTCAGGATTGCCCCTTCGAGAAGAAATTGGCATCGCTATGCCCGCTACTATCGAGCTAAGCACTTATGCAATGCTGATGGCGCTTTTCATAGGCATCCCGTTGGGATATTACGCTGGGCTGAAAAGTTACTCTACTACCGACCACACCATTAATGCTTTAAGCATAACCACCTACTCATTCCCTGTTTTTTGGTTAGCACTCATTTTAATCCTGTTTTTTAGCTTACACCTTGATATCGCGCCTTTGTCGGGTCGGATTAGTTTATTGTTCGATATTGAACCGGTTACCGGCTTTGTGCTTATTGATATTATGCTGGCAGAGGGTATTGACCATGGACTGGCCTACCGTGATGCCATTTCACATCTTGCATTGCCTACACTGGCAATTGGGGCAATTACAACCGCTTCAATGGTGCGTATTACCCGCCGTTCGGTTATTGATGTTATTCACCGCCCATATATTGTGGCCGCGCGCTCTAGAGGTGTGTCTGAATGGCAGATTTTCTTTAGGCATGTATTACGTAATGCGTTGCTGCCTATTTTGCCCTTAATGGCAATCCAAATTACCACGCTCATCACCAATGCCATGATAGTAGAAACCTTATTTTCATGGCCAGGGATTGGTAGCTGGTTAATTCAAGCAATTTATCAACGAGACTTCCCTGCGCTTCGAGTAGGAATGTTGGCGGTATCAACGCTCGTTATTACGTTAACTATTATGGTCGATTTGTTTAACCGCATTATCGATCCTAGCCGAGAAAAGTACGAACGTGCCACAGTTTAGTTTATACGAAGAGGAGTTTCATCCGTCTCCCTGGCAACGCACTTGGGCAGCTTTCCGTGGCAGTCACATTGCAATTGTTGGTCTTATTTTGCTTGGCTTCTTTATCATTTTTTCGCTGTTCGCACCGGTGGTGTCGCCCTACAACCCTGCAGAACAGAATATAGACGCGTTACTTATTCCCCCAAGTTGGGAAAGTAGTGGCTCAATAACCCATTTATTTGGCACCGACCCTCTCGGACGAGATGTTTTCTCTCGTATTATTTACGGCTGCCGCACTACATTAGGTTCGGGATTTCTTATGGTGGTGCTAGCCATGTTGATTGGCGTAAGCATTGGTACATTTGCAGGCATGTTGCGGGGCGTGCGTTCAAGTATAGTGAATCACTTGCTAGATGCCTTAATGGCTATTCCAACCCTGCTAATCGCTATTATTATCGTGGCTATTCTCGGAACTGGGTTGGTGAATAGCATGTGGGCGATTACTCTAGCGCTCATTCCACAATTTGTTCACCGTACACGCACCTTTGTGCGAGCTGAAATGAAAAAAGAATATATTATGGCGTCGAAATTAGATGGCGCAAATAGATGGCAACTGTTCGTGCATTCTATTCTTCCTAACATGACAGAAATGCTTGTGGTACAAGGCACTGTGGCACTGTCGATTGCGGTGATTGATGTGTCTGCATTAGGCTTTTTAAATTTAGGTGCACAATCACCACTCGCCGAGCTTGGGGCTATTTTGGGCGATGGTCTTGATGTGGCCTACCTTGCACCTTGGAATGTAGCATTGCCTGGCATTGCCATTTTCTTATTGGTGTTGTCGATAAATATTGTGGGGGACGGTCTACGTTCTGCACTCAGAAAAAGAGTGAGCCACTAATATGCCTATGCTAGATATTAAAAATTTGACCCTAGAAATGGTAGATGGCGACACCACTATTAAGGCGTTAGACAAGGTTAACTTAACCGTTAATACAGGTGAAATTCGAGCCCTTGTGGGTGAATCTGGCTCGGGAAAAAGTTTAATCGTGTCTGCCATTTGTGGTGCCCTGCCCTCGCAGTGGAGAATGACCGCAGATCGCATGAGCTGGAAAGGCGAAAACCTATTAGGTATGTCTAAATACCAGCGCAGAGAAGTGATGCGCCGAGATATTGCCGTGGTATTCCAAAACCCACAAACCAGCTTAGACCCCTCTGCCACATTAGGTGAACAGCTTGAAGAAAGTATTCCCGATGAATTTGTAGAAGGTTACTGGTTTTGGCAACGTGCACAGCACAGAAAACGCATAGCCATAAGCACAGTACACAAGGTAGGAATAAAGCAACACAGACATTATTTAAATGCCTACCCACACCAAATTCCCAGTGATATTGGGCAAAAGTTCATGATAGCCATGGCGTTGGTATCTCAGCCGAAACTATTAATAGCAGATGATCCCACCCGTGGAATGGAGCCAACCACTAAAACGCAAATTCTTAAGTTATTTACGCGTTTAAACCAAACCCGTTCGTTAAGCATATTGTTTGTGAGTCATGATTTGCTAGCAATCGCCAGTATGTCTCATTCCATGACGGTGCTTTACGCAGGGCAAACGGTAGAGTCGGGTAAAATGAAGCATATTAAGAAACGCCCGCTTCACCCTTATACCAAGGCATTGTTGGACAGCGCACCGAGCTTCAGAAAAGATTTACCGCCAAAATCACAATTACCGACACTAGGTGGCTCTATTCCTACGTTGCAGCATTTGCCTATTGGATGCCGGTTAGGCCCACGCTGCCCTCGCGCGCAGCGTGCCTGTGTTTCCAGACCTGCAGTAAGGCACATTCACGACCATACCTATAACTGCCACTACCCGCTGCATATGGAGAAGTTATGACAGATATTATGCAGGTAGATGGCTTAACGTTTAGGCATAACGACAAGAAACGTTGGCTAAAAAAACCCGAAATATTTGAACTGGGGCCTATCGACCTGACTGTGCAGCGTGGTGAAACCATTGCGATTATTGGTGAAAACCGCGCAGGTAAGTCATTGTTAGCCAAATTACTGGTAGGCGCTATTCCTGCTGATGAAGGGGTTATTGAGCTTAATAGTCACAAATATTTAGCGAAATACAATCAACACAACAATCAGCAAAAGCGCACCCATGATATCCGCATGATATTGCAACACAGTAGTGAGTCGATGAACCCTTCTGTGCCCGTGGGAAAAGTACTCGACGAACCCCTTCGTTTAAACACAGATTTAACGGAAGCGGAACGTAAATCTCTTATTGAAGAAATGCTGACAAAAGTGGGTTTGTTACGCGAGCATTATTATTTCTATCGTCATATGCTATCTGATGGCCAACAGCAGCGTGTATCTCTTGCACGCGCCATAATATTGAAACCGAAAGTCCTTATTGCTGACGAACCGTTTGCGGCACTAGACCCATCTATACGCTCTCAAACGGTAAACCTTATTTTGAAGCTACAACAGGAAATGGGGTTGGCGTTTATTTTCATTAGCCATAACTTGGGAATAGTTCGACATATCGCCGATCGGGTTATTGTGATGGAAAATGGCAATATTGTGGAAGAAGGGAAAACCGAAACGATTTTTCGTTGGCCTGAGCATGCCATTACTAAAAAACTCATAGTGGCTTATCAGTCGTTAATTACGAGCAATACTATCAGCTAGTTAACGTTAATCTCAAGATGCTTGGAAATTGATTTAAAGCAACCTTAAAACGATTCTGACCCTATTATTATAACGCTTTTCACATGCGCTTTATGCAAAAACAAAAAATGCGGCCTAGTGAAGAGGCCGCATTTTAGTTTTTAAATAAACGGGTTTATTAAACCTCGCCCTGTCGCCAATTTAAATAAATTGGCTAACGCATTAGCCTACTAGCGCCAGCAAGATACCTGCCGCAACTGCTGAACCAAGCACACCTGCCACATTGGGCCCCATTGCATGCATCAATAAGAAGTTATGAGGGTTTGCCTCAAGTCCAACCTTATTCACAACCCTTGCGGCCATTGGAACAGCCGATACACCAGCGGCACCAATCAGTGGGTTTATCTTTCCACCACTCATACGGCTCATTAGCTTAGCCATTAACACGCCAGTTGCAGTACCAATAGCGAACGCTACTGCACCTAACCCAAGAATGCCCAAGGTTTCAACGGTTAAGAATTTGTCTGCAGATAGCTTTGAACCTACCGCTAGCCCTAAGAAAATAGTAACTATGTTAATCAGCTCGTTTTGTGCCGTTTTGCTAAGCCTATCTACAACACCACACTCTTTCAGTAAGTTACCAAAGCAAAACATACCCACTAGAGGCGTTGCTGAAGGCAAAAACAAGATAGTTAGGAATAGTGTAGCCAGTGGGAAGATAATCTTCTCACGTTGCGATACAGGGCGTAATTGCGCCATTTCTATGGTGCGTTCTTCTTTGCTAGTTAACGCTTTCATAATTGGAGGCTGAATAATAGGTACCAGCGCCATGTATGAATAAGCAGCAACCGCAATAGCACCTAATAAATCGGGCGCTAATCGAGAAGCTAAAAAGATAGCCGTTGGACCATCAGCACCGCCAATTATAGCAATCGCGCTGGCATCTTTGAGAGTGAACTCAAAACCAGGGATCATGTTGAGCGCAATAGCACCGAACAAGGTCGCAAAAATACCGAATTGCGCAGCCGCCCCTAAAAGTAACATTCTAGGGTTTGCAATTAACGCACTGAAGTCCGTCATTGCGCCCACGCCCATAAAGATAAGCAGCGGGAAAACCCCAGTGTCTATACCGATAGCGTAAATGTAATGGAGCAATCCTCCCGCCTCTGAAAACCCGGCTAATGGAATATTGGTCAATAAGGCACCAAACCCAATAGGGATTAACAACAGCGGTTCAAACTTTTTCACAATCGCTAAGAACAGCAACAGGAAACCTACTGCCATCATGATTAACTGGCCTGACTCAAAATGCGCCAGTGCAGTGCTGTCCCACAGCACCATCAACTTATCCATGAATTACCCCAGCGCAATAAGTGGTTGAGCACTGGCTACGGCATCGCCTTCACCTACAAGTACTTCACTAACGGTACCGGAAACAGCTGAGCGAATTTCAGTTTCCATTTTCATGGCTTCTAAAATAATAACCACATCACCTTCATTCACAACATCGCCAGCACGAACTAGTATTTTGAACACATTACCGGCTAACGGTGCGTTAATGCTTTGCGCACTTTCACTACTGGATGAGGATGCCGGCTGAGCCGCTGGCGCTGCTGTAGATGGCTGACCTGGGGTTATACTAGATAACTCCCCTGATGCTGCTACTTCAACATGGTATACCTTGCCTTCAACTTTTACATCGTAGGCCGCTGGTGCGCCGGTAGCTGAAACGGGCGCAGCCGCTGGCACACTTGATGCTACATCAGCTTCAGTGCCAGGCGCAGGTTCAAATGCGTCAGGGTTGCCACGATTCTCTAGGAACTTCAGCCCAATTTGTGGGAACAATGCATAAGTAAGCACATCGTCAATCTTAGTATCTGATAGCGTAATACTTTTCTCTGATGCTAACTTAGTAAGCTCTGTTTCAAGGCTGTCTAGTTCAGGTGCAATATTATCTGCCGGACGACAGGTAATGGGTTGCCCACCATCTAACACGCGTTCTTGTAGTGCTTTATTTACTGGCGCGGCAGTTGCACCGTACTCGCCCTTAAGGACACCCGCCGTTTCTTTGGTGATACTCTTGTAACGCTCACCGGTGAGTACGTTCAATACAGACTGCGTACCTACAATTTGCGACGTTGGGGTAACCAGAGGAATAAAGCCTAAATCTTCACGTACGCGAGGAATTTCTTTTAGCACTTCTTCAAACTTATCTTCAGCGCCTTGCTCTTTTAACTGGCTTTCCATGTTGGTTAACATGCCGCCAGGTACTTGAGCTAGTAAGATACGGGCATCAACCCCTTTCAAGCTACCTTCAAATTTACTGTATTTTTTGCGCACGCCACGGAAGTAGCTGGCGATCTCTTCAAGATCGGGTAATGACATACCCGTATCTCGTTCTGTGCCCTCAACAATAGACACCATGGTTTCAGTTGCGGTGTGACCGTATGTCATACTCATTGAAGAAATGGCGGTATCAAGCATATCGATGCCAGCATCAATGGCTTTTTGGTAAGTCGCCGTGCTTAACCCTGTAGTGGCATGACACTGCATAGCAATAGGCACACTGACGGTTTCTTTTAAACCCGTAATTAGCGCTTCACAGTCGTAAGGCTTTAACAGCCCCGCCATATCTTTTACGCAAATAGAGTGAACCCCCATATCTTCTAGTTGCTTGGCCATATCTAGCCAAAGCTGAAGGTTATGCACTGGGCTCACGGTGTAAGAGATTGTACCTTGCGCATGAGCACCACTGTCGACGGTGGCTTTAATCGCTGTTTTCAGATTACGCATGTCGTTCATGGCGTCGAAGATACGAAATACATCAACCCCATTTTCATGTGCACGCTCAACAAAGCGTGTCACTACATCGTCAGCGTAATGGCGATAGCCTAATAAATTTTGACCACGCAACAACATCTGTTGCTTCGTGTTTGGCATTGCCGTTTTAAGCTGGCGAATGCGATCCCAAGGATCTTCCCCTAAATAGCGAATACAGGAATCAAATGTCGCCCCGCCCCAAGATTCAACAGACCAAAAACCTGCTTTATCAAGTTTTTCGGCAATAGGCAGCATATCTTCTATACGCATACGCGTAGCAAGTAGCGATTGATGGGCATCACGCAAGACTAGCTCGGTTAAGGCCAGTGGCTTAGACATGGTAACTCCTGAATGATTTGTTTAATTAATTTTTATTGGCTTGACGATGAGTATGAACAGCAGCGGTGATAGCAGCAACAACGTTACCATCGACACCAGCTTGAACCGCTTTTCTTCGGGGTGCAGCGTACTGCGGTGCGGCTTCGCCTGGAAATGCTTCACAAAATTTTGCAATTAGGTGAATTCCAACGATTAACAATGCTAAGAATGAAAAAACAAATACCATTCCTATGAGCATTAGTGAGCCGGCTTCAAGCAGCAAACTGGTAACTGATTCTGATCCCATAGCGAATCCTCAAATATTTTGATGAGGAATAAGTATCATGTGAGGGTATAAAACACAACAAAAAAGCAATCTAACTGCATAGAAAATCACGATTTATGCTGCTAAATATCAGCAAACTAACTATTTATGCTACCTCTTTGGATATTTTTTCAAAAAGAGACCCTTAATGAACACCTGTGGTTTCCGTGAAGTCAACATCAAGCTGTTTAGCAAAATTTTTAGCATGCATGGCAACGAGTTCTAATTGGAAGTCTTGCTCATCTTGAGGAGTGTAAGAAGGTACAGCAACTGGGTGACCTTCTTGATCAATCGCCATGAAGGAGATAAAGCAACGATTGGCGACTGTCATCTTGCTTTCTGTTGCCTCTCCGGAACTAACAGAAACATAGATATGCATACTAGATGTGCCCGTGTGTACAATAGAAGCCGTTAACTTTACCAACTGCCCCACTTTAATTGGTTTAATAAACCGAATTCCGTTGGCTGACACAGTCACACAATATTTCTTCGACCACTGCGCCGCACAGGCATAAGCCGCTTGATCTATCCACTTCATCACCACACCACCATGAACATTACCACCAAAGTTCACGTCGGTAGGCTCAGCTAAAAATTGAAATGTTATTGTTGCAAGTGACATGAGTACTACACCTTCATAAAGAAACTGCTGTACTGAAATGGTAGTCCATAATCCGAACAGGGGGTAGTACAACGCAGAGATAGGAGACTAAAGTGTATAGTTGGGTTGAAGCAATTTGTGCAGATCTGCAAATTAATCAGTAGAAATAAAAAAACCCACCAAATGGTGGGTTTTCTTATATGGCGCGTGTGGAAGGATTCGAACCTCCGACCGCCTGGTTCGTAGCCAGGTACTCTATCCAGCTGAGCTACACACGCGTAAACTTTTTTACTTTAAGGTGTTACCCCCAAAGGTGACGCATTTAAAAGAAGTGGCGCGTGTGGAAGGATTCGAACCTCCGACCGCCTGGTTCGTAGCCAGGTACTCTATCCAGCTGAGCTACACACGCGCAATAAAACTTTTGTTGACCGTCACACCATCAACGAACAATGGCGGAGAGGGAGGGATTCGAACCCTCGATACCAGTATTAGGTATGGTTCCTTAGCAGGGAACTGGTTTCAGCCACTCACCCACCTCTCCTTAAGTGGTGCCGCATTTTACGGATTCACTGGCCGGAGTCAAACCTTTTTTAGATAAAAATGTTTACTCGCTGTCATTTTGTACGATTCGTACAAAAAACCTGTGTTTTGGTTAGGTTATAATCAAATATTAGCGGGTTAATTTAAGATTGCACGCACTAACGCGAAATGAACTTTTTTAAAAAATATCGAAAAAAAGCTCATTTTTTTAAAATTAATTTTAAAAAAGTCCCAAAAACAAAAAAGGCCAGCATGAGCTGACCGATTTTTGTGCAGAGATTTGATTACTCAGCCGTTCCAGGTTGTCCACCCTTCTCAGCTTGAATTCTCATATAAATCTCTTCACGGTGCACAGAAACTTCTTTCGGTGCATTCACACCAATTCGGACCTGATTCCCTTTCACTCCTAGTACAGTGACAGTTACATCATCACCAACCATAAGTGTTTCACCAACTCGACGAGTCAAAATAAGCATTCGCTTGCTCCTGTTCCTTAATACTGAACATATCCTTAATTACTCCGCCACATATCGGCACGACCCGACAGTAGCAACAGTGATTCCATGTTTCTGTGTCACTTCAAAAACTCACTGCAAGTTTCAGATTTGATTATAGCTTATCTTCTAACCAAGCGTTAACTGAATCTAACGCTGTGCCTAGACACTCTGGCTTATCGCCACCCGCTTGAGCCATATCTGGGCGACCTCCCCCTTTTCCGCCAACTTGCGCGGCGATAAAGTTAACCAGTTCTCCTGCTTTCACTTTACCGGTAAGGTTTTTCGTCACCCCAGTGATAAGATTCACCTTATCTTCACTTGCCACACCTAGTACTACGATGCCTTCGCCAATTCGGTTTTTAATATCATCCATCATTGAACGCAGTGATTTCGCTTCAACACCTTCTAACTTAGCTACAAGTACTTTTACACCATTTATTTCAATAGCGTTACTAAGCATATCAGCACCTTGCTGACTCGCCAGTTTTTGTGTCGCAGAAGTGAGTAATTTCTCTAGTTCTTTAGTATGAGTCTGTACCGCAGTCACACGTTCAACCAAGTTTTGCGTATCGGTTTTTAACAAACTAGACAGCTCTGTCAGCGTCGCTTGCTGGTCTTGAACATAATATAGCGCCTGCTCACCGGTAATCGCTTCTATACGGCGTACACCTGATGCGATGCCCGCTTCGCTGGTAATTTTAAACAAACCAATATCGCCAGTACGGTTAACATGGGTTCCACCACATAGCTCTACAGAGAAAGGCCCCATAGTCACTACACGCACTTTCTCGTCGTATTTTTCACCGAATAACGCCATTGCGCCTGATGCTTTGGCTTCATCCAAATCCATCAATTGGGTTTTCAACGCATGGTTTGCACGAATTTCTTCGTTAACTCTACGCTCAACTTGAATAAGCTGGGCGGGTGTTACTGCTTCAAAGTGAGAGAAGTCAAAACGCATACGCTGTGCTTCTACTAACGATCCTTTTTGCGTGACATGGTCACCTAAGGTTTCGCGAAGTGCAGCGTGAAGTAAGTGAGTCGCACTATGGTTTTTCTTCACAGCATCACGGTTTGAATTATCGATAGCAGAAGTAACACGATCACCTTTTGCGATAGTCCCTTTTACTTTTCCTTTGTGAGCAAAAGCATTACCCATTTTTTGAGTATCGGTAACGATAAACTCGCCATTCACAACACGCAGTACACCTTTGTCACCAGACTGACCACCACTTTCAGCGTAGAAAGGCGTCTGATCTAATATCACTACTCCTTCTTGACCGTCTTCTAAACGCTCACAAAAGGCATTATCTGCGATAAGCTCTACAATGTTTGCTTCGCCTTCAACATCGCTGTAACCAGTGAAAGATGTAGTATGGTCAACCGCAAGCGTGTTGTTGTAATCGGCGCCAAAGTTACTGGCTTGTTGCGCACGGGCGCGCTGCGCCTGCATAGCACTTTCAAAGCCTTCCATATCAATTTTAAGGTCGTGTTCACGGGCAACATCGTTGGTGAGGTCGGTAGGAAAACCGTAGGTGTCATAAAGCTTAAACACCACGTCACCTGGAATAGTGTCACCTTCAAGGGTTTCTAGCGTATCGTTTAGCATCGCCATACCACGGGCTAGGGTTTTGCTAAACTGCTCTTCTTCTACTCGTAGTACTTTCTCAACTACCGGTAATTGGTCCACAAGCTCTGGGTATGCTTCACCCATTTCTTTGCTAAGTGCTGCAGCCAGTTTGTAGAAGAAAATATCGCTAGCACCTAACTGGTAACCATGACGTACAGCACGGCGAATAATACGACGAAGTACATAGCCTCGGCCTTCGTTAGATGGCATCACACCATCACAAATTAAGAAGCTACAAGAACGAATATGATCGGCAATAACCCGTAAGGATTTATTCTCTAAATCTTCAGTGCCTACAATTGTAGCCGCCGCTTGAATGAGGTTTTGGAACAAATCGATTTCGTAGTTACTGTGCACGTTTTGCAAGATAGCTGAAATACGCTCAAGCCCCATACCGGTATCGATAGATGGCTTAGGCAATGGGTCCATGGTGCCATCAGCTTGCTTGTTGTACTGCATGAATACCAGGTTCCAGATTTCGATGAAACGATCGCCATCTTCTTCTGGTGTTCCTGGAGGACCGCCCCAAATATGGGCGCCGTGGTCGTAAAATATTTCTGAACACGGACCACATGGCCCTGTGTCACCCATAGACCAGAAGTTATCTGATGTACTGATGCGGATTATCTTCTCTTTAGGTATACCAATGTGGTTTTCCCAAATATCAAAGGCTTCCTCATCTTCTGAATACACCGTAACCAGTAGTTTTTCTTTTGGAAGGCCTATTTCTGATGTTAAGAAATTCCACGCAAATTCGATGGCTTCTTTTTTAAAGTAATCACCAAAGCTGAAGTTACCTAGCATTTCAAAAAAAGTATGGTGACGGGCGGTATAACCAACGTTTTCTAAATCGTTATGCTTACCACCAGCACGAACACAGCGCTGAGAAGAAACCGCACGTGTGTAGCTGCGTTTTTCCGCACCTAAAAACGTATCTTTAAACTGGTTCATTCCCGCGTTAGTAAAAAGAAGGGTTGGATCATCTGCTGGTACGAGAGACGAGCTAGCCACAGGCTGGTGACCATGACTCTTGAAATAATCTTTAAACTTTTGGCGTAAGTCAGCAGTTGATAATGTCATTGAAAACCTAACTTCCTTAATACATTGAATGAGAATGTGCGAGATTGATGCTACTGGCCGATTAATCGTTAGATTAACTTTTCTAAGATTAACCTTACTAATAACCGCCTAGTTGTTTATGCATTTCATACCCTCGCACGGATGTGCGCAACAATACCATGGTTAGCGCTTTTTTGTTAAGCCCATAGCCTGCTCTAGCATTATAAATAAGCCCTTTTATACCCGTTATAAAGGGCATAAATGAATTTTATGCGATTTTTATTCACCCTTAACGGCAAATTCGATGTGTTCGCTATAGAAACCACGGTATTGAAGAAACTGCTTTTGCTTCATCAGCAGCTTGAAATCGGTTTCTTGAAACGGCCCGAACTTTTTATCTTTAACCCATTTCGCTTTTTCGAACCAATCAGGTTCTATTTCATCAAGGGCACGTTCAGCCGCAATTTCATCAACACCGTATTGCTGCAAATCGAGTTTAATTTTTCTAGGGCCAGAACCCTTCATATACAAAGCGCGGGCGCGACTTTCAGCAAAGCGCTCGTCACTTTGAATATCTGCTTCTCGAAAGGCTTCAAGCACAGGCATAAAAGCCTCACTTTCAATGCCTTTTTGGGAAAGCTTGCGGCAAATTTCTGAAAAGCTATGCTCTCGTCGTGCAAGCATGCGGGTAATCGCGTCGGTAATGAATTTTCTGTCAAATTCTGACATTTTATTAATCGAAACCTTCTTAAAATACTTTTCAATCTCGTTATATTACTATTAATGGTAATCTCTAGCGTCGTAGAACGAAAGTGAATAAAGTAAACGTGAGCATGGAATATAAGGTAAAAGTAGTTAATGCGGTGGCGGATATTCACCAAGCTACATGGGATGCGCTTGCTAGAGGCGAAGGCCCTTTCTTACGTTACGACTTTTTAAATGCGTTAGAACAAAGTGGATGCTGCAATGAAGCTTCTGGTTGGATACCGCAACACCTTGTCATTGAAAAAGCTGCTGTAGCTGACCAATCGCTTATAACTGAACAAGCCCTTGCAAATGATCAAGCCTCGTCTAACGAAGAACTATTCTCTGGATCAGATGAAAGTACGGTAGATGAAAGTACGGTAATCGCCATTATTCCCGGTTATTTAAAAACCCACAGCTATGGCGAATACGTGTTTGACCATTCATGGGCAAATGCGTACCACCAGCACGGTATTCCTTATTACCCGAAGTGGGTTTCCGCTATTCCTTTTACCCCTGTCACTGGTTCACGAATATTAACTCGCGAAGAAGCGCCATTTAGTGGCGCGCTTTTAGCCCTTATTTCCCAAGCTGTGCAATCCATGGGCGAAGAAACTATCTCTTCCTGTCATTGGCTATTTACCAATGCACGCACCCAAAAATTACTCGGTACCCATTCAGATCTGCTCACACGCTACGCCGTTCAATTTCAATGGCACAACTACGAATACACCAGTTTCGACAGTTTTTTAAATGCGCTAACGTCACGCAAACGTCGAGATATGAAAAAAACGCAACGTAAGCTTGTAGAACAAGGCATTCACTACCGACATTTATGTGGGAATGAAATTACCGATGAGGTACTCGATTTCTTTTTGCAGTGCTATCAAGCAACGTATTTAAAACGCAGCGGCCACACAGGCTATTTGAATGAGGCATTTTTTCATCAGTTGCGCGATACCATGGCCAACAATATGCTTATTGTCACTGCGTTTAAGCATGATTGCCCGATGGCCAGTGCGTTGTTTTTTTATGATGACTCGGGTTTATATGGCAGATACTGGGGGGCATTAGAGGAAGTCAGCGGACTACATTTTGCGTGTTGTTACTTTGAAGGCATTGCGTTTGCGATAGAGAAAAAGCTTCCACTTTTTAACCCTGGCACTCAAGGCGAGCATAAGATTCTTCGGGGGTTTGAACCTATTTATTGCCAGTCGCAACATCAATTGTTTTCGGCCCCCTTTCATGATGCTGTAGCGTCATTTTTACAACAAGAATCAGCACATATTGTTGCGTATTTCAATCAAGCCCAAGATGTTTTACCTTTTAATAACGATATAACACCTACCCTTAAAACGACAAACACCACTAACCCTTTGTTAGCGGTGAATAATCATAATGAGAAAACGATATGAAACAAAAACTACTCGCGCTAGCCATAGCAGCATCGCTAGGCTTAGCTGGCTGTGGTCAGCCAGAACAAAATAAACAACAAGCTGCTGACAAGATGGCAATGGAAGAAGAGCAAGGTCAAGCTGAACTAGGTTCATTTGGCGTAGACTTATCTGCCCGAAACGAAGCCGTTAAACCTGGCGACGACTTCTTCATGTACGCTGGCGGTACGTGGTACGACAATTATGAGCTTCCTGCTGACAAAACCCGATTCGGTGCCTTCACAGCCCTTGCTGAGCGCAGTGAAGAACAGGTCAAAAATATTATTGACGGGTTAATGGAAAAAGAAGACTTGAACGCTGATGAGCAGCTAGTTCATGACTTTTTTGTGTCTTATATGGATGTAGAAACCCTTAACGAAAAAGGACTTACACCGATTTCTGATGTGTTGTCGTCTATTGATGCTATTGCGTCAACCAAAGACTTAACTGAAGTATTTGGTAAAAGTTGGCTCACCGGTGCGAGTTCCCCTATTGATACGGGCATGTGGTACAACCGTTTAGATCCGAATGAGTACCAACTTAGCGTTGGCGTTGGCGGCCTTAGCTTACCCGATCGCGATTACTACATAAGCGATCACGAAAGGTTCGTAAAAATTCGTGAAGCTTACCTTGCTCACATCGAACAGATGTTGAACTTTGCAGGCGTAGAAAATGCCGCTGAGCAAGCTGCCACTATTCTTCAACTTGAAACCGAAATAGCAAACATTCAGTGGCCTCGTGAAAAACGCCGCGACCGCGACCTGACATTAAATCAAATTGAGCGCAGCAAACTTACCGATGCTTATCCTCAATTCGATTGGGATACTTTTTTAGCGCAAACCGGCTTTAAAGCCCCTGAACTTAATATCACCCAGCCTGAACCCATCAATGATGTCATAGATATTATCAATGAAACCAGCCTAGACGACTGGAAGGCTTACCTGACTTACCACACTATTAAAAACAATGCGGGTCTACTATCAGAAGATATTTATTTGGCCAACTTTGACTTCTATGGCACAACGTTAAGTGGTCAGCAGGAGCCTCGCCCTCGCTGGAAGCGTGCCGTAAGCCAAATGGCTGGTACTGAATCTTTAGGGTTTGCCATTGGTAAGATATACGTTACTGAGTACTTCCCTGAAAGTTCGAAAGCACAAATGGCCGAGCTGGTTGAAAATTTACGCACGGCACTGAACGAACGTATCGATAACCTAGATTGGATGAGTGAAGACACCAAAGTTAATGCGAAAGAAAAGCTGATGGCGTTTCGCCCTAAGATTGGCTACCCAGACAAATGGCAATCTTTCGACGGGTTAACTATCAACAGTGATGACTTGCTAGGAAACGTGCGTAATCTTAGAGAGTTTTTCAAAGCTGAAGGTATTGCGAAAGAGCTAGAAAAAACCGACCGTGAGCGTTGGGGCATGACGCCACAACGTGTTAACGCGTATTACAACAGTTCGTTTAACGAAATTGTATTCCCTGCTGCTATCCTCCAACCACCGTTTTTCGATCCTAATGCTGATGCCGCAGTAAATTATGGCGCAATTGGCGCGGTTATAGGTCATGAAATGGGCCACGGTTTTGACGATCAGGGTTCTAAGTCTGATGCCAAGGGTATTCAGCGTAACTGGTGGACTGACGAAGACCGCGCTGCGTTTGAGAAAAAAGCCAATATGCTGGCCGAGCAATACAATCAATACGAGCCGATTGAAGGTAACTTCGTTAATGGTCGTAACAGCTTAGGCGAAAACATTGGTGATGTAGGTGGTTTGTCTATGGCTTATCACGCTTACAAACTAAGCTTAAATGGTGAAGAAGCACCGGTTATTGATGGCCTAACTGGCGATCAGCGTTTCTTCCTTGCATGGGCGCAAGTGTGGCGTGAAAAGCGGACCGAAGAGAGTATGTTGAACCAGTTACGTGGTGGAACACATGCACCGGGACGCTACCGTGCGCAAGCACCACGAAACCACGATGCTTGGTATGAAGCCTTTAACGTGCAACCTGGCGATGATTTGTATCTTCCGCCAGAAGAACGAGTTCGTATTTGGTAATGTTAGTGGATACCCATGCGGACGCTTTGTCCGTGTGGGCTTCTTTGATGACAGTATATGTATTTGCAGCATTTATGATTGAAGGCATTTAATGTCATATTCCCTGCTACCACGCCGCTTTTATTGATATTGTGATACTACCAATCGTACATAACGCTTCACTGCGTTACTCGTCCTAATTACATTTTCCTTATTATTTTGCTTTTCACCTTCAAGGGCATTGCGTAACCAAAAACCATCTATCATAGCTGCGGTAGACAACGCAGCCTCTTTGGCATGCTCCCTAGGAATAAGGTTTGCAAAACTATAAGTTAAGTTACTTTCTAACCGTTTGTGGTTTATTCGTTGAAGACGGTGTAAGCCTTTGTTGTGCAGTGATAACGCCCAAAAATTCAACCATGTATTGGTGGCTGAGGATTCTTGCTGTTCACCGGAGAAATTGCTTTCAATAATGGCGTCTAAGCGATCTATATGGCTGCTAAAATCACCCTGCAGTTTCAACTTTTCTAACAAATATCGCATAGCAGCTTCAATCAGCCCCTGTTTATCACCAAAATAATGGCTAATAATACCGGTTGAAAGACCCGCTTGTTTACTAATTAAACTAATTGTGGCGCTGTGAAACCCGTGTTCAGCTATGACCACCAAAGTGGCATCGATTAGCTGCTGCTTTCGAATGGGCTCCATTCCTACTTTAGGCATGTAACTGCTCCATACCGTATGAGTCGCTGCAACATATGCCTATGTCACAGCGACCTAAATTACAGTGAATTAAAACGTTAAACGTGCATTAATGGCGACCGCTCGTGGCGCACCAATCCAAAATGCATTAGGGGCAATGGTAGACGCATAGTCTTCATCTAGCAGGTTATTTACAGTTAGGCGCACTTCAAGCTCTTCCATGCCTTGACCTATATTGCTGATGTATCCACCAATATAAAGGTCGCTAACCAAATAGTCATCTACTTCAGCAGTATTGTAAATATCGATGAAACGAGAGTCGACATACTTTGTCGATATACCTGCAAAATAATTGTTTTTACTCCAGTCAAGGCTGATAACTGCCATGGTATCTGGTGTACCAATAACCGTATTCCCTTTCACCGCCACTAACGACGCTTCAGCATTAGTTGCATCGTCAATAGCGGCTTGGGCACTTGCTAGTGAATCGTACTGAGTACCTGTGCCACCAATGGTTTCAATGTATTCCGATTCACTTAATGTAAGCGAGGTAAAGACAGTGAGGTTGTCGGTAATCGCAAAGTCAGCAGACATTTCAAAACCGCTAGATTCAATCCCGCCTACATTTCGATATCCACCTGCCGCAGCTTCTAAAAAGTCTATACCGCTAGCAGTTTCATTACTGGTGAATTGAATGCGGTTATTAAACTCAATGGTGTAGTAAGTAATATTGGCATTGAACTTAGCGCTTGAGTAACGTAGACCTACATCAATGTTCTCTGCAGTTTCTGGTTCAATAAAGCGTAAATCCGTATCGTCGCGCTCAAGTTGTGCGTCTTTTATTGATGCAAAGTTTTCACCGTAGCCAGCGAAGAGTTCCAACCCATCTATTGCGATAGGCGCTACAAAACCAGCAGAAAACAACGTGTCTGAATCAGAATTAACTTCAAGGTTATTGGCGCTGTCGAAGTTATCATTTTTTGCAATATCAACATTAAAGCGCTTAGCGCCTAGACGTACTTTCGCTATTCCAAAATCAATTTCGTCTTCAACGTAATACATTAAGGTATCAATAGGGAAACTGCGATCATACTGCACCCAGTAAGGCGAGTTATTAAAATTGTAACCAATCGCTGAATCGGTGATTTTGTGCCAATCTCGGTACTCATCACGCTCATAATCTTCCCACCACAATCCAAAGCGAAGCGTATTATCGAACTCACCTAACTTGGCGTACCAGATACCATCGGCATTAAAGCCAATACGCTCTTTGTTGTAATGTGTATGTCGGTATGAGCCAACTGGAATTGCACCTTGTTCGTGACAGCTTGGGTCGTACTCGGCCCCTGCACCGCCATAAGGGAAGGTAATTGAACTTGCACAGCCAGCAATAGGAGAAAGTTGCATACCATCGCGGTCCACAAAGTAGATATTGCCAAGTGCACTACCACCGTAAACCGTGTTTCCGTTGACCAACTCTGAGTGGCCATCAGCGCCGTCATCTTTTACGTCTACAAGATACGGTGGTACCCAATCCCCACGTCCTTCGTTTTCGTGATAATAGACACTTGTCGACATATCGACCGCGCCAATAGAAAACTCTGCTTTTAAGTAAGCTAATAGATTTTCACGTAAGGTAGACCAGCCACGACGATAAGATTGGTCTTGGTAAGGAATGCCAGTCCATTCACTGGTGAGCTGATCCCAGTCTGGATTTTGTGCATATTGCTCTAGGCTATATATACGTTGGTAGTTTTCTTCATGGGTATCGTCATACGAGACATAGCCCGTTAGCGCAACGTCTTCCACCATAGAGGTTATTTTCAACGCCAGGTGATCACGGGTATTTTCAGCCACTTGATCCATAAAGTCGCTGCTTTCTTGCGTAGAAAGGCTGATCCACGCGTACGTATCTTTTAAGATTTCGCCAGTGTCATAACGCACATAATACTTAGATGCATCAAACTCCCCCGCCGTCACGCTCGCGACAACCCCTTCTTCATCGCTCGGGTTGATAGTAGTAAAGTTTAGCGTACCGCCTAGCGCTTCATGAGAGCGAGAAGCAATATCAGACGTACCTTGTGAAACTTCGATAGTTTGTAAATTTTCGGTATCAATATAACGGTTTGCTTTAGCACCGCCGCCGTAGTTCGAGTTGCCATTGGCAATGCCATCTACCGTCATACCGATTTGCTGTTCGTTAAGGTTAACTTGAAAGCCACGAATAACAATAGAAGTAGACCAATCATCGGCCCCAAAGGTATCACCTTCGTTAATTAACACACCCGGTAAGTTATCTACCACGGCAAGCACACTACTTAAATTAGCTTGTTGTTTTTGCATGTCGTCAGAAGCCGCGTTATTCGCGTATGACACACTTCGCCCAACAACAGTAATTTCTTCTATTTCATTAGATTTATCTTCGGCAATAGCTTCTGCATGGCTATTTGAAATACCTGATAATCCGGCAAGTACACTAAGTGCAATAAGATGGTAACGCGTCATGTGTATGTTTCCCTTTTTAATAGTTTGAGTATTTTTCACCCAATCAGCTTAAAAAGCGGATGTGACAGTTACGTTAAGTTAAATTGAACATTCAATTAATAAAAAATGACAGATTATGAAAAAGCACAAAAAAAAGGCCCTTCTCGAGAAGGGCCTTTATTAAATACACTAAATTATCAAAAGGTTAAGATTGCGATACAGCGTTAAAATTAACTTCTTGATTCGGTGTTTCCGTCACTTTTTTTTTCGCATAAAGCAATGCATCGTGCAAGTTATCGTAAATAACGATACCTGGATGGTTAACACAGATACTTTCTAGCACTTCGTTCACCGCAGCGTTAGCACCGCAAATCACTAGCTGCCTACCTGCCGCCATAGCATCCACAGTTACTGTTTCTACCGCCATTGCCGCAGACACATCCACAGTAGGCACACGAGTGAAGTCTAGTATCATCACCTTAGAACCGGCTTTTACGTTGTCTCGTACATGGTGACCAACATCAGCAGCGGCACCAAAACTTAACGGACCGCCAAAGCTAAAGATAGATACTTTACCTCTAAGCGACTCAAGTAACGCATTCTCTTCAGGATCGTTAAGCGACTCAGGAATTTTACGAAGCTCTTCAAGTTGCAACTGAGCAACTTGACGGACGTAAGCTAACGCAGCGAATACCACACCTACACCCACAGCAGTGATAAGATCTACAAACACAGTAAGTGCAAGTACTAAAATCATCAGACCGAAGTCCCAGCGAGGGCCTTTGTGAGCACGCTTTAGGTAGCTCCAATCGATAATATCTAAACCCACTTTTACCAAAATACCAGCTAGTACAGCATGAGGAATTTTCGCCGCAAGCGGGCTAAGACCCAACACAATCGCAAGTAATACCAATGCGTGTACCATACCCGAAATACGGTCTTTACCACCGCTACGAATATTCACAACTGTTCGCATGGTCGCGCCTGCACCAGCAATACCACCAATGAATCCAGCTACAGTGTTACCAATACCCTGACCGATTAGTTCTCTATTACTATCGTGACGTGTACGAGTCATGTTGTCGGCTACCAATGATGTCAACAAACTATCGATGGCACCTAATACCGCAAGAATAAAGGCAGCTTCTAAAATTAATAATGCTGTACCCTGCTCGAACACTGGCATTTGGATGCTTGGTAAACCCGTTGGGATTTGACCTAGAATAGGCACCGATAACGCCAAGCTTGCAAGAGTACCAATGATAAGTGCTGCTAGCGCACCCGGTACATATTTACCTAGTGATGCTGGCCATTTGTAGGCAATAATTAATGTACCGATACCTAAACCTAGGGTGGCAAAATTAATATCTGCAAGGGCAGTTGGTAAATAGCTTAATGCACCAATAGTGCCGCCTGGAGGCTCATGACCTAAAAGACGACCTAATTGTAGAATAATAATAATTGCACCTATACCAGACATAAAGCCCGATATAACAGGGTATGGTACTAGGCGGATATATTCTCCAACCTTCAAAAAGCCGAAAATAATTTGAAAAATACCAGCAAGTATAACAGCGGTAAAGATCAAGCTTGCATCACCAGATAGGCTAGCAAACAAACCGGCTAATACCACCACCATAGGCCCAGTTGGCCCAGAAATTTGTGACGGCGTACCACCAAACAACGCGGCGAAGAAACCCACCGCTATGGCGCCATAAAGACCGGCCATTGGGCCAAGTCCTGAGGCTACCCCTAGCGCCAAGGCTAGCGGTAAAGCGACAATACCGGCGGTTAAACCACCGGTGATGTCACCACGTAAATTACTTACATTTAACTTAAACATGGAATGTTTCCTAAGTTCTCAACGCGCAAAAGAGCTTAGCGTGTAAGCTGCGCTTCTGCGTGAGATTGATCCATTACCTCAAACTCACCAGACTCGCTGTTGTAGCACAACACTTCGCCACTACCTATATTATAAACCCAACCATGAAGAGTAACTTGTTTGTTCGCAATTTTTGCAGCAACAGCAGGATGTGTACGTAAATGCTGAATTTGCTGTACCACGTTTTCTTTTGTTACATCTTCTAAATGATCGTGGGTTAGTTCAGAACAACCACTACGTTCTTTAACAACTTCAGTCGCAGCGCGACAATGGCCTAGCCACTCTTTAACATGAGGCAATGAAGCAAGCCCTTCAGGCTTTAAAGCGCCTTTCATTGCGCCACAATCTGTGTGACCACAAACAACGATATGCGTAACGCCCAGCGCAGCAACTGCAAATTCGATTGAGGCAGTCATACCACCCGTTTGGTTACTATGCGGAGGCACGATGTTGCCTGCGTTACGACAGATAAACAGTTCGCCTGGTTCGGTTTGCGTCACCAAGTTAGGATCGATGCGAGAGTCTGAACACGTGATGAAAAGCACTTCTGGGTTCTGACCATTAGCCAGCTTTTGGAAAGCCGCTTTTTTTCCTGGGTAAACTTCCTTTTGGAATTTAGCAACACCCGAAATTACGTGATCCATAAATTTCTCCATTAAATAATAATTATTGTCTTTTACTGTCTACGCCAGTGTCGCCTGATAGATTAATAGTTTAATATACTAGTTCGTGATAGCTCCTAGCTATCACGCTTTTTAAATTATAAAATTAAGGCGACGTAATCACCATGTTACTGAACGGTAAAACTCCATCAATTAACCAAATTCGTTATTTTGTTGCCGTAGCTAAATACTTAAGCTTTCGACAAGCGGCCACAAGCTTAGGTATTAGTCAGCCTACTTTAACGAGTCAAATTAATACCCTCGAAGCGAGTTTGGACTTAATATTATTTGAACGTTCACGAACTGGCACCTTATTATCGCCTCAAGGCAAAGCACTTTTCGAAGCCGCCGAAGAAGTACTTCAAGCGAATCACCGTTTTAATGAAATTGCACGGGATCTGGCTGAAGGTGAAGTGGTTACTTTCCGCCTTGGAATTCCCCCTACTCTTGGCCCTTATTTGTTGCCCCATATTTTGCCTGAACTACATCAGCGCAAGCCGGGACTTCGTTTCTACGTGCGAGAAGCTGCACCGCAGGCACTACAACATGGATTGCTGCATGGCGAGTACGATTTAATTATCTCACCACTTTCCAGTGAATATTCGCAGCTAATTACGGAGCCGTTATTTAACGAACCCCTTAAATTTGTTGTTCCCTCCGATCATCACCTTGCAGGGAATGCCTTTGTTCGCCCTGAACAAATTGCCGGGGAAAAAGTACTCACATTAGAAGATAGACACCATTTTCATCATCAAGTGCAACATATTTGCGACGAGATTGGCGCAAACCTGCAACGGGACTATGAAGGAACAAGCTTAGATACACTGCGACAAATGGTAGTAATGGGTATGGGGGTAGCATTTTTACCTGGGCTATATATACATTCAGAGTTGCATCACCCTGAGGCACTTCATGTTTGTGAAATAGAAGGTATGCCCATTGAAAGACAGCACTCCTTAGCATGGAGAAATACCGCACCTGGACGCAAAACCTTCAGGGAAATTACCTCTGTGATAAGAGATATTATAGGTAATCGACTTTCAACTGCCGTGGATGTCATTCACGGTTAATTACGTATTTACGTTTCTACACTTATCGCAATTTAGCTAATTAGCATGACAAAATTGATTAAAAATAATGGTATATTTACGTTAATACATGAGCAACTTTCATAAATTATGATTGAACGTCAGCATCTTAAAATTATTAACGCTATCCATAAACACGGCACCATGACGGAAGCAGCCAAGTCCTTGTTTGTTACTCAGTCTGCACTTAGTCATTCGATGAAAAAACTAGAAGCTAGCTTTTCTTTACCGCTTTGGCAAAAAGAAGGTCGAACATTAGTGTTGACTCAAGCAGGTAAAAGCTTGGTTGGGTTATCTCAACGGGTGCTGCCTCAGTTTGAACATACTGAGGCTCAGCTTCGCCGTATGGCAGAAGGGAAGCAAGGTATATTGCGTATTGGGATGGAATGTCACCCTTGTTTCGAATGGTTGCTAAAAGTGGTTGCGCCTTTTTTAAAAGCCTTCCCCGATGTAGACGTTGATGTAAGACGAGCATTTTCGTTCGGTGGCTTACAAGCCTTACATGGCTACGATATCGATTTACTCCTCACCCCTGACCCATTACATGTAGACGCGATTAATTACACCGGCGTATTAGATTACGAACAAGTGTTAGTTATGCACAATGAGCATCCGTTGGCTGAATACGCCTATATCAAGCCTTCGCAATTAGCCAATGAAGTGGTGATCACCTATCCGGTAGAAACCAATAGACTAGATATTTTTTCAGGCTTTCTTACCCCTGCTGGTGCAAGCGTAAAACAACATAGAACTATTGAAACCACAGAAATTATTTTGCAAATGGTGGCAGCTGGGCGCGGTGTTACTGCGCTGCCTAAATGGCTGGTTGATGAAGCGAAAGAATCTGATGTGTTAACGTATAAGCCCTTAGGTGAAAAGGGCTTACAGAAAACCTTATATTTGGGTCACCGAAAAGAGGTTGACCCAATTGGGTTTGTTGACGAATTTATCTCGTTAGCCAAGGCTACCGTATTGCCTAAATGAACAGATAGCCGTGTTTACATTTTAAATCGCCCTATCCATCCATTTAACCCTATAGATACGCCACTATGCTGAGTGGCCTCAACAGCCATGATGACCTGCATTTACCATGGCTACTCAGATTACTAAAAGACCTCTAGGGTTTATGCCATTCCAGCAATAAATTGTTTGCGGGCATCTTATGAATTTCCCGTAATACTAAGTCTTGGCTCCACCCAGTTAGCTCGCTGATATCACGATAGCCGCCATATCCTCGTTCAATAAGTGATTCATGGAATGATCTGTTACTTTCAGATGAAAATTCGCCGCCAATAGTAAAGGGGCCGTATTGGCAGAAAACACCGCCTGAAGGTAAGTATTCACTTACCAATTTCATCAACAGCTCAGCTTCATGACGCTGCATGATGTGAGCGGTATTAGCACTGTAAATACCTTGAACTGCGAGTGATGGAAAGCTGTCTTTGCCTATGGTTAATGCCACTGGCTTTGAGACATTGGGTAACGCAGCATCTTTCAACCATGCTGCGATACCCTCATGGTAGTCAGGTTGGTCACTACAATGCCATTGTAAATGTGGCAAGTTTTCAGCAAAATAAACGGCATGCTGCCCCGTACCGCTGCCAATTTCTAACACACCCTTACAATTAGCAAACGTACGATTTAGCACAGCTAAAATCGGCGCTTTGTTATTTTCGCACGCTTGGCTAAACGGCTTTGAGAACGACTCAGTCATGTAAATTAGGCCCCAACCATTTCTCAGCTTCTTCCAATGTCCAACCTTTACGGGCGGCATAGTCTTCTACTTGGTCTTTTTGAATTTTAGCCACGGCAAAATATTTGCTTTGAGGGTGGGAGAAATACCAACCTGATACCGCCGCACCTGGCCACATGGCATAGCTTTCAGTAAGCTTCATACCAGTATGTTGCTCTGCCGATAATAAATCCCAAATAAGCTGCTTTTCAGAATGCTCAGGGCACGCTGCATAACCTGGCGCAGGTCGAATACCTTGGTATTTTTCACGAATAAGGTCGTCATTGGTTAAGTTTTCACTTTCGGCGTAGCCCCAATATACTTTACGTACTTGTTCGTGAAGGTATTCGGCAAATGCTTCGGCTAACCTATCGGCCACGGCTTTCACCATAATACCGTTGTAGTCATCACCAGCTTTAATGAAGCTATCGGCTAGCTCATCTTCACCTATTCCGCCTGTCACCGCGAAAGCACCGATATAATCATTAATACCTGATGATTTCTCTGCAATATAATCGGCTAAGCAATAGTTAGCGAATTTATCTTTTAAGGTTTGCTGGCGAAGATGATGCGCTACGCCTTGTACTTCTGAGCGGGACTCATCGGTATACACTTCAATATCATCATCTACCCTATTGGCAGGAAATAACCCAATAACACCTTTAGCGGCTAATGAATTATTAGCGATAATGTTATCTAGCATCTCGTTTGCATCGGCAAATAAGGACTTTGCTTCTTCCCCTACCACTTCATCATCTAGAATTCGTGGGTACTTGCCGGCCAAGGACCAAGTCAGGAAGAACGGTGTCCAATCGATATAAGGGCGTAAGGTAGCTATATCTACATCCACCGGTGTTACCCCTAATTTCTTAGGTGTTACGGGTGCTTCTGTAAAATCTGGGTTGAACGCATTGGCGCGTGCTTGGGCTAGAGTAATAGGCTTACTACGCGGCTTCTTACGGGCATGTTGCTCACGTACTTTGTCGTATTCTTTTGCCAGTTCTTCGGCGTAAATATCTCGAGAGCCACGGTTAAGCAGCTTTTGACACACGCCAACTGCACGACTCGCATTAGGTACATACACCACAGGGGCATGATAGTTTTGTTCTATCTTCACCGCTGTGTGTGCTTTGGAAGTAGTGGCACCGCCAATTAATAGTGGTAAATCGAAACCTTGCCGCTCCATCTCTTTTGCCACATGCACCATTTCATCAAGTGAAGGGGTAATAAGGCCTGAGAGGCCAATCATGTCCACATTTTCATCTTTCGCCACTTGCAAGATAGTAGCAGCGGGTACCATGACACCGAGATCTATCACTTCAAAGTTATTACACTGCAATACAACCCCTACAATGTTTTTACCAATGTCGTGAACGTCGCCTTTCACGGTGGCAAGCAATATCTTGCCATTGCTTTTGGTGCCATCGGATTTTTCAGCTTCAATGTAAGGCTGTAAGTGGGCTACGGCTTTTTTCATTACCCTCGCCGACTTTACAACTTGAGGCAAGAACATCTTACCTTCGCCAAACAAGTCACCAACAATATTCATGCCGTCCATTAACGGCCCTTCAATTACATGTAGCGGACGCTCGGCTTGCAGGCGGGCTTCTTCTGTATCATCAATGATGTAATCGGTAATGCCTTTAACAAGTGCATGGGCCAAACGCTTATTAACGTCTTGCTCTCGCCAGCTTAAATCTTCTTTTGCCGCTGCTTTGCCGTCGCCTTGATAGTTGGGGGCGATATCGAGCAAACGCTCAGTAGAGTCGCTACGACGATTTAGAATGACATCTTCTACCGCTTCACGAAGTTCTTTTGGTATTTCATCATAAACTTCAAGCTGTCCCGCATTTACGATGGCCATATCCATACCGGCACGAATAGCATGATATAAAAACACCGAATGCATCGCTTCACGCACAGGGTTATTGCCTCTAAACGAGAACGATATGTTAGAAAGGCCGCCCGAGATGTGCGCATAAGGGCAAAGCTCACGAATTTTTCGCGTGGCTTCAATAAAATCTACGGCGTAGTTATCGTGTTCTTCTATACCCGTTGCTACCGCAAAAATATTCGGATCGAAGATAATGTCTTCTGGCGGAAAACCGATAGATTCTGTCAGCAGTTTATAGCTGCGCTGGCATATCTCAACTTTACGTGCTTGTGTGTCGGCCTGCCCCGTTTCATCAAACGCCATCACTACCGTGGCGGCACCATAACGTTTAATTTTCTGTGCTTGGGCAAGAAAGCTTTCTTCACCTTCTTTAAGGCTGATTGAGTTTACAATCGCCTTGCCTTGCACACATTTAAGTCCGGCTTCAATCACTTCCCATTTTGATGAGTCAATCATAATAGGCACCCGACTGATATCAGGCTCAGATGCAATTAAGTTCAAAAAGGTAACCATGGCCTGCTTGGAATCAAGCATGGCCTCGTCCATATTGATATCGATAATTTGCGCGCCACTTTCCACTTGCTGGCGGGCAACATCAAGGGCGGTTTCATAATCGCCTTCAAGAATAAGACGTTTGAAGCGTGCTGAACCAGTTACGTTAGTACGCTCACCAATATTAATAAATGTAGAAAATTGTGCGCTCACGCTGCCTCCTAGTGTACAAACGGCTCAAGGCCAGACAAACGCATTTTAGGTTCGAACTTAGGCACCGTTCTTGGTGCTACGCTGCTTACCGCATCGGCAATAGCACGAATATGTTCTGGCGTACTGCCACAGCAGCCACCCACAATATTCACTAAACCAGATTCTGCCCATTCTTTGATATGTTCGGCCATTTCAGGCGCCTCTAAATCGTATTCGCCAAACTCGTTGGGTAAACCCGCATTCGGGTGAGCAGATACTAGACACTCGCTGATCGTTGAGACTTCTTCGACATATTGGCGCAACAAGTCTGGCCCTAACGCGCAATTCAAGCCAAACGAAAATGGACTAATGTGGCGCATTGAATAATAAAAAGCTTCAGAGGTTTGGCCTGAAAGCGTTCTGCCTGAAGCATCGGTGATGGTGCCTGAAATCATTACAGGCAAATGCTTACCTAGTTTTTCGAACACGGTTTCCACGGCAAAAGCAGCCGCTTTAGCATTTAGCGTATCGAAAATAGTTTCAAGCATAATCAAGTCTACGCCGCCTTCAATTAACGCTTCAGTAGACTCTGTGTAAGCTTCTACTAAGGCATCGAAAGTCACATTGCGCTTACCTGGGTCGTTAACATCGGGAGAGATAGAAGCAGTACGATTTGTTGGACCTAGAACACCTGCTACAAACCTGGGCTTGCCTGGCGTTTTTGCAGTGAACTCATCGGCGGCTTTTCTGGCTAATTTAGCAGCGGCAATGTTGATCTCTCTTGATTGCGCTTGCATGTCGTAATCGGCCATAGCAATAGTAGTAGCGTTAAAGGTGTTGGTTTCAACAATGTCAGCACCGGCTTCAAAGTAGTCGCAATGAATTTGGTAAATAATATCTGGCTGTGTAACAGCCAAAAGGTCGTTATTACCTTTTACGTCACAATGCCAGTCCGCAAACTGGGTGCCACGGTAATCTTCTTCTTCCAGCTTGTGTTGCTGGATCATGGTGCCCATCGCGCCATCTAATACGAGAATACGTTGTTGTGCAGCGCTTAGCAGTGTTGCTTGCGCGCTAGAAACTTGATGTTGACTCACGCGTTACCTCTTTGGCTGTGATTTTTCAGCTAACTGATTTAAGTCATACGGCGTTGTTTGGTAAACATAGTAGTTTAACCAGTTTGTGAAGAACAGACTCCCGTGGGAGCGCCATCTAACGATAGGCGATTTGTTCGGGTCGTTATCCGTAAAATAATTTTTTGGTATGGCGGGGGTTTGCCCGGCTTTGACGTCCCTAAAATATTCATCTTTAAGGGTATCAGCATCATATTCTGGATGCCCTGTAACGAAAACCATGCGCTTGTCTTCTGAGGCAACAATATAGGCGCCTACTTCTTCAGATTCTGCCACCACATGCAGTCCATCTACACTATTATAATTCGCGGTATCGATATGCCCATAACGAGAATGAGGCGCATAGAATACGGGATCGAAGCCACGTAATAATTCATTATGTGGGTCGTTTACTTTGTGCTCGAACACACCTGAAAATTTTTCTTTGCGCAGCGTGCGAGTAAAGTTATAAAAATGATACATGGCAGCATGTGCAGCCCAACATAAATATAGAGTGGAGTTAACGTGACGCTGTGCCCACTCTAAAATGGTGGTCATAGTATCCCAGTACTTTACGTCTTCGTATTTTAGTAAAGCTAGAGGTGCGCCAGTCACGATAAGCCCATCGTACTTTTTGTCTGCCACTTGCGAAAAGTCGTGGTAGAAAGCATCCATGTGAGACTGTGGGGTATTTTTGGGCGCCTGACTATCGATGCGAATAAAATCCACATCAATTTGTAATGGCGTATTGGAGAGTAACCTCAACAGCTGTACTTCAGTCTCAATTTTATTAGGCATCAAGTTTAAGATACCCACTTTAAGAGGACGTATATCCTGATTCGCCGCCCTATTGCTCTCCATGGTGAAGATATTTTCGCCCAACAACACATTCTGCGCAGGCAGTTGTTCTGGTATACGAATTGGCATAGAAGGCTCCAGTCATAAATTACTATGACTGTATTGTGGCAATTACCACACAGATGTCAACATCTTTACGTCTAGACGTCTAAACGGATGTTGAAAACCATTATTGGGAAGAGGATTGCTTGTGTACCATAAACAGCATTTCAGCTTCGGCACGAGGGATATCACAGGCTTCCATCACTTCTTGCATACTTGCGCCCTGCTTTACTAATTCCGCAGCACGCTGATAAAGCCTTAGAGAGGGATCTTGCAGTTTTAACTCGCGAATTTGATTTTCGAAATCGTCTTGTTTTTCTTGAAGGGCTTGAAGATGACGAGTAACAACGAGGCTTCGGGTTTGCGCCTCATTTTGCTGATGACCAAAATCTCGAATTTGGGTATCCATGTCATCGGTTCTGCGCGTTACAAGCTCTTGCAGTTCAACTAACGCCGCATGTGTTTTTCGCTCTTTAAACGTCAACCATATTGCAAAAATACCCAGTGCTAATACAAGCGCAAGCAATATAAGTTCGTTGAATGTTGGAGCAATAAACTGCAGATCCATATGCGAAGAAGCCTTAATTCGTAGCTATATAAAACGGAAATAAAAAAGGCAGATAACCCAGTTACCTGCCCTTTAGACGTGTTGGCTGATTAAATTGAACTTAGTTCATCCCACTCATCGTCACTTAAAAGTTTATTTAAATCGACTAGGATAAGAAGCTCACCGTCTCGGTTGCTAACACCTTGAATAAACTTAGCACTTTCTTCAGTACCCACGTTTGGCGCACTGTCAATTTCAGACGAGCGAAGGTAAACCACTTCAGCCACGCTATCAACAAGTATACCCACGACCTGCTCATCAGATTCGATGATCACAATACGGGTATTATCCGTTATCTCTGTTGGTGGTAATCCAAAACGCGCACGTGTATCAATGACCGTAACAACATTACCACGTAGGTTAATGATACCTAGTACGTAGTCAGGTGCGCCGGGTACAGGTGCAATTTCAGTGTAACGCAATACTTCTTGCACTTGCATTACGTTAATACCGTATGTTTCTTCACCTAAGCGGTATGTCACCCATTGAAGGACTTCATCGTTACTGTCGGTGGTATTACTGTTCGTTCTTTCGTCGCTCATGAACCTGGCTCCCAATACTCGGCGTCTGGTCGTTACTGCCTAAGCCTTTGTTAAGCATAGATATTAATTCGTTAACGTCAATTAACGCGCACATTTTCTCTTTAACCATCCCCGCTAACCAGGGACGCTTACCGGTAGACTCACGCCATTTGACGTCAGCTTTTGCCAAGGTGACCGTGTTAACCAGTTTCTCACTGGCCAATCCCCACGAACTATCCCCTAACATAATAAGATATCGGTAGTTCAATGACTCTGCGAGACTCTCATCATACTTTTCTGGCATGACCCATCTTGCAGAATCTACAACGCTAAGCTTCTCTTCGCGATGTATCATTACCCCCATAAACCAATCTGGTTTCCCAAATAGAGGGCCTATCTTTTCAATCTGATGAATACCACCTAGGGTGGTCAATGGCACCGCTAATGTTAACCCTGCCACTTCAAAAAACAATGCCTGAAAATTATTTTCGAGGCTGTCGACCAACAATCCATTTTCTACTGATTGCCCCTCTTCTGGAAAGGCTTGCACTGACTCAGCAGTCTCATTATCTATTTCATTGTAGTCGCTTTTTTCGTATTGCGTAGTTTCTTCGACATCTTTGCCTGTGCTAGATGACACGGCTTCAATGATGGCTTCTTCAACCACGATTTGTTCAGTGGCAGGTGCTTCATCAATTGTGGCTTCTTCGGCTAACGTTTGTACTGCCTGCTCAAGCAATTTTGCCGTTCGCGCAGTTACGTCTGCCGGATCATCTGGCTCTTTTAATAGGCTATCGAGATAAGCCTCTACAACGTCTTCCCGTGCAAAAGGTCCTTGATTGCTCATCTAACTTTACTTCTCCAAAACCTCAAGTAACTTGCTATAAGCCGTTACCCCTCGGGTTTTCGGGTATGCTGCGGAAATTGGCAACTGTACTAAACTCGCATCTCTAAAATGCGTATCTACGGGAATTACACCTTGCCAAACCCGCTCTCCATAATCGCTCATTAAACGCTTTCTTGATTCAAGTGCCGCGTTCGTGCGCTTGTCGAACATAGTAGGAATAATCACAGTGTCAAAAGACTTTTGCAGAGAGCGCCCCATTATTTCCATGGTGCGTATCATTCTGTCCAAGCCTTTCAGCGCCAAATACTCTGTTTGTGTCGGCACTATCACTTTATTACATGCTGCCAATGCGTTGACCATAAGTACACCAAGTACCGGCGGGCAATCAATAATGACAACATCAAATTCATTCTCTACTTTGGCCAGCGCTTTTTTTAGCACCAAGCCCATCCCTTGCTCACTACCCATTGTTCTGTCTAGTGTGGCTAACGCCATGGTAGCGGGCAAAACGTACAAATTATCTAGCTTAGTGGGACACAAACAGTCCATGACCATATCGGCAGTGATATCAGAAGACTTAATAAAAATGTCGTAGACAGATTGACTGAGTAACTCTGCGTCTATGCCGAAATAGTAACTAAGTGAGGCGTGGGGGTCGGTATCAACCATCAATACCCGTTTCCCGCGCTGAGCTAACAAACCACCTAAGGTTACTGTCGTTGTTGTTTTACCAACTCCGCCTTTCTGGTTTGCAACTGTCCACACCTTCATCGTTTTAATTCCCAGCTTATATTTACTTGGGTTGTTGTTCATTCACAGACAACACTGCCGCTGCGCTTTAGCTATTTCATTTCGGTTAAGATACAGCTGCTCATGTCATCTATATCAATACTGTTAACCGATATGTTTGCAACAGCTACTGCTTGAGGCATGCCATAAACAACACATGAATCCTGATCTTGCGCCCAAATGGTAGCACCATTATCTTTCATCAAACGGCAGCCTTCTCGCCCATCTGCGCCCATACCAGTTAATATAATACCCAATAAATCGCCACCATAAGCTTTGGCCAGCGAACCGAAGGTTAAATCAACACTCGGCTTATAATTTATTTTATCAGACGGGTTAGCGTCGGTAATTACTACTTTCTTATGAGAGCCTGAACCCTCTATCAACATTTGTTTACCACCGGGTGCTAAATAAGCGCACCCTGGTTTCAATATGTCACCATGTTCAGCTTCTTTAACCGCAATATTGCAATGAGAATTAAGCCGCTGTGCAAACGCGTTAGTAAAAGTGCCAGGCATATGTTGCACCAACACAATTGGATAAGGAAAATCTGAAGGCAATGCTACCAGTATCTTCTGCAATGCCACGGGCCCCCCCGTAGATGCACCAATTGCTAAACACTTATACCTTTTACCAGAAGCCTTAATCGAGGAAACGGTAGGCTGCCTCGTGGCATCTTTTCTTCCAGTCAGTAGATTAGAACTCTTGAAAAACGCTGGTTTTGGCGCGTTATCAGGAAACTTTCTACTTTCAATACGCTTCAATACAGGGCGTTTGATACCAACACCACGCCGTGCAATTAATCTTACTTTTGTACAGAGCAGTCGTGCTGCGTCTTTACGATCTTGGGCGATATCTTCGAATTTCTTTGGCAGAAAATCTAATGCACCGGCTTCTAACGCATCTAGTGTCGCTTGTGCACCATGATGCGTTAGAGACGAAAACATCAAAATAGGCACAGGCCGCTTTTCCATGATGGCCTTTACCGCTGAAATGCCATCCATTACCGGCATTTCCACATCCATTGTGACTACATCAGGTAGCAGTGTATCTATTTTATCTAGTGCATCTTGCCCGTTACGAGCTTCGCCAATAACTTCAAGTTCTCTATCGTCGTCGAGAATTTCACGAACTCGACGACGATAAAAAGTAGAATCGTCCACGACCAGGACTTTAAAGACCATGGATGTAAATTTCCTATGTGTTCCGCCGTATTACTTTAAAGGCTTCCGAGCATAACGCTTCAGTAAGCTAGGAACATCTAGGATGAGTGCAATTCCACCGTCGGATGTGATAGTTGCTCCCGCCATACCTGGCGTTCCCTGTAATAAGGCATCTAATGGTTTTATCACCACTTCTTCTTGGCCTATTAGCGCATCAACAACAAAACCAACTTGCTGGGTGCCTATTTGAACCACGACGACGTGACCTTTATCTTTGATTATATTTTTAGGTCCACGGATCAACCATTCTCCAAGGAAGAACAGTGGTATCGCTTTAGAACGAACTATCATGGTTAATTGGCCATCAACCGTATTGGTTTTCTTGATGTCCATGTTGATAATTTCGTTGACCGCACCTAACGGTAACGCGAACGTTTGTTTGCCAACCACAATCATTAGGGTCGGTAAAATCGCAAGCGTAAGTGGAACTTTAATATCGAGTCGCGTGCCTTTCCCAAGGTGAGAATCAATATTAATGGTACCGTTAAGCTGATTAATTTTTGTTTTAACCACATCCATGCCTACACCACGGCCCGAGATATCACTTATCTCAGTTTTTGTAGAGAAACCTGGTGCAAAAATGAGATTGAACGCTTCAACATCAGACATACGCGCAGCCGCATCGGCATCTAAAACACCTCGACTTATCGCAATCTCTTTTAGTTTTTCAGCATCCATTCCCTTACCGTCATCTTCAATGGTAAGTAGGATATGATCACCTTCTTGAGAAGCCGATAATCTCACGGTCCCCATTCGGGCTTTACCTGTAGCAGCACGGTCATCAGGCATTTCAATACCATGATCCACTGAGTTTCTCACTAAGTGAACCAACGGATCGGCCAATGCTTCTACCAGGTTTTTATCTAAATCTGTCTCTTCACCTTCCAACTCTAAGGTGATTTCTTTTTTCAAACTACGTGCTAAGTCTCGAACAACGCGAGGGAAGCGGCCAAACACTTTCTTAATTGGCTGCATACGGGTTTTCATAACCGCACCCTGCAAATCGCCAGTCACCACGTCAAGGTTAGCAATTGCCTTAGACATACTCTCGTCGGCATTGTTTATTCCTAAACTCAGCAAACGATTTCGTACCAATACTAACTCACCGACCATATTCATAATTTGGTCTAGGCGCTTAGTATCAACACGTACTGTGGTTTCTGCTTGAGGAGGTGTTGGGTTTGCTTTTTTGTCGTCTTTCTTAGCCGCGGCTTTAGCAGGCTCTGGCGCCTTTTTAGCTGCTGGACTAGGCGCTGGCGCTTTTGCGGCAGGCGTTGATTTAGCTGGCGTACTAGCGGCAGATTGCTCTGCTTTAGCCTTCTGAATTGCTTCTGTCGCTTTTTTATCTACAGGCGGAGTATTTGCTGCTGGTTCAGAGCCTTGCGCTGTAGGCCCTTGTCCTGAACCGTGTAGTTGGTCAAGTAGTGCTTCAAACTCATCGTCAGTAATTTCTTCACCGCTAGGCGCAGCTGCTTTGGGCGCAGCTGCAGGTGCGGGTTCTTCTTCTTTGAATTTACCTTTACCGTGCAATTCGTCTAACAGTGCTTCAAATTCGTCGTCGGTGATATCATCACCTGAACCAACGGCAGCGGGTGCAGCCGCTTTTGGTTCTGCTTTAGGCGCAGATTTACCCGGAGCATTTGAACCATGAAGTTCATCAAGTAAGGCTTCAAATTCATCTTCTGAAATTTCGTCAATACCGCCATCGCTGCTAGCAGCAGGCGCTTCAGGTACGGGCGCTTCTTCCAACGCAAATTCTTCCTCGACAACTTCGGCAGCGGGGGCTTCAGCCGCCTCACTACTGTCACCAAAGATATTTTCATCTGGGGTTTCTGGGGTGCTTAACTTATGCAGCAAATCAACTAACTTTGCGTCTGCAGGTACTAGCGGCTCTTGCGCTTTAACACGCTCAAACATATCTACTACTACATCGGTGGCCTGAAGAATGGTGTCCATCAATTCAGGCGTAAGAGTACGTTGTCCGTTTCGCATTACATCGAAAACGTTTTCTGCACCGTGGCAAATTTCAACTAATTCGGTAAGCGACAAAAAGCCGGCGCCACCTTTTACGGTATGGTAACCCCGGAAGATAGCATTAAGTAAATCTCCATCTTCAGGATTATTTTCCAGATCAACGAGCTGTTCTTGTAATTGTTCAAGGATCTCCCCAGCTTCAACTAGAAAGTCCTGTAATATATCCTCGTCAACATCAAACGCCATGCGCCCGCTCCCCTAAAAACCTAAGCTAGACAAAAGATCATCTACGTCATCTTGGCCAGATACCACATCATCGCGTTGGTCTGCATCAATAATTGGACCTTCGGCTTCGACACCATCAATCTTGTTAACTTTTTCGACTTTCGCTTCCGATGGCTTGTCTTGCTCTGACTGTTCGGGTTCACCGAACATCGTCAGCATATTAACTAAGCTATCTTCCACTTCTTTTACGAGTTCAATCACTCTGCGAATAACTTGACCGGTAAGATCTTGATAACCTTGTGCCATTAACACTTCGGTAAGCAATGATGTAAGCTTAGACGATTGTTTCGATCCGTCTTCTAGCAATTCGTCTAAATCTGCGCATAAAACTTTGAATTCACCCAACTCAAGTTGACGATTCATCAGTTTTTTCCACTCCGGCATAATTTTTTCGATGCGCGTGGAAAGCACTTCCGCAATTGGCATGCACTCTTCAACAGCATCCATGGTGGTATTGGCCGCTTTTTCCGTCTCTTCGATAACGTACATCAGTCGCGTTTGCGCATCAGGAATGTCATCAACGGTTAAATTTTTAATACGTTCATCGATTTGGAAGTTATTTAACGAATCATGAAGTTGACGCGTTAATTTACCAACTTCAGCAAAGAGCTCAATGGACTCTTTCATCGAAACGGCTTCTAAGACGGCGTTCGCAGATGCGTTATCGCCCTCTTCAAGATACGCTACCAATTTTTTGGCTTCTTCGAGCGTTATAGAGACACTTTCATTTGTCGACATCCAGTAAACCTCATTTCTCTGGTGAGCGTCTGGATCAACCTAAACGTTCGAAGATTTTGTCTAATTTCTCTTTCAACGTAGCGGCAGTGAAAGGTTTAACAACATAACCGTTCACACCAGCTTGCGCTGCGGCAACGATTTGTTCTTTCTTCGCTTCTGCTGTCACCATAAGAACCGGTAGGTGTTTCAACTTATCGTCGGCACGTATAGCGCGTAATAAGTCGATACCTTGCATACCTGGCATATTCCAATCTGTTACAACAAAGTCAAAATCACCTTGTTGTAGCATAGGCAGCGCGGTGTTACCGTCGTCCGCTTCCTGGATATTGGCAAAACCCAAATCTTTTAACAGGTTCTTTATGATACGTCTCATGGTAGAAAAATCGTCAACCACGAGAATTTTCATACTTTTATCCAAAATAGCCTCCAATGAGGGGTTAATTGTTATTAATTTCTATTCTTCGTCAACTTGCCACGATTTCATTCGTGATTTGAGTTTTAACATGGCCTGACTATGAATTTGACTCACTCGCGATTCACTAACATCAAGAACTTCACCAATTTCTCTAAGGTTCAGTTCTTCATCATAGTATAAAGAAAGTACAATCGCTTCCCGTTCGGGTAATGTAGTAATAGCATGTGCTAGCGCTTTTTGGAAAGCCCCTTGCATCAAATCTTCTAACGGTGCATCGCTGCCTCGGTTTTTTTCTGTAGAAATAACATCTTCAGAAACACCTAGGTCTTCAATACCCACCAATTTTCCAGCATTCACTTCGTTAAGCATTTGATGATAATCTTGCATGCTGACATTCATTTTAGCTGCAATATCAACATCTCGCGCGTCTCGGCCTGTTTCACCTTCAACTTGAGAGATAGCTTCGGTGATTGCCCTTCCATTTTTATGAACAGAACGAGGTGTCCAATCACCTTTTCTTATTTCATCAAGCATGGCGCCGCGAATACGAATACCTGCAAAGGTTTCGAAACTTGCACCTTTGGAACCGTCAAAATTTCGTGCAGCTTCTAGCAGTCCAATCATACCTGACTGGATTAAATCATCGACAAGAACACTGGCTGGTAATCTCGCCATTAAGTGGTGTGCTATTCGCTTCACCAGCGAAGCGTGACGCTCAACTAATTGTGACTTGTCCGTTTGCTGTTGATAAGCGGCTGCTTTGCTATTCAACGCTGACTTCCTACTGCTTTATCTGCTACTAGTTGTTCAATAAAAAATTCTAAATGGCCACCTGGTTGCGCAGGAATAGGCCATGATGCTGCTTTGGTTGCTAGCTGGCTAATCGCCACTGCTGCCGGAGAACTCGGGTAAGCATCTACAATTGACGTTTGTTTACGTACTGCTTTGCGTATGTTCTCGTCAAAAGGAACTGTTGCAACCAATTCTAGCGCAACATCCAAGAATCGCCCTGTTACTTTAGATAATTTGCTGAAAAGCTCCTGACCTTCTCTAACATCGCGGACCATGTTGGCGACCACTTTGAAGCGAAAGACACCGTGCTCTCGGTTAAGAATTTTAATTAGCGCGTAGGCATCAGTGAGTGAAGTGGGCTCATCGCACACTACCACCATAATATCTTGAGAGGCTTTGGAGAAACTTAGCACCATATCGGAAATACCCGCTGCGGTATCTACAATAAGCACATCAATGGGCGAGCGCAATTCGCTAAAAGCTCTAATGAGCCCTGCATGCTGCGTTGGTGATAGCTCTGCCATTGATTGAGAACCCGATGTGGCTGGTGCTATTTTTATACCGTGAGGGCCCGTAACGAGTACATCGTCCAAGGTACACTCACCAGATAAAACGTGTGAGAGGTTTTTCTCTACGCGCAATCCTAGCATTACATCCACATTGGCCAGACCTAAGTCTGCATCCAATACCATTACTCGCTTTCCCTGCTTTGCCATAGCAATAGCTGTGTTTAGCGTAATATTTGTCTTACCAACGCCACCTTTACCTCCGGTGACGGCGATAACTTTGATTAATCGTGATTGCTTCATTTTTCGTAAGCTACTCGCTTGATCATCAATCATACTGCTCGTGCTGTTTTAACCACATTGTTACTAGTAGTATGATTCAAACCGTACTTTTTATAAAGCTTTGCAGCAGCAGATACTAAAGATTTTGCTTCTGCAATCTTAATGTCTTCAGGAACTTTCTGTCCATCTGTTACATAACTGACAGGTAACTGGTACTCCACCGCAGCGCTAAGCACTTCGCCTAGAGAGTAGCACTCATCAAGCTTTGTAAAGATACAACCGCTAAGTTCCACCCCTTCGTACGCATCTATAATACGTTGCAACGCAGCATATTGGGTATTCGCTTGCGCTACTAGGTATTTTTTCACTGGCTGCATTTGGCCGTTATCAAATTGATTTATCTGTTTAATTAATCGACTATCTCGCTGACTAAAGCCTGCCGTATCAATTAACACTAGTCTCTTATGGCGTAATTGAAACAATAAATCTGATAATTCTTCACTACTTTGTGCTTTACGGACCGTGCAACCAATAATTTTTCCATATGTGGCTAATTGCTCAAACGCTGCAATACGGTAAGTATCTATCGTAATCATGGCAACGGAGTCAGCACCGTATTTCTGTGCGTAGCGGGCAGCCAATTTCGCTACTGTAGTAGTTTTACCTGTTCCGGTTGGCCCCACTAACGCTACTGCGCCCTTTTGCGTAAGTATATCGTTACCTGTCACATTAATGCGATTAGCCAATAGGTTTAAAAGATACACCCAAGCGTCTCGCTCGTTGTAATGCGACGGCGTATAACTAATCAGTTGCTCAGCCAGAGATTGGCTTAACCCCATATCGGTTAAACGCTGAATTAAATAATGATGTACAGGCTGCTGACGACGACTTTTTGCTTCCATCAAATCGGCAACTTGGTATTGAAGTACATTTCGTAGTGACGCCAATTCCTCTTTAATCTGAGATAACTCGTCAGATTTAGCAGCACTACCATTATCAATACTTTCATTAAGGCTAGACGCTTGATGGCTTGGGAATTCAGAGGTGTGCTGGCTTGCTTCTACGTCGTCGATAAAGGCTTCTGAAAAGTCTAAGTGCGAAGCAATTTGATTGGCATGCTGAGCATTGGCACTGGGGGCCGGCGCTGAAGCTGGGCTTTGAATACTGCCACCATGTTGTTTTTCTAACAATGCTTTTAAGCTATCTGGACCATCATCACCGATAATTTCACTAAGACTAGGAACCGCTGCTTTCGCTTGTCCTGATGTTCTAGGTGCAGGCTTTTTAATCGACAGTTTGGCTTCTGGCTCTTTATCGTAAGCGGCTACCAGTTCAATACCGTCAGCTAGCTTTCGGTTTGACATGATAACAGCATCACTGCCTAATTCCGCTTTAACTTGGCTTAAAGCTTCTCGCATATCTTTGCCAAAGAAACGTCTGATTTTCATTGAAAACTCTCCAATCACCCAGTGTCAGATTATTGACCGACCGAACTGACTATTTTTATCTGCTTATCGTCGGGTACTTCCTGATAGGAAAGTACATGTAAGCCCGCGACCGAATACTTTAAGAAGCGAGATAGTACGGGGCGCAACATACCGGAAGTGAGAAGTACCGCAGGCTCACCTTCTAATTCTTGTTGCTGACTAGCTTGCTGCAATGATTTTTGCAGCTTATCGGCCAGTCCTGGTTCTATACCAGCGCCATCTTCGCCACCTGCTTGTAATGACTGGTGCAACATCTGTTCCAACTCTGGCGCCAAGGTTATGACGGGTATCTCTTTCGCCCCTTGAGTAATTTCTTGAGTGATGAGACGTTTAAGCGCAATACGTACCGCAGACACCAGTACATCAGGGTCTTGGCTACGTGGGCCATACTCACTCAAGGTTTGTACAATGGTACGCATGTCGCGAATAGGCACCCCTTCAAATAACAAGGTTTGCAGCACTTTAACAATGGTGCTTAGCGGCAGAATATCAGGCACTAACCCTTCAACTAATTTAGGATGCTGCTTAGCTAGCATGTCTAATAGCTGCTGAGCTTCTTCATGTCCAAGTAGTTGATAGGCGTTGTTTGTCAGCAATTGACTTAAGTGAGTAGCAACTACAGTGGCAGCATCAACCACGGTATAACCTAAGGTTTGTGCGTGCTCACGCTTATTCGGTTTTATCCATACTGCATCTAAGCCGAAGGCAGGATCTTTAGTGGCACGGCCTTCCAACTTGCCAAATACTTGACCCGGATTAATCGCAAGTTCTTCATCATGACTTATCTGTGCATCGCCAATGGTGACGCCCAACATGGCAATGGTATAAAGGTTAGGCTCTAAATCTAGATTATCGCGAATGTGTACGGGCGGTATAAGAAAGCCCAGTTCTTGAGATAGCTTCTTACGCACCCCTTTAATACGAGTGAGCAGTTCTCCGCCCTGAGACTTATCTACTAATGGGATTAATCTATACCCTACTTCTAAGCCTATGGTGTCTACATGCTGAACGTCGTCCCATCCAAGCTCTTTTATTTCAGGCGCGACAGTGTCATCTTTCACTATGTTCGCTGGGGTTTTAGGCTTTTCTGCCTCGCGTTTAGCGGCAACACCCTGCCAGTAAGCGTAACCAGCTATAAGCACTGAAAAACCAATAAAGGCTAAATGAGGCATTCCGGGTATAATACCCATAACAAATAGCACACCAGAGGCAATATAAAGGGCTTGGCTATTACCCAATTGACTACGAATTTCTTTACCCATTTCTTGGGTTTCGTTTTCTCGGGTAACAATAATTGCGGTAGCCACAGACAGTAACAGCGATGGAATTTGTGCCACTAAACCGTCACCAATGGTTAATATGGTGTATACCTCAATGGCATTTCCAAAACTTAGCCCGTGTTGAATCATGCCAATAAAAAGGCCACCTACAATATTGATAAGCATGATGAATAGGCCCGCGACCGCATCACCTTTCACAAATTTTGACGCACCGTCCATCGAACCGTAGAAATCTGCTTCGGCGGTAATTTCTTCACGGCGAGCACGCGCCTGATCTTGGTCGATATAGCCTGCATTCAAGTCGGCATCGATAGCCATTTGCTTACCTGGCATAGCATCAAGCGTAAAGCGTGCACTTACTTCTGAAATACGCCCTGCACCGGCGGTGACTACTTTAAAGTTGATAATAAGTAAGATAGCAAAGACCACCACACCCACCGCATAGTTGCCGCCAATTACCACTGCACCAAAGGCTTCGATAACCTTACCCGCAGCATCGCCCCCTTCATGTCCGTACAGCAATACCACACGGGTAGAGGCCACATTTAGGGCTAATCGCAGTACGGTAGCAATCAATAACACGAGGGGAAAAATACCAAAATCAACCGGCTTTTGGGTGAGTACTGCCACCAAAATAATGACTAAAGACAGCGCAATATTAAAGCTGAACAATACGTCGAGCAGGAATGGCGGCATGGGAAGAATAACCATGCCCATAATGGCAAGAAGAACAATGGGAGCGCCTAAGCCACTGGTAATGTTCTGCAGCTGACTTTTATCGAATCGCTGAAGGTAACCGGATAACTGCATTGCAGGGAGTCTCTCTATCGGAAAATTGACGCTTAACGCTATCTTTCAATGAGTATTACAACTACCGTGCCAGCTTTATATAAAACCGATTAAACATAAGTGGGAGGGCTGCAATTCGCAGCACTACAATAAAGAGTGTCTCATTATAAGCCTAAGTTCTAGCTCCTATTCAGGCACTTATTTAGGCTTTAACTAAGCAGCGAGCAGCGCGCTAGCGGCGCAGCTCTGGTGGTATGGGTAAGTCACGTTTAAGCGGCTTGGGACGTTTTCCTTTGCCCGCCCTGTGTGCTTTTAATTGATAAACGTGTGCTAATACTTGTGCTACCGCCATAAACAAGGCGTTGGGTACTTCACCGTCAATTTCAGTCGAGTAGTAAACGGCACGGGCTAGCATGGGTGATGGAATAAGCGGCACATCGTTGGCGGTGGCTATTTTACGAATATGCATGGCCAATTCATCGGTGCCTTTTGCCACAACTACAGGGGCGCGGTTACCACTGTCATCATACTTTATCGCGACAGAGTAATGGGTTGGGTTGGTCACCACCACATCGGCCTGAGGGACTTCTTGCATCATACGCTTAGTAGCAGCTTGATACTGCAAGCGACGAATGCGGCCTTTTACCAAGGGATCACCTTCAGAGTTTTTACGCTCGTCTTTCACCTCTTGTTTAGTCATCTTAATTTCTTTGTTGTGCTTATAAATTTGATAAGGCACATCAATAAGTGCAATAGGTATCATGCCGCAAACCAACATGATAAAAGCCCATTTCAGCATATCTAACGCGTGAAAAATGTTACCCGGGTACAGCTCTAAGTCCAGATGTAGCGCTTCGTCTTCAAAAAACAGCAATGCGCCTAACGCCATCCCAACGATGACAACCACTTTGGCGATAGATTTAATTAACTCGACCAAGCCATTCATGCCGAACATACGCTTAAACCCACTAAGCGGGCTCATTTTAGAGCCTTTAAATTTGGCACCTTCCCATGTGAAGTTGTAGCCGCCTAATGCAATAGAGCCGTATATCCCGGCTAGCATGGCTACCGTCATATACAGTAAAACCGGTACACTTACCGTAGAAATCGCGTCGCCCCATGCACCAAACATATGAGTGGTATCGTAGGTTTCATCTCGTGACAAAACGAACATACGCTGAGTAAGTTTAAACACCGATTCGGCAATCCACCCTCCAACGAACAAAAACATAAAAGCACTGACTACCAACACTAAGGTTGTGGATAGTTCTCGGGATCGAGCTATCTGCCCTTTTTTTCGGGTGTCTTCGAGTTTTTTCCCCGTGGGGTCTTCTGTTTTTTCACTAGAATCTGAATCAGCCATGTATCACCTGACTTATTTTCATGGGCAAATCCTAAGAAGTTGACACATAAACTGCTCGGCCCTGAACCACTGTGTTTCAAAATGCGCGGTAAAGTTATCCAGGGTTATCCAGATAATGAGCAAACCCATCACCTGTGCAATAGAAAAACCAATACTGAAAATATTAAGCTGAGGCGCCGCTTTGGTCATTACACCAAACGCTAAATTCACAATAAGAAGGGAAACAATGGGCGCCAACGATAGCGTAATCGCAGAGATAAACATCCACCCGCCCCAATGGGCAATTTCCCTAAACTGCTCACCTGTCCACCATGCTTCCCCGATTGGGAACGCATGAAAGCTTAATACTATCATGTGGATCATAGCCAGATGGCCGTCTAACGTCCAAAACAGCAAGGTAGCTAGAATTAAGTAAAATTGGCCTACGGCCGGAACGTTAATACCATTGACGGGGTCTACAATTGAAGCGAAACCTAAACCCGTTTGCATAGCAATAATTTGCCCTGCCAGCACAAAAGTATTTAGCACCATCATGGAAATAAACCCGATAGCTACGCCTATTAACAGCTGCTGAATCCCAAGAATAAAGGTGCCTAGATTCACTAAATCATCAACAGGTGCGGGCGGCACTACCGGCATAATAATAAGGGTTAGCATTATGCCTAGCAGAGCACGAACTTGCGGGGGAATAGATTGTGCGCTTAAGCCAATCATTGCCACAAAAAGCCCACTAATGCGCATAAACGGCAGCATTAAATCAGCAAGAAACTGATTGATGGTAGCCAGTTCAACAACCATGTTAACCGACAACCTGAGGTATCATTTCTACCATGTGGAAAGTGAAATCCATTAACTTTTGCACCAACCAGTTGCCTCCCCAGCTAAGTGCTAATAAGGTAACAAGTAATCGCGGCAAGAAACTCATGGTTTGTTCGTTAATTGAGGTTGCAGCCTGAAACACGGCAACTACTAGCCCGACAATAAGGCTTGGAACAATCACCGCGGACACCAGAACAATAACCATAAACATGGCTTCGCGGAGTATTTCAACAAAGACTTCTGGTGACATAAGTCCTCCTACACACCCATACCAAAACTGGTCGCCAGTGTGCCAAATATGAGATTCCAACCATCAACTAACACAAACAACATGAGCTTAAATGGCAAAGAAACAATCATGGGTGACAGCATCATCATACCCATCGCCATTAATATTGAAGCTACAACAAGGTCGATAATAAGAAACGGAATAAACAGCATAAATCCAATTTGAAATGCGGTTTTAAGTTCACTGGTGACAAAAGCTGGAATAAGGATAGTCATTGGCACTTCTTCCGTGTCGGCATACTTTCCTTCATCGCCTGCAATGCGCACGAAAGTTTCTAAATCTTTCACCCGTGTTTGCGACAGCATAAAGGCACGCATTGGCCCTTTAGCCTGTTCTATCGCATCCAGACTTGTCATTTGCTCTGACAAATACGGCTGCAATGCGCGCTCGTTAATTTCTTCAAATACCGGCGCCATAATAAACATGGATAGAAACAAACTTACCCCTACCAAAATTTGGTTTGAAGGAGATTGCTGCAAGCCAATCGCCTGACGCAAAATCGATAACACCACTATGATACGAGTAAATGAGGTCATCATCATAATGAATGCAGGTATAAGACTGAGCGCCGTCATGATAAACAGCGCTTGTAACGTCATGGTGTAATCTTGCGAGCCGTCGTCGTTAGTCACGACGGTAACCGCAGAAATGCCTTGTTGTGCCAATGCAGGCTCAGCAATCACCCAAGAAGCTAACACTACAAAAAATGCGGTCCAAAACTTACGCATCGTTTTTATCTTCCTTTATTGAAGGGTTCAGCTTACCTGCCATGGCGGCAACCAGCTTTTGTTTAAATGCGTCACCGCTACCTTGCTGCCCATTTGCTACTGGCGTTTCTAAGTGCTTTTCAAGTTTACTTAAATGGGAAATATTATGACTGGTAACGCCCACAAGGTGTTGTTCGTCGCCCACCTGAATAACCATAATTTTTTCTTTAGTGCCTGCCACCATAGTGGCGACTACCTTCATTTGGCCACCACCCATGGTACCGACATTAAATCGACGCATAAGGTAAGCAAGCGCAAAAATAATTCCAACCACTAAAAGAAGTGATAGAAAAATTGACACTACAGAGGTGGGGTTAGTGATTGATTGGGTAGATTGCGCATTCACTACTTGCGTAAATATAAGGGGCAGCATTGCGCAACCCCTTGCTATGTAAGAAGATTTATCGAAGCTTCTTGATTCTCTCGATTTGACTAATAACATCCGTTAACCGAATACCGAATTTATCGTTGACCACTACTACTTCACCATGAGCAATCAACGTGCCATTTACCAATACATCTAATGGTTCACCAGCAACTCGGTCCAGCTCCACCACAGATCCCTGATTCAACTGTAGCAGATTTCGGATACTTATTTGACTACGCCCTACTTCCATCGAGATGGTGACTGGAATATCCAAAATGGTATCCAGCTTCTTTTTCTCTTCTTGGGTTATGGGTGTGTCGTCGGTTAATTCGTCGAGTTCTGCAACCTGAACATCATCGTTTTCCTGATCGTCAGCTTCAGAATCGGCTTGCTCCGCCATAGCGGCAGCCCAATCGTCCATACCGTCTTCACTCATGGGATATTCCCCTCACCTTACAGGTCTTCTTCGAGTACTTGCAGCTCGGCATCATTATCTATAATGCGCCCGCCGCGGGTTAATAATTGTAGCTCAGACTTCACAGAAGTCGGTCTTGCAATCTTTTCTACTATCTTCAGGGCTAAGTTATCACGTGAACGACCTAGTTTAGCTCTGAACGTAGGTAAATCTTCAATCAGCACAGTAATGGTTTCTGGCATTTCTACAGGAATAATTTCACCTGGTTTAAATTCCATTACTTGGCGTAATGACACATCCACATCAAGCATGTGGGTCGTCAGTGCCACTTTTACGTCCATGATTTCATCGCGAAGTGCTTTACTCCAACGTAAATCAGTGTCTTCTTTATCACTTTGCACACCCGCATCTAGCAATTCACGGATAGGCTCAAGCATTGAATATGGAAGCGAAACGTGGAAATCGCCACCACCACCATCAAGCTCTATATGAAACGAGCTTATCACCACCACTTCAGTGGGGCTCACAATATTCGCCATCGCTGGGTTTACTTCTGAGTCTAAATACTCAAAAGACACGTCCATGACTGGCGCCCACGCTTCCTTGTAATCTTCAAAAATAATTTTAAGCAGCATTTGAATAATACGCCGCTCTGTTGGCGTAAATTCACGCCCTTCAATTTTTGCATGGTAGCGGCCATCACCCCCAAAGAAGTTATCTACCAGAATGAAAACCAAACGGGCTTCCATGGTGATAAGGCCAGTACCTTTAAGTGGGCGAAACCGCACCATGTTCAAGCTAGTGGGTACAAACAAGGTATGAATGTATTCACCAAACTTAATCATTTGAATACCGTTAATTGACACTTCCGCAGAGCGGCGCATCATATTGAACAAACTCACCCGCATATGACGGGCAAAGCGTTCATTAACGATTTCAAGTGTAGGCATACGCCCACGAACAATCCTATCCTGTGAGGAGAAGTCGTACTCTAGCGTAGAAGCATCGGAGTCAGCATCGCCAACCTCGTCTTCTTCTACATCGTCTACCCCGTGTAGGAGGGCATCGATTTCATCTTGAGATAATAAATCACTCACAGTTTTCTACCTGTTATTGCATCACAAAACCAGTGAAGAGCACACGCTCAACCACATCACTTCCCGCGATGTCTTTAAGCACTTTTTGTACTTCAGTCACCGCTTGTTCACGCAGTTCAATTTTTCCTGCTTCAGTCACCAAATCATCGGCATTTGATGTACTAAAGACTTGCAGCAAAGTGCCTTCAATCAGCGGTATGTGGGTTTTAGCCAACTCTTCGTTGTCTGAGCCCCGCACTAGAAGCTGCACTTTAATTTGTACTAATCGGTCTCGACCTGTGCCCGGAACGTTAAAAACGAAAGGGCGTGGCATAGCAACGTACAAGGCGGTACCTACTTCAGCGCTTCCACCTGGAGCCGCTGTTTCAGTGGCTGCTTGCTCTTCGGTTTCGGCAAGTTGCTCTGCAGCAACAGGCTCATCACCTCCAGCGAATAAAAGAAAATAGGCTGCTGCACCACCGCCAACTAACACCACGGCGATAATAATAATCAGCATCATTTTGCCTTTCTTTTTACCACCTTCTTCAATCTGTAACTCTTCTTCAGCCATGTCTAATCCGTCAATATCCCACGAGGAACTCGTATTATCAGGCTTACGACGCAAATGGCAACGTAAGCCTGCATAAATTTGCAGTTCTTATAGCAGATAGCGCAATTGTACATCAACCCTACTTAAGTCTTTGCCTTCGCTATCTACCTACTAAGCGTAATAGTCTATACCGCCTTTCGCTTCCCTAGTGACAGATTGCTCTATCACCGTGGAGCCTTCGTCGAACTCACCGTCGGTATCTTGGCTAGCTACACCGTTACCTGCAAGTTGCTGGCCACTTCCATCACCATTTTGTGACGAATTATCTTTACGAACTTCTGATTCACCTAAATTAATGCCTTGCTCTGCTAGCATATCTTTTAGCCTTGGCATGGCATCGGCTAGTGCATCTTTAGCGTGTTGCGACTGCACAATGAAACTTACACTGGCTGCATCGCCAGATACATTCACACGCACCTGCATACTGCCTAGTTCAGGCGGGTCGAGCCTAATTTCTGCCATACTGTTTCGCGCATTCACCATCCAGCGAATTTTCTCATGCAACTGCTGCTGGCCTTCGGGCTTCAAAATATTGACAGGTTTGTCAGCACCATCAAATTGAAGCTGAGTTTTGGTTGACTCTGCTCGAACTTGGTTATTTTCATTCATGTGAGAATCGATACTGACTAACTCACTTTGCAATACCTGATGAGCGCTTTGTTGGGTACCGTTTACCAATTGCATAAACTGTCCGGCTAGCGCATCCGTTTGCCCCGCAACATTCTGCATTTGAGTTTGTGTTAACCCTGCTTCAGAGGCTGCATCGGCTACAAGTGCCGAAAGATCTATGCCTGGCTCACGCCCTTGAGCGACTTGTTGCTGAAACTCGTTTATACCAGCAATCAGGTTTGATTTAACCGCTTGTTGCTGGGCTGCGGTGGTCGCTGTAGGCAAAGATGCCGCTACCCGCTCGGCAAATGCTTCAGTCGCTTTTTGTGCACTTTCTGGTGACATCATCGCGAGTGACTGCAGCAAAGATTCACCCTGGCTATCGGTAAGTACATCGCTAGCTTCGGTAGAGACTGTATCGATAGGGTTGTTATTCGTTTGCGTTGATGCAGTAGATTGGCCTGAAACACCATTGGCTAACGCTGCATTTAGCGCCTCTTTGGTGTCAGTTTGCCCAGCAATTTGTTCTTGAAGAAGACTTAATACTAATGCCTCATCGGCACTCAAGGCTTGTTCATCTACTGCTTCTTGTTCGGACAAGAGCGCTTGTTCGGCATGTTGTGCCTGAGTATCAGAGCTTTCTTCACCATTTTCGCTTGCATCACCTAAAAACTGCGCAAGCAGGTTAGCTAAGGGATCAACACTTTCCGACTGCCCTGCATCAACTTCGCTTGTTGCAGCGTTTTCATTAGCTTTAGCCAATAGCGCAGCGGTGAGTGCTTTTACTGCTTCTAAGGTTTCTTTACTAAGCGCTTCTCCGGCATCTTGACTAAGTTCGTCACCGGTTTGACTCTCAAGCAAGCTCATTAGATAAGCCGTTATTTCCGTTGCTGAGCTTGCATCAACATCGTCCGGAAGACTCGTTGCGGTTAATGCACCGTTTACCCCGGCATTGCTTTCGTTGCTGCCGTTATTTAACGCCAACGCACTTAGTACGTCTTCGCTCATCAACTCATTACCCGCTAGCAAAGCTTGTGCTGATTGCTTCGCAGCTAATTCGGCATCCTCTATCCCGCCAGCGTTTAATAAATCATCGATACTGGCCGTGTTACTGCTAGCCTCGGCATCTGAAGAAACCTCAGCGTCACTAGAAGCACCTATCATTGATGTTACATACTCAATCCAGTCTGTGGAGCTTTCGCTATCCCCGCTTCCAATACTCGTTAACTCTTCGGGTGGTAAATCGATATGGCCGCCAAAGAAGTCTTTCTTAGTTTGGCCGTTATTTTCACCGATGTTTTCACCATTATTTAGGCCATCGTCTTTACCGCCTTTGTTTGCATCAGCGTCAATTCGACGTGCCTGCGCATCAGCAATGTCAGTATTTGCCGATTCATCCGTGTCTTCGCCAGGTGGGGCTACATCCCCCACTTCGCCTTTATTGCCTGTTTGGTCCGCTTGATCGCCATTTCGCGCTTGCGCTTCATCATCTTTTACCGGAGGTAAGTCAACATTTCCTTCCTCTGGGTCAACCGAGCGGTTATTAGCCGATTTCTTTTCGATAGCAGGGTTTGCACTGTCGTTTACCGAGGCACTTGCGTGTCGCGATGAATGACTTCTGTTTTGAGCGTCAAGAGACTTTGCATTTGACTCTTTTGCTTGAATATAGGCAGCTTCAAACGCTTTGTTATTCTGCGATGAATCTTCTGCACCCATTCCAGCTTCTACGGCTTTTGCCGTTGACGAAGCAGAGAAAGGCAATGCGGCAATGTCTGTTTTTTGTGCGGCAACTTGTTGCATCATATTTTTACCGTCCTGCTATGACTTTAAAAGTCAGAACCATGAAAACCCAGATTGAATCGTTTGGTCTCTACAACCCAGTGTCCGAGGGCTGCAGGCCGACACTTAGCTTAGAAAAGCTGCCATATCGGCATTCAAATTAGGCGTATAAACACATTAATGATTAACGAATTTGCAAAGAGTGTTCCACTGTGGAGATTAAACGACGAGGTATTTAAAAAATCGAAAGGATTGAAAGACTTGGGGTAACTGACTTGGGGTGAATGAAAATAAGATAAACTGACTAGAAAAAAGTTTTTCCACTCCTAAAAAATTTCTGCGTGGCAAATTCGTCCATCATAGCTTGTTCTGCTCTAGCTTCTTTTGCCACTTTAGCTAAATGACGTTTATTAAGTAACAACTCTACTGCCTTTACTTTTTGCTGCTGCTTTAGCCAAAGCTGTTTACGCTGGTCGGCGGCCATATTTGCTTGTGCAATGACATTCATTTGCTGCTCACAGGCCTTATCTAATTTGCCTACAAACGACAAATGCTGTTGATAATGGGTAGCAGTTACACCCGCTTTGCCGGTTTGCTGAATGCCCTTTAAGTAATCAATTCTATATTGCTCAAGGCTGGTGAGCTTTTGTTTCTGTTGCATCACATTTTGCTGTGCTTGTTGGAACATTTGGGCAATGCGTTGCTCTCTTTCTCGTTCAAATTCAGCGAGGCGTTCTAATTGTTTAGACATAATTGATTACCCTTGCCCTAAGCCTTTCGCTAATGCAGCCATGCCTTCTAGACATTCATCGTAAGGCAATACATTCTTCATGCCTTGTTGCAGGAATGCATTAATTGCAGGCTCTGCACGAATGGCTAAATCGATACGAGGATCTGAACCTTTGGCATAAGCACCAATGGATATAAGATCTTGGTTTTGTTTATAGTTTGAATAAACTTGCCTTACTCTGCGTGCCATTTGTTGATGTTCATCGCTGACCACCATAGGCATAACACGGCTAATAGACGCTTCAATATCGATGGCAGGGTAATGACCGCTATCGGCGAGGGTCCGTGATAACACAACGTGGCCATCTAAAATAGCCCGTGCGGCATCGGCAATGGGATCTTGTAAATCGTCACCTTCGGTAAGTACCGTGTAAAAGGCGGTGATAGAACCTTGTTTCTCACTTCCGTTACCCGCCCTTTCTACCAATGCAGGTAATCGGGCAAATACCGAGGGCGGATACCCTTTTGTGGCGGGAGGCTCACCCACCGCTAATGCAATTTCACGTTGGGCCATGGCATAGCGAGTTAAAGAATCGATAAGTAGTAGAACTTTTAAGCCCTGATCGCGAAAGTATTCAGCAATCGTGACTGCCGTTTCGCAGCCCTTCAAGCGCATTAACGGTGAAGTATCGGCCGGCGCTGCTACCACAACCGCACGGGCGCGCTCTTCTTCGGTTAAGATATCGTGAATAAACTCTTTTACTTCTCGGCCCCGCTCTCCCACTAAGCCAACCACAACCACATCGGCTTCGCAGCCTCGGGTCATCATACCGAGCAAAACACTTTTCCCCACGCCGCTACCTGCAAAAAGCCCCATGCGTTGACCTACGCCAACGGTATTTAGCGCGTTAATAGCGCGAACACCGACATCCATAGGCTGAGTAATAGCGCGGCGAATTAACGGGTTGATAGGAGGGCGCGTAGTAGGTACGCGGGTTTCAGTTTGAATTTCGCCAAGCCCATCCAGCGGGTTGCCGTTGCCATCCACCACACGACCCAATAGTCCCATGCCAACGGCAAGGCCACTTTGTCGGTTCAGCGGCATAACCCGACTCCCAGGTACAATGCCCCGCACTGCTTCGGTGGGCATGAGGTAAGTAATATCGGCGCCAAACCCCACCACTTCAGCCTCAATTTCGCCTTCAATGGTTTGCACAAGGCACTGGCTACCGACGGGTAGTTGGCACCCAACTGCTTCCAGAGTAAGGCCTATGCCTCTGACAAGTTTACCCGCCGCCACAATAGGCGGTGACGTAACTTGCTTCTGCAAGCTGTCGAAATGCGCATGCCAAGGGCTAGTCATCTGATAAACCCTGATTCACCATAAATTTGTCAATCACATCGCGACAACGGCGTTCAATGGAAACATCTACGGCATTTTGTTCAGTCGCAATATCACAGCCACCTCGCTCCATAGTAGGCGCTTCAATGAACTGCCAATCTTTCTCTTTTAACGTAGCTTCGGAATAATGTTCGGTAACTAGCGCTATATCATCCGGATGCATATGAATTTGATACCGAGTTTGATTGACTGGCAGAGCTTTCATTCCTTCGCTAAGCGCTTGTAAAATCACTTGATGATTCGACGAAATTTCGGTTTTTATTACAGATTTGGCAAGAGTAACTGCAAGCTTAACTAGCTGATCGCGGGTTTCGTCGTTAGCTTGTGATAATGGCGTATGAAGTTTTTCAATAAGTTGCTGCCAAACTTCAACTTGCGAAGAAATTATGCCCTTACCTTCTTCTAATCCTTGCTCAAGCCCCTCAGCATGACCAGATTCACGACCTTCATTAAGTCCTAGCTCTAGGCCTTCCGCTTTCCCTTCTTCGAAACCTTGCGCCTTGCCTTGTCCGTAGCCTTCATCGTGAGCAGCTTGTCTAATAGCTTCAATTTCTTGTGCAGTAGGAGGAAGGATTTCAGCTTCTTCCTCTTCTGGTGGCTCGTATTTCCAATCTGAACGGAAATTTAGCGCGTTGGTTTTGTCTTTATCTTGTGGCTTTTCGGGCTGTTCAACGAAGGGCAAATCCCAAGGTTTTGCATCACTTAATTCGTCGTCGCTGAAGCCTTTATTTGATGACATCAATCTACCCAGGTAACGTTCATGAGGCCTTTAGCAAACTAGTGCAAAGGCCTATTTTAACCACAATAGCGAATAAATAATGAAGGGTTATAAGAACTCTTCACCGCCTCCGCCGCCCAGCATAATTTCACCTGAATCGGAAAGTCTTCTGGCAACAGAGAGAATTTCTTTCTGTGCAGTTTCAACTTCAGATATACGTACAGGCCCCAAGGCTTCAAGGTCGTCGTTAAGCATTTCTGCCGCACGCTTCGACATGTTTTTCAAAATCTTGTTCTTAAGCTCTTCGTCCGCACCTTTAATCGACTTAAGCAGCGCATCTTGTTGCACTTCGCGCAAGATAGCTTGAATACCTTTGTCGTCTACATCGACTAAGTTGTCGAATACGAACATGAGATCTTGGATTTGTTGACTCATTTCTTCGTCTTGTTCACGGATAGCATCCATCAACTGACCTTCAATAGCGGTATCAAGGTAGTTCATGATGTTCGCAGCAGATTTCAGGCCGCCCATTTTAGCCGCTTGCGTACCCGCTTGACCGGCGAATTGTTTCTCCATGATTTCGTTAAGCTCTTGCAGTGCAGCAGGCTGAACTTCTTCAAGATTCGCAATACGCATAAGTAAGTCTAAGCGTACTTTTTCTGGGAACTGTGCCAATATTTCGGCACTCTGTTCTGGCTCTAAGTACGACAATACAATGGTTTGAATCTGAGGATGTTCGTTTCGGATGATACTGGCTACTTGCTTCGAGTCCATCCACTTCAACGAATCGAGACCTTTCGCTCCACTTCCCATCAGAATTTGGTCAATTAAGTTAGCCGCTTTATCTTCACCTAATGCAGCGGTAAGGGCGCGCTTAACAAAGTCTTGGCTTTGGAAGCCGATGGTACTGTAGTTTTGAATCTCTTCAATAAAGTGTTTATGCACAGACGTAATTTTTGTCTGTGTCATATCATCCACTTTAGCCATCTCAGAACCCAGCTTTTGAACTTGCTTTGGCTCAAGATGTTTTAAAATTTGTGCAGCGTCTTCTTCAGACAAACTCAGAAGCAAGATGGCGGCTTTTTCAACCCCTTCTAGCTTACTGACGTCATAGGACGCTTCTTCTGTAGTGGCAAGTTCTTCAGCCATAATACGCTCTCACTTACTCATCTTGCATCAGCCAGCCCTTAACAACTTGGGCTGACAATTCAGGCTCGTTCGCAACCAGTGCACGAACCGCTTTTAATACGTCTTCATCTTTATGTAAATCTGGCAGCATCAGTGAACCATCTGCCGCAAAGCCCACTTGACCTTCATCGAAATCAGTAGACAACATACTAATGGTTTCGTCACCAAGATCTAGGCCCTCGTCTGCATCAAAGTCATCCGCTTCTTTCGACTCATCAGGATTAATCAAGCGACGTAGCATTGGTCTTATCACAAAGATGATAAGCACGATAATAACCAAACCACCAATGACTAGCTTAAGTATAGGCAAAAATGCAGGCTGTTCCCATATTGGCGCATCTTCAACAATACCATCATCCATACGGGTGAAAGGAACACTGACGACTTCCAACGAGTCGCCACGGGTCACGTCAAACCCAACACCACCTTGTAATAAACGGCGAATGTTTAACAAGGCTTCTTGATTACGAGGCTCTGCCGAGGTAGTGCCATCTTCACCAGCAACTTGAAGATAGTCTACCGCCACAGATACGCTTAACCGGCGGATTACGCCACTTTGTTTTTTGGTATGACTAATGGTGGTGTCCAGCTCGTAGTTTCGAGTAGAAACTTTCGATGTGCTGCCTGGCAACGTAGCTTGTGCGCCTGCTTCTGGGTTTTCAGGAATGTTTGAATCTAGCGGAGGTTGGTTAGTTAGCGCACCAGGAATACCCATGGCACCACCACCTACACTATTTTGTTCGTTAATCATTTCGCTACGAACAGCCGGTAAATCAGGATTATAGCTACGCTGAGTTTGCTCAAGTGCAGTAAAGTCCATACTAACATCCGCTTGCGCGGTGTAATTACCTATACCTAGAACTGGAATAAGAATGGCATCAATTTTTTCTAGGTATTCTTGTTCACGCTGTCTTTCGATTTCATATTCTTTTCGTGCTCGAGCGCTTAGTGAGTCTTGAGAACCCGAATTTAGTAATCGGCCATTGCTATCGGTAACTGTTACCGCAGAAGGCTCCATGTTTTGTACCGCTGACGCCACAATATCGATAACTGAGTCAACTTCCTCTCCGGCAATCACCTTGCCGCGCTTAGCAGTAAGTACTACAGTAGCAGAGGCTTTTTTCTCACGACGAGCAAATACATTTTCTTTTGGCATCGCCAATAGAACCCGTGCTTTTTGTATACTTGAGATATCTTCAATAGTGGCAGCGATTTGTTGCTCACGGGCGTGTTTCAAGCGTTCCATCTCTACCCGCTGACTTACCCCGAATCCCATGTCCTGCATGATAATATCGGTTCCAGCATCGGAAGAGCCGGTTAAGCCCTGACGCGTCATGCCCAAGCGTATAGTTTGAAATTCATCGCTTCGAACGTATACCGTATTCCCCTCTAAACGATATTCGATTTGGTTAGCGTCCATATAATCCAAGGTTTCAATAAGCTCTTGGGTTTCCATTTTTGCTAACGGACGAAAATCTGGCTCTTGTGCCCAAATTAATATGAAGACTGCAATGGCGACACATATAACAAGCACTACCACTAACGCCATTTGGCGCATCATGTCTGCACTGCCTAAGGTATCCATGAATCCTGATTTATTCTCAGGCTCGCTATCGTTACCCATAGATGGGTCGTTAACGGTCAAATTTGTGCCTGTTGCTTCAGCCATGACTTACTCCAACTACACCGGCATGTTCATAATGGTTTTATACGCTTCAAGTACCTTGTTACGTACTTGCACTGTGGCCTCAAAAGCTATGCCTGCTTTTTCTTTAGTTAGCATAACTTCGGCAAGGCTTAGTGACTTATCACCCATTTCAAACCGCTGCTGTAAATCTTTAGATTCTAATTGCATGCCATTAACCCCATCTACCGCTTGCTTAAGCATGGTAGAGAACTCGTTGGCCGAGGGATTAATCTCGTTTGATGGTTGAAGTTCGTTTGCAGGCATACGAGTTTGCCCAATCATGCTTTGCATTTCTTGGTACAAACTATTGGCTTTAACGTCCATAACCACTCCTTCGAATGTCGGTGGGGAATTGCCGCTTAACGACAATGCGCTTTAATTACTTATGCTTAACTACAAGCAAGCGGCAAGCCAACTTTAAAAACCATATAAAATCAATTCAAAAACAATAAGTTATGCGGTTTTTCAAGGGAGTTGCCAATTTTATGACAGAGAGGGGGAAATAGCGTCAAGAAAGTGAATAGACGTAAGATTATGTAAATGCGCGATGCAAAAATGCTCGGTGGCAGCGCAGAAGGTCTCGCACGTTGCCGTGACGCCCAGTCCAAGCCAGTATAAATACAAGCACAACTGCAAGTACAATACGAAAAGCACAGCACCTAAAGCGTTAAAAATAAGGGGCTAATCGCCCCTCATTACCAAACTAGTTTGAGATGTTAGGCCGGTAATTCAATCCCGTCTTCACGCATTCTAGCTAACTTATAGCGTAAGGTTCGAGGGCTGATACCCAATTTTTCTGCCACATCTTTACGCTTACCATTACATAGAGTAAGTGTATCAAGAATGATTTGATGCTCCTGCTGGCGAAGCTCTGAGCCTAAGCGACTATTGTCTTCTGGCTCATCCTGCTTTACTTCCATCTCATCATGCACAGCCATATCAATCATTAAGTCACCAGACTCTATACTGCCGTCTTCACACAGTATAAGTGCCCGCTGAATAACGTTTTCAAGCTCTCGCACGTTACCTGGCCATGTATATTGCGCCAATTTGTTTCGTGCAGCTGCACTGAGACGTACATTGCCTAAGCCTTGCACACTTGTGTGACGATTAATAAGGTGTTCCGCTAACGGTACAATATCACCTGGACGCTCTGCGAGCGGGCGCCATGTGATAGGGAAAACATTTAGGCGGTAATATAAATCTTCTCGAAAGTTTCCAAGCTCTACCGCTTTACGTAAATCTCGGTTACTGGTTGCAATAACCCGTACATCTAATTTTATCGTTTTACGTCCACCAAGCCGCTCTACTTCACGCTCTTGAATAACACGAAGTAGTTTTGCCTGAAGTGCTAAATCCATTTCGGTAATTTCATCTAATAGCAGTGTACCGCCTTGGGCTTGTTCAAACTTACCTGGGCAAGCTTGAATAGCGCCGGTAAACGCGCCTTTTTCATAACCAAACAATGTCGCTTCAAGCATATTTTCAGGAATAGCTGCGCAGTTGATTGCCACAAAAGGTGCATCTGCGCGAGAAGACTGGTCGTGTATATAGCGGGAAAGTACTTCCTTACCAGAACCACTTGGCCCAAGCACCATCACGGTCGCTTCTGACTTCGCCACTTTTCTTGATAATTCGAGTAATTTTAAACTAGAAGGGTCAGCTACGATAGGCGTGCAAGATTCTACTTTTTGAGCAGGCGCATAGCGTCCAACAAGATTAAGTAGCACTTCAGGCGCGAATGGTTTGGACAGATAATCAGTAGCCCCATCTCGCATGGCCTGCACGGCATCATCGATGGTGGCGTACGCTGTCATTAATAACACCGGAAGTTGAGGGTATTTCGCCTTAATGCTTTTTAATAAAGCAAGGCCACTCATTTCACCCATTTGGATATCACTTACCACAAGATCTATCTTTCTCCCCGCTAATACCATTAGCGCAGCCTCGGCACAGTCAGCATCTACAACATCGTAATCGCCTAGTAATAAGGTGTCGTACAACGCTTCGCGTAATCCAGCATCGTCTTCCACGATAAGAATAGTTGTTTTAGACATTTCTAATTCTCCTAGCAATTAAGCGACATTTGAGTGAGGCTTATTGTGTTGCCCGACAGCCTGAGTATTACAAGGTAATGAAAGCGTAAAGCAGGCACCACCTTCATTAAGATTGACCACGCTAAGCGAGCCGTTATGCGCTTTAGCTACCGACTTCACCACGGCTAATCCTAGCCCTGTGCCATGGGTTTTGGTGGTAAAGAACGGCTCGAATATTTTATTGATTAAGGTATTTGGTACACCAGGCCCCTTATCATTAACGCAAAGCAGTACTCTATCTTCATGTACTACCGCATTAATCGACACCGTGTAACCCTTGGGCGTAACCTGACTCGCATTTTGGATAAGATTCAATACAGCACCTTGCAGCGCAGTGAGGTTACCCGTGATAAGTGCATCGGTTGAATCAAAGCCATTAAAAGTAATCTTTTGTGCGTGCTGCGCGGTGATAGTTTGCGCGTTGGGCTCAATAGCTTCTCGCAAACTGGCGAGCGATAAGGTATTCACAACTTGTTGTTCACCAGATTTGGCAAACAACAGCATGTCATTAACTTGGCTTTCTAACTCTTTAAGTCTGTCTGTCATCTTTCGAGCAAACTGCTCAGATGCGTGCTGCGGTAAATCTTTTCGCGTTAAATTAGAGGCGTAGAGCATAGCTGCGGATAAAGGCGTACGAATCTGATGCGCAAGCGATGCCACCATTTTGCCTAATGAAGATAAACGCTGCATATGACTGACACTGGCTTGAAGCCGACGGGTTTCCGTCAAGTCTGTAATAACTATAAGCTGCCCTGGCTCATCTTCTAGTGGCGTTATAGAAAGCTTAACGCGACGACCATCTACCAATGACACTTCGTGACCATCGTCTGCACGCGGGTTAAATGAGCGAGAAATGATGCTACGCCATACTTGTTCTTCTAGCGGCTCGCCCAGTAATGCTTTGGCTAAGTCATTGGCTTGACGTACAACCCCTTTGCCGTCAATAACAATGACGCCTGCAGGCATGACTTGAAGCAAGTTTTCCAAACGACTAGCTTGGCGACGAAGTGAACTGACTTCTGCTTCACTCACATAAGACGGTGTTGTAGCCTCAAGCGCATGCTCGACACTAGGCACATCAAAAGATGAAGTGAATGTTTCGGAAGACGAAGTGCTGCTGTCGTGTGTGCTATCAAAAATCATATGGCTCTCGTCAATTTAAAGACGGTTTGTGTATATGATTTTACATTGCAGAAGACATGCCAGTTTTATAGGCTTTAATATTCAATGAGTTACATCAAAATAAGATGAAAGTTTAACGTCAATTACCTGACGTTAAACTTCTTCCATGCGTTGAATGTCGTACTTACGCATCTTCTCAACAAGCGTGGTTCTTCGCATTCCAAGCTTATCGGCAGCGCGAGCGACAACCCATTCTTGTTGTTCTAACGCTTGGCGAATGAGGGTAATTTCAAGTTCAGATAAGTATTCTTTCAGATTAACCCCTTCCTCAGGCAACGACGAGGAAAGCGGCAAACTGTTCTCTTCCTCAGGCTCGTCAAAGTGCTCTTGAGAGGCTGATTCGGCAAAAAGCGCATTAAACGCATCTCGCTCTAACAATTCTTCAGGGTAATCTGGTTCGTACGCTTGAATCTCACCGTACTGGTATTTCTCTGGAAGGTCGGCCACATCAACGATTTGACCGGGATAAAGAATACTTAAACGCTCAACAAGGTTTGATAGCTCTCGTACGTTACCCGCCCAGTTATGCTCCATTAACGATGCAATGGCGCGCTCAGTGAAACGTACGCTATCTACACCATCACCTTGAATACGACTGTTGAGTTCTTGCAATAGCAAGGGAATGTCATCTTTACGCTGACGTAACGCGGGGCTATCGATAGGGAACACATTTAAGCGGTAATAGAGATCTTCACGAAACTTATCTTCTTTGATCATAGTTTCTAGATGACGATGGGTAGCCGCAATAATACGAACGTTGCATTGTAGAGGCTTACTGCCGCCTACTCGCTCATAAATACGCTCTTGCAGCACCCGAAGCAGTTTGACTTGCATCTGCAACGGCATGTCGCCAATTTCATCTAGAAATAATGTTCCGCCTTCGGCTAACTCAAAACGGCCTTTACGAGCACTTATTGCACCGGTAAACGCGCCTTTTTCGTGACCAAACAATTCACTTTCAAGTAGCTCGCCGGGAATAGCACCGCAGTTAACAGGAATAAAAGGGCCGTCTTTACGTTCTGACAAGAAATGTACATTACGTGCCACCACCTCTTTACCTGTACCAGATTCGCCCAAAATCAGCACTGTAGCCTCTGTTGGAGCTACTTGCTCTACTAAACGGCGTACAATCTGAATTTCGTCGCTCTTACCAACCAAACTTCTAAAAAGACGCGTTTTAGAGCCACCAGCACGTGTTTTACCCGGCTTTCTGCGACTATATTCTTGGCATCGGTGAATTGATTGCGTAAGTACTGGGTAAGTAAGCGGTAAGGTGATCACGCTGACTAAATTGCACGACGCGGCTACTTCGCCATTTGAATGTAAAATGGCAACGAATGGTATGTGTGGAAAACGAGCAACCAGTGAATTTATCACTGACGGCGACGCGTACTCAATAAGTACCGCATCTGCGCCCTTTTCTTTCAGGTAACTTTCACAGTCAGAAAGCCCTCGTGACTGACACGACTCTCCCAAAAAGGTGACTATGGTTTCTAAGCTATGAATTAGTTCCTGGCTATCACTAACCAGCAAAATATCCTTCATCAAATCCCCGAGAACGCTTTGTTATTATTTACAGTTTAGCGCATTTGTAAATTGTAACGACAAAAGATCGCAGCGCAACTGGTGTTTTCGGAAATGTAGCAATAAAAAAAGCAGGTTTCCCTGCTTCTTTCGAATAACTCACTCAAATTTAATGTTTAACTGAGCAGCGCCAAAACCTGCCCTTGCTGCTGATTCGCTTGGGCTTGAACCGTTAAAGCCGCTTGTCCTTGCACATCATTTGCCGCTTGTTGAGAGCTGGCTTGAGCGTAATCTAAATCTTGAATTCGGCTACGCGCTTCTGCCGTGTTCACATTGGATTGGGTTAAATTTCGAGCAGTACTAGCCAAACTATTTTGCGTAGCGCCTAAATCGCCACGTGCACCACCTAAAATTTCAATCGCCTCGTCGGTAGCACTTAATGCATCATCAATATTACTACCAGAGGTTAAATCGATAGAAAGAACATCTGATAGTTGGCTGCCTATATCTTGGGTTTTAATATCAACTGAGTTGCCAGCATTGGCCCCAACTTGAAAACTCAACGCGCCATTGTCAGACAACAAGGGTTTACCTGCAAAATTGGTTTGCTCAATGGTAAAGCTAATGTTCTCTTGAAGCTGTGATATTTCAGATTGCAGCGCTTGACGGTCGCCGTCGCTTAAAACGCCATTACCTGACTGAATAGTAAGTTCACGTATACGATTTACATCATCGTTGATGTTACTTAACCCGCCTTCAGCAACTTGAGCTAACGATATACCATCATAAACGTTGTTCACAGCCTGACGATTACCTTCAACCTCAGAGGTTAAACGGTCAATAATTTGCTGGGCAGCAGCGCCGTCTGATGCGCTATTAATTTCTTTTCCGGACGCAAGTTTTTCCAAAAGCGTATTTTGCTTTTCTTGTACTTGCTGAAGAAGCGAACTGCCGATGTCAGAATCAACTTTCAACATTTTAACCTCCGGTTAAGTGTCAGTAGTGGTAATTAGTTCAGTAATTATACAGCATTTTCGTAAACCCAAGTACCCCACTACATTATTAATAAGTATACATTGCCATACTCATATATGGATTAGCGTGCTAAATTTGTGTTTAAAAGCGAAAAATAGCGAATAGGAACTGTTAAAAACTAATGGTTTATGGCATTCGCGCCGACACATGATATATTTATTTTCATAATGATAAAAATAGCGAGCGAGACATGTTCGACGGTAAATCAATACTGATAACAGGTGGCACTGGGTCTTTTGGCCACAAATATACAGAAACCTTGTTGTCTCGTTACAAGCCTAAGCGCTTAATCATCTACTCTCGTGATGAACTTAAGCAATACGAAATGCAGCAAAAATTTAACGCATCTTGCATGCGATATTTCATTGGTGATGTTCGTGATAAAGACAGATTAACCCGCGCTATGCAGGGCGTTGATTATGTTATTCACGCGGCCGCTATGAAACAAGTTCCTGCTGCTGAGTACAACCCCACCGAGTGTATTCGTACTAATATAGATGGCGCCGAAAACGTTATAAATGCCGCCATTGATAACGGGGTGAGTAAAGTCATTGCATTATCTACTGACAAAGCCGCTAACCCCGTAAATTTGTACGGCGCAACGAAATTGGCTTCAGATAAATTATTCGTAGCAGCCAATAATATGGTTGGCGGTAAGAAACCTCGTTTCTCAGTGGTTCGCTATGGCAATGTGGTGGGCTCAAGAGGCTCAGTAGTGCCCTTTTTCAACAAGTTAATTGATGAAGGTAGCGACCATATCCCCATTACACATCAGGATATGACGCGCTTCTGGATCACCCTTCAGCAAGGCGTTGATTTTGTATTGAAAAACTTCGCTCGTATGCTTGGTGGGGAGATTTTTGTGCCTAAAATCCCTTCTATTCGCATTACCGAATTAGCAAAAGCGATGGCACCTAACTTACCGATAAAAATTATTGGTATACGACCAGGTGAAAAACTACATGAAATGATGTGCCCAGGCGATATGGCATTTCACACTTATGAATTTGACGATCATTTCGTGATTGCGCCGGCCATTAAATTCTTTCACCGCAGCAATAATTTTACTAGCAATGCTCTTGATGAAAAAGGTAAGCCAGTAGCGGAAGGTTTCGAATATATTTCAGACACAAACCCCTCGTTTTTAACTGTCGATGAGATAATTCAGTTTAATGAGGAATCTGAGGCATGATCCCTTATGGTCGTCAGCATTTAGACGACGATGATATTGAGGCAGTAGTGTCAGCCCTAAAATCTGATTGGCTTACACAGGGCCCAATGGTGCCAAAATTCGAACAAGCGATGGCCAGTTATTGCAATGCCAATCACGCAGTGGCAACCAATAGCGCCACTTCCGCATTACACCTTGCCTGTCTGGCACTAAACGTGGGTTTAGGTGATTGTGTATGGACATCCCCAAACTCGTTTGTGGCATCGGCAAACTGCGCGCTTTACTGTGGCGCAGATGTGGATTTCGTTGATATAGATCTTACCACCGGCAATATGTGCATGAGCGCCCTTGCTGAAAAACTTGAAGTGGCAGAACGCGACAATACGCTGCCAAAAGTACTTATACCTGTTCATTTTGCAGGGCAATCTTGTGACATGGCTGAACTAGCGAAACTTGCAACCCGGTATCAATTTCGCATAATCGAAGATGCTTCACATGCGGTAGGCGCACGCTACAACGACAAATATGTAGGAAACTGTGAATTTTCAGATATTTGTATTTTTAGTTTTCATCCTGTCAAAATCATTACCACGATGGAAGGTGGTATGGCGCTTACCAATAACGAAGAACTGTACAATCAAATGGCGCTACAAAGAAGTCATGGTGTATCTGCCGATCCAGCTTTACTAACCGAACCTTCCCATGGCCCTTGGTATTATCAACAGCACACGTTAGGCTTTAACTACCGAATGAACGATGTAGAAGCGGCACTAGGTTTAAGTCAGCTTACAAAATTGCCCCAGTTTATAGAGAAGCGTAATCAACATGCTAAGCGCTACAACCAGTTATTTTCTGAAATGTACGACCTGCTGGCCGACAGCCAAGTCGAGATAGCGCCGTTAGTCGTTGAAGAAAACAGCGATAGCAGTTATCACCTCTATGTAGTTCGGTTTATTGGCATTGATGACGCTCAGCATCGCCATGCTATAACGTTTTTGCGCGAACAAGGTATTGTAGGGCACGTTCATTATATTCCGATTTATCTTCAACCTTACTATCAAGCTTTGGGCTTCGAAAAGGGCTATTGCCCGAATGCCGAGATCTACTACAAACAAGCGATTACCCTTCCACTATTTCCAAGCCTTACGCCTTCACAAATTTCATTTGTGGCCGATAAAGTAAAAGAAGCACGCTTACTCGTCGCTTGAAAAGTGCCGCGAGTACAAGTAAAGAAGCCGTAATGAAAGCAAAGATATAGAGCACGTTACTCATGAATATAGCCATTATTCCTGCCCGAGGCGGAAGTAAGCGCATTCCTCGAAAGAATATTAAGTTATTTCGAGGAAAGCCTATTATTGCCTATTCGATAGAAGCCGCCCTTAGCAGTATTGCTATAGATAAAGTTGTGGTGTCCACTGACGACAGGGAAATTGCCGATATTGCCATTCAATATGGTGCAGAAGTGCCTTTCTTAAGAGAAGTATCACTGGCAGACGACAAAACTGGTACTACGCCAGTAATTCGCAGTGCGCTTGAATCGTTAGTCGCACTCGGATGGAATGTTGATGTATGCGCGTGCTTATATGCTACCGCCCCTTTTCTAACAGGCACTTTGATTAACGATGCGGTACACCGGCTTCAGCAAGACAATGCTGAATTTGTTTTTACGGTAAATCAATTCTCTTTTCCTATTCAACGAGCACTCTTGCAAACTGAGCAGGGCGAGGTTATGCCATTCAATCCTGAAACGATTGGTAAGCGATCACAAGATTTACCAGACACCTTTCACGATGCTGGGCAGCTATACGTTGCTAATGCCACCACATGGCTAGATAAAACCAAGCGCGTGTTTTCACCTCAATCTCGCATGATTAAACTCCCATCACACCTTGTTCAAGACATCGATACTCCTGAAGATTGGAAGCGTGCAGAAGTCTTGTACAAAGTACTTAAAGAGATGGGTGAATGCTAAAAGTCGTTTTTCGTGTTGATGCTTCAATCGCTATTGGGGCTGGCCACGTTATGCGTTGCCTTACCTTAGCCCACGCACTAGGTGGCAAAGCATATTGTGAATTTATTGTCAGTAAAAGCGGAGCCGCACTTTCATCTAAGATAAAAGCTTCTGGGTATAATGTGCATGTTATTGCTGACATAGACAACGACCCGGCGCAACACGCGACGAATACGTTAGCAGTAATATTGCCTGAAACCGACCTGATTATTATCGACCACTATAACTTGGACACGCGTTACGAAACACATTTATACAACAAGGTTTCGGGTGTAATGGTTATTGATGATCTCGCCAATAGAAAGCACCACTGCAATCTGCTTTTAGATGGCAACTTGCTGCCAAATAGTGCTTCACGATACAAAGACCTTGTTCCTAAAGACTGCGCCACGCTTTTGGGGCCGCAGTTCGCGTTATTACGAGAAGAGTTCTACACGCCTACACAAACAAAAACCCCAAAACACATACTCAACGTTGCACTTCAAACCAACGAGAAACAAAAAAGAAAACGTATTCTAGTTTGCTTTGGGGGTACAGATCCGCAAAATGTAACCGATAAAACCCTATCAGCGATAAGTAAGCTAGACACTACACTTTTTGACGTTGATGTCGTGATTGGCAGCCAGCATAAGAGTTATGCTCAGATTGTTTCAAAAGTGGCGCAGTTTTCTACTATGTCATTGCACGTAGATACCACACAAATGGCAGTGCTTATGCGGCACGCGACAATAATGATTGGCGCGGGTGGCAGTATGCACTGGGAACGCTGTGTATCAGCTCTGCCTAGCATAGTTATTACACTTGCCGCCAATCAAGTCGCGACGACAAAATATTTGTCAGAATTGGGAGCCTGCAAATGGCTTGGCGACAGTGAAACGGTAACGAAGGACGCCATTGCGCATTCTGTATTAGCGTTGTTAAATGATGCAACGGCTCGGCGACACATGGCTAATATCGCATCACAGATTGTTCCAATAGATGGCGGCGCTGTTGCAGTGGTTGATGTAATAGTAGCGCAGATGAATAAGATAAAGGGCGAGACGGTGTTAAACAGTAGAATCTTAAGAGAGGAAGGCTAACGTGGATACATTTTCAATTGGTCACCATACCATTGGTGACACACAGCCCCCTTTTATTATTGCGGAATTATCGGGTAATCATAACCAAGATCTTGATGTTGCTTTGGCCATGGTAGACGCTGCCGCAGAAGCTGGTGTTCATGCATTAAAGCTACAGACTTACACTGCTGATACCATGACATTAGATATTGCTACTGGCGAGTTTTATATTGATGATGAGAATAGCCTGTGGCACGGTTCGTCGTTATATCAGCTATATGAAAAAGCGTTTACGCCATGGGAGTGGCATAACGCTATTTTTGAACGAGCGAAAGAAAAAGGTATGGTTGCCTTTAGCACACCATTCGATCTTACTTCAGTAGCGTTTCTAGAAAGCCTAGAAGTACCTTGTTATAAAATAGCCTCATTTGAAAATACTGACCACGCGCTCATTGCTGCAGTGGCTAAAACAGGTAAACCCGTTATTGTCTCTACGGGTATGGCAAGTTTGACAGAAATTTCAGAAGCGGTAGATGTGTTACGTGACAATGGCTGTGAGAATTACGTGCTACTTAAATGTACTAGCCAATATCCTGCCGACCCAGTAAACGCTAACTTAATGACCTTGCCCCATTTAAAAGCCATGTTCGGATGCCATGTGGGATTATCTGATCACACTACGGGTATAGGGGTAGCCATTGCAGCTGCCGCACTAGGCGCGAGTGTAATTGAAAAGCATTTCGTTATTGATAGAAATGCAGGCGGCGTGGACGCGGCATTTTCTTTAGAACCGAAAGAATTTAAACAGCTAGTAGAAGAAAGCCAACGCGCACGCATTGCAGTGGGGGAAGTTAATTACGGCTGTACAGAAGCAGAGGTTAATTCACGGGTACACAGGCGTTCGCTTTATATCGCTAACGATTTAAAGGCGGGTGATGTTTTAACCCCCACAAACTTGCGTTCAATTAGACCAGGCCTTGGTTTGCCGGTTAAAAATTTGCCCATGCTGTTAGGAAAGCCTGTCAAACAAGATGTGGCAAAAGGTACCCCTATGAGCTGGGACCTTATTTAATCCCATGACGCATATTCCCGAAACACCCAAACAAGTGATACCCAAACAAGTAGCACCTAAACCAGCAGCGCCTCTTTCAAAAGCAACTAGCGCAAAAACTAAAACATCGCCGAGCAGTCAGTTTATACCGTTAAATGAAACGCACCTTGAAACGGTGCTTGGCTGGCGTAACTTGCCGCATATACGCGAAAACATGCACTCTACTGATGAGATAAGCTGGCAACAGCACCTTAGTTGGTTTGAAACACTTAAAAACAACGCGGGTAAGCAGTTCTTTGTGTTTATGCAAAACCAGCGCCCTATTGGGATTTTAAATTTCACTTTAATAGGCGCTATTAAGAATAGCAATGAACTGACTGCGCCCTGCATAGAATGGGGATGTTATATTGGTGAGGACAATGTGTGGCCTGGGTCAGGGTTACTATTAGAAATTGCCGCACTCGATTATGCATTTATCAGTAAAAATGCAGCAACCTTGTATGCCGAGGTGCTGTCGTCTAATCAATCCGTGCTCAAAATGCACAAATTGTTTCAATACGAAGCACTTGAAGATCGAATAGATGAAAAACCAGAGAAAAAAGACGGCACTACTGTTACGGTTAAGCGCTTTTTATACCAACAAAAGCAGTGGCTTACCAAACGGGAAAAAGTACTTTCAATGTTACCAAAGCAAATTGGCGCAGCGGCACAGCATATACACTTTGTTGATTAACGTAATTTGCGACTTCTTAAACTATCAATAATGAACGAGACCAATGAGCGATTTAAACAGAACTGAGTTAGCGCAAACTATTTTAGATACCATGTCGAATGTAGCGGTTATTGCAGATTGTACGCTCATCGATACCATTACTGATGAAACCGTACTGCTTCAAAGCGGTTTAGATTCACTAGGATTTGCCATGTTGGTAGCGCAGCTTGAAGAAGACTTAGGTATAGACCCATTTAGTGAAATGCAACTCGCCGTATACCCTCGTACTTTTGGAGAGTTCACCGCGCTTTATGCAAGTGCATTAAAGGGCTAACAGGGTGTTGTCGCTGCTCGAGCAGGTTTCAAAATTTTCAGGTATTGCGCTTGTTCACAATACAAGGGCAGATAAAAAGGCAGCAAAAAAGGTAGATAATAGCGTTAACGATGACGCTCGAGCTATTCAATACACCACTTACGAAACCCTAATTGCCGAAGCCAAAGCATTACGCGCTAAGGGAAACTTGCCTTGCCAGGCGGTACTTACTTTTGATGATCTAACCACCTTTGTAACCTATTTGCTAGCCTATGAAGGCGTGGTGGAAAATTTATATCTACAACCTGAAGCCCCGCTTGCTCTTCCTAATACAAGCAACGCATATAACAGCAGCACAAACACGGTAGATATCACACACAAAAAACCAGCTGCAACCGTGTGGCACTTGGCCACGTCTGGCACAACAGGTACGCCCAAATGGATTGCTCATACTAGCTCTAGTTTATGCCGCGCTATTAAACACGGACGGCAACATCAGCAAACCCGCTGGGCATTATGCTACCAACCCTTTCGCTATGCAGGCCTGCAAGTAATCTTACAAAGCCTGCTCAATGGCGCCACGTTAGTAGATTGCACCACCGCAGATACCGCCAAAAAAGTAGATATCATTAGGCGCGAGAAAGTAAATGCGATTTCCGCCACCCCCACCCTTTGGCGTCAATTTTTATTAAGCGGCGCTTTTTCAGATAGCTCGCCTACTTTCACTATCGAGAAGATAACTCTTGGGGGAGAAATTACCGATGCCCCGTTGATGGCCCTATTGGCAAGCCAATTTTCGAACGCAAAAATTATGCATGTATATGCATCTACTGAAGCTGGTGTAGGCTTTGCGGTTACCGACGGTCAGCCTGGTTTCCCAAAACAATGGCTAACTTCGGGAGTGAATGGTAATAGCTTAAAAGTGGATAGCGAAAATGTACTTTGGATCAAGGCTAACGCAGCGCAAAACACTAAATTAAACAAGATAAATAACACCATTGTAGAGGTCGATTCACAAGGCTACGTAAACACAAATGATGTAGTAATAATTAAAGACAATCGTGTTTACTTTAAAGGCAGAGCAAATGGTGCCATTAACGTCGGTGGGCAAAAAGTGCACCCCGAACATGTAGAACAAGTACTATTACAATCGCCATTAGTGTCACAAGCGCGAGTCTACGCGAAGCAAAGCAGTATCATGGGGCAACTCGTCGTGGCAGATGTTGTGCTCTCTGCTAGCAAAGACATCGAAACAAAACCCACAATAGCGTTATTGCTACATTGTAAAAAGCATCTTGCTCGATTCGAAATGCCCACAAAAATTAACGTTACTGATAGCATAGCCATCAATGCCTCAGGCAAGATAGGCAGAGCACAACAAGCGTCAACAGAGTAAATATATGCAGCAACCAACATTGAATAAGAAACTAGTGATTGTGACGGGCGCGAGTCGAGGGCTAGGCCTTGCAATATGCCACTTATTGGCAGCAGATAACTACCAAGTGGTGGCGATTTCACGGGCAAGCAGTGACGCCCTTGATGCATTGTGTAGTGGCAATGATGTTACCCATATTCCATTTGATTTAGGGAACCTTGATTCACTTCACGAACTGACTAAATCAATAGTGAAAACACACGGTAGACCTTACGCGCTTATAAATAATGCCGCCGTAGGTTTTGATGGTGTGTTGGCCACTATGCATAACAGCGAGATAAACACGCTGCTGAATGTGAATGTTCAGGCGCCCATTTTACTGACCAAATATTTGTCTCGCGCCATGCTACTTAACCGCACGGGGCGAATTATCAATATTTCTTCAATTATTGCCAACACCGGATTTAATGGTTTAAGCGTTTATGCTGCCAGCAAAGCGGCGCTTGAAGGATTTACCCGCTCCCTTGCACGGGAAGTTGGAAAAGCCGGCATAACAGTGAATTGCGTAGCCCCTGGCTACATGCAGACGGATATGACAGATAGCCTTACTGGCGACAAGCTTGAAGCAGTGAAACGCCGTAGTCCGCTAGGCACACTTGCCACGCCTGAAGATGCGGCAGGCGCCGTATTGTATTTATTAAGTGATAGCGCAAAATCAATTACAGGTACAACCATAACCGTTGATGCTGGCAGCACGGCTTAGCTAGTTGGCTTAAATTTTTGGTTTGGCAGGCAACGTCATAAGAACGTTTAATTATCGATTAATGTTAGTTACGAACTCGATACGGATTGGACAGGCATTGGCATTGGCATTGGCATTGGCATTGGCGAGAGCTTAGCGAGAACGCATTACTATGCAGAGCAATATTAATACCTCACAACCAGTATACGTAGCACCAGCCAACCCAGCAGGAAGGGCGCTTGCGAGTGCACTAACGGCTGAGGGATACAACGTATGCGGGCTTGCTGATAATTTAAAGCAAGCCGATGGAATAATAAACTCACACGCTCAATCAAAACCTGATGCCATCGTTATTATTTGCAACGGCCCATACACTCATAATGTCGCCAAAGGGCTTATGGCAAGAGGGTTTGCTCCCCACCAGCTTTACACTTCGTTAAGAGAAGATGTCGACACCACAGTGCAAACGCAAAGCTCTGGCGCAAGCGCTCACTCGGACATTCGCCCATACAAAACGCCGATAAGCGAAAAGTTTAAGTCATTTCGGTTTAGAATATTATCGTTCACCATCAAGGTATTAAGGAGCATAGTGCCGCAACGGGGCTATGTGTATTACGCAGAGCAGTTTTTTGATACCAATATGCTGTTAGCGTACCGACAACACCGAAGACAATACCCTGATGAACCCTGGTTGATAGGCAGAAATATCAAGCAAGATTTAACCATGCTGGATGCCGACAATCATCTACTACGCTTATTTTCGCTTTACGGGCTGTGGAAAATGGTACGTGCTAAAAAGATGGTGGTAGATCATGAGTTCACCGGGAATACCTTCACCCTTTTAAGAAAGTTTATTCCTGTTGTACAGCTATGGCACGGGTTACCTTATAAAGCGTTGAGCGGAAATATTCATTACCCTGATATTTGCGATGATGCCTTCATATCTAGTTCATCATGGTTTAACGAACACATCTTTCCCACTATTTTTAGGGCTAAACGCTATTTAGATTTCGGATACCCTCGAAATGATGTGTTTAGTCAATCACCTCAAGCGCGAGACTGGATAAACGCTGAGCCTCTCAGCACATTGACGCATATTCAAAATACCACAGGTAGTATTATTGTATACGCCCCCACCTATCGCGATTGGGGGGATAACGATTATCCGTTAGATTTAGATAAGATAAACGCGTGGTGTGAGAATAATAAACGCGCTTTTATTTTAAAATTTCACCCGTTTATTTCACGTCAATTTGGGGATGCCATGGCACTGCCTGATAGTGAAAATGTTCAAACGCTTCCTTCGCACCCTCATATCTATTTATACCCTAGTGGAAAGAATATATACCCTTGGCTGGCCGATGCAGAAACCTTGATTACTGACTATTCGTCAATCGCGTATGACTTTTTATTGGCAGACAAACCGATTATTTATTTTCAATATGACAAGCAGGATTATCTGAAATTACGTGGAAATACATTGGTGAGTGACAATGATTTTATTGCGGGGGAAGTGGCGTTGACTATTGATGAATTACTTCGTCTTCTTACCGACTCTGCGGCAGCAAATACTGAATTAGTATCAGCACTGCGTGATAAATTTTTGCTCGGTAACAAACCGGCTTGCCCATTAATTCTTGAAGAGGTTAGAAGTTAAATCTTACAATAGTAATTGCCATCTTCTCTCTAGTCGTTAGCACTCAGGTAATACTCATCGAAAATTGACATTATCGTTTCAACAGTATCAGGCGTAATGTGTCTATTATCTTCTTTCCAAGGCGACTCAATGTAGTCATTTACTAACTCGTATGATGGGAAATAGAGGGCATCTGCATGCTCCTTTTGACTTAAAAACTCATGCAATACAGCACGGAGTGTTGCTTTAGAGGCAGTATTCGCGGCAACTACTGACTTTCCGTGATACGAACCAAGGAGCGGTATTGGGGAAAGGGTAAACAATACTTTCGCACAAGGAACGTTACTTTTGATTAAGTTATAAATTCGACGTAAATTCTCTAAATTTTCGGAAAAGGAAACAAACCGACTTTCAAATCGAGTTGGATCTAAGCGTCTATTTGGCACAAACTTCCAGAGGTATTGCTCACTCTCTTTGTCATACCAGGCCTCTGTGAGACCCAATGTTATTATAAAAAAGTCTGTTTCTTTAATAATTTGTTTGCAGGCTTCCAGACTATGGTATGTCTGTGCTTTTTCTTCGGCGGAACCGATGAAAACGGAGCCCAAAGGTTTGTTGTTAAACGCCCACTCAAACTGGGCAAGTAGAGCCGGTGTATGCACCATTATTTCGTCAATACGAATTAAATCCGATTGATTGTGGTCCCAGCTATGAGCATTAACCTGATAACCTTTTTTGAGTAAATAGCGAGAAACATTTCCAGCGAAACAAGAGCCAAAGGCAGTTATTTTTGTATTTTTAGTAATCAATGGCTCAGGCGGGGCGTAACCGTGCATAAAATAGTCTGAGACCGCCTCGGCACTCTCAAGTTGCGTATTACCTGGCCAACGATTCAAGCCATTGAACCCATGCTTTTCTAAAACGCTCAACTTACGCATCTCTGTCTCCGGTATTAATCATTCTCACACCTTTATTATCGGCCATACTCCAGTACGCTTAACACTTTTCTTAAACTAAATAAAAAGTTACCTTGACCAGCCTTATTCAATGAAACGCTTTAGAATATTGAATAATTGCCGTTAAACCATGTGACTACTTATAAGTAAAGGCGCCCCAAATGCTTTCTGAAAGATTTAAAAATGATAACGTCGCGAGGTTAACATTAAAGGAAGCGCAACTAGCCGCTAGGAACGAGTATTTGTCTCAAGTGGCTCTTGGCAAATATCAGTTCGAATCGGTACTTTGTGAATGTGGAAGTAATGATCTGGAAATTTTGGCTAAAAAAGACAGATACGCCATTCCGATTACCACACAGATATGCAAGTCATGCGGCCAAGTTTTCAGCTCTCCACGCTTAAACCAAACAAGCACCTCAGATTTTTATGCTAATTTGTACAGAAAGCTCTATGTAGGGGCCGCGGCTGCAGACGAACAGTTTTTTAATCGACAGGTTCGTCACGGCAATCGAATATTACGCTATTTATCAGATGTTATTAAGCCCAATAGAGGTTCTGTTTTAGAAATTGGCTGTGGTGCCGGAGGAATATTAAAGCCTCTCGAAGAAGCTGGCTATTCGTGTATTGGGGTGGATTTAGGGGACACCTATTTAGACATGGGCCGACAATTTGGGTTAACTCTTCATTGTATGTCTTCTCAACAACTTTATGAAACTACAAAAGAAAAATTCAATTTAGTTATTCTCAGCCATGTGTTTGAACACTTTCTTGATATAGAGAAAGAACTCAACACCATCTCATCGCTTCTTGCAAAAAATGGCCTTCTCTATATAGAAGTTCCAGGCTTATTCAACCTCAGAAACACTTATGACAGTGACTTTCTTAAATACTTGCAAAATGCACACAACTATCACTTTAACTTGGCATTATTGAAAAGAGTACTTGGTAAATATGGATTTTCATTTGTGAAGGGTAATGAAAATGTACAAGCCGTATTTAAGAAATCTGACAACTCTGTACCTTGCACTGATAATCAATACCCAAGCATTCGCGCATATTTAGATGACCTAGAGAGCAATCGAGAATGTTACGTTAAGCAACAAAGTGAGAACGCTGAATTAGCGATACGTCAACGCTTTAGCGAGCTCGATTTAACACTCAGTGCTTTCCCCGACAAATCCGTATCTCTTTACGGAACTGGCCTGCACACGAAACAATTACTGTCTTACATCACTCAAGCAAAAAAGTTAAAAAATATCATATCGCCAGATGCGGCAGAACATGGGAACACAATGGGAAACCTTCCGATAATTGCCCTTGAAGAACAGATTCCAAAGGCTATTGTTATTTCATCCAATTCGTATCAAGAAACGATATTTAGACGAATAAATCATCTTGAATCTAGTGGGGTTGAGATTATTTGCCTGTACAAGTGATTCACTTAGCATTAGCTATGCTGGAGGATAAGTTACTGCTGACGCTTAAGTGCTAAATTAAATTCATCCAGCGTATCAATATCAATTGAATCAACTTCGTCCATCACAAATGAATAGGTGGTGGGCTGGTATTGTGCAAACAAACTATCAACCTGGTAAATGAAGATAGCGCCATTGGGCATGTAAACTCGGCCATTGTTCTGTCGATTAAATAATCCACCTTGGTTTAAGCTATCGTCAAGGAACCTAAGTTGCCCTTCGGAATTATCTTGTAGCAACCATCGGTACTTATTCTCAACTTGATAGACTGACGCTAGTGACTTTTCTTCGCTAGGAATACGTTCAAAATACTCAAGAGCAGCATTGATGTGCTCATAGGTTCTAAGCGGGGATGTGGGTTGAAGGCAAACAACCACATCATAAAATAGATTAGCTTTTGCCATCTCATCTACTGCATGTTTAAGTACTGACATCATTCCTGCTGTGTCATCAGAAAGTGTTTTGGGTCGAATAAAAGGCACATGTGCCCCCCACTTTTTTGCCACTTCTGCATACTTATTACAATCGGTAGATACGACAGCATCTAGCACATATTTTGACTGCTTAGCGGCCTCTATACTCCATGCTAATAAAGGCTTGCCATTAAATGGCAGTATATTTTTGTCTTTGAGCCCTTTTGAGCCAGAGCGGGCTGGAATAACAGCTAAAACGCGCGGATGATTAGCCATCACGAATTCAACAACGCCGCTGTACTTTCGTAGCTTTCTTGCAAGCTACCATCGTAAACTTCAAGCGTAATCGTTTTATTGTTTAGAGCGACACTTTCTAGCAACTTAAATACTTCGGTCCCCTTGTGCAGCCCATGATTGGTATCGGCCATGCCATTATTATCACTAAAGTGTAGGTAGTCAGATTGTGCAACCAAGGTTTTAAGTTCATTGTCAAAACTTAGGCCCAAGCTATTACAGCTTACCTTAAGGTGTGCAATATCAAGCAACAATGGTGCGCCTGTGGCCTTTTGCAATTTTTTTATTGATACGCTGTCTGTCGCTAGAAACGGATTACCTTGCGTGAAGGTCTTGTGATTTGCAGCCGATAAAACATTATTTTCCACATAGAGTTTTACACCGTGCTCAATAGCTCTATCGTTGACTTTTTCCCATGCAGCAGCGAACAATTCAATGGCCTCATTCTCAGGCTGTAGTGCAACATTTGTAAATGCTTTACCTAACTTGTTTGTGTCGGGCTGCAGACGAAACCCTGCATGAATACCGTATACTGACGCCTCCAATTCATTTGATAATTCAATAACATTGAGAACATGCTCGATGGAACGGCGTCGTTCAAATTTATCATGAGATGATAAATTCAAAACAAAATGCTCTTTGGGAGGGGGAAAGTAGTTGTGGCATCGATACGTTAAGCCTAGCTCAGATTTTAATGCAATTAACTCTGCTTTCCACTCAGGGTATAAATTAGTTCCCCCGGAAAGTTCGATATTTGTAAAACCTTGATCAGCCAACATTTTAACGCTTTGCGCGATACGGCTATTATTGACACAACTGCTGGAAACAAAAATAGCCGAGTTCATGGTTTCACCTTTCTAGCTGGACTACCTACGTAAAGTCCTGGCTCATCAATATCACAATTCACAAACGCGTTAGCACCAATAATAACACCATCTGTTAAGCGCACACCTTCTCGGATAACCGCGCCAGCTCCTACAAAGCATCTATCTCCAAGCGAACAACGCCCTAATACCATAGCACCAACAGCAATATGGCTATGACATCCTATTCGGGATTCATGCTCAACAATAGCATGGGTATTAACAATCGTGTTTTCACCCACGATACATAAAGGACCAACATAAGCGCCTGAAAATATTTGAGAGCCCCGTTGCGCTGTCGCATTTTCGTCTATGCTTGCGCGCAGATGTACTAATGGCTTATTCCACAATCGAGTGTGGTACTGGTGAAACATGGCTTCTCGTATTTTGTTATCGCCTACTGATAGGACTAGAGACTCTACAGATTTTGCCAAATCCGATACAACCGGTATACCCATCACGTTTTCATCCGCTAAGGCTGTGCTATCGACTATACGCGCCACTTGCACATCAATTGAACGAAGTAGCGATAATACTGAACGAGCATGCCCTCCGGCACCAAGCAAGGTGATTACGTCAGACATTTACTATATCGCCTACGTTCAATAACTTTGTCGCTAATTTTCCATATACACTTTGGACATAATTAGCAGGGATCCCTACACCACCAGTTCGTTTCGCGCAAATATTACTCTCATTAAAGGCAACACCTGGCTCAATATGACAACTCGCCACTAAACACTTTTGAAGTGAAAGCCTGTTTTCACGCTCACACAATTCCACACGTTTTATATTGCGCCCCATCATGGTATCTACTCGCCTTATTTCACGCATAAAGCTAATTAATTCATCGGGTGAAAGCGATGCTTGGTGGTCAGGGCCAGGCAATGTCTTATCTAGCGTAAAGTGTTTCTCGATAACTAAAGCTCCAGCGGCAACTGCATAGGGCGAAGCACCTATGCCTACCGTGTGATCGGAATAACCAGCGATAATCCCATAGTCTTCCGCGTATTTGCGAATAACTCTTAGGTTCAAGTCAGCCTCTGGCGCAGGGTAACTGGAGGTACATTGGAGTAACACCACATCTTTACAGGCTTCATGAATTGCAGAAATAGCGTGATCGACTTCTGACTGCTCACTCATGCCGGTAGATAATATAATCGGAACACCTATCTTAGCGGCATCTAGAAGAAAAGGAGTATTGGTTAAGTCAGTGGACGATATCTTTAATGCTGACAATCCCAACGTAGCGAGAAAAGAAAGGCTAGGTTCATCAAATGGCGTAACTAGAAAATCAATGCTTTTAGTTGCGGCATACTCTGCTAACACCTTGCATTCATCCGCACTAATCTCCAGTGCCTTCAACATTTCATACTGTGATTGACTATCAGTTTTATTACCAACTTGATATGCGGCTTTTTTTACATCAGCTTTAATAAGGGCATCAGTATTAAAGAGCTGAAATTTAACCGCATCTGCGCCTGCAGAAACCGCTGTGTCTATTAGTTTCTTAGCCAACGCGATATCACCATTGTGATTCACCCCGGCTTCTGCAATGACATAGGTAGGCTCCCCTGCCCCTATAGTATGTTTTCCTATGGTGACATTTTTAGAAAAGCGATAAATTGTCATTTCGAAAGGCTCCGTTGGCGGTTGGTAATTGCGGTACTGATGATTTCACACACTCTTTGAATATCTTCACAACTCAAACCTACAAAAGTGGGCAATGACAAACCAGATGAAGATAATACATCGGTAGATTTCAGCGCAGCTCTTTCATTTGAATAAGGCGGTTGCTGATGTAATGGGTAAAAGAACAATCGCGACTCTATTTGGTGTTCCGTTAAAATACCTTGTAATTCGGCTGCACTAATTCCACTTAACGCTTCATCTATTCTTAAGGACATAAGCCAATTAACAGGTATAGCCCCCTTAATAACTCTTTTAAAAATGACCCCAGGAACATCCGTTAGATATTTTTTGTAGAGAGCTTCTTGTTCACTACGTGCTTTTGCAAATTCATCGAACACATTGAGCTGAGAAACGCCAATAGCAGCTTGAATGTTGGTCATTCTATAGTTTAATCCCGCTATATCATGCCAATATCGTTTCTCGGTGCTCATGCCGTGATCTCTTAGCGTTCTGATTTTAAGCGCGAGTGCATCACTATCTGTCGTCACCATCCCTCCCTCGCCGGTGGAAAGGAGTTTATTCGCAAAAAAGCTATAGCACCCCATATCACCAAAAGTACCTAAATAACGGCCATCTAGTGTAGCACCAAGCGACTCAGCACAATCTTCAATAACGCTTAAGCCGTTGCGTTTAGCGAAATCATTAATCTCATGCATCCGTGCCGGGTTCCCGTATAGATGTACGGGAATAATAGCTTTAGTTTTGTCTGATAACACCGCCTCAGCGTCGTTAACATCCAGTGTCCACTCATCTTTATTTACACAACAAAGCACAGGTGTTGCGCCACATAAAATAACTGCATTTGCGGTAGCGGCAAACGTTAGGTCGGGCACAATAACTTCATCTTCCGATCCGATCCCTAAACAGAGCAACGCGAGATGAAGTGCAGCCGTCCCACTGCTAACGCTGATGGCGTGCTTAGCCCCGCATTTTTCTGCAAATTCGTTTTCGAACCTCTCGACGTAAGCCCCTTTCGATGAAATCCACCCCGAATCTAAACAATCAACAACAAAGGTTTTTGCTTCTTGAGTGAGATAAGGCTTTGATACTGGTATAAAATCACTGTTGCTATTCATTACTATACTTATTTAAAATCGCTTCATCTCTTGAAAGGGATAAGTCGTGAGTCATCATTTCATTTACCATTTCATTCAGTGTGACTTTGGGTTTCCAACCTAATTCACGCTCCGCTTTACTTGCATCCCCCCACAATACGTCCACTTCATTTGGGCGAAAATAAAAAGGATCTATTTTTACTACTACATCACCGACATTAAGGCTACTTATAAAGCTACCTAAAAGTGTTTCCGTTTTTTCTTTATCAATTGTATCTATTCGCGCTATTTCATCTACACCACTACCTTGCCAAGCAAGCGTGATACCTAGTTCAGCAAAACTCAATTCAACAAACTGCCTTACCGAGGTTTTACTTCCTGACGCGATGACATAATCTTCAGGTTTATCTTGCTGAAGCATCAGCCATTGAGCTTCGACATAATCCTTAGCATGCCCCCAGTCCCTTTGTGCATCTAGGTTACCTAAGTATAGGCAATCTTGAAGACCATAAATCATACGCGCGATAGCTGAGGTAATTTTACGGGTAACAAAAGTTTTACCCCGTAGCTTAGACTCGTGATTGAATAAAATGCCGTTACAGGCAAACATCCCGTAAGACTCTCGGTAATTAACGACAGACCAGTAAGCATATAATTTTGCAGTGGCATAAGGTGAGCGAGGATAAAACGGCGTAGTTTCACTTTGCCGAGGCTCTTGAATTTTGCCATACAACTCAGACGTTGAAGCTTGATAGAACTTTACTTTATCAGCCTGTTTCAAGGTTCTAATTGCATCTAGTAGGCGTAAGGTACCAATAGCATTTACGTCAGCTGTATTTTCTGGAGCGTTAAATGAAACATGTACGTGACTTTGCGCGGCTAAGTTATACACTTCTGTGGGTTCAATATCGGCCAGTAATCTTACCAATGACAGTGGATCAGACATGTCGCCATAGTGTAGATAGAAATTATTTTTAGTCCCTTGGGGAGGCTGAACAAGATCGTGTACGCGATCTAAGTTTGGCAATGAAGCCCGTCGCCTTAACCCGTGAACTTCGTAGCCTTTACCCAGCAAAAAGCGCGATAGATATGCGCCGTCTTGCCCTGTAACCCCAGTGATTAGTGCTATTTTCTTTGCCATTACCTGACCTTAAAATTATTGTAAGTTAAGGGTCGTTATTCCAAACTCTTCAAACCTATCATATATAGACTCAATATGATCTCGAAGCGTAAACCTGTCACTGCCGTAATGACGTGTGCCCATAGCGGCCAATTCATTTTCATTTAACATATAACAAATTGCCTCACACGCATTGCCTGACAGTATTTTCATGTTAAATAAACTTGTTGAGTGTAAACCTACTACCTTTTCAGGCATACGACCTTGCGAGGCACACGCTAATTCATAAGGCTGATCGTGAAATTCTATTGTGTATCCCAAATCAGATAAAATCTGCGCCTTAGATTTTATATCTTCCGCTCTGTGAGCAAAGTAAATTAATGATGTTTTTGCATCATGGGACTTAGCAGCATGAGTCAAGATGTCGTAATAGCGCTTCGAATCAAGCAGGCCCTTTTCACATACCGGCGAGCCAATGAAATGCCGCTCTACGTTTTCATTATGGTCGTGTAGTGCAAACTGCTGTCGAAGCAACGACAGTGTATTTCGAATAGAATGCTTACTATCATTAAATTCAAATATAGAAAAAAGGCGAAACTTCGTAGGATTGTGAGATATCCCCAATGAAGATTTTAGCTCCCATGCCAGCAATTTTCGCTCGGGGTTGTCTGAATGCATAGAAACAGGAAGCATATAATCGCTAGGTCGAATTATAAACTTTTCAAAAACATTCGTAGCGGCGCCATCATCCACTAATACCACGTTATCTGCATTGATATTACATGCAATATCTTGCATCCATAGCTGTCGCAGGTCGCCAATTAATACCGTCGAAAAAGCACCTTTTGCAAATACAGAGATAAGATCTGAATAGGCGCCAATTCGCGAAGCTAAACTGCCTTCTTTAGGGATAGAGAGTAGCTTTACAGATTCAGGTTTCGCAATCTTATGCATTGCCTCAATTTGAAGCATAGAGTTTTCACAGAACGTAGCTGCATTCACTACGGTAATACTGACCCGCCGTCCCATTTGATGCAAATATTCCAACGCACACCAATATTGAAATGGTGATGAGATGAGCATTAAAATCTTCAATTGATGGTTGTCACTTGTCATTTACTGTTTACCCAACGACAAAAACGTCTGCACTTTTAGAAACTTATATTGATATGACCATGAGTTTATCACCTATAAACCACAGGTCGTAAACTCCTTATTTATCGGCAGTAAACGTAAACAGTAAAGCTTTATTTTTTAAAGGGCTAATTCAGACACGAGTGGCGGGCCACAGAGCGCTTCTAAGTCACTTTTTACAAAGGGTAAACGGGGGTAAAGTGATTGATACTCGTTGATACAAAACATTTTCCGTTTGTTTTGACGAAACAAGTCAAAAAGAAACTTAATTTTTTCAGCCTCACCTTCTCGGCATAACTGAAAACTAAAATGTACCATGGGTTCGGTACCGCTTGTCTCAACGTTTTTATGTCGGTAGCAATAATGATTGTGTAAGGATTCAAGCAAAAATTGGCTACGGTGCCTGAACTTGTGAGCTAAGTTATTTGTGAATTGAGCTGGAAATTTATCCCTAAGCGTTTCGATAATTTGTCTATCCATAGGTTGAAACCCATGGCTTATATTTATAAAAGAGTGAGAAGGGAACCCGAGCATTTTTGCGGCATTCATCATGCCTTGCTGATATAGTGTTGGCTTTATTTCGGCGGTGTGTGAGACCCAATCACCATAAACTACAGGCAGCCCTTGCTTGAAGAAAAAGTCAGGCGCAACATTGCCCCCAAGCATAAAATCATCGTTGCCATATATAAATTTCTGGCTCAACCCTGGAATTTTATCGATTAAAGATACTATGCTGCGGGTGTTAAATGTAGGCAGGTACTTTTCATTTCCAGAAAATATAGCTTTGTGATCAACTATCTCGATGCGATCTTTATAAAGCTTTTTGGACTCTAAAAATGAAGGTATTTGACTATCGGTTACCAGCCAAATTTTCCTATACCAGGGGGCATGATGCTTTATTGAACGTAGACAATATCGCAGTTCGCTTGTCTGTATAAATCTTAGGTTATCAATCGACTGCTCTTCATCTCCTGGATTACAACCTATATCAGAAGATAAAAAGGCCTGCCTTTTGGCACGGTGTTCAGGCGCATCTCCGTCTACCCAAAGTATAACGAAATCTATACCACTTTCTTGACTAACTGGATCTGGGCTACTATTGGACGTAGATAAAGTCATAAGTGCTTGGCTTAGCGCGTTTTTCGGTCAATAAATATTTGTTTCATGCTCTGGTATTTTTCATCATTTATTTTTCGACCGAGAATATCTAAAACCTTAATATGCGGGAGATAATAGACCCTATCACCATTACCTAATAATAATTCCTGCTCATCCAAACGACGTTGGCTGAGTAATAAAAAGTCGGAACCACTATAAGCATAAATCCCCTCAAGTGAGAGTAATCGCTTATCGAACCAAGGTGTATCCGCTGCGTCATCGTTATAAATCAACTTGGGAACAAAAACCACACCATTAATGCCACTAATTATTGAAAGTACAGCAAAATTCAATCCAGTTTCATCGTTACATGACACGGAGTACCCTTCTGTTAAATAACTTCCAGGGATGTAAACTGAATTGCCGTCCTCGATAAACAATGACTCTATATTTTTTGCGACTTCTCTTACTATCACATATCGCTTCTGATTCGCTTCTTTATTTGAAGGTTCAAGGTTAGTGGTTAACAATGCGGCAGGGTTTTTCTGGTCTCTATATTCGTCCACAATAGAAATGAATGTGCTATTTCGGCCAATTGGCGCACTGCTTTCGATATCAATATTAAAAGGTTTTGAGGATAAGTAGTTTCTTAATAAAATTTCTCTACGTTTACCCATAAAACTAGTAATACCATCCAGCTCGAATCGAGCATGTGCAAAACCATCACGAATATACTTTAAGTAGCGTTTCCATATAGAAAGGAGTTCGCTACTTAATGAAATCATCCGTGTTTCATCACTTAAATTAGCCACTTTAGTGAGTGAGCTATTAATGTAATTTAACGTGCCATTTAGGTAAAAGAATAGAAGAGAGTTTTTGTTCAGCAAAGATTTGACCACAAAGTTCCTTTGCTCTTCTATTAGCACTGTTAAATCTTCTTTGCTCTCTAATTCTGTAGGTACTAATAGATGAAATTGAGAAAGCTCTTCTATTAATACATTACTGTCGTAGCGATTGTTAAATCGCTTTTCAAAGTCATCAAAATCTAGCTCTTTAAAAACCTGTTGCTTCATTGCTTCAACTGCGGCATCTCTTTGAGCAGCGCTACAAACTAAAATAGCGTCCTCTTTGCGAAGCGGTTTAGTTCCCGCTATTTTCGCGCCATCATTTAGGTTATAAACTTCGGCTTTCTTCACTGACAAAACATTTTCTAATACAGATTTAGATACTTTAAATTCATATTTCGTTTTTACCACGGGCCTAAAATTTCCAGGCAGAATCAAAGATGTATTGTTTTCAGCGGTGTAATCGTACAGTTCGTTGCCTTTCTCACTGTAATACCCTGAAGATTTCGAATGATGATAATTTTCATCTACAAACCCCATATCAGTCCCAAACAGATAAAACTGCTCAAAGCCGATTTCAGTCAGCAGATTCATAGCGAAATTAGTGACGGTAGGGTATGCGGCATCAAGAGCCCCAAAGGTCTTTTTGGGGTACAGTTCCGCAATAGACACTGTTGAAGCTTCACCTTGTTTAAATGCTAAATACACATCTTTGTACAAGTTACAGGTGTCAGGATGAATTCCGTTGCAGCTTATTAAACTGATTTGTTTTAAGTAATCTGGCGCATTAACACGAATCGCCCAATCATAGGTAGACCGATTTGATTCAATTTCTGCGTGAAAATGAGGCGTAATACCGTGTTTATAAAGTGTTTGAAGCGCCGTTCCACAAGAAACAATAATTGCGGCATCAGCTTCTTCTTTAATCAAAGGAATGAGATCGTCAAGCGAAGGGCCATTACCAACAATAAAAACCGGTACTTCTTTGTGAATAGATTCTAAATGAGTCGAAGGCTTATAACGCATCAGTGGCATGTGGTGCTTTATCGCTGAATGTGTGTGCGAAAGACCATATTTTGCATTATCGAGATAGTCACCCATCGCAATAATAACCTGTAACTGCTCTCTTAGTTGAGATACGGCGGTTACTAACCCTTGATTATAATAAGACTGATAAAAATATGAATTGGCCAACACATAGGGACCAATAGACTGAAACTGAACCAATAAATCATTAATTAGATTGCTTCCATCGTCTCCAATATTTAAGTAAAGACGACGTTCTTTTTTATTGAAATAATCTAAAATTTTAGCCCAATCAACGCTATATAAAGACGCGTAAAAGAAGTCTTTATTAGGTTCGCAAATAAATAATTTTTCTATATCGAAGTTTTCTACAAAATACTCGAAATCGTACCCAGCAGCCAAACCAAAAAAGATAGTCGATTTTACTTTTTCTGGTAACTGTCCCGACTCTTCTTCAAAGCCCTGTAGTACTTTCTCGCATTCTGTAACCAACTGATAGTGGGTATAATTGCGAAGCTTTTTCCCTTTATAACCGAGCACTAAACTGTCTTTATGAGGGTGCTGAGTAAAGTTTTTAAAGCTGTGATGGGCTTCATTTTCCGGCGCGTTACCATAGAAAAGAGCCCCAGTGGCTTTATAGCAAATATTGATGCTGCCATCGGCGAGTGCAATGGGCTCCCACACGGCCGGAGAATATGCTAAAAACTCTTTATATAATTCGGGGAAATACTGTTTTAGTGCATCAAGATTACGCAGCTTGGTGCTTTCATCAAGAAAGCTTTGATCCCAATTAAACTGATGCTTAATTTGAGTCCAAGGGGAAATATAATTAACAATAGGATTGAGTGTGGTGCGTTTAAATCGCCAATGCTCAAACTCATCCCAGGTCAGGGTTTTAAGGCCACTTTCAACTTGGTCGAACGTTGGATTATTAAAATGCTTGTATAACGCAAATTTTGTTAAACCTAAATGTTCTTGTAGCTCACTAATATCACTATATAAACTACTTCCATCGCTGCCTATTTGTAGAAATAAAGCAATTCCCGCTTTCTTCGCATCACTAAGAATATCTTTCCAATTAATGGATGAAAGTGAGCAAATAAAATAATCAACATTAGGTTCGTAAACGACAATATTTTTATATTTCTGGCACGCTATCAGTTCTTCAAGGTGATAACCTAGCCCCAACCCCAGAACGACCAATGTATCTGTAGCAGTGGTGACACCTGATTCTTCGACAGACACATCAAGTCTATCATTCAAATATGCACGCAAATGCCCACTTACTTCTTCTTTTGGTGAGATCCCATAAAGTACTTGACCAGTCTGAATGTCGACAATATTCAACTCGCCGAATCTATTGCACATTATCGTAGAAGACGTGGCTTCTTGATTGACGAAAAATTTTAGTAAAGAGGGAATTTGACGTCTAAAAGCCTCAACACCTTCGTGATGACGCCGCTGAATTGATTTCGCAACTTCTTGTTCAATATTCTGTTGCTTTTGTTCGTCTTCATCAATGTGAAACTGAATTTGGTTTAGCATGATTATTTATATTTCTTTAATGCTGCCCGCCCACGAGAATATTGAACGGCTTCGTCTTTAGCACTATCTAGCAAACCACGCGCCAATTTCTCTAATTTATCATTTATCTCTAACTCTTTAGCAGCGAAAGCTTTTTCTACTTCGGAGTCCATTTGCTTCAGCGCCCGCCTTATTACACGGTCGCGTAATTGAACCAAAGATCTAAAATTTTCAGTAGGAATTGGGGCGTCAGAAGGCACCAAACAGGCAGCTAATTTTTCATTAACTACCTGTAAGAATAAAGGAGTGAGTTCGTGATTAAAAATAACCTGGTTCACATAGCTTGACGATTTTGACGCTGAGCTTCAAAGGCCTCTTGCTTTGCAGTTTCAGGAATTTGTACCCACGCGTCTCGAATAGGTGTTAATAGGCTAGACACTTCATCAAGTAACTTCAAGTCGTTATTTACATGCGCATCATTTAAACGCTGAATCATGTAGTCATATAGATTAAACATGTTCTGCGCTACTTCACCACCAATTTCAAGATCTAACGTATCACGCAAGTGCATGAGGATAGCGCTTGTTTTAGAGATAAAATCTGCTTTAGTGATAAGATCTTTTCTTTCCATTGCACCTTTGGCATAGGCGATTCGATCTAACGCGCCTTGCAGCAGCATGAGTGTAAGCTTATGCGGATCCGCAGACGCTATATCTTGTTTTAGGTTACCTTTGCGGTAAGCGTTAATGCCTTTAAGTGCCATAAAATCTCCGAAAACTTCTTAGCCTAGTGAAGCAAGTAATGCTGAACTAGTCTGGTTTAGCTGAGCAACAGTTTGGTCTAGATTCAAATACTTATCTCGAAGAATTTCTTCATAGCTAAGCATTCTTAGTTCCAATGTCTCTCGCTCGTCGTACAAATCATCTCTATCGTCTTTGGCTGACCGTTCACGCAAACTAATGAGGCCACTGTAAGAGGTATATTGGTTTGCAAATTCATAAAGCCGTACCGCAACACCTTCATCGTCATCAGTAAATAGCGATGCTATTTCATCAAAATTATCTTCAAGGGCATCTGCAAGACGATCTTCACCTGAACCCAATCCATAGTCGGTTGTGCCAATTTCTAGTTTACCATCGTCATCAAATTCTATCCCTAATTGGAATAAGCCCCCCAACGCAGATGCGCTGTTACTGTCACCAACTATACTGGCCAAACCTGATTGAATTCCGCGCAATAAAGAATCTCCAGCCAACGCGCCATCATCTTCTAACTCTGACTCGCCGTATTTAGTTAGCAGGCCTATTTCGTCAATCAAACTATTATAGTTTTCTACGAAATCACGAATTTTTTTATCGAGGCCTTCCTTGTCGTAACCAATTTCCAATTTTGTCGAAAGAAAATCACCGACGGCGTCTTTAGGCGAAATTTCATTCACTTCAAAAGACACGTTTTGAATGGTGTTTTCAAATTCATTGGATTCACTTTCAACCGCGATACCGTCTATATAAGCAATCGCATTTTGTGCAGATTCGATATTCGCAGGGTCGATGCTACCTGCCCCACCAGTAGTAGAAAGCCTATCTAACTCGGCGTTACCATTATCATTGGTGATAACCAAATCATTGCCCGTACCCGTTTCACTAGAGCTAAACACTAAACGAGGGCCGGCAGCTGTGCCGGTATCGATAATGTTGGCAGTTACACCGAAATTATCATCTGCGTTATTAATTTTTTCTCTAAGCGCGGTTAATGAGGTACCCGCAGTAATATCGATGGTAAAGCTGTCGCTTCCGCCTACGTCAAACGTAAGTGAGCCAGTACCTGATGTGAGTACTGGATCTGAACTGGCGGTAAACGCGCCATCGTCGGTAGTAATTCGGCTGCCTTGGGCTAATTGCTCAACTACAATATCGTAGGAACCACGGAGGGCTGAATTAGATGCTTCTGCAGAAAGTACATCGTCATCTTCAGAAGGGTTAGTAATAGTGGGTTCACGACCATTGATATCGTTATCGCTTCGTAGATCGTCTACCGCATCTTTAAAATCAGAAAATTTGGATTTAATCTGACCTAACCCTGAGATTTCAGCTTCAATCTGTTCTTCTTTCGCATTCAGCCGATCTTCTTTGGGCTGACGCTCAGCGGTAAGAAGCTGCTGAACTAGGTCGTCAAGTGCTAAACCTGAACCTACACCTAATGATTGAATTGTCATACTTTACCTCGTTAAACACGGTTGCTAGACGCGATTATTAATAAATACCCCTACACTGTCGCCTACGTCTTGCTGTAAATCTTGAATACGTTCAGCAAGCGCTAATACTTCTTCAGAGGGTATTTGTCTTATTACATCACCAGACTCAGAATCTTTTACCGTGACAACCGAGCGCTTAGTTTCATCATCAATAGAAAACGCCAAGTTTCTATTTTGCGTTTGCAAGAATGATTCAACTTCTTGAACAGCGTTCTCTAGCGAAGCTTGATTCTCTTCTTCTGATACTTTATCGGCTAACGTACCAGAACCTTGAGCCAAATTTTGTACACTAGATACACCGTTTTTAAGCGCCGTATTTGTTCCACTACTATTTGCTTGCTGTTGGCCAGCACTATTATTTTCACTGTCGTTGCTCGCTTTACCTGAGCTCTCGTTAGGCGCAACTTTAGACACCGTTGCGGATTCAGAAGCTAATGCAAAAGCCTGACCAGTTTGATTATTTACGATTTCCACTTATTTCACCCCCCTTTTGAAACGACAAAACGGGCCCTTGCAAATAAGCAAGCACCCGTTACATTCCAACTAAGGTATTAAATTATAGCTTATCCAAGCAAAGATAGCGCAGTTTGAGGGCGCTGGTTTGCTTGACTTAGTACAGAAATAGATGCCTGCTGAATAATCTGATTACGTGTTAGATCTGCCGTTTCAGATGCAAAATCTGTATCACGAATCTGAGAACGTGCAGATGACAAGTTCTCACTGATATTGCTCAAGTTACGAATAGTTGATTGGAAACGGTTTTGAAGCGCACCCAGGTCAGCTCGAACTCCCCCAATACCTGATATTGCAGCGTCTACATCAGATAGAAGCGCAGACGCGCCATCTGCTGTGGCAACACTGTTGGTAGTAATACCCAACCCAGTTGCACTAAAGCCGCTGATAGAACCAAGATTAGTTGAAGATAAGTTCACAGAAATGGTTTGGCCAGCATTTGCACCTACTAAGAATTTAGCAGAGAAGTTACCGTCCAAAAGTTTCACGCTTCCGAATTGAGTATCGGTCGCAATGCGCGAAATTTCAGTTCTAAGCGCAGACACTTCTTTTTGAAGTGCTAAGCGGTCAGCTGAAGAGTTAATACCGTTTTGTGATTGAACTGCTAATTGGCGAATACGTTGTAAGCTAGATGTTACTTCGCTAAGCGCTCCTTCAGCAGTTTGTGATAATGAGATAGCATCGTTCGCATTACGAACAGCTTGGTTTAATCCTTCAACTTGAGACGTTAGACGGTCAGAAATTTGAAGACCAGCAGCATCATCAGCCGCACTGTTGATACGAAACCCAGATGACAATCTCTCAAATGACGTGTTCAATTTATCACTTACGTCAAAAAGCTGACGTTGAGCGTTTATTGACGACACATTAGTATTTACAAATAAAGACATTAGATTACCTCCTAGGGATTCAATGATGCCTGTGCTACCATTAAATCCTTCCAGTTCAAATTAGCTGGGTCACTACTCCCGACTAACTTCCTCTTGCAAAGTAAATTACATTACCCCTCAACAATAGGTATCGGCCAAGTCTTTAGCTTCTTTAGTTTTTTTTTGTCTTTTTTTAAAAATAAATCAAAATAATATTTAAGCTACTGATTTTTAATGGCTTTATATCTATCTGATTTTGTGCTTTTTTATCTTTAAGGCCACTAAAGCGACACAAATGCTAGTCTATTTACGATAAATCGATTCACATTCCGGCTGGCAACATTTACTTTTAAGGGTATTACGGCATCATTAGGTTTAACAATGATTCGTAGATTTGACACATTAAGTGAATACACTTGGCATGGAAGGTGCATTTATATTTGTGAATCATTAATTTTGCTCAAGTTAATGATTTCAGTTTGGCAGGGTGTTTCGGCTTAGAATAAAAAAAAGGCCGAGACATTAAATCTCGGCCAATCTGCTCACGTTAGGAGATTGAGCAAATACTGTTTCAGTCGGCTGGCAGGGTTTTAGTAGGATAAACTGGCCTCTCAACCAACACTTCTACACTCTCAGTCCTGTTAGTCGGCGCTTTCTCAAAGGGGGCGGCCTTAATTGGCCGCCATTCCTTCATTAGGGGATGGCCTCTCAACTCCTTCCCAATTAAAACGCCTTATTTACTTCTTACCCTAGTAGTGACAATGCCGCTTGTGGACGTTGGTTTGCCTGGGCAAGAATAGTTGTACTTGCTTGTTGAAGAATCTGGTTACGGCTCAACTCTGCCGTTTCGGTGGCAAAATCTGTATCTTTAATTCGTGATCTTGCCGCAGATACATTCTCAGAAATATTACTTAAGTTTCTGATGGTAGATTGGAAGCGGTTTTGAAGCGCACCCAAGTCTGCACGCAGGCCACCTATTGCAGATATCGCGTTATCTACAGAACCAAGTAGTGCAGATGCATTCGTTTCTGTTAATACATCATTATTCCCACCTGTAATTCCTAAACCTGTCGCACTAAAGCCATCAATGCCTGCGCGGCCCAATGCTTGTGTAGACAAGTTAACAGAAATCGTTTGCCCAGCGTTGGCGCCTACTAAGAAGCGAGCTGAAAACGCGCCAGTTAGTACATCTACGCCAGCGAACTGGGTAGTGGTAGCAATACGTGAAATTTCAGTACGAAGTGCCGACACTTCTTTTTGAAGCGCTAGTCTATCCGCAGAAGAGTTAATACCATTTTGCGATTGGATAGCAAGAGTACGAATTCGCTGCAAGGCTGTCGTGGTTTCTTGCATTGCACCTTCAGCAGTTTGCGACAACGAAATCGCATCATTTGCATTACGTACCGCTTGATTTAGACCTTGAACTTGTGAGGTCATACGGTCGGTAATTTGTAGACCTGCAGCATCATCAGCGGCACTGTTAATTCTAAAGCCAGATGATAAACGTTCAAATGCAGTATCTAAGTTATTGCCTGTTGAAAACAACTGGCGCTGCGCATTAAGCGATGACACATTAGTATTTACGAATAGACTCATGAGAGGTCTCCTAACAGTTTAAGTTTTGCGCTATTGATTTTATTATTTGCGCGAGTTAATTAAATATTTTGGCATAGCTTGTGCTTCACATAATTGTCAGGATTTTATTCTGACGCTTTAACGGGTCACTCCCGGTGAAGCTTGTTACACAGAGAAGGAAACTTCTCTTTTGCTGACTGTCGGGTTTGTTGTTCCAGACCTCAAACCTCTCACTACCTCCTGGCTTCATTCTCGCCAGTCAGCAGCCCAATCAGCAAACTTAACTCTTTATCGACTTACCTCACCATTTCCTTTAGAACTTTATGAAAATGATTTTTCAGGTTTCAAGCTATTGATCTCCTGACAATATCTAAAACCAAGCAGCCATCTAACACTCGTCAAAACCTATTAAACTTATTGCTTTTATTATTCGTTTTAGGCTTTAAAGAGAGGAAGTAATGTTTACCTTCCCTTTGTTATAGTTATCGTACCGGACTGCCGTTTACTTTAGGTTTTTTTGATCTTTTTAAAAAAATCTTTTATTTCAATAAATTAATTCGCAGAAATAAAAAAAGGCCGATTAAAAAATCGGCCTTTTTAAATATAATTCACTGTAGAACAGCTGAGGTTAAAGGTTCACTACCTCCTGGCCCCATTCTCTCACTGTTAACGACTAGCTTATTAACCTAGAAGCTGAAGTGCTGCCTGTGGACGCTGATTCGCCTGAGACAACACGGTAGTGCTCGCCTGCTGTAGAATCTGGTTACGGGTCAAGTTAGCTGTTTCAGTAGCAAAATCGGTATCTTTGATTTGTGAACGTGCTGCTGAAACGTTTTCAGAAATATTACTAAGGTTACGAATCGTTGACTGGAAACGGTTTTGAAGCGCACCTAAGTCGGCACGAAGACCACCTACCGCTGAAATAGCCGTATCTACGCTAGCTAGCATACTTGATGCATTTTCACTGGTAAGTACGTTATTTGTGCCGCCAGTAATCCCTAAACCTGTCGCACTGAAACCCTGAACACCAGCGTTTGCCAACGGGGTAGTAGAAAGGTTTACAGAAATCGTTTGGCCAGCATTTGCACCTACCAAGAACTTGGCAGAGAAGTCACCTGACAATATATTTACACCAGCAAACTGAGTTGTGGTTGAAATACGCGATATTTCAGTTCTTAGTGCAGATACTTCTTTTTGAAGTGCTACACGGTCAGCAGAGCTGTTGATACCGTTTTGTGATTGAATTGCTAGTGTACGAATACGTTGAAGAGAAGTAGTCGTTTCAGACAACGCACCTTCAGCCGTTTGCGATAGTGAGATCGCATCGTTAGCGTTACGTACCGCTTGGTTAAGACCTTGAACTTGTGAAGTCATTCGGTCGGTGATTTGTAGACCTGCGGCGTCATCTGCAGCACTGTTTATACGGAAACCCGAAGACAGACGCTCAAAAGACGTACCCAAAGAATTGCTTACATCAAATAATTGACGCTGAGCATTCAATGAGGAAACATTGGTATTGACGAACATAGACATAAAGTCTCTCCTACACTCTCAGTCCAGCGTGAGCTGGCTGCCGGGGATCCGGCTATTACAATTTTAATAGTCACCAATACCTGAGGGGTAATGATGAACTGGCTCTCTCAGTGTTTGTATCGACATAACCGCAGTTCCCTTTAGAATTATTTACAAAAATTGCCGTAGTGCGGTATAAAATTGCCGTTTACGATTACATAACAGTCGGTTTTTAAAAGAGTATTAGCGTGAATATAAATTTGAAGATTAACGCGGTTGAGCGAATTTCATCTGAAGGTGAACACTGCGCATTCACTGATTTAATCGAAAATCCCTTCGACAATAGTCGTAAGTCACTACTGACCTGCTATAGACGGGGCGTAAACCATATAAGCCCAGATGGTGTTGTGATTGTCTGTAAAGTGAATGTTAATTCAGGAGCAAAAACTTACCAACGACTGACACTACCCTCTTGGGATTTACGCGATCCAAAATTTTGTTTTGATGGACGAAAGTTAATCATCAGTGCCTACGCTAAGCACAAAGACGTAAATACCGGTGTGATAACCACTAAAATGGTGAGTTACTTTTCTACCACCGGTGAGTCTTGGTCAACACCCCACTTTTTTGGACATTCAGGTTGGTGGCTTTGGCGCATAACTTGGAACAAGGGAAAGGCTTATGGGTTTGCCTATAATCGTAAAAATCAAAGGATCGATTTGTTTGAAGGCAATCCGCTCAAACAACTTTACCTTCAAAAGAAGGGCGCTATGTCTTTTGAAAAGCACAAATTTGGCTATCCGAATGAAAGCCATATAGTGTTTGATGATGCTGATAAAGCGACGGCGATTGTACGCCGAGATGCCGATAGTTTCAGCGCCAAATTGGGTTTTTCCTTGCCCCCCTATACCAATTGGACATGGCACGATTTGGAACAATACGTGGGAGGACCCGTAATGTTATCACTTTCCGAAAATACGTATGTGGTAGCAGGTAGAAATTGGGATGGTAAAAATCTGACTACGGCAATTTGGTTACTTTCATCAACTGATTATTCGCTGAAACTTCTGATTACCTTGCCTAGTAAAGGAGACAATAGTTACCCAGGCTTAGTGTGGCAACACGATACTTTGTATGTCTCTTATTATTCAGATCATATCGATAATAAAACCCGTGTATACCTCGCCACATTATCGGGAATGAATGCTTTACTAGATGAAGTTGAACAAGGATAAATTAGATACTTGCGGGAAAGTCGCTAACGCTGCATTGAGTGCGGTTTCTTGTTTGGCAAATTCCGTAGAAGCCTCTGCATAATCAACATCTTGGATTGACGAACGGGATGCCTTTGCCGCAATTTCCATATCAAGGTTACTTTCGTAAGTAGATTCAGCGATGTTTAAGCGACTACCTATAGAGGCGCGTTCAAGAGATATTTTTTCTAACCCATTATCTAACCCGACCAATGAATCGGCAATAGCCTCTTGCAGCGCACTATCATCAATGGTGCTGTCCATAAGTATGGTTTGAATTTCATGAAGTGATTGGGCCATACTCTTTTTCTCCGGCGCATCCAAAGAAAAATTAATGGTATCGCCAACGGCAGCACTCGCTTCAAACTGCATGCCTTTGATAGTAAATGGACTCCCCGAAGTATAGCCAACCGTTCCCACAACAGCACCTGTGCCAGTATTGGTTAACTGTGCTTCTCCCGATGCCAAAAACTCTACTTGATAGTCATTATTAGCACTGGTCACTGGGTCATAATTCTTGTTGAAAAAGGTATCAAATGTACCTTGTTCTTTCACTATTGTGTTTTGTAAATCCGCAGCTGTAGTGCCAGTGACTGAGAAATCAAAACGGGATAATACGTTCTCAAAAACTTCATAACCGTTGCTGGTAGATTGTATTTTTGAGCTAGACGATAGCTGAATAAAACTTACGCCTGCATCACCCGAAAACGTGATTGCATTTCCTGATGATGCGGGATTATAGGTAAATGCTTGGTTTGCAGATTGATAGCCTGCATACATATAATTTCCATCGGCGTCTTGGGTATTCATTAAGTCGAAGATCTCCAACTTAATTTGTTCTAACTCAGCGCCAATGGCGCGTTTATCAGGATCGTCCAGAATACCCGAGCCTGCTTGAACAACAAGCGTTCTAGCACGGTTAATTGAATTGGTAATATTTGTTAGCACTGCTTCTTGCTGTTCTAGAGAGCCAGTTACCAAATCATTATTTCGTTGAAATTGCGTCAGCCCATCAAGCTCTTCGGTCAAGCGCAACACTTTTGCAGCACCCACAGGGTCGTCTGCCGGTGTTAAGATTCGCTTACCTGTTGCCAACTGCTCTTGTGTTTTAGCCAAACCTTCTTGGTTTTCCATAATGGAGCGAATGCTTTGGTCGTAAATTTGACTCGTTGATATACGCATAATCTGTTACCTCGCTGCACTTAGAATAGTATCGAACAACTCTTGCGCTGTGCTTAAAATTCGTGCTGCGGCAGAATAAGACTGCTGAAACTTAACTAGGTTTGCCGCCTCTTCATCTAGGCTTACTCCAGACACTGACTCAAACCAATTTTCTGATTGAGTTTTCATTGCTTCTGCTGAAGTCAAAGAAATGTCAGCCATGGCTGCGTCTTCACCAATCCGCCCTACCATAGATGCATAAGCATCTTGAAAAGTACGTTGCTGGTTGGTTGATTCACTGCTCACTTGCACTAGATTCTCGTTCTGCAAAGATGCGATTTCAAGTGCATTACTGTTGTCGTTGAAACCATCAGTATTGTAACTAATCGTAAAACTATCACCTGCTTTAGGCACACCATCTAAACTGATGTCGTAACCTGGGTAGTCATCTAGTGATGAAAATGCTGCGGGCCAAGCAGGGCCGCTGCCACTGCTTTCTGCCTGTGCTAGTAAGTTGCTTAAATTCGTTGCGCCGGTCACATTGGTAATGACATTAGGCGGCGTTTCTCCATCTAGCACTTGATAGCTATCTTCTGCGGTAAAGACTATTTGAGCTGGCGCGCCAAACGTGCCGCTGGGTGAGCTGGCTAAATCGTGTATGCCACCAGCGCCGTCAAATGCAGATTGTTCGGTACCACCGCCGACTTCAGTGTTGGTAATTGTTACCCCACTTACATTGGCGCTACCTAAATTCGTTGCATCCGCTTGGGCTCTTACGGGCGCCGCGAAAGCGAGGTCTTCAGGTCTGTTTGTGGCTAACTCAATGGTTGATGCAATAGTTTTAGTAGGCTGCATCAAAAATTCATCCCCAACCGCATAGGTTGAAGCACCACCAAACTCTACTTCAATACCACCAGGTAATTCGTTAAAGCCACTAGTAACAGTGTAGTTTGAATAGATAATATCATTCCCAGAACCGTCTTTTTGAGGTGTTCCGTCAGGATTTAAAAAAGTAATTTCTATTTCGCTAGGAACCCCTCCCGCTACAGCGGTTACCTCAATTTGATAATCCGCATCAGTGAGTTCAGCGCCTTTTCCCGCAATAAGCTGCCCGACAACCTGATAGTCTCCGCTGGTATCTTGAGTTTCTAATCCCCTAAACGTAGGAATGTCGAAAATATTGCTACCCAGCTGACCGTCTAAATCCATCCCGAGCTTGTTTTGGGTATTAACAGCATCGGCAAAAGTAACGGCAAGCTGGCCCACATCGCGCATAGCAGTGCCAAGCACTTCATTTCTGTAACGAAATAATCCGCCTAGGCTGCCACCTAAGTCACTTTCGACAACACGAACCGTAGTATCGTTTTTCGTTTGAGAACCAAAATCAGTTTCTAACTTTAATTCTTTGCTGGTTGAATCCGCACTGGTACTTATTTCAAATAAATTAAACGCGCCATTATCTAGTATGAGTGATTCGCCAGTGGTCAAATTTACGGTAATCGCTCCGTTTTGACTCTGACTCTCTTTCACATTGATAGCCATAATAGAGGCGAGTTCTTCAACAGCGGCATCTCGTTTATTCATTAATGCGCTGGGTTCGTCGCTGGTGTTATTCCCTTTGGCAATGACAATATTTTTGTTTAGTTCGCCAATAGAGCTAATCAAGCTATTGGTTCTGTTAACCAACGACGTGACTTCAAGATTAAACTCTTCTTCCTTCTCAACCATGTAATCTGACAGGGTTTTCATACGCTGATATAGCGATTCTGACTTCCCTAATACCTGTTCACGAGAGGCCAAATTTGTAGGGTCGTCGGAGGCAGTTTGGACTGCTGCAAAATAATCACTAATGCCTTTAGAAAGGGAGTTCGCTTCACTGGCCAGAAGGTTATCAATTGCTGACGTTTTTGAAGAAAAAGCCTCTAGTTCGCCCACCGAAGTTATATCGCGGCGAAGCTGGTTTTGCGCAAATACGTTAATAATTCGCTCTGTATTACCGATTTCAACACCGAATACATCACTGTTAACAAGCTCGGTTCGTTCGCGTACGTACCCTGGCGTATTTACATTGGCAATATTATTACTGGTCGTTTGTAAAAGCTTACTACTGGCGTTTACACCACTGGTGGCTAGGGAAAATAAATCAACTGCGCTCATATATTAAACCCCTCTTCTTACGGCATTAAGCCGTTAAGCCTATCACTGTTGTAAACGGCCATGATTTTACTGGCGTAATTAGGATCCGTAGCATATCCAGCGCTTTGTAGCTCACGGGTATAGCTGTGTGCATCTGAGGCTTGTTCTACAGCTTGCTGATAACGAGGCTGAGTGACGATAAAGCGCCCATAGTCATCAACGGCTTCTTCTAATGAAGCATAAGAACGAAATGCTGCTTTTTGCTTTTGTGGAATGCCGCTATTGAATTCAAGTGTATCGACAACCGCTTGGTCGCCTTCCCACTGCGCATTCGCTTTAATCCCAAAAAGATTATGCGAACTTTCACCATCGGCGTTGTGAATAACAAACTTACCCCAGCCCGTTTCAACCGCAGCCTGTGCAATAATGGCTTTAGCATCCATACCGTACTTTTCAGCCACTTGCTCAGCATAGGGGCGTATAGTTTCAACAAAGTCTTCAGGGCTATCAAACATGCTGTCTTTGGTGGCCGATTGCACACCTTTAGATTCAGAAGCCAGCACAGTTTCCTGGGCTTGCTCTGTGGCAATAACACGGTCACGGTTCAGCGAGCTCAAATTACCATCACTGCGAATTACGCTGGCAGGTAAATAACTGTCTTCAGATTGCCCCATTTGTTTCACGATAATATCAGCTAACCCCAAACCGCCGCCTGACGTTAAATCAGTTGCAAGTTGTTGGTCGTGCATATCGCGATAGAACTTAACTTGTTGAGAATTAAATGGGCTATTTTCATCGGCAAGCGCGTCTTGCGCTTTACGCATTGACTTCAGCATCATTTGCACAAATATGGCTTCAAATTGCTCTGCCGCTTCTTGCAATACACTTTCATCACCCGAAGCAATGGCCTCGCGCATTTTATTGATACTGCCAAGATCGTGAACATTGCGTGCCATATCGAGCTGATTTTTTGAGCTGAATGCTTCCATTAGATGATCACCAATTCACCGTGTAGTGCACCGGCTTGTCTTAATGCCTCTAAGATAGCCATTAAGTCGCCTGGTGCTGCACCGACTTCGTTGACAGCTCGCACTAGCTGATCGAGAGTCACCCCAGGTTCAAAAGAAAACATGCGACTATCTGATAAATCCACATCTACAATCGACTGTGTCGTTACCACCGTTTCACCATCTGCAAACGCATTAGGTTGGGTAACTTGTTGGTTTTCTGAAATTGTCACCGTTAATCCACCATGGGTAATAGCGGCTGGCAGTAAACGCACGTCTCGACCAATCACAATCGTACCGGTACGACTATTGATGACAACCCGCGCAGGCGCATCAGCCGGCGTGAATTCAAAATTTTCTAGTGTGGCCAAAAAGCCCACTCGCTGACCAACATCTCGTGGCGCTGATACACGTACTGACGCGGCATCAATGGGCGTTGCTATGGAATACCCTTTTTCTGGCTGTGCGCCTAATCGCTCATTAATCACATCAGCTAATGCCTTTGCTGTTGAAAAATCAGGGTAATGCAAGTTCAGTGTTAGTGAATCGCCATTGGCAAAACCGCTTGGTACGGTTTGCTCAACCATGGCACCATTTGGAATACGACCAACAGTAGGCGTATTCACCACAATTCGCGAACCATCGCCACCTTGAGCACCAAAGCCACTCACTACCAAGCTACCTTGCGCTACTGCATACACTTTGCCATCTACCCCGCGAAGAAACGTTTGTAGAAGCGTGCCGCCTTGCAAACTACTCGCTTCACCTACTGACGACACGGTAATATCAATGGTTTGCCCTGGCTTAGTAAAAGCCGGCAATTCTGCGTGAACAGCCACGGCTGCCACGTTCTTAATTTTCGGTTTGGTGTTGGAGTCTAAGCTAATACCGAAGTTACTTAACATGGTACGGAAGCTTTGCTCGGTGAAAGGACTTTGCTCGCCGGTGCCAGGTAAACCTACCACTAGACCATAACCTACTAATTGGTTACTTCTCACCCCTTGGATACTTGCCAAGTCTTTGATGCGTTGTGCATTAGCATTGTTAGACAACACCAATGTTAATGCGATAAGTACCACTGAAAACAAACGCATAATGATTCTCCTAGCCCCGCTTAAAGCGGCCACCATGATGATGTGAAAAACTTCGTTAGCCAGCCTTTCTCTTGCGCACTGGCAAATGAGCCCGTTCCGCTGTATTGAATTCTGGCGTTGGCGATTTTGGTCGATAGCACTTCATTTTCGGGGCTAATGTCAGATAAGCGAATAATGCCCGTTAAACGAATATATTCGTCGCCATGATTTAAGGTAAGCCACTTTTCGCCGCGAATAACCAAATTGTCATTGGGCAGCACTTCCACTACGGTGACCGAGATATTTCCCGATAAACTATTACTTTGATTTGTTGCGGCATCACCTGCGAAGTCGTTTGAAGAACTAACGCCAAGCTGAACAGATTGGCCGCCAATATTTAACGCTTGCCCGCCTAATCCAGTGATTGTATCTAAATCAACCGTGGTGTCTTTTGATGTAGATGTACCCGCTGATTTACTCGCGTTGGTATTTTCACTTAACGTTATGGTAATAATGTCGCCAACCCGTCTAGCCGTCATATCTGAATATAAGCTATTAGCCATATAAGAGCGGAACAGCGAACCATCTTCTACAATCTTCTCGCGAGGATAATCAGGAACCACTGGAGCAAACGACGGGTCGTTTGCTTGAACCGGTGGCTGGTTAGTGCTTGCACAACCTGCCAAAATTGCCACTGAAAGAAAGAGTCCGATAATTCGCATAACATTACTCACTAAAGTTGCTGAATGACTTGTCCAAGCATCTGATCCACCGATGAAATCACTTTCGAGTTCATCTCGTACAAACGTTGACTTTCAATCAAATTAACCAGCTCTTCGGTCACATTCACGTTAGAGGTTTCCAACGTACCCTGTGCAATAGTGCCTATACCTTGAAGGCCTGGTACACCCTGAATAGGCGCCCCGCTTGATGCGGTTTCAACGTAAAGGTTCTGCCCAATAGGCTGGAGGCCAGTTGGGTTAATAAAGTCTGAAAGGTTCATTTGCCCAAGCACTTGCGGCTCTGCTTGACCACGAATCGACACGCTAATTTCACCGTCTTGTGAAATGGTAATTTGCTGCGCATCCTCTGGAATAGCCACTTCAGGTTGTAATAAAAAGCCAGCGCCAGAAGTCACTATTTGACCTTGGTCGTTCATTGAAAACTGACCATTTCTTGAATAGGCAATGGTGCCGTCAGGCTGTAATATTTCAAAGTAACCGCGCCCTTGAATAGACATATCCAATGCGTTATCTGTGGTTAATAAGTTACCTTGGGTATGCGCTTTTTGTGTTGATACCACCTTTGAACCAGAACCTAACATAAGGCCAGACGGTAATTCGGTATCAGCTGATGAACGGCCACCAGGTTGGTTTATATTTTGATAAAGCAAGTCTTCAAAAATTGCTCTGTCTTTTTTAAAGCCTACCGTTGATGCGTTAGCCAGGTTGTTCGATACCACGGCGACATCTGTTTGTGCGGCATCAAGACCTGTTTTACTTATCCACAATGCTGGGTGCATGGCGACCTCCTAACCTTTTAAGTTCGTATAACGAAATTGTTAACTAATCTATAGAATACGTAGTAACTGGTTGCCGCGAGAATCTAGCTCGTCAGCTTGCTTCATCATCTTCACTTGAAGCTCATAGTGGCGCTGCAGGCTTATCATGTTGACCATTTCATCAACGGCATTCACGTTCGAGCCTTCCAACATGCCAGACATCACTTTTACACCAGCGCTTGCTGGAGCTACCGTGCCGTCTTCCATTCGAAATAAACCATCAGTGCCTCGTTCCATATCAGCATAGTTCGGCTTAACCAATTTCAGCCTGCCAACATCTTCAATGACATTTTCGGGCGCACCTAGCTGTCTCATTGACAAGGTGCCGTCCATACCGATATCTAGATTATCCAGTGGTACAGGAAGGAAAATTGGACCGTTATCACCTAAAACTGGGCGATTGTGCACATCTGTCAAAATACCGTCGTCACCTAACTTGAAGTTACCGTCACGAGAATAGGCTTCTTGGCCATTGTCATCCTGAACGGCAAACCAACCATCGCCTTGTATAGCAACATCTAAATCACGACCTGTTTGAATCATGGGGCCCGATTCATAGTTGTTTGACGGACTTTCGGTCATTGAAAAAACGCGAGACGGCAAACCTTCGCCGTAGGCAGGCATTGACCTTGCCTGTTCTAACTGAGCTCTAAACCCAGTTGTTTGCGCGTTAGCCAAGTTATTGGCACGAAGCCCAGTACCTAGAAGGTCTTGAGATGCACCACTGGCAGCAATGTAGAGAAGTTTGTCCATGACTGACTTTTGACTCTGGTTAAACCATATACAGGTTTTGCAATCCCAGTGCCAACATGCACAAATAAGAAGTGGATACAAAAAAACCGCAACAAAGTTGCGGCTTTTTTTAGTTAAACATCACTGTTTATCGGATGTTCAGGATAGTCTGGTTAAGTGAATTATTCACTTCAAGTGCTCGAGAGTTAGCCTGGAAGTTCCGCTGTGCAATAATCATATCGATAAGCTCAGTGGTTAGGTTTACGTTAGCTTGCTCTAGCGCTGATGAGTTAATTTCACCAAATGTACCGGTAGTTGCTTCACCCGCTAATGCTTCACCAGAGAGAATACTTTCTTTCCACTCAGTGCTGCTTTGCTGGGTTAAGCCCTGCTCATTGGCAAATCTCACTAGGGCCACACGCACGATGGGCTCTGACGTACCGTTTGAGAACGTCGCTCGAACCAAACCATCTGGACCGATATCAATACCTGTTAATCGACCAACTGGCAAACCATCTTGCTCTAATGACGTAACTTCGAATGCTGATGCGTATTGCGTAGGCTCAACAGTAGTCGCATTTGAAGGGTCTAAGTTGAAATCGATACCAATTTGCTGTGTCGCATCCGCGCCGTTTGATAAAGCAGAACCAAGCGCTTCAGTCGTTAATTTATAGTCGGTAGTTTGAATGCCATCTGGTGATTCAATACCAATAAAGTCACCACCTTGAGAAAACACAAGTTTAGCTGCTGTAACACCGTTACCTGTGTTAGTACCCAACGAGTTTACCGCTGTAGTAGGGTCGGAATCAGTACCGGTAGAATTCACTAAATCAGTAAGTTGATCGTCTACCGCTGTCGCCACATACCATTCATTGTCTGCCGCCACATCTTTAACGAAGTAATACGTCATCACGTGGCTGTCGCCTAGTGAATCATAAACCGTTACCGAGGTTGCCGCGTTGTAGGTAAGTGGATCTTGTGGGTCAAATGCAGCTGGATCTAACCCTTGATCACCTGCAGGTAAGTTCATACGAATATCAACTTCTGAGGTTTGCGCTGGAGAACCTGATGAATCTGGGATTTGAACTGGCTCTGTAGTACTTAATGCAACCGATGAACTGGTAGAGTCTGAGTTAACGGGGAAACCTAAAAGTAAGTCGCCGTTACTGTTAACCACATAGTTGTCATCATCTAACTTGAATTGACCGGCACGAGTAAACGAGAAGTCTCGTGAGGTTTCATCAGGAACAGTAGCAAAGAAACCATTACCAGTAATCGCTAAATCAAGTGCAGTATTGGTAAACTGTAAGCTACCTTGTGAAAACTGCTGGGCTACGTCTTGTGTCAAAACACCGTCGCCCACCTTGGTTTTACTTCCAGCCAATAATGATGTGGCGTACACGTCGCCGAATTCAGCTCGAGACTCTTTAAAGCCAACAGTATTCACGTTTGCGATGTTATTCGCGGTTACATCTAAATCTTTTTGTGCGGCAGCTACGCCACTTAGTGCAATATTAAAAGACATGCTTCTTTCTCCTGCTAACTGCCGATTTGAATAACGTCGTCAAGACTAATGCTGACTTCGCCATCTAAATTTAAAATTACGCCCTGACCGCTGCCGGCCAAGCTAACACTTCCTACATGACGATTAATGGCAGTATTCAATTGAACGCCTTCACCGTTTAATTCGCCTGTAGCACTAATTACGTAGTCGCCCGCTGGCATATCGTTGCCTTGGGTATCCTTGCCATCCCATTCAAATTGAATGTTGCCAGCGGCTTGTGTGCCAGCATCAATGGTCTTAATCACTTCACCGTATTGATTTTCAACGGTGATCGTCATGTTTTGTACACTCTGCTCATTAACCACAACACCCGAGACCCCAGCAGCGTCGCTAGACATGTGCCCTACGTTGCCCTGCACTAACACGTTCTGGCCTATTAAGCTGGATGCTTGCAATGCCTGATTAGATGTCATCGAGGCGGCGAATGACTCGAACTTATCATTCAACTGAGAAATACCGTCAGCCATAGTGAATGATGTCATTTGCGCTACCATCTGATCATTATCTACAGGTTTAGTAGGATCCTGATTCGCTAATTGCTCAGTTAACATGGCAAAAAAGTCTTCTTGCGAAAGCTGTTGCTCTGTTCCATCGACAACCGGAACCGTCTCTTCTTGCCAGTAGAGTTCGTTGTTCAGGCCAGTAGTGTTGTTAATTGTGGTCACAGTATTTTCCTCACATTACCTATGCGGCAACTTATTGCCCTTGTCCTAGCTGCAGTACCCGACGGAATATCCGTTTGGTGGTATCAGCAACCTGAACGTTGGTTTCATAGGCTTTTGACGCCGACATCATATTTGCCATTTCTTCAACGATGTTTACGTTCGGCTTATAGATATAACCCTCTTCGTCAGCCATTGGGTTATGCGGGGCATACTCAACTTGCAATGGCGCATCGCTTTCTACAATTCCCTTAACTTCAACACCCACACCCTTACTTTGATCGCCCATGGCTCGCTGTAACTCAGCGGCAAACACAGGGTGTCTTGCACGATACGTTTCGTTATAACTACTGCTTACCGAGTTCGCGTTAGCAATGTTACTAGCAGTGGTGTTTAAACGAACATTTTCAGCTTCCATACCGGTACTGGAAATTGACATCACATTAAATAAGCTCATGATTACTGGCCTCCAGAACTAAGGGCTTTTTTCATACCTTTGACTTTACCGTTAATAAACTCAAGTGTGGCTTGATAGCGTAAACCGTTATCTAAAAAGCGGTTACGTTCTGCTTGCACTTCCACCGTATTGCCGTCTCCGGTATCCGGTTGAGTGGGTATGCGGTATTGCATTTCAAAATTTGATGCTACCGACGACATATCGCCACCTATGTGTTTATCATGTGTTCTTGCTAAGCTGCCACCACCCAATTTGTGCTGCCCTTCTTGGGCGCTCATGGCTGACTCCATCGCTTTGTTAAAGTCGATGTCTTTAGCTTTATAACCAGGGGTATTGGCGTTCGCTAGGTTTCCAGAAATGACTTCCATTCTGTCGGTGCGTATTGCTAACGCCGACTGATGAAACCCGACTAACTTGTCGAGATTAATGGCCATATTGAAAACTCCTAGTTGCGAAATTCCGAAAAAACGTCGTGAATAAAGAATGACGAATTAACTATTATAGAGTTTTACTAGCAAGGCAGATGCCAACCTGAAGATTGGCACTGTATAAAAAAGAGAAAAGAAACGGGGGAAATCTGAACTATTACATGAAATTCAGTACGTTATATGTTTATTTCTTTTGGTAGTACAAGCCAGGATTACATTTAATCATGGCATATGTATCGCTTGCCGCACTGATAGATTCAGACGCGCCAAGGAAAAGGACACCGGCAGGTTGCAGCTGTCCGGCAATTTGTTGCAGTATCTTTTGTTTTACATCTGCCGAAAAATAAATCAGCACATTGCGGCAAAAAACGATGTCAAAGCGGCCAAGTGCTGCATAGGAGGTTAATAAATTCAAACTTCTGAATGAAACCATTTTGCGCACTTCTGGCTTAACCTGCATTTGACCGCTTTCATGAGGCTGGAAAAACATAGCCCTACGTTGTGGCGATAAACCTCTCGCAAGCGAAAGTTCATCATATAGCCCTTGGCTACACTTATTTAGCATTTCAGAAGAAAGGTCAGTAGCTATAATTTCAACTCCTTGCCTAAGCAATCCTGGTCGCTGTTTTTGAAACTCTAGTATGGACATAGCAATAGAGTAAGGCTCTTGTCCAGACGAACAAGCTGCACTCCAAATTCTAAGCTTTTGATTTTTAGTTGCTAGTTGAGGAAGTAAATCGCGTTGTAGCAACTCAAATGGATAGGTATCTCTAAACCACAACGTTTCATTTGTGGTCATCGCATCGATGACGCTTTGCAAAAGGTTACGATCGTAACCCTTTACAACCACATCAATAAGCGCATCAGTATTGTCATAGTCATGCTTATATAACAAAGACGCAAGCCTGCTTCTTACAAGATATTGCTTGTTTTCCCCGAGTACTATTCCGCATTGTTTCTCGAGGAAGTGCCGAAACTTTTCATAGCTTGCCGGCGACACATTTTTATTATCCAACCCCTACCGCTCCGTTACTCACAATCCGTCATTAACCACTTCTGAACTGCTGTTGCTAGTTCATCGGGGTGAAATTTCGCAATAAAGTCATCCGCTCCCACTTTCTGAACCATGGCTTGATTGAATACACCACTTAAAGATGTGTGAAGTACAACATGAAGCTTTTGAAGTTCAGGTGTATTTTTAATTTCCGCCGTAAGGGTATAACCGTCCATCTCTGGCATTTCTATGTCAGACACTAGCACCCCAATTCGCTTGGTGATATCGCCATATTCTTCAGCGATTTCCTTCAAGCGGTTTAACGCTTCTAAACCATTCTTTGCCAGCTCAATTTCTAACCCAAGTGAGGTTAGCGCTTTTTTAACTTGATTTCTTGCCACAGCCGAATCGTCAGCAATGAAGATAATTTTGTCTTCTTTACCTTCCGTAGAAAGCCCTTCAGCAACATCAGCGCTTACTTCTGCATTAAGCGGTGAAATTTCATTGAGGATTTTTTCTACGTCGAGAATTTCAATTAATTCGTTTTCTACTTCAGTAACAGCAGTTAAGTAACTCGCTCGACCTGTCCCTTGAGGAGGCGGCATGATGGCATCCCAGTTAGTATTAATGATGCGCTCAACAGCGCCCACTAAAAACCCTTGTACAGAACGGTTGTATTCAGCAATAACGATAAACGCGTTTGATAAATCTTCAATACGCTTGCCACCCGTCGCCATGCTTAAATCGATGACAGAAATAGTTTGCCCACGAATATGTGCTACTCCGCGAACTAACGAGTTCAACTTTGGCATTGAAGTCAGTGGTGGGCACTGGAGCACTTCACGTACTTTAAACACGTTGATACCAAAGCGTTGACGGCCATTAAGCCTGAACAACAATAACTCAAGACGGTTTTGACCAACTAATTGGGTTCGTTGGTTAACCGAGTCTAAAATTCCCGACATATCTCACCTCTTTTTAATACTGGGCATGATCATTGCCTTCACTAAAGAGAATAGACAATATCACTAAATGTATGCAGGTCAAACGACAGAAAAATGACGGTTTCGCTGCATGTACAACTTAATCACGGACGTACGCAAGTTATTGTCTGAACCTAATTTGTCTTATAAGCATAGACAATAACTCAGTAAGTGAACACGAAAAGTGACTATGAAAAATTTAAAAAACGTAAAATCTTGGCTTACAGGAGTTCGTCTGCCACTTTTCACTGTTGTGACGGCCGTTGCTTTAGCGCCTTACAGTTACGCTGAAACAATGCACGATGTGGTGAATAAGGGCGCTGAAGAATACCTGCTGTCAGCGCTTAGTATACACGATGAAAACACCGATATTGCTGTGAGCATTGCTGAAATAGACGAAAGAATTAATATTCCTCAGTGTCCAACGGGATTTCAATTTCACGCGTCTGATGAATCTTTGAACCAATCGTATGTTTCGGTACGGGTAAGTTGTGGAAATAATGATTGGTACTTGTTTACCAGTGCCCAAGTCACGAGAACGAAAGAAATTGTGGTTACGTCTGGCGCGGTTAGCCCAGGCACCGTTCTCTCTGCGTCTAATTTAACGCTGGCATCGGTAGATATAAAGCGTCTTCGTTATAGTGCTTTTACCGATGTAGATGTATTAATTGGCGCTCGAATGAAACGCCGAATTGTTGATGGTCAAGCTGTGCAATCTAATATGCTATGCTTTGTGTGCAAAGGCGATAGAATTACCATTCGCGCATCACTTGGTGGAATGGCGGTTAAAACATCCGGAATAGCACAACAAGATGGTGTCATTGGCGATACCATAAAGGTGCTTAATGCCAGTAGCCAAAAGCCTGTCATAGCGGAAGTCGCCAGCGCTCAAGAAGTCGTGGTACACTTGTAGTTCAGCGTGCTAAAAAACTACGTTTTCGTTGTATAAAAGCCTAAAGAAAAGAAGGCTTTTGCCGATAACATGTACAGAGGCGAAAAGGTAGTGGAGAAATATTATGGCAATTAACAATGTAAACAATGGGTTACCAAAAACACCCGTTGATAATACAAAAATTACGCAACAGAATCAGACACAGCAGTCGCAACAGCAACAAGCGACTTCTAACAATGCTTCTGTTGCTCAAGCACCACGACAAGATTCAGTATCCTTGACTCAGTCTGCACAGCAGTTGAATCAAGTTCAGAAGAAAGGATCTGAAGCGCCTGTAAATCAGGAAAAAGTCGACCGTCTTAAAAAAGCGGTCTCCAGTGGTGAATACCGAGTAAACCCAGAAGTGTTAGCGAATAAAATCGCTAAGCTTGAAGGTGAGATCTTTGGCCGCAAATAATTAGGTTTTTATGACTAGTCATCTTTATTCAGCATTATCACAACAGGTCGCTAATTTAGAGGGCCTGTGCTTGTTGCTGGAAAAAGAATTACATTTGATTAGCTCACGAGATGCAGAAACCTTGATGAGTCTGCTAGAAGATAAGTCTGCATTACTAGAGTCTATTCAGGCTACCGACCAAAAAGTCGAGGCCTTACATCGTCAAACTACAGACGAAACGATTAGTGCAGAAGAACAAGGGTTAATGGATAAAGCGAAAAGTCTGTTAGAAGACTGTAAGTATAAAACCAAAATTAATCAGAAAGCCGTAGAGCAAGGACAGCTTCGCCTCACACACTTACGGAATCTGATGTTGGAAGTTCGCGCTAAAGAGTCCTTAACCTACGACAAGAAAGGCAAGCCAAATGCTGGCCGTTTAGGTTCAGGTATTAGCGCCTAAGTAATGCACTCGTCATAAAATGCCAAAATAAGAATACAAAAAAGCGCGTTTAATACGCGCTTTTTTGATGGTGCTATTTAGCCATATATTTAAATACTTAGTAGTACTTAATGTCTTTAATTCTTTGTGGCTTCGCCGTCGTCAAATAAATGTCGTAAACGCGATGCATATCTAGTTCAAGTTCGGTGGCATAGGTATCTTCACCCACAGGGTAACTTTTTATTACCCTTGCCCCTCTAATGACTCCCTCTACAGAAGCCCGTAAGGTTTCATTATCCACCACAAGGCTAGACAGTGATTGATTACCTTCAATTCGTTGTCCATACACCTGCTCTGCGAGTTCTCTGTAAGCCTCTAGTTTTGACGCTTTAATTGCCATCAAGGTTTTCACCGTTTCGCTATCACCCCGTTGCGACATAATAGGGGCATAGCCTACAGCACTTAGTACGGGGTAACTGTCTGGCTCGACCGTCTCCCATTCCACATGTTTATCTACAAATAAACTGCATCCTGGTAAACCTGTCAGAGCAGCGAATAAAGCCGCTGTTATACATGCTCGGCTACTTACCAATTTCCTAAAAAACACCATCAGAGAAACCTCATTCTCAATTTTTCTATTAGTGGATAAGCAATGTTTACGCCTAAATTTTAAATTTGAAACATTGGCATCTATTTCGCTTATATAAATTGGAGTAAAAATAGAAACAAAAACTGACAAAAAACTGGTTCAAAAAGAATACTGACTTAAATTAACTGATGTAGCGCTCTTCATCGCACTGCAACAAAAGGACAAGACTGTGCTTGGCATACGAACATTCGCTAAATTATTTTTAGTTAGCATCTCTTCTGTTAAAAGAAGATATCAAGCTAGATACGCCAATGTCGCCTTTTTTATGGCGCTGTTTTGCCTTACTGCAGTAACGACAGGGCAAAGCCATGCCGCCTGGTATGAAGCCAAAGGCCAAGCAGTTATCGTGAACGGTAATAAAGAAAAAGCGCGTAGAGACGCCACTGAAGAAGCCCTTAAACAGGCTTTGTTATTCGCAGGTGCCTCGATTAGCAGTGTTCAGCAACTCACAAATGGGTTACTTGAAAGTGAAGATATTACCATTAGTAGTACGGGTGAAGTGGACCATCTCGAGCTTACTGATGAAATATGGCATAAGGATTATGTGACTGTAAGTGTTAGGGCGGATATCTTCCCCGCGGCAAAACAATGTAACGCAGTGGAGTATGATAAAAATATTGCCACCAGTTACTTTATGGTGGAGAACCGCAATCATTTGGTTGAAGGAAAGATCCCTAACTTTTCAGAGGCAGTGACAAGAAAGCTAGCTACCGAAATGTCGGCGCAGACGCAAAATTTAAATTTAGCGTACATTGCTCCGCACACCACACGATGGGGAGTTAATGGGCTTGAAGAAAATGTGCGTGCACTGTCACAACAATCAAATGCACAGTTTGTTTTAATTGGCAGCATTAGTGACGTTAGTGTGGAAAGACAACGTCCCTCTTCGTTTGCGTTCTGGAAGGAAGAAAAAGCCACTCGATACTTTTCGCTAAGCATTAAGGTTTTCGACGGCATAAATAGCGGCTTACTACTGCAACAAGATTACGTCACTGAGGCAAAGTGGCCTTTTGACAGATTTGCCGATGTAGACGAATTTTCGTCTACCTTTTGGCGCACAGAATACGGTAATGCGATTAAAAAGCAGATGCAGCAGTTAACCGCTGATATTAACGAGACTATTGCTTGTCAGCCCATGACTGGCCGAGTACTCAATGTTGCAGGTTCGCATATTTCAGTATCATTGGGGCGCGATAATGGCATAAAGAACGGTGATGAACTTTTTGTCTATCAAACCAGTGAAATTATCGACAGACACGGCAAGGTCTACTTGCAGTACCATATTTACCCTGGAGCATTTGTTGTTGAAAATGCGTATGGCAATACCGCCAAATTAATTCATAAAGACAGTGGCATTATTGCGAATATCCAAGAAAGTGATTTCGTTATTAAACGGTAACCGTGAAGATTCTCTTCTACATAGCACTTGGTTTCACATTTCCTCCATGCTATATCTATACTGAAGTATGAATATCTATATATAAATGCAGGAGCACCGTCTATAAGGTGCTTATACTTTCGTGTAATAAATAATTAAAAAAATAAATCATGACCCTTTCGATATTTGCGTCAAACTGCTTCGTAGTTTTAGCTCTTATGTTGACAGGACAGCAAATGAAGGATCATCTGTCTATAGAGTTCCCCGTTTTAGAAATGGAAGTAAAGACACGATTTGGGGATGATAAAGCTCTAGATGTCAAAGCGTTAGAAGAAAAACTAAGCCAGCTAAACAATCTTTCAGTATCCGCTCAGTTAGACGGTGTGAACCGCTTCTTTGACGAGCATATTCAGTACGCCACCGATGATATTGTTTTCAAACAAAAAGACTACTGGGCTACCCCCGCCGAGCTTTTTGGCCATTCCCGTGGAGATTGTGAAGATTACGCCATTGCAAAATACATAGCTCTGCTACACTTAGGCATTGATAGTACTAAACTTCGCTTAATTTATGTTAAAGCTAAGATTGGTAGAAGCCGCATAACACAAGCTCATATGGTATTAGGTTATTACGAAACTCCGTCTTCAGACCCTTTGGTCTTAGACAGCCTTGTTTCTGAAATATTGCCTGGTTCACAACGAACCGATCTCATGCCTGTATTTAGCTTTAATGACGCTGGCATTTGGTCGCCTGGCAAAACCAAGCAGGTTTCCACTTCTACCAGTAGACTATCTCGGTGGCGCAACGTTATTGAGCGCATGAAAAGTGAGGGAATAAAAAGACAATCCTGAGGAGTCTATGTCAATAACAAGAGAGTTGTGGCTTGCCATTATAGCCGTCGTCCTTGTTGCCATTGTGGGGAGTGTATCCATTCACGGCGCTACGACAAAAGGCTATGTAGAAGAGCAGCTTTATTCTAAAAACCTCGATAATGCTAACATGCTGGCACTTACGCTAAGTGGTTTAGAAAAAGACGCTGATACATTAGATTTATTTATCATGTCTCAGTTCGATGTGGGGCACTATGCGTCAATAACACTGCAAAAGCCTGATGGCGAAATCATTTCAAGCCATACTCATACCACACAGCTAGATGAACAAACACCGGCTTGGTTTGCTTCATTGTTTAGTCCTAACGTCGAACCAGGCGTAGCTCAAGTCTCTGAAGGATGGGGCCAGTACGGTGTCGTTAATGTTCAAACCGATACTAGCTTTGCTGTCGCCTCTATGTGGAAAGCCACACTCCGGTTAATTTTGGGATTGTCTCTTGTGGGCACGGTGGCAGGTCTTATTGGTGCGTGGTTTTTGCGCCTTATTATGCGCCCTCTCGACCAAGTCGTTGAGCAAGCTGAGTCTTTCAGCCAAATGCAGTTTGTTCAAGTAAGTGAACCACGAACCCTAGAGTTAAAACGCGTGGTTAAAGCCATGAACTTCCTAGCACGTAATTCCCAACGAATTATGGATGAAGAAAATACACGTCTTGATCTTCTTCGCCACAAAACTCAGTTTGATGTTGAATCCGAATTAGCCAACCGCGACTATTTTATCTCTGTTCTTAAAGGCCAGTTGGCATTCAGAGATACCGAAGGTGTGAATTGTATATTTCTACTAAGGGTTGTGGGGGGCCGAGAAGCATTTCTTCGCTCGGGACCAGAAAACCGTAGGAAGCGACTTTTGCAGTTCACCGCCAGTGTGGATGATTGCCTTGCACAACACCACCATCATTTCACCGATAGCAGAGTAGCTCGAATGCAGAAGAATGAGATTGCCATACTGCTAACGGAAACTCATGACATAGTGACAATTGCTGAAGCACTCCATGGCGCCTGTTTATCTGAATTGTCGCAGCCTGGCGATCCAAAATTGTATCAGTCTGTTGTGCGGCTTCGCCCTGAAGATGATGCTTCATCGGCATTAATGCGCCTCGATACATTACTCGATGACGCTGAATATAGAAAAATGAGTGAACCATATATAGAGGGCTCTCTCGACTCGTCTATTTCGTTGGTGGAAGAAAACCGTTGGAATAAGCTGCTCAAAGAAGGTATTGCTAATCAAGCGGTAGAAACGTTTAACTTTCCGGTATTAAATGCTGAAAGAGAACTAGTTCACTATCAAAGCTGGGCGGGTATTGAAATTGACAATGACTTGAGAAAAAGTGGCTATTATACCCACTGGGCAAGATATTTAGGCTTACTGCCTGCTTTAGAGCTAGCGACCATCAGCCACCTTTTCTCACATATAGTCAAAACTGGTACAAAAGCAAAGTTCGCCTTTCTGTGCTCTGAGCAGTTTCTTCTTGATCAAGAAATTTTAGCGCAGCTGTATTTCCAAATAAAAATGAACGAGAACTTTGCCTCACAACTTAACTTCGAAGTGAGGGAATCTACCGCGGCTCGCTTCCCTCATGAGTTTGAGTTATTTTGCTCCACGTTGAAAGCTAAAGGATGCGGCATCGGATTAAAGCGGGTTGGCGAATCTTTCTCTCAATTAATGAATGTGCAAGAACTTGGACTTGATTATGTGGTTATCGATTCTGCCTTTATGGCAGATATAGATCACAACCCTGCCAATCATGCTTTTATTAGAGGCTTCTGTTCACTTGCCCATACTTTTGGCATTCACGTTTATGCTGACGGTGTGAAGACAAATAACACTAAAGAGCTATTTGTGGAGTTAGGTGTAGATGGCGTGGTATCGCATATTGAAGTTATAGAGCATCTTTTAAGTGACTAAACTCGCCAAGTGACAGTAACAACCCAATTCTGTCTTTGGCGTTTAACTTCTTCAGTAGCGTGCCTACATGTTCTTTAATCGTTCTTTCTGTGAGCTTAAGGTTTCTCGCGATTTCTTTGTTACTCAACCCCTCTAGAATACCTGTTAGTACATCTCTTTCCCGCGCAGTTAACGTCGCAATTTCAGGTACTTTTTCTTTTAAACTCAGCGTAGTTGCAACGGCTGACGTTGTATTCACATAAAGCTCGTTGGGCACCCAAATTCCGCCTTCTTTTAGCACACGACTAACCGATTCAAACAGAGATGGTTGGCCTAGTGCATGACAGTACGCCCTTGCGCCCAATAATAACGCGGTTTGCATTTCCGGCCTATCGTAATGATATGTCAATAAAACAACATTTCGACACTTCCCGCTTGCGGCAATAATATTTTCACGCCAATTTTTATGAAATGTCGACACCCAAATACTGTCTTCTTTCTCGCAACGTATACTTCCAATATCAGAAAATTCAACCCAATCCATTAAGTCAATATCAAGGTTCTTTTGGGATGTATTCATAATGTAATGCTTCATCTATCGCTCCCTGAGTGCTGACGACGTAACGTTGAAAAGTGGAGACAGAATGTAATTCAACACCGTCTTTTTGCCAGTTAAGATATCTACCTGAACAATCATTCCCGGCATGATATCCAGCGGCGCATCAGCAATGGTTCTCTTGGTTTCCAGACGGACTAAGAAGTAAGTCTCATCTTTCTCATTGGTAATAGCATCAGCGCTTATATGCTTTACTTCAGCATCCATACCACCATATATAGTGAAGTCATAAGCGCTAAATTTTAAGATGGCTTTTTGCCCACCTCGAATGAACGCAATATCTTTAGGGGAAACCTTCGCCTCTACAATAAGCTGGTCGTCTTGGGGAATGAGCTCAATGACCGCACTTCCAGGTGTAATCACTCCACCAACGGTGTTAATTAGTAGACGCTGAACCGTGCCATTAATTGGCGACCTGAGTTCAGCTTGCGAGACTACATCTTCTAACGTGGTTTGCGATTGTTGAAGGGTTGCCATTTCACCCACCGCATCGGTTAATTCTTGATTCCACCGATTGATAAGTTTTAGCCTACTTTCTTCTTTACTAATAACCTCTTCTTCAATGGTGGAAAGGCCTCGTTCGATAGCCACTTGTGACATGGCTATGTTTCCTTCAAGCTCTACAATTTGTCGCTCTAATCGTAAAATTTCAATTTCAGACACCGCACCAGAAGCCAACAAGGGTTTGGTAACGCCTAATTCTTTTTCAGTTAACGAAAGCACACTCTTGTATTGATAAAGGTTAGCTCTTTCTTGTTCAACATCTTGCTTGCGTTGCTGTATTCGACTATCAGAGCCTGCTGCTACTTCATTTAATTCTGCAAGATTTGATTCAAAAAGCTTTCTTTCGTTTTCAACCATTTTAGGGGCTTGTTCAACTAAATCGGGCGAGAAAGCTAAACGAGTATTGTGCGTTAACGCTGAAAGACGCTGCACTTTGGCGGCAAGGGCGGCAAACTGTGTTGTATTTTCTTCTAAACTTGAAATGTAGCGTGTAGGGTCGACACGAAGTAATACATCGCCTTTTTGTACCTGTTGGCCTTCACTCACCAATATATCTTGAACGATACCACCATCATATGATTGGAGAACCTGCAACTGCTTCGAAGGGATCACTTTCCCTTCCCCTTTGGCAACTTCGTCTATCTCTGCAAAATACGCCCATATCAACAATATGAGCAAGGCCACGGCTACACTGTATAAAAGCCGTTTCGCCTTTGCTGGGGTCTGCATAATTCTGGCCCATTCAGCTTCAAGTACCCAATCTTGACCCGAAGGAGGCGCTAGCCATCCTCTAACTAGTTTATGTAGAATACTATTTTTGTCGTCACTTTTAATCTTCACTGTGCCGTCCTTTGCTTAGAGGGTACCGGCTTAAACTGAGGTAAAACGTCCTCTTTTTTACCATCAGCAATTATTTTTCCGTTTTCGATAACAATGACTCTATCGACCAAATCCAGCAACGTAGTGCGATGGGTATTGAGGATGAAAGTTTTGCCTTTAATCGCTTCTCGAATCGTTTCTTTCATCATGGCTTCATTAGCTGAATCCATAGCGGAAGTAGGTTCGTCCATAATAAATATCGCTGGGTTGTAAATCAGCGCGCGGGCCAGTGATACAGATTGGCGTTGCCCGCCTGACAATTGCTTCCCCCCTTCCCCAACTTGCTGTTCAAAACCGTTCCCGTGGCTATTTACGACTTTCGCTAAGCCACATTGCTTAGCAATTTCCCATAGCCTCTCGTCATCTACCCCTCGATGTGCCGGCAATATATTCTCTTTTAGTGTGCCAGAGAAAAGATTCACATCTTGCGGCACATAGCCTATGTTTTGCCTAAGAAGGACAGGATCGTATTGCTTCATGTCAATCTCATCGAGTAACACTTGACCCGATTCGGCTTTATAGAACGCCATCAGTAAACGATTTAATGTAGATTTACCGCAGCCATTCTTCCCCAAAATGGCAACGTGCTCACCTTGCTTAATTGAAAAGTTTATATCTTTAAGTGCCAAGACGTTTTCATTAGGGTAGCGAAAGCAAAGCTGCTTAACATCAAGGTTTCCGCTTAACTGGCTGGCGTTTTTAACTTGCTTGTTGTCACCACCTTCTGATGGCAGTGACATGATATCGTCTAACGCATTTTTCGCAGTTTCAGCTTGATGATACTGAGCTAAAAGCGCAGCGGCTTGAGATACAGGCCCCATAGCCCGACTCGAAAGTAAGTACGCCGCTATTAGCCCACCTTGGGTAATTTCACCTTCAATAATGAGATACACACCGGTAAGAATTATCACTACACCGACGGATTGCTGAATCCATAGTGCAGAGTTGTTAACCGACATAGAAACTAAACGTAGTTTAGCATTCACTTTGGCTAAGAAGATGGTTTGCTTTTCCCATGCACTTTGCGTTCGGCTTTGATATCCAAAGGCTTTTAAATCTTCAAGTGCCGTAACACTTTCAGTAATTAATGAACTTTTTCTGGCGCTAATCTCCATCGACTCTTCAGACAATGAGCGCATGACTCGCTGTGCTTTTAGGGCATATAGAAAGAGAATGGTTGTGCCCAATAAAATTGGAATGACTAGATAGATATCTATCATCGCAATGATAAACACAAACAGTAAACCAAAAGGCAAATCAACCAAGGCGACCAAGGTCAGTGAACCAAAGAAGTGACGAATACTCTCAAAAGATTGCAGGCTATTAATAAACGCACCACTTTTGGCGGGCCTATTGGTTAAATCGATTGAAAGTACTTTCTCCATAATTTTTGCAGACATGGTGACGTCTAAGCGACTAGCGGCAAGCTCTACAAAATATTGTCGCAAGACACGTAGGAGAAAATCTGCCGCTAATACTAAAAGCACGCCGATGGCTAGCGCCCACAATGTCTCCATCGCCGCGTTGGGCACTACCCGATCATATACATTCATCACAAACAGCGGGAGCGCTATCGATAACAGGCTAATGAATATTGATGCCAGTAGAACATCACGATACAAGTCATACGCAGATTTTACTGATGACCAGAGCCAATGACCGACGGCGCTTTTTTCAACCTTGCCAGATGACGTTTCAGATTGAGCAACCGGACGCGCGAAAATTATGTAGCCGGTAAACTGCGAGGCGATTTGTCCACGTTCTACCGATACCACAGCGGTACCTAGCTCTGGATAGGACACTTTCGCACTATCATCGGTTAATTCGTGTAAGACGCAGGCTTGTCTGCCTTCCATAATTAACACGGCGGGAAGCAAAGCAGCATTAATCTGCGTAATGTCTCTTTTTGCAGTACGACTTGCTAAACCAGCACGTTGGGCGGCACGCTCGAAGCCCGTGGGAGATAACTCACCATTATCTAGAGGCAAACCACTGAGTAGGCTTACCCTAGAAACCGAAATATTGTGTGCTCGACAAATAATCATCAAGCAATCCATTAGCACGCCACCTTGATTTTCCAAATAAGACAGCGCGCCTTTTTCTCCCTGAACCATTAACCCTCCGCGTCCTTTGCGAATTAAAGCTGAATTATCGTGGCTTCAATTCGACGATTTTTTGCATTTGCGGCTAGTGACTCTTCATCAATTAAAGGCCGCGTTTCGCCATAGCCTACCGAGGTAATACGGCGGCTACCTATGTCAGCGGACTCAATTAGTAAAGCGGCAACTGCACTCGCTCGCCGTTCTGAAAGGCGTTGGTTATATGCCGCATCTCCATCTAACGAGGCATGACCGTGAATAATAACGCCGGCATTGTCATACTGTTCAAGTGCATCAATAACTTGAGCAAGTGACGAGGTGTATTCAGACGAAATTTTGGATGAGTTTGATGCGAATGATATGTTGATACTAAAAGAGGCTAAAACTTGTGCATCATCTAAGGTGAAATCGGCAGCGCTTGCTGGGGTATTAATGGCTTGAGGTTCAAGTTCAGGTGCACTCGCTTCACATCCAAAATCATCAACCATGGCACCAGGTGCAGAATTAACGCAATCGTCCCATAGATCGACTATGCCATCTGAATCTGAATCTCGCTTTAAGATATTGCGCTCATCATCTAACGATGTTCGGGTAGCTGGGCATACGTGATTGGGATCGTAACGAAGCTCTTTTTCTGCTAATTCACTTACACTGGCTACGCCATTTCTACTCACTCCTAACGCTTTAACCAAAACCCCCGACGCAGCCAATAGACGTGCTCTCGCTTTTTCTAATGTATAGGTGGCTTGTACATAAGCTCTGCTCGACTCGTAATACTCATTTTCTGAATCGAGCAAATCAAGAAGTGAACGTTCGCCAATAGTGAACTGATCCATATACGCCGACTTAACTCTGTCGGAAGACAATCTGTGTGCATTTAATGAAGGTAGCTGCTCGCTGATATTTTGAATATCGTTACGAGCAATTTGAATAGTTTGGCGCATATCAACACACGCTTTATCTCTTAAGTCTTTAGCTAAATCCACCTGTGAAAGTGCTTGCCTAATTGCCGCTCTGTCAGCACCGCCGTTGTATATATTATACGAAAAGTTAACCCCCACACTCGCTTCAGAAATAGTATTGTTTAACGCCGCTTCGTCTCGAGTTTGCGCCCCGTAACTCGCGGTTAAGTTAACTTGAGGATGATATCGACTTCTTGCGCTATCAATTGCAAAACGTTGTGCGTCGATATTATAAATTGTTGCATTGAAAGACGGATTAGTTTCGTATGCCGCTAACAATATGGATTCTAAATCCATTGCTACTGACGTAGGCATAGCCTCTGAAAGTGACACCTCGGCTAATGCTTCTGCAGGTTTCTCCCCAACAAGCCTTAAAAACCTAGCAGTTACATCATGCAAGTTAGACAGTTCAGTTAATACATTGGACTCTGACAGCGAAAGCCGACCACTAATTTGTTCCAAGTCAGCTCTTCGGCCAACACCTGCTATCACACTTTCTTCGATTTGCTTAAAGACATCCACATGTGTAATGAGGTTCTTTTCTGCCAATGAAAGCAACTCTCTATAAAGCTGAACATCCATATAAGCCAATGCGGTTTCAAGTGACTTTTGTTCTATCTCGCCCATCAATTCATAGTAACGAACCACTTGAGCTTGTTTGAACCTACTTACTTCGCTGGAGGTGAAAAAGCCATCGTAAAGTAATTGCGTTAACCTAATCTCAGCAGTGTGGCCTGCGTAATCTTGATCTAACCCATAATTTCTCTCGGTATAGGCGCTGGAAGCTAGAACGTCAATAGAAGGGAGATAACCGGATTTAGCAATATCTACATCTTTCATGGCGATTTGGAGTTGCCGCCAACTGGCCTGAATTTCAGGGTTTGAATTAATAGATTTACTTACATATTGCTCTAAGGAAGCACTCGCCATTCTGGGCGAGGACTCTTGCGCAGACAAGGAAAATGTTACTAGCCCAAGTAGCCCAAAAATCTGTCTTTTCTTCATACCTACAGTACTCATATATATAAACAAACCCACATATAAAAGTTTTCTCAACGTGACTTTAGCCTAGTAGTAAATCTAAAGTCCTGCCAAATGATGGCGTGCAATTATGTTTAAAATTAGCTAATTAGGGGAATACACCTAGAGAACCATTCGTCATATCACTACCTGTACCACGGTACGGTAACCATTTTCACTATCACTGCTAGGCTTTACTAGGTATGTAATGTGATAGATGAAAGGGATTTTAAATGGTCGATGTAGTTATTGTAGAAGTAAATGGTGAAGTGTTGGTAGAGCGCCCAGAAACGGGTGAGCAATTTGCTGTCCGTGAAAACACCACCTTATTGGATGGAGACAGCCTTACAATCCCCGATGGTAGTACAGTGCTTGTCAGTATTGATGGCATTGTGAGAGAGTTACCTGCTGGCCAAACTGTTACTTTCCCTCTTCAATTGGCCTTTTCAGATGTTGACAGCGATGACGAATTTGCTGTTTTCGACGACAGCGTCGAAGATCTTAATGCATTGCTTGATCAAACTGGAGATAGCCAGGATCTCGACCAAGATTTTTTAGACGTACTTGCTGGCGATGATGATATTTTAGAGTCGTTAGAAGCCACCGCTGCTGGTTTAGATGGTGGCGGCGGTGCAGGTGGCAGTAACTTTGTTCGTGTCGACAGAATTAATGAAAATGTAGATCCCGTCGCTTTCGAATTTGAGCAAGGCGCCAACGATAACGAAGAGATAACGTCGGAACAGTTGGGTGACGGCGGTGACGAAGCCGCAGACATTACCATCACACTCGACGCTATTCCTCTTAATAACGACTCTACCCCGACCTTATCGGGCAACACTGACGCAACGCCAGGTTCTACCGTAACGCTAACGGTGACTGATAGCGCCGGTAACGTACAAACGCTTACCACCACTGCGCCGGTAACGTACAAACGCTTACCACCACAGTTCAAACTGACGGCACCTTCTCTGTAGATCTGCCCCTTGAATTAGCAGAAGGTGAATATTCTGTTGAAGCTACGGTTACGGATGCCGCAGGCAATACTGCAACCGATGCAAATACCGGCGAAATTGACACGACTGCACCGGCAATTGCGTTAGATGCACAAGGCACTGACAACGACACTACGCCTTCGCTTTCTGGTACAACCGATGCCGCACCTGGTTCGACCGTAACGCTAACGGTTACTGATAGCGCCGGTAACGTACAAACGCTTACCACCACAGTTCAAACTGACGGCACCTTCTCTGTAGATCTGCCCCTTGAATTAGCAGAAACGATAAAGGCCCTGATACATCTGAAGTGACCCCCAATAGTTGGACTATCCAATTACTGGGGGTCTTTTTATGTCCAAACATCACAGAGCATTTAAGTTAAATCTAGCGCGACTAGCGCAATCTTCGGTTTCCCTGCGGCCACTAACCTCTTATAAGTGGCTTTAAACTTAGCATTGCACTGCATCGCTGACATCATGGCCATAAATAAGACCGTTCGAAATTGACGTCGCCCTCCTTGAGTAATTTGCTTACCCTTATATCGGCCACTTTCTTTGTTCGTCGTAGTTGAATATCCGTCGAGATATTGGTTGGATACCGATAACTATGCGCAACCTCAATGAGTAAACGCCTTGCTCTGCCGTTGCCGGCTTTAGTAACAGCGCCTAAATGCCGCTTTTCACCTGATGATTGCTCACTAGGCACTAGCCTTAAATACGCCATAAGCTTTCTCGGGTGGTCGAATCGGTGTAAATCACCAAGTTCCGCAACAACCCCAACCCCACTAGCAGCCTCACACCACGCATTGCTTGAATCGCTTTAACGACAGGATAATAACGCCACTGGTGTACATGATGGGTTAGCTCATTGTCCAGCCTTTCTAAGCGGCTAATCCGCTCTTCAATAGTCTGCAGCTGTTCCTGCAATACGATTTGCTGCGCCGGATGAGGTAATATCAGTTCGGTCAGCCACCGCAGATGTTTTTTGACCAATTTGCTGTACCTTCGTAACGAATATTACTTCGAAGCAACACCGCTTTGAGTTGGTACTTGGCTTCTTTTAAATTCTTCATTGCCGCTTCGCGAGCGCGGGATAAGTCACGTACCGCTTCATCTTCAGGCTCAGGAACATAGATAGGTGTAAGATCTTCCGACTTTAGCAACTTCACTAATTTAAGTGCATCACGGCGGTCAGTCTTAATCCGTTCACCAGGCTTTTTGGGTATAAGGGACGGCGCTACAACATAGCAACAATGCCCTGCTTCGTAAACCACATGAATTGTCGCGCCCGGATACTTCGATTCAAACTGACGAATGAGCTTTTTGACGCTGACTTTTGAAGAAGGAATGCGGCCATAGTGCACCGCACTTGCTCCACGCGGCTCTTCACGATAAGCCACTTCATGGAATTTTTTGTGAGTATCTAATCCTAAAAAAACTATGCTATGTTTGTTCATGCTAGCCTCCAAATGATTTAGTCTTAAGCAAACTAATAATGGACTCCGACCGGCGCTCCGGTGGCTATTTAAGCTAACCCACGAAAATGCGGAGGCTAGCATTTCTCAGGGAGTCATTGTGTCTATGCCCAATCAAGGAAGAGTTTAGCTACATGAACTTAGTGCTTTTTGATTTCGATAAAACCATAATAAATAGAGATACTGGCGCTGCGTACATGAAGTTCATGCTTTACCGAAACCCTTTACGCCTATTGTTTTGTTGTCTGTCATTGCCAATCTCTACCCCATTTTTATTCCATGCGAAGACTAAATATATAGGATTCTCGATACTTTTATAGTTAGCAACACTTGGAATCAGCACCAAGAAAATTGTTTATCTTCGTAAGTCGTTCATCCGAATGTACCTCAATGACAGCTCAACTATAATTTTTAAAGACGCTGTCCAAAAACTATTCTTACACTTTTCAAATACAGATGAAGTTGTAGTCGTTAGTGGGGCTTCAGACTGGATGGTCAAAGCCATTTTCACTCATAATCATTTCCCTAACGTAAAGTTCGTCTGCTCTAAAGAAACTCGCTTTTTCGGCGGCATTATTAGTAAATTTCACTGTTACGCATCTAGAAAAGTAGAACGTGTCCAGGAACTTTTTGATTTAGAAAAATATGACTTAATTATTGGCTACTCAGACAGTTCAGTCGATATCCCAATACTTAAACTTTGCAATAAGCGATATATTGTTAACCCTACCCCAAGTTGCTTTAAAAAATTTACTAGGTCGTTCAATAAGGAAATGGTAATTTTAAGTTGGGCATAACAAACGAATAAATTCGCTCCTACGTTCGCTGGGACAAAAACACGTAGGCTCCCTGCTCTTCGCTTGGTATTTTAACCCATATGAATACGAAGCGGCATATGCTTAACATGGATGTCCACTTTTAGTGGGTAAGACCAATCCCAGTAAAACATCGCCTGTCGCCCCACTGTCGTGTGAATTTCGTAACCGACAATAGATTAAAACATGGATAGTCCCCTCTCACATTGGTAAGGAGCCCGAATGATAGTCAAACGTCTTAGAGAAAAACGAAACTGGTCGCAAGAACAACTTGCCACGTTAAGTGGCTTGAGCACGAGAACTATTCAACGAATAGAAAGTGGAAATAAAGCCAGCATAGAATCTCTTAAAGCCCTTGCCTCTGTGTTTGAAATTGACATTTCTAAACTTCAAGAGGAAATTATCGTGATAGACAAAACATCTAAAGAATGGAACAAAGAGCCATTGTGGGTCAGGTTTTCGTTTTGGGGAGTAAAAGCAAGAAAGCAAATTATCATGTTAGAAATGATAACCGTGCTCTTGGGCCTACTAACTTGGCTCATAAAACCCGACGTATTTGCCACGCCGGCATTTTTTCTTTTAGCTTACATCTTTTCTAACATGAAGCATTATATTGATACGAAAAAATATTGGTGAGTGGCGATATAAAAAATTCAATAAACTCACTTCTTTCGCTGGGACGCACACGAGCAGGGCGATTTCGCCATGATGCCCTACGTGCCTGCGCCCCACATTTGAAATGTTAGGCGCTTTTAGGATAATCAATGCTTATCAATCCTTTAGTTGAACTTGAAGATAGCTATTTAAACTACATCAAAGAATTGGGTAGCGAAGAACGTTATCCCTATCCAATGGATTTAGATTACTCAAACTTTCCTGCTTTTGTTCAGTTGCTAAACGATTATTCAGAGGGTATCAACTTACCCAGTCACATGGTGCCCAATACCACTTTCTGGCTTATCGAAAACCAAGAAATTATTGGCTGCTCCCATTTACGGCACACATTAAACGACTCATTAAAACATGCTGGCGGACATATCGGGTTAGGTGTAAGGCCTCGTTATCGCGGCAAAGGCGTTGGAAAACGTTTGTTATCTCAAACCATCGAGCGAGCTAATAGAATGGGTATTTCAGCGGTGCATATTCACTGCTACAAAAGCAATATCAGCTCTACAAAGCTCATAGAATCTTCTGGCGCAATACTACATTCAACTATAGATTTAGAGGATAGTTCGGAAACGGTACTTAGGTTTATTCATGAGCACACCTAACAACTTAATAAACTCACTTCGTTCGCTAGGACGCATACACGTGTGCTATTTCACGTTTAACCCTACGCGGCATTACCCCTATTTGGAGCGCTAGCAGTCAATGGAAGCTACGAAGACAACATCATTTATAGCTGGTGCACTAATAATACTCAGCGATGCTGTTATTGAATTTTATTCTTTTCCATGGGGCGTTTTCGCGTTCATTTTCTTCTTTTTATTTATTTTTTTAGTTATTGGTAAGCAAATTACTAATGAATATGAGCGCCAAATACACAGAAGGCACGAACTAGATGAAAACCCATGGAAAGACACTGTGAGTTTACGTTTTAACTTCAATTTAGTTGTACGTTTATTGCTTTTTTGTTTAGGTATAATATCTACAGTAGAACTAATAAACTTAGAATTTGGCATTCAACAACCCGTTTAAATCATTCGCGCTGCTAGCTAGGTCGCTAATACATGGACAGTATCTCTTAGCTCCTAATTTTAGCCCACATATATTTGCCATTTCCTGGTGGGGGTTAAGTTTCAATCACACTTTTGTATAAAAAAATTTTAGTGGTTCTGTAATAAATTTCTTAGATTTAAGACTACTATCTTTGACAATCAGGTTTTATTGTCAATTTCATTAAATCAGTAGTTAATATTAAGGGCGAATAAAATGGAATACATCGATAGTATTTTGGCAAGTGACAACTACGCATTTATAGGCTTTTTACTCGTTGGGGTTTTAATCCTCTGGTTCCTTCCAGCATTGCTTGCTTTGGCTTTTAATAGAAAGCAATTCAAATATATATTGCTTGCTTGTATTCCCGCGGGCTTTTCTCTAATAGCATGGGGAGGAGTAATGGTTTGGGCTACAACGGGCAAAGCAATTGGTAAATATGCAAATAAAGCCAGTAGTGAGAATTAAAAAGTACATATACGCCCTGCCTTACAAAACTGAATAAGGAACAAGATGCCAATTAGAAAATGGATATTTCAATACAGTATCGCTTTGCCCCTGGTATTCGCGTTACTTTCAGGCATTCAATACATTAAAGGACATACGCTTTCTTACTCCGTCGTTTTTGGTATAACGTGGTCTTTTATTTCAGTAGCTATATTTGCCACTCGAAGAGCTTATAATTTTAAGAAAAATATCGACTGCCAATTATGTAACGACTTAACCCAAAGTGATTCACATCAAAAGTAGGTTTAAAACATTACTTATGGGTTATTTACCAAGTAAATTCACTTGTTGCGCGGGCTGGGATTAAAACAAGTGTGCTGACTTGCTTCACCTCTGAGCCGTTTAGCATTAGCTAATCTTAAATAGTAATGAAACAAACTTTAAAAAGTAACATCTTTTAAAAAATGAAAGGAAGCAAACGGTGTTGAAAATAGTTAAATATTTTAGCTTTATAGTTCTCATCATATTAATTTTGTTAGTTGGGTTTGTATTCATTACTCCAATGACATTCGACTCTAGTACTCCCCCTTTGAACTATGGAAAAGTTGATGCTGAGCTGTTTTTGGGTGAAGGTAAGGAACAGCCTTTACTTGTATACTTTGGCGGTAGTGAAGGCGGAAATAGTATGACAAAGCCTCATAACATTAAAGAAAGACAGCAGTATATTGATCAAGGATATGCGATGTTAGCTGTTGGATATTTTGGTATGGAAGGTATACCTCAAGAGCTAGATCGAATTTCTTTAGATGCTATTTATAATGAAATAGTTCTAACATTAAATAACCCAAGACTAAATTCGAATTGTGTCGCTGTTATGGGGGGCTCTAAGGGAGCTGAATTAGCACTTACCTTGGCTTCTAAATACACACGAATCAATGGTGTTGTTTCATTAGCTGGAAGTCATGTTGTATTTGCCGGCCCTTCTTTTTTTGCTGATGGCAAAACCTCTTCATTTATGTTTAATGACCAAGAGCTCCCTCACGTACCACTAACGCTGAATATTTTACCATCAGTTTTAATGGGCAATTTACGACGTGCTCATGAAATAGCACTAATGGATATTGATTCGGTCGAGGAGGCTAGAATAAAGGTAGAGGATGTTAATGGACCTATCTTATTAGTTTCCGGTGAAAAAGATCACATATGGCCTTCACAAGAAATGTCAGAAGAAGTAATAGAGAGATTAAAAACAAAGGGCTTCCCCCATCCTTTTAAACATATCGCTGTACCTAACGGAAATCATTTTCAACCTCAAAATGATTTCCAACCGGAAGTGATTAAATTTTTGAATGAAAAATTCTTGCCTTACTGCGATGCTCATCATCAGAACATCGCCGTTGACACCCAAAAAAGCATTTAAGCTCGTAAACTCGTTCGCAAAATTAACAATACGCTATTGTCGCTGTGCTCAATAATGCTTAAGCTTATGTTGACGTTTTACAAGGATGATTTATGAAACCAGTACTTTTAATATTGTTACTAGGCCTGTATGCATGTTCCCCTTCCCCTGAAGATTTAGCGAATATAGCAAGTCAGCAGTTCAGGGAAAGTGGCGAAACAGAAGAGACTTGGCTACATGACGGTGAACTCCATTTTTCCACCGCATTCGAATGGCAAAAAGCTTCTTTTCAAAATAAACGGGCGACTTCTTCAGATTTTCTATTAGCGCTCGACGAACAAGGACGGCTGGTAATTAACATTGCTGACAATCAAAGTTTAAAAATACATAGCGAAGAACTTACCCGAAAATTAAACAAGCAATTCGAAATTATTGGTCCGGCAGTTCATAACAAAAACAAATACAAAGACCAATTAATTAGTGATTCCGTCGTTTTAATAGCATCTCAGAATGGTTGGCTAAAAAACATATAACAAATAAATCAACTAATAATAAGCGGGGCTTTAAGCTTTCTAGCCGCAAACTTTCCACATAATCAGTTTTTAACGTAGGTAAATAAATGGAACTCAATCAGGTTACTTTACCAGTAAGCAATATGGATGATGCTGTTGGTTTTTACTTAAAGCTTGGCTTCACACAAATTGTCGACACACCTCACTATGCTAGATTTTCTTGCCCAAATGGAAACGCTACATTTTCTTTATCTCTTGAAAATGAAGTGTTTGAAAATAAGTCGGTAATTTATTTTGAACACGAACACCTTGATGAGCTTTACCAAAATTTATCTCAAAAAGGTATTCAGTTTATACAACCCCCTACTGAGCAAAGTTACCTTTGGAAAGAGGCTATTCTAAAAGACCCTTCTGGTAATAAGATCAAACTCTACTGGGCGGGCGAAAACCGCTTAAATCCGCCGTGGAAAGTAGAAATACGCGAGTAACACGCACTTGAAAGTACTCGTTAGATTGCTTGCTTTAAATATCAGTAAATTATTTCTAGCCGTCTATTGCGGCGTTTACATCAAGGAAGAATTGTAATGTTCGTCGTAATGTTTGAGTTCGTAGTAAAGACTGGATATGAAGAGCAATTTCTTTCCGCATGGCCCAAAACCACGCAAGGTATTTTCCTATTCAAAGGAAGTCTAGGTTCTCGTTTACATAGGCATAAGAACGATACTTTTATCGCTTACGCTCAATGGCCAGATGAAGAAACCTATCGCCAAGCCGCTAAAATCGAAATGAGCGCCGCATATGAACAGCAACGTCAATTAATGCGAGAAAGCCTTAATTTAGAATCAACAAAAACCTTGTATGAAATGGAAGTTGAAATTGATTACTTACATCGTAGAGTCTTTGATGTATAACAATAAATTGAGCAACGGCTGACACGGCCTAAGTCGTAAACATGGTTGCCAACTGGCTTCGTAATAAGTGTCTTAAGGGCTAAATTTATGGCAAGAGAAAAATGGTACAGAAACCCAGAGATGATAATCGCACTCACAGCTCTGTTTATTGGACTGCTTACCGCTTTCATTTCAATTTACTCTGCTTACACTGACCGCGCCTATGCTAAAGCTTCGGTATGGCCTAAAATTGAAATTTCTAGAAGCCATAATACTAATTCTTTTAGTTATGGCGTTGCCAATAAGGGAACTGGCCCAGCGCTCATCAAGTACGCAAAAGTTTATTCGGGTACGAAATTTCTAAAAAAATGGTCAGAATTTCCAGAATTCAAAAATATATCTCAATCCCATTTAAATAATACTACTTTGCCGTCGGGTCACTCTATAACACCTCTAAAATACAAAGGTGAGTCGGTTTCGGATATATTAGCTATAGATGATAATATTGAAATAGAGCTCTGTTATTGCTCAATTTATGAGGATTGTTGGGTAGTTGATCGCACAAATATAACCCAACCAGTTAATTCATGTTCAGTCCGCTCTGAACACGCATTTTGGCAATGAAGTAATTAGTTAGATTGGCGCTTAGTCAGTTCTATTGTTGTGGTAACTGATGTAGCCAAATCAGATTTAGAATTATCCAAAGGTGCATGGATACTTTATTTAGCTTACATATTACCGCCCTCATTGGATTGTTATTTTTAAGGAATATATGCGTAGCATCCAAATTTTAGGCTTAATATGCGCACTGGCTGCTCTAGTAGTTACGTACTGGTCAATGTTTATCATAACTCCGGTATCAAATGGGTCTGCCGCAAGTTCGGTCGGCTTAGTATTAATGTTTGTTGTCGTTCCTTTATTTGGACTTTCTGCCACTTTATTAATCCCATCTTCCTTAGCTTTACTGAACGCTAAGTTAAGGAGAGCCACCTTTATTTTCGGAAAATTTTGGTACGGTATATGGGCCATTAATAGCTTTTTTTTCATTGGCCTATTTAGCTATCGGGTTATACTTTTGTTCCCTGTATCTTGTTGTTGGGCTTGTAAATTAATTGGGCTATTACTAAAGCCTTTATTTCGAACTGGTAACGGCTGAAGGTATTTTCGCTTTACCATAAACTCCAACGCGCCTCCAATTGGCAATATTTGATCTAGCTAAAACGGCAACTCGTTAGGCATTGGAAAAAGGGAAAAGCTAATGAGACAGTTTCTTTTAGGTTTGTTTGTATCAACCCTGCTTGGTGCTGCTATTTTATTTTTTTCACCCTTTTTTATCGGTGAAATTGAGCCTTGGATCTCATCCTATTACTACACTGGCGCGCTACTATTGGCAGGGTTTATAGTGCTTATTGATCGGCATGCTTCTTACGAAAGCGTTTTTATAGGCATTATGCTTTAGCAAGCTATTTGCTTGTTTAATTTTATACCTGTAGATTCACTGGTCGGGGTCGCCTTGGTTATTATGGCCTTCAAGAGCTTATTGTCTTGTGTAGGTCTATTGTTAAAGTCCGCACTTATTAACATTCTGTACGTGATTAAAGGGGATGCCTAACACCATGTTATCTGCAAAGCTGCGCCCTACTCACTCGCCGTTTGAAAGATAATCTTAATTGCCTTAGAGAATTTCACATAACAATTTAAAAATAGGGAAATATATAGTGAAAAGGATACTTTACGGATTGTTACTTATATTGGGAAGCCAATGTAACGCGTGGTCAGTTGAAACAGTATTTACAACCGAAGACTTAGTTATAAATAGTAAAAAGCTTGGTGAAACACGTAACCTTGTAGTGTATTTGCCTGCAGGTTACTTAAAAAGCGACGCACACTACCCTGTATTGTATGTAACAGATGGTGATATTCAGGGGCCTCATACTGCGGGTACGATAGATTATTTGGCAAAATTCGATCAGGCACCACAGATGATTATTGTGGGTATTGTGAACCCTCGTGAAACACGCGAAAGAGACTTAACCTTAACCAGTGCAAATAATCAAAACCCACAGCAGTTAGTAAATGCAGACCTGTTTTTAGCTTTTGTTGAGCAAGAAGTGATACCCGAAGTAAAAGCGCGCTATCGTACTTTAGATTACCAAGGGTTGGCTGGCACCTCACACGGGGGACAATTTGCTATTAATGCTTTAGTGAAACGACCAGGTTTGTTCAATGGTGTTGTAGCAGTAAGCCCATCTCTATATTGGAATAAAAGCCAGTTACTTACATTAACTGAAAACGCGTTAAAGCAAGGCAGTTTACAAGGGCGTTTGTATATTTCTATAGCACAAGAAGAGCCTACAATGACTGAGCCCTTCGCCAACTTTGTTGCACTAACAAAGCGTTACCCTAACCAGCAATTTGCTGTAACCAGCCAAATGTTTAGTAATGAAACGCATAACACCACTGCATTACTTGGTCAGTACTATGGTGTGAAGTATTTATTTAATGGTTGGGCAATACCTGAAACACCGCAAACCTTAGCCGATTTACAGGCTATCTTTGCAACACGTTCGTCATTGTTAAAAACATCGATGATTATTCCCGAAGATCGGGCTGCTGGTTATGGGCAGTGGTTACAGTATTTAAACAGGCAAGACGATGCGCTAGCCCTGCTTAAATGGAATACAGAAAATTACCCACATTCTTTAAATGCACATACCGCACTGATCAATGCTTACCTTCATTTTAATATGGAAGATGAAGCTAAACAGGCGCTTGGTACAGCGTTGCGGTTAATTAAAGGGCTTAGCACAGAACAAAAAGAACAACTTCAAAGTTTGTTCTCTTAACGTATAAAGCCCTTCAAGTAGGTTAAGCCGCTTTATTTTATAGCGCCTACCCTGCGGTTTTAGATGATTTTTGCACAGCGCTATTCAGTTGATTTAGCTCTTTTTCCGTAAGGTTACGCCATTGGCCTGGTTTTAAATTACCTAGCTCTAAGTGCATGATGCGTGTGCGTTTCAGTTTAGTCACTTCGTAGCCGAGAAATTCGCACATGCGCCTGATTTGTCGGTTTAGGCCTTGGGTTAGAATAATTGAAAACTGAAACTTGCCACGTGCATTTACCTTACACGGTTTAGTCACGGTGCCTAAAATCGGTACGCCTTTTGCCATTTTTTGAACAAAACGTTCACTAATGGGTTGGTTAACGGTAACTTCGTATTCTTTATCGTGGGCATTTTCAGCACGCAAAATTTTATTCACAATATCGCCGTCACTGGTCAGAATAATCAATCCTTCTGATGGCTTATCAAGTCTGCCTACTGGGAAGATTCTTTGTTTGTGCTTAATGGCATCGATAATATTACCTTTTACATGGCGCTCGGTGGTACAGGTAATGCCAATGGGCTTGTTGTATACCAAGTAAATGCGGTCTGATTTGTCTTCGGCCACGGCTTTAACAAGCTTACCATCAACCTTCACCTGATCGCCCTGCGCTACTTTAGTACCCAGTTCAGGCAGCTTATCGTTAATGGTAACCCGATTTTGCTCAATCAATTTATCAGCTTCACGTCGTGAGCACAGTCCAGTATCACTGATATATTTATTAAGACGCTTTGTTACCTCAGAGGTCATGCTAAAAGTCCTTACCCTTTCGCTTCTAAACGATAACGTGAGTAAACCTCGCCGGTTTTACTCTCAATGTTGTTACCATTAATTTTACTATAAAAAAAGCGAGCTAAAAGCTCGCTTTTTTAACATTCAGTTAGTATTAATATTCCCACCAACACTCTTGCCACCACTCAAGGAATTCCTCGAAATCGATATAGCCGTCGTTATTGCTGTCTATTAATTTAAAACCTTCCTGTACATGGCTGGCTTTTGTTTTTGGAGAAATAACGGTTAATAACTCGATAAACTCCGTTAAATCAATTTGACCATTACCATCTTGGTCGAAGAAGGTGAAATCTTTCTTTATTTCTTCAATTTTTTCGTCTGAAAGTTGAGCGGTCACACGCTTTCCCTTTTTTAGCAACTACATAGAGGGTGAGTTTAACGCCCTTATTGAGTAGTGTCTATGCTTGATTTTCTCTTGCTTTTAATGCGCGCTCACGTTGTAAGCGGGCCTTTTCTTCACGTTTTTGTTCCATAGTAATTCGTGCCTCTGTACCCACGTGTTCTTGCTTTCTCATCTTGGCAAGATTCACCTGCTTTTCGCGCTCACGAAAACGGGAAAGTTGATCTTCTGTATGGGTTCCAAAACAATGCGGGCAGCTTACGCCAGACTCATATTTTTCACTTTGCATGTCTTCATCGGTAATCGGTAAACGACAGGCATAGCACTGATGATAATCACTTTTTTCAAGATCGTGATTCACAGCCACACGATTATCAAATACAAAACAGTCGCCTTCCCACAATGACTCTTCTTTTGGTACATCTTCTAAATACTGAAGAATACCGCCTTCCAAGTGGTATACCTCATCAAACCCCTGCTCTTTTAAATAAGCCGTAGATTTTTCACAGCGAATACCGCCGGTGCAAAACATGGCCACTTTTTTGTTTTTTTCTGGGCTTAATGTTTTAGCGACATACTCTGGAAACTCCCGAAAAGTTTCAGTTTTAGGGTCGATAGCGTGCTTAAAAGTACCAATTTCGATTTCATAACCATTTCGAGTATCTATCACAGTCACATCGGGGTCGCTAATAAGCGCGTTCCAGTCGGCTGGTTTCACGTACGTACCTACGGTTTTACGTGGGTCGATACCTTCAACACCCATGGTGACGATTTCTTTTTTGAGCTTAACCTTGGTGCGGTAAAAAGGCTGTTCTTCGTGAAGTGATTCTTTACAAGAGATAGGATTAATTCTCTCGTCGGCATTAAGATATTGAAGTAATCCATCAATACCTTCTCGCGTGCCTGAAACTGTGCCATTGATGCCTTCGCTGGCAAGTAAAAGCGTACCTTTAATGCCATTAGATTCCATGGCAGTTAATAGGGGTTGGCGCATGGCCTCGAAGTTTTCAAGCGCAACAAATTTGTACATCGCGCAAACGATATATTTAGACATAGTAATGTTAACCTTTGCTAGTTGGAACGTAAAACCAGTGCAAAAATGCGGCGCGCACTATATCAAATCAGTTTTAACATTTCCAGTTAGGCAGCAAGAAAGGACTCAGACTGCTCAATGATGTCACTAAGCATGGTGTTGTCTTCACCAATAGAGGAGGAATAAGTAGCGGCAATGCGCTTTTGCGTTGCTAACGAACAGTTAGTAATAATATCTTGCCTGATTTTCTTAGCGTCATTTGTTTGTGCAAGTGGCACTGGGTGCATTTCATTGTGAAGGCGTACTTCATCAAACTGCAATGATGAGGGCTCTTGCTGTGTTACTTGATGCGCTATTTTTTGAGACAATCGATTCATGTGTAACCAATCTGACTCACTCGCAAAAAGTGGTGCTTTGCGGTAAAAGTTAAGCGCTTCTAGTCGTTGTGTGATGTCACTACTGGCTTCGTCTTCGCTAGGGCTTTCTATCGATATTGTATCGGCAAGCGCACTTTGCTGCATTGCCAAATACAAAGCAAAAAGCGTGGCATTACCCGCTGCTTTTGACAGCGTGCCGTTCCATTCCCATGCCATACTGGGATCTATGGATTTAATTGTGTTTATATCGTTATCAGACACAAAAATAAGACGATTTAAAATTCATACCTATAGTGTCGGCAAGATAATGTTTTTCTTAAGCTTATTCTTGCCCTTATCGTTATTTTAAACAATCATGTATAGAACCTCTCAAGTAGTTAAAGTGTCATGGTTATCATTGGATGAAAAATGAACTTTTCGAATAAGCAGGTGCTTATTGTTGAAGATCAACGCCCTTTTCTCTTATTACTACGTGGATTATTGCATTCCATGGGCGCAAGTGACGTTGTTACCAAGTCTTCTGCGGAAAAGGCGCTGTCACTGTGTAAAAAGCAGAAATTCGATATTATTGTTTGCGATCTTCATTTAGGGGTAGACAAAAAAAACGGTTTCGAGCTTATAGAAGAGCTGAGAATAAAGCGCTTAATTAAACCCACCACCGTGTTTATATTAATTAGCGCTGATAGTGCGCGCCCTGTAGTACTTGGCTCTATTGAACGACGCCCTGATGATTATCTTATTAAGCCCTTTTCACAGGTACAACTTAAAACCCGTATTACCCGCGCATGGCAAAAACGACAGTTTTTAGGGGCGGTATTACAAGAGGTGGCCAATGAAAATATCAACGATGCTATCGATTTGTGTGAAGATCTTATTAGTACCCCATCACCCTATACAGGCACGTGTGAGCAGCTTTTAGTTGAACTGTATTTGCGCCTAGAACAATACGACAAAGCACTGGATGTACTTGCGCCTTACTTAGAGGGAAAGCCAATACTTTGGGCTAAGGTTGCGTTGGCAAAAACCTATCTAGCTTTAGAAGAATTCGATAAAGCCATTGGTATTGCCGAGGATATTATTAAACGCAACCGGTTTAATGCCGAGGCCCATGATGTATTGGCGAAAGCCAATGATGCAAAGGATCAGGGCGAAGCCGCGATTTCTGCGATTAAGCATGCCATAAAACTTTCGCCCTTTTCTTTGCCTAGGCATTTTAGTGCATGCTCCATAGCGCGAAACCATAAGGATTACATTTTAGCCTCTACCTCTAGTTTGGCCATATGGGACTTATCGAAAAGAACCGTACATCAGAACAGCCTGCATTGGTGTGGATTTATTCGAAGCTTGCTTGATGTCGCCGAATATACCGATGACAAACGCACGCGAAATCGCTATCAACAAGAAGCTTTGCTTGCCCTCCAACGGGGTAAGTTTGATGAAAACATATTACGTATAGACGAAGATTTTGATGTCAGTATTTTTGGCAGCATTATCAACGCTCGCGTTAATGCTATTGATGGGAAAATGCTTGATGCCAAAAAGAATTTGGCGCAATCACAAGCTGCCATAGACGAAAAGTACACCACGCCGCCAATCACATTTATACCGGATAGCCTTAAAGTCATGTACGACCTTGGTGAATTTGAAGACGCACTGCAACTTCAAGACATCATTAAACAGCAGAATTTAGAATTCGATTCTAATAGCGACTTCTTGTTACGTTCAGAGACGACAAAAGTCCAACAAAACATGACTAATTATCAGCAGTTCAACCGTGAAGGCATTCAGCTTTACCAACAAGGCCAATATGAAAAAGCAAAAGACTCCTTTGCCCTTGCACAAGGCTTTTCGCCGGTAAATACAGGTGTAGCCCTCAACCTATTACAGTGCTTATTACAGATATTAAGCAAAAACCAAAAGCCAGATCCTGATTTATTTAAAGAATGTCGTCGACTTTATAAACTTATTGATGACATGCCACTAAAGGTGCAACACGAAGAGAAATACTCTACGCTACGTAACGACTTAGACACTTTTATGGGAATTACATAATGACAATAACCCTAATTGAAAAAATCTGTGCGCTTGCTAGCCTACTTTCAGTTGTAGCACTTAATGGATGCAGCCAAACCCCACCTTGTGAAGATATTGTAGAAGTAAATCGTCAATTACATGTATGCAAAAGCTTGTCGAAAGTGATGAATGATAATCGCTACCCACAGCAAGCGATGTCAGCGAAAAAGCGTTATGAAAGTGAATGTGAAAACTTCAGGTATTATCGCGATGATTACGACACTATTTGTAAGGGAGAGCAACAAGCCATTGGCAAAAAAGCCAAAGCGGCGGTTAACAAGGAAAGTTTACCTCCTAAAGATTATTAAGTAGCGGGTTGTTTTTTGATACCAAGCGTTATGCGGAGCTTTAAAGGCAGCACCTTACAGGCAACGTAAGGTTTTATTGGCGGTGTGGTTTTGATGTTGCCATGTTACCGTATGGTCTAGCGCCTTGTTCGTAGTAACATCTATTTAAAGAGGCGTTATCAAGTAGACGAGAAAAGGATGAAAACATGTCGAAACGCGTTGCAGTGCTAACATCGGGTGGTGATGCGCCAGGAATGAATGCTTGTATTCGAGCTATTGTTATAGCCTGTGAGAGACAAGGATTTACGCTGTTTGGTTACCAGCATGGTTATAACGGCTTACTTGAGCAAGAGTATGAGATACTTGCGCCTCAAGCAACGCACAACCTCATCCAGCAAGGGGGCACCGTACTACACAGCGCCCGTTGCGAACCTTTCAAAACCGACGAAGGAGCAAAAACTGCTGCCACTAACCTTACAAAACTAGAGGTTGATACCCTCATTGTGATTGGCGGCGATGGGTCTTTTAGAGGTGCTGATCATTTGGCAGATTTCTGGCACGGTCAAATTATTGGTATTCCAGGTACCATAGACAATGATGTCGCTGGCACCGATGCCACCATTGGTTATTACACCGCTATCGATACAGTCGTTTCATCAATCGATAAAGTCAGAGACACTGCAGACGCGTTTGAACGTATTTTCATTGTAGAAGTGATGGGCAGACATGCCGGTTTTCTTGCGTTGAATTCAGCCCTCGCCTCGGCGGCTGATTACGTTATTTTGCCAGAAACCTTTGATCAATGTGATGCAGAACTGGATAAAATTACTGGGCAAATTGAGAAGAGAAGACAACTCAAAGGCGCGATTAGCTTTATTATAGTGGTAGCTGAAAATGTGTGGCCTGGTGGACTTAACGATTTGGCCAACAAACTGGTATCAAAAACCCAGTCTGAAGTTCGCCCTGTAACGCTAGGTCATGTTCAGCGTGGTGGTTCACCGGTGAGTCAAGATAGGTTGCTTGCTACTAAGTTAGGCACCTATGCTGTGAGTTTAGTGGGTAGTGACACCAACGGCGTTATGGTAGGTGAACTTAATGGTACGCCCAGTGAAATTCCCCTTACACAAACATGGGAGAAGAACAAACCGTTAAACCCTTCTAGTATGGAAACCATGCTCACCATCATGAATGAACGATACTGAAATACGACTAATTAATTGCTGTAGCACTCGATAAATGGTTACGCATAACCCTGACTAAATACGATATATCAATAAGTTAACTCAATCAGTTAGTAGAAATAAAAATGCCCGATTTCTCGGGCATTTTTGAACAAATACGTTGTCTACGCTATCAGTTTAAGGCTTATAGACCCAAGCTTTTAGCGTTACATTTTCATCGCCGCTTTTACTTTGTCTCTATGACTACGACTTACTTTTAGTTCGGTGTCATTTTGCAAAATGAGGTGATACTCACCGCTAATGTGGCTTACTAATTTTTTCACAAAACGAATATTAGCGATAGCGGAACGATGTACTCTCACAAACCACTGAGGGTTAAGCTCTTGCTCGAGCTCCTTCATGGTTTTACGCATAATGTGCATACCATCTAATGCATGAACACACATGTAGTCACCCGCGGCATCTATCCACTGTATGTCTTGAACATTCACTCTGGTAACTTCAGAACCATCTTTAATGGCCAATACATCGGGGTAAGGATTGGTTTCAACCGGCTCACCATTGGCTAGCTTACGTAAGATTTCTTCGCAATCGTCGCCAGTCAACTCGGCCACCAAATTCACTAAGCGTTTAGACTGTTCATCTTGATGCTGTGTGGCGAAATATTCTCGCACTTTCACTAGGGCATCTTTAAGGCGTTCATCATCTGCAGGCTTTAATAAGTAGTCTAACGCATGCACATCGAATGCTTTAATCGCATAACTGTCATACGCAGTAACAAACACTACCATGGGGATAGGTTGGTTGAGCTCACGCAGCTTATGGATAACCTGAAAGCCATTTAGCCCAGGCATCTGAATATCAAGAAACACTAAATCGGGACGAAGTTGTGAAATACTACTTACTGCTTCAAGCCCATTTTGACACTCAGCAAGTACCTGAATGTCGTCATGACGTTCTAACCTAGCCCGAAGTCCACGGCGAGCGAGTGGTTCATCGTCTACCACTAGGGTTTTAATTACTTGCTTTGTCATGCGCATACATCCTTTACTTCATAGGGAATACGAATTCGAACTCGTACACCCGACGGCTGATTATCTTCAATAGAAAATGCGAAATTGCGTTGATACAGTGAATGCAATCTCTCTTTAATATTCGCCAGTCCAACACCATTTTCACGGCTTAACTGACCATCTACAATGTCGGCACCGGGCCCATTATCAGCCACATCCATTAGTAAGTCGTTTCCAAACGCGCGGGCTGTTATAGCAATTTGACCGCCATTCTCCATTTTAGAAATGGCGTGCTTAACAGCATTTTCAATAATAGGCTGTAATATCATGCTAGGAACAAGTGCGTTTTCACACTCTTCATCGATATTCCAGACCACTTCTAGCCTGTCATCAAATCGTACTTTTTCAATCTCAAGATATAACCGTAAGGCCTTTGTTTCTTGGCCTAAAGGCACTCGTTTAATAGGGTCGTTATCCAAAGAATAGCGCAAAAAGTCGCTCAAGCGAGAGACCATCGCTTCTGCGGTATCGTTTTCTTTTAGTAACACCAAGGTAGAAATAGCGTTTAGCGTGTTGAACAAAAAGTGAGGATTCAGCTGATAACGCAGCATCTTAATATGCGCTTGATGCGCCATGGTGCTGGCTTTAAGCGCATTTTGCTTTTCTTTTTGCAACATCTGGAAGTTCTTAATACCGAAGTAAACGCCACTCCAACAGCCCACCATGATGAGTGAGTTAATCGTATTGGTAAAATACATGTACCAAGCATCAGGCCTGTAGCCATGCTTGTAAATTTCCCAATAATTTATATTTTTAACCACAGCCCACAACAACGCAATCAGATAACAGGATGCAATTACTGTCATTAGCATGTTTAACGGCGACTGTTTTCTTGCCCAGCGATAGACGTAACGCAATGGTATAGTTAACAACCAGCCTGCGTAAGCATTGAGTAATATTATAAATACCCAAATTGGCCTTACATCGTGAAGGAACGAGCCAATATAATAGATGATGGCAAAACCTGCCCAGCCTGCGCTGTGCAATGTCCAAAATAACCTTTCGTTACTTTCAATAACGCGCTGAAAGCGGCTCACATGTTTACCAGTGGTTGAATTGATTGATAGATTATACGCAAGGTAAGCCTCTGTAGGAGCATCTTGGTCGTACTTCATATGCGACTTGTCGCACGCTTTGCTAAGATTAGTGACCGTAACTAATAACTAATATTCAATCTCTTAAGCCAATGCATCCACCACCATGCTGGGCCTACAAGTAAAAAGCGAAGATCTTCCAAAAATGAGGGCTTTTTACCTTCAATTTTATGACCGATAAATTGCAGTATCCACATCACAACAAACAGCGATAGACAGAACAGCCAAACACTAACGCCAAAGTAGGCAATAAGATTAATACCACCGAAACAAACAATGGTAAGCAGTGTCATGGCCGCACCAATGGGACCAGACAATTTGAAATAATAATACAGGATTGGAATGGCAACGATATGTGCCCAAGTCACATTGAAATTGGCAATGAAATCGGGCACGGGTATCGCCCAAATAAGCCCTAAGGTGACAAAATAGATACTAGGCACCGCAATGCCGTGAATAAGCACGTTGGTTTTATTTTGGTGGCTTTCGTTGTATTGCAGTAATAGCTTTTCAATCGTTCTCATAGCAAATTCCACTTATTGTTATAATAATTGCTTCAATTTTTTGTTGTGAACATCGTATTAACTAATTAGCGTATGGCCTGCTAAGAGTGCATTGACAGCATCGTCATCACTATCGAATTTCAAGCCATAATAAACAAAGTCTGATTCTAACTGGTGATTTTTGACAGTGGCATTCAACGTGGCTTCTTTACCATCGGTTGAATAAACTAATGCAATTTTAGTTTCATCAATCATGATGGGCCATTCAGGCTTGAGCGGCAGAGCTATACGGCAGCCATCGTTAGATATATCCACAATAATACCGGTCACATGTTCAGATTCAGGAAAGGCTTCACAGGACACTTTAACCGCTATACCCGGCTGCGCCCGCTTGTTAGCACGAAGGCCTATAGATTCTATGCGGCGTGGAAAGCTGGTAATTAATAACCCTGAGGGTTTAGCCAATAATTTGAGAACCTTTACCCTAAACGCTATAACTTGCCCGGCATCGCCTTCAAGTACAAAGCGTACTACTACGTCGTTACCCACCGTCAATAAGTCTCTGACAACTATCCATTTTGCGGAAGTGGGTATCTGGAATATCATGCAGGTAGCAAGTTCCATTCCTACATAAGCGGTTTTTACCCGCTTAGGTGCCGTTGGCGTCGTAATTTGTAAATCTACCACTGCACCCGGTGGCAAGGCACACAAATTATCGACGTCTTCTCGGTTAAGTTGACTACTTACTGCATTATCTGACATGTATTTAAGAACATTCTTATTATACTTACTCTAAATGTAACCAATTTTGTGTCGGCTGACAAAACCTTCTCTATCAGGCATGATGTCGCCATATTTTTAAGATACGAATAATTTTTTATAAAGGTCACCATGAATAGCGCTTCACTTCACTACCAACTGTCGATTTACTCGTGGCAACAACATTTGTTTGATGTAACGTTAACCGTGCCTTCTCACGAATCACAAACCTTATCGCTCACGTTACCGTCTTGGATCCCTGGCAGTTACATGGTGAGAGACTTTGCCAAAAATATAGTGTCTTTAACAGCGAGCAATACTGCTTCTGGCGAACCGGTTACTTGCACAAAATTAGATAAGCAAACGTGGCAGGCCGATACCCACGGTGAGGCAGTCACTATTACTTATCGAGTATATGCCAACGACTTATCAGTCCGTTCTGCATTTATTAACGACGAGTATGCCTTTATTAACGGCACCAGTGCATTTCTAAGTGTTGAAGGCTTTGAACAACAGCCATGTAAATTACAAATTATTAAACCAGCTGTGGCGAATTGGCGTGCCTATACCAGTATGCCAATGACTGAAGATATGCCAGATAGCTGGGAATATGAAGTGGCAGACTATGCTGAGTTTATCGACCATCCACTTTATATTGGGGTATGTAACTTTCACAGTTTTGAAGTAGAGGGCGTTACCTTCGAGTTGTTATTCTCTGGTAGAAATAACCTCGACATAGAGCGTATTGCAAATGACTTAACCCCAATTTGTAAGCACCATATGCAGTTATTTGGCGATCCGCAGCCTATTAAACGTTATTTGTTTATGACGTTGTTGGCAGATACTGGTTTTGGTGGTCTAGAGCATCGTGATTCTACCGCCCTACTCTTTCCGCGTTTCGACCTACCTATGGTCGGCGAAAGCGAGACAAAAACTGACGGTTACATTACGTTTTTGAGTTTATGCAGCCACGAACTTTTCCATACATGGCACGTTAAGCGTATTAAGCCCGAGGTGATGGTAAAGCCCGATTTACAAAAAGAAACTTATACAAACCAACTGTGGATTTATGAGGGCTTTACCAGCTTTTATGATGACGTCACGTTAGCGCGTGCGGGCACTATTACTCCTCAAAAATATTTAGATATCGTATCGCAGAATTTAACGCGTTTATTGCAAAATGCAGGTAGGTTTAAGCAGTCAGTAGCGGAAAGTAGCTTCGACGCTTGGACAAAATTCTACAAGCAGGATGCCAGTGCAACTAATTCAATTGTTAGTTACTACACCAAAGGCGGCATTATCGCTTTTGGCCTAGATTTGTTGCTACGTGAAAAGTCGAATAATGAAATCAACTTAGATTCGCTGATGCGTCATTTATGGGATCAGTACGGCCGCGACGAAAAAGGCACCCCTGACGACGTTATTGCCACGTTGTGTGAGCAAGATTTTGATATTGATATTTCTGACTACCTTGCTGATGTGGTTTACGGCACTAAAGACGTGCCGTTAGAGAATTGGCTGTCGACCATTGGCGTTAAGCTCATTACCCGCAGCAAGGTGTCTGCCGATGACAAAGGAGGCAAAACAAGCGCTGAGGGTATGAAACGACAATTAGGTGCTAACTGCAAGCCAGCTCCATTAGGATTAACGGTTACGCAAGTTTTTGAAGGTTTAGCCGCTGCCGACGCAGGCGTTATGGTTAACGATATCATTATTGCCATAAATGGTTTTGTGGTAAACCAAGTGAAATTACAACGGATTTTAGATGCCACCAATACTGGCCAAGTCAGCCTTTCACTTATTCGAGATGGCCGATTGTTAACTGGTGATCTTGACATAAGAAATGCACGAGAAGATGTGTGCTATTTTGACATTATTGATGAGAGCAAATTTTCAGCATGGCTGGGGCTTAACTAACCACTCTCGGTTTATTTTTGCTTATGTAGATTTATGTCTTTTTAGATACGCACATACTAAGAGCTAGCAGTAAATACAAAAAAGGGCTACCGCATTGGGTAGCGCTTTTTATTGTTAGATGACGAGGCGCGTTGTTTGCCTATGTAGGCGTTACCGCTTTATTCTGGCGTTCCCGCTCTAATCAGGCGTTCCCGACACTACCGTCTGAGGGTCGAGGCGCATTTTGCCCAAGTTAATTCGCCAATCTAGGTGTGGGCCTGTCGCTCTACCCGTAGCGCCAATGGTACCAATCTGCTCGCCTTGCGCTACTGTATCGCCTACTTTCACTGTGATGGAATCTAAGTGAAGAAAAGTAGAAAAGACGCCCATTCCATGATCAAGAATTAACGTATTACCTGAATAATACAAATCTTCTGCTAACGTAACTGTGCCTTGAACTGGTGCCGTTACTGGCGAGCCTGTAGGTCCACCCACGTCTACGCCAAAGTGAGGCCATTTTGGTACACCATTTAATACACGCTGACTTCCGTAAACGCCTGTTATTGGACCTTTAGCTGGCCACTCAAAGCGCGTAAACAATGCATCGGCATCAGTTACTTTACTGCGAGCTTTAGCCACATTAACGTTGTCTTGTCTAATTCTTTCAAGCACTGCTTTTGGCGGCGTCACCATCTTAGAGTCTAGCCCGTCTATACGTTGAATGTCGTATTCACGTTTAGTGAGGGTAATTTCTCGTACTGAACTGGTGCCATCGGCAAGTTCGACTTTAAGCTTGTGAGAAAGGCCTGCATCGCGAGGAAAACCAAAAACGAATTTGCCTTCGCTATTTAGCGACAATGTTTCGCCATCAAGCGTAACGACAGCATCAGGGGCAACCTGACCTCTTATCAAGCTACCTTGCGTTAGGGTGCCATTTAACGTTATCCCGTCTTGCTGCGCATGAGCGCCAGTTAAACTACCACCCAACAATAGTAAGACTGACATGCCAGCAGAACGTACTGCGACTTTTAGTGAGTTGATCACACTAGATTGGACAGACTCTACACCCTTAACCCTAGAACTCATTACTACTCCTTTCTCGCACTTTCATCACACTTGATTCGCATCGATGCTGAATTTATAAAGTACTTATGCAGCGCTTGTGCCGTTCTTTTATTCTAAGCTTGCCAATAGCCTTTACCCGATTTTGCCTACCATACTTAAACAAAAATGAAGTAATTAGTCAGACACCATGGCGCCTTTACCCACACCTTCATACGCCACTACTTGGCAATGATTGTTGGGAGTGCGTTTCTTTTGCTCAACTAACAAGTACTGAGCTAAACATTCCACCGTTGAATCTGTAGTGATCACTTCACAATCGGCCTTAGGAATAAGTAACTCAAAATAGCCTTGTGATGATTCGTAAGCAAACAAGAAATAATCGCTAGGGGTAGCGACTGAACCGGTTATTTTGCGATCTTCATACGCTATTTCATCTTCCGTAGTGGCGATATAGATATCGTCCCAACGGTTCGCCCAATAGGCTTGTTCTTGTTCGCTTATTTTACCATCGAGGTAAATATCAATACGAGAGCGATGACCATGCGCTATACGCTGACAGTTTCCGTCATGCTTTTTTAACCCGTGGGTATAATGATAAAACGGCGAATCAATCACCTCGGTACGCAGCTTTAAAGTAATGTTATCAACGTTTTCGGGTAAATGGGTGGCAAGCACCTCTTTTAAATAAACGCTCACCGATTCCATGGTAACTACATCTGAATACAAAAACGCATAGGCTTCTGCTGGGCAGCGAAGCATAATTTCTCGCGCATCTTCGCAGGTAAAGCGCACTTCAACCTGTTCATTTACGTCATCATGGATAACCGTTGCGCCCGCATATTCTGCAGGCACAAGCAATTTATGATCGACATACTCGTCAATCAGTCGTTTAAGATCTTTCTTAACAATTCCAAAATCCTGAACCATACTTTCTTCGTTAAGTTCGCCGGTTAGGATTACATCGACAATCCAGCTTTCACCTACCATGCCGCGTTTGGGGCAAAGGTAAGAAAAGTCCATTACTGTCAAATCGTTTACAAATAGTTGCATGACACCCTTGTATCGTGTTCGTTTTCTGTTGTTAGTATACGTTTTTTACGTGTTAAACGCAGTGATTAGTCCATAGAAGATTGGCGATTAAGCTGATCTTTTAAATTGGGTGGAATCCCCCGAATCGTTAAGGTATCGGTAGCGGGGTCGTAAAATACACGATCGCCCATCAGCTTGCGCTCGAAACTTACCGATACACCGCCGCCCTGCCCTGTAAATTTCGCTAATTGTTTTAACGCTGCAGGATCTGGCTGAATTTCTTTTTCAAGCGGTACTTCCATAGACTGAGTAAATGATGAAAAGTTGCTACTGGTTTCTTCGTTTGAAGGTAGTCTGTTCGCTAATTCATCAACCGATAAGCTTTCGCCAGCATCAATCTTTTCTTTAAAATACGTCTTCACTTCTTCGCGGTGTTGGTGCTGCTCTTGTGGATCTAATGATTCACTAGCCAAATAAGCGTCTACAGACGAAATTAACTGCTTATTTTGCTGCTTCACATCAACCAGTTCTTCACAACCAACAAACTGCATAAAGAAGTCTGACACTTTACGGCCCATACGGCCTTTTATAAAGCTAACGTAACGCTGCTGTTCGGGTTGTATATCCCATTGGGTTAGGTCAATGCGAACTGCTAGTTGCATACGTGCCAAATCGAGATGCTCTCGAGCAGACAAATCCAGTGAATTGGTCACTTCAACGTGAGAGCGCGTATTTAGCAACGCAATCATCAAATATTGCGTCGCTAAAAACTCATACTGGCAAAAAATGAGAAACCCTGTTTCTACTGTGCCTGTATCTATTAACGTTTTCACTAATCGCTTGGTGGCTGATAACGAAAAGCTATGAAATTCTTCTTCTAAATTGTCGCCGCCTGCTTTTTTCTGCGTTAGGTAGTTTTTTAGACCTTCGGAAAACTCTGCAACGTTATCAGTGTTTTCTTCATCGCTTTGTGAAACAAAGTGACCCACCCCTTTACCGGGCTTAGCATTAAAGCTGTGGTTAATCTGGTGTGCGAGAAGCTCAATTTCTGGCGTGACTGCCAAACAATTGTCACGAGGGATAGCTTCAATTTTATCCTCGTTATTAACGACTAAACGGTGTACAACAAAGTGATGAATCAGTGCACTCATAGCGATTAGGGTGTCCTGTTGCTTAAAAAATGTCAGAAAAACTAACGGAATTGCGGGATTTTAGAATGAATGATTGTTATCACTCAAACAACGATTATAATCATTTTACGAGTAAAACCATTCTTTTTATCAAAGAAATCATGAAAAAGAGGCGTAACAGTGCCCCAGAACAGTCGTTATACCACTGCTGAATTTGAAACCTTAATGAATAAAGTCATTCTAACCCTCGAAGAAAACGATGCGGGGAGAGATCTATCGCTAATGGTACTAGGTAATGTGATTACCCATATTTTACAGACTCAGGTTAGTCCTGACAAACGCGAAGCCATGGCAGATCAGTTTGCTAATGTGCTCAAGAAGAGTGTTCAAGGTTAAGTAGGCTTTTTTATGATTTTAGCCGAATCTCCTCGCCGCCAGCGAGTGACGAAATTAGTTAATTGGGGCCATTGGTTCGCGCTAGCGAATATAATAATAGCCATTGTTATTGCATCAATTTTTGTTTTTTCTTCTCCCATGCCTGGCACGGGCGTAGGTACGCTGTACCTACTCACCAATTGGTTGGGCCATATTGGCTTTATGACCTTTTTCGGGTTTGTAATTTTTATCTTGCCCTTGTGCTACTTAGCCACCAATCCAAGGGCAATTAAAGCCAGTGCTTCTATTATTGCTGCGGTTGGACTTGCCTTGCTGGCATTCGATGCGTTGTTATTTAATCGCACCGGCTTTCATATCAGTTTTCACGCTGCCGATTTGCTTAAAACTGAAGCACAAACGCAAATAAGTGAATTCTACTGGCAACAGTGGGCTTATTTATTCATGCTGTTTTTAGTGTGGTTAGGCTTTCAGCTTGTGCTTGCCAATGCTATCTGGAAAAGGGTTGAGCGCTTTTCACAGCATAAAATTGGTGTGCCAGTAGCCAGCTTTTTTGTGGTGTGTTTTGTTACCAGTCATGCAGTGCATGTATGGGCCGATGCCGAATTGTATCAGCCTATCATCAAGCAAGATAATATGTTCCCGCTGTCGTACCCAGCTACAGCTAAAACTACCATGTCGCGTTATGGCTTGCTTGATTTAGCCGCCTATGAAGAGCGTAAACAGCTCCAGTTTAATACCGATATTCATAATATTAGCTATCCTGCGGAGCCTGTATATTGCTCTATAGATTCTGGTAAGAACATGACAGTGATAGTGCAGATTGATGATGCCCCTATTGCTGGTATAGACACACTTGGGCTTAATGCGTTAGAAAACTACCATTCTACCGCCAGTAGTTTACAAGGATTGATAACTACCACCTTGTTTGGTGTGCCAGAGATTTATCAAGACTCACTAAGTAAAAAGCGCCCTGTACTATTAGCCTTACCCGTTGGTCTAGGAATGCCTGTCTCTATTCATTTTGATGAAAGTTTACCTGACGATTTGTTTACTAGTTATCGCCAGCCTCTTTCAAACAATCATAATGGTTTACACTTGGCATTTTTACCTGCATCTGCGATTGAAGGCTATGTAACGCAAGAAATGCTGCAAACCAACAAGGTAATGATTGCTACCGGTTTCGGGAGCGAGAGTTCGCAAGGCATGCTTTACAGTAACATGTCGCTAAGTGCAAATATCGCTAGCACTGAAGATCTCGCACCAACAATTATGAATACCCTTGGATGCGCGGCGCCTACAACCTTCTACTCTACGGGTCAAAACTTATTAAACCCAAGTCGCAAATGGCTAGTCAGTACCTCTGGTGAGCGTATTGTGGTGTTCCACAATGGCAAACGTACTGATGTGCTAAGTAACGGTAGTTACGAAATTACTGACGTTGCTACAGGTAAGCGCAGCAATGCCCCGCTTAACGTTGATTTATTAAGTCAAGCCATCAAACATTTGTCTCGGTTTTCTAACCAAAACTAAAACATGAAAGGCGCCACTTAGGCGCCTTTTTTGTATCCATTCACATGCTTTTTAACCCACTATCAACGCGAATGCTTTTGGCATACGACTTTGTTTTCTCTTCATTCTGCTTACTCGACTCTATGATCGCCTTAGCTATTAACTAGCGTTAATGAAAGCACGAAGGAAAATGTGAATTAAACGCTACTGGGAACAGGTATGTCGTTCAAAGATGTGACTTGAGTGACATTGCCTAGCTCTGCTCCAGCTGGCGGGGCTTTTCGGGAAACAAAATAGCAGTGGGATAAACTTACTTTTTGCCCTGCTTGTATATCTCGCCAACTGTCACCAATCATGATGCTCAAAGGTAATGAAACAGAGTGCTCTTCAGCGGCCTGTAGTAGCATGCCTGGGTTTGGTTTTCGGCACGCACACTGTTTTTTGTACGCGCCAATGCCATGCTCTGGGTGATGAGGGCAAAAATACACAGAAACCTCGCCAATACCGGCTTGGTAAAAGTCTTGCTGAACGGCACTCATCAAAGCGTTAAAATCATCTTCAGAATATAAGCCTCGTGCTATACCCGACTGATTAGTAACAATGATAATTTTATAGCCTGCTTTTTCGAAACGCTTTATTAACGCAAATATGCCGTCAACATATTCAAAATCTTCGTACCGACCCACATAACCATAATCGACATTAATAATGCCATCACGGTCTAAAAACAAGGCTTTAACAGTGTGTGAACCCATGTTGTGCTATCTCTTCAAATACACTCAAACGGTCTCTGGCATTTTTAGCCAAGCTTGAACACGAAAATCAACGGTGACTTGGTTTAGCTCCTCAACAATTTCTGCCAATCTGTCCGGTGGTAAACGCCAGTAATACGGCGTCATTTTAATCAACGCGATTTTTTGTTCATCGTTATCGAAATGCAGGGGATAATTGACTGTTTCATCCATAGATTGTTCGAAACCCACCCGCTCCTCTTTTTCTACCGCATGTTTTGCGGGGTTATCATATACCAATGATTTTAACTCGAACAAATGCATGGGTGCTGGGTCTACGGTAAGCAAAAGACCACCCGCTTTCAACACACGTGTATACTCTTCACTGCTTCCGGGGGCAAAAACCTGAATAACCACATCTTGAGTATTCGATTCAATGGGCAAATCAAAGCTACTGGCCACAACAAACTGCTGCGACTTATACGCCTTAGCCGCTAATTCCACCGCAATTTTCGCGATATCACTACCGCTGCCGGTAGTGTGAATACTTTTGGCTTTTAAACCTATGACTAGGGCGTTTAGGTAACTCCCTTCGCCACACCCTGCATCGTAGATCGCAAGTTCCGGCTTTGCATTGATATCGGCATTGTCACTACTACGGGTATCGGTGTAATACTGCGCCACTATATCTGTCATGCGCTGCTTTAAGGGCCCATAACCATTGAGATCGTGGAACTCTCTTCGGGCGCGAACCATACTTTTGTCGTCACCAGGTGACTTGGAATTTTTAAATTGTACGGGAAGAAGATTAACGTAGCCTGCTTTCGCTTTGTCAAAACTATGGTTATTGCTGCATTGAATGACCGAGGCACTCATATCGATTGGGCTTCGGCAAAGTGGGCATTGCCACATAAAAAGAATCCACTGTAAAACTGTCTAATACTGGCGGCGAGTTTACCAAACTTCGCCGCCGGTGTCGTGACTGCTTCAGCGTTGATACTAGGTTGTCAAAGTGTTTACGTGTTTTAACACGAAGGACCGCTCACACGATGAAGGCTGGCTACAAATCAGCCAATGGGTGGGCTTCATTGGTCCATGGGGAATCAAAGAAAGAGGCAACCACCTCTTCTGGCACATCTTCCACTTTTTTGTACATCCAGTTAGGCGATAAGTCTTTTTCTATTAGTAATGCGCGTACGCCTTCCTGAAACTCTCCGTGTTGACCACAGCGACAAGACATAATCGCTTCCATACGAAAGCAATCAGCCAAAGACAATTTGGCGCCACGTTTACACTCTTCAAACACTAAGTGCGCGGTTATAGGCGACCCTTTAGCCAATGTAGATTGCGCCCGACTTAACCACTTATCTTCGCTTACATCCGCTGATAATAAGTTATTAACCACATCGGTGACGTTGTCTGGTTCACACCATTTATCAATAACCGTACGGTGAGATTCTACATTTCTCGCTAGCTCACTTTCTGGTGCGTTTAGGCCGTCTAATATAGCGGTGACTTGCCCGTTAAGGGACTCAGATTCATCATCAAATTTCCACGAGAAGCTTTGCAGTGCATCAAACATTGCGGATTGTTGATCAGACGCTACTAATACGTCAGCTAATTCTACATAACACGCGTCTGCACCATTCATTTGTGCACCGGTAAGCCCCAAGAAAAGCCCAGTTTTACCTGGCAAGCGTGGCAGAAAATAACTGCCACCTACATCAGGGTACAATCCGATGGTTATTTCAGGCATCGCAAGGCGGGACGTTTCGGTAACCACGCGATGGCTTGCACCACAAATCAACCCCATTCCACCGCCCATGACGATGCCCGCCCCCCACACAATAATGGGTTTAGCGTAATGGTGAATGGTATAATCAAGGGTATACTCGGTACGGAAAAAAGAGGCTAGAAAGTCAGGGATTTCGCCATTCGATTCAAGCATGGCGTTGTACATAGATACAATATCGCCACCGGCACAGAATGCTTTTTCACCCGCGGCTTTTAACACTACGCAAACAAGGTCGTTTCTATTTTCCCATGCTTGTAGTGCGTCTAATAACAAACTCGCCATTTCTAAATCTAACGCATTGAGGGCTTTGGGCTTATTAAGAGTAAGCACGCCAATAATATGCCCTGAGTTTGTTGTGATTTCTTCAACAACCACTACTGATTCTGTGTGTTCCACTTTTTACTCCTTGTTGCATTCTATGCTATACCACCGCGCCTGTTATTATCTTATTACAGAACGCTGTTTTCATCGCTTAGCAAACGCCTACCGATGATGACCCGCATAATTTCGTTCGTGCCTTCTAGTATTTGATGTACCCGCACATCTCTTACATGACGTTCTAGCGGATATTCTTTGATATAGCCGTATCCACCATGTAACTGTAACGCGTCGTTACACACCTTAAAACCCACATCTGTCGCAAACCGTTTGGCCATTGCGCAATATGTACTGCTATCGGCATGCTTACTATCAAGCTTACTGGCCGCCATTCTCACCATTTGACGGGCCGCAACCAATTCAGTTGCCATATCAGCTAATTTGAATTGCAACGCTTGGAAGGTAGCAATGGGTTTTCCAAACTGTTCACGTTCAGTAAGGTACTGTCTGGCCACATTGAGCGCTTGTTGCGCTGTTCCTATGGAGCACGTTGCTATATTAATTCGCCCACCGTCTAACCCTTGCATGGCCATTTTGAAGCCTTGCCCTTCATCACCTAAGCGACACGACGAATCAATTTTTACATTGTCAAAAGTGATCATTCTGGTTGGCTGGGCATTCCAGCCCATTTTTTCTTCTGCTTTGCCATAAATAATACCTTCAGCGTCAGCTGGAACGGCAAAGGCACTGATCCCTTTGGGTCCATCTCCTCCGGTACGCGCCATTACCACGAGCACGTCGGTACTGCCTGCGCCCGAAATAAACACTTTTGCGCCGTTAAGCACATAACCATTCTCTACTGGCGTAGCTTTGGTTTTTAATGAAGCAGCATCTGAACCTGCACCGGGCTCAGTTAGGCAATAAGACGCCAGTTTTTCACCTGATACAAGTACTTCACACCATTGCTTTTTAACGGCTTCTTGGCCCCAAGTAGCAATCATCCACGTTGCCATATTATGTATTGTCAGCATGGCCGTGGTGGTGGTACACCCCATAGAAAGCTGCTCAAAAATGATAGATGCATCAAGGCGCGATAACCCCAGCCCGCCTTCTGATTCAGGCGTATACAAACCACAAAAACCTAGTTCACCCGCTTTTCTAATGGCCTCAATGGGAAAATGATGGTCTCTGTCCCATTGTGCTGCATGGGGTGCGAACTCTTGCATCGCGAATTGGCGAGCAGTTTCTTCGAAGGCGAGTTGATCATCTGAAAGGTCGAAATTCATGTTACTTGCCCTTCTGGGTAATAAATTGGTAATTTGTCATATTGGCTTCAAGTGAAACACAACCATAGCGTCGTCACTCGTAAATACAGTATCTAACAACTTACCTTCACGTAAACGTAAACATCAAAATTAAATAAAGTTAATGTAAAATAAATGTGACAAATGTGAGTGTTTTTCACCTAAATTTCTAACCCCACTAGCCTTAAAATAATAAATAAAGACATACAGTTAGAAAGTTAAACTTACGGCTAATGCACTTTACACTCAGCGCTGATAAGCTATGTTTATTAAAACACTACTATACTGACAACTTTTGGATTATCGGATTGCTATCGTTGAAGATAACGCAACTGCGCGTACCACGTTGCGAGGTCACCTTCTGCCCATAGCAAAATTAAACGTTAGCAGTTTTGGTTCAGGTGTTGAGCTCAAATCTGCGCTACGTAAGCAGCATTTCGAGCTCATTATAATGGATTACCACCTAGGCCAAGGGAGAACAGGTGTGGAGTGGGTACAGAGCTTAAAAGAATCAGGTTTTATTCGCCCTGGAACGGGACTTATATTTCTTACCTCCGATCGTTCTCCTCAAACCATCGGGCGTATAATGGATTTGCAACCAGATGCATTGCTTATAAAGCCTTACACCATTGCGTCATTATCTCGCCAAATTAAGCACTATTTGAGCTACCGCCAATATATTGAACCCGTGTTACGGGAAATGGATAACAAACAACGCCCTGCTGCTATTACGCTATTGCGTAAGAAATTACGCGAAGGCGTGCCGCCAAGACTCGCTTCCGACGTAGGTAAACTTTTCGCCAAACTCTTATTTGAAAACGACGATATTTTGCATGCGATGCGAGTGTATGACGATGTACTCACTCGTTCAGATAAAGTGCTTTGGGCACAATGGGGCAAAATTAAGTGTCAGTATGCGGCGGGGCTTTGGCCCGATTGCCAAGACGCACTCAGTGACATGGTAACTTCAAGCCTTGCACGAGACAGCGCGTTTGAATGGCTAGCCTCTTTATCTTTTGAGCAAAAGTCGTATGAGCAAGTAGAGACCTATTTAAGTCAGATTAAATTCAGTGAACTTAGCTTACCCGCTGCAAGGTTAAAATCTATCGCGTATCAAAAACAGGATAAAGTGGTAGAAGCCATAGACCTGCTTCAAAAAAAGCGCGCTATGCATCGAAGTGCCAAAGACAGATTTAATGATTTCACCTTTGAATTGGCGGAGTTTTATTTACTACTTGCAGAAGAAGCGCCTAGTACTAATCGAGAAGAAAGCTTAAGCCAGGCGCGTAAATTAGTAGGCTTGGCAGGTCGTAGTCAAAGCGATCGCCAAGTTTTACAAAAAAGAGACTATCTATTGGCCTTTTCAGCCATTTTAGAAGGCGAAGATCAAAAAGCCGCTCACTTACTTGAAAGTGACTATATGGATGATTACTTGCGAACCGAGCCCTCGATGCTGGTTATTGCGGCCAAAGTACATCATGGTTTGGGCGAGGAAGGGAAAGCGAGCCAATTACTTGCGCTTGCAAAGCAGAAGAATTCGGAGCTACAGATTATTTCTGAGCAAGTCGCTAACGACGATCTCATTTTTAATGGTGGTCAGCGTTTAGGCCTAAACCATGACCAAGCGGTCATGCTGAATGAAACCGGTACAAAGTTATTCGTGGATAAACAATACTTACCAGCGATGAAGCATTTTTACGATGCATTGAATTTATCGCCAGAAACGGCCGCATTCGGACTTAATTTATTGCAGTGCATGATTGAATCCGATACCGCCGTTTATCGTAAATACGGCATTCGCAAATTGCTTAGAGTTGTTGCTGATATGCCACTTTCAGAGAGTAACCATCATAGGCTCACCCAATTAAATTTAGCCGCACAAACGAACGCTGAAAAGCTAATGGCCCCTGCTATCAACGAAGACAACAAGGGCCATTAACGGTTAGATGTAAGCTTGGGTTACCAGCCGGACAAATTGTCTATGAGTTATTTTGCTACAAGTTAACAAGAAATGAGTCAACCAGAAGAACTCATACTAGTGGTTCTTCATTTCAAACGCATTAACAGACTGGATGTATCCCAACGATGGCCACCCATTTTTTGAACGTCGCCATAGTATTGGTCGACCAACGCCGTTAGTGCTAATGTAGAGCCATTTCGACGCGCTTCATCAAGGGCGATTGATAAATCTTTTCGCATCCAATCAACGGCAAAACCATAGTCATAATGATTGTCGAGCATAGTAGCTGCACGATTTTCCATTTGCCAAGATTGCGCAGCGCCCTTACTGATGACATCAATCACCGCATTACAGTCTAACCCTGCTTTTTGTCCAAAATGAAGCGCCTCTGCTAGCCCTTGAACAATGCCGGCGATGCAAATTTGGTTCATCATTTTTGCTAACTGACCACTACCACTTTCACCTAATAATTGACTGTGTCTAGCATAGGCAGAAAATACAGCTTCAGCGCGGTCAAACGCTTTTTGTTCGCCTCCCACCATAACAGTGAGTAAACCATTTTCAGCACCAGCTTGGCCACCTGACACTGGCGCATCTAAAAATGCGATAGACTGCTGCTGGCATAGCGAAAACATTTCACGCGCAACTTCTGCCGACGCTGTAGTGTGATCTATCAGCAAGGTACCCGGCCCCATCGTACCTAGCGCTTGGCTCGCAACATCTTTAACATCATTGTCGTTACCTACGCACATCAACACTATATCAGCGTCTTTCGCAGCTTCTGCTGGGGATAGCGCCAAGGTACCTTCAAACTCTTTTACCCACTTATCAGATTTCGCTTTTGTGCGATTATAAACAGTAACATCGAAGCCTGATTTTGCTAAATGCCCTGCCATGGGGTAACCCATTACCCCAAGCCCTAGAAAACTGACCTTAATCGAAGCATTATCGATAAGTGAACCTACAGATGAAGACGTTGTAGTTGTATTATTTGACATAGTGTAACTCTCTTCATAACTGATTATACTGAAGCGAAGTGTAACAAACTTTTTGATAACTAAAACAAATCAATAACTAAAATAAAGAGAAGCGCTATGAGCATATATAGTCATCAAGTGGTTAAAAATAACGGCGAAGCTATTGCTATGTCAGACTTTAAAGGCAAAGTCTTACTTATTGTTAATACCGCTAGTAAATGTGGCTTTACTAATCAATATGAAGGTTTAGAAAAACTATATAAAGATTATAGCGCGAAAGGCTTCGAGATATTGGCGTTCCCTTGCGACCAATTTGGCCACCAAGAGCCTGGGTCAGATGACGATATCGCTCAATTTTGCACTCTGAATTTTGGGGTGTCTTTTCCACTATTTAAAAAAACTGATGTTAATGGTGCACAGACCCATCCTCTTTACGTTGAATTGAAATCTGAAGCACCGGGTTTGCTTGGCTCTAAACGCATAAAATGGAATTTCACTAAGTTTCTTGTCGATACAAACGGAGACGTGGTTAAGCGTTACGCTCCAACCACGAAGCCGAGTGAAATAAGTAATGATATTGATAGACTTCTAAAAGCCTAAATTATTATCGTTTAATGGATAGGGAGTGCAATGTAATGAGTGTAATGAAAGTCGCATTTTTTAGCGCCAAACCTTATGAAGAAACTGTCTTTAAGGCAGCCATTGAGAGTATTGAGAGTGCAGAAAGCCCCGCTATTTCTTTAACTTATTTCCCCCATCAACTCACCGCTGAAACTGCGCTATTATGCCAAGGTTTTGATGCTGTTTGTGTTTTTGTCAATGACGAACTTAACGCGAAAACCTTGTATATCTTGCATGAAGCTGGCGTTAAACATATTGCTCTACGCTGCGCTGGCTTCAACAATGTTGACATCGCCACTGCCAATGAGTTGAACATCAGTGTGTCTAGAGTGCCTGCCTATAGCCCTGAAACAGTAGCGGAACACACGCTAGCGCTAATTCTTACGCTAAATCGCAAAACACACAAAGCCTATAACAGGGTAAAAGAAGGTAATTTTGAATTAACCGGTTTATTGGGTTTTACCCTGCACAATAAAACGGTAGGCGTGATAGGTACAGGGCGCATTGGCCAATCGGTGATTCGAATTTTGAAAGGCTTTGGTTGCAATGTCTTATGTTACGATCCCTACCCTAATGAGCAACTTATACAAGAAGGCGTTGTTTACACGTCTCTCGAATCGCTTTTTAGCCAAAGCCACATTGTTACCCTTCACTGCCCGCTTACCGAGCAAAGCTATCACCTTATCAATGAATCGAGTATTGCCTTAATGCCTAAAGGGGCGATGCTGATCAACACATCACGGGGCGGACTCATTGATGATAAGTCGGTAATCAATGCGCTAAAAAATGGGCATTTGGGATATGTAGGTTTAGATGTTTATGAGCGAGAATCAGAACTGTTTTTCAGCGACCATTCCCAAGACATTATTCAAGACGACGTATTTCAGCGTTTGCTAACGTTTCCAAATGTATTGGTAACGGGACATCAAGGCTTTTTCACCAAAGAAGCCTTAAGTGAGATTGCCGCCATTACCCTAGATAACTTACGCTTCTTTGCCGGTGATGCCAGTCTGAACGTTAACAATAATATGGTAAAGCCTATAAATTAACAGGTAGCACTAAACAAGGCATGGGTTTGATGGGCGTAGCTCGATGGGCATGATTCAACGGGTGTGGATTAACGCATATGATTTAAAGGCTTAGGTTAAAGAGAATATTAGGAAAGTAGCAATATTTGCTACTTTTCCAATACAAGATGAAAGTACTTGCCTAACCACATAAACGGCTCGGTTTGGTTATAAGTTCGCTCTAAGGTTAGTAGCCCTTCAAACTGAGTGGTTTGATGTTCAGGATTCTTCAAGTAATCATGAAAACATCGTATACCGGTTTTCGCTTTTACGGTAAAACCAATAGACTCACAAAAGTCACTAGCCTGTTTAGCCGGTAAAGGGTTCTTGGGATTCAGCCGAACCTGATTTCTCACTTTCATCCCCTGCGCAATATAATCAAAATTACCATAGATAGCGTTGGTCATTAGATTTGCATCGCGGTTAAAAAAGCTAAGACTTAGTATTGCCCCTTTGCGCATGTTGTCATACAGAAATTGAATAGCTTGGTAGGGATCATTTAACCATTCCAAAACAGCATGGCAAACCACAAGGTCGTAGTTTTCCATGTTTTGAATATCTAACAAATATTGATGTTGAATATCCACGTTAGAGAATGTTTTTAGGTTCTCTTTTGCATGTTCCAAAACGTCTTCCGATCCATCGGTTAACAGAATACTATGCCCTAGCGATGCCAAATGAGCGGCCATCACTCCTGTGCCGCCCCCCACTTCTATCACCTTTTTAGACTGTGTGTTTTCTGATACTTCAACAAAAGGCGCTAACGCCTCACAAAGTATAATTTGTCTAAGTTTACCTTTTGTCGTGCCATAAATATTATCGGCAAACTTTGCGGCTATACCGTCAAAAATATGATCTGATTTTTCTGTCATGCTGGGTTTGGGATATCGATAAAAGTCACGTCTAGGTTAAACTCAGACTGAATATGCTCACCCAACGCCTTCACTCCGTAGCGTTCAGTGGCATGATGACCCGCCGCAAAAAAACTAATACCCATCTCTCGCGACGTATGAATAGTTTGTTCAGAGACTTCGCCAGTAATAAACGCATCTACGCCAGCTGCTACCGCTTGCTCAATAAATCCTTGCCCGCCCCCAGTGCACCAAGCTAGAGTTTTAATGGTTTTAGTATCATCACCTTCCGCTAATACCGTTCGCCCTAACATTTCAGCTAAACGTTGCTGTAGCTCATTCTGAGACATTGGCTTTTCGAATTCCCCTTGCATCACTACACCCGTAGGTTTTACGCCGCTAAGGGCTTGCACATTGTCAATTTCAAGTAATGCTGCAAGCTGCCGGTTATTCCCAAACTCGGGGTGAACATCTAAAGGTAGATGGTATGCAAATAGATTTATATCGTGTTCAAGCAATGCCTTGATGCGCTTTTTCTTCATGCCGCTAATCGCTTGCGATTCGCCTTTCCAAAAATAGCCATGATGTACCACTATGGCATCGGCATTTTCTGCAATGGCAGCATCAATCAACGCTTGTGAGGCCGTTACCCCTGTTACCACACGTTGAATTTCTGCTTTTCCTTCAACTTGCAGACCATTAGGGCAATAATCACTAATCTCATGGGTTCTAAGTGTGCCATCTAGATAGCGTTTAAGTTCAAGATTATTTACTGACACAAACACTCCGGTTAACTATTATACGATGAATTCAAAAGTCTCGTTGAACCTATAGAATTGTTGAGCATTATACTGATTTTAAACCACTACTGCCGTCATTTTATAAGCCTACTTCGTCATTGAGGCTTAGCTTTTTCAGCTCTACTAATTTCATTATGGCTTGTGCGGTGAAGAGTTTAGAAATCGACGCAGCTCTAAATAAAACTTTATCCGTTACTGGTGTAGTTAATTTTTCATCTAAATAGCCGAAACCTTCAATATAACTCAATTCACCTGCAGTAATAACAGCTACTGCCATTGCAGGAACACGACTCTTTTCCCGAACTTCATTTAAATAATGAGGAAGAACCCTATCGCTAGTCGTTTCGGCGGAAACAGCATTTATGAAAAACATGAATAGTGTCGAAATGATTAACTTAAGCAAGAAGCCCCCAAAGAAGAATTTAACGCTCACAAATTGTTGTCATACGTGGGCCGGAATGACTACAAGACCCCTCGTATTGGTTCTAAAGGGCGAATAGAATTAGGGTGCACCAAAAAATTAAGAAAATAGCGATTAAAAGTCAAATACGTTTGCTGATAGATAACCTACACCGATACCAAAGCACAGCATGGAAATTGTTCTAATAAACTTCAAAACCTTTGAAGCATCGTATATATGCTTACCTTTGAGCAGTGAATCAATTATATGATCCTGCCCCATTATTGACATGATAATAGAAGCCACAAAAAAACCGAGGGAGATATAAAGGTCTTTACTTGCTTCTACGGCTTTCAATTGAACGAGAACAACGATTGCACCAATAGCTGCTGAAGATAACCAAGCATATTGTTTTAATAGGTCAAAATGTAACTCCGTTGTAAGGGTCTCATTTCTAATTTTATTCTGACTGGCCGAATCTAGTTCAGTTGTCTTTTCTACTTCAAAAGAATCCATTAGTAAAAATCCAATTTTAATTTAATGCTAGGAACATTTAAGGGGATTAAAATAGTTTGCTGTAAGTGCTGCGAAATAACAAAAAACAAGTTGTTTTGGTGTACTTCTTATTTTCACTATTAACTTAACTAGCCATCAAAGAAACTATGTATTTTTTTAGCCCAAATTACGAGCCCTTTTTCAAAAACTTATTGTCCTGCACTAGTGCGGTTATAATGCGCGAGCAATCAATTGTAAGAATTAACACCCACTCATCAACTACGGTTGATTTATAAATTTTTTCTAGCAGGCTCAAAGCTATCATACCTTGGCAATTCAGCATCTAGGTTATCCCAGTTTGCCTTTGAAGTAACAAAGTTGTGAGAGATTGGCCTTTCTGAAATATCTGAATCTAAAATACCAAGCCGTATTCTAAGCTTTTTAGGATTGGCTGCGTTTGAACTATAAATTGGTGAAGCACATACCGAACAGAAGTGTCTATTTTTGCCGAGTTTGAATTCGTAAGTGGCAAGTTTATTTTGTGGATCGATAACGCGAAATTCGTCTATGTTTATAAAACCATTGGTGGCGTAGGCTGTACCGCTATTCTTTCTACAAAGTGAACAATGACAATGAATGATGTCATCTATCGAGCCAGAAATTTCAACGTTTATCACGCCACAGAGGCAAGAGCCGTAATACATTTCACATCCTTGTAATAATAAGGGCAGATTACATTCTTACTTTAAATTTTTGTACTGCCACTTTAAGATCGTTTAGCTAACACTACTTACCTTGCTGTGCGGTGTAGGAAGGTTGCCAGCAACGCCTTGTGCTACGAAGGGCACAAGATGACTAATCACCTCTTCAATATTCACATGCTTATGAAAATCTGACTCAGCAATTTCTGTTAGCGCGCGGCTTGAGGCCATTGAGAAAACAAAACTTCCCATTGCAAAGTGCAAACGCCAGAAAAGCTCCTCTTGAGGTAAGTCGGGCAAGCATTGTTGAATAGCGTCAACCAAGGCTCTAATTGTCTCGCCATAGTCGTTCATAATGAAGCGACGTAAATGCCCTTGGGTTTCATTATATCCACGGCCCAATAGCTGAACAAAAATGGCTGTACCTGACGGCCTGAGCAAATTGAGTTTCAACATGGGTGGAATAAGTGCATACAACAAAGTAGCGACACCTTGGCTACCAGAAGAAACCTTATTGTTGGCTAGGCAGGCATTTACTTCAGGCATCAAAATATCGAAATACCTTTTAAGCACTGCCTGAATAAGATTTTTTTTACTACCAAAGTGATAATTGACTGACGCTAGATTAACCTCGGCGCGAGTAGTAATCTCTCGCATCGATGTCTGCGTGAACCCTTGCTCTGAAAAGAGCAGTTCTGCGGCATCCAAAATATCAGCTTTAGTTTGCTTCGCCATTTTTTATTTTTCTTTAACCTAAGTACAATCACGCCCGTTCCAAAACGCAGGAAACGACTTGGAACGGGGCGAAAAGGTTACGCATAACCAATTAGGAAATCTGTAACCTATTAATTTATATTAATTATTTTTAGAACCAGTGTCTTGCTTTATTCCAAGACTGCATAACTACCCGTTCGGCCACAGCAGCAACAGATAGCCCTAGCTTTTCTGCCACATTTTTCTTCAACGAGTACTTAACTTTAAATATTTCACGTTCTGGGAAGTGCGACAAAATGTAGTCATCAGAGGTTGAAAGCTCATCAACCAAACCTAATTCTTTTGCTTTAACACCTGGCCAATATTCACCCGTTGCTACTTTCTCTATGTTCATTTCTGGGCGTTGGCTATGAACAAAGTCTTTAAATAAAGTGTGGATTTCTTCAATCTCTTCTTTAAATTTTGCGCGGCCTTCATCGTTGTTTTCACCGAACACGGTAAGTGTACGTTTGTATTCACCCGCCGTATGTTGCTCAAATTCAACATCGTTTTTCTTCAATAATTTATTGAAGTTAGGCAATTGTGCTAGCACACCAATTGAACCGATATACGCAAATTGAGACGCTAACAATTTATCTGCCACACAAGCCATCATGTAACCACCACTGGCCGCGACTTTGTCTACTGCGATGGTTAATATGAGACCTTTTTCTTTAATGCGCTGTAACTGCGAAGCTGCTAATCCATAACCATGTACCACGCCACCACCACTTTCTAAGCGCACAAGTACTTCATCTTCTTTGTTGGCTACACATAAAATAGCGGTGATCTCTTCACGTAAATGCTCAACCTCATTGGCATCCATAGAACCTTTGAAATCAATCACAAATAAACGAGATTTTTCTTCTTCATCGCTAGCTTTCTTATTTTTACTTTTGGCCTTATCTTCTTTCTTCTGCTTTTTAGCCAATTGCTTCAGTGCTGCTTTATCGAGCAGTACTTGCTTAGCGTAATGGGTAATGTCCTTTAGTTGCTCTGAAAGCGAAATTATTTCTAACTGACCTTTACCCTGTTTCTGCTTACTGGCAACGCCAACAATGGTTGATACCACGATAATAAACGCGATAACCAAGGTAACGGCCTTAGCCACAAATAAACCGTATTCGTACAAAAACTCCAAATCTATCTCCTAGTACAAAATAAAAGGGTCTGTAGTCAGACCCTCCTTAACGACCTTATTGTCTAAATAGAACTTACATTAAGGCGACATTATATAATGGCGCCTATAATAGCAGTCTAATTTTCCTCTGACGATAGTGTTAATGTACTGATTGTATTTGCAGATATTTCTTCGTCGGTAAAATACAACTCACGTAACCTAGGTTGAGACGAATAAAGTTCGGTTTGATCAAGGGAATTTTCACTGCCGTAAGCCCTTGATTGAGAGTATGAAAGAAGACCTCTTCCCTTTGGCCCTTCTTCTGTAAAGTTAATGACCATCATCCAACTGCTACCATAATTGATATGATAACCTTGCGCTTCTGCGCTCATAATAGTATTGCTGTTAAGCGGTGCATAGGTATGCCTTGGCAACAAGGTGCCATTATTGTTAGGCACAATGCTAAAGACATTAAAGCCACCTTCAATGTTGTGTGCACCCGCCCATGGAAGTTTCACACCCGATGCCGTGCCATTCGGCAAGCTACGCTCAACAAATTGAACTTCACCCAACGTTGCATCAAGTGCTACGCCGGCTTGGTTAACAACCTGAACCGCTGCAGCAAACTGATTAATAGTGGTTTCATTCTGCAATAAACCACTAGGTGTGGTTACTGGGTTATCAACAGAAAACGGCGTTTCCCACTGGGGATCCCTGTCAAATTGAAACGCAAACTCTCTAAATACGTGTGCTCCAACACTGTCTTTATTCATGGTTCCATCCCATGAGGCTAATGCTGCACAGCCAGCAGAGATATCTACGTCTTCACCATTAACCGAAACTGGAGCACTACCTTGCGCAGTACAAGCTTGAAGTAAGCTAGGTAGCACCATATCAGCCAACATGCTTCGATTGTTGAGTAGCAAAGTTTCAACTTCATCAGGCGTAAATGTGTTGTCACTGCCTGCTTCAGATTCAATAAATTGCTGAGCTAAACGTGACCGCAGACTTTGCTGATTTTCCACATTCCCATAAAGAGGCGATACGCCTGTGATGGGCGACGATAAGTTTGTTAACCAAAAACTGTTGTTAGAGTTTTGTACTGAATCTGTTCCCTCATACTTTGGTGCTTCCTCGTAAGGTACAGGTCCATCAAAATCAAACGCTGAGGCGAAACCGGGTAGAACCGTAAAACCAGCCGCTATTTTGGTCTGAACTAACACAGGATTAGTGGTTAATTCTGAAATGGCAGTTTCCGTTAAGTTAGGGACAGTAGAATCATCAATGTAAAAGACCTGACCGTCAGCCGAAGCAGACATGGTGTTATTGAAAATAACGCCGTCATAGTCTTTAAAGGCTTGTTTGAACTCATCCATAGAGCCAGCCATATTCATCGCTAGCCAATGATCAACAACGTCCAAATTCGGTAAGTTTGCGTCCTTTATGGCAAACGCATTGGTTGCTGTCCACTCAAAATTACCCGGCACTTCAATCATAGGCCCGTAATTCGTGTAATAGGCTGTTTTATTCAGCGTGATGGTTTGACCTGGTGCCACCGCTACCTCAATTTGCATTGGTTTTTTGTAAATGGTGCGTTTGCTACCATCAACGCTATGCGTAAGACCAGCGCTATCATCTTCATCTAAGGTTAATTGGTAAACGACAAAGTGCTCAGCAGTAGAAAATGTGTGTGTCCACGCAACATTTTCGTTAAAGCCTATATTCACCGCCCCAGGTAAGCCCGTCAAAGAGCCCCCCGTCACGTTTAAATAACCAGGTATTTGCGTATGGAACTGCCAAAAACGTAAATTCCCCGTGTGAGGAAAATGAGGATTCCCCAATACCATTCCCATGCCATTAGTGGTTTTATCACTGCCTAACCCCCAGCCATTTGAGCCCATGTCTTGCGGATTTTTTTCGGGTAGCGTTATGGTCGGGTTAATTTTAAATGGTGCAGCATTTTCATTTGTCAGCAAAGTGGTGTTAGATGATGTCGCTGTGACTTGTGTAGCGATATTAGTGTTCGCTGCCGGTGTAGGTAAGTAGCTTTCACCTTCAGGTGCCGCTAAAAACATTGGGCCTAAAAAGTTAGCTGCACCTGGTAATAAAGCTACACCCAATGAGTAAGTTAACAAGTCAGTGCTGTCGATATCCGTTACCCAAGGCTGTCCAGCACACGACTGGTCTTGATCAGCCACAGGTGTGTCCGCTAAATAGCGATTGTAACCTGCTGTATAACCTTGAAACATGGCTCTTGAGTTAGCTGACATGCGGGCTAAATTCTCTTCAGCCAGCGCACGAATCCCCAATGTTAAAAAGCCAAAATCGTTGATAAGGTGCTCTGAATCACCACTGCCCGCTTGGTTGTCGGGACCAAAGTATTTCGATCGCTCAGAATTATATTTAATAATTTGATCGGCCAAAATACATAAATTATCTTTAGCAAACGCATAACCCACCCCGTAGGCCATACTTTCTAGATTATCCGCTTTAACATGAGGTACACCGTACGTCGTCCACGTTATTTCAGCAGTTAATACGCCATCTGTATCAAAAGCAGGTATCGGTGTGGGTGTGGGTTCAACCGGAGTTGGCTCAGGCGCGGTAGGCGTTTGAACGTTATCAAAATTATTGTCGTTCCCTCCACAACCTATTAGTGTGGCAGCAATAGAGGCTGCGAGAAGTGTACGATATGGCAAAATACGTTTCTTTGGTATGTTCACAAACTGTCCCTTATTGTTGTAATACTCGAAATCAAGATCCTGTACCTTTCTTTCTTCAACAGATCCGACCAATTAACACTACATTAACAACAGGAAACATTCAAACAACATTTTGTCTTTAGCGTAAATATGCAAAAAAAAAGACCGACATAAGTCGGCCTTTTCATGTTTATGAATCAACTAGTTACATATCATTAGTTAGATACAACGGTCTCATCAGTAATAGGTAATATCGTAGCGTCAGACGCGATATACCCTGCTACTTCCCTTTGCATTTCAGCCGTCACTGCCGCACTGGCTGCTGGGCTTAAACTTGATGCATGCGCACCACTGTTGAATAAAACCAAGCCACTTAATGCATCGCTACCAGATTGAGTAGTTGTCACCTGCTCTAAACCAATGGTATTAGCAAGAGCTAACTGACCAGACAATGGTAATGATGTACTAACGGGTATGACTTGGTCAGGCAAGTTTTCTTCACCGCCATCACCTACCACTGTCATCATATGTACCGGCGTCGTTTCACCAAGCGTAGTAGCATAGTTAGTTGGGTCACCAGCGTCCATCACCGTTTGTGCAGCAAATGCGAATTCAGCAAATACCGCATTCACTTCTGCAGCTTGTTCATCGCTTAAGGCATCCATAAATGCGCTTACCGCACCCACTAACTGTGCTTCTGAAACATCAGTTGTGCCATAAAGCTGAGTTAACAAGGCAACAAACTCTTCAGACGACTGAGATAAAAGCAATCCTTTAATGAGCGGACCAAAGGTAGGAGACTCAAGTAAGAACTGAGCCGCACCGCCTCCTGGAGACTCTAACGAGGCTTGTTTAACAGCGTACATACCGTCTAACGCACCTAATGTTTCGCCCATGCTGGTGTTAGCTACTGCGGCAAAGTTACCGCCAGTAATAGCGCCTAGTGATACACCCATGATAGATACACGAGACATATCAAATGACACATTCTGACTTGCGGTAGCATCAACTACTGCGTTTAAACCTAAACGTAAGCCCAATAAATCAGACACGCTTTGACGCAGGTTATCACGCGCAGTTGGCAAGCTAGCCAAGTTCATGTAATGCGTAGCACTTACCGTTGTTGCATTAATTTCGTCTATACCGTCACCGTCTAAATCATAACCACGAGTACCGTGAAGCGGTTGGTCGATAGCTACCGAAGCAATGCCTGCCAAAGACAATGTCCCCGTAATGGCTAGCATATCTTCTTTTTTACTGGTGATACCATGGGCTAGAATTACTACAGGCCAACCCGCTTCTGGCATGCTGACAGAAAAGCCAAGTGCGCCCGCAATTGCTGGGTCAGGAATAGTCACCTGCACATCTAGCGTCTCTTCACCCATGTTTCCGCCAGTCATCTGAGGGAATGGGTTAAACTTAGTGATGTTACGGGCGTTATCTAGCATTTCGCCATCAACACGTAAATCAGATAAGCCAAGGCTCGAGCACGTTTCGAAATTGGGACCTGGTGTAGCACTAGCGAGTACTTCATCAGAAGCCGTTGCTAACACAATACCGCTGTCGCAGGCTGCTTGCCAAAACTCGTTAACCGGCGCTGTTGGGTTTTCTGCGCTTGGGACACCTAAGAAATAAGGAAGCGACACGCTACCTTCATAACGTTGTGCCGCACAAAATGGGCCCGCTTCAGCAAGTATGCCAGTTGACACAGCTACAGCGAAATCGTTTACTGCACCCCATTGGGCAGACAACTGACCTGATACAGTACCCGCTAACCCAGCACACGTTTCAAGAGCACTGAAGTCAGTGGCTTCGATAATAGGCACTAAAGCTGCTGCCTCAGCAGGTAAATTATCTATACCAACTGAAACCGCACCAGCCACCACATCTTCGGTAACTAAGTTTAATGCTTCCATCGCCGTAGGTGCGCTATCAACGTCCCCCACTACAATAACTGGAAGTGCTTCACCTGCGGTTGGGTCTCCAGCAGCAGCGCGCGCAGCAAACTCACCCACCATCACTTTTTTGATAGTGTCGAGTGAATTCTCAATTGATTGAGTAGTGAATGCAGAAACATAGGTGATATCTTCACGCTCATAACCTGCACCAATCACTGGGTTCACCAATGAGTTCACTATGCCTTGAAGTAGTAATTGAGCATCACTTGATAATGGTAATGTATTAATATCTTGTCGCGTTAAATCCCACGATGTAGAGCCTTGAACTGCTTTACCTGACGAATCTTTCAAAGCAGTGGTCATCACCAACATGTGACCTTGAGCCGGCTTCAATGGCTTTAATGGCACAAAGGTGATAGTTGATTCATCAGCAAGAGAAAGTACATAATCTTCGCCGTAAACCAACTGGTCGCCAAGTTTACAACCCGCAGAAGGCGTTGTGATTTGCGCACAGTCTGGATCGTTTAAATCCAACCCTAAGGTTGCTTCAAACATCAACACACCCGCTGCTAAGGTAGAAGCGTCTAGCGAAACACCCGCTGGTGTCTCCACTGAAATAGCAAATGGATGCTGAGTTGACCAACCATCTAGCACGTTAAGTGCGTTTTGTGGGTCAGCGAAGTTAGTTGGATCGTCTACCGGAATGTTAAGGGTATAATCGAAGAATCCGTCATCCCCAGGCAGCATTAGAAGATCGTTAGGTATATTTAAATCGCCACTAGCGGGATCAAACACGATACGTGAAAATGGTGTTTGGACCTCTGTCTCGGCCTGAATATCGGACAGGGTATCATCGGAGCCGCCACAGCCTGTTAGACCCAGCGCAAGGGCCACACTGGAACTTAATATGAGTTTTCTCATTCTTACTCCCTACAAGCATTGTTGTTATTCTGTGTATCTAAAACTCGCATTGCTTGTAAGATGGCACCTTTAAAGCCTTGTTCTTACTGCAAACTCACCGAGTTTCAAACATGTTAGACCAGTTGTATCTCCCTCAATCTTATTAACTTTGTTGCAACTTTGCAAAGTTTTGTTAACGCTAAACGTTATTTTTTTTTACGTTTGGCGTTTTTATACTTCGAAAGTTTTACTTATTGCCCAGTGTGAGTATCATCTGCACCTATATAATATGAAACTATTGTGCAGAAAAACACATGCGAATTTATAAAGGAAACTGATGAACGATTATCAAGCCCCTGCCGATTTATTAAAGGGTAAAGTCATTCTTATCACAGGTGCTGGCGATGGCATCGGTGCTCAAGCCGCTCGAACATACGCAAAACATGGCGCAACCTGTATTTTACTAGGCAGAACCGTCTCTAAGTTAGAAGCCGTTTATGACGAAATCGTAAATGCTGGGAGTGTTGGGAATGCTGAGCCGGCACCAGAACCCGCAATAGTACCTTTAGATATAAAAGGCGCAACACCGTCACACTACCAGCAAATGACACAAACCATTATAGACCAGTTCGGTAAACTAGATGGCGTATTGCACAACGCTTCGGTGCTTGGACATTTAAGTTCATTTAAAGATATTGAGCAGCAAGAATGGCTTGATGTGATGCAAACCAATTTAAACGGTACGGTGTTTTTAACTCAAGCGCTAATCCCTGCCCTTGAAAAAGCAGACAATGCATCGGTTATTTTCACTACCTCTAGCGTTGGCCGCAAAGGGCGCGCGTTTTGGGGAACTTATGCGGTATCTAAGTTCGCTACAGAAGGTGTTATGCAGACATTAGCTGACGAGTATCAAAATAAGTCGCTACGCTTTAACTGTATTAATCCAGGCGGCACGCGCACTAATATGCGAGCTCAGGCTTTTCCAGCTGAAAACCCTGATACATTGAAAACACCTGCCGACATCATGCCTATGTATCTTTACCTCATGGGTAAGGACAGTATTGATGTGAATGGTCAATCTCTTGATTGCCAACCTAAGCGCTAGCGCAAAAGATAACAAGCAACAGACCCCCAAAGAAAAAGCCGCGTAAAACGCGGCTTTTTATGATGAACCTTTGTGTTTGGCCTAGCGCACTCCAATGAGTGCACTAGTAGCTGGCTAAAACAGTCACTGTTCGAATGACAATATCAACGACTATCTAGCTTTAGTCGCCTATTTTAGCCCAAGTATCACGTAATCCTACTGTGCGGTTAAACACAGGCTTATCGTCAGTACTGTCGGCATCTAAGCAAAAATAACCGGTACGCTCAAACTGCCATGCACCTGCTTCAGATCCTCGCTTAGCAAGCCCAGCTTCCGCCCAGCCAGTTAGAACCGTTAATGACTCAGGGTTTATCACATCGGTAAAGTTCTCTTCAGCGGCTGGATTCGGTACGTTGAACAAGCGATCGTATAACCTAAACTCAGCTTGCTGTGCAGTACCAGCGTCAACCCAATGAATCACGCCTTTAACCTTGCGGCCATCGGCAGGATCTTTACCTAAAGTGTCAGCATCATAAGTACAGTAAACGGTGGTTACGTTACCGTCTGCATCTTTTTCTACACGGTTAGCTTTAACCACGTAGGCATTACGCAAACGTACTTCTTTATCTAGCACTAAACGCTTGAACTTTTTGTTTGCTGATTCACGAAAATCTTCTGCTTCAATCCAAATTTCGCGACCAAAACTAATTTCGCGAGTACCCATAGACTCATCACTTGGATGATTCGGCGCTACCAAGGTTTCGCTGTCGTTTTCTGGGTAGTTTTCAATAACCAGCTTTATCGGGTCTAGTACTGCCATCGCACGAGGTGCGTTCACGTTTAAGTCTTCACGGACACACGCTTCTAACATGGACATTTCAACCATGTTATCCATCTTAGTCACGCCAATACGTTTACAAAATTCACGTACCGAACCCGCGGTATAACCACGGCGGCGTAAACCTGCAACGGTAGGCATGCGAGGGTCGTCCCACCCGCTAACATGATTTTCTTCAACCAATTGAATCAAGCGACGTTTACTCAATACTGTATATTCAAGATTAAGACGTGAAAACTCATACTGACGTGGCGTGCTGTCAATAGTGATATTTTCAATTACCCAATCATACAAACGGCGGTTGTCTTGGAATTCCAAGGTACACAACGAGTGCGTAATGCCCTCTATTGCATCCGAAATACAGTGCGTGAAGTCGTACATAGGGTAAACACACCACTTATCACCCGTTTGATGGTGATGAGCATGTTTAACACGGTAAATTACCGGGTCACGCATGCACATGAAGGGTGAAGCCATGTCAATTTTGGCACGAAGGCTACACTCGCCTTCTTTATACTCGCCCGCAGTCATTTTAGCGAATTCGCGCTGATTGGTTTCAACGTCGGTATCACGGTATGGGCTGTTTTTACCTGGCGCAGTTAATGTGCCACGTAATTCGCGCATCACGTCTTGGGTTGAAAAATCAACATAAGCTAAGCCTTTGTCGATTAATTCATTAGCGAAGCCATGAAGTTGATCGAAATAATTTGAAGAGTAACGCTCTTCACCATCCCACTCAAAGCCCAACCACTTAACGTCTTCTTTGATAGAATTAACGAACGCAATGTCTTCTTTTGCTGGGTTTGTGTCGTCGAAACGCAGATTACAAGAACCTGAGTAATCTTGTGCAACACCAAAATTTAGGCAAATAGACTTTGCATGACCAATATGCAAAAAGCCATTTGGCTCCGGCGGGAACCGAGTTTTAATACTCTCGTGCACACCATTGGCAAGGTCTTTGTCGATGATCTGACGGATAAAGTTGGTCGGACGGTGCTCAGTCTCGGCCATTCGCGTGTTCCCCTTAGCGTTTAAATTAACGTTCAAAAATAATCGTAACGTTTAAGATTAATAAATATTATGAATTAGTATAACACTGACGTAAAACCGACAACCACGTTTTATTACACCTAGCCTTACAAGTGATTAGTTTTAATGCGATGAAACGGTTTTTTACCGCTTCTGGTATTAAAAAACGGCGTGTGAATAGCAAAAAAAGCGTGGTTAGAAAAAAGTATGGTATCTTTCTTCTTGTCGACAACTCGGTCGTAGCAGACAAACATGGTGCCCATGAAAGAAAAAGCAACCTCTTTTGATATTGCACATTTGGCAGGCGTTTCTCAATCAACAGTATCAAGAGCGCTAAATAATAGCCCTTTGGTAAATCAAGAAACCCGTGATCGGGTTCAGCGTATTGCTCGTGAACTCAATTACAAAGTTGATAAAAATGCCAGTAATTTACGCAAGCAAAAAAGCAGCACCATAGCGCTTTTGTTGTTTGAAGATCCTACCTCAGATGATTCAATGATTAACCCTTTCTTCCTTGCCATGTTAGGTAGCATTACCCGCGCCTGTGCAGCTGCGGGTTATGACTTACTAGTGTCATTCCAAAACTTGGAAGACGACTGGCATGCAGAATATGAAGATTCAAATAAAGCCGATGGCATTATTTTACTGGGGTACGGCGATTACACCGATTACCGCAGCAAAGTGGCACAACTTGAGTCACAAGGCACCCACTTCGTTCGTTGGGGCGCACCCGATGCCGCCCACCCTGGTGTTAGTGTTGGTTGTGATAACTTTCAAGGCGGCTACAGCATTACCGAGCATTTAATTGCTTTGGGCAGAACTCGATTTGCTTTTATTGGTGATTCCGGTAACAAAGCTCCTGAGTTTATGGCGCGTTTTCAAGGGTATAATGAAGCGCTAACAAACCATAATCTTTACGAAAGTTCGTTGCAAAGCGATGCCGTTTCTACCGAAGAAGCCGGTTATGATGCCATTCAAGGTATGTTGAACGATGCCAACACTAACGGAACAGGATTACCTGACGCTATTGTTTGTGCGTCTGATCTCATTGCAATGGGTGTATTAAGAGCGTTAAGGCAAACTGAGTTGAGTGTGCCCGACGATATTGCCGTGGTGGGTTACGATAATATCGCAGTGTCAGCTTTCACAACCCCTGCGCTAACCACCGTTCAGCAAAATACAAAGCTAGCTGGCGAATTATTGGTAAGTACGTTAATTAAAGCTATTTCAAACGAAACAGTAGAAGATTTCCTAATGCCTGCCGAAGTCATCATTAGACATTCATGTGGGGCAAAAAGATAGGCTGCCTAAAGCTAATAAGCGAGACTATCGAGAAATATGGAGATGCCCTGCTGAAACTTGATTTATAAATAGTAAAAAGGCGCTTATTATTAGTCAATAACACTAGCAATAAGCGCCTTTTTGTTACGAAGTAAAAATTATTGCGCTGACATCTGTTTGATAAGTGCCGCTTCTAGCGCATTTGAATCTAACGCCCCTTCCCTAACCCATACTTGAACGCCATTGGCGGATACTGACGTTGTTAACGGGTCACCGGCAACCAATTCACGTGTTTCACCAGACAATTGTTCAGACCATGTGCCAGCTTGCATATATTCATCCACACTGAAATCGGCAGGTTTATCGGCCTTATTTAGCAGTACCAACGCGGTTTGTTGTACACTATCACTTTGTAAAACACGGTAAAATGCGGCTTCATGCCCGGCTAACTCAAGGTTGAACTGCAAACCTCGTTGAAGTACTGGTGTGTTTTTACGCACATTCGCAATTTTAGCCAATTCGATGGCAATAGGATGAGACTTTGCGTTGTCTATATTGTCTTGGCCAAAGTAATTGCGGTTACCTTGGTGTTCAGACGTACCACGCATAAAGCCAATTTCTGACCCTTGGTACACCACAGGAATACCACGAACCGTAAATAACCAGTTATGGGCATTGATAAAGCCATTATCGGTAGCGTTAATACGCGCCATGTCGTGGTTGTCATAAAATGTAGTTAAATCATAAGGGTTGTTGTAAGGCCCATGGGTTAGATACAAAGTGTCGGCTAATGTAGCGAAGTCACTTTCAAGTGGCTTTTCGAACACTTTCACCATGGCTTCTTGCATTGGGAAGTCAAGCACACTTACCGCGCCATTCTTTGGAAGGGTATGCTGCGCAATAAAGTTCGCATCATATTGGAAGCTTTCTCCGAACATAAAGAAGTCGGGATGTTCTGCCCTAACCCGGTCTGACATTTCTCGCCAAAAATCATGAGGGACATGTCGAATGGTGTCGATACGAAACGCATCCGCGCCTTGTGAAATCCAATAAAGGTAACTATTGATAAGATAATCTCTTACCTTGGGGTTTTGATCATCAAGATTAGACAACTTTACTAGGTCTGGGTAATCATGAAAAAACTCATGAAGTGGATTATTTTTTGGGTCTAAGTCTTCAGGGGCTAAATTCTGGTGATCAGCAACTAACTCACCTTCCGCATTATAAATTTCACCGTACCCTGGTTGGTCAGAGGGCATGGTGAAGCTTGGCGTACCGTGGTTTGCCACAATATCAAATACCGATTTCAAACCAAAATTTTCACGCATTTGTGTGGTGTATTGCTTCACACTTAAATCATGACTTATCAAATGCTCATCAGCTTTATAAAAATTAGTTGCCCAGTAACCGTGGTAGCCCGTTTTCCCGCCATCTTTAAAAGCGCCGCCATAAGTGATTTGCTCATCACCACTAAATGATTGGTTTGGGTTTTCTAGCACTGGTGTCATCCATACAGCAGTAAACCCCATATCGCGAATATAGTCGCCGTTGTTTAGCACCCCTTTCAAATCGCCCCCCATGTACCCTACATACGCTTTTTCGCCGTTAGGGCCATTCATGGGAAGCTGCCAAGTTGGAAATTCTCCGCCTTGATTTTCATGGTTATTGCTGGGGTCGCCATCAACGAACCTATCGGTCATCACAAAATAAATTGCTTCGCTGGCAAACGGTGTGCTGGTGCCTAGAATAGTGACTTTTGTTTCAGCGTGTTTAGTAGAGCCTGTGCCGGCTTCTACACTGGACGCTGACGTACTAGCACAACCTGATATTGCACCTACACTCAATGCAACTGTGATAGCAACGGTAAGGGTTTTTACTTTATGAATCATTATGCTAGTTCCTTATCAGCGACTTCAGCTTCTACTACGTCATGTTCTTTTACAAAAAATACAGCAATGGCGCCCAATAACATTGACGCTCCAGCGACAACGATTATGTATTTAGCCTCGTTATTGAACACACTACTTAAAATCCAACCTGCAGTTAAACCAGACACTATTTGTGGTGCGGCTACCGTAAAGTTAAATATGCCCATATATACACCGGTTTTGTTGGCTGGTAACGCCCCCGCTAACATGGCGTAAGGCATGGCTAAAATAGCCGCCCATGCAATCCCTACTCCAATCATTGGGATCAGTAGCTTCACGGCCCCTAGGGGCACAGTAACTTCAGTAATTAACAAGTTTACATTCACCATGGTGAGGTCTTGGAAGAAAAGGAAGCTAACATAGCTTACGCCGCCCAAAATTAACGCCCCGGCATAAATGGTTTTTCTACCAAATTTATCAGCTAGACGAGCAAGGAATACTGAGAAGACGGCGGCGAATACCGAGTAAGCAGCAAACAATATACCCACCCAGTCACCGGCTGCGCCTTTAGCGGCTACAATAGCGTCTGGTACTTGTGCAACTGAGGCAATGTGCGCTGGATCCCACCAGATCTTGTCAACGCCCCAGATATGCTGGGTAATTGCTGGTGTGGTATATACCCACATAATAAACAGGGCAAACCATGAAAAAAATTGTACAACGGCAAGTTGTTTCATGGTTTTAGGCATGTGAACAACCAAAGAAAAGAATTCTTTCATACGCACGGTAAAGGGTGCTTTTGGCGTATTTTGTGGCTCAACGTTACTTTCAGCGCTTAGGCCTTTGTATCTATTGTACTCTTCTGGTGAGTACTCTTTGGTGCGAAACACCGTCCAAATTACCGTACCAAGCAATACCGTAGCACCAATATAGAAAGCCCAAATAACAGAAGGCGCGACTTCGCCCATTTGTGCAGTATTTTCAAGACCAACCACGTTAGTTAATACGAATGGCAATATTGAACCAATAACGGCCCCAATATTGATAAGCAACGATTGGATAGAGTACCCAATGTTACGCTGCGACGGTGGCACCATATCAGACACTAAAGAACGGAAAGGCTGGAAGCACACATTAAAAGATGCATCCATTAGCGCGACCATCAGCGCCCCCATTAGCATTGGCGCTAGAAAGGCCACAAATAAAGGCGCATTAGGTAATAAAATCATACCTAGCACTGCAGCTACAGCACCGGCAAGAATAAAAGGTCGTCTTCGACCTAAACGGTTCCAGGTTCTATCAGACGCTGAGCCAACAATAGGTTGTACAATCAACCCCATAATTGGCGCTACAAGCCAGAAGAGTGATAACGAATGAAGGTCTGCCCCTAGGTCGGAAAGAATTCGGCTTACGTTGGCATTTTGCAGCGCAAAACCAAATTGTACACCAAGAAAGCCAAAACTGACGTTCCATATTTGCCAGAAAGAAAGGCGAGGTTGAGTTGCTTGCATATTTTGCTCTATTTATTGTTTTACTATGATAATTCGCATTAATGCGCAATATAAACGGTTGCGGACATTGCCGGTAAAGATATGGTATCAGTGGTTTTGTATGACTTACCATCGCTTACACGCGTTAACGTTTTGTGTGAAGACAACATTTCGTCATAGGTAGTCAGCGGTATATCCACAGGCTCTTTATTTAAGATAACCATAATTTTGTCGCCTCGCGTTTCATTTGGCGTTGGCGCGTTAACCTTGCTATTTTTCTTGCCTTCGGGTGTAGAAATAGGCTCACGGAAAAACGTATAAACACCATCAGTTGGGGCGTAATGTTTAAGGGAGCCTTCAAATTGTAATGGGTGCGTTTTTCGCAGTTGAAGAAGTTGTTTGATCCGTTGCTGAGCCCAACGTTCATCGGTAGTTAACCCTTCGCCAGTAAATGCATTTTTCTTACTATCAGAAGGCCAACCGCCTGGAAAGTCAGAACGAATAATGCCGTGGTCCTCACTGCCCTCGTTTTGCATGAGTATTTCGGTGCCGTAAAACACCTGAGGTATCCCACGAGTCGTAAGCAGTAACGACATCGCCATATTCCACTTTTCTACATCATGACCAAGTTGTGTATAAATTCGACTCATGTCATGGTTGTCAGGAAAGATAACCAAGTTGTTCGGATCGCCGTAAAGAAAATCAGTGGCGAGTGTCTCATATATACTGATAAATCCCGAGTTCCAACTTTCTTCGTTAGTCAGCGCCTTAATGACTGCCGCTTGTAGTGGAAAATCCATGACGGAAGGCAACGCGCTATCGTAGTCATCATGTCTCTTACTTCCTGCTTGCCAATAAGCTGTTATAGCAGGGTTAACTGACCATTCTTCTCCTACTATATTGAGATTCGGGTACTCGCTGATTAGACGGTTCGTCCAATCGCTTAAAAAAGCTTTATCGGGGTACGAATACGTATCTACTCGAATCCCACTTAAATTAGCACTTTCAACCCACCAAATGGCATTTTGGATAAGATAGTTTGCAAGGTGAGGATTGCGTTGATTTAAATCTGGCATGGTAGGCACAAACCAACCATCGCTAAACCCTTTGATATCACTTTTTATCGCATGAGGGTCGTGAAGTGATTCACGTTTATGCGTAGTACCAATAAACTTACTATTGTTGTTTATCCAGTCATTTGAAGGGGTATCTTCCATCCATTTGTGATTGCTACCTATATGGTTGAGAACCATATCCATGATAACACCAATACCCCTTTTATTTGCTGCGCGACTTAACATCAAGAAGTCTTCGTTAGTACCATAGCGAGGGTCAATTTGGTAATAGTCTGTAGTCGAATAACCATGATAGCTATATGTATCCATAGCGTTTTCAAGCAGCGGCATGGACCACAGTTGGGTAAAGCCTAACGCTTCTATGTAATCAAGATGCTGAATAATACCTTCAATGTCACCGCCATGCCGACCGCCTTTTAACGAGCGATCCGCCTTATCAATAAATCCCTCAACATCGTCGTTGTCTTTGTCGCCATTAACAAACCTGTCTGGAGCAATCAAGTAGATAGCATCTCGCGGACCAAAACCTTTTCGTAACGCTGAACCATCCCTTCTCTTTTGCAACGAATAACTAATGTCGCGTGTAGAGCCATCAGTATCGACAAATCGGAGTTTGACATCTCCAGCTTTTGCTTTTGAAGTATCTAATGTAACGAACAAGTAGTTCGCGCTTTCAAGTGCATGCTTTTCTCGAAGCACAACGTCACTATTAACAATGGTAACGGTATCATCAGCTATATCGTCGCCATAGATCATCAGTTCAACGTTACTATCATGCATACCTACCCACCAGTTAGGTGGGTAAACGTCAATACTACTTTCTTGTGATGAATAACAGTTAAATACGGGAAGTGTTAAAGCAGATGTAAAAAGTGCCATTAGAACACTTTTTCGCTTTGAAATGCCTATTGGACGAACGGCCTTATTTACGCGGTTTAAATTGAACACATCAACCCCATGTTAAAATTACGTTAAGTGAAAGACAGAATTCAGATACTAACCTGCGCTTTGATTGGAACCAATGTTATGCATACGTATTCACGAATCGGCATGTAAGAATCCATGCGAATTAACATAAATAGAAGGTTTTGATTCTGCAATCGAAGCAAAATTCACACAAATAGTTAAAATGCGAATACTCTTGTTTCTAATCCGTTTAATGAAAGTGTCGCTGTGTAATTCGAACCACTGAGATTAAATGTTATTCCCTTATGAGTAAGTAAAGGCTCAAGAGTGAGTTCAGTGGTATTTTTTTGCAGTGACGAAATAGGAATGGTTAACGTTATAGGGCCAGTAGATTCTGTACTAAAGTTAGCAATAACAACTATACCATGCTCATTTTTTTCTCTCATAAAAGCAAATTGCATTTCCGTGTATGCTGTGCCGTCTGCGGCGAGATTCAATGCATGTAGGCTTTCATATTTTCCGGTTACAGCAGGATTAGTAGCAACAATACCCATAGTCTCTTTATAGAAATTGTGTAATGCTTTTTCTTCGCTTGAAGACTGGCCTGCGTCAAACTTGCCACCATTCATAAACCGCTGATGTGCGGGCACACCAATATAGTCAAAGATTGAAGTACGACTAGGGTCTCCAAACCCCGCTTCTTCACTACCGTCCTCACCTAAATCCTGACCAAAATACAAGAGGATTGGTGAAGCACTTATCAGTGCGCTAACGGCGAGCGCAGGTTTACCTTTTTCTGCACCTCCAGCAAATTCTGGACTAGCGATACGTTGTTCGTCGTGGTTCTCAAGAAAGTGCAGCATATGAGTCGAAATATCGCTAACTTCATCGTGCACACTTACCAACTCACTTACCTTACCCTCTCCTTTCATTATCGTTTTCAAGGTGTCATAAAAGCCCACTTTATCGTAGAGATAATCCATCTTACCTAGCTGAATGTAGTCTCTGTATTTATCGGGTTGATAAACTTCCGCTAGCAAAAACGCATCAGGGTTTCTCTGTTTAATGGCACTGTTTAAAAATGACCAGAATGCTACGGGCACCATTTCAGCCATGTCGAACCGAAAACCATCAACGCCTTTATCTAGCCAGTAGATGGCAATGTCTCTAAATTTGTACCAAGAGTCTGGTAATGATTTGTCAGCCCAAAAAGCAGCATGCTCTTGCACAGACTTATCTCGATACGCTTCTGGTAACTCAGGAAAGTCATGGGTTCCGTCGGGTCTTACACCGTAATTTATTTTAACGGTTTCGTACCAATCATTAATATCAGGCTGTGATGCTCGACTGCCATTGCCCGTCCATTTAGCCGGAAATTCATCAAACTTTCCGTCAACCAATTGATGCTGATTTTTTTCAGTAGCTTTGCCGCCTAAAACGGTATCTGCAACGCCCTCTGGCAATACGAAAGGTGTATTGGGTATGTAATAGAAATTATTGTCTCGAGCATACTCTTGCGATTTATCATCGTTAGCACCGAAGTTATCATGGCGTGGCGAAAAAGATTGATAACGGCGTGCAACATGATTAGGCACTATATCGATAACCACTTTCATACCGTGCTGATGAGTGCGCTGGATAAGCGCTTCAAATTCATGTAATCGATTTGCAGGGTTGTCTGCTAAATCAGGATTAACATTGTAATAATCTTTAACTGCATAAGGCGAACCTGCACGTCCTTTAATTACATCGGGATCATCGTCATCAATACCGTATTCTAAGTAGCTAGTGGCGAGGGCATGATGGGGTACACCGGTATACCAAATATGTGTAGTACCTAAGGCTTTTATGCTTTGAAGGGCTTGCGGTGTGAAATCACTAAATTTCCCCACACCATTTTCTTCGATGGTGCCCCAAGGTTTATTAGTTGTATTGGTATTCCCGAACAATCGAGTAAAGACCTGATATACCACGGGCTTGCCAGAATTAGGGGGAATTTGTGTTCGTGGGTGATTCGCGTTCTCATTTTCCATGAGATCGGCTCCTGACTGTGAGTAAGCGATGCATGATAAGAGGCCAAGTGATAAAGCCACTACTGTCAGTTTCTTAACCGCCGAGCTTTTGTTTACGCTTTTTATAGGAGTGTGTGCCGCGTTTTCTGCTGCACATTTCACCGTGTGGAGGTGATTTGTCTTTTTGATATCTAACACTACAAGCATACCTTTGCATTGAATTGCCAATAGCATACTCGTTAAGGGAATGTTAAAACAATTCCATACGTATTCAGTAATAAATTAGTACGATGTGATTGCTTTCTTCCGTTTCCCTTGTTCTTCGATTTGTCCTTTAATCTATTAGTAGTTTTTAAATAAGAGAAGTGCGTAATACAACACTGATACTATGCCGCTTTACTGGCTGTAAACTCTTCCTCTACTTTCATGCTGGCGCCAAACATATTTTCAGTTAAGCTGCCCGCCAGGTCATTTTTAATTCGTAATAAAAAGCTACGCAGCGCCGGAGTTAATTCACTCTCAATAGATTTGGGCTTGATACGATACACCGCACGTAAGCCATTGTAGTCAATCGGATCGCCCAAACGTTCAAAATTAAACCCGAACATTTTTAATCTGCGAGCCAATTTAGGTTCCATCAATACATAGGCATATTCCATTTCCTGTTCAACGCAAATACTCAGAGCGATGAAGTAGAGCGCCAAAGATAAATAAGGTATGTGTTCCAGTAGAACGCTTTCTGCTTTACTCACCTTTTGTTTACCAGAAGGTTTGAACGGCGCTTTAGCTTTAAGCTGTCTAACTCTAAACGATTTAGGAATGGCTAGACGAGAGATTTCGCAGATTGAAGTTCTACCCAATTGAGCGGGCACTAACGCTTTGTCTTCAATGGCGTGAATACATTTTTCTTCCAACGGCAGGGCTTGATTGCGAATAGCAGGCATAATGATACGAATCGTACCTGCACAATCTCCTGTCGGTAGATGTTTGATGTAACAATTGACAGAATAGTCATCATATCTATCAATTTCTAATCCTGTAGAGCGCTCTTTTTCGAAGTTCATTTCTTCACAATAAACTTCGTGCCTTGTGCTGAAACATGTCTCTCGGTCTTCGTTATTTTGTGCGACCACAAGTGAGTAACGACTAAAGAAAAAACTTGATAGTTCATCCATCTGTTTTTTCTTTCTTTTGTTTCTCAATTTCTTCAAATTAGCAGAAATATGGCTATGAATTGTTTTTAATTTACTTAGCGAAGTAGCGACACGTTTTTTCAATTTTTGGTCCTCTATAGATTTAGCAGGCCCAGTTTGAAAAGCATGACAAAAGCTCACCTTGCGCTCACGCACAATTTCACTCTCGAATACAACGATTCAAACCGATTTATAGTTTTGATTGATTATTATTATCCCGGCTCTCACGTATGAGGCTATTACCTGAGATATACTCTGATTTTGCTAAGCGATCGTAAAGTACCACGTTAGCGGTAGCAGCTAGATTCATGCACGAATAGGTAGGTATGTAGACAACATGGTCACACCACTCAAGCACGCTTTTATCTAAACTGCCATCTTCTGGTCCGAAAATGTACATTGCGTTTTCGGGATGTTTAAATTCTGGTAAAGGTAACGCGCCTTCTACTAGCTCTATGGCTACTACACTTGCATTCTCGGGCACGACCTCTTTTAAATCATCAACGCCGATAGTAGGGATCTTTTTATGGAAAGCCTTCGTATCAGCATTAAAGTTCTTCGCAATACGGTATCGGTATCCGGTGTAAAACACGCTTGAAACACCGTAACAACCTGCTGCTCGTAAGATAGAGGCAACATTCACGGGATTTTTAGGGTTTACTAACCCAATGCTTACTGTTTGCTTTGATAGCGAAAGGGAACTCACACGACCTCTTCTTATTATTTATTATTTTGTTATTTTGTTGCGCAATCGTTTTTCAGCACTGCCATCTTATCTATTGCAGCTTTACGCCATTCTAATTTATTAGTTACTTCGGTATTGAGCGTTATTCTTATACTTTAGTTTAGTTGCGCGACGGTTTTATTACTCTGTGCAGTCTGCAATTCTTTTTGCCAATTCGATATAGCACGTCTTGCCATCCGCCTTCCCTGCCCGTAGCCACGTAATAGTTTCTTTTTATCCATTGTTAAACGTTTAACGCAGAACGCCTCATCAGGCGCAATGACAGTAATTTTGCAATCAGACGGCGGATTTAAGAGAAAATTCAATGTTTCGTTATAAATATTTGATCTTTTCGTCATCTTATCTAGTAAGGCGGGTTGAGCGCCATACATTTTTTCTAAAAGCCACGCTGTTTTTACTGCCGGCTTCGTGAAGCCCTTAGGTTGAGATAGCACTACCGTTATATCACGTGCCCCCATCTCATAAGCTTTTATTGCCGGTATAGCATCAGCCACTCCGCCGTCAACATAGCGGTTGCCATCTATTATGGGTTGTTCTCTAAACGCTGTTGGAATGGCACAGGATGCTACCATCAACGCATCAACATTTTCTTCCGTAGCTTGTATGTATTCACATTCACCCGACTCAACATTAGTGATCCCAACATACAGTGGCATTGCTGTTTTTTCACCTGGTGCAGGTATGCCCAACGACTTTTTAGAGTGATGCCATAACCAATGAACATCAGTCATATGCCCACCTTTAATAAAACGTATTGGGCTGAAAAACTCTCGTTTAGTGGCATGCTGCGTGATAATGGTCTTACTAAGGCCTGGCATTCTAGCTACGTATGTTGAGAGGTTTGTTGCCCCAGCCGACACTCCTATCGCGAAATCAAACGGATAGTAATTTTCCTCCATAAACTTATCCAATACGCCAGCTGCAAATACGCCACGCATCGCCCCACCTTCTACCACTAAAGCTGATTTCATTGTCTGAATCTCCGTTATAGCAATATATAAAATTACTACTTAATTAAATCCTTCTATTAGAGCACCCTTAGCCATCTAAAAGCTCAGGAAAAACAATGTTGTTCAGCAATGCCTATTATTAACCACACCTATTGCTGAAGCGCCAATGTGCATAAACATGCACTTTTGCTAAGTTGCAATTGTGTGTAGCGTTCATCTACTACATAGGTTGAACAAAGCAAAGTATGTTCCAATAGTGCGAATTTTTAATTTTGCCGTAATCGGGTGAGAAAGATGCAAGAGAAAAACTGATTGGCTTAATGGAAAAAACTGTTTAAAGAATAAAAAAGCCGTGAAAATCCACGGCTTTAGTTTTTTGATTCAACGCTAATAGTTATTTTGCGCTCACGGTGAGTGTAGGCGACTCTCCATTAGGACCAGACACTTTAAATTCGTAAAGCCCAGCATCAGTGACGTCAATAACAAGATTGTTGTTGCTAAATGACAACACTTTTGGCTGACCCGGCGTTACTAGGTTAGATGCCGCATCGTTTGGGTTACCTAAATTAACAGTATTCCAATCTTCTGATGCCACCTTGAACTCCGCACTTCCTATGCTGAGTTCAATATCTACCGTGTACTCACCCTCACCTTGGTAGGTAAATAGGTCAGTAGTTCCCCACCCGTTCATACCACCGCGAATGTACACTTCTGTATCACCGAAATAGGCTTCTTTATACACACCTATGGTGGGATTGTTTTCGTCATTTACATCAAAAACAAATACATAACGGTCAGCTTCTTCAATAGTCAAAAGCAGATTATCGTTTGTTCTTGCCAAAGCAGTCGTTTGACCTACGTTAACATTCTTATCTGCATCATCAGCACTCAATGCGCCAAAATTAACCGTATCCCAATCTTCAGAAGCGACTTTGAATTCATAACTGCCTGGGTCTATATCCATTGTCACTATATAGATACGCCCCCCTTGATACACAAGTTCGTCATTAGTGCCCCAATCGTTCACTGCACCTCGAATAAACACAGGTGTGCCAACATAGGGCTCTTCGTTAACAATAGTGAGTACTGGGGACTCTGAATCCGAGGCGTTTATGGTAAACAGATACGTAGCACCAATAGCCGGAGTGAATGATAAATTATTATTAGTTCTAGCCAAGATTTTAGGCTCACTTTCTACAAACGCAGCATCATCTCCGTCTGCGGCACCAAAATTAACCGTTTCCCAATCCTCTGAGGCAAACTTAAAGCCATAAGTGATTCCCGCTTCCAAGGCAACAGCAACTTCATAAATGCCATCCCCTTTATAAATAAATGGATTATCAGTCGTCCAACCGTTCATATCGCCGCGAAGGTAAGGCGTAGTTTCACCATAAGGCACAACATCCGGGGCACCAGAAGTTGCGTAGGCCGACAAACCGTAACCTTGTGCGCCAGATTGCGGCTTCACAAATACGGCAATGGTCAGTGCTGGAACCGTGAATATACCATTCCCGTCTTCAGCTTCGTTAAACGTAGCGCCTCGCACAGTTTCATCACTTGATTTCATTTGCGTCGCATGTAATGAAAACCCGGTTGCGGTATTGATGCTTATAGATTGCGTTTCGTACCCCGTATTCACAAGTACAACGATGGCATCATTTTGCATATCGAGGTCGGTACGTAGCGTTTCAGCATCAGCCGTAACACCATCATCAATACTCATGGCTATTAAGCCTTTTTGCTGGTTTGAACCGATATTATGAAAGCCAATACGGTCAATGATGTCCTCTGCGGTAGTTAAACGAAATAACGGACTTTCCATACGAATGGCAAGCAACTCGTTAAATACATCCGACGCGAGCAATATATCAGTCATCGTTGCTGCTCGTTCTGGGCTATAAATAAATTCACCCATTTCTTCCCAGCGAACTTCATTGTCTTGTGCTAACGGTAAACCCACATTCCAGTTGTTGGTTTCATAGGTAAAATCAACGAAGTTGAACCAGTCACCTGCATCATAGGTGTTTCTGTCCATAGACTTAGAGCGCAGTAAATCGCCCCCCATTTGCAAGAATGGAATACCTTGAGACACCAGTGGAATACCGATAGCGACATTCTGTGCACGTACGCGCTCACTCAACGAAATATCCATTGGCAAGGTGTAGTTCAGTTGATCCCATAAGGTTTCATTATCATGTTTAGACACATAGTTAATAATGTCGGCAGGATCGAGTGCGTAACCACCTAGGTTACTGGTATTGCTGGCCACACCAGCCGAGGTTTCAAGCACATAGTCTTGTAGGGTGCCTACCATGCTCATCTTCACTTTATCTTGATCGCTCAATAGCGCGTCAGAATCAGGTGAAAAGATATTCCCTTGGCGAATAGCTTCACGAATTCTATCGTTGTACGTGCCTATTTGCGTACCGGCCATATTTAGCTGGTTCGCTTGCTCATAACCTCTGTCAATGCGCGTCCAGCCTTCGCCGTAGAAGTAATTGTCTTCATCTAATGCTTGTACGCTGTTGCGCAATTGCAACATGGTTTCTTTAGAAGCTTGGCTCATAATGTCGAAACGAAAAGCGTCGTATTTGTAATGCTCGGTCCACATAAGTAGTGAATCTTGCATCAATTTTTCCATCATGACGTTGCGCGGTTCAGTGTCGTCACAGCAGGTTTCGCGAACAATATCACCCGTGTCTGTTTCATATCGATGGAAATAGCCAGGGACTACTTTGTCCAGTACAGATTTAGCAAACACGCCAGAGGCATTGGTATGATTAAATACCACATCTAAAGCAACTCGAAGGCCCATTTCATGCAGCGCTTGAATCATGGCCCGCATTTCAACTATACGTTCTACCCCCTCGGCGCTTGACGCATAGCTACCTTCAGGAGCGTTAAAATGATGTGGATCATAACCCCAATTAAAACCATCAATGGCACGCATATCACTTGTAAGCTGTTGAGCTTTCGCTGCTTCAGCTAGTGGGTCGTAGCTGTTGTATACATCAATAAGTTGTGTGGCACTGTTTTCTTCCTCACAAACTGCAGCTTCGGTATTTAGACGACACAAGTCCGCAACCGTATCAAATAAACCAACCGTTTTAGTCGGGTCCTCATCAATAGTGGCAATATCGTTCGCTGGCAGTACATGAAAGTAATTTAGCCCCGCTTCAACCAGTTTTTGTAGGTGTAAAACAGGTGCCGTGTTTTGCTCAGTAAATGCCATGTACTTGCCACGATTTGCTTCGCTTGTAGACATATCGCGAATACTGAAGTCTCGTACATGACCTTCATAAATAACGGCATCCTCAGGGTTTTCCAACGTAGGAATGACCTGCGTATCCCACCCCTCTGGTTTTAAATCGTCATCAGCTAAGTTAACAAAGCGAGAAAAGCGGCCATTGGTGCTAAGGCTTACCGAATAAGGGTCAGTAACTTCAAGTTTTTCTACCGCCCCCGTTTGCGGATGAAAAACCGTCACTTCATAGCGGTAAAGCTGTCTATCTAACGACATGTCTCCTTCAAATTGCCAAATACCTGTAACGGTGTCGCGTGTCATGCTATAGCGATTAGCGAGGGTTTTGTTATCGTTGAAGGTCAGCAAATCTACATTTTGAGCCGTGGGTGCCCATACCGCCACCGCAATACCCGTGTCAGAATATACGGCCCCTAAACTTGCTTCATTTGCATCTTCATCACCCGCCGTATAAATAGCATCAATAACCTTTGCGTTTTGTAAGCCTGTTGCTGCTATTAAAACGCCATCACTGTCATACCCACCTACTACGGCTTGAGTGGTTAAGACCGTTTTTGCATCCTCTAGGCTCCAGTCACCTTCCCACGCCTGAAGACCCGCTAGGTTTTCTGCTTTAGCAGTTTGGCTATCGTCTAACGTGGCAGGCATTAACGCTACTGACGTGCCGTTAATTCCACTTTCCAATGAACTTTCTAAGTCAGCATTCGGTGAATAGTGAAGCTTCACGGTAGATACGGTATCAGCCACATCCCACAATATCGTATTCGCATCTAACCAATGTGCGCCAAACCCCACTATATCCACTGGCTGTGGCCCAAGTGACATAATTGGGTATTCAAATAAAGTGGGCTCTCCCGATAAGGTAAAGTTCATTCGCACGTAAGTATCATCATCTTGAACTAGCGAAGCTTGGAAGTCAGAACCACCCAGCTCTTTGCCTGCATCGTCAGTGCCTAAGTGAATGATAAAATTGTGGCAATCATCAAAATCATTTTTTAAATCTAAAACCCAATACGCGCCATAATTAGGATCGATCCCCGTATGTTGACGTCCGTTGGCCCAATCAGTATCTGAATCGGCATATGCGTCACATTCATCGTTGTTCCAGGTATGCAAACGCCAGCCTTCGTACACGGGATCGTTTGTGGAATTATCAGCATCAACTGCCGCGCGGTTGTAGTATAAAACCGCTTGATTATCTGCAGGGAAAAATACCGGTAGTGGCAAACTTGGATCGGCGCCAACCACACACGCATCATTAGTTTCATTTGGTACCGTAGGTGCATCACACTGAATAGGCGGGGGTGCGACACACGCGCTGCCGTCTGCATTAGGTACGTTTGGTACATTACAAGTCAGTAAATTGTTAGAGCCAGATTCAACACCTGAGCCCCCGCAACCTACTACAAGAAGCGCCGTTAGAATAAGTGCTGCAATACGCCATACATTCAGCATTGGCGTTGATAAGGGTTTCGTTAACATGGATAACTCCAAATTTTTCTTTTTCATAAACGCAGTATTGGCATTGATTGCCTTAGGATTCAGCTTTTGGGAGAGAGGTAAAATACTCATAATTGGTATGTCATCCCTAAGTAATACTGCGTACCGAAAAACTGAATGGTGCCGGTTTGTTCAGAAGAGGTGAAATAGCTTTTGGTAGGTTCGTCGGTAACGTTGTTAACTTGAAACAAAACGCTCCAATTATCGTTAATTTCATAGGATGCTTGGTAATCAACAACCAGTTCAGAATCAAAATTAACGGTTTGATCGTTCACCGCCACTTGTTCAGAAACGAAGAAATCTCGATAACGCCCAGATAAGCGAGTTTCAAACCCTTCGTATTCCCAAAATAGCGTTACCGTGGCGACATTTTCGGATAAGCCAGGCAAGCTATCCGAATACACCGAACTACTCAGCGTACGTTGAATTTCACTTTCCGTGTAAGAGTAACTAGCCGTAACCCCTAAGCCAGACCAGAAATCCGGCAACTTGCTATAAATTTCAGTGTAGGCAATTTCAACACCTCGAATATAGCCGCCTTCAGCGTTATTTACTGCCGTACTATAGCTCCCATTTTCTGTAGGAACCGTAACAAAGATAGGGTTGCCGTCGGCATCCCGAGACAACTCAGCCTCTTGACCCACAAACTCAGGCTCAAGATAGACAGGTACCTGTACCGAATCTGGAACCACAATACCGTTGCCACTGAAGTCATAAGGTTCTATGTTAATTTCTTCAATGAAAGACTCTATGTCTTTGTAAAACGCTGCCAGTATCAATGCCCCTTCGGTATCCTCAAAATAGTATTCCCATGAAATATCATATTGGGTGGCATAAAAAGGCTCTAGGTAAGGGCTATTTGTTGCGTTCCCGTTTACCTTGGCGGTAGGTTGCGACAACGTAACCTCCCCCGAGTCTCTATCCTGCACAGCAGTCACCGTTTCAACGGTGGTAGAAGCATTTGCTGCAAACCTATTGATAGGCGCACGGCCCATCACTTTTGCTGCAGCGACTCTTAGTTGGGTATTATCTGTAAGCGCAAAATTTAGATTAATAGACGGCAACACATCGTCGTATTCGTGAGTAAGCGTTGTGAAGCGATAAAAATTGTTAATTAAGCCGGCATCGTCGGTAATATTTTGTGCGCCCGCGGTGGGATCACTCACCTCTATTGTGACACCCGTTTCTGGGTCGGTAATTAACGACGTAGCACGCTGGTATGTAGTAGAGCTTTGTTTGGTTTTTACATACCGGACACCCACGTTACCCGTTACTGGCATTCCCGCTATCTCAGTGCTTAGACCCGCCATCACATAAGCAGAGTTTACCGTTTCAAACACCTGACCACTTTCTTGCATAGTCCAAGAGGTAGACGGCCCTGTACCTGGACCATTAATCACGCCAGCAGCCCCTGGCCCCCAAGTTTGAACCGGTTGAGGATAGCCGCTTGGAAACCATGCGTTAAGCGCACTGTTTAAGTCTACCGACAAATAGCTTGGGAAATAGCTAAAATCGCCAGCCCAATCGACTTGCTCCACCATGTCATTTGTTAACCTCAGCGGTGGCTCACTTACTGAAAATGCACTGTCATTGCCGTATTCAAATACTGAACGATCGTTGCTGTACTCTCTATCAGAATAGCGATAGCCAAACTCCAAGCCAGTCACGATAGGCATGTCGATAAAGTATTGGAAATCGACCTTGTAAGCATCAAGCTCATCTTTGTTTACAAACGGATAAATACCGTACTTACTGACCATCACCCTATCAATATCGGAAAACGCATCTGCTTGATTAAAGGCTAAATCAGGAAGATTATTACCATTCAACAAATACGAAATTTGAACGTTCTCATCAAACACAGGGCTGATGGCGTTGGCATCTTCACTGACTAACGACCATAGCAAGCCATTACGGAAATCACTTTTCGCGGTGGAACGAGACACATCAAATTGCACCGACAAGTCAGCACTAATTTCCCAATCTGCGTTAATACCAAAGTTTTCAACGCTATCGAAATCCTGGTTGTCGTCGTTAACTAGTTCAACCCGAGTAAAGCTGTTGTCTGTTCGAGAAAAAGTGCCACCAATCACACTATTATTCACAATGACAGGGTTCGTGATGCCTGCCGTTATACCGCCTAATTTTACTCGATACCCACGGGCAAATTCTTCTGAATCGAATTTAGAAATAAATGCATCGGCTTTTAAGGTGAAATTTTCCAGTGGTGCCCATTCTATGGCTGCAACGTACCCATCACGAGTTTGCTCACCACCCTTGTGTTGCATTTCAAAGCCTTCTGAAATGAGCTCACACTCTGGGCAGTCTGTGCCTGCTCTGTCGATGTCACCTTCAATACCATCTACATCAACAGCCCCGTTATATGCTAAGCCCACAAATTGGGTAGATACACTAGGTTGGAATAAACGTGCATAACCAAGAGATAAACCTACGGTGTCGTCCATGAACTTCCCTTGATAGGAAAAACTCAATCGATGGCCGTATTCACTGGCATCAGATATCTCATTGGCTCGATCGTTATACATACCCCGCATATTGGCACTAAACTTATGCTGCTCTTCCATGGCTAATGGGCTTGCTGTTTTCAGTTCTACCGTTCCCGCAATCCCCCCTTCAATGAGCGATGCTTTAGGCGATTTGTATACACTGGCTTCGGTGATCAATTCTGATGGGTACTGGTCGAACTCAATGGCTCGGCTTCCACTCGTAGACACTTGCTCACGACCATTGAGTGTAGAGAACACAAAGTCACCGGCTAAACCACGAATGTTAATCTCAGCCGCTTGTCCCCCTGTTCGAACAGCTGATATACCCGGCAATCGGGTAAGGGCATCTGCCATAGATACATCAGGCAAACCGCCCAAATCATCCGCTGAAATTTGTTCTGACACTGTGTCAGAAAAACGTTTCTGGTTGAGTGATTGAATGAGGCTAGTACTAAACCCCCTCACCTCTATACGTTCGAGCGTGTCCTCAGATATGTCATCAGCAGCTGGTTGACCGCGCGATTGCTCAATTGAAGTTTCGTTACCGACTTCATCAATGGTGTCTTCCGACGTTTGCTGTGCGTAAATTGGCAGGGAAAATGCCAACCCACTACTGACTAACGCCACCATGATAGGCTTAAGTTTGAATGTTCTCATTGGTGCCCCGTTCCTTATTTTTTATCAACGGTTCGGGAATACCACACCCAAACTCGTCACTTATGGTTCTGCCACAAATAGTATCGGGTTGTATAAAAAGAGAGCAACACTATGCATACGTATTCATTTACATTAAATTTACACAGCAATACATATTAGCAACACCTGACTTAACGGGGTGTGTAAATTATTGAATTTAAATGAGGAATAGACCCTCAAGGAAAGCTTGAGGGGTACATAGAATGGTTAGGTGTTAATAAATGTTAATTTTTCAGCCGTGCTGCACACCAACGCTCAGTGAGGCGAACCGAACACAAAGTATGTTGAGGCAAAGCTAAATACGATGAAATAAATAGCACATAGGCCCGCAACACACCTGCAATAAAAATCCAAATCAATTAAAAGCTCACAGACGTTTTATTTGCACTATCAATCATAGATTGAATGTACGCATCATGTGTTGGTAACGATGCTATTGGTTCCCGTTTAATCTTATATAAGGACGCTAACATAGCTTGCGTTTTTTCATCAGAAAAGCTATTCGTTAACCCATGATAATCTTCAGGGACTAGCCCTTGCCCATACATAACTTGTAGCCAAGAACTTTCTAAAAATAAGTCACTCTGCTCGCGCACTAAATTGCCATTTTGTTTAAACAGCGCCATTTTGTGCACCAACGAGTCTGGTAATGTTAAGTGGCGCATATCTCGCCAGAAATCACTGTCTTCGCGTTCATTTAAACAATAATGCAATACTAGGAAATCTCGTATTTGCTCAAATTCTACTTTTGATTGTGCGTTGTATTCGGCAACAGCACTATCTGAAATACCTTGGTGTGGAAATAGTTTAATTAACCTTACGATGGCTGATTGAATCAGGTGAATACTTGTAGATTCCAAAGGCTCTAAGAATCCACTAGAGAGGCCTACCGCAACCACATTTTTATACCACTGCTGTCTACGACGACCGGTAGTAAATTTAATGAGTTTAGGATCGCCTAATGGTTTGGTATCTAAGTTAGCCATTAGCGTATCGTGGGCTTGGTTATCACTAATATAACGTGAACTATAAACGTGACCATTGCCATTACGATGTTGCAATGGAATACGCCACTGCCAGCCCGCATCGTGGGCGATAGAACGGGTAAAAGGTGCAGTATTTTCGTGGCGTTCAGAAGGCACTGCGATAGCCGAATCGCAAGGCAACAAATGAGACCAATCATCATAACCGGCCCCCAGGGTTTCGTTAATCAACAACCCTCGAAAACCAGTGCAGTCGATAAACAAGTCGCCATCAATGGCGTGGCCATTTTCGAGATGCAATGCTTTTACATTGCCACTGAGTTTGTGCCTTGATACATGACTGATTTTACCTTCAACCCTTCTAACCCCCATTCCTTCACTGAGTTTACGGAGATATTGTGCATAGAGTGAGGCGTCAAAGTGGTAAGCAAAAGGAAGCTCTAAAACCGGATCTTTCGCATTAATACGTGCAAATTTACCTGCCTCTGCCGCTAAATAATTAAGATCATAATCCCATAAATCGTGTTTCAAACCCTGCTGACGCGCTTTTAGCCAAAAGTGATGAAAGTGACAAAAGGCCATGCTTTTACCTGGCGCGCCGAACGTGTGGTAGTAGTGCTGCCCTTGCTGCTTCCAGTTTTCAAATCGAATTGCTAGCTTAATGGTAGCTTTGGTATCACGAAGAAAGGTTGCCTCGTCAATACCTAGCACTTGGTTAACTAAGCGGATGGGCGGAATGGTGGCCTCGCCTACTCCAACTGTGCCGATAGCTTCAGATTCTACGAGGGTAATATTCACAGCTTCGCCAATGACTTTTTTCAGTAACGCGGCCGCTAGCCACCCTGCCGTTCCGCCCCCAGCAACAACAACACGTTTCACTGGCGTATGCTTAGCTTCTTGGTGATCCCTTGTCTGTTGATCCGTTGCTTGTTGATTCGCCTCTTTTTGATTTGCCACTGCCATATTCAACCCTTACTACTTACTTCACCACACTGTAGATGGTTTGCCTGTCTTTTTACAATAAAAAACCACCTTTTGCTTCGCCGCCGGAATTCATATTCGAGCGCTGAAACAACAAGGTGGTTAGTATCTATCCTAATGTTGGCTTTCGCTCAACCATTAGAAGGTATAGTTAAAGCCTAACAAGTAGTTAGTACCGTAAGATTGATATTGCGTGATTTGACGAGAATCCGCCTGTGACGCTTGAATATCATCTTCATCAGTTAAGTTTTGCGCTTGGAAAGTAACACGGAGGCCTTCCAGAGACTCAATACCAGACTCGCTAAAGTCGTAACCGATTTGTGCGTCAACCAATGTACCGCCTTGCTTAGTAGCATCTACTAATGCCAAGCTAGTACCGCGTTCTTCTGTTAGGTAGTCATCACGCTTCGTTGCCGCAACACGGAATTCGAAACCATTGCTTTCATAGAAGAATGTCATGCTGTATGACTCTTCAGACAAACCTGGAATACGGGTTTCTGTTTGCGTAGGTGCTGCATCTACTTCACCTTCCATGAAGGTAGCACTTGCGAACAAGCCAAAGCCTTCAAGTGAGTCATGAAGCAATTCACCTGGTAACGAACCTTGAAGTTCATAACCGCGCACATATCCTTCAAAACCATCAAGTACACTGCCTACTGAACCTAAGAAAGTTGCTGGCGTTTGACCTTCTGAACCTTGGTGTAAATCAGGAATGTACACATCAGAGAAATCAGTCAGTACACTCGTATCACGATGCCAGTTTTTAATATCCTTATAGAAGAATGAAGCCGCTACATAACCCGTATCAGAGAAGTAGTTTTCATAAGCGATATCCAACTGGTTAGCTTCAAGAGGCTTAAGTTCAGGGTTACCTGAGCTACCACTCCAAGGCCCATTTTCAGGATCGGTACTGGTAATTTGGTTATCGTTGAATGCAAAAGACGCCTGCGTATTTGGACGCATATCGTCCATACGTGGTCTTGAAATCACTTTACCCAAAGCGAAACGTACAAACTGACCTTCCGCTACTTCTGCAGAAAGGTTAAGTGTTGGTAGTACATCTGTGTAATCAGCACCACCAGAAACCGGTACCGCTACTGTCATTCCATCAGCATCTGACGTAGTTGAGAAACCGGTAGATTGTTGGTCAGCATTAACCACTTGCACACCCACGTTACCGCGAATATAAACATCACCCACTTCCATTTCTAAATCAAATTTAGTGTAGAAAGTCAGTAATTCTTCATCAACCGTGTAGCTATCTCCTAAACGATCGTTTTGTACAAGCTTGGCGTCTGTCGCTGTGTAATAACCACTTTGGAACAGTCCAAGTGAATCATACGCAAGAATACCATCTATACCGATGAAATCTAAAGGTACTACACCTAGTACATCTGGAATAGCCGCATCACCAGGATAGCTAGGCGCAGTTAAATATGCACCGTTGTTTTCTTTGGTTTTGCTGCGGTCTGAGTAGATAACGCCCGCAGACATGCCAGTCACTACGCCCCATTCAACGTACCCTTTTGCATCAAAGCGGTAAGTATCTAGGTCTTCTTCATAGTTTGGTTGGTTAACAAAACCATCTTGTGCGTCTGCGCCAATAATAGGTGCGCCCCACGCTTGTGGGCCTGCAAGACGAATTAAGCTTTCGTCGGTAAGGTCAACCGGTGCAATGCTTGGGTGATCAGAATATACCGCGCCAGTCGACGTCATTTCCCAACTACGAGCAGTAATAGGACGACCATCAATACCCGCACGGCCTACACCTGAATAACTCTCTACATCGATAATGTCTTTTTCAACTTTACCGGTAGAGTAATCAAACTCAAGCGTCCAGTTATCATTTAAAATGTATTCAGCGTTAACGCCCACTGTTGTTAAGTCAGCTTCTTGAGTACGAGCGTCGTTACGAATAACTGAATAGAAGCCATCGTAGTAGCCTGATGTCACTAAACCGTTTTCAACACCAGTAATAGTATATTCGCCAGTACCCCATTCAGCACCGCCTTCTTCAAGACCACGACGAACGTCATCTTCAACAAAATCGATGTAAAGCGCATCTACTTGAACATTTAATTTATCATTAGGCGCCCATTCAACCACAGCTGCGATAGAGTCACGCTCTAACATAGCTGAACGTGCAAATGAATCGTGTCCACCTAGAATCGTAGTTCCTTCTGCAACATCTACACCGTCAACGGCATTATCTGCGTTAGCACCCGCGTAACCCCAACCACGGAAGTGTTGTTCTTGACGAGGTGATTCCATGCTAGCAACAGTTAATGCTAAACCAATGGTATCGTCGGCAAATTGATCAACGTAGTTTACTGAAATACGATGCCCATTATTGTCGAAGTCTGGGTTAGGAGAATCTTCAGCATTCTTTTCATACGAGCCATTGATAGCAAAAGTACTTTTTGCTGTTAGTGGGCTAATCGTTTGAAGATCAATTGAACCACCAATGTTTTGGGTAGTCATGCCAGCTTCTGCTGTTTTATAAACAACAATGCTAGAAATGATTTCTGTAGGGTAAAGATCGAATTCAACGCCGCGGTTGTCACCCATACCTAATAATTCACGACCGTTAAGTGATGTACCTACGTAGTTTTCGTTGAAACCACGTACTGAAATACCACTTGTACGACCGTTTCTACGCTCACCGGCTAGACCAGGCAAACGTGAAATAGATTCTGCAATACTTGTATCCGGTAATTTACCGATGTCTTCTGCGGATAACGCTTCAACAATAGATGTATTGTCCATCTTAATTGCTTGAGCGCGTTGTAAGCTGCCACGTATACCGCTAACTTGAATAACTTCAACGTTAGCTTCATCAGCTGCTTCAGAATTTGTTTCTTGTGCAAATGTAGGCGAACAACCAAAAGCTACGCCACCAGTGATCAGCGCAACCTTGATGAGATTTGGTTTAAATTGTTTCATAAAACAGGTGTCCCATTCAGTTATATTTGTTGTCTTTTTGTTATTTTTATGACAATCGAATGACAATGTATCCAGTCGCTGACAATCCTATAGAGCACATGGGCTTTGCACAATTGCTTGCATACGTATTCATAGAAAATATTCAACACCCCATTAACATTAACCATCATGAAATTATTGAAATTTAACAACAAAATTACGCAAATTAACGCCAAAACACCTTTTATGTTGTAATTTTGTTACCTTGAAAGATGGCAGAGTTGAGGTGGTAAGCACACTTAAAACTGTGGAAAATGATAGTATTCATTACGTATAATTATAAATTAATAATGTCACCGTTAACTAACAGCAGGTACAAAAAAGCCCGCTTAAAGCGGGCTTTTAAAATGACTAATAAGCGTTAGCTTACCAACCAGTAGTTTCGCGAAGTGCCTTGCCGATTTCAGCAAGAGAGCGAACCGTTTTAACGCCCGCATCTTCTAGTGCTTTAAATTTCTCGTCAGCTGTACCTTTACCGCCTGCAATGATTGCACCAGCGTGACCCATACGCTTACCTTCAGGTGCAGTTACACCCGCAATGTAAGAAACAACAGGCTTAGTTACGTTAGCTTTGATGAATTCAGCAGCTTCTTCTTCTGCTGTACCACCAATTTCACCAATCATAACAATAGCTTCTGTTTGAGGATCATCTTGGAACAACTGCAAAATGTCGATGAAGTTAGAACCAGGAATTGGGTCCCCACCGATACCAACACAGCTAGACTGGCCAAAACCTTCGTCAGTAGTTTGCTTAACCGCTTCGTACGTAAGCGTACCAGAGCGAGAAACAATACCTACTTTACCAGGCTTATGAATGTGACCAGGCATGATACCAATCTTACACTCTCCAGGAGTAATAACACCTGGGCAGTTTGGACCAATCATGCGAACGCCTTTAGCATTTACGTATTCTTTTACGTAAAGCATATCAAGCGTAGGAATACCTTCAGTAATACAAACGATAAGCTCGATGCCAGCATCAGCAGCTTCAACGATTGAATCTTTACAGAATGCAGCTGGTACATAGATAACAGTTGCAGTTGCGCCTGTTGCTTCTACCGCTTCACGTACTGTATTGAATACTGGAAGACCTAGGTGCTCAGTGCCGCCTTTGCCTGGTGTAACACCACCAACCATCTGCGTACCGTAAGCAATGGCTTGCTCAGAGTGGAAAGTACCTTGACCACCAGTGAAACCTTGACAGATTACTTTGGTATCTTTGTTAATTAATACAGACATTATTTGCCCTCCGCAGCAGCAACAACTTTCTCAGCTGCATCAGTTAGCGACTCAGCAGCAATGATATCTAGACCAGAGTTCGCTAGAACTTCACGGCCAAGCTCTGCGTTTGTACCTTCAAGACGTACAACAACAGGAACACTAACGCCAACTTCTTTAACCGCGCCAATGATACCTTCAGCAATCATGTCACAACGAACGATACCGCCGAAGATGTTAACTAAAACAGCTTTAACGTTGTCGTCAGATAAGATGATTTTGAATGCTTCTGCAACACGTTCTTTAGTCGCGCCGCCACCAACATCTAGGAAGTTAGCTGGCTTGCCACCGTGTAGGTTTACGATGTCCATTGTACCCATTGCTAGGCCGGCACCGTTAACCATACAACCTACGTTACCGTCTAGAGCAACATAGTTAAGTTCAAACTCAGCAGCATGCGCTTCACGTGCATCTTCTTGAGTAGGATCTTGCATAGCTTTAACTTTAGGCTGGCGATATAACGCGTTGCCGTCGATAGCTAGCTTAGCGTCAAGACAGTGAAGGTCACCGTCTTCTTTAATTACAAGCGGGTTAATTTCAATCAATGCAACATCAAGATCTTCAAACATCTTAGCTAGGCCAAGGAAAATCTTAGTGAATTGTTTGATTTGAACGCCAGAAAGACCAAGTTTAAACGCCATTTCGCGCGCTTGGTAAGGCTGAGCACCAACAATTGGATCGATTTCAGCTTTAAGAATTTTTTCTGGCGTTTCTTCAGCAACAGTTTCAATCTCAACGCCACCTTCAGTAGAAGCCATAAACACAACACGACGGGTTGTGCGGTCAACTACTGCACCAAGGTACAATTCGTTTGCGATATCTGTGCAAGTTTCAACAAGGATTTTGCTCACAGGCTGACCATTTTCGTCAGTCTGGAAAGTCACCAAATTTTTGCCAAGCCAGTTTTCTGCGAAAGCTTTAATTGCGTCAGTATCTTTTACTAACTTAACGCCACCTGCTTTACCGCGACCACCTGCGTGGACCTGACATTTAACTACCCACTCACTACCGCCAATGCGGTTAGCGGCTTCTACAGCACTTTCAGGAGTGTCTGCTGCGTATCCTTCAGAAACAGGTAGACCGTATTCTTTGAATAGCTGCTTACCTTGGTATTCATGCAAATTCATGGTGTTTCTATCCGATTTTTAGTAAGACAAAAGCCGCTCGCGCGACTTGATTAATTAGACTGATATTATAGGGCGAATATCAGCGTTGTGGCAGTAACGCTCCTTACCTCAATAAGAAACGCTGCTGCACACAATAACAAGAGAGGAAAGCCTTACACGTCTAATAGAAGGCGTGTTGGATCTTCAAGCATCTCTTTGATTGTTACCAAGAAGCCTACTGACTCTTTACCATCAACAATACGATGGTCATAAGACAGAGCGAGGTACATCATTGGCAGAATTTCCACCTTACCGTTAACAGCCATTGGACGATCTTGGATTTTATGCATACCCAAAATAGCGCTCTGTGGCGGGTTAATGATAGGCGTAGACATCAATGAACCAAACACACCACCGTTAGTGATAGTAAAGTTACCGCCTTGAAGGTCTGCCATCGACAATTTGCCATCACGGCCTTTAATTGCCAATTCTTTAATTCCTTTCTCAACACCGGCCATACCTAGCGTATCCGTATCTTTTAAGATAGGCGTAACTAGGCCGCGAGGCGTTGATACCGCGATAGAGATATCGAAGTAGTTGTGATAAACAATGTCATCACCGTCAATTGATGCGTTCACATCTGGGAAACGTTTAAGGGCTTCAGTTACCGCTTTCACATAGAAAGACATGAAACCTAAACGAATACCGTGACGTTTCTCAAAGCTCTCTTGGTACTGCTTACGAAGTTCCATAATTGGCTTCATGTTAACTTCGTTGAACGTAGTTAGCATAGCAGTAGAGTTTTTAGCTTCAAGTAAACGTGTTGCAATCGTTTTACGAAGACGTGTCATAGGAACACGTTTTTCAGTGCGATTACCCGTAGGTAATTCAGCTGTGTCGGCTGTAGCAGATGGTGCTGAGGCCGCTGGTGCACTACCACCTTTAAGGTGCTTTTCTACGTCTTCTTTAGTGATACGGCCATTTTTGCCCGTACCTTTAACTTTTGCTGCGTCTACGCCTTTTTCCGCCAATAAACGGCGAACTGAAGGACTAAGTGCATCGCTGCTTTCATCTGAATCATCAGATGATGCTTCAGACGACTCAGATGCAGCTGCACCTGATGACGCGCCTTCAACAAATTTAGCAATCACTTCTTCAGCTGTCACTGTTGCGCCTTCTTCGGCAACAATCTCAGATAGTGAGCCATCAGCTGGCGCAACTACTTCTAGAACCACTTTATCAGTTTCGATATCAACCAAGTTTTGGTCACGGCTTACCGCTTCGCCTACTGCAACATGCCATGTGGCGATGGTTGCATCAGCTACCGACTCAGGTAATACAGGCACTTTAACGTCTGACGTTTTACCGCTAGATGCAGGTGCAGCTTCTTTTTTAGATTCAGCTTTCGCTTCAGATTTAGCTGGCGCAGCGCCACCTTCTTCTAATTTAGCAATAACTTGTTCGCCTAGTACCGTTGCACCCTCTTCATTAAGAAGCTCACCGATAGTTCCGTCGGCTGGTGCTACAACTTCCAGCACAACTTTATCAGTTTCAATGTCAACCAGGTTCTGGTCACGCTTTACCGCGTCGCCGGCCTTTACGTGCCAAGTTGCAATGGTGGCATCGGCAACTGACTCTGGTAGGACCGGAACTTTTATCTCAATTGTCATCATTGTTCCTTATTTAATAGTGAGTGCGTCTTCAACCAGCGCTTTTTGCTGCTGATTGTGAACGGAAACATAACCTACTGCAGGTGAAGAAGATGCTTCACGACCTGCATATGTTAATTTGGCGCCATCTGGAATTGCTTGCCAGAAGTGGTGTTGACTGCAATACCAAGCTCCTTGGTTTTGCGGTTCTTCCTGACACCAAACCCAATCTGTAACGTGGCTGTATTGTGCCACAACTTTAGCGCATTCTTCTTGCGGGAACGGATAAAGTTGCTCCAATCTTACGATTGCAACGTCTGTTTGTTCATTTTTACGGCGCTGATCAAGCAAATCATAGTAAACCTTGCCTGAACACATCACCACACGCTTAACATCTTTCGGATTAATATCGTCAATTTCGCCAATGACGTTATGGAATTTACCTTCCGCCAACTCTTCAAGAGAAGAGGTAGCTAACGGATGACGCAACAAAGATTTAGGCGACATAACGATAAGCGGTTTACGCATTGGGCGAACCACTTGACGACGAAGCATGTTAAATACTTGCGCTGGTGTAGAAGGTACACATACTTGCCAGTTGTGATCAGCACACATTTGCAAGAAGCGTTCAAGACGCGCCGAGCTGTGCTCAGGACCTTGGCCTTCATAACCGTGCGGTAGCAGCATAGTTAGACCACATAAACGGCCCCACTTCGCTTCACCTGAACTCAAGAATTGGTCAAATACAACCTGTGCACCGTTTGCAAAGTCACCAAACTGGGCTTCCCAAATGGTTAAGCACTCAGGTTCTGCCGTTGCGTAACCATATTCAAACGCCATAACCGCTTCTTCTGAAAGCACAGAGTCGTAAATCTCAATCTCACCTTGGCCTTCCCGAATGTTTTGCAGCGGCATATACGTCGAGCCATCAGCTTGATTATGCAATACTGCATGGCGGTGAAAGAAAGTACCACGGCCAGAATCCTGACCTGTCATACGTATATCTTCACCAGAGTCCACCAACGATGCGTAAGCAAGGTTCTCTGCCATTCCCCAATCAAGTTTCTTCTCACCACTCACCATGGCCTTGCGGTCTTGGTATAGTTTGTTTACACGTGATTGAAGTTTATGTCCTTCAGGGAAAGTCGTTAGTGCTTCACCAAGTTCTTTAAGTTTTTCAACACTGATAGCGCCATCATATGGGGTATCCCAATCGTGACCTAAGTACGGAGACCAGTCTACGCTGTGCTCTGTCATCGGACGCCATTCTTCAACCACACACGCACCATGATCAAGTGCAGCGCGATATTCTTCTATAAAGCGGTCTGCATCACGCTGCTCTATAACGCCTTCAGCAATTAGCTGGTCGGCGTAAATAGCGCGAGGAACAGGATGTTTCTTCACTTTTTGGTACATGAGGGGCTGAGTTGCATTTGGCTCATCAGCTTCGTTATGACCATGACGGCGATAGCAAACTAAATCGATAACCACATCGCGCTTGAATTTGTTACGGTATTCAAGGGCAAGTTGAGTCACAAAAGCTACCGCTTCTGGATCATCAGAGTTAACGTGGAAAATAGGCGCCTGAACCATCTTAGCAATATCAGTACAGTATTGCGTAGAACGGGTATCTTCTGTCTTCGACGTTGTGAAACCAACTTGGTTATTCACTACAATACGCACAGTTCCGCCCACGGCAAAACCGCGAGTTTGTGACATATTGAAGGTTTCTTGCACGACACCCTGCCCAGCAATTGCTGAGTCACCGTGAATGGTGATAGGAAGTACGGTATTGGTATCGTCGTTTCGACGTTCAAGACGCGCACGAACCGAGCCCATCACTACCGGATTAACAATCTCAAGGTGAGACGGGTTAAATGCAAGCGCTAGGTGAACATTGCCACCTGGGGTAGCAAAATCTGATGAGAACCCAGCGTGGTATTTAACATCACCAGCACCTAATGAATCATCATGCTTACCTGCGAATTCGTCGAACAATACAGATGGGTTTTTACCCAGTACGTTAACGAGTACGTTTAGACGACCACGGTGAGCCATACCAATAACCACTTCTTTGGTACCGGCAGCACCTGCATTAGTGATTAGGTTTTTGAGCATTGGAACCAACGCATCACCACCTTCCAGTGAGAAGCGTTTTGCACCTGGGAATTTAGACCCAAGATACTTTTCCATACCGTCAGCTGCCGTTAGCCCTTTAAGTAGGGTAAGTTTTTCATCTTTAGAAAACTCAGGCTTGGCTTGTACTGACTCAATTTTTTGCTGTAACCAGCGTTTTTGGTCTGTATCGGTAATGTGCATGTACTCAGCACCGATAGAGCCACAATATGTTCTATTAAGTGATTTAAACAACTCACCTAATGACATCGAATCTTTACCAATGGCAAAAGACCCTACGTTGAACACACTGTCAAAATCTTTATCAGACAGGTTATGGTGAGAAAGTTCTAAATCACGAACGCGCTCTTGTTTCCATAATCCTAGCGGATCAAGGTTGGCATGTTGGTGTCCTCGGAAGCGAAAGGCGTTGATAAGCTGTAACACTTTAACTTGCCTGTCATCCGAGACCGGAGTGCCTTCAACTGGTGCGCTCGACATTCGTGCTGTCGGGCCTAGAGCAGCTAGCTTCCTAAACTGGTCTTTAACACTAGTATGGTTGGTTTCAAGTTCAACGCCTTCGACCTTGGGGAGGCTATCAAAGATTTGACGCCAAGTATCGGAAACGCTCTGCGGGTCTTCCAAATACGATTCGTACAATTCTTCAACATAGGCAGCGTTGGCACCTGCCATATGCGAGGAATCCCACCACGCTTTCATCACGCTTTCTTGCATTTAATTTGCCTTGCTACGTTTTGTAAATTCTATTAACCATCGGTTTGTATTATAAGGTTATTCGTGACATAACCAAGCGTTATACCGATGAATACAAAAAAAAATAGCCATCACATCCGGATGGCTATTTAGAGCATTGCTTTCTGTCACTCAGGAGTAAACAGAATATAGTACTAAACAGCCCGTTGTAAAAGCATAGACTTAATGTGTCCAATTGCCTTTGTCGGGTTTAATCCTTTCGGACATACACTTACACAGTTCATGATACCGTGACAGCGGAATACGCTAAATGCGTCATCTAGGTCGTTCAAGCGTTCGTCGGTTGCAGTATCACGACTATCGATAAGGAAACGATAAGCGTGAAGCAAACCAGCTGGCCCGATAAATTTATCCGGGTTCCACCAGAACGATGGGCACGACGTAGAACAACATGCACATAGAATACATTCATACAGCCCATCAAGCTTAGCACGTTCTTCAGGAGACTGAAGGTGTTCTCTTGCAGGAGGCTGTTTATCATCGTTGATTAAGAATGGCTTAATCTTTTCATACTGGGTGTAAAATTGTGTCATATCAACCACAAGGTCGCGTACTACTGGCAAACCTGGAAGTGGACGAACAACAACTTTACCTTTACCTAATGCAGACAATGGCGTAATGCAGGCAAGACCATTCTTACCATTCATATTGACACCGTCTGAACCACACACACCTTCACGGCACGAGCGGCGGAATGATAACGTTGGATCTTGCTCTTTAAGAGCAATAAGTGCATCCAACACCATCATGTCACGACCTTCCTCTACTTCTAGAGTGTAGTCTTGCATGCGTGGCTTGTTATCAACATCAGGGTTGTAACGATATATCGAAAATTGTAATTGCATGATCGTTGCCTCTATTAATATGAACGCACTTTAGGCGGGAAAGCTTCCCGAAGCTTAGGCGCCATATTGACATCACGTTTAAGCATTTTTTCAGTATTCGGATCGTAAACGCTGTGGCATAACCAGTTCTCATCGTCACGGTCCGGGAAATCGAAGCGGCTGTGTGCGCCACGGCTTTCCGTTCTGAAGTTCGCTGCTACTGCTGTGCTGTACGCGGTTTCCATAAGGTTATCAAGCTCAAGACATTCAATACGCTGTGTATTGAAATCGGCACTCTTATCATCAAGGCGAGCATTCTGAAGACGTTCACGAATTTCACCAAGTTGCTTAAGACCGTCTGCCATGGCTTCACCTTCACGGAATACTGAGAAGTTAAGCTGCATGCATTCTTGCATATCTTTTTTGATTTGAACCGGATCTTCGCCCTTGCCTTTCTCTGAGTTTTCCCAGCGATTGAAGCGAGACATAGCCACTTCAAGGTCAGACTCTGATGCTTCGCGGAATGGCGATACGTCAGAAAGGGTTTTACCTAAGTGTAGTCCAGTCGCACGACCGAATACTACAAGGTCAAGTAGTGAGTTACCGCCTAAGCGGTTAGCGCCATGTACAGATACACATGCAATTTCACCACAAGCGAATAAGCCATTTACCACTTTATCGTTACCGTCAGCATCTACAGTTAGACATTGACCGTCAACAGTAGTGGGAATACCACCCATCATATAGTGACATGTAGGTATTACAGGAATCGGTTCTTTAACTGGATCAACGTGAGCAAACGTACGAGAAAGCTCAAGAATACCTGGTAAACGAGACTCAAGTACGTCTTTACCAAGGTGATCAAGTTTGAGTTTACAGTGAGGTCCCCAAGGGCCATCAAACCCGCGGCCTTCGCGAATTTCTGTCATCATTGAACGTGCTACAACGTCACGACCAGCGAGGTCTTTCGCGTTAGGCGCATAACGTTCCATGAAGCGTTCACCGTCTTTATTAAGTAGGTAACCACCTTCACCACGACAACCTTCCGTTACTAGCGTACCAGCACCGGCGATACCCGTAGGGTGGAACTGCCACATTTCCATATCTTGTAGTGCAACACCAGCGCGAATTGCCATACCAACACCGTCACCGGTGTTAATGTGTGCATTGGTAGTAGAAGCGAAAATACGCCCTGCTCCACCTGTCGCAAGTACTACCGCTTTAGACTTGAAATAAACCACTTCGCCTGTTTCGATATCGATAGCAGTACAACCAACAACATCACCGTCTTGGTTTTTAACTAGGTCGAGTGCATACCACTCAGAAAAGACCTTTGTTTTATTCTTTACGTTTTGCTGATAAAGCAAATGCAGCAAGGCGTGACCAGTACGGTCAGCGGCGGCTGCGGTTCGAGCTGCTTGCTCGCCACCGAAATTTCTTGATTGACCACCGAAAGGACGCTGGTAAACCTTACCATTCTCAAAGCGTGAGAAAGGTAAACCCATGTTTTCCATCTCAATGATGGCTTCTGGGCCGGTTTTACACATATATTCGATAGCGTCTTGGTCACCAATGTAGTCCGACCCTTTTACAGTGTCGTACATGTGCCATTCCCAGTTATCTTCATGGGAATTACCTAGCGCAACAGTGATACCACCTTGCGCTGATACCGTATGTGAACGGGTAGGAAATACTTTAGACAGTAGTGCACATGATTTTCCAGATTCTGAAATCTGTAATGCTGCACGCATACCAGCGCCACCAGCACCAATAACTACTGCGTCAAACTCGTGAACGGGTAAACTCATCTTACACTCCCCACAATACAAACAGACCAACAGCGACGTAACCAAAAGCAATGATGTTTAGCACATACTGAATGATTGCACGCAAACCAGACGCCTTCACATAATCGGTAAGTACTTGCCATAGGCCGATACGAACGTGGATCATGATGGCGATAAGTGCTGCCAGTGTGAACACCTTCATCGCTAACCCAGAAAATAATCCGTGCCATTCAATGAAAGTAATATTATCAGTGGATATAAAAAACCACGCCATGAATACCGTATAAGCAAAAATTATTGCAGCGGTAGTACGTAGTGACACGTAATCTTGAATACCATTACGCTTTAAGCTTGCTTGGTTTCCTAGCATAGTGCTACTCCCAATACTACTGTCAGCACAATCCAAAGAGCGATAGCTATTTTGGCGCTGAGGTTTCCTGACTCCAACTCTTCCCAGTGACCTAAATCCATAACAACATGTCTTAGGCCGCCTAAAATGTGATAAGTCAGCGCTGATAAAGTGCCTATTGCGATCACTTTTCCAATGATACCGTCCATCATCGCTTGTACGTTCGCAAACCCTTCAGGCGAGGAAACAGATACTGCCCATGCCCAAATAACAAAGAGTAATGCGAAAAACATTGCGACACCGGTAACACGGTGGAGAATTGACGAAATAGCGGCAGGCGGAAATTTAATAGTATTGAGTTCTAAATTTACTGGTCTTTGCTTTTTCACAATGTATGCCTGTTTAATCCGTAGGGATAATGAATTACTCACCGTTATTATGTCCTGTGCGAGTTAATTCGTTTATTACCTGTTAATTACCTCATCCAATGAGTTGTTAACAATTTGTGAATTATTCTTTAATGCAATTTACAGAATAATTATTCTGTTTTAATGCACCGCTGAGTATATCCAGCACAGTATATAATTACAATTTTTTGTGCTGCAGTAAGACTTTAGTCTTTTTTGACAAATCTTCCTGATAAACACAAAGAAAAATAGTCACAAATACTAACAACAAGCATGGAATGCTTAATAAACAAGGCTGTAAAGTGTATCAGCACTAAACTAGAATAACACTATTTTCACTAGTAAAATTAAGGTCTTTTAATGAAAACGAGCAATTCTCAATCGACAAAAGGTTAATATTTCAGCTAAGCTGTTAATAAATTTGGTAAACGGTGGTTTACCTTTTGCTAAAAGACATTGATAATTACCCCGAAACGGGTTTAGTGCGATTACCAAAATGTTAACGATACAGATTCCGGCTGAGTATTATAAATCTCAGTAATTCGGAATATTTATTGTGCATAAATGCAATTAAATTGACTTATTGGTACATAATAAAGTACAAATACGCCACTTTTCCCCAACGAAACGAGCATTTTCGCCCGTTTTCGCTGCAAACAGAACCATTCTGAGGAGAGCATTTTATGGCAGATCAGAAAGCCATTCTTAAAGCCGGCGGTAAGGAAATCGAGCTTCCTATCTTGTCTGGCACCGAAGGACAAGACGTAATCGACGTCCGTTCACTTGGTCAACACGGTTACTTCACCTACGACCCTGGTTTTATGGCGACAGGATCTTGCGAGTCAGCTATTACTTATATTGATGGCGCTGCTGGTGTTCTTTTACACCGTGGTTTCCCAATTGAAGAACTAGCGCGCGATGCAGACTACCTTGAAGTTTGTCATATGCTTCTACACGGCGATGCGCCGTCTAAAGAAGAATATGAAGAATTCAAATCAACGATTACACGCCACACCATGGTACATGAGCAAATCAACATGTTCTTCCATGGCTTCCGCAACGATGCCCACCCTATGGCAATGTTATGCGGTACTGTTGGTGGTATGTCATCTTTCTATCACAGCGACTTAGACGTTTCTAACGATGAAGAGCGTAAACGTAGTGCACATCGCTTAATTGCGAAAATGCCTACATTGGTAGCCATGTGTTACAAGTACAACATTGGCCAACCTTTCGTTTATCCACGTAACGATTTGAGCTATGCAGCTAACTTCTTGAACATGATGTTCTCAGTTCCTGCTGAAGAATTTGAGATTAGCCCTGCGGTTGAACGTGCAATGGATCGTATCTTTACGCTTCATGCTGACCACGAGCAAAACGCATCTACCTCTACTGTTCGTCTAGCTGGTTCATCTGGTGCTAACCCTTATGCATGTATTGCGGCTGGTGTTGCCTCACTTTGGGGCCCTGCCCACGGTGGTGCTAACGAAGCATGTTTAAATATGCTTGAGGAAATTGGTACTGTTGACCGCATTCCTGAGTTTATTGCACGCGCTAAAGATAAGGCAGACCCGTTCCGTCTTATGGGCTTTGGTCACCGTGTATATAAAAACCACGATCCACGTGCAACAGTAATGCGTGAAAGCTGTCACGAAGTACTTAGCGAACTTAATGTTAAAGATCCACTACTTGAAGTAGCAATGGAACTTGAAAAGATTGCATTGAGCGACCCGTACTTCGCAGAGAAGAAATTGTTCCCTAACGTAGATTTCTACTCGGGTATCGTACTTAAAGCTATTGGTATTCCTACCAATATGTTTACGTGTATCTTCGCACTGTCTCGTACAGTGGGTTGGATTTCACACTGGCATGAAATGATGAGCGATCCCAAACAAAAAATTGGCCGTCCTCGTCAGCTATACACTGGTCACAACCAGCGTAAGTACACGCCATTAAAATAAGCGTGAACAGGTAAATATTTGTTCATAAAATAGCGCCTTACGGCGCTATTTTTTTAGCTCTTTTTTAATAAAATTACTGTTGTAAAACAAATTTATTAAAATAACCGCAGAAGGATTATGTTACATGCCCTACTCTGTTGTGTTACTTGGCGTGGCTGGGCTCATCCCATTTTTAGCTATGCCAATAGCCTATTCTCTTAATCTTTTGTCATTAACCCAAAGCGCTATTTACTTTATGCAGTACTCAGCGGTTTTGCTGTCATTTTTTGGTGGGATTCATTGGTGGGATTCCATCAGTAATCAGCGCTATGGTAAACAAATGTATATCGCCATGCTACCGAGCATTATCGGTTGGCTTTGTCTGGTGTTTAGCCACGACCCGAAAACCTTAGGGGTGTTATCGCTTAGCTACGTTGCCATTTTAGTTTACGATAAATTCACGCTTAGCCTTCCTAAAGGCCAAATTGTGAGTTACATCAGTTTACGTATAGCCCTTACCTCTGTTGTGGTGATTAGCCATGCTTGGATGATTTACCTCATTACCTAATTGCCATAAAAGACATACAGCACATGTTGTCAGCACAGCATCGTAATTAGTGGCTAATTCTGCAAGTGGTGGCAAATTCCTGAGATGGCACTTGCCAGTAATACACAAAAAAAGCGCAGTCATTACTAACATGACTGCGCTTTATATTTGTTCCAATTTTCATGTTCCGGTTTTTATCTTTTAATGCTTACTCAGTTTTTGAAAAGTAAGAAGTAAAAAGAATTAAAAAGCGGAATATTATTCGTCACGTATTACCGAAAGCAACTCAGCCGTTTTCTCTTCCATTAAAGCAATATCACCTCGGCTTTCTACGTTTAAGCGAATAACCGGTTCGGTGTTCGATTTACGCAAATTGAAGCGCCATGTATCAAATTCCAATCCAAGGCCGTCGGTAGTATCGATAACCGTTGCAAGCGGCTTATATTTAGATGTCGCGCGCTCAAGTGCAGCATCGGCGTCTTTAAGCTTGCTGTTAATTTCACCCGATGATGGGAACGCTTCAATGCGTGCTTTAACCATGCTGGCTAACGATTGTTTTTTAACACACACGAGTTCGGCTATTAATAACCAAGGGATCATGCCTGAGTCACAGTAAGCGAAATCTCTGAAATAGTGGTGCGCACTCATTTCACCGCCATAAACAGCATCTTCTTTGCGCATACGCTCTTTAATAAACGCATGCCCTGTTTTTGACTTAATGGGTGTACCGCCAGCATTCGCCACGATGTCTTCTGTATTCCAAAATACCCGTGGGTCATAAATAATTTTGCTGTCTTGGTTTTTCTCAATGAACGCTGCCGCAAGCAAGCCAACAATGTAATAGCCTTCAATAAAGTTTCCTTCGGCATCGAACAAGAAACAACGATCGAAGTCGCCATCCCACGCCACACCAAAATCCGCATTATATTTTATAACAGCATCGGCAGTGTCTGCTCTGTTTTCAGGTAACAATGGATTAGGAATACCATGAGGGAACGTGCCATCTGCCTCGTGGTGCACTTTGATGAAGCTAATTGGAATTTGTCTGCTTGCTAACTCAGCCTCAATAGCATCAAGCGCTGGTCCTGCAGCACCATTGCCCGCATTGACCACTATTTTAAGAGGCGTGAACGAATCAAGGTTAACGTAAGACAACATGTGATCTACGTAAGCTGACATACAGCTATCTTCTACATAGCTTCCTGTGTCTGTTAAATGTGAAACCTTTATGTGTGCATGACCATTATAAAAGGCATCAGCATCGATGGCTTCGCCTTGGGTGTAATAGGCAAGGCGCTGTGATACAGCTTCATCGCTTAACTGCTCAGCACGCGTTTTAATCGCATTTAAGCCAGTGTCGCCACTAATGGGTACAGAATCAGCTTTTACCAACTTCATGCCATTGTAGTTAATGGGGTTGTGACTAGCGGTCACTTCTATTCCGCCATCAACACCTAAGTGTTTAGTCGCGAAGTATATTTCTTCCGTTCCTGCCATACCAATATCGGTGACGTTCGCGCCAGCATCAATGAGCCCTGCGCTCAAGGCAAGTTTTAACGGGGTAGAGGTTAAACGAACATCGCTGCCTACTACTACCGTTTTCGCATTCAACTCTTCAGCAAAGGCGTAACCAATGCGGTAAGCCGTTGCTTCATCAAGTTGGCTGTTAAGCTCACCGCGTATGTCATATGCTTTAAAGCACGTAATTGGTTTAGTCATGTATTAGAGTCTCTGTTCCCTGTTAAAGATATTATTGGTCACTAGTGTTATAAGAAAAAGTGTTACAAGAAAAGTAACCAGTATCATTCTAAAGTAGATGGTATAAAACCCCTCACCTTCGCGCAATGCGCTTTTGAAATTACCATGCAATTAAGCTGGCTTTATTGCTTCTCTGTTGTGGGGAGCCATTAAATCTTGTTTTGGGCCAACGGGAATGACTTGGGTAGGGTTAATCATGGTGTGACTATAATAATAATGACGTTTGATATGATCAAAATTCACCGTATTCGCCACACCAGGATATTGATACAACTCCTTCATGTAGCCAAACAAGTTGGGGTAGTCCGCTATTTGGCGAATATTGCATTTAAAGTGGCCGTGGTACACCGCATCAAAGCGGATCAAGGTAGTGAATAAGCGCCAATCTGCTTCGGTAATTTGATGGCCAACTAAATAACGCTGTGTAGACAATCGCGTTTCCAACGTATCTAACGCCTCAAATAAGTCCTCAACCGCTTCTTCATAGGCACGTTGAGTGGTAGCAAAACCCGCCTTGTACACACCATTATTAATAGCGTGATACACCATTTTATTAATATCGTCTATATCTTCGCGCAGTGGTGCAGGGTAAAAATCTTGTTTGTCACCCGTAAGCGCATTGAAGTCACTATTAAAAATACGAATAATATCTGCCGATTCATTATTCACTATGGATTGGGTTTGCTTATCCCACAAAACCGGAACCGTTACCCGGGTGGTAACATCATGCTTTGCTTTGGTATAAAGCTGGTGCAGGTAGTCAAAGTGGTAAAGCTTATCGCCAGTGCTACCTGGGTAATCTGAAAAACTCCAACCATCCCCCAGCATATCTGGGTTTACCACTGAAACATCAATGTGTTCAGTGAGCCCTTTTAGTTGTCTTAAAATTAACGCACGATGGGCCCACGGACATGCATAAGCGACATAAAGATGATATCGACCAGATTCAGGGGGGTGCTGCGCACCGGCTTCACCGCCAATTGCACCTCTAAACTTCGACGCTTGGCGTTCAAATTTACCGCCATTCTCACTCGTGTCGTACCATTTATCTTGCCATATTCCATCTACAAGCAATCCCATATATTTCTCCAAGCATTCATTTTAAAACGTGTTATTCAAACATGTATAGCTTTGAACGTAATGCCTGTATTTTTGGATTTAACTTCCTAGTTTTTAGAACGAATAGGTAGAGCAAGTCTACATAGCGTCGATTTTATCGATGATGGCTCTGGCAATGGGCATGGCGCTAGTAGCTGCAGGAGAAGGTGCATTGCCAACGTTACTCTGTCAGTTGATAAAAAGGTTATCAAGCTTATGCAACTCATCAGTGTTGGTCGCCACTATAAGCTTACCGCATTGCTCAAACGGTAAATGATGGTCTCTACACCACGCAATAGTATCTTCTAAACCTTGCCTACAATACTGTGACTTTAACGAACCAGGCGGGTAATACACCCCAGCGTGGATCACTCCCGAGTTTCTGCCAGTTTGATGAAATGCAGCTACAGGCTCTTTTTCAATTAAGTGAACCTTGTGCTGTGGATAGCGCTTTTGATACTCATAAAGTACAGCCGCACCCACTATCCCAGCACCTACAATGGCAATATCGTACCGTTTTGACATGTCTTACTTAATGTTTAAAGAAGATCCCTTGCAATATTACGCTTTTTTGCGATCATGCGCCCCTTATGTAAACGCTTTTAATTTATTGTTTAAACTGCTGTGTTTATTCGCCGCCTCCAAGTGTTGGCAGAGCAGTGTCAGCAAAGCAATGTTGACGGGGCAGTTTTAACAAACAGGCTATTGGCATAGCAACAACTGGAATACATAGTGAGTATATTGGAAGATCAAAGGTTTGGCGGCATCGTGCGCCTATACGGCGCAGACGCCGCAGAAAAACTTGCAATGAGCCATGTGTGCGTTGTGGGTATTGGTGGTGTTGGAAGCTGGAGTGCAGAAGCACTTGCGCGCTCTGGCATCGGTAAAATCACCCTGATTGATTTAGATGACGTATGTGTAACCAACACCAACCGACAAATTCATGCCATGGCAGATACTATAGGCGACGCAAAGGTTGACGCTATTGCTGAGCGTATTAAACGTATAAACCCAAATTGCGAAATCGTATGTATTGAAGACTTCGTTACACCTGAAAACACGGTTGAGCTGTTAACCCAAGATATGCATGCCGTGATTGACGCAACCGATAGCATTAGAGCGAAAGCTGCCATGGTTGCCCATTGTAAACGCGCTAAAATACCCATTGTGACCGTTGGTGGTGCCGGCGGACAGATTGACCCTACCCAAGTCACTAGGGGCGATTTATCGAAGACCACCCAAGATCCTCTTGCAGCTAAATTGCGCAGTGAATTAAGACGCAATTATAATTTCAGCAAAAATCCTAAACGCCGCTTTGGGGTTGAATGTATCTATTCAACTGAACAGTTGCGCTATCCCCAACCTGACGGCAGCGTGTGTTATAACAAATCGGCTATGGAAGGCGGTACTCGGCTAGATTGTGCTGGTGGTTTTGGCGCGGTGGTAACCGTAACGGCTACCTTTGGTATGTTCGCGTCAGCCAGTGTAATCAATCGCTTAACCGGTCATAAATAGACAAACGGGAATAACTACCGCACAATGTTGAAAGCTGGGTTATCAGCAGGTTTAAAAATGACGATAGCTAACATCACACTATCGCGTAAAGGTTAAAAGAGAAGGATAATAAAATGTCACCCATAGAGCTCGAAAAATTAATGAAGGACTGCGCAGAAGATGCGGTTGCTACAGCCCAAGAAGAGTTCAGTTTAACCTTAGATTATTCTGCTGAAAGTATTTCACTTGTAGATGATATTTTACTTAGTTTTTTAGACAAATATCATGACAGCGCGCTAGAAGATGAGGCAGTTTTCACCATTTGTAATATCTTTGGAGCCTACGTAGGAGAAACGTTTCAGCGTTTTGTGGGTGGAACCTGGCTTTATGACCAATCGAATCCCAAAGCACCTTATGTGTTACTGGTGGTGGGTGAAAACTCTTATGCCTTTGCGGGTATTTGCTACGAGCGACTAGTGAACGACAGCCAAGTTAGTGTTAAAGCTTATTTCGACCAATCTGTAAGTAATCACCGCCAGTAATCGGTCTGTATTGCACTTCTTCGTGTGGGGCTTTTATTTCTTGCCTCACACGCTATTCGCGATTTGCATGTAATTTAATATCTGTATGTAATTTAATGGTAATTTACTCGCAATGAGGCTTTTTCCAATCTTGTATCATCCAGCGCAAATGCCGACTTCGGCTAATACAATATAGACTGATAATCGACACCACCACTTTGATGGCCGTTATTATCTCAAACCCCCAATGTACTGACACAACATGATAAAACTGCACACTCAACGACGCTATCACTCCCACTAAAATAAGTGGCAACAATGCACCAGACCAACTTGTGTATCCCTTATTCCAAAGCCTTTCACGTTGCGATATAAGCGCAAGCCCTAGCACTATCGGCACACTGCTTAATAATGCCAAGCCTAAACTTTCACTTTGAGGATAAAACAACTTGAGTAATGCTTCTGTTTGCGAACGCGAGGCTAACGAAAAAATAAACGCAATCCAGTCCAAACTAAATAGCGCTAGTATGACGTACAGCCATTTCGGCGGTAAAATGCGGCCAGATTCATCGTAATATTTTAATGGCAGTTTTAGCATGAAAAACACATAGCCTTGCTTTAAAGAATAATTAATAGCTCAGTTATTATTGGGCTAATAATGCAAACTTAAAGCGCTAAAAGAAAATATCCGACAATTTGGCAGGTTTATAAATGCTTTAATATAAACGACACGGCATCAGGTGATTTAAATGAGTTATGTTTAGATACAACAATGAGCCTTTCTAGCGCTTCTGGTATATCTGCACTTTCGTAGGTCACCACGCCATCAGTGAGTAATAAACACACTTCCCTTTTTTCACATTCGGTTTCTTTTTTTGACCCAATAATTGAATAAGCTTTTCCCTGAATGCGCATAGGATACAGGGTGTTCATTAAAGGGTGGCCTGGCTTTAATGAGTCGAGGCTTTTGAATTTAGTGTCTGTTAGATAGCTCTGCATGTCTGACTGAACAATGTCTAACCCTTTCTCATCAAGTAAACCAACAAACATATTTTTAAGTTCATAGGGTATTTGTACTAACGACGAGCCAATATAACCGATTGCCGATGCCGCCAATGCCGAGCCCTTATGGGGCGTATCTAAATAAAAAACCGTGTTAGTTTTAAACCTAGGCTCAAAGAAAAAGGTGTCCCGAATATCTTCAGATATCGACTTTTCAACCTGCTCTGGTGACACGGCAAAGGTAGTATCCCAAAAGGCATCACCAGAAGATACCGTCAGTAACTTGGTTATAAGCCCTCCTAGGCTGTGCCCAATAAACACCGCCTCGCGAGTAATAACGGGGTTATCAATAGTGTCCAGTAGTGCATCAAGCTCTCTCCTAATTTTCATGGCGCTGTACAGTGGCGGCTGGCCTGAAGGGTAAAGCACATGCCAAATTTGATAGCGTTCGTTTAACCATTCGTCATTCATCACGGCCATGGTTAAGTAACGCCAAATCAAGGGATCGGAATTAAGACCATGGATCATAACAAGGGGAATTTTAGTGTCTGACATCTCCCCAATAACGTAAATTCCTCTAAGGGCTTTTGCTTGCTTAGTACCCACAAACCCTTTCCAACGAAGCCCGCCCACGGTTGCATCATTCAATAAGGCTAAATACGTGGCGCTTGGAGAGTAGCGCGCCATGTAGGCATTATTACCCACACGTACCGTGGTTCGTCCGTGGATTTTCTGGGCATCTAAGGTAATGTGCACCTCGTTACCGTCTAACTTAATGCCTTGGAACATTAAGGTGTAACTACTGTAAGTCCCTTCTTGAGGGTAATAAGTTTGTTCTGCTTCTGTGGTCGCTGGTTCTCTTACTACCACGGCAACGCCGTATTCCCCTAATATGTTGGGTTGCAGCGCCTCTTCTGAAGGCAGCATCCTAGAAGCAAAAATAATTGGTTGGTCTAAAGTCAAATGGGTGTGAAAATGTGCTTCATCTTCTTTCCCAGACATGCGCAATGTTAGCAAACTCATTAGTGCTTCTCGATGGCGCTTTAATGCAAAGTGGCGTTCGTCAGCACTGACATCATTCCTACCAAGTAGAGCTTGAGTACACAACAAGCTATTAATTAACCCTTCTGTCGAACGAGGTAGTACTGTTACGCAGCCCCAATAAAGCTCGCGTGTGGTGTGCGCATCATAATCAAGGGTGTATTGTGGCGTATCAGACAAACGCAAAGTGAGTGATGGGGGCTTGGGTTTATAATAGTCGGAAGAACATGACGCCAAGCCAAGCGCAAGCAAGCTAAACAGGATGGCTAACCTTTTTCTGCAATTAAAACTGCCCATGAAGCCCTGCCGTAAACCTAGTTGAGAAGAGCGAAAGAGTATGATGAATTTTTGTTCAGTATTCCACTAATTGGCAGTATTGTCGTTAGTTGAAAAAGTTTTACCTCAAAGAGCTGCGAACCCGTCATACTTACTGTATAATCCGCGGCCATTTTAGGCACAAGTAGCGTCGTTTACCGGGTGATATTTTAGATGACTGTAGAAACCTTCAATCCAAGTAAAGCAGCAAACAAAACCACTACTTTAGAAACGCCAGTTAGAACTCTAACTGAAAATCGTAGTACAGGTGCAAGCAACGGCGCCCGCATTGGGTTTGTCAGCTTAGGCTGCCCTAAAAACTTGGTAGACTCCGAGCGCATTCTTACGCAATTGCGTACAGAAGGCTACGATGTTGTTCCTACATACAACGATGCTGATTTAGTCATTGTTAATACCTGCGGCTTTATTGATGCCGCGGTGGAAGAGTCACTTGATACCATTGGTGAAGCGCTAAAAGAAAATGGCAAAGTCATCGTGACTGGTTGTTTGGGCATTAAAGAAGATGAAATTCGTGAAGTACATCCTAATGTACTGGCTATTACCGGTCCTCACGCTTATGAATCGGTAGTTGAGCAAGTTCACGAACACTTACCTAAGCCTCAACATAATCCGTTTGAACATTTAGTGCCCGATCACGGTGTTAAACTTACCCCTCGTCATTACGCGTATTTAAAAATATCAGAAGGCTGTAACCACAGATGCACTTTCTGCATCATTCCTTCCATGCGTGGCGATTTGGTAAGCCGCCCTGTAGGCAGTGTGCTTGATGAAGCTAAACGTTTAAAAGCTGCGGGTGTGAAAGAGCTACTGGTTATTTCACAAGATACCAGTGCCTACGGCGTTGATGTGAAACATAGAACAGGCTTCTGGGATGGTATGCCCGTAAAAACACACATGCAGCAATTGTGTGAGAAATTGGGTGAAATGGGTATTTGGGTGCGCCTTCATTATGTTTACCCCTACCCACATGTTGATGACCTTATTCCCTTAATGAATGAAGGTAAAATTCTTCCTTACCTTGATATCCCATTTCAGCATGCCAATAAACGTATTTTACGTTTAATGAAACGCCCTGGTAGTGCAGATCGTACCCTAGAACGAGTTAAGAAATGGCGTGAAGCCTGCCCTTCATTGGTAATACGCTCAACCTTTATCGTAGGTTTTCCGGGTGAAACCGAAGAAGAGTTTGAAGAGTTGCTCGACTTTATTCGTGAAGCACAGCTAGATCGTGTGGGCGCATTTGCTTATTCACCAGTTGAAGGTGCTCGTGCCAACGATTTACCTGATCCTGTGCCAGAAGACGTTAAACAAGAACGCTTAGCACGCTTTATGGAAGTTCAAGGTGAAATTAGCGCCCAGCGCTTACAAGCTCGCATTGGTAATGAATACCAAGTGGTTATTGACAGTGTAGACAGCGAAGGTGCTGTAGGGCGAACGTACGCCGATGCGCCTGAAGTTGATGGCTTAGTTCACCTTAATGGCGTTTACGATGTAAAACCGGGTCAACGGGTGTGGGCTGAAGTCATTCACGCTAATGAACACGACGTGTGGGCTGTGCTGTCTGAAGACCAAGACGAAGACGAAAGCCAAGGCTAATTTTAGAAGCAGCCAGCAAGCGTTCAACTCGCTAGCTACATTAAACACAGTTTAGAAAAAACCGGTAAGTCCTAAGGCTTTACCGGTTTTTTTATGTGTTCTTTAATCTAAGAAAAGTAACAAATATACTTTATATAAAGGACTTACTTAGGGCTTACCAAGGCAATTCATCGCCATTGGAATGAATAAAACGCCCTGCATTATCAAGAGTCATCTCAGCTATTCGAGCCACTAATCTTTGTGCAGAGGTATCTGCATCAATATCTCCGCTTCCATTCACCATTTCAGTTTGCACAAACCCTGGGTGAAATAAACCTACCGCTATTCCTTGTGGCTTGAGATCGTTTGCTAATGACACACCAGCAGCATTTAGTGCGGCTTTCGACATTCTATAGCCATAATACCCGCCAGAGGTGTTATCCGTCATAGAGCCCATTCTGCTGGTGATCATGGCTATCTTACTGTTGTCGGCCATTGATGAAAGCAGAGTTTGCGTGACAAGCAGTGGCCCCATAGCGTTCACTCTAAACTGATAATCTATGGTATGAGGTTCCCAGTCATCCAAGGTTTCTCTGCCCAACACACCAGCGTTATTAATAAGCAGGTCAATTTTAACGTCTGTTAATTCCGCTAAACTATCTGCCAGTGTATCTGGCTGCGACACGTCAACACCGGTAATTACTTTGACGCCAGAGGAATTGAGCTCATCACAGCTATTACGACAGGTGGCATACACAGTCGCACCTTGCGCTTTATATTGTTTAACGAGGGCTAGACCAATACCGCGGTTGCCCCCTGTAATGACTACGTTCATTTTAACGCTCCCTATTTTTATGCTGCACCCGATTTAGAATATGCCAGTCGTATTTCGAGAAAACCAGGCTGAATGCACTCACAATGAAAGAATGTATTAACCGTCTTTGGCAACGGTAAGATTTGTCTTTAAGCAGGCAAATCTTATTGCTCTTTAACACGTTATATCACGTAGCTTTTTTATCTTTACTGGTTTACAGCCACCTAAAAAAGCGAGTAAAAAGTGCGGCCTACCCTAGCGACGCCAGCAAACGCGCGAGATCTTCAGGTGTATCAATACCTACTGGTGGTTTGGCATTTGCCACAGTACAGTGGATTTTGTCGCCATACCACAAGGCCCGAAGCTGCTCGAGAGATTCAATTTGCTCAAGAGCACTAGGCTGATAACTTACGTACTGCTGCACGTATTGTGCACGGTACGCATAAATGCCTATATGTCGAAAATACAATTTAGGATCAACACTTTGACGGTTTTCCATCATACGATCGCGCTCAAATGGAATAGCCGAACGCGAAAAATACATCGCTTCTTGATGTGCGTTAACCAGTACTTTAACCATATTAGGGTTGAATACATCGTCGCTTTCTAAAATGGGCGTAGACAAGGTAGCCATCACACATTGAGGTGCATTCGACAAATTACTTGCCACTTGCTTAATGTTCGCCGCAGGAATGAAAGGTTCATCGCCTTGCACATTGACTACTATGCTATCAGCAGCAATGTTTTCTTTCTCAATGACCTCGGCAATACGTTCGGTGCCTGATTGATGTGTATCGGCGGTCATACATACATGAGAAAATTCGTTAGCAACGTCGGCAATGCGCATATCGTCAGTGGCGACAATGATTCGATCAGCCCCCGCCTCAATGGCTCGCTCCACCACATGCTGAATCATGGGTTTACCATTAATGTCAGCTAGGGGTTTACCTGGAAAACGGCTAGAGCCATATCGTGCGGGAATAACTACTGTAAATGCCATCACACACCTATCGCGTTGCGTCTACTTCATCAAGTGTCATTACCGTTGCTTTGCTTTCGATAAGCACCGGAATACCGTCTTTAATATCGTAAGCTAAACGGTCGAAGCGGCAAATTAGTTTATCTTTTTCATCATTAAGCACCAATTTGCCTTTGCACACTGGGCATGCCAGTACTTCTAATAATTTATTATCAAATGCCATTATATTTCCTTGCTTGCTAAGGCGTCATTGTTAAGCCAGCATTAACCAGCTTGTCATCTATTTGCGTGAAAAACTTCTGGTCGATACTTGCCGAAACCGGCAAATACCAACAATCGCTATGAGCGATTTCACTTACCTTCACCGCATCTTTTTCGGTCATTAGTACCGTACCCGAAGGGATATCGTTTGCTGTAAATTGGTGATGATCAGGAAACGGTAATGTGCTGGACAAATTCAACCCCATACTCTTTAACTGAGAGAAAAAACGTTCAGGAGCACCAATACCCGCCATTGCGGTAATATTTTTACCCGTAAAGCTAGTCAGTTCAGCCTGCTCGGTGGGCTTCGTAACAGAGCACATTTCACCGGCTACCAACTTCATAAGGTACTGAGGAGTTTGACCCGCTTTAAGCTCTGGCTTTTTGTTATCAGCACGGTTATGCACGATAGCATTCACCGTTGCCAGCCGCCAATGACCTTCTCTAAGCGGCCCCATCGGTATTAAAAAGCCGCTACCGGTTAAACGCTCGTCCATTACCACTACTTCAACATCTCGCGCTAACGCATAATGTTGAAGGCCATCATCACAGATAATTAGGTCGCAATTAAGAACATTTGAAAGGTAATTTGCGCCCCGGCTACGTAGGGGGTCTATGACGACTGGCACTTGGCTACGAATGGCCAGTAATCGAGGTTCATCCCCTACTTCACTGGCATCATCGTTACCGGTAACTTGTCGAGGATAGAAGCTAGACTTACCGCCATACCCCCTACTTAAAATACCAACTCGCACACCCTTTTTGCGATAATACTGCGCGAGTGCAAGTACTACGGGTGTTTTACCGTTACCGCCAACCGAAATGTTGCCTACGACAATAACCTTGGCATGGCCTCGATACACTTTTTTCAGGCCTGTAGAAAACAAACACCTACGAAAAGCAGTTATCAGCCAGAAAAGTATCGCAAGTGGCGATAACAGCCAAACTAATGGGTGACCAGCGTACCAGCGCTTCACCATACGGCTCACTTAGTTATCACCAAACTGCAGTGCGTGAAGCTGAGCATAATGCCCACCTTTCTCAAGTAACTCGTGATGCTTACCACTTTCAATGATTCGACCTTGCTCAACCACCATGATGGTATCAGCATTTTCAATAGTCGATAACCTGTGTGCTACTACAATACTGGTACAACGTTTTTGTAATGTTTCTAATGCATCTTGAATGAGTCTTTCCGATTCAGTATCTAGCGCCGAGGTAGCTTCGTCTAAAATTAGAATTGGCGCATCGGCTAAAATAGCGCGGGCAATAGCAATACGTTGGCGCTGACCGCCCGATAGCATAAGGCCATTTTCACCAATAACGGTATCGATACCTTCAGGTAAATTACCTAAAAATTCATCGACATGGGCCATTTTACAGGCTTGCTCGATTTGTGCTTGCGTCACCGTTTCTTTCGCACCATAAGCAATGTTATTGGCAATAGAATCGTTGAACAAAGTCACATTTTGCGATACCACAGCAAACTGCGCCCGTAGTGATTTCAAATCAATACTGTCTAAAGGATTATCATCCAACCTGACTTGCCCACTTTGCGGGGAATAGAATCGGGTAAGCAATGAGGAGATAGTCGACTTACCGCTTCCCGAACGCCCGACCAAAGCAACAGAATGCCCAGGCTCTACAGTAAACGAAACGTTCGACAGCGCAGGTGAATGCTTGCCTGGATAAGTAAAGGTCACATCATCGAATTCAATTTTACCCACTGCGCGTTCTACTTTTATGTCGCCAGAATCAGCTTCGTTTTCTCTGTCTAGTATTTCAAATACGCTTACGCAGGCAGTCATGCCTTTTTGAAATTCATTATTAATTGTAGTTAACTGTTTAAGTGGCTTTAATAGCATCACCATACAAAACACTACGTTAATAAATACACCAGCAGAGAGCTTTTCTACCATGCCAGGGGTACTGGCAATATAGAGCACTACGGCTAACGCAACAGAGGCAATAACTTGAATAGACGACACACTTAGAATTTGGGTAACCGCCAGCTTCATGGTTTGTTGACGATTATTATTATTTTTCTGCTCGAAGCGTTTTTGTTCGATAGTTTGCCCACCAAACATAATCACTACTTTATGGCCTTTTACCGCCTGCTCTACCGCAGAGGTTAAATTGCCCATGGCTTGCTGAATGTTTCGACTAACCACCCTAAACCGTTTACTCACGAATGAGACAATAACTGCAACCAAGGGGCCAATCAGCAAGAAGATAATAGATAATTGCCACGAGTAATAAAACATAACGGCGAGCAAACCAATAACCAGCGCTCCTTCCCGCACCAAGGTTAACAAGGCTTTACCGGAAGCATTTGCAACTTGCTCTGTGTCGTAGGTCACTTTACTTATTAACGCGCCCACCGCTTGCGTATCGTGAAATGACACCGGTAAATGGATATATTTATCGAATAACTGTTGTCGCATGCGCATGACAACCTGCGCACCAATCCACGTTAGTGTGTAGGTACCAAGAAAGTTAAATAAGCCCCGTAACAAAAACAAAGGGACTATGGCATAGGCGGCCAACCTTAGGTAAGCATGATCATTTTTCCCTAATGACTCGTCAATCATGGGCTGCAATTGTGCAAATACAAAAGTATCTACCGCGGAGTAGCCCACCATGCCAATAACGGCAACGAAGAAAGGGAGTTTATATTCACGCAGATAGCGTAAAAAGCGTTTAACCTGGAAGGCCGACGGATCGGTTTGTTGCATCAAAGTGTTTTAACCTGTTCGTTATTCATTACTTTCACCCTAGCTATTGTACTAGTACTTGAGTCATTTCCCTAATCAACCCTATGCTTTGCTTGGAAAATGTCCGTTTTCTTCACTTCAGATTCTGAAGAAATAAGATGCCTTGGCGTGTAACGTGGCAAATACCAACGGTTTTGGGCGTCTTTTCGTTCTGAACTAACTATATAGCCACCTTCTGCGAACTCAAGTCGAATGAAACCAAATTCACTGGTGGTGAATTGGCGAACGCCATAATGTTGGTAGCGAGAAAAGACTGAATGGCTTGGAAATTTCCACCTGTTTTCATACCCTTGCGTATAAACAACCACATCAGGGGAAACACGTTTAATCCATATATCAGTAGATGAGGTTTTACTGCCATGATGAGGCGCAATTAACACATCAGCATCCACTGCCATTTTTTCGAAGTGGCTTTTATTATCTTGAGCGCTGCTTATGCCCGCATTATCCCCATTAGTCATTTGCTTTTGTTCTGCATGTAATATGGCGTACTCACTGGAACGCTCAATATCACCAGGTAGTAAAATACTGTGATGTCCATCATCAATTTTTATCACGCAAGACATGGCATTACTGTCTTCTAGGTTTCCTTTTTCAGGCCACAGAAAAGTAAGGGTTAAACCTTGCCAGTTAATTACCCGGCCTCGCTCACACCCGTCTATTGGGCTTATCCATGAGGGCTGAATACCTTCGTTGTCTAACCAAGCTTTAAATGCAGCTTTTCCGCCAGCGTGATCAGTATCGCCATGACTATGAATAACCATGTCTACTTGCTCACTGTTATTTCGCTTAAGAAATGCAGGTATCACCTTACTCGCCAATGGCGCTTCACCGTTATACATAGGCCCTGTATCTACAATGATGGCATGTACACCTTTGGTTAACGCTATTGCAGTCCCCTGCCCAGCATCAAATACATTGACAAACCACCGGGCTGGTGATGAAGGGATAAGAGAAAAGGTAACTGGCAGTATTAGCAATAACACACATGGCCATTTGTAGCGCCACCTGGGCAAAACCACAAATAACATGGCGATAAGTAGGCAAAGCATTGAACCCGTGCTGGGATAGAAGTGTATTGCACTTATTCCCCAAGATGCCGCTTCGCTTAAGCAGCTTAAAAGCCAGCCCAATACTGTATCTATTTTGAGAAGCACCCAAACAGTAAAGTCTAAGCTTGGAGAAAAATAGAACCCTGCCATTAAAGCAAGCAGTGCAACAGGAAGAATAAGCGTAATAACCGGCAATACAAAGAGATTAGCGATAATACCAATTGTGCTAGCCGTACCAAACCACAAAAGAGTGATAGGCGCCATCACTACACTCACGCCTAACTGCATATAAAATAACGCTTTGTACCAAGGCATTGCTTGAAATCGAAACCGCCAATTAAGCAGCCAAATACTTATCACCGCGCCAATACTTAAATAAAAACTGGCTTGTAGTAACGACAAAGGGAACAACACAATACAGGTAAACAACATAAACACGCCCATATGTAATGGCCGTAACACATTATTGAATGCAGCAAAGCCTATGCCCACCACTAATAAAACAAACGCCCTTACGACAGGCAGTGCCATACCACTTAGCATGACATACAATGCCGCACTACTAACCAAAGTTATTAATACGTAACCCCTTAGGTTTATAAAAGCCGACTTTCCTTTCACTATGCTGCTAGCAACAAAAATAAACGCGCTACACCCATAAAATGCTGTCATGGCGATTATCGATAAATGCATGCCCGATATACTGAAAATATGCGCGGTACCGGTTTGTCCAATAGTATGCCAGTCTTCCTTGGTTAACAGACTGCGTTCACCAATCAATAACGCCTGAAACCAGCGCATTTGATTAAGAGGCAACGTAGATAAAAAAACTGACATGTTATGACGAGTACTATGGTTATGAAGCACAGATTCATGATGTAGCTGTTTTATATAGCCCGTGGCCACAATTTGTTGGCTGGCAAGGTATTGTTGCCGATTAAAGCCTACTGGGTTAAGCGTGCCGTAGGCCGGTTTTAATTTCACCGTAGCTGTAAATTCATCACCGTTGTGTAAACAGGCACCGGTCACGCGATGACTTAATGTCATTTTACGAGTGAATCTGAGTGCTAAGTCATCTAGGGCGTTAACCTTTACGGTGTACGCCATAAATCGCTGTTCGCTTTCATCATGCCCTGCGCTTTGAGTAGGTTTTGATTTACTTGAGTTTGCCGTGCTTTCTGTATTTTCCCTATTTAATGCATTCTCTCTATTTTTTAGGCTGGGCTCGGCGTTTTTTTGACCACTTAGACAGCCTCCATGGTCAACCACCGCATTTATTGTGACATCTTGTTGAATTTTGCTCTGTGGTAGTTGCCAAGATAGGTGCCAATACCCTAAACTCGCCAACCATGTAGCACCTATAAAAGCGCCACTAACTGCAATAAGCACAAACTTTATCCAAGACGTTTGTTTCTCACCGCTTATTGTATGAAAGTGAAAATTGCACTTTGAAAGGAACAGCAGTACACCACCACCTATGGCAAGCGTCATCACTAGGTTTAGCGATGGCAACTCGGGCCATAAAACAGCGGTTGTTGCGCTAACACAAAAACTGCCACACCAAATTGTGATACGATTTACCATTGTTTTACGTAGCAATAAATATAGCTGGCTGAATGTAGCCCATATGTTGATAGTTAACGAACGAGTGTTATGCCTAAGAAATTTATTAGACGCTTCCTGCCTGAACCGCAGGCTGTAAAGAACAACAAAATTCTGCGCGTATTCGGCAGCGTTTTGCACGAACCTAATTTATGGCATTTAAACAGACGTTCAGCGGCAGGCGGATTTTGTATAGGGCTGTTTTTTGCATTTTGGCCTGTACCCTTTCAAATGTGGCTTTCTGCGGGTGTCGCCATTCCTTTTCGTGCGAATTTACCGTTATCGGTAGCCACAGTTTGGGTTACCAACCCCTTCACCATACCGCCCATATTTTATGCTGCTTATAAAATTGGTTCTACTGTACTTGGGACCAAACCTGAGCACTTTGAATTCCAATTCAGTTGGCAATGGGTGGTAGAAAGCATCAGTACCATTGGCCCCGCATTCTTGGTTGGCTGCGCCATTTGTTCCATCATCGCCAGTGCTGTGGGTTACTTCACCCTGAACTGGATTTGGCGTTTTCAGGTCAAAAAGGCGTGGGAACGCAGAAGATTGGCGCGTGCAAAAGCCAAGGTACAAGCACAGTAACGCGCTGTCCCTGTTTCTAAACAGAAGAGTAGAGGCAAAGTATTGGCGGGTAGATAGCCTACCGTACATTTTCTGAATACATAGCTACCCCAAAAATACCCACGCAGAAACGAAAAAGGCGCTTTATTAAGCGCCTTTTTACGTTCCAATGATAAGCATGCTGTTAATTATAAAGTGCTAGTCATGCTCTGCTAAAAAGGCGAGCAACGTCGCTTCATCCCACACTTCAACATCTAGCTCTTGTGCTTTGGTCAGCTTCGATCCCGCTTTTTCACCCGCGACTAAAAAGGAGGTATTCTTCGATACCGAGCCTGCCACTTTAGCACCCAACAATTGTAGTTTCGCTTTAACATCAGAGCGACCCATTTCGCTTAATATTCCTGTTACTACGCAGGTTTGTCCATCTAGAGGAAGCGCACTTTGTGGCTTTTTCTCAATTGCAGGCCAATGAATACCCGCCTCAAGTAATGCGTCGATAACATCGGTGTTATGTGGCTCATTAAAGAAGTTATGCAAATGCGCCGCTACAATTGCGCCAACATCTTGCACTTCAATGAGTTCATCTTCGCTTGCGCTACGAATAGCCTCTAGGGTTTCAAAATGCATCGCAAGATTTGCCGCCGTGGCTTCACCTACTTCTCTAATCCCTAACGCATATAAAAACTTAGCTAACGTGGTAGCTTTCGATGCCTCAAGAGACAGCAACAACTTGGCAGCAGACTTTTCAGCCATACGCTCAAGACCAACAACATCGCCCAATTTAAGATTGAAGAAATCTGCTGGGCTATGCACTAAATCGGCATCAACGAGTTGATCTACCAACTTATCGCCTAACCCGTCGATATCAAATGCTTTACGAGAAGCAAAATGCTTCAACGCTTGCTTGCGCTGCGCCGCACAAATAAGGCCGCCGGTACAGCGAGCAACGGCTTCGTCTTCTAGTTTTTCTACATTAGAACCACATACTGGACAATCTGTGGGAAAGACAATGTCTTTAACATTGTCATCTCTTTTGGCTTGTACAACAGACACCACTTGAGGAATAACATCACCCGCTCGGCGAATGATTACGTAGTCGCCTACTTTCACCCCTAAGCGGTCTATTTCATCTTGGTTATGTAATGTGGCGTTTGATACCGTAACACCACCCACAAATACGGGCTCTAATCGCGCTACAGGGGTAATCGCACCGGTACGCCCTACTTGAAACTCAACATCTAACAGTTTGGTAATTTCTTCTTGAGCAGGAAACTTCTGCGCAATTGCCCAGCGTGGCGCCCGTGCTACAAAACCTAATGTTTGCTGTACGCTAATATCATCAACTTTAAACACTACGCCATCGATGTCGTAAGGCAAGTCGTCACGAAGGGTTAATATGCGCTGGTAGTATTCTAAGCAGCCTTTGCCGCCTTCAGCAGTGTCAATATCAGGGCATAAGGGTATGCCCCAGTCACCTAATTGCGCTAATCGCGCACTATGATAACGTGGCAGCTCGAAATCTTCAGGCGTAACCACACCCAAAGAATAGGCGTAAAACATTAATGGACGTTTCGCTGTTACTTTTGAATCAAGCTGCCTAAGGCTGCCAGCGGCAGCATTACGTGGATTAGCGAACACTTTTCCGTCGTTAGCACGCTGATAGTCATTAAGCGCTTCAAAGCCCTTCTTAGGCATAAATACTTCGCCGCGAACTTCCAATCGGGATGGGTAGTTTTCGCCACGTAATTTTAGAGGAACGTTAGCGATGGTGCGAACATTGGTAGTAATATTCTCGCCAACTTGACCATCCCCTCGCGTAGCTGCACGCACCATTTCGCCATTTTCATAAAGAATACTAACGGCTAACCCATCAAGCTTTGGTTCACAGCTAAAGCTAAGCGCTTTATTATCTTTCAGGCGATCGTAAATACGTTTTTCAAACGCCAATAGCGACACATCATCAAACGCGTTATCTAGAGACAACATAGGCACTTCATGCGTAACCTGCTCGAAGGCAGAAAGCGCAGAGCCACCCACTTTCTGACTGGGTGAACTCACACTCTGCAATTCAGGGAACTGCTTTTCGATACTAATGAGTTCCTGCATATCTCTATCATATTGTGCATCGGGCACCGTTGGGGCATCGAGCACATAGTATTGATAGTTGTATTCATTTATTTGCCCACGAAGTGATTCGGCGCGGGCTTTAGCTTGTTCTAACGAGTCTGACATGTTGATACTTGCGTGTAATTTTTTAAAAGAAATGGCTTTTGTATTCTGCTAAGTAAAACAGAAGCAGTACCCTCACTCAATGTTAATTGAGTGGATGTACTTAACTACAAATAATTGCCCTAATGGTAGCATGAGATAACAAAAAAGGGCCGCTAAAAAGTCAGGCCCTCTTTGATATTTATAGAAAATGACTACTGCCGGGTAATCATACGTTTGCGCTCAAATTCACGTATCTTTTCCATATATTGCTGTAAACCTTGTTTGGTCAGAACACTACGACGACCATCTAGCACTTGACCACCAAATTCGTCTGCCAGCTTACGTGCGGCGTTGTGCATCATGTTAAACACTTGATGGGGGTCGCCTTCAATGGGCAGGATCATAAACAAAGAAACACCGTGTGTGTTGAAGGTTTCAAGGTTATCAATATCGAAAATTCCAGGCTTAAACATATTGGCCAAGCTAAATAACACCGGCCCTTTACCATTTGAATTCACATGGCGATGGAAAATATCCTGATCGCCAAACTTAAAGCCAAGGGTAAGTAACATAGGCAATAAGGCCGCACCAGCTATTGGGTCGTTCTCGGGGGCTTTCACATTGAGTACAAGTACTTCTTGTTCAATTTGCTCGGAAGCGCCTTGATTTTGAGTGCGGCTGTTTGAATCCGTCGCGTTTTGCATACTGTTTTCTTGGCTGACTGTACTCTCACTTTCTGCACTTCCTGCATTGGCGGTACTGGCTGCACTATCATCGAAATCGATACGCATTTGATCATCGCCAAATTTAGGCTCTTGGCGCTTGCGAGAAATAGGTTTGCTGCGCTTTCCTTTCATAAAGCGTTTCGCTTGTTCACCTAGGCCGCTGGCACTAACAACTTCAGCACCTTCACTTACCTGATGCTCAGTCTCTTTGCGGCCTGTCTCTGCGATATTCCCCGACACAGATTGTGTTGCCGGTGAATCTAAACTGAAATCATCTATTTCTGGTGATTTGTGGTCAGGCGCTGATTGGCTATTGCCTTCATCATGAGACACTGATGTATCGCCAGCGCTATAACTTACAGAAGGCTGGTTGGTAGCGGCAGTTTCAACTTCACTAGCAGGTTCATCGTCGCCTTCTCGTAATAGAAAACCTGGAGGTTCTGGAAATGAGTCAGAACTAAAACCATCGCCCTCATTTGCAGGGACTGAACTGCTTTGTAGATGCGGCTTTGGATTAGACACAACCGAACCATAAAGCTTAGGTTTGTCGGCCACCTTTTCTTTCGGCGCATTTGTGTCACCAGCAGAATCTTCAGAGCTCGCTTTTGAACTATTAGCTTCTTTCTGTGCAGATGTCGCTAGGTGATCACTGGTTTCGTATTCAGGCGACAGTTTATCCGATACATTACTAACATCGCGCTCATTATCACGCTCAAAATTGCGATCGCTATCATCGGTGTTATCGCTAGCATAGAAGCTTTTTGCTTTAGAGGCATTTGCCCCAGTGTGACTGGCATTGCTATGTTCATTGCTACTTGCGTCACTTGGGTCTTGCTCATAACTTGCATCGAAATCGTTTTGTGAATTTTCTTGTGCATTACCAGAGCTCACCACGCGAACTTGGCCAATACCTAATTCATCAAAACCTTCTGATTGCGAACCTTCTTCTTCGCCAGTATCTGCCCACTGCCGGGGCTCAACCCGAGGTTTACTGCTCGGTTTTGTGTTTTTGCGAATTTTCCAAATACCGTGTGCAAGCACTGCAATTATAAAGCAGGTACCTGCAAACAATAGTGATAGACGTAATTCATCTTCCATTTAGCTTCGTCGCCCTTTGTTATGCTTCTGCGAAAGCCATTGCTTCATCAACATCAACTGCTACCATCCTAGACACACCAGGTTCTGCCATGGTAACACCGGTTAAATGAGTTGCCATTTCCATCGCAATCTTATTGTGGGTGATATAAATAAACTGCACCGTTTGCGACATTTCTGAAACCAAGTTACAAAAGCGCCCAACGTTAGCATCATCCAATGGTGCATCCACTTCATCCAGCAAACAAAATGGTGCTGGATTAAGCCTAAATATCGCAAATACCAATGATAAAGCGGTTAACGCTTTTTCTCCACCGCTTAAAAGGTGAATTGTACTATTTTTCTTACCAGGAGGGCGCGCCATGATGGTTACCCCCGTTTCCAGTAAGTCATCGTCGGTTAAGGCTAAATAGGCTGAGCCTCCCCCGAACACTTTGGGAAACAGGGCTTTCAAATCTTGGTTCACTTGCTCAAATGTGGTAGAAAAACGGGTACGGGTTTCTTTATCTATTTTACGTATCGCGCTTTGTAACGTTTCTAACGCATCGGTTAAGTCATTATATTGAGTATCAAGGTGTAACTTTCGTTCCGATTGAATCTCGTATTCTTCTACCGCGGCTAGGTTAACCGCCCCTAAGCGTGACAAACTCCCTTGAGTGCTTTCAAGTTCACTCTGCCACTTTGTTTCATCAGCCTCGTCTGGCAATGTTTCAAGAATAGATTTAAGCGACTGTTTGCTGTCTTCTAGCTGCTCTAAAATAGCGGAAGCACGCACTTTAAACCCTTCAATCTCGATATTTAGCTTTTCAATATTACTTGTGCGCTCTTGAATATCTTTAGCCAACGCCTGTTGACCTTTTTCTGACTCACGCAGTAATTGCTCTATGTCATCCTGCTTAGATTGGTACTCAGAACGCTTATTTTCAAGTTCATTTTTTTGGGTAAGCAATTCTTGTAGTTGAACTTTTTGAACCGCTTGTGGCGCCGACAAGTCGTTAAGCTCTTTGCTTAGTGTATCTCGTCTGAATTGATAATCGGTTAGCTGCTGCTGGTTACGCGTTACCTGTTGCGTATATAAATTCTGATGACTTTCCAATTGCTGTACTTTTAATGCCATCTCATGAGCCTGATGCGTTAACGACTCGACCTTACTGCGAAGTTGTGCCACCTTATTATCAAATTGTTCTCGGTTGTTTTGTGCCTCGCGAACGCGCTCTTCGTATTCTGCGAGCTGTGCTTCATGAATTTCAAGTTGACCAGACAATGTTACAAGCTGCGCTTCTTCTTTACCTAACATGACATTTTGCTTGCTTAATTCGTCTTTAAGTTTTGCATTTCGCGCCGCTAATTGTTCGTTTTGCATCACCAAAACAGACATGGCATTAGTATGTTGAACTAGGGTGTTTTTAAGGTTTTCATGAGTAAGTTTGGCATTATCACTTAGCTCGGTATTACGAATAACCAGCGTGTTAGCTTTTTCCACTTTTGCTTGAGCTAATGTTATATCGCTTTCAATGCGGTTAAGATTTTTACTTAATTCAGCCAGTTTTGATGCTCTATGCAACACACTGTTCTCAACCTCACCGCCCCGCACTACCCAATCTTTGGCACACCAAAGCCCTTCTTGAGAAAGTACGGTTTTTCCTTCTGCAAGGGTATCAACACTACGCAGAGCATCAGCATTGGTTTCACATAATAAGATATGATTAAACGCTTCTGGTACCCGTTCATTTGGCAAGGCGGCGGCCAGAGTGTTGGGTTGCTTTACATCAGTGAAAGCTGATTGCGCAAACACTCGCCCGCCCATGGGCAAAAACGTTATCTGATTAACTAATTCGTTTACTTCAAGGGAACCGGCAATATAAGGTTGCTGCCAATAGCGCAATACGGTTTCCACACAGTCATTCAAATGTTCTGGAACGGTTAAGTGCTGCCACAACAATTGTAAGTCGCTATGAACGTCTGTATTGCTGGTAGCAGCATCATCTTGCAGTGCAGAGAGTGCTGCAATGGTAGATTGCAACGATTGTCGTTCGCCATCTAGCTGTCTATGCATTGATTCGGCTTGTGCTAAGGATTGTTGACTGCTTACAAGGGCTTCCTTGGTATCGTTGTACTGTTCAAACGCCTCGCTTACCTGAACTTCGGCTTCATCAATTTGCGCCGTCAATATCGCAATACGTTCGCTAACATCATCGGTATCAAGCTGACTAAGCTCATCATTCAGTTCACTCATACGCTGCGTAGTACGAAGTTGCATATTCATTGTCGACTGAATTTGACTGTGGCAAGTTTGTACTTCTTGTTTTAAGCGATGATAGATTTGTTCGTGCTCACGGCTTTGCGCACTAAAATCACGGCGTTCTTGCTCGGCATTTTCAAACATGTCTTTGGCTTGCGCCAAGGCTTCATCATTTAATTCTTGCTGGGGTAACAGAGCATCTAAACCTGCTTTAGATGTAGCTAACGCTTGGTTAGCTTCATCTAACCCCGTAACCAACAAGTTAGTTTGCTCGGTTAACGTGGCTAGTTCCGCTTCAATTTGCTGTTTGCGCTGCTGGCTATGTAATTCGTTTTGTTCAATGCGGGTAATGGCGTTACTGGTGGTAAATAACTGCTGCTGTACGTCATCGGCGGCTTGTTTATTTTGCGCAAGTTGCTCTTTGTAGATGAGCATGCCCGCTTCGTCACCATGTTGTCGAGACACTAATGCATCAAGTGCTTGCTGATGACCTTGTAGTGCATGCTGCAAATTTTCAGTTTGTTCGTTATTTTTCAAAAAGCGGATACCCGCTAACTGCCCTTTGAGTTCCCGCACTTTTTCACGCAACGCTTTATAGCGATTAGCCGCTGCGGCTTGGCGCTGAAGCTTTTCAAGTTGTTGGCCAAGCTCATCACGCACATCATTTAACCGTTCTAGGTTATCTTGAGTATGGCGTATACGGTTTTCGGTTTCTCGCCTTCTTTCTTTGTATTTAGAAATACCGGCCGCTTCTTCAATGAAAACACGCAGCTCTTGCGGCTTAGATTCAATTAGCCGAGAAATCATGCCTTGCTCAATAATAGCGTAAGAGCGAGGCCCTAACCCTGTGCCTAAAAACAGATCGGTTACATCACGACGACGACACTTAGTGCCATTTAGAAAGTAAGTAGATTGGGCATCGCGGGTGACTAATCGTCTTACCGATAACTCACTGTAGGTAGCATATTCACCACCAATTCGCCCTGCACTGTTATCAAAAAACAACTCAACACTGCACTGCCCAACAGGTTTACGTGCACTAGAGCCGTTAAAAATAACGTCTGTCATGGCATCGCCACGTAAATTCTTAGCAGAACTTTCTCCTAACACCCAGCGTACAGCATCGATTACATTCGACTTTCCGCACCCATTTGGGCCAACAACTGCGGTCATTTCACTGGGAAAAGGAATGGTGGTTGGGTCTACAAAGGACTTAAAGCCCGCTAACTTGATCTTTTTTAAGCGCACAGCACTACCTTACGCATTATAGCTACGTAACAAGAGACGCCCCGTTGATAAGGGTTAAACGTTATAAAAGAAATATTTAGCGTATTGGCTAAGTGCATTAGGAAGCACATTTTTTTGGTTTTTATTATGCTTGGATTTTACCAAATCTAACAGCTTGTAACAATTACCATTTCGTTTGCGTTAGGGTGTTACGTATAATGTGAAACTCACTGTGTTTCAGTAATACCGTCTTAGTAAAACCGAGCAATGGAGTAATGATGAGTTCGCGAAGTGGTATACATTATTTTTTTGAAGGGTTTTCATTAATCAAAACTAAGGGCCTAAAACGTTTTGTTTTTGTTCCTTTAGCTATCAATATTCTGCTTTTTTCCGCCGCATTCTATTTTCTATTTGGCCAAATTGAGTACGGCATAAGTTATGTTATTAACCTAGTGCCAGAGTGGCTGGGCTGGATTAAAACCGCGGTAAACTTCTTTTTATGGCCATTAGCAGTATTAAGTGTACTGCTTATATTTGCCCTTATATTCGGCACACTCGCAAACTGGATTGCTGCGCCTTTTAACGGCGTATTATCGGAAAAAGTCGAGCGGCACCTAACAGGGCAAGCCATGGGCGATGATGGATTACTCGACCTGGTGAAAGACATTCCTCGCACCTTAGGTCGAGAATTTACCAAGCTGTTTTGGTATATCCCTCGTGCTATAGGCTTCTTAATACTGTTTATATTTGTGCCTGTGTTCGGGCAAATTCTATGGTTCTTGTTTTCTGCTTGGATGATGGCCATTCAATATTGCGATTACCCTTACGATAATCACAAGATTGACTTTAAGCGCATGCAAAATCACTTATCACAACATAAAGGTAAATCGATGTCCTTTGGCGTGATGGTGAATATCTTTTCACTTATTCCGGTGGTGAATTTTATTGTTATGCCAGTCGCAATTTGTGGCGCTACATCGATGTGGGTAAGTGAATTACGTGATGAGGCATTAAGAAACCGAATGTAGCCCCCTACTCTTCAGTATCGGTATTACTGTCTGAATTTGTAGAGGTAGCAGCATCTGCAGGTGCCTCACTCGCATTAATTTCACCACTGGCTTTGTGGCTTTCGTAGGCTGCAAGCCATTGCCCTGCTTCTTGTGGCTGTCCGTTTTTATGAAATGCTTGGAACAAGTTCATTGAAATAGGGCGCTGCGCCGCTGGGTTCGCTAATTGCTCTTGCCACAACGATAAATACAAATCAGGAATTACACCACTATCATGGTGCTCCATAAACGTGATCACGCGGCTAGGCTTGTAGCTGGTTACGTTTATTGCACCACAGGTTTTAGCCGTACCTACCCGTAAAGGTAAAAACTCTTCTTTGGCTTTTGTTTCCCATCGATTTACCGTGTTTTGAGGATGATAAGCAATGGCACCGTCCATAGTTAGATTAGGCGGAGCAAACGTGTTCAACCCTTCTTTGGAGCAGTAACGCCTCGCAGCATTGCGTGACAACGCATATTCGTCAATAAAGCCCGAGAAGTGCGCCAGCTCGTGCACCATCACTGAGTAAGCATCACTTATATCTAAGTACATCACCCCATTTTGAACATTGGCTTTACCCTGCTCTGATACCACGATGGCGTGGGTAATATCCCGCGCTTTTACAATGGGAGCGAGCGGCTTCACGTTACAGGCAAGATTACCTTGCCCTTGAAAATTAGCGTTACAGTCAAGCACGTTATTTTCAAGCCATATAGGCGGCGCAATACATAGTGGAAGTTCGCTTAGCCGCTCATCATTCTTATAGTCTTTGTATAACTTATCCGCACGAGCAATCGTCGCTAAAGACGTGGCCACAAGTTGTATTCGTTGATGGCACATTGTATTTGATTGCCATGCATATTGAGGCACGTTAGAAGGCGTTGTTGGGCTGTATCGCTTGATAACAGACGCCATTTGCTGCGCTAGTTTGTGACCTTCTTTGGCCGCACGCTGAATAAACCCCTTTGCTTCTTCACGATTGTTTTCATCCCACAGCAACCTGCCATACTTAAATGCACTTTGCATATCTTGCATTGCTGTTTTTTGAAGCCAAGGCTTGGCCAATCCTGGTTGAGCGTGTAATAGATACCAATCGGCGAGTGCCGCTTGTGCTGGCATATAACCTTGTTCAGCCGCTCTTATTAACCATTTCTCTCGTTTTTCAGAGTTTTCAGTGGCCATGGCGAAAGCCAGCTGGGCTTCAGCAACGTTACCAAGAGCAGCTAAGCGAACGAGCCGGTCGGAAGCGGCCTCTTCACCAAGTAGCTGGTACAGAGCCCATGCTGCGTCAGCGTTATTAATTGAGGCTAGCTGCTCAAGCCAATATTGGGCGTTGTTTTTACTTGCTAGCGTAATAAGAAGGCTTTGCGCTTCTTCGCTGGCACTATCGTTGCCTTGACTTGTAGCAGATTGATCATGATTTTGCGCCGCAAGCCAAAGCAGCGCGTAAACGCTTTGCTTTAATGGTTGGGCGTCATTTAATGGAGATGGTTTATTCGCAGACGCACTAGACGTTAAATCAGCGCTAGCTGTATCAGAGTCAGCCGCATCAGAGCCAGTTGAATCAGAAACAGTTTGTTCGGGAGTGAATGACTCGGGTAAATCAGGCTCAGTTGAGAGAGATTCGGCTGCAAGAAATTGCTTGTCGTAAGCGTGTATTGCCGAAGTAGCATTACGCACTAACTGCTGTGTGTAACGGCCGCTGTCGCCGGCTATCAGCAACAACGCTATTATCGCTAGTGTTAATCCACGCATTATTTAGGCGCTGTTACTCTTCAGCGTCTGACGAACTTTGACGAAGGCGGTTAAGCTCCATGCGAGCGTAACGATGCTCAACATAATCGAAGACGTTGGTGCTTAGCGCCAACTTAAAGTAGTTAGAAGCTATACCATTGTTACCGTCTTGGCTATGGTACTTCCCTAAATAAAAGTAGGCTTCACATAACCTGTCGGTTAACGCTTTTTGACTCTTTACACCGTCAAGTAGCGAATTAAGCACTGCGTTTTCATCCACCACGCCTAAAAATAGATCGGTTAGTGTCGTCGCCCAATGTTCGTTATTTAATTCTGGGCGAATAGCCGCTAAATAAGCCTGACCTTCTTCTGGCGACAAATCATAATGGGCAAAATACGCCCACAACGCCCGAAACGGGTCAGAATTATCTTTTTGCAAAAACAAGCCTAAATCTTCGACAGCCAGTTCGGCTCTACCGCCGTAATACAAGGCAATGCCGCGATTTAAAAAAGCGAAATCGTATTCAGGGTTAATTTCTAGCGTAGAATCGAAGGAATCGTAGGCTTGAATAAAGTCGCTTTGCTGAATGTAGTGAATACCCATTGAATTATAGGCTTCTGCAAAATCGGGCTTAAGATTAATGGCCTGACTGTAGTCAAACTGCGCTAGCCCACCTAACCCAACGCTGTCATATAGCATTCCGCGCTGTAGGTGAAGCTCTGCTTTGTCTTCGTCAGACAAGGCACTGCTACCCAAAATTTGATTGTAACGGGCAATAGCCATTTCAGAGCGAGGATTAACTGGCGCAGGCTCTGCTAACAGTAAATTACCCATTTGTGGTTGGCGAGAAACTTCTGGAGTTTGTGCACAACCGCCTAAAATACCAACAGATATGAAAAAAAAGATGAGACTAACGTTTCGACGCATGGTAAAAAAGCATTCTTAAGTAAGAAAAAACATCCCGCGTTACAGATGCGTAAGCGGCTTTATATGCCGCCAACCTTCTCGCATTTAGTGTAAAAAGTAAAGTTATAAGTCGGGAGAATGTAGGTAGTTATGGATAATAAAAAGATAAAAAAACTAATAGAACAAGCACAAGAAGTTCAACAACACTCGCACTCACCTTATTCTAATTTCAAAGTAGGTGCTGCTGTACTTACTGAGTCAGGTGATATTTTTGCAGGCTGCAACGTAGAAAGTGCCGCTTACCCGCTAAGTCAATGTGCTGAAGCCAGCGCCATTGGAAATATGGTTAGTCACGGCCACAAGCGCATTCATTCTATTGTGGTGGCGAGTCAGAACGACGAGTTTTGCTTTCCTTGCGGAGGCTGTCGACAAAAAATTGCAGAGTTTGCACCGGATGACACCCCTGTGGTGATGGTTACCAAATCTGGTGAAACCCACGAAACCACCATTGGTGAATTACTGCCCAATGCTTTTAGGGCGCATGACTTAGGCAAGTAATAGGTAAATAGCTACGTTCAAACATAGTGTCTTACGCGGTTATTTTTAGTCATAACACCGCGTAAGGCTTGCGTTTTTCACCTGTTTTAATGCTACGTTTCCAGCCCTCATCTTTCTATGTTATGCATTGCCTATTTTACACTCAATTAGCGCGCACTCTTAATTCATACGTCTTATCAGCACATTCTCGGCGCCCCAGAACGAGTAATGTTCAAGATCAATCCGTTTTGATTAAACGCTAATGCGACTTGATCGCCAATTTCTATGCCCGTGGCGATACGCTGATGCTCCCTCATACTCGCTACTAGATTATCAGAAAGGGTGATTTGCTTTGACGAGCAGTCGACTAACGTCCATTGATTATCTATGTTCGTAAGTGTTGCTACGCTTGTTCTTACGGTGTTCAATGTGGCTGCCTGTTGTTCGTAAGCTCTGCTGTAAGCCTTATATTTCTTGCTGTAATCGTTAATATTAACATCAGCTATTTCATCACTAAAACCGTGTACTTCAAGTGCAACATCTATAATGTCAATATTTGCTGTATTACTTACCTGGCTTTTAAAGTCGTAAATGCCAACCAACACCACCAACACAAATGCGGCCGCGCCAAATGCAAACCAGTCTTTATGCCAACCCCGTAAGAGTTGCCAAAAGCGTACCCCTTTTGCAGTACGTGAATTTTCATGGTGCTTGGCATTACTTATCACATTACGTTTAATACGGCTTGGCACCTTACGTTGACGCTTACTGTGCTGATATGCCTGACGGAACTGTTCATTTTCGTCGTTCATGATTGTGACTCCAATGCTTTTCTAAGCTTTTCCCTTGCATAACGAAGACGTGTTTTAACTGTCTCATGAGGGACACAACAAATTGTGCTTATCTCATGCACGCTGAACCCTTCTTGCTGCAAGGAGAACGCTTCTTTTTGCTCGAAAGGTAACCGCTTTAATAGTTGGTGAAAGTCTGGGATATCATCTAATACGGCGCTATCTGACACCAAGTTTTCAACTTGATTACAATGGCTATTTTGTTGATGTTGTTTTCTAAGTTCGTCTAACAGGGCGTTGCGTCCAAGGGTAAAAAGCCAGCCCAAGAATTTTCCTTCATGGCGATACAAGTGCTTTTTTTCTATTACCTTTAGCCAAGTTCTTTGGGTTATATCGGCTGCCATATCGGCGTTACTCAACACCAACAGATAGTAATACAGTGCATTGCTATGTTGGTCGTATAAACGAGACAAGACTTTGGGTTCCCCGGTACGCGCATATTGTTCCATTAAGCTTTCATCGCTTAAGGGAGCACTAAACCAATCTTTTACTGATATCAGCAGCCCTGCTCTGGCATAACTCATACGCGTACTCCCTTAATTACCTTTAAGAACAAACAAAACTAATTAAAACGTATTATTACCGTGCGGATTCAAAACGAAAATCTAATACAACAAACATATCATGCTGAGCCACTGGCACACCATTTTCTATTTTTGGTTTATATTTCCATTTAGACAAGGCTCGACGGGCTGCACGGTCAAACACACGCTTTGGCTCGGAACCAATGATATGAATATCTTGTACCGTACCATTAGACGCTACAGTAAAACCTAACTTAACCCACCCTTCTGTACCATTTCGCAACGCCTCTTGGGGAAAGGTTGGATCTACCCGAAATTGCGGAGAAGCTTGCATATCCCTTTTCCCACTTTGAAAATTGGGATTTATATTTACCGTATTGTTTGTAAATTGAGGGGTAAACTTAAACGTTGTATCGGTATCATTGGGCGTAGGATCCGCTTTGGGTATTTCCATAGGCGGCTGTGCTACAGGCTTCTCCATGGGTTTTATAGGCGTACGCACAATCACTTCAGGATCATCCAAGGCTAGTACTACTGGCCCAACAGTCTGATATTCAGTAACTTTGCTGCCAACCTGATTATTCTCAATTAACTTAGCCATTACGACGAACAAACCAAAGGTGATAAGTATACTCATCGCTATGTAAATAAGTGGCTTAACGCTAAAGGGTCGAAATACATTATGTTGTGTAAAAGCGTTCATATTGCTCTCCTGTTTTCTTACATAACGTAACAAGATGACAATAGGGGTGAATTATTTTTGTGTTTAAATTGAAACCGCATGCGCGCAACCACTGGTATGACCATTCAAATTGATAAATTGACTCTTCTTCATCTGCTAATACTATATTCAATCTCGTAAACTGGTGAAACCTAAGATCATTACGCTTATCAATGAGCTCATTATAAAGTTCGTGTTAATAAGCTTTTATCCAAGAGCGCGTATAAAGGGCTCGTGTAAAAAGCCTTTGTAAAGAGATACGAAAACGATAAAGCGGCTTACTGAGGTTTCCCAGATAAATTTTGTTGCGTTGAATGTTCGTTTATAAGCCCTATCGTGCTTTTAAGTACATTTCGCGCACTATTATGGAATACAACTGCCTATGACCACCAAAACTCAAGCGTTATTTACCCCTTTCAAGCACAAAGGGCTATCGGTAGACAACAGAATTGTAATGGCACCGATGACTCGTGAATTCTCTCCTGAAGGTGTACCAACCTCAGATGTTGCTGATTACTATCGCCGCCGCGCTGAAGGGGGTACTGGTTTAATCATTACTGAAGGTACTACGGTAAACGATCCGGTAGCTAATATGAGCCATCGTATTCCGGTTTTTCACGGTGACAAAGCACTTGCCGGTTGGGAAGAAACAGTAAAGGCAGTGCATAGTGTTGGCGGAAAAATTATGCCTCAGCTTTGGCACGTAGGAATGGCTCGTGTTGCTGAAAAAGCGCCGTTCCCTGAACTTCCTAGCGCAGGCCCTTCAGGCTTGTTTAAGCCAGGTAAGCAAGGCGCAGAGCCAATGACTCAGCAACATATTGAATCTGTAATCAACGCTTTCGCAACTGCTGCGGCAGACGCTAAACGTATTGGATTTGATGGTATTGAAATTCATGGCGCACATGGTTATTTGATTGACCAGTTTTTCTGGAGCGGCACTAACGAGCGCACCGATGAATGGGGGGGCAGCATGGCAAACCGTGGTCGCTTTGCGGTAGAAATCATTAAAGCTATCCGCGCAGCTACGTCACCTGACTTTCCCATTGTGCTTCGTTATTCACAATGGAAACAACAAGATTACACAGCACGTCTGGCTGAAACACCGCAATTACTTGAAGAGTTTTTAGCTCCGCTTAGCGATGCAGGTGTAGACATTTTCCATTGTTCGCAGCGCCGCTATTGGGAAAATGAATTTGAAGGCGAAGATTTAAACCTAGCTGGCTGGACTAAAAAACTTACCGGCAAGCCAACCATTACCGTAGGGTCAGTGGGTCTTAACGATGATTTTTTCGGAGCATTTACAGGTAAAGGTTCAAACACCCGCGCTATCGATGATTTGATTGAACGTTTAGAAAAAGGCGAGTTTGATTTGGTGGCTGTAGGTCGAGCCCTACTACAAGATTCAAACTGGGCTAATAAGATTAAAAACAATCAACTTGATGAACTAGAAGAGTTTTCAGGCAAGGCCCTCGCTTCGCTTACATAAGCAGTTACGTGAGTAGTTACATAAGCGCCGACATCAGCGCTGCCGACATCAGCGCTTATGTAACCTTTTGCACAAATACTCGATAGCGAGCGCGCTAATTAACGTCCATGAGATTGCTCAACTGGTGACACAATGGCTAACGCGCGCAATGGCTAATACTTACGGTGGCTAACACCTACATAAGAATAGTACTTTCACCATTGACCGTTCAATTAATCAGTAATCTTCACTATGACACAACCAATGCCGTCTAATAAGTTAGCTAAAAATACACTGCTATTAGCCGCAGCTGCCATTGGATTTGCTCAAACCGTTCTGTTCGCTATCTTAGCGCCGCTGGGTAGAGAAATTGGCCTAATAGAAGTGCAAATTGGTGCCATTATTTCTTGTTCTTCTCTTACGTTATTTTTAATAAGCCCTTTGTGGGGGCGTGCTAGCGATCGTTGGGGTAGACGAAAAGTACTCTTGATTGGATTGTTTGGCTATTCTGCGGGTACTTTAGTCTTCGCTGGCGTATTCCAAGCTGCACTATTAGGCTTTCTAGCCCCTTTAGCCGCGCTTACCTTACTTATCATCACTCGGGTGGGTAATGCCACGGTAATGGCTGCCGTATCGCCGTCAGCAAGCGCTTATATGGCTGACATCACCACAGTAGAAGAGCGTGTAAAAGGTATGGGCGCATTAGGTGCGGCCACCAATATTGGCTCAATTTTGGGTCCTGCCATTGGCGGGCTACTGGCCAGTATAAGTTTACTTACGCCACTTTATTTTTCTGTGGGGGTGACAGTAGCTGTTGCAGTATTAGCCATGTTTTCTTTGCCAGTATTGCCTAGACCTAATCATACTTCATTACCAAAAAAGCTGAAGTACACCGACCCGAGAATATTTCCTTTAATAGTTGCAGGTGTATTGTTGTTTATGGGTTTTGCTATCGTTCAGCAAACCATAGCCTTTCGGTTTCAAGACACCTTCGCGCTAAACAGTACCGACACCGCTAAAATTGTAGGCTTTAGTTTGATGATCTCTGCGGCATCAGCCTTGCTGGTTCAAATGCTGCTTATTCCTCGATTAAAGCTGCGGCCTTTTACGTTACTACGGCTTTCAATGCCCATAATGATGGTAGCGTTCGCTATTTTAGCCTCGGGCGACACTAAATTTCAGTTTATGTCGGCCATGTGCGTATTGGGTTTGGGATTAGGAATAGCGGGCCCAGGCTTTATGGCTGGTGTATCGGTAGCGGTATCATCAGATGAACAAGGTGCGGTAGCTGGCATCGCTGGCGCTTGCCCACCTTTGGGGTTTGCGGTAGGTCCACTTTTAGGCTCGTACCTTTACGCTATAGATGCCTCATTGCCCTACTGGTTCTCGTTCAGCTGTTATTTGTTAGTGTTCTTCTTCACGCTAAAATTTAAAACACGCCATTAAAATTAGGCTTTAGAGTTAAGTGGGCTCGCTACTTTTTACTGGTTACTTTCTTCTTAAGCCATTCAACTAGGGCCTATCAAAGAGACACGTTCACCCAAATTGCTAAATATGCGCTATTTTGTAACTACAATGCCTTCGGCTTCTGTTACCGTTTTTGCATCGGCGCGCTCTATAACTTTAAGCAGCGTAGTTTGAATGGTTTCATCGGTTCTTGCGTCAGTCTTGCTGGCGAATTTTTGTTCTTGTGGAGCTGCGCCTTCTTCAGCGATAAATCCCATCACCACTTCGTTTGCGCATTCTGCCGTTTCCCCATAATACGTTAAGGTAATTTGTGGGTAGCCTTGAAATCCTTTCTTTACCCTTTTGGCAATGCGTTTTGTCGACTTATCTAAATTCATAGTAGCTCTGGTAGGTAATTGTTCTAATGCCTAGAGCATTGCATGTAACCTGAGCAATGTCGCAGGTTATTTACTCATAAGGACGTAATTAACAGTAACTAGTATGAATGTTGGCTGTTAAAAGTGGGTTATTACAAAAAAACGCCGATATAACGACGGCAAGCCCTATTAGTAAACCAACGATCAATTTTCCGATATTTTCACATCGTTTTTTAATACCAGTACAAATAGAAATATAATTGCTACAGGCGGTACAAGTGCGGAAAAGAATGCCAAAACAGAGGTAATAATGGGCGATTGGGTTTTTCGCTTCCCTAAATAATAGCCAACAGCAGCCATCAGTACAGCAAAGACAATAATAACTTGCCCAATCAATGTTGCATTAATATTCATAACAAACATTCCATTTTACCATCTTGGTAAAATCAACCTTAGCGAAAGCGATGGTCGCCATACAATCGTCTTTACGTAAAGTTGCGTATTTTTACACAAGGAGTTGAATCATAAAGAAGCGAGTGAAAGCGACAGCTTAGTTAACTTTAATGCTGCCTTTGTCTATCTGCTGTACCGCCGTGTATGGAATAACAATAGTGTCTGCCACAATAGAAAACGCCGCATCAATAACAAAGAAAGGGACTTTCCCAACCGTCGAACCGATATTTTCCCGTCGGCTTGGTTCACCATTTAACAAACATACATTGTATGAGAATCCACTGTATACACGAGGTATTTCTTCGCAGTAGCTTTTCTTACCTTGATGTTCAATTTGAACATGGTTGTTGTCAGGAGAAATTGTTTTCACAGTGGCACAAGAGCAACACGCTAAAGATAAGATGGCGAGAGACAAAATTTTCATATACGACTAATTCCATTTAATGCTGTTGAATTGGGGGCAACTTCGTGCAGTCGATGTTAATGCGAAATTGATAGCAGAAACTATAACGCAGGGATTAGCTCCAGTAAATCGGTAGCCCCAACATCTAGGCCACGCTGAGAAAGTAACGTAGTAATTTGCCCGCGGTGATGTGTTTGATGGTTAAATAAGTGCAGTATAAGTTGACCGAAGTTTTTCGTATGTGGCACACCCGCAGTATCTAGAAATGACAAGTCAGTGGTAAGCACTTCGCTTGATAAGGCATTAGCGAAGGCCAAAATAGCCTCATCTACTTTCATTCTTTGCTCGCGTAGTAACCCTATATCCTCAAAAAGGGTTTCATCTAGCTTTTTAGGAAGCGACATTGCCATTACGATGTCTAACTCGCTGAACTTATCAGGATGCTTTGCAAATCGTTGAAGCCAGATAATATCGGCAACCAATATGTGGTTAAGCGTTCCTAAGGTAGATCCAAAAAAAGCCCCCACATCTTCATCCAATGCGGCGGGGCTTAATTGCGATGCTGCTGAATATACAGAATCATTCATCCACTGATTGTATTGAGCCATCAATGTGAAGCTATTTTTTAAAGACATAAACGTTCCTAAGACATGTCGCTTCGTTTAGTTAATGCTAGCTTAAGTTCATCTAAGTAACTCTCAAAAGGCTTCCACTGCTGCATGCCAGTTTTGTAAATAGGCTGGCGTACTTGTTCTGAACTGGGGGTTTTAATTACCCTTTTGGTTTCATAGAACGACAAACACGCTGGTTCAAATGGCAGACCACAAAAATCAAGAATGCGCTGTACTTGTCCTTCTAAATCATCAAGCACATCTTCGTGTTGTACGGTTAGAATATGATCCGGCAACACAGAATGCCAGTGGTCCATTAGCTTTTCATATGCACAATAATAACGGCCAATATCATCTAAGGAATAGCTAAACTCCTGCCCTTCCCCGAATAACTGCTTAAAGCCACTAAAACAGCAATCCATGGGGTCGCGCCTAGCATCGATGATTTTTGCGTTTGGTAAAATGCGCTTTATGAGGCCAATATGCACAAAATTATTCGGCATTTTATCGATAAAAAATGGGGCAGACTGGCGATACGCTTGAGTTTGCGCCATGTATTTTTCGCCAAGGGCAATGCATGCTTCATCAGACAAATCAGCAAGATTATAGGGGTACGCTTTCTTCTGATTACTTAAGCTGGATGCAATGCCTAAAATATCATGTAGCTCCATAGTGCCATCCACCATGGAATGGGATGCCAATATTTGCTCTAGCAAGGTTGAACCTGCCCTCGGCAAGCCAACAATAAAAATGGGGTCTGGCGCATCGCAGCCGCTGAACTCACTCATTAATTCTGCGTCGCAGGCCGATGCTTGGGCTTCAAGCGCCACTTCTGTGCGAGCAATATCAAAGCGATGAGTGCGCTTTTTAAGGCCGTTGCCTTTGTTATAATATTCAAACGCTTTGTCGGGCTGTTTCGCATCTTCAAAGCCTTTCCCTAAGGCAAAGCAAAGGTGAATTCTGTCGTCTAGCTTTGTGGTTTCAAGCGCTTCTTGCTGTTGCATTGCCGTCAAAGCGTTATCATCAAAACGATAGGTTTTCGTATTAGCCAAGCTCCAGTACGCGTCACCAAAATCAGGGGCAAACATGGCGGCTTTCTCGTAAGATGCAATTGCCTCTTTCACATCGCCTTTGGCCTTTAATGCATGGCCTAAAGCAACCCACAGAGCGGGGCGATCTTGCTTATCGGCAAGTAAACGATGATAAATACCAATGGCTTCTTCCAACTCACCAACACCCACTAGCGCATGGGCCAAGCTTACTTTTATGGAAAAGCTTTCTGGTTGTTGTGCTAAGCGCGCTCGCGCCACTTTTGCCGCCTGCGGGAATTTGCCCAGTTTTGCAAGTAACCCTTGGTAAGCCGCTTGGGCTTTATCGTTGTCAGGATAAAGCGCAACACAACTTTCTAATAAAAACTCGGCATCATGGTATACCTTTAACTGCACGCCTAATTCTGCCAATAGCATCATGGCTTCAGGGTGATGCTTGTTTTTGGCTAAAAACTGCCGGCATACCTGTTCTGCTTTATGCAACTGGCCTTCGTGCATTAAATCGTGTGCGCCAAGTAATGGTTTGGGTAGACTTTGCAGGAAACTAATATGTTGTTGTGCGAGTGCCAAAGCTTGAGGTTGATTGTCTCGCTTGTATACCGCTTCTAACTGCTGCCATGCGGCAACAAGTGCGGGGTTGAAACGTGTGGCCTGATAAAAGGCGTTGGCTGCCTCGCTGTGCTTATTTTCGCGCGCATAGCAATAACCCAACTCTTGAAAGCCTCTGCCGTAATCTGGGAATATTTCGACAAGATGTAACAGTGTACTTATTGCGCTTTTAATCTCTCCGGCAAGTCGGTACGCCACTGCCATTACATACATGGCTTCGCGGGTAGCGTCTTCGCTGGGTTTAGCATTGAGAAACTGCTTACTTTGCGCAATAACATGCTGATGATTAGACTGCATCAAACTTTGTTTTAGTGCAGTAAGAGTTTGTTGTTCTTGTGAATTCATAAATACAGCATGCCTAAAAACATAAAAAACGGCATCCCCTAAGGCATGCCGTTTTAGGTAGGTGTAACATATTACATGAAGTTCAAATTACACCAAAGTCAGATTACATAACTCGTGTTTAGTAGTAATCGTAAGAAAAGCGCACGCCGATGGTACGTGGGCGATTCGTGACTACCTTAGGTGTAAACTGCTGAGTATCAATATTCAATATCGCGCTTTCATCAAACACGTTATCGACATAAAGCTCGGCTTTCCATACATCGTTAGTCACACCAACGGCTAAGTTAGCTAGCATGTAAGACTCTTGTACGTAACGGCCACCTTCAAATACGTCACCGTTAGAGTCGGTATACGTTACGCCTTCGTAAACGTCTGCATGCTTCTCAATTTTAAGGCCAGAACCTGTGCCGTAAATAAGTTGCGTTGCATCTTCCATTACGTAAGCGTCCATTACCATGCCAGCATAACGATCGCCGGTGTAGCTTACAGAGCCATTCACGTAACCACGCTTGTCGCCTTCTAGTTCGAAGAAGTAACGTGCGTTAATGTTACCAGAGAAGCCCGCAGAGTAAGGAAGTTCAGAGCCTACACCTGCTGCAATGCCTTCTAATTCAGAGTTAACGCTAGTTAATTCAGTATTTAATAAACTGAAAGCAGCGTTAATCACTAAGTCGTCTGTAGCTAACCACGTAATGTCGGCATCTAAACCTTGAATCTCTGCATCACCAACGTTGTCGGTAAATACTAAGAAAGAGATGTTAGTTGGGTCGAAACGTGACGTTTGTAGGTCAGAAATTTCAGAGTAATACGCCGTAGCGTTTACACGTAAAATACCATCTAAGAAGTCACCCTTAACACCTAGTTCGTAGTTATCAAGGGTATCTGTGGTTGAGTACACAGGAATACGGAAGTTTTCAAATGCGCCACTTTGGTTTTTCGCCAAACCACCACCAACACGGTTAGTTACCGGAGGACGGAAGCCTTCAGAGTAGTTAGCAAACAATAATAGATCGTCGTTTACTTTCCAATCTAGTGAAAATTTGAAGATGGTATCGTCAACGGTAAGTACACCATCGCTACCCAACAAATCAGTTTCTAGCTGGCCACTAGCAATGGCAGCATTTACTGCATCTGGGTCTAGGCCAACGGCAGCGAGCTCATCTGGGTCAAGTGAACCAAACGCTTGAACACGGCGTGTTACGTCAACAGTAGAAGTTGAACCTGTGTACTTATCATCAATTTGATACCAACGAGCGCCTACACTAGCGGTTAGTGAATCGGTAATGTCGTATTCAAACTGACCAAATACCGCAATTTGCTCAACGGTATGGGTAATGTCGTTAATAAAGCTTATTTCTGATGGGAATGGACCACCGTCGCTATTAATACCGTCGGTACCTACTAACGTTCTTTGTAGGTTGTTAAAGCCGTATTGGGTTAGCTCGCCGTCAGTATTAGCAATTTTAAACTGCCCTACTGTTGCCACTTCTTGGTCATCATAGAACAAACCCGCAGTTACGCGCCAAGGCGTATCCATGGTCGTCACAAAACGAAGCTCGTGAGTAGAACGAGTTGTAGTTGTGTCTTCTCTAAAGTACTTGGTAGGATCTAGGCAGCGCTGATCTTCAGCTTCAACACCAGCCTCATAATGGTTACACACGTAATACGCTGCGAAAGCACCGCCATTCGTGTAGCCCGTGTAATCGGCTAAGGTATCGATTTCACGATCTAAATAACCACCTGTATACACAAGGTCTAGTTTTTCCAAACGACCTTCTAATGTCCAGGTTGTTAAGCCAAACTCATCTTTGTTTTCTTCTTGAGCAAAACGAAGCGCAGAACTTTCGCCCTCAAGCGTAGGGTCGTAAGCAAATACACCTTCAGTATCTAGTGATTGTTGAGTATGTTGAACCAACAAATCCCAGTCATCATTAAATTCATAAAGTAAACCGAAACGTGCACCCGTGTAGATTGCATCATTAAAGTCTTCTTCAACAAGTGCATCATTTTGTGGAGATACAACAGATGCTTCTTCGTTCGAGTTAACGCCTGGGCTAGTTACGCGGTTTGCATCCATAGCAACAGGATCAGCAAGTGGGCCGCCAGAGATACGGTCGATAACTACCGCACTTCCAATGTAACCGCCTTCACCTGGAACGTTCATCACGTTATCAATCCAGCCGCCTTGCTTATCGTTGTAAGCGGCAACACGGAAACCTAGCTTGTCGGTAAGTGGCAAATTAAAGTAAGCCGTTACCGAGTTACTCATTTCACCACCTTTGGTGAAACCAATGTTGGTATCAAAACCAGCACCAAAACTGTTTAGGTCGGGTTTATTCGTGATCAAACGAATTGTACCTGCCTGAGAGCTTGCACCGAACAAAGTACCTTGTGGCCCAGGTAATACTTCAACGCGGGCAACGTCAGTAGCGTACACGTCTAGGTTACGACCAGCCATTGATACAGGCTGTTCATCTACATAGAAAGCAACAGATGGTTGTAATGCTTGAACTGAAGACAACATGATGTTTGATTGGGTAGTTGCCGCACCACGAATATAAATTTCGTTTTGGCCCGGGCCAGTACCCTGAAACACTACGTTTGGAAGAAATTCAACGTAGTCTTGAAAATTATCAATACCTAAATTTTCGAGTGCTTTACCATTAAGTGCAGTAACGGCGACAGGTACATCTTGGATAGATTCGGCGCGTTTAGTGGCTGTAACTTCTATAGTTTCAAGTTTCGCTGGCGCTTCAGATTCTTGAGCGAGCAACGGTGTAGATGCCAATGCAGCAACAATTGCACAGCTAAGCTGAGTTTTACGCATAATGTGTGTTTTCCCTATTAGGTGATTTTTTATTCTTTGAACTGTGTTTACTTAAAACACTTATCAAAAATATCATTTCTATTAACCCATAAACTAAGATTAATTTCTACTCTAACTATTATTTAATACCTAGAACTTTCGTTTAACGCCGTCATATCGCAATTTTAAAAATCAGCCGCTCCTATTAAGGAATCAGCTCTAATAATTACAATCAAAGTTTATAAAAGTTGTTCCATGCGGTATATTTCAACGTAACAACTCTAATTCGACAGAAAAGAGAAAGGACGAGTATTAGCGTGAGCGAAACTGAGAGCACATCACCCTTAAACAAACCCGTGTTTTACACATCTTCTATAATTATAGCCTGCCTGCTCATTTTTGCAGCAGCCTTGCCTGAAACTGCGGATTCACTTTTCAAGACTATTCAAGACGTCATTGTGACAAATGGCAGTTGGTTCTATGTACTTACGGTAGCAATTGTACTGTTATTTGTGGTTTATCTGGGCATGTCTCGCTATGGCGAGATTAAGCTAGGCCCCGACCACGCCGTACCAGAATTTAAGTTCACTACTTGGTTATCTATGCTGTTTGCTGCCGGAATGGGTATTGGGCTTATGTTTTTTGGCGTAGCCGAGCCCCTAATGCACTTTTTAGCACCACCGACTGCACAGGCTGAAAGCATTGATGCTGTGCGCGAAGCAATGAAAACCACCTTTTTCCATTGGGGTGTTCATGCTTGGGCAATTTATGCTGTGGTGGCTTTAATATTGGCCTATTTTGCGTATCGCCAGAACCTACCCTTAACGCTGCGCTCTGCGCTTTATCCGCTAATTGGCGACAGAATTTACGGCTGGCCTGGTCATGTTGTCGATATTTTTGCGGTTACTTCTACCGTATTTGGTGTTTCAACATCGCTAGGCTTAGGTGCATCACAGGTTAACGCCGGCTTCAATTACTTATTCGGCTTGCCTTCAAATACCACCGTACAAATTATGATTATGGCGGGGGTTATTGGTTTAGCCGTCATCTCTGTGGCAACTGGGTTAGATAAAGGCATTCGTATTTTGTCTGAAACCAACATGGTTTTAGCCATATTACTGCTTCTTATTGTTCTAATATTAGGGCCAACAGTATTCTTGCTTCAAGCCTACATGCAAAACACGGGGGCTTACCTATCTGATTTAGTTAGAAATACCTTCAACTTATTCGCCTATGACAAAACCGATTGGATTGGTGGCTGGACCATCTTTTATTGGGGCTGGTGGTTAGCATGGGCACCATTCGTAGGTTTGTTCATTGCACGTATCTCATACGGCCGCACCATTCGTGAATTCATCATGGGCGTATTACTTATCCCTTCTGCCTTCACGCTTTTCTGGATGACCGTTTTTGGTAATGGCGCCATCGACCAAGTGTTAGTGCATGGTAAGGATATTTTAGCCACCATGGTTAACGAGGATAGTGCGGTCGCCTTATTCGTGTTCTTAGAGCAGTTCCCATTCTCGTCGATATTAAGCTTTATTGCCGTCATAATGGTGATAGTGTTCTTTGTAACATCGTGCGATTCTGGCGCAATGGTAGTAGACATGCTTTGTTCACATGGTAGAAACGACACGCCATTGTGGCAGCGAATTTACTGGGCCGTTGGTGTTGGTGTGGTAAGTGCCGTTCTACTTTATGCTGGTGGTTTGGGGGCACTTCAAACCATGACAATTGCCTCGGCGCTGCCCTTCGCAATCGTGTTGCTTATAGCGATTGCAGGACTATTGAAAGCACTACGAGTAGAAGCGTATAAACGTGAAAGCTTACAAGTGCTAGCCGGTACGCCGCAGCATAACGATGGCGATAAGAACTGGAAAGACCGATTAGAAAACATTGTGACTTTCCCAGATGAAAACGCCGTTAGACGCTATATGCAAAAAATTGTTAAGCCTGCCATGTCTGAAGTAGGTAAAGAGTTTGAAACTCAGCAATTTGAAATTTTGATTGATGAAACCGATGAATCGCTAATGCTAACGGTAACCATGGGTAGCGACCCTGATTTTGTATACGCAGTATACCCATCTGCCACTCATCAGCCAGAATTTGGTCCAAGTGAGCTACAAGAGGTAGACGAAGGCGAAAAGCCAACGTACTATCGCGCAGAAGTTCATTTAAGTGAAGGTGGTCAGAACTACGATATTATGGGATGGTCGAAAATCTCAGTGATTAATGACGTAATTGATCAGTTTCAGAAGCATCAACACTTTATCCATTTGCTTAAGTAGCTTGGGTTAGGGTTGCAGATTTATTAGGAATAAAATGCGAAAAGAAGAAGAATTGTTGGTTGCACTACGGCGCGTGATCCGCGCTGTAGATTTGCGCAGCAAGCAATTGAGCAAGCATGTTGGGCTAACAGGCCCACAACTGTTAGTAATGCAAAACATTCAGGAGAAGCCTGGAATTATGGTGCGAGAAATCGCTGAAAACATAAATCTAAGCCCTGCCACCATTACTAATATTCTTGATCGCCTTGAGGGCAGAGATTTAGCAACCCGCATTCGAAGTACGCAAGATAAGCGTAAAGTAGGTGTTTTCCTTACTGAGAAAGGAAAAGTGGCAGTTGTTAATGCTCCTCGCCCACTGCAAGAACACTTCGTGGAACGCTTCTCGCAGTTAAAAGAATGGGAGCAAAGCCAGATGGTGGCTACCGTTCAGCGAATTGCAAGTATGATGGATGCAGAAGATATTGACGCATCACCGTTCCTTGAACTTGGCAGTATTTCGGAAAAACCTAACTAAATGTAGTGAAGACTGTTTGGGTTAATTGGCTCACGCAGAACTTACGATAAAACGAAACAAAACAGCCAGCTTATGCTGGCTGTTTTTTTGCATTCATAAAAATTTGTAGCAAGAGCGCGAAAAGTCTATTTTTTGGGCTTTAATCTAGTGTTAAATTAGAGCTTTAGTCAGATTGCTTATCTGTTTGTTTATCAGCAGCTTTCAAAGGGTTTACCCGGCCACCAGTAACTTTATCGGCGCGGCCCTCTTCTTTGGCTTTCTCGGCACGGCGCTTTCTTATTTCTTTCGGGTCGGCAATAAGCGGGCGGTATATCTCAATTCGGTCGCCATCTTTTACCGTATCGCGTAACTTAACTACCCTGCTCCATATGCCCACCTTGGTGCTAGATAAATCGATATCTGGGTATTCGTTGAGCAGATTCGATGCTTGAATTACTTCTTCTACGGTTGCGCCTTCTTTTATCGCAACATCAACCAAAGATTGCTTAGTAGGAAGTGCATAAGCCACTTCGATTTGCATTAAGCCTTCACTCACGCGTAAACACTCCTAGCACGTTCAGTAAACGCAACAACCATATTGGCCGCCAAATTGTTGAAGATTTTGCCAAATGCCATTTCTACTAATTTATTGGTAAATTCAAACTCAAGGTTTAGCTCAATTTTACAAGCTTCGTCTGATAACGCAGAAAATGTCCATCCGCCGGTTAAATAGCGAAAAGGCCCATCGACAAGCTGCATATCAATACGCTTTCCAGGTTCAAGTTCGTTATGGGTAGTGAACCATTGTTTAATGCCTGCCTTTGCTACTAGCAATGAGGCTTTCATATTTTCGCCAGATGCTTCTAGAACCTTGCTGTCTCGACAACCTGGTAGAAACTGCGGATAGGCCGCAACATCGTTCACCAAGTCGAACATAGCCTGGGCGCTGTGTGCTACCAATGCACTGCGTTGTATACTCGCCATGTACTTCACTATATAAATATCGAAAGGCGCATTATATCATAGAAAAAATACCACAGAAAAAACCCTTCACTCATCTTCGCTTTTTCCGTTTCGCCCCCACATCGCTCTGTAGATTACAATACCCTCGCGTTATTGGGTGAGCGCTAGAGTGAATGCTAGAGTGAACACTAAATATTAGTAAATGAACTAATAAATATTGTGATGGGTATACAGACATTCATACAGCAATCAGTATAATAGCGAGCATGAAAAAGAATAAAGCCAACAAAAACACCACAGGTACTATCGCGCTAAACAAAAAAGCGCGTCACGACTATTTCCTAGAGGACAAATTTGAAGCCGGTATTCAGCTTCAAGGCTGGGAAATTAAAAGTATTCGCTCAGGTAAAGTTAACATTTCCGATTGCTATGTGATTATTCAAAATGCCGAAGCCTATTTGGTAGGTTGTCGCATAAGCCCGTTAAACCAAGCATCTACTCACGTTGTGTGTGAACCCGAGCGTGCGCGTAAATTGTTATTGAAAAAGCGCGAACTAGACCGACTTATGGGCGCAAGAGACCGACAAGGTTACTCTATCGTGGCCACTGCCATGTATTGGAAAAAATGCTGGGTTAAGTTAGAAATCAATCTTGCCAAAGGTAAGCACGAACGAGACAAACGAGACTCATTAAAAGATCAAGACTGGCAACGTCAGAAAGAAAGAATGATGAAACACAGCGTTTAACGCTGTGTTTTACTTTTAGCTGCACGTTATTTGTTCAGCTGGTCTGCCCTAACATGACTGGTGCTAACGGTTTTATCACTGTTACTTGACTGATTAGCAAGCTGTACACTACCGTTTTTAGCATTAACGTCACGCTTGGTCATCGACTTGCGATGCATCATATCAAGTACCAAACTCCACAATGGCGAAGGCGAACGTAAGGTAGTTAAGTTATTACCTAAGCGCCTAAGCTGACGACGAACCATGGCCATATTTGCTAAGCTGGCTAACGATTTATCTTTCCACGTACAATGCGGAATAACACCCGAATAACGCCATTCCTGCTGCCACTTCTTCGCTAAATCGGGCGTAATGGCCAAAGCACTAGCTAACCCCACTAATGAACAACCTTGTTGAATGACTTTTTCGGCAACTTCAGCCCGCTTAATACCCCCCGTTGTCATTAAAGGAATATCGGTTTTAGTTTCAAGGCTGTGGGCAAACTCTAAGAAGTAAGCTTCACGTGCAAGGGTAGTATCGTCTCGGGTTTGCCCTTGCATAGCAGGCGCTTCGTAACTACCACCTGACAATTCCACCACATCAACACCTAACGCTTCTAAACGGCGTACTACTTCACAGGCATCATCAAAACTAAACCCGTTGCGCTGAAAATCAGCAGAATTAAGTTTAACCATAACAATAAAGCCACTTGGGCATACCGCACGAATTTGACTAACAATATTAATTAGCAAACGGGCACGGTTAATAATGGAACCGCCCCACTCGTCTTGCCGCTGATTAGTAAGCGGCGATAAAAACTGTGTAAGTAGATACCCGTGCGCCGCATGAATTTCCACGCCATCAAACCCAGCTTTTTGAGCTTGCACTGCGGTTTCAACAAAGCGTTTGCACACATCATGAATATCTTGGCAGGTCATTTCTTTTGGCACGGCGAACAATTTTGAGTGCTTACCCATATCAAGCGGCACCGCCGAAGGTGCAATTGCTTTGCCTTGCATAGCTTTAAATACCTGACGACCAGGGTGATTAATTTGCATCACCGCCAGCGCGCCATTTGATTTGATAATTTTAGCCCAGCGCTCGAAAGGTTCTAAGGGGGAGTTTTTATCTAACACAACGCCACCCGGGCCCGTCATCGATTCACGATCGACCATAACGTTACCCGTAATGATCATGCCCAAATTACCATGCGCCCAATATCGATAAAGGGTGTACAGTGCACTGCCAGGTAGACTGCCAGCGCTCGACATGTTCTCTTCCATCGCTGCTTTTACAAGGCGATTACGTACCACTACCCCGCAAGGTAAGGTATAAGGCGTATAAATTATTGAGTCAGATGACATTAGCACTTCAAATGTAATTTTAAGCCGGTACACTTTAATGCTTATTGACGATAAATGCATCTTTTGAAAGCAAAATATAAAGAAATCATTTAACCGCAAGCTAGTTATGTTATACTGCGCCTTCACACTCGGGGCTGATTAGGATTCGACAGGATCTTGGAAGCCGGAGGTGCATGCAGAGGTGCGGCTGGCCTCTTAAAAAAGCCGCATACAAATAGTCGCAAACGACGAAAACTACGCACTAGCCGCTTAATAACCGGTATAGGCCCTTCCACCACAGCTTTGTTTGCTAGCGTGGATTCGGAAGGTCATCCAAGCAAACTAGCGAGGGAAACTCTCCTGAGGTTGAACCGCGAAATAGTATCGGGACAGCTACCAAGAACCCTGTTTGTCGGGGTCTAAAGTAGTTAAAGAAAAGACAAACTAAGCATGTAGTACCAAAGGTAGACATTTTCTGGACGCGGGTTCAAATCCCGCCAGCTCCACCAATTCCAGATGCGGTCTAGAACCTTCTAGACCGCTCTATCCCTCTAATAACGCTGCTTCCAGCGAACCATCACTTTCTACTCATTCGGTCTTTCAGGGTCTAAATAGGGCTCAAAATTGTCGTGAATCTGTACTCGACTGTCGCGAGACTGTCACCTGCCCTAATGAATTAACAAATGGTATTGGTACTCGCGAATGTCACCTTTTTCGTAAAAAGATATTCGATTTCATATCCCCACTTGCTTATGACGCTGCGCATAAGTACCTCAAGCTTTCTAAACAACAAGACTATGTACAAGCCAATCGCTTTCTTTCTAGACTAAATAAACATCTTCACTTAGCAGATCTAAACCTAACGTCTGACATCAAAGAACTCAAAGCCTTTGCTAAATCGAAAGCTATGGAATGCTTGCGCGATACCGCCGATTTAAGTGAAGCCCACGCACTCTGCCTATGCAAAGCCAAACTACTTAAATACAACATCAGCCTTCCTGACGACATTTCAGCTACTGAGGCCATTGTTCAAGCGCGTTCAGAGAAATTTTGGTTCAACAAGCTGAAACGAATTGCCAGCCAAAAAGTAGAAGAAATACGTCGACAGTTAGATTTAGTGAATCAGAAAAAAAGTGCTTATTGCAGTAGTGACCGATTGCGCCAATTTAAGTGGGAAAAAGAGCAAGCCCTTGAATTTATGAAATCTAAATGGTTCTGCAGTGCTGACGGTGAGTTTATTTCTATGCTGGATGCTTATCAGGCAAACGTATCTAATCCTGAAGTAAGAAGAGCCGAATTGATGGTTCGAATAAAGGGAACGGAAGAGTATTCCAAACTGCTAAACCATGTGGGGTGCTTTTATACCATCACCACACCATCCAAGTTCCATTCACACTACCAATCGGGTAAGCCGAACCCTAAATATTTAAATTATTCTGTTAAAGATGCTAATGAGTATCTTAATGCCCAATGGCGCAAAGCCAGAGCACAATTCCATCGCGAAGGAATAGAAGTGTTCGGCTTGCGTGTTGTTGAGCCACACCATGACGGCACACCACATTGGCATTTATTGCTATTCACACCGCCAGAACAGTTAGCACGTGTAACAAGTATTTTAAGGCATTATGCAATGGAAGATGATGCCGACGAATCCGGCGCGGACAAAAATAGATTCAAAGCAGAGCCAATAGATCCTGAAAAAGGTTCAGCGCAAGACTATATCGCTAAATACATTTGTAAAAATATTGATGGTGAATTTCTAGATACCGACAACTACGGCAACGATGCGAAACAGTCTGCATCAAAAATCACTGCTTGGGCATCACTATATAATATAAGGCAGTTTCAATTTTTAGGGCTGCCTTCGGTTACGTTATGGCGACAGTTAAGAAAGTTAGAATTAGAAAGTAGTGACACACCATTAGGAAAGCTTCAAAAAGCGGCAGATGAATCTGATTGGCTTTCTTACTTAATTATGATGGGTGGCGCAAACGTAAAGCGTATAGAACGCCCTTTCTCCCTCGAGTATGAAAATCAAATTAAAACGCAGTATCAACATTGTGAATTAAGCACCCTTTCAAAACACGCTTACAACCAAAAGCCAACACACATCCGTTTCACTGAAGGCACATACGCTATACCAGATAAAAACTGGCAGCTCTTTTCGTCACCCGCTGAACGAGTTGACAGCCCGCCCTCCCAACGGGAAGGACGGGCTGTCGACGAAGGCTCAGGGGGTAGCCGAAGGCGACTGGGGATTTCCCGTGAGGGGAAAGCCCCAAAAGCCGAAGGCATCTTGGACTTGTGTAAATAACTGTACTGAACAAAACAAACTAGAGACAAATATGAAAATTGGTAGAAATGATAAATGCCCATGTGGGAGCAACAAGAAATACAAGCATTGCTGCGCTAATAAAAATGTTACTCAGGAAAGTAGTACTCCGCTCTCTATGTCAGAGCAACAATTCCTCGGTTACTCACGAGAACGCTTGCCCGATGAGTCTCCTTTTGATTTAGCTACAGATGGCCTCTGTTGTTTAGTAATGACATTAGATGCTGTTAAAGCCAATACGCTGAATGAAATGCATAACACTGACGCTTTTATTAGCGGCATGGTTATCGTTACTTCTGGTGAATGCTCGAATGTGCAAATGGCTGGACCGTTCGATTCATTAGATGAGGCTTTTGAATATGCACGTATCGAGCATGGCGCTATCAGATTCCAAAGCAAACCCGAGTTTATATAACCCACAACGCATTATTCATAATGATCTTTAAAAATACGGTCTTGTTTTTAACGAAGGAATTTTCCTTCCTTCGTTATATGGTCAAAAGCAAACACATGTTCTGACGGTGCTACCCTGCACTTTCCAACGAACCTATTATGAAACTCTCTGCTCTTTTCAATTAATAGGTCTTCCCCACAAACTGAGCATTTTGCTTCAATCGTGACTGCTTTCATGCATATAGGTGCTTTAGATTGGCCTGTCGCGTTAATCGTTAGTAGCTTATTTTTTGCTAATTTTTTAGACCAAAATGCAGGATATGTTGTTATCCCTTTATTAAGTAACTCGTGCAGCGTCATGAAAATGATACCTGCAACTATGCCAAAAATAACCACACATGTATTAATCGTCTTGCTGCCCCACTCTACCAATCCAATAAGCGTGTAGAGTGTTAGTACAATCGACGCCAGCAAACCTATTGCAACTAATATGAGCTTTCTTGGAGTTAGAATCAGATTGGAAAAAGGTTTAGCCCATGGCAATGCATCATCAATGTGTGTGACAACGTACCGCACCTTTAGGGCATTTGAATTTCCTGTACCAGTCGATTTCACAGAACCAGTGCGAATTCTCCACTTCGTAGGAATGCCACCTTTCGAGTTCACGCGATCTAGTCTAAGTGGGCTTAAATTTTTTTCTGTAAGTAATGCGTTTAATGAAGATGTTTGAGCAAAAAGCTTTGTGAGTTTTTCTTCATGGCCTTTCATCCAGCGCCTAGCTTTCTCTGAATCTTCTTGCCCAGTCATAGACTTATATATTTCTGCAGCAGTAAAGTAAAAATGGGATTCGTCAGCCGCATTTTGTCGAATCAATAGATGAGTTTGTTCTATTAGAAAAGCCCCAATTTCTTCACCAACTATATTCGGGAGGTGAACACTCAAAAACTGAATCGCTACGTCTAACGATTTCTCTAAATCTTCAACATCCTGTTTTTCAACAACTTCCATATTTTCACAACCCGTATATAACCCGTATGCCCCCTGTTTTAGCAGACCAATCAAGACCAATCTAGTACTTCGTCTATACGGGAGTACAAATTTATGAGCGGATTAGTAACAACAGAGAAGCTTTCTGAAATGACAGGATATTCAAAAGAAGCAATTCGAATGAAGGTGAAAAAAGGTGTTTGGATAAAACAAAAACACTACTTAAAAGCACCTGACGGCAGGTTAATTTTTATCGTTGAAATGATTTACCAGTGGATGAGAGGAGAATAATAAAATGAGTGTTAAAGAAGTAAATGGTGGGTATGTTATCGACTTCACGCTAAACCATGAGCGATATAGAGAAACAATACCTGCACCACATAATAAAAACGCCGCGAAAAGAATTGAGGAACAGGAAGCCATCTACAAAATGGCAATTTCGCTAAACGACAAGGCTATTGCTAGTCGTTTTCCAAACAGTAAAATAATACAAAAAGCTTTTGATACAGGCTGCAATTACACTATCCACGATTATTCAAATATTTGGTTTAAGCAGAAACAGCGTAACTGGTCTCATACAACCATTCGAGGTTACAGTCAAAAATATAACTCATATATTAAGCCAAATTGGGGGCACCTTTTATTGACGGATTTTAAGGCCAGTATGTTTGATGAGTGGGCTTCCGAAAGTAACTTATCTGGTAAATCAATAAATGAAACTAGAAATGTATTAAACCAGATATTTAAGAGAGCGTTTTACGACGGTGTAATAGACACAAATCCAATATCGCGGATTGAGAGGTATAAACAGCTTCAAATTGAGCCAAAGCCTTTCACCATTCCCGAAATTGACGAAATTCTTAATGCCTTGCCGAGTCCCTACTCTGAGTTTTTTCAGTTTGCCTTTTTCACAGGAATGAGAACTGGCGAACTCTTAGGCCTTAGGTGGGAGGATGTTGATCTAACAAAGAAATTAGCACATATCCGTGTTAATCTAACTGGAGGTAGGGAAAAAATCCCTAAGACAAACTTCAGTATTCGTACCGTCGAGCTTCATGACAAAGCTGTTCAGTCGTTGGAAATGATAAGGGTGTCAAAATACTTTAAACGTGGGAGAGTTTTTATCGATCCTAAAACTATGCGTGAATATACACACGCAGATGGTTTAAGAAAGTATATTTGGAAGCCTACATTAGAAAAATTGAAGATTGAGTACCGATATCCTTATCAATGCCGTCATACATATGCCTCGCAAATGTTATCTAGTGGCAAAAACCCAATGTGGGTAGCTAAGCAAATGGGGCATGCAGATTGGGGGATGATAAGAAAAACTTATGGAAGATGGATCTCATAGACTTGCAAGGAGCCGCTAAATATGAAAGCTTCAATAATAATAAACCCTCGAGCTGAAATAGTTGATATTGAGCTTTCCAGAAACTTCAAATTTATTTCTAAGGATCCTGTCGCCTTACATGGCGTATTAATAACATTATCTGACATTAGCTACTGTGCTAATGTTGTAAAAATTCCAATTCATGTGGACATGTCGAAAGTAGAACATATAAATGCTCAAGCAGCTATATTACTCTTTTCGCACATAACTTCTGCTCAGCTTGTAAACAGGAAAAGTGATTTCGTCAAAATTACTTTGCCTTCAGATTTAAAAACTCGCAAGCTAGTTAGAAATAGTGGTCTTTGGGAAGCTATACGGAATGGCACTGATCGTAAACTTGATAAAAATTGGTTGACAGTAAACAACTTCCAGAGTGGATACGATCCTGACAAGCACCTTGAATCTACGCTAGAATTAATAGAACAGAAATGGGGAAGTCTGCCCCGACATTTAGGTAGTGCGATAAACGAGGCGATGTTGAATATCAAACAGCATGCATATTCTATAAACCCTCCAGATGCAATAAAAAGATGGTGGCAATATATTTATATCAAAAATAATGAGTTACACTTTCTGATTTTCGATAAAGGCCTTGGTATACCGGATAGTTTCAGGCTCCAAAGACAACAGTTAAAGACCCCAGATGAAGATATAATTGCATATGCTATGAAGAGATGGGTTACTTCCACAAATGTCAATGGACGAGGTAACGGTTCCATGAATATAAAAAGACCTGTCAGCGATATAGAAAAAGACACACTACTTATTTATAGTCATAATGGAGGGTATGAGTATCATACTGACGGTAAAGTTAGATGTTTCAAACTTCCCGTGAAACTAGCGGGCACTTTGTTGGCATGGAAAATAGGTATACAACATGATTGAAATTAGTGTTGCAAAAGACTTTTCTATTAAGCCTTTCGGAAGATATCTCTCTGATGGAAAATGGAGTGGTGAAAGATTTCGTAAAGACATATTATATCCCGCTTTCAAATTAAATCCTGGTGAGAATATAATAGTTAGTTTAAATAATATTCCAAGAGGCTTTGGTTCTTCTTTCCTAGAAGAAGCGTTTGGCGGCCTCGTCAGAGATGGCATTCCGAAAGAAACTTTGGAGAAAAATTTAGTAATTTTAAGTGATGAAGAAGATTATATAATTGAGATAAAGGAGTATATTGAAAAGGCATGATTTCATGGTTAAACAGCAATCCTTCTGTTATTTCTTTCATTACCTTATCCATTATTTTCATCGGCTGGAGTGTGGTTTTTCAAAACTCCAAACGAATTACTGATAGAAATGAGACTTATAACATCCTGCGCTCCTTGATAGATAAGCTTGAGAAGATTGTTAATGAAGGAACAAATTTTTGGCTAAACCCAAGTTCAAATAATTTAGAAAACATAGCCCAAACGAAAGTATTCCTCAATTATATTGCTCACATAAAGTCCGACTTAAAGTTATTAGAATTGCGTAAAATTACGATAATTAAAAATAAAAACTTAGTAATCATTAGGAGTTCTTTAACTCTAAATGCGGAATCTGCAAATAACCTTGATTTAGAAGAGCGTAGTGAAAAGATTGAGGACTTAGCCGAAGCAATAGAAAGCCTTAAAATGGAATGTTATTCAAAATATATGAAACTGTATCCTCTAACTGACAAATAATGTAACTGGTTGATTTAATGTATATAACTACGGGTTCAAATCCCGCCAGCTCCACCAATTCGCAAAAAGCCCCTTTTTAGGGGCTTTTTGCTATCTAGCCCACTATGTTCAAATTAGCCTCTACGGCGTTGAGCTAAGCTTTATCAAACCATCACCTTAGGCTCTAGACAAGGATCGGACATTTAACGCTCCCTTTAGCCGCAGATGGTATCTGGCAGCTTTTTATTATTGTTTGAGTGATAGCGAGTAACGCAGGAATCTTGTTATACCTGCTTTCATGGTGGAAGTGCTTGTTATATTTTTACAGGGATTTCCCAAGTTCTTTTTATATTTTGCATTGATTCAACAAACTCGAAACTAGCCTCCCAAAAATATTTATTTTCTGAGAAGAACCCTTTGTTTGTCGGCATCTTGTCGTGCGGGATAGTGAAACTAAACTCCAAGATGGTTGTGTCGTCTACATGATTAATCTTTGTTGTTGTATTTGACTCCCAAACTTTGTCGTTTCGGCTCCCATCGCCAACCGTTTTTCTGCGCCGCCATAGAGTGATTGTTATTTCTTTAACACTATTAAAGTTTGGCTTACCAATTTCAATAGAACCTTTAAACTCCTCACCAATTGCGCAGAATGATGGCGTTAACGTTAATGGAGTTTTGCCCAACTTATAAAATTTTCGCTTTTGATAAGTTCCTATCGTCAATAAGAGAATAGAGAACGAGATAAAAAAGCCAGAAAATAAGTATGTAGCAGGTGGGTTTGTGTCAGTTGACATGCAAAGAAGGGTAATTGCAGGCAGCAATAGAACGATACCGAAAATTTGAATAAAAATGCCATCCGTGCTCTCTTGACTGCGTATAACTCTATTAATTGCATCCACAAATATTACTCCTTCATAAATAGCCATCGCCAAAATCGATGATAATGCTTCGCTGCGAAGCGAAACCGAGCCAGGCGCTGCGCCTTATTATTTAAACAACTAATAACAACTCAATTAACATTTCCCATCGTACGACGAACAACCATATTATCAAGATGAAATGCCGAACTAATTTTTAACAGGTTAAATATCGCACTAACAGACTAGTACTTGGCTTATTCGATTAAGAAGCTAAATTTCTGAAGCTTTACATCCAAAAATTTGTCGCACAAAAATCATTCAAACGAATCAAAATTTAACCAACCGCTTATTTAACACCCAATGAATTTTCAATTTTCTACCAAAAATGTCGCACATAAGAAAAACCTACTATTTAAATAAAAATCAACAATAAGTTAATAGTTCCAAAAGGGTTATTCATTTCATCGTAAAAAATTGATCTCGCCTACTCATGCTCATTAGAATGCGCGCCCTCTTAGACAAAAGTATTAATTTGCACATAAATTAACCTTTTAAGGCTTGCCTAAAATTTGGCCTTATTTGATAACAAGTACGAAAATTTAATTTACCAGGAACACACATGAAAAATATTGCAACTGCTGTTCGGTTAGCACTGGCTGGAAGCGTCGCGTTGACCTCCGGCAACGTATTGGCGCAAGACTCTGCGACCAGTGGCGCCGATGTCGAAAAAATTCAAGTTACAGGTTCACGTATTTCTCGTCAGGGCGCAATTGCACCTTCGCCGGTTACCGCTATTTCTGGCGAATCACTGCTTAACTCAGGTGCGATGAACATTGGTGAGGTGCTTAATGAACTGCCCTCTCTAGCTAACACGTATTCGCTTGGTAACTCAGGGCAATTTATTGGTACTGCGGGCCTAAACATTTTAGATCTCCGCGGTATGGGTACAGACCGCACACTGGTATTGGTTGACGGTAAACGCCACGTATCCTCATCAGCAGGCACAGCCGCAGTTGATACGAACACGATCCCAACTTCATGGATTGAGCGTGTTGAAATTGTAACGGGTGGTGCATCTGCTGTTTACGGTGCCGACGCGGTTACCGGTGTAGTTAACTTCATTCTTAAAAAGAATATTGAAGGGTTCGACATTAGCGCAACCCAAGGTTTTGCGCAGGAAAACGGCTATAAAAACGATAAATATCAGGCGTCTTACGGTTTCAACTTCGACAACGACCGCGGTAACATCGCTTTTGCAGCTGAATATAGCTCGCAAGAATCGTTAGATGCTCTAGATAACCCGTGGACTGCCACGTCTTATCGTAACATGAGTTTTGAAAGCATCATGGGTTACGAGCGCAGTGAAGACCAGCTAGATTCAACCGCATACCCTGATGATATCTACACGGCTAACGCCGGTTACTACGTATTAAATAACGCAGGTGTGTTCGGTGGTGGAACTCAAACTTTTAACGCTGACGGCTCACTTAAAGACATTTATACTGGCAATCAAGTAGACGGCGTTTTCTGCGCTAACTGCGACTTTTTCAACCTTCGCCAGTTCACGCAACTACAGCCTGAGTTTGACCGTACTAACCTAAATGTTAAAGGTAACTACAAACTAAACGACGACACCACCGTTTACGCGCAAGCTAAATACGCCCGTACTCGCGCCATTTCTATGGGCCAGCCTGCTTTCTTCTTCTATAGCGATGAAACGACTATCTCTCGAAACAACGCATTTCTAGACGACAGCGTTGCTGAGTACATGGACGCAAACGGCCTTGATACTATTCAGCTTAACCGCATGATGACCGATTTAGGCCGTCGTACTGAAGCAGACGAGCGTGAAACTTATCGCTATGTACTTGGTGTAGAAGGCTACATCAACGATGAATGGAACTACGAAGCGTTTGTAAACTACGGCAAAACAGAACTAGAGCGTGAAAATCGCAATAACCTTATTTTGCAAAACTTCTATAATGCGATAGACGCAATTGAAGATGACAATGGCAATATTGTTTGTGCATCAGGCAGTGCTGATGGCTGTGTTCCGCTTAACATTATGGGTTACGGCCAGCCTTCACAAGAAGCTATTAATTATGTGAATACCACATCGGTGGGTAACAGCACAATTGAACAGTACAACGCTGGCGCGACGATTGCTAACTCTGGTATTTATGAGTTACCCGCGGGCTACGTAGGTTTTGCCGCAGGTGTAGAATATCGCAAAGAGAAAAGCGAAATTGAAGAGCCTAATAATGCGGTTGGCACTTTCTTCAATGTTCTTGGCGAAGATAAAGGTGAGTATGACGTATCTGAAGTATTTACAGAACTTACTATACCGCTACTTGAAGGTCTTCCAGGCGTAGATATGCTGACGTTCGACACGGCCGCGCGTATTGCTAACTATTCGTCTATTGGTAATGCAAAGAGCTGGAAGCTTGGTCTAGATTGGCAGGTATTCGAAGATTTACGTGTAAGAGCAACTAAATCATCAGCCCTTCGCGCACCAAATATTAGCGAACTATACGGCGAAGCTAGCCAAACGTTCTTCAACGTTGACGACCCATGCCGTACAGACAACCTAGATAACCTTGCTAACGCCGACCAGCGTATCGCAAACTGCAATGCATTAGGCGTTCCAGCAGATTTCAACTCTGAGTATGATTCAGCCACGTTGGAAGGTGTAAATGGTGGTAACATTGACCTTCAAGCAGAGCAATCTATCTCTAAAACACTAGGTTTGGTTTACACACCTGGTTGGTTCAAAGGCTTTACTGCTACTGTCGACTATTGGGAAATTGAACTTACCGACGCGATTACCAGCATAGATGGTCAAACGATTCTTGATCGTTGCGTAGACTCTGAAACAGGTATCGATAACCCTTATTGCGGCCTTATCGACCGTGATTCAGTAACAGGTGAAATCACACAAATTCGCAGTTATGCGTTGAACATTGCAGGCCAAGAAGCAAAGGGTGTAGATTTCGAACTAGGCTACGACTTTGATGCGCTAGAAGGTGCCTTTCGTACTAGCCTGATCGCAACCTACCTTAAAGATCGCAAAGAGTTCCCATTCCAAGATAACCCAGACCTATTTTACCAATACGCGGGCACTGCCGGTGAGTCTGATTGGCAAGGTGTATTTACGCTTAATTACAGCCGCGGTGACTGGGAAGCAAGTTGGAAAACTCGCTACATTGAACGTGCGAGCCTTTACGACAATCAAGAGTTAGCGCTCAACCCTAACCCGAGTAATCGTATGGAACTGCCATCATATGCAGTTACTGACGTGACCGCAGGTTACAACTTCGCAAACGGCGCGAGCCTAACCGTGGGTATTGATAACCTATTTAACCGTGCACTGCCTACAGGTACCACTGGTACTGGTTCAAACGATGCTACATACGACAACATCGGCCGCTTTGGTTATGTAACCGTAGCTTATAAAATGTAATTTTCTTTTTATAAGATAAAGACAAAAACCGGCGTTTCTTCGCCGGTTTTTTTATAGGTAACTCACGCAGCTTAGAATTTGGCCGATAAAACTAGGCAATCTGTGGCGCTAGCAATAGAAATGTAATGCTTTAGTAGCGTATAATCGCCGCATAATAAAAAGCCGTTATTCAATTTTGCTGCCTGTTTTCGTTTTGTTTACTAGGCCGCTTTGATTCAAAACATCCCTACTACACCAAATTTTTATCAAGTTGCCATATTGAAGGTTAGCGTAGATTCGCTACCTATTTATATTGCACAATTTCTCAAAACGTATTTGTTATTGATGGGCCTGCATACTTCACATAATTGGTCGCCATCAAATCTATAAGGTATTTATGTCTGCATCACCTTCAAACCGAAGCACTGTAATTTGGCCTATGTTAGTGATGGCCCTTGGCACATTTGTTTTAGGGCTAACAGAGTTTTCATCTATGTCGATGTTGCCTCTTATCGCTGAGACTTATGCTGTCACTCCATCAATGGCCGGCAATGTAATAAGCGGCTATGCCATTGGTGTGGTCATTGGGGCACCTTCGTTTATGTTACTCACCAATAAAACTAACCGTCGCACTGCATTAATTATCTTTGCAGCAATGATGTGTATAGCTAATGGCTTAAGTGCTATCGCTTCAAGCTTGCCAGAGTTAGTGTTTTATCGCGTATTATCTGGATTACCCCACGGCGCTTATTTCGGCACCGCGTTGTTAATTGCCGCTAGTATGGCGCCTACTGGAAAGCGCGCCAGCTATATGTCGATGGTATTTGCTGGCTTAACTATTGCCACAATCGTTGGTGTGCCCATGGCTACCTTGATTGGGCAGAATATGAGTTGGCGCGTGTGTATGGCTATAGTGGCGGTGCTTGCGCTCATCACCATTGCGCTTATTTATCTGTTCGTACCTAGTAGCCCGGTGACCACTCCAACGAACTTACGAGAGGAGTTTGGCGTACTTAAGAACAAACTTGTATGGTCAATTTCAGGCATCATATTCGTGGGTTTTGGTGGCGTTTTTTGTATTTATACTTACCTTGCCGATACCATATTAAACGTGACTCACTCACCAGAAGTAACTATTTCGGTAGCCATGATGATGTTCGGTATTGGTACCACTATCGGAAACTGGTTTATTAGTAAACTTGCTGATAAATCCCCTCTTCGAACCACAGGTATAGCATTACTATGTAGTGTTGGCGTAGCTGTTATGTATGTATTTGCGGCGAGCAATATTTGGTGGCTATACCTTACCGTATTCCTACTAGGCGCAAGCGTTGGCTTAGCCGCTGTTATTCAGTCGATGTTGTTAGATGTTTCACCCACGGGACATGCAATGATAGGCGCCCTAGTGCAATGCGCGTTTAATACGGCAAATGCCATTGGCCCTATGTTAGGCGGTGCTATGTTGGCATCTGGCGCTAGTTTCAACGAAACCGGCTACGCATCGGCAATGCTGTTCTTTGGTGGTTTTATCATGTGGGCGCTTAGTTATTTACAACTGCGTAATCGCAATCCTGCCCTTGCTACTAGTTAAAAGACAAAGGGAGCAGAGTACATTTGTTTTATTAATGTACTCTGCTACTACTTCTACTATCTTCTATTAACTTTGTAGTACACAAAGCCATAATCTACACAACAACACATTCCCACCTCAAAGTTTGTTATTTTCTGCTTAATTCACTTCTAAAAACCTTAAATTGGGTTGAACTAATAATTATTCTTCAAAATACAGCAAACGCTTAAAAAATGAAAAATTTGCAAACTGCAAAAATGCTAACACCGGCAACATTGTTAACAGTTGTATGTACAATGTTTATATTGTAATGTCACAAATTAAACATATTATTAACAATGAGCAGAGGTAATTATGAAATATCTATCAATATTACTCGCAGGAATAATCACAAGCACGGTAGCACATTGCGAAGATTGGGATAATATTCCACTTCCAACTTCTCCTGGTGGTGGCAAAGTTTGGCAACTTCAAACCCAATATTCCGACTCTTTTAATTACATTGGAAAACCAAGCGATTTTACCGATAAATGGAACGACAGCTATTTTAATAACTGGACAGGACCAGGTTTAACCTACTGGTCAAGTAATGAATCTTGGGTTGCTAATGGCAACCTAATTATCAGTGCCTCACGCAGACAAGGCACAAACCAGGTCAACGCTGGTGTTATTACTTCTAAAACCAAAGTTAAATTTCCAATTTATTTAGAGGCAAGAATAAAAGTTAGCAATTTGGAACTCTCCTCAAATTTTTGGTTATTAAGTCAAAACGATGAACGAGAAATAGACATTCTAGAGGTATACGGCGGTGCTGCAGACACCTGGTTTGCCAAAAACATGTCAACCAACTTTCATGTTTTCTTGCGGGACGAACAAACCAACCAAATTATTAGCGACTTTAATGACCAAACCCATAACATACCCTCAACTGGCACCTATTGGCGCGATCAATTTCATCGCTTTGGGGCGTATTGGAAAAGCCCCACCGAAGTAACTTTCTATATCGACGGCCAGCAAACGCCAGATGGTTCGTGGGCACAGGTTGTTATGAAAGATAAAGATTACACTGGCGCAACTTTGGATAAATCGCAATACAACATGGATCAAGAAGCCTTCATTATTATCGATACCGAGGATCATGATTGGCGCTCTAACCAAGGCATAGTTGCTTCTGATGCTGAACTTGCAGATGGTTCCAAAAACAAAATGTATGTGGACTGGATCCGCGTTTATAAACCGGTTGACGGAGTGGTGACTGGCAACACAAACTTGCAAGCTAAACATTCTGGTCGCTGTATCGACGTTGCCCAAGGCGCTATGATTAATGGCAGTCAGTATCAGCAATGGACCTGTGATACCACAAACACAAACCAGAGCTTCAAATTTATTTCCGCTGGCAACAATGAGTATTTAATTCAATCAACGCAAAGTAATTTGTGTGTTGAACTGAAAGATAACAACTCGGCAAATGGCGCAAATATTCATCAATGGGTATGTAACAGTGCAAATGACAATCAAAAGTGGACGCTACACGATAAAGGAGATCAACACTTCGAGATCCGAAGTAAAGTCACAGGTAAGTGCATTGACGTGGCCGGAAAAGCAACTACTAACGGTGCAAACATAGTTCAGTGGAGCTGCTATAACGGCCAAAATCAGAGATTTAAATTTTTACAATAATAATGAGGTAAAGTTTAACAGCTGCCAATGAGTTAGAATAAAGGGGGTCAGAGTCTGCCCCCTTTATTTTAACTAAAACTGGCTCTCATCAACCAACTTAAGCCAAATGGGGTTGGTGTAGGCTTTGCGGCCTTCGTTATCTTCTACGATTAGCGCTACCCAGCCAGAAGCTTGTGGTACTTTAAAGCTAACGTAATCGTGATCTCCAGTTAGTTTTTTATCTTCAAGCACTACGCTGTTCACGGCACTTTGCTTATTGGTAGCGGTAGTTGTGGCTGTGCTATCACTACCAATCAACTGCACAGACTTAAGCCCATTTACCGCCACCAAATCGAAACTGATCGTCTGTGCTTGTGCCTTTGCAAGCTTCAATGTATTGCCAAACATGACGTTTTTTGGGTAAATCACAGGGCCAAAAGATACATAAGAATGACCATCTTTCGCGGCTTGCGCGAAGGCATTCGCATCAGGCTTACTGCCGGTATATACAAATAGCCTGTTTAATCCACTGGTTTGATTTAATACATCATGAGTATCTGAACCTGCAGTAAAGTAGTACGGTAATCCTTCATTCCAAAACTGATGCGCTTTGTTAACGGTTGGCTCATTATTTACTACCGCATTTAGTTCGAATAAATCAATGCTAGGGTTAAATCCCCCTGGCGCTGAGCCTTTATCCAAACTGCTTAAATAGCCATAAGGTATGTAGGGGTGATTTGAAGCAATTACAGTAGCCCCCATACGGCGAACATCTTCAATAATACTGTGTATATCATCTACGCCTGGATCAACCGTTAATTGCGCCCCACTATCTATGGGAAAAGCGTTAAAGTGGCCCCAAGAAGGCGACACTTCAATAGACGGTATAAAGGGTACATTGCGCGTATCGGCCAGTGTTTGAATGGTGTCGTTGTTTTTAGTGGAATCATGATCGCTAACAAACAGCACGTTTAAACCAGCCGCTAATTGAGAACGTACCAAATTTTTCGGGTTAGTTGACCCTTCTAACACATCGGCATGATGATGCAGGTCGCCTGCGTACCAACCGTGCTTCGTTGGATAGGTTTTAACATCAATAGCACTTGCTACGGTTGTTGTTTTATTTGCATCAACACTTGCCGCTATTATCGTACTTTTGGCATTAAAGCCCGCTCCATGTGAAACGCCTAATTCGTATTCCCCCGGCGCCAAACCAAATACGGCATTGCCGATATTATCAAGGTCAGTGAAAAAGGTTCGCGCCCCTAAATATTCGATGAGTGGTTGGTTGCCCTGCTCTATCGTAATTTTTGCATCTATGGGCTGCTGACTTTTCTCATCGGTAATATCAAGGCTTATTTTGCCGGGCGCGCGAAGCGCATCGAATGAAAGTGTTTGGGTCACGTTTTCTTCAACTGTAATCAGGCGCGTTTTACTGTCTGAATGTTGTTTGCCTGTAGCGTAAACTTCGTAATCTCCTACCGGCAGCGTGAATGCCACATTCTTGCCATCACCCATCGCCCACATATAAGGCACGCCATTTTGCGACACGACAATAGCGGCTTGTTCTACGGCTTGCCCTTCCTGAGTACTTATGTGTGCTTGAATTGTTCCGCTTTTTAACCCTTTACGTTTTATTTCGGCGCTAACAACGGCCGCTAAGTTACCGCGAGGCAATACCTGGTAATCACCCGAGAACGTCATACTTTGTGACGGGCTCAGTATATCTGCCGCGTATAAATCACGTGACTGGTTTTTAGTTTCACGCATATAAGGTGCGTGCAATGCAATCGCCCATTCTTCGTCGTAACCTACGAAACGGTCTGATAACCACCTATTTTCCAATGGTTTATCGATGGTGTGATTACGAGGAACAGCGAATTTATATCCGGAATCTGGCCATAAGGTATAGCCTGAAAGCAATGCTAAATCGCTATCGCCCTTATTGGTCATGGTGGTTTCAACACGAATAAGGTCTGAGCCCTCAAAAAGGCGGTAGGTAGTACTTATTTCAGTTTCGCCAAAGTCTCTTTTAATGTTAACCGCAGCTTCTTCAGCCGTGTCTTTGAGAATATCAATTTTGGTGTAAGTATTGGGCCAGCTAGACCAGTTATTTGGAATGAAATCGGCAAAAGCAACGCGGTCGTTACTTAAAGTGCCATCAGCTTTCACATTAGCAATATCAACTATACACCCTCTTGCTACGCCCCAAGGCGGCGCTGAATCTACTGCAATAGCAAATGCCAATTTATCGTTTTGAATGGTTAAATCTTGATTAGAAGTAGCATTTCCATGCGGAATTGCCGTTTTGCCTTTTGTGATACTAACCGAGGCATGACCTGCATGAGATAAAAGACTCCCCGATACCAGTAATGTGATGCCCAATAATGCAGGGTTAAGCGTCGAAAACTTCATAGAAACACCTTATATGGTAATAACAAGTCGCTTTTGTAAATTGAGTAAGTAGAAAAATAATAGATCTGAAGAGCGAAAACATGTGGTAGCAATTGAAAAAAAGCCGCAACCAGAATGTCTGATTGCGGCTTTGTCTATTGTATTACATAGCTCTAATTACGCAGTGCTAATTACATAGCAACACGAACATTGAAAGAAGCGATGCGAGGGGCACCAATCCATCCAGCGTTTGCGGCAATAGAACCAAGATAGTCTTCGTCAAACACATTGTTTACCGTAAAGCTTAGCTCTACGCTATCAATGCCGCCGCCAATATCGTAAGCCGTTTTACCTAGATACAGGTCACTAACAATGTAAGAGTCAGTTTCTTGTGTATTAGCTTGGTCTAAGAAACGCTCGCCTACATATTTTGTGCTAAAGCCAGCGTAGAAATCACCTTTAGTATAGTCAAAACTAACCACAGCCATGTCTTCTGGCGAGCCTATTACGGTGTTACCGCTAACGCCTTCGTCGGTGTAAGTAGAGTCGTTTTTAGTATAAGAAACATATATACCTAATGAATCGGTAATGCTGTAATCAATTGAGGCTTCAATACCGTCAGATTCAATACCACCGTCATTGATATAGCCGCCTGCAGCAGATTCTAAGAAGTCGATGCCATTTACATCTTCGTTGCTAACAAAGGTGATGCGGTTTTCAAATTCAATCGTGTAATACGTTAAGCTTGCATTAAAACCAGGTGTTGAGTAGCGTAAACCGAAATCGATATTGTCTGCAGTTTCGGGCTCTACAGTACTGATATCAGTATCGTCACGCTCTAATACAGCATCTTTAACCGCTGCAAAGTTCTCTGCATAACCACCGAAAAGCTCTAAACCGTTAACCGGTAGTGGTGCAACGAAACCAGCTGAAATAAGTACATCAGAATCAGACGATATGTCTAAGTTGTTTTCAGGTGTGAATTGGTCTTCTTTAGACACATCAACATTGAACTGTTTTGCACCTAAACGAATTTTAGCGAATCCTGCATCAAGTTCGTTTTCAACATAGTACATCAATGTTTCAACCGGAAACTCTCGGTCGTACTGAACCCAATAAGGGGTGTTCTCATAACGAGCGCTCGTTGAAGCATCGATAGTCTTGTGCCAATCGCGGTATTCGTCACGCTGATAATCTTCATACCAAAAACCACCTCGCACTACGTTGTCCATGTCGGCAATAGTTGTGTTCCATACGAAGTCACCGTTAATACCAATGCGCTTCTTATTATAATGTGTATGGCGATTAGAGCTTACTGCAATAGCGCCTTGCTCATAACAATTTGGATCAACTTCAGCGCCGCCGCCACCATAAGGTGAACTGATTGAACTAACACAGCCATCAATTGGCGATAACGCTTCACCAGCGCTGTTCACAAAGTAGATTAAACCTTGTGACGCACCGCCAAAAGCAGTAGTAGACGAATCTAATTCAGAGTTTGCATTACCTGCGCCGTCATCGGTTACATCAGCAATATAGTATGGGTTCCACTTACCCGTACCTTCGTTTTCGTGATAATAAACGTTAGTACTAAAATCGACACTTCCCACTGAAAAATCGGCTTTTAGATAGGTGAAGAAGTTCTCGCGCTCGGTAACCCATCCTCCACGATAAACCTGATCTTGATATGGAATGCCAGACCAACTTTCGGTTAATCCATCCCAATCAGGGTTTTGAGCATACTGTGCTAATCCGTAAACACGCTGATAAGTGAATTCTTGTGCATCGTCATAACTCACGTAGCCAGTAAGGTCTACTTCACCTACTGTGCTAATGATTTTACCTTCTAAATGATCACGGGTATTAGTCACTGACCCATCCATGTAATCATCATTTTGCTGAGTAGATAATGAAAGCCATGCAAACGTATCTGGTGCAATCTCACCCGTGTCATAACGAACGTAAATTTTACTGGCGTTGTATTCTGCAAACGTTGTACTTACTGTTAATTGCTCGTCCAGCGCAGGTCTAATGGTAGTGAAATCCATTGTTCCGCCAAGGGCTTCATTTGAGCGCGAACTAATATCAGCGGTACCTTGAGAAACGACAGTGCCACGTAAGTTTTCGGTATCAATATAGCGGCTGGCTTTAGTACCACCACCATAATTCGAGTTACCGTTGGCAATGCCATCTACGGTCATCCCGATTTGCTGAGAGTCTAGGTTAACCTGAAAACCACGAATTGAAATCGTAGTAGACCATTCATCAGAACCAAATGGGTCGCCTTCAGTGACCAATACACCTGGCAAATTGTCGATAAGCGCCAATGCGCTAGTCATCGGGGTCTGTTGCTTTTTCATTTCTGTTGACGTTGCACTATTAGCGTATGAAACATTACGCCCAGTCACTAATATTGATTCAACATCTTTGTCTTCTTCAGCGGCTTTAGCTTCAGCTTCTTGAGCAAGCGCATGCATTGATGTTAGTGACATCGCAGCAAGTACAGACAAAGTTATAAAACTTCGTTTTTTTGGCACATAAGTGTTCATAAAACTCCCGTTGAGTATTGTGTTTTATTTTCTGTTATTAGATAGATAGTGATGTTTTTATTTGAGGCTCTTACGGCCCTGAATCTATTTTTGTAAAATCGATTTCGTTGTCTTTAGGAGAACTATCGATATTTCTTACCGTTTTCGGCTTACGGTACAGCATGAAAAACGCGCAGCTGAAAAACAGGCCGATGACTAATGCACCTACCCACTGAATTTGTAAAAACTCTAACTTGAAAAGCAATGTCAGCAAGGAAAGCATGGCGACATTCATGGCAATATATTTCAATTTACCAAAGCGCTTTACCGTTAAATTGAGGTTGTCTGTATACAGGCGAATAAGCGAATCTAGGGAGTTAATAACAAATACAATTCCTACGAAGGCCATCGCAAAATTTTTCAAACCTGTAGTGGGTATACCTGCCTCGTGATATTGATAAATAACACTGAACCACACAGCAATAGGTATTGATGGAAATATCAGCATGGCGCCTAGCACTTGATAGGTGCGTAAGCCACCCACAAAACGCGAGGTAAACTGCCCAATCATGATGCTCCATGCGAACCACCAAAATAAATAAAACTCGTGGTAGTCGTTTAGCGGCAATACAAAGTGTTCTATATTTCCAAAGTAACTGCCTATCAGCTCTAAATTATGCGTAAAAGCAGCAATTTGACTGTCGCTCCCCAAGAACGCTCCAGCCCACATAAAGCCAATCAACGCGATAAACAACCATGTGGTAGAGATGCTCAATAACCGCACATATTTAATGTCGGTACTGGAATAAACCGCAAAGCAGATAGCCGCAAACACGATAAAATAAAAAGTAGGTATGATGGACTCGCCATCGCCGATAGCCGGTAAGTACCATGGCAAATTCGATAACAGTAAAAACGCCGTAAATGCACAAGTGCCTATAATCACTACGTTATTAATGAATTTAACCAAAGGTATTTCAAAAAACTTAACCTTGGGCTCTACCACGCAAAAATAAAAACAGGTAAGAAAGTAAAAGCCCCATATTAGAAAGCCCCAGTAACCAAACTCAATGGCAATTGGGTTAGTAAAAGCGTATTCAGGGTTCGCTGTTATGTTCTCATAACCACCGAACTCGGTAAGCGGAAACATGATTAGGCCAACGTCTAGGCCTGAGGTAAATAGGATAGCAATGAAGGTGAAAAGTCTTACCGGTGTTACACCAATACACTTCACATTTCCCCATTTCGCGAGAATAACCACAATGGCCAATAGGGTGAAAATGATCCCAGCATTAAGCCATAAGGTCATTACTACCTCCCCAAAACAAACGATAATGCTCCATCTTTCTTCCTGTTGTTATATTTTTCATACGTACCAAAAATGCATTTTTGGTACGTGTAAGCCGTTCAGGTTAAATGGTTGAATTGCGCTGAACCGTTTCCCAATTAGCAGATGTAGTAACGCTAACCGGTGAATGGGCTAACGCTGGCTTGCCAAGAATTAAATCTGCCGCTTTTTCGGCCACCATAATGGTAGGCGCGTTTAAGTTGCCGTTAGGTACTGTGGGAAAAATTGAAGAATCCACCACACGTAAGCGCTCAACACCATGAACTTGCGTCTTGGAATTCACTACCGCCATGGCATCTTCACCCATTTTGCACGAGCAAGACGGGTGATAAGCGCTTTCTACCGCTTGGCGCACAAAAGCGTCGATTTCTTCATCGGTTTGAACATGCTTACCAGGTTGAATTTCATCTTCTCGGTAATCGTCAAACGCACTTTGTTCAATAATTTCACGGGTTAAGCGCACGCAGGCACGAAAGCCTTCAATATCGTCTTGATGTTGCAAGTAATTGAACTGAATTTTAGGCGCATCAGTAGGGTTCGCCGTTTTAATAGTAACGGCGCCGCGACTTTTAGGTTTGTTATGACCCACATGCACTTGAAAACCATGGCCATCAAAGGCACTGCGCCCGTCGTAACGCATAGCCGCTGGTAAGAAGTGATATTGAATATCAGGCCATTCAACACCCGGCTTGGAGCGAATAAACGCACAAGACTCAAAGTGATTGGTAGCCCCTAACCCTTTGCGGGTAAACATCCAACGTGCACCAATAAGACCTTTTGAAATCAGCCCTAATTTACCATTAAGCGTAATGGGCTGTTTGCACTTGTATTGGAAGTAGAATTCTAAGTGATCTTGTAGGTTCTGCCCTACCCCTGGCAAATGGTGCTTAACGTCAACGCCTGCCGCTTTTAGAGTGTCGCTGTCGCCAATACCTGAAAGCTGTAATAGATGCGGCGAGCCAATAGAGCCAGCGCTTAGCACCACTTCTTTATTGGCTGTTACTGTAACGCTCTTACCGTTTACGCTGTACTGCACACCTACTGCTTTTTTGCCCTCAAGCAATACTTTTTCAGCCAGAGCACCAGTAACAAGCGTAAGATTTTTACGGGATTTAACTGGATCTAAATATTCGCGACTTGCCGAGCTACGCACGCCGTCTTTCACGGTCATGTGCATGGGGCCGAAGCCTTCTTGCTGAGCGGCGTTATAGTCAGCCGTTGCGGCATAACCCGCTTCTTGACCCGCTTCTATAAAGGCGGTGTATAAAGGGTTGGCCATTTCGTTGCCATTGTTAACCCCTAATGGGCCCATTCCACCACGATAATCATCTTTACCTAAATAAAAAGACTCGGCTTTTTGAAAATAAGGTAAACAAGCTTGGTAATTCCAGCCTTGTGCACCGTGTTCTTCCCATTCATCGAAATCTTTTGCATGGCCGCGAACGTACACCATACCGTTAATAGATGAAGACCCACCTAATACCTTACCTCGAGGGCAATGCATTTTACGGTTATCTAGAAACGGCTCTTCTTCAGTGTGAAACTGCCATGCATATTTGTCGCTATTCATGGGGATAGACAATGCCGTGGGCATTTTAATGAAAATGCTTTTATCACTGCCGCCGGTTTCTAGCAAAAGTACGCTATTGTTTGCGTCTTCTGATAGTCGGTTAGCTAACACACACCCCGCAGAGCCAGCACCTACTATGATGAAATCATATGACTGTATACTCATTAAAACGGGCTCTCTATGTCAGTCATGCCCACGTATACTGATTTGGTCTGTGTGTAGTGATCTAGCGTTTCAATACCATTTTCACGGCCAATGCCCGATTGCTTATAGCCGCCCACAGGCATTTCAGCCGGCGAATTACCATAGCTGTTTATCCAGCAAATACCCGCTTGAAGCTTATGGATAACACGGTGTGCTCGTTTAATATCTTTGGTAAACACACCCGCAGCCAAGCCTAAATGAGTATTGTTAGCACGCTGAATAACATCGGCTTCATCTTCAAACACCAATACACTCATGACTGGGCCAAAGATTTCTTCTTTAACAATAGTCATATCGTCTGTGCAATCGGTGAATACAGTAGGCGCTACAAAGTAGCCGTTTGGCGCAGATTCTGGGCTTAGTGTTGTGCCGCCTGTTAGCACAGTAGCGCCTTCTTCTACACCTTTGTTGATGTAGCTCATCACTAGGTCTTGATGATTTTTAGAAATAAGCGCGCCTAAATTTACGTTAGGATCGAGCGGATCGCCTGCAATTATGTTTTCTTCAGTACGGGTTTTAAGTTCGTCTATAAACGCTTGGTATACCGATTTATGTACGTACACTCGTGTGCAGTTTGTGCAAACTTCACCTTGGGTATAGAAGTTACCCAACATGGCTGCGCTAACCGCTTGCGATACGTCGGCGTCTTCAAACACCAACAATGGCGATTTACCGCCAAGTTCCATGGTTACGTCTTTTAACGAGCCTGCTGCGCTAGCCACTACCTTTTTGCCTGTACCGACTTCACCAGTAAAAGACACTTTTTCAATATCAGGGCTTTGAGTTAACCATTGGCCTACCTCTGCTGCACCTTGTACAACATTAAACACGCCCGCTGGTACGCCCGCTTCAAAGAAAATTTCAGCCAGTTTAATGGCTCCTAATGGTGTTTCTTCTGAAGGTTTAAATATTAATGCGTTGCCTGCCGCTAATGCAGGGCCAGATTTCCAGCACGCAATTTGTAATGGATAGTTCCACGCGCCAATACCTGCACAAATGCCAAGAGGCTCTTTGCGTGTGTAGTAGAAATCTTCGCCTACCATCTGCTGTTGCCCTACTTGTGTAGGAGCCAGGCCAGCAAAGTACTCAATGACATCAGCACCGGTAACAACATCAACACATTCGGCTTCTTGCCAAGGCTTACCGGTATCTAGCACTTCAATTTTAGCCAACTCATCATTACGTTCGCGAAGTAACGCTACTGCTTTTAATAGAATACGGCTGCGCTCTACCGGTGTCATAGCAGACCAAGTAGCAAAGCCTTCTTTTGCGCTTGCTATTGCCTCCTGTTGAACAGCTTCATCTGCCACTTCAACGTGATAAATAACTTCGTCGGTAGCGGGGTTTTTAACCGCAAATGTTTCGCCGCTTTCATTGGCAATGAATTGGCCATGAATAAAATTTTGATAAACCGGGGTTGTCACATTAAAACCTATTTTGATAACTGTCAGCAGATTAGAACTCGCTAACATTGTCCAATTTTCTTCGTCAGGCGTGCTTACTGCTTTACGCAGACCTGAGCGCTCGAATAACACACATACCGTTTGATTAACGTCTTGAATCCGTTATTTATGCTTAAAACGTTCACAGATAGCGTTTTCACCGCAGTCTACAAATACGTTGAACCCCTTATATAACTGCCGATCGAAACTTCAATTCAAGAAGCGGTTCTTTTCAGTATTGAAGACTAAAGAAGATATTCAACTCTATCTGAGTAATGTGTATTTTTTATTAATTGATCGTTCAATAAAAATAAATACTAAGGTAATAACACTAATAATTCAACGTTGACAAAGGCTGAATTTGCATAAAAATGATTTGAACTAAATCTAAGGAGCTTTGTTTGCGCCCAAAAGGAATGATTAAAATAAATACAATTAGCTGTTTTATTGACTAATTTCTTTCAGTTTAGTTTTATTTGTGTACGATTTTGAAGGGTGGTTGTACTAGCCAATAAGAACACTCACTTTTTAGAATTACCGATTAGATAGAACACGAACAATTTTTTACACTAAGCACTAATTTATGGTCAGATTATAAAACAACCAAATAAATTTGTGGAAATCAGCGTTTATTGCTTAATTAGATAGACAGAATTATTTCCTTCGAATGGTTTCAAAGTATAATAGCGCCCTATGAGGGCGATATAATCCGTAGTATTGCTCGTGACAAAACCAAACTAGTGCATACTTTCGTAAGAAGCGGTAACACTGTGATGAATAAGGCGAAAATTACCTAAGTGCACAAGATTAAACTCACGCAAGATGAAAACCTGTCTTTAAGAGTCGATTATCAGCTATTGCCGAGCGATCATCAGCGTCTTGACTTGTATTTCTCACTGCCTGATGAAATGGGTATAAGCTCGAAAACCCTTACCGAAGAACAGTATTTTCATCACAGTATTCAAAACCATAGTGCTTATTATTCAGATCAGTTACATGTCCCTTTGGTTCGTAGTCGCTTCATTAGTCAGAAAAAAGGCGAGCAAAGTGACTACCGGTTAAATCTAAATTTGTATTCGTATCAAATTCGTACTGCACTCGACACAGACGTTAAGCAAACGCTAAAGATTAAAGACAGCAAAGAATTTTACCCACAAGCCATCGTGCTGGCTGAGCAAACCTCAGATCTGCTAAAAAAGCTTAGGCGCTATACCCCTTCGGATGAAAAATTACGGGCGTATTTTGAAAATGCGGATAATTATTTAAGTTGGCAGGTTGAACAGTCGTTTTTAAAGCTGCTGTCCTCTGCCCCGAAAAGTAGCGATTATTCCAGTGAACGGAAATTTCTTTTCGATTTTTGTAGACGAGAAAATCAGTACCGTGCAGATAATCAATATAACTCGCAGATTACGTTAGACGATCCAAATCGTATTACTAACAAAATGCGACTACTACAGCGTTTAATTGAATACGGCGTGGTATTTCAAAAGAAAACGAAAAGCCTGAATACCTATTTGAACCGGTTAGTTAAGGGTACAGTAACCGCAGTAATTATGGCGGCAGTGATGGTGTTGGTACTAAACGCTCGCACCAACTTTACCGAAGTGACTGTGGCCTTCGTGGGAATTCTTGGTGTTATTTACGGGCTTAGGGAAATCTTTAAAGAAGACATTACTCGGGTAATTTGGCGGCGTATTCAAAAAGGTCTGCCGAAGTGGAAGATTATTTATAGCCACAGTGTAAATAAAAGCAGAATTGCCACCCAAACTATTTGGCTTGAATACATTCGCAATAGAGATTTACCCAAGCAGGTAGATAAGTTGTATCAAACCCGTAGGCAGCAAAACAAACAGGCAGCCCAGTTGCTTCATTTTCGTAGCGACACTCGCGTGAATGCGAAAAGCTTTTTGCCAGGTTACGACGATATACAACAGCGTATTTACTTTAATCTTACCCCTTTTATTCGCTTCTTAAAAAAAGGCGAAGGTAAGCTGTATTCGCTAGAAAATAACAAAATCACCAAACAAGCTGTTGAGCGTCGCTATCAAATAAACGTGGTATTAATGCATACCAACAAACAAAAGCAGCAGCAAGTTCAGCGATTTAAAATAACGTTAAACCGCTCTACTATTATTAATATTGAAGCACTAGAAGTAAGAGAAGCAGATTAACCTATAACCAATCGACCACTATTGATTAGCCCTGCGATCAACCCTACAAAACCAAGAATTAGGCCACCGTACAGCCCTAGCACGTTAGCAACTTTAACGGGTTGTTTAACCTGAACATCTGTACTTTTTTCCTCGCCGAAGTGAGCATGCTGCTCGTGCTGTTCATATAGACTGAATTCTGTATCAGAAGGTGGCGAATTTAGTTTCTGCGATGGCGAGTAAATAATCTGATGAGCACGCTTTGTTAAAATAGCGATACCTGCACCAAACCCGCAGTAGATTAATAATGGTGCTATAAACCCAGTAGAAAACTCGTAAGAGGCGGCAAATAAAACACCCCAAACGAAAATCCACACTAAAGTGTAGTTGCGCACTTGTTTAAGCTTTTTCTTGTCAGATTCATGCTGCATATAGCGTTCAGCCAATTTATGTGAAGCAATTACCGCCATCATGGCAACAAGCGCACCAAACATAGCGCCACTTAACACCCATATTACTTTGCTCCAGACACTGGTAAGTACTCCGCTTTTTGATGCGCTTCCCGTAGCACCGGCTGTTACCGCCGCTGCGGCGGGTTTAGTGTTAGCTAGCAATGATAGTGTCATTGACGTAAATGTAACTGCCGGCGTTGTGGCAATAATAACGCGGCTGAATTTATCCAATGTTAGGGTTTTAAGCATGGCTCGTGCCCGTGAAAGCTTTTGTCTTACCGCAGCATCTGAAATATTAAGTAACTGCGCAACATGCTTTGTAGAGCATTGCTCTCGATAATATAACAGCACCACTTCTCTGCTATCTGATGGCAATTCATCAATAAGTGCTGCTACTATTTTCTTGGTTTGCTCGTCTGACACCCTAGTTTCTAGCGTATCGTCACTTTTGCAGAAACTTGCCAGAATACTTTCGCCCTCATCACCTTTTATCGATTGTGAAACTTTGTTGTCTCGCAGGTAATTAATGGCCATGTAACGGGCCACTTGGCGTACCCAAGGCATAAAACTTTTAGGATTAGTTAAACTCGCTAGGTTCTGCCAACAATTAATAAATACTTTTTGCGCTACGTCTTCGCTAGCATCTATATCTCTTACAATGCCAAGGGCAATTGCAGTTACGGTATTTTTGCTCGCATTTATTAAGCGTTCGAAGGCTTTAAGATCTCCGCTTTGTGCGGCAATGACATCTGAAGAATACACGTCCATGCGTTTACTCCTTTCCGATAAACTGTGTTGTCTGTTGCAGTAACCAGGGCAAATCGTCGAACATAATAAAATGCCGAGATTGGGTATTCATTATTACATTTGCTTGGCGTGCTTCAGCAAATTGTTCTTTGTATAAGCGCGCAACCATCTCTTTGTTATCGTCGCTATTAAACCCGCCACTGGCGCCGAGAAATAATATAGGAGTGTTACTAGTAGCGATAGCCGAACGCAAATCCGATGTCATCAAGTCAGCCATTAGTTGCCCTACTGTTTCGGGGTGCGAACCTGATGCCATAGACAGTACTTTCGTTTGATGTAGTTCGCTGGCGGCCTGAATGCTTACGCCTTTTCGCGTGTAGGCAGTTAATTGGGCACTATCCGTATTGGCGTACTGCGATTTCAATTTATTCGCATAAGGATTTGCCTGCGCTGCAGTTACCTGATTGCTTCGGGTAAAGATAGGCGTAATAAATGGTAAGCCATCAACTGACACCACTTTACTTACTCTATCTGGCAGCGCAAGCGCCAATTGATAAGCTAAATGACCGCCCATACTATGCCCAATAGCTATCACATTATTCAGGTTGTTATCTTCAATATAAGATACTAGCCCAGCGGTAATTTTGGATAATCGATTATTAGGATAAACTTTGTTATTTGCAAACCCTGCTACTTGAGCAAAGTGGCTTCGATATTCATGTTCATAATGATTACTAAGCCCCTGAGATAAATCTGACCAAACTGAAGCGTTAGACATTAAACCTGGTATAAATAACACATTTAGTTCTTTAGCTTTGTTCGAGTGTTCGGCATTGAGAATGTTATTAGTGGTAGCAGATGTTAAAGGCGTAGTTTGTTCGTAAACCGTAACAGGTTGAGTGGCTACCGCTTGCTCATCTGCATATATTTTAAGCGAATTAACTGCCAACAAGGCAGCACAAAATAGCGTGGTTACATTTAAAATTTTCATGGTTTAACTCCTCTTTTATGTATAGTCACGCCGAGTGGAAAAAGTGTGACAACATTTTTAGAGAAGAAACTTCAACTGGCTATTTTTAGTCACTGATGCGAAGAGTTACTGCTATTAATTACCCTTATTAATAACCAGTGCCACTAATAAAATAGCGCAGCCTACTAAGGTAAACCACCAAACCAGTGATATCGATAAAGGAAGTGGCGCATAAACTGCCGCTAACAACGAACCGCCCAATAATAGCCATCCACTAACCCGTGTTGTAGTTTGAACTACTGCCCTTCGCTTGCGATTGAATTTGCTTGCTACTCGCTTAACGTGTTTATCGCTTGCTATCGCAAGTAATGCAATGCCCAATATTACTAATATAGATACTGACACCATTACCGTTTTCTCGCTTTTATGTTCGGTACGTCTACAGACTTTGCATTTAGATCATATCTATCTGAAGTTTGTACCAGGCGAACCTTTAACCAGCGAGCCAGAGTAATAAAGCCCACGCCACACAGTGCAAATACAACCGTAAAGCTTAGGTAAGTTATATCTAAAGTAGCAAGGGCATCAAGGGTACGTTCAAAAGGTATACTAAACGAGACGACTGCCAACGCTAGATAACACAAGGCGGCAATACATGTTTGTTCATACCAAGCATTTTTACTTGGCCGAATAATGGCATGCCCTATACTACATAGCCATACAACGAAAAAAGCATTCACTTCCATATCTGCACGGTTAGCCATATCAGCAGGTAATAGCCGATTCACCAACAAGAAAGCGGATGTGGCAATCGCGAGCCCCATTATTGTGGCGATATTGCCCTTTTCCATAATACGTAAGGATAAAGGCAAGCCCAATTGATGAGAGTTAGCATTCAGATAAGCAGTTTTACGCTGGTTAACCCAAATTATTAGCCCTGTTGCAATTAACGCGCTACCCAATGCACCTAAAACAAACAGTAACCAACGTAAACCGATAGTGGCAAAGTTAGCTTGATGTAACCCATACATTATTCGCCTAAAAGTGGCGGGTGCACTTTCATCGGCATAGCCCTCAAGTGGAGTGCCGGTATAACTTGAATAGACCAAACGCTCTGCGCGATTCGAAACAGTTAGGCTTTTGGTTCGCTCTATAATGAATCGGCTATTTTCCCTAAATGGAGATTCTATGGTTATGCGCTTAATCGCGTTGGGTTCTTGCCACTTGATTTTTAAGTCGGCCAAAATGGTAGAATAAAGAATGTCTTTTTTCATCCCACGTTTATCTATTGCCTGTGTACTTTCACCAAGTGCTGGCAACGATGGAATAATGGCTTTATTAACACCCCGCTCCCCGTTTTCAAAATGCATGTTTGCTGAAAAGGGCATATACATAATGGCGTAAATCATAATAGCGCTGATACAAATCATTAGGCAGAAAGGCAGCGTTACAATGCCAATCAACGCGTGAAAATCAGTAGTCCACTTTGTTACCTTACCCTTTCTTAAAGTGAAGAAGTCTTTGAAAAAACGTCTGTGGGTATATATTCCGGTGAAAAGCGCAAGCAGCATGGCCATAGCAGCAACCCCAGCAATATAACGCCCACCGTACCCTCTTAGTTGTAAGGTATAATGGAAATTTCTAAAAAATAGACCGCCTTTGGTATCTGTGGATGTCTCTATGGGTATTGCATCTTTATTAAAGCTTACTAAATGGCGCGTTTTGCCTTCACTCCACTGAACATACCAATGATGATCTCGCTGTGTGGGTAAATAAACACGCCATGAAGTGGCATTTGTTGCGTTCGCTTCTAAGTAACCTATCGACTTCTCTACTTGGTAGCGCTGGCCGTGTGCATGCACTTGGTCTTGTTGTGGCTTATCTCCCGCGATAACCTGTCGCTCTGGCATCATCCAGTAGGTTATTTCTGGCGTGAAATAGCTAAGGGTTCCCATCACAAAAATAGCAAACAACAACCACCCGGTTATTAAGCCTAAGTATGTGTGAAGCCATATCATAGATTTTCTAAATGTTGTTTTCACAGTACGTCAACCAAGGGTAAAAATAACACTGCCACTGCAATCAATAAGATTAAGAAAATTAACCATTTTGCAATATTGGAAACCGCGAAGCTGGCAATGAAAAGAGCAAAAAATACGATATAGCTCAGCATGCTAGCGGATAACACTGCTACGCCGTCATTTATATATAGTAAGTTTACTAACCCGTAGGTTAAGTAAATTGATGAGAGTGCGGATAGCACATAGCCGCCAATAACGGCGGCTATGCTACGCAGTATGATGTCTACGTTTTTATTCAAACTTTTTAAAACCTGTATAACTGCAATGCGTAAAATTAAAAGCGGTAAGCCACAGATAATTTGGCGTTTCTTTCCTCACCAGGAAGACCACCAAGGTACATGGCATTGCTGTAATAGTCGGTATTATCAAGGTTTTTGATGTTTAACTGGATGTCCCAATCATTTGATACGTAGCTAATGGCTGCATCCCACACTGTGTATGAATCCACGAAGGCATAGTCGATACCGAATGCCGATGCAGAAATAGTACGCTCATCTTCATAAGACACACCTACACTGAATTTCACTGGCGCAGGCAAGGCACTAAATACATGACTATAGGTTAACCATGCACTCGCCGTTTTTTCAGCAATACCCTTGGTTTGCTCTTCATCGGTACTGCTTGCAAAATCACCAGGTTCGGTAACAGGATCTTGGTATGTAGCATTGGTATTTAATGCCCATTGCTCATTTATATCGAAGTTAATATCAACTTCAACACCCGTTGTACGTTCTTGTTCATCGTAATAAAACTCTGGTACATCAATGTTGTAAGCGGGATCGTCAATGTTATCTTCGTATAATGGGTTGGTGTACTGCAGGTTAGTTCTCGCGGTATCAAAAACAACAATTGAACCAAGCAACTGTTCAGACAAAGCGGTAAAACGTAGCCCTAAATCCCATGAGATTGATTCTGAATCTGGGCGGTTATTTTCCTCACTTAGTGAACCTAAGACACTGTATGCGGTTCTGCCTTTAGAGTGGTTAATAAACGTAGAAATATTAGGTGTCACTTTATAAGTAAGGCCTAAGTTATAGGTAAAACCATCATCGTCGGCATCATACTCTGGGTTACCATCGCTGAATTGGTTCAAGTAAGTTTGTTTAACGGCACCATAAGCACCACCGAAACGTCCAGTGAAGTACTCATTGAAATAAAGCACTTCTTGGAAACTTACGCCCCAGCTAGATACATCCTTTTCATATTTACTTCGTAATGAAGGGTTGTAATCGTCAAACGTACCCGTAGGCCAGTTTGGATTGCGAATATCCAAGATGTAAGGCACGGCGTCACTTCGAGTATCATCAGCGTCCCATATAGACCACTGTGCGTACGACATTTCGTGATCTTCATAGTTCGCACTAAATAAGTGCTCACCTTCAACACCGCCAGCCGACCACGTATTCGTCACATCAATGAAGTACTGCCACACTTTCTCATCGGCGACAATGTTACGATATTCCTGTCTACGGGCTGCAAAGGGGTACAACACATCATCAATCACCAATGGCGCTCGAGGCGCTAAATTAATGATGTCGGTACGTTCTGTATACACATAGTTATATGCACTGGTTTGACGAATATAATCCGTTTCATACGTACGATATTGAAGTTGCTGAGTCAGTGTCCAATTTTCTGCTAAGTTCACATCTTGGCGTAGTTTTACGCGAAACTCTTTACCTTGATTTGGCTCAGAAATAGGTGAAATAAGGCTAGTATCGCCTAAGTCATAAGGCTGAACACCATCGGTAGACGTTAACGAAGCCGCAAGTTCGGCGATTTGTTCATCGGTTAGTTGCAAGCCTCCACTATCTGCGTCGCCATTTACTAGATCTGCTGCAGTCACGCTGCCAGCATCGGCTTCTAGTAATGTTAAATCGAGCAAGCGAACAGGATGGCCAATAGAATCAATCTGAATAGCATCGTCAATATAGGCTGCGGAGATTAAGAACTTGTTGTCTGGAGAGTAGTCATAGCGTAACGAAGTATATAACTCACTACGTTCATCGCTAAGACCACGATAACCGTCAGATTGTTCGTGATTAGCTACCACTCGGTAGGCCAAAGAGTCATTAATAGCATTTGTTGCATCAAACATTAATGAGTAACTATCCCAGCTGCCTACCGATGCCTGTATTTCGTATCGTTCTTCAAATTGGGGCTTTTTCTCAATAAGATTGATAATACCGCCAGCTTCACCCATACCGTAAAGACCTGTTGCAGGGCCCTTCAATACTTCAATGCTTTCAACATTAGTCATTGAACGTGTTGGGTTGTAGCTATTACCTAAATCAGCACCGGCATAAATGCCATCGTAGGTGTAATTAACGCCTAGTCCACGAATAGCAAGGTTATCACCTACCCCGTAGTTATTACCGTCTTGCGTTAATCCGCTAATATTACGAATACTTTCCTGTAGTGTGTCAACGCCCTGCTCTTTCAACAAGGTTCCATCTACCAGAACGACAGCAGCAGGGGTTTCCATAAGACTCATGTTCGACTTGGTCGCTGTGCCCGATTCTAGTATTAATCGGTTATGACGACCGTAAACGGTAATAATATCAAGGTTCTCATCAGTCGCTTTTTGCTCTTGAACTACAGTGTCTTCGCCGTTTTCTAACGAGTCATTTTTCGCTGGCTCCGCAGTCTGCGCCGATATAGCAGTAGTATAGAAGAGAGAGAAAAGTGCAGTAGCAGCGCTAATTTTCGATGTGTGTGTGAGGTTTATGTGCATTATGTATCCATGTTATTAAGTGCAAATGATAATCACTTTCATTATCATGCGCGCATGGTAATTAAACACAGTATTTAGTTCAACTTAATTTACATAAAATCCTTATTTGATGATTTGTTCATCAATAGGCCACTCTTCTTCACTTATCATGTTGTTATCAAGAAGCGCATTTCTTAGTTGATTAATTTTCACTTTTAATTCATCGCGAATGTGCCGTACAGCTGGGGTAATAAGCTGCCTGCTAGGCAATACCAGCCACATTTCAGTTAGGGGTATGTGATAAGCCGGCATGATCCGCTGAAGTCGCCCAGCAAGTAAATCTTCTGCAATATCGATAACAGACTTTTTCGCTACTCCCACGCCGTCCACACACCATCGGCGCACAATATCGCCGTCATTCACTGCGCGGTTACTTTTAACTTTCACTTTGAATTTCTCTTTTTCTTTAAAGAGATCCCAACCGTCGTGTGTTAGCTCGTATAATTTGTAAAGCAATGCATTGTGATTGGCTAATTCTTCGGGAGTAGTAGGTTCTCCATGCTTTTCTATGTAGGTAGGCGATGCACAGATAAAGTGTGGAATATTACAAATTTTGAACCCATACATATTAAGTTCTTGAACTGCGCTTTTCGTCATGGCTCTTAAAGCAATATCTACCCCGTCGCGATAGAAGTCGACTCGGCTGTCACTTACCTGCAACCTCAGCGACAAGTCTTCATGCCCATTCATAATATCGTTTAGCAATACCCGCATAAGGTTGCGGCCCATCTCGGAAGACATGGCCATTTTCACTTCGCCATTAATGTCTTGCTGCTTTTCGCTGATACGCATAACACCTTGCTGCAACAAATCTACCGCTTGCTGACATAAGGGCAGAAAACGCTCCCCTTCTGGGGATAACCGAATTTTGCGGGTGGTTCGCACAAATAGCTGAGTGCCAAGCTGTTGCTCTATGCGCTTTAGTGCAACGCTTGCGGCAGAAGAACTGATGTCTAGTTGATTGGCCGCAGCAGTAATTGAATGCAGTTCTGCTACCTTGAGCAAGACTTGCAGGTCTTCTATCTTCATAACATCTTCTTTTTCATTTGCTAGCGCTTAGTTTAATGTGACTATCGCTGTGTCAGTTCGAGGACATAAACTTTAATCAGGTTCACTTAATTACAGCTAAAATAGAGACAATAAATTTAATTAACCTATTTATTATCCACGTTTTAGCGAAAGTGTATTCGCCATTTGCCCATTTATCCACTGTCTGTAAGCTCATAAAATACACCCAAGCAATCAAGTTAAAGGGTTAAAAAATGAAATTCATGGTTAAAGCAACAACACTCGCACTTGCTTTTTCAAGCGCCATGGTACTTTCTACATCGTTTGTGGGCACAGCAGCGTTTGCAGCCCAGACAGCATCTAAAGTCGTTGCAACAGACGATATTGAATGGGGTTACCTAAACCCACTTCGCGGCAATAAAAGCCCAGGTGCAGCAGATCTTTGGGGCGATCGTACTAAAAATACGGCAACCGGTATGCTAGTACGTTTTAATAAAGGCTTTGAGTCTCCACCGCATATTCACAATATTACCTATCGCGGTATTGTGATTGAAGGTGCTATGCACAATGATGACCCAAGCGCTGAAAAAATGTGGATGCCAGCTGTTTCTTTTTGGACTCAACCTGCTGGCGAAAATCACACCACCGCAGCTAACGGCAGCACAAACTTAATTTATTTAGAAATAGATTCGGGCCCTTACCTAGTACAACCTTCGAGTAAACATTTCGATAATGGTGAACGTCCGCTAAATCTGCACAAAAACAACATGGTATGGCTTAACGATGGCGAGCTGCACGACATAAATGCAACAGGCGTTTCGTCAACGTACTTGTGGGGCAACACCGCCGATATGAACGGCTCAATGGTAAAGTTACCTGCTGGCTTTAAAGGCACTATTGGCACGCAAGCCAGCGAATTTCGCGCTGTGGTTATAGCTGGGGAAGTAGATTATCAATCTGTGGAGGTAACATCACCGGTATCGTTAAATGCGGGAAGCTATGTAGAATCTACTGGTATTTTTAACCATCAGCTCGTGAATAAAAGTCAGCAAGAGACGATTATTTATATTCGTACCAATAGTGCATATCGGGTTTTCGAGTAACCGCTATGAGTGGGTTAGACCTTTGGCTTTAAGGGAGTAATTCACTCGCTCAATTTTTTGGTTGCTCAATTATGGTTAATAAGTGTTGTAAAGTGCAGCAACTTGTTTACTGCTGGTTTGTTTATGTACAAAAAAAACTCATCATCAAGTTGAAACAGGATTGTTAAATGAAAACATTTTCATTGGTTTTTTTTCAATATATTCCTTATTAGTCAACAAGTTGAATATCTTCATTAGTGGTTGACGAGTACATTGTAAATTTGTAATAGTATAACAATACTTTATACTTTATTTTTACTTTCCTCTTGGCCAATCTCGGAGCACACTAATGAGAAAGTTTCTGAGAATAGCCAGCGTTAGCTTAGTTTCTTTTACACCCGCAGCCCTAGCCCAAAGTACGCCTTCAGAGTTTGCCGAGTTAAGTTTCCAAGCCTTGCTTGATATTGATATAAACGAAAGTGACAGTGAACAATCTTCGCCTAATAAGTGGAGTTTCGCTGTACAACTAAAAGCCGCAGAGTTTGATGGTTATAAAGTCAATGATAGCGACGTGAGCCTTGATGATGTGTTGTTCTCTTTTGGACAAGAAGCGCGCACTTCAAGTAACTTCCCTGTTGTGCCGACGGTTATCAAGCAACACGCTAAAATTGTGCAACTAGGTTACCAAGTAAATGAACGCCTAAAGCTCGGTATTCAAGCTCCTTTTATTCACCAACAAACTGATCATATTAGTGTGGTACCAGGTTACGAGCATTTTGTTATTTCGTCTTCAGGTTTGGGCGATATCGCGCTTTCAGCAAGTTATGCACTTGAAGACAATAGTGAGTTCAGTTGGTGGGTTACTGCAGGGCTTAGCCTGCCAACCGGCTCAATTGATGAGCAAGGCGATACGCCTAGAGATGCGGGTGATCAACAACTCCCCTACACCATGCAATTAGGCTCAGGAACCTACGATTTTCCTATTGAAGTAAGTTATCAAAATAAAGGGGAACACGCGTTTACCGTTACCCTATCAGCCATGCTTCGTACAGGTACTAACGATAGAAACTATCGCTTAGGAAACAACTATAAACTCAGTGGTAAATACAACTTCCCACTTTCTCAAAGTACGGCATTGTTCACTGGTGCAGCATTTGGCTATTCAGAATCTATTCACGGACAGGACGATGAAATTACCATAGGTGGCAATTACTCGTATCCTGCCAGCATTACTAACCCTAATTTATACGGCGGAAAAAGAGTCAATATAATCGGGGGAATTTCGTTTATTCCCATTCACTGGTTAAAAGTGGTCGCTGATATCAGTAAGCCTGTATATCAAAACCTAAATGGCCCTCAACCCCAAGAATTGTGGCGCGCAGGCCTTCAGTTCTCCATGTTGTATTAAACGTTGTACATGCGTTCATTATTCATTGCTGTCGCTCTGACTTTAGCCGTCAGTCACTCGGCTTATGCCGACTTAAAAAAACTCGACAAAGTTAAAGCGGCTTACATGTTTAACTTCACAAAGTTTATGACATGGAGCAGTATTAATTCTGACCCGGTCAATTTTTGTGTGCAGAATGATGAAGCATTTCAGCAGTTTTTAACCCAGCTAGTTGAAAGCCGACCCACAAGCAGCGGTGCATCCATTCGCATCGTTATGTTAGACGGAAAACAAAGCTGCACCTTTGCCTATCTCATCGAAAATGATGACAGCCTGGTAAACCTTGCCACTTCAACCATCATTATTAGTGATTTACCCAATCTTATTGATCGCCCAGCGGTATTTACGTTTTATGAAGAAAACAACCGGCTAAGGTTTGAAATTGATTTAGCAGAGGCTGAACGTCTTGAGTTAACGATTAGCTCGGAATTGTTGAAGGTAGCGAAAATAAAATGATATTTCGTTCTACGTCGTTTTTTACCAAACAATTGTTTGCCGTCCTCTCGGTTAACTTCTTATCTCTGTGTCTGGTTGCGGGTTTGCTTTATTCAAATTTCGTTGATGATCACAAAACTAACTTGGTGAATGTGCTTAGCAGCCAGTCTACATTATTGGCGTCGGCCAGCCGCTCTTCGGTACTTTTCAATGATGCTCAGTCTACCCAAGATTTACTGTTTGCAGCATCGCAGTTACAAGCGACATTGACCGCAAAGATATACGATGCCGAGTTTAATTTATTTGCCGAGTATGCCAGAGACGGTGTCTTAGACCTCACCTCCCCTAGGCAGCTTCCTCTAGGGGAAACATTTAAGGACGATGCGCTTTATTTTCTAGAGCCTATCGTTTTTGATAAAGAAATTATTGGCTACCTTTTGCTATCTGCCAGTACGTACTCGCTAGATACACAACAGCATCAGGCAATGATGGCGGTAATAGGTGTATTGTTGTTAAGTATGCTGCTTTCATACTTACTTAATTTTCGTTTACAGAAACTATTTACCAGCCCCATCGATAAACTGATTTCACTGATTAGAAAAGTAGCAACATCCCGTGAATATCATACTCGCCTGCCAGAAGTACGTAACGACGAATTAGGCGAGTTATTTTCCGGCGTCAACGATATTCTGGCAACCGTTGAAAATCACCAAGAGCAGCTAAAGGCACATAATACTGAGCTTGAGAGCTTGGTAGAACTTCGGACTCGCCAGCTCTACCAACGCGCTAATTATGATGCGTTAACACACTTACCCAATCGCCACCTTTTTTTAGATCAGTTGGAGCTTGCGGTAAGCAAAGCCAATAAGTATGGCAGCCCACTGGCCGTCATGTTCCTAGATTTAGACCGCTTTAAACTTATTAACGACAGTTTGGGTCATGATATTGGCGATAAAGTGCTTATTGAAGTTTCAAAAAAACTAACCGAAATCGTGACGCAACAAGACAGTGTGTCTAGATGGGGTGGCGATGAATTTGTGGTTATGGTTGAAGAAACTCATTCTAAAGATGATTTAGCGTACCTTGCTAATGAAATCATCACCAGCTTGAGTGAACCCATGCAATTAGAGGGGCATCAACTTCACATTTCTACCAGCATTGGTATTGCGATATATGAAACCAAGAGTGAAAACGGCATATCGCTGTTAAAGCATGCCGATACCAGCATGTACCACGCTAAAGAAAATGGGCCTGGTCAGTTCTGCTTTTTTAACAACGGCATGTTAGAAAATTCACTGAACCGACTGTCCGTGGAAGGGCAATTACGACAAGCGTTAAAACTTGAAGATGCTTTTCATATGGTTTATCAGCCTCAAATTTGTGCCTACACAGGCCGCGTTCAAGGTATGGAAGCGTTAATACGTTGGCAAAATAGCGATGGTAACTATATTCCTCCTTCAGACTTTATTCCTATTGCTGAGGAAGCTGGCATTATCAATTCTCTCAGTACATGGATATTAAACCGAGTAAGCACTCAGATGAATCAATGGCGCGCACAAGGTGTTCCTTTAGTGCCCGTTGCGGTCAACTTACCGGCTTGTTTTATTACTCAATTAGATTGCGCCGAGCAAATTGCGGATATTATGGCGTTTAATCAAATCCCCCCTGAGCTTATTGAAGTTGAGCTCACTGAAAATACGTTTATAAGTTCTACGGAATTTGCCTTAACGTCACTTAAAAAGTTAAAAAAATTAGGCTTTAAAGTCTCTATTGATGACTTTGGTACAGGCTATTCTTGCCTAAGTTACATTTCCACCTTACCTATTGATAAGTTGAAAATTGATGGCAGTTTTGTGCAAAAACTCGGGAAGTCTAAATCTAACGATGGCATTGTGAGCGCAATTGTCATGTTGGCCAAAGGGCTTAACCTAGCCACGGTGGGCGAGTGTGTGGAAACAGAAGACCAACTTGTGCGACTGCGTGAAATGGGCTGCGACGTGATACAAGGCTATTATTGCCACCCTCCTCTACAGGTTGATGCGGCAGCCACATTGATGTTGGAAACTATCGAAAGCTAAAGTTTTCCAATAAACCATCTAACGGTAAGCCCTACCGCTAGCGTAATTACCACACTCGTTAATGTACCCAGCAATACATATTCCGTTAGCTTTTTGTCTTCGCTTTTCGTCAAATCACCAAACCGAAAAATTGATTTAGCGGCAAGGAGAAAGCCTATTGCTGCAAATTGATTTATCAGTACAAAAGTAAGAATAAGCAAACGCTCTAAATAACCAATTCGCTGTCCGGCCATAGCAAGCGTATTTTGTATGGGAAGCTGTACTAATGTGCTGGTTGTTTTTGGTTTAGCATGCTCATCAAGCTCTTTACTCCATGGCGACAGGAGTTGTTTTATAAAAATAGACGTGGGTTTTAAAATAATTAAGTACGCCAAGAGTATGGCCAGATGCTGATGACTAATCAGTAATATTTGCTTAAATAATATTTCTACCTGAGCAGTAAGTATTGCCCATAAAATAACGATAACGCCAATGTGTGCGGCTTGATCGATTGCAAACGCTAAGGTTGTGGTTCCCGCGTAAGACTTTACTGCATCTATAACAAAATGGCTTATTAATACCCCGCCAGCCACCATCAAAAGTGCGGTAAAGTTGATATCTACCATACCCGACTCTTTTGTTGTAAGTACCGTTATGGCCGACATCGCGAGCAAGGCGACAAGAGCCAAGACCCCATGCAATAAAGCGTGAAGGTATAATGCAGTGGATTGAAGATGTTTAGTGTTTCGGCTTTCCACCCAGTGAGTTGGCTGAAAATAGAAGTCTCCGAGTAAATGGGCAACCAATAGCCCTATTACTATGCTAAGTTGCTCCATGCTTACTGCTCCGTTTCCACTTCTGTTGCCATGTAATCTAAATAATTATTAACGAGGTGATATTGACTGGCATTTAAAATACGAGTGATGTTACTGCGGTTTTTCCCCAGCGTATTCGCTATATTCTCATGGCCTTTATCTTCTGCTTTAATATAGGCTAGTAACGTTTCTGACTGTGTTTGCGTTAAGGAAGTAATATGGCTATCAACAAACGCCGTCAACAAGCTTGCGTGTTTATTGAAAGCTTCGTTGTCGCTAGAAAAGGCAAGGTATTGTGACTTCAAACTATCAAGCGTCCTACCCGAACGAACGAAGGCATCACCATTTCCGGTTTTCACTTTCCCATCAGTAAAACTCACTTTACCAACACCTACGCTAATACGTACATCGGTGGCGGGCGTACAGGCTTTTAATGCTAATCGGATGCAAATGGCCACCAGCATGGCACTTTCAGACTCTGGAATAACAACCTGGAAAGCATCTCCACGAAAGACGTCGTATTGCCCGTTGTAAATTGCCGATTGTTCTTTGAGTTCATTGGTTAGCACCTCTAACACATGAGCTAAATCGGTATTACTTAACTGCTGGGAGTTTGCGATATCACCAGTTATTACCGCTTGCCGCTTGTTTTTATTATCCATACTTACCCTTCGAATAACAGCGGCCTGGTTGAATAATCGACCAACTCGCCCCGTTTTTACCTAACTCGCATTATAGTTACACTTTAGATTGCCTGTATTTTTATACAGATGCAACATTACCCCTACAGTAGTTTCATTCGCCATCCAGTTACCATAAACAATCACATCACCCAAAGTTACCATAATTAATCACATCACTCAAAGTTACTATAAACGGTAACAAACTGGCGAAAGGGTATAGGCTGCAGAGGCCCGAAGCACTATTCAAGCGTACACAGTGTCATTAGTTGTACAAACTTCGTAACTAAAAGATTAAGAATTACTGGGCTCTATTGTGATTTTTGAAGCAGGCGATGCTGCTAAACTGGTGCTTGCGTTTTAGCGCAGCGTTGTTTCCTGGGCGTCCCAAACTTCGACGCGATTACGTCCTAACGATTTGGCCAAATAAAGAGCAGCATCGGCTCGTTGTATCAATTCGGTAGGGCTTATGGGGTGATTAAATGACATTGTAGAAACCCCTAAGCTTATTGTGAGTTTACTATTGTACATTGATTGCTTAAACACAATAGCCGCGTGTTCGATATTATTGCGAATACGCTCGGCCACTTTTAACGCTGAACTCATGTCAGTAAAAGGCATAATGACAGCAAATTCTTCCCCACCATACCTTGCCACCACATCATCGCTGCCAATGCAGGTTTTCTTTAATATTTCTGCAACTTGTATGAGAACGTTATCGCCTGCTACATGCCCATAGCAGTCGTTGTAAATTTTGAAGTGATCGACATCAATCAACAACAAGCTTAGCGGCGTTTTACGCCGAATGTTTCTTTGTATATCGCTTTGTAAGGTATCGTCAAACAGTCTTCTGTTCGCTATACCGGTTAAACCATCTATATTAACGAGTTTTGCTAACTTAAGGTTGGCCTCAATAAGCTGTTGCTTTGCTTCTTGCAGTGCCCGTTCGTTATGCGCGTTTTGTAATGTGTTAGCCAACATCTGGGCAATACGCTGCAAATACTTAACATCATAATCACGCCACGTGTATGGGCTGCCAGTGATATCACAACCAATAAAGCCAAAAATCCCATCATCTAATTCAATCTTGGCACAAAGAATTGAGCAAATGCGCTCTCGTTCAAACTCCTCTTTTTCTCCTGCAGCGTCATCTGGTAAATAGGCCACATTATTTACTTTGAAAAGACCTTCTTGCTTAATCTTTCTATTAAAATAAGGCATGGATTCCATGGGTAAGGCTTGCAGATCGTTTTTATAGGGTGTTACTCCAGCGGCTACCCATTCGTGGGTATTACAGGCAAATTTTGTGTCATCATAAAATTCAAATAAATAGCAACGGTCAAGGTCGCAGAATTCACCGAATGCACCCAAAATATTCTCGATAAGACTATCGATTTTGTCACTGGTAGTGTTAATCAGTTGCGAAGAAAGAGTTGAAAGTAGCCCATTAAACGTGATGTGTTTACCCACAGGTGAAGACTCTTCTGGCGCGATGAATAAATTGTTTTGAACCGCCTTCGCGTTAATAACCACTAAGCTAACGTTATCAACACTAATAACGGCACTTTCTATAAAAAATTGGATCCCTCTTTCATAAGACTGTATGCGAACCCACTGACAAAGGTGCAGTGTTTCCTCTGCCATGGCAAAGGGGTGATAACTGCCTGACAGCTCATCTTTAGTAATAGGATCGAAAAAACGTAAGCTGTCTAAGAACGCATCAGATACACATGACTCACCGAACTGACGCGCAAATGCAATGCTTACGTCAAACTCTGTTTCTCCAAGGCGTTTGAACAGTAAACATGTAGGGAGTTGACGTAATAAGGCTATGCCCTCAACTGGCTTCACGTATAACCCTTATGGAAAGTTTAGTAATTAGCTATTACTTTAGTACAAATTGGCAAAACACGCTTTTAGTGAATGCGCGTGCGTATAAGAATTTTTGCAGTAAACCAATACAAATAACACTCGTAGTAAATGACAGCAGCTATGTTCCACGATAGTTGCTTTCCTTTGGATGTTAGGTAACTTATGGACGGGTCAATATGAATGAATCAATAAGTGGGCTGTTAGATCAATTAGTTGATGGAGATGGTGGCGAAAAACAAAGCGCAGGAGATATTATTGCTCGCTTTGAGGATAGAGGGTTTGGCCCACTATTGCTCATACCGTCGTTAATTGCACTGCTGCCAACCGGCGCTATCCCTGGCGTACCTTCTTTATGCGGTATCACCCTTTTTTTAATCTGTATACAAGTTGCATTAGGGAGAAGTACCCCGTGGTTACCAAACAAAATTACCCAGCAAGAAATAAAACAAGACAAGCTTGAAAATGCTGTAGATAGAGCCAATCCTTACGTTAAAAAAACCGAAAAGCTGTTAAAACCACGCTTAACACTACTATCAGAATCGCCATGGAAAAATATGGTTGCGGGTTATTGTGCTGTAGCATCACTGTGTATGATACCCCTTGAAGTTGTCCCTTTCGCCGTTGCACTACCAGCTTTCGCGCTAACATTGACCGCTATCGGCATGACCAACCGAGACGGGGTATTTATTGGCTTAGGGATGATAATTCAGTTGGGCACCGTTTATGTAACCCTCAAGATTTCTGGCTTATTGTAAAGGTAGCAACGTCAAATTTTAACGATTAAACGGCATTTTTAGTAATGCTATTATGCCTGCATTATCGTTTGTTGCAGGGTAGTCTTTTTGGCCTATGGCAATATCTTCATCAGGCTTGGTTGCACGGCTTTTAAAACTGCCAAATAGTTTGTCCCACCACGATACGCTGAAGCCAAAATTGGAATTAGACTCTGCTTTTAGCTGGCTATGGTGAATGCGATGCAGCCGCTGGGTAATGAAAACCTTGCCTATTCTGTCATCCCACTTCTGAGTCAGTCGAATATTTGCATGGTTAAATAAGGCAAACCCGTTCAAACCCACTTCGAAAATAACAATTGCAATAGCAGGTATTCCAAAGGTGGTAACCACCGCCGCTTTAATGAATAAGCTCAACACGATTTCGATAGGATGGAAGCGAAGCCCTGTGGTGGTATCGACGTGACTGTCCGCGTGGTGCATTTTATGAATACGCCATAACAGTGGAATTTTATGAAACAGCCTATGCTGCCAATAAATCACCATGTCTAATAGTAATACACAAAGGGCGATAGCAACCCAATGGTTCATATTCACGTTGTTGAACACACCTATGCCCGCGTTATCTCCCCATAGTGCTACCCCCACTAAACTGGCAGGCAGTACCACTTTTGAACACAGCGCACCTAATACCACCATACTCAAGTTACCTTTCCACCGGCTGGCGCGCCCCAATACCGATTGCCTCGCTGGCAACCATGCTTCTAGCACCGCCATTATCGCGAATATGCCTAAAAATAGACTAACTCGAACAAATACAGTGTTATCCACTATGACTTCTCTTTATCTTTGTTACTACAGTAGTCATCAATACCTTCTACGGCTTTAAGCGTAGTGAAACCACTGTAAACTCGGGTGATGATGGTAATGCCACACGCGGACGCGAAAACATAAGCCAACACCGGAAAATACGCCGGCCATATACAAAATGCTAAAAACAAGAGTATGGTTTCGGTGCCTTCGGTAAGCCCCTGCATGTAATAGAAGCTCTTATTCTTAAACTGCGGTTTTTCAATATTAAATTTTTCAGCTGCTACGGCGAAAGCCAAAAAACTACTGCCGGTTCCTACAAACGCGGCCATTAGCACTAACGCAGGTACGCCCCATTCAATAGGATTTGCAACACCAAAAGCTAACGGCACTGCTGCGTAAAATAAAAAGTCTAAACAAATATCTAAAAAGCCACCTGCACTACTGCTACTTTGCTGAAAGCGAGCAAGTTCGCCATCTATACCGTCGAATACCCTATTTGCAACAATGCATATAAAAGCCAATACCCACCACCCATTGATAATGGCAGGAACCGCCAACATACCAATAACAAAACCCGCCAAGGTAACTTGATTCGGAGTAACGCAGGCTTTGCTAAGCGCCACTATCATAGGCCTTAACAGCGGCTTTATATAAGGCGTAACTTTAGCATCTAACATGTTTCTATCTCTATTAAGTGCCCTTGGGCAGCTTCTACGTCTTCACTGTCGTGAGTAACTAATAAGGTTGGTAGGCCACGCACTTTGAGTTGCCCGAATACCCAGGTTCGCATTTGAGTTTTGGTGGCAGCATCTAACTTACTAAATGGCTCATCGAGCAACACCACACTCGGTGCCGCAGCCAAAGTTCGTAACAAAGCGATACGCGCTTGTTGCCCGCCTGATAAGGTCTGTACGGGTCTGTGTTGTAAATCGTTAAGCCCTACTTCGGCTAACATTTCACTAACCCGTTGCTCGCGCTGCGCTCTATTAAGCGCACTAGAAGGCAATGCAAACGCAATATTTTGCCCAACAGTCATGTGTTCAAAAAGCAAAGGATCTTGGTATAGCACACCCACCCCACGTTTGTGAGCTGGCATGTCATCAATGCACCTATCATTAATGTATATACTTCCTGTCATGGAAAAAGGCGCAGTTAACTGCCCGGCAATCGCGTTTAATAAGGTCGATTTGCCAGAGCCGCTTGGCCCCATGATAGACAGCACTTCGCCAGGGTTGATTACTTCATCGAGTGAAAGCAAGGTATCTGTGTATCGAAACAAACTCACCTTATCTAACTTCAAGGTCATAATTTCGATTTCCTTGTTTGCAGAAGCGTGTAGCGCCCCATGGGGTTAAAACAAATTGTGGGCAGCCACCACGCCAATACAAAGCCTAATAGGGGCATTAGCATTTGTACTATCACATACACCGCAGTTAACCGAGCACTACTGCCCGATGCTGCTGCCACCGCTTCTGTGGTAACGGTAGCAATACGTCCACCGGTACTCAGTAAGGTGGGCAAATACTGGCTAAAACTAATGGCAAGCCCTAATGCAAAAGCCACCAGCATAGGGGCAAACAATAAGGGTAATTTTATTTTCAAAAATACCTGCCATGGTGATTTACCCATACCGTAGGCAACTTGAATATATCTAGGGTCGAACTTACGATAGGCCACAGCCAAAGAAATAAATACATAAGGCAGCACATATACAAGATGGCTAATGAATAAATGAAACCACACTGCCTCGTTAAAATAAGCTAATTGAAACCACACTAAGCCATATAGGAACGCCACGCCTGGCACTAGCAGTGGTAAAAACAAAGTAAGTGACAGCAACGCTCCTGCCCCCCCATTAAAGAAAGGCGAGGGTTTGCTTTTAGGCCCGTTATTCCCACTAAAGGTTTCTGCCTCTAACGCTAAGGTTGCGACTATTACCGAAAAGCCGCTCACTAACACAGCAAGTAATACGGTATTGTTAAAAGGTTCGGCCAGCGCAACTAGCGTGGTTTGCCAATGCAGCAAGGTTAGCCCTTTTGGTAAAACCGCAGGAAATTGCCAAAAGGTGGCAAAAGACCAGAGTAATGTGCTGATGATTATCGATACTATCAGTAGGGTATATAAAGACACTACGCCGTAGGCGACTATATCGCTAAGAGTTTTCCCTGTATGACGACGCCCATTTGAATAGAAGCGAATCTGTGCATGCTTTGCTACTTTTTCACCCATAATCCATACACTGATAGCGGCTAGGGTTACAGCTACTTGTAGCAGTGCAGCAGCCGACGCCTGAAAGCGCATCGACAAATCGACATGATTGAACCATTGCACTACCGCCACGGCTAGCGTGGGTGGGTTATTGGGCCCTAACAACAAGGGTATTTCTACATTTGCCGTGGCGTATGCTAGTACCGCCAATATAGGTAAACGAACTTGGGGATACACAATGGGGAAAATAACCTTAAAGAACAGGGTTACCGGCGAGTAGCCTAGCGCCGTCGCGCTATTAAAATAACCATCGAACTTACGTTTAACGTGTGGCTGCGACATCACACTTACTGCCATTAAAAACACAAACGGTAGTTCTTTAAGTGCCAACGCAATAATAATAGATATACCGTAACTGTCGTACGGAAATGCCCACGTCGGCGGCAATAGTACACTGGCGCCACCTACACTTGTTGCTTCACTTAACCCTATACTACTAAGTATGTTACTCACATTTGCAACAATGCTCGAAAAGAAGCCTGAAGGTGAAAGCACAAACAACAGCGCAATGGCCGCAGCCGCATGGGGCAAGACTAATAGCGGACTTAGCCAAGTTTGTAGCTTATTTAAATAGGATGACCGGTAAAACACCGCTAATAGCAAAAAGGCACTCGCAACGGAAATTATAGTGGCTAATAAGCCGGTGAAAAACGATAACAATGCCATTTTACCTATACCATCTATGGCAAATAACTGAGCAAACACACTTAAGGTAAAATGATGAGCATCCAGTGCCGGAAAGTAACCAAAGGCAGGTAACACCACACCAACTAGCCCCGCCAGTACCGGTAGGCTTAACAGCAAAGTAAGTAACGCACGCACGCTGAGCGTTAGACGTTGGAAAAGCGTCATGTTGCGAAGCCAATGAGTTCGTGAAAGCATCGACATTAGAACCGCTCACCATAACGTGCAAACCACGCTCGACGTATTGCATCTGTCCAACTGCTATGGGGTTCAGCAAAAAGTGGCACTGTATTTTCTTTATTTAGCGCAGAAGCATGGTGCGATGTAGATTTAAACAACGCTTTATCGTTGGCAGAAAGCAGTGAGAAGTCGAGTACTGAATCATCACCCCACACTGTTAATTGCTGCTTTTTCGCTTGAGCCTGAGGAGATAATAAAAAATTCACCACTTGCTTAGCGGCAGCGACATTTTCGGTGTTATAGGTAATGCCGATAAAATGCACGTTCGCTAAGCTGCCGTCTTGCATCGCGTAGGTGCGGATGTTTTTAGGTAAATCAAACCGGTTGACCGCACTCGGTATTTCGGCGGCGGTAAACGAAAATGCCAACAGTAATTCGCTAGCTCCCATTAAACGTTGAAGTTGCGAAGCTTGTCGCACCATATAGTCCCCTTGTTTATACATAAGAGGGTGCAATGTATCTAAGTATTTAAAAAGCGCCGGGGTGACTTTCGCCAGTGCAGTGTCGGTTACCGGCTGATACAGCAAATATTGATGTTCTTCATTTAACGCTATAGCCGCATATTTTAAAAAGCTTATGCCTAAATAATCGTTCGGTAATGGGTAGGTAAATCGACCTGGATATTGTTTGGCGAAGGTAAGTAATTCGTGAACGTTCAGCGGGGGCTTTTCTACAAAATGATTATTATAATAAAACACCATAGATGCCTTTCCCCACGGTGCCTCTTGCCCCTCGGTAGCTATGCCAAAATCGGTGATCATGGCAGGGTTTCGAGACGGATTTGTGAGTGCAAAATTAGGGATGCTGTCTGCCCAGTCTTTTAATAATAAATCGTGGCGTTTCATGGCAGCAAAATTTTCGCCATTAATCCAAATTAAGTTCACGCTGCCTTGGTTGTTGTTACCCGCCGCTTTTTCAGCAAGTACCCGAGATACCGCATCGCTGGTATCGGCTAGTTTCACATGGTTCAAGGTAATATTGTATTGGTTACTTACTTGCTGGCCAACCCACTGAATATACCCATTCACTTGGGCACTACCGCCCCACGCATGAAACTGCACTGTAGGCGAATCGCCTAGCTTTTGATTAGAAGCTGGTGATTGATTTTGAGGCTGGTCTTTTAGTCGAGTGCTTGTTTGAACCTCAGGGTTTATTTGACCTAGCGATTGTGCAGCCTCCGATCCATAAGCTAACGCCGTTGCAAGCATGGCGACGGCTATTGCGGTAAATACGGTTTTTAAGAGGCCTGTCACTTGAACTGCTACATGAATAACTGATTGTACATTTACAGTCGATCTTGGTTTTACAGTTAAGGTAGTAAATAGGCACAGTGGCGTTAGACGAAACAAACTGCCTAACGCCGCTAAGATTAAATTACTCTTGGTCATTCAATGCCCAGTTGTAATCCAAAAACTCAATTTCGCTATTACCAGACATAATCGCTTTTATGTCATCGTTATCAAGTGACTTACCATCGTTGAATGATAATGCACTGCCATAATGAGCAAGAAACCCATTGAGGCTTGATGAATCACGCCATTTCATTTCGAAGTCTTCTTTATACCAACTGAAAATTTTCGAAATGTGTAGCGTATTCCCTTCGTAATAGTTGCGGCTATTGTCAGATAAAAAACGAACAGTTTGCTGTTCTAATTGTTCATCTAACTTAGCGCCCACATAGGCTTCTTCACGCAATGCAGGGCAACCAATACTGGCGCAGTTTACCGCAAAGTGAATTCGAGGTTCGTTATACACACCCTTTTCACGAATAAGCCCGTGTTCTATATCATCAAGGCTACGTTTTTTACCCAGTAACACAGCAAACTCTTGTTTCCACGGTGACGAAAAGAAACCGCCGATATCACGAATAGAGGTTAAGTCTGGGTAACGGGTTAATATTAAATCGATGGTATACGCATTGTACGCATTAATTAAAAACGCTAACTGCGTGTTTTTATCCCACCGATCAAACGTATCTTGTGACACGGTTGATAAGCTTTTCAAATAAGCAGCAAGTTCAGTTTGCGACGATTTAAAGCCCGCATAATTAACCTGTGTGCTGGTGCCTTTTGAGCTTATACCTTGCGAGGCCGCGTCTCCATCAGCACTGGTAACAGGGTTAATAGGCACAACGTATTTAGCTAACATTGCTGAAAAGGGTTGGTGTAGAGAAGCTTCAGCGTGAGCTACCACTGGCATAACCAGTAGTAACGCACCCATTACAGATGAAATTAACCTTGACGCTAAAGTTGACTCTAGCGCTGGTTTTTTTAGCTTTATCGCATTCAAAGAAAACATAATATTTACTCGCCCATTAACCACGACGCCAAGTGTGGAATTTTTCCACGTAGCTTAGTAATTTTTCTGGCTTATTAGCACGTTTCCAAGTACCTGCGGTGTTTTTAGCGCCTTCGGCCCACGTTGGGTACGCGTGAATAGTGCCGAGTAACTTGTTTAAGCCCAAATCGTGTTTCATGGCTAATACAAATTCCGCAAGCAAATCACCAGCGTGTTCAGAAACAATGGTTACCCCTAAAATTTTGTCTTTGCCCGGCGGAGTAAGTACTTTAATGAAACCTTTAATTGCGCTCTCAGCGATGGCTCTATCAAGTTCTTCAAACTCGTAGCGAGTTACTTCAACTTCAATACCCTGCTCTGCTGCATCGTTTTCATTAAGACCCACTCGTGCCACTTCAGGGTCGATGAATGTTGTCCACGGAATAACACGGTAATCAACTTTGAATTTTTTGAAGGTACCAAATAAAGCGTTCACCGCGGCATACCACGCATGATGTGCAGCAACATGGGTAAACTGATACGGCCCTACTACATCGCCCGCCGCAAAAATATTTGGCATCAAGGTTTGTAAGTATTCATCGGTCTCGATTGTGCGATCAAACTGAATGCCTAACTCCTCTAAACCGAAGCCGTTAAGACGTGCTTTACGCCCTACCGCCACTATGACTTCATCGTATTCAATAGCGCTTTCTTTGCCGTCTTTGGCGACCACAAGAGTTTTACCGCCGTCTTTATTTTCAAAACGAAGGGCGTCGTGGCTGGTTAATACGTTCACGCCACTATCACGAAGTACGGCTTCTGAAAATTCAGCCACTTCCTTGTCTTCTCGGCCCATAAGGTGCGGTGCACGTTCAACTTGAGTGACTTCACTGCCCAAGCGCGCAAAGGCTTGTGCTAGTTCGCAGCCAATTGGACCGCCACCTAATACAATCATTCGTTTTGGCGTTTCTTCTAGCTCAGCAAAACGGCTCCACAAAGTATCAGATGTAACATAGCCGCTCTCTTCAATACCTGGCAATGGTGGTACAAACGGGCTCGCGCCTGTTGCCACTACAATGCTTTTGGTAGTTAGGGTTTGCATGCCGCCGTCGTTTTGCTTAATTTGTACCGTCCAAGGGTCGATAATTTTTGCGTAGCCTTTTACCACATCTACCCCTAAACCCGTATAGCGTTCTACGCTGTCTACTGGTGCAATAGTGGCAATAACGTTATGAACGCGTTGCATCACCGTTTTAAAAGACATGGTAGGTTCAACACCGTGCAAACCGTAATTTTCAGCATTACGCATCTGGTTGGCTACTTTGGCAGTTTTGATGAGGGCTTTACTTGGTACGCAACCGTAGTTCAAACAGTCACCGCCCATTTCACCGGCTTCCACTAGCGTTACTTTTGCTTTTACCGCTGCAGCGATATAACTGGTGACTAAGCCACCCGCGCCAGCACCAATAACAATAAGGTTTCTGTCAAATTTAGCGGGTTTTTTATAGCCTTTGTAAACGCGGCGACGTTCAACAAATGCCACAATAGCCTTAGCAATCCACGGGAATATACCGAGTAATACAAACGATAAAATAAGCCCTGGCGATACAATACCCGACAGGCTGTCTATCTGCGCAAGCTGTGTACCAGCATTCACGTAAACCACGGTGCCAGCCAACATACCGACTTGGCTTACCCAGTAGAATGTCCATGTTTTAATGGATGTTAATCCCATTAATAGATTAATCAGGAAGAACGGGAATACGGGCACTAAGCGTAATGTGAACAAGTAGAACGCGCCTTGTTTTTCAACGCCTTCATCAATCTTTTTAAGCTTTTCGCCAAAACGCTTTCTTACCGTATCGCGCAGAATAAAGCGTGCCACTAAAAAGGCTACAGTAGCCCCTACGCTTGAAGCAAAAGACACAATAATAAAGCCTTGCACCAGCCCAAATAAAGCACCTGCAGCTAAGGTAAGAATGGCCGCGCCAGGCAACGACAAAGCCGTTACTGCCACGTAAATAGCGAAGAAAACACCAATACTTACAAGTGGGTTTTCTTCAATTTGTTGTGTGAAGGTATCTAATGAGCCTTTCAAACCTTCAAGGGTAAGATAGGTATTTAAATCAAAGTAAAAAAAGCCAATGACGGCAGCCACCAATACGGCGACAAGAGCAATTTTCTTAAACATAGTTTATCCTTTAATTGCGCTTAAAACGCGTATTGCATAGTGAATTGAACGTGACGCGGCGTGTTCGGCATCGCTAAGGTAGCGCCAAAGTAGCCCCCCTCAAACACAGGTTGCCAGTTCTCTTCATCGGTAATATTAATTACATCGACACGAAGGCGCATATCATCAGTAATTTGATAATCCGCGTTCACGTCAATATTGATTTGATCTCGTATAAATACGGTTTGTAGAAAGTCGAGTGGAAACGACTTTGTATACAACGCCGAGGCACCAACTTGTAAATCATCGGTAAGTTGCCAGCCCGCATTTAAAGAAACTATCTGTGACGGTATACCTTGCACTAATGAGTCAGATGGAGCAAAAGCCGCAAAAGAAGGCGAACCGACACCATTTCCGTCAATGATATCAGGTCGGCTATCGTCAAAAGCATCGGCGACTTGCGCGGTATCTTGGAAAGATGCTGAATCATCGAAGCGTGCATCTAAGTAACTGTATGCCGCATTTACCCAAATATCTTGCCCTTGGTAGAATACTTGTAGCTCTGCGCCTTTTGTTTTCACGCCACTGTTACTGCCATCACGGTTACGTAAGCTACGAGTCTGATCAAACACTGATACCTCACCATACCAATGACTATCAGGAGAATACTTTAGCCCTACTTCATAAAGGGTATTTTCAGTGGCAAAGTTTAGCGGGTTTATTTCGTTGGCACTGGTAAGTGTGGTGCCACCTGCCATGCTATTGGATGTGGCATCATTTTCTGACCACGCCACATAAGCATTGAGTGATTTCGTTAGCTTATACACCGCACTTAGTTGAACGCTTTCAAGTATATCGTTATAAGTGTCAGAAGCCGCAACGACACCTTCAGGAGCAAGGGGATCTCGCGCTTCTACATCGTAATAGTCGAACCTAACGCCGGCTATGGTTGAAAACGATTCTGTCCATTGAGAGCGCTGCTGAACCGCTAAGCCAGTTTGCAGAGTGGTTGAATCGGTGGTATCAGATAAATTGTAATCCCCTGCACCATCGCCATCTACATCGTACTGTCCACCAGGTGAAACAAATAAACCGGGGCGAAGCTCAACCAAGCGGGCTTTTTGTGCATCGGTTAACGGAATTACTCGATTGCTTAATGGGCCAGTTAAATCTACTGGGCTGTCAGCTTCAGTCGTAAACTGGCTGTATCCTAAAACATCGTTGTAACGCAGTGCAAAACCGAATGTGGTAGTTTGCTTATCGTTCCAAACCACATCTAATTCAGTGCGATTCTCGAATGCATCAGCACCATCAATAATCTCTACAAAACTATTTTGTGCAATTTCTTCACGGGTAAGGTGCTGATAGTACGTCATGTTTCGTAGTACAAGGCTGTCTGAAAACTGATGAGTTAAGTTGCTTCGTAGAACGGTAGACTCAGCGCCATTAACATCATCAGGATGGGTATAAACTTGGCTGCGTGGAATAACCACTTCACCCGTAGGCGAAATAATAGCGCCAGCACCAGGTACGGTACTGCCATTCGCTTGTACACCTTGGCCTGTTATATAAAGGTTGTTATCAATTAAGTTTTGCGTGGGGCGATTAATACCTGCAATATCGGGGTACTCGGCATCATAATACTCTGCACTTATATCCCAAGTTGTAGCATTGCTTGGTGTGTATCTATACGCAATAAACAGGTTTTTGCTTTCTCGCGCTGCAAAATCAAAGAAGCTATCGTGATCTAACCATTCAGCGCTTACACGAATACCACTTTTGCCTTCTTCAATGGCAGTACCATAATCAAGCTGCGCTGAATATTGTTCCCAACGCCCAGCGCGAAGTGTGATTTTACCTTCACTGCCTACTGTTGGCGCAGCTTTGGTTTGCAGGTTTACAAAGCCACCATTTCGCTGTGTGCTGCCAAAGAGCACGGGAGATGGACCTTTCACTACATCTAATTGTTCAACACTGTTGAACGAAACCGGTAAACCAAAACCGTTGTTACCTGACTGACGACGTATACCATCTTGGAATAGCTCCCCCAACTGGCCACGAATACTAGGCAAGCTAGGCGTACCAAAACCGCTGGATGCATAGGCGTTCGGCGCGGCTTTAACAATATCATGTAAGGTATTGATGTTTAGCGCATCCATAGCTTCAGCCGATAAAGACGTTACTGCTCGTGGCGTATCGGCTGCGGACATGCCGGCGCCAAATAATCCACTTAGCGTATTGTCACCAGGGTTTAACGGGTTTAGCGCTTGCTGGTTTCCAGTAACCTCAACAACTTCTATGTCATTTGCATCAATGGTATCAAGCTTGTCAGCTTGCTGAGCTTGCAGCCCTTGGCTTACAGATAGAGCCAGTGCACTGATGGCAAGCCCAATATTATTTTTCATTCGTATTTTTACCTTACAAGATTGCTTACTCGACAAGACCGACACCCGGCTAAAAATATTTCATAAGCATTTTTATTTTTTTTCTATGAAAGTTTTTGAAATTTAATATGAAAACGCCCGTTCTTTATCGCTACACAAATAAATAGGAGTTACAATGCAATCTCAACAAACCACTGATATTTCTAATCGCCTCAGTTGGTCTCTACTCGCCCTTCGTGTTTCTGTTTTCATTGTTATGTTCGTATGGACATTAGACAAATTCGTTAACCCTGCACATAGCGCAAAGATATTTGAACATTTTTATTCAATTGGTGGCGTACCAGAGACGGCCGTGTACATTTTAGGTGCATTCCAGTTGGCATTGGTCCTTGCTTTCCTTGCCGGTATTGCAAAGCGTTATTCCTACGGCTTGATTTTCTTGCTTCACGGCGGGTCAACCTTGTCATCATTTCCGCAATACTTCGACGCTTTCAACAACATGCTGTTTTTCGCCGCATGGCCAATGTGGGCGGCATGTTTTGCCCTTTATCTACTAAGGGATGCTGATACTCGTTTTGCGTTAGACAAATAAAATATCGCCAATAGCTTACACGCCGCCGGCATTTTAGATAAATATTTACTTATATATAGCAGGTTTAGTTCATTTTGGCAGTAGTATAAAGCTGCTGCCATTCTGTTTCTTCCACTGGCATTATTGATAACCTCCCCCCCTTTTTCACCAACCCTATTTCTGTAATAGTAGGCATTGCCTTGATGACAGATAGCGGCAATACGCTTTCAAACTTTTCTACAAACTTTACATCTACGCGAAACCAACGCGGGTTTTCTGGCGTCGATTTAGGGTCATAGTAGTTGGACTCTGGATTAAACTGAGTTTCATCTGGGTAACCTGCTTTTACCACTTCTGCGACGCCTGCAATACCTACTGTTTTGCAACTTGAATGATAGATAAACACTTGATCACCAATAGCGACCTTATCCCGCAAAAAGTTCCTTGCTTGATAGTTACGTACCCCATCCCAAGGCTCAGTTTGCTCAGGCCGTGTTTTTAAATCATCAATGCCGAATGCATCGGGTTCTGTCTTAAATAACCAGTAAGCCATACATTTTCTCGTTATTATCCTAATTGATATAGCAAAGCAGTATAACAAAGGCGTTGAATTTAACGACAGCGCTATACCTAGGTTGCTGTGTACTGGTATAATAGGCTTTCGGTCTGCAATGTTTATATTCGCTTTGGGTGATTTATACGCGCTTTAGGCAATTTATACTTGCAATTAGCAATATGAACTATGATGTACTGACCTACTTAATTCTTTTTTTTCTCTGCTATATGTGAACCTTATGCAAGCCACCATTAAGGCCGATCGCGGTCTATTTTCCTACCCTAAATATTGGCCGCACTGCCTTGGTACTGCGCCGTTTCTTCCCATGTCTAAAGAGGAAATGGATGCCCTAGGATGGGACAGCTGTGACGTAATCTTAGTGACTGGCGATGCGTATGTTGATCATCCTAGCTTTGGTATGGCGGTAATTGGCCGTGTACTTGAAGCGCATGGTTTTCGCGTAGGTATTATTTCTCAACCTGATTGGACGAGCAAAGATGCATTCATGACGCTGGGTAAACCGAATCTTTATTTCGGTGTTACTGCGGGCAACATGGATTCAATGATCAACCGCTACACCGCAGATAAAAAGCTTCGCCACGACGATGCTTATACACCAGGTAATGTTGGCGGAAAGCGGCCAGACCGTGCGGTTACCGTATACGCACAACGTTGCCGTGAAGCCTTTAAAGGCACCCCAGTGATTGCCGGCGGTATTGAAGCAAGCTTACGCCGTATTGCCCATTACGATTATTGGAGCGAAAAGGTACGTCGTTCAGTATTGTTCGACTCAAAAGCCGATATGTTATTTTTCGGCAACGCCGAGCGCCCATTAGTTGAAGTCACCCACCGTCTAGCGGCCGGTGAAACTATTAGCGAGATGCGCGATATTCGCGGCACCGCCATTATCGTGAAAGAGGCATTACCGGAATGGCAAGGGGTAGATTCAACCTCGTTAGATCGCCCCGGTAAAATTGAGCCCATCTCAAGCCCTTATCAAATGGAGCCTGAGTGCGACTCGCAAGATAAAGATAAAGCAAACAGCGAAGCGCCAGAAGCTGCGCCAATCGTGATACAACCACCCACGCGCCGCAAGCCTTGGGAAAATGTATACGTTAAGCTTCCAGCTTACGAAACGGTAAAAGACAACAAAGTCTTATATGCCCATACATCACGTATTTTGCATCAAGAAACTAACCCCGGCTGTGCTCGTGCATTAATGCAGCGCCATGGCGACCGACATATTTGGATAAATCCACCCGCCATGCCTTTGGAAACAGAGGAAATGGATGCGGTATTCGACCTTCCGTATCAGCGTGTGCCCCACCCTGTGTATGGCGATGCCACCATCCCCGCGTATGATATGATTAAGTTCAGTATCAACATTATGCGCGGGTGTTACGGCGGTTGTACCTTCTGTTCTATTACAGAGCATGAGGGCCGAATTATTCAAAGCCGCTCTGAAGACTCAATTATTCGCGAAATTGAAGAAATTCGCGATACCGTACCTGGGTTTACCGGCGTTATCTCAGACTTAGGTGGCCCTACCGCAAACATGTACCGTTTGCGCTGTAAGAGCCCGAAAGCTGAGGCCACGTGTCGTCGCCCGTCTTGTGTATACCCTAGCATTTGCGCGCACATGGACACCGACCATAAACCGACTATCGATTTGTATCGTCGTGCTCGTGAATTGCCCGGCGTGAAGAAAATTCTTATCGCTTCTGGTGTACGTTACGATTTGGCGGTGGAAGATCCTGAGTACGTAAAAGAATTAGCCCTGCATCACGTTGGCGGCTATTTAAAAATAGCACCAGAGCACACCGAAGACGGCCCATTATCGAAAATGATGAAGCCGGGAATGGGCAGCTATTACCGCTTCAAAGAGTTATTCGACAAATACTCTCAAGAAGCAGGCAAGAAACAGTACCTTATTCCGTACTTTATTGCCTCGCACCCAGGCACCACAGACGACGATATGTTGAACTTGGCGATTTGGCTGAAAGAGAATAAGTTTAAGCTTGATCAAGTGCAGAACTTCTATCCTTCACCAATGGCAACGGCGACGACTATGTACCACACCGAAGTAAATTCACTTCGTAAGGTAACGAAAGACAGCGAAGACGTGCCTTCCGCGAAGGGTGAAATACACAGGCGTCTGCACAAAGCCATGCTTCGATATCACGACCCTAAAAACTTCGCGCAAATTCGTGAAGCCCTTAAACGTATGGGCCGTGAAGATTTAATAGGCCGTGGTGCACAGCACCTAGTGCCACCAGAAACCGCGGATGAGAAACGTAAAAAAGCGGCGAAAGGTAGAAATGGGGAACGTGCGTTAACGAAGCACACCGGTTTGCCGCCAAGTTTTCAACGTAAAGGTCGTGGTAAAAATAATGCCGCTGGTGCATCTGCTGAAAATAGAGGCGGAAAAAATAGCGAACAAAACCGTGGACAAAATACGCCTAGTTCGCAGCGAAGAGGGAAACCAACAGCAAAACGCTAGGTTCCCCTATCGCTAAATACTAGCGGTTTGTACCTTATTTCTTGTAAGCACTTTTTGTCGGCACAGCAATACCTTTGCTGTGCCACTTAAATACCACAAAGATTAAGTCTACATCTGAAGTATTTTTTACTCCGTGTTCATCCCAAGGTGCGGCGTACAACATATCACCCGTGTTTGCCTTAAACACTTCACCTTCTACGCTCCACTCCCCACTGCCCTGTGTTACTAATAGAAACTCTTCGTCACTGTGTTCGTGGGGTGGGTGTATTTCTACGCCAGGTTTAATCACTGCCATACCCGCCAATGATTGGCTTGTGCCAAAGGTTTCATCGTTGTGGTAGCTGTAAAATATCCAGCCCTCACCTTCATCAATGGCTGCATTAGCCTGTGGGATAACCTGTGTTTTGAAACTATCTTCAGAGATTATTTTGTCGGTATCATTCTTATTAATCGCAAGAGTATCTGCCATAAGAGCAGTAGAGAAACTGCCTAAAACACATAAAATAACAGAAAGCACTACAGGTAAATTACGCTTCATTCATCATCTCCCTTTGGTAAATTTGCTTTGTTAATCACCGCCACATGAGGAGCAGTTAGGCTGCTAATGTATAGCATATCCGTCGTTTCTAACACCCCTGTTGTAAGCGGATAATGTCCAGTTGGGTCTTGCAAGTCACGCGTCACTTTGCCTTGTTCGTTAATTTTTATTACATGGCCGTAGGCTTTTGCTTTAGGGCGCAGTGAAGCAGGCAGTCGCTGTACCACTTTACGTAAAAAGGGAGAGTTTGATAAATCGTCTAACGAGGCGGAACGAGGCGACGCAAACCCTACCCAATAATCACCGTCTGGCGCTGTGGCAATATTATCGGGAAAGCCAGGTAAGTTATCGATAAACACTTCAACCAGACCTAATTTAGGCCCAGCAATGAAGTAACGTAACACGCGGTAGCTGCCTGTTTCGTTGATTAAAACATATTGCTGGTTTTGGCTGATGGCAACCCCATTAGCAAAAATTAACCCGTCCATTAATACAGTAGTAACTTGGGTATCTGGATTGTACGCTAACAATCGGCCATGTCCCTTATGCTCTAAAATCTCTAACAAGCTGCCGCTAAGGGTTCCGCCATAGGCTTTAGCACTAAATTTGGTGGTGGCGTCAGAAAAATATATCATGCCATTTTTTGCCACATCTACGTCATCAGCATACACAATGGCCGTTCCATCAACGCTGTCTGTTAACAAGGTGATATCGCCCGAGGGTGAAACTGAAAGTAAGCCTAGAAAGGCATCTGCCACAATAAGATTATTATTGGCATCGAACTCCAAGCCTAGCGGTCGCCCGCCAGTGTTTACCCAAGGTGTAAAGTGCGTAGCGTTAGGCGCTAACAGTAAAATGGCACCAGAATGCGTTGCAGTAGCAATAGAGCCATCACTTCGCAGTGCAAAATCCTCGGGACCGAATTCGTTGCCAAGGGAAAGGCTATCAAAAAGAGATAGTGAATCGTTAGTAAGGTGAACGCCGCTATAACCGCTATCTTCTGGAGCATCCCAAGCTACAGGTTCAACCGGCACGGGCCAAAACAGTAAATATCCCGTCACTGACAATAAAGCGATGATTAGTATAATTCGCATGCGCTACCCTTTTTAATTCCATCTAAATGTAGAACCGTAGCAATAGCATGTTCTTACCCTAGGGTTAAATTCAGATTGGTGATTATTCAATATGTTTAAACGCTATAGGTAGATAAACCATTACAAAACAATGCCCACTAAGTAGGTGAATGAACCTTTATTAAACGGGCAAGTTATTTGGTTAAGAAGAAAGTAAAAATGAGGATGGAGATACCTATGAAGGGTGAAATGAAGATTAAGCTGAAGGTTGAGGTAAAAAACGAAAGTTAGGCACAAAAAACGCGGCTTTCATTTAGTTATATAAACTAAGTGAAAGCCGCGCTGTATTCGTTCACACGACTAACTTAATAGTGTTATTCGGATAGTGCTTTAAGCCATAGGCGATTGAGGCGCGTTAGGTCTTGACGTGCTCTGATGACTATCTTCATCACGAATAGTTTCGTTACCACTATTACCATTTGGCGTTACTGCCTGATTTTCTTTTTGAAAATTCGATAACAAGGTTTCACGCTTAAGTAATGTGTTGCCGCGTAGAATGCTCCACACTACATACATCAGCATCGGTACGTTTAATTGCAACGATGCTAGCGATAGCGAATGTTCGCCATTCACTACACCATAAATAACTAACATCACTAACACACTGATACCTGAAATTATCAGCCACACTGGCTTGGTGAGGCGCTTAATTGCTACAGTAAGTACCACGTTTAGCACCATTATTCCCCAGAACACGGCGACTAATGAGCCTGCGAAGAACATATCTGCAATTGCCGTAAATGCCAATGCACTTACGCTGCCCCACACCGTGCAATACCATAACCGTGTGGCCAGCACAGGATGCGCTTTTTTAGATAACCATACTTCCATTCCCGATACACACAACATGGTTAGCATGATACCCAAAACAAAATACAGCACCTTACTTGGTATTCCTGCAAAGTCACCAAAGTGAAGGCGGTATACTGCCCACAACAATTGCTTGCCCCATACGCCATCATCATAACCAGCAGTACCTAAATAGTTACCTGCGGTATCAAACCGGTATGCTTCACCGTAAATCAGTCGACCCGGTACTTGCGCATAAATTTCGATGAATTGTTCTGGTTTACTAACCTCGTGAACAGTTACAAATATAAGCGGATTTTCTGGGGCTATGGTTTCCATTTGCGCAATGGCTTTTCCTATCGCAGGTTTGCCTTCTTGTGCTTCTATAACTGGGTCGGGCGTAAATACTTGGTTTATTACCGCTTCCCTGTCACCGCCATAATTTAATTGCGCTACGAGTACCAGTACAATACCGGCTAACCCAAAATACGCCCCCGTTACACCTATAACCAAATGAAATGGTGCAGCCCAAAGGCCAAAGCGGTTGTGCAAATCAATTTGGCTTTGCTGACCATTGCCACCACGGCGCAACTTAAACGCGTCTCTGGATAAACGTTTATGAGCAATAACACCCGTGACTATGAGTGTACAAATAATTGCGCCCAAGGCACTGACTAATATCATGCCCCAGCTGTGGGGTAAGTTAAGATGTAAATGTAAATCCACCAACATTTGAGTGAAAGGCACGCTTTCTTTCTCAAGTAAATTTCCCTGTGCATCAGCGAAATAAGCAGCGTGGTCGTTTTCTACCACTAACCTTGGAATACCCGATGTAGGAAGCACCACAAATAGATGATCAGTTTCTTCGGGATGTTTGGCTAAAAAGCTGTCCATTGCTTTTTCTACTGCCCCATCTTCTACTGTTTCAAATTCAGGAATATGAGGTTGTTCCCAGCGTTCAAATTCCAAATGAAACACAGCAATGGTGCCTGACAAACACACTAAAAAGAGCAGTACACTTAAAAATACGCCTACCCAACTATGTGCGTTTAACGCTGATTGTTTTGTCGCTTTATTCATAATGTGATCCCTAAATCGGCACTGCAAATAGAATGGCAGTACTGATTACTGCAACAAAAATGTAGGTTATTACCGCTCTTACTTTTTTAATTGTTGCCAAGTAATGATAGGCAGCAAGTCCCCATAGAATAGGTAACAGCACAACACTGGATGCTAGTTTTCCTGCAGTATCAAAGGGTAGTAAAGTACATAACGCTAACGCTAGCACCACACTTGTCACTAACAATAAAATTAATACCACGAACGCATGCCCTAGATTCTGCATACTTGATTGCGGTGAGAAGTTTAGCGATTTGGGCTGCGGCACATTTTTAGGTACAGGCAATGTCGACTGGTTTTTACCAATAAACGGCCACACGATAAGACCTGGTAAACACAGTGCGTATAATACCCCAAATTCCCAACCTGCCGCGTAAGACCATGCAATTGCTGATAGAACCCAAATAGTGAGTCCAATATAAAGCACTAACGCCTTTTGGCGACGCCAACTTTCATAAACAGTAGCCATAGAAGCAATCGACAGGCCACCAGCTGTAAATAACATCAACATACACGACGCCTTTTAAAATGAGTAAGTCACACTGGCATTGACAGTTCGACGTAAGCCAGGGAAACAATCGCCACGGAACAAACAAGATGTAAGGTATTCTTTGTCTGTTAGGTTACGCACATTAAGCTGAAGATCTAGTTGATCAGATAACTGATATGCCATCATTAGATCTGCTAACGTATAGCTAGGTGTTTCGTACCTAATTGTTCCATTTTCTGAAACCGACTGCCCTACATAACGTATGCCGCCACCTAATCTAAAACCTTCATATGCATCCGGTTGCCAATTCACCCACAATGAAGCGTTACTGTCGGGTTGTGCAGATAATTCAAAACCGTTCGGGTCTTCTGCATCCATCACTGACGCAGCAAATTGAGCGGAAACTTGGCCAAACTCAACCTTACCTTCTATCTCTACACCTTCGATTGAAGTAATACCCTGTTGTTGGCTAATATCTGAAGGTAAATTATTAGGATTTGGTAGATTTGAAATCTCTATATCGTAATAAGACAGTGTTATGTAGCCTGGCAATGATGATAAGGCATATTTGATACCGGCTTCATATTGGCGCCCTTCCTCAGGCTTAAGTTGCTTATTATTGCTATCAAGCCCCACTACTGTCTCAAACGATTCTGCATAGCTAATATACGGTGACAACCCATTATCAAATCGATACAAGATTCCAGCGGAATACGAGGTTTGCGAATCATCCTGTTGTGTATCGCCATTATCGTTATCTACTTTATCATGGCGTACTCCAACCGTAAGGCGCCACTCTCCAAAACTAATATGATCAGACAGATAGAAGCCATAATCGGTGACGTTTTGTTCTGGGCTGTCGTTGTAGATGGCGTCTAGGATAGCTTGATCAGGTGAGCCCGTATAAACCGGATTCGCTAAATCTAAAATGTAACTGAAGTCGCCCTGCAATACCCCACCACCGGCATAATAGGCAGAATTAGCGTCGGTATCGACACTTTGATATTGAAGTCCTGCCAACACTTCATGTTGGGTTTTGCCTATACTAAAAAGCTGATTTACCCGAACATCTAATGCATGTTGATTAAAGGTGTTATCGGCTTGATAAAATGTTCTTGCCACATAAGTATCAGTAGGTGCTACAGGAGCGCCTAAAAATGTATTTAAATAATGCGAAGCGCCGGTAAAAGTACCCCAAGCCTGATGATAATCAGCCTCCCCTTCACGCCACAACGCGGTGAAAGAAAGAGAAGTAGTGTCGGTGAAGATATGCTCACCTAACAGAGTAACTTGATTAGATTGCGTTTCAAATTTATTGAAACCAGGCTCTCCCACATATACATCTTGGTCTGGCAGATATGTACCATCGGGTAACGGTAATAAGGTACCTTCAACAGGAATAAACTGTGCACCGGTATCGCTGTCTGAATCTTGAAAAAGGCCAATTAATGTCAATGTTGTGTCATCAGTGGGCAAGAAGGACACAGATGGCATAAATACCTGAGTATCATCATTCACGTAATCGACTTGAGTGTCCGAATCACGATACACACCAACAAAACGTGCTAGCCATTTATCGTCATCGCTTAATGCAGTATTTATATCAACGCCCAATTGCTTTCTATCAAACGTGCCATAGCTAGCAACAATTTCATTTCCTTTGTCGATTTTTGGCGTTTTCGACACGTAATTCATAATACCGCCGGGTGACCCCTGTCCATAGAGTACTGAAGCTGGCCCCTTCAATAACTCTACTTGCTCCATGGTATACACTTCAGCACGAGTAGAATTGTAGTTCCCAAATAACTCTTGTATTGAATCGCGGTATCGAGGAATTCTCAAACCTCGCGATGATATTGAATCGCCACGCGTTGCAAAGCCATTAGGCTCACCATTAACACCAGCCATATAGGTCGCCGTTTGGGAAAGGTTCAGAGCTCCTTTTTGAATTATGTCGGTTTCCGTTTCAATAGAAATGGTACGTGCTAAATCTACAATGGGAGTATTGGTTTTTGTGGCACCAAACGGACTACGTTTACCGACTATTTCAACCTTTTCAATATCGTTCTGAGCGATATCTGAATTTTCGTCTGCGGATACATAGTGCGGAAGTGCAATCTGCGATAAGGCGACCAAAGAAGCGAGTGTTTTGTGTGAATTATTCATTTTTCCAATGCGTTTTTGTTATTTATCCTTTAGGCTAATTTACCAAATTCGCAACAATAATGAAAATAAAAACCATTCCCATTTGTAAAATAAAATCTCTAGACATAAAAAAGCTGACAATGCTGTCAGCTTTTTAAATTATCAACACCGTGCGTTTTACGCAGCTTGTGTTTCTTCTTCCATTTCAATTACTTCATGGCTTAGCAAGTATTCAAATGCTGCCAGTGATGCTTTTGCACCCTCGCCCATTGAGATAACGATTTGCTTATAAGGTACTGTTGTTACGTCGCCCGCCGCAAAGATGCCTGGTGCTGACGTATTACATTTCGTATCAATCACAATCTCGCCGTACTTACTCATGTCTACTACACCTTCCATGAATTGGCTGTTTGGCACTAAACCAATTTGTACGAATACCCCTGATAGTGGAAGCGTGTGTAATTCGTTGGTATTGCGATCTTGATACTCAATAGCGTTCACCTTGCCGTTTTCAGCGGTAATCTGATGCGTAGCAGCATTTCTGATAATCGTGATATTTTCACGTTTTTCAGCTTGGTCAATCAGTACTTGGTCAGCCTTAAGTTGTGGCATGAATTCGAATACCGTTACCGATTTCACAATACCCGCCAAATCAAGCGCCGCTTCAATACCCGAGTTACCACCACCAATTACCGCAACGTCTTTACCTTTGAAGAAAGGACCATCGCAGTGTGGGCAGTACGCAACGCCATTACCAACGTTCTCTTTCTCACCTGGGACACCCAACTCTCTCCAGCGTGCGCCAGTGGCCACAACAATTGAACGGGTGCGAATTTGTTCGCCAGACGATAACGTGATCGTTTTAACATTACCTTGTTCTACAGAATCAACACGAACGTGCTCTTTAAGCGTGATATCGTAATCGTTCATGTGTTCCATCAAGTTACCTACTAGCTCAGGGCCGGTAGTTTTAGATACTGAGATAAGGTTCTCAATACCCATAGTATCTTTCACCTGACCACCGAAACGATCGGCAACCACAGTCACTTTTAAGCCTTTACGTGCGCTGTATATCGCTGAAGCCACACCAGCTGGACCACCACCAATTACGGTAACGTCTTGTAGCGGTAACGACTCCCCCTTGTTCGCATCTTTTAGCGAAGGGTCACGTTCGATAAGTTTGTCGATAAGCACCGATGCATCTACCTTACCGTTAGCGAACAACTCGCCATTAAGGTAAACACTTGGGACACCTTGAATGTCACGTTCTGCAACTACGTTTTGATACAAACCACCGTCAATCATTTCAGACGTAATGTTTGGATTAAGTAGCGCAAATTGGTTAAGCGCCTGAACCACTTCTGGGCAGTTGTGGCAGCTTAGACTGATAAATACTTCGAAGTTAAGTTCTTCTTTAACGCCTTTAACAATCGCTTTTACGCTGTCATCAATTTTAAGCTCGGTACCTGATGCGTGAAGCATACCTAAGATAAGCGAGTTAAATTCGTGGCCGCCAGGAATACCAGAAAAACGAATGCCTGTATCTTCGCCATCAGCTTCTAAAAGAAAGCTGATAGAGCTGCGTAATACACCGTTGGTGTCACGCTCTTCAAGGCTTAATTTGTCACTTACACCAGCAATGTCGGACAGAAACGACACAAGCTCTTCACGCTTGCTGTGTTCACCGGTCTGTACGACGAAGGTTACGTTTTTCTGCATTGACTCAGCATAGCCTTTCAACGCTTGTAAAATTTCTTTAGTTAACACGGTAGTCTGCCTTATTTTCGACACGCCGATCCCCGCCAACCATTTTTCAGGCTAACAACATAAGCAGGAATTGGAAATTAATTAGATAGGGAGTGGAGACCCACTCCCATTACTTACTTATAAATTACTTATAAGCGCTAAGCAGCTGCTTAGATTTTGCCTACTAGGTCAAGAGATGGAGCTAGTGTAGCTTCGCCTTCTTTCCATTTAGCTGGGCAAACTTCACCTGGGTGAGAAGCAACATACTGAGCAGCTTTGATTTTACGAACTAGGTCGTCTGCATCACGGCCGATACCTTCAGAAGTGATTTCCATCGCTTGAACGATACCTTCTGGATCAACAACAAATGTTGCACGGTCAGCAAGACCCATAGTTTCACGCATACAATCGAAGTTGCGAGTGATTTCACCAGTAGGGTCGCCAATCATTGCAAACTTGATTTTGTTGATAGTGTCAGACGAATCGTGCCACGCTTTGTGAGTGAAGTGAGTGTCAGTAGATACTGAGAATACTTCTACGCCACGAGACTGAAGCTCTTCGTACTTATCAGCAATATCACCAAGCTCAGTTGGACATACAAAGGTGAAATCTGCTGGATAGAAAACAAATACTGCCCACTTACCGCTGATATCTTCGTTGCTTACTTCGATGAACTCGCCGTCTTTAAATGCTTGTGCTTTGAACGGTTTGATAGCAGTGTTAATTAATGCCATGTTTACTTTCTCCATTTAGTGAGTTTTGTTTTGTACTTTCGACTCTTAGTCTATAAATACAAACAGTACGAAAATTTACAAAGCCCATTTTGTTACCAGCATATTGCTGTTGTGCAAAATCGACTTCGTTGAAACTGGTGATAAGAATAGCGCGGTTTTTTTAAAAAAACTAATTGGTATTTTTGAATGTTTCAATCAAATTTACCAATCAATAAGATTAAATAACCACAAAAATCCCGAACAAGCGAAATTTCTCACATTCCACCTCCCCACGCAAGCCTCGCATTCGAAAACCAATAAAGGTAATGTTAACGCCATCATTATTACAACGACATAGCAGTTATGGATCGCGCAAGATTTCTTAATCAAAGAATTGCTAAAATTGATGGCACCCCACCTTCTCCCCAATTAGCTAAACATTTGAAAATGTCGCAAAGCCCCTTCATGTTTTACCGCGGTAGCGCACAACTATTTTATGCCGATTTAGCAAACCACCATTTAGCAGTGCCAGAGGCATGCTTTTCGATGTCACTAACCAGTGTAATGGGTGATTGCCATACATCTAATTTTGGTTTTCTTACAGAGGAAGGCTCTCACGGCGACAACGTTATTTTTACGCCGAACGATTTTGACGATGCCTGTGTAGGCTATGCACATTGGGATATTCTTCGCTATCTTACTTCTCTGTCTCTCGTCGAAGCCCATTGCAAAGGTATTTCTGAAGGCCGCTTTTTGATAGATGTGCCAGACCCGTCAAAATCTGCGGTAGACACCCACCAGGTTAACCGTGCTCAATCTCTATTTATTCAAGAATACGTGGCTACATGCCAGCGGGTTACTGAAAATTCGACGGTTATTAATGAAGCTATGGAACAAGAGCCAGATGGAAAATTGAAAAAATTCTATCGCAAAGCATTAGAGCGCTCTTCTTGCGGTGAAAAGTTTGAATCTAAAAGTGCGCTAGCTAAAGCGGTTCATTTAACCCACGACGGCCTTAAATTTAAGCACATCACCGATAAGTACACGCCATTGAGCCCAGTGGAACACCAACAGGTATTAAAGGCATTCGCACCTTATATGGATGATGATATTGTCGATATCACAAGCAGAGAAAATGCCGGCACAGGCTCGGTAAATATGCGCCGCTTCTATTTTTTAGTTGGCCCCAAAAAGCCGCATAACGCTGAAAGCTTTCGTTATTGCCACATTGTTGAGGTAAAACAGCAGCGTAAAGCCGCGCCCTTATTCTATTTCGACAATGTGTGCCCAGTGAATCGATTGAACCCTGCTCACTTAACCGCCCGCAGTCAGCGACGAATGCAGCGCCGTCCAGACTTATTATTAGATGAGGTCATTTGGGACAATGCACACTGGTTAATTCGCTCACGCCACCACGCTAAAGTGGGATTAGACCCTGATGATATTGGTATGGGAAATAAAGCGCGAAACGGCGACTTTGGTTACTTCGCTAAACTGTGCGGGTACACCCTCGCCTTAGCGCATTGTCGTGGTGACAGGCGAAGTACACGCTTTGCAAAAAGCGCTGTAAAAGCGTTAAACCACCATACTAATCGTGCACTAATCACAAGTGCTAACCATTATGCAAAGCAAGTTATCGAAGATCACTGTTGGTTTTGCGATACGCTCAAAAATACTTAATACAGGCGTTTATTGTCTAGTAACAACGCGAGCGCATTCAAAACTTTTTAGTCGTTGTAGGGTTATTTATAGATGCCGAAATGCCTTTTATGACGAGCCAATGTCATAAATAACTTTATTTGAATAGATTAAATACATGATTATTAAGATTTTATTAAAAATAAACTTGAATAACGTTAAGTCATTCCTGCGTTGACATTATAGTTATAGGCTAGGTCTAGCAATAACAAAGAGGGTCTGCTTTGACAGACCTAATAATAAAAGACCTAAGAGGGAAACAACCAGTGAAAACTTCATTGTCACTCATAACAGCAGGTATTCTTACTGCATTTTCGGCCAATGCCAGCGACTTAGTTATCAGCGGTGTTGTTGATGCGTCACTTACCGGTGGCCTTCCTAAAGCTGTTGAGCTTTACGTTGTAAATGATATTGCCGACTTATCAGTATACGGGCTTGGCTCAGCCAACAATGGCGGCGGTACTGATGGCGTAGAATTTACTTTCCCAGCAGATAGCGCCTCAGCGGGTAGCTATATTTATGTAGCATCTGAAATTGATGGTTTTACTGAATTTTTCGGTTATGCACCTGACTACGATTCAACGGCCATGGGAATCAATGGCGATGACGCAGTAGAGCTTTTCGAAAACGATGCGGTTATCGATACTTTCGGTGACATTAACGTTGATGGTAATGGAACAGCATGGGAATACTTAGACGGCTGGGCTTACCGAAAAGATGGCTCAGTAGCTAATGGCGGTACGTTCTCTGCTGACAACTGGACTTATAGCGGCGTTGACGCATTAGATGATGCAGCGACCAATGCAGCCGCAGCGACCCCCTTCCCAGAAGGTACTTTTAGTACTGAAGGCGGCGGTGATGACGAAGTTCCACCAGAAGAGCCAGTGATCGAGCTAGGCGTTTGTACTGATGCAGCAACGCTTATTAGCACCATTCAAGGTAGTGGCGACGCGTCAGAAGAAGTAGGTAACGGTCATATCGTTGAAGCCATTGTGACTGGCATGGGTGCGGGCGGTTACTTCCTACAAGAAGAAACGGCTGATAGCGATGGTGATGATGCCACTTCTGAAGGTATTTTCGTTAGCGGTAGTACTACCATTGCGGTGGGCAACGTTGCTCGCATATACGGTGAAGTGGTTGAAAATTACGGCATGACTACGCTAAACCAAGACAGTGATGTTACTGCACTTGATTGCGGTGCAAGCGATGACGTTCTGATGACGACTATCGATATGCCTTTCGATTATTCTCTTGAACCATTTGAAGGCATGTTAGCTTCTGTTGTTGACGCTACGGTAACCAGCACAAATGATTTATGGCGCTACGGTGAGATTCAAGTAAGTGACAGTGTTAAACGCCAGCCTAGCGATGTTGCAGCACCGCTTTCAGACGCGTATGTTGAAGCAGTAACCGCTTCAGCAGCCAGCTTACTTAAAATTGAAGACAACAGCAGCTCAAGTTACCCAGACACTATTAGTTATTTCCCAACCTTTAGCTACGCAAATGCTATTCGAATTGGTGATACTGTGTCTGCAAGCGGCCCGCTAAACTATAGCTTCGGTGCGTTTAGAATTAATCCTACCGATGTGATTACAGTAACCTCTACTCGTGAAGCGAACCCTGTGGTAACTGAAGGCAATTTATCAATTGCTACCTTCAACGTTCTGAACTACTTCAATGGCGAAGTAGATGCAAACGGCGATGTAACCTTCGATTTCGATGCAAACCGTGGCGCTGAAGACGAAACTGAATTCGCTTTACAAGAAGCACGTATCGTTGAAGCAATTGTAGGCTTAAACGCTGACGTGGTTGGCTTAATGGAAATTGAAAACGACGGTTTTGGCGATGACAGCGCTATCGTTAGCCTAGTCGCTGCTGTTAATGCAGAACTTGCCGATACCGAACAGTACTCATTCATCAGCACTGCTGATAGCACAGCAATTGGTACTGATGCAATTACTGTTGGTTTGTTATACCGCGCAACTATTGTAACGCCTGAAGGTGATGCACAAGTGGTAGACATGCCAATTCAGCAAATTGATGAAGATAGCGTGGCACAAATGCGTCCTTCTTTAATTCAATCTTTTGCCCATGTTGAAAGTGGAAAGACATTTGCAGTTGCTGTTAACCACTTTAAATCGAAAGGTTCACAGTGTGGTGAAGATATTGCTGAAGAAGTAAGCGAAACTGATACTATTCAGGGTAGCTGTAACGCGCTTCGTGTTTCTGCTGCTATTACCCTTGGTGAAGCACTAAGTGATGATAGCTTACCTGAGCGTATTCTAGTATTAGGTGATTTGAACTCATACAGCGCAGAAGATCCTGTTGCTGTTCTTACCGACTACACAGCAGAAACTCAAGGCTACACGGTAATGACTGCAGCTAACACAGGTATGGACGACGGTGCCTCTGTAGAAGTAACGGCCAACTATGGTTACGTTAACCTTGCAGAAGAGTTTGATGCTGAAGGTTACTCTTACTGGTTCTACGGTACAGAGCAAGTAGGTAGCTTAGATCATGTACTCGCGAGTGAAGCCATGCTTGCTGATGCGGTAGACGGTGCGCATTGGAGCATTAACTCTCCTGAAGTTTACCAATTCCAGTACGACCAAGCGCTTTCTTACTACCCTGATGAAGACGGCTATGCATTTACTGATGTAGGTCCATTCCGCAGCTCAGATCACGACCCGTTCATTGCAACCTTCAACTTAGAAGCAGAATTGCCTGATGAAGCTGATCCTGTTGAAGATGACAACGATTCAGGCGGCTCTATGGGTTTCATCTTAGCATTAATGGCTGGTGTTCTAACCTTTCGCCGCCGTTCAGCTAAGTAAATTCATCAAACGTAACCGCCACAAATAAACGCTGGCGGTTTATAAAAAAAAAGGGGATGGTTTTATAAACCATCCCCTTTTTATATGTACTTTGTATCTGCTTTGTATCCGTGTAATGCCCTATTGGCGCATGGTTTAGTTTACGCAGGCAGATTCACTGTCCGCTTTACTCATTTAAGGTGTAGGGTGACCAAGAACGCCTAAGGCTTCTTTGCCCTGTGGTGCTTCTACCTCAAGCCCCAACTTATCAATATACTGATCGCGCTTTTCCGCTTGTGAAGACGATAACTTTTCGTTGGTTAACATACGTGCTGCCAGTGTGACCACTTCCAACTGCTCATCATTTAATGGCTGAGTACTGTGCAGTTGAAGCAACACCTTCATTAAACTCAATGCAATTTGTTTGTCTTTAGGCGAAATAGTAAGTGCTTGTCGCAAGTTATTGTAAGCAGGCTGCAACCGGTTCTCTTTATAGTGCACCGTAGCCATGTTCTTCAATTCTTTAGTCGTGAACTGTATCTCTGTGCGTTCAATAGACTCTTGCTTGAGATATTCATCGACGACTTGCGAAGAAAAGGTATCACCCTCAATTTGCGTTTTAAGCTTTTCTAAAATACTGATGCACTGCTCACGCATCCCTAGCTCATGAAAAGCTTTCATTTTGTCTAGGTTATCTTCCATCGATTGCCCAGTGGTATGCACTGAACTGGCGTTCATGATTTCCTCAGCCGACTTCTTTTGATTTCGAAGGCACAACATACGCGCTTTAATAACATCAATTTGGTCGCCAAGTTGGGTTTGAACCCCTTTTTGCTGACTGATCTCTTCCAAGTCATTTTGCGCACGTTGTATGTATCTATCACCTTCCCCAGCGCCAAGGCTAGTGGCTAAATCGATGGTAGAACGAATTACATTTAAAGAAAGCTCAGGTGAATCATGAATAGAATTTTTGGCAAACTTCGCCATATTTTGAACCGCAGACAACTGACCTACTTTGTCGTGGTTGAGCCTGGCCAAATCCCACAATCGCTTATTACGTTCAATATTACGAGGCGCTAACTTACTCGCTTGTTTCATTTGTTCGTAAGCCAACTCGAACTGCTCTTTTTCAATAAAGTACTGTGCTAGCAAGTCGTAGGTTAAAAACCGAGTGTCTGGGCGTAGTAATAAGTCTTCAACCAAGAGTTGAGCTTCTTCTAGCTCATCCTGACGCAATAACGAACGGGCTAAGCCAATATGCACCCACGCATGATCCATGGTTTGCAGTAGTTCTCGGTAGTAATTTTCAGACGTTTCATAGTCACGCAGTTGCAGCAAACATTCGCCAATTAGGCGCCTAATTCTGGGGTGATAGTCGGATAATGACATGTCTTTTAATTGGCGCTCTGCATAGTACATCGCAGTAGAATAGTCGCCAACCTTCATACAATGCAGCATTTTATGAAGCTTATAGCGTATCTGTAGTAAGTAATTTAAACGAGACTCGATACTGCTTGGCGTCAACGGTTTCACCCAGAAATCGTCAGGCTGCAACTCAACGATACAATTAACCAATTCTGGTGATGTTTCGGCACTTAGAAAGATAACCGTAGTGGTGTCATTGATATGATTTAAGTGCTTTAGCTCTTCGAATAAATGAAAGCCGTCTTTATCGTGACTCACATTGAATGCAAGCAGCACGAAATCAAAACGCTTTTCTTCACACAAACGAATAGCGTGAAAGGCATTAAATGCACTCACAACATGTTTGATACCAATAGCATGCAACGCAGAGGCTACTACATCGTGCACTAAACCCTGGTTGTCGATAACCAGAACGCGCAAATCCTCTTTTGAGGTGGGGGCAGGAATTTTTTCCAACATTCAACTAATCACTTTTTTTCTTGTCCCTAAGACTTACCGTAGTTACCACATCTGTTAAATGGAGGGTTTAACTATCTACGATATTATAAGCCAATAACCTACTGTTGGGGTTTAACAGTAACTGCATTACTTGGGAATTATACTTTTGACTTATAGTTTCGATACTAGCATTAGAAGTAAGGGTTTAGCCATAGGTGAATTACTTTGGTGGATCAATATTTTCATTAATACTGGTATTTAACCTAAACCACCCCGCAACTGAATGCCGCTCACGTTTTGCGGTGAGTACCTCGTGCGGAAATACCTCACTAAGAAAAATGGCGATAGTGCCTTTTTCAGGTAACACTCTCTCGCCAATGTCATCTTGTTCACTAGCATATAATACTAACTCGCCACCCTCCGTAGCTTGCCAATCATCATTTAAATAGGTCACCACCGATAGCATTCTATTACTTTGACCTTTGAAAGCATCGAGATGACGTTTGTAAAAATTACCGGGGCCGTAACAGGCAAAGTGACTCTCGAACGAAAATAACCCCATGAATAAATGGCGATTAATATAGAGCCTTAACGCTTCACACCATTCTAGCCACAACTGCCCTTCTGAAGAGGTGCCATCTATCCAACATATCTCATCGCTTCTTACTTTTTCGTGGTGTTGAAATTGTTGAGCCCGACCAATCCCCGCGCGCCGATATGCTTGCTTGGACAATGTATCTTGGCAGGCGACCAATGCATCTATAACAAACTCTGGCACCCCTAACGGCCTAATACTAAAGCCCTTTTCTTGTAAATCGCTGACAATATTACTGAAATAATTTTCATCAAAAACATAAAGGGGTGAAGGTAAATCTAACGAGAAACGTTCCATGATTAACTTTGACTTTGTACGGCGTTAGCACGAGTAATTGGATGCGGATTTATACGCTTAAGTTACTCGCACAGCAAGCTTTAAATGCGCAATTAACGAACAATAAATGAAAGCCTAACCTCTTGATTATAACGCATTGGTTTTAATAGGAATAAAACTTGCTTTAAAACCTAGATGACACAAGCATTAATACCGTTAGCCCCACGGAAATAATTATGCTCAAATATGAAAAACAACCACTGGTGGTAAAGGCATGAGTCAGGATCAAACAGTCATTGAAGAAACCGAACATCATTTAGCGCTGCGTAATTTGCGCCTAGATGATTACAACGATGTTAAAGCGTTAATGGATAACGTGTACGCAAACGTTGGAGGAGCTTGGCCTTATAACAACTTTAAGGCACAAGTCACTACGTTCCCCGAAGGTCAAATATGTATTGAAGACAAAGGAAAGGTGGTGGCGTTCGCTATCTCAGTCATTGTGGATTACGACCAGTTTGGCGACAAACACAGCTACGATGAAATTACTGGCGATGCTTATCTTACTACTCACGATCCAAATGGAGACGTATTGTATGGTGTTGAAGTCATCGTTTGCCCCGACTATCGTGGGCTAAGACTAGGCCGACGTTTGTACGAGGCGCGCAAAGAGTTATGTAGAAACCTGAACTTGAAGTCAATAATGGCTGGCGGGCGCATTCCTACTTATAAAAATTATGCGAAAGAACTGTCTCCCTATGAATACATTGAACAAGTAAAATCTAAAGACATTTACGATCCTATTCTCACTTTTCAGCTATCAAATGGTTTTGAAGTAAAACAGGTCCTCAGCGCCTATTTGCCTGAAGATGAAGCCTCGAAAGGCTATGCCACGCTACTGCAATGGCACAACATCTATTATGAGCCCAATAATCCATCGCTTATAACTGGTCGTAAGTCGAGCGCCCGTATCGGATGTATTCAATGGCAAATGCGTTACTTCAACAATGTAGAAGAACTCCTTCAGCAAGTTGAATATTTCGTAGACGCGTTATCGGATTATTCCTGCGATGTGGCATTGTTTCCTGAATTTTTTAACGCACCGTTAATGGGGCTGAGCCCGTCTGATACTTCAATTGATGCAATATGGCACTTAGCCACCTATACCGATGAAATTCTGACTTCCATTTCGCACCTTGCTGTGTCGTACAATATCACTATTATTGCGGGCTCTATGCCTGTGGTAGAAGAAGATGAGCTATACAACGTTAGCTATATTTGTAAGCGCGATGGCACCATAGAAAGTCAGTACAAACTACACCTTACCCCACACGAAAAGAAAGATTGGATAATGAAAGGCGGTAATAGCCTTAAAGTGTTCGATACAGATTTCGGGAAAATCGGGGTACTGATATGTTACGACGTGGAATTTCCTGAACTTGCACGGTTGCTATCTGAGCAAGAAATGCAGATTCTATTTGTTCCTTTTTGGACAGATACCAAAAACGGCTATCTACGGGTTAGACGTTGCGCCCAAGCCCGCGCCATTGAAAATGAATGTTATGTGGCTATAGCAGGCAGTGTGGGTAACTTACCCAAGGTAGACAATGTTGATATTCAATACGGTCAAACTGCGGTGTTTTCACCTAGCGACTTTGCATTCCCCCACGATGCTATTGTGTCAGAAACCACGCCAAATACGGAAATGACGCTGATCGTAGACCTAGATTTAGATAAGCTGACTAAACTTCAAAATGAAGGTTCTGTTAGGAATTATCTAGATCGTCGTCGCGATTTGTATCGTGTAGAATGGTTTGACAGCGATACGTAATCGCCATTGGTATTTATAATTAATTCAATATAATATCGATGTTATTATGCGCTAACAATGATATTTCGGTTACTGCGCCTACATCTAAGTAGGCAGCAGTTAACCCAATGCTTTAACAAGAGAAAATAGAGAACTTATGGCAAATAATTCGAATAATGATGATTTTCCAACTATTCGTTTAGATGATGAAGATCGTCGCGATTATCAAAAAAAGCGTCAGCCTACGCCAACCAAAGCACCTTCGAATTCCTCATCGCCTACCAGCCCCTCTCCTAAATCCCCAGAAAAAAGCAGTGGTGGCGGTAATGGTCTCTGGGTATTCCTTATCGCACTTATTGCGCTTGGTGCCTGTGGCGGATGTTATTACCTGTACACATTGGTAGAGCAACAAAAAGTAGTCGCTTCTCAAGCTGAAAAACGCATTCTTGAATTAGAGAAGAAGCTTTCTGCTACTGGTGAAGAAATGGGTGAGTCGACTGTTGCATTGCAGGTTAAAGTAAATGAACTGGCCAGTAAGACCAATGATTTGTGGGAACAGATGGACAAACTTTGGGCTTCAGCCTGGCGCCGCAATCAAAAAGAAATTGCTGACTTAGGTGATAGAGTGGGTAACGTTCAAAACGCGCTTCAGGGCAACATTAAGAAGGTTGCCGATGATGTGGCTAGCCAGCAGAGCCAAGTTGGCTCAGTGAAAAATCAGTTGGCTTCTTTGGCTGATGAAATTCTAGCCTTGAATGTTCAACTAGAACAAGTCTCTGGTGATAAACGCAGTAGCGAACAACAAGTACGCAACTTGTCTGACAAATTATCGGTGTTAGAGCAGCGTAACAGTTCCCTTTCTGGGCGCATTACCAGCCTTGAAAATGAGTTAAGAGAGATAGCCACCAAAGTAGTTTCACGAAGCACAACGAGTTCTACAAACTCTGCGCCTTCAACTGCAACGAGCGTATCTGAAGGCTAATCTTAGCCTCAAATTTGAATGTATTTTGAAAGGAGCCTATCAGCTCCTTTTTTTTGCGCTGACGTTATTGACCTTAAGTAGCATATATTCTGTTTCTCTTCGATGCTATAAACATTATATAAGTGGATAGCCTTGTGTTGCTATTTTCAGGCTATTTTTTTGCACAAGTAAGAACAGGCGACTACTATGGTTTTTCAATCCAGTGCTAATCATATTATCGACAATAATAACGTAAACGTTATTGGATCAGGCACAAAAACACTTATGCTTGCACATGGATTTGGTTGTGACCAAAACATGTGGAAGTACCTTACCCCCTATCTTGAGCAAAAATACAAAATCGTGCTGTTTGACTATGTGGGTTGTGGAAAATCTAATGTTAGTGCTTTTGATAAATCTCGGTATGAAGAATTAGAAGGGTATGCACAAGATGTTATCGATATTTGTGAAGCGCTTGAGTTAACCGAGGTCACGTTTATTGGCCATTCAGTGAGCGGTATTATTGGCTACCTCGCTTCAGTTATCGCCCCGCAACATTTTTCAAATTTTGTATTGATATGCCCCTCTCCTTGTTTTCTGAATTTACCGCCAGACTACTTTGGCGGTTTCGAAAAAGAAGACTTGGAAGAGCTTATTAACCTAATGGACAAAAACTACATTGGATGGGCGAGTTACCTTGCGCCATTAGTGATGGGGGGAGAGAACGACCCCACTTTAGTTAAAGAATTGGAAAGCAGCTTTTGTTCTACCGACCCTAAATATGCGAAACCTTTTGCAAAGGCCACCTTCTTTTCCGATTATAGAAATGTCCTTCCGACAATTTCTTTTCCCTCTCTTATTCTGCAAAGTCGCAGCGACTCATTAACAGCGGTCGAAGTGGGGAAATATATGCATGAAAAAACACCTTTGTCATCGCTTGAAGTGATAGATGCTCACGGCCATTGTTTGCATATGACGAACCCCATCACTATTGCAGAAAAAATAGAGCAGTTTGTCTCTTGAATGAGGAACTGCTCGACCTCTTTCCAAGTTTACTTTTAGTGTCGGATTTACGATCCGGAAGTATCGATTACTGCAATAAAGATGCACTGGAATTTCTCGGCTCTTCACGAGAAGATATGGCGGGAAGTAACGTTTCCAGTATTATTTCGCGGGCGAGTTTAATTTTTTTTGAAAGCTATGTGAGACCGTCATTACTCGATACGGGTAGATTTTCGGAACTTCAAATGACGTTGGTTACTGCGCAGCAAGAACGGTTACCTGTACTGGCAAATGTTACACTGCATGGCGAACAACTCTACTGGTCTATGCATTCAGCTAAAAGCCGTGACAAGCTTTATCAAGAGCTAATAGAAGTAAGAGACAGTTTGGAATTGAAAACCGACGAACTAACACTACTTTCCCGTCTCGACCCGCTTACAAACTTACTCAATCGTCGTGCCGCCTCGGCGGATATTCGTAAGCTACTCGATCAGGTAAATCGAAAATTCGTTCCTGTGTCCTTCTTACTCATTGATATAGATTTCTTTAAAAACATTAATGATAAGCACGGTCACGATGTGGGCGATGAGGTTATTGTTTTACTCTCTAAAACATTGAAATCTGCCACACGAAAAACTGACGTTGTTGCCCGCTGGGGCGGCGAAGAATTTCTGATAGTGTTATATAACTCAACCCAGGACAATGCCCGACTCTATTGTAAGTATTTGCATGAAAGGATTGCAGAATTACGTTACTCGCGAGCAGATAGAATTACGGTAAGTATTGGCGTGACGCAAATACCCATGTCTCAACATGACACTGTCTTGCAAATTGAAACGTTAATTAAAGAAGCCGATGACGCGCTTTACCAGGCAAAAGACGACGGCCGAAATCGCACTATCTTCCACACAGACAAACACGCCAAAATCTAGGCACTAACACTAGGCATTCTACTAGGTATAAACACTAAGTATTCCACCCGGTATTACCACTAGAACGACTAATACCAATCAATCATGATATGCTGCGCTTTCAGCATTCTCTATACGTGCTTTGGTTGAGGGATGAGATTGAAACCAGCTATTTTCAGCGCCCTGCTGGTCAGTTTCGTTCGATAGTTTACGCATTACGTCCGCAAAGTCAGCGGTATCTCGGTGCATTAATTTTAATTTCGAAATAGCAAAGTTGTCAGCTTGCCATTCGTGCTTTTGTGAGTATTGGTTTTGTACAACACTAGAACCTATTCCCATAAAAGACTCAATTGCTCCGCTTAAATCGCCGAAAAAGTAACTTATCGCCAGGGTGGCAAATAAAGACTCGGCCACCATTTGCATGGAATGGTTTTGCGCCACATGGCCAATTTCGTGTAACAATATGGCATCAAGTAATGCTTGGTCACCATCTACCAGTGCAACCAAATCATCGGTAAACACGATGGTACCGTCGGGTAGCGCAAAGGCATTGGGGCCAATGAGCTCGGAATCTCTGAAACGTACCCGAATATCATTCTCAGTACCAGGTTCGCTAACTTGCTCTACAACGGCGTTGAACCCCATCATTAACTGCTCACGTTGCAAATCGGGTAGCGTGCTAGGCTCCAGCATAGAATAATCTAATGCACTCAACGTATGCTGTGAAGCTACGGTTTTAATGGAATATGGTATTTGGTCAGCAAATTTAACGGCTGCCCATGGCATACCCTGTACAAAAATAACGTAGAGTAAAAGTGGGACTAATAAAACACTCGCGATTAACCAAGGCTTTCTTGTCTCCATTTGAGAGATTCGACTACCTGCCCCACCATCTAACCACTGATTTAACAGTGGTGATGGTGAACAAACCAGTAAGCGGTCGTTAGGTAAGGTGATTTCTCGAGGCAAGTTGCCCAGTTTCGACTTCGCATTAACTTCAGATTGCTGAAACCTTAACGGTTCGGCACTTTCACCATTGATCACGTCCGTATTAACGACAGCATTACTTTCGTTTATTCCTAGGCCGTTGTTAGCATTACACTGGTCCTCGTTTATGAGACGAATGACCAGTATATTATCTTCAATACTCGCGGTAATAGGTGTGACCGATGAACCTTCTGATTGATATAGCTGCCCATCTATCATTGAGCTAGCCTAACGCGACATCAACATCGAACAACGTAGCCGCTTCTTCAGCTGTCGCGCCCACAGAACCGGTATTAATGGACGTAACGCTATCAATACCTGATAACACAGTGACCTCAGTTGCATTAGCAAAGAAATGAGCACTGCGAATTTTCGCCCATGGAATAGCGAACCCTAAGGAAAGAACAATAGCAATAACGTTAGTGGTTCTAAGCCATACCAAAGGCATTACACCCACATTAGAATTAAACTGCGCCACGTTTGGTATTTCACTATTTTCATAAATATGATTGCGAATAAGGGCGGTATAAAAGCTAGATGAAATGGCAAAAGCAATAAGGTACATGCCGATCAGAGCGAGCATCACTAAAGGTGCGCCGTTTTCTAATGTTTCAATAAGGCTACTAAAGCCAAAACCCATTGCACTAGCACCAACGATAAACACTGCCACGACTATACCCACAGCGCCAAGTGACGCAAGATAATAAGATCCCGTGCTCAATTTCGTAGTAAATCTACTGTCACCGAAAGCAGATTCGTCAACTAGGTATTCGTCTATCTTCTTAAGCGCCCATGGCAACATTAAATACAAGGTAAACATGCTAACGATAGGCAACACTACGAAAACCACAAACGCGCCACCAAAGCCACCATTGAATTTAAATCGAACATTTCGATAGCCTGTCATACGCATACTGAAACGTTGACCTAGCACTATCATAAAGGGCGTGAGTAGCATTAAAGCCAACACCATGACTGCGCCTGCAATAGGACTTACTGCACTTAAAATAAAATAACTAGCAAATAAACACACCGCAATAATACGGCCTTTTAAAATTTGTAATGGATTAGCTAGATAGGAAAACCGATGACCATCAATATCAGTATTTCCATAAAAATATCGATTGGTTCTTACTTTTGCCCACGCAGAATAGATACCCAGTGTCACAATACTAAGCAATAGGTTAACAATCCAAATAGAAAAGAATTCTGACGCTTTACCATGAAAGGAAACCTTACCTTTTCTTAAAACACTTGCGGTAGATACTGTGGAGGAAGTTTCTGTGGAAGGATTTCCTGATGATTGAAACTTCACAATTCGCTCTTCTAACTCTTGCGCCCGTTCTGGGTGCTCAATTTCGTCAATTGTGGCGCGAGCTTGCTTCAATTCTTCCAATGAATACGTTGAGTAATCAATATTTGATGACATACATCCCTCTTATTATTAATCATTTCCATATGCTTAAAGCATTACCAATGCTAAACATACGCAACATTTGCTATGTGGGCAATGTTTTACAGGCATAAAAAAAGCACCCTAGGGTGCTTTTTTCATTAAAAACTTAAGCTTATCGACGTAGGCCAAGACGCTTAATTAGGTCAAGATAACGCTCAGCGTTCTTGCCTTTAAGGTAGTCTAGAAGCTTACGACGCTGGCTAACCATACGTAGAAGACCGCGACGTGAGTGGTGGTCTTTCTTATGATCAGCAAAATGGCCTTGAAGCTTGTTGATGTTGTGAGTTAACAACGCAACTTGAACTTCAGGTGAACCAGTATCACCTTCTTTTACGCCATAATCAGCAATGATTGTTGCAGTTTCGTCTTTAGTTAGTGACATAACATTCTCCTAAATTATGTCCGGCCGATCACTAATTCAGCCAGACGGAATGAAGCGCGTATTATAATGACAGCGCGCGAGTTAGCAAGGGAAAGTGTAAACTTTATTGGTTGTACACAACCCGTCTTTTGGGATTCACAAAAATATCGCCATTAGACCCCACTTGGTCTTTTGGATCTTGAACGCCTTCACCTACACCTAAAAACAAACCTTGTTCATTTTCTCCAAAATAAACTCGGTAAGGCTGGCCGACAACTAATGCTTCGCTACAAGTGCCTTTAACACTTTGACCATTATCAAAACGCTGTTTTTCAGCATCGTTAATGCAGACCAAAGGCAGTCTACTGACCGCGGTGTCCATAGGTATCATAAAGGCATCAAGTGCGGCAAAGTCGCCCTCATCTAATGCTTCTTGAGTAGCAATTAGCGTATCAAGAGATACCATTTTATCCGTTGGATAATCGGCTACTTCAGTACGGTGCAATCGTGTGACGTAAGCGCCGCACTCAAGGATTTGACCAATATCGTCTACTAACGAGCGAATATAAGTGCCTTTGCTGCATTTAACGCGCATATCCACTTCTGGCAACGCAATTCGCGTGACTTCAAGTTCAAATATTTCGATGTCTCTGGCTTCACGCTCAACTGTTATCCCCTGACGAGCATAGTGATAAAGAGGCTTACCTTGGTGTTTTAGCGCCGAAAACATGGAAGGCACTTGTTTGCTCTTCCCTAAGAATTGCAAACACGTGTTTCGAACCGTTTCTTCATCCACCGTCACCGGCTTTTCTTCAACGACTTCACCATCTGCATCAGAGGTAGTAGTACGAATACCTAAGGTTGCGGTCACTTCATAGGTTTTCTCTGCGTCTAATAGAAACTGAGAAAACTTAGTGGCTTCACCTAAACATAAAGGCAACATACCACTGGCTAATGGGTCTAGTGCGCCTGTATGACCACCTTTTGAAGCTTTGAACAACCAACGTACTTTTTGAAGAAGTTGGTTTGAAGAGCCGCCTAATGGCTTATCTAGCAATACTATGCCGTTAATATCACGGCCTTTACGACGCCTTGCCATTTATTCCTTCTCTTCTGACTCGTCGGTATCTCGTTTAGCGTCATCTGCCGCAACGGTTTGCGATACCAAGTTAGAAATGCGCATTCCTTCGATAATTGATTTATCTTCAAAGAAATGAAGGTGCGGCACAGAGCGCATGCGTAAACGCTTAGCCAAGATACTACGAATAAACGGCTGAAACTCGGCCAGCTGTTTTATTTGTCTCTTGCCTTCTTCTTCTGTGCTGTTATAGATAGTCACATAAATTTTAGCGTGGGCTAAATCTCGAGTTACATCTACATCAGACACGGTAATCAGCGGCATATCGCCTACGCGGTGTTTGTATTCATTTTGCAGAATGCTAGCCACTTCTTTATGAACTTGCTGCGACACTCTGTCGGTACGTGAAAATTCACGAGCCATAACTTTCTCCTGTCTTTAAATCAGCGATTGTTGCCAGTCACTCAGGCTTTTAAAGCTAAGCCGTTTAAAGGTATAGCCTGTTAAAGCTTAGCCTATAAACAACAAGGTCTCTTTTTGAAAAGTGACAGACAAAAACGGGGGCTTGTGCCCCCGCTTTAATTATACTGATTTAGTTAGGCAATTAGATTTCGCGTTTAACTTCAACGATTTCGAAGACTTCGATTTGGTCTCCAACTTTTACATCGTTGTAGTTCTTAACGCCGATACCACATTCCATACCGTTACGTACGTCTTGTACGTCATCTTTGAAGCGACGTAGAGATTCTAGTTCACCTTCATAGATTACTACGTTTTCACGAAGTACACGGATTGGATTGCTACGCTTAACCACACCTTCTGTAACCATACAACCAGCGATAGCACCAAGCTTAGGCGATTTAAATACATCACGCACTTCAGCCAGACCAATAATTTCTTGTCTGAATTCTGGCGCAAGCATACCGCTCATTGCTGCTTTCACTTCGTCGATTAGGCTATAGATAACGCTGTAGTAACGTAAATCAATTTCTTCAGCTTCTAATACGCGGCGTGCAGTTGCATCGGCACGAACGTTAAAGCCAAGTACGATAGCGCCAGAAGCCGCTGCCAATGTTGCATCAGTTTCAGTGATTCCACCTACGCCGCTACCAACAATATTCACTTTAACTTCTGCCGTTGATAGTTTAATCAACGACTCAGCAATCGCTTCTACAGAACCTTGTACATCAGCTTTAAGTACAATGTTAAGTTCGCTAACGTCGCCTGCTTCCATGTTCGCGAACATGTTTTCAAGCTTGGCTTTTTGCTGACGAGCTAGTTTAAGTTCACGCTTCTTCTGATGACGCTTAGCCGCTACTTCACGCGCTTTACGCTCATCTTTAACAACTGCTGCATCTTCACCGGCTACTGGAACACCAGATAGACCTAGTACTTCAACAGGTGTAGATGGACCCGCTAGCTTAAGCTCTTGACCATGCTCATCGCGCATTGCACGAACACGTCCGTACTCTTCGCCACATAGTAAGATATCACCGGCTTTCAGCTCACCTTCTTGGATAAGTACTGAAGCCACTGGACCACGACCTTTATCAAGACGTGATTCAATAACGATACCGCGACCTGGACCTTTAGCTACCGCTTGTAAATCTAGTAACTCAGCTTGAAGATTAATGGCTTCTAGAAGACCATCAACACCCATACCAGTTTTAGCAGAAACGTTACAGAACTGGTGCTCACCGCCCCACTCTTCTGAAATAACTTCCAGTTGAGAAAGCTCAGTTTTAACACGATCTGGATCCGCTGACTCTTTATCCATCTTGTTCACGGCAATGATTAACGGTACGCCTGCTGCACGAGCATGTTGAACCGCTTCTTTTGTTTGTGGCATTACGCCATCATCTGCCGCAACAACCAAGATAACGATATCTGTAGCTGTTGCTCCACGAGCACGCATTGCAGTAAATGCGGCGTGTCCAGGAGTATCTAAGAAGGTAATTTCGCCATTATCAGTTTGTACTTTATAAGCACCGATATGCTGAGTAATACCACCCGCTTCACCGTCTGCCACTTTCGCGCGACGAATGTAATCAAGTAGTGATGTCTTACCATGGTCTACGTGACCCATAATGGTTACAACAGGTGCACGTGACGTTTTATCACCACCTGTGCCATCATCAGCTAACAATTCTTCTTCAAGCGCGTTGTCGTTAACCAGTTCAAATTTATGACCCATTTCTTCAACAACAAGTACTGCTGTGTCTTGGTCAAGAACTTGGTTAATGGTCGCCATCTCACCCATTTTCATCATGGTTTTGATAACTTCATTCGACTTAATCGCTAACTTGCTAGCAAGTTCGCCAACAGTGATAGTTTCACCTAGCTTAACGATACGCTCTACTGGCTGAGCTGGCTTGTTGAAGCCTTGCTTCAAGTGCTCACCCGCATTACGCTTAGACTTTCTGCGACGACGTGAAGAACGCTCAACTTGGGCGTCTTGCTCGTCTTCTGCTTCTTGAGCATAACGGTTTGAATGTAAGTGAACTTCTTCAGCTTCCGCTTTCTTACGTGCTTCAGCTTCTTCTTTCCAACGACGCTCGTTTTCTTCTGCTAATTTACGTGCTTCATCAGCCGCTTTCTTAGCATCTTCTTCAAGCTTCTTCTGCGCTTCTTCTTCTTGCGCTTTACGAAGACGTTCTTCTTCCTGACGAGCAGCTTCCTGAGCGGCTTTTTCTTCAGCCGACATTTCAGGCTCGTCTTTTTTGCGTGCTTCAGCGTCTTTCTTAGCTTGCTCAACGCGACGTGCACGTTCTTCTTCAGCAGCTTTTCTTGACTCTTCCGCTTTACGCGCTTTTTCTTCAGCAGCTTGTTTTGCTTCAGAAGCAGCTTTTTCTTCTGCTTCACGTTTCAAACGTGCTTCTTCAGCTAACTTCGCTTCTTCTTCCGCTTGACGTTGTTGCTCTTCAGCATCAGTACGCTTAACGTAAGTACGCTTCTTACGTACTTCAACTTTAACTTCTTTAGACTTGCCTACGCTAATAGTACTGGTTGTCTTGCGTTTAAGTGTCATGCGCTGTGGTTCGGACGCGCTGCCGTGTTGCTTACTTAAATGATCCAACAGTTTCTTTTTCTCTTCTTCAGTAACCTGAGCGCCGGCATTCTTTGTAATACCCGCGTCTTTAAACTGGCCAACCAATCGGTCAACGGTCGTACCAATGTCGCTGGCGAGCTTTTCAATAGATACATCTGCCATTACGTATTATTCCCCCTGTTGACCTTTACTCTTCATTGAACCAAACGATATTACGTGCTGCCATAATCAGCGCACCCGCAGTAGCTTCGTCTAGTTCATCAATATCACTAATTTCATCTGTGCCTTGCTCGGCCAGTTCTTCAAGGTCGGTAATGCCGCGGCTGGCCAACACATAGGCCACGTGCTTACTCATTCCTTCAAGGCCTAGTAAGGCTTCGGTAGGCTCTGCGCCTTCAAGCGATTCTTCGTTTGCTAATGCACGGGTCGTAAGGAATGCACGTGCACGATTACGCAATTCTTCAACGGTATCTTCATCAAGTCCGTCAATGGCAAGAAGCTCGCTTGCTGGCACGTATGCCACTTCTTCCAATGTGGTGAAACCTTCATCAACCAACATAGCAGCAAACTCTTCGTCTACATCTAAGCCAGCGGTAAAGATGTTCAACACCTTCGCGTTTTCTTCTTCATGTTTCTTGTTCAGATCTTCTACTGTCATCACGTTCAATTCCCAACCAGTTAACTGGCTAGCAAGGCGAACGTTTTGACCGCTACGACCGATTGCCTGAGCAAGGTTGTCAGCTTCTACTGCTACATCCATCATGTGACTGTCTTCGTCCACAACAATAGAGGCAACTTCTGCAGGGGCCATGGCGTTAATAACAAACTGTGCAGAGTTTTCATCCCACAATACGATATCAACACGCTCACCACCCAATTCGCCCGATACTGCTTGTACGCGTGAACCACGCATACCCACACACGCACCAACTGGATCTAAGCGTTTGTCGTTAGTTTTAACGGCAATTTTTGCACGGGAACCCGGATCACGAGCCGCCGCTTTAATTTCTAGTGTTTCTTCAGCAATTTCCGGTACTTCAAGTCTGAATAGCTCTACAAGCATGTCAGGGTGAGTACGGCTGATAAACAACTGAGCGCCACGTGCTTCAGGGCGAATTACATATAGTAAGCCGCGAACACGGTCGCCTGGTCTGAACGTTTCACGAGGAAGCATATCGTCACGGTAGATAACACCTTCGGCGTTATTACCTAAATCGATAATAATGTTGTCGCGGTTTACTTTCTTAACCGTACCGGTTACCAACTCGCCGACTTTATCTTCGTATTCTGCAATCATTTGCGCGCGTTCAGCTTCACGTACTTTTTGTACGATAACTTGTTTCGCGGTCTGCGTAGTTATGCGGTCAAATTTGATAGATTCAATCTGATCTTCCACATAATCGCCTAATTGAAGCTCAGGCTCTTCTACTTGTGCAGCAGAAAGGGTGATTTCTGCGAACGGGTTCTCTTGTTCCTGATCATCAGGAATAATTAACCAACGACGGAATGTGTCGAAGTCGCCAGAGGTTCTGTCGATACTTACTCGTACTTCAATATCGCCTTCATTTTTCTTTTTGGTGGCACTGGCTATTGCAAATTCCAGCGCTTCAAAAATCTTCTCTCTAGGCACTTGTTTTTCATTTGAAACGGCTTCCGCCACTAACAAAATTTCTTTATTCATTTTAGCCTCACTCAAGCTTTCGTCGATGAAAGCATTGCTGTTCCGTTATTCGAATGTGGGAACAACGTTACCTTTTTCGATATTCGCCACAGCTAACTGGAACTGCTGGCCATCCACTTCAATACTGACTACGCCATTGTCGCAAGCCAATACTTTGCCTTTAAAGTTACGTCTGTCGTCCATCGGCATAGATAAACGAACCTGAACAACTTCACCTACAGAATCAACATAATGCTTTTCTTTGAAAAGCGGTCTATCCATACCTGGTGAAGATACTTCTAGGTTGTACTCTGTGCTAATTGGATCTTCAACATCCAATATCGCACTCACTTGATGACTTACATCTGCACAATTATCTACGGAGATACCGTTTTCATGATCAATAAAAACGCGAAGAATTGAATGTTTCCCCGCTCGTACAAATTCGATCCCAACCAATTCAAACCCCAAAGCTTCTACACCTGGGTTAAGCATTTCGGTTAGTTTCTCTTCAAGTTTTGCCAATGCAAACCTCCAAAAACGAAAAAAGGGCCTTAAGCCCACCTGTCATCACCTAGCTCAGCTAGGCTGACTCCAGGGTCTAATACAACAAAAAGCCCCGGACTAGCGGGGCTTTTATTAAAATTCTGAACCCAAATTTGTCAAAAAGACAAATGCAAACACATGGGTAAAAAACACCGGTAGGTGATAGTTTGCTGAGAATGGAAGCGTTACTTTCCTAAACACTGAGGGAGCCCGCTACCATCACTTAATAAGCGCATTATACTGATTGACGTCACATTAAGCAACAGCACTCGACTATTAGTTAGTAGCCCATGATTTATAGCACAGACTCTATAAGTCTTTATCTAGTCTTCGTCTTTCCACTTTTCTTTTATTTCTAATATCTGAGGTAATTTTGCCATCAGCAAATCAATTAGCGCCGGATCGAAATGCTTGCCCTTCTGACTTTCCATAAAGGCTAATGTTTTGTCTACGCTCCATGGCTCTTTATAAGGCCGTTTGCTGGTAAGCGCATCGAATACATCTGCCACGGCACAAATTCTTCCCTCAATAGGAATATCTTCACCTGCTAGTCCGTTCGGGTAGCCACTACCATCCCATTTTTCATGATGAGTCAGTGATACCGACTTGGCTACCACCAACAATGCAGAATCGCATTCCCCTAAAATTTCAGCACCAATTTCAGGGTGGGTCTTCATTATTGCAAACTCTTCGTCTGTCAATTTACCCGGCTTCAACATGATACTATCGGAAATACCAATTTTACCTATATCGTGCATAGGCGCTGCGTGCAGTAATATTTCAGCTTGTTCATCACTAAACCCGTAAGCGAGTGCCAATTCTTTTGAGTAATGACTCATGCGTAATACGTGCATGCCGGTTTCGTTGTCTTTATATTCAGCTGCACGGCCTAAGCGCTGTACCACTTGCAATCGAGTACGCATAAGTTCATCAGACTGCACTAACGACAAATGGGTTTTAACTCTGGCTTTTACCACCGGTGGTGAAATGGGTTTAGTAATATAATCAACTGCCCCAACCTCAAAACCCTCTGCTTCATCGTGCTCATCATTTAACGCAGTAACGAATATAACTGGAATATGACGTGTATCGTCTTGACCTTTTAATATTCTACATACCTCGAAGCCTGTAAGTCCTGGCATCATAATATCTAGCAAAATAAGTTGAGGTTGACGCTGCGAGGTTAATCTAATCGCCTCTTCACCGTTCTTGGCAAAAATGAGTTGGTAGTCTGCAGCTAACAGTTGCTTTAAGACTCTTAAATTTACTGGCTCATCATCAACCAGTAACAAGGTAGGCTTTTCAATAGTTCTAAGCATTATTGCGTTTCAGTCTCTGTGGCCAACGTATCAATAAGCTCGACGAGCTGCGCTTCGGCACGTTCGAACTCAAAATCATCAATATCCATAATAATGGAGGCTATGGTGTCTTTGTATTCACCACCAGCAAGCGCTTTAACTTCTTGTAATTCATCTTCATCAAGCATGTTCTGCTCAACACTCTGTTTCAGTTTAGTTAGGTGCTCTAACAACACAGTGTAGTTAACATCTTGCTTAACGTGCACCGTTTTGGATTCATGAGTGCCTTGTAGCCATGTAATCACTTCATTGAATGATTTTTTAAGTATTTGTACTGTTGAAATATCTAATTCACCAGCATGTGCATTTTTCTCAATATCTCGGCAAACTGACATCAGAGGGTTTAAACATAGGTTTCCGGCAACGCCTTTAATGCCGTGAGCCAGTGATGCTGTTTTTGCTGCATCGTTATCGAGAATTGCTGTTCTTATTTGCGCAATTTTGGCTTCGTTTTCACGGGTAAATCGCTCCACTTCGTTGCGATGGGTTTGTGCGTCACCCCAAAGCATAATTGCTCGATTTACGTCTACCACTTTACTTAATTTAGGTTTTTCTGATTTATCATTATTAACAACTAATGTGGCTGATTCATCAATCTCTTTGCCCAGCACCCGTGCCATCTCTCGAGTAAGTACGGGGTAATCAATAGGCTTATTCGCAAAGCCATCCATTCCCGCATCGGTTGCGGCATGTCTATCCTGAACTAACACACTGGCTGTTAACGCGATAATTGGCATCGGAGGTAGGCCATGCTCAACCTCATATTTTCGTCTTAGTATTGATGCTTCTAGGCCATCTAATACCGGCATTTGCAAATCCATCAACACCAATTCAATACCGGGGATATTCATTTTTTCCAGTGCTTCTTGGCCATCGCGCGCCACTTCGACGGTATGCCCAGAACGCGATAATAACAAAGACAACAAATCAATATTTTGAGCGATATCATCTACGATAAGAATATGCATTGGTGGCAATTGGACAGGTTTACCTTCTTCCATTGCCATAGGGGCTTTTGCTGGCACAAGCGGTAAGCGGAAGGTAAAAGTACTACCAACGCCAAGCTCGCTTTGCGCACAAATGTTTCCGCCCATCAATTCAACAAGCTGTTTAGAGATAGTTGTGCCTAAACCTGTGCCGCCATACTTTCTACTCATTGACGCGTCAGCTTGGGCGAATGCGTCGAATACACGATTGACCTGCTCGCTATTCATGCCAATACCCGAGTCTTTTACTTTAAAGTAGACAAAAGAGCTGTCACTGGATACTTCTAACACCACACTGCCATCGCCAGTGAATTTAACAGCATTACCAATTAAGTTATTAAGCACCTGCCTAATACGCTCTGGAACACCATTGTAGGCCTCGCGAACTTCGCTCCCCACTTGTACTTCTAATGAAATTCTCTTGCGCTTGGCTTCAAGCCAAAATGTAGAAATCACGGTATCGACTTCTTCGCGAATTATGAAGTCGCGATAATCTAAATCGAGTTTGCCTTTATCTAACTTAGCGCTATCAAGAATATCGTTTAACAGGTGCAGCAGTGAACGTGCAGAGCGATTTACCGTGGTAAGGTGACCGTGCTGTTCTGGCGGCATTTTTTCTGCAAGCATTAAATCACTGAAACCAATAATGGCATTCATTGGCGTTCTTATTTCATGGCTCATATTGGCAAGAAAGTTTGTGCGAGCAGCGGCAGCCTGCTCTGCTCTTTCTTTTGCCGCTTTAAGTTCTTCTTCCATTTCCCTTCGGGCGGTAATATCAGAAATAAAGCCATCTAAATAAATAGTGTTGCCTTGCTCATCAAGGACATGAACACCATGTTCGGTCACCCACCGAATATCACCCGCTTTATTAATAATACGGTACTCAATACTGAATGCTTTATGGGCAGCCACTTCTGCTTCTACGCGCGCCACATCATCGGGGTGACAAAGGGAACCAAACGTAATTTTAGGGTGTGGCAAAATAAAATCATCTGCGGCATATCCCGTTATCTCGCTTACTGCTTGGCTGATAAACTCCATGGGCCAATTAGGCTCATTCAAGCAACGATAAGCCATACCTGGGATATTAGAAATAAAACTCCTGAACTTAGCTTCACTTTCACGCAGCGCATCTTCCATTGCTTTGCGTTTTCTTAAGTCAGAGAAAAAACCAACGAATAAGGCCTTACCATCTACCTTGGTATACCCAATCCCAACCCGAACAGGGATATATTCCCCACCTTTACCAACAATGACCACCTCTCGGCTGGTTCCAATTATTTGCTCAGTCGGTACTGATTTTTGTTCAAAGAAATCACTGCTGTAAATTGATTTTTTGTCATCTGGCGCCAGTATTTTTCCTTGTTGACCAATAAGCTCCTCCGGTGAATATCCTGTCACCGCAGTGACTGCCGGGTTAGCTGTTTTAATAATGCCGGTACTGTCTACTGTAATAATGGCATCTACCGCAATATCCGTAATAGCCCGCTGAATTCGTTCGCTCTCGATAGCACGTGAACTGACATCTTTGTACTTAAACAACAAGGTAATACCCAGCACTAATGCAATGAGCGTAACCGTAACCATTGCAATTGAAAGTGCTAGATAAATTGATATTTCAGAAGGCTGTGAAGTAAATTCCATCCCTGGCGGCATAACAAATCTGGCTGCTAACATTCCCGTGTAATGCATACCTCCTATGGCAAGGCCCATTACAATACTTGCAATTAAAGCATCCCTTCCCAAGCTCGACTTTTTTATCCCCACGGCACTTAGGCCAAATTTGATCCATAGGGCCAGCATCGCGAGGCAAACTGCGACAACAATTGAGAGTATAAATAATGAAGGGCTGTAGCGAAGTAAAGGCGACATTTCCATAGCCGCCATACCGCTGTAGTGCATGGTGCCGATGCCTGACCCCACAAGCACGCCGCCAGTTAATATTTCGGTGAATGAAATGGTAGGCTTTGTCATGAGGTAAAGCGCTACCCAAGCCGCGGCTATGCCCGGTAATGCAGACGCTAAGGTTATCCCTACGTCATAGGAAACGGCGGTGCACAACTCAAAGGCGAGCATACCCAAAAAGTGCATGGCCCATATCCCGCCCCCCATGGCGATACTACCCGCACTGAGTAATGTGTATTTTCTGAATTTATTAGTAGAAACGGCGGCCTGAGTGGCGACGTTAAATGCCATAAATGACGCAAAAATAGCAATCATTAACGATAGTGCTACTAAGCCAAAGTCATAACTTCCATCGAGCAAGGTGACCTCTTGCCCTATCGTAAAATATTCTTGAATCATACTACCCAAAAGCGCGCATTTCGAAGCGAAGGAAATTTAAGAATTATCAAATATACCAAGGGTATATTTCTTCTTTTTCTATTATATAGGGTTACTTTTACCATTTTACGTTCACTAATTAAATATGCGCTGTAAATTAAATTGGCCAAGCGTGTGCCGGCAATCCCGCTTAAGAGCTAGGCATATATATGAGCTTTGGCAATTAAGCGAAAGCTACCACCTTTGGTGCATGCAAAGGCTTTACTGAGAAATTTAGGATGGTCTGTATTGACAACAAAACAGGGGGTTAGCGTGAAGACATATAATGAAGTGAAGTAATTAAGAAATGAAAATCAAGAAGCTGTGCTTTAGAAACAAAAAACCCCGGCATAAGCCAGGGTTATAATGTGGTTGCGGGAGCAGGATTTGAACCTACGACCTTCGGGTTATGAGCCCGACGAGCTACCAGACTGCTCCATCCCGCGTCTGTACATTTAACTGCTTGCCTCTATATTTAGACAACTCAGTATTTAAATCGTTTAATTTTCTGTGGTTGCGGGAGCAGGATTTGAACCTACGACCTTCGGGTTATGAGCCCGACGAGCTACCAGACTGCTCCATCCCGCGCCAGAAAATAACGTTGTTGGCTTGAGGTGTTTGATGCCTCCCTTCAACGTGGGGCGTATTATACATACGCACTTTTGTAACACAAGGACTTATTACTTAATTATTTCACTTTTCTGACTGAACGCTTTAATTTTAATCGTTACGTTCAATCGGCAAACAATTCAAGGTTAATAATTAAACGTTTAGGGTTTAAAGCTTTCCATTTTTGTTGCCAGTTTAAAATCTAATTCGCTTAAACCACCCACATCATGCGTCGTTAATTTCACTTCAACGCGGTTATAAACATTAAACCATTCCGGATGATGCTTTAATTTCTCTGCCCAGATAGCAATTTGTGACATCCAACCGAATGCCCGAATGAAACTTTTAAAGGTAAATGTCTTTTCAATCGCATTATCGCTTAATGTCCACCGTTCGTTTTCCTCAAGCCCTTCATTTAACATATTGAGATTTTCTTGGATTTCTTCACGGGTTAATATTGTACTCATATAGGCCTCCTTCGCTTATAGTAAACAATGTAACCAATACGCTTTGTGAATTCAGCTTTTTAGATAAGAAAGTGTCATAGTAAAAATGCAGATGTTGGCGAGAATTCTTTACATAAAAAAGCGGCCTATGGGATGCGCATTTTCATGAACACTTAACATAGGCCGCTAGGTTTGTTTGGTTAAGAAGATTGAGTTTTAAAACTCTACCGCTAACCGTGCATAAATTTGACGCCCACGGGGGTCATGCACTTTTGAATCAAAACCACTATTGGTAAACAACTGAGGAGGATCTTCATCAAATAAGTTCAATCCGCCTACAGTGACAACATAACTTTGTTCCGTTTCAAATAGCGAACCTAAGTCGATGTTGTACTGAGCATCTACTGTGACATGGCTATCTACTTCGTATAAACCATTTGTACAGGCACCTAAGTTTGTAGTGCCATCTGAGCAGTTTTGGTCATCATCGTACGAAGAAATGTAACGAACAAATAAGTTAGCCGCGTGAATGTCGTTTTTCCACGCAAGACCGAAGTTCATTCTAAGTTCAGGTGAAGAAACCCCGATATTGTTGAAGTTTCTGCGCCCTGCCCCGTCAATATTACCCGCTTGCGGATCCATCAGGTCATATTTCATGGTGTAGGTACCGTTTAAAGACGGCGTGAAACTACCAAACTCAGTGTCAATCTTGTAACTAGTCACAAAATCGATACCCGACGTTTCCATCTCACTTGCATTCACGTAAGTGTTGTTAACTTGTAACACAGGGCCATTTAACGGGTCGCCAGCACGAATAATGCGGTCGGTATCGGTAGGGTCAAGATTTAATACTGCTTGCGCATTTTCCTGAATGATTAAATCTTTGAACTCAAAGTTCCAGTAATCAAGCTCAATAGAGAAATCTCTGAAAGGCTCGTATGAAAAACCAATATTATATGCGGTAGATTCTTCTGGTTTTAGATCTTCGTTACCTGAGGTTCTTACTGCAACAAACGCTGTAGCCCCTTGTACTGGGTCGATAAGCTGTTGTAGTGACGTAGCGCCACCTTGTGCTAAGAACACGGTAGGTGCTCTGAACGATGTAGACACCGAACCCCGTAGTGAAAACTCATCGGTAGCGCGATAGGACACAGCAAGTTTAGGGTCTACTGTGCTACCAATGCTACCGCCGTAGTCTTCATAACGAACGGCAAGTTGAACGTCTAAATCTTCACTTAATGGTAAAGCAAGTTCACCAAAGGCAGCCCATACGTCTTGGCTTCCATCAATATCTGGATTACCTATAACGAAGGTGAAGCTGTCTTGGTTAGCCAAATCATCATAATCTTGGCTTAACTGCTCTTCGCGATATTGCACACCTACTGCTAACGCGGCAAACCCACTACTCATTTCAAAGATATCGAATGAAGTAAATGCTTCGAACACTTCAAGATCAGCTTTTGAATCTATGATTTCTGTGCCGGTGAACGAATCAACCACGTAATCAGAGTTAGGTGCTGACGAATAAGAAGTAGCAAAAGGATTGAAGAATTCACAATTTCCTTCGCCTGGTGTTCCTGCAATAGGATCACATGCCGAGCCACCTAAACCATATAGGGCAAGCTGGAACTCAGTGTTTAGCACATCAGGTACTTTGAATAAGAAATCATTCACTGCACGGGTATAACTCACCTCCCAGAAGCCGCTGTCAGTCACACCTTGTAAGTTGGTGCTGAATCTAAAAGTGTCTGATTCTGTGTTTGCCGGATCGCCATCGAAGCCATTTCCTTCAGCACGGCCAAAGAAGGCAACAGACTGACCAAATGGATTTTGAGGGTGGTAATCAGGAACAATCGGTGATGTTAAAATAGGGAAACTTGGCGCCCCGCCACGTTCAGCGCGGTTACGCGCCATACTAAGCTCAGCTGTCCATGTAATGTCATTAGCAAACTCATAGTCTGCTCTTACATAAGAATTAATTCGACTTTCATCGGCAACATAAGAATAGAACTTACCAAAATCGAAGCCGCAAAATCCAACTTCTAGTCCAGGAATTGTGCCACTAGGGGCAAGTAAGTTTGGTGCACCACCAAACTCCTCACACCCGTATGGGTCAATGATAGGTAACGCCCCAGCGCCTGGAATAGTAACAAAGTAGGAGGCAGGGTTACCTAACGCACTGGTGTCGTCTTCGGGGCGGCTTAAGCGTCGGTCACTTAAAAATAACGGTGAACGGTTCGTGTAGCTTATGGCTGCTAGTACGCTACCATTGTCGCCTGTTGCTCCCCATAAACCTTGAAATATATATTCTTTGTTATCACCATGGGCGCCGTCTTGATAATCTACACTGACCATCGCACCATCGTAATTACGTTTGGTAATGAAGTTAACCACCCCTGCAACCGCATCTGAACCGTATAAGGCCGATGCACCGTCTTTTACGACTTCCATTCTATCAATGGCAATCATAGGTACAAGTGAACTTGTATCTACGAAATTTAACCCTTCGTTAGTAGGTTGAGCGGTTACCACTTGGCGTTTGTTGTTTAACAATACTAAGGTAGATGCAACACCTAACCCACGTAAGTTAATGTTTGAGGTGCCGGCTGTGGCGTTTTGTGTAAAGGCATCAGGGTTGTTCTCTGCGCCAGTATTAATCGTTAATGTTTGCGTGATATCCGCTATGTTTTTAGCACCTATTGAATCGATAGCAACGCTGTCTACTACCGCTAATGGTGAAGGTGACTCAAAGTTCTCACTGCGACGAACAAAGCTCCCTGTAACGAGAATTAACTCTACATCTTTTTTACTTTTAGATTCAGCTTCAACTTCTTCGTTAGCATCTTGCGCATACGCTAAAAAAGGAGAACAAAATAAGGCAGAACTGACTAAGGCAGCTACTGCAGTCTTACGCGTTTTAAATTTCATAGTGTGATTCCAAATCTGGGCGCATCACTACCGGTAAAACCCACACTTTTCCGCTAGCAACAGGCTGGACGATTTCTCATTGTTATTGTGAAAGGTCAATGAACAATCTTTGACCTGCAATATTGATGTTAAGCGTCATCACATAGTTTGTAAATTTATTGTGAATAATATATTTACATTAATTTTACACATGGTCAGACCACATGAACTTTTGTCTAACACCTATAAAATTCATTTAGTTATTGCGTAGTTATTTCCCACTCTTGTATTTTTTGCTTATCAATTTTTCACCGCCAAAAACAACCGATTTAATTTTCGCTTACAAAACATAAAGTTAAAGCAAAACCATGACGGAATAAATCTTGAATAGACACTGCATATTGTTTGCTAAATGAAAGAGTTCTATGGATTTTCCGAATATTGATGACTTTTACCAACTGATAAACCAGAAGCTTGAGGGTTGGATCGAGAGCGGAATTAAGCACTTACCCAACTTTGTAGTAGCAATATTAATCGCTATTGTTTTCGGAATACTGGCAAAAGTAGTCGGAAATATTGTCGGAAAGGTAATGCGAAGAGCATTCGAGTCTCGACAAATCGCCAAATTACTTACCTCTATTATTAAGTCGCTTATTATTATCTTCGGTATTTTCATTGCGCTGGATTTTGTTGGCCTTAAGGGAACGGTTACTTCATTACTTGCCGGTGCAGGTATTGTGGGTTTGGCCATCGGCTTTGCTTTTCAAGATATGACGGAAAACCTTATTGCGGGAATTGCGATGGGTATTCGTAAACCATTCGAAATCGGTGATGTGGTTAAAGCTGAGGGGGTTTTCGGTACGGTAGAGGAAATTAACCTGCGAAACACCTTGGTATCTACCTTTTACGGGCAACGTGAAATCATTCCCAATAAAATTCTCTTTAGAAATATCTTAACTAATTACTCAGTGGAAGGTATTAGACGTATTGAGGTTCCTGTTGGCATTTCCTATGCCGATGACATTGAAAAAGCCGCCGAAGTCATTACCGACGCTATGAATGAAAAAGACTATGTAATAAAGAAAGACGAAACGGCGGTTTACGCAGCGTCATTTGGTGATTCTAGTATTAATCTATTGCTTTGGTTTTGGATACGTTACCCAGGCGACCCCGGCTTTATGGTGGTACGCCACGAAGCGATATGCACTGTTAAACGTGTATTGGAAGAAAACGATATCTTAATTCCCTTCCCTATTCGTACATTGGATTTTAATTCAAAGGGAAGCGATAACCTTAACAATATGCTTGAAAAGCAAGAGACCACATTAGAAACCGAATCTAGTCCAACTCGCAGTTCTGGCGATCAACCAGATGCGGATGGCGAAGCAAGTGATGAGTAAAGCATCAAAGTAACATTGATTATTAAACCAGGAGATATGCCATGAAAAAGTCAGTTTTGTCGTCATTTTTAACATCGAAATTACTTAGAGTTAGTTTCACTGCCCTGTTGTTTTCATCTGCTGTAGTAGGTATGAATGGCTGTGCAACGGTAGAAGGTGCGGGAGAAGACATTCAAAGCGCTGGTGAAGCGATTGAAGAAGGTGCTGAAGACGCATCTAATTAATTTCACACGAATATTCTATTTAGGCCACGCTGTAGACACCTATAGTCGTGGCTTACAATACAAATGCTTAATGCCAGTTAACGTCTTTCTATCGCTGGAATTTCAATATAGGCATCTGGATCTGACGCCTTTAACGCTTCCAGTTTACTCTTTCTTTTTGCTCTTTCGTCAATGGTTTCTCCAAAAACCTGTAAGTGTAAGTCAGCGATAAGCGCCTGCCCTTCGCCTTTGCTTATTACCCCAAGAAGCTCGCCTGCATGCATAAACCCTTGCACCCGGTATTTATCTGCATCTACGTTTTTTCCCTCTTTACTTGCGTTGTACAAACTAACAAGCTGAGTAGTACAAGCCTCCAGGAACTTAGTCGTTTCTTCTTCGTTATTCATCGCAGCGCTCCTTACTATTAATTTGTTATTGCCTCTAGATGAGCTTTCAGTTGCCCTTCTTGTCAGCATCCCTTGCCTAGAGTTTACCTATTTAAGTAATAGAAGTGGAATGACTAATTTATCTGTTTTATGTGCATTTCAACTAAAGTTCATTGGTAAGCTTTTAATATCTTACCTACGATTTAGGGAGTGTTAGAAACGTTTTTCTAGGAATACACCATAAAGAGTAGTGAGCACACCATGCGATTACAAATAGCTACAGGATTGATTACAGCCTTGGCATTTGCCCCTACTGTTGCTGCAAAAGGAAATGCTCATCATTGGCAAACATCACCTCATCATCTTTCCGCCCTTGTAGGCACAACGTATACAGAAGAGTGCGGTAATGCGTTTACCCTAGGTATTGATTATGAATACCGTATTAGCGATTTCTTGGGGCTTGGCTTCGTTGCCGAATATGCATTTGAAGATTTAGACGCCTACACGTATTTACTGGTTGCGGACCTTCACATTACTAACCGCTTTATCGCCCAGATTGGCCCCGGGGTAGAATTTCACGGTAGCCATAAAATGGAAGTTGCACGATTAGGTTTTTTATATGAGTTCGAGATATCTGGTATTACGGTCTCGCCGCAACTGCACTATGACTATCATAGAAACCATGAAAGCGCTGTGGTTGCCGGTCTTGCAATTGGTATGTCTTTTTAACGATTTGAAGATGAAAATATAAAAATAAAAGAAAAACCGATTCGCACTAACTTAGTGCAGTTGTTTGGCGTTGAATCAAACAACTTCCCAGCTTACTTCTTCGCGGCCTAACACTGACACTCCTTTCAAGTGAAATCACAAACATGTCGCGACTCCCCGTGTTGAAAGGCCTATAGTAATAACAATCAACGACTTTGCGGATAATAATAAACCCCGATGCTCTTAATTACTCTCTAGATTCAATTGAGTAAACTTGGCTGGAACGTTATTTGCTGCATGTAAGTGTGTATATTCACGCATTGATTTCAAATCGGTCTTAGTGTGAATGACTTTGTCGCGTATTTGTATGTTATTGGTCAAGGGATAGCCATGCCAGAAGTTGACTTTGCAGGCTTACTGTTAGTGCCTGAATTAGTTATCACCTTTACTGTGATAATTGCGAACCTTTTTATGTTCTTAATTAAGCGCATCTTTCTACGAAAGTTTTTGTTGCTTACCGATCGCACCTCACATTTCTACGACTCGTTACTGGCACACTCTTTAAACCTGCCCCTCACTATCCTTATTTTCGTCATCGATATTTGGATTTTAAACTGGCTGTTCGACAAGTACGGTATTGTAAACGCGTCCTATGCGAGCTCAATTTCCCTTGCGTCTAAAATATTACTGATCACTGCCGCTATTCTTTTCTTAAATCGTTTTGCTGTTGGGTTACTTGCCAATCAAACACAGCGCTCAGATTCACTTAGAAGTAGCACGGGCATTATTAAAGGCATAGTGAAAGGCCTTATCGTAGGTATTGGTATATTAATAATGTTGGGTACGTTAGGCATTTCAATTACCCCTATTATCGCGTCGTTAGGTATCACATCGCTTGCCGTTGCGCTTGCCCTTCAACCCACTCTAGAGAACTTCTTTTCAGGGGTACAACTGGTTATGGACAAGCCTATTAGAGTAGGCGACTTCATTGAATTAGAGAGTAAAGAGCAAGGTTTTGTAGAGCGTATTGGTTGGCGCTCCACGTGGATAAAAATGTTACCCAACAACACTATTATTGTACCAAATAGTGTATTAGCTGAATCTAAGATAATTAATTATTTCTACCCGAGTAAAGAGTTATCAGTACCGGTTGATGTAGGTGTACATTATAACTCTGATCTTGAGCACGTAGAGAAAGTCACCCTTGAGGTAGCCAAAGAAATATTGGTTTCCCATGAATGGGGAGTTGACGATTACGATACCTTCGTGGTGTACCACACTTTTGATAATTCCAGCATCAATTTCACGGTGATGTTGAGAGCAAAAGAGTACTTCCATCGCTTCTTTATAAAATCAGCATTCATAAAGGCATTACATAAGCGATATGCCGCAGAAGGTATTATTATTCCCTATCCAATACGCGCCATTAATACCGAACAAGAGAGCCCGCGTATTGACGTTCAAACTACCAACATCCCTAACAACGCAGGCGAGCCTCCTAGCCAGTAGAGTACACAGTAAAAATATAGTGTACTCACAGCGAATTTATTACTCGCTAGGTTGCATTACTGCCAACATAAGAAAAGTCCCCACCAGTGCTGGTTTGCCTGACGAGGCCAGCACGCAGCTTGATTCCATTTTAAATAGTTTACCAGCAGGTTTATTGACGACTTCTACCAATTTGAAGTGATATTTGATTGCATCGCCTGATTTCACGGGCTCCAAAAAACGTAATGAATCGATACCATAGTTAATGGTTGATGCAATTTCGTCAGATGCAGCAAGTACACCTTCAAAGGCCTTAGGCATAACCGACGCGGTGAGAAAGCCATGCGCAATAGTAGTTCTAAATGGGCTCTCTTTTTTACACCGTTCAGTATCAAGGTGTATCCATTGATAGTCACCCGTAGCTTCAGCAAATTGATTAATCATATCTTGCGAAATGGTGAGCCATTCAGCTTGTTCAAGGGTTTCCCCAACCTCTAAGTCGATGAGTGTTTTCATATTTTTTGACCAATGGTAGTTAATTTAAGACGAACAGTACTATTGATGTATTGAATATTTCAATTAACTTTTAATAATAGGTATTTATAAATAACCTTGTTACAATAAGGTAAAAATAATATTAACCAAAGAATTCGCCAGTTACTTTTTGGTATTTTCATACTGGCACTCGCCAGACAAGGATTGCGCAATGAATCTTAATAGAATTGATTTAAACCTCTTCGCCGTATTCGACGCCATATATACTGCGGGAAGCCTAACAAAAGCAGCTGATGTATTGTGTATTACACAACCTGCGGTGAGTAATTCACTGGCTCGTTTACGGGAAATGCTGAACGACCCATTGTTCGTAAGAACCGGTCATAGCATGACACCCACCCCGGTTGCACAGAATATTATTGTACCTGCGAGACAAGCCTTAGCCTTGTTAAGAAAAAGCGTGCAAGAGAGTCATACGTTTGACCCTTTAACTGCAGAAAAGGCATTTAACTTTGCTAGCAGAGATTTGCTAGAAGTTAGCATAATGCCAAGGCTGGTTTCGCGGTTACAAAACCTAGCGCCCAATATTAGCCTAACTAATTACGAAATTCCTCGTAGTCAGATCGTATCTGCGATGGCCAGCGGTACCTTAGATTTCTTCGCCGATGCGTCCACATTTAGCGATCCGCATTTATGCAAAGAAAAAATAGCGCAAGACAGATTTGTGGTTTTAGCACGAAAGAACCACCCTGCGTTAAAGAACGGTTTAGATTTAGACACCTTTTTACGCTTAGGTCACATTAATGTGTCGCAACGTAAATCAGGTGCCGGCCCTATTGATGTAGCACTAGATAGAATGGGTAAACGCCGTAAAGAAGTTATGCGAAGCCAACACTTTTTAACTGTGCCCAGTACAATTGTGAAAACCGACCTTATAGCTTGTTTGCCATTTCATCTAGCTAAACACTACGACTTAGCCATTTATGAATTACCTTTCGATCTACCTACCGTAGAGTACTTCTTATATTGGCACGTAAGTGCAGATCACGATTACGCCCATATGTGGATGCGTGAGCAGATTATGGAAGTGTCGAGCCACTTTAAAAGCCATTAACGTTTACTCGTTATTCCCTAAGGCACACCTCTTCTAGTGGTGTGCCTTTTTTTTTGCGCTTACCCTTTCAACGCCACTTAGATATTAAACTGTATACCTTAGTATTAGACCAAGGCTTTCTAACCTCAAAAATTTTGCGTTTAATAGAACCCAACGAACGAACATACTTTTAAATTAAACCGAGGAATTGACCATGTTGAAAATCGTTAAAACTTCGCTAGTTATCGCAGCAACTTTGGGTGTATCTGGCATGGCGCAAGCCAACGTAAACGAAGCATTAGCAAACATTTGTACTATCGTACAAGCAGATGATAAAGGTGAGCTACGCAAGAAAATGCGTTCTGTAGAATCAGATTATCGCCTTAAACTAAAAGATTATTATTCGGGTGTTAGCTGTAGCGGCAACAGCCTGATACGTACAGCAATGCTGAGCAACGCTGTAGAAGCAGGTTCGCTGCTAGTTAAAAAGATGCCAAAGAGTGATTTATCAGCACCAGAAACAGACGGTAAGACGTTGCAAGCATGGGTTGCTGAGAATGGTTTGGAAGGTAACGAAATTGCCACAGTCTTGAGCGGAAGATTATAAGCAGTCTTGAGCGGTAGATTATAAGCAGCCCTGAGCGGACGTTTACAAATAAAAAATTCACATACCATGTGAAAAGATTCAACATGGTTGCAGAGTAATCTGCACTTAAAGAGGCGACCACAAGGTCGCCTCTTTTCTTTGTATCTACTAGACGAGCGCTGGCTCGCTTGGTGCACTTGTTAGCGATTTAGCTATTTCTAAAATAGACTCACCGTTATAAATTCGGCTCAAGTAGCCTTGATATACAGGCGTGAAGCCTGCCTCATCACTTAAATCACCGAAAACACTGGTCACTTTCAAGAAAGACAAAGCATCATCTTGGTAACGTGAAGCAGCGTTGTGCAATTCATCAGCAAGTTGATCTTGAATAACGAGCGGCGTACCTTTTTGCGACGTGCGTTTATCTGAATAGAAACTCCACGCTGCAAGTATTAGGGCACTAATATCAACTTTTCCACCATTTGCTAAGTTCTCACGAATGGTAGGTAACAAAAACACAGGAATTTTTGCTGAGCTTTCCAAACAAATTCTGGACAGTGAATCTTTAATGTACGGATTTGCAAATCGTGCTAGTAAAATATTTTTGTAATCGTGAACATCAATACCTGCAACCGGATCTAGGGTTGGCATTACTTCATCTACCATGAAGGTTGCTAGCAGAGAACGAAGTTCCGTTTGGGCTACACTTTCATGAATTGTATCAAGCCCGGCAAGTGAACCCGTTAACCCCAACACAGAGTGACCCGCGTTTAGCATTCTTAGCTTCAATTTTTCATAAGGTGCCACATTGTCTACAAACTGTGCACCAACATCTTCAAACGCTGGGCGTTCATTGCAAAATTTATCAGCAATAATCCATTGAGCGAACGGTTCGCATACTACAGGCCAGCTGTCTTCAATACCTGATTCAACTAATGCCGCTTTGTCTTCATCAGTCGTTGCAGGAGTAATACGATCGACCATTGAATTAGGAAAGCTTACGTTTTCCTCAACCCAATTAGCAAAATCGGTATCCGCAAGACGAACATAAGACAACAACATGGCTTTGAGTACATCACCATTATGTTGAATGTTATCGCACGACATCACCGTAAAAGGTGCGATGCCCATTTCTTTACGCTTTTTAAGTGCTGCCGTTAAATAGCCAAACACTAATTTTGGCGATTCTGGATTGGCTAAATCGTGCTGAACGTCAGGATTTTGTGCAATAAATTCGCCTGTAGTGGGGTCGAAGTTATACCCACCTTCAGTGATAGTCAGCGAAACAATTTTAATTGCCTCGGACGCCATTTTATCAATAATGGCAATGGGGCTATCGCCCGCAATTAAAAAGTCGGTAAGGGCACCAATTACACGGGCTTTACGTTCACCATTTGCGTGCTTTTCTACCAATGTATAAAGGTAGTCTTGCTCTTTTAAAAGTGATTGCATATGACGGTCAGCTTCACGCAGCCCTACCCCACATATACCCCATGAAGTGTCACCTGTTACGTTCATATACGCATCTACGTACATGGCTTCGTGGGCACGGTGGAAGCCGCCCACGCCAACATGAACAATACCGGCTTCTACACGAGATACATCGTACTGAGGTACAGCGATGCTCTCATCAAGAGAAGATAACGCAGTACGGTTCAAACGCATATTAGTTGCTGGTTGCATAAAAAACCTCTATTTCGCAAGTGCTTTGTGGCGACGCATTGACCAGTAAGCAGTAGTAAAGTAAATAATTGTGCATACGAAAGCCAAGTTAAAGAACATCTCTCTGTTACTTTCGTAATTGGCTACATCTGGGCTTAACGAGAAGGCATTAATGGCTAATAACGTCGTCACCAATAAGCTACCCCAAGACACAACTTTTAGTAATTTCGATAACATTGACGTGTCTATTGCAGGTGTTGGAATCTCAGCGCCTTGACGCTCCTGCTGAATTTCAACTTCTTTATCGAAAGCATCCATTTCTGCTTTTTCTTCAACGTATTGACGCTTTGCACCATACTTTGCTGCCAACAAGGTGTAGACAATAATGGTGAATATCCACGTTGGAATAAACAGGTAATAGAATGAAATAACATCCAATGCATTAAGACCAAATCCAAATACAAGCCCTAATCCCCAGGTCGCTACTGCAGGTGTGCTGTGGGTTAAGTTTTGGAAATGTGCCCAATAACGAGTGTAACCAATACGCGGGAAGATGACGTGTTCAGCGAATACAATACCGCCAACAGGAACTACTAATAATCCAGCATAGGTTAATAAGGGAAGCAGTTTAGTAAATACGAATGGGAAACACGCGATAACAACGGTAACCATGCCTACTGTGGCGGTGGTTTTAATTCGAGATTTATCTTTAAAAATAGCTTGAGCTGCTAAGCCCGCGCGGTACAAGTTAGCATTCGCGGTTGTCCAACCAGCAACAATAACAATGACCAACCCTGATAGACCTAATGCGTGGAAGGCGACATCACCTGGGTCTAATTCTGTAATAGATTTTTGGACGATAATAGCAGTACCTGCCCCCATAATACCTGCAGAAATCCATGCCACATAGTGACCGAAAAGCATACCAGCAGAAGTAGTAAGGCCGTAAACTTTACGTTTAGCAAAACGAAGCATAGCCATATCAATCAAACCAAAATGGGTGATTGTATTTGCTGCCCAAGAGAAGCCAATAACTTCGAGTAAGCCAATACCCTGTTCACCAGAGGGGGTTAAACCAGTCCATACCGACACAGATCCTATGTGCATGAAGTCAGCCCAACTTGTTAAGAATGTTTGACCAATTACTGCATCAGCCAATGCTGGCATTAGCACTAATGGACCACACACAAACATAGTGAATAACCAAGGTGCGCAAATACGAGAAAAATCAGACACCGCATTGAAGCCGTACATGGCGACAAACACCACGATGACGCCAACCGCTGCAACAACACCTACAAACGCCAGGTTCGTTGGATACCAATCAAGTTGGGCGGGAATATTCAATGCGAACCTGACCGCCGTAGCTGATACGGTTATCATTGCGGCAGATATAACGGTAAATATGATGACGTTGGCCCAGTTATAGAGCTTGGTCATCGAATCACCCGCAATTTTATGCAAGTAAGTATATAAACTTAGGCGTGTATCTACGGCGATGGGCGTAGTGATTAGCGTCCAACTAAGTACCGCTAATATATTACCGATAAGTAAACCAAACAGAATGTCGGTCATGGTTGCGCCTAAGGCAACAAAGGTAGCACCAAACACAAACTCGGTGGCTGCAACGTGCTCACCAGCATAAAGTCCCATGAAGTGCTTCCAGCCCTTCAATTGGTGTTTTGCAACTGGGAGTTGCTCGTCACCTATCTGTGCAATGTCGACATTGCTTGAATCTGTTTTCATTTTCTATCTCGCTACTTTATTCACCGCTTTGGTATGTCCAAAGTGCATTTTACTGCTAGCTACCAAAACTACACTTGTTATGAATATTATTATCAGTACGTTAACACTCATAAAACGACGCCTTCACCCAAAACATAATTGGAAATTTTTAGGTTTGGCTCAGTAACCGTTAACCCAAATGAGCATTTGCCACAGCCGTGAGTTATTTCTCACGGGGCAATACTTACATATCGATGTTTAAATGTAAACGGAATTAACAAGCCTAACGTTATAATTCGGTTAACAAGTTAATTTTTATCCAATAAATGTTATTACTTGTAGGTTCATTTTTGTTTGAATTTAACTGTTATTACTATGCCTATAGGGGCTTGTTGACTTAAAAACTCGGTAAGGGCACGATATGTTATGCGTAAGTAAAATAAGTATTTTGAAGTGATACGGCCTGGCAGCCTGATTAATACTCTTTCCTCATTTACCTCAGTGGAAGTATCCTACTGACAAAAATGGTGAGAAATGATGAAAAATAACCTGAAAAGGCGTTGTTTCCCCCAGTTGTAACGTGTTGCCCCAAAGGGCTTTCCCTTCATTTTACTCGTAGAGCTAAATAGCTTAATTAGGTAAACTTGAATTGGTTTATTCTCGGGCTTGTACGTAAAAATGCTTCTTAGTGGAGTACATGCGTATCTGGAATGCATTAAGGAATTACATGACAATTGAAAGCAGCCTTGTCATTTTCGACTGTGATGGCGTGTTAATTGATAGTGAAATGTTGTCGATGCAAAGCTGGCAGCGCTTACTTGAGACTTATGGAGTGTCGATTAACGCGGAATATTTTATCAGCAAATTTCTTGGCAAAAGTATGCAACATGTTGAACAACAAATTCATCATGATTTTGGCCTGACTGTCACCACTCAAATTAAAGATGAATTTCATATTTTGCTGAAGCGAAGCTTTGCTAAAAATTTGATGCCTACTCTGGGCATTGAAAGCCTACTATCTAGGCTAACGGTTCCCTATTGTCTTGCTACTAGCAGTTCGCCCGAGCGCACAGAGTACGCCTTATCTTGTACTGGTTTAAGCCAGTATTTCACTGGCAATATATTTACACGCTCTTTAGTAAAAAATGGGAAGCCAGCCCCCGACCTTTTTTTATACGCGGCTGAAAAAATGGGTGTTGCGCCTAAACATTGTATTGTTATTGAAGACTCCCCTGCGGGCATTGAGGCTGGTATTGCCGCAAACATGCAGGTTATTCATTACACGGGGGGAAGTCATTTAAAGGATATGCCAACAAACCACACGACAACCATTTCACATTGGGATAACTTTATACAAGCCTACCCTATGTTGGTATCTGATTGATGGAACAAGAATAAATGAGTAAAAAACAACAACTAGAAAATCAACGTCTCGACGAAGCCGCTCGTGCTGGCTGGCTTTATTATGTAGGCGGTAAGACACAAGACGAAATTGCGAAACGTTTAAATACTTCTCGACAAAGTGCCCAGCGCTTAGTGGCGCTGGCCATGTCTGAAGGGCTCGTGAAGGTGCGACTCGAGCATCCTATTGCCCGTTGCATGGAGTTAGCTGAAACTATTCAACATCGCTTCGGTTTGCAATTTTGTGAAGTCGTGCCCTCTGTGGTTGGCGACGAAAACTCTACCTTAGGCTTGGGGCAAGCAGGAGCCAGTGCCATAGAGCGCTCGCTTAAATCTGACTCACCACAAACTATTGCATTTGGTACTGGCCGCGTTTTACGCGCGTGTGCTGACGAACTAGCATTAATGAACTGCCCGCAGCACAAAATTGTGTCTTTGGTAGGGAATATTGCCAACAATGGTGAAGCCACCCGCTATGATGTTGCAGTACACATTGCCGATAGAGTAAAGGCCCAACATTACCCCATGCCATTGCCTGTTATTGCGGGTTCTGAAATTGAACGCGAGCAACTGCATCAACAAGCTCACATTGCGCGAATTCACAAACTGGCTCGACAAGCAGACATTACTTTTGTAGGCATTGGTAATTTAGGCAACACATCGCCACTGCATGTTGATGGCTTCATTAACGATAACGAAACGCAAAGCTTGTCGTCTATGGGGGCCACTGGAGAGGTCATCGGATGGGTTTACAATCGTGAAGGCGCTATTGTGGATTGCGAAGTAAATCGAAGAGTAACCAGTAGCAAATTAACCCTAGCGTCTGATAAGCCAGTTGTGGGTATTGCGGCAGGTATGAATAAGAAAGACGCTATATTAGGCGCGTTGCGATCTAAACTTATCAATTCACTCATTACCAATGAAACCACTGCCCAAGCTCTACTCAATAGCTAACGGGCTTTTTTCGTAGGCCGTATTTTTTAGAGAGTTTTTTTCTTAGCGCGTAGATGGGTAATCGTATTGGTTATTTATCTACGCCTATTAATAATGTAATTAAATGCTGCAGTTCAACACTACCAATTGATTGTGCTAATCAATAATGCCATTTAATCGCTCCACCACGCCCACTATTCTTAATAGAAACAGATTTCCTTAAAAGCTCTGTCGCTTCGCTCGGATTTTAGCCCACGTATTACTGCCCCTTATGTGAATGTTAGGTTTCTAGGAAACGGAGTCACTTTGAACAGAAAATGGATTTTATTTTTGCCTTTCTTTCTCACAGCCTGTGGATATAAAGGCGATGGTGAGTACAACGAGTCAGGATGGTTCCTAAAGAATTATTCTTTAATTTTGCCGCAAAAAGACTTCGCTTCAAATCGTGAATATAGCTTTTCTATTAACGGATACGGCTCTCACGACACGTCATTTCTTCGCGTAAGATTGTCAAATGACGAGCCTGTAAACTTTCATGAATTGGATACAACTCTAGAAGTACGAATAATCGGCAAAAATAATGTTACATACTTTTATAGAAGCTCCCCCCTTAATGCTCATTATTTGAGAATGGTTGAATTAGGTGAGGCCCAATGGGCAAATGACCTTGAATGGCATTCGCGCTATCAGTATTCGGATGAAAAAATGAAAAATAGGGCTGTTTCTTTCGACCCAGCCTCTAAACCAATATCAACGTCAGATGTTATGTATATTCACAGTTTTCCTTCTGGGACTGAAAACTATAAAGTTAACGTGAAAATCGGAAATGTCCCAGAAGCTTATGAAAACACCAAGATTTCACTAGAGTTTATTTCAGGTTGGAAATAGCTAATGTCGCAACAACCTAACACTCACTCACTTCGTTCGCTGCACAGGTGTTTTAATCGAGGAATGTAGTAATGATGGAAATGTTAGAAGATTTTTTTGACCGTATAATGACTATAGGTATAGCTATATGTGGGATGGTAGCTCTAATAGCGATACCTGGGGTTGACTTTTTACAGAGTTATAAGAAGTTGAATGAAGAAAATACTATACAGGCGGTGACCATTGCTCATTTGCAATCTGAAATACAAGATATTCACTCGGTCATCAACAATCACGCCGGAGTAAGTACGTTCGATGTTTCATCAGCTATTAATAGCCTGAAAAAAAATATTGACGATGTAGAAGAAAGGAACGTCGAAATATTATCAATATTGAGAGATGATCCTGATACTCTAGCGACAATCAGAGAAGCGAACGTAAAATATGATCATATACTGAAGCAGCTGGAAAAGGTTGAATCTGATATTGCCCGAACCGAAGACAAAGTTTTTAGTGGTAGCCAGACACAACTAACGATTTGGGTCGCAATCGCTATATTTCTCATTGGTGCCATCCCTTCTTTTATACTCGGACACCGTCGAAAAACGGAGCAAAGCAGCTAACAATCACATAAACTCGCTCGCAGGCTCGCTGGGACAATAACGCGTAGGCTCAGTCGCTTCGCTCCAATTTTAGCCTACGTGTCATTGCCCGTTATGTGGGTGTTATAACTACTGAAACATCAAATGAAAAAATTTGGATCTGTAGCTCTTATATTTCTTATTGTTTTGGCACTGCTTATTAAGACAGTAGGCACGTTCACTCTTTGTGGTGGTACGCTGCTTCAAAATTGGATCGGTGTTGGCGCGTGCTCTAACAGCCAGAATCAGTTCATTGGTTTTGGCAATTTCAGAATGGAAGGCGAAGACTTGGCTGGTGTAGTATTTTTGTTTGTTGCTCTGGTAGTTTTAGGGCTTACCTACAAATTGATAGTAAGCAAACGTGGAAAGTAGTTATAACAAACAAATTAAGTCGTGCGCCAAGGCGCACTGGGACGCATACACGCGGGGCGGCTTCGCCATTATGCCCCACATGTCTACGCCCCTTATTTAAAAGTTATACCCAATTGGTCAGAATAACTTTTTAACATCGCGGTAAAAGTTCTCATGAGAGCCAAGTGCTATCAATTCAAGTATTACTGTGCCATCCTCGTAGCTGTAACCGAGTAAAGTTAACTGCTTAACCATCTTGAATTTGTACACGCGAAGAAAAGCTAGGTCGCCTTTTTTCTGCTCTCCTAAAAGAGGATCATCCATCAACTCCTTTACAGCTTTATCCAAGTCTTTTTTCTGATTCTGATGTAACTTCTTTACTGCTCTCTTAAAATTAGCTGTCTGTAAAACACTGGTAATCTTAGCCAAAATCGTAAGGCTCCAATTTTCCTACCTCTTTTTCAGCTTTGGAAATAATTGCCTGTTTCACGAATTCATATGATAATTCGGGATTATCTTCCATCATTTCGCCTATCTTTGCCCAATGCTCAATTTGTTTTGGCATAGTTCGGTTTAGTGCTTTGCCCATAATAGCCGCTTTCTCAACTAAATTTTGGTCTAGTCTTACGCTTGCTGTTGCCATAACATATCTCCTAATAGTTCACCACCACATTGTAGCAATGCGCTACAAATGTAGCAAATTGCGTATAACAAACGCATTAACACTCGCTTCGCTCGGTATTATAGCCTACGTATTTTTGCCCGTTATGCGGGCCGTTAGGTAGCTAGAGTGTTAAATCAATTTCAGTATCTACTTTCAGAAATAACAGTGTTTCAAGATACTCAGTATGGCGCTGCAATTAAGCTTTTAGATTACGAACATATTGATTACATAGATGATGTGCTAATTGAAAAATTTGATGTTGATTGTGAGTTCAGGGTTATGGATGATGAAAATCAGAAATATATATTGTACTTCGGTTCAAAATTCTCATTTGATGAGGTAAGCAGCGTAGTATCTCAAATTAATGCTTACCATCAAGTGGAGCAAAAACTATATGAAACAGTTTAGTCGCGCACCTAACAACCAAATTAAGTCACTCACTACGTCTCCTGGGACGCATACACGCGGGGCGGCTTCGCCATTATGCCCCACATGTCCGCGCCCATTATTGGAAAGTTATACGTTACAGGAGGCTTGGTGAATAACTCTGAATTTATTACCGTAATCGAAGATGTTGTATCGACATCTGCTATTGAAGATACAATAAATAATTTGAAATCACCTCCAGGTAGAAAAGCTGATGAAAACTTGGTTAAACAATCGGCTTGGTTTAATTCATTAAGTGACTCTGATAAGGATATGGTAAAAAGTATTATATCTGACGCTGTAAATGAATCTGCCTTTGGTTTTTTGTGTGTATTAGATGGCGTACGATCTATTTCTGAATCAGGTAGCACTAATAACTTGAAGTTAACTCACGGTAATACTTTGCTAAATGACCCAGAAAAAGAATACTTACATGATTTGTATAAAAACGTATAACAAGCGCATTAAGTCAGAACCAAAACAGCGGGCTATGTTTCGTTCCTCAACATTTTAGTCCACAATTTTTGTCCGCTTTTAGTGGGTAAGACCAATTTCTAGGATGGCTCGGCGTTGGATTCATTAAAATTAAACGACTTTCTTCACCCAAGACCTTCTCCCAAAGGGATTGACGTTCTCTGTAAATTACAACATTTTGCGATCATCACATATGCAGTCGATCCTTCAAGGTTTGATGGGCTTTTTCCCGAACGTTTTAAACTAGATACTTTACTAATTAATGGTGAAGAAAAAGCTTTAATTTCCGTAGTTCCTTTTATCGATGTAGATTTTACATCTGCTGTTATACCATTTCCTAAGTTCAAAATGGGACAAACAAACTACCGAATCTATATTATCGATCAAGAAACAAATGAGCGATGCGTTTGGTTTCTTGGTACGACTTTAGATTCATGGACTCTTGCAGTACCAAGACTTTGTTGGAACTTACCTTGGTATAGTGGCGAAGTTAAATTTGAATGTGAATATGATGAATCTCAACAAATATACCGTAAATACAAAATGACGACAGAAGCCACTTGGGCTCCAGCTAATGTTGAATTAACACAAACCAAAGACTCCAAAATTGAATTGTCAGGATTCCCTGATACAGAAACAGGTTTGGTATACATAACACATCCTCTAGCTGGTTTTTATCATCGTCGTGATGGTAAATTAGGTACGTATAGGGTGTGGCATAAGCAATTAGAAGTATCTTCTGCAAACCTAAAGTCTGCTAGCTTTGGTTTACTATCTCGTTTAGGTTTGGTTACTCAAGAGGAACAACAAACCCCTCATAGTGTGCTGATTGAACCGATTAATGAATTTACTATTTATTTACCGCCGAAAGTGGTGAAATAGAAATATAACAAACGCATCAAGAACGGACCTTATACCCACTTAGGATCGCATGAGTATTAAAATAAAAATCTATCTGGGATTTCCTTTTGGTTCTTTCCACTGGTGCACTTACTATGACTGCTGGATATCCCAAAATTTACTCTCCTTATTCATTTACCGTAGTTATTCCGGTATTCATGCTTTATGCTCTAGCCTTACCAGGTCCATTAATGTTGTTATTAGCCTCTTTGCCCAACGCGCTTCTTTTCTTGCTCAGTACACGCTCAACAGCACATGAAAATTTCAAAATCAGTCGTTTATTTACTGGTATTAGCGTTTTACTGGTTTTGTTATCACTAATATTTTTGTTTGTTTCTTACGATTACGGTATTCAATATCAGGGTTTAAAGCACACCCTGTTTATGTATTTATTTAACGGCATTTACATCGTTTCACTTATTGCAGCCTATATTGCTAATAACCGAAAACCTAGTTTGAACAACTCTTTGGTATTTAGGATATTGTTTTTTTGCTGGCTTGGTTGGTGCGCGTTCCCATGGTTAGGCGAATTGATATAGTAGGTATAACAAACACATTATGTTCATGATTAGATTATGAAAATTTATTGCTTAACTATCGGAATATCCTTATTAGTTGGTTCAGCTATTTTGCTGTTACATAGGATTCTATTTATATATCGGGCGAAAACAGTAAATGCGGTTGTTGTAGACAAAATCTTCCGTAACGCTAGTACCGAAACACGCTCAAGTAGAGCGAAGGTTTTGAAGCTCAGCTTCGAGCATCCGGCTTCTGGACCAACTAGTTATGTTTGCGATACCAGCATTCTTACAATGCTCTTTGATGTAAATGACAAATTACAGCTATCAATCGTGGGTAATAAGGTGTTAATAAAACACTGGTTCTATGTAATTTTAGCACCGGCAACGTTGTTAACTCTTGGCATTCTATGCATTAATGGGTCGTATCAACTTTAGCAATAGGCTTAGTATCAAGTAAGCGGGACAATAACACGTGGGCTCCCGTCACTTCGTTCCGTATTATAACCCACGTGCAATTGCCCCTTCTTGGGGTGTTTATGCGTTCGGCAGATATTACAGTAAGGATGTAACTTGAAAATTAGACACTTAGAAGAATTTGATCACAAAGATCTTCATAATATTTATAGCTTTACGGAAGTAATGGCAAATACATCACAACTTCCTTTTTTGAGCTCTTCGCAAGTTTCAAATCTCTTTTCAGCATCAAATCAATACACGTTAGTCGCAGAAGTTGATGGTAAGGTGGTTGGACACGTGACGCTATTCCTAACGGATAAAGTTCGGGATAAGCATACTGCTTCTATTGCCATCGCTGTTCACCCTGAAAGCCACGGACAAGGTGTCGGAAAAGCCTTGATGCATGAAGCAATCAATCAATCTGATAATTGGCTTAATTTAGTTCGGGTTGAATTAGAGGTTCATGCTGATAATCTTTCAGCCAAAGCTCTGTATGAAAAGGTAGGCTTTGAAACTGAGGGCATTAAGCGTTTGAGTACCTTCAAAAGTGGACGGTATATAGATATGGTTATCATGTCCAGAATCAGCCCTGCACATAGAATGAACGCATAGCAAAGCGTTTAAGGCAGATTCGCAACGCATGGCATTCTTGGTTCAAATTGAGTTTTGTGTTTACGGTGTAATGGTTTAGGTTAGACGTAGGCGTCGCTCACTACTTAACGCGGCGTTATATTCTTCGGTGAGTTATGAGTTTTAAAAAACCAACAATTTGGGGTAACGGCTCTGTAGCTCCGTCGGCTAAATGCCCACAGTGCAAGCTCTTAATGTACCTCGACAATCAGTGCCCTCATTGCAAACATTGGCTGTCCGTGAAGGAAAAAGATGAACAAAAACGTTTTTGGAAAAAGCGCAGAAACAGTGAAATCGTAAAAGGTCTTATCTTCTTCCCTATTTTGCTATTGTTGCTGTTTTTGCTTTTTGTGTAGAGTTGCAAATAGGCGGTTATATTTAGTTAGCTTTTTTAAAACTCAGCAGGCAAACATAACAAAAAATAAAGTCGTGTGCCGAGGCTCACTGGGAGACAAGGGAATGTTGCAGTATAATAGGATGTTTGTATTTATCCCTTTATCTATTATTTTGCCCGCATTCAGTGTCGCAATTTTGGTTTTAATATTTGGTCGTTCCAATATCGCTATTACTGATATAACATTTCTTACTACATCATATATTGCAGGTTGCGCGTTAACATTCGTGGTTTTCTGGTGGTTTGCTACAGGTGTAATTAAAAATCCGTATCTTCACGCCTTCGTCGTTTATTTTTTCAACGTGTTAGTATCAACTACTGTAATTACGTTGCTTGTTGGAAAAGACTATATTTCCTCTATATCAATCTATGACGCTTTAATTACTATAATCGTTATACTTGTTGCAACCAAGATCGGATACAAAAACATGGAGGTATCAAGCAACGCCTCCTAACGAAATATTTTAGCACGTTCGCTGGGACGCAGACACGCAGGGCGGACTAGCCATTATGTCCTAAGTGCCTGCGCCCGTTAGCTTATTGTTAGGTGCATCTAAGGTATTAAAAAAGGAATTTTAATGAATAAAAAAAGCAAAGGTTTTCATCCATTTATCAAAGTATGTGCAATGCTCGGAGCTGTTAGCTGTGGCTTTTTCGCAATCGCACTATTTGTCTCTAGCTTAGTTGCTTTACCTAATATCTTTACTGTATTAGTAGGTTGTTCTAAAGCTATTTTAATATCAATGCTCTCATGGGCCTTTTGGTATGCGGGTAAATTCGGTAAAAACCCTTTTCTCAGAGCTCCCTTCCGCAGACAGGAATAATCAGAACATAATTAAAGTACGCATACACGCTGGCGGCTTCGCTATTATGCACTACAGCCAGTGCCCCTTAGTGTTAAGTTAGGAGACTAGGAAAGTTGAGTTCCGGTTCTCAAATAGATAAGTTTTATAAAGAGGTTATTGAAAAACAGGTATTGTGGTTTGGAGAGTTTCCAGATGGCACAACACTTGAGTTTGAAGTATCAGACAATAAAGTCTCTTTCCCGGTATGGTCTTCAAAATCTAGAATTTTAAGGCTTAAGAAGTTAGCTCCAGAATTGCTGAGTGAAATTAAACCAAGGGGAATGGTTTGGAGTGACTTTAAAGAACATATGATTCCTATTCTTCACGAGAAAGGCAGACTGGTGAATCTAAATTTAAGTGGTAAAGGCTTAACTGGTTTTGACTTACCCTTAAGTTCCCTGGTAAACAATTTAGAAGCGCAACTAAGCGTTTCCTAAAAATCGCATTAACGCGCTCGCAGGCTGTCTGGGACAAATACACAAGGCTCCTGTGCTTTGCTTGGTATTGTCGCCTACGTATTTTTGCTCGCTATGCGGACCTTATGTGAACGGAAAAATTCGAATGCAATTTCCTTTAAGAGTGTTTATATTTTTGACTCGACTAGTGGGTTTACTATTTATCGGTGGCAGCCTAATTTTCGGCTATGCGGCAGTGGAATTGATTTTTGACCCAGAAGCTACGGTCATCGTTAATGGTATGGAAAGAAATGATCGGGAAGCTAAAGGCACGTATTTGCTCGCTCCCATTATTTTACTTATTGTTGGTGTTGTTCTTTGTAAAGTAAAACCCAAAAGCTGGCATCAATATCACCAAGCTAGATCAAAATTGTGGTCATTTTTTTATGGTAAGTAGTTTAAGCCAATAGGAATCTCATGCTATCAGTTGAGAAAGATAAGGATGCTGAACAGATATATATCCACGGTTCTCCAGAACAGTTACGCTGGCTTGCAAATAGGTTAGTGGCAATTGCTAAAGAAGCAGAAAAGTCTGGACAAGCTCATGACCATTTCATGACCGAAGACTGGGGTGGAAACGAACTAACCAATGAGCTTATGGGAAACTCCGAATCTCATGCAATCATTAACCACTTGATAGTGTATGGTCATGCTTCAAAGTAAATTGATGGAGCTACTCATAGTTTTTCAGATTCCGCACCACAAAAAGCTAAATTGGTATTTTCAGAGCTCATGAATTTTATAGAACGATGGTCAACCAGCCCCTAATATAAAGGTGGCCGGACCAAAACAATAATGGTGGTTGGTTTTATAGCCATGTATATTTGTGATATCAACTTATATAACTTTTATGATGGCGTTCAATCATGGCGGGCCGTTCTGGATGACATTTAATAACACGCTAAAATCACTTCCTTCGGTCTTTGAAACAAATACACATGTGGTTTCACGATTATGCTCTGCATGTCTTAGCCTGCTGTTTAATCGTTATCTGCAAAATGATTCATCGAAAAATATATGATTCATAGTGAAATACATCGCTCACAACGCGTAGGTTGGTTACGTGCAGCAGTACTTGGTGCAAATGACGGAATTGTATCTACTGCAAGCCTTATTATTGGCGTTGCAGCTGCTAGCACTTCCCACGATGGTATTCTTCTCGCTGGAGCTTCAGGTTTAGTGGCTGGGGCTATGTCTATGGCTGCTGGTGAATATGTTTCGGTTAGTTCTCAGTCAGATACTGAAAACGCCGACCTCGCCATTGAAAAAAAATCGCTGGAACAGAATTTCGAGTCTGAAAAAGAAGAACTCGCAAAGATATATGAAAGAAGAGGCCTTAAACCAACTCTAGCTGAACAAGTTGCTGAGGAACTGATGTCTTACGATGCTCTTGGCGCTCATGCCAGAGATGATATCGGAATTTCACAAAGCGTTAATGCTCAGCCCATTCAAGCGGCATTCTCTTCGGCGGCTGCTTTCACTTTAGGTGCTGCACTTCCTTTAGCAGTTGCCTGGTTAGTACATGGTGAGCAACTTATACCTGCTGTCGCAGCTTTATCTTTACTATTCCTTGCTGCACTGGGCGCTACTGCCGCACGTGTTGGCGGAGCATCTATTACAGTAGGTGCAATCAGAGTGACTTTCTGGGGGGCGCTTGCGATGGTATTAACAGCAGTTGTAGGTCGAATCTTTGGCGTGGTTGCATGACAATAGGTTTATCTGCGATAACGGCCTCTTTTCAAGGTAGGCCTTAATTTAGGAATTGAAGTAAATTGCAAATACGGGCGCTGATTCGTATTATCGCGCTCCTCTTTTACCGCTTTATACTTACAAGATAAGGGAATTAAATGAAAACTAAATTAATCGCCGTTTTGATAGCGTCAGCCATTTCGTCAGGGTGCGCATCCACTTCTAAAAAAACGGTGAGTGATTTTCTTGACGGGGCATCTTCTAGCGCAGAAAAAAGAGAGCAAGAAGAATCAAACGTAATACACGCTAAAAAGAATTCACCCGAAACCGATGCCATAGAAGACAGTATGTCAGGTGTATTTACCGCCCTTTTTCGTGGCATATTTGGCTCAGAGTAACGCCAGCACTCACTAAATATGTTGCATATAAAAAGTACGAATCAGGGGTTTGCCAGAAACATTTCCTAAAACTTTTTATTAAAAGGCCCTGCTGATTTACTTTATTATAACCCTTTAATTCTTCTATAAAATGCTTAAGGTTCTAGGGTGTTTTCAGCATTTGAGTTCTCAAAGGTAAAACAAAATATGAAATTGAAAATGAAGCATTTTTTACTATTTTTATTCTCGTTCGTACCAGTATTTACTTTAAGTGCAGCCCCTCAAGTTCTTAACGTTGAGCAAGATGGTATTGTGGGTCACTATTATCAGCAACCCGCTAATTCACACAAGCAGCCGGTTATTGTGCTTGGCGGTTCAGAAGGCGGAATTCCTACAAAGCTTGCCAAAGTCATCGCCGAAAATGGTCACCCGACATTAGCCGTTGCTTATTTTAAAGCCGATACACTTCCCAAAGAATTAGAGAAAATTCCCCTCGCCTATTTCGAAAAAGCAACAGCGTGGCTTCAACAAAAACACCCCGCACAAAAACATATCACGCTGGTTGGTTGGTCTAAAGGCGCCGAGTTGGCGTTGCTGATTGCATCTCGCGACACTGTATTTGATCGTGTTATCGCCATTGCACCCAGTTCAGTGGTGTGGGCAGGTATTCTAGCTGATTGGCAGACGGTACCTGGCTCCAGCTGGAGTCAAAACGAAAAGGAATTACCCTTTGTTGCATTCAACCCAACCGGGCCTGTTGAAGGCTTGTTAGACCTATATTCTCAATCTTTAGAAAATAGAAATGATGGCGGAAGTGCAACAATTCCTGTTGAGAATATTCGCGGAAATGTTGTGCTATATTCGGGGGGAATGGACGAAATATGGCCATCCTCTTCTATGGCAGTTTCTATTTGCCAACGTATGACAGAAAACCAGCTATCTCGCTGTAAGCGTTTTAATTACCCAGAATTAGATCACCTGCTAAATTACAAGATGTTAGCGCCTTCAGAAGACTTGTATAAGCACTTTATTCGCAGTGTCGACGGTAAATAATAGTTAACCCTTTGAGTAACAGCCATCAAGTGGCAGTAACGTTAATAGCTCGAAATGTGAATGAATTTTATGTACGTTAATTAAGCGCAATTTATAAAAGGATTCTAGTTTGAATACCATAGGAAAAGTGGCCATTGTCATCAGTGTGATCGCCTTCTTGGCTTTTTACAATTGGCTTCCTGATATGTGCGGTAACGATATTTATTCTGAAACGTTGTCTCCTAATGGCGAACTAAAAGCAGTAATTTTCCAAAGAGATTGCGGGGCAACCACAGGCTTTAGTACTCAGGTCTCTATTTTGGACACTGATGAAGCCTTGAAAAATGAAAGTGGTAATATCTTTCGTATGGATGGGCACCCTAACGATGCTGCCCCCATTATTTCGTGGGAGTCAGATTCAGCACTTACTATTAAAAAGACGGTAAACAATAAAGAGTACTTCGCTGAATCGACCTATGGTTGGTTCAATCCAATTCAGATACGCTACAGTGGCTAGTAAGACTAGCAAGGACTCAAATTTGACCAAAGTTGTAATAATAACTGGGGCCAGCAGAGGTATTGGTGCCGCTACTGCTTTTACGCTATCTAAACAGGGTTATCACGTTTGCATTAACTATCTTAAAAATGAAAGTTATGCCGAAGCGTTATGTTCTTCAATTAATAACAACGGCGGCGTTGCACTTACTCATAAAGCGGATGTCTCAGTGGAGGCAGAAGTCCAAAGTATGTTTAACAGGGTAAACGCTGAGTTCGGCGCTGTTACGCACCTAGTGAACAATGTAGGCGTGCTTTTTACCAAAACTGCATTTTCCGAAATTAGTGCCGAGCGCTTCAAAACAATATTAACTACGAATGTACTCAGCGCTTTTCTTTGCTCGAAAGCTTTTGTAAAACAAGTTCAAAGTGATGGTGCAATTGTGAATGTCTCTTCGATCGCGTCTCGTACAGGTGCCCCGTTTGAATACGTAGACTATGCAGCTTCGAAAGGTGCTATGGATTCGCTCACCACAGGTATGTCCTTAGAGCTTGCCGGCCAAAATATTAGAGTCAATAGCGTTCGCCCTGGCTTCATAGCCACTGATATTCATGCCGACGGAGGGGAGCCAGATCGCGTAAATCGCCTTAGCTCACAAATCCCAATGGGGCGCGGAGGCAATACGCAGGAAGTAGCAGATGCTATCGCATGGTTGTTATCAGATGAAGCATCTTACGTAACAGGTTCATTTATTGACATTGCGGGTGGGAAATAAGTCACAATAGTCGCGAATACACTTACGCGTTTAAAACGCAGTAAAAAATTCTATTCACTTAGTCCTTGATAGATAAAAGCTATCTCCAATTACTATTGCTAACTGTAGCTAAATCTTTAAGCTGAAGTTGTGATGATATCACATAACAAAATAAAGCAGTTTGGTTAGCAGTATTTGTTTTATTCACGTATTTATTTGTTTTGTCTATATGTTTACAACGTGCGAAACCCTTGCTGGTGTTTTGCGCAAAAGACGAAACCGTTTTAAAATTTGGTAACCAGCTTTAAAACCAACTAAACGATATTTTAAAGGAGAGGTATACATTATGTTTACTAAAGAGATGGTGCATACGGCGCTACAAACTTGGTGCGACAATGTAGTAAAAGTTGGAAAAGTTCATGCCGAAGGTGGAGACGTTCAAGCGTTTTCTCTTCAGGTACTCTCTGACAGCTATGATTATGACAATGGTCATGTGTTGTTTAAGCCTACTTTGACGTTTGGTCAGCAAACGTTCCGCCCGACTAAAGAAGGCGCGCTTTCTTATTTTGTAGGTGGAAACAGCGACTACCCCAACGACAATGGTTTCAAGCTCAAACCTTGGGTTAAAGTGTGGTACAGCAAAGAAGATTTTATTTTAAATGGTGAACTAGCCATTGTGCAGTGCAATGTTCACTTTATTGGGGAAGACGACAGTCACATCTTTGTGAACAAAAGCTTTGTATTTAAGCAGTGTGAAGATGGCAAAGTGCGTATTATTTTACATCAATCCTCATTGCCTTATCAGCCGTAAAGGGCTTATTGAAGGTTAACCCATCGCGTTGCATTTCGTTGTAAAGTGAATGCAACGCGGTATTTGTACTAACGATTACGTCTGTTATCTTCCAACTCACTTTCAATCATGTCTTTACGCTGATTGACCGGAAGCATTTGCTGGTCGAAATCACTATGAGGATTGGTTTCACTATAAGCCAGCGGTTCATTTTCGCAATTGAGCTTGTTCGTTAAAACTGCAACACAAACTGGCTTCTCGGCTTCAGCACGAGGATCATGGCTAAATGTACAAGCAGACTGTGTGGACAATGCGCCCAGTGCCACTAAACATAACGCTGAGCTTCTAATAACTGAACTGGTTTTCGTCATACCACCATGTTTAAACATTATAATTCCCTAAATTAACTAACGTTACTTACCAATTGGCCAATTAGTTATGCAGAACTCAGTGCGCTACCAGTACAATACTATTTTTAAATCGGGCGATAAAGCGTTTTGAAATAACCCAGCATGTAATACGGATTTAGGGCCACCAATGAGCGCGAATCAATGTTAATGTTAAGTCACTCGTTTTTTAACGACAAAACCATATCGGTTATAATCACAAAGTGATTAACAATGGATGTATTTTCCATTATATTCAATTAAGGCTATACGTAGCCCACTCTCAATGGAAATGGATGAAATGAACATAGAATCAAAAGGATCTTTGGTAGTTGTAGGTACAGGTATTACTGTGTCAGGCCAGATGACCTTGATTACGGAAAGCCTACTTAAAACAGCCGATATCGTATTGAGCGTTGTAACAGAGTCAGCGCTTGTCAATCTGCGAATGATTAACTCGAATGTGGTGTGTTTACGCCACCTTTACGAGCAAGGCAAATCTCGGGCACTCACCTACCAAAAAATGACCCAACGCATTGTTGATGAAGTCAAGACAGGAAAAAAAGTGGTGGCGGCGTTTTATGGTCACCCTGGGGTATTCGTAAATCCCTCACATGAGGCTATCAAACAACTAAAAGAAGAAGGTTATGATGCCGAAATGCTACCGGGGATTTCTGCCGAAGACTGCTTAGTGGCTGATTTAGGGCTAGACCCCGCACATTATGGATGCCAGTCGTATGAGGCTACTCAGTTTCTGCTGAGGCAATACACCTTAGACCCTCATATGATGCAAATTATCTGGCAGATTGGCAGTATTGCCGATTTCACGCATAACAAACACCGTACATCACACCCGGGTTTAACGCAGCTAAGAAACGAATTGTTAAAATACTTTTCTCCTGAACACACCATTATTGTTTATGAAGCCTCTACCATCCCCATTGCTGCCCCTAGAATTGAATACCTTGAACTAAAAGATTTAGCGGCAGTAATACCAAAACCTATCACTACTTTGGTTATCCCCTCTAAAGGGTTACCAGATTTTGATATGAAATCGATGGCAGAACTAGATTTAACCCCCGCCCTTTTTGAACAAAAATTATTTGGCTAAAACCGTAAATATCTAACCACAAAAAACTAAAGGAATAAGAAATGAATGATTTGTTAGTAAAGTTTTTAATTGCTATGGATAAAGATGAAAAGTTAAAACAGCAATATATAAGCGATCCTAAAGGCACGGCTAAAGCGTTTGGTCTATCAGATGCAGACATTCAAATATGTGCAAAAAACGATGTTGATGCGATAAAGAGCCGATGTGAGGCTGAAGGCGCAGACACCCTAGAAATTAGTCACTCGAAATAGGTTAATACTGGCTAGTATGGGTATAATTTCATGAGATTGTTGCGTCTTTTGTGGGTAGTGCTTTTAGCACTGCCTAGCTTTTTTGTGTATTCTCAAGACGCTACTGTCGATATTGATAAGGTATTGCAAGCTGCCGATAAGAATGTATTTGTTAACCCCACCCTCGCAAAAAAGCTTCTTACCCAGGCCGAGAGGTACTTAGCAGACAAAGACCTTCCAGCCTATGAAGCTCATTTGCTCAATCTGAAAAGTCATTCGTACATTCTTGAGGGTAACTATCAACTCGCTTACGAAAAGGCAACCCAAGCAAAAAAGCTAGCCACCGAAGCTGGTAACCAATTGCAACTTGCCGAAGCGTTAAGACGACAAGGGATAATAACTTACTTCTTTGATTTATATGGAGAATCATTAGAGTTACTACTTAACAGCCTGAGTATTCATCAGTCTTTAGATACCACCTACATACAAAACACGCTACAAGCCATTGGGAATTTGTATGCGAAATCGAATCAATGGGCAGATAACTTAATAAATACAGGTGAACAACTGGTTGCCGAATCGATTAAACGTGGCAACACCTATTATGAAGAACAAGGGTACGGTTTTATTATATCTGGCTTATTGGCTCAGGGAAAAGTAACGCAAGCGAAGTCGTTAATAGACAGGGTAAATACTAACCCAGACGAGTTCGCGCCTATCTTAAATTTTTATTTGGCAAAAACGCATCTGCAATTAGGTAACTATGAAGAAGCGCTTGCGGTTACGGAAGATATTGTCAAGCATGCTGTCGCTGGAAAACACCGCCAGCGTGAGCTTTCTGGCCTCACGTTGCAGTCAGAGGTTTTACTCAAATTAGAACGCATTGATGAAGCCACACAAACGGTTTTGAGGTTCTTATCAATTGCACAAGATTTAGATATTACTGAATACCAGTATGAAGGCTTAAAAATGCAAGCCAATATTGCGCTACTTCAAGGCCAATATCGCGATGCCTACCAATTTCTTTTACAACATTCAGAATTGAAGCAGCAAGTTTTTGATACGCGCCAATCAGAGCAATTAGCGTTTAATAGAGCCCGTTTAGAAACCGATCAAAAAATACAAAAAATTACTGAATTAGAACTTAGTCAGCAACTGTCTGAACAAAATAGTACGTTTCAAGTGTACATCATTGTTACTATTTGCTGCGTGGCTATTCTTCTATTCTTTATGTTTGTTATCACGCTTAAACAGAAGCGAGAATTGCGAGAGCTTGCGTTAAATTTACAAAAAGCCACCGACGCGAAGTCAGAGTTTTTGGCCCGTATGAGCCACGAAATTAGAACGCCCGTGAACGCCATAGTGGGGCTTACTAAGCTGACACAAAAATCTGTCGTTAATGAAGAACAGAGAACCAACCTAAACCAAATTGAGCAGTCGTCTCAAACCCTGCTAGGGGTAATTAACGACGTACTAGATTTTTCAAAAATTGAAGCGGGTAAACTTGATATTGAATCTGAGGCATTTGAACTCGACAAACTGGTTGAGCAAGTCATTCGGTTGCACGGGTTAAATGCCAGAGAGAAACGTATTGAATTATTACAATACGTGGCAAGAGATGTTCCCTTGCAAGTCTCTGGTGACGCCCTGCGTATTGAGCAAGTGCTGAATAACCTGCTAAGCAATGCGATTAAATTTACCGACGAAGGCATGGTGTTCGTATCGGTTAATAAAAAATATTCTGAACGCGGTGTTTTACTTGAGTTTTCAGTAAAAGATACGGGAATTGGCCTATCAACAGATCAGATAGAATCACTGTTCGATGCCTTTACGCAAGCTGACGAATCAATTACCCGTAAATATGGTGGTACAGGTTTAGGCTTATCGATTTGTAAGCACCTTGTCTCGCTAATGGGCGGTGAAATATGGGTAGAGAGTAAGCTGGGTCAAGGCGCAACTTTCTTATTTACGGTGTTAGTTGAACAGCACAATCAAATGCCACAACCCACTACGTTAGGAAACTTAACGTTATCTGACTTAAAAGTATTGGTGGTTGACGATGTTATGCTTTCAAGACAAGCAATAGCAGAAGCCCTGTTGCGCATTAATATAAACCCAGACTTGGCCACCGGTGGTAAAGAAGCGCTAATGCATCTACGTACCGCTATGGCAAGCAACGCACCGTACGATTTAATTATTATAGATTGGAAAATGGCAGATATTGATGGCATTGAATTAGCCTCAATTATTAACCAAGAATTTAGCCAAGGTAAGCCGAATATAGCGATGCTGTCAGCTTATGATATCGAGTCACTTAAGACCCTTGGCCGCCCCGTGGGGGTAGAATATTATCTGCAAAAACCGGTTAATAGCAGCTCGTTGCAGAACTGCTTACTAAGAATGTCTACTAGAGGCAAGCCTCAAATGGCGGCCTTAGAAAGCGATGCTAATGTACCACCCGATTTTTCTAAGAAAAACATTCTGCTGGTAGAAGATGATGCGATAAACCGTAAAGTTGCTAAGCTATTTTTAGCCGATACAAAGGCAAAAGTGAGTGTTGCAGAAAATGGCTTAATTGCTTTGCAAATGTTGGAGCAAGAGAACGTCTTCGATCTTGTCTTAATGGATATGCAAATGCCTGTGATGGACGGCTTAACGGCAGCTCAAAAGATTCGAGAAGAATTAAAATTAGACGTTCCGATTGTGGCGATGACAGCTCACGCCATGCAAACAGAGATAGAAAAAAGCTTCGCCGTGGGTATGAATGCACACATTGTAAAACCCGTTAAGCCAGAATATTTGTATCAGGTCTTACAAGAGCAGTTTGTAAAAACCCCCTAAAGAAAAGCCAAAGCCTTAACAAGATTTATGATAGCGTTAAATTTAAGTACAAAAATATAGACGAAAAAGCGGCTAACCTCTTTAGGTTAACCGCTTTTTATTTATGTTTACGTGTTAAGCATTAGCAAAAATACTCACGTAAAATTCAGCACTCTTTAAGATAGAATTATATGGGCGAGCCTGGTGGCAAAGGCTTCACATCAAACGCCCCAGACCAATGACCTGATTTCCAGTAAGTGTCGAAATACTTATGCAAAACTTCATCTGCATCTCTATCGCTATCATCATCTAGCCACTCGTCGAACTCAAGCAGAGCACTGTGCATGGCCATTTTAGCCTCTGGTGCTAATGCAGGGTTTGTTGCAGCTTTCATGATGGCATTCAACGCTACTAACTGTAGGCGAGTAGCAACTAAATCCTCTTTACCGCCGCGTTTGTGTTTCGCACGATACCAATGTACGTTCAATGTTTGACGTACAAGCCCTTCCACACCCACGAGTTCTTTTGTGCGGCTACTTTGCCACGCCAAACGGTTTAAACGTTCTGGATGCAACAACAATGATAATGCGAAATCACTGGCAGATGCAGCCGCAGATACGGGGTCGAGCATTAGCCCCATTTTTCCTTGAAAATGCTCGCGAGTAACATCGTCACCATAGGCAGTGGGCGGTATAAGTGCCAATACTGCTTCAGGAATAGCTAAATAAGGCACGGTAGTAGCCGTTATAAGCTGCTGCATGGCACGTTGCTGTACTTGTGGCGCTACGTCTTGCTGGCCCTGTGGCGTGGTGTAATCACCTTTACGCTCGTATTCGTATATTAAGCCGCCCACTTGTTTTGCTACCGCTTCTAGTTGAAAACGATGCAGTAAATAAATTGGCACTAACGCATTTTCCAATGAAGACAAGCTAGCATTGGGCTTTAAGGTATCCATTCCTAATTGATCAAGCGCATGACGTCTAATCGCAGAGATTTCATCAAAAGCATCTAGCGGATCGGCGCCATTTTCCCACATGTGCCCGTTAGCTGAACTATGACGAGAGCTTCTTGTATCTGAATCTGACTTAAACGCCAGCCCTTTATTTCGGGTTTTAACAATTTGCTTAGCCAAGCCTTCCGTTTCTTCACTGGTTGAACCAAACTCTTGATAACCATAAACAATAGCGTGTTTGTCCCACGCGCCTATGCCCATATCGTATGCCCCTTCAAGACTTACTTTTCCGTCTTTTAAGGTAATTCGAGGGTGTGGATAATCCATCACAGAAGCCATTTCGTTTTCACTGGCAGCAAAGTTGTGCGCTATACCTAAGGTGTGGCCTACTTCATGAGCCGAAAGCTGCTTAATACGATCTAACGCCATTGCTTCTTGCTCTGGCGAACTCGCATTGTCACCTGAAAATGGGCTGGTAAGCCCTAGTGCGATTAAATAATCTTGGCGAACACGCAGTGAGCCCAACGTCACGTGGCCTTTTATAATTTCACCGGTGCGAGGGTCGACCACCGATGAACCATACGACCACCCGCGGGTAGCGCGATGCACCCAATTAATCACGTTGTAACGTACATCCATAGGATCGGCATTTTCAGGCAACACTTTAACCTGGAATGCATTTTTATAGCCCGCTGCTTCGAAGGCTTGGTTCCACCAGCTGGCGCCTTCTTTCAATGATGACATCACCGGCTCTGGAATACCTGGGTCTAGGTAATACACAATAGGTTCAACCGCTTCGCTCATAGGTGCATGTGGCGATACCTTGGCTAAACGATGACGGGTAATAAAACGCTGCTCAGTAGGCTCATTAATTGCCGTTGAGTAATCGAAATAGCGGAATTTCCAATACCCTGAATAGGGATGATAAGCACGTGGTGTATAACCATCGTCAGGCAACGCAACAAATGAATGATGAAGGTGCACGGAAAGGTTCTCAGGATCTGGCGTGACATCAGATACATAGTTACCGGGCTTGCTGCCAGCGAATGTAACTAAGGCTTCAAGCTCAGTGTTTTTCTCAAAACCCTTTGTGCGCGATAAATACACCCCGCTTCTGTTTTTGTCTGCTTTAAAGCTGCCTTGATTTTTAGCTGACAACCGATTGCCAATACCATGAATATCGCTGAATAAAAAAGGTGTGTAATCGATTAAATTAGCGCTATCGCTCTTTGCCACTATGACAAAGCCGGCTAATACCGAACTTGCAAAGGCCTCATTAATACTTTGCTTTTCAGCTGCGCTACCATGGGCTGCGCGGTACTTGGTATTTAACTGCTTCAGCATAAGCTTATTGCCAAAGCGTTCGAAGGTAATTAAGCGAGTGCGCCCTAACTGGCCTCTATCTAAACCAATATCGTTAGAGCCTACACCGTAAGGCAAGCTGCTTTGAAATAAAAACTGCTGCTCATCGTTGGGTATCGATAAATACACTTTGTCAGTTTCATCATCATAATAGATGGGGATAAGCCCATCTTTAGTGGACATATCTTTGGTGAATTCGCTGATGGTAGGTAAGGCTGCCCATACCGGTGTCGCGAAAAATGTGGACACGACGACAACCATTAACCACCGAACAGCGCTAAATGAGAACGGCTTCTCACCCTTCGCCTTGTTATTACCTTGTTTGTTTTCGACCAACACGACTGATTTCCTTTTAAATAACGCGTACGCTGTATTTTACTTTTTATATCATCACAACTTATACCTCTTCTACCCTATCGTAAGTGGTTGATTATGCATATGGCTATTCATCGAAAAACACCGAGTATTACCGGAATTTTTAATGGGTAAGCTGCTAGTCTAGCCGCTGATGTCTAATACTTGTGTGTATTGCTATTAAAGATTGCGACTAGCACCTTTAATGGTAATGACAACTCATCAACGCTACCTGCTTTTGTTATTAGGTATGGCGACTTTGTTGGTAATTAGGTTTGCACAATTGATATAGTACTGGGCATTGTTACCCCACGTTGTAAGAAAGCATGTTGAAGTACGCTACACGAGCCACCACCCTATCTCCTTTTTTAGCCATGGCCTATGGTGAAAAAGCCACTGCGCTTAGCAATCAAGGGCACGATGTTATTCGGTTAAATTTGGGTGAGCCCGACTTTGGCGCGCCCACACCGGTTATTGAAGCCATGAAGCAGTCGCTGTCTCAGGCTGATTACCCGTATACTTCAGCGCTAGGCTTGCCTGAACTTCGCAGCGCCATTGCCCAGTTTTATAAAAAACAGCACAACGTTGATATTCCAGCTTCGCGCATTGTGGTTACCGCTGGCGCATCTGCGGCTTTGTTATTAGTGAGTGCAGCGTTAGTTGAAAACGGCGATAAGGTGATACTTGGCGATCCCTCATACCCCTGTAACCGCCGATTTTTAAACACCTTTGGCGGCGAAGTTACATTAGTGCCTACTTCAAGCGAACAACAATTTCAGTTAACACATGATGATGTAACGCACCACTGGGATAGTAAAACTAAAGGCGTGCTCATCGCCAGCCCCGCTAACCCTACGGGTACCGCTATTGCACAAGAAGAATTGTTTAGTATTGGTGAAACCTGCAAGCAAAAAGACGGCTTTTTAATTGTTGATGAAATTTATTTAAACTTAGATTTACGTGAAGACTCGCCTTCTACTGCAGAGCAACCTGCCCCACTTGACACAGTGTTGGCGAATGAGAGCCTTCATAACAATACCATTGTGATTAATAGCTTCTCCAAATACTTCGGTATGACGGGATGGCGTTTAGGTTGGTGCGTGGTACCTGAAGGTATGACGCAAGTTATGGAGCGATTAGCGCAAAACCTATTTATTTGCCCTTCTACCCTTGCTCAGCAAGCCGCGCTCGCCTGCTTTACACCAGAATCACTTGCCCAATGTGAACAGAAAAAAGCACTCTTGCGCACCCGTGCTTCGTTTGTAATGCAAGCTATTGCAGACATGGGGTTAAGTATTGATGCTACACCAGATGGCGCGTTTTATGCGTATATCAATATTGAACCTACTGGCCTTACCGCAATTGAATTCTGTGACCGCTTATTAGAAGAAGAATATGTGGCATTAACACCCGGTGATGACTTCGGTGAACATAATGCCACTCGTTACGTAAGGTTATCGTTTGCCACAGAGATAGGTCGGTTAAAAGAAGGCTTAGCCCGTATAAAACGATTTGTTGAAACTTATACTCGCTAACCGTTATCTTTTCGCTTTTAGCTATGTTGATGTACCTGTTTTGCTCGATATATTTTCTTTATCAATTTAAGGAGCGGTGCGCATTTTACACGGGTAGTGAATTGCATTTGTATTCACACCCAAATCAATACTCAATTATTACCTAAAAAAATAATTTAAGGTTGATGGATTGCGTATATTGGTTGCACATAAGTCTTCCATGAAAAAATAAAATAGGACACGATATTTATGAGCGATCAACGGGAATTTGATGTTGTAATTTTTGGTGCCACAGGCTTCACAGGTAAATTGGTAGCTGAGTATTTTCAAAACCAATATGGCAGCGACAGCAGCGTAAAATGGGCTGTTGCCGGGCGCAACGAAGCTAAGCTCGCCGATGTTAAAGCCGAGTTAGGCATTAGCGATGCGGTAGTAAGTATTGTTGCAGATGGTGAAGACGACGGGGCACTAGATGCGCTGACTAAGCGTACTTCAGTGGTATTAACCACTGTAGGGCCTTATCAAATTTACGGTGAAAAACTACTTTCAGCCTGCGTTGACAATGGCACGGGCTACACCGATTTATGTGGTGAGCCTGCGTGGATGCACCAGATGATCAACAAGTATGAAGCTAAAGCAAAAGAGACTGGTGCTAATATTGTGTTCTCGTGCGGTTTCGACTCTGTACCTTTCGATTTGGGTGTTCACTTTTTGCAAGAACACGCTAAAAAGCAAACTGGTGCAGCGATTGAATATGTTAAAGGCCGTGTAAGAAAAATGCAGGGTACGTTTTCTGGCGGTACAGCAGCCAGCTTAAAAGCGACAATGGTCGCGGCACATAAAGACAAATCAATTATGTCTGCGCTTATTAATCCGTTCTCACTTGCCGATGCTAACCAAAGTCACCCACAACCAGATGGCACCAAGCCATACTACGACGAGTCTTTAGGCTCTTGGGCTGCGCCATTTATTATGGCTGCTATTAATACCAAGAACGTACACCGTTCTAACTACTTGGCAAACTTCGCCTACGGCAAAACCTTTCAGTATGATGAAATGATGCTTACTGGCCCGGGCGAGAAAGGCGAGGCAATGGCGAACCATGTTGCCCAAGATAAGTCATTAGGTGGAGAGGGTGGCCCTAAGCCTGGTGAAGGCCCAAGTAAAGAAGAACGGGAAAATGGCTTTTACGATGTTATGTTTATTGGTGAGGCAACTAATGGCGATACCCTTGCAGTATCGGTAACCGGTGATAAAGATCCAGGTTATGGCTCAACCAGTAAAATGATTTCAGAATCTGCACTTTGCCTCTGTAAAGATGTGTCACTTTCTGGCGGTTTCTTTACACCTGCATCTGCATTGGGCGATAAGTTAATTTCTCGCCTCACTGAAAAAGCTGGGCTTACGTTTAACATCGAGAAGTAATTTACTGCCATAATTCTACATATTTAAAACGCCGCTGCGAGTCACTTTGCACGCGGCGTTTTTGTTTTTTGCACACTTACATCTTCCCCCTCAGCAAGGCTTTTATCCTTTAACTTTATCACTTCATTCTTATGCTCACCTATTTTCTGCAGAGCAGATAATTGTCAGCAAAGTGTAAAGGTTTGAACAGATTTCGTCTTATTCACTCCTAATCTTTGAACAACAAGATGCCTGCCCCCTCGCCGATCCTTGCCCTCGGTATGCAAATGTCTGAAGAAATAAGAAGTAATTATAAATGCTTCAAAGGATTTGAAGGTTCAAACAGCAATCAATCTCACCCAATCTTTGAACGAGCATGATTGTTTTTTAAATAGGCAATTACAGGACATATTATGAAAAAATTAGCGTTTTTAGCAGTTACGTTAAGCAGCTTATATGGCTGCGGTTCAGACAACAATGACGATGAGCAAACCACGAACGCCACATTAACATTCCCTGATGTTGATACCATTTCTGATGCAAATAATGATGCAAACAGCGATGGAAATGACGGCATCGATAACGATGAAAATACGGACAACAACAGAAACAATACAGATAACAACCAAAGAGGCAGATCTGCTCAGGGAATTGACGAAGATGTAGACCAACAACGTCGCAACAGTCGTGATAGAGAAGGTAGAGACGACTTTGTCTTCAATACTCAAGGGGGTAGAGAAATACGCTCCTATGATGGCAGTAGTAACAATCAAGATAACCCTGATTGGGGTGCTACCTTTAGTCACCTGCAACGTATAGCACCTGCTTTTTACACTGATGGCGTGTCAGAAATGGCAGGTTCAGCACAAAAAAGTGCTCGGGAAATCAGTAATTTGCTAGTGATGCAGGCTGAAGGTGAGAGTATACCCAATACGTATAACACCAGTGATTACTTATGGCAGTGGGGGCAGTTTATCGACCACGATATAAGCCTTACAGACGGAAGTACCTTAGAAGCGGAACACATCATTGTGCCGTCAGGCGATGTGTTTTTCGACCCTAGCGGTACAGGTAGTGTCACTATTTCATTTAATCGTGCAATTTATGACCCTGACACAGGTACCAGTACGAATAACGTTCGTGAACAGGAAAATGAAATTACGAGCTGGATTGATGGCTCGATGATTTATGGTTCTGATACCGAACGTAATGAGGAGTTGCGTGAAGGGGATCAGTCGCCCTTCTTAGCCACTTCTGACAATAACTTATTGCCACGAAACCCTAACGGGTTACCTAATGCAAATGGCTTTGTATCCGACCCAAGTATGTTATTTCTAGGTGGAGACGTTCGAGTAAACGAACAAGCCATACTTACCGCTATGCATACCGTATGGGTAAGAGAGCACAACCGCATTGCGGCTATATTACAAGCTCAACAGCCACAAGCAGATGTTGAAGATATATACGAGCAAACTAGGCGTCTTGTTATTGCCAAATTGCAGATAATTACCTATGACGAGTACCTACCTGCTTTGTTGGGCGAAAACACAATGCCTGACTATCAAGGCTATGATGATGACGTAAATCCTACTACGTACAATGAGTTTTCAACCGCAGCCTATCGGCTTGGTCATAGCGAAGTCAGCAACAATATACTTCGCTTAGATGCCGACAATAATCCAATAGATGAAGGCAGCTTGGCGCTTCGTGACGCCTTTTTTACAGGAGTAGGACTGTACGTTGAAGAAGATGATATTGACTCAGTGCTTCGTGGCTTGGCGAAACAACGTCATCAAGCTATCGATATTAAAGTGGTAAATGGACTACGTAACTTTCTATTTGGCCGACCTGGCAGCGGCGGTTTTGATCTTATCTCTTTGAATATTCAACGGGGACGCGATCATGGCTTAGCATCCTATAATGATGTTCGCGAAGCCATGGGCTTTGAGCGTGCTGAATTTTTCAGTGATATTACTTCAAACACCACACTGCAAACGGCATTGTCCAACGCCTACAATTCAGTTGATGATGTAGAGCTATGGATAGGCGGGTTATCTGAAGACCCTCAAACTGAAACGGGTTCTCAGTTAGGTGAGTTATTTACTGCTATCAATGTTAAGCAGTTCGACGAACTACGCGAAGGCGACCGTTTTTGGTATCAAAGATACTTGTCCGATGACGAGCTCGAATTGGTAGAAGGCACCACACTAGCTGAGGTGATTCGAGCGAATACCAACATTGGTAACGAACTACAATCCGAGGTTTTCTATGTAGAGTAACGTGTAAAGCGCGGATTTACCCTACTTGCTTTATGGATGAAGGGAACGGTTCTAGCGACAAAGGAACAAGTAGGGTTGATCCCGCACATTGGCCCCGCACATTGGCCCCTCACCTTTCACCTATCAGTGCACCAAAATTGCCAAGTTGGAGTATACAAAGTAAGGCTAAATTAACCTTATCGGCTTTTTTGGTACTACCGATGAGAAAATGAGTAAAGGAGACAACCATGGCCAAGCAACACGCTGCGCAGATCAAGAACGACGACACGTATGAAGCACTTCGGGATAAAGGCTACAGCAAAGAAAAATCAGCCAGAATTGCCAACGCACAAGCCAACGATGCGCAATCGCCCTCGAAAAAAGGCGGTGAAAGTAAAAAGTATGAAGAACGCACGAAGCAAGAACTGTACGACAAAGCAAAAGAAGTCGGTATTTCGGGTCGCTCGACCATGAGCAAAGATGAACTAATCGATGCGTTACGACATCATTAATAGCAGATTGAGCGTAACCTTAACAAAGAAGAAGCGTGTGTAATGCTAATGTGTGTCGGTCTAAGTAATATCAAGGCATTATTTAAAGCTGGTGATTTTGCTGCTGTTAAATCCAATTAAGCAAACAACAAATCCACCAGCATTTAGGTTTTGTATTATCTTACAGGCCTTAAAAACCTTTCAGTATTATGCTAAGACTGTTTTTAATGCTTTTACGCAAGCGTCAGTTTCCTCAGGAATACCTACACTAATTCGCGACCATGTGTCGTAACCAGGCCATGTGCGGCCAACCACTTTAATACCTTGCGCTTTCATTAACTTTGCAAACTCGTCATGTGGCATACCGGTATCCATGTAGATGAAGTTGCCTTGCGGGTTTTTTGCATAAGCCTGCCCAAGTGATTCAGCTGCAGCCGTTAGCTTCTCGCGTTCAACCTTTACCCGCGTGCGCATGGTATTTAGGTTTGCATGATCTTCCATGCTAGCCATACCCGCAACTAATGCTAGGTAATTCACACCACCCATGCGCAACATGCCGCCCATCTTCTTAGCTTGTTCAGCTGGTAAAATGGCATAACCTAAACGCTGGCCTGCCATGGCGTGAATTTTAGAGAAAGTACGGCAGATAACGACATCATGCCCTTCTGCCACTAACTTTGATTGTACGTTAGCAGGATAAGCATCTGACATTTCAATGTAAGCTTCATCGATAAATACCTGCGCCTTTTTAGATACGCGCTTTGCAAACGCGGTAAGCTTAGCAGCATCTACCACTGTGCCCGTTGGGTTATTAGGGTTACAGATATACACGGCTGTAGTGTCTTCAGTGACAGCAGCTTCAATCGCGTCTAAATCGAAATTCATATCTGCATCTAGCGGAACGTAAGTTACATCAGCGCCCATGAATTCAGCGCCACGAGGTACACCCTCGTAAGTAGCCATTGAAGTTACCAGTTTATTACCGTTTTTTGTAATCCAATCGGCGTAGCCAAATAAGATGGGAGAAGATCCATTGGTAACAATAATTTGATCTTCAGATACCCCCTCTTGTGCTGCAATTTTGCTTTTAAGTACATCCACCGTTGCATCTGAGTAGCGTGCTAAGTTGAATAATTCACCTTGCATGGCATCTACTGCTTTAGCTGAAGGGCCAAAGGCGTTTTCGTTAGACGATAAACGAACAAGGCCGTCACTCACATTAGGTGTAGCAGTAGGAAAATGATCCGTTTTCATACCTGCTGCGCTAAGTTCTTTAACGCTAGAGTCTACACATGCTGTTAGCGCAACTGCGCCAGCACCTAAACCAACTGACTTTAACCATTTACGACGTGATGAGTTAACTGATGGGTTGTTTTTTAATTCTTGTTTCATTTGCCACTAAGCCTTATATGTACACCGAATTTTAGACTAATGGGTAACAAGCAGGCATGCAAGTGAGAATTTGAAGTAACCTACTGAATTAATTGCACTTATTTAGTGCGCGCAATGCTCAAAAATGTACATTGGTAATAAATAGCTAAATTGTGTTTTTAATTCTTCCTTACATAAGCTTTCGTATAATCCACATATAAGGCGGTGAAACTCTGGTATTTAGGTATAGGGGAACATGGCATTGTGCAACGATAGAATGTCGCCCGTTATCTGGCAAGAAGAGGGATTAGTACCTAAATTTCATCACTCGTGTTTTGACTATTATCTTAGAAATTAAGAGAAAATAGCCTAAATTAGCAGCATAGTTATTATCATCCTAGTTATAGGTATTACACGCTTTTATATAACTATTGGGGCTAAAAGGCGCATCTAAGTATTAATTGTAATGTTCTTGTTTGTAATATTCCCCTTTTCAACTTGCTCAAATCACAAGTTCATTGAAGCGCACCGAATACGATAAAAATCATGCTGTGAGTTGGTGCATATTGGTGCATGTCGAGATCAAAAAAAATAGGTGTTTTTTTATTCTTTCACCATTTTAATTTGTCAGTCCTTAGGCAATATCTCCAATGTTCTAAGGCTCGACAAATTCGTAATTAGCATGGGTAGCACGCCTAGTACCGCCGCTAATGTGGTAATAATAGAGTCGAAGGCAATATTAGCACTGAAAATCACTAACAGAAATAATAGCCCCACCAGCATAAATAATGGCGGCCGCAAATTATGCCAAATACTAGAACGCGTTTCTGCAAGCCATACCTCAATGTGCTTCGCAGACTCTGCGCTCATGACAAACTGCCTAAAGCTCTCATTCACCAAGTGCCATCCACAATCTCGATAAATAAGACCCCTTCGTTGTAAATGCCCAACAATTTCAGCACTTGCTGGGTTTAATTTAGCACCCTGGGCAAGCTGTAACAGAATAAGCCGTTCGTTCGTTGTACATTGCTCCCACCGCATTCGATAAGCGGGCCGGGCATGGTGAACAAAAAACTCAACTATTTGCTGAGGAGACCAGAAATCGTCCAGTCTCAGTGCGTGCTGCACCTCTTTTAGGTGAGTCACATTAACTCCATTCAGCGACGACAATACTGCATCTATATTTTCTGCTGAGCGCTTTAGCTTTATTTCTAGGTGGTAAATGAGAAACGCCCTCTGCACATCGAGTAAATCGGGCCAATGAGTAGATTCATGCGCCAGTACCGAAAAGGCAGTAGGCGATGTGGTGAGGGTATTTTTCTTACTGGCCACCCAATAATAATGTATAGAAAAACTGCGAAGTAATTTGCTCCACTGCCACAACTCGTTTTTACTCGGTAAATGTTCAGTTTCAAACGCAGGGAAGCTCTCGGCGTGGCTAAGTAGCTGCATCGGTGACATTTCAGATACTAATATCAAGTGACACTTGTGTTTTTGAAGGGTTTGAATAAGCTCAAACGCGGCATCTCGTTCGGTGTGATCAAGCAGTGCTTTGTTTAGCCCTTTTAGAATAATGGTTGGCGTGCTTTTATGTTCGTCTATTTTAATTATCTTTTCAAAATCGGGTTCTTTCACGCGAGTGAGCCAATCTTGAATGTCACCCACTTTATTTTCGAAAATTGTATGTTCGTGCGCTAAGAACGCGTTTTCTAAATCAGATTGGCTGAGTTGACTAATAAATTGCACCTGCATACGTGTTGAATTTTGCGGTGTTAGTTGCTTCCAAATGTACTCACTTTCTTCTGATTCAGATGGCGGGCGTAAACGATAGCTGTCAAAAATATGCTCTCCTAACAGTTTGCGACTAATAAGCAATAGGGCTGCACAAAACACACTGAAAATGAAAATAATTGTAATCGCTAATATCTGTAAAAAGTACAAGGTGCTAGATGCCCGCATGAATCGTTGTGACGAGTAATGGAGGATTTTGTCATTGGTTGTTATTATGTCGGTCCCCGCTTTGAATCTATACTCGGCTGCAGAATCCGTTTGCAACGCTAAACTTCTGACAATAGCGTTAATAAAGGTATCAGTGTTATTGTTCAATACCGATGAATAGTCCTCGGCGTCGTCTAATGTTACCCAATCTTTTCTATCTAGCGCTGGGAATATCGTCTCAAAGGGAATGTCGGGGTCAGCAGCTGGTAGCCCTTCTCTTTGGCTCGATGGGTCTTGATGCATTAAAGTTCGATACTTCTGGCTTTCCAGTGAAACTTGTTGCTGCCTTTCTAGTAGATGTTGATTCTGGAAGGTTGCCTGCCCTTCTAGCATGTAACTGTTTACGCTATTCACTAATATAACCGTAGGTACAACGGTAATAAGGTAAATGCATCCCGCTAAATACCATATGTAGCTGTTTGGCACGCGGCTGCTCAGCTCAGACAAACTACTGGGACTTTTAACTGATTGAACAGCAATTCCCTCGCGGACCGATTTCATCCACATCAAATAAGTTGAATACAAAAATAGCCCGATTCCGACTAGTGGAAAAAGTAACGACTCGAAGTTTAAATGAGATACATGGCTGTTTTCAGTGTTTGAGAAAACTCCCGATAAAAGCAGTAAAGACAGCATGGCGAAGCAAGCCAACGGAATAAAGAACGGCATTCTAACTAATAAACTAGGTGTGCTTCCGTATCGCCATGCTAAAGCCTTTAATGATAATTTCTTACCCTCTACTTCAACGGGCACAAAGATAAATTGCAAAATGATGAGCATGAAAGTTAACGTAAAAGACAAAAAGGCCAACCGTGGAATAACAGTATCAATGACGCCAATGGTGAAAAGTTGCATAGCACAAGCAGACCAAATCCATAAGGCCAACCAGCGATAGGTTTTACGCTCTCCTCCTATAACGTTTGCGTTAGGTGTTGCGGTATTTTCATCATCGTACTGATAATGAAACAAACGCGCCCACACACCTTGCGAGCTAACGTATCGGCTTACAAGTACTAAGGGAATTAACAGTGTTAAGTAAAGGATAACCGCTAGAAACACCAGCAGCATATTAACTTGCGACGCTTCTTCTTGGTTGTAGAACACCACAAGCGCCCATTCAGGTATTGTGCCGTGCAATGGCCCAATAACCATGCTGTGTTCTTCTCCGCGATAATCTAACTGTAGCTTCGCGGGCTGGTCAACGTCTATATTCTGTAAGTTGGATAGCGTCGTTAAAAGCTGTAAATCGTGTCCGTTTTCAGCCACGAAATTTTCCACTAAACTTCGCTCTTCGTTACTGTGGTAGAGCACTTTCCCCACTTGGTCGATAACGGCGTACCCTATATTTTTCGGCATTATGCGCTGATTTAAGCTAGTCAGTAGCGTACCTATAGAACTTATACGCTTGATTATTTCGCCTGTGCCATTTTCCCCATCTTTATCGATATGTTCGAAAACCAATTGGCTATTAAACCTTGCATCATCGATATTGCGTATTCGTTCAATGAAAAATTGCTGAGGTATGGAGTTAGTTGATTCAAGCAATTTTTCACAGCAAACTTTCCGCCCTGTGGTTTTATAGTGAAATTTACCAACAAGCTGCGTGTCTAAACGCCACATGCCTCCATTCCACGCTCGTTTATAGTACTCCCGTTCATTTAAAGGTGTTTTTTTAAAGTTATGGAGGTTTTTATGCGGGCGAAAAATCATATCAGGCCTGTTCTCTTTATAGCGACTCACCACACCGCTTTTGCCAAGCAAGAACCAGTTTTCAATAAAATAAGCGCTGGTATCAGCTACTGATTGCTCATTGATAAGCGAGCAATTCAAAAAATCAGTAGCGTTAACATTATCGTTGCTACCGCCTGAATCTACACAGCCTGAAATGACTTCACTTTGGCTTCTTTCAAAATAACGAGAATCTAATAACAACAGTTCCGATAACTCTTTATCGAAATCTGAACTTATCATTTTGTGTATATGTGCGGAATCTAACGTTTTTTGTTGGAGCCAATATCTAAAGAATAGCTGATCGCTTATCGCTATCGTGGCAACCCCAAGTAAAATAAACAATCCTAAAATACATTGGGTAACATCAGAACGCGTATAGCTATAAGTGGGAGCGCAGTATTGAATTTTAAGAATAGGAAGTGTAGCAACGAGTAGTGTTAAAAAAAGTACTATCCATAACGCTGTATTGTTACCAATTTTAAGGTTATTGAGGACCACTTCTTTTTTTTCTACGAAGGCTAGCAGATAGAGAGTCTTCGAATCGGCTGTACCTCCAGCATTTAGGCCCGTTATTGTAATGGGTTGCCGATAAACCCGAAGGTATAGCCCTGCAATTTGCCTATCTACAGAATCACTTGCCTTTAGATTACCTTCACTACCCGATTTATTATTTTCCTTTTCTCCCAGTAATTCTTCTACGTTTGAAAAGCGAAGATCAGACAGCGCTTTCGCGAAATTACTATGTCTTTTTTCCGCAATGACCTCACCATTATCATCACTGATGACAAGCAATGGAAACGGGCTTAAGTGATTTGAGATAAGGTCAGCGATGGGCACTGCTACTGTATTATGCGCTACGTGAACTTTAAAAATGCGAGACTTTGCGTCAAACTCGCCTTTATCTTTATTTCCTTCGACTTTGGGGTTTTCTAAAGTATTGGCATTATTTTTAGTGGTATTATTCACTATTACGAGGTGTTTGAAGTTTTCATTCGAACTGATACGCTTTTTAAACTCACTGACTTTTTCATTTCTATTTTCGCTTTCATTTCCACTTTCATTTTTAGTTTCTTGAGGCTTAAACTCTTCTTTCACGCTTGTTAAAAGCATATCAATAGACTGCTGAAGGCTCTTACCCGCCTCGTTTAACTGCCGCAAATAACCATGGTTTTGCTGAATTTCATTCTGTTGAATTCGAAGAAAGTAGTATGCAGAGCCCACTAAAATAGCAATGAGCAAAAGTAGGCTGTAACGTTTGAGGGCTTCATGTCTGCCTGTTTGCATAATCCATACATCCATGTCGAATTAAGATAAATAAGTATGGCTCACATCACTAGACTTGTACACTTTTTAAACAATCAATTTACGATGACTTAAGCTATGAAGAGAGATTTAGCCCGTTTTGATCCATATCAACGCTATTTTGACTGACATAAACCACACTACACCTATCCTTAAACCATTATGACAATGTGTGTATGCTCTCGTTAGTAGACAACAGCAATGCAAACCACGACATTCGTGCCGAACATCATGGCTTATATAAACTTAGCTTAACGCGTAATGCGGATATTGCAGTTGCGAGCAAGCCGGTCTTTGGTGCGAGCATTACTTTTCACACAGACCTGCTTACTCACGACAGCTTCATTGTTAAACCAGATAATTTATTAGGATGGGTAGATATGGGGGGATTGGTTTATTTTAATATTTGTTCAGGTCAGCATCCCCTTGGCATGGGTAAAGTGAAAGGCGATACTACCACCACACTACCGTCACAATTTATTACCGTGGAAAATGGAATGTTACGCTTCACGACTGCGCTTCGCATATACCTGCTAGCGAAAACGCCCAGAGACATTCAAGAACACGGATTATGTTACTTCACCCCTGCGTAGTTAATAACATGTAGCTACGCGCAGATAGGTTGGCAGGAACCGTATACCTAGCTGCGTCTGGGTTTTAGCTTTTAAGTTTTAGGTACTAGGTTTTAACTTCTAGGTTTTAGTTGCCCACTTTTACGACTCAAATTATGGTAAGCATTTAAAACTGTAAGTGGTAACACATTATTCATCTTCTAACACACACATTTTAATTGCCTCTGACAAACCTGAAAAACGCTTATCTCGCCGCTCTACCATAGCGCTAAATGTTGTGGTGTTCGCAATAACCAAACACCCATCTTTAGCCCGCGTTAGGCCGGTGTAGACCAACCCTCGATGAAACAACCCAGCAGCTTTTTCGTTTTCAGGCCTAGGCAGTATTAACACCACGTATTTAAACTCTGAACCCTGCGATTTATGTATTGTCATTGCAAATACTGTCTCAAACGCAGGAACCCGAGATAACGAAATTGAACGTAGGTCGCCGTCTTGCGTTTCAAACCAAGCCAATAGCTTGCCGCTGAGATCAGGCCAGATAATACCCACCTCACCGTTCGATAAGCGTTGTGGGTGATTGTTTTTCACAATCATAATGGGTTGGCCTTGGTAGAAAAAACCTTCGCGGCGTTTGATATTGTGTTTTATCGCGTCAAACACCAACGCATTCAACCCTTCCACACCCATGTCGCCCTTTCGAACTGGAGTCAACCATCGCACGCGATTGAGCAGACTCAACGCTTCTTTGGCGCTCTGCGCTTTAAACACAGGTTCATAGCTTTCTTGTGCTAACTTTTTCAACACGCTAGTTGTAAACCGGCTTTCAGGTTGAATAAATACACCGTCTTGTAGCCAGTGGCTTTTCTCGCCTGTATCTCTAGATTTAACCGCCGGCATTTTGTCTGTAAGAGCCTCTGAATGCATAGCATCAAGCGCCTGCTTGCTTTTTCCTGCCTGAATAGCGGTAGCAACTTCAGCCACCTGCCCTTTAAATCGCTGAGGCGCTTGCAGGGTATGCACCCAAGTTTTAGCATTCTCGTTCACAGGCAGCAAGGGCAGATGTGGGCACAGGGAAGCAATATGCTGGCGTAGCTCGCTAGTGACTGCGCCTAGGCTATGGCTATTGGTATGTATACCCGATGCGACAAACTCTTCTTCGTCGCTATCGTGTACAAGTTGTTCAAGCACGTTACCTAGCTCTACCGCAGGCAGCTGATCGGCATCACCAATGAAATACAAACGTGCATGAGGCGGTAAAGCGCGAATAATTCTAGCCATTAGCGCCAAGTCGACCATGGACGCTTCATCCACAATAAGCACATCAAGCATGAGCGGGCTTTGCTGATTGTAACGCGTGGCGATGGTGTGTTCCCGTAGTCCTAACAACCTATGAAGCGTAACCGCATCGGTAGGTACGTTGTTTAACAGGTTGTCATCAACTTTACCCCTTAAGGTTTCCAAATTACTCACGATAGATTCGGTCATGCGCTGCTGCGCTTTACCCGTTGGGGCTGCTAATACGATCCGCTCGTTTTGGTTACACGCCTGAAGCGCTAATAGCAGCCTGAGTACAGTGTAGGTTTTCCCTGTGCCTGGGCCACCGTTAATTACGCTAAATTGTTGCACCAAACTTTTCGCCACCGCGACTTGTTGCCAGTCTTGTTCGTCGGTGGTGTTAGTTGGAAACATGGTTGGCCATAGCGCTTTAACCCGTGATAGCCCGTCTTCGCTTAGCGCTGTCACATGCGTTCGATTAACAATACTAGCGGCAATTTCTTGTTCAAAATTAAAGTAGCGGCGGCTATACAACTTGCCTGATTGATAGACAAATAGCGGGAATAGCTTTTTATTCTTGTCATCCTTTTCGCTGCCTAGTGCCTTTTTAATCACACTGATCATTTCGGTAAGACCTGGAAATGCGTAGCCTAACTTGCGAGATGATGCCTCTGTACTTGATTCTGTAGGAGCAGGTTCTGCTTGTGACTCAATAACAGTGCTGGGATCAAGATCGGGCTCGCTTTCTGCGTCGCTTTGGGGCTCAACAAACAGCCGAGTTCCTGCGATTTCAGTGAGTAACAAGCAACTGTGGCCGCTGCGCTGCATAAAAGGCAATGCCACCAGCAAATGTAACCAGATGACCTGCTCAGCGTCGGTAAGTCTTTCGCAATGGGCAAACTCCAGAGCTACAAAACGATCAATTGCTTCAATACCGAAAAGTTGTTCTAAATACTCGTCACTATTTATCATAGGTCCAACTCCCCTTGCACTGCATCTGGCGACGGGCCATTTAAGGCGTGATCGTCTGAAAGCTTCTGAACTGAAGCTTTATCTTCTGCAATCACGGGGCCTAAAAACAAGGTATCTAAAGCCTGTAGCGTTACCGAATCTATGGACGTGAAAAAGACGCCCTCCCCGTTCGTATTGCTTGGATGCATGCCCCGTAAATACAAATAGTACACGCCACCAAAGTGCACTTCGGGCGTATAGTCAACAATGGCATTCTTTAGGTATCTGTGTAGTGCTAAGCAATAAATTAAATACTGTAAGTCGTACAAATGATGCTGATTATTAGCGTTTAATGCTTGAGGCTTATAGTGCGATACGCTATCGCCAAGCCACGTAGATTTATAATCGGCAACATAGTACTTGCCTTCATGGGTGAATATTAAGTCTATAAACCCGTGCATCATGCCCTCAAGAGCCGACATCATTAAAGACGGAACAGGCTCGGCCTGAACAGGCTCTGCTATAGGTAAATCAATGTCTGATTCGCCACCGTGCTCTAACGCAAGCTGCTTTGCCACAGACTTTCTGTGTTCAAACAATATGTGTTTTAGCTCACTCCATTTACTTTCGTTCATGGGAAAATAAAACTCTGCTTCCCTAAGCGTTTGCGCCAGTGAAAGGTCTGACAGGGTTAAATGACTTGGCGACTGTTTTGTACCCAGTGGCGTAGCCAGTACTTCGTCTAACCAGGTATATAAATCGGCAGTACGTGATGCTTCTAACCCAAATCTAACGGCGAGTTCAGCACCATTTTCATCCCAATTAGGCGCTGAAAAATCGTTAAGCTCAAGTAAGTCATGCAGTAAATTACCGGCGCTCGCCCCTTTTTGTAGGGTAAAGCGTATTTGGTTCTGTGAAACGACCTCACCAGAGGTAACCGCAAAAGCATCATCTGATGTTATCTCCTCGTCTCGCACTGTTTGCATGACAGGAATGCTGGGTACTGTTTGGCTAACTTCTTTTGCTGCTTGGCTTACTGACATCACCGTCATGCGGCTAATAGCCGAGAAAGAATACAATCGCCAATCTTCGCTGCTAGTACCCTCAAAGGTTAAGGTACTTAAGGGGACAAGCGTTTCCGTGCTGTCAAAGCTTGAATACTCATGCGCTAGTGAATCGGCACTAATGTGAGTGGCGTGCGCGTCAGGTTCATTAGCAATGGCGTCTAGCATAGTGCCCCAATCACGCCCTTCATCGTCATTGATGTTTAACGCATGGGCCAAGGCACTTTTTTCATGCCCGTCTAATGGCAAGATGCCCATATAACATCGATGTGCGGCTCGGGTAACAGCCACATAAGCTAATCGCATTTCTTCTGCGTCGCCCTCTTTGCGTACCCGTTCAATTGCCGAATTAGTGCGGCCCAATTGTAGCTGCAATTCTTGGCTCTGTTCGTCGTAATAGGTGAATATTTGCGAGTACGATTTTCCACTTTTCGCGGGGTCACGGTAACCTGTAGCAAAGGGTACGAACACAATGGGATACTCTAAACCCTTAGAGCCATGCTGCGTAACCAAGCGTATTAACTGGCTGTCACTTTCAAGTCTAAGGGTCATTTCCTCATCGCTTTCAGGCTGATGAATTTGCTTGTGTAGCCAATCAAGTAACTGCTCCGGGCGCTGATGGGTAGCCCCCGCTTTTTCTAACGTTTCCGCTAGATGCTGATAATTAGTAAGAGCACGCTCTACTTCGCCACCATATGGCGTGTAGTTTTCTTGCATCAGATGCAGCAATACGCTCATGCAGCCTTTTTGTAGCCACATATCACGTAATGAGGAGACCTTGTCGTAAGCCTCATCCCATAGCGCATCGTCTTCGTGATACAACAAGTTTACGAGGGTTTGCGGTGTATACCCCCATAAAGGTGAAGCCAAACTAGAGGCCACCTTGCTAGTATCAGTGTTGTGCCACACACCATTAAGTAACCGCAGTACATCTTTAGCCTCGGGGGTAGCAAATAAATTACTTCTATCGCTCAAATAAACGCAGGCCAAGCCTTGCTGCTGTAATACATATTTAATTACCGAGGCTTCATTACGATTTTTTACCAATATGGCAATATCGGCAGGTTTTACTGGCCTAACGGGGTTAGTGGGTTCCTTTTCATCTACAAAAGTCACCTCGTTAAACAAACGGTAAATCTCTTGGGCTATCCACTGCGCTAACCCACGGCGTAGCGTATTCGCATCACTTTTTTCATCTAAACTAAAACTCACGTAATTCATTGCATCACGTTCATCGTTAGGATCGTGAAGTGGGTGAGTTGCTGCCGCGGCATTGGGTGTAAATTCCACCGGATTGTATTGAATATTAAAGCCGAACACATTTCTAAAGCTAGACTCTTTTGGATTGGGCGTTTGCGGAACCGGCGCGCCGTAAAACAACCGGTTATAGGCCTTCACCATGCCGGCCACCGAACGCCAGTTGGTGTTCATTACCCAACGATAATCCGCCTGCTGTCCTGCTTTTAAATAAGTAAAAATGTCGCCGCCCCTGAAGCGGTAAATCGCTTGTTTGGGGTCGCCAATCATGAGTAGCGCGTTGTCGCTATTTCGCTTTCCATAACCTGATTCAACGCCAGCATTTTCCTCGAAAGCTAAGCCGGACTCGAAGCCCGTGCCTTCTGTAGCATTCACATCGCAGACATTAGCGTCCGCTTTAGGGTAGACCGCATCTAAAATAGCGTATTGCTTGGCATCGGTATCTTGAAATTCATCAATTAAGGCAACGGGGAATTTCTTTCTAAGCTCGGGCACTAAGCTGTTATTAGGCTTAACCACTTCATCTGCGAGCATACGAATAAGGTCGTCAAAGTCGATAACGCCAAGTTGCTGCTTTTGTGCCGCCACATTGGTTTTAATAAAGCTAATGGCGTCGTTAACAAGCGTAAAAACAGGGATTTTATCGAGGTTATCTTGCTTTTCTTTGCATGCCGCTATTACGGCATCGGCAAAGCCTTTAATAGGCGCAAGAATTTCTTTTACCCCAGACTTGTTTCGAGCAAACCGGCGGCCATCAAGAAACGCGGCGCCCTCTCGCGGTAACGGCTCATATTCAGCGCTTTCAAGCCAGGATTTAAGTGCAGCGAGTTCAGGCGTGCGCACCGCTTTGTGATCAGGCTTTTTAAGTAGTTGTTCGTGAATAAGCGTTTCGTTATCCACAATATTATTATAATGGAACGTAAATTGTGCTGGCGCAGTACTCTCGTTTTCGTGCAGGCTAGCGGTAAAAGCCTTCTCTATGGTTTCTTCATCTAGCAAAACCGGTGTAAGCGCGCTTCTTACACTTGAAGAAAATTCATTTAATAGGCTGTCTGGTACATGCCAGCCTTGTTCAGCCAACAACATGAAATCGGCTTCATTCTGTGAGACTTTTCTTATCCAATCTTGCGCCGCTTGCAAATAAATATCGCTAGTGTCTTTACTTAAGTTCAGCGCCATTGCAAAACCACTATTAAACGCTAGTTGCCCAATCACATGTTGGCAAAACCCATGAATAGTAAAGACTGACGCGTCATCGAGTTCTAGTTGAGCGGCTTTTAGCAGAGCCAAACTTTCTTTAGGTGCACAGGCTCGATATAAATGGGCATAGACAGGATCGGTTCTGTTTAATAGCGCAGCTAAGTCAGCGTTTTCATTTAAACCGCTAGCGCTATTTTCTTTCTCATTAATCGCACTGCTATCACCTGTATCAGAGTCATCGACTTGCAGGCACGCTTCCCAAAACGCGGTGGCTTCTCGTAGCGTTTTGGCCACACGCCCTTTAATTTCTTCGGTAGCTGCTTTGGTGAAGGTCATCACCAAAATCTCTTTTACGTTAAGTTTTTTCTCTAACAATAAGCGTAAGTATAAACGAGTGATGTTATAGGTTTTACCTGTGCCCGCACTGGCTTCAATTAAATGCCTTCCTTTTAGCGGCATAGCTGGCACGTTTAGCAATTTAGCTTCTTTCGTGGATGAGGCACTTGTAGATCTTTCACTGTTAGAAAAGCTCATAACTGCTCCTCTGATGAAATGTTAACGACCAAAGCAAACAATAAAAAAGCCTGTGTGGTTGGCATATCATGCCAACTCACGCCATCAGGAAATAACCATTTAACATAAGGGTTACTCGCGATATCAGCGGTAAATTGCCCCGATGACTGTAGCCAATTTTTAAGTATGCGCTGGGCATCTTCACTGGCAAAAAATGCGCATATATCAGGTATGAGGGACTTGCCGACTTCTTCTGTATCTTCGGTATCACTATCAAATTGAGTACCACCACCTTGAGCACCGTCTTCAAATTCAGCATCAATTTTTGAATTAGCCTCAAGGCTAGCCAGAAATATGGGTACGGTGACTTTGTTTGCCAAAAGGGTGCCAGGTGATTTCTTAGTACCACTTACTACAGCACTCATTAATGAGCTATACACTGGCGTAGGGGCACTTAATATGCCAACGAATAATGATTCAATACTTAACAAAACTTGGCGGGCAGTATTCTTGTCCACTGCTGGAAACGTGCGCTTCATTAGCTTAGTTTCACCTTTTATCCAATCGCAGTAAAAGATATCTAGCGGATATTGAGTATGGGGTGTTACATCATCGCTTGCACTAAACACAAGCTGGGTCATAAAGTAACCTAAGGCTCTTATATCATTCACCTTACCTGCGCACGGCTGCATTAAGCTGCTTCCGCCTTCAAGCGCACTGGCAGTAAAGGTAAAGTGGTTGCCTGCAAATTGCGCTCTTTTCGGTTCGGCATCATGAGGCCCCATCGCTTGGGTAAGGGCTACCGCGCTCTCCTTCCACAGCTCTAGCTCTTCTTGAGCTACAGGGTTATTGGGAATGTCACCACGAAGCGCGGCGAATTGCACTACTCTATCGCTGTGCTGAAGAGTTGCCGCATTCGCATCATCAAATGAAGCACTTGAAGAAAACATTGCGTCGAGTACTTGATACCGTACTAGCGCATTTGTTTCAAAAGGTTCGCTATTGTCTAGTAAGGTGAATGACTGGGATAAGTTTACCCCTAATCGCTGCTGTGAAAAGAACTCTAGTGGATCGCGAAACGCGCGTGCCACCTGCATACACTGAAAGCTGGTGTTTTCAGGTGTGCTGTCTACCGCTAAAGGCGCGAGTGAACTTTGTATTTCGCTGCCTTTTTTACCGCCTTCTCTGCCTTTTTTGTTGCCATCAATGCTAGAGCTTTCGGTTTCGGGGGCAGGCGAAACAGCATCACGTAGTGATTGGGCTAGGCGTAACCAGCCCGTTTCATAGCTGGGGAGTGCGCCGGTAAACGCGCTTTCACTGAACGGGTGTAATGGCGCATGCTTTAAATAATGGCCAATGTTTACCTGATAGCCCGTGTCTAACATATCCAAAAATTCACCTAACACTAAGCTAGGTTGGCGCTCACTGTTATTTTTTACATCGTTACCTTGGTAGCTTAAATACAAGCTTTCTCTGGCCGAAATAATCGCTTCTAAAAAGAGGTATCTGTCTTCTAAACGACGGGAACGGTCGCCTACTCTTCTATCAGGCCCCGCCATTAAATCGAGGCCTAAGGGTGTAGACTTACGAGGAAACTCGCTGTCGTTAAGCCCTAATATGCAGACTTTTTTAAACGGGATACTACGCATAGGCAGCATGGAACATACCGTCACTTGTCCCGTCATAAAGTGGTTACCTGCATCAGGAGATGAGAAACGACTTAGCAGTAATTCCCTCACCTGACGTAAACTTAAATCGTAGGTATAACCTGCTTCTTCACATCGAGCAGCCAAATCAGCGGCCACTTTAGCAATAAGGTCCCAGCTGTGTTCTTGCTCTTTGGTTGGGGTAAAGCAGGTATCACGCAGTGCTAATAAATCGGCCCCCCACGCATTCGGGCTTCGTGGGGTATTAAGCTCAGTGGCAAACCTGCCAAGTAGCTCTATAACATGGATTAGCTTACCTAGGGTTACCGTCGACTGACCTTCCACATCGGGAATGGTCAACATGTCATCGATAATACCTTCGCTATCTGGCGCTAACAGACCTAACAATAAACGCCTAATTCCCCACCACCAGCTGTAGGTGTTTTCATGGGTGGCTCCTGCCGATACATTGGCTTTGTGGCTGCCGTCTAACCCCCAGTGAATATGAGCTTGCTTAAGCCATACTGTCATTTGGTCAATATCATCTTGTGCAATACTAAAGCGTTTTTGTACCGCATCTAGTTGCAAGTAATCGACAATATCTGATACGCCAAAACGACTATCAGGCAAATGAAGGAGTGTCATGTAAGCGGCAATAAGAGGCTCAGCATCCATGGGGCTTCTATCGGCAATAGTACATGGCAAGCGCACTGGCCCATTGCCTCCTAGCGGTTTAGTTCCCACCCGATGAAATACCGTGTCTACAAACGGGGCATAGTTCTCTATCGCGGGGCACATCACCAGCACATCAGATGGCGTTCTTGATGCATCTTGCGATAACCAGTGCAGTAAATGATCGTGCAGCACCTGTACTTCACGTAGCGCTGAATGGGTACACATAATGGTCACACTGTCATCAGTGTTTTCACAGAGGTCTGCATCTGTGCTTTTTATACTTGCGAGAGGCGTAGCCGGTAACGCTTCTAATATATCGTTATGAATTTGGTTTAGTAATAAGATTTCACCGCTTTCACTATCAGCTGGAATGGGCGCGTCGAAGGCACTGACTTCAAAAGTGTCTAAATCGGTGAGCAAATTGAAAAGCTCTCTGCCCTGCTGACCCAAATTACCTAATAACGGGTTACTTTGATCCGTCTGCATCCATTTCTCTAGCCCGTCCATGCGAAGCTGCCTTGCTAGTTCGCTATCGCTTTTCGCATCGCCCCAATAATTAACACTGGGGTTCAAATGAAAAATATGAATATCGATGTGCGCCGCTAACGCATCGAAAAAAGCAATCAACTGCGGCGCCATGGTGTTAATAGCAAACACCACAATACGGTTGGGTAATTCGCTAACGCCGCTTTCAAGATGATCGCCGCTATTTAACGCGGTAAGGGTAAGTTGGTGCAGTCTTGCTGGGTGCAAAGGTTCTTGCTTGGATAGATGACGCCATATTTCACTTTGCCAAATTTCAGACTCATCATTCGTTTTGCGCTGGTTTTCTTCCCACGCAAACAACCAATCTGGACGATATAACAAATACTGCTCGTACACATCGGCTAATGCGGTTGCCAATTGCAGTCGTTGTACACCTTGCTCTTGCAGACTGCCCGCTTGTAACCAGTATTTATTAACCTGCTCGAACGCTGCTGTAGATTGTAGCGATGTTTCTTTTCCCGCCGCTTCTAGTAAAAGTGCATCAATGCGCCATGCAAGCACTTCACGTCGGTAAGGCGACTGCTTAGGTACTTTATCTTTACCCAACACTAACCTTGCCGTGTTCCACATAAAGCGAACCGGTAACGGAAAATCAAGGTTCATCGCCACGCCTTGCTCTTTAGCAAGTTGCATACTTACCCAATGTTGCATGCCTGGGCTTTCTACTAGTATGGTTTCAGGGGTAAAAACGCCATTAGGTTGATGCTTGATTAGCGTAGTAAGAAGGAAGCTGAGGTGTTCAAGTTTGTTCGATGGATAAAGCGCGAGCAATCGGAAAATCCTTTGTCGTATTCAGCGGGCGTTATGATATTGAGTGTATCGTAATTCAGTGAATAGGTAAGCTGAAATTAAACAGATTTAAGCGATATTATTAAGGGAAAGAGCGTTTAATTGATGGCTACTAGGAAGAGACAATAAAAAGAAAAAAACCCATACAGGCCTCAGGACACGAAAAACCTGTATGGGTAAGGTTTACGGGTTACCCAGTAGCAACGTGAATAAGCGTTGCCTGGCGCTCATTCACGTTAGCGCTACTGCATAACACAGTTAACAAAAATGATTTTGCAGGTTAAGTGCCAACTTTTAATTCGAATAAAATCAACAACTTAATTAAATATGTGTTTTATATAAGTCTTTCCTTAGGTTACTAATGGTGCAGGTGCACCATTTATGCACCATGAATTCAGCCCGTGTTTCGGACTCAACCTGCGACTGATCCCCTAAACCTTCAACAGCATTACGCTAAATAAGTCATCAATAAACATTCACTGACTCTTCGCATTGCAGTACAATTTCCTCAATTAGAAATTAGGTCTACCGCAGTGTAATGCTTAATTTGATAAAGACATCGTTTTAGGAATAATAATGCTTACACAACAACAACTTGCCACCATGCTCGCACTACAAGACAAAATGAACACAAAAGTTAATCCCGATTGGATTAATGCAGGCTACGGTTATTTGCGAGCCGCTATGGTGGAATCTGTTGAAGCGATTGAACACCACGGCTGGAAATGGTGGAAAGCACAGCAAAAAGATTTGCCACAACTGCAAATGGAATTGGTCGATATTTGGCACTTCGCGCTATCTGCGTGCATCATCGATTCTAAAGGTGAAGTCAGTACTGCTGCTGAAAGTATTGCTGCACAATTAGCCTTAGGTGATGTTATCGTCACCTTCGACGGTAGAGAATACCAGCCAAAACAGCAATCGCTGTTAGACAACTTAGAATTAATGACAGGGCTTTGTGCCGCTAAACGTTTTAGTGTGCCGCTTTTCATGGAAATTGTTGAGCAGTGCGATATGCATGCCGACGAACTTTATCGTCAATACGTGGGCAAAAACGTTCTAAACTTCTTCCGCCAAGACAACGGTTATAAAGAAGGCACCTACAAAAAAGAATGGCAAGGACGTGAAGACAATGAACATTTAGTTGAAGTCATGAATGACTTGAACCTGTCAGACGCTAGTTTCAGTGACAACGTGTATAAAGGGCTTCAGGCAAGATACACCGCCTAATTTAACTGACATTGCGCAAGTCGCTTTTTAATTAGCTGCACTTACAAAAAAAGCCGAGCATAATAATATGCTCGGCTTTATCATAATTTACGCTGCTCACTTACTGAGTTAAGCATCAACCCATACTAATTTTTCTATGTATTCACCTTGAATTACACCGTCAAAACGCTCTTCAAGCACATGGCGTTTCACTTTAAGCGTTGGCGTAAGCAAGTCGTTCTCAATACTCCACTCATTTTTCATGATAACCACACGATCCATCACTTGGTGGCTCTCTAGCTTCGCATTGATGTGTTCAAAGGTCTTTTTGAGGCTAGCTTCAACACTTGCCTTATCGTGTTTTTGCGCTTCTTCACTTAGTACTAACAAGGCGACAGGTTGAGGAAGGTTATTCCCCGTTACACAAACCTGTTCTACGATAGGGTTTTCCATGAATTTAGCTTCAATAGGTGCTGGTGCTACGTATTTACCCTTGGCTGTTTTGAAAATATCTTTCAATCGGCCGGTGATCTTAACGTAACCATCTGCATCAATAACACCTTTATCGCCCGTGCGAAGGTACTTATCTTCAGTAAAAACTTCTGCTGTTTTATCGGGCTCAAGATAGTATTCGAGCATGTTACATGGCGCTTTAACTTGAATCTCGCCTTCTTCTGAAATGCGAACATCTACGCCCTGATAAGCTTTACCGATACAACCAATTTTGTCGTGGCGGAAAGGCACGCTACTAGTACCGTAGGCACTGTTTTCCGTCATACCCCAACCTTCTGAGATATAAACACCAATTTTAGCAAACCATTCAATAACAGCAGGTGCTAACGGCGCTGAGCCACTGGCCCATAAACGTGCGCTGTCGATACCAATACCTTTACGTACTTTCTTCGCCACCAATTTATTGATAATTGGAATCTTCAATAAGGTATCTAGTTTCTTCTGTGGCATTTTAGCCAATACGCCCATCTGGAACTTAGTCCAAAGACGAGGCACAGAAATAAACAAAGTAGGCTCACAATGAAGTACATCACGTTGGAACGACGATAGCGTTTCAACAAAGTGAATTTTGCCGCCACTGTAATAGCTTGCCAATTCAACGAGTACGCGCTCGGTGATGTGGGCTAGAGGAAGATAGCTTAGAAGCCTATCGTCACGGTTAACATCAAGTTGCTCTAGCGATTGCTGTGCAGCCCAACAAATCGTGTAATAACTATGAACTACCCCTTTCGGTTGACCCGTACTACCCGACGTATAAATAATTGTCATGATGCTGTTCATATCTTGAACAGGCGAGTCAGCTATAGGCGAACAATCGATAAACTCTTTCCATTGCTGCTTGGTATCGATATTCGGATAAGGAAAGGCAACAGTATTATATTCAGCTGGAATAGACGCTACTTGCTCTGCAGTATTATCTAACTTACCTACGAATAATAATTGAACGTCGGCGTGCTTGAGAACGTATTGTACGGTGTCAGGCCCGGCAGTAGAGAAAATTGGCACTGAGACGTGCCCTGCCATCATTATACCTAAATCGGCAATAAACCATTCGGCACAGTTTTTCGAAAAAATACCGATACGGCTGCCTGCAGGCAATGCCATTTCTTCAAGTCGTTTCGCTACGCGACGAGCAAGGTTACCCACCTGCTTCCACGTATAATCTTGATATTCACCATTAACAGGCTGAGTAAGGAAAACGTCGTCCCCACTGGTTTGCTCCCAGTGGTACAACATACTTAATGGCGATTTAATCACTTCAGTGCTGTTTGCGTTTGCTGTCATGTCTAGCGGCATAGGTCACTCATATGTTGTTATAATGTAGCTTATTTTTACAATCATTTCACAGATCTCTAATAAGCCTTATTTTCAGACGAATAACAAGCTTTTTAAACGGACGTTTACATTTCATGCGATGAATGACGTGGCGTAGCGCCGGAAATTTAGATTTCTTATAGTTTAGACTTAACTTCTATGATGATCTAATACGCGTTAATTTTAAGCAAATACCTATTCTTCCATCGCTTGGGAAGTTAACGGCGCACTTAAATTAGTAAACTTCACTCACCATTGCTTAAACAGATAGGAGGAAAGTTCATTACTGGGCATAGGTTTAGCGTAAAAGTAGCCTTGATGTAATACACATCCTTTTTCAGACAGACTCAACGCCTGCTCTTCGGTTTCTACGCCCTCAGCAACACTCAACATATTTAAGCTGCTAGCAAGGGTTATTGTGGTCGTTACCAAAGCATCGTTAGCATTGCCTGGTGCCATATCGTTAACGAAGCTTTTATCAATTTTAAGTACCGATAGCGGGTAACGCTTAAGATAACTTAGTGACGAATACCCAGTCCCAAAATCATCTAACGCTAGAATGAAACCTGCGTCAACGAAGCGTTCGATTTGACGCAGTGCATTGTCACTATCATCCATCAATACACCTTCCGTGATTTCAAAACGAAACGCTTCTTTTGGCAGATTGAATTCTTTTAGTAAGGAAAAAACAGCGTCTAAATCAAACTCGGTTTTAAAATGAAGCGCAGATAAATTGATTGAAACGAAACCTCTAAAGCCTTCTTCATACCAAATAGCTAAATCTTCGGCGGCCCGACGCATGGCCGACCGAGTCACATCAATGATATACCTTAACTCTTCTAGAACGGGAATAAAGACGTCTGGGTAAATAGGTTTGCCATCTAGCTCACCACGAAGTAGCAGTTCAACCCCGATAGTAGTTTTTTCGTGGGTATTAATGATTGGCTGATAATGATTGAAGAAACTGTCTTCAGAATAAGCACGTTTTATTAAGTTTTCTGTGATGAGCCTGTGTTTAGCTCTGTCGTTCATATCTTTCGTGAAGTATGTAAAACCACTCAGGGTATCTTTCTTTGCAGAATACATGGCCACATCAGCTTGTTTAATTAGCTCAGCGGGCTCTGTGGCATCATCGGGGTAAAAGGCAATACCGACACTGCATGATACCCGTAGCACTTCGTTAGCCAGCGAAATAGGGGTTTCAACCGACTCGATCAACTGTGCTACAAAAGAGGTAAGCCCATCAGTGGTTTCCATGTCTTCAATGACAATCACAAACTCATCGCCGCCCAAACGCGCTACGGTACCTGCATCAGAGGCTAAGTTACGCATTCTATTCGCCACCACTTTGAGTAGCTTATCGCCATAATCATGGCCTAGTGAGTCATTAATACCTTTAAAGCGGTCTAAATCTACAAACAACACTGCCACATGGGTACTTTGTTGACGCGCCCCTGCAATAGCATGTTCTAATCGGTCCAGTAGCAAGCTGCGGTTGACCAGGCCTGTTAGGCCGTCATAATTGGCTAACTTCAGCAGCTTACGTTCTGCATTCTTTTGTTCTGTAATGTCAGACACTACAAGCAGATAATGGTCAGCTTGCTCGTCTTTTTCACTCCCCTTAACAGCGCTAATGTCTATCAGTACGTCATACTGCTTTGTGTCAGCGCCTTCAATAACCGCTTCGTCCTTCCAAAACTCTCCCCCCTTGAGGTCAGAAAGCTTGCCAGATAGCTGCCATTCCAGCGTAGGATAACGGGTGAAAAGCCTATCAATCTGCTTTGCTAACGATTCTTTGGTGTTGAATTCAAATACGTTTTCAAATGCGGGGTTTGCAGCCACAGGCACTTTATTTTTGTCAAAAATAAGCACCCAGTCGCGGGTTTGGCGAAATGCATCGTTGAAAAGTAACGCTTGCTGCTGCGCTTTTTGGAGTCGAAATAAATGACGCTGGCGTGAAACCACGTACGCAATAATCATCAGCAGTATCAAGATGAAATACATTGCATAGGCAAAGGGCGAGCGCCACGGAACATAAGGCATATCAAACGTTAATGTGGCGGGTAAAACGTTATATTCCACACTGCTGGCCAGTGGTCCCACTGTAAAGTGATAGCGGCCTGGCTCTAAGTTAGTTAAGGTAATTTTATCGTCTTCTGACACGCCATCACTAACCACTTGGTTGTTGCGTAATAAGGTGTAGTGATACTTTGCTTTACCTACTCCATTCATCGACAAGGATGAAAAGTGGATAGTCATTCCGTAATCTTGATAATCTAAACTGATATTCTGCCCGTTTAAATTACCTAAGGGGAGCACAAGCTCACGTGAATCGACACTCACATCAGTAATTGCTGTTTGTCTGGAAACGAGGTTCGAATTGCTGCCCATTTGTTTGAGCAACGCGGGAGAGAAAACCACAACACCTGATGTTGAGCCATAAGCGAGACGCCCGTCAATAAGCTCAAGTGATGCCCCTTGATTAAACTCCGACACTGATAATTCTCGGCCGTAAATAAAGTTTTGTACTTGAGCTGAGGCTGGTGAGTATCGGTGCAGCCCAGAATGCGAACTAAACCAAATATCCCCGTTACTGTCTTTTTGTAAGCCGTAAACGATGTTGGAAAGTAACAAGTTACTTTCGTTTAACTTATAAAGCGGTTCAAAGGTATCGGCATCTACTCCGAATAACCCATAACCACTAAAAGCGAGCCACAATACACCTGTGTTATCGATAACCCACGATGTTATCGAACGCTCATTCGCGCGTTGTTTTTCTGAAAAGCGATATACCAACTCATGCTCTAAGGTAACAGGGTCGACCAACCATAGACCGCCAACCATGGCAAGAAACAGACGGTTATCGTGATAAGAAGAGGCACCTAAAAAGCCAATGGAAAAATTGATATCGAAGATATCCTCATCCAAACCGATAATCTCTAATTTTTCCGCCTCTAAGTTGTAGCGGTAGTAATGATTACCGACAAAATATAAGTCACCGTCAGCACCTATGGTAATACTAGAGTTCCATGCATTGAACACATCGCTATCAAAAGATGATTGCAACGGTGGTATCGATAATTTTCCTGTACTGGGGTCGAACAACCGGATCCCCATGTAAGTTTGCACAAACAACCTGCCATCGCCTGTGGGGACTAACTTTTCAATTAACCACTCTCTTTCGGCCACAAATTCACTGTCAGAGGTAATGAATTGTTCTGATGTGCGCGCTTTGAGGTTAAATCGATTCAATCCGTTTTCGGTACCAATCCATAACACGTCTTTGCCGGTTTGAGTTAAAGACCAAACCACACTGTCGCTTAGCGTGGTACTTTTGTCATTTCGGTTGTTTTGAATAGCATAAATTTCGGCGCTTTTTACGCCAAAATACAATGCCCCCGCGTAAACCGAACTTAACCATAAATTACCGGCATAATCGGTTTCAATATCAAGAATGCGTTTGTTAGAGAGCTCTGTTCTGCCGTTATGGGGCTCAAGGATGTGTTCACTCACCCATTTGTTTTGGATAAGTTGTAATTCAAACAGACCTTCGTTGGTGCCAAACCAAAATGCGTTGTCGTCACGTTGTTCCATCGTCCAGATATTGCGGCTTCTGACTATTTGCTGGAACCCCGAGGGCTTATCGCTAACCACATGAGACAATAATTCAACTTTCGTGGTTTGAAATAGCCCATTAACCGTACCTACCCAAATCCTGCCTTCCGTGTCGTGCATCAGAAATTTAGTGTTTAGGTTATCAATATCGGGCTCAACGCCGTTCAGGTAATTAACGGAAATGGTTTTTGCATCAGCGTTGGATAACTCGATAGCATCTAATCCATCACTAGTGGCCAGTAATAGCCAGCCGTCTACAACGATAATATCTCGAATGAAATGCCGTTGAGCAATGAGTTCGTCACTGAGTATGAAAACTGTCTCGTAAGACATGGTGCGAGTATCAAAACGAATAACCTGTTCAGGCATGGCAATGAACAACGTAGCTTCATCTTGCCAATAAAACTGACTAACATCTTGAAACCAATCTTCTTGGGTTGAAAACGGTAATGCCACTTGTTTGGTGATAGCTTGAGTGCTGAAATCAAGGCGGTAAACACCCGATGCATACGTGCTTATCCAGAGTGCCTTGTCAGTTTCTAAGCTAATTTTGTTTATTGATGCATTAACGAAAAGATCGTTGGGACCTTTTATAATTTTTGTTCTTACTCCATCCCATCGCGCCACGCCGCCATCAGTGGCTATCCATACAAAGCCATCTTTATCTATAGCGATATCGTTTACAACATCTTGTGGAAGCCCATTTTTAGTGGACAACGATTGGAATACTGGATTTGAAAGACGGGGAGACTCAGCGTAGCTAAAAGTGCTAACGAAACAAACAACAAATAAAACTGAGATTAGGTACCAGCGCATGACAACTCGTATGAATGAATCGTTATTATTATTTTTTATAGTGTATCAGAATGTTTGAGTAAATTGCAGCCAGTACCACTAAGTTCCTAAGACGTGCTTGCGTTAAACTTGATTAATCTTGCTGAACAGGAACTCGCCCAGTATTAATAACTTGCCGTCGAATGCTTGGTTGAGGAGCTAACCGATACAAGTCACCGTTTTGCCCCACGTAGTGTTTTTTTACACCACATTCTTTGGCAATCATCGCATGAGCTTTAAGGTGCACCTCTTCGCCATGCACAGGAATAGCAATTTGTGGCTTCACCCAATGGTACATGAGTTTGAGTTCTTCGGCGCATGGGTGACCACTTGCATGAATAGGCAGCTGACTCTCTTCACTCATGATTACTTTTACGCCTCTAGCACTAAGCACATTATTTACTCGCTTAATGCTGTCTTCGTTACCCGGTATGGCAATAGCGGAATAAATAACGGTATCGCCTTTGTCTAATTGTAAATGAGGGTGACTGTCGTTGGCCATTCTAGAAAGGGCGGTATTTTTCTCCCCCTGACTGCCTGTTGCCACACCGAGCACTTCATTTGGTGGTAAGTAGCCTAAATGAAACGCATCTGCCACTGGCAAGTCTACAGGCCAGATTCCTTGTTGGCGGGCAATGCTGTACATATTGATAAGAGAGCGCCCGTATAGAGCAACGTAACGCCCGGTTTTTTGGGCCACCCTAGCTAGGGTAATTAATCGCGCGATATTACTACCAAAACAGGTAACGACGACTCTGCCCTGCAGTGGTTTAACTGTGCTCAACAAACCGTCGTAGCAATTGCGTTCAGAGATGGAGAAACCTGGTTTTGTCGCGTTGGTTGAATCTCCAACCATGGCAAGAATGTTTTCGTTCCCCAAGGCGCGATAGGTATTACTGTCAAAAGGCTTACCGGTAATTGGCTGCGCGTCAATTTTCCAGTCGGCAGTATGTAAAACCGTGCCCGCTGACGTGGCTATTTTTAACGCATAAGGTTCGGGCAGCGAATGGGTTACTGATAACCAGCTTACATCAAAGGGCCCTAATGTCAGCGTTTGTTCAGAGGCTATCTCTACTATAGGTACTTTGTTGGCTAATTTGGTTTGCGCAAGTTTACGGCGTAATACTTCGGCAGTAAAAGAAGTGGTATAGATGGGGCACTGAAAACGTGCCCATAAATACGGTAATGCGCCTACATGATCTTCATGCGCATGAGTGATAACAATGCCGGCAATATTCTCTTTTTGCGCCGCAATGAAAGCGGGATCTGGCGCAACTACCCTGTGATGGGTTTGCTTTTTTGTACCAGTATAGCGATAAGGAGGAATAAGCGGTTCATCGAACGACACTCCACAATCTACCATTAACCATTTGCCGTCATGCCCATACAGGTTCAGGTTCATGCCTATTTCCCCAGTACCCCCTAATGGCAAAAACCAAAGCTCCTCTTTTTTCGGCGTTATCAAACCTTAACCACTCCTTTAACTGCTTTCAGGTTAGAATATAAAACTTCCATGAGAGTTGTTACTATACTTTCATACGTAAATACTTAAAGACCGAATATTTATCATGACCACACCTTTATCTGATATGGAAGCACGTGTTATTGGTGTACTACTTGAAAAGTCAGTGACTACGCCCGAACAATACCCTTTATCGCTTAATGCGCTCACCAATGGATGTAACCAAAAAAGTAACCGATTACCCGTCACTCAGTTAACTGAAGACGAAGTCATTAAAATACTTGATGGATTGAAAGGTAAACGAATTGTTCAAGCTTCATCAGGCTATGGTAGCCGAGTAGACAAATATTCCCACCGTTTTTGTAATACCGAATTTGGAGATATAAAACTTAGCGATCATCAGCAAGCCATTATTACCGAACTCTTATTGCGCGGACCGCAAACACCCGGTGAATTGCGAGGACGGTGCCAGCGTTTAGCACAATTTGCTGATATCAGCGATGTAGAAGCAACCATCAGCAGCTTACTTGCTTACCAGCCAGATGCACTTATTTTCTCATTACCAAGAGAGTCTGGTAAAAGAGAAATACGCTATAACCACACATTTTGTCAGCGAGGTGGGTATAACGATAACGGCGAAAGTGAAAGCAAAAGCGAAAGTGCTGATACCGTTGAAACACTAAAGGCGGCTTTACTAGAAGTAAAAGCCACCCTTGCCGATTTAGAATCAAGAATTAATAATTTATCGTCAGGCGACTAGTGCAACCGCACATTGAGTTGGTCGATAATTTCAGCCCAATCGGCGTCGTCTTCGATAGCCGTTTTCAAGAAAGCTGCTTGGCTTTCAGACCAGAAGGGCGCTTGGAAAATATGTTGGCTCTTATTTAAGCCTTTGTGCGTTTCAATAAAACTGTCTATCGCTTCATCGCTGCTATCTAGCCCTAACTGTTCAAACAAACTGCTCATAGTCGGTTGTTCAGTAAACATGGTAGCTCCTCTTCAATCATGATAGTCCGGTAATATTGAAACGCTAAAAGCAAATGATGAGATCATTAAATTTGCTGTGCAAATTCCTCTGGTTCCATCACTTCACCTTCCTCTCCTGGTACCGGACAAACCATCACCGTAAGGTTATCTTGCGTCATGCCGCCCACCCATTTGGTAAGAAAGTCTTTGGTAGAAATTTCCATCGCTTCACAGTCTGACCAGTCTTCAGTTGCCCATAGCAAAGCAAGAGATGATTCCGGCCATACTGGAATACCATCTTCATCGTCTGTCGTTAACATCACGCAACCATGTTCATCTTTAAGAATAAAAAGTTTGCCCGACGTTTTAATTAATTCAACGCTGGCTTCTAAGCGTTCGAATGCGTTCATCTGTAATAATGGGTGTTGAGTTGTCATAATTTTCTCTTTGCTATTAGACTGGGTGTATGGCCGATACGCTGGTAATTAAGGCTTCTAGCCCTACACGCCTGACTTGTTTCATGGTGTGAAGATAAACTTTCATGGTTATACCTTCTAAAGGCTGTATTAGTGAAATTGCGATAGTTGGATCAAGTTGATTTACCGTTCCTTCAGGAAGTACAGCAACGCCACCCTCATATTGTAGGTTATTTAGCGCTAAGTTGAGCGAGTTCGTACGTAATTTAGCATCACGAAGTTGAGGGTATAACGTAAGCAATAAATCTCTGGCTTTGCTGCCCCAATCAATGGCTACAAACTCTGCCGCGTCGACTACATCACTGCCTTCGCCAATTCGGTATAACCCTAATTGGTTTTCTAGTAACACTTCACTTTTAACTTCTTCTGACTTTAGCGGCTCGGTTGAAAAAGCCAAATCAGTTACCCGCTCGTGCAATTGACGAGACAGGCCATCGAGAGAAAGTACTTCTGCTTTAACAGACCAATCAGGAAATGTGTTATGAAGGTGGCTTAAGGTGGTAGGCAACATTAATTCACTGGCTAACTGCGTTGCCCCGCATACCACATATTCAGAAGACTGAATTTGCAGTTCTTGCTTGGCTTCATTTAGCGTACTGCAAAGCTGCCGTGCGTACGGCAACAGCTTTTCACCCGATTGGGTTAGCTGAATACTATTTCGCTGACGTATGAAAAGCGTGGTATGAAAGTATTCTTCTAGCAACTTGATCCGCGCACTTACCGCAGATTGCGTTAAATAAAGATTTTCAGCTGCTTTGCCAAAATGTCGGGTTTTTGCAACTTCAATAAATGTGGTGAGAAAGCGTATATCCATGCTTCTTACAAAACCGATAAATAAGTGATTGTAAATTGTCACAGATAATACGGCATGTAAACACAAAAGCACAGCAACGCACTGCTATAAAAGCAGTGCGTTGTATTTATTTTCAACTAAGAAGCGTATTAACTGCCTTCGTGCATCAAACGGCGCTGTTTCTCTCGACGTTGTAAGTCACGATTCTGTTTATTCTTTACGCTTTGGTGGCGCTTAGTGCCCACCTTCTTGGTGTGAAAGTTTTCCTCTTCTACCGAGTCCAATTCTTCACTTTGGTAACGATAGTCTTTACTCATGTCTATCTCTAGGTTATTGCCACTTCGTCATTATTATCTTGGCGCCAAAAATAGAAAACGAATTTTTCTCATCGTTGCGACAATAATTTTTTGTAGTGAGTTTTGGTCATGTATTTCGCTTCGTCGTCTCAATTCACCTACACCTGACCGCCTTTTCATCGCCACATCAAAAAAATTAATAAATAGACTAAATTTCAATGATTTGGGCATCTTAAAAAGGAGCAGAATCTGAAAATTCACGTTTTTCACGCCCCATAAACTCGTACATTTTTTGGCGTTATATTTTCCAACAAAATTTTTTATTGAGAAGGAAAAAATGTTTTGTTTTATGTTCTGATTCTTTTGTCTTAAAAGTTCGCTTGAAGACAACTCAATGCTGGGTACAACCATGAAAAATTTATCAATTCGCGTTTCTCAAAAACCTTTTATAGATAGACAAAAATTTCCTTATGGCTTTCGAAAATCTGGCGACTTCAGTATTGGTGAGGCAGATATACTAACCGGTTATGGAAAGACCTTACTGGCACTAGAATGCGGGGAGCTATCTCCAGAGACAGATGATGAGCGTCACTTTCTAGACTTTATCAGTGGTAAAGTAGAAGCTGAAAACGCTTTAGAGCGCACTTGGGCCAAGTACGTACGCTTATCTCGAGGCAAGAAACACTTCTACACATTACATAGCAGCGCTGCGAGTAACCAATCGGATTACGATGAAGATTACAGCGATGAAGCATTTGATGTAGCCTAATTTTAGATTCGACCTCTTATCAACCAGCTTGGTGCAAATCGGGCTGGTTGCCTCTATTTGTGATATTTCCCTCGCTATTCAACCTGTTTGTTGATCCATATCTAGATTGCGCCCGAACAAATCTTTGCATATTTGTAATGTTCAAACAGATGGTTCTATATTAATAACTTAGCATTGTGAAATTGCTATTTTACGCAAACCACGCTGTTGGAAAATAGTAGAACAATATCTAATGAATTACCCAAGCCTGAAGGCAAAGGAGGCGCAGCGATGATGGTGTCATATAAACAGATTAAACATTTTTCAATTCATGCTACCGATAAGGACATAGGCGGCGTACGAGATATACTCTTCGACGATAAAGATTTCGTTGTTAGATATGTAGTTGCCGATACAAATACGTGGCTTCCCCTTAGCAGGAAAGTGGTTATTTCACCTATTTCGGTCACACGTGTTGATCGGGAAGAAGAAACCGTTGATGTATCCATGACGGCAGACACGCTTAAGAACAGCCCATCAATTGACGAGCACAAACCCGTTTCAAGAGAATTCGAAGAAACGCTATTTCGTTACTTTGGCTACGGCTATTACTGGATTGGCCCTGGCGCGTGGGGCGATTTCGCTCACCCAAACCAACTAGCCGATCCTGAGTTAGCAGCCATGGGGAAAGAGGAGTTAGATAATAAACCTGACAATCATCTAAGAGCTTGCGGCGAAATCAGTGGTTACGAAGTGGCCACCCAAGACGACAATGTTGGGCACATCAGCGATTTCATATTTGATACTGAAGGTTGGCAAATTCAGTTGTTAGTGGTAGATACAAACAACTGGCTACCGGGTGGTAAAAAGCTTGCAGTCCTGCCCTCAGACATCAAGAATATCGATTGGTCTTCACATAATGTCTCGGTCGTCCTAACCCACGAGGGGTTGATGGCTAGACCGGAAGTTGACCTTGATAAATTGGGTGACACTGCATACGTAGAGGCCTTGATAGCGAATGCGAAGCTTGTCTAACTAAGTCGAGTGCCATTTGAGCAAGAGCGATTAATTGTCTTTTAGCAAAGTTTTAACTAAGGTTAATCGTTCTGAGCGCAAAAGAACTTGTGGAGCAGGCCAATAGTTTGCTTCACTCTTTCGTCGGCTAGTCGATAGTAAATGGTTTGTCCGTCACGGCGTGTGGCCACCATTTTAGATTCTCTTAATAGGGCCAAATGCTGTGAAATCACAGGCTGAGAAACGTCTACTTGGTCTAACATTTGGGTAACAGATAACTCTTTATCCACTAAAGAGCAAAGAACCATTAAACGGGTTTTATTCGCCAACTGCTTTAGATAGAGCTCAGCTTCCATTGTATATTGAGCCATTTCGCTCGTATCTACAGATAGATTATCAACGGCTAGATTATCAGTCATAACAACTCACTTATAAATTTACGTAGACGAGCTACCAACCCGCCATCTTATACTAAAGTATACTACTATAGCGGCGAACGCCAAAACTCAATGTCATTTTTTATAAAATATATAATGAAAATAGGTGCTAGAAAATATAACCATTTCCTTATATAGTAAACTCATCATTATTTTTCAAGGTGTTCTAATGTTAATTGATATCACTACTAGACTCGCTAATATCCCTTTCCCGCTACGTTGTATTACGGCTAAAGAAGCGATGCAGGAAATATCTTCTAATCATGGTTTATTACTTGATGTTCGTGAGCCCGCAGAGGCAGCGTCTAGCCCGGTAGAAGCTGCATTAAATATTCCTCGTGGCGTGATAGAGATGAAAGTTATTGAAAAATGTAAAGATGCTAAGTTTCCAATCTATATTCATTGCGCCTCGGGTATTCGCGCTAAATTAGCAGCCGAACAGCTAATGAACATGGGGTATGACAACGTGAGCGTGGTAACCTGCTCAATAGGCGATATTAAGCAAGCCACCGACGCATAAGCGCTGACAGCCTCTGGTCGCTTGTGGTATAACCGCTCTATACAGTGACAGAATAATCGATTAGAGCTCGCGATGTTAAAATCTACGTTAGAACAATGGCGCATGTTTAAGGCTGTGGTAGATGCTGGAGGCTTCAATCAAGCTGCCGCATTAGTGCACAAGAGCCAATCTAGTGTGCATCACGCGGTTCAAAAGTTAGAAAATGCCATTGGCGTTGTGCTGTTCGAAAACAGTGGACGTAAGGTAAAACTGTCTCCTCAAGGGGAGTTGATGTATCGTCGAGCAGCGTTCGTTTTGAATGAAGCTCAAAAGTTAGAAGCGGTAGCGGCTAGCTTACAAGCAGGAACTGAAACCCTTCTTCGTATCGCCGTTGATATTATTTTTCCATCAGACTTACTCTATAACGTACTGAGCAAAGTGTCTGAAGAATTCCCGCTGCTGCGTATCGAGATTGAAGAAACTGTATTAAGCGGCGCAAACTCCCTACTTGATAGTGGCAATGTCGATATCGCGATTTCACCTTTCCCCTACCCCGGCGGTTTCAGTGAAGATTTATGCGAGATAGACTTTGCTGCGGTAGCACATGTCAACCACCCTCTGCACGCACTCGACCGCGCATTAACATTAGAAGATCTCAAGTCGCATCGCCAAATAGTAGTAAGAGATTCATCGGCTGAACGTAAAGTTGATGCAGGTTGGCTTGGCGCCGATCAGCGCTGGACGGTTAGCCATATTAGAACGTCGGTAGATATGATTTCTCAAGGACTTGGGTTTGCTTGGATCCCTATCGCTATCATCAAAAAAGAATTAGAAGAAGGGCTGTTGCTGCCGCTTCCAATTGATAGCAACAGTGGATTACGCCGAGCCATGCTTTATCTTACATTTGAAGATGGTGACGGCCTAGGGCCCGCAGCAAGAAGCTTTATCGGTGAACTTAGATATCAATCGATGCATCTTCCCTCTGCTGATGGCATGCTTGATCAATGTACAGAGTCTCTGCATCGTTAGCATAAGCTGTGGGAACACAGTTATAGCAAAAGTGTTATAGCCAAGCTGTACTTAACGTAAAACCTCAGAAGCAAGAACTCGGGTATTTTAACCAATATCTAGTTTGTCCAATTCCAAGTATAGCCAGCGCTTGGTTTACCCAATACCAAGCGCAATTTGTTGGCCGCCATACAAGAAACCAAATAGGGCAATGGATAGCCCAAAGAGTGCTACAGCGCCGTCATCCGTTGCCATACCTATAGCCATAATCAATACGGCAAACGCCGGTATTAACCCCATGAAGGGTACTAATTCTAATGGTACCATCAGCAATCCACACGCCGCGCAGCTAAGTGCAATCAATGAACGAAACACTGGTTGACGCATAAAAAACCACCGTGGCATTAAGAATCGGTCAAATCGCACTGCCACAGGTTTCATTTTATTAACCAAAAATTCAATTCGATCAGCGTCCATTTCAATTTTCATAATGGTAGCGGGAAGCCACGGATGACGGCGACCGAGTAAAATTTGCATTGCTATCAGTAAAATTGTCACACCGGTTATGGTAGGTACACCAGGAATGGCTCCTATGGGCGTTGCTGCAATAAACGCAGGTAAAGCCAACATGGGTCCAAACCCCCTCTTTTCCATGGCATTCCAGAACTCGGAAAACGCCATGGCGTCGGTAGTGTTTTTGGGCTGCATCTTGCCCAACAACTCATAAAGTGTCATTGACCTTGCGCCAGTTTCCTCAAACATTTTTATTCCCTATTTATGGCTTGAAGCTTATGCCTCATTTCCATTGAAACCTATGCGTCTTGTGTGATAGCGAAGCGCAATACGCTTTGGGTATTCCATCAAAAATTAAATTAATTCAGCAGTATTACCGGGCTCAACGATTATATTTTGCGCTAACCCGTAAATAATAATCTGAGATAAATTTTTCAGAAAAATACGTACAAGCGCTGAATTTTCGCGTTTGGTTATAGAACTACTGTGAGATTGATAATGCGATAACTGTGCCACTGGAGTGGGTCAGCGTTCAAATTTGTGCTTTTTTGGTAGCAATCGGCACAATATGTGCTTTATCAGAAAAAGATATGTCAGTGTGTGAATTATGTTTAGCTAGCCCTCTTTTGCATGATGCGAGGATCGCATCTTGAGGTCAGCCCCAAGATATTGATGCCCAACTCAACCAAAGTTGAGTATGAATGCGACAACGTCTGCGTTTGAATGTAATAATGCACAAATAATTATAAAATCTGGTCAACTTACCCATCCAATGTGCTGAGACAAGCTATCAGGAAGTGGTTGGTCAATTAAAAAAGGGATATTCAAGTGTTAACTGTTTTACTTGTAGATGATGATGCCGAGTTTACCGAGGTGGCCTGCACTATTATTGAGTTTCTCGGCCACGAAGTTCTAACTGCTGCCACATTAGGTGAAGCGCGAGACTGGTTAAAGAAAGAAACCTTCGACCATGTATTACTTGATTTCATGTTGCCAGATGGCAGCGGCGCACACTTGTTCGATGAACTTGACGCACTTCCCAAACGTCCACGCATTACCCTTATTACCGGACACCCATCGGTAAAAGGCGTCATTAAAGGTTTATGCGGCCCCAATATTGATTACCTTGTTAAGCCTATTCAACGTGAAGACATTGAAGCAGTATTAACGGGGAAACCTAAAGTTGCTGAAGATACCAGCGAAAAAATCGAAAAGCATTTCGACTTGCTTATTGGTGAATCTGCGCCAATGAAAGAACTCTACAAATTAATTGAGAGAGTAAGCAGAACAAGCGCAAACGTTATGCTACTTGGCGAAAGTGGTGTAGGTAAAGAGGTGGTTGCAGCCGCCATTCACCGCGCTTCAGAAAGTGAAGGCCCTTACGTAGTGACCAACTGCGGTGCCTTTTCAAAAGAATTGATTGGTAGTGAATTATTTGGCCACGAGAAAGGCGCATTTACAGGCGCAGTTGGACGTAAAGAAGGTGTTTTCGAACAAGCTGAAGGCGGATGTTTGTTCTTGGATGAAATCACTGAGATGCCTATCGACATGCAGCCAAACTTACTGCGCGTATTGGAAAACAAAGTGGTTATCCGTGTTGGCGGTACTAAAACTATCCCGGTTAATTGCCGCGTGGTGTCAGCGACCAACCGAACCATGGAAGAAATAGCACAAAGCAAAGTGCTGCGTGAAGATATCTACTTCAGACTTGCGGTGTTTCCAATCACCATACCCACTTTGCGCGAACGCAAAGAAGATATCCCTCTATTAGCAAAAACCTTTATTGAAGAATTTAATAAAGATAATGGCTCTAAATTTAGTTGGCAAGAAAGCCAGCTAAACACGTTACAAGCCTACGATTGGCCAGGTAACGTACGTGAATTGCGCCACTTTGTTCATCGCGCCGCCATTATGAGCGATCCGACAAAACAGGTAATAGAGCTTCCTAAAACGATTGAATCGCCTTTTGCTAAAAAACAAAGTACAGCGCCAGCACTCCAAGCAGGACGTACTATTGAAGATGTTGAAAAGGAACTTATTTACGCAACGCTTGAGAAGGTTAATGGGAATAAAACCATGGCCGCTGAGATGCTTGGCATAAGTACCAAGACCCTATACAACCGACTTCACGCGTATGGCGATTTGGTCAAAGAAGACTAGTAAGGCAGGAAAAAGTTATGACTGAAGATGAGTTTGCCCGATTGAGCACCTATGTACACGATGCACGCAAACCGCTGAATCGCATTTCCATGCAAGCTGAATTGGTAAAAATGGCGCTTAATGGTGAAGTTCCCGCCCAAAAAGCGATGGCAGCATTGGATAAAATAATTTCCAGTGCTAAAGACTGCAGTGACTCCCTTTCTGAAATGACTTCAGATTTTGGCGACACATTATTGGATTGATGTAATGCTAAACAAAGTTTTGTCTTCGCTATACAGCTGGGTAATCATGGTGGTATTCGTGATTGCTATTATTACTGCGAATTCATTTTATGTGGTGCAAACCCTTGATGACTTATCAGCCCTAGAAGCGCGCTTGTTTACCACCAGTCGCGTAATAAGTGCGGTAAACAAATTGCACGTGGCCGTTTTGCGCGCCGAATCAGGTCAGCGTGGTTTCCTTCTTACTGAAGATGAAGCTTATTTGGAGGAGTACACACAAACGCTGAATAACTTCACGGCCCTTGCAGATGAAGTTGAAGTGAGTGCTTTGGCGTCTGATTTGCCGGAACAATCAGAACGGATTGAAAAGCTACTCGCCCTTACTCGCGTTAAAATTAACGGCATGGTGCGAATTGTAGAGCTAGTAAGAGTAGGTGATTTAGAGCAAGCCTTCACATTACTTGAAAGCGATAAAGGCCTTGATTTATACAACGACTTCGAGAATATGTTCGAACGCATCGATTCCTCTGAAAGGGATATTCAAGGTACGCACTTAGCCAGTTTGATGAAGCTAAGACGTGACTCAGTGAATACATTATTAATTTCTTCAGGTACCACCCTGTTTCTCATTATCTCAATTTTCTTGTTGTTAAAAGCCAACATTAGAGAAAATGAAAAACATAAAGATATCCTGGTTGATGTGAACGAAGATTTAGAGCACAAAATTTCAGAGCGAACCCAAGAGCTCCGTATATATTCAGATGAGTTGGCCCGCAGCAACCGAGAACTTGAGGACTTTGCTTTTGTAGCGTCTCACGACCTGCAAGAGCCCCTACGAAAAATTCGAGCTTTTGGTAACCGGTTAGATTCTGGCTATAGAGATGTTATGGATGAACGAGGACAAGATTTTCTTGCACGTATGCTGAATGCGGCAGAACGGATGTCTATGTTGATTTCTGACCTGTTGTCTTTTTCTCGCGTTTCTACCCGAGGTAAAGACTTTGAGCAAGTGAATGTCGGTGATGTCATCGATGGTGTGCTGGGTGATTTAGAAATAGCCATTGAGGAAAAAGGCGCCAATGTTATTGTGCAAGACATTCCGACTATTCGCGCAGACAAATCACAAATTGATCAGCTGTTTCTAAACTTGCTGTCAAATGCGCTAAAATTTCAAACCGCCGACAAAGCCCCCCTTATTGAAATTACGGCGACACCACCAAGTGAAGCTGATATGAAAGACATATTGTTAGCTGACGAGTATGACTGGATTAAAATCCAAATCTCAGACAACGGTATTGGCTTTGAACAGAGTTTTGCAGAAAAGATTTTTGCCCCGTTCCAACGCTTGCACGGACGAAGCGAATACAAAGGAACAGGGATTGGCCTAGCGGTATGCCGACGCATTGTTGAACGCCACAATGGTCAAATTTCGGCAAAAAGCTCGCCAGGAGAAGGCGCAACCTTTACTATCCTTCTGCCAATAAACAGCGAGCCTTTTGGCTCTCTAAATAATAATGGAGATACCACACATGACGCGTAAACAAACCCAACCTATTAATATCCTTATGGCAGATGACGATGAGGACGATCGTCTATTAACCGTAGACGCACTGAAAGAAAGCCGTGTGTTAAACAACTTATTTTGTGTTGAAGATGGCGTGGAATTACTTGAATTTTTACGTCATGAAGGGAAATACACAGATGCCAGCAAATTTCCACGCCCTAGCTTAATTCTGTTAGACCTTAACATGCCACGTAAAGACGGCAGAGAAGCGCTGCAAGAATTGAAAACCGACCCTAAATTACGTGGGATCCCAGTAGTCATCCTTACTACGTCCAAAGAAGAAGAAGACATGCTTCGAGGATACGATTTAGGCTGTGCTTCCTATATCACCAAACCTGTGAATTTTGAGGGACTTGTCGAGCTTATGCGCGCGCTAGGTCGCTACTGGATTGAGTTTGTAGAATTGCCACACGATTAATTGAATCATATAAATTCGATTTAAGCTGATGTGAGTCACTATTTCGGGCTCAGAAGTTTTTACTCATGCCGTACGGCACTAGCCATTAGTGCCGCTATGTTTTAAAGCGCTGGTTATTTAGCGCTACATTACGACCAATGTTTTATGGAGCGCACAGTGACCGAAGTTATCCGGGTTTTACTGATTGAAGATGACGAAGATGATTATTTTTTAACATCAGATTATTTACTTCAATGTGAAGAACCCCGTTTCCAGCTTACCTGGGTAACCAACAGTGCTGACGCCATAGACGCGTTACAGCGTCGTAATTTCGATTTGTGTCTGCTCGACTATCTACTTGGCGCTGAAAACGCAGTAGATGTATTGGAAGTGCTTAAATCGAATCAGTTCAACCTTCCTGTTGTTATTCTAACTGGTCAGTCAGACTCTCAAGTTGACGAATTAGTAATGCGAGCAGGTGCAGCCGATTACCTGCAAAAAACAGAAATTGAGTCGCCACGTTTCATGCGAACCATCCGCTACGCCATGGTTCGACGAGAGATAGAAAACGAACGATTGGAAAGGCATAAAGTTGAACAACAAAATAAAGCGAAAGATAAGTTTTTGGCTCACTTAGGTCACGAACTTCGTACTCCGCTTACATCAATTTTAGGTTACACAGAGCTGCTATTAGACGACAAAGGTAACGACCCTTTGGCCCAAGAACTTTCTATTATTTATTCTAATGGGAAGCACTTACTTAGCCTGTTAAACGACCTTCTTGATATGTCTCGCATTATGGCGGACAAACTTGAACTTAATATTAAAGAGGTGCATTTAAGCCCTTTCCTTACTGATATCCACTCATTAATGCGATTAGCCGCGAAAGACAAAGATCTTGTTTTCGATGTGATTGCAGAGACCAAGATACCGGAAGTAATTGAAACCGACCCTACCCGTTTGCGTCAGGTATTAATTAACTTAGTCAGTAACGCTGTGAAATTTACCGATACTGGTACCATTACCGTCACCGTTGAAGTTCGTCCACCAGCGCCGGGGAAAACGAACGAAAGGTTACACTTCATTGTTGAAGATACTGGCATTGGCATGCCACCCGATAAGCTAGAAAAAATCTTTCAGCCTTTCGAGCAAATCGAAGATATCATGCGTGCAAATCATGGCGGTGCTGGATTAGGCTTAGCAATTAGCCGTGAACTGGTGGCTAAGCTAGGCGGAAGCATTAGTGTAGATTCCGTTTTTGGAAAAGGTAGTCGCTTTTCGTTTTCCATCGATCCCGGTGATATTAGCGAGCAAAGTCGTGCTCATCTTGCGCTTAAGGCACCTAGCAGGGCTGAGGCCAATAATTTAGATTTACAAGTTACTGGCAAGGTGTTGATTGTTGATGATATCCGCGAGATTCGCCGCTTAACCGGGCATTTAGTTAGTCAATGTCACGCTACTGTAGCTTATGCTGAAAACGGGGTTAAAGCGTTAGAGGCAGTATTACAAGCTGAAGAAGATAACGACCCCTTTCATTTAGTGTTAATGGATATCCATATGCCAGTAATGAATGGGATTGAAGCCCTACATGCAATAAGACGGCACAAAAGCAACGTACCAGTTGTGGCCGTCACAGCCGCTAGCCGTAAAGGATTAAAACAGTCTTTAATGGATGACGGATTTAATAATGTTATTGGCAAACCTATTGAACGAGCAGCGCTCACTGAAGTGCTCGACCAATATTTGGTTCGCTCTCAAGGTCCAGCCGTGTCGAAGATAGAAAGCGTTAAAACAGTGACACAAAGTACTCAACCTCAACCGACGGCTAAAAAAGTGTTAGTGATAGAAGACGACGAGGATGCAGCAGAGTTGTTGCAATTATTCTTGGTTCATCAAGGCCATGATGTCATTACGGCAAACACGGGTGCGGATGCTATAGAGCGTATGAACGAAGTGGTATTTGACCATGTATTGATGGATTTAACCCTTCCCGACTACCATGGATATGACTTAGCTGCCGAGTTGAATCAAATTCAACCCAAGGCGAAGTTGGTTATTGTGAGTGGCAACGAGCCAGATAAAGATACTATGAAGCATTTAGGTGTGAGTCAGTCACTTCTAAAGCCTGTTAGTAAAGAAGATTTAATTAGTGTGGTGTCTTAAAAAAACACATCACATGAATCAGTTAGCTACTACGAGTAGCTAACTTTCCCTCCGCGTTATTTGTTAGATGCTCACCGATTACGAAATTATTACACGGCCTACCTTGCAACTCTTACGTTAAATTAAACTTTAGAATAACCCTTAAAACTCAAAATGAAATAAAATTAACTAAAAACAACAACTTAAATAATCACAAATGTTGGTACAAGCGTTGCATCTCTCTATGTGCAATCTAGCAAACTTAAGGAGAGTACTATGGCGACACAAACTACTACGCCTAAAACAGCGAAAGTGAATAGCGTAACCGAGCCTAGTCACCCAGTCACGGATCAGTTAAAAGAAACACTTCATTCGTCAGTTGATAAACTGGCTGATAGTGCGGCCGTAGCTGAGGACAATATTCGTAACACGGCAAGCCGCTCTGCGGACAACATGTCTGAACGAAAACGTTTAGCTGAGCAAAAATGGCAGGCCTCTGGTGTACGTAAGTACGCTATTGAGAACCCATTAGCAACTGCTGGTATGGCCTTCGCAGCAGGTATGTTAGTTACTTCATTATTTCGCAAGAAATAAAGCATGCAGCCTCTACCAGATTTTCGTAGTGCCACATACACGCTGAGCAGCGAAAATCCGTTTCGCCTGACTTCTCCGAGAAGTCAGGCGACATTTCGCATTCACCAGCAACGCACAAACGGCGCTTCATCCGAGTCGTCTAACGACATTCCCCCAGACATTGCTTTTGAAGAGGCGCTTTCTTCTTTTAAAGCGCTTTTCACGCAAAAGAAATATCAAGGTTTTGCCTTAATCGACTTGGTTAACGCTGAACTTCAACTCATTACCAAATCTATTTTTGTCAGCATATTTGGCGCACTTACCGCATTTGCATTAGGTGGTTTTTGCTGGATTTTGCTCAATTCATGTATTGGGTTAGCGATGCATCATGCTGGTATGCCTGCATTACTTATTATGGTTATATTGTTACTCGTTAATAGTGTATTGAGTGTTATCGCATTTATGCATGCGCAAAGTGCATTCCGTTTTATTAATATAAAGCGGCTTAGCACGTTAATGCAGTCTTTAACTAAATAGCAGCAAACGGAATTGCCGTCCGTGAGTCTAAAACTAAGGAGCACTTATCATGAATATTTTTCTGAAAAAGAACTTGGAGGACATTAGGCAGTGCCAACATAATTACCTAGCTCAAAAACACCACGCTGAAGAATCGTTTGAAGAGGCGAAGCGAGACTGTCGACTGCTAATGGGCAAACCTGAAGTATTATTAGGTATTGTTGCTGCAGGGGCTTACAAGGGCATAAAAACTGACGCCCCCAAGAGCAAAAGAAATCAAGCTATTATGACTTTCGTGCGCACCACCGCACTTTCGTTCCTAAAATAATAGTCACTACAATTAATACTAGGAATTACCATGCGCCTACCAACAAAAATGAAAATAGCGGCTTTAGCATGCAGTTTATTTGTTACCGCTTGCACCACCACCCCTATCGCCTCACCAACACCTTATAAATCAGCGGTCACTAAAGAAGGATACGGGTACTCTAGCGTTCAATTAACCGACAATGAATATCGAGTATTATTTAAAGCCACAGATCGCACACCTGCGGATGTTATTCAGCAATTCGCGTTGCGAAGAGCCGCTGAACTTGCAAAAAAACATAATTATGAATGGTTGGCTATCGTCAAAACTGATGTTGATAAAAAGCCCGTCATGGCCAGAGCAGTAACCCACAATACAGATGAACCCCAACCGTTTGCCACCAATCAGCAATGCACTATGTCAGGATGTACCGAGGTGGCACAGCCCGTGCCAGGTCAGGGGCAAAACACGGTGACGCAGACACAGATTAACGACGTTTACTTTTCTATTCTGGTAAGAATGAGCAATACCCAAGGTAGTTTAGGGAAAAACGTGATGTCTGTTGAAGAAATTCTTGCTAACCAGGCTGATAACGCTAAATAGGCATGGTTCGAACAGAAATACGTAAGTTTTGATAACACGACCGCCAAATGGCGGTCGTTTTGTTTTAAGCCCTCGAAGCTATATATGATTTCGTTTAATTTTGCTCTGAATCTAAATGTAATGTATTGGCTCGTTCTACCCAATCAAGATCTTTAGTTTGTTCGTCCAAGGTACCCTTGGCATCTTCTAAGAATACTTTGCAAAAGTACTCTACTGACTGAAATCTTTCTCGGTACTGCTTCAATTGCACTTCCATTTCGTCCATGGCATTTGAAAACTCTGAATTGGATTTCGACAACTCATAATCACATTTAAGATACGCACATAGCACATCAGCGGCTTTAGCAAGTCGAACGTGAATATCATCTTTATCTTGTTCTATTAAAGGCTGGTAGCGCTTCTGTAGCGGCTCAGGCAAGGTTTGAATCAGCATAGCCTCAAACCTACGCTCTAACTTTTTAATAGCCGCAGTAGTTTCAGGATCGTGGTATTTAACCGGGCTTGGAATATCACTCATACCCGCAATTTCACTACCTTCATGAAATATAGCCATAGCAGCAACTCGGTCAGGGTCAACATCTTCGTTAAACACATCCGCAGCTATTGCGCCTAACATATGCGCTACCATAGAGGCTTCGTAGATATGTGTGGACAACATCTCTTCTTGAAACTGTGCCATCAAGGGCCATCGTTTCACATTTCTTGCCCGTTGCATTAAACCTATAAATGCGGAGTGAGTTTTTGCCATTTCGCGCCCTTTAGAATAACGAGAGTTAAAAAGTGATAGTAGCATCTGCAAATCGTGAATGCTTCTTTGCTTCCTACCTGCCTCGGCCATGTAAAAAGTGCAAATGCTCTGTAAACCTTGTTTACCCTACGAAGAATCCATTAGCCAAAAGTAGCACAAAATAAGATTAAAACCATTTAAATCATAAGCTTACCATTTAGGCACGGAGTTCGCATTAGTATCTATGTCAGTAACGGAGCAAAAAGAGGATTTAGCTATGTTAGGTTGGGCAATTACTTTTTTCATTATCGCCATTATTGCAGCAGTTTTTGGTTTTGGCGGCATCGCAGGTGCAGCAACAGGTATCGCACAATTTTTATTCTTTGTGTTCATCGCCTTACTAGTCATTTCACTAGTCGCGAATGCCTTACGCGGTCGGTCACCACGAGCATAAATTTATTACGCTTTTAGATACTTTCAATATCTTTAAGATACTTTTAGGAAACAGGAGAACGGACATGATCTCACAGAAATCATTATTGAAACTTTTAGCAGCTGGTACATTCGCACTAACACTTGCCGCATGCGGTGACGGTGAAGCAGAAAACGCTGGTGAAGAGCTAGACGAAATTGTAACAGACGCAGGCAACGCAGTAGAAGATGCTTGTGAAGATGTTAAAGAAGGCGCAAACGCCGAAGATAAAGACTGTTAATTCACGCTTTATCACGAGAAAAGCTGATGGACTTTGTCCATCAGCTTTTTTTATACTTCTTCCCCGCCAAGCTCTCGCGCTAAATCGTCTAACTCTGACAACGTTCTATCAAACTCAGCTACCGCATAACGGTAAGATACCAACACGTGACGATCACTGCGTCCAAACTTCACGACAAGTGAATCAACATCCATGTGTTTGACCGTGTTGATAAAACGATATGCCGTCATTTCACTGGCAAAACCAAACTCAACTTGGCTTTTCATTTTAAGCAACCACCTCTGGGTTGTTATCCAATACATTCACTACTCGTTCAAGTAAATGCGTCTCTTGGTCATCGACTTTGCCATGCGCAATCCAATCTTCCAACAACTGCGCAGGAGATAGGCTCTCACCTTTCTCTAGTTTCGCTGTCATCATGGTTAGCTGTACATTGGTTCGCATACTGCTATCGCTTTGGGGGCTTGGTATATCAGTAGCCGCTTCCAAAGCAACGGTTAGCCAATGACGACTTTGTTGAACAGGTGTAGGTTTAGACAACGCAGACTTCCAACGCTTTCCTAGTAGGTCAGCGTCATCATCACTGATGCTAGTAAAATCGCCTGCCCTCAAACTTTCGCTTAACACTGAAATAACCGATTGAGCACGCTGCTGTACTTTACGTACGTGGCGCTGCTGAGCACGTGTTTGCTGTTGCTTTTGAATAACGGTTATTTTCTTATCAAGTTTTGCACGCATTGCACCAGGCAAATCTTTCGCTCGCGTTTCAATATCCTGAATTGAACTAGCAATCGTTGATTCATCAGATTCCGAGTCAATGGCATTTAACTGAGTAAAAAGGGTATTTAAGGTTTCATCAAATGCAGATGACTGTGCCTTACGCTGCTCTTTTAAGCGTCCAAACAATGCATCATTCGCTAGGCGAAACTCACGCCATAATCGGCTTTCATCACGCTTACCGGCATGGCCTATGGATTTCCAATTGTGTTGCAACTGCTGCGCTGTTTCAGTGGCACTAGCAATATCCTCTTGTGCTGACAGCGCTGATGCTTGAGCAACGAGTTCCTGCTTTGCTTTTTTATTCATCCCATGCCACTGGTTCACTTTCGTTTGCAGCGGGCTAATGGTTTTATTCCAACGTTGCTTTAACGACTCGTAATCACGCTTTTCAACTTGCCCACACTCATGCCATTGTTTAACGGTTCTATCGAACACTTTTGCCAGCACAGCTTCGTCTTGTGACAAATCGATGGCGGCAACTTGATCAATCAATGCCTGACGAGCTTTAAGCGCTTTCTCACGCTCTGCATCCAATGCTGCGTAATGTTCGCGACAAGGTTGAAACGCAAGTTCTAATGCAGCGTCGAAAGCACTTTGTTGTGTGTCATCGTCGCTACCAGCGCCTAACGAAAGCCACTGCTGGCGTAAATAACGAATTGCTTCACCGCGCTCTTTAATATCTTCAACAGGGCTAGCCGCTAATGCTTGAGCTTCTTCTACCAGTGCAGGTTTTCTAGGCGCCGCGATATAATCTTGCCAGCCTTCAAGGTGAGCAATATCTTCAGCGGTTTTCTCAAAACGCTTAGCCAATTGTTTTTTCACATTCTCAGGCATAGATTCGAAGCTTGCAGATAGCTTTTCAAACTTGGTAATAGCCGCGCGGTACTTACCTTGGGCAATCAAGTTATCAACCACACTGATTTGTTTTCTGCACTGACGAAGCGCGTGGTCTACTTCTGCTTTTTTAGCTTGTTTTTTCTGACTGAAAACGCGCGAAGCTGCATGCCAGCGCTTATTAAGGGCGCTTGGTACTGAAATGAGTTCATTGCGTAAATTATGATACTTTTCACTTAACGCTTTAAATTCAGCCTCAATCGATTCTGGCGTTTTCTGGCTAACGTTCTTGTCTTCAAAATCTTGATCTTGAATGGCTTTGTTTTGAATAGCTTGGTCTTCAACAGAGGCACTTTCAGTTGCATCAGTGCTTGCAGCTTTTGACACATCAGTAGTTTGTTCTTTTTCACCTTTTTCTTTAGCGTCTTGGGCACTTTTTGCTGGTTCAATAGGCGTACCTGCCGCCAGCTGCTTAGATTCTTCTGCAAGGGATTCCACTTGAGACAAACAAATCAAAAGTTTTTGGCCGTACTGCTGTTGCATCGAAAAAGCTTCTAAACTGTTGTTTAATGCCGCAATGCCAGCTCGAACTTCATCAAGCAGTTTGGCGCTGCCACCTAATGAAGCCATGTGATCAGCACTTACTTCTAACGCGCGTACCGATTCATTAACCACCGCTACATCAGCAAGAGTCGCCTCGCATAAACGCTCACCATAAAGCCAATTAACTTGCGTGGTAGCATGCGATAAATGCTGCTTACAGAGAGCTTCTATATCAGCTTTTTCTTTTGCCGCTTTTTGCGCTTCCCACTCAGGTCGAATACGCGATAAGTGGCGTATTACTTTTTCGTTAATACGCGAGAACTTAGCGTCTATTGCCGTCTTATCTTCTGCACTTAATATCGATGCATCTAACATTAAGTCGTTATATTCACCTAACAATTTAACTTGGCGCTTATCAATATCTTCAACATCTGATTTATCTACCAACGCTTGGTACTTAGACAAACATAAAGTAACACGTCGCATTAACTCAATAGGCTTTTCAGCTTGCGCTTTTAATAGCTGAAGTTTTGCAACGATAGCACCGTGAATAGCATTATCTCGGCATTTCTTTTCCAGCTTTTGTAGCACACTACTATCTTCAATTGTGGCTAAAATAGCCTGTTGCAGTGCGTTATCTGCATGTTGAAGAAAAATGGTTTGAGTAAAAGCAGGCTTATCGACTTTGTGAAGCAATGTCATTACTAAGCTTTTGTCTGCCAACAAACTTGCGTCATTAACCAACACGGTCTGAATTAATTCACCATTGGCACTTTCGCGCAAGAATGAAGCTTTTTCATTCGCGTTTATATTGACATCACCCTGCCCCATCAATGCGGCTTCAACGGTGCGTTCAGCAATTTTTTTCACTTTCGCATGTTGCGCGCTTTGTGACATTTTAAGCCACAATACAAAAGTATTTAATTTGCTTAAGGCTGCAAGGCTGACATCAGCATTGGCATCGTTAAATGCCAATTCATGTAAAATTGTTTTGTCTGTAGGCTTTTCCGGTGACAGGTTTTGAATGGCTTCCAGTCTTTTTTCGGGATTCTGACTGGTGTGAGAAGGAGCAAAGAACCGACTAAATATCATCCTGTTTAAACCGCGCTATAGTGTTGTTATCATCTTCTTGCTTGGAAAGTGCACGTTTAAAATCTGATTTACTTTTATGCACTATTTCGCCGCTTTCATTTACCGTCATATGTTCCGACGATTTCTCAATTTTTGCTTGATACAGCATAACTGCTTGCATGCAGCTGGCTTTCTGGTCTTCACTTAACGGCGTACCATCAAGCCATTTACCGGTTTCCACCGATTGACGCAGACGTTCGTACACCTCTGGCGTCATACTATTTAGTAATACTTCTATATTCATGAACGGAATCGTTTAATAAGTACAATTCTTACGCGGTTGACAAGATACCACACGAAGCCTGCAATACTGGCTACAATAGCGAGATTATGTTGCAAGTCGCCGGGTCTTGTTCCGCCCCAATACATAAAACCGAATCCCGCCACAAATATGATCATGGCAATAAGCGATTGATTTTGAATGCTCTGTAACTTTTTGAATTTTTGTAGATTTTTCTTACGTTCAATATCTTCTGAGGAAGCATCGCCTATTTTGAAATCACAATGCGGGCATATTTTTGCTTTGTCAGACGTTTTTTTATTGCACGATGGGCAGTCAACGAGTGCCATAATTTGCTCCTGTAGGAATGATGCGAAAATAACCAGGTAGCATTGGTTTTAGAGGTGAGTATTTTACGTATTGAAATGCGTATTGCAAAGCCTATTCAAAGGCAGATGAGCATTAATATAATTTAATTGAATTTGTGGTGTGAAAGCCAAACTTAAAAGGCTACCACGTTGGCTTACACACCCATTCACACTAACGATTATTTTTTATGTCTAGACCAATAATCATTAACGGTTTCTTTCATTTCTTTACTGAGCAGCACAATACCAAATAGGTTAGGTAAAGTCATTACCACAATGGCCACTGCCGACAGTGCCCATACTAATGTGGTATCAGAAAAGGCAGCCCACACAAAGCCAGCTACGTAAATAACACGATATGGCATTACCGAGCGGGGGCCGAGCAAGTAGGTCATCGCCCTGTCACCGTAATACGACCACGCAATAGCAGTTGAGAACGCAAACAGCATAAGCCCGATGGACACTATGTATTGGCCGAAGTTACCGAAATATCCGCGTGTAAAGGCAATGGTCGTTAGCGCAGCTGAGTGCACCAATGATTTACCGCTTACTTCTAGGTTGTCTCGTACTGGTTTACCCTCTTCGATTTTTAGCGTACCGGTAAACAAGTCTTCGCTACCAATGTTGTATTTAACATCTTCAGCAACTGAGCGTGAATTTAACAAGGTAAAACCATCGCTAACCGCAGTACCGTTTACTACAGTGATGCTACCTGTGTACGCTTTTATCTCGTTACCTTTTACATCGTTCAGGTAACCGTAAAGTTTATCGACATCGGCCTGATCGCTGTCATCATATTGGCCTTGAACGAAGAACATGTCTGAACGGTCAAATACGTTTTCATGCTTTTCTTTCCATACACCAGAAGACAAGATAACCAAACCAGTCACCGTACAGATAATGATGGTATCGATGAAAGGTTCAAGTAGCGACACCATACCTTCAGACGCTGGCTCTTTGGTTTTCGCCGCAGCATGAGCAATAGGTGCAGAACCTTGACCCGCTTCGTTCGAGAACAAACCACGGTTTACACCACGATTAAATGCATACGCAAGTGACGCCCCTAAGAAGCCCCCTGCAGCCGCAGACCCTGTAAATGCATCTTTAACTACCGCAGTGAAAGAAGGAATAATATTTTCAACGTTCGCGAAAATTACCGCTAACGCACCAATAAGGTAAATAACCGCCATTACCGGCACGACTCGCGCAGTAAAGGCAGCAATGCGTTGAATACCACCAAGGATAACAAGCGCAAGTAAAATACCTAGCACGCTACCTACTGCCCAAGGCTCGAAACCAAACGTGGCTTCAATACTTTGCGCAATACCGTTACTTTGCGGCAAGTTACCTGTTCCGAATGAACTCACTACAGTGGCAATGGCGAAAGCTACCGCTAACCATTTCATGTTTAAGCGTCTGTCCATGTAGTACATGGGACCACCCGCCATGGTGCCATCTTCGGTTTTCACACGGTATTTGTGAGAAAGGGTTACCTCAACGAATTTCGTTGTCATACCTAAAAAGGCGGTAACCCACATCCAGAACAACGCTGCTGGACCACCCAAGAATATAGCAAACGCTACACCACTGATATTCCCGGTACCAACCGTACCTGATAACGCGGTAGTAAGTGCGCGGAAGTGTGTGGTATCACCTGGATCGCTCTCTTTGTCGAACTTGCCAGTTACTACTTGCCATGCGTGTTTGAAAAAACGAATTTGAGGGAATTTAAGGTAGATAGTGAAGAATAAACCTACACCTAGCAATACGTAAGGAAACCACCCTGCGCCGCCTAAAAAACCATCCAGTATGACGAGAAAACTATATAACCCTTCCAAGGTATCACCCCTTTATTATCTTGTTGTTATGATTTCTATTATTGTATTTATTAATAAAGCCCCGTTGAAAAGGGGCTTTTTTGTGATGCTAATTTAACGTTTAAGCATTTAACTTCTTTACTACGGCATTTACGGCAATAAGTAAATCCTCGCCAAGCTGTCTGCTGCGCTGAACAGACCAGCCGTAAATTTCATCTGGTACATCTGCGTTGTCTTTAAACGGCATTTCAACGGTGTAAGACATGCAATTAAACTTCTCACCTACTGCATTGGCTGCCACGGTTAGGTTCCCCTCACCTGGCGCGTCTTTATCGTAACCGAACTCGTCTTGGAACTCTGGCGTTGCATTTAACAATGCATCTTTAAAAGTGTTCTCTAACGCTTTAATTTCGTCAGAGTAACTTGGGTTACCTTCACAGCCTGCCACAAAATTGTACGGCAGTGCTTCATCACCGTGCAAATCGACAAACATATCTACGCCAATTTTTTCCATTGCGTCCATCACATAAAGCACTTCTGGGCTTTTATCAGCACTAGGGGTTGCCCACTCACGGTTTAAATTAGTGCCTACCGCGTTGGTACGCAAATGACCGCGTGCACTACCGTCAGGATTCATGTTGGGGACTACGTAGAACACTGCGTTATCCAGCAATTGTCGCGCCAGTCCGTCTTGCTCATCAAGCAAACGGTAAATGAGACCTTCTGCACACCACTGTGCCATGGTCTCACCTGGATGCTGTCGGGCTGTAACCCACACCTTTTTCTTATTAGGCGTTTCTTCACCAATCACTAGCATGGACATATCGCGACCATCTAGAGTTAAACCTAGAAAGCGATGTTCACATAGCAATGACATTTGCGCATCGTGCACTAGGTCAAGATGCCTTTCGTAGCTATAAGGGATGAAGTAAGCGAAATAAACGCTAGGCTGTTCGAGTGTTAGTGAGAATGTGAGGTTATCGCCATCAAACTCGCTGGGAATACGAAACCAGGTTTGGCGATCGTATGAAGCAAGCACATTGTAGCCTTTCCAACCCTCTGGATAGGCCGACTTAGCCAAGTCGGTGATGGTCATTGTATGGGTAACGAACGACTCGCCAACTAAGCGAAAGTGAAACCATTGAGCAAATTCAGATTGATTATCTTTAGGTATAGCAAGACGAATGTCTTCGGGTGATTGTGCGCTTAGCACCTCAATATTACCGCTGTCGAATAGACTAGAAATATGCATAAACTGTCGTTTCCCTCTTTATTTGAGCGGTAATTTAGCATAGTCAGCAACACAAATACCATGTGCCAATGCGCTATTTATGCCACTTGAAGGCACGGTTTTGTTTACACAAATAAAAAACCGACCCTAGGTGGTCGGTTTTTTATTCAAATTGAATATTAAAGCGGCAATGTAGGGAAACTGAGCCCTGCCATATCGCGGATAACACGCATTACCTGGCAGCTATAACCAAACTCGTTATCGTACCAAACATAAAGAGTAAGGCGTTTATCGGCTACAATAGTTGCTTGGGAGTCGACCACTGACGCTGCTCGTGAGCCAACCAGATCAGTAGACACAATCTCTTTACTGGCCGTGTAATCAATTTGGTGTTGCAAGGTAGAAAAGAGTGCGGCATCCCGTAAGAATTCATTCACTGCCACTCTATCTGTGCCTTTCGCTAAGTTAAGGTTCAAAATAGCCAATGATACATTCGGCGTAGGCACGCGAATAGCGTTACCGGTTAGCTTGCCAGCAAGCTTAGGGTAAGCTTTCGATACCGCTTTCGCTGCACCAGTTTCGGTAATAACCATATTAAGCGGCGCACTGCGACCACGTCTGTCACCCTTATGGTAGTTATCAATGAGGTTTTGATCATTCGTGTATGAATGCACGGTTTCAACATGACCGTCTTCAATGCCGTATTCTTCATCTAACGCTTTGAGCACAGGCGTAATCGCATTGGTAGTACAACTTGCAGCTGAAAGAATGGTATCGTCTGGCGTGATCTCTTCATGGTTAACTCCATGAACGATGTTTTTAATGTCGCCTTTACCAGGTGCCGTTAGTACGGCTTTAGACGCACCCTTCGCTTTAAGGTGTAAACCTAAACCATCGCGGTCACGCCAAATACCGGTGTTATCAACAATAATAGCGTTGTCGATACCGTATTGCGTGTAATCAACCTCGTCTGGGCTGTTAGCGTAAATCACTTGAATAAATGATCCGTTTGCTTTTAATGCATTGCGTTCATGATCAATAGAGATACTGCCATTAAATGGCCCGTGCACTGAGTCGCGGCGAAGCAAGCTAGCACGTTTTTCTAAATCGCCATCGCGCCCGCCACGTACCACAATGGCACGTAAACGTAGTTTGTTGTTTTTACCTTGGCGCTCTATTAATAAACGGGCCAATAAACGACCTATACGACCAAAGCCATAAAGTACAACGTCTTGAGGCTTCTGCTCGTCCTCTTTATCAATCACGTCGCCTAACTTCTCACTTAAAAATGCATTTAAGTCGTCATTGTCTACCGCCGAACCGTAATTAAAGTCGAAGGCCAATTTACCAATGTCAATTTGAGCAGGGGCAATCTGCATTTCACTTAGCGCGAGTAAAATTGGGAAACTCTCCCGAAGTCGCAATTTTACTCCCTCGTGCAAGCGTACTTTGCGATGCGCTTTTATCACATCAGTCGCACTGGCATTTAATAAAGAGCGGCCATAAACTGAAATTTCTACTGCGCTATTTCGGTATAGCTTACCGATAAGGGGCAACATCATTTCCGCGTATTCCTGACGCTCTTGCCAGCTGCTTTGTAATTCCTGCTCAAACTGTTGGTTCATGTTTTTGCCTTTATCGACGTAAATTAACGGTATGTGACACGTCAGTTTTTTAATATTTTAGGGTACACTAGGTGAAGATTTCGTCTGACGGTGACGAGCAGTATCTTAAAGAAACAAACAAGGATGACCAAATTGTTGATAAATTTCATGAAATCACAAAATTCGCCAGTTCTAGGCACTTTATTTAGTAATTTTCCAACAGGTTATAAAAATGTTATTGCCACGCTATCGATGACCGTCATGTTGTCTGGATGTAGCGATTGGTTCGAACCGACTATTAGTGAAATTTGCGAAACCCACAGTGAGATGTGTTTAGATTTGAGCCTAGATGCACGTTGTCGTCACGAACGTGCCGATATTATTAGGTTGAGATACAACCACCAAGCAGATACCTCAGATGCGTTCAAATACCCATTGTTATTGGCGTTTGAAGATTACTTAGTGTGTGTGGAAGAAGTTCAGCATATTGAACACGTGAAACGTAAAGGCAAAGAAGCCACCCGCCTTAAGGGAGTAATTACTGCTCAACGCGAACTTACCCGATTAGCGCGTGAAACTAAACGTTCCCTTGACCCTCACCTTTCTTACTACCATTGGTCTCGTCACAATGATAAAGAGGCATTTCACCGGTTTGAGCGCTATGTCGCGAGTAACAAAGTTAACGATCCTGAGTTGCTCATCTCTTTGGCCTCGGCGCAAATTAAGACCGATCCTGAGCGCACTATCGATACCTTGTATAAAGCGCTAAGCCTGTACAAGGATGCCGATGACATAGACAGTGCGGTTTACCTATCATTGGTGTCGTTAGGCATGGATAAAGAAAACTACAGAATGGCTTATGTATGGCTAGGCGTAGGTGAATACTTTGACGAAAAAATACCCTCAGCTAGGCGGGAATCAATCGGTCAAAAGTTTAATTTACCGGTTGATATTTTAGACAGCGTGGTTAGTGATATTGTCTCTGCCCTTGATAATAGCCAGTTCGATGCAAGCGCACTTAAGCTAAATAGACTGTGATAATGAAAATGAATTACATTTTTTTCGTATAAAATAAGTGTTAAAAAAAGAAAAAATCCGCCAAATAAAGGCGGATTTTTTTATTTCAAACATCAAGGCAATCATAACTGTATATTTTTTGTTCGACTGTTTACCTTGTGAAAATCATTTACTCAACGTATTAGCTACGGCGCTTATGTTTAGCCTTTCACCACAACATCACCATTACCTTTAAACGTCAGTGAAATTGAATTTACACAATAGCGCTGCCCGCTTGGCTCTGGCCCGTCTGGAAACACATGCCCTAAATGGGAATCACATTGTTTACAGAAAATCTCTACGCGATGCATACCATGGGTATTGTCGTCTCGGTAACCTACGTTATCGTTTTCAAGTTGTTGAAAGAAAGAGGGCCAGCCACAACCAGCATCAAACTTGGTTTGTGATGAAAACAAATCAGCACCACAGCACTTACAAACATAGGTTCCTTCTCGGGCTTCATCTAACAATGCCCCAGTAAAAGGTCGTTCTGTCCCCGCATTGCGGCACACCCGGTATTCTTCTTCTGACAGTGTGTCTTGCCATTTTTGCTCAGACATAATTTCTCCTAAATTCAGGCGTCATAAAGAAAAAAGGTGCGCCAATAGAACCTAGCACACCTTTTAAATTGGTACAGGAACCGTTTAGCGTTTTATAGAAGTTTGCGGACGTTGGGGATCACTCCATTCTAAGTGATACTTTTTACCCGCAGGCTTATCTACACGTTGGTATGTATGGGCACCGAAAAAGTCTCGTTGACCTTGTAGCAAGTTAGCCGGTAATACTGCGGTGCGATATGAATCATAATAGCTCAACGATGACATCATAGCGGGGCACGGCACACCAGCAATAGTGGCTTGCGCAATTGATTGACGCCAATCAGATTGGAACTCAGAAATTTGATTGGCAAAGAAAGGGTCCATCAGCAAGTTCGACAACTCTTCGTTGTTTTCGTATGCCTTAGAGATAGACTGCAAGAACACCGCGCGGATAATACAGCCTGCACGCCAAATCTTGGCAATTTCACCAAACTCTAACTGCCAACCGTGTTCTTTGGCAGCAATAGCCATTAGCTGGAAGCCTTGTGCATAAGCACAAATTTTAGAGCAGTATAACGCTTGCTCTAGTTTATTAATGATGTCTTCTTTTTGCTCATCAGAATGAACAACAGGTTCAGGGCCACTAAGCACCTTACTTGCTGCCACACGCTCATCTTTCAAGCTAGAAATACTGCGCGCAAAAACGGCAGACGTAATAGTTTGGGCTGGGCTACCCACTTGCAATGCACTTACCGCAGTCCACAGTCCAGTGCCTTTTTGTCCTGCTCTATCAAGAATTACATCAACAAGAGGCTGCTGGGTATCAGGGTCAAGTTGGTCGAGCACTTCGGCGCTAATTTCCATTAGGTAGCTATTTAGCTTACCTTCATTCCAGCGTCTAAATACGGCTGCAATGTCAGAAGGCGACATTTGCAATGCTTCGCGCATCACATGATAGGTTTCACAAATTAGCTGCATATCGGCATATTCAATACCGTTATGTACCATTTTTACATAATGGCCTGCGCCAACTGGGCCAATATAGGTGGCACATGGCTCACCTTCTAATATTGGTTTACCTGGCACGAAACTCTCAAGCGGCTTACCCGTTTCAGGATCGACCTTCGCGGCAATCGCTTTAAGTACAGGCTCAATACGGGTCCACGCATAGGGATTGCCCGATGGCATTAATGATGGCCCAAAGCGCGCCCCTACTTCACCACCAGAAACGGCAGTAGAAAAGAAGATAAATTTGCCTTTGTATTGCTCTTCGCGGGCAACGGAGTCTGTCCACAAGCTATTACCGGTATCAACCACGATATCGTCGGCATGAATACCCGCATCAATAAGATGATTACATACATGGTCGACAGGGTCGCCAGCTGGAACAGAAAGAATAATAAGATGAGGGGCTTTTAGTTTGCTGAGTAATTCGGTGTAAGAGCTACAACCTTCTACGCGAGGTTCAGCGTTGGCATCTCGCTCACTGGCGTCTTTTGCAAGAATAGCATCGACCTTGTGCTGATCTAAATCGAAACATGCTACTCGATAACCGTGGTCTACCAAGTTCATTGTAAGGTTATTACCCATTACGCCTAAACCGATAAAACCAATATCACACGCTGTTGTGGCGTGCTTACTTCCACCTTCATTTTGCATAGAAAAACCCTCACATTCAGATGGGAGAGCATAATACCACCTGTACCAATAAAGAACAGCATACCGTGCCGATATCCGTTCGGTATGCTATTTTTTTCGTCAGAGGTAAAGCTTACGAGGTAAATTCGTTAAAACTAAACAAAGTAAGAGACTTACCCGCTTGTAAAAAGACCTTCTGAATACAGATTTTAGGTTGCTCGCTGAGTGAAGCGTAACGGGTATCTAAATGCAACGTCCAACCTCCTTTGGGTGACAAACTTGGCAAATTAAATCTCACGTCGTTGTCACTGGCATTTACACACATAAACCAATGCTCTGGGGTTTGCTCACCCACCGCGCAGCCTCTGATTTCTACACCAAAAGCTTTATTGTGTGCCGCGTTCCAATCTTCAGACGCTTTATCGGTGCCATCAGGTTTGAACCAATTAATTTGGCTGACATTTTTCGATAACGAGTAAGGGTCATCTTCTAGTTTTATCTCGCTTAACAAGGTAGAACCTTGTTTTAGGCGAATAACATACTGACAAAAACTAAGGAAATCTTGCTGACGCTTGTTCATTTCCCATTGCGTCCAACTAATTGGATTATCTTGGCAATAGGCGTTGTTGTTACCGTTTTGCGTTCGACTTAGCTCGTCGCCACCTAAAATATGCGGCGTGCCTTGCGAGAAAATAAGCGTGGCGAATAAATTTCGCTTCTGCCGTTCACGTAGCGCCAGTATATTTTTGTCTTGGGTTTCACCTTCAACCCCATAGTTAGCTGATAAGTTATGCCCGTGGCCATCTCGATTTTCTTCCAGGTTAGCGAGATTATGTCGGTCTGCATAACTTACTAAATCATGCAGCGTAAAACCATCGTGGTAGGTGATGTTATTCACCGATGTAGAAATATGACGGTAGCCTTTATGAAATAAGTCGCGAGACCCCATAAAGCGAGTAGCAAAATCGGCTGCTAAACCTTCATCTCCGCGCCAAAACGCCCGCGCGGTGTCTCGGTACTTATCATTCACTTCAAGCCAAGGCGTGGGGAAGTTGCCCACCTGATAGCCACCAAGACCAATGTCCCAAGGCTCGGCCAGCAATACAGTTTGCTTTAAAACAGGGTCTTGTCCGATGGCACGAATCAGACCAGCATATTTGTTGTAGGCTTGAGGCTCGCGCCCCAGGGTTACGGCCAAGTCAAAACGAAAGCCATCTACACCGATAGTGGTTGCCCAAAAACGCATAGCGTCTAAAATGAGGGTCATCATATAAGGATGAGAGGTATGCACTGTATTACCGCAGCCAGAGTGATTCGAATAAACCAACTCTCCCCGCTTAGTTTGCTCTAGCAAGTACGCTTGGTAAGGGCAGAAACCTTTATAGGACAAAATAGGGCCGCCTTTACCGCCCTCTGCCGTGTGGTTGTAAACTACATCTACAATCACCTCAAGCCCCGCTTTATGGTATTCATCAACCATATGCTTAATTTCGGCCAACGCATCTTTGTTTGCATAGCGAGGTTCAGGTGCAAAAAAGTTAACCGGGTTGTAGCCCCAATAGTTGGTTAACCCTTTTTCCGTAATGTAAGGCTCTGGCATAAACGAACACATCGGCATGAACTGAACGGTAGTAATGCCTAACGCTTTTAGGTGAGCAATAACCGCAGGGTGGCTTGCCCCAAGGTATTTGCCTCTGTGTTCTTTCGGCACATCGGGGTGTAACTTGGTTAACCCTTTCACATGCGCTTCATAAACAATACGTTTGTGTTTTAAAACGTTTACTTTGCGAATAGCACTTTCAGGGTAATCGGCGTCAGCCACCACCACACACTTAGGCACCATAAATTGCGAGTCGAATTTATATTGCCTTGCATCCCAATGAATCGGTCTACTGAGTTTTTTCGCATAAGGGTCGATAAGTAGTTTATCGGTAGGAACGCCGTGAAGTTGCCCTTCACCACGCTCTACACGGTAACCATACAGATGGCCTGCTTTTACATTGGGAAAGAAACCATGCCAAATATCGCCGCTTTTTTCAGGCAACAATATTTCTTCCATCGGCTCTTCGGTATCGTTGTGAAAAAGACATAGCGCCACTGCTTTTGCATCTGGTGCATAAACTGCAAAGTTACACCCATCATCATAGGGCGTTGCTCCTAGTGGAAACGCTTCACCCAATAAAACATGGCTTGTCTCTGTGACATTCTGTTTCGCGTCCAACGTAATTCCTATTTCGTGATGTAAAATACGGTAGATAATGGGGGTAAATTAATACTAACTGAGTGGTCTCGGTTATTCCATGCTATCGGAGTAGGCGTGACATGGCCGTCCACAGGATAATCGCTACCCCAAAATACCTGACTATCTGTATTTAGTGCAAGCGCCAACTCACCTGCCCCATCTACACCTACACGGTAATGTTCTCTAGGAATAGGCGTAAAGTTACAAATTACATATACTTTTTGCTTACCATCTAAAGACGTGCGCACAAAAGACACCACACTTTGGTCAGCATTTTCATGGTCAATCCATGCAAAACCATTATGACTGTGATCTTGTTCGTACATGGCAGGAGTGTGGGTATAAAACTGATTCAAGGCTTTATACAAGCTTTGAATACCCTTGTGCTTTTTATGTTCAAGAAGGTGCCAATCTAAGCTGGTGTCGTGGTTCCATTCTTTGCTTTGTGCAAATTCATTACCCATGAAGCTTAATTTCTTACCTGGGTGACCAAACATAAAGCCAGCATAACAACGTAAGTTAGCGGCTTGTTGCCATTCATCACCGGGCATTTTGTGTAATAAGCTACCTTTACCGTGTACCACTTCATCGTGAGATATTGGCAGTACAAAGTTCTCGTCAAACGCGTAAACCATGCTGAAAGTAATTTCGCCATGATGATAATTACGGTAAGCAGGATCTTTAGCAATATAGGTTAAAGAATCGTGCATCCAACCCATATTCCATTTAAAGCCAAAACCTAACCCGCCTTCAAACACAGGTCGTGACACTTTTGGAAAAGAAGTCGACTCTTCGGCAATAGTCATGGCATCAGGGTAGTGCTTATACACTTCTTCATTCATCCAGCGCAGCAGGCTGATAGCTTCGTAATTCTCGTTTCCACCGTCGACATTCGGTATCCATTCGCCTTCATTGCGGGAGTAGTCGAGATAAAGCATAGAGGCAACCGCATCTACTCTTAATCCATCCACATGAAACTTGTCTAACCAGAATAATGCATTGGCGACGAGAAACTGGCGAACGGTTTGCTTACCAAAATCATAGATGCACGAATTCCAATCAGGATGCCAACCGCGTCTTGGATCTTCATATTCATAAACATGGCTGCCATCAAAGCGAGCAAGACCATGGCCGTCTTCTGGGAAATGCGCAGGTACCCAATCAATAATTACCCCTAAACCAGCTTGGTGGCATTTATCGACAAAGTATTTAAAGGCATCTGGGTTACCAAAACGGCTGGTTGGCGCGAACATGCCAACCGGCTGATATCCCCACGACCCATCAAACGGAAACTCTGAAACGGGTAATAACTCAAGGTGGGTGTAGCCCATCTCTTTTGCGTAAGGAATGAGGTCTTCGGCCAACTCTTCGTAAGTTAAATAACGCTGCCCGCTGTCTGCACCAGGGCGTTTCCACGAGCCTAGGTGCACTTCGTAAATACTCATGGGGTTTGCGTATTTATTTTGTTTACGGGATGCTAGCCATGCATCGTCGTTCCATTGGTATTTTTCGTGGTCAAAAATTTTTGATGCATGAGAAGGATATTGCTCTGCGCTAAACCCTAGTGGGTCGGTTTTGTGCGGTAATTCATGCCCGTGAGCATCTTTAATTTGGTATTTGTAGCGTTCGCCTTCGCCTAAGTTTGGAACCACTAATACCCAATACCCCAGTGAGGTTTTTTCCATGGGGTGTAAGCGCCCGTCCCATTGGTTAAAGTCTCCAATTAATGAAACTGACGAGGCGTTTGGCGCGTAAACGCAAAAACGGGTGGCAGCGATTGCTTCGCCTTCATCAGGCGTAACGGTAATGAGCTGTGCACCGGCTTGGTGATACAAATTCTCTGGTTTGCTGTCGATGTAATGTACAGCATGATAAGCATTTTCAGCGAATTGATAAGGGTCACAATAGGTGTAGCTATCCGCTTTAGTGGTGATCGTCACCGAGTAAACTTGTGCGCTTTGGGATTTTGTGATTTCACCTTCAAATAAACCAGCTTCATTGAGTGGTTTCAGCATAACCTTCGGCAATGCGGTATCTGGCCAACTTATTTCGATGGATGAAGCGTCTGGACGCCATACTCGAATCTTAGTTTTACTTCCTGTTTCAATTGGCCCAAGAACGGAAAACGGCTGAGAACATGTTGCATGTTCTAATTGCTGCGCTATCTGTTTTATCCGCGTTACCTGCATCTGCTACTCCTATTAAAAACCCGCAAGAAAACGCGGGTTTACTGCCCTAATATTAGGCAAAGGCGTGCGTATTTGCACGCCAACATATTCATTTTAAAAAATGAAAACTATAACTTAAGCACCGGCTTGTTTACGTGCTTGCGTTAATTGAGCTGCCAACTCTGTTATATCATGAGTCTCGAAAATAGCCTCAACATTCCTGGTCAGCTTTCTACGCCAGTTAGGGTACTCGTTGAAAGTACCTGGAATATTCACTGGCTTGTCCATTTGTAACCAATCTTCTAACTGTAAGCTTAACAAAGCACTTGAACCGCCAGCCATATGCACTTGCATACCTTTACTAAGTTCTGCTGTCATGCCTGTAGCGTTAACATCTCTACCCACATTATCTGCTACCGAGTGATGGCCATGTAGCGAGTCTAATATAGACTGTTTATTCGCGTGACGGTCGGTATAAAGGGATTGCAGAATTTCCTCTGTAGGGTAAAGACCAATGTCTTTGCCTAACGCCAAATCTAAGCAGTGCCAGTAGCCAATAAGCGTAGGCATGTCGTGCGTGGTGAGCGTAGACATAGACTGCACAGGGTAATGGCTTGGCGAGAAGAAACCACCGTCTTCTGCTTGCTCAAAGAAGAAAACTCGGTATGAGTACACACCATTGTCTGCCAACTTACTGCGAATTTCTTCAGGCACGGTGCCTAAATCTTCGCCGATAACTAAGCTTTGGTTACGATGACTTTCGAGGGCTAAGATACCCAATAAATCATCAACCGGGTAATACACATAACCGCCCTCTTTCGCATCATCACCTTTCACTACCCACCACAAACGTAGCAGAGCCATTACGTGGTCAATACGAAGCGAGCCTGACGACGCCATATTGGCTGAAAACAAGTCGATAATAGGTTGGTAAGCTTGTTCATAAAGCTTGCGAGGATCCATTGGAGGAAGACCCCAGTTTTGCCCCAACGGCCCTAAGATATCAGGCGGAGCACCTACGCTTGCATCAGTGCAGTATAAATCTTTGTTGCCCCAAATTTCAGCGCTACCTTCACTCACCCCTACAGCAAGATCTCGATATAAACCAATTGTCATACCACAGTCAGTGGCTTTGCTGCTTGCCGCTTCTAACTGTTGCGCCGCTATCCATTGCAAGAATAGGTAGAACTTAACTTCGCTAGCATTGGCTTTTTTAAATTTCGCAACGGCGGGGTTATGGTAATCTTTGTATTCTTCAGGGAATACAGGCCATCCCCAACAGTCTTTCCCTTTCGCTTTAAGGTGAGATTGAAGCGCATCGTATACCGCTAGCATATCTAAGCTTTCACCGCCTTCGGCAACAAACGCTTTGAATGCTTTATTTTGCTTGGTATTTTTACGAAGATGACGAGTATCGTAAACATCAAACACTGCTTTTAACGCTGCCAATTTAATATGAGCGACAGCCTCATAATCTACGTGTTCTGTTTCACGGGCATGAGTCAGCGTGTTTTGGAACTCGTCAGCATTCACAACGGCCTGAACACTTTCGTCATCAAAACCTTCAATAGCAGACGCATCAATGTATAAGTAGTTTAGCCAGCGGCGAGAACTAGGACCATAAGGAGAACACGCGTCTGGATTGGCAGGATAAAGTGCATGAATAGGATTAAGCCCGATAAAATCTGCCCCTACGCCAGCTGCTTTTTCAATTAGCGTTGCAAGGTCGGTGAAATCCCCTATTCCCCAGTTTTTCTCACTACGCACACAATAAAGCTGCACGCTTAATCCCCAAATCTTTTTGCCAGCGGCAATAGGCTCTGGGGTGTAGCAGGCTTTTGGCGCAACAATAATGCGAGACTCGGCAAACTGATCATCGTCTGCACTTAACGCTATGGTGTGATAACCAAGCGGTAAGTTAAGTGGCAACGATACTACGTATTCATGGAACTCCACCTCATCGATGTGCGCCATGGTCGTCATTTCTTGGTCTACCGGTGTAAACGTATGTTTTTCAATTTTTCCGTTTTCACAGTGAACTGTAATGACATGTTCATCGTTTACAAGCTCTATAGGTAGGCGCACAACGATAACAATAGCTTCATCGCTACGAACCACTTGAACAGGGTTCAAAGGAGATAACCATACTGAGCTAATGTCGTCTATAATTTGCGACTGAATCTTTTCTTCACTGGCGGTGTCATAACCCAGCACGTTAAGTAATTTGGCTTTACTTGACTCTGCGATGGTTGCTGGTTTGCCCCATGCGTCGACGTATTGAGTCTCTATTCCACGCATTTCAACCAGTTGTTGCAGAAGATCTTGTGTCATCGTAACTTGTTCCTGTATTCCTGTGAGAGGCACGCTTGATTTGCACTAAGCAAATTTGCTTATACGTACAAAATATTAACATTATTCTAGAAACAGTCGCGCTATGAAAACTGAATACGATTGCATAAGCTGTTGTTCGTAATTTTCCAACAGTTTAGCGTTTTTGTTTTGCCAATTATGGCATTTTGATCCATACTTTACGTAATTTATTTTCATATTCAAAAATAATCGAGGTACGTCATGACAATTCGCATCGGTATTAACGGTTTTGGTCGCATTGGTCGCTTAGTAATGCGTGCGGCTGCTGCCCGTGAAGACATCGAAGTAGTTGCTATTAACGACTTATTAGATACAGATTACATTGCCTACTTGTTAAAATACGATTCGACGCACGGTTTATTCGACGGTGAAGTTAAAGTAGACAACAACGACTTAGTTGTAAATGGTAAAACTATCCGCATCACCTCTGAAAGAGATCCTTCTAACCTTAAATGGAATGAAGTAGACGTAGACGTGGTAGTTGAGTCAACAGGTCTGTTCTTAACGAAAGAAACTGCCGCTAAGCACATCGAAGCGGGTGCAAAGAAAGTGGTTATGTCTGCACCTTCTAAAGATGACACGCCTATGTTCGTTATGGGTGTTAACGATGAAAGCTACGCTGGTGAAACTATTGTTTCAAACGCATCGTGCACAACTAACTGTCTAGCGCCTCTAGCTAAAGTACTTAACGATAAGTTCGGTATTGTAGACGGCCTAATGACAACAGTTCACGCGACTACAGCTACACAGAAAACCGTTGACGGTCCTTCTATGAAAGACTGGCGCGGTGGTCGTGGCGCTGGCCAAAACATCATTCCATCGTCTACGGGGGCAGCTAAAGCAGTAGGTAAAGTTATTCCTGCGCTTAACGGCAAACTAACGGGTATGGCTTTCCGCGTTCCTACGCCAAACGTTTCAGTGGTTGACCTTACTGTTAACCTAGCTACACCAACTAGCTACGACGCTATTTGTGCGGCAATGAAAGAAGCGTCTGAAGGCGAGCTTAAAGGTATCATGAGCTACACTGAAGACGCAGTAGTATCAAATGACTTTATCGGCAACGCTAATACGTCAATCTTTGATGCAACAGCGGGTATTGCACTTACCGACACATTCGTAAAAGTTATCTCTTGGTACGACAACGAATGGGGCTATTCGAACAAAGTTCTAGACTTGGTTGCTCACATTTCTAAGTAATCGGGTGTATCAATAACGGCAACCCGGTTGCTCGGTTATTGAAGACATTGTTTGTAGATTGAAAAAAGGTGCGAATACTATTCGCACCTTTTTTGTTTTCATAGCACAATAAGCCATTATTAAATGGGAATGCGAGACCTTGTGGAAATCTCGACAACGGTACAATCAACACGTTGCTTCATGGAGGATTTATGTCAACAGAATCATTGCAAGTAAGCGAATCAAACGGATTGACGTTTTTAGAGGTAGATAACCACCTCGGTTCAGCAAAAATCAGTTTATTTGGCGGACATGTTTTATCTTTTATTCCAAAAAGAGATGGGCAGGAACGCTTATGGATGAGCCCCCATGCCTACCTTAACGGTGAACGCCCTATACGTGGTGGAATACCTGTGTGTTGGCCATGGTTTAGTGACGACCATGGCAAAGCGAAAGGTGAGCTGCCTGCCCATGGCTTTTTGCGCACACAAGTGTGGCAGTTAACATCATCAAGCGAAGATGAAACTGGCACGCATATTACGCTTACCCCATCTTTCACGCGAGCAGAAGGGTTTGAACATGACTGTGCTGTTACCCTATCAATTACTGTAGGTGACGCCCTCACCGTATCGTTAATTACAGAAAACACAGGCGTAGTACCTTTTACTTACAACTGCGCGTTACACAGTTACTTTCATGTTGATCATATTCAAGCGGTTCGCCTTGACGGTATAACCGGTGACTATAAAGATAAACTGGATGACTGGGCGATAAAACCCACACCTGAAAATTATACTTTTACCGGTGAAACCGACCGTATTCATATGAGCGCGGTAGAAAAGGCATCTATTGTGGTAAACGATACCTCTTTTACCGATGTTGGCTCAAAAGGCCACGACTCGTTGGTGGTATGGAACCCTTGGCAAGGCGCTGCGTCAATTTCTGATATGGATCCGTTTGGTTATAAACATATGGTGTGTGTAGAGTCGTCTATCACTAAGGGCAAGACACTACAGCCAAGTGAATCTCACGCTATGGTGCAAACGATAACGCCTGTGTAATGCGGTAGCGAGCCCTTTAGCCGCTTGCGGTGTGCTTGATAATCTTAAATAAAAAAAGCCCCGATAATCAGTCACTATTATCGGGGCTTTTTACTATCTTTTTATTAGCTAATCTTGGCACCCGCAACCGCTTCTTTAGCAAGTTGCGTAATACGATCCCAATCTCCAGACTCAATGGCATCATCTGGTGCTAACCAAGAACCACCAACACAAACAACATTCTTAAGGGCTAGGTAATCGTTGTAATTACCTGGGCCAATGCCGCCAGTTGGGCAGAATGTAAATTCAGGGAATGGGCCACTGATCGCTTTAATCGCTTTCACACCACCAGACGCTTCGGCTGGGAAAAATTTCATATGGGTGTAACCCGCATCTTTCCCTTTCATCAGTTCAGACGTTGAAGAAATACCTGGGATAAGTGGAATTTCTGCTTCCATACCCGCTTTTAGCAAATCAGCTGTCATACCAGGGCTAATTGCAAATTTGGCACCCGCCTCAATAACCGCTTTAAGCTGCTGTGCATTTGTTACCGTTCCAGCACCAATAAGAGAATCAGGCACTTCATCTGCAATACGCTTAATTACGTCAATTGCAGCTGGCGTACGAAGGGTTACTTCCAATACTTTAATACCACCGGCCATAAGTGCTTTTGCTAGCGGAACTGCCTTTTCCACATCGTTGATAACCAATACAGGTACAACAGGGCCAGCAGCAAAGATATCAGCTGGCGAATATTTCCATTTACTTGTCATAAATCAGCTCGCAGTATGTTGTTGAAGATAAGCAGCTGCACCTAATAAGCCGTGATCAGGCTCTGCTATCAAATAAGTAGGAATATCTTTCACATAGTGCTTCATCTGCCCTTTTGCTTCGAAACGGGCTCTAAAGTCACTATTTTGAATGAATTCAGGGAAACGGTTTGCTATACCACCGCCGATAAAAATGCCACCTGTTGTGGCCATATTCAACGCCAAATTACCGGCAAAGCTGCCCATAATTCTGCAGAACTGCGTTAAAGTGGCAGCAGCAATATCACAGGTACCCGCTAATGCGGCTTCTGTAATTTGAGCAGGTTCAGCGAATGTAGCTTCTTTGCCTGCATCTTGTGCTAGTGCGGTATAAATATTATGTAATCCCCTGCCAGACATTACTTCTTCAGCCGAAGCACGGCCGAAACTTTTTTGCAGGTGACGCCATACCACAATATCGGTTTCATCGACAGGAGAGAAGTCAACATGACCGCCCTCGCCGTCTAGGGTTTGCCACCCAGTAGAGGTCATCGTGATATGCTCTACACCCAAGCCAGTACCTGGACCAAATACCGCAATGTTACCACCGGCTTTCGCCGTTCCATCACCAATTTGAACAACTTGTGAGTCATTCAGAACCGGTAATGAATGTGCCACTGCGGTAAAGTCGTTGATCACAAACAATGAGTCTAACTTTAACTGCGAGCGTAGCGCATTTTGCGAAAACGCCCAGCTATGGTTAGTCATCACTACTTGGTCGCCCAATACTGGACAGGCAATACCAATACACCCTTCGGTGAATTGGTATTCAGGCATATCACTAAAATACTGTGAAATTGCCAAGTCGATACTAGCAAAATCATTACACATGTATTTCTTTATATCGGTTACGCCTGTTTCGGTAACCCGAGCAACGCGAATGTTAGTGCCCCCTACATCGGCCACAAACTTCTGGCTCATAGCGCCTGCTCCTGGTTGTAGAACAACGAGCATGCACCTTCTTCAGCGCCGGTAAGGATGGCACGCATGCCGCCAAACATTTCACGACCCATACCAATATGGTGGTGACCAATATCAGCAGGTTTCGCTTCACGGGCTTCAAGGGTAGCTTCATCGACGTGCAAGGTTAATGCGCCTGTTTCTGTATTTAGTTCAATCAAGTCACCCGCTTCAACTTTGGCAAGCAAGCCGCCTTTATAGGCTTCTGGGGTTACATGGATTGCCGCTGGTACTTTACCTGATGCACCTGACATACGACCGTCAGTGACCAAGGCTACTTTGAAGCCTTTGTCTTGTAACACGCCAAGAGGCGGTGTTAAGCGATGCAGTTCTGGCATACCAATAGCCGAAGGCCCTTGGAAACGAACGACAACAATACAATCTTTGTCCAAGTCGCCCGCTTTAAATGCAGCGTCTAAGTCGAACTGGTCTTCAAACACAACCGCTGGCGCTTTAATGGTGCAATGAGGGGTGCGAAGCGCTGATGTTTTAATCACACCGCGACCAAGGTTCCCTTCTAGTACACTTAAGCCGCCATCTGGTTTAAATGGTGTTTCTACCGTGGCTAGTACTTCTTTGTCTAACGACTCAGTAGGACCGTCACGCCATTCAAGCTCACCGTCTTTCAACATTGGCTCTTTGGTGTAGAAATCTAGCCCTTCACCACAAATGGTATTAACGTCATTATGCAATAACCCAGCATCAAGCAATTGCTTGATAAGCAATGACATACCGCCAGCAGCAACAAAGTGGTTGATATCGGCAGAGCCGTTTGGATAAATACGAGTAAGCAAAGGCACAGCATTAGAAATATCTGAGAAATCATCCCAGTTAATGATGAAACCAGCTGAACGAGCAACGGCAATTAAGTGCATAGTGTGGTTAGTAGAACCACCGGTTGCTAGCAAGCCAACTAGGCCATTTACAATAGCTTTAGCGTCAACAATGTTACCGATTGGGCGGTATGTATCGCCTAAGTCAGTAATACGTGTCGCTTGAATTGAAGCCGCTTTCGTCAGGGCATCACGAAGCTCTGTACCTGGGTTTACAAACGAAGAGCCCGGTAAATGAAGGCCCATCATCTCTACCACTAATTGGTTAGAGTTTGCGGTACCGTAGAAAGTACATGTACCAGCAGAATGATAAGACTGAGATTCAGCTTCAAGTAGCGCATCACGGCCTACTTTGCCTTCTGCGTATTCTTGACGAACACGGGCTTTTTCTTTATTCGGTAAGCCTGAAGGCATAGGGCCGGCTGGCACAAATACTGTCGGTAAGTGACCAAAGCTTAATGCACCCATTAATAATCCAGGTACGATTTTATCGCAAATACCTAACATAAGGGTGGAGTCGAACATATTGTGCGACAAAGCAATAGCAGCACCTTGGGCAATGTTGTCACGACTCATTAAGCTCAAATCCATACCGGTTTGACCTTGCGTAACACCATCACACATAGCCGGAACACCGCCAGCAAACTGAGCCACACTGCCTACACTTTTAACTGCATCGCGAATAATCGCAGGATACGTTTCGTATGGCTGGTGCGCTGAAAGCATGTCGTTGTAAGCAGATACAATCGCTACGTTTGCTTTAGTCATCGAGCGTAGATCAGATTTATCTTCTGTTCCACACGCTGCAAAACCGTGCGCTAGGTTTCCGCACGACAGCACACCGCGGTGAGGACCTTGGCGGCGTGCGTGTTCAATTTTTTCTAAGTATGCCTTACGGCTGTCTTTGCTACGCTCTATTATACGCTGCGTAACTTCTGCAATTCTTGAATCCATCATTGTCTCCTAGGGCGCCCACATCAAGGTTACCGGGGCTCTGTTTACCACGGCCGTGATGGGCTTTTGCGCTTCGGTAGCATTATCCAGTGCATCAAGCAGTACCTGCTTTTTCTTATCACCGGTTAAATGCAGAAAAATATGTCGACTGTTTAGCAACGCCGGCAACGTAAGTGAAATACGTTGATGGGGTGCAGTTGTAGGTTGTACAGCAATACATGTGCGGCCACTGTTCATGCTTAAGCCATCATTGACTTGTTCTGAACAGGGGAATAGCGATGCGGTATGACCGTCTTCACCCATGCCTAAAATAAGCGCATCAAAAGGCTGGGACATACTTGCAATCGCTTTTTCAGCAGCATTTACGCCTTCACTAGCGTCAGCAACATCGCTTTTTAATTCAACGAAATGCGCTGCACTGGCTTTATTTTGAATAAGATTCGCTTTTACTAAGCTGGTGTTACTGGCTTCATGACCTTCTTCCACCCAACGTTCATCAGCAAGGGTAATATCTACCTTGTCCCACTCTATGTCGGTTTCGCTCAACTGCTTAAAAAGTGCAAGAGGCGTTCTGCCGCCACTCACCACAAGCGAAGCACGCCCGCGGGTTTTAATACCAGTTTTAAGAATGCTAACCAAGTCTTCAGCAAATGCTGAGGTAAGCGCATCGGGTGTATCAAATGAAAGGGTTGTTAAAGCCATATTATTTCTTCTTCTTTACCGTTTTGCTTTCGTACCAACTGCGATTCGCTCGTGCCAAAAGGCCAATTGAATCTACCGGTCCCCACGTACCAGCCTGATAAGGCTCTGGTGGTTCATTAGACGATTTCCATGCTTCAAGAATTGAATCAACCCATGTCCAGGCTTGTTCAATTTCATCACGGCGAACGAACAGCGCCTGGTTGCCTAGCATTACTTCAAGAAGCAGCTTTTCGTAGGCATCAGGAATACGATCGTCGGCAAAGGCTTCAGAGAAGCTCAAGTTCAACTTAGATTTTTGTAAATCCATAGACCCAGAGCTGGTTAAGCCAGGGACTTTGTTCATTACAGTAATTTCAACGCCTTCATCAGGCTGAAGTCGAATTACCAATTTGTTCGGTGGCAAGTTCTTAAAGCTGTCGCCAAACAAGTTGTGTGGCTGACGCTTGAAGTAGATAACCACTTCACTGACTTTCGACGGCATACGTTTACCCGTACGAAGGTAGAACGGAACACCCGCCCAACGCCAGTTATCAATCTCTGCTTTTATTGCAATGAAGGTTTCCGTTCTACTTTGGGTGTTAGCACCCTCTTCTTCCAAGTAGCCTGGAACTTCTTCACCTTTAACAAAACCTGCGGTGTACTGACCACGAACCGTGCTATCGCTAATGTTCGATGAGTTAATAGGGCGCAGTGCTTTAAGTACTTTAAGCTTTTCATCACGAATGCTGTCTGCATCTAGTGTCGTTGGTGGCTCCATGGCCACTAAGCTTAAAATTTGAAGTAAGTGGTTTTGCACCATGTCGCGCATTTGACCCGCATCGTCAAAATAACCCCAACGCCCTTCAATACCAACTGATTCCGCTACTGATATTTGAACATGGTCAATACAGTTGTGATCCCAGTTGGTCGCAAAGATAGAGTTAGCAAAGCGAAGTGCAACAAGGTTAAGTACTGTTTCTTTACCTAGGTAATGATCGATACGGTAAATTTGTTTCTCGTCGAAGTACTCAGCAACCTGCTCGTTAATCACTTTTGACGATTCAAGATCGTGACCAATCGGCTTTTCAAGTACAACACGTACACTTGAATCGATAATTTTGCAGCCGTGAAGACCACGACAAATATCACCATAGATAGAAGGCGGTGTTGCTAAATAACACACCATGGTGCGCGCTGGGTCAACATGATCTTCTAAAACGCAGTAGCTACCGATATCTTTCATATCGACGCATGCATAATGAAGACGGCCCTTCATACGCTCCCATGTTTCTTCACAAAGCTCTTTATCGCCAAACTTTACTAAGTTTGCATGCACTTCGGCGATATAGTCTTCTAATTCCATTTCATGGCGGGCTACACCAACAATGGTTGTATCTGGATGAATGAGCTCTGCTTTTTCAAGCTGATATAAAGACGGCAGTAATTTGCGTCGTGAAAGATCACCCAGTGTGCCAAATAGCACGAAATCACAGGGTTCGTAGGAATTTTCCAATACCATTTTCGTCGACCTTTTAAATGTATGTGTGAAACTAACGTGAGGTAGACGTACCTTCTAACGCCATCCACGTGTTATTAGCATATAGTTAACACCAAATGTAGTAAAATTACAACTTTTGGAAACTATTGAATCTCATTTCTATATATTAACGGGTTAGTACCCTATCCAGACCCACTTTGTTCCCCGCAAGTGATAAAAAATGTCAAAAAATTACATTTTTCTTGTCACTTCCGTCACATTGGGTACTATGAGTCGGGTAACCTACATCAATTTTCCCTTACTAATTGCTATTTCTGTATGAATATTTTAGAAAAAATTACACAAAATAAAGCGTCATTCAGCAAATCAGAACGAAAAGTAGCTGATGTGATCCTTGCGAATCCGCAAACAGCTATTCACTCGAGTATAGCAACCTTGGCTAAAATGTCGGATGTTAGTGAGCCGACAGTTAATCGCTTTTGTCGACGTTTAGACACTAAAGGCTTTCCAGACTTTAAACTTCATTTAGCACAAAGTCTCGCAAATGGAACGCCTTACGTAAACCGTCATGTTGATGAAAATGATGGGCCAGCAGATTATACCAACAAAATCTTCGAATCGACCATGGCTTCTCTTGAAGTTGCACGACAGTCTGTAGACGTGCAAGTGGTTAATCGCGTTGTAGATTTGTTAACTCAAGCACAGAAGATTTCGTTTTTTGGGCTTGGCGCATCAGCCTCTGTGGCCCACGATGCATTAAACAAATTTTTCCGTTTCAATGTGCCTGTTGTCTACTTTGAAGACATTTTGATGCAGCGTATGAGTTGCATGAATTGTTCGACTGGCGATGTTGTGGTGCTTATTTCACATACGGGTCGCACCAAAAGCTTGGTAGAGATTGCACAAATTGCCCGCATGAACGATGCAACGGTAGTGGGTATAACTTCAGCCGACAGTCCATTGTCGCATGAATGTACTTACGTACTATCTCTTGAGGTACCGGAAGATACCGATATGTATATGCCAATGGCATCACGTATTGCGCAGCTTACGCTTATCGACGTACTTGCTACAGGGTTCACATTACGCCGCGGTAACAAATTCAGAGAGAACTTAAAACGGGTGAAAGACACCCTGCGCGGTTCGCGTTACGAAAAGCGCAACGAATAAGCACTTCTCTTTAACGCATTCGAGTTAGCCTATCTTTATGTTCTGCTACATTCTGCGGAGCCTAACTCGGATTCGTTACATTTTATGAACGTCGCTAAGCGACTAGCTTCCTACCCTATTCGGTAATTAACCACATTTTCTTCCCATACCTGCTACCCTAGTTAAGTGGAAAAAGCTTAACTATTGATTATTTAAAATACAGAAAAGGCAGTGAATGGCATTAGCACTCTTTATTGAGATAAATGACGTAACTGGTCGGCTCAGTTCCCATTTCTTCATCTTTCATTCACATTTATGTCAGATTCATCTACTATTCTGTAATAAAATTACGTAAAGCGATTACAGGTTAACCTTTGTACAAATTACACAGGTAAGCCATATATCTATTTGTGCTACATCACTTAAAAATTGCGACGGACTCCTAATGACCAGAAGAACGAAAATTCTTGCAACGCTTGGCCCTGCCACTGATTCACTCGAAAAAATTCAAGAACTAATTGCCGCCGGTGCAAACACGGTTCGTATGAACTTTTCACACGGACAAGCAGAAGATCATATCGAGCGTGCGAAACGCGTAAGAGAAGCGGCTAAAAACTTAGGTAAGTACGTTGCCATTTTAGGCGATTTACAAGGGCCAAAAATTCGTGTTGCACGTTTTGTTGAAGGCGCGGTTAAATTGTCTATCGGCGATAGTTTCACGCTTGATGCTGAACTAGACCGGGATGCTGGTGATGCTAAGCAAGTTGGTATTGACTATAAAGCGCTACCTGATGACGTCAGTGCTGGCGATATTCTATTACTTGATGATGGTCGTATTCAACTTAAAGTCACCGGCGTAGAAGGCCGTAAAGTGCTAACAGAAGTGACTGTTGGCGGTAAATTATCAAACAATAAAGGCATTAACCGTCAAGGCGGGGGCTTATCTGCTGAAGCCCTTACTGAAAAAGATAAGAAAGACATTATCACAGCGGCTGAGATTGGTGTTGATTACCTTGCGGTTTCATTCCCTCGTAGTGGTGAAGATCTTAATTACGCAAGAAAGCTAGCTGAAGAAGCAGGTTGTTATGCGAAAATTTGTGCCAAAGTAGAGCGTGCTGAAACCGTAGCCACCGATGAAGCTATTACTGACATTATCAGTGCTTCAGACGCGGTAATGGTTGCACGTGGTGACCTAGGTGTTGAAATTGGTGATGCCGAGCTAGTCGGTGTTCAGAAAAAGCTGATTGCCCGTTCACGCCAGCTAAACAAAATCGTTATTACCGCAACGCAAATGATGGAATCGATGATTGATAGCCCTATGCCTACCCGCGCAGAGGTTATGGACGTTGCTAACGCAGTACTAGATGGCACAGATGCGGTTATGCTTTCTGCTGAAACAGCGGCAGGTAGTTTCCCAATTGAAACTGTTCAAGCGATGGCTCGTGTGTGTGAAGGTGCTGAGACACACCCTAGCGTAAAAATTTCAAAGCACCGCATGGATGAGCTTTTCTCATCTACCAGCGAATCAATTGCGTTGTCAGCGGTATACGCAGCGAACCACCTACCAAGCGTAAAAGCGATTGTAGGACTAACTGAAAGCGGCAACACGCCTAAGTTGATGTCGCGTATTACTACCTCATTACCTATCATCGCGATGTCTCGTCATGAAGGCACACTAAATACTATGGCATTGTTCCGTGGTGTTAAGCCTGTTTATTTCGATTCATCGAAAAGCGAACCAGGTCAGTTAAAGTATGATGTAGTGGCAGCACTTAAAGCCAAAGGTTTAGTGCAAAGTGGCGACAACATCATTTTGACTTACGGTGATGAAATGGAAAAAATTGGTGCAACTAATACCCTTAAGATTGTTGAAGTAGAATAACATTATTCGTACTTAACACTTTTTTAAGGCAGCCAGTGGCTGCCTTTTTTTATGCGTATTCATCATTCTACTTCACCCGCACCTACCGCCTATTCACATTGTAATTTAGATACTGAACTGGTAGAAATGAAGGGCGTCTTTTACTTGCAGTTTTACTGACCACTCATACTTTAACGGAATAACAATGAAAATAATGGCACCACTTTTTTCCGCGCTTTTTGCGCTATTTAGCGTTCACACCATGGCTGAATCTTCCATGAAAAGCGTAACAGTAGCCTCTTCTAAAACCCCATTAGCGCCAATCATGATTCAAGGGCCAATGCCAATTGAAGCAGAATACTTTGCGTCACTATTAACCGACGTACGTGTTGAGCATTCAGGTAACGCTACCTTCTATTTAGGAAGACTAAATGGCCACCCTATCGTGGTGGCAAAAACAGGAAAAGGTTTAGAGAATACGGCTGCGGCAACGGCTATAGGCATAAGCCGTTACCAGCCAAGAATCATCATTAACCAAGGCACATCAGGCGGTCACGATCCTAAACTTAACGTCGGCGATATCGTATTGGGCGAAAAAAGCGTTAATGCGAGTAACTTCAAGACCCCAAAACTAGAAGCAGGTGAAGGTTCTCGCCCTCTGACTTGGATCCCTATGGATTTAATGGCGTCAGAAGGCAGTGCCGGCGAAGGTGACAGTGCAACAGATGCTGAAAAGATTCGCTTTTATGCGGGTGACGAAACCTTACTTGAACTCGCCATGTCGTTAAGTAAGGAACACAAAACTGGAAACGTTGTGAAAGGCACTATTGGTAGCGGTAATTTTTGGAACAACGAAATTGATCGCATTACGTGGCTCCACAAAAATCTAGGTACCAGTGTAGAGGAAATGGAGTCTGCATCGGCAGCGCAAATTGCCCATGCTTATGGCGTACCTTTTCTTGGTATTCGTATTCTATCTAACAATATTACCAATCACGGTAAATATAACCCTGAAACAGCAGAAGCTTGCCAAGTCTTCGTTAAAACCGTTGTTGAAGCCTATATCGCATCGTTGCCTAAGCCTTTATAAGCGTCTTGAAAGCGCCTTGGAAAATAGTCCCATTCTTGCCGCCAAGTTATTTTACCCTTACAGCAAATAACTTGGCACTTTCATTCTTAAAACACATTGGCATTTACCTTATGAAATTGACCATGCTTTGTAAGCTTACACTACTGCTCACCCTAGTCTCACCATCACTAATGGCGAACAACGCCGACTCTAATGCATCATCGAGTGACTTAACGGTTGCAAACCGCTTTGCCCAACTCGCATTAGCCTGTGTTCATAAAGAGTACCCAAACATCATTAAACACATGATGACAGGGCCAGAGCACGTTAAGCCGCCTAAACAGCTATATCCTGCGTTTTACGGCTGCTTTGATTGGCACTCGTCTGTACATGGGCATTGGTTATTAACCCGTATTGCAAACCAATATCCAGAAACGCCTCACTACCAAGATATTATAAAACACCTCGATATAAGTTTTACCGAAGAGAATATCGCTGGTGAAGTCGCTTACTTTAACCGTGAGGGTACTGGCACAAGCTTTGAACGTCCTTATGGACTTGCCTGGTTTTTACAATTAACCAGTGAACTACGTGAATGGAATTCACCTGAAGCTAAAAGATGGCTAACCACCCTACTCCCACTTGAGCAGAAAATCGTGGCCAACGTAACAGATTGGCTTCCTAAACTGTCGTTTCCAATTCGTGTGGGCGAACACAGTCAAACCGCGTTTGCATTCGGCCTTATGTTAGATTGGAGCCGAACGGCTGGTGATGCTGCATTTGAAAATTTGCTCACTAAAACCATCACCAGGCTATACGTAGATGATGTGAATTGCCCACTGGCTTATGAACCATCAGGGCAAGATTTCTTATCACCCTGTATTGCCGAGGCCGATTTGATGCGCCGAGTGTATTCAAGCGAGAATTATGCAACGTGGCTATCTACTTTTTTACCCAGCATTCCAACTGATGGTAATGCCTCTTGGATAACCATAGCGACGGTAGTGGATAAAAGTGACGGTAAACTTGCGCATTTAGATGGCTTAAATTTGAGTCGTGCTTGGATGCTTGAAGGTATCGCTTCAGCATTGCCTTCAGATGATGAACGTGTAGCAGCAATAGATAGTGCAGCACGTGCACATAAGGCAGCGGGGGTAAATTCTGTTATAAACGATATGCATTACATGGGGAGTCATTGGCTTGGCAGCTTTGCTACCTATTTAGAAACCCAACGTGGACTTTAAACCGCTGACGAAAGCTAAATTACATGATAGAGAGTTGGCGAGCTTAAATGCTCGCAAACTCAGTTGTTGTTGCAGTAAACTGTGTCTGGTGGTGAACTAAGATATTCTTTGCGCGTTCAATCAAATCATCACGCTTGAATGTCCAATTGCGCAGATCTGCCTGCTTTGCTTCTGCAAGGTAAAACTCGATACGTGTTTTACGCAATAAATCACGCTTTTGAGATACATCGAATTCGGTTTGTGCAAGAACACGTTCAATCTTTACGATAGAGGCGTGATGAGCCTTGTTTGAATCATCAGCGTTTGCTTTACCTACATAAGCCATGTTATTCGTTAACACGCCTGCAAGCACAATCAGCAGAGAAATTAACACGCCTGAAACTAACCAATTTAATACTTTCATCATTTACTTCCTTTTATACCTAACTTGCGATTATCCATGTAAGAACACGATGGTTCTAAATGACTACTGCACGTTGCAAATCAAAGAATCACTTGCATACTGTATTGCACATTGTGTTCCAAATTTCGTACTGCTATCTAATTACGGCGCAGAGTATACGCAGCAATGGATAGGAAGAAAACCCGACAAAGGTTGTAAGACAAAAGTTGTAAAGTGGATGGGAAAATACTACATGTTGCTGCGAAAAAACGGGATATCGAAAAAAGAGGCTAATAACGCATTTCTACTTAATACAGGATGTTATTGTAGAAATATCCGTTAGACAAACATAAAAAAGGGGCCAATTTGGCCCCTTTCATTTCACTAATAACTGCTTAGTTTTTCATTGCTGTTTCGGTAATAACTTGCAAATTGTCTTCAACGTTTTTCACATCTGAAGCGTTTTTGGCTATTTCAACAGCAAGCTGACGCTCGGCATCCGAGTCTACGTTACCTGTTAATGTAACGTTACCTGCTTCAACATCTACATCAATATCGAAGCCAGAGATATCGCTATCCATTAATAGGCGAGTTTTAATTACGGTAGCAATTTTGGCATCTGTTAGCGTACCCGTTTGCTCATCGTATTCTGATTCAGCGTCATCTGACATGTCGCTTGCCATTTTATCCATATCTTTCTCTTCAATAACAGAAAGTTGGTTGTCTACTGACATAACACCGTCAATATTTGAAACTAGCTCTTCCGCTAATTTCTTATCAACTGAATGATCTACTTTACCTGTTAGAACAACATTTCCGTTGTTTACATCTGTATTGATATCGAATGAATCAAGGTTGCCGTTGAATAGTAATGTTGCTTCGGCCTTGCCGTCTATCCACGCATCCTTAGCGCCTTTTTCCCATTTGTTATCTGTCTCCATGTCACCAGCAAAAGCTGCAGTTGTCATCGAGGTCGCTACAAGTATAGAAAGTAATGTACGTTTCATAACAGTTCTCCTTTGTTGAAACTCCCAATAACTAATGCGAAACTCGAGCCAACATAGCAAACAACTGATTTATAACAAGTTACCCTACTTTCATCCTAGTTATCACTTGTTAACATCTCTGCAAACTTTTCGGCCTATGAGCATTTTTTACCTACAATTTGCCTAACCGGAACGAAAATTGAATATTCATTGACCAACATACTTATTATCAATCGAACAATAGCCGAGTTTGCCTTTTTAAAGCGTTTGCAAGCAAGCTAATAATGCAAAAAACAACTTAGTCAGGAACGACAATGAATATTTTACTGAACACCATGGCGATATTTCTTATCGCTGCCACTTTAGCGCCTTCACTTCCGTCGAAGCATTGGCTGGTTAGGGTATGGGAATTTCCACGGCTACAGCTACTAGGTTTAATGGTGATAGTCTTGATTACCCGAGGGGTTATGTATCCGTCGGATCTTTCTGCATTTAACACGCTTATCATCGCATTGCTTTACATTGGATTAATTGCCTGCGCGATTTACCAAGCTATTTGGATCTTGCCTTATACCTTCTTTTATAAAAAGGAAGTGGTTAAAGCATCTTCTCAAGATGCTGGTGAGAGTATTAGTATTTTATCTAGTAATGTTTTTATGCCCAATGAAGATTACGACAAGCTATTGAAGCATGTGCGAGACACTAATCCAGACTTCGTCGTTACTCTCGAATCTAACAAGCGCTGGGAAATAGCCCTATCGGCGTTAAACGAAACTCATCCACACCAGCAGCATTGCCCGTTGGAGAATCTGTATGGCATGCACCTATACAGCAAATACCCATTGAAAACTGCCAAGCTCAACTATTTAGTAGAAGATGATGTGCCCTCCATGCTTGTCACTATCGATATGGATGGACAAGATGTGACGCTTTACTTTTTACATCCGAAGCCACCTAGCCCTACAGAAAACAAAACAGCTAAACCCAGAGATGTCGAACTTACGATGGTAGGCCAAGAAATAGCTAAAAAAGACGGGCCAATTATTGTGGCGGGTGATTTAAACGATGTGGCATGGTCACCTACTACCCGAAAATTTAAGAAAATAAGCGGTATGCTGGACCCAAGAATCGGTCGTGCATTTTTCAATACGTTTCATGCCCACTACCCATTAGTTAAATGGCCATTGGATCATGTGTTTCATTCAAGTCACTTTATGCTTGAAGACATTAGAAAACTGCCTGACATTGGCTCAGATCACTACCCGCTGTTAACGCGGTTGAAACTAAAACCAAAAGCCTGAATACAGAACGTAAAAAGCCGCTATAAAGCGGCTTAATTTTGAAAATGCTTTACGATTAGGTAGGCACACGATGCGCTGGAACTGACCTAACCGCTTTCGTATTGTGATTAACACACCACATAACGCTTTCGCATGCTTCTTCACGGCGTTTAAAGTGTGCAAGACCAATAAGTTTATCTTCTCGCGGCCACACCGCTTGTTTTAAAATAGCGGTGTCGGTTTCGCTAAGTGCGCTGGTGTCTAAACTCATTTCAACCGCTTTTTTATTCGGTTTAATTAAAGAAGGTTGAGCATCGGTGATAATACTTTTTTTGACGCACACATATTCGCGCAATACAGGATCTCGAACCACACCTATGTATTCGTCATCGCAAATAATGGCTGGCCACCCTTCAGATATTCGGCTCTGCCAGAACATTACAACTGTAAAGGCCACTAAAACAAACAGGGTTAAACCAATAAACTGACTGTCTAAATCCGGTGCAACAGAAACAATTATTCCTACTAATGCAGCAAATAATATCCACCCACCAAATACCCTTCGCATGGCATTGGGTGAAATACCAGAAATAACACTAACTTGTTTTAACTGGCTTTTTTCATAGTTGCGAAGTTCAACTACCGATTCAGAGTTCACAACTCTCTCCACTTGATTTTTACTCACTTTATAAAGATATGATTACGCTCACAAGTGAACCATAGTTTATTATACTAATTAAGATTTACGCTGACTTAGGAAGTTCCGTCGACAATTGACATATTTCAAAATGCATTGAGTCTGCAAGATTATCTTGCTGACGACGTAATTTTGTTAAGATCACAGACGGCTCTGGCTCTCCGAAAAAAAACCATTCAGCAAAGCGCTTTCCAAGCCCGCCACTTCGTAACTGATAAACATGCACTACATAGCGGTATCCATTTACGTAAGCATCTTGGTAAGCACGGCTTTCGTCTACTGATGTCAAACCGCCTCTAGGGTGAATAGCAAAGCTTTTCACCCCTGCTCCTCGTTTGGTTAAAAACGATATTCCCGCTTCAGATACACGCTTAACCGCAGCCTGCTTAAGGGCCTCTAGCGAAATATGCAAATAGGGCACATCAATTTTACCGAACAACCTACAGGCATTTGGGCATCCTGGCGCTAGCCCCACTGAAAAAGCCGTGTGGTCTCGCCCTTCCCAAGGGCGGATCCATACGTAAGGGCTAACGTGAACATAAAGTTCAATGCCATCACACTGGATGCTAAATACGTCTGGGACCTCTGGATTTCTGGCGTTTACTAGCTCGTTAAGGCGCTCGTCACTGTATTGCATACTAGGCCTCCAATAAGATATTTTAAGCTAATGCGCTGTGAAAAACCTAACAAAAGGGCGCGCTATTAATGCTTAGCTTAATGATTGACTAGTATGACATATTCGGTATTTTTTTGTTAGAGCGTTCTGTAATAACAAAGCAAAAACTGACGGTGTATATTTACACTGCCAGCTTACGTTTTTAGATGGGTATAGAAATAATATACTGGGGGAATTAACGCTGTTGACGATGGTTTTCAGGAACCGCTACCAGTTGTTCCTCAACCAATTCGCAAGTACCTTCCACGCTGTCACCGCGACGGGTTTCAAAAGAGACCGTATCGCCCTCAGATTTATCTTCACATGCTTCAATAGCTTCAGGTGGCGGACCATTCGGTCGACCCTGTTGCGCAAATGCGCTTAAACTTCCTGTGAGAAGAGTGGCAACGAATACAAGCTTTAACAATTTCATGACTTTTCCTAAGAAGATTAACTAACTCACATTCAGCATACGCGTTAAATGTGCAGATTCAGTGTAGAGAAGATGTAGAAGTAACGGAATAAAAGCAGAAACAATTGTTAGCAACGTACAAGCATAGATATACTCAGCACAATGAAACTATCCCATAAATTACTTGTTATTCTTGTTGGCTTTACCTGTGTGTCTTTGTCGCTTTCACTAGCACTTGCACGATGGAGCTTCGAGCAAGGCTTTAATGAATTTATTCAAAATCAGGAGCGAGAGCGCCTGATGAGTTTACGTCGCGTGCTTATTGCAGAGTACCGCAGCAATAATAATAGTTGGGATAATATTGAAATAGAGCGTGTTGCACCTACTGGCATCCCTCATCGCCGCCCCGGCATGCGCCCTCACCCCGGTGGATTCCCTCCCCCTAGGCATCAGATTGACGATGTATCTGCCGGCCCACCTACATTACTGACTAATGCCTCTGGGAACATTATATCTGGGCAAGATTCCTATGCAGACGAAAACGAACGAAATGAAGTAAGCGTGAAACTTGAAGTCAACGGCGAGCTCATAGGTTGGCTTACCAGTTACCCACCCAAAACACCTGACTCTGATGTCGCTCGTGCTTTTTCTGCACAACAGTTGCACGCCATTATTTTTATAGGATTGGTATCACTTATCGCCTCGCTTGTACTGGCATTGGGCGTTGCGCCCCACATGCTAAGCCCTTTCAAGGCAATTTTACAAAGCGTTAAAGGCCTTACCGCACATCAATATAAAACCAACTTGCCAGAAAATCGTCCTGATGAGTTTGGCGAGCTAATGCGGCACATAAACACATTGGGAAATACCCTTGAAGCGCATAAAAATACTAAAAGCCAATGGCTAGCTGATATTTCTCATGAACTTCGTACTCCCCTCACTATATTGTCTGGCGAAATTGAACTGATAAAAGCAGGAATTCGACCACTTGATCAAAAACAACTCGCTTCGTTTGACCAAGAGGTTTCGCGCTTGTCTTTATTGGTTGAAGATTTATACCAATTATCACTGTCTGATATTGGCGGGCTTTCTTATCATTTCTCGTCAGTGGATCTGAGCCAAGTAATAGCGCAACAAAGCGAAAGCCTTGCGCATATTTTTGATACAAAAGGGCTTACCTTCACTTTTTCCTGCCCACCCAACATCACCATTAATGCCGATCACCAGCGCTTGAAGCAACTTATGCTTAACTTGTTAGTTAACGCTTGTGAGTACACCGATGCGCCAGGTACCGTGGAGTTAGTGGTTTCAGAACAACCTTCGTTTGTCGTTATTATTGTACAAGACTCAGCGCCGAGCATTGCGAAAGAAAATGCAGCAGCATTATTTGAACCTTTGTTTAGAGAAGATGCCTCACGTAGGCGTCGAACACAAGGCGCCGGCCTTGGTCTATCAATTAGTAAACAAATTATAGAAGCCCATGGTGGCAAAATTAGCGCGTCAGTTTCGTCACTCGGCGGCGTTAAAATTACAGCAGAGCTGCCCAAATATTTCACTACGGATAATAACTAATGACATCGCACAAACATGTACTCATTGTTGAAGATGAAGATAAAATTGCGCAAATTTTAGTTGAGTTTCTTGCCTTGGAAGGGTTCACATCTACCGTACTGAATGAAGGTACCCATGTTGTTGATATGGTAAAAAAGGAAGCCCCCACGGCCATTATACTAGATAGGATGTTGCCCGGTGTGGACGGACTCACCATTTGCAAATCGTTACGTAGTTTTTCTATGGTACCCATTATCATGTTGACCGCTCGAGTCGATGAAATAGACCGACTTATTGGTCTTGAAGCGGGTGCCGATGACTATGTTTGTAAACCCTTTTCAGCGCGTGAAGTGGTAGCACGGATACAAGCTATATTGCGGCGAACCACTCAACAAACCAAAACTGAGTCTTCATTAGAAAAACTCACTTTTCGCCACATCGAGTTGGATATGTCTCGCTTTGAATGCGCTGTGGATGGCAACATTATTGAGCTCACGCCGGTAGAATTTCGGTTGTTGAAAACGATGATGACGAAACCCGGTGTAGTTTACTCGCGAGACCAACTTATGGAACTTGGCTACGAAGATGGCAGAGTAGTCAGTAACCGCACCATCGACAGCCATATGAAAAACTTGCGCCACAAGTTAGCTACGGATGAACACATCAGTCCTATTCATGCGGTATACGGCATAGGCTACAAAGTACAATAGCCTGTTTTAGATAAAGTACAGTAGCCTTCTATACATCTTCATTAAAGCCTCTTTGAACCTGCACATAAACTGCACTTTTTAGCGATAGTCTTTGATTCGGTATTCCAATAGATATTCAAATCTAAAAGACAGTTCTGAGGCATTTTATGAAGACGTCATTTTACGCACTGCTTGTACTTACGTTGCTGGGCACATCCGCCTGCTCTGATAGCGACAATTCCAATAACACTTCAACAGCAGCAAGCGATACTTCCACTGGCTCAGATTCAGATGGCGATAGCGATGGTGATAGCGACGCCGACAGTGTTGTTACTGGTCCCAACCCAGACTATTTTTTAGCCGCCGGCCTGGCCGAAACTATTACTACCACGACGTGTACGCTTACGGATGGTACCACTACCGAATGCTACAAAGTCGTTATCAATGGAGCTCCTGCCAATACGGAAATTGGCCCCTTTTGCCCTTCGAATATTACAGATGATGCCACTAAAGGCGGTATATGGTTTGATGGAAGTGGCGACGTATATCAGCTGGAAGGACAATTCTTTGTTGACGTTAAAGCCCTTTATGGCGATGACTGGGAATTATACGATGAAGATACTGGCGATATTTTTGTGACCGATACACAGGTGGCGTGTGAAGCTGCAGCCCGCCCAAATGTAGCAGCGGAATATCAAAACCACTGCGTGCAGTGTTCAATTAGTTATTACGACGGCGGTATGCAACAAACTATTCTTATTCCAGTTACCCCAGTACCTTTATCAAACCCCGAATCTATTGGTGCTGACTTGGGCGTTTCACTTAATGGTGTAGTGATAGCAGGCCCTGCCCCTGTGTCCCAAATACTGGCGGCAAATACCATTGCAGCATTCGACGATTGTGGTGGCCACGTGAACCCCGCTGAAGGCTATCATTACCATGCTTCGTTAGGGTGTAGCGAAGTGGTAACCAGTATTGATGAGCATGCCAACCTAATGGGCTATGCACTTGATGGCTACGGTATCTACGGCATGTTAAATGCCAATGGAGAGGAAGACTATGATCTTGATGAGTGCAGAGGCCATGAAGACGATACAAGAGGCTATCACTATCATGCAGCAAGTGCAGCAGAAAATATGTTTATCGGCTGCTATCAAGGTGCCCAAGGCAGTATAGAGGTAAATGAATGATGTCCATATGTGCCAAATCGCTCAAGATATTATTTGAAAAGTCAGCCGAACGTTTACCTCTACTCTCATTGGTAACGGTACTAGCAATGGCATACTCGACGACAGTTTTGGCTCACAGCGGTCATATTCACAACGAAGCATTTGAAGCCTGTAAAACAAAAACGAAGGGCGAAGCGTGTCATTACCTTGTAGCCGATACCCAGCGTTATAAAGGCAGCTGCCAAGTTTTCAATTTAAAGACCTTATGTGTTCGAAGTGAACCCATCGAATATTTACAAAGCTTGCCAGATAAAATAGGGATAGAAGCTATAACAAACAATGCAAGTCCGCAGCAGCCAGATACTGTTCAAGCTAACAAAGTTAATGCGGCTAACATTCTCTCCCCAGTGAACCAAATCACTCCCAGTGAGCAGCAAACCTCTTCTAAAATGGGGCATTAGCCCCCATTCTCAAACTATGAAATAGATTCACACTGAGTGAATTCTTTGCAAGCCTAAGCACTGGCACCCTTCACAAAAAGAAATAATCTCCAAACTTTTCAACATATTAGACTAAGGTCTAATTATTGCTAGATTACCTGCAAGTAAGCATTACAGATAAGACAGTTAGTGCAACGTTTGATAGCGATGACAGAAGTTCGGTTATCAATCACTCACCAAAGGGAAATTAGGAGGTTTACATGCATTCACCCGTCAGTGTTGTCACGATAGTAAAAAGTCGTACAGAAAAACTCTGCAGACTCATAGAACAGCTTGAGTCGTGTAACCCACTACCCGATGAACTTGTCATTGTTTGGATGTGCTCTCCTTCAACGCTTTCACTAGCGAAGAGTGAGAAATTTAACATCGTGCATAAGTTCGTGGCTAACGGCGCGTTACCCATTGCTAGAGCACGCAACCGAGGCTTACAAGAAGCCAAGAGTAATCTTTTAGCTTACATAAATGTTGATGCCATCGTGGATAAAAACTTCATCGCTAAGGGGATGAACGCGTGGTGTCCAGGCTCAGTGGTATTTACCAAAGTGACATTCGTTCCAGAGTCACAATGGACTTTTCCCCACGACACTTTATGCCACATTAAAAGCCAAGAATTACCAGACGAAGACAATAACGAAATTCCGTCAAGACAACAGGAAGATGATCATGGAAAGTTTAGTGACGATAGCATTTGTTCTACAGTGTTTTTTATTAGCAAGACAGATTTTAAGAAAACCGGCGGTTTCGATGAAGGTTACGACGGCTTCGGGCTAAACGACGAAGACTTTTTTACAAATTGTCGTTCACTGGGTTTTTCTTTAAATCAAATTGAATTGCAGACCTTTGCTCCAGAACGACCAAACTACCGCTGCCCTATTAATCACCTTCTTGATTTTGTCAGAAACGCTGAGCGTTATCACGCGAAATGGGGCGTTAACCCTTGTATCGATGTGCTAAATGCATACGCAGAAGCCGGTTACATTAATGAAGATTTTGAAACCGCTGGCATTCATGTTCTGCAATTGCCTAAGCGGGAAAAACCAGCCTCTGAAAACGATGATTCATCGCAAGAACATGATACAACGTTGATTAAGCAATCTGCTTAAAATTCGTGGGAAGACTAATCAAGGAGTGAGTATGTCTATTTTAAAGCCTGATTTAGAACACAAGGTATCAGCCTTTATTGATCAAGCTGATTATCCCTGCGTAGGGGCTAAAACTGCTTTGAACAAAGGCAAAATCACGGTTAAACAGTACGATAATTTTCGATGCGACATGAATGACACCGACATCTTGACGGACATCTACGACTTCATTCATCGTTTTGAGCTAGAAAAAGACATGTATTCCTCGCTGGTACTAACTTTCGAACAACCGGAAATTTTGAGCGAGGTTGTTTTTGATAAATTACTGTGGCGCAAGCTTCAGCAACTTCATGATATCGACGCGTGCATGCACGATTGGGATAACCAAGTAGACGAAAATCCGCATAGCCCTAACTTTAGTTTTAGCTTGGGTGGTAAAGCGTTTTTTATCATTGGACTTCACCCAGGTGCAAAGCGAAAAAGTAGACGCTTCGAACGCCCCGCGCTGGTATTTAATCTTCACGAACAATTCGAATTACTTCGTGAACAAGGCAAATTTGAAGATTTAAGAGACCACATTCGTCAACAAGACGAAGCCTTCTGTGGGTCAAAAAATACCTTATTGCAAAATCACGGCGAGCAGTCAGAAGCCTATCAGTACAGTGGAAAGCAGCAGCCAAAGCGTTGGCAATGTCCTTTCCACGCAAGTCAAAACTAATTTACACAAATTCAAATAAAGAAAATAAAGAGGCAGCAATGCGACAAACCATTCAACCAAGAAGCGGCACAGCATTCACCATTAAAAAAGGTGAAAGACTTAAAGTTATTGATCCTGAAGGAGAACAAGTTGCCGATTTATATGCTTTCAATGCCCACGATAAAAATGAGTTCATGTCGTCAGGCCGTTCGCTAGATTATAACGAAAGTACCCATTTTGCAGCTGGCTGTAAGCTCTATTCCAATGAGAGTCAGGTGATGTTTGATATTATTGAAGACACGGTAGAAGAACACGACTTTCTCTTAACCCCTTGCAGTGTAGATACCTTCAAACACTTCTACCCTAGTGAAACGCCTGTACCTGGATGCCATGGTAACCTAGTGGCCGCTTTTGCTGAATTCGACATTCCTGCACACCACATTGGCACTACATTCAATACCTTTATGAACGTGGATGTGAGCCCCGAAGGAAAAATTGCCGTGTTACCACCTACAAGCAAAGCAGGCGATTTCACTATTTTTGAAGCAAAAATGGATATGATTGTAGGTCTTACTGCATGCTCTGCGGGCGAATCGAATAACTTTCGCTATAAACCTATTCAGTTTGAAATTTTGCCTGCGTTATAGGTAAAAATAATAATGCCATCTCAAAAGAGGCATGACTCGGTATGGGAATACCATTTTATAATAAACACCGCATAACGTTCAATTTGCTGGCGATTGTTAAAACCGCCAGCAATTGCAATTTACATTACTTGTAAACCGTGGTTTAAAGCCCGAACCTTTTGACGCAATAAGGTTTCGAAGCTAGCCTTTGGGTTTTCTGCTCTATCTCTTGCAGGCCAGTATGCCATAATTTCATACTCGAACGAGGTGGCGGGTTTAAAAGTAATCAAATGATCGAACTCACCTTTAGCTACACTACTAACCTCATCTAGTTGATAAAACACAGCTAGGCCAAGTAAGTCATTGTCACTTAACACACTCTGCTCTCCCCATGTAGCAATAACGCCCCATTTGCCTTCTGCAAATGCGATTTTCGTCGTTCCCTCATGTGCTACCAGTCCTGTAACTATATTCGATGTAGGAGATGACGTTTTAACCGTTATACGTGTTGATGCATCTCCGGTATTAATCTTATAGCGGGTTTCCACATCAAACCCGTCATTTGAGTTTTCCCGTGTACGCCAATTACTGTAGCTAACATTGAAGGCTGCAGTTAAGTGCGTATTCTCAGTTAATGCCCATCGGGTATCGTCAACATATTGAAAGTGCAGAACCCCTTCTTCGACTTGCCTTCCTAGTGCACCCAGCCCAAGTGACTTCCCTACTTTCAACGCATCACCGCCCCAGTCTGCAAGTTTATGGTAAGCGTCATAACCGTCGTTGCCTACTTGTGGCAATACCACATCATCCGACGTTTTGGCAAAAACATCGATAGCATTTCGCCAGTCTAGGTACAGTCGATAGCCTATCTTGTCATTTTCCCAACCGGGTCCTTCATACTTTAAAAAGTAAGAGTGGTCAGTCAGCTGTGAAGGTGCAGTAAAAGATTCTACAGGCTGAAATGAAAAACCATCTGCCGTATAAGCCGCGCCTTCCCATTGCCCCCCTGAGCGTACTGATAGCTCAGCGTGGGCGGTGTCGGTTACCGACTCTTTGGTTTGAACTAGAGAAAATTCTTTTTCCGCACCCGGTTCCATCTGGATATAAGCGTACAAAGTAGCCTCACCACTTGCGTTCTCACGCCATTCCGATGCTACCTCTTTTAATAACCAACCACGGTATTCTTCGTCCAATGGTATTGAGACCTCTTGAGTGACAAACCCTCCTTCTGCTGGGTTTTTAACCATCACACTTGGTATATTATTATTTTCGCCTTCAGAACACGCCGTTAATATTATTGGCAAAATTAGCGCTAAACCTATAATAAATCTCATATTTTCATCTCCAATCACTGATTAACAATGCATTATTTATAAAACAATATATTGACAAATGCCACCGGTGGCAATTATTTTATAAATTGTTAACTTAATGTGTAAATTTGGTTAGGATAAAAAGCACATTTTCTGAGAATAAGAGGAAATGAATATGGTGAACTTTAATTTAGAAGGGAAAACCGCCCTCGTTACCGGAGCAAGCCGGGGAATTGGACAAGCACTGGCCTTATCCTTAGCCGGTGCTGGCGCTCACGTTATATGCTCAAGTTCACGAGAAGGTGGATGTGAAAACACGCTTCACAAAATAGATGCCATAGGTGGTAGTGCACGGGCAATAAGTGCTGATTTAAGCAACCTAGATGCAGTTGCCAATTTAGCGACATCTGCCATTAAACAGGGCAAACGAATTGATATATTGGTCAATAACGGCGGTACCATATTTCGAGCTCCTGCTACAGAGTTTCCTTTAGATGCTTGGCAACAAGTGATGAAAGTGAACCTTGACGCTGCATTTTTACTAAGTCAAGCCATTGGAAAACATATGATCTCTCATGATGGCGGCAAAATTATCAATATAGCTTCCATGTTGAGTTTTAGTGGTGGTGTAACGGTTCCAGCCTACACAGCAAGCAAACACGCAATTGCGGGCTTAACCAAAGCACTCGCCAATGAATGGGGTACTTCGAATATTCAAGTTAACGCTATTGCACCAGGTTATATCAAAACTGATAACACCCAAGCCCTACAAGATGACGCTAAACGCAGCGCAGAAATTCTTTCTCGAATTCCCGCTGGGAGATGGGGTGAAGTTGACGATTTAGCGGGGGCAGCTGTTTTTCTAGCAAGTTCAGCAAGCAATTACGTAAGCGGCCACACCCTCGCGGTGGATGGCGGTTTTCTCGCAAGATAGATGAAGGAAAAGATGATGAATCCAGAGATTGATGTTCGCTATGCCATTGGCAAAAAAGAAGCAAACGCTTACAACACTGAAGAACTACGAGATGCTTTTTTAACCTCCTCACTCATGTCGAAGGGCGAAGTGGTTTGGATTTACACCCATTATGAGCGATTCATGTTGGGAAGCGCAGTACCAACCACCGATGTGCTTACCCTTGATACTATTGAAGACCAGTTAAAAATGCCTTATTTCACTGCACGCCGCGAAGTTGGCATCATCAATATTGGTGGCGCAGGTACAGTCACAGTGAATGGTAATGAGTACCACCTTGCTCCCGAAGAAGCCTTGTACATTGGTAAAGGAAATGAGCAAATTTCTTTTGCGTCTGACGATGCGAATAATCCTGCTAAATATTATATGAATTCTGCGCCTGCTCACCATGCCTACCCCTGTAAAAAAGTAGGTAAAGACGATGCCAACGTGCTGCATTTAGGCAGCCAAGAAACCTCTAATGAGCGAGATATTAAGCAATTACTGATTAATACCGTTGTAGACACATGCCAATTACAAATGGGGCTAACACGCCTTCACAATGGCAGTGTTTGGAATACAATGCCGGCGCATCAGCACGATAGAAGGAACGAAGTATATTTCTATTTTGATATGAATGAAGAAAATCGTGTGTGCCATTTTATGGGAGAACCCCATGAAACACGTCATTTATTTGTGGCAAATGAAGAAGCCATTATTTCCCCTCCGTGGTCAATTCACTGCGGCGTAGGTACAGGAAGCTATGCATTCATATGGGGGATGGCGGGTGAAAACCTTGACTACGATGACATGGACAAGTTTCCACCTTCAGCCTTACGTTAATGAATGGCATGGATAGTATTATGCAGTGTTTTAGCAAGTTTATGGTCTTAGTAATGAGCGTATTTACGCTCTTTGCGTGCTCTCAACACGAGAGTAGCGGCGAAATCACCGTACTGCGTTTGGGTCATACTCTAGACACCCAGCACTCAGTGCATAAAGCCATGGAGTTTTTGGGGGAACGCCTTGAATACTATTCAGACGGTAAGATGACAGTCATCATTTACCCTGGTAGCCAATTAGGTACCGAAAGGGAAATGATAGAGCTTTTACAAATTGGATCTTTGGCGATGACCAAGGTTTCAGCAAGTCCTCTTGAAGGCTTTTCGCCAGACATGAAAATCTTCAGTATCCCTTATATTTTCAAAAACAATGAGCATTTTTGGCGGGTGCTAAACAGTGAGCTTGGTAGCGACCTGTTGAGTGGCGTTGAAGATTTTCGTTTAAAAGGCTTGGGATATTACGATGCAGGAAGCCGAAGCTTTTACTCCAACGATCGCCCTATCAAAACACCGAGCGATTTAAAAGGGATGAAAATTAGAGTACTCAACAGCCCTACCGCAGTGGCAACAGTAAGGGCTCTGGGCGGCGCAGCAACACCTGTATCTTGGGGGGAGCTTTATACTGCACTTCAACAAGGCGTAGTGGATGGCGCTGAGAATAATCCGCCTAGTTACCACCTTTCTAGGCATTACGAAATAGCCAGATATTATAGCTTGGACGAACACACGAGTGTTCCCGATGTAATGCTTTGTTCACTCCCCGTTTGGGAATCCTTAAACTCACAACAACAAGAATGGCTGACCAAAGCGATGCAAGACTCTGTTCAGTTTCAGCGCCAGCTTTGGACAACCTCAACAGCAGAGTCACTAGCACAAGTTGAAGCAGAAGGTGTAACCGTTATTCGTCCAAACAAACAACCATTCGTAGACGCGGTCAAACCTTTTCACGATAGTTTCACCGGCACCCATATTGGTGAGCTCATTACGCAAATAAAAGCGATGTAAGTTGATGATTATTAAAACGCTAGACAAGTTACTTGCTGGAACCTTGATTATTGCCATGACAAGTATATTACTCACCGTAATTTGGCAGGTAATATCGCGATACATTTTGCAAGATCCCGCGTCTGTCACAGAAGAACTCTCACGCTTCTTTCTCATGTGGATAGGCATACTAGGCGCAGCTTACGCGTATCGCCAGCATGCTCACCTTGGTTTTAATTTACTCGTAGAGCGTCAATCCCCTGTGGTAAAACGCGTTCTGTTAACCCTAGTTGAAGTATTCGTTATCACGTTTTGTGCTTTGGTCATGGTCTACGGTGGCACTGAACTAGTGATGTTAACACTAGAACTCGATCAAATTTCTGCGGCGTTAGGCATAAAAATGGGGTTGATTTATCTAGTACTCCCCCTTTCAGGCGGACTTATTGTTATCTACAGCATAGTGAACATTTTTACACTATGGCATTCACCTGAGAAGGAGTTTAACGAATGGAATTAACCGGTATAGTACTTCTTGTGGGATTCTTTTTGCTTTTACTGCTCAATGTGCCCATCTCTATCAGTATAGGATTAGCCACTCTTATCGCAATGTTGATGAGTATGGATTTAGCGCCAGCAACCATTACTGTTGCCCAGCGAATGGCTGGAGGACTAAATAGTTTTGCCCTTTTGGCTATCCCTTTCTTCGTACTGTCAGGCCTAATTATGGGTCGAGGTGGGATTGCAAAGCGGTTAATCGAATGTGCTATGGCTCTTATTGGTGCCTTACCAGGAGGCTTGGCACTGGTCAATGTGGTGTCTTGTATGCTATTTGGTGCTATATCAGGCTCTGCGGTTGCTGCCACATCCGCTATTGGCAGCTTTATGCTACCTGAAATGAAAAAAGCAGGTTACGAACCAAATTTCAGCGCTGCAGTAACCGCCGCCGCGTCAACTACAGGGATGCTAATCCCTCCTAGCAATATCCTTATTGTTTATGCCATCGCCAGTGGCGGCGTGTCGATTGCCGCTTTATTCATGGCAGGATATGTACCGGGAATTATGGTGGGGCTAGCATTAATGATTGTGTGTTTTGGCTATGCCAAAGCCAAAGGCTATCCACTGTCTGCCCGACTTCCCTTATCAATAGTGTTACAAAAAGTAGGCGCTGCCCTGCCCTCATTATTTCTCATTGTATTAGTCATCGGTGGGATTGTGGGCGGTATCTTTACTGCCACCGAGGCTGGCGCGATTGCCGTGGTTTATGCTCTGTTACTTGCAGTGGTGTTTTATCGCGAAGTAGAGGTTAAAGCACTTCCTAATATTTTGTTGAAATCCGCAGAAACCACAGCGATTGTTATGCTATTGATTGCAGCATCTACCGCAATGAGTTGGTTACTGTCGTATGAAAATATTCCGCAAATCTTAAGCAATGCATTGCTGGCAATTAGCGACAACCCCATTCTAATTTTACTATTAATCAATTTGTTACTTATTGTCGTGGGTGCCTTTTTAGATATGACGCCGGCCGTACTTATCTTTACGCCCATATTTTTACCCGTTGCCATTCAACTGGGTATGTCTGAGCTACAGTTCGGTATAATGCTTGTTTTAAACTTGTCTATTGGGTTGTGTTCTCCTCCAGTAGGCGCGGTGCTTTTTATTACCTGTGCGATTGCAAAAACAAAATTAGAGAATATTATCAAGCCGTTGCTCCCTCTCTACTTTGCCATGTTCGTTGTATTGATGTTAGTTACTTACGTTCCCTGGTTTAGTGAAGCCCTGCCTAGGGCGCTAGGCTTTTGAAATATGTCAACGAACTGGTGTCAAATGGAATGACTTTATTTTATGGTACTATTCATTCAATAATGTTCAGTAAATTCAATACTCAACCTGCGGAAACTTACCGATAATGAACAAACGCCCCACAATTAATGATGTAGCCCGCCTTGCTGGCGTATCGAAACGAACGGTATCTCGGGTCATTAATGGCGCATCTAATGTGGGCAAAGCAACGCGCGAGCGAATTGATGAAGTAATAAAAGAAACCGGCTTTTCACCTGACAAGCAAGCCCGAGGGCTTGCCGCCAGTAGGTCATTTCTTATCGGGCTTATTTACGATAACCCCGATGCTCTGTATATCGATCAGGTTCAGCGTGGCGTACTAAGCGTCTGCTCTGAAAAAGGTTATGAACTGGTTGTTCATCCTTGCAACTACAATACCGACGACTTTATTAGTAACTGTATTCAATTTGTCAGTCGATCTCGTATAGATGGCGTCATCATATTGCCACCGGTATCCGAAGCTAAAGAGTTAGCTGAAGCACTCAGAGAAAAACAGATTAATTACGTTCGTATGGCCTCGGTGGACTTAGATGATCACAGCAACATTGTTGTCTCAGATGATCGGGCTGCCCTTCGTGACTTAGCCCGATACATGGTGTCTCTAGGACACCGAGACATTGGTATTATTAGCGGTCCACAGCGTTATTACTCATCTAAAGAGCGACTTGAAGGTTTTTTAGAAACATTGAATGAGTTGCACGTTGAAGTTCCCGTAGACCGTATTATCGAAGGTAAGAACAGTTATGAAAGTGGTATTGAATGCGCCAGAACCCTGCTCATTCAGTCACCCCGCGTTAAAGCTATTTTCGCTAACAACGATGAAATGGCCGCTGGTGTACTCAAGGTTGCACATGAAATGGGCATTACTGTTCCTGATGAATTGTCGGTAGCAGGCTTTGATGACAACTTGCTGGCAGCACGAGTAATTCCTGCATTAACTACAGTTCAGAGGCCTGTAGGCGATATGGCCGCACTTGCGGCTAGGAAAATAATCGCTCAAATCGAAGGCACTGAAGTGAGTGAAACAGAGACCTACTTAGTTAAACCCCACCTTATTATTCGTGATTCTATAAAAAGAGTGTAATTTTTAGCCGCCACCACTAATAAATGATTAGTTTTCCTTTACTATGCCACCGGTGGCACGTATATTACAAAGTGTTAAAATAAACCAATCTGTTTAGTACGTCCGTTAGCCCAAGCTTTTGGTGCTAGTAACGCAAAGTCTGAGGGTACGCGATGAGTTTACAAACCTTGTTAGTGAAAGTTCATGCCAGTGACAATGTTGCCGTGGCAACACAGGACATAGCCGCACGTACCTTTATTGAAAGTCATAAAATTTTTATTACCGAACAGATCCCTGCTGGTCATAAGGTGGCACTTCGCAATATTTCGGTTAATACCCCAGTTATTAAATATGGCTTTGAAATAGGCGTTGCCACACAAAGTATAAAATTGGGAGAGTACGTACATAGCCACAACCTAAAGACCAAACTTGATGGCAGTGAAGTATACGAATACACACCGACTCGAACAGCATTAGCTAAGCCTGCCCATATCCCCACTTTTATGGGGTATCGCCGAGAGAACGGTAAAGTAGGTATCCGCAACGAAGTTTGGATCATCAACACGGTGGGCTGTGTTAATCGAACTGCAGAACGCATTGCGCAAGAATGTGAGCGTCGACACTTTGGCGAGTGTGATGGCTTTAGAGCATTCACCCACCCTTTTGGGTGCTCTCAATTAGGCGACGATTTAGATGACACAAGAACGATACTCGCCTCGCTAGCTTCGCATCCAAATGCCGGCGCCGTTTTAGTTATTGGGCTGGGGTGTGAGAACAATCAGCTTAAATCGATGCTACCTGAAATTGATAAGCCCGACTCGAGGCTGCGTTTTTACAATGCGCAGGAAGTTGAAGACGAAATTGAAGCTGGCGTAAATGCTGTTTACTCCCTATTGAAAACACTTGATGAGGATAAACGAGAGCCTATTGGTGCCAACGAGTTAGTGCTAGGCATGAAGTGTGGCGGTAGCGATGCGTTTAGCGGTATTACCGCAAACCCAACGGTGGGTCGAGTCACTGATTTAACCTGTCAATTAGGTGGCTCGGTTATTCTTACTGAGACACCAGAAATGTTTGGCGCCGAGCAACTCCTGATGAACCGCGCCAAAAACAAGTCTGTTTTTGACGATATAGAAACCTTAATTAGCGAGTTTAAACAGTATTTCATTGCCCACAATCAACCCATTTACGAAAACCCATCACCAGGTAATAAAGCTGGGGGTCTTACCACGTTAGAAGAGAAATCATTAGGCGCGGTTCAAAAGGGTGGGCAATCGACGGTGCAGTCGGTGCTCAACTATGGTCAACCGAGAACTGTTAATGGTTTAAATTTGCTTCAAGCGCCAGGTAACGATGCAGTCAGTGCAACTGCATTGGCCGCGTCTGGCGCACATATTGTTTTATTCACCACAGGTCGAGGTACTCCCCTCGGCTTCCCTGTACCCACAATAAAGATATCGTCAAATTCAGATATCGCTAATAAGAAGCCACATTGGATAGATTTTAACGCCGGTCAGGTGTTGGAAGGCATGTCTATCGATAAGTGTGCCAACGCGCTGCTCCAACAATGTCTTGCAGTAGCATCGGGTCAATTAACCTGCAACGAGAAAAATGGCAGCCATGAAATTGCTATTTGGAAACGTGGCGTCACGCTTTAAGAAGAGATTGTTATGGAATCAATTTTATTACATGAAGACAGACTATTCCCATCTGACTCGGCCACTAAAAAAGTAGCCCGTACGCTTTATCAAGAAATACGAGATTTACCGATTATCAGTCCCCATGGACATACTGATCCGCGGTGGTTTGCACAAAATAAAAATTTTACTAACGCCACTGAGTTATTTATCACCCCCGATCATTATGTTTTCAGGATGCTGTATAGCCAAGGTATCTCACTAGAATCATTAGGAGTTCCTCGGTGGGATGGCGGGGCTACTGAGTCTGATCCTCGCAAAATTTGGCAAATCCTTGCAGACAATTATTATTTGTTTGCCGCTACTCCATCAAGAATGTGGCTAGATACCGTCTTTCATGACGTGTTTGGTCTTACTGACATGTTGTGCAGCAATAATGCCACCGAATACTACGAGCATATTACCACCAAACTTCAGGACGCCAGTTTCAAACCTCGGGCTTTGATGGACAGATTTAATATAGAACTCATTGCTACCACCGAAGGGGCGCTTGATGAGCTTTCTCACCACGGTGCATTAAAAGGTACAGGGTGGGATAAACGCGTTATCACCACATTTAGACCTGACGATGTGGTTGATGCTTCGCGGGAAGACATCGTTGCCAATATAGAAAAATTAGGTGCACTGACCAACGAAGACACTCAGACTTGGCAAGGTTACTTAAACGCTATTCGAGCCCGACGCACTGTATTCAGAGCCCACGGCGCAACTGCCACCGACCATGGCCACCCAACTGCTAATACTGCTGATTTAAGCACTAACGAGTGTATTACTCTGTTTGATAAGGTCCGCACAGGGCAAAGTAATGCCGAAGAACAGGAGCTTTTTAGGGCTCAAATGCTAACGGAATTAGCAGGAATGAGCGTTGAAGATGGCATGGTTATGCAAATTCATCCGGGCTCGTTTAGAAATCACAATACTTCACTGTTTAACCAGTTTGGCCGTGACAAGGGTCACGATATTCCTATGCAGACGGATTTCGTACGTGCGCTTCGCCCTTTGCTTTCAAAGTATGGAAATGAGCCTAGCTTAAATATTATTTTATTTACCTTAGACGAAACCACTTATAGTCGTGAATTAGCGCCGTTGGCTGGCCATTATCCGTGTTTAAAACTAGGGCCTGCATGGTGGTTTCACGACAGCCCAGAAGGTATGTTACGTTTTCGCCACCAAGTAACCGAAACCGCAGGTTTCTTTAACACCGTCGGTTTCAACGATGATACGCGTGCTTTCTTGTCTATTCCTGCTCGTCATGACGTTGCCCGACGGATAGATTGTCGATTCTTAGCAGAACTAGTTGTTCAACATCGCATCAGCGAAACCGAAGCCGCTAGTATTGCTAAAAAGGTCACATATGATTTTGCAAAACAAGCGTATAAGTTGGGATAAACATGGAAAAGCAACTTAGTATAAAAACACTCGATCAACTAAGCCGTGACGTTGCCGTTCCTGATTACGACTTGCGAAAATCACAATGCGGTATTGTACATATTGGTCCCGGCGCTTTTCACCGTGCACATCAAGCTTATTATACTGATTTAGCATTGGCCTACGGTGGGAATTGGCGCATTCACGGCGTATCGATGCGAAGCGATACATTGAAAAAAGCACTGGCCCCCCAAGACAATCTTTATTCTCTTGCGGTTGTCGATAACACGCCATCTTTACGTGTGTTAGGTGCAATTAAAACTCTTTCCACGCTAAGTGAAGATAGAGATGTCATTACCGCTGCATTGTGCTCCCCTGCGATTAAGATAATATCTTTAACCGTGACCGAAAAAGGGTACTGCTTAAATAACACCGGAAGTCTCGATGTAGAGAACCCTGATATTCAACACGATCTTGCTAACCCAGATTTGCCCATTAGTGCTGTAGGCCTTATTGCCCAAGCTTTAAAAGCGCGAGAGCATTCTGGCGATGCCGACGTTACCATCATAAGCTGCGATAACGTAACCGATAATGGCAAGAAACTCGCAAAAGCGGTCATTGATTTTGCTTATTACCTTTCACCAGAATTGGCTAAGTGGATTCAAAACAACATCGCTTTTCCTTGCACTATGGTAGATAGCATTACCCCTGCAACTGACGATGAGGTGAAATCTAACGTGAGTGCCAATCTAGGACTTAAAGATGACTGGCCCATTCAGCGTGAGACCTTCACTCAATGGGTCATAGAAGACCACTTTTCAGGACCTCGACCACCGTGGGAAAAAGTAGGCGTTACCTTTACCAAGGACGTGACCTTCTTTGAAAAAGCAAAATTGCGCATACTCAACGGCACTCATTCAACACTGGCTTATGTAGGCCTGCTTTTTGGTAAGGAAACTGTCTATGACGCCATTTCCACTCCATCAATACAGGTCCTCATTAGCGCGCTGTTAGAAAGAGAAATTATACCTTCGATAGAAACCGATAATATTGAAACCTTACGCCAGTATGCTGCTGATATCATCGCTCGCTATCACAACAAGCATATTCGTCACATGCTTTCACAAATTGCGTGGGATGGCTCCCAAAAGCTGCCTTTTCGAATCTTAGACACCGTTCGTGACAATCTACATGCCAATCGAGATATTAACTTACTCTGCATCCCGATTGCAGCATGGTGCTTGTTTGTTTCTCGTAAGGCCAAAGCGGGTGAAAGCATTACCGACCCGAAAGCAACTGCACTCATCGAAAGGGCAACTCGACATGCTTTCGATCCCGTTGCAGTCACTAATGATTTACTGAATGAAACCACAATCTTTGCTGAACTCAGCGCAAATTCGCTATTTCGAGATCATGTGTTAGCGCAAGTAAAAACGTTAAGTGCATGGTCTACACAAGACGTGGATGAAACATTAGACCCGATTTTGGAAGACTTGTAATGAGACATTCTACTGATAGCATGTGTGGGCTTTATGGGGCCTCAGTATGAAAAGGCTAATAATATTTGGCGAGTGTATGGTTGAACTTCGCACTCAACATGGCGATACCATGGCGAAAAGTTTTGCCGGTGATACCTATAACACTGCAGTGTATTTCAAGCGTTGCTTACCCGTATCATCGATAAGTTACTTAACCGCCATTGGTGCCGATTTTTTAAGTGATGAATTGATACTAACAATGGGCGAGCACGAGATTAATACCGACCTTGTATTTCGCTCTACCGAGCGCAATTTGGGTTTGTATATGATTCGCAACGATAATCAAGGTGAACGAACCTTTGCTTATTGGCGCGCTCAGTCTGCCGCAACGCAAACTATAAACCTCATGCCAGATGATAATATCAGTGCCGACTGGTTTTACTTTAGTGGGATCTCAATCGCAATTTTAGATAATGCACAGCGTGAAAATCTATTTAGTTTAATAAAAAAACTAAAAACACAAGGCTGTAAAATCGCCTTTGATCCCAACTATCGCCCTCGACTGTGGGAAGATGAAGACATCGCTCAACATTGGACTACCCGAGCTTACCAAGAATCAGATTTAGCATTTCCGGGCGCAGATGATCATTTGATGCTGTTCCGTCACACCTGTGCTGACGATATATTCGCCTACCTTGAAGATAAAAATATTACCGAAGTAGTGATGAAAAACGGCGCGATTGGTGTTCATATTCTTGCTCAACAAGAGCAATGTATTGTGCCCGTCGAACACGTCAGCGCAGTGGTAGATACGACCGCGGCAGGAGATGCTTTTAATGCAGGCTTTATGGCGGCGCGTTTGTCAGGCAAACCCGCAGTTGAAAGTGCAAGCTTTGGGGCAAAAGTCGCTGCAACAGTAATCACCTACCCTGGCGCAATTATTCCTTCAGGCATATTTTCAAGCCATATAACGCCGCTAAAGTAATAGCCTTTGTTTGACACCGCTTTGTACCTTTAACAGCGATTCAAGTTCCCCACTACGCTGCGCTCAATTGAGCGCTTTATAAGGTATCTCGGTAAAAGTAGTCGCTAAGGGGGTGGTCTAACGTTTTTAATTCTCTTACAAAAAACTGAGCGACCTTAGCGGCGCCCACTACATTCAAATGAGTATTATCAATCTTGCCCTTTGGATATCGTCCATACAAATCGGGTGGAACCTGAATGAAGTATTGTTGGCTTTCGGCCTCACCTGTTTCTGTTAAAAACTCGCAGGTTCGGCGGTTCAAGGGCACAAATAACACCCCTTTTTCACTCGCCACACGACGTGCAGCCAATGCATAGTCGGTTAACGTTCTTTTAAGCACGCCGGTATCCGTGTAATGACGCCTGCAAATAGAACTGGCGATTATGGCTGTCGCGCCCTTGCTTTCCACATCATCAATGAACTGACTCAGGTAGTTGACATAATCTATATCGGCTCTGGCAAAGCGTGCAGGGTCTTCGCGTTTCTGATCATTGTGCCCAAATTGAATCAGCACATAATCATTTGCAGATAGTGATGAAAGCACACTACTCCATCTGCCCTCATCGACAAAGCGTTTAGTGCTGCGGCCATTGGCTGCGTGATTCTTAATACTAAGCTGAGGCAATCCAAATTCAGGTAAAACTTGCCCCCAACCTCGCTCAGGGTAAGCTAAGTTAGTTTTATCCGACATGGTAGAGTCGCCCACCAAGTGAAGACTAATTGATGGCAACTGTGTTTCAGCCTTTGCACCGACTATTCCAATTAATAGTGAAAGCGCAATCGCGAGTTTCTGTCTCATTACTTTTCCATTGTTTTGTTCGTATTGCCTTTATTAAAAAAAAGGCCATCAATAAATGATGGCCAGGACACAACCGCAACATGCGGTACACACACTAGGCTAAAGGGAGTAACGTGCCCCTAAGAAAATTTGTCTTCCAGTATGGTTATATTCACGAACAAGGTTTAGTGAGCCATCACCTGTTGTAAATAATCTCTCATATTCATCGGTAAGGTTAATTATTTCAAACGTAAAAGTAAGTGCCTCACTGAAATTATAAAACGATGAAAAATCCACTTGAGTTGGTCCAGTCGTGCCATGAGCGACATTCCCATTACTCCCTGTAAAATCAGTTATATAGTCGTCTCGCTTATTAACCGATACACGAGCACCGTAAACATCCGTTTCATAATAAAGCGTGAAGTTGTATGACGTCTCACTCATTCCTTCGATGTCATCGGCGTTAACATGGGTATAGTTAGACACCACCCCCATATTTTCAAAAACTCCTGGCAGGAAGCTAAGTGGCTGCTGATAAATAAGCTCGTAGCCACTAATACTGCGCTCGTCTGCATTATTCGGGCTACTGTGTTCATAAGCTACTTCACGAGGGTCTAACGCAATTTGCGGGTCGTATTGTGCATCATTATCGATAAAGTCAAAGTAGGCGGGGTCAACAAATCGCTCTTCTGATGAACGCACTATCCAGTTATCAATATCTTTATAGAAAACCGTAGCGGCTAATAATGCTTCATCATCAAAATACCACTCAACACCGAAATCTACGTTATTTGATGTGAAGGGGTCTAGGAAAGGGTTGCCGACAGAAACGGAACCATTTATGTAATCGAAGCTTGGATTACCAGGGTTCAATGAATTTAGACTAGGACGGGTCATCGACTGCGTTACCGCAAGTCGAACCACGACATCATCGGTAGCTTCAAGTGCTAAATTTACAGCAGGAAGAAAATTACTGTAATCATTCTCAATTTGAACTGTTTCTCCCTGAACAAATCCTTCAGACGTGGTAGTCGTATTCACATATCGCACACCGTAATTGGCACGTAGCAACATATCCGAAATTTCATAGCTTGTATCCATTTCCAAATACAAAGCGCTAGTTTCTTCGCCTACCTGCCAACTTTGCGCGGAGCGAGGTGTCCAAACCACATCCAATAAGTTGGCATTTATCGCATCAAAATCTGCCACAAGGAAAGGTTCAAGCGGGCCGTCAAAGCCACTCCCAAAATCATCAACCGGCATCATTTCGGCGTAACCAACTGCTGAATCTTGATCGGGGAACCCGTTAATTTGCTCTTCTGCATAGGTAACCACTCTATCGTTATACGCAAAACCCGTTTTAATGGTTACTTCATCACCAAAGTAAGACACGTCAACTTTAAATGTGTCATTTTCACGTTCAACATCGGTAGCTCGCAAGCGTCCATCACTCAAGTTATAGTTGCTAGCATCGTTGGTATCGTAACCATAGGTAAGCGCTGGTGCATTCTCATTGTTGCTAAAATCGAAGCCATATGTTGTGCTTTCTAACAGCGTCATGTTGTAACGGTACTGCTCTGAGCGTGCGTCTGACTCAGCGGTGCCAAACATCGCTTCCACTTTTACGTTCTCTGATGCAAACCATTCACCAGACAAAACAAACTGGCTAAAATCAGTCGTTGACTCTTGTAATCGGCTTTCAATTCTTGATTTTATACCCTCATAAGAGCCTGCAAGTACTTGCTTGCCATTCGGATGCACCGTAATTGCGGTGGGAGTGATTTCATCGAACGTACTTCTAAACATGTGGAAAAAGTTATACATCGTCCGCGTGTTTTCTAACGAGGAGACTAAACCGTCAAGCGTAAAGGTTAAATCGTCACTTGGTGCCCACTGAATGGAACCGGTAAACCCTACCCTTTCTTGGTCATTGCCAAAGTAATCTGGACGAGGTAGTCGTGGTGTCCAAAGGCAATTTAGGGGATCTACCTCAACACCATCGTCCACGCAGCTTCCTACATCGGGTGTGCCGGAAACGACCGTGTCAGATGTATCTGCATACAAGCCACCACCATCTTGGACTGGATTCGTCCAACGAACAGTACCGAAGCCTTCTTGACGAACCGTACGTTCAGACATTGCAGCAGAGAAAAGCACACCAATTTTATCGTCAGCAAAACGATTTGAAATCATAAATGCGGCACGAGGATCAGTTTCTTCCGTCACATTGTTATAACCCCCCTGTACCGAAGTGACTAGCTTAAACCCCTCGTAATCGAAAGGCTTGGCAGAATATAAATCGACTGTACCTGCAATACCTCCTTCTTCCATTGAGGCTGTTGGTGATTTCTGAATGTCTACTCGGTTAAACAACTCCGACGCAAATACGTTAAAGTCGAACCCGCGTCCGCCGTTAACGCCACCGCCTGAATCTGTGCCATCTGTACTTGCGGGGACTTCCATCCCGTTTAATGTGGTGCGGGTGAATGAAGGACTAAGTCCACGTAGCGTTATTTGCCTTCCTTCTCCACCCTCTCTAGAAATAGCGACACCTGGCACGCGCTGAATAGACTCAGCGATATTTAGATCGGGAAACTTACCTATGTCTTCAGCAACAATAGATTCTTTATTATTAACTGAAGTACGCTTTTCCATAAGCGACTTATTCAGCGAGCCGCGAAATCCTGAAACTTCAATAATCTCTAGATTTTCATCCTGTGGTTCGGCGCTTTCGTTAGCGACTTGTTGAGCATTCACGTGTGCACCTGACAACGCTAACGCAACAAGTACAGCAAGCTGTTTTCTTCTAAGTACCATGGTTGTTTCTCCGGTTTTTATATTTTATTGAGGTGCAGGAATTACAACGTCATTGTTGTGAGACTTTTTTGAAAATACAGACCGTCAGCCTTTTGCTACCGTGAAACATTTTATTCACAAATAAAGTGAATATACGGTAGCACAGACGACTAATCAATTATCTTCAAAGCCTTTAATCATTCCTGTTAACTTCACACCAATTAACTTTTAGTTTTAAACTTCCAGCGTTTATAACCCTATAAATATAAGGCCTGTAGGGCAATACAGCATGTAATCCTTAAATACACTCACCTTCTAGGGAAAACATAAATCACGCATAAAACCAACATGCTTTACATTTGATTTACATCCTATATTTAAATGCTACCGGTGGCAACCGTTTTTACTAAATTATCATTTTTTGTTTAGTTAATACCGTACAGCCCTTTAGAACCGAGGAGCACAAGTCATTTAGCTAGAAAAGTAGTCAGAAAACAGACTTTCTATTTAATTTCATGTAGTTAGTTTAATTTTAACAATAAAACCACTGCGTAAACAGACTGTTAATATTGTGGCATTTTTTCGTTGACACGATAACAAATGCACCCCATTATGCTACCGGTAGCATTTATAGTTTTAACATTGTTTTAAGGTCATATTATGATTAAACGTATTGCCAAAGTGGTTTCAATGGCCACTGTATTACTTGTCTCCCCACTTGTTGGTGCGCAGCCTTCAGTATTGGATAACACTAAACCATGGTCGGAACGAATGATTGAATCTGAAATGGTGCGTTTTCCAGAAGCGTGGCAAATTGATTGGGATGAATCGGCGCAGTGGGATTATGTCCACGGCCTCAACCTTTTGGCAGTGTCGAAGGTATACCTGCATACGAAAAACCAACGCTATTTAGACTATATACTTGGCTACTACGACATGCTCGTGAATGACGATGGGACTATTAGTACTTACGATATTGATAAATATAATATTGATATGATAAACCCAGGAAAGGTATTGTTTTTTTTATACGAAGAAACGGGGCAAACTAAATATAAAAAAGCAGCTGATTTATTAAGAAAGCAACTTGATAGCCACCCAAGAACGAACGAAGGCGGTTTTTGGCACAAAAAACGTTATCCAGAGCAAATGTGGTTAGATGGGCTCTACATGGGCGCTCCTTTTTATGCTGAATATATCGTTCGATATGGTGACATGGCAGAACTAGACGATGTGTTTCTTCAGTTTGAACTTATAGAAGCTAACCTATACGACGAAAAAACTGGCTTACCTCGTCATGGTTGGGACGCATCGAAAGCCCAGAAGTGGGCAGATGAAACTACCGGTTTATCCGCACATCATTGGTCACGGGCGCTAGGTTGGTATGCCATGGCAATGGTTGACGTGTTAGAAATTGTGCCAGCAAAGCACCCTAAATCAGCATGGCTAAGAGCAAAATTCCAAACCTTCATTGATGCCACTCTAGCTTATCAAGACAATACGGGCACCTGGTATCAAGTTACCGATTTAGCAGAGCGAGAAGGGAATTATCTAGAAGCCTCTGGGACGTCGATGATCACCTACGCTATCGCAAAAGGTGTGGCGTTGAAACTGTTACCAGAGCATTACCGAGACCATGCGGAAAAAGGATTTGCAGGACTTATTGATCAGATGATTTCCGTAAACCCATCCGATAATGTCATCAGCTTAAACCAAGTTTGCGCAGTTGCAGGACTTGGCGGCAAACCTTATCGAGATGGCTCTTTTGATTATTACCTTAGTGAGCCTATTCGCGCTAATGATGCAAAAGGCGTAGGTCCGTTTATTCTGGCTGCGTTATACCTAGGCAAGTAATTCTAATCATTGAGTAGTGTTGCACCACGGAGTTTTTATGACATTAAATAAACACCGCCGTCATCTTTTAAAAGCAGGGCTGGCCGCTACGTTATCCCCTGTTATCCCATTTTCTGCAGGTTGCTCTATGTCAGCTACAAGTACGCCCTCAAGCACGACAAGAAGCCAAGCACAGTGGGATAAAGAGGCACAGTTAATCCGAGACCGTGTAGCCCGGCCCACCTTTGCCAATAATACCGTGTTCATTGAGCAGTTTGGCGCCTTACCCAATGCACTAGATAGCGATAGCCTGCCCGCGCTCAATGCGGCTATCGCACATCTCGTATCTATAGGGGGGGGTAAGGTCGTGGTGCCCAAAGGGGAGTTTTTTTGTAAAGGGCCCATTCACTTAAAATCTAATATTAATCTGCATATTGAAGAGGGAGCCACGCTTCACTTTTCTACTGATAGTCAACACTACAAGCCCTATGTACACACCCGCTGGGAAGGCATGGAATTAATGGGCTACTCTCCTTTGATTTATGCTTTCAAGCAGAAGAATATTGCCATTACGGGTCAAGGCACCTTAGATGGCGGGGCTTCTGCCGATAATTGGTGGCCTTGGAAAGGAAAGTGGAAAACTTCTGAATGGGGCGATCATGCCGTTGAGAATCAAAAGTATACCAGAGATACACTCCAAGTTATGGTTGAAGATGGCACGCCTGTTTCTGAGCGAGTATTTGAAGAAAACTATCTTCGCCCTCCTTTTATTCAACCTTACCTGTGTGAAAACGTACTCATTGAGGGAGTCACCATACTGCGCTCTCCCTTTTGGTTAGTTAATCCCGTGTTATGTAAAAATGTGACGGTAAGCAATATTCACTGCCACAGTTTTGGTCCTAATTCAGATGGGTGTGATCCAGAAAGCTGTACCGATGTTCTCATACAATCTTGTGTTTTTGACACTGGTGATGATTGTATTGCCATCAAATCGGGACGAAATGCAGACGGCCGACGGCTAAATCAACCGAGTGAAAACATCATTATAGAAGATTGCGAAATGAAAGCCGGTCACGGCGGGATAGTCATAGGGAGTGAAATCTCCGGCGGGGTTCGCAACCTTTATGCACAGCGCTGCGTGATGAGTAGCCCTAACTTAGACAGAGGTATACGAATTAAAACCAACAGTATACGAGGCGGTCATCTTAAAAATCTGAATTATCGGCATATCTCAATTGGTGATGTAAAAGACGCAATAGTAGTGAACTTCTTTTATGAAGAGGGAGATGCTGGAAATTTCCCACCGAAACTAGAGGGAATTACGGTAGAGCATATGACGGTAAAACGAGCAGACCGAGCCTTTATGCTAAGAGGCTATGATCATACCCCAATTACAGGGTTGTCCCTGCACGACATCTCTATTGCCTCTGTTGAAAAGCCATCTGTTATTGAGAATGTGGAGGCAATACAGACATCTAATATTGTCATTGCAGGAAAAAAAGTGGGATTGCGTGATGCTTAAACGGCTGCGCGTAATAATCGAAAGTAAACGTCAGGAGCGGATTCAGTTAGCATTTTATATAGCTAGCGCTTTCTCACAGAAGCGCTTGGCCCTGTTTTTTTTATGTTTTATGAGTTACGCAGAAGCGACGCAGCAACCCAAAGCAAATGCGCTTGTTAGCCAAGTCACACTGGATTCCCCTCTTCCACAATACACACGGGTGGCTGATGCAATTAACGCTATTCCTGCCCAGCATTCTGGGACGTGGGTCATTGAGGTCCAACCTGGCATTTACCAAGAGTCGATAATCATTCAAACGCCTAACGTTCACGTAAGAGGCGTAGATAAAAAGACGACTAAATTTGTCTTTTCTCGGTACGCTGGTCAGGTAATACACCCAGATACCGATGAGGTTTTTGGCACTGGAAGAACAGCCACCGTTGAGATAACCGCATCAAACGTTCATCTTTCAAACCTGAGCATATTGAATAGCTTTGATTATCCCGCCAATGAAATTCGCTCACAAGAGGATCCTAATCGCGTATCTGGGACCCAAGCGGTCGCGTTAAAAACAGCAGTAACAGCAGATAAAACGTTTTTAGATAATATCGAGCTTTGGGGCTACCAAGATACACTTTATCTCAAAGGAAATAGAGCCTACATAAAAGGTGGCTTAGTGGCAGGCCATATCGATTTTATCTTCGGTGGTGGCACCGCTTTTTTCGACAGCGTAGATATAGTCTCACGAAAACGAAATACAGGTAACGGCATTACAGGGTATATAACGGCGCCAAGCACTCTCAACACACGACCATTTGGTTTTGTATTTTCTAATTGCAACTTAGCCCGTGAAGCCGGTGTTCCGAACCAATCTGTTGCCCTTGGCCGCCCTTGGCACCCCACGACGACTTTCTCTGATGGAAGGTATGCATCGCCTTACGCTATAGGGCATTCTCTTTTTATCAATACCTATATGGACACCCACATTTCGCTGGAGGGTTGGACTAGCATGACGGGTAAAACTAAAAATGGGGGTATAAAATATTTTAATCCACTTACCGATGCTCGGTTTGCAGAATTTAAAAGCCATGGCCCTGGCGCATTTCAAAACGAGGCGCGCCCTACCCTGAGTGACGTGGAAATGCTTTTTTATAGTAAAGCATCAGTTTTACAAGGCTGGCATCCTATGTAAGCGCAGCATCTACTACTTGTGGCTAATTCAGCGAATCTTAAATTGCGTAAATGCTTGGTATCAATTATCTTTTAGATACTCCAAGAAAAACATTATCTCTATGTCCATTCGCATTCGGTACACCCTAGCGCTGCTTCTTATTGCCTGTCTTGTCACCGCATCTGTTTTCACAATGCGAGCATTGCTAAACGATCAGCGTCTTGATGCAGAAATTATTAATATCGCAGGGCAGCAACGAATGCTCTCCCAACGCATTGCCCTGCTAGTAGAGAAGATAAATGGATGTGGCGAAGACAGCGCTTCGGCTACTGCCATGCTTGAAACAGCTATTAGTACCTTTTCAAGCAATCATAGAAAACTTACTTCTTTACCTTCTTTACCAAGTTCAATATCTAATATGTATTTCGGTACTACCCAGCTTGATACCAAGGTTAACCAATACATCACTCAAGCAAGAGCACTTGTTAAGTCGTCTCAGTGCTCACCATCAGTTGGTATTCCTATAGAACAGGTTACGGGGCTTTTGAAGCAGCTTAATACTGTGGTTTATCTTTTTGAAAAAGAGGCGAAAAGTAATGTTGATGCGGTCTCGTCTCTTGAGTTCTATTTGTGGTTAGCCACATTGTTTCTGCTTGGGGTTGAAGCTTTTTTCATTTTCGCACCTATGGATAGAAAAATAAAAAGAACGATACAGCACCTTTATGAAGCATCGGATAAAGCCGAAGTAGAAGCGCAAAAAGCACACGAAGCCAATAGAGCTAAGTCTGAGTTTCTCTCAAGTATGAGTCACGAATTACGCACGCCAATGAATGGACTGTTCGGCATGATTGAGTTGGCGATGGACAACCCAAACAAGAGCGAAAACTATTTAAGAAAGGCCAAAGCCGCTGGACGACAATTGCTTACCCTTATCAATGACATTCTTGATTTATCAAAAATTGAAGCAGGAAAAATTGTAGTTGAAAAAAGCCCTGTCGACTTGCTTCAACTGCTTGATGAGGTCGTATCTATACAGCGTATATATTGCCAAAACAAAGGCTTAACTTTCCATTATAATAAACAGCAAACGCTGGCGCCGGTTATTCAAGGTGACATTACGCGAATCGCACAAATATTACACAACCTTTTGAGTAACGCCATTAAGTTTACCGAGTCGGGTAGCGTAACCTTGTCGGTCAGCCAAACTACTATGACAAATGGCAATACCTTATTGTTCTCGGTTAAAGATACCGGTATTGGTATTGATTCTAAAAAGTTATCTTCTGTCTTTCAAAAATTTGAGCAAGCAGACCAGTCAACCACCCGTCACTATGGCGGTACCGGACTGGGGCTGAGTATTGCTAAAGAATTAGCACAGTTAATGGACGGTGATATTTTAGCCACCTCAACGTTAGGGGGGGGCAGTGAATTTACGCTAACTCTTCCCGTTGTTGAAGAGTCTCTGCCAGCAATAGAGATTAAAACCGACGCTACATTACAATGCGCCATTGTAGATGACTTACTGACAAGCAGAGAATACCTAGAGCATGTGGTTGCCGCGATGTCACTTATTCCTACGTCTTACTCAAGCGCCAAGGACTTTCTAGAAGATACGCCCAACAAATACGATGTTATTATTCTCGATTTAGCGATGCCAGAGATGAGCGGCGTTGATTTATTGCGCGAATTGGTAAAATTAGATATTTCACCATTTCCAAAAATTATTTTGATTTCGGCTGAACTCGAACAGTTAGATTGTGAGCAAGCCATAAAAGACGTTATATGGCGGTCTCACGCTAAACCCATTATACGCAAAGACTTAGAGCTTGATTTACAAAGCCTTGTGTCAAGAGCGAGTAAACCAGAGGGCTTCCCTGTTAAGGCAACGCCTAGGTTGCGTATTCTGATTGCAGAAGATAATGATATTAACGCCGAAATTGTTAAGGCTATGCTTGAAGGCGAAGGCTATAAAATTATTCATGTAAAAGATGGAGAACAAGCCGTTGCTGCCTGTGCTAAGCACTTGTTCGATTTCATATTAATGGACTGCAACATGCCTGTAATGGATGGCATCATGGCCTCAAGTATCATTCGAAATGAGTTAAAGATACACACCCCTATTGCCGCTCTTACGGCTAACGCCTTCCCTGAAGACAAAGAAGAGTGTTTAAAGGCCGGTATGAATGACTTTCTTACCAAGCCTTTAGATAAAGAGCTGCTACTTTCTAGCATTAAGCAGTTTACTCAAAAATGGTAACCAGCACCTAAACGAGAAATAGGCTGCCCTCTAAAATAAGCCTAGTTACTCGTAGCGTTTTTCTTCGCTAATATACCCTGGTGCAATAGCAAGATTATCGGTATTTTCCAGCGTTTCTTGATTTCGCAACCACAGTTGGTATTCACCCGTTCGCAGACTGGCATGTTTAGTACAATCTACATTCCACCGGCGCAGTAAATACCCAGCCATAGCGGCGCGAACTTCAAGCTGAAGTACCCCCTCTTCCATACCATAATCAAGCTCAATGGCAGTAGGATGGTTTATATTTTTCGGGTGCGGCACTACTTCTAAGGCTATTTTTCGCTGCCATGCCTCATCGGCCAGGCTCTGTTCGCTCAACGCAGGGTCGGCCTTTAGGGTAACTTTACTAATACGGGTTAGCACGAAATCCCTGAAGCTTCCGGTTTTTCTATCAAACGCACGCACGTGCCAACGCTGGCCATTATCTACAATGCTATGGGGCACCAATTCTCGCGCGCCCGAACCACTTGAAAGCGATGTATAAATAACACTCACCGCTTTGTTATTAACGATGGCTTGTACTAATTTTGCCACCACATAAATGTCAGGCACATTTAACGACGATGCACTTTCTACTGGAAAATGAATATCACCTATAGCATCGAAACCGTCTGATATATCGTTCGCCAACTTCACCAAGGTTCTACGAGGATCGTGCTCGAACAAAGGTACAAAAGTATCGGTTTGAAAGTAACGCTTATCTCTTGCGTCATAGGTAAGATTATTTGGCGCTAGCACTTTATACAAACTGAAATCGCGAGAGCCCGCAGACAAGCCAACTTCAAAGCGGCCAATAAGATCTTGGCGATAAATCGCCCCTTTAAACAACAAACAAAAATCGATATAAGCCAACCGCTGGCGCTGAGCAAAGCTGACAGTATCAAGACTTGCGTTTTCTGAAGGAGAAGCATCGTTAAGGCCGAATTTTCGCCCTTCATTACCTAGCATTTGGGTGGCAGACATAACATTTCCATATAACTGTATTTTTAACCAGTGTGGTTTATTTCAAGCTAGTTGTAAATAGAAATTTTATCGTATGCGCTGCTGGTAGCCTGAACGAGAAGCTTGAGATGATTTCGCGAGTTTAAAATATAAAAAACCCAGCAGATGCTGGGTTTTTATTAAAACGCTTTGTAAAAAGCCTTTTTCACTTTATCGCAAGGATATCTCGATTAGCGACGAGCCTTAACGCGCGATACCATCATACCGAAGCAAGCAAGTAGTGCTAAAACACCTGTGCTTGGCGCTGGTACTGAGGTCGCTTCAACAGAAAACTCTGTTGAAGCAGTTGATACCGGCGTTCCTACAAATGAACCAAACTCACTCACACTAGCTGTAAGCCCGAAAAGCGCATCTGAAACGCTGCTTAAAGCGGTAAATTCAAGCGAGAAAAGTTCGAAAGACGTTAGTCCTGCTTGAAGGGTAAAAACACTAGGGGTAAAGGCAGCCGATTGTATAGAGTATACGCCGAAGCCTACAGGCAAAAGAGCGCTTAAAGCCCCTGCCCCTAATTTATCACCAAACATAATTGAACCATCATTGTATGAAAGGCTTGTAGCATCTGCCATCAATGACATGACAAAACCACCAATAAATGGTTGTGCCAGATTACTACCTTGTAATTCGACGATATCAATCCAAACATTGGCGGTTATGGTATCACCCACGTTATACGATGCTTGATCAGTGCTGATGTTAATAATCGCTGCTTGAGCACTAAAACCAACTAGCGCAAATAAACCGATAATAAATTTTTTCATTTTTTAATTCCTACTTATTCTACTGCACAACCAGCGCGGGTACACATGGCCATCAAGGCATTAAGGTCAAAGAAGTTAACCATGCCATCGTTGTTAAAATCATTCGCCAAATCGCTCGCACCACCTGATAAGAACAAGCCATAGAACGCCATAATGTCGTTGTAATCTACGTCGTTGTCGCCATCAAAATCACCAGGTTGAACTGCATCTGGGAAGTTAAGTACTACCAAAACTGGGTCGTGGTCTGAAGAGCGGTATGCATCAGCGCCGTAATAATCAGTGATTTGCGCGTCAGTTTTGTACTCTTCGTTGTAATCAAATACACGAGGCTCATCAGAGTTAATGTGCCATACCGTCGCATCAACTACATATTGAGTTAAGCTAGGGCTTGATAGTGCGTGATCTAGGTAACCTAGCTCACCATCAAAGGTATATGAGTATGCCGAGTCGCCACCAAAAGAGTTAACTAGGTTGGTATATCCTGCACTTTCAAGGGCCAAAATAGGCTCTTCTGCTGCATACGCGTTTAAGTCACCCATAATTAATAAGCGGTCAGATAAGGTATCGCTATTGTTTTCTACAATGGCAACCAAACCGTTTGCAGCATCGGTACGCAATGCGTTCCAACAGCCTTGACCATCACCTGAATCGGCGTTATCACCGGTAGCGCTAGAGCAGCTTCCTTTCGATTTAAAGTGGTTTACGGCAAGAGTGAATGCTTCACCGTTGGCGTTCACTGTAAATGATTGAAGAAGCGGCTGGCGGTTACCGAAGTCAAACGGTGATTCAGAAGACGTTACTGCATTACCAAATGGCGTTACTACCGCAGGCTTATAAATCATGCCTACGGCAATTTCGTCAGTACCTAATGCTTCACTAATTGACACATAGCTATAAACATCGCCGCCCATTTCAGCATTCACCGCAGCGGTTAGCGTTGCAATGGCAGAATCTTCACCGTGCCCGTCATTTTCAACTTCTACAAGTCCAACAACATCTGCATCCATTGCTGCTAATGCTGCTACAATTTTCGCTTCTTGGCGTACCAATTCGAACTCATTGGTGGCACCACGAGATGTTGGGAAGTCTGGTCCGTTGAAATAGTTAAGTACGTTAAAGCTTGCCACTTTTACATCGCCGGTTAAACCGATTAATGGGTAAGCTGTTCGTGCATTAGTGCGCACTAACTCTAGGTCGGTTACAGGCAATAATTGGTACTCGCCAAATGAGTAATGCATTACACCTGTTAGGTTTTCAACTGTATCGCCTAGGCGAAGTGGATTGGAGTGAGTTAACCCACCTACAGGGAATGGAATACCATCTAAGTTTTGGCTGTTAGATGCATCATCAACTAACAGTGTATTGAGGGCATTTTGTTCCGCTAACGCTATAGCTTCAGCTGTGCCCGCAGGATATTGGTTGGTAGGGATCATTACGCGTTCAGAACCCACGTTAAACTGACCATAACGACCAAGGTTGTACACATCATTCACTAACAAAGACTGTGTAAAGGTAATTTGCATCCCTTCATAGGCTTCAAGGTTAGTATCAGCATTAAATGGCATGCTAAGTTCGGTGTATAACACACTGCCGCCCGCACTTAGCACTTCGACGTCACCCGATAATACAAACTCAGTCAAGTCGTTATACTCAACCACATCACCTTGTATGCGCACTACATCACCTACCGCAGGGTAAGTTTCAAGCGAGGTTGCATACACAAACACACCTTCAGATGTTACATCGTTACCATCAGAATCAGCCGCTTCTTCCTGAACGAAGAAACCAGATAAGTCTTCAGCTACTTTGGTCACAACCGCTTCAATAATCACAGTTGTGTCAGCTAATGGTGAAGCATCACCTTCGCCCTGTAGTTCACTGATAAGAACCAATTCAACCGTTGGGTCTACTGGGTCTACTGGGTCTGTAGGGTCAGTTGGGTCGGTTGGGTCGGTTGGATCTGTAGGGTCTGTAGGATCTACAACACTGCCGTTGTGAGCACCAAAATAGTCATAGGTATTTTGGCTGTAGCTATCCCACTCACTGTCTGCATCGAAAGCTGCGTTACGTGTCGCATTACCTTCCGTAATTGAAGCTTTACGTACTAGGGTTACATCTTTACCCCAGTTAGTTTTTACCCCAAACGTACCCACAGCATCAATGGTTACATCGCCGTAACTCAGCTCAATGTAATCATCACCATTAAAGTTCATCACAAAGCTACTTATTGTTGAGCCAGCGGTCAGCGCGTCATCAGCACTAGCATGACTGAAGGTAGCTACTGCACCAGAGGCTAACATACCGGTGAGCTCTAATACCTTTTCATCATCTACACTGGTATCGCCGTTTGAAAGCAGTTTAAGCTTATAATTGCTTAAATCTACGGTCTCAGTAGAACCGTTGTAAATCTCAATAGCTTTATTGAAGCTGCTGCCTTCAATATATTCTGAAATAAATACTGCATGACCTGAGCCTGTACTTCCGTCGGTTGTATCACCGTCTGAGCCGCCTGTATCACCACCGTCTGAACCATCTGTGTCACCGCCATCTGAATCGCCAGCATCTGAGCCATCACAACTTTCATTGAAGATTAGTGAAGCAAGCTCAGGCTTATCAATAAACGGGTTACGGTTACCTTGGAATTCGAAAACCTTACTGTTTCGTTCTTCCTCGAATTCATCTACTGGATCGCTTTCATGCCACTGCAACAATACGCAAAGTTTACCGTGTGCGGCTTCATCTGTGCTGGTTAAACGGTCAACCAACACCAAATCATCTTCCGACTCGCTGGTATCGCTGCCATCGTAACGTACGTCCATATAGAACATAGCACGCGCTACATCACCCTTCACTGAATCACGAGGTTCAAAAGAGTCACTATCAATGCTGTTTTCTGGCGCTTCAGATAGTGCACCATCACTGAAATCAAAGTCTAAATTACCGCGAGAACCATTCACCGAAATATCGGTTGGTCGAAGATGATGAATATCGGTATAAGCAGCAAGACTATTACTAGAGAAACCATGGCTGTTAGCCCAAACGTGTTCTCTATTCCAGTTATCTTGGTTGCTACTTTGCGTACCGCTACCGTTACTAAATTTAGCTAACGATGTCCCCATGTAAAACAATACAACATTATCTGGGTTGGCAGGGTCTTGGTCAGTATCGGTAAGGGCTGTCCACGCTTCTGAATAAGAAAGCTGATGGTGGTCTAGCGAGATAATATTCTGTGCCAGCGCTTTGAGTGTTTCAGCGCTTTCATTGTTCGTTATTGCGGTATCAAGCTGTGCATAATAATCAGCTTCAACGTATTCGCTGGGTAATTTAACCGCCGTTAAGTCAGGGCAGTTGAAGCAAGTTTCAGTTAAAGTACGAAGTGTGTCCTCAGATACTTCACCATCATCGCCGCCTTCATCGCCACCACCGTCTTCGCCAGTTGAGCCTGATAAAACAACACTGTTTACCAGGTGAGATTCTGTCCCAGCATTGTTCTTCATTGCTAGTTTTATTTGAACCGTGCTTGCATCAGGAATAGCAGAATTAACGGTTACACTAGTGTAATCATCTATAAGGGTGTGAATATCTGATCCCAGCGCATTGGTGACTAAGACAAACTCTCCGCCATCAATTGAGTACATAACATCGACATAATCTAAGTCTTCTTGCGTACCACTTTCTGATACTTCGACATCAAGCTGCAAATCCGTTAAGCCGTTTACAACAATAACCTCAGACAACCATACGGTATCGCCATCTACGTCGCGAGCACTTAGCTGGCCATTATCGACTTTAAACCAATCTGATGTTGCAGATAAATCAGCATCTGAAACATCAATACTCCAGCGTGATACGCCATCCATATCGATAGTAACACTGTCGCCCCCAACGGCTCCCTTACCGTCTAATGCGGCTGCGTCGAAGTTCTCTTCCCAAATTACATCTGATAAAGCGTTAAAAGAAAGTGGCAGAGTTAACACACTACCTAATATTAATTTTACGCACAAAGCTGACTTACTCAACTTCGCTCGCCCTTGTTTACCCAGTTCCGCCATGTTGTTATCGTCCACTTTTTTTAGGAATGTATAAAATTATATACTTGCGTATACACAGCAAGAACTTGTGCAAAATAATATCATTTTTTTATTTAGCAATGAAAATCATAAACTTACGCTGTTTAAATAAGTTTATTTTTTGTTTAACTCAAGTGTACTTTGGTACAGGTAAAACTAAGTGTGCAAATTTTGTGTAAAAAAAGGGGTTGTCACAAAAATGACGCTTAATCCGCTTCTTTATGACATTTTGAAGTATAAAATAAAAAAGAGGCTGCCGGATGGCAGCCTCTTGCGTCGAATTACAGTAATACTGTTGATTTGTAAAGATATTACTTAAATCTTATATTTACTCGCCGTATTTGGCTAAGAATTTATTAAAGTCTTCTTGGTATGTCGCTTTTAAACGCAAACACTGTTTCGATTCATCCAACATAATGTCGAAACTACGGGCCATGCCTTCATGCTTATCTTTGATTGGCTCGTAAAATGCTTTTGCCATGTCTAAGTTTTCAGCACTACAGGTAGTAGACACAAATTCAGGCATACGCGATACATGGTAATCTGGCATCTTCGCAATCAACGCATCTAGATTTGAGTTTAACCATTTATACAATACGGTTTTAAGCTCTAAGTTGCGCGAGACTCTTACCAACATATAAAGTGTATTCGCCGGAGTAATGTCGTCGGTTAATGCTAAATCTAGCATTTTGTTTACCGTGGCTTCATCGGTGTAGCGCATTGAATAAAGCAAGGTGCGTTTAACATTAGGAAGTTGTGCTTTTTTAAATGCAGCTACCAATGTTTCGTATAGCTCTTCTTCACTATGCTTCGTGGTTACTCCTATTGCGGTACCGGCAATGCCTGCTGGAACGGCACTGCTATCTTTAATGTACTGCTTAGCAATCGATTCACTTTGCTTAATCAAGGTTTCGTTGTTTGCTCTATTTCCAAGCAGGCTGTAAAGCTGGTTACGTAGGCTAATAACGCTTTCCGATTCATCGCTAGTTTGCTGAAGCGTAAGTTCGTTTAGCAAAGGCAAGTACTCTTGATTCAACAATGCAGCATAATTTGCTTTATTGTCGTCGTTAACTAAGTAATCAAACTCAGCCAAAACACCTACCGCAGCACGTTTAACAACAGGGTCGTTATCTTTCGCCAAGGCATTTAATACTGGCATTATGCTATCAATGTTAACTTTACCCGCGTTAAGCAATGCTTGCACATTATAAAGCACGTTTTTCTTTTCGCGGTTGTTAAGTACATCCAAATCGCCAAGCAAGTTATCAAGTTGCTTACTTGTAATTGCCCAGCGGAAATAGCCTGTGGCGTTATCGTTAGGGAAAACCCAGTCAGCTTCAGCAAGTTGAGGCAATTGAGTTTTGGCTTTATCAATAAACACCACTTCCTGCTTTATTGCACCGTTTACTTTATAAGTAAGTTTAAGCGGCACGGCCCAAGTTTGTGCATCTACGGTTGCGCCCGCGTAATGGAAACGTTCCTGCGTAATAGTACCTTTATCGTCTATAGAGATAAGTGGGTAAGCAGGTTGTTCTAAGTAAGCTTTCATCATGGCGCTTAGATTAATGTCTGATACACCATCAAGCGCAGCCCACAAATCATCAGCAACCGTATTGCCCCACGCATGGGTGTTCATATAGTTACGCACACCTTCACGAAACTTTTCAGTACCAATTAACGACTCTATCATTTGCAAAATAGACTCGCCTTTTGAGTAGTTCAGCCCTAAGCCATCCATAACATCGGGTTGAATACGCACTACTTTTTTAACCGGTTTAACCGTAGGGCTAGCGTCGGCACCAAACGCAGACTCTTGCACAATACGATCGGCAAAATTAAGCTCTGGATAGAGTTCCATCATGGTGTAGCTTGCCGCCCACGAGGCAAATGCTTCGTTTAACCATAAATCATCCCACCATGCCATGGTCACTAAGTTACCAAACCATTGGTGTGCCAGTTCATGTGCAATAACGTTAAGCGGTCCTTTGCGTTCGGTCAAACCCGGCTCGTCTGCTAGCAATAACAAACTGTCGCGGTAAGTAATTAGCCCTACGTTTTCCATCGCACCATGAGTGAAGTTAGGTACAGCGACAAAATCGAGCTTTTTGTACGGGTATTTAATATCGAAAAAGTCTTCTAGCGTGGCTAAAATTTCAGGGGTGTGCTTCACCACAAACTTAGTTTTGTCTGCATAGCCTTTAGGTACATAGATTTTACCTGGTACCGACAAACCTTTTAGTTCAACACTATCAAACGGCCCTACGGTATAAGCAATTAAGTAGGTTGGCATAGGTTTGGTTTTTTCAAACTTAACGGTTTGCATGCCTTCGCTTACATCATGACTTTCAACCGGCGTATTCGAGACCACCACTTGTTTTTCGGGCGCCGTAATGGTCATTTGGTAAGGTATTTTAAATGCAGGTTCGTCGAAACTAGGAAATGCTTTACGTGCATGCATATCTTCAAACTGCGTAAAGATGTAATTTGTTTCTTCAAAACGAGACAAATACATGCCATCAGAAGACGTATTCACCTTGCCTTCGAAGTCGATGACTAGGGTGTATTTGCCCGGCGCAATGTCAGCATCAGCCATGCCCCAATTAATATTGTAATCACCTTGTTCAACATTAAGTGCTATTACGCGCTCATTTTGACGAAGTTCGGCATGAGTAACGGTAAGGTCTTGCTGATAAAAGCCCACTTTTTTCGTGGCTGAATTAACCATAATGTTAATGCGGGTAGAACCAGAGTAGTTTGGTGCATCAGGATCTAGGGTTAAATGAATGTCTTGAAAGGTTGGCGTAATGGAAGATGGTAAACGGTATTCCACATCTTTTGCTAACACTTGAGTCGTTAGCAGCGCCAAAACACAACTAAACAACGTTATGATTCGTCTCATATCTTATAATTCCATGTAGAGAGGGGGCCTCTTAAAGAGAGTATTCCCTTTGAAAGAGAGTATTACCCGTAAAAAGGAGCATTGCCCTAAGTATAATCGCGAAGGAGCATAATCAGCTTTAGCGCGTCACGCAACGTAGGCAGTCGCAAATGATATTTGAAATTGTTACGAAAAATGTCCAGCGCAACAGATAGTTCGTTCAACTTATTAAATTCCTCTTACACTTTATATCCCCCGTTTTCTTATGTCTGAATCACAACTTGTCCCCTATTTGAGCAGTTACCTTCAACAAAAAACATAAACTGTATTCACGGTTTTACCGATTATTAAGCCACTCAATCGCTGCTAGTCTTTCATTGGCAAGTTAAACACAACTAAAAAATGAATTAACAAACGAATGCGACCAGAGGAATATGAACATGGCTTATAACGGCTACACCACTTTTACCGCAAAGCAAGACGGTGCAATACTCACCATAACTTTCGATTTCGGCCCTGTTAATGTACAAGGTCAAGAGATGTTAGAAGACTTAATGGGTCTTGCCATGCGCCTTGAGCGCGACCGCACCGTTAAGGTGGTGGTATTTCAATCAGCTAACCCTGAAATTTGGGTATGTCACTATGACACCAACCTGCTAAAAGACATGTCTACCGAAGCGGTAGCACGTGGCGATGTAAAATTGCTCGACCTTCAAGTGGTATTAGAACGTATTAGCAAACTACCTCAAGCCACGATCGCTAAACTTGAAGGCTTTGCCCGAGGTGGCGGTCATGAATTTGCACTGGCCTGCGATATGCGATTCGCCGCGCGCGGTAAATACAAGTTTATGCAAATGGAAGTCGGCATGGGCATATTGCCTTGCGGCGGTGGCGCGTCTCGTATGGCTCGTCAAACCGGTCTAGGCCGTGCCCTTGAAATCATTCTAAGTGCTCGCGATTTCAGCGCCGACGAAGCCGAAGCTTACGGCACCATCAATAAAGCGCTGGAGCCTGACGAAATTGGTCCTTATGTCGATGCCCTTGCTAAACGCATTGCCCTGTTTCCTGCAGAATCGATTAATGCCTGTAAACAAGCGGTATACGAATCTATCGACAAGCCCATAGATGAAGCGTTACGTGCAGAAGCTTACTGGTTATATCAAGCCACCAGTAAAACCCCCGCAGTTAAACGTTTTAACGAAGCAGACATTAAAGGCATGGAATACGACATGGAAAATCAACGCAATTGGAATGATCTAGTCGTCGCCGTACAAGATATTAAATAACACTATCCAATTAAATTGACGCATCGAAAAATTTTAGGAGCACATTATGTTAGGTGAAGTTCACTCATTGCAATCTGACTTTCCAGAATACAAAGATACCATTGAGAAACTGGTAGAAAGTGACAGTACGTTTGCCAGCGAAAACAAACAGTACAACGCTTTAGATGAAGAAATTCGCAAACTTGAGCTAAAGGGCGCCCCAACCACCGACGAAACATTGCATCAAATGAAGCATGATCGTGCCGTGTTAAAAGATACGCTGTACGAAAAATTACAGGCCGCGATATAATTTTCTACCGTTAAAGGAGTTAATATCACCTCCTTTAGATAGTGGTGAAGCGTTAACCTCTCGAACGCTTCATCACTACTTCATATGTACTTTCCCACCAATAATTTTAAACGCAGGCGCGCCTCTTATTGTGGCTTCCCGAGCAAAGGGTTGCTCGCACCCAGGGCATATACAGGGTGTAGTGGTATAATCTTCAACAATACGCTCTTTAAAGCACTTAACCAGTGCGCCTTTGCCGCCTTTTCGGTATTTGAAAATGGGCGTTTTGCATTTCGCACACGTTATTTGTACCGTTCGAACTGGCCCTTTCTTGTTCGGTTTTGCCATATCCCCACTTTATTAATCAATTTGCTTACCACAAAGATGAATCTAAACATTTGTAGATGTAACAAGAAACCTTTCTACATCCGTTAATCTTAGATAATACACCAACATACCAATCACGTTTGTTCAGTCTTAGCCTGCCATAAATGGAAGTTCGCGAAAACTTCACCTATTATGATAATAAGTAACCTACGCTTATACTTGTCTTCAGTCATTTATATGAAGTATTCAGTTTAGCGATAGTTAACATGGACTTGCCGTACTTTTAGCTTGATTCTTTACTTATTTTGTCGATTAAGGAAGAGGCACACTAACGTTCAGTACAGAAGGTTTAAGATTTTTCGTAAACTTTCACTGATAATACCTAGAACTTATACTATTCTGAGTTCGAAGAATGAATTCATATTATCGCACCTAGCAGGATACATGCTGGATTCGACGGCACAGATGCAGCGGCACTATCGACTAACGCCTTACGATAGAGCAAATGCCTCCTGCAATAGCAGTATCTTTAGATTTAGTATTTTAAGGAATAATGAAAATGAAAGCGAAAGCGGTCCTATTACTTAGTTTAATGTTTGCACTTCCTGTAAGTGCAGCAAACGTAATTATCGTTAGTGCAAAAAATGGGTCGGGTATCGATGCCGAAGCAGTCAAAAGAATCTACCTTGGTAAAATGAAAGCATTTCCTGACGGTAGCAAAGCACTTCCTTTAACATTTGAACAAGGTAATGATATTCGTAGTGCCTTTAACACGGGCGTTTTAGGTAAATCTGAGAGCCAATATTCTGCGTTTTGGTCTAAATTAGTTTTTACTGGCCAAGGAACACCGCCAGAAGAGGTATCTACACAAGAAGAAATGCTGCAACTTGTTGCTGATAATCCCAATACTATTGGCTTTGTGGATGAAAGTTTAGCGAACGACTCTGTCACGGTAGTCGGTAGCTTCTAACCAAAAAACTAACGCAACAAGAGCGCTTTTAATGATGACATTGAAAGCGCTTTTTTATTCCCAAATAAGTAAAACGTCCTTCCTACGCTTCACTTATTCCGCTAGCATTTATCGCCAACCCTTTGTTCTTTGGGCTAGCGCAAGAGTCTCTTTGCGTTACGGAACAGGAAATCATTATTTTTTGCGAGTGCCTGTCTTTATCATCTATCAAATCAAGAAGAAGTTGGGCAGCTTCTTTTCCAATAATGTAGGGTTCTTGTTTTACTACCGTAACAGGGACTTTAAAAAACTCTGTCATGGGAATATCATCAAAACCTAACAAAGAAACATCGTCAGGAACACTCACTCCCTCTTGGTTTAAATGCGCTAAAAGCTCAGTCGTGATGGCAAGATGCTGAGTAAAAAACGCGGTAGGCGCAGCATCTGATTGAAGAATTGCCTTTGGCGAGTTTTCAAACCCTGTTTCTCGTTGCCAATACTGCACTAACTCTTCGTTAAATTGAATACCATGCTTTTTAAGCGCATCGGTATAACCTAAATAGCGCTCATTCCTCGATTTAACGTTCTGGAATTCCTGCGTCACAAAGCAAATTCGCTCATGCCCCAATTTGATTAAATAGTCTGTGGCATCAAAAGCGGCTTTGCGGTAATCAGATAAAACAAGGTTCTTCTCGCTGCCGTCATGCTCTAATTGCACGTGGACTATCGGCAGCCCCTTATGAATATACTCTTCAATAAGGCCATTGTTTTTACCCGATGACGCTATGATTATCCCGTCTACTTGCAACTGAAATAATGCCTCTAGCGACTTAGCTTCAACCTCGGGATCAAAGTCAGTGTTGTAAATAAGCGCGTTGTAATTTGCTTTTTTACAGAAGTCGTCCACACCGCGAATGGTCCGGCTGGTATCAAAACCGGTAATATCCCGAACGATAACCCCTATTGTCTTGGTTTTAGTGGTTTTTAAACCTTGAGCAAAGCGGTTAGGCGTGTAGTTTAATTCTTTAATAGCAGCCCGAACCCGAAGCTCGGTTTCTTTCGACATATAGTCGAACCGCCCATTAATGTACTGAGATACCGTACTGTTCGACACTTTGGCTAGGCGCGCCACATCCGCCAATTTCACTTTTTGCATAGCTTTTTCGAAGAGCCTGAGGTTCATTAAACCATTGTTAACAACTTGTTGACATTATGCATTTGTATGCTAGGTTTAGTCAACTAAAACGTTTTACTAAAACGTTTTATGTTTTCATCCTAAGCAGAGGGAAGACTGGTGAAGATTGAAGAAATTAAAGTATTTGTGTGCAGTCCGGGACGTAATTTCGTTACCGTGAAAGTCATTACAGATAGCGGAATTTACGGTATTGGCGATGCTACGTTAAATGGTAGAGAAATGGCGGTGGTCACATGCCTTGAAGAACATATTACACCTTGCCTGATTGGCCGCGACGCCCACGACATTGAAGACATTTGGCAATACCTTTACAAAGGGGTGTATTGGCGTAAAGGCCCCATAAATATGGCCGCCATTGCGGCCATTGATATGGCGTTGTGGGACATAAAAGGTAAAGCTGCCAATATGCCTGTTTATCAATTGCTGGGCGGAAAAAGCCGTACGGCAGTCACTTTGTATGCACATGCGAGTGGCGACACTATTGAAGACACCATTGATAAAGCGCAAGCCCATATTGATGCTGGGTTTAAAGCCGTGCGTTTGCAAACTGCCATCCCCGGATTAGGGGTTACTTATGGTGTACTTGGCGATAAAAAAGACTACTTTGAATTACAAGGCAACCGCCCTCTCCCCCCTGAAGAACCTTGGTCTACTCTAAAATACTTTAATATGGTGGAAGACCTTTTCAAGCTAGCCCGCGATCGCTTAGGCAACGACGTTCATTTACTTCATGATGTGCATAGCCGCCTAACCCCTATTGAATCTGCCCGATTGGGCAAATTATTAGAACCTTACAACCTGTTATTTCTTGAAGATGCTTCCGTAGCTGAAAATCAAGAGAACTATAAGGTGATCAGGCATCACACCACTACCCCATTAGCCATTGGCGAAACCTTCAACACCATTTGGGAATGCAAAAACCTCATTCAAGAGCAACTCATAGATTATATCCGTGCAGCAGCTACTCATGCGGGCGGTATAACCGGCCTTCGCCGCATTGCCGATTTTGCCAATATTTATAATGTAAAAACCGCGCCTCATGGAGCACCTGACTTATCTCCAGTTTGCTTTGCTGCACATATGCATTTAAATATTTGGGCACCAAACTTTGGTATTCAGGAGTTCGTTGGTTTTGGTAATGAACAACTTAACGAAATCTTCCCCCATCGCTATGAAGTTAAAGACGGTACGGTTGCCGTTTTAGACGCACCCGGCTTAGGCGTAGATTTCGATGAATCAGCATCGCAAAAATACCCTTACAAACGCTCTTACTTACCGGTAAGCCGATTAGAAGACGGCACCCTGTGGAACTGGTGAAGCTATTTTGCGCTGTAACAACAAATTCGATAAAGGAAAGAACATGAGTAACCCTATCAAGGTATTAATTCAAGGCACTGGATTTGCAGGCCAAGGGCATGCAGAAGCCTTTAGATATGCTGGTGCAGACGTTGTTGGCATAGTGGGCAGAACTCCAAGCGTTGTGGAAAGTGTAGCCAAAGAACTTTCAATCCCCTATTTCAGTACCGACTGGCAACAAGCGCTTAAAGACTGCAAGCCAGACATCGTCTCTATTGCCACACCCGGCGGCGCCCACGAAACGCCCATAATTCAAGCTATTGAATTTGGCTGTCATGTATTTAGTGACAAACCACTTTCTACCGCTGGTAATTCTGCTAAGAAACTGTATGAATTGGCCAAAGAAAAAGGGGTGAAAACCGCTTTTGCTTCAAGCTTTCGCTACATGCCTCATGTTATTCACGCCAAACGTTTAGTGGAAAAAGGGATGATTGGTGAGCCACTAGAAGTAGAGTGCATTTCACACTTTAACTTAGAGCGTGACATTCCTTTTGGCTGGTCTCACCGCAAAGAGGACGGTGGCGGGCGCTTAAACAACAACTTTACCCATAAGCTTTCAATTGTCACCTCAATTGTGGGTGAAGAAATCTTATCTATGATGGGGGAAGTACGAGATGATTTGGGTAAAGCCCCTATTGTTGAAGGCGTACACAATTTCAAAAAGCGACGCGACTTTATACCAAGTGATATCAACGACCCAACCCTCAAATGGGGTGAATCGAATGTAGAATGGTCATATACCGTACTTGCACAGCTAAAAAGTGAACTTGCAGCAAAGCCTGTCTCAGTATTGTTTAAACATGGCGGTTTACAACCCCGTTTTACCGACGACCATATCGTTGTTTATGGCAGCAAGAGTGCCATCTTTATAAAAGGTCATTATGCCAGCGGTCCCCTTTATTACTATGACGAAAACAACCAGTGGACAGAATTGCCGTTACCGCAAGACATCATAGACAACACTCCCGAAGGCGAAGGTGACACCGAACGTAATTGGCGCTATTTAATTCGCGAATTAGTGAACGATGTGAAAGGTGAAACGGTTTCACCATATCAAACCTTTAAAGAAGGTGCGCAATACCAGCAACTCATCGATCTTATTCGTCGAAATGACAATTGGGTAGACGTTAGCCAACTGTAATAAAAGGTTGTCCCATGATATATGAATATCTCGTTATTGCAGGGTACTTTTTACTGATCCTCGGTATTGGTTTTGCATTTAAATCGATGGCGAAAAATTCCACCAGCGACTACTTTCGTGGTGGCGGTCGAATGCTATGGTGGATGGTTGGCTCAACCGCTTTTATGGCACAATTTTCTGCATGGACATTCACAGGCGCAGCGGGGAAAGCCTTTAGCGACGGCTTTGCCATAAGCCTAGTATTCTTCGCCAATACTTTTGCGTATTTTTGTGGCTGGCTTTACTTTTCAGCCCGCTTTAGACAAATGCGTGTCGACACTCCCACTGAAGGCATTAAGCGCCGTTTCGGAAGCCAGAACGAGCAATTTTTCTCTTGGGCACTGATTATCTTTAGCATGATAAACGCTGGCGTGTGGTTAAACGCCCTTGGTGTTTTCTCTAGTGCCGTATTTAATGCCGACATCAGTTTAACCATTATTGCTACCGGTCTTACCGTGCTGTTTGTGTCGGTATTGTCTGGCGCTTGGGGCGTGGTAGCGTCTGATTTTGTACAAACCCTTATTGTGGCAATCATCTCGATAGCCTGCGCTATTGTAGCGCTGGTAAAAGTAGGTGGACCCGTTGCCTTGGTAACCGATTTCCCTGTCGATTTTGTTATGGGGCCAGACATGAACTACGGCCTACTACTTGTTGGCACTTTTGTTTTCTTTTTGGCAAAGCAACTTATCACTATTATGAATCTAAACGACTCGTTTCGGTTTTTAAACGCAAAGGACACCGTAAACGCACGTAAAGCCGCATTGCTTGCCATGATATTGATGGGCGTTGGCAGTATTATTTGGTTTATTCCCCCTTGGGCATCGGCCATTTTGTATCCTGATGCCGCAACCGCCTACCCCGAGTTAGGCAATAAAGCAGGTGATGCGGTATATCTTGTGTTTACGCGTAATGCCATGCCCCTTGGCACTGTTGGGCTGTTGCTGGCGGGGTTATTCGCGGCTTCTATGTCGTCAATGGATTCAGCGCTTAATAAAAACGCGGGTATTTTTGTACGAAGCTTATACCAACCTTTATTACTGAAAAAACAGAAACAAGTGTCAGATAAACATCTGTTGAATGTTAGCCGTTTAGTCAGTTTTATTAGCGGTATTATGGTTATCGCCGTTGCACTGTTCTTCAAGTCATTAAAAGAGCTAAGTTTGTTTGAGTTAATGATGAACGTGTCTACCATGATTCAAGTTCCGCTACTCATTCCCTTAATATTTGGCCTGTTTATTAAAAAAACGCCCCAGTGGGCACCTTGGTTAACCGTCGCTATAGGCCTAACGGTGTCCTGGTTAATGATGAATGTATTCACTCCTGAGTTTTTTGCCAACTGGATTGGACTAGAACAAGCACTTACCCGCCGTGAATCAATCGATCTTAATCTCATGCTAATTATCATTGCCCACTTGGTTATTACCGCTGGCTTTTTCTGTGCAACTTCCTTTTTTTATAACCCCGAAAAAGACGCGCATAAAGCAGAAACCGAGCGATTCTTTGATGATGTAGAAACCCCAGTGATTGCAGATTTTGAGCAAGACGATTACGACCGCCAGCAACGTAATAAACTCGGAGTTATGGTTATTATCATGAGCGTAGGCATGCTAGTTATGATGCTTATCCCAAATCCTTTGTGGGGACGGCTTATGTTTTTAGGCTGTGCAGTCATTATGCTAATTATAGGCTTACTACTTAAACACAGTGCTAGAAAAGAGACTACTACGGCCACCTCATCATTGAGTAAAAAACCATGCTTAGAATAAAGCTATTTAACGCGTTTATAAGCAAGTTTTTTGCTTGTGTATCAAATCTACAAATACTGGCGCACTGGTTAGGTATGGGTTTACTTTCACTTATGCTTTTCGGTTGCTCAATGAGTAATGAGAATTACAGAGTACGCTTAACTGAGGGTATAGATGAGTCGGCTGGGCCTGTACCTGCTTATATAATTTCAACCCCGTCGGCCACTTACTATCTAGAAAAACACGGTGGTGGGTTATCTAGCATGCTTGATAAAGACGGGGTAGATTGGATTGGTTTTAACAACATTAAGGGTTCAGGCCACAAAGGTGAATACCGCGGCTTCCCAAATGCCATCCATAAACAAGACGGCAGTTATTTTCATGCTATGAATGCAGGCACTGACACTGCCAGAGGTGAAGTGCTTATCGAGCTTGAGAACCATGTACGTATAGCATTTACCTCAGAAAACGGAAAATGGGTAGGCCAATGGGATTTTTACCCTACCCATTGTAATTTCACAATGACAACGGTAAGCCCTGGCTATCATTATTGGGTGCAATATGAAGGGGTGCCTGGCGGTAGCATGGATGACACCGACTTTTGGTATAATTCTGCTACTGACATACGCCACCCTATCAATGATTCATTCAACGGCGATTTACCTAGCCCTGAATGGTATGCCTTTGGCGATGAATCATCTCCCCGAATGATTTTCTTGCTAAATCATGACGATGATACTCACCCCGACAACTACGTAAGCCGTCCTTACATGACTGTGCTCGGTTTTGGCCGCCATGAGAAAAACAAGTTTTTGAATACACCTAAAACATTTTCCATAGGCTTTGTGGAATCGGTAGAGTATGAAAAGGTGTCAAAAGAAGTGGCTACTGTATTGAAGCAAATATATTGAACTAGCCCAGTGGCAGAGTAAAAAATTGGCAGAGTAGCGAATTGATAGCGTAGCAGGGTGAGCAAGCAAGGAGTGCTTTAACACCATCAATAGCACATTCTCACTTTGCACATAAGTATCGGGAAGCGGCACAAGGTATTAATACAAGCGCTGGAATTAACCAACTCTAGCGAGAAAGTGAGCTATTATAAATATATCTCTCAATAATTAAGTCACTAGAAAGAGCTTAAAATTCCTAACTTTGCTTTAACCATCGATAAAGACGCGTTTAATCAAATACGTCGTCGTAGACTCATGCAAATTTGTGGAGTATCAGCCCTCGGGCTGGTGGCTTCTCTTTCTGTGGCGCGCAATGTTACCTTTATAATTATTGCTGCCGGCCTTACCTGCTTAATTGCCGCGTTTGTGTTCGCATATAAACATAAAGTACTTGCCTCGGCGTCTACCCTGCTGGTGTCATTATCTTCCATGTTGTTCGCGCTAGCAGCAACCGGTGCAGGGTTATTCGACTTAGCTATTTTGGGCTACCCTACCCTAATAATTTTCGCCGCTATTTTAGGCGGTGTGGGCTTATTCTTAACGTTGCTTTTTTTCGTGACCTTGCAATGTGTTGTTATTGTTGGGTTGTCATTACAGGGCATTATCACTCCCCATATCCCTTCACTTAGTTGGGAACATTTAATCTTTACACTAGTGATATTCATCGTCACAGGTTTTAGTGTTTACATTTTAGTTCGTGACATCAAAGATTTGATGACATCGCTTCAGGGCGAAAATATAAAAGTGGCGCAAAGTCGCACGCAAATTCAGCATTTGGCGCACCATGACAGCCTAACCAATTTGCCTAATCGGCTGTATGGTGAAACCCTGTTTAATTTATCGCTAAGCGATTGTGAAGAACATGGGCAGTCATTAGCATTACTATTTATTGATTTAGATAATTTTAAGCCAATTAACGATGCGTTGGGCCATGCAGCGGGCGATCAATTGCTTAAATTACTTACCCAACAGCTCACAGAAATCTTGTCGCCAAAACAGTATCTCATCCGCTTCGGTGGTGATGAATTTCTGGTTATTGCCCCTATCAACCCTGAAAGTGATGCGTTGACGCCCCTCGCTGATTCTCTGATTGGGCAGTGCGCGTCTGTTTTCGATATATTTCAAAATCAAGTAAGGGTTTCAGCCTCTTTAGGGACAGCCAGCGCACCAAAAGACGGCACTGATTTTAAGCAGCTATGCAGAAAAGCCGATATCGCTATGTATAAAGCGAAACAAGATGGCCGCAATACCTATCACCATTACGACGAGAGTTTAGACAAAGCCAGCGAAAACAAGTTTAAAATGCTACAACTGTTACGCCCGGCGCTAAATGAACAACAATTCGAGCTGCACTACCAGCCTATTGTAGACTTAAAGAGTGGCAACATTAACACCCTAGAAGCATTACTACGCTGGCCTCAACCTGATGGGAGTATGATCCCGCCAGACTTATTCATCCCTTTGGCAGAAAGTAGTGGCTTAATTAATGAGTTAGGTAGCTGGGTAGTACGTCAAGCCACCCAATTTTGTGCCCAATTACGCCAGCAGGGACATGCTGATATACGCATGGCAGTAAATTTATCGGTGATGCAGTTTAAAGATGGTCAGCTTCAACGCACCATAGAAAGTGCATTGTACGAAGCGGGCTTACCGCCAGACGCATTGGAACTAGAGTTAACCGAGTCGTTGTTGATTGATGAAACCGAGCAAATACAAAAGCAACTCGCTTCGCTGAGCAAGCTTGGCATTACCATTGCCATTGACGACTTTGGTACGGGTTATTCTAACTTAGGCTATCTTCGAAACTTTAACGCTTCAAAGCTTAAAATAGATAGATCTTTTATAAGCCCTTTATGTTTCTCGGAGCACGATGAGTCTTTGGTAGGCGCCATCATCAACATGGCAGCCAGCTTAGGCTTGAAGACGGTGGCTGAGGGAATTGAAGATGAAGAGACCTTGCAAAAGCTACTTTTACTTGGCTGCGACATTGGGCAAGGCTATTTCTGGTCAAAACCCTTGCCCGAAAACGCGTTAATGGAATTTTTGAAAAGCCGTAACACTTAACACGGCAGCTTTTATTTACCCATCTTTATCCGACCTTGTTTACTGAACTGAAATTTCTGAGCTGGGTTTTCTAAGCTGAGTTATCTGAGCTGGGCCCCCTGAGCTGGGCCTTCTCAAACTGATTATTCAATTGATGTTTTCAGTCCTTTGCTGAAACAGCAACTTTCGTTATTTAAGTAGCTGCTTGATCCAATTAACAGATAAATCCAGCACTTCTTCTTTTTTGCTTCTATCAGGCTCATATACGTTGAAGATATGATCGGCGTCACCTATATAATAGGCATCTTCACGCACCGCATTACTCGCCTCAAAAATAACGTTTTCATGGGCAGGCAAGTAGTCGTTAGAGCCTCGTATTGCTAGCACTTCTCCTTCAAAATCACCTAAATTGCGAATAGGATTGTAGCCTAACATTCCCACTAGGTGTTTTCGGGTAAGGGTCAAATCAACCCAGCTTTTTAACGTGCTTTGCCCTTGTTCTAACGCCCGTCGAACTTCTTTAAAGTTTTGACTATTCGTCACTATTTCATTTGGGTTTAGGGCTGTAGACCATAACACCATGCCATCAAAGGTTTTAGGGTGCGTACTGACCAACTCCATAGCCGTCGCGCCACCTAAACTAAACCCTACAACCACCAATGGCGTGTTAGGATACTGCGCTTGCAAGTAATCTAGTCCGGCCTGCGCATCTTCTACCCGGCTTTTAAAGGTACTCGATAGCGTATAATTACTTGCTTCACGTTCCGCTTCCCCTCGAACATCAAACCTGACAGAAGCAATACAATGCGCGCTTAACTGGTGCGATAAATCTTTATATAAGTCGCCCACTTCATCTTTTTGCCCTGCCCAACCGTGTATTAGCAGTACCGCGCCTTTTATTTCAAGGTTGGCATCATTGTTAGCGGTGCAACTAGACTTTTCCAGTACCCCTTTGGCTCCCGAGCTCAAGCTTATGTTTTGGCTTAAGTTTACACTCTGGCTTGAGGCTGCAGAATTGCTTAAACTTTGATTATGTTCAGCTTCATCTGATTTTGCATCAGCCGCTGTGCTTAACAGCAATGCACTTGATAAGGCCGTTATTGCTAGCACCAAACTTACTGGCACTAAACGTAATAGCCTTGTAGTGAACGGCCTTGTACTAAATAGCCCTTTAATAAATAGCCCTTTAATAAATGCCCCTCTAGTAAATAGAGCAGCCCCAAGGCTCAAACTTTCATTACGCTTACTGCTTACACAATGTGGTTTAACACTTGAATATCGAGCCATTGTCATCCCTATTACTGCTATTTATTCTTCGGCTTAGCGCTAGTGCTAAGTGCTTGGATTTATGCCTAGCGCTAGCTCTGTTGCCCAGCTTTATTGATTAGTCTTATTGTTCAGACTCAAAGCCGGTTAGTACAAATTTTTGTACTCGTCGGCCTGTACTGACTTCTGAGGTATACAGGTTACCCTCGCTATCAGCTACCACACTATGAAGCCAAGTAAACTGCCCCGGATAGCGACCAGGTCGACCAAAACTACCCAGCACTTGATAGTTCTCATGTAATAAAATCCAAATGCGACCATTCATCATATCGGCCACGTACATGTATTTATTGTCGGGCGAAAACGCGATATCAGAGGCTGTACCTAAGCCGCCGGTTTCGCCCGCCACTATCACGTCTTGCATAAAATTAACCGTGCCGCTTTCATCAGCTTTGAATACTTGAATCCGATTATTCCGTCTATCGCACACATAAATTCTGCCGTCACTTGCTTGAGTAACACAATGTACAATGTCACCAAAGTTTTGTGCTTTTGTGCTGGTAGCACTGGCATTCGCCGTGGCTTGAGAAACATCGAACGCACCTTCTCGCGTGCCGCCGCCAGGTGCTGTACCGTACGCGCCCCATAATTGGTCAAACTCGTTGGCCTCTGTGTTAAAAGCTGTCACCCGTTTATTAATATACCCGTCGGCAATAAAGACTTTATTAGTGTGAGTGTTATGAAAAATATCGGCAGGGTTACCTAGCGTTGATTTACTTAGGTTACCATCTGTTTTACCGCGAATACCAAACTGGCGAATAAACTCCCCTTTTTCCGTGAAGTTAAGCACCACATGGTCACCATCACCATTTCCGCCCAACCATACCGTATTTTCATCATCAACGTATAATCCATGAACCGTTGCGGGCCACTGGTTTTCACCGTTTATTGAAGGTGATATTTCAGGCCCGCCCCACGCATTCAGTAAGTCGCCTTGTGGTGAAAATTGTAAAACGTGAGGGGCAGCTTCACAGCAAAGCCCCATATTGTTGGTAAGCCCGACATCAAGCTTACTTAGTGAGTTTGGTCGGTGTAGTAACCACAGGTTATCGTTTTTATCTACCGATAACCCTGGCACCTGACCAATAATTAATGTTTTCGGCATTTTAGGCCAGCTTGCATCTACACTAAATTGAGGAACTGGATGGCTAACATCTGCTTCAGGATAGCGCTCAACGTTAACCAAGCTGGGGGATAGCAGCTCTTGACGATTCGCCGAGGCTTGGTTTTCAACGCTGGCTTGCCGCTCGACATCAGCGGCACTCACCGTGAAAGAAACCACTACGCTGCTAATGCACAAGCCAGCTAGCTGCATAAAAGATTTAGCGGATGGTAAAGAGATACAAAGCATTGCGTTAACCCTTAAATGTATTGAACGAGTAATATTGAATTTGGTGTAATTGATAAACTTTGTCTTGCTAACGTCTTAGCACACGCGTTTTGGTACAAGCTGTTTTATACAGGTCGTTTACTATAATCGGCTTTATAACAACCGTTTAAATCATAAGCCAACTGATGAATAAACACACTAACTAGTACGGTCATGTTCGCTGAAGTGTCGTTAATTTCCGGCCAGTGATAGCAATTTTTTAGCGGCATCCCACTGCGCTGGTGTATTCACGTTGGTTAACCGCGCGTTGTTTTCAGGCGAGACTTCAATTGCATCAAAATTTGTACACATGGTATTGACTGAACGTTGCGGCACTTGCCCATTAACAACATCTTCAAGGTACTGTCGAACCTCTGTCGTTAACGGCAAAAACAAGGGTAGATAGTGATGGGAAAAATAAACAGGCCGTTTTGCACTGGTGCCTTTGTCGATAAGCTGCTCTAAATCTTCTGTTCGCAACAGGGGCAAATCGACGGGCGTGATAATTAGTGCATCCGCGTTGCTTTGAATAGCAATAGAATATATTCCGCCCAAAGGCCCAATATTGGCCACTACATCATCGACCACTTTATAATTATCGTCATATTTATTAGCATAATTAATAGAATAACTTTCAGCGTCACTAGGCTGAACACTAACAGTGGTGGCTTCATTTCGGCTAATCAATAGACGTTTAATAGGTAATGAAGAAACTAAGTCAGTTGTGTAAGTAAGCATATCGCGCTCATCACGTTTCAAAAGTGCCTTGTCTTCCCCCATTCGGCTTGAAAGCCCACCTGCTAGTACTACGCCATCGATGACCATATCGTCTCCCTTTCCCCTATACTACCTTTAACACAACTCCAGCCGACCTTATCACGCAATTAGCATGCGGATAATCATAAATTTCAGTCAATTGAAATTAGTCTAGGCTCAATGTAGTTAGCGATTTACGGTAATTGAAAGAGGATATCTATTACGCACAATCCGATTGTTTAAGCCAATGGAAGCGCTTAATGGCTAGAAACACTTTTAACTCGTGCTATTTTTGATTGGCTATGGCCTCAAAACGCGCATCTATTTGACCGCGCTCGCCAGATTGTTCAATAAACGCTAATGCCGCATTAAATTCATCGATGTGCGCTTGGGCATTTTCAAGCTCTTTAGAAACAATATAGTAAAGCGGAATAGTGGCTACAGGAATATCGATAATGCTGACACTGTCAAATACTTCAAGGAGTTTTGAGTTATGATCTCTTTGCAAGTAACCATTGGTAAAGCCTATATCGCCCCACCCTTTTGATACTTGAACAATACAGCCTCTTGCATCAACCGCTCGTTGAACAGAAAGCTTATATGCGTTGATAAACTCTGACTGTTCGATGCTTAAGCTATAGCCATATGGCAAACAAAGGCGAGCCCCTGTCACATCAGCCAGTGTATTAACTTTCATCTCTTTTGATGTGTAAATACGTACGGGAATTGTATTAATGCGTTTCGAGTAAATAAAAGACTTGGCTCGTTCGTCGGTATGAACATAAGGGAATGTTCCTTGGTACTTGCCCTCAAGCGCCCATTTGAAACCACGTTGCCATGGTAAAATGTCGATATAAACGGGTGTATTCATGTGCTTGAAAACAGCTTTTACCAAAGAAACAGACCAGCCACCATCCTGCACATTTTTATCAACATAAGGGAAGTAGCTTGAACCAGTAGTTAATAGCGTATCGCTATCAAGCAGTGGCGGCTTTGGGTTTTGCTCGGCCACACTAAAGTAAGACGAAAACCCCAAACACAGCAAGATAAGCTTTACTACAACGCACTTTTTCATGTACTACTTCCAGCCGTTTTGGTTATTTCATCGCTATTTAGTGTTAAATAACCATTACTTATAATTTAAATTAACTATAAAGAAAAAATAACGAGATAAAAGTAAAAACCGAGCAATGCTGCACAAAGCAGACCTGTGTTTAAGTCTACCGCAGCATTACATAATAATGATGACAAGAAGCAAGTAACTAAGACTTACCTGCTGCTTTCTCTCCCCAAATCTCCTCTAAGCGCTGATCGCGGCCACAATTCCAGCGATAAAGCTTGTAACGCACAGGGCTTTTTTTATAGAAATCTTGATGACCTATCTCATCGCCTTTAATAGGATAAAATGTGGATGAATCAAAAATAGGGGTAACCACGGTTTGATTTGGAAATTGCGCTTTTACCGCATTTTTAGTGTCCTGCGCAATGGCACGTTCTTCATCATTAGCGACAAACACGGCACTTAAATAACTGGGGCCTTTATCACAAAACTGCCCTCTTGCATCAAAAGGGTCGATATTCACCCAGTAATGGTCGAGTATTTCTCGATACGACACTTTGCTTTCATCAAAAGTTATCTTCACAGCTTCATAATGCCCCTTATGGTTCCCATTATAAGTAGGATTGGGCACTGTTCCTCCGGTAAAACCCGAGACCACATCGGTTACGCCCTCTAATTTTTCAAAATCAGATTCCATACACCAGAAACATCCACCAGCCAGAACAGTCTCGTCAGCAGTGGCAATTGGGGCAGCGATAAACGTGCTTAACAATAATGCGGGCAAAATAGATTTCATTATTAACCTTAAAATTAACTATCGAAGACAAAAACATACGGCTCACTAATACAGAACGGATTAAGTCCTAGAAACTTTCATTTTCAGTGACATTACAATTACGGGTAAAATTTTCATTTAGTCCTGTAACCTTCGCATGCCGTAACGAAATTAAACTCATGACACTAGCTGCGTTAACTCTCATCACTTCAACGCTATCGCCCGCATGGCCTTGGTTTGCAGAAAATCAGTGACATCGGCAGAGCACTTGCATCGTTAAGCTTTTAAAATTCAAACCATGTAACCGGTTTGGTCAAAACGTAAGGAAATAGCAAATGAGCATAGTTAAATCAGGCAGTGCGGCATACAAACCTTTAGGAAAGCAAGGCAAAGGCAGTATTTCTACCGAAACAGGCGCATTGTCTAATCAGCCCTACGGATTTAATACACGCTTTGAAGATAGCAAAGGCACCAATCCCGAAGAACTAATAGGGGCGGCGCACGCAAGTTGCTTCACCATGGCCTTATCTTTTGCGTTATCAGGCGCAGGCTATGATGACGGAGAGCTAAACACTACCGCTAAAATCAGTTTAGATAAGACAGACGATGGTTATGAAATTAGTCAGTCAGCGTTAAGCCTTGAAGCTAGCGTTGAGGGAATTACCGAAGACGAATTCGCTAAAATTGCTCAGGAAGCAAAAGATAATTGCCCCGTTTCGCAGCTTTTAGATACGAAAATCACCCTTGAGTACACGTTGAAGTAGTAATCTTTTTCATAACGCCATTAGGCAGTAGCGATAGGGCTTAGGGCTTAGCGCTTAGCTCTTAATCCAGGCTACTGTATCAATATAGCGGATAAACCAGCAGGCAATCGAAGCCTACTGATGCTTTTATTCATGGCTATTTTTTCGCCAGCCCTTTATCCATTACTTCTCCATTCCTCAATTCTTTATCCGCCAGTCTTTTACCTGTGACTTTACTCTGCCGCTGCCGCCAGAGCCTGTAAATCTTGAGTTAAACTAGTTTCTGCACGTTCTACCACTCGTCCTATTTCTTCACCATCACGCATTAATATGAAAGTAGGCGTATATTTAAGCGCATGCTTTTCTGCTATGCCCTCTGGATCGCTCTTTTTCCTGTCAACCGCGAATAAAGTAAATTGAGGGACATTTAACCCACTAGCATCTAGTGTTTTCAATAGTCGGGGGACTTCCCTTTCACTGTCATGGCACCATGCGCCAAATAGTATGAGTAGCGTATCGTCTTCCAAAGCAGATACGGCTTCAATTTCAGCGTCGCTAGGTTGATACGACTTATATTCGTCCATAAACGCTGGATGCTGTGCAAGCAATGCTTCACCGCTAATTTCCCCGACGACATCCGGAATGTTATCTGCACTCAACACATTAGCTGAGGCTAATACTATTAGTGCAGTTAACACTGGTTTCAACAATGGCTTTAACACATTAGATACGAATTTATATGTAAACACCTTCTTTCTCCTTAAAAGCGTATAGCCATATTCAATAGTGCATTGAAGTAAAACGCAAGTTCGCTATTCTACGCTTAACCCTTTTTAGGTTTGTTGGCCTGGACAGTTGCGAATAACTCAAACACACAAAAAAAGCGGCATTTCTGCCGCTTTAATTATCAATTTTGCTAAATACTAACATTGATCTTCAAGACTGGTTACTTACCAATCACGCCGCAAGCCACTCGCTCGCCGCCACCGCCAAGTTTAGCTGGGGAATCTGAATAGTTATCGCCACCTGCATGAATCATAATGGCGCGCCCTTCAATGTCTTCAAGCTCCAATTCAGGTGCGAATACAGGTTGAGTGGCATTGCCACTTTCATCAACATACAGGGTTGGCAAATCACCCTCATGACCTTCTTCAGACCAAGGTACGCTGTGACTGCCCGTATTTTCAGGGTCGAAGTGCCCACCTGCGGCACCGCCTAACACTTTTTTACCATCTTTCATTGCTGCTGAGCAGTCGCCATTTTCATGTACATGAAAGCCGTGAATCCCTGGGGTTAGCCCTGATAGTTTCGGTGTGAAAACCACACCGTCGTCATCGTAGCTGCTTACCATCACGCTTCCGATAGCTTCGCCTGTTTTCAGATTATTCATCATAATCTTTTTCCCTTCATCCTCGTGATGACCGGCGAAACAACTTGCGCTCAAGGCTAGTGAGACTGCACCCACCATGGCGGTTAATGTCAGCTTTTTCATAGCGTTCTCCTTCTCTGCTTAAAATTCGCAATAATGAAGCCCGTGCGATTATTAAACGAGCTTGCATTACAACTTACCTTAAAGAAGAGCATAATTTGCACCACAAGTGGTTAATGCGCTGTAACCCCATGAAAAATAGACATTAAGAAGATTTTGCTGATATCGACATTCTAGGCGCTTTTGAATAGATGTAACGATTTAACTCGTCATGTGTAATGTTTACGCAAACAAGCACTTATAAAATAAAGCTTACATCAATACTGCTACCGTCTGTTTCTCGTTGCAACGGGAATAGCAACGCTTTATTCTCAAAGTACGAAAGTGATTTAGTGCATCAGTATGCATTGGATTAATAGTAACGATTAACGTGGTACGCTACTTTGTTAACTAAATCTTTTAAACTTTGTTTCACTTTATCAGTGTTGCCATTGTTTTTTTGTGTCCCCGCTTCGGCTACCTCTAGCTGGCACACGCTTCATCAGCCCACGTTTTACACGCCTGTAGCCAAGACTTCATTGATTGACGGCCCAATACTATCTGTATTGGAAACTAACGACGGATTTAAATGGATTGTTGATTCCAAAGGGTTATGGCGATGGGATTCCCAGTCTTTAAAATCGGTGTCATTTGAAAATAAGCAAAGCGATACGCCTTCGCCGCAAATTCAAGCCACCTTTGTTACCAAAAGCGGTGAAGTATGGGTAGGTACTCAACAAGGCCTTTACCGTTTAAATCAAGAAAAACTACAACTCAATGCATATGAGGAAAGTTTACTTTCGGATGTATCGATACTTAACCTCAACATAACCTCTATTGCCAACAATAAGATTTTCACGTTTGCATCAGATAGATCGTTGTTTATTTTCAATGATAAAACGAAAAAACTATCGGGATTCGAACTACCAGATAGAGCGAGGATCCATGCACTTCATGTAGATAGCAAGCACCAATTATGGGTAGGGTCTGGACAAGGGCTGTTTCAGTTTCCGCTCGTTGATATCGTAAGTAGCGGCGTTGAACATTCTCCACTACGAGTAGAAGTGGGTAGTTATAAAAAACCTCGTATCAGTAGTATTCTTTCGACCGCTTCAGGCTACCTCGTTGTGGGCACCGCCGACAAAGGTTTATTTGTTCAAAATGAGGATGCACCATTTCGCCAATTAGCGATGGGGACCTCGACATTGCCTTGGCTTTTCACTATGAGCGAAATAAAACCTGATTTGCTGCTGCTTGGCACCTTTGGGCAAGGGTTGATAGAGGTGAATATTAATACTCATGAAACCCGCCAGTTTTCGCACAACCCACTTCAACCATCTTCGCTTGCTGACGACAATATTTGGTCTACCTTTGCCGATAGCAAAGGATTAGTGTGGATTGGCGCTGGGCACACGCTAAATATTTTCGATGCGAATAACCAATCGATAATTAATATATTCGGTGGTGCAAATATTGATAAAAGCTTGAGTTACCGAAAAGTACACGCGGTACAGTCCCACCATGGCGAACTGTTCGTAGGCTCTGGTAATGCCGGCATCGAAATCCTGTCACCAGTAAATGGCAAAATAGAACAGCTCTGGGAAACATCAGAAAACCCCGTTGAAACCTTGCATGTAGCTAAAAATGGTGACGTATATGCGTCAAGCAACTTTGCATCAGTGGAACTTGACTCTGCCACTAAGCAAGCCCTACCGTTAGCAGTATCAACACGTCATCCTTCAACATTTACCACTGCCTTTTTATCGACAGAGACGAGTTTATGGCTAGGCGGCACAGACGGTTTATGGGTGCAGCACAACGCTATAGAAAAACAAATCGAATTTGCTGACAGTATCGCAGAGCGGCGTATTGCGTCGTTAGCAATTGATGAAAATCGCTTATGGATTGGTACATGGCAAGGATTGGTCAAAGGTGACATTCAAATAGGTGAAACTATCGACTTGGCTACAAATTACATTGCTCACCCCATATTAAAACAACAATATATATCTAGCTTATTCGTTGACGATAATGGTTACCTTTGGGTCGGTACAGGCTCTGCAGGTTTATTTGTTAAACCTACATACGCAGACTGGACTCAAATTGAGAGCATTAGTGGTTTGCCAGGCAATAATATTGCTGCTATCGCAGGAGAAAGTGAAGATCATATTTGGGTGAGTACTACCCAAGGCATTGCCGCAATAAACCGCCATTCATTTGCTGTTAGCTGGGCAGTCGCTGCACCAAGCGTGGTGAATGCCCCTTATGCACCTTCAGCAGCTACAATAACAAATGAGAATGACATTGTTTTTGGCGGCATTAACGGCTTAACCATTATTGATAGTGATAACTTCACATTTTCGAAGCCGCCTGTACCAGTCGTGCTCACGGATATTACTTTGGTTCACCATGACGATACAATCGAATCGCTGGGGCAAGCCGCGACTGATTTAACCTTTCCTCCACTGACAAAACGAATAACCTTCGAATTTGCGGCACTTGATTATCTTACCCCTGAACATACTCACTATCGTTATCGTGTAATAGGGTTAGATGGAAACTGGATTCAGGCAAATGCTGAGCAACGTTTAGCGGTCATTACGATGCCGCAACCTGGCGACTATACTCTGCAAATTGAGTATTCTTACGATGGGGTAACGTGGGAAAAGAATGCATTGCATCGTAAGTTACTTGTTATGCCAGCGTGGTATCAAACCGCGCTAGCAAAATTTGTCGCTATCTTATGTTTATGTGTCGCTGTGTATATAGGTCACTTACTAGGGGTAAAGCATCACAGACACCGTCAAGCATTTCTAAAAAAGCTCGTGAATGCGAGAACTACTGAATTATCGATAGCTAATAAGCAACTCAGTGAACAGGCCGCAGCGCTTAAAGAGGCCAGTTTGACTGACCCGCTAACTGGGTTACACAACAGGCGCTATCTAACACAACATATTGAGCGCGATATTGCCCTAGTGCAGCGTTATTACGCCAACTGCGATCAAAGGTACACCGAGCCTAAAAACCATTACGACATACTGTTTTTCGTTATCGATTTAGACCACTTTAAAAATATCAACGACACTTATGGTCATCAGGCAGGTGACAAGGTTTTAGTTGAAACCCAAAAGCGCTTAAAGCGTATATTCCGTGAGACTGATTATCTCATTCGCTGGGGCGGTGAGGAATTTTTAGTCGTCGTCCACAACACACCTAGAGAAGAAGCGTGTGTGTTGGCAGAGCGAGCGGTAGATATAGTGGGTTCGATTGAATTTCAACTTTCAGAAGAAACACGTAAGCATGTCACCTGTTCAATTGGCTATGCTGCTTATCCACTTTCTCAGCAGCATTACGATATTTTTGATTGGCAAACCACAATAGGGCTTGCTGATACCGCGCTTTATGGCGCGAAAAATAACTGTCGTAATACCTGGATGGGCTTAACATCGATTCCACCAAGCACTGACCGTAAGGCGCTAGAAAAAGTTGCCAAGGTTCCTTCATCTATTTTTACATACGCCCAAGTTCAACAACCCAATAGCGCTAAGCTATAAAGAACATCAGGCGAGTTTAATGAACATAAAATAGTAATAACCAACGAAATAGCCCCCGCTCGTTGGACTTTCCAACTGCGGGGGCTTTTATTAAAAACACATGTCTATATTACGACTAGCTGTTTCTTTCTTGCTTGTCATCTCGGTCGCCGCGTTCACCACGCTTGCCACGCTTTTCTTTCATCGATTCGAACTTTTCTAGCTGCTCGTCAGTTAGAATTTCACTCACTTTCACACGTACATCGGCCATTTTAAGAAAACGTGCTTTCGCTTTTTCGGCTTTTAGGTTTGCAAGCTCGTTTAAGTCTTGCTCGTAATTAGCGTCTGACGGATCGAGCGCCTTAAATTTTGCTCTAAATGAGTCTTCGCTGCCTTTCTCTGGGCGATTTGCTTTGCGCTCAGCTTTAAGTTCGGCTTTCAACGCTTTTAGGGCGTCTTGCTGCTCGTCAGTTAAATCTAGCACTTTCGTCATTTTGTGAATGGGAAAGAAGTCAGGACCTTTACGGTCATCAGAATGTTTACCACCTGCATAAGCAGTAGTGGCGATACATGCACTCAATAAAACACCGGCAATTAATTTTTTCATCTTAATATTCCTACTTGTTTTGGTCATGATGCTGCATGACATGGGGGAAACGTTTTGTTTCATCAGTTTTGTTTCATCAACGGGGCTAAGTATGCATAAACGATTCGATAAGTAGGGTTAAGCTAGTGTAAAGTTCAGTAAAGTTGAAAAGTCCTCAAAATAAAACGGTTAATCTCTATTTTATGGAAAATGAAAAATACAAAATCTTACTGGTAGATGACGACGCAGAACTCTGCGCGCTACTGAGTGAATTCCTGCAGACCGACGGCTTTGCAGTTGAAACCTTAAATAGTGGCGATGCCGCCGTTGCCCGCTTATTACAAAGCGATGAATTCGATACGGTCGTTTTAGACATTATGATGCCCGGCATGTCGGGCCTTGATGTGCTGCGCAATGTGCGCGCAAAAAAACAGACTCCTATTCTTATGCTAACCGGTCGTGGTGACGACATAGACAGAATTCTTGGCTTAGAAATGGGTGCCGATGATTACCTAGCAAAGCCTTGTAACCCGCGGGAACTTGGCGCGCGTATTCGCGCCATTATTCGCCGCACCCAAAATGGCAATGCGCCAACCCAAGCGGTTGTGCATGCTGAACTCCACGGCATTGTGCTGGATAGCGGCGCTAGAACGGCGCTTGTTGGCAACTCCCCTTTGCCCCTAACGGGCGCAGAGTTCAACGCGTTAAGCTTATTAATGGAACGCGTAGGGCAAACCATCACAAAGCAAGAAATGACAGAAGAAGTACTTAACCGGCCACTTGAAGCCTACGACCGCGCCATGGATGTGCACGTAAGCCGAATACGTCAAAAGCTGAGTGCGGTGGGTATAAACGATGTGATTAAATCGGTTCGTGGTGTGGGCTATCAAATGCTTACTTCACCTGCACAAAACTAAGGCATAGCATGAAGCGTTCAGAGGTTTGGCATTCAATAAAGCATGCGTTTGGGTTCAAACGCCTGTTCTGGCGAATATTTCTTACTTTCTGGTTAGCTAGCTTATTAGTCATGACTGCCACAGGGTATGTGCTAGTCAGCAAATACACGTCTGATGAATACAACCAGCGATATTTTAATGGCGTAGTTAGCCAAGCCGAGCGCATTGTATGGCGTTACGAACAAGACCTTGCAAACGGTAATGTCCCTAAAGGGAAGATAAAAGATTGGATAAGTCATAATGTTAGACATCGTAGCGATCTTATTGCTATGCAAATATCGGATAACACGGGTAGAACCATTTACCACTATCGTATGAACAAGGTGCCCCAAAGGGATCGGACGGTAAAATTAGTGTATGGCCTATCTGCACTGCCCTATCGAGTAGAAACCCGACTGCCAGAAGCGCCTCGCATCTATAAACAAGTACTTTACCGGTTTCAATCTTTGCAGTTCGTTTTTATCTTTATTGCCTCAGCCATTGTTAGTGCACTGTTAAGTTGGGGCATTGTACGCCCTATTAACTACCTAGGCGCGTTTAGTCGCCGTTATGCCAACCAACAAGAAGTTGCTACGCCACCTAAAGCCATTATGGCTCGTGGTGATGAACTAGGCGATTTAGCCGCTGATATTAGCTTTATGGTCAACAAAACCCATCAAGCAGCTACTAATCAGCAACAACTGTTGCATGATGTATCCCATGAACTTCGCGCACCACTGGCTCGTTTGCAAGCATCGGCAGCCATTATTGAGCAGCACACGCCTGATAGTCGCCATGTAAAACAAATTCATAATGATTGCGTTCGTATGGATGCACTTATTCAACAAATATTGGATTATTCAAAGTTAGAAAAAGGTAACCCTACCCCAGAAGTTTGCGATATCAACGCCTTATGCGAACGTATCGCCGACGATATGGCTGTGCACTACCCGGGCATTCCACTAAATCTTAACTGCGAGCCCAATGTTATCATTACAGGTTATGCAGAAGCTCTTCATCAGGCACTGGAAAATATCATCGGTAATGCCTGTAAATATTCATCTCGCGGTGAATTGGTTGAGATGAGCACGGAGAAACGGAATAACACTGCTGTAATCACCGTGCGCGACCATGGGCCTGGCGTTGATAGTGACGAAATCGAAAAGTTGCTTCAACCTTTCTACCGTGCAGGTAACCAAATGCACACCTCAGGGTTCGGGTTAGGGCTCAGTATTGCGAAAAAAGCCATTGAAAAACATGGTGGAAGATTACAAATGACTAGCCCTGCTGATGGCGGTTTAAGCGTGCAGATAGTACTACCGTTAAATCAATAACCCTGCGTGAATTAACCGCTAACCATTTTATATTAATCGTCGATACCAGCCTGAAAGTTAGGCATATAACCTGCTTAGTTATATTGATTAAGTAACTTGCTCATCGTGTTTCCCAATGCAAATAGCCTGCGTTGGATGCTTGAAATACAAGTACGAAAACACTGAGTAAATAATACGTTTCTAGTTAACAGCGTGTTTTATTACAGGTAGGATGATGATGAACAAAACAAGGATTGCGTTAATTGGCGGCGGCCCCAGCGCCCTTTCTATTCTTAAAAAAGCGTTAAGCTTTTTTAGCAAGCAGCTTGCTGATGGTGAGAGCTTTGATGTCGAGAACTCTGATGCCAATAACTCTGATGGCAGAGTATCTCCTCACTTAATCTTCGATATCTTTGAGCGCAACACCGCGCTAGGTAAAGGCATGCCCTATAGTAAAGATGGGGCGTCGTGGGAACATATTACCAATATTTCATCCGATGAACTGGCACCGTTTGATGAAACCTTACTTGAATGGTTGCGCCAGCAAAGCCCCGAGTACCTCGCAAAATATCACATTTGTAAAGCGAATCTTCATGAAAAACACGTGGTACCACGGCTGCTATTTGGTGAATATCTACAGGCACAGTTTTCCGCACTAATTGGCAAATGCCGTACAGCAGGGATAATGGTTAACGTGCACCTACAGTGCAACGTTTTGGACATTAAACCCAGCACTGAGGATGAGAACAGCCCTGAGCGCATAAATAGCCTTGAGCCTCAAGACGGCGATAACCATTCAGGCATCAACATTTTGACTAACAGTGGATGGGTGACAGGGTTTGATAACGTGGTGGTGTGCACTGGCCACGTTTGGCCCAAGACTCACGAAGGTAAAGTAAAAGGGTATTTCGACTCTCCCTACCCGCCCACCAAGTTGCAGCGAAAATACAACCATACCATAGCGATTAAAGGCAGTTCCCTCACCGCTATTGATGCAATTCGAACGCTAAGCGAGGCTAATGGCGAGTTTTATCAAACTGATAACCAATTGCAGTATCGTTTATTCGACGACGTTCCGAATTTTAAAATAGTCATGCATTCGTTAGAGGGCTTATTACCCAATATCCGCTTTCACTTGGACGATCCGCTGGTATCTGATGAAGGCATGTTAAGCGAACAAGAAATTGTTCAACATAGGGCCGATAATGACGGTTTCTTAAGTTTAGATTTTATCTTTGAGCACAATTTCAAAAGAACTTTGAAAAAACTAGACGCAGATTTTTATCAAAAAATAGCGAACAAAAATATAGAAGCGTTTTGCCAATGGATGCTTGAGTCGCGTAAAGCGTATGCCCCCTTCACCTTGTTTAAAATTGAGTATCTGCAAGCTGAACAGTCGATTAAACAAGAAAGTACATTGCAATGGAAAGAAGCCATCGCGCTGCTGAGCTTCACCATTAACCACCCAGCTAAATACTTTAGTGCAGAAGATACCCTACGATTACGCAACCATCTTTTACCGATTATTGGCCTTATGATTGCGAACATTCCACAGTCATCCGCGGCACAATTGCTTGCCCTACACGATAGTGGCGTACTCGATATTATTGCGGTAGATAGCAGCAGCCACCTTGAAATTGAAGACGACTGTGATTTTCATTTTTCTTATACGGACAGCGATAACAAGCCGGTCGTAAACACATATAAAACCTTTATCGATTGCACGGGACAGAAGTCGCTGCCAATAGACGCATTTCCCTTTAAATCTATGTTTAAAGATGCCGAGCCATTAGTGGCTAAGGTACGGTTTAAAGATAAACATCAAGGTAAACAACATTTAAAAGAAAACCCCAAAAGCGTGTGCATAGGTTCTGACGATGAATACTATTTAGAAACAGGTGGTTTTGCTATTAACGATGACTTTCAACCAATGTTAGCTAACGGTAGTCTGAATGAGCGCTACTTTGTTATGGCGGTACCGTATATTAGTGGGTTCAACCCAGACTATTCAGGTTTCGATTTTTGCGACCAAGTCGCCGAGTTAATAGTAAATAAACTCAAGTGAGTCAATAAAACTGTGCACTACCAATGCTAGAGTGGCGTATCATTTGGGTGTGAGAAATCTATTTTTAAGTGATTACCGTATTGGTCTTAGACGCACTATTAGAACGTGCTTTAAAAGGATATAAAAATGAAAAAAATAATAGCCGTGTTAGTCGCGGTAGCTGGACTAGGCGCATGTACCGACAATGAGGTTGGAGATGTGTCGTTGGGTGTATTCACCACAAAAGATATTAAATTAGATGCCATGCAAGACCCTATCGTGACAGGCGTAACTTGCCACATCTCTAGCATTGAAGCGAACTTAGATGTGTCTGATCCTTCCGATAGCTCTATAGCCTGTCGTCAAACCGGTGAAATTACTGCGCAGATGCTGCGAGATATCGACAAGTCAGATTCAGGCGACATTATTTTTAGAAAATCGAAAAGCATTTTCTTTAAGAACATGAAAGTGAGACGCATATTCGACGCTAAGTCACAAACCCTGATGTATCTTTCGTATTCCACAAAAGAAACATCGGGAAGTTATAAACATAGCCTATCGACAGTGCCTTTATGGGGAACAGCGGCTTACGGTGTGATTGTTTCCGAAGACTGACATCCGAAGACTAGCTTCCGAAGATTAACTTTCGAGAATTAACCGCCGAAGGCTAGCTAGGACTTAGTTTAGTTTTAATCTAGGATTGAAACCCGTGGTACGTGACGAACTCTTCATTGTCGGCACGTACCGACCTTACCTCGTTAGCAGCAAAGTTTTCATCGGGGTACCCTAATGCGATACAAATCATAATAGCTTCAGAGTCAGGAATTTGTGCATGCTTGTGTACAACATCTGACTGCATAATACCTTGGCCGTTAATCACGCAACCAAGACCTAAATCCCATGCCGCTAATACAATGCCATAAGCCAAAGAACCTAACCCAAATTGCGTGATGCCCGCTGGCTCTAGAGCTTTATCATAGGTCAGTACTAGCGATACCGGCGCATCGAACTGCCTAAAACCACGCATCATCCAATCCATGCGTTTTTCTTTATCTTCTCTGGCTATACCCATTACATCAAATAACTGCATTGCAACATCACGCTGGCGTTGTTTATGTACGCCGTCATAATCTTCCTTGTAAGGAAAGTCTCTTACGTAAGGCGTTCCCGCTAACGTTCTCTGGGTATTACCTTCGCGAATTTTATCAAGCACATCACCCGATACCGCATGAATTTTCCACGTTTGGGTGTTGTAAGATGAAGGGGCCCACTTTGCTGCGTTAATAATGGCATCCACAGTTTCTTTAGTGACAGCTTGTTTTGTAAAACCACGTACGCTTTTACGTGATGCAGCAAATTCAGCAAAGTTCATACTTACTACCTATCTTAGTCATTACTCTCAATTGTTAAAATAGAGTAAACACAGCCAGATAGGTATGCAATAAGCACCAACCAAATAATGGATTGTTTGTTTTTATAGATATGTATTCGGGGTAACGTCTGGGGTACTGATAATGACGTTAACAACACCCCAAGAGTAGTTTTACTGGTATGGACTAACCATCAGAAGTGATAGTCTCAATTATCTCGTCTAGAACGGCTTCCGCTCTGCTGGTTTCGACTTGGCACGTACCAGCGTTTAAATGACCGCCACCGCCGTACTTAAGGCATAGTTCACCTACGTTGGTGTTTGAAGTACGATTAGTGATTGATTTGCCAATAGCGAACACAACATTTTGCTTCTTAAGGCCCCACATTTTGTGAATGGAGATATTGCAATCGGAGTACATGGCATAAATCACAAAACGATTAGTCGCGTAAATGGTTTCTTCTTCTGTTAAATCAAGCACCACAAGGTTCTTATGAACGGTTGCACATTTAGCCAATTGCACTTTCGCTAACTCATTGTGCTCGTGATACAAAGCAACACGCTCGGCAACATCTTCCATTTCCAGAATTTCTTCAATACTTTTATCTTTACAAGCATCAATTAATTTCATCATTAACTGATAATTAGAAATTTTAAAATCACGGAAGCGACCTAAACCAGTACGGGCATCCATGATGAAGTTCATCAATACCCAATCGGTTGGCTCTAGTATTTCTTCTTCAGAGAATTGTGCTGCATCACCCTTATCTACGGCATCCATCATATCAAGGGAGATATCAGGAAATTTTTCTGCACCGCCATAATAGTCGTATACCACACGCGCAGCAGAAGGTGCCTCAGGATCGATTACATGATTTTTAATATCACTCGCGTTTCGAACTGTTTCACTCAGATGGTGATCGAATGCGATATGACAACCCGCCACATAAGGAAGGTTAGTAGTTATATCATTTTCGGTAATATCTATTTTGCCATCCTGCATATCTTTAGGATGTACAAATAAAATATCATCGATGAGATCTAAGTCTTTCAAAAGAACGGCACAAACTAATCCATCAAAGTCGCTTCGAGTAACTAGTCTAAATTTATTATCGGGCATGTGGTTTCCATCTCTCCATTAGGCTGCTGCTTTTAGTGTAACAGCTAAAATGAAGTTTAGCGTAATACCATAACAGTACAATTCTCCCTTTGTAGAAGCGCTTTAAATCGAACCTAAAATGCATTAGCATTACCCACCTACATTGCGTTAATTGTTGAAAGCTTTTGCTAACTAGTAGCGTTAATTAGCAGTTGTTTGATTAAACAAACGCTCCCTGGATCAGCAGACAGGGCATAACTGAGCTGGCATCTTTAATTTAATTATTTTATGGAGCCAAGTTATGCCTGAATTATCGCCCTTAGATAAACCTCAAGTTAAGTCTAGATCTAAAAGCCTTTGGATTAAAAACCCGCAAGCCGTTTTTACGGGAAATGATCTCGATGCCGCCGGTGGCATTGTGGTGCAAGGCAGCAAAATAGTAGAGCTTGTGAGTGCTGGTCAAACTCCTATAACCCCTATTGATGAAACAGAAGATGCATCTCAGTTAGTTATGCTTCCTGGGCTTATTAATACTCACCATCATTTTTACCAAACACTTACCCGTGCTTGGGCGCCTGTGGTTAATCAGCCGCTATTTCCATGGCTTAAAACCTTATATCCAGTATGGGCAAAGCTTACCCCTAATGCATTGTCGCTAGCCTGCGATGTGGCGTTAGCTGAACTGTTACTGTCTGGATGCACCACCACTACCGATCATCATTATTTATTCCCTACCGGCATGGAAGATGCCATAGACGTGCAAGTAGATTCGGTAAAACGTATGGGTATGCGCGCCCTACTTACGCGAGGTTCAATGAGCTTGGGTGAAGATGAGGGCGGGCTACCTCCACGCCACACCGTTCAAAGTGGTGATGCAATACTAAAAGACAGCCAACGGCTAATAGATACCTACCACGAACGTGGTGACGGCGCGTGGATGCAAATAGCCTTGGCACCCTGCTCTCCTTTCTCGGTTACCCGAGAAATAATGGCCGACAGCGCGCAACTGGCAAAAGACGAAGACGTGCGTTTGCATACCCATTTAGCCGAAACTCTCGATGAAGAAGACTTCTGTTTGAAAATGTTTGGCATGCGCACCGTCGATTATTTAGAAAGTGTGGGCTGGCTAAGCGATAGAACCTGGTTGGCACATGGTATTCACTTTAACGAAGATGAAATTCGCCGCTTGGGCGCAGCGGGCACAGGCATTACCCATTGCCCTGTTTCTAATATGCGCTTAGCCTCTGGCATGTGCCCTACCCTCGAACTGATTGAAGCGGGTTCACCTATTGGATTAGGTGTCGATGGTTCAGCTTCAAACGATGCATCGAACATGATGTATGAAGCCCGCCAAGCACTTTACTTACAGCGCTTAAAGTATGGTGCAGCGAAAATCACCCCAGAGCTTATTTTGGGCTGGGCGACTAAGGGTTCTGCATCGCTTATTGGGCGAAGTGACATTGGCGAAATTGCCGTAGGTAAACAAGCCGACCTTGCCTTTTTCAAACTGGATGAGCTGCGCTTTAGTGGCAGTCACGACCCTATTTCTGCGCTGCTATTATGCGGTGCGGATAAAGCCGAACAGGTTATGATTGGTGGAAAATGGCGGGTAAAAGAAGGGCAAATTATTGGGTTAGATACCCAAACGCTCATGGCGCGCCACCGTGCAGTGGCGGCGCAACTCGTGAGTTAACTTAACTGGAAAAAAGTAACACAACAACTAGCCTGCTTGGCTAAGTATATCTTTATACTTAGCCAAATAAGCATCTACATCTACATTTGAACAAACCGACTGTGCTGGATAATCGGCCCACTCATCGATAGGAAAGCGCTTTTCTACAGTTTTTTGCATAGTATGGCCAATAGCAGGGCCTTCTGTGACAACACGAATTGGGCCATCTACAGTTTCAAATAGTTGCGGTGCTATCACCTGCATAATTGCTGATGAGTCGTGCACGTATATACCATCAACTTGGTCGGTCTGTTGATGGAAGTTCGCGTAAAAGCGGGTAATATCATAAATGAACGGCCCATATATAGGCGAACATTCAGCAAGGCTTGCCAAATAATCGTTACTCATTATCACCTTTTTAGTAACGTCTAGCCCCACTACAGTTACGGGCCAGTCAGCGGTAAGCACTTCGTCGGCGGCATGAGGGTCGCCAATAATATTCGCTTCGGCAAAGGGGGTAACGTTGCCTGTATTACCATGATAACCAAACGCGCCGCCCATGATCACCACACGTTTTACTAACTTGATAATTTCAGGGCATTTACGAAGCGCCAGTGCTAAATTCGTCATACGGCCAACAGCCACCAATGTAATCTCACCTGGGCTGGCTTTCACTTTTTCAATAATATAATCGTGAGCGGCAAGCGACACTTCACTTGGTAAGTCGGTTTCGTCTACCTCAATGTTGCCCAACCCGTTATCGCCATGAACAAAATCGGCTGGCTCGTCTACCGGAATGACGAGCGGCTCTTTTGCGCCCCGGGCAACATCGGCGCTTAAATTGAAGCGTTTTTTAAGATACAAAGCATTACGCGTGGCGGTGTCGATATTCGCATTACCAAAGCCGGTGGTAATGGCCACCAAATTAATATCAGCACTTGCTTGTGCAAACAAAATCGCCATCGCATCATCAATACCTGGGTCGGTATCAAAAATAATCTTTTCCATTTTTTATTCCTTAAGCGTGGGCGCGCAGCTCACGTTTCTCCAACAATAAACAAAGACCGAATACAAGCGCCACAAAGGTATAGCCTACCCATGTCATGATAATTGCGCTTTGAATGCCAAATAACTGCACTACCCAACCAGATAACATGGGCGCAATTGTGCTGCCTACGTTGCCACTGAATAATAAAAAAGTGACAAGCACCGCGGGCGCTGATACAAGCTGCTGGGAGCCAACAGATATTGCAATTTTATAAATACAGGTAGTGATAAAACCAAATAGATAACTGGTGAACAAAAACCACTCGACAGAAGATGCCAGCACAAATGTTAAGGTAATCAGGCTCGCCAAAACCGAAACCATCATCAATAACATGCGCTGAGGAACTTTGTTAACAAAAATAGCCGCGGTAATTAAACCAAATATAGACATGCCCCAATAATTTCCCACTGCTTGCGCCGAAACTTTTTCGCTTACCCCAAATGCATGTTGTAAGTAATTAGGTGACCAAGTTAAAAAAGTGGTTTGGGCAATTAAATAAGCACATACGCCCAACGCGATCAAACACACCCTAGGGGTTAATACGCTTTTAAATTGTGAGAATGCAGAGGCAGCATTGGTATCGTCCGCCTCTGTGGCAGGAAAGCGAACAAAAAATAACATTGCCCACAGAGCAAGTGCCAGCGCACCTACAGCCCCATAGCTATAAACCCAATCAAGTTGCACAGCAATAATCGCTGCCGCTAAAGAAGGGAAGATAAATCCTGCGGCGCTGAACGCGCAGTCGGTGGCTAAAAATGCCGACGCTCTTTTTGCTTCATGATAAATTTTCGATAAAATGACCGCCCCACCAGCAAGGCCGCAACCACAGCCAACTCCAAGACCCCAAAGCAATACGGCAAGGGGCCAATACGAAGTAGGCGCTACTACAACCAATACCAGCATGATCAACAAAAATAGCGTGTAGTTTGCAATCAGTACTTGCTTCAGTGAATGGCGAGCATACAAAAATAATGATGCGAATGTACCACACAGCGCGCCGCCAGTAAGCCATGAGAACACACTAACGGTGGCTGCTGGTGTGGCATTTAGCGAAGACGATACTGCATTCAAAATAATGCCAATTTGGGTAAGTAAACCCGACATTATCATGTAGCTAATGAACGCTATTGCGGTAAGGAAAACTCGATTCAATTCTAAAGCCTAGGTGTTAGTAGTACTCTTTTATACCTAGTTAAAACCGAAACAACAATGCCACCCACAAAAATATTGACCATTTAGTCAAAAAACAGCTTTATAGTGATACTACCTGACCTTGTTTCGCTAATATAAAGTTAAAGCCTAATGCGTTATCACTTTCTAATTCTTGCGTAATTACAGCGCGCGGTTCAGCCCCACTTTTTAAACTGTATTTAATATGGCTGATGATAATTTTCATGTTGGTAAGCTGCGCTTTATCTTCTACTAACCCGTGAAACTTGGTGAGTTCTTGCATCAACCATTTAGGTGTAAGGTGGCCGAATAACAGGTTATCTGGGCGTGAGTTATCGAACGACACTTCAATAGAAATACCGCGAAGGGTTTTATGCTGCATTTGCTGCGCGAGATAACGCCATACTGTATCTAGCTTTCCTTGCTTTTCTACTTCATCGGGCCCGGTATCACCAAAATACACAAACATATCGTTATTATGCTCAATCACAAATGCAGTGGACTCTAATGGATGGCTTAAGCTGAAGGGCGTTACCGTTAGTGCGGTATCTTTAATTTCTACCGTTTCTTGAGGCGCTAGGTCGATAACGTCGTACTTATTTAACATTGGCGCTATGCCACGGTTGGTGAAATTAGCCCATGCCTGCCAGTTAAAATAAGTATCGCTCATGGTTTGGTTTACAGACGAAAGCGCATAAATAGGCTTGCTACTGTCATCAGGGGAGGCAATCAATAATCCGGCAACGTGGTCGAGATGACCATGGCTAAGCAAGTAAGCTTTAACGTGATGATGCAGAATATTACCGTTTGGGTTTAACGCAGAATCTGGTGTGGTAGTTAAGCTATCAAACGCATTGTTTTGAAGCGCCACGTTAATACCATTCACTAATGACCCCGCGTCTAAACCAATGAAGTTTTCATCGTTTACACTGCGTAGTAAAAACGAACTTAAATTACCGTCTTCAATACCGCCCGTATCGCCTAAGGTAATAAGTTCGAACACCGGTGACATACTGCTATTCGTTTGTGTTTGAATGTCTTGTTGAGCTTGGGTGTGATTGGCTTGGGTGTGATGAGCCTGGCTTTGATTAAACTGACAGGCGCTCATTATCAAAATAAGCAGTAACGTACTTATGTATTTCACGTAATTTTCCAAATAAATTGTTTACCGTTAGCGAGTGGGCTATTTTAACATCGAGTTATTAAAGTGGGTTATCGCGCCCTTCTCACTACAAGGTTGAAAAGAAAGCTTGGCTTTCACTGACTATGCGCGCCGTTTCAACAGGGTCCGGCTTAGTAGTCCAGTCGTTCAGCTTGAAAGTCCCGCCTAAAATCATATAGTCGTTTCTAGAGAACATATACAGAACATCTGAACCGCCACCTACCGTTAAATAGTCGACGGCGGGGTCTGGCGGTAACAATACCAGCTGCCCTTTGGCGGGCATAATACCTTCATCGTTAAATAATGCTCTTGAGCCCAACCCTGTGCAATTAAAAACAATAGGCTCGGCAAGTGAATGTATGTCGTCTTTATCTTTAAAGTCACGAATTATAAACTCACCACCCGATAATCGAATATCGGTCACTAAGCGCCTTAAAAAGGTAGTGGTTTCTACCAACATAGTGGCAGATGATGTGCAGTAATCGGTTGGAAATGGGTGCTGCGCTGGCCCATACACGTGTGTGTAAGGGTAGTATTGCCTAAACGGTCCTTCACCATCTGGCTCTGTGTCTCCGGCGGTATATAATTCTTTCCATTGAATGCCGTAATCCTTGCCCACCATTTTCGCAAAAGTGCTGTGTGCGATTTTTGCTGCTTGCTGTAATTGGGTTTTAAACGTGCTGCTAGATACCAAGGGGTCGTGCACACTGTATGGCCCCCATTCTCCGCCCGCCACTTGCGACGTTGTAAAGCGCGGCATCGCTTTGGTGTACAAGGTCACTTTCCAACCCGCTTCTTGCAACAAACGGGCTGTGGTTAACCCCATTACTCCACAACCGATAATAGCCGCTTCTTTAGTTTCAGAATTAGCAACTTCATTCACTGCCAGTGCCGAAGAGCCCCAAGATAGGGAAATACCACCGCCTCCATGCCCGTAATTGTGCACCAAGGTTTTATTCCCGAATGCTTCACTTCGCACCACAAAACCTTCAGGCCTATAAGGTCGATGCCCCACAATTTCAGTCACGATATTATTGGCAGAAATTTTAGGTGCCACCATGGGCTTGCGGGAAAATGGGCGCTGAAACCCTTTGTTCGTTGTGGTTTTAGTTGGTGATGCAGTGCACGCGGCAAGTGATGCTGCTAATGTACCCGCGCCAATACCTTGCATAAACGCTCGGCGTTTTAGTGGTTTGTTCACCATGCCCATTCCTCAATTTGTTTTGTTCTGTTTTGTTCTGTTGTGTTCTGTTTTGTTTGATTTTTTCTCAGGCTTCAATGCGAGACACTAGGTCTATAGTGCAAAGTAAAATGGAAGAAAGCAAAACACTTGCCAAGGGCATTGATTTACAGTGAAAAATAAAATAAAGGAAAAAGAAATAGAGAAAAGTGAAATAGGAATCGATGAAATCAAAAACGATGAAGCAATATCGCTAAAACACGGGTTATCTCGAAGCGATAACCCGTGAACAAGCGTAAGTAGAGAATTAGTGATTAAGAACGGGCTGCTCTTCTTCAAGGTGCGTACTAAGAAACTCAATGAGTGCGTTGTAATATACCGCCGCATCATCAGGATCTGAAAAGCCGTGTCCCACGTCGTCCATCACCATCCACTTATGTTTTATACCATGGTCTTTCAATGCAAAATGCAAACGATAAGAATGCTCGATATCGACATTATTATCATCTGTGCCATGGGCAATAAAGACAGGCTTTGTGATACCTTTAAATTGATATAAAGGAGAGTATTTAAATAGCTCATCTTGCTGAGTTTTAGGGTCGCCCATTATCTCTGTCAGTGCTCGCATCATGCCATCCCTTTGGGCATCGCTTCGTTGGAACCGTAAAGCAAGATCGGTAACACCAGCAAAAGACGCTGCACACTTATAAAGCTGAGGGGAGCGAATAACACTGTACAAGGCTGAATAACCGCCGTAACTGCCTCCCACAATACACACTTGGTTCGCATTTACCTCGTAGTTATCTTTAGTGAAGGAGAGCGCTTGCTCAATATCATCTTCAATAAGCCGCCCCCACTGCTGAAGCCCCTGTTGTTTAAATGCCTTCCCATAACCAGCAGAGCCTCTGTAGTTAACTTGCAGTGTGGCAAAGCCTGCATCAACTAATACTTGTATATTGCCCGAATAATGACGGGAGTCACTTACGCCGATAGGGCCGCCATGAGGAATAACCACCAATGGAGGATTTTGGGTACTTGGCAGGGTTAAGAACGCTTCTAGCGTTACCCCATCTTCCGCTTCTAAGCGCAGTAGTTTTGTTTTACTAAGCGACTTATTGGAAAGCCAAGGATACAAATCAATAAGGTGACTGAAACTGTCAGTAGTTCGATTGTAATAGTAAGTTTGGCCCGGGTTCGCGCTGTCATCAGCCACGAAAATAATATTATTCCCCGACTTATCCATATCTACTGCATAAACCCCTTCGATTTTCGTTGATTTACTGAGCCTAGTGGTTAGCGCGTTGTAGTCGTCAGAAAAATAGACCTGCTTCGCCATGCCTTTTTCAATAAAAGACACACCGATGATATCTTTCGTTTCAGGATGCCTAATGGCAGCAGTTAAATCGTAAAATGGGTGCTCAAAAACAACCTCAGCAAATTGTTGAGATTCAATATCGAAGGTACGTAAATTGATTTTGTCGCTATTGTGATTGGTGAGCAAAAGTAGTTTTTCAGCATTACCGCCAACGACTTTAAGAACATCACCTTTTTTACTTTCCCACACAGACTTGTAACGGTATTTCTTGGGCTTGCTTCCTGTTCTTGCAAACAGCTCAGTGACGTCATCAACGGTTCTTGTGCCAGCTAATCGCCAACCTTTACTGTCAAAGACCCAATTGTGAAGTTTCGGCCCTGTTTTATTAAGTCGTAGTTTTCTACGAAAATTTGACTCAGAAATCTTTTCAGTAAGATCTAGCTTAAACAAGTCTATGTAATAATCGTAATCATCAGAGTGTTCATAACGAGCAAAAATAGCTTTGTTTGTCTGATTAGGCAATGTATCGACCCAATAACCATTTTGCGAAATATAGGAAAGTCTAAAAGCGGGGTTAGGCTGTTGACTTCTGTCTGCGAACTCAACAAGAACATAGCGATGGAAGCGGCCGTTAGAATGTTGCTTAAGTGAAAGAAAGCTATCTGAAAGCCACTTTAATTCATAAATTTTATTATGATGGGTTTCCCAACTCATTATCTTGTTTTTATGTTGAACTTGAAGTTGCTGACGCTCGAACGTTATTGGATCGTCCATAGTGCCCCTTTTCAAGTCGTAGATAATAAGGTCGTAGGTAGCTTCTTTAGGTTCAATAAATGCTACCGCTGTGCCTGAAGGGTTTATTGAAAATAATTTGTACTTAGACGCTTTGAAAAAGTCGCTTATGTTTTCACCATCGGCTTCTTTATCTTCAGCCTGAACTGGTTCGCACAGTAATACTAAGCTTGAAAGTAATGCCAAGAATATCAATTTAAAATGTGACATATTTTACTCCCCCCCTTTTAATGCGTGGGTGAGATAAAAGTCGATATAGTGATCGTTCGGATAAATACCGTTTACTACATCGAATTTGCCAATGTAACCTGGGTGATCTTGCTCAAGAATTTTGAGAATAATCGACGCTCTGTTTAGCTGTCTCACCTGAAGTCGGCTGCCCAGCTTTTCAATCATTAGTAGGCCAGTGTAGTTCAACACACCAGGCTTTACGGAAAAGGTTAAATTATCGTCAGATAAATCGTAATAAACCTTTAGTAAATTACCATTCTTTAAAGAACCGGTACGCTCGTATACTTCTGTCCACGAATAGGTACCTGCTGGCATTTTTATAACTTCGATATGTTGGGAGTAGTTTAATGGACCAAACGTATGTTTGTTTCCGAAGCTATTGCCTTTTAAAACAATGCTTTCTGAGTAGCCTTTAGAATACAGTGCAATGGCAACGTATCCTTCATCAGGCCCAAGGGGTTCTATTTCTGAAAATGCCTCAGCAGAAAATAAGGCAAGTATCGCTAGTAAAATAGCTTTCACGCAGTTCATTCCTTTGATTTTTTCTAGTTATTTTTGCCTGACACTTTACTTAACTGGTGAATAATTTCAACGGTGTTTTATACAATATAAAAAATCGGCTCTGTTCGTGCCTGGGCACTGAAGCTTCGTCTATACTATTATCACTAGAGGTGTCTAATGTTGACTTACTCATTTTTGCTTAATTAAAAATACGATTGAGTTTTGTCAGCTAAACGCGCGGTTTAAACAACCATTCATATTTATTAACTCATTATGAAATATACAAAAAATAAGGTTGAACACAGCTTTTTTGATTGTTATTTCAGGTGTAAGAGGCAGCTATGGCCCCCCCGGTAACAACGCCCAAAACTATTCGCAAAATTTTAATTCAATCTATCAGTTTAATGGTGGCTATAACTGGGCTAGTTATCTCTAGTTATTTATGGTTTTCAATCAATTCAGACATTAAGCAACAAGCTATAGAAGAGCGACAAGAGTTAAAACATGAATTGTTAGGCCTGCTAGATATCACCGATAGCTTAATGAAGCAGCAAGTGGATGCTGCGCTAAATGTATTGATCGCCAATACACAGCGCCTAGGAGAACCAAGAATTGTCACGAACTCAGCTTCCACTCCCTCGTTGTATTTTGGTGACATTCTAATTAATGATTCAAATGCGCTGGTGGATGAAGTTACTAGGCAAGTTAATGGTACTGCTACCGTTTTCGTTCGTGAAGGCGATGATTATAAGAGAATAGCCACCAATGTGACCAAGCCTAATGGCCAGCGGGCAACAGGTACACTGTTGTCTAAAGGCGGTTTGGCGATGAAAGCCATCAACAATAAGCAAACCTTTGTTGGCCAGGTTGATATATTAGGTAAACCATACATTACTGCATATCGCCCTATCATAAGTAACGCAAACGAGGTAATTGGTATTCTCTATGTAGGCTATAGCGCAGATATTAGTACCCTTACCAAAGCCATTAATAATGCCAGTGTGCTATCTGAAGGTTATGTTGTACTTAAAGATGATAAAGGCAGAATTCGCGCTCACAGCGACAATATCAGCGAACAAGAAATTAGCGCAAATGCTAATGAAAGTGCGCGTTGGGACATTCAGTCTTATCCGTTCGAAGCGTGGCGCTACAGCCTATCAATTGGCTATTCTAAAGATGAAGTAGCTACTCGCGTTATGTCGAGATTAGGTATTTTATTGGTTTCACTTTTTGTAGCCTCTGCGCTACTGATTGCTATTTTGGTGTGGCTGATTAACCGTACTGTTTCAACGCCACTTAATGCGTTAACCAGACGTATAAGCGACTTAACTGGCGATGATGGCGACTTAACGCAACGTTTTGCAACGGGCCACACTGAGGAAATTAACGATATCAGTAACAGCTTTAACCAGTTGTTAGACAAACTGCAGACCACAATCTCTGAAACGAGAAAATCCACTCAGCAAATTTCGTCGAGTTGCTTACAACTTTCTGATATTTCCCGTCGCTCAAATCAAGCAGTATCTAAACAAGTGATGGAAACTGAACAGGTGGCTGCGGCTATCGCGGAGCTAAACGCCACTGCACAGTCTGTCGCGCAAAGCGCTACTACCGCCGAGACCCTTTCGGTAGAAATAACGGGGGTTGCTGGCTCTACCCGAGACTTAGTGGTAAATACATCAAATTTAGCGAAAGAACAACGTGCTGCATTAGTTGAAACGGCTCAATATTCTGACAACCTTACCCAACTTTCTAGCAATATTGGCAGTGTACTTTCTGTTATTGAAGCCATTGCAGATCAAACCAACTTACTGGCTCTAAACGCGGCCATTGAGTCGGCAAGGGCTGGTGAACATGGACGGGGGTTTGCGGTGGTCTCTGACGAAGTTAGACAACTGGCCGTGAGAACTCAAGAATCGATAAAAGAAATCCAGAGCAATATTTCCAAAGTGCAAAATGCGGTGGTTTCAGTTAATACCTCAATTACTGAGTGCTCCACATTATCAGAAGATGTAGAGGCCCAATGTGAACGTATCGCAAACGAAATCACGAATCTAAACGACAGAATTGACAGCATTCGCAACACGAATATTGAAATGGCAAGTGTAGCAGAAGAGCAAAGCCAGGTAACCGAACAACTGAGTGTAAATATTGAGACCATACGCGAGTCTGCACAAGACAGTGCTCGTTATGTAGAAGAAACATCGAAATCGGCACAAACTACGTCTGACACTGCAGTTTCAATAGACAAAGCACTTAGTCACTACAAAGTATAATAGGAAAACCGGTGCCAACGGAAATCCCCGCACCCAATTTAAAGACCCTTTTATTATTTCATTAAACTGAAGCAAGCCCAGGCTACCGCTGGCTATTACTTAAATAGTGTCACTTTTTACAACGCCCTTAGCTAAAACGAGAAGGCACCAATATTGAGATACTTTGCATTTTCATTTTTATTAATAACGCTTTCAGCAAATAGCTATGTTTTTGATCCCAAGCAAGCACGTCAATCGCACAAGGTTATAGTGGAATGCAAAGACATCGCGTGGTCAGACGTTCAAACCCTTGTAGAACCCTATTTATCCGACGATCTTAACGCTGCCCTTGTTATGCAGGGGCAAAGTGCTAATTACAAAGTGTCGTTAGCTGCCGAACAAGTTATTGGTGAACCGGTTCCCGACATAACTAAAACTCTACTGGAATCTATCATAGCCGCAGATTGTTAATGTGATAAGCCTCGTGATAACTAAAAAAGTAAGTAAGATTCCCTACCCCGCTTCAGAATTTATTCTTTATCTGCGTAATCAATTCTAAACTCTTTTACACAATGTGCCGTAGCAATATTGAGCCCTAAATCAAAATCAAGGTCAGCGACCATGATTGCAACGGAAACTGGCTTTATTTAAAGCCCTGAAGGATATTTACAATGGCTAAAAGACCCCAATTAACAACATCAGCTGGCGCCCCAGTGGTAAGTAACGAAACAACCAAAACCGCAGGAGAGCGCGGCCCAGCTCTTCTTCAAGATTATCAGTTGCTAGAAAAACTAGCCCATCAAAACCGAGAACGTATTCCAGAGCGTGTTGTTCACGCTAAAGGCTGGGGAGCACAAGGTACTTTCACGGTTACCCACGATATCACCGACTATTCTTGCGCCGATATTTTTTCACAAGTAGGCAAGCAAACTGAAGTGCTAAGCCGATGGTCAACCGTAGCAGGTGAGTCTGGTGCGGCTGATACCGAACGCGATGTGCGTGGGTTCAGTCTGAAGTTTTATACCGAGCAAGGCAACTGGGATATGGTAGGTAATAATACCCCAGTGTTCTTCGTTCGCGATGGCTATAAATTTCCTGACTTTATTCGTACTCAAAAACGTCACCCGAAAACTAACCTTCGTTCACCAGAAGCTATGTTTGACTTCTGGGCAGGCCAGCCAGAAAGCGTACACCAAGTCACTATTCTTATGTCCGATAGAGGTATTCCTGTCTCGCCAATGCATATGAATGGTTATGGAAGTCACACTTTCAGCATGTGGAACAAAGACGGCAAACGCCATTGGGTGAAGTTTCACTTCAAGACCCAGCAAGGCATTAAGAATTACACCAATGAAACGTCTGAAAAAATTATTGGTAGTACCCGTGAGAAGTATCAAGAAGAGTTGTACAACGCTATTGATGAAGGCAATTTCCCTAAATGGACCATGTACATTCAAGCCATGCCAGAGGAAGATGCTGGCAAGCAAGCCTTCAACCCTTTCGACTTAACAAAAGTATGGCCACACGACGATTATCCGCTTATTCAAGTAGGCGAACTGGAAATGAACAAGAATCCAGAGAACTATTTTCAAATGGTTGAAAATGCGGCGTTCAGCCCATCTAACATCGTTCCAGGTATTGGTTTCAGCCCTGACAAAATGTTGCAGGCACGTATCTTTTCCTATGCTGATGCCCACAGATACCGTTTAGGTACGCATTACGAAGCACTACCTGCCAATGCGCCTAAAAACAGTAAGGTAAACCACTATCATAAAGACGGTGCTATGCGCTTCTTTACCAACGATTTTGGCAACCCTGATGCGTATTACGAGCCAAACCAACACGAAGGCCCTGTGGCAGATTTCTCAGTTAAAGAACCACCACTTCGCATTGACGGTGATGCAGACAGATATCATCAAGAAGATGCGGATGTTGATTACGTTCAACCCCGTAAACTTTATGAGATGTTTGATGACGCACAAAAAGAGCGTATGTATAAAAACTACGCGGCGGCCATGGGTCCATGCTCAGATAGCGTGAAAGAGCGCTGGTATGCGGTGTTAGAAAAAGTACACCCAGATTATGCAGCAGGTGTGAAACACGCTGTTGAAACCTTGGATACCGACGTTAACACAGTACCTATTACTGAAAACACGCCGATTGAAGATAACTAATTTCAATCGGAAACGTTTCAATTAACGTTACGCTTCTATAGAAGCGTAAAGCCCCTAACACGAAGTGTTGGGGGCTTTTTTGAGATTCAAAGTAAATAAGAAAAAATCTTAATGATGCGCAAAGGTTGAACTACATCATGCCCAACACTATATGCCCACGACTCCCGCATTTGTCGCTAGGTTTTAATCGGGCTATTTCTTATCAGAACGCTCGGCTCTTTTCTTTTTCTTCCGCTCGTTTTTATCGGTTACGATCTTAATCGCTTCTTCTTGCGTTAAGTTAGGGTGTTTAGCCACTATTTCTTTAACTCTGTCATCAAATTTTGTCATTTATAAATCTCATATTTTGTATGTTCAATATTACAGCGGTTCTAGCTTTCAACGGGAATAGATGTGTAGCGGTTCAACTTCTTGCCGAGTTTGCAACTTAAGGCAAGATAAGGAAAAAGCGCATGCTTTATACTCAGATGTCTTCGCACGAATAAACTAGAACAACACCTTATGCGTGATAACACTATTTTACATCAAACACGAAGATAATGATGTCGAAATCGAGTTAAAATTTGAGAGGGGTTTAGTGGAGGCTTTGTGGGATTAATTTTGTGAAGACTAATTTTTTGGACAGCCACCGCCAGTATTTAATGGAGAAAAAAGCCTTAAGGAGGAAAACGGTAGGTGATAAGAGGATCAGAGTACTTTGAAACCGTAAGTTAACTCTGACCCTTTTTTACTGCCCCTTTTTAGCGATTGCTATGCCGGTTTAACGTGTAGAACACCGACTTCAACTTTCACCACTTCAGCCGTTGCACCTTTTTTTAGAATAGACGAAGACTTAACAGACCATACCACGCCAGAAAAGCGGGCTTTACCTGGCTCACCAGGCGCTACATCACTTTCTAATTCGAATTGGGTACCAATCCAGTCGGATTTTACTTCTTTCGGCGCTCGATCTCGTTGTAGTAGCTTCATTGGCCGCCACAGCACAAAGGTAAGTACCGAATCGATAATCGCTATAGCTATAAATGCGTCTAACAATTCCTCATCTAAAATCCCGATATACATAAGGCCCGACGCGAGCATCATAGAGATACCTAACGTCAAAAGTAATATGGTGGTGAACCCCATCATTACTTCAAGAATAAGCAATGCTAAGCCTATGCCGATTAAAAAATGAGGTAAATTGGTAAACATATTATCCATTGCTATGCCTTTTTGCCTATTGCGTTCGCAATTGTCATTGCTTGCGCTACAACACTGCCTATTTCTGTCCCGCTGTCTGGCAACAAAACAATTGAAGACTCTTTAGCAATTTTCTCTTTTGCTTGAATAGCGCCTTTTGCCAGCTCAAGCTGCACCGCTTTTTGGCCCTCTTGTGTGGCTGCCGCTTTACCAACGGTTTCGATGGCCTCGGCATCCGCTTGTGCAACACGAATAATAGCCTGAGCCTCACCATCGGCTTTCAGTATTTGTTCTTCTCTGTCAGCTTCAGCGGCAAGCACTATTGCTTGTTTATCACCTTCGGCACGGTTAATAGCCGCTTGACGATCACCTTCAGACTCTAAAATTTGCGCGCGCTTCAATCGTTCCGCTTTCATTTGCTGTTCCATAGCATCTAGTACTGAATTCGGCGGATTAATATCTTTTAGCTCGTAACGTAACACCTGAACGCCCCACGGAGCAGCGGCTTCATTAAGCGCAGACACAATATTAGTGTTTAACAAGTCTCGCTCTTCAAAGGTTTTGTCTAACTCCATTTTCCCGAGCTCAGAGCGCATGGTGGTTTGGGCCAACTGCGTTACGGCAAATGTATAGTCTTCTACACCGTAAGTGGCTTTGTAAGGGTCGACGACTTTAAAATACAATACGCCATCAACGCTTAATGTGATGTTGTCTTTCGTAATTGCAGACTGTTCAGGTACGTCACCCGCCTGCTCTTTCAACGAGCGATTTGCCGCAACAGTATCAATAAAGGGCACGATAAAATTTAGACCGGCTTCCAAAGTGGTGTTGTACTTACCAAAACGTTCGATAATGTACGCGCGGTTTTGAGGTACAAATTTTATTGAGGATTTAAGGCCAATAACAATAAGCACAAGTAAGATGACTTGATACGAAAACACGTAGTCTAAAACGGTTTCTAATTCCATTTATGTACTCCTAAACGATTACTACAACTGCTTGTAATTAGCTTTTATATCACAAAATGAAATCACAAAAAGCAGTTTAATTGTCAGGAAATGTAACGATTGGGTCGAGCGACTTTATAGCAACCTTAATGACACCCACCGTAAAGAACTAATCAAATATTTATCAACTAAACACATTATTTTCTATTACTTTTTAACAGCTTAGCCTCTGCTTAAAAAACAACCATTGCTATACATAGAAGTATTATGTAACTTATACATAACACTCCTATGCAAAGAGACGCTATGGCTTCAACAATTGCAAAAGACTTAGTCGCTGCCTCAGCTACGCCGTTGATCCTCTCTATTCTGAAGAATGGTGATAGTTACGGTTACGAAATTATTCAGCAGGTAAAAGCGCATTCAAACGGTTTGCTTGAATGGGCAGATGGAATGCTATACCCCATTTTGCATCGGATGGAGAAAAACGACTTCATTGAATCCTATTGGGGTAAGGCCGATACGGGTAGAAAGCGGAAGTACTACACCCTGCAGGATGAAGGCCGCAAAGAACTACTTAAGATGCAAGATCAGTGGCATCAGCTATACACTTTACTTATGTCTTTCAAAGGAGAATAAGGCATGTTTGATCTCGATAACGCTGTTGAAAATTGGTGCAATAAGGTTGTCTCTCACAATATCTGGGATGCAGATAAAATTGATGAATTGAAAGATCACCTATATTGCATAATCGAACAAGATGTAAATTCGGGCACCGATGAAAAACTCGCTTTTGAAAAAGCAACCAGTGATTTGGGCTACCCCGAAGCAGAAATTAAGGCGTCTTCTGGCCGAGCCAAAATTATCCAAAGAATATGTCGAGTATTAAATAAAATTGAAGGCAATTCCTCATCAGATTCACCATTGGTGATAGGTCACGCGATAATATGGGCTAGCGTAATGCTTGCAATGGCGCTAGTTGTTAAAGATAAAGACGCTAATGGGGCTGTATTATTGATTTTACTATTAGGGTGGTTTGCCAGCTTTACCATTCTTGACGGTACGAAAACTTCAGCAAAAAAAGAGTGGGCTTGTTTAAAACGCTTCGTTGAACGGAAATTGTCTTAATTCTCCGACTTGGTGGGTGTTAGCGTGATGTTAGTATTGTTGGAAAAGTAGAGCAAAGGCTTAACCCCACTATAAGCGATATCATTAATAAAAATAAAACCGTCACGTTTTTGCAGAAATTAGTAAAGGGCCTCTTTAAGTGAAGAAAGAAAGTTTTGAAGCGTTAAAAGTTGTTATGGAAAGCTACGCTCCCCTATCAAATGAAACCTGGGATAACTTCTCCAATCTTTGCAAAGTAAGAACATTAAAAAAGGGAGCTCTTCTCTATGAAGCGGGAAAACATCCAAAAAGTTTTGCTTTTGTGGTGAAAGGGCTGGTCAGAGGGTATGTTATTAATGAGCAAGGGCAAGAATACAATAAAAACTTCTTTGTCGAAGGGCAGTTTCCCGGTTCAATGACAGCCCTACTTACCTCGCAACCTTCTCGTTTGGCATTTGAGACTGTTGAAGACAGTCTGTTGGTGGAAATCGATTTTGCAGGCTTTCGCCAATTACTTTTTTCCAATAACGAGTTGATGAAATATCAAATCATTTATCTGGAAAAAAATTGGTTACTGCACAAAGATGCTCGAGAAATAGAATTAGTTCAGGATAATGCCACGCTACGATACCAGCAATTTACCTCTGAGTTTCCCAACTTGGCGGACAGGCTGCCACTATACCAAATTGCTTCACACCTCGGCGTAACGCCAACACAACTAAGCCGGATACGCAAAAGTCTCAATAATGAAAAATAACTTTCAAAATCAACCTATGTAAAGGAAGTACATTTCATACCCCGATAATCTTAGTTGAAGTACAACAAAGACGACATACGGGATATGACATGAATGTAATAAACGCATTAAACTGGCGCTATTCAGTTAAAAGTTTTTCCGAACAAAAGCTACAGCAATGGCAGTTGCGCGAACTCCTTGAAGCAACTCGATTGAGCCCTTCTTCTTACGGACTTCAACCCTATAAGGTCATCGTTATAGAATCAAAAAGCGTGAGGCAGCGTTTATTGCCTTTTGCTTATGGTCAAGAGCAAGTAATTAAAAGCTCTCATTTACTGGTATTCGCTGCCAGAACTGACATTGGTTCCCACTTAGTCAGTGACTATATTCAGGAGGCATCGAAAAATAATGATACGTCTTCTGAATCTCTAACAAGTTTTGCTGCAATGGCTGAAAAAGCGCTAGAAACTATGAACACAAAAGAAGGTTTGCACTGGGCACAGCAGCAGGCTTTTATTGCACTAGGAAACATGTTGACCAGCGCAGCTATGATGAAAATTGATACTTGCCCAATTGGGGGATTCGACGCTCAAGAATTTGACGCCATACTTAATCTTACAGCCAACAACCTCGCTTCCACGGTTATTTGCCCTATTGGTATTCGTGACCCAAATGATAAATACAGCCAACGCCGCAAAGTTCGTTTTGATCATCAACATCTAGTAATGGAGATATAATATGTGGGCCTTCCCTGCATTGGCTGTACTAGCCGGTGCCGCTATTACTTTTCAGGCCAGTATGAACGCCCGTTTGGGAGTTCTTCTTAAAAACCCAGTGCTAGCGACAGCAATTGCGTTTTTATTTGCCTGCTTTTTTACATTATTGTTTATGCTGATAAATCAAAGGCAACTTCCGGTATATGCGGATATCAGGTCTATTCCAACTTATTTATGGTTTGGCGGCATTCTCAGTGCATTTGGTGTTGGCAGCTATTATTATCTGATCCCGAAAATGGGTGTGGGCAGCATGATGTCTTTTGCACTGAGCGGACAGTTAATTCTTGCAATTATCGCTGGGCATTTTGGATGGTTTGAGCAACCAATTAAACCTATTACTCCCAAAGTTATCATTGGTATTTTCGCCATGGTACTTGGCATTAACCTTATAAACGGGGGGACGAGAAATGTCTATTGATCAACAGAACATTCATAACCTGACCGCGTTATGGAATAAATACGGCACAAAGTCCATTGCTCATGAGGGAAACAGTACATTACTGGCAACCCTAGGGTGGCCTTATCGCAGTTGGTTGGAAGGTGAAAACAACCTATCGCTACAAATATCTGCTACTCCTAAAAGCCACCGAATTACCTCTTGGCCTTACCCCTTGCCTAAAGCAAATAATGTGGCGTCTATTTCTCGCTTGGACGAAAACTGGCCTTTAGAGTTTGAACAAACAGCCATGTATCTGAAATTGAATGAAATTACATTGCCAACTGAACAACAAAACAACCTAGATTTACGCATAGTCAAAGATGCCGAATCCCTAACTCAATGGTTGCAGATAAGTAGTGAAGCGTTTGGCTACGAGATGGATCAAGAAGTGTTTAAGCCTTTATTGACTGACTGTGACATCGAAATTTATCTAGGCTACCTTAACCAGAAACCTGCCGTAAGTGCCTTACTCTATAAGACAGGCAACGTCACTGGACTACATCAGATGGGTGTCAAAAAAGCTTTTCAAGGCCAAAACGCAGCAAAAAGCGCCATGTATTTGTTACTTGCTCGTGCGCAGCAACAACGGTCTGAATTTATGGTGTTACAGGCATCTAAAATGGGCCTTCCTCTTTACCTTAAGCTTGGCTTTCAAGCGCAGTTCAAACTATTAAACTTTCATTTTGTTGAAGAGAATAGTGATGCGTGATGAATTACAGCGCTGTGACCGAGGCTTACAGAACAAAATTGAAATGATATCAAGAAGCTCGGATGGTTTTAGATACGTTGAAAATTACAGAATGAGAGTGATGACCCATTGTGCACATCGGTTAACGAATAGGATGCTGTTATCAATCGAGTGAGGTGGATGCTGATCCCTCATTGATGGGGTAGAGCTGTAAAGGCTATAAGCGTCATGAAGAAAGGAGAAGTTGGTCGGTGTGAGAGGATTTGAACCTCCGACCCCTGACACCCCATGACAGTGCGCTACCAAGCTGCGCCACACACCGACCGAAAGAGCCGATAAGTCTACTTATTTTTAGTCACAATGCAACGACAATTGTGCAAATCCTTGGTTAAGCGCTTAATTGCTAATCAGTTTTTAAAATAAAACTGCACATCCGGTGTGAAACATCATTTTTATAACGTTAAATAACACACTGCGGTTACTACCAAAGCAACAATCACGTTTAGTACTATGCCCTCTCGCGCCATGGTTTTTATATCAAACTTTTCGGTGGCATAGGCTATTGCATTTGGTGCGGTTGCCACTGGCAGCATAAAGGCGCAACTGGCGCTAATAGCAGCGGGGATCATCAGCAGTTTAGGATCTACGCCTACCGCAAAGCCTGCTGCTGCCAATATTGGCATAAGTAGTGTGGCTGTAGCGGTATTCGATGTTATCTCGGTTAGGAAGGTTACAAATAAACAGATACCCAGAATAAGGAAAATTACTGGTAAGGTTGAAAGCCCAGTAAGCCACTCCCCCATTAAAACGCTTAAGCCCGATGATTTAAACGCTTTGGCAATGCAAATACCACCAGCGAACAATAACAACATGCCCCAAGGAATATTATTGGCGGTTTTCCAGTCGAGTAATTTATCGTGTTGGCTTTTGCGCGTTTCGGTGGCAGGCGTTGTTTCACCGTTGTTGGTCATGAACATGGCGACCACACCAGCTACTGCAATGGTGCTATCGCTAATGGTGGTAATGCCTAACCACGCACTCCAAAAAGGCCTAAATACCCACGCCATAGCGACAGTGCCGAATATTGCCAAAACGCGCTTTTCAGCTACTGTCCATTTGCCCGGTTGAGGTAACGCAATGTTACCCACTTGCGTTAATCCCCTCGCTAGCCACAACGCCATTAACGGAATAGAGACTAGTACAATGGGTACCCCAGTTTTCATCCACTCAATAAAGCTGTACTCATGTCCTTGGGTTTCTTCGTAAACACTCATAAAGATTATATTGGGCGGCGTGCCAATGGGCGTGCCCACGCCGCCTAGGCTTGCGGCATAAGCAATACCTAAAATAAGTGCCACACCAAAGCGGGGATTTTCCATAGCATTAATAATTGCCATGGCCATGGGTAGCATCATCAAAATGGTAGCAGTGTTGCTTATCCACATGCTTAAAATAGCGGTTGTCAGCATAAAGCTTAAAATTAGCTTTAGTGGGCTACCTGCCCCAGTTACCCGCAACATGTAAATAGCGAAACGTTGATGCAGGTTAGCTTTTTCTAACCCTTTCGACAGCATGAACGCGGCCATTAGTAAGATAATAACGTGGCTACCTAGCGACGAAGCCGCTTCGGTATGCGTTAACACACCAGCTAGAGGAAAAAGTGCAAATGGAATGAGTGAGGTTGCGGGTATGGGCAACGCTTCCGTTACCCATAATATTGCCACAAACAAGGTAATGCCTGCGGTAAGTGCAATATCAACGCTTATATTTGAAAAATAAATACCTGAGCCAAGCGCTAGCGAAGTAACAAGGGCAATAAGAATAATAAACGAGCTTTTGTCGAACGGCTTATTAGATCTCATTGCATACCCTTTTTTTATACTTTACTTCATGTTTTGCTACATGCTTTCTTTATATAGTTTACGCGCTAAAGATTTTATGCGCTGTTTTTATCGTCTGACGATATACGACTAGCTACGGCACCGTCTTGCCCTTTATATTTGGCATCTACTCGCGCGTTGTAGGGCTTCTCGGCGGGGTTCGATAACACTTCAAAGCTTAACGCACCAATTTTCATTTTCGGGCGAAGGGCTAATGGCAATTTTCCACTGTTATAAAACTCCAGCACGATATTGCCCGACCAACCTGGATCGATTCTGTGTGCAGTTACATGCACCATTAAGCCTAAGCGTGCTAGCGATGAGCGCCCATCTAGCCATCCAACAATATAATCAGGCAAGGTAACCGATTCATGCGTAATGGCCAATGCAAGCTCCCCTGGGTGCAAGAAAAATGCTTTGCCTTCTGGCAGTTCAATTTCGTCACTCATTACGTGATCTAGCGCTTCTTGCACTTGCGCTTTAGGCCCACTTAAATCGATGTAAGGTGCTTGATGGTCTTCAAATACGCGAAATTTATTACCTAGGCGAATATCTACTGTCACCCCACTAATTTCTTCGTAGTCGGGTGTTGGGTCTATTTTTATTTTCCCAGCTTTTAAATGTTCGTATATATCGCGGTCGCAAAGGCGCATGAGCGGTAAGTCCTTACTATAAAGTGTGCGGTATTATGCGTATGTAGCTCACACCAATCAACTGGCTATAAGCTCTATTTACTTTAAATACCAAAATTAATAACTGAAACGATTAAAAGTGACTAATTTCTGTTTAGGTTTGTAATTTATAGCTTGCCGTCTAAAGCTTTCTGGCTACGCCAATGGGGTCGCCTTTAATATGCTTGTTTTGCTGCGTTCTAGGGGCAACGGTTAACGCTAATTGCATCGATAATGCTCTAGCTGCTTCGCGGTAGCTTTCACTTAATGGGCTATCTGGCGCACTTACCAACAATGGTGTACCCGCATCGGCGTGTTCGCGTACGGTAATATCTAGTGGCAATTGGCCTAGCAGCGGCAAACCGTGTCGCTCGGCCAATATTTCGCCGCCATCTTTTGAAAATACATAGTCTTTGGCGCCACAGGCGCGGCATTGGTAGTAGCTCATGTTTTCAACTAACCCTAATACCGGCACACCGACTTTTTCGAACATGCTAATGCCTTTTTGAGCATCGGCCAGGGCTAAATCTTGTGGTGTGGTAACTACTACCGCAGCTGTCAGCGGCACTTGCTGTGCCATAGTAAGCTGAATATCACCTGTACCCGGTGGCATATCTACAATTAAATAGTCGAGTACGGGCCACAATGTTTCATCGATAAGCTGCTTTAATGCCCTGCTTGCCATTGGGCCTCGCCATACCGCAGCGTCTTCTTGAGGCACTAAATAACCAATGGAATTTGCTACCAAGCCATGAGCACTTAACGGCTGCATATGTTTATTATCACTGCTATGCGGGTGCGCATCGGTATTGCCCAGCATAATAGGCACCGATGGGCCATAAATGTCAGCATCCAAAATGCCTACATTGGCTCCTTCCTGCATAAGCGCGAAGGCCAGATTAATACTGGTGGTCGACTTCCCTACCCCACCTTTACCCGAGGCCACGGCAATAATATTTTTAATATTGTTTACAGCGGGATTTTTAGTTTCGCCCGACGCTATATGTTGGCTAACGATGAGTTGCTGTTCGGTAAGCTCGCCTTTTAACGCTTCTAGCACGTGGGCTTTTACGTTCGCTTGCTGGGTTTTATAACAAAACGGTAAGCTGATGGTAAATGCGTTGGCAGGGTTTGTGTCGTCAACTTTTACTGCATCAGTGGCTTTATCTACATCCAACTTATCTGAGCACCATTTCGCGGTAATGGTGGCTTCAACACTGAAGTAGCTGGCTAAAATAGCGGCAACTCTGTCGATGAGTAGCTTAGCTTTACGGGAAAAGAACATAAATTATCCTGTCTACGGGGTATTTTGTGAATTTCGTAATGCAAAAAACGCGGATTTCCGCTAGTATTTGCAGCCATTTTGAAACGCGAAGAATCTATACGTAATTATGTCTGAAAATCGCCGCATTCTGGTAACCAGTGCGTTGCCCTACGCCAATGGCTCTATTCACTTAGGCCACTTGCTTGAACACATTCAAACCGATATCTGGACACGGTTTCAGCGTCTGCGTGGAAACGAATGTTACAGTGTTTGTGCCGATGATGCACACGGTACGCCTGTTATGCTTAAAGCGCAGGAACTGGGTATTACGCCAGAAGAAATGGTTGCAAGAACCCGTGCAGAGCATCATCAAGACTTGCTCGATTTTCACGTAGAGTACGACAACTACTATGTAACCCATTCGCCTGAAAACAAGGCCTTGTGTGAAGAAATTTACACCCGTTTAGATAACGCCGGTTACATTAGCAAGCGCACTATCAATCAATTATACGATCCGCAAAAAGAAATGTTTTTGCCAGACCGTTTCGTTAAGGGTACATGCCCAAGCTGTGGTGCTGAAGATCAAAACGGCGATAGCTGTGATGTGTGCGGTGCTACTTACAGCCCTACTGAAGTTAAAAACCCTCGCAGTGTGGTATCTGGTGCTACGCCAGTATTGAAAGAATCTGAACATTTCTTCTTCGACCTACCTAAGTTTGAAGATATGCTGAAAGGCTGGATCCGTTCTGGCGCTTTGCAAGAAGAGATGGCCAATAAACTACAAGAGTGGTTTACCGAAGGCTTGCAGCAGTGGGATATCAGCCGTGATGCGCCTTACTTTGGATTTGAAATTCCTGGTGCACCGAATAAGTTTTTCTATGTGTGGGTAGATGCCCCTGTTGGTTACATGGCCAGCTTTAAAAACTTCTGCGACCAAAACAATCTGGAATTCGACGATTTTTGGGGCGCAGATTCAGAAGCCGAGCTTTACCACTTTATCGGTAAAGATATTACCTACTTCCACTGCCTATTTTGGCCTGCCATGCTAGAAGGTGCGGGTTACCGTAAGCCTACTGGTGTGAATATTCACGGTTTTGTTACTGTGAATGGCGCGAAAATGTCTAAATCTCGCGGCACCTTTATTAAAGGCCGCACTTATTTAGACCACTTGAACCCAGAATATTTACGTTATTACTTTGCGTCTAAGCTTGGCGATAGCGTAACGGATATCGACTTAAACTTTACCGATTTCGCACAAAAAGTGAATTCAGATTTAGTAGGTAAAGTCGTCAACATTGCTAGCCGTTGTGCCAGCTTTATTACTAAGCGCTTTGACGGCAAATTGTCTGACAACATTTTAGAACCCAAGCTTATTGCCGAGTTCCAAAATGCAGCCGACACTATTGCTGACTTATTCGAGCGCCGTCGTTACCACCAAGCGATACGTGAAATCATGACATTGGCCGATAAAGCCAACCAATTCATCGATACCAATGCCCCTTGGGTAACGATAAAAGACGAAACCAAACAGCAGTTCACTCACGATGTATGTTCGTTGGGTATTAATATGTTCCGCCTGTTGGTCATTTACTTAAAACCTGTGCTTCCAGTACTGGCAGAAAAAGCAGAAGGCTTCTTGAACGATGAGTTTACTTGGTCGTCTCTTGAAACCGTGCTAACTGGCCACGCTATCAACAAGTTTAAGCCGATGATGCAACGCGTAGAAATGGAGAAAGTAGACGCCATGGTTGATGATTCAAAAGAAAACCTAGAGCCAACAAAACCAACGGTTAGCCCAGACAGCCCGTTAGGTAAAGATCCTATTAGCGAGACAATCTCGTTCGACGACTTCGCTAAGGTAGACTTACGTATTGCACGTATTGCTAACGCTGAACATGTTGAAAAAGCCGATAAGCTTTTGCGACTTGAATTAGACTTAGGCGGCGAAACCAAGCAAGTATTTGCTGGTATTAAGTCGGCCTACTCGCCCGAAGCGTTAATTGGAAAGCATACCGTGATGGTAGCTAACCTAGCACCACGTAAAATGCGCTTTGGTATGTCTGAAGGCATGGTATTAGCTGCTGGCCCTGGTGGCGATGAGCTTTATATCTTAGAGCCGCACGAAGGTGCATTACCTGGTATGCGCGTTAAGTAATATGTAGTTACTGCCTTGGGCAAGCCAACCGCTATAAAATTTGAAAGCCGTGTTGATAATCTCAACACGGCTTTTTTGTTTTTGGGAAAAAGATGGGCGTGTTCTTGTTTCTCTGCTTAATTTAAACATGAGTCTAAAATTGGACATCCATGTTTTAACGTCACTCAAACGATGCAGATCAATTGTGGACACCCACTTTTGGAACAGCCAGCTGAATTGTGGGTGTCCAAGTTTCAACTTAAACCAAAACTATGGGTGTCTCAGTTTTTGGTTTTGTTATACGAAGAGGTTCTGGCACTGGCTGCGCCTACGGGTGAGAATTGTCGCTTCAATTGTAGTTTGGGGCGAATGGCTGTCATGGGCATCACCCGCTTTCTGGCTAAAATTACATACATTGCGCTGCACCACGGAAAGTAAGCAGATAAATAGTGCTGAATATTTTTTGAATACTCCCAGCGAGGCTGGAAAAATAAGGTAGAAAACATAATTTGGCGCTGTTCTACAATTTCAAACCCTAATAACTGCAACCAATCTTTTATGCGATACGAGGTAAAAAAGCGCGCATCATGCAACTTGTTATCTCGCTTAACCGGCAAGAACTTAGCGATGCCGGCTAAACTCAATGGGTTAAACCCGCTAATTATCACATAGCCACTTTGGGTAATAACTCTATCTACTTCCCGTAAAATTTCGTGGGGGTCTTGCGCAAAGTCCAATTCGTTCGCTAACAAAAAGCCGTCTATGCTGTTTTCTGAAAAAGGTAGCTGATGTGACTGTCCAACTATTTTAGGGCTTGCAGAACTGTCTTTGCCCATAAATGTGTGGCTGTCCGTTAACGTGTTCGATAACGTGGCATCTGATAACTTACCATGCTGATGCTTAGCGTCTTCTAAACTTTGTGATGAACTATTTACGCCTTCCATCCCCTCTGCACTGCTGATAGTACTGTCGCTTAAATTATCACGCGATACGTGCATTGCGCTATATGGGACTTGGCTAATAATGTTGCGTATAGGGCTTTGCTTTAACGGTATTTGCGCACTTAAACTGCCAAGTTTCACGAAGTGATAGCCAAAAATACGTTGAGTGTAGTCGTCGCACACTTGCGTGATGGCTTGCTTAATTTGCTCTCCTGCTGGAAAGTCGGTCCAGTCTTCAGGATAGCGGGGGGCTTGGGAGCGAAATGCTGATCTCATAGTTGCTAAGCGTGCCTTAAGGTTGCTCTGTGTACAACAAGTTCTTATAGTATCGCATAATTATACCTACACAAGCAGGTGCACCATGGCGACTGACGTTCTTCCTCACGGCATTTCAATTTTTCCAATCGAAGCATTTAGCGACAATTACATCTGGTGTATTCACAGTAGCGAGCAAGCAATCGTGGTCGACCCCGGCGACGCAGAGCCTGTACTTGCGTTTTTGAAAAGTGAAAACCTTCATTTAGCGGCAGTGTTAATCACACATCATCATCATGACCACACCGGTGGCATTGCTAAATTAGTTTCTGCAAACCCAGGCCTTCCCGTTATCGGCCCAAGAGGGGGTCATATTCGGGGTATCACTAAATCTGTTTCACAAGGCGATACCTTACAGCTCCCTGTATTAGATTTAGAATTCCAAGTAATGGAAGTCCCCGGTCATACCCTCGACCATATTGCATTCTTTGGCCACAATGTTTTGTTTTGTGGTGATACATTATTTTCAGCAGGCTGTGGCAGGTTGTTCGAAGGTTCACCTGAACAAATGCTTCACTCGTTAAACAAGCTGAAACGCTTGCCCGATAACACACTGGTTTACTGTACCCACGAATACACGCAATCGAATGTACGCTTTGCATTAGAAGTAGAGCCAGAAAACCAGGCCCTTCAAGCCTATTCATCCTGGGTAGATAAAAAACGAGAAATGGGTATGCCTACCCTTCCCTCAAATTTGGCTGAACAAAAACAAATTAACCCTTTTTTACGTTCTCATGAACTTTCTGTACAAACTGCTGCCGAAGCTTATTGCGAAAAAAACATGGGCGACGATGTAGCAGTATTTGCTGCAGTTCGACGCTGGAAAGATGAGTTTTAATGCAAAACTAACGCACTGAAGGTAGAATGTGCGGTTTGCAGATATTCGAGAGGTTCCTTCTACATGCAGTTGAAGTTGTTTGCTTTGTCACCCGTATTACTAGCGTTAGGGCTAAGTGGGTGCCAAATCACAGGAGAACAAATACAAGAAGACGTAGTGAATGTGCAAAATGTTGAAGGCTCAACAGAACCTTGCAACACATTACACGAAACGCCCGAAGCAATTGAAGACTGTGAAATAGCGCGCGATGGCGTTATTGATGTAGTGCACCCTAAAGATAATTTGCTGTCGGAAGCAGAAGCGCTTATTGATGATCCGGCAGTAGAAACCGAAGCCATTATCACCAATGTATGGCAGCGAGTAAGCGATGGGCTTAATTTATATATTCCTGATGATCGCCGCGTTGATGTGCAAAAAAACTGGTACCTAAAGCATCCAGAGTACATGAAGCGTGTGGTTACTCGTGCAAAGCCCTTTCTTTACTACATTGTTGATGAAATAGAAAAGCGCGACATGCCAATGGAATTGGTGTTATTGCCTATTGTTGAAAGTGCCTTCGATCCGTTCGCTTATTCTCATGGCCGAGCGGCTGGCATGTGGCAATTTATCCCGGGCACAGGCAAGCGCTTCGGGATGGATCAGACATGGTGGTACGACGGCCGCCGTGACGTTATAGCCTCTACCAAAGGTGCTTTAGACTACCTGACCTATCTATCAAACATGTTCGATGGAGACTGGTTGCACGCGCTGGCGGCGTATAACAGTGGCGAAGGTCGTGTTTCTAAAGCTATTCGCGCGAATAAAAAAGCTGGTAAACCTACCGATTTTTGGTCGTTAAACTTACCTCGTGAAACTCGCGCATATGTGCCGAAATTATTAGCGTTGGCTGATATTTTAAAACACCGCGATGAATATGCTTTTGCATGGCCTGAAGTTGAAAATGTTGCCGTTATCGAAGTGGTAGATATTGGATCACAAGTAGATTTGGCTTTTGCTGCAGACCTTGCGGGTATGACGCTTAAAGAATTACATGCGTTAAACCCAGGTTTTAACCGCTGGGCTACAGCACCTGAAGGCCCCCACCGATTAGTGCTGCCGTTAACAAAAGCGGCCGATTTTAGTGATGCGCTTGCTAAAATTGATCGCACTGATCGATTGAACTGGGTTCGCCACACGGTGAAGCCAGGCGATAGTTTAGGGAAACTTGCGAATAAGTATCACACCACAGTAAAAGTGATTAAGCAGGTTAATGAGCTAGATTCGAATGTGATTCGTATCGGCCAACCTATTATGGTGCCAGTGGCATTGAAAGCCCTCGATAATTACGATTTATCGCAAGGCCAACGTCTAGCCAGCGTGCAAAATAAAAAGCATGGTGCGTACAAAGTTACTCATACCATACGTTCGGGTGATACGTTATGGGATATCGCCCGTAAATATGGAGTCACTACAAAAAAATTAGCAAGTTGGAATAACATGGCGCCTGGCGATATGCTCCATCTTGGCAAAAAGCTTGTGGTGTGGCAAAACTCCAATAGCAACGCAAAAAATGCAGACGCCATTACCAAGCGCGTGACCTATACGGTAAGAAATGGCGACTCACTGTCGCGTATTGCGAATAAATTCAATGTTAGCATCAGCAATATTGGTAAATGGAATAACATCAATACCTCGCGTTACTTACAGCCTGGCCAGAAGCTTAAGCTGTTTGTAGACGTCACTAGACTAAACAGCACAGGCTAAACAGTACAGGATAAGACTAATGCTAAGGGTTAACCGGGATAATTTACGTAACAGTCATGAAACGCCCTGGTTAATCCTAGATTTAGTCATGCTAGGTATTTTATTTTTAAACCTAGCATGGCTAATTTTCGATGCCTTGTACGCTACCGACTTTATCTATTCTCAAATAGATGCCTTCTTTCCCGCATTAATTAACGCTTACGACCCCATTCACCACAACTTCTTGTTGGTTGATTTAGTCTTCATTGGCATTTTTCTTACTGAATTTTGTTTTAGGTGGATAGTAGCCATTATGCGTAAAGAGCACCTGCGCTGGTACTTCTTTCCCTTCCTACACTGGTACGATTTAGTAGGTCTAATCCCGCTTGGTGCTACACGCCTGTTCCGCTTTTTACGCATATTTTCAATTTTACACCGATTGCACAAGTATCAAATTATCGATTTAAACCGCACTGCTATTTTTCGCTTCTTTGCCTTTTACTACGATGTGTTTGTAGAAGAACTCAGCGACAGAATTGTGGTAAAGGTGCTCAGCGATGCCCAAAAAGACATTGCTGCAGGCTCGCCCTTAGTTGATGAAATTACCGAGCAAGTTCTTGCGCCCCGTCGCCCGGTTATCACTCAATGGATGGCAGGCGTTATCAATCACCTTGGGCAATCAATAAGTAGCGATGAACATGGTGAAGTAATACGCGAGCATGTCCGCAAAAGCGTAGGTAAAGCGGTGCGCGGGAATGCGCAAGTATCTACCCTGAATTACTTGCCAGTTATCGGCAAAACCATTGAGAATACGTTGGAAGAATCGGTAACCGATATCGTCACTATGTCGTTGGTAAATTTATTGTCTGATATAGACGCTGAGCGCATCGACCACTTCATTTCTGTTGGTATGCACGATTACACCCCTACAGCCGATGCATTAGATAAGGAAGTATTACAGGTGGTGAATGAATGCTTAGAATTGATGAAAGGACACATTGCGCAGCAACGCTGGAAGTCGGAGCTCGCTAAAAAAGAGGCTAGCATGCCAATGACAGATCCTTCAGAGGAAAATGGTTTAAACAAAAATTTATAAATAAACCTTATTGCCCACCATTAAAACTTAATGATAACTATTATTATTTAAATACTCATATGATAGACTTTGCCTCATATAATTGGTTTTAGTCTTACATTTTGAGGAAATAAAGAATGTCGAACGGTCGTAAAGGTTGGTTTTACCCTTCCTTAACCGCATTAGCGATAGCGGTAGCTACATCACCTGTTGCACAAGAGCAAGAAGATGAAAGCCTTGAGCACATTGAAGTAAACCCTATGCAGTCGTATAGAAGTACAGCCACTAAGTCTTCTTTACGCCCTATCGATTCACCCGTCAGCATTAGTGTTATCGATCAAGAGCTCTTACAATTGCGTCAGGCGCAAACCGTATCAGAAGCCCTTCGTTATAGCTCTGGGGTAACCACTGAAAGCCGCCCTACTATCACTATTTTCGACCAGTTTACTATCCGAGGGTTCGATACCTACCAAACCTTTTACGATGGGTTACCGCTTTTAAGCAACAATAGCTGGAACCTTTATCCTCAAGTGGATTCTTTTGCCACTGAGTCACTAGAGATTCTAAAAGGCCCTGCGTCATCCCTTTATGGCCTAGTTCCTCCAGGCGGTATGGTGAATCAAGTAGCCAAATACCCGAAAGACGAAGACGAAACCTTGGTTCGTGCAGCTGTGGGGTCGGATAACTTATTTGAGCTTGGTGTAGATACCACAGGTCAGCTTACCGATAACGCCCGCTATCGTCTTGTGGCATTAGGCAGAAAGCAAGATGGCTTCCAAGACACTACTGAAAATGAGCGCTACACCATAGCGCCTTCTGTCACCATAGATCTTACTAAGGCTACTGAGCTTACGCTGTCTGCGTATTATCAAGACGACCCTGAAATGGTGCCATCTACCCCACTACCTGGTGTTGGTACGCTTTATGAAGCCCCATACGGGAAGCTTGACGCCAGCGTTTATGCTGGTGATGAGAACTGGAACAGTTATTCACGTGAAGTGCTTATGCTTGGTTACAAGGTTAACCACGAATTTAATAACGATTGGTCGGTATTACAAAAATTCCGCTATACCGATGCCGATGCACTGCAGCAAAACTCTTATCATTCGGGAGAACCAACGGATGGTATTTACTTAACCCGCTCTGCTTATTTAACCGATGAAGAAATCGATGGCGTAACTGTCGATACCCAACTGGCTGGGTTTGTACAAACCGGTGATGTGGCACATAACCTATTGTTTGGTTTGGATTATCAAAATTCAGACTCTACCGTAGCGTATCGCGATACTTTGACCACAGATACGCCGGTGCTTGATTTGAGTAATATTGATAACGATCTTTTCGATGTAAGTTCGCTTCCATTGGATTTTTATCAAGAAGACCACGTTATCGATATTGAGCAAATCGGCTTTTATCTTCAAGACGAAATTCGCATCGATAACTTCACCTTCTTGTTAAATGGCCGCTACGACCAATTTGAAAGCACCGATGTGGCAGCCAATGAATATGCTGGCTTTCCTTATGGAAGCACCACAGAAATTGACCAAAATGAGTTTTCAGGCCGTGTGGCCGCTATGTACACTTTTGATTCAGGCTGGCGCATGTATGCAAATTACTCTGAATCTTTCGAACCTGTTTCAGGCACCGACTCAGTTACTGGCGAGGCCTTTAAGCCGACTACCGCAGACCAAATTGAAGTTGGTACTAAGTATATCAGCGGTGATGGCGCAACCACATTTACGGGTGCTTACTTCGTACTGACTAAACAAAACGTAGTGGTAAATACGTCAGACTTTGCTCAATATACGCAAAATGGCGAAGTTGAATCTAAAGGCGTTGAGCTAGAACTTAATACTCGTGTAACCAACGCATTGTCGCTTCAAGCAAATGCAACTTTCCTTGATATGGAAGTGACCGAAGATACATTAGACCCCGACGTGGTTGGTAAAACACCAGTATGGGTTGCTGAAGAAAGTGCCTCTGTTTGGGCTAACTACTTTTTCGACGACGCACTAGACGGACTAATGTTAGGTGCAGGTGTACGTTACGTGGGTGAAACGCAAGTAGATAAGTACAACACCGACACTGTGCCTTCGTACACCTTGATTGATGCGGTGTTGTCTTACGACATGCCACAGTATGATTTAAAACTAACTGGAAGCGTAAGTAACCTTACTGACAAGGAATATGTAGGTGCTTGCTACGATACCAACAACTGTTGGTATGGCGCACAGCGTAGATTTGAGATTGGTATTGAAAAGCGTTTTTAAGCGAATAGTAATTTGATAATAAGGGCTTAGCTGATGACGTCAGCTAAGCCCTTTTTTATGTATTTATAATTGTTCGAATTATCTCATCGATTAACGATGAGGCAAGTGAAGAGCAACTAGCGGAATACACCGAAATTGTAAATGACAGTGTGGTATAAATTGACAATATAGAAACAAGTTCGCTTTAAAAGGTAATTGAACCATCTAAAAATTTTAGTCACATTTCAAAGCGCCTACGTTGGATTTCTTAGACCAACTCAGCACATTTGATGGAACAGACTCGCCGCTTTCATTTAGCGCAATCACGCGAAAATCATACGTTTTTCCATGCTCCGTATATTCAGCAATATTAAACAACTCACTTTGCTGAGGTTTAAAGTAGACTTCACCGTCAGAGACGCTAGATGAAATTGCCTCCCAGTTTTCAGTCCCTTCTTTTCGTTTTTCAATTCTATAAAATCGTCCTAGCGGAGCCCCCATAAACTTTAGCTCCCCACAATCTTCTATCTTTCTTAATTTTGGAGACAGAGGTGCAGGAAGTGGCGCTGGATTAGCCTTACCTAAAATTTTAGCTTGTAGCTCGCGGACTAACTGAACTACTTGAATCTCATTGTTTTCAAATGCTTCTGGAAACCCTGGCAGTCTGTAACTTTGGTAATCAGCATTACCTTCCTTGTGCCAGTAAAAGCCGCCATCATGTCGATGACCTCTAAATCCCCAAACGAAACCGCCTACGGCTGAATGTCCGTTGACATTTTGTTCTACTATCGTCTCGCCAATATCACGCATGGGCTCAGTCGGAATAAGACCATACTCCCCAACAATATATGCTTTGCGCCCAGCAATTTTAGTTAAGTCATTAATAACTGTTTGGGGGTTGTTATTGCCGTTAACAGAATAAAAATGATTGCTAATGATATCGATATTTTCATCGTCGGGAGAAGAGGGCGTAATAGATAAGTAGTTTCCATCAACTACGAGTTGATTTGGCGCTAAACCTTTAATTCTTTTTGCAGTTGTAGTGACGAAATCGGAAGTGCTCATTCTAAGCTCATTGCCGGTTTCCCACGCCATAATAGCTTTTTCATCGTAGTAAAATCTGCCCGTAATTGTATTTTTCCTCGTAATTACAGACTCTATAATGTGCAAGTAAGCTTCGTAGGTTTTACTGGATGTATTGTAGAAGTCATCTGCAGACTCGCCGTAAAAAGCGGCCAGCTCCGCTCTTCCCCCCCACCACTGCCAGTGATCTATAAAAGGCAGTATGAGCCTTAAGTCATACTGCTCAGAGAGTGCTATCATTCGATCATATACACGCATCGCTTTTTCATTCAGTCGCGGCATGCCACCCGGCTCCCGCGGACGCAAAATGTGAGTTTCTCGCTCGCATTTTAAATCTTCAGGGTGAGAAACAGATAAGACGTAAACCCGCATTGCAGTATGTCCTGAACGCGTCAACGCTTGAATCCAATTTTTCTGTTCATCAAAAGTTGGCCATTTAAAGTACTGTCCCCAAGACCGAGAATCAGCTTTGCAGCTTCCTCTTGCATCATCTTCTATTCGATGTAGCTCTGGCGCATGAATACCGAAAAATCTAAACTCCTGATCGCCATCGTAGAGTTTGCTTCCATCTCGGGTTATAAAATTTTCAAAACCAAAACACTGGGTTGCCAGCATAAGCGCGACTAAACAAACTAGCCTACTCATTTGCAGTAGCCTCCTTAAACCTTTTGACCATTTCTAACATCGCTCTACCGTTGTGGTAAGGGCCCTTCCAAGAACCAGCTTTGTAGTTAAGGCCCCTACCTCCTTGGGAGCGCGCCAACCAAAGCCACTCTCCATGGTCTTTATGTTCGCTTTGAATGAACTGCCAAATATGATCAACAGCCTCTAGATATTTTCGGTCTTTCGTCAATTGATAAGCATTGTAAAAGCCAACTAATGCCTCAGCTTGCACCCACCAGTAGCTATTATCACTTACTTCTCTCGTTTGCGGATTGTACTCATCGAGTACATAACCGTTAGCTGCTATGCCATTTTCTCTGCATACACTGGCTAGTGTTAGCGCAATCTTTGTTGTTTCGCGAGTAAGTTGCTCATCTTCTAGAACTTCAGCAGCTTCATAAATTAACCAGCTCGCTTCAATATCATGGCCATACGAAACCTCATGACTTAAACATGTCCATTGCGTATCAAAAAACAATTTCAGGTGCGCCCCATCATCAGTAACAATTTTATCTAGAAAAACGGTTAAAGCATGCCTTAGCGCGTTTGCTGTATTTTCATTTGGGCTAACGTGGTGAAGAGAGGTATAAGCCTCAAGTACATGTAAATGCGTATTCATGGACTTTGGACAATTTAAATCCTTATCGCTTAACCGATAATCATCAATGGATCCCCATTCACGAGAGCACGCTTCGATGTATCCACCTTGTTCTCGGTCTAATGCATAATGTTCTATCAACTCAAATGTTGAATAAGCTAACGCTTTGGCCTGTTCATTGCCAGTGAGTTTGGAATAACTACACAAAGCATAAACAGCGAAGCATTGCGCATACACTTGCTTTTTGGCGTCGATAACATGACCTTTGTAATCTAGTGACCAAAAAAATCCTCCAAAAGCAGTATCGAAAAAATGGCTTAGTAAATACTCGTAAGCTCGATGTGCAGCTCTTTTATAAGATTCATTTTCTGTAGAGAATGCTAATTCGCTAAAAAACCATAAGACTCTTGTATTAAGTACAATGCCTTTATCAGCTTTTCGGCTGGGTTTAGCATCGTTATCTATTTCTCCCCAGAAACCTCCATTGTCAAAATCCAATGAATGCTCCAGCCACCATCTTGCTATCGACTCTAATTCGTTAGCAGCACTGATAGCGGTGAACTCACTGAAATTATCTAAAAGCTCTGCGCGCATTATTCAAACCTCTTGTTACTTTCAATAAGCGCCGTAATTGCTTGCACAGAAGCTGAAGATGTCAAGCCATCCGATGGCGTATTTACACAGTAGTCAACCAGTCTTGATACACTGCTAGTAGCAACGTGCAGTCGCGTGTCTGAAGAAGCGTAGTAGATAAATACCTTCTCGCCGTCCTGAATCCAGCCATTAGAAAATACAACGTTGCTTACATCCCCCACTCGTTCACTTCCTTCTGGTGCCAATAAATAACCGGCAGGACAGTGCGTTATGCGCCATGGTTCATTAAGGTCAGTGAGAAATGCGTACAATACATAGCGCAAACCCGCAGCTGTATTTCTCACACCATGAGCAAGGTGTAACCACCCCTTAGCTGTCTCTATTGGTGTAGGTCCTTGGCCGTTTTTCAGTTCATAAACGGTATGATAGGCTTTAGGATGAATTATCCTCTCTTCTTTGATAACTGCACCATCCATAGTTGAGGTATAGCCCCAACCAATACCGCCGCCCCCGCCTATATCTATAAAGCCATCTTGCGGTCTAGTATAAAGGGCATATAGGTCGTCGATGAACTCGGGATGTAGCACTACATTTCGTTGTTGTCCTCCATTTGTTACAAGGTCGGGAAGACGCTCCCACTGAACAAGATCTTTGGTTCTCGCAATTCCACACTGTGCTACAGCTGCCGATGTATCACTAGGTTGAGATTTATCTTTTCTCTCTGTACAAAATAATCCATATATATAGCCATCTTCATGCAGTGTAAGCCTCATGTCGTATACATTTGTATCTGGCTCTTCTGTTTCGGGCATATCAATAGGCTTATCCCAAAATTTAAAGTTATCTACACCGTTAGGGCTCTCAGCCACAGCGAAGAACGACTTTCTATCATTACCTTCCACGCGCACCACTACAACAAACTTGTTATCGAATTTTATTGCTCCGGCATTAAAGGCAGCATTTACTCCAATTCTTTCCATGAAATGAGGATTAGTTTCCTTATTGAAGTCATAACGCCAATTTAAAGGGATATGCTCAGCTGTTATTACTGGGTTCAACCAGCGTTCAAAGATGCCATTCCCTCCCTCTATAGGTTCATTATTTAAAGAGACTAACTGCTGGTGTTCAGATTTTATTAAACTTGAACGCTGTTCATATGAGAATAAGTTCATCACTATTTTCCTAATAAAAGTATCTATCTTTGATCTGGTTGTGCGGTAGCTGTAGCTATTCTTGGCTCGTTAAAGGAGGATTCTTCAAGCCTGTCCCACCAATTTATCTTTAAAATGAAGGTTGTAATCAGGGCTATCCCGAGTGAAATAGTAAACTCTGGCCAATATTGAATGACCAGAAAAATAGGGGAAGCTGTTAAACTGGTGTGCCAAATAAGCCCAATTACTACGTTGAATAAATCTCTTTTGAAATCTGTGTTAGGTAAAATTCCAGGGTTGTCCAGCTGCGCTTCATGCAAAACTGGTTTCCAAAATCCCCAAGGGCGTGTTTTGATGTAAAATCTTTTCAGTACTTCAATATCATCGGGACCACTTATTAGGCTCGTAGCGATACAAATTACTATGCAGCCAACAAACAGAAACGGAAAAGCATAGAGAGGTGAAATGTCAGTAAACATGAGAGGAATAGCCCCTAAGATACCCGCAACCATACCTGTAAAATAGGCAATGCCTGAAAACCTCCACCAATACCATTTTAAAAGATTGGACGCTGTGTAGCCGCCGTACAATGCTGAAACCAACCACAGGACGATACTGTTAAGAGATGGAACGAATAAGCCAATAACAGTGCCTAATACAATAAAGACAACTGAAACTAAATAGCTCATTCTTACCGCGGATTTTTCAGACGCTTGAGGATTTATGTAGCGTTTGTATATGTCATTGACTAGGTAAGCTGGCGCAGCATTTGTCGTTGCAGCAAACGTCGACATGAAAGTTGCCAACAAGCCCGCTATTATCAAGCCGAGAAGCCCACTAGGGACAAAGTTAGCCAGCGCAAAAGGAAGGATTTGTTCAAAATCAGCTTCGCTGCCCATTGCTTGTAGAGTAGGTAAAAAATAAACTAGAGCGAGAATTGTTAGCCCAGTTATCATCATGTAACGGGGGAACAGTAATACGATGCTAACGAAGCCACTCATTTTCGCAGCTTCAGCTGGCGATTTTGCAGAAAGCACTCTTTGCATATCAAAATTTGGCGCCGGCCCAGCCATACTCTGAAACACGCCCTTAAATAGAACCAGCATGATGAAGATAGAAAATAACGACCACCCATCATCGATAATTTTCCTGTTAGCTGAAGCTAATATGCCACTCCAATCTAAATCTAAATTCCAACCAATTGATATGGATGTCCAACCATCAGGGATGACTTGATTTAGCATCTCAGGGGAGACTTGTTGCATCGCAATAACACCAATTGCAACACATGCGACCGTCATAATTAAAAACTGTAATACCTCAGTAAAAACGACACTTATCATTCCGCCTTTTACAACATAGATTGCTGTTAGTGCAGTGATAATTAGCCCGTAGATAATCTCGTTGGTACGAGGGTCTACGTGTAGCTCCCATGGAAGAAAAATTGCGGCAAATTTGCCTATACCAATGAAGCCGTAAGCTAAAAAGCCAAGAACGCTGAGTAGAGCAAAGATAACAACGATGAAATGACTTAAATTCGCACCAGCACTGTCACCAAAGCGGAACCGAATCCATTCTGCACCCGTCATAACTCCCGAGCGCCTCAACCAAATAGATAAGAAAACCATTAGAAATACTTGGTTAAAACTCGGCCAAAGCCAAGGAATGTATACACTTTTAAGGCCATAGATAAAAAGAAGGTAAACCATCCACATGGTTCCGCTTATGTCGAACATGCCGGACGCATTCGAAAGCCCAAGGAAAGGCCAGGAAATTTGGTTCCCTCCCAAGAAATATCCTCTTGTAGATCTTTTCGCCATTCGAGATACGAAGACCCCTAACAAAACAACTGAAATGAGGTACAAAATTAAAATTGTTATGTCCAATGAGCTTAATTGCATGAAGGCTCCAACACACTAAAGCGTTATTAAATTGTTAAAATTTGAAACAAGAATAAAATGAACCGGTTCACATATCAAGGTGATTTTTGCCTCTGGGTGATAATCTTATAGAGTAACCATTAGTTTTAAGTATCTGAACCGGTATAAAATCTATTAAATGAAGGTTATTATAGCCAAGTTTATAAGATACAAATTAAAAGGCGTTACACATGGCGACTATAAGGGACGTAGCTCGAGAAGCTGGGCTATCGACAGGAACTATTTCAAAAGCATTGAGCAATCCAGATAAAATCTCAAAAAAAAATCTGGCTAAGGTACAAAGCGCGATAGCTAAACTTAACTATAAACCTAATATGTTAGCGCAGAAGTTCAGAAGCAAACGTTCCAATACAATAGTTGTAATGGTTCCTGATATCGCCAACTTGTTTTTCGCTAACGTTATTAGTGGGGTGGAAACTGTGGCACAGGCCGCAGGTTTTAGTGTTTTACTTGGCGATACTAAAGACTCCGTTGCACGTGAAAAACAGTTTATCAACATGGTGGAAACTAGATTAGCCGATGGCTTAATTAACCTTCGTCCATATCGACCAAATGACGCGCTCCTACCGAAAGAAGATGTACTATCTGTTGCAGCAAGTAGCTGTGAAAATACACCGTCCTACTCAGTAAGAATTGATAACGTGGGAGCGATGCACAAGGTCGTAAGTTACCTTTTGTCACAAGGACATAAACGGATCGGCGTCATAACTGGTCTTAAAGAAAATCCTCATACCATTGACCGTTTGAATGGATACAAAAAAGCACTTGAGGAAGCTGATATAGAATACGACCAGGCGATTGTTATTGAAGGAGATTTTAACTATTGGTCTGGGCTCAGCGCAGCCGAGCAATTTTGTAAGATGGATAATCGGCCTACAGCTATTTGCTCATTTAATGACGAAATGGCAATAGCCGCAATTAAAGGCTTCAATGACAAAGGCTTAAAAATTCCTCAAGACATCTCTGTTACTGGTTTTGATGATATGGAAGTTTCAAAATACGCTATCCCAACATTGACCACTGTTTCGCAACCTGCAGCAAAAATAGGCGAACGATCAGCTGAATTGCTTTTTTCGTTGATAAAAGGCGAGCCCCCTGCGTTGGTTGAACATATTCTCCCTTACGAATTCATCATTAGAGAAAGCACAGCACCTCCGAAAAAGTAAGTCTAAACAACAAAAAAATTGAACCGGTTCAAAAAACATGAGACATTTATGAACCGGTTCATTTTACGTGCTAATTTATTATGTCAAATTCATTCGCAATTGAAGCTCTCCCACTTTACGAAAAATACCTCGAATATACTGACTGGTTAAGCCATCAAGTTTTGCCAAACTGGTTTAACAATGGCTTTGATGAAAACGGTGCGAGCATAGAGAGTTTTAGAGGAGATGGCTCGGTTGCCTTGGACTGTGTGAAACGTTTAAGAGTGCAAGCAAGACAAATGTTCGTTATCTCATACGCACATTCAAGAGGATGGACCCAAACTGGCAAGCAAGCTCTGAAAAAGATAGATGGTTTTCTTGATAGCGTACCTCGCCCTTATAACGAAGAATTTTTCCCACACCTCTTAAGCCAAGAAAAAGTCGTGGTAGATAAAAATGCAGATCTTTACGACTGTGCCTTTTTTCTTCTAGCCTACGCGTGGCGCTTTAGGGTGTTTGGTGACACTAAAGCACTTAAAAAAGCCGAGCTACTAATAACCTCCGTAGAATCATGGTTACACGCAGATTACGGAGGCTGGACCGAAGGGACCTACTCCCACGATGTACGTAGACAAAACCCACACATGCATTTGTTCGAGGCATTTATGGCACTTTACGAGTCTACGCACAACGCTAAATGGTTAGGCTACGCTGGCGAAATGCTGTCGCTTTTTGAAAGTCGCCTTTTCGATCCGGACTACAAAGTGGTAAGAGAATATTTTACCGTGAATTGGCTTCCTCACCCTCAAAAAGGCAATATTGTAGAGCCGGGACATGCTTTTGAATGGGTTTGGCTTCTAGATAAATATTCGTCTTTGACCGGCAAGCCCCTAAAGCACTATTATGAGCCTTTATATAATAAAGCTAAAAAACACGGAGTATTTAGCGCAAACAACGGACATAAGACAATAGTAAATAGTGTTGACTTCAACGGCGAAAGGATTGATAGCAGCCAGCGTCTTTGGCCAATGACTGAATGGATAAAAGCTTCTCTAGTTATGACAGCACACAACCCGTCAAACCCCTCTTTTACAATTGATACTGTGAATGCCATCACATCTCTCATGACATGCTTTTCTCACCCTACATTACCTGGCCACTATGTTGATAAGCTAAATGCGCAGCAAGAAGTTATCGACGATAGCATGCAAGCAAGCACTCTTTATCACCTTATTACAGCTCATCAAACATTACATGCTTATATAGAGGCGCAGTCATGAAATATGGATTCATCGCAATCGTCACTTTTCTGACCTTTCAATTATATGCTCAAGAGCTACCAAATATCTTGCTGATCACAGCCGACGATATGGGCTATGACGACTTAAGCGCACATGGGAGCCAGCACTCGCAAACACCTAACCTCGACGATTTGGCTCAACAAGCAATTACGTTCAGTGATTTTAGTGTCAGCCCTGTATGTGCTACGACAAGAGCATCACTACTCACTGGTAAGCACTTCTACAAAACCGGTGTCTCCGGTGTCCACGGCGGCAGGGACTATATGCACCTCTCCGAAAAAATCCTTCCAGAGATACTTAAGCGAAAGGGCTACAAAAGTGGAATGTGGGGAAAATGGCATACTGGAAAATCTGAAGGCTATTTTCCATGGGACAGAGGATTTGATGAGGCCTATTATGCCGAACTTTATCGTCATGCAAACAGCTTTGGTTTCTTTAACGGCGATAAGGTTGAGCATAATGAGTGGGTATCTAAGGTTGTTACAGACTATGCCTTAGCGTTTATGGAGAAAAATAAAGCACAGCCCTTTTTAGCATATGTCAGCTATTTAGCTCCTCACGAACCGTGGTTAGCCCCTAAAAAATATACCCAGCCATTTTTAGAAAAAGGAATGAGACCTGCGACAGCAAATCTCTATGGAATGATTAGCGAGATGGACTTTCACATTGGAAGGCTGATGGACTACCTCGAAACAAGCGGGTTGATTGAGAACACCATCGTGATTTTCCTCAGCGACAACGGGCCTTGGTGGGATTCGAGTAACTTCGGTGCAATGAAAAAAGACGAATGGATAGCGAGAAACCCGACAAAAATGAACGGGAATAAAGGACAGTCGTGGCAAAATGGAATTCGCTCTCCCCTTTTCGTTAGCTGGCCGTCTCGCTGGGCCCCCGCTAATGTTGAACGCTATGTCGATGTAAAAGATATACTTCCAACGCTAATGGATATAGCTGAAATCAAAACTGCGCCAGATAGTCTTATGGAGGGTGAGTCATTTCTTCCTTATCTAAACGGCGATACCGAAGGCGTAAACACAAGATTTACTTACATTGCTTCACACAACGTGGTCTCTTCCAGCCCTCATTTTAATCAATGGACGCCTGTTGATCATGAGGTGAAAAGCTCTCTCAGGTTATCTTCACAGCCTGTCGGAATACGAACTGAACAATATAAACTTCTGCTCAACCCTGCCGCCGATAACGAGAAGTACCCGAAAGCTAAAGATGGCTGGGCATTGTTTGATATGCAAAACGATCCTTTAGAAAGGAATAATATAGTAAATGAAAAGCGTGATGTTGCCTCTATGCTAAAGCACAAGCTATCGAGTTACTTTAACGACATACTCAATTCAGAGAATTCGTACGCCCCTCCCGTTTATTTGGTTAGCAACGTTAGGCCATCTATCGTTAATGGCTTTGGTCCGTCTAGCACAAGAGGGAACACAACGAGTGAAGCTCATGTACTCACTAATCTTCGCGACAGAGGTGACTACGCCCACTACGATTTAAATGTGGCCGAAAGCGGACGTTACGATATTTATATTAGCCAGCAAGACACCGACAGCGTAGGGTTACTGATAAAGCTCTCTACTCAAAGTGATAAGCTAAAATATGAATTCAATGAAAAATCAATTCAAAAAATAGGGAGCATCAATCTTAAAAAAGACCAAGATTACTTTAGGTTAGAAGTGCTCAACAATAATAGCCAAAAGCCATGGACAGCAATTAACGGTTTACGACACATATTTGTGGTTCCACACAAAACCGAATTTGCTCTTAAAGATCTAGCTATTCCTAATTGATCCGCCCTTTAATTTTCTTTTTTAGTGCACCCACTTAACTGTAGCGGTGCACGATTTCAGTTTTCAGCCAATGAGCCCTGCATGCAAGCTCGCTCATCGCCGGCGAAGTTACAAAGGAGCCATCTACGATGTTTTCGTATTGTCCCAACTGTCAAAGTAAGTTAGCAGATAAAGAAAGTGAGCAACTTCTAGACTGCTCAAACTGCAATTTCACCTATTACTTCAATCCTGCCCCTGCTGTTGCAGGGATAATAATCTGCAAAGGACAGGTTTTGTTTAACGTAAGAGCAAAGGAGCCCTCCAAAGGTATGCTTGATCTTCCAGGTGGCTTTGTAGACAAAAATGAGCGCTTAGAGGATGCACTACAAAGAGAAGTGAAGGAGGAACTCGGTATTAGTATTGATAACTGGAAGTACTTAACATCCCAAATAAATCGATATCTCTACAAAGGAATAACCTATCCGACTTGCGATGCGATTTTTATTTCCTACTTAGATGAAATGCCTCGTATAGTAAAGCAAGAAACGGAAGTCGCAGGCACCGTATGGCTTACTCCAGATTATGACCTACTTAAACATATTGGTTTCGAGTCTCTGCGTGAGGGGTTGAGTTTCTTTATCAAGAATAAAAAGAAACTTTCTAGTTAGTTAAGATAACAAAAAGCCGGTCGCAGCTTTTGTGATACGACCGGCTCTGTTTAATTTACACAGCTTCCATTAGCATTTTACATTCTGTATTGAACACCCAACGTAATACGACGTTCGTTGTAAAACCTTTTGTCTAACATATCTTCCCATTGAAAGTATTGAGTTCTCGTTTCTTCCGTCAGATTGAGGCCCTGAAGCGAAACTGTAAAGTTCTCATTTACGTCGTAACTCACTGACGCATCAATGTACATGGTTGCGTCCATATACTTGGCCAACTCATAGTCTCCTACACGTCGCATCGATAAAAATGTTTTACTGCGGTAGTTCGCTGCTATTCTCGCTTGAAAGGCTTCATCTTCGTACCACAGCGCAAGGTTTGCTTGATGTTCAGAATTATCTAGCATAGGGGTACTATCACCATAGTAGTCCGTCTCATCACTAGTACTTGGCGAGTAGGTGTAGTTTGCATTTATACCAAAATTCGACCAAATGCCATCAAGAAAATCAAAACCTTGTTGATACCCAAACTCTACACCTTCAACACTTGCACCTTGGCCATTACCTATAGTTGTAGTGCGAACTAAGCCAGTAAAATCAGTCGTTTCTGGGTCATAACCGCGAACAACGCCGTCACTATCCGTAATAGGCAGAAACACGGTGGTGTTTTTAATGAAAGACTCAATATCAATGTAAAAAGCAGCAACGCTAAGAATACCTGAATCACTGAAATACCATTCATAAGACAAATCTAAGTTCGTTGATCTCCATGGCTCTAGTTGAGGGTTACCTTGCTGATTCGCTGATATTGCACAGAATACATCAGACCCATCGGCAGCTTGCACGTCACACGCTAATACTCTTGAAACGTTGATACCACCGGCAAGGTTATTTGAATTGTGAGGTGTTACCGTCTTCGTATACGAAAAACGTATCAACTGGTCATCAGTTAAATTCAACGTTAAGTTTACTGATGGTAGAACATCAGAATAATCTCGTGTTGTATTTATCTGAGCTGATGCTGGGGGAAGCATGCCCAACGCGCCTGAAAGGATATAAGTTACACCGTTGTAAGTCGCTTCACCGTTGGTAGCAAGCTCCGACTGGTTAATATCTAACTCTGTTTTGACGTAACGAAGCCCGATATTACCTCGATAAGACATGCCCGCTATTTCACCATCCAAGTTCGCTTGAAAGTAAGCCTCCTGAGTCGTTTCATCAAGATCGTATGAGTTTGCCCCATCAGGAGATTGAATATTAACGCCATAAACGTCGTTGTGCCAGGCAAGTGGATCAGCCATAGCCAGAGGATCCACAAAATAAAGACTACCTAACCCGGAAGCACCTTGGAAATCGCTAACCTGCGTGATCATGCCTCGTTCGTCGAGAGATTCGAACGAAATCGGGCTGATAAAAGATTCGAGTGTCTGTGGGGCTTGGCTAGCTGAATCTTTCCATCTTGAAAGGAAGGCATCACCATAAGCGTTTGTGCGAGCTACGCCACCAATCCACGCATTTTGTTCTATATTGCGTTTCGCATACCTCACGCCAAAGTCGATAGTATCGACACTCTTCCAATCAATAATATAATTACCGTCAAAACGAAGAACGTCTAAATCAGCTTCTCTATTTGCACCATTCAAACTAGAAGAGGTAGCTGAATAGCGCGCAATATTACTTCCAAATACTTCATTAACCTCTTGCCCATCGATATACATGGTGGAAGGAAGATTCCAAATTTGATGATCTCCTGTATATTGAATACCGATAGGAATCATCGTGAAATCCCCAGCAACTGAGCCATCTGGAAGTTGTGCAGGCTGCCCATCATAGCCCCAAGGGTTTACGTCACTTGCCGGCACCCCACCTTCACCTTTGAACGTTGCCCCTACCTGAGAACCGCTATTAATGTAAGAGTCTACAGCACTTAATGCATTATTGTCTTTTGCTTCACCGTGAACCCATCGAACCGAACCTGTAAACGAGTCACCGACATCAAATTTCAATTCTAGATTGGTGTTTAGTGATTCACGGTCAGAAGCGTTTGCTTCTGAGTGCGCCATTGCTCTTCTTGCTTGCAACGTTCCAGCGTGGAAAGAATTAAATGCTCCTCCTTGATCAATAACATTCCCATCTCCATCTTTGGCTAAATTTTCGTGTGCTGTAAATCCATCTTCCGTCGGAGTAAACCAACCCGTAACGCCCTGCCACGCCTGTGAAGCTATAAACGACGTTTGAGCACCTAGCTCCTCCATGTCGGTGTAAAACACTTCGCCGATTAATTGTATCGAATCTGTCGCTTGCCACTGGAAAGCACCATTCACACCCACACGCTCACGTGAAATAAATTGATTGCCCGCTTGATGTCCTTGGAACGCATAGTAACTGTCATCTAGTGACCCATTTCCGTTTGCGTCAACATTTGACTCCACAAACGTGTCACGCTCCGTGGCTACAAAGCCCCAGTCCTGGCCTGTCGACCCTACAAGATAATCAGCTAGATTTTTATCAGAAACTGTTAGTGACAATGTTGCACCAAAGTCTGAATCTTTGTTGTAACCAATGAACCCTGTAAGTAATTTATCAGTCTCATCCCCCATAGAACCGTCGGTGAACTCAACTTTTGTGTTTAACGTAAGGCCCTCTTCCAGATCAAATGGCCGATAGGTCCTTAGATTAATTACACCTGACATACCTGAAGATATCATACCTGCTTCTCTAGACTTGTAGACGTCAAGCCCCGATACCATAGAAGCGGGAATATCAGTAAAGTTCGGCTGAACCGTGGTTATCGAGCTGGCAGAGAGCATTTGCTCTCCATTTAAGGTTGTGCCGACCTGACTTATTCCACGTATATTTACAGAGGTACCCTCGCCTCCGGAACGGTTGATTTGCACACCGGTAATACGTTGAAGCGAGTCTGCAATTGTAGCGTCAGGTAACTTCCCTATATCAGTTGAAGAAATTGAATCGCTAACGGTATTTGCGAAACGCTTTTCGTTAAGCGCCTTTACCTGAGAACTTCTAATACCGCGAACCTGAATGACTTCGACACCTGTTTCCTCGCTCGCTAACGCACTGCTATCATCAGTAGTAACTTGCTGCGCAGCTACGATGTTAAAAAGCGCGCTATTGATACCAAGTGCTATCGCACTAATTTTAAAAAGTTGTTTGCTAGAATACATATTTATTCCTTTTAAGCGTTAAACTTAGCGGGCTACTAGCGCCCGCCTAACGCTTTCATTCAAATGTAATTGTGTCTATATGAAAGTTAGATTGAGCAGCATTTAAGCCCTGGAACTGGACACCGAACCCTTGCAATTCAGTAATATCACTAATATCTAAGGACAGCGTCTTCGCTTCGGCACCTAACGTTACGGCACCAGCATCTCTCCACGTCCCATCCTTATCCTTTGCCCACAATTTAGCGGTAGTATCTTCATTTCCATCTTCCACATGAGCAGAAATATTAAGCGTAGAAATCCCTTCCGCTAACAACAGCCCTCCTGTGGGATACGACTGAATTACAACCTCATCACCATCTTCGATATCGACACTTCCCATTAGGGAAAAGCTTCCTTTGTCAGCCCACTCTTGAGAAATAGTTAAACCTGTAACTGGAGTCCAATTTACTTGGAGCTCAAAGCCATAGGTATTCTCAAAACTATCAATAACCAAGGCATCTTTAGTCAATTCATCGATATAAAAGCGAGCCTTTTCACTGGCTGAGTCAACGCTATTAAACCGTACACCCACCCCATCAATAGTGCTTATTTGCGACACGTCAATTGACAACTCTGTCCCTTCGGCTCCCACAGCAACAGCATCTGGCCAACTTTCCACGCCGTCAGGCGCTTTAAAGAACATATGTGCATCCACGCTTGAACCTGCTCCTTCGGCAAAAACCTGCAAAGATAAAGTAGCGGCTTCGGAAACATCTAAACCACCTTCTGGGTATACCTGCAAAACGATATTCTCAGCAGTCTCAAACGAAGATAGATCCTGATATAAAGCAAGTGATTGAGCACCAGCGCTTGACCAAACTCTAGAGACTGTAGCGCCAGAAACCGGTGTCCAGTTGACTTGCCCTTCCCAACCGTTAGTAGAAGGCTCAAAACTTTCGAAAACTTCACCATCAATACTGATATTGTCAATAGCAAAAGTGGCTTGTGACTGCGTACCTTCTAACCCCATAAAGCGAACGCCTATACCTGTTAGCTTGCTCACGCCACTAACATCGATACTCAATGTTGTTTGCGCTTCTCCCAGCGCTATCGCGTCAGGCCAGCTTTCTGTTCCATCATCCGCTTTGTAGAAAATGTGCGCGACAACGTTACTTCCGGCATCAAAAGAAGCGGCAGTTATCGTTAGAGTGTTGGCTCCTTCGACATTTATTCCCTCTACCGGGTAGGCTTGCATAACGATATTGTCTAGTGTTTCTACCACAGTCATATCTTTCACTAGCTCTAAAGAGTACGCTCCGTCATCTGACCATCTGTCAGAAACAGTTAAACCATCTGTAGGATTCCAATTAAGTTGCGCTTCCCATTCATTAACCGAGTGCTCGAACCCTGTATAGAGACCACTTACTTTTTGTCTACCACCAGGTAAATTTTCAGCGTTGGTAACACCTGCAAAAGCATAGTTTTCGTCAACTTCTTGAAGTGCTGCCCCTTGAGGACCAATTACTGAATCTGGATCCCAAAATTCTGAATTCCATGTGATAAAGAAAGACCACATCGCATCTTGAGCGTGCATTAACGAAACGTCAGGGATAGTTCCAGTCTCTGTCAGCGCAACCATTTTTATACCGTTATGTCGCTCTTGAAGCGTTTTAAACTGGGAGGCAAAGGTATGAGTATCATCGTTTCGAGGCTCACCGTAGCCATCGTAACCAACGATATCGACCATATTATCCCCCGGATACCACTCCTCTCCTAAGCCATCAGTATGCGTAAATATCCATACAAGATTGTCTAAGCCATGATGGTCGGTAAAACGCTCAAACATGAGAGTCCATAGTTTTTTGTATTCACTGGGTCCCTGCGCCCCCCACCAAAACCATCCGCCTTCAGCCTCATGCAGAGGTCGCCACAAGACGGGAATTCCTGCGTCTTGAAGTTTTTTAAGCTCGATTGCTACCGTATCCATATCAGCAATTAGCTGAGCGTATTCAGGGGAAGAGGTATCGGCAAGCGCTGCCGAGAAATCAAATGATGTGCCAGACGTATAGAAGCTGCCATCACCCTCACCTACATTTCCACTTGGTGCCCGCCAATGAAATAGTGCTGAAACAATGAAGTTACGCTCTGCTTTGTGGGCAATGATAGATTCGGTTAGACCTTGAGCATCGCCACCTGCATATGTTGATGAATAGTTCATATAGTCAAATGCGATGATAGCTGGAGAGTCATCTCCTGTTGCTTCGGTTATTTTCTGAGTTTCAAGTAATGGAAATGAAGCCCCCTCTTTGACAGGGAATTCTGTTTGTCCTGATAAAGTGCTGGTTAAGTAGCTTTCGCTCAAAAATTGCATCAAATCTTTTGTTTCTTGGGATGCCTCTGTCACAAGCTCTGGGCCAACATTTAGTGCCTCTGGTGGTTCTGCTGAAGGAATTAAAGAAATGCTATCAATTCTATAATAATTCCACCCTCCCCCAACAGTTATCAGGTTGTCCCCTTCCGTGATTTCGACGACACCAACGCGAATTTCTTCCCATTGTCCTGTGGCATTAAACTCAAGTAGATATTCGAAGCCATTCACATCTACTGCAGCAACCTTACCTCCATAGTCAGAAGGAAGCCCATAACGAACATTTAACGTATAAAATCCCGGTGTCGCGTTAACGGGAAAGCCTACCGACATACCCGGCTCTATGTCTGCTGTGTGCACACCATTATTGGCTCCTTGAATATAAAGCTCTTCTCCTTCAGTAACTAATTCCACGCCAGTTAAAATGGTTGAAGCATCACCTGAGTCTAATTGCAGTACTGAGTCTGGATCGAAAACCGTTACTTCCACTTCATCAAATACTTGGTCACCTGACTCATCTACGGCTACGTCGCCATTAACGTCTAAAGCATAAATTCGGAAACCCAAGAGACCGGAAACAAGCGAATCAGGAATAGTGAATGATGCTGTATTACTTTCTGTATCAATATTTAAATCTAGAGATTCGCCTTGGAATTGCTCCCATTTTAAAGTCTCGCCATTTGCGGTGCCGATAATTCTTGCACTTAAGGTAACAGCATCACCTGGCTTGACTTCAAAATCATCTGGAGCAATAACGCCAAGGGGTTTTTCATCTGGTGTATAAACAGCTGATTCAGTATTTAAATCACTTCCACCTAAACACCCACCTAACGCTAAGGCTATTGCTACTGAGCAAGCTCCTCGAACGAGTGATTTATGTTTTCTACTCACGATCCTTTCCTCAATTTGAAGAACCTTACCCCACCCAAATGTGAACCGGTTCATTTTCTAGTTTTTAAAAAACCGGTTCACAACAACCAAAAATGAACCGGTTTACTTTTATCTGAAATTTACTACCCAATAAACAAAATTGCAACAATTATTAACTTAAATTTTACTTAATCAGAATGCTTTGGATAGCTTTTACAGAAGTCGATAGAGACGCCATAGGCGACAAGCCATTTGGATACGCTTCCTGTTCAACTACAATCCAATCCAATTGTTGCTTAGCATTACCTGATGCCACTATTTCCTTCCATTCAACGCCATCTTTACCAATAAGAGGAGTAAGCGAAGAATCGTTCTTGCTTTTTACCTCAGATTTGAAATGACTCGTTTTAATTCGCCCTGGGTAATTAGCAATAAAGTCAGTTGGCTCTTTATCCGCGTGAACGACCCAACCAACATCAAGCTGTAAAACAACGTCAGAATTAGTATTTTGAGCTATATAGTCCCAGAATGTAGAGCTGCTAAACTCCGCTATCTCTTGAGCATGGTTGTGATAGCCCACTTCTATACCTGTCCCCGCTAGCTTCAAAGATATTTGGTTGAGATCGTTTACAAGCTCATCAATATGCTCAGGCGAGAAAGCCCTTTCATCCCAAGGAACGATCAAGTAAGGCGTTCCCAGTTTCTTATGAAAATTAACCGTATCGCTAAAGCTATCTCCCTTTAGCATGTCAAAAGACACATGAGCTCCACTAACTTTCAAACCAAGCTGAGTAAGAAAACTCTTTAATCCTTCAGGATTATTTTCATACTCGCCATAGTCTCCTGCGAACTCAACACCATCTATTCCCAATTCAGACAGTTCAACCAACGTGCCTTTGAAATTATTGGCAACATCATCTCTTACAGAATAGAGTTGGACGCTAATTCTGTTATGTTCTTCTGAAACGAATAGATTGTTCGTCGTACAGGAAGCAACACAAAGCACTCCTAGCAATGTACATAATATTCTTTTAAACATTTTATATTCTCCCTTGTCTGAATTCTGATACGGCAAAATCTACTGCGCGAGCCGTTAAAGCCATGAAGGTAATTGATGGGTTAACGACACCTGATGAACAAAAAGAAGCGCCGTCCGTCACAAACAAATTACTGATGTCGTGAGCTTGGTTATAGGCATTAAGTACCGATTTTTTAGGGTCCGCGCCCATTCGTGCGGTTCCCACTTCATGAATAGCGAGTCCGGGAGGCTTATAAGTAGGTTGAGCCTTAACATTAGAAAACCCAGCATCTTTGAAGTACTTTTCTCCCGTTTGAGCTGCTACTTCCATCATATCTAACTCATTTGGTGACCATTCACAGTCAATGTCTAACTGAGGGATTCCCCACTTGTCTTTGTGATTTTGGCTAAGTTGAACTTGATTATTCTCTCGGGGAAGCATTTCCCCCTGGGCTTGCATTGATATTTTCCAAGCACCCGCATTCTTTATTTTTTCTTTGAACTCCGTTCCTAACCCATGTGACGCGCCAAGAGATTGCCAATCTTCTCGTGATGCCCCACCTGCAAATGCATATCCTCGTTTGAAGGACTTGTGATACTTTGATTTTTCGAAATGTATATTAGGGATATAAAATGAGGCTGGACGACGCCCTTTATAAAACTCATTATCATAACCCTCGATATCCGCTTGAATATGCGCATTGTAATTATGATCCATTAGATTCTTGCCTAGCATTCCTGAGCTATTAGCAATACCTGAGGGGAAAGTTCTACTTTTACTATTAAGTAAAATTTGTGTGGTTCCTAATGTTGACGCGCACATAAATACCATTTTCGCTTTGTATTCTTTTTGCTTCATTGAAACTCGGTCAATGACGCGAACACCAGTCACTTTCTTACTCTGTTCATCGTAAATCAAACTATCAACAATGCTATTAGGTGCAATTCGCAGGAAACCTGTTTTAAGAGCGGCTGGAAGTGTGGAGCTTTGCGTAGAAAAGTACGCACCAAACGAGCAGCCTTTCTGACACTCATTGCGCGCCATACACTTAATACGCCCCAGTTCGACTTGCTCTTTTTGAGGATTAGTTAAATGAGCGCATCGACTAACGATAACCGGAGCGTCAGGATGCATGTCTGACATTTTCTTAGAGAAATCCCTCTCTGGAACATTTAATTCGAAGGGAGGCTGGAAAATACCATCAGGAAGATGTGCTAACCCTTCTGCACTTCCTGATATACCAACAAAACGTTCAACATAGTCATACCATTTTGCTAAATCGCCGTACCCGATTGGCCAAGGGTTACCAATTCCATCTTTGGCATTTGCTTCAAAGTCAAACTGACTCCAACGATAAGACTGACGGTGCCAAAGAAGAGACTTTCCCCCAAGTTGATTTCCTCTTATCCAAGAAAAAGGCTTTTTGTCAGGATGTTGATAGGGAGACTCATTGTCTTTTACAAAAAAATGCTTAGTTCCTTCATGAAAGGCGTAACATTGTTGTTGAACTCTATAGTATTCATCTTTCTCTTTCTGAGTGACTTTAGTTCTTAAATCGAACTCCCAAGGAGGCTTACCTTCTGTAATATAATCTTTTCGATGCTCAACAATAGGCCCTCGCTCTACCATAAGCGTTTTTAGGCCATTTTTAGTTAGCTCTTTCGCGGCCCAGCCCCCTGTTATCCCCGAGCCAACAACGATTGCATCAAATACCTCTTCTGATGTGTTGACTAAAATGTCGTTTATCATTTTTAAATCCTAATAATATGCTTTGGAACTATAGGCAGAGCCTACGGAAGAGTAGGGAATAGAACCTGTGTATCCACCCGGTACAGCTAAATAAGTTAGTTCTTGATTCGCTCCCTTTTGAGACGTGCAAAAACAAAAAACAACAAGTTGTTTTAGCTTCCTAAAGGTTTGTTGATCCTCGATATCAAAAGGAGATTTAGCAGAATCTAAGCTTTCTAGTAAATCAGTAAGTTCATTTTCAGAAAGTAGAGCAGCTGGCCGTTTATTCTTTCTTTCAGAACTTTTATTTAGCTTAGAAAACAGTTGTATTACCTCAGTTGTAAAAGCATTGCTGTAACAATACGTCAAGATCTCAAGAGCTTTTTCATCACTCATGGTGCCGACAGCGCCTTTGCTCGTGGTTTCAGGAATCATGATTCCACTTATTAACCTCATCAAAACGCGATCCCGCTCATCGAAACTTTTCAGCCCTGCCGAATTCCCCAAAGCGTTTACCGACGAAGGCAAAAAGCCAAGGGATAATCCTCCTGCTGTAAATGAGACAGACCTCTTTAAAAAAATTCTTCTCTGCATAACAATCACCTTTATTTTTCTTAACAATTTAATCACTTAATTCATCGGTATCAACATAAAATAAACAAGATCAAACTAAAGCATTGATTAACATATATAAATATAGGTTGAACCGGTTCATATAAATCTTTAATCTAGTTAGTGAATATTTACAAATCTATTGGAGACTGATGGGATGGAATTAAACAGACGGGACTTTCTGGGACTATTGGGCTCCTCACTTGCTATTGCACCAATAGGTTTCGCAAGTGAACAAAAATCACATCTATCTGCTTCAAGTTTAAAACTTTCCCTTTCGCAATGGTCGTTTCACAGAGCAATATTGGGCAACAGTAAAGAAGATTATGACCAATTCATCCGAGCGCTTCACACATCTCCCGATAGCGTACTCGCAGGCAACCTTGACCCCAGAGATATTTGTAAGATTTCTTCATCTCTTGAAATCCCCTATGTTGATCTAGTAAATACACTTTTTTTTGGCCACCATAGTGACTTAGAGTATCTAAAAGATTTCAACAAGCGAGCAGATGACAATGGCGTTTCGTTTCAATTGTTAATGTGCGATGAGTGTGGTTCATTGGGCGCAGAAAGCTCTTCTGAAAGACAAGCATCAATAAACAGTCACTTACGCTGGTTAGAGGCGGCCGCGATACTAGGGTGTAAACAGTTGCGGGTAAACGCATATGGTGAAGGGAGCTACCTACAGCAGCTAAACAGGTGCGCGGAATCGCTACATCGTCTATCGAATGAGTGTGAAAGCTACGGTGTTGAACTCTTAGTCGAGAATCACGGCCATGCGTCTAACAATGCAGCTTGGCTAGCTATGTTAATAGAGAACGTCAACCATCCTAACTTGGGTTTATTCACAGACTTAGACAACTTTTTCCTAGGAGGATGGAATATAACACCTGAAAGAAGATACGACCGTACACAAGGAATCATCGATTTAGCACCTTACACAAGAGGAGTCAGTGTAAAAGCTCACGATTTCGATTCTGCCGGAAATGAAGTAACAATTGATTATAAGGCACTTTTTAGTATTCTCACCCACGCTGGTTTTAATGGAAAATACAGTATTGAATACGAGGGAGATAGGCTTTCTGAACTTGAAGGAACCTTAGCAACAAAGCTCGCTACTGAAAAAGCGTTATTATAATAAGCTAATCGTTATTATTGAATGTAGTTTGTTAAGAAGTGGGGTTCCCAACACCCTACTTCATTTATTCGAACTTATAAGCTAGAGATAATTGACAAGTAAGAGCAACGACAGTATCAGGTTATTATAAGTTTTTGAGATTCATGTAGATACTTTTGGCCAGCTACCTAGCTGACCGAATGTCTCTCGATGTGTTTTCGACTAGTCTGTGTACCTATACTATGCACCTAACCTCTGCGCCAAGTCGTGCCTGCAGGTCCGTCCTCTAATACTATATTTTTAGCATTAAGTGCGTCACGAGCTGCATCTGCGGCAGCCCAGTCTTTGGCAGCACGGGCATCGTTACGCTGTTTTATTAGCGCTTCAATTTCAGCGGCTTCATCATCGTTTTCACTGCCGCCTTTGAGGAATGTATCTGGGTCGCTTTGCAGCATACCCAAAATAGCCCCTAAACCTTTAAGTACCGCGGCTAGCTTGCTCGCTTCTTCCGCATTATCTTTGTTACGGTTTATTTCACGTGCTACATCAAACAATACCGAGAACGCTTCAGGCACGTTTAAGTCGTCATCCATAGCAGTTTCAAAGCGCGCTAAATAACCGCCGTAGTTGAGGTCGGTAGACTCATCTACTGCTACACCGCGAAGCGCAGTGTATAAACGCTCTAATGCCGCTTTCGCCTGGGTGATATTATCTTGCGAGTAGCTCAACTGACTGCGGTAATGTGCCGACATTAAGAAGAAACGTAAGGTTTCAGCATCATGCTCTTGTAACACGTCACGAAGGGTAAAAAAGTTACCCAGTGACTTAGACATTTTCTCGTCGTCTACTTGCACCATACCAGCGTGCATCCACACGTTTACGTAAGGTGTGTCAAATGCACAGCATGACTGCGCCACTTCGTTTTCGTGGTGCGGAAAAGTAAGGTCAGAACCACCACCGTGAATATCAAAATGTGCACCTAGATGCTTTTTATTCATGGCAGAACATTCAATGTGCCAACCAGGGCGCCCTTCGCCCCAAGGGGATTGCCAAGCTGGCTCGCCTGCTTTCGCGGGCTTCCACAAGACAAAATCTAATGGATCGTCTTTATCAAATGCCACTTCAACACGCGAACCCGATTGAAGCTGATCTAGGTCTTGCTTGCTCAACTTACCATAATCGGGGAATTTGCTTACGTCGAATAATACATCGCCATTTGAAGCTTGATAGGCAAAACCTTTTTCCATCAATATTTTAATAATATCGATGATTTCATCCATATGACCGCTAACTGTCGGCTCTACATCTGGCTCAAGTAAATTGATAGCCGCAAAATCTTCGTGCATTTTGCCAATAGTGCGCTTAGTTAACGCTTCGAAGGTTTCACCGTTTTCATTTGCACGGGCAATAATTTTGTCGTCAATATCAGTAATATTACGAACGTACTTCACATCAAAACCTAAATGACGTAAATATCGAACAAGTATGTCGAAACTAAGGTAAGTGCGAGCATGCCCCATATGGCTTAGGTCGTACACGGTAATACCACACACATACAAGCCCACCTTCCCTTCTTGAAGCGGCACGAATTTCGCCTTGTCACGGGTACGGGTATTGTAAAGGTGTAGCATAAAGTGAATTCCTAAGTATCAAAATGGCCGCAAAGTTTAGCACTGTATGTTGCCAAATGGTAAGATTTTGCGATGCTTTTTATCATCGCTACTTCCCCGCATGGCTGGTTATGCGGTAATATTACCGAGTATTTACTTTTATAAAGGCAGGACACGCACAAATGGTTACTCTCAAAACAAACTTTGGTGATATCACCCTAGAATTATTTGAAGACAAAGCCCCTAAAACCGTAGAAAATTTCTTAGCTTATGTTAAAGAAGGTTTTTACGATGACACTATTTTTCACCGTGTCATTGACGGTTTCATGATTCAAGGCGGTGGTTTCACTGCAGATATGGATCAAAAAGACACCAAAGATACCATTGAAAATGAAGCAAACAACGGCGTTGCTAACGAGATTGGTACTATTGCGATGGCTCGTACTAACGATCCGCATTCAGCAACTGCGCAATTTTTCATTAACGTTGGCAACAACAGCTTCCTTAACCACACTAGCGAATCAGTAAACGGCTGGGGCTACTGTGCGTTTGGTAAAGTTACCGACGGAATGGACGTAGTTGAAAAAATCAAAAGCGTGAAAACCGGTTCAAGCGGTTATCACCAAGATGTGCCAGCAGAGCCTGTTATTATTGAAAAAGCAGTTGTAGCCTAGGTCTATTTAGTGGGCGTTTGAAACTTCAAATGCTCACTATCGCTACATCTTGATTAAAGGCCGTATTAGTTTAAAGCGGCCTCTTCTTTTCGAAACGCCTTTCAAAGTTGTTCATTTCTATGTCATTTACTTACTTCATCGCCGATTTACACCTAAGTGCAGACCGCCCAGATATCACCGGGTGTTTAATACAGTTCTTAGAAAATGAAGCCAAAGAGGCCGATGCCCTTTATGTATTGGGCGACTTATTTGAAGTATGGATTGGCGATGATGACGTTACCCCATTTAATACCGCTGTTGCAGAGGCATTCAAGACTTTAAGCCAACATGTGCCTATCTATTTCATGCATGGCAATCGAGATTTTGCTATACGCGAAGGCTGGGCAAATAAAGCGGGCATGACACTCATCAACGAACCCACTGTCATTGACTTATACGGGACACCCACACTTATCACCCATGGCGATGAGCTGTGCACCAACGATGTGGCTTATCAAAAATTCCGAAAGAAATCTCGCGGTTGGTGGTGGCCAAGGCTAATGCTGGCCCTACCTTTATGGTACCGACGCCGGGTTGCAAGAAATGGCCGAGCGGAAAGTAAAGAAAACCAAAAGCACCTTAAACCAGACATTATGGATGTGACACCCACAGAAGTGGTTAAGGTCATGGAGCGACATAAAGTACAGCGCTTAATTCATGGACACACACACCGACCCAACATCCACTCACTGACAACAAATGGCAAACCCGCAACCCGAATCGTATTGGGTGACTGGTACGATCAAGGCAGCACTTTATGTGTGTCACGCTCTAATGTTATGTTACAACATCACAGTTTTAAGTAGTAATATCTGATACTTAGCATCCTGTCACACTAAAAATTTCATAAATTTAATTTTATTATTTGTCTTTTAAGTATGCTTTTCTAACGCCCTAATTTGTAAAGATAATTTACAAATAGTCTTGCATCCCTTCTTTTAAATTTTGTACTTAGTAGTTGCTTTGTTAAAGCCCGTTCAAAAATCTGTCAAATAAACGTCATTTACACCATATATCGTTGAAAATAGCGCAGACAAATGATAACGAGAATTAATTTCATTTGGGAACGTACGCACTAGTTAACAATAAAACTGACAATCACAATCAAATTTCAATGTAGGGAACGACGATGAATCGTACTTGGAAAACGAAGTTAAGTGCTCTTGCACTTGTTGCTTCATCTGGTTTGCAAGCAGCTGTTTTACCCGAACACCAAACAGATAACGCATGGTATTCAGACGCGCAAAGCAAACTTACTGAAAAATTAGTGACAAACAACCAGTTCAAAGCCAAAAACGTGATTTTGTTTGTAGGCGACGGAATGGGTGTTTCTACGCTTACTTCTGCGCGCATCCACAAAGGGCAGCTTGAAGGCGGTTTGGGCGAAGAAGGTTATTTGGCATTTGAAAGCTTTCCTCACACAGCCTTAGTTAAAACCTACAATGTTGATGCACAAACTCCAGACTCAGCGGGCACTATGACCGCGATGATGTCAGGCCTAAAAACGGATGTAGGTGTTATTGGCGTTGATGAAGATATTGAACGCGGTGAATGCGCTACTGTTGCCGGCAATGAAGTTATTACTGCACTTGAACTTGCTGAAATTAAAGGTTTAGCGACCGGTATTATCTCTACTGCACGTATTACACACGCTACGCCTGCGGCCACTTACGCTAAATCGGCTGACCGCAACTGGGAAGATATTTCAGATATGCCAGAAGAGGCTGCTGCGGCCGGTTGTATTGATATTGCCGACCAACTAGTCAATTTTGAGAGCTTCCTAGAAGAAAGATACACAGGTATTGATGTAGACGGTATTGAAGTTGTTATGGGCGGTGGCCGTCGTCACTTCTTACCTAAAGACGCGTCATTTAACAGCGCCGATGCGGTTAGCGAAGTAGAAGGCGATCGTACAGACGATCGTGACCTTACCGCAGAATGGCAGCAGATGTATGAAAATGGTGTTTATGTTGTTGATCAAGCAGGTTTCGACACTTTAGACACTGAATCAACAGAACGGGTTTTTGCTTTGTTCAACGAGTCACACATGCAGTACGAAGCAGACCGCGCCAATGACGTAGCGGGCGAGCCATCTATTGCTGAAATGACCGAAGCTGCGGTAAACATTTTAGATAACAACGATGCTGGTTTCTTCTTAATGGTTGAGTCAGGCCGAATTGACCACGCCCACCACGCTGGTAATGCAGCCGGTGCACTTACAGATACTTTGGCGTTTGAAGCCGCTGTTATGGCTGCTTATGAAAACACAGATCCATCGGAGACACTTATCTTAGTGACTGCTGATCACGGCCATGTATTTACTATTGCAGGCTATCCAAAACGCGGTAATCCCATTTTAGGTAAAGTGGTCAATGTTGGAGCAGAAGAACCTGCAACAGCGTCTGACGGCACGCCATATACCACATTAGGTTACACCAACGGCTTAGGTTTTCGTGACCTTGGAACAGAAACCGATTCTGATGAAGGCTACAACTACGATAATGCGGCAGGTCGTGTGGACTTGACCGATGTAGATACCACTACCGCCGGGTATCACCAAGAAGCACTTATTCCACTTGGATCTGAAACTCACTCTGGTGAAGATATAGCATTACACGCAACCGGACCAGGAAGTCAATTAGCACAAGGTGTGATAGAACAAAATGTTGTTTTCCACCTAATCAACCAAGCCCTTGGCCTGATAAACGAATAAGTGGAGAAGAACAATGAAACTTTTTAAATTGAGTATTGTTGCATTAGCAGTTGCCGGCCTAACCGCTTGCTCTCTTGAAGGTGACGACGGTAATGATGGCGCAGCAGGAGTTGATGGCTCAAATGGCCTTAACAGCTTAACCGTGCAAACTGCGTTAGCGGTAGGTGATGCAAACTGCCCGAATAGCGGTGTACAGTTTGATTCTGGCCTAGATACCAATGCAGATGGCACGTTAGGTAGCGACGAAATTACCGATACAAGCTACGTTTGTTCTCCAGGCAGTTCTGAAGTTGCAACCGGTGAGCTACTTACTACTTTGAACAATGACTGGTTTATAGCCGCCAGTGCAGAAGTGGAAAACAATAAGCAAGTGTGGATGGATGCGACCGGCACCTCAGCAAGCATATCTAGCGCTAACATTGAAGTAGCTCAAGTAGCTAATGATGAAGAATTACAGGCTATGGTAGCCGACCTTCGCGGTAAAGCGAAAAACGTTATTCTGTTTGTTGGTGACGGCATGGGCATTTCAACCATTACAGCCGCACGAATTCTAGATGGCCAATTAAAAGGGCTTGATGGCGAAGAAAACCAGCTTAGCTTTGGTAAATTCCCATTCTCTGGACTGTCTAAAACGTATAACGTTGATGCACAAACTCCAGACTCTGCTGGCACCATGACAGCCATGGTAAGCGGTGTAAAAACAGATGTAGGTGTTATTGGTGTTGATGAAGACATTGAGCGAGGCGAATGCAGTACGGTTGCTGGCAACGAACTCGTAACCGCATTAGAACTTGCAGAAATAGCGGGGAAATCTACCGGTATTATATCTACTGCTCGTATTACTCATGCTACGCCAGCCGCTACTTACGCCAAGTCAGCCGATCGCAACTGGGAGGATATATCTGATATGCCTGAAGATGCGGTTACTGCTGGCTGCCCTGATATTGCTGATCAGCTAGTAAACTTCGAAACTAACTTAGAAGCTAACTATGAAGGCTTAGACGTTGATGGCTTAGAAGTAGTAATGGGTGGCGGCCGCCGCCACTTTCTTCCCAAAGATGCTGCATTTAATAGTATAGATGCTGCAAGCGAAGTTGAAGGTGATAGAACGGATGGCCGAGACCTTACCGCAGAATGGCAAGAAATGTATGAAAATGGTGTTTATATTGTCGACCAATCTGGTTTTGATGGCTTAGACACTGAAACGACAGAACGCGTATTTGGTTTATTTAATGAATCGCACATGCAATATGAAGCTGATCGCGGCAACGATATTGCTGGTGAGCCTTCGGTGGCAGAAATGACTGAAGCGGCTATCAATATTCTTGATAATAACGATGAAGGCTTCTTCCTTATGGTTGAATCGGGTCGTATTGACCATGCTCACCATGCTGGAAATGCTTATGGTGCTTTATACGACACTTTAGCCTTTGCAGATGCTGTTGCCATGGCTGACGAGCTGACTAACGATGAAGATACACTTATTATTGTTACTGCTGACCACGGCCATGTATTTACCATTGCAGGCTACCCTAAACGTGGTAATCCTATATTAGGTAAAGTGGTAAATGTTGGTGCTGATGAAGCCGCTACCGCGTCTGATGGTACACCCTATACCACATTGGGTTACACCAATGGTCTTGGCTTCAGAAACCTTGGCGATGAAACCAATTCAGATGCGGGTTACGCTACAGCGTACGATACAGGTCGCAAAGACCTTACTGATATCGACACCACAACCCCAGGTTATCACCAAGAAGCGTTAGTTCCAATGGGCTCAGAAACTCACTCAGGAGAAGACGTGAGTATTCATGCTAAGGGCCCTGGCGCTTTCCTAGTAAATGGTACAAACGAACAAAGCGTAATCTTCCATATTATGGACTTCGCGGGTGACTTCGTTACCCAAGCAGACGCCGTAGTGGAATAAAAAATTACGTTTATCGTCAGTTCATAAGGGAGCGTTTACGCTCCCTTATTTCGGAGTTTTATATACATGAAGTACCTAGTTTTACCCTCGTTAGCTTTAGCCACGTATGTTATTTCAGCCCTACTAACGGCAGCGCCTAGCCTCGCAACATCTGTTATCACAAATTTGGACACCCACTCCAGCACCGCAGAGTTGGACAGCCACACAACTAGTAATCTGGACACCCACACAAAATGCGAACTTGAAGCGGGTAACCTGAAAGCAGACTATACCGTCACTACCCGCCGCGGATTCACTCTGGGCAATAGCACCGAAATTTCGCTTTTGCGCTATAACAATACTGTTGCTCACCAATACCCCAAGGTTGGCATTACTGAAACTTGGACAATGGTACGAAACAAGCTAATCAAGCCTGTTCGTTATTTTGATAAGCACGAACGCGCTATCGAATATCAGCCAGGCGAAAGTATTCACGGCCGAATAGAAAAAGACTTTTCATTTCGTTATCAGTTAATTAGCAATACTTTGCTAAACAAAATGACTTTAGAGCGTTCTGAAGGCAAAGGTTGTATGAGAATTGAGTATTTAACTTATCAAAATAACAAAGTGGATATGGTGCTCGCTTTGCTACCTGAGTTAAAACTAATCCAACAGTTTCGTGTGATTGAAAAGAATACTACCCGAGAGTGGTCATTAGTTTCAGTTGACCACAATTTAAACTTAGAAGCATTTTTTGAAAGCCGTGATAAATACAAAGCTACCGATTATGCTGACATTGGCGATGATCATACCGACCCCTTTTTAACCAATATGGTAAATCAAGGGTTTATAGAAGCTGGCGCTAGCGGATTTTACGACCAAAATGGGAATGTGATAGGTGAAGGCCACCGACATTAAACTTTAGGTTTATCATATAAAACTGTCCCTAATTTGGTCGTTTTTCACTGGATATATAAACAGAATGTGATATAAAAAGGTTAGTAAAAACTTCATCAGGGACGGTGTAAATGTTAGATATTTTGCTGAGTGACGCTAATTTTTGGTTTAGCATCGCGTTAGCCACAGTAGCTATTTTATTTATTATAGAGATTGTGGGGCTTGTTTTTGGCATAAGCATGGTTGGCTTGCTTGACGATATGCCTATCTCAAATATTGATGTAGAAAGTAGTTCTATTCTTAGTTTTGGAAACTGGCTCAATTTAGATAGAGTCCCACTGTTGATATGGCTTGTGGTGCTTCTAACCATTTTCGGTTTACTCGGGTTTGTGACTAATTTCGCCACCCAATCTATCGCTAATATCACCCTCCCCGTTTGGGTTTCACTCCCTTTTGCTGCCGTTGTCGGTATCATATTCACATCGAAAGTGAGTGTGATAATTGCCGCTGTCATTCCCAAGTTTCAAACTTCAGCCATTCAAAGCGACGACTTCATTGGTGCTGTAGCGCATATTACTATTGGCATCGCATCAAAGGGGAATCCGGCAGAAGCTAAATTCACCGATGATTATTCACAGCCCCACTATGTTTTAGTCGAACCTTTTGAAGACAATGAACTCTTCAAGCAAGGTGAACGCGTTATCCTTGTTAAGAAAACTACCCACAGCTGGTTAGCCACCCGTTATCAATAATAAATAAGAGACTGAGTATGGAAACCCTTCAAACATCAAACTTACCTTCATTGCTATTTATTGCAGGTATTATTGTTATATCCCTTATCACCATTGGGCTTATTTTTGCCAAACTGTACACTCGAGCGACCAAAGAAACTGCCTTTGTTCGAACAGGCCTTGGTGGCGAAAAAGTCATCAAAGATGGTGGCGCGATAGTGCTCCCTGTTGTACATGAAATTATTCCAGTCAATATGAACACACTTCGTATAGAAGTGGAAAAAACGCAAAAAGATGCGCTTATAACGAAAGATAGAATGCGCGTTGATGTTAAAGCTGATTTCTATCTTCGCGTGGCGCCTAATTCAGCCGGAATTTCTATGGCAGCGCAAACTTTAGGTACGCGTACAACCCGAGCAGAAGAAGTTAAAAAACTAATGGAGTCGAAATTTGTCGACGTGCTACGCGCGGTAGCAGCTGAGATGACCATGACTGAAATGCATGAGCAACGTGCCGATTTTGTACAGAAAGTACAACAAAGTGTAGCCAACGATCTTGAAAAGAATGGATTGGAGTTGGAATCTGTAAGCTTAACGGGATTCGATCAAACCGACCTAGAATTTTTCAATGAAAACAATGCATTTGATGCCGAAGGTAGAGCCCGTCTGGCTAAAATAATTGAAGAAAAACGCAAAGAAACTAACGATATTCAGCAAGAAAACCGTATTCTTATTGAACAACGTAACCTAGCTGCCGAGAAACAGTCTTTAGAGGTTAAGCGCGATGAAGAAGAAGCTCGATTGATGCAAGAGCAAACCCTTGCATTTAAACGCCAAGAACAAAAAGCAGAAATCTCAAAGCAGCGTGAAATGAAAGAGCGTGAAGAGCGGGAAGCTGAAATTGCTAAAAACCGTGCTATTGAAGCGGCTGAAATTGAAAAGTCTCGCGAAATAGAAACCCAAGAGATTGCGAAAAGCCAAGCTCTTGAGCAAGCCCGCATTCGTCAACAGCAGGAAGTTGAAGTTGCCGAGCAGGTGAAACAAATTGCAGTAGCTAACAAATCGGAAGAAGAATCGGCGGCTCGAGCAAAAGCTGCGGAAGCAGAGAAAACCAAAGTTGAAAAAGAAGAAGCCGTTATTACCGCTAAATTGGTGGCCGACGCTGAACGTAAGAAGCAAATTGAAGTCATCGATGCGCAAAAAGAAGCGGAACGCGATGCGGTGAACATTACTGTTGAAGCAGCTGCCAAGAAAGAAGCAGCTAAAAATACTGCAGAAGCCATTCTCACTGAAGCAAAAGCCAGTGCTGATGCGAAGATGCTTCAAGCCGAAGCCGATGAAAAAGTACTTGCTGTAGAAGCTGCAGGTAAACAAGCCCTTTATGAAGCTGAAAATACGCTGAAAGACGAGCAAATTGAACTGCAAAAATCGCTCGCTATGATGGAAGTATTACCTGAACTGATTGAACAAGCGGTTAAGCCACTTGAAAACATTGAAGGCATAAAAATTCTTCAAGGTTATGGGCAAGGCAATAGCCAATCTGGCAATGGACAAACCGTTTCCACAGGGGGAGGTTTAGCCGACCAGGTTACTCAAGCCGCCCTTAGTTACCGTGCCAATGCGCCAGTGGTAGATGCTATGCTTCGTGAAGTGGGCTTGGTGAATAGCGAAAACGGCACCCTTGATGACCTACTTACTGGCAATAGTCAGATACTGACAGGCACCGCCGCCAGTGCGTCAGTGGCTAAAACTCCAGCCCCACCAAAACCGGATAAACAAGCTAAGTAGTTTTGAACAGCCACTGATATATTTAATTTAATAAAGCCCCTTCCTAGGGGCTTTTTTTTCGCCTAAATGAACCTAGTTCATTTTTACGATTTACCTCTTTAAACCCGAGTTCAAACTTGGACACCCACAGTGTAGGATTTCACCTTAGACAACCACACAAAAATTTCACTTAGGCTCCCAATCAGCTTTGGACATCCACACAAACCATTCTCAAGTTCAGTAGTTATCTATCTTAACTGAAGTCATGATAGTAAAACTTATTGATATCGTAGTTTCACAATATGCCACGCCCAAGAAAATCGCTTATTAGCCTACAAGATACTCCCTACTATCATTGTGTTTCGCGTTGCGTCCGCCGAGCATTTCTGTGCGGCGAAGATCACTACAGTGGTAAAAGTTACGAACACCGTCGCCAATGGGTTGAAGACCGATTGCTCACACTAGCCAATGCATTCGCGATAAACATTTGTGCTTATGCCGTGATGAGCAACCACACTCACGTGGTATTGCATGTAGATAGAGACGAAGCTCTAGCCTGGAGCACTGAAGAAGTTTTGTCGCGCTGGCATTCGCTTCACAAAGGCACTGAATTAACACGCCAATATAAGATAACTGAACAGAGGATGTTAATGTCTGAAGCACAGATCCAGGCAGTAATATCGACCGCAAACATTTATCGTCAACGTCTGTACGATATCAGTTGGTTCATGCGGCTGCTAAATGAATATATCGCACGTCTTGCGAACAAAGAGGATGACTGCACAGGCCGCTTTTGGGAGGGTCGGTTCAAGTCCCAATCGTTATTAGACGAAGCAGCATTAGCTGCTTGTATGGCATACGTCGATTTGAACCCACTTCGAGTGGGTTTAGCGAAAACGCCTGAGACCTCTGACTTTACGAGTATTCAGAAAAGAATCACGGCGGCAAAAAAGAGTGCGCAACCTAACTTTTTACTCCCATTCACCAATAGCGTTAGTAGCACGGTTAAAGGCTTGCCCTTCAAACTCAAGGATTACTTGGAATTAGTGGATAACACTGGCAGACATATAGTGGCGAATAAAACTGGGAGTATCGACCATAGCTATTCCCCTATCCTAGTCCGCACTGGGCTACAACATATAGACTGGCAATCTATGGTGATGGGCATTGAAAATCAATTCTCTACGTCGATAAGCCTAACTATAGCTATAGGTATAGGTATAGGTAAAACACAGAAACTTAAGCTAGCTTAACAAGCAATTCAGCTGCTATTTGCATCACAAGTTATCGCCTTTGTAAGAGAAGCCTAACATCTGTGATGGTCTTTCAGTTAAGTAAGTCCTCTCCACGCCCCTTGAAATAAGCTTTTGATATCAGCTAATAAACCTCCATCAGGTATTTGTATCACTATCACGGAAACTTTCCTTAGTAAAATATGTAATGCTAACCTTCAGCTTAAGACACCCACAAACTTGCAATATACATAGTGTGGGTGTCCAGATTTCACTCCCTTCCCGAACTAGAATTGTCTGTGGGTGTCTCAAGTTCGGAGCCATAAGAAATTGTGCGTGTCACTTCTGCGGGTGTGTCACTTCTGCGGGTGTCCAGATTTCACTTATAATTAATTAGTACTTTCTACAGACTTAGAGCCTTCCTTTCCACTATCTCTTGATTTGGAGTTTGAAGCGCTGAGGCTGTCTTCATATTTATTGTTATAAACCGTTTGGTTCAATCCTGTGACTTTCGATTTAACTCTCAGTACATCCGTTTTATTTGCGCATGTTTTAAATAGACTGATCACATCAGCTAAATCGGAAGAGCTTTCACTGTCAGCACTTCCCGAACTAGAATTGTCTGTGGGTGTCTCAAGTTCGGAGCCATAAGAAATTGTGCGTGTCACTTCTGCGCCGCGCAGGTAATAAAGCTGCTCTGAGAGTTTGGCTACCTCACCCTCTAAGCGTTTTTTGCCGCTTCGTGTGTATTCCATGCTGGTTTCTTCAAGCTGAGCTTCCAAATACTTTTTAAGTAAGACCCTATTCGGTAAGCTACCTAGCACTAAGCTTATTAATAGAAAACCTGTGTTGTAAACACGCGTGCGCCCTTGTACGTCTACTTTGTCGTGTAGCAAAAACATGCCTAGTAAAAGCCAAGCTGCATCGGAATACTCAAGGTCATTGCTATGTACTAAGCCAAGAAGCTTTTTCAAATCAGCAGTGTATTCCATCAGAATATTCTTACTTCTTAAATGGCTAATACCCAAACCTAAATTCTTAGATGAAAGGTTCAACTGCTCTATGAAGTCGTACATTTGTTCATCTTCAGCCACAATATTTAGCATATTATCGCGAGTATCTTTTCGCGTGAAAAAATTATCTAACTGTGTTTCTTCCGATAGCAATATGCCACTGTCTGAGGGATGGGAGCGAGCAAACTCAAACAATGAACGAAAGGTAAAATCACGTGATGCCTCTTCAATGGTTGAAATGAGTCCATCTAAATTACCAATTAAGTTGCTCAATACTTCAGGGGAAAGTTCAAGCGATTTTGGCGGCGGCTTATGACCATGGTAATTCGATAAGTGCTCCGGCAATTCAAACAGAATGTCTTCAGACTCAAGCAATACCGCAGTACACGCACGTTTCGCTTCGTAAATAGAGCGGGTAACCTTTGAATTAATATCTGAAATTTTCTCAACTGAACTGTTCAAGTGAATAATTTCTTCTCGAATCGAGTCGTTCTGTTGAATGTTCGTGGCCAAGCCGGCTATTCGAATAGCTACCAAGGCTCCCGCAAAACCCAATGCCCAACCGCCTAGCGCATCAAACAACCCCGTATTCTCTTGGGTAAGTCGCGAAGGCATAAGGTCTTCAGGTAACAAATTCCATTTAAGGGTTAACCAAAAGAACACTAAACTAATCAAACCAAACAGAATAGTAGAGAGCGTTAACTGGCTAACATGCGCTTCATCAAGCCATTCCAAAAAATGCTTAAACGGGCCTTTCCCTCTTGAAGGTGATGTATTTGACATCAAATTCCCTCCAGCGGAGAACTCTCACTGCTATTCCCTTTACCTTCACTAGCGCTAGAGCCCTGTTCGTCACCACTACCTTCAGAGTCTTTAAGCGCCTCTAACGCCCGCTGTAGTTGACTACGTTTCTCTTCGCTTAGCCCAACTAGGTCGGTTTCAAACTGTCGAACCCACTTCTTGGCTTCAATATTTTGTTGGTAATCAGAAATTTTTCCATCAATACACTTTTGTGCATCTTCAGGAGCATGTAGCAGGTCATCGAACAGTTCATCAAAGGTTTCTTCGGTAAATTGAATCATAAAGCCCACAATGCGCTCCACTTGAGTGTGGTGCAACACGCCTTTCGCTAAGGGTATATCGATGGATATTTTCAGTTCGCCATCCGATGGGTCTAGCGACATCGAAAGAAACTTGTATTCAAACTGATACCACGCAATTACAGATGCAATAAGTGAATACGGCGTTTTAGCAAAATCGAACTTATACATCATGGGGGTTTGAAATCTAACTAAGTCATCATTCCCGTAATTGATGTGAATTAGCAGTAGGCTCTTTCCATCGTGGTCAGAGTACTTGTCTAAATTCATACCAAGTTCAATCGACTGCCTTTCGCTGTTATCTCTGAATTTCCATTCCTTTCTTTCAAGGAACTGAACAATCGCTTCTTTCGGCGACACTACTTCAAATTGGCTGATATCAGAATCGGTAGGTGCACTTTCAGTTACATTATCGCGCGGCGCTGGACTATCTTCAGAGGCTGACTCAATTTCGCCATTATCAGCATCGCTTTCATCTGCCGATACTAGTTCAATTGCCTGCTTTACCGCGCCTTTAAGCATTTGCTCTAAACGTCCAACAATACCTTCGAAATTTTCGGAAAATTGGTCGAAGCTAACTTCCGATACATCACAAAACACACTGAAGCCTTTACCATCAATGAGCGTGTGAAAGGGACCGTCACTATTTTGATAATCATCGCCGCCATTTTTGATAAGTACCGCTTGTGCCACATTTCGAAGATTTTCTTCACTGTGTAAATGCAAGCGTATGCTGGTGTCATCGTCTCGCTCAGATATATCTAACGTGTAAGGTAAGGAAGAATTGTTATCAGTTTTTATAATAGAAATAGGGGTAGATGATGATAAATTCCAATCATCTTTTTGTTCGACAAAATCAGCGATGAGCGCTGAAATCCCTTTAATTAAATCCATGGCGACACCTTAAAACGTTTTGAGCTACAAAGAATTTGAGTCTTTTCAAAATCACAATATGAAGTATAAATTATTGACTTTCAAGCTGTTTAGTTATTTCATTGTATATTAGCAGGCTGATAAACATACCGATAAATCAGGATTCAAATACAATAGTTAATTATTCGATTCGTGAGTTAACAAACGGCACATCGCGCCAGTTTAATGTGTGGGCAAAACAAGAAAACCAGCAACGAACACATAATCTGTATAGCAGTAATTAAGTACAAAGGAAGTTTACTGGTGAAGACCCTATTACTCACGGCAAAACATATTGCCGTTGAAATGCGAGCTAAGCACATAGAACTCGCCTACATTCAAGTCGCCGCAGAATGTCTCAACGACTTGAACATTGAAAAAGCGAATGCTGTCAAACTGATATTAAGTAAAAACTTATCCCGCAGGCTGCATTTTGACCTAGCCCAGCAGTTTAAAGACACCGTGACGTTAGAAAAGCTAAATGCTGTAGAAGCCCTGCCTATGGTGCCCTTTACCGATGAAGTAACTAAAACCATCGAAACCATTCTTGATTCGCCTGCTTTTAGGGACGGCAACCTACAAGATAAAGTCTTTAAGCTACCTGAAACTCACGAGCCCACAATCGTTAAGCGTCTCAGTAAATTTGAAGCGTTAAAAAATAAGCTTACACAAGAAGTATTTGGGCAAGATATTGCCATTGAAGCGTTAATCGATAGCCTGGTAAAAAACGATTGGCAAGACACGGCGCAGCGTCCAAAAGGTATCTTTCTTTTCTTAGGCCCACCCGCCACCGGCAAAACCTATCTAGCCGAGCGTTTTGCTCACCATCTCGACGATGACTGCGGCTATAAGCTGTTTGATATGGCTCAGTACACTAACTCAAATGAAGCGTTTGGTTTGGTTGGCGGTAAAAAGACATACGATGATTCAGAGCCTGGCCGTTTAACCCAGTTTGTTAAGAAGCATCCGAAGTCAGTTATCGTGCTAGATGAATTCGAAAAAGCCCACAGCCAAGTATTGCTTAGCATACTTCAGCTTTTTTCAACCGGCTTTCTAACCGATGAACATACCGAAGAAGTGATTGATTTTAGAAGCGCTATTGTTATTTTAACGTCTAATTTAGGTACCCAGCTTTATAATAATGAAGCATTTCTCACCCAGCTTGAACAGCACCCTAGTCAAGGGCAGAAAGCGCTAATCAGCCACCTTGCAAAGGAAACAAAACTCGAGCGTGAAAGAGAAGTAAAAGCTATACCAAGCGAGTTACTTTCTAGGCTTTCACAAGGCAGTATTCTTTTATTTAATCGCCTTTCACTGGACAAACTTGCCGATATTACACGAGTGCAAATTAAACAAGATATTGAATCTTTCTCTCAGCAATACGGGCTTACTTATACCCCGCCAAGTGAACATGTGTGTGAATTACTGTTGCTGCATTTTGCTCCCTTGTTTGATGTTCGCGATATAAAATCGAGTATATCCCACTTAATCATCGACCCGCTGACTGATTTTTTCCGTCAAGCCTCTATAAATAGCGCGAATGATCTATTAGCCACTGACAAGCCGGCGACCGATATATCGGTAACCGTAAAGCTGAGTGAAAGCGCACTGCAGTTTTTATCTGAAAACGATGAAATTAAACACCCAAAAAAGCTAGTGCTTAAACACCAAACTATTAATTTTGATGTGAGCGTCTCAGCTAACCTTGATGTGGGGGTCTTAGCTAATTTGCCTAATGAAGGCGACTCAATTAGCTCCACTGGTGTGGGTGTCCAGGGTAGTTCGGGTGAATCAAATGCTTCTGGTCAAATACAGCAGTTGATAGTGACTATCGATGCGCCTCAAGTAAACCAGATTGTGTTTACCGAAGATATGGGGGTAAGCGGTGGTATTAATATGGACTTCCCCAATATCGCGTTTTCAGATATTGCGGGGCACAAGTACATAAAATCCAGATTAGGCGAAGTAGCTAGTTTGCTTAAACAGCGAAACACGCTTACCGAACTCGGGGTTTCTATGCCCGCAGGCATGTTACTTTACGGCCCACCAGGCACGGGGAAAACTATGCTTGCTAAAGCCTTTGCTCATGAAGCGTCGTTGCCATTTATTGCTTGCTCTGGCACAGATATATTGTCGGAGTCTTTCATATCCAGCATTTTCGAGCGCGCCCGTAAATACGCGCCATGTATAATATTTATCGACGAAATTGATGCACTGCCAAGCCGGGGCACGATGGGCCCTAGAGCCGATGCATTGGTGAATAGATTGCTGGTTGAAATTGATGGTTTCGCGTCTTCAAAAGACGAAATTTTTATTATCGGCGCTACGAACCTTAAAGATAAGCTCGACCCAGCGCTAACGCGCTCAGGCAGATTAGATTTGAATTTTGAGGTGCCCTCGCCTGATAAAGCCGCCCGAAAATGGTTGCTTTCTGAGCTGCTGTCTCACTCATTATATGATGACGGTATTGATGTTAATGCATTGCTATTACCCACCACCGGCCTGACGGGGGCCGACTTAAATAAAATTCATCGTGAAGCGGTACTCACGGCTATTCGCAACAAAGTAGAAACCATAACCCTCACCATGTTGCTAGAAGAAATCTATACCCTTAAATACGGCGCAAAAAGTGTAGTTAACAACAAAAATAACGGCAACGAACGCTTGCGAGAAACCGCCATTCACGAAGCTGGTCATGCAGTAATTTCTAAGCTACTAATGCCAGAGCGCAACATTGAACAAGTTAGCATTATTGCTAGAGAGCGGGCGCTTGGCATGGTGTCTTATGAGGCGGGGCAAGAACTCAAACAAACTAGGGCACACTGGGAAGCGCTTACCTGTGTAGCCTTAGCAGGCCGTGCTGCTCAAGTTGAATATAGCGGCGAATTCGGTATTGATACCGGTGCAAGCAGCGACTTAACCCAAGCCACTCACTATGCTTGGGTTGCTATTGCTAGATTTGGTATGCACCCGAATTTGTATAATTTAGATATCGATTATTTAAACAAGCAATCGAAGTCATCACTGTTTGAATGTGACATAGAACAAGCAGTACAAGAATGGATTGCAGACGCTACCGACAAAACCAGTGAATTAGTTACTAAGCACTGGCAAGAGATTGTGAAATTAGCGGATGCACTTATCGAAGAAGAAACAATTGATGAAGCACAGATGATGGCGCTACTTGAAGCGCCATCATCTTAGGCTTTTTTTTAATCTTACTCGCAAAGGCTTACTTTCTACTAATAACCTCAGGCTATATTACAAGAAATGAGTACTAATTCTATTAGGCACTAGCACATAGGCATTTCTAGCGCTGGTTTTCAGGGCAACTCATGCAAGCCTTAAACTAACTTTCGCGCTGACTCATCAACCCTTCCATTACCTTATCCATGGTGATCGGAAATTCTCGAATTCGCACGCCTGTTGCATCAGCAATAGCATTGGCAATAGCTGCTCCGGCGCCAGTGATCCCAAGTTCACCAATACCTTTAGCGCCAATGGGCGATGCTTCGTAATCAGGCGTTTCTAAAAAGTCTAACGTCACATCGGCAATATCTCGGTTTACCGCAATATGATATTCACCAAAATCTGGGTTAATAAAACTAGCTGAATCTGTGTGATGATGAATGGCTTCGGTAAGTGCATACCCTGCCCCCCATACCATCCCGCCTTTAATTTGCGAAGACGCTGTTTTTTCATTGAGGATTTTACCTGCTGAAAAAATGCCATATTGTCTTTTCAGTCGCACTTCACCTGTGTGGGTGTCCACTTCCACTTCGGCGAAATGGGCACCGCATGAGTACTGTTCATCTTCAGCGGTATCATCCTCGCTCACCTCACCTATTTCAGTTAATGGGAAGTCGCTTTCGTCGATGAGCTCGCTTAAGAGAAAACGTTGTGGTTCAGTATGGGTGTCTAGTTTGGAACTCTCTATTTCTGAAGAAGTGTGGGTGTCCTGAACATATACCACCAGCGTGTCACCTTCCAAGGCTAATTCGCCTATAGAATTAGGTAGCTTCTTCTCCAGAGCTTTCTTCAATGATTGTTTCAACAACTCACAAGCTTTCATTAGTGCAGAGCCAGTACTAGCTGCACCGAAAGAGCCGCCAGAACCACAGGAGGTCGGTAAACTACTGTCGCCCAGTTGCACATCTACATTGTCCACTTGTGTATGAAACGCGCCTGCGGCTATTTGTGCAAGAATGGTGTAAGACCCCGTCCCTATGTCAGTCATATCTGAGCGCACAACCAGCTTACCCGCGCTATCAATACTGATACTGGCAGCACTAGGTACCAATACATTCATTCGCATAGCACTTGCTACACCGTGTCCAATAACCTTTCCTTTTTTAGGCGCAGCTTTGTGCTGCCAACCAAACTTTTGAGCGCCTTCTTGCAAGCAATCTCCCAACCTATGAGTAGTAAAGCGCTTGCCGCTCACTGGATGAACTTGAGGCAAGTTTTTAATTCGAAACGTTAGGGGATCTATTCCTGCTTTGAGGGCTAATTCATCAATAGCCGACTCAAATGCAAGAGAGCCAATAGCATCTCCAGGCGAACGCGTAGAATCGATAAGTGGGATATCGGCATCTTTAATTCGATGGGTACTTTTTATATGCTCTGCGCGATAGGTTACCCGCGCACCAGCGCCCGTGGCTTCGGCAAATTCGTACCCTTTCGCTCGAGGCATTGCACTATGGTGTGTTATGTCACCTAATAACCCTTCTCTGTTACAGCTTAACTGCATAGATTGGAAGCTATTTCCCCTATGAGGAGAGTTGTAAAATACCTGACGCCTGCTTAGCACAACCTTCACTGGCCGCTTAAGATATCGAGCCCCTAAACAAGCTAATACGGCATCGTAATGCAAGCCTAACTTTGAACCAAAACCGCCCCCAACAAAGGGGCTTTTCACCTCAATGTTCTCTGCATCCAACTCGAAGGTTACCGCTAATGCCTCTACGGCTGATGCGATAATTTGCACACTGGTGTACACCGTAAGTTTGTCGCCGTCAAAATTAGCGATTGTAGCGTGGGGTTCCATGGCTGCAGATATCTGAGATGGTGTGGTGTAATCTGCGTCTACCGACACAGCATTTTTATCGTGATCACTGTTCCCACTTTCGACATCAGCTTCAAATCCACCATCTAAAGAGTCAGGCACATTAGTAGCCTGGTCTGGAGATAAGAGTAAATCGGGTGTTCCAGCATCAATCGTATATTCAACCAAGCTAGCAGCATAACGTGCTTGCTCTAACGTATCGGCAATCACTAAGGCTACTGGCGCACCAAAATGCCGAATATGAGGCTCATTTAATACCGCTCGACTCTGTGTAAAGCGGCTTTCGCTCGCAGGTTTACTGAAAGGCTTAAGGGGGCCGGCATTTTTATACGTGAGCACTGCATGTACACCCTCAGCACTTTCGGCTTTGTCTGTAGATAGCTTAGTAATCTCACCAATTGCTGTATCGGATGACACCAACCACCCTATTAGCGGCTTCTCGTCAAACTGCTGCTCGGCAGCATATCGTGCTTGTCCAGTAACTTTCAAAATGCCATCTACACGACTAATGGGCTTACCCAATACATTCTTTGCAATATCAATTTTCATAAAGCGCTCCTTCATGGTCGCCACTTTCACGCTGATGTTCATAAAGTGAATTCAGCACGCTTTTAAATGTATTGCGAAGCAAATCAGGTTTAAAATTATTACTTCCGTACACTTTCGAGTCGGCCAATTCGGCGTCAATAGCAAGGTCTAGCACGTCGTCAGAAAATGTTGCACCGGTCAGGACTTTTATGGCGGACGCGGGATACCAGGGTTTAGTACCTACTCCACCAAACGCCAATGTCAGCTTTTCAATGGTGTCGTTTTTAAGAACAAGCCCTGCCCCAACCGATACAAGAGCGAAGGCATATGAAGAACGATCCCGTACCTTACGATAATACTGTGTGCCATGGCGCTGCTTAGGAATAATCACGGCAGTAATGACTTCATCGTATTTGAGTACATTTTCAATATGCGGCGTACTACCGGGCACACAGTAAAAGTCCCGGAGCGGAATGTTTCGCACCTCGCCAGTTTTAGACGTTAATTCAACCTGCGAGTCAAGGGCCATCATTGCTACTGCCATATCTGACGGATGAGTCGCTATGCAGTCGTTACTTGTGCCCAAAATGGCATGAATACGGTTCATGCTCGTTAATGCAGTACACCCTGAACCGGGCTGGCGCTTATTGCAGGCTTTAGTGGTATCGTAAAAGTAGTAACACCGCGTGCGCTGCAGTAAATTGCCACCAGTTGTTGCTCTATTTCGAAGCTGAACTGTGGCGCCGCTTAATAACGCCTGAGATAACAGAGAAAGTGATGGCTTGTGATAAGCGTAGTTGGCAAGTGCCGTATTGGTAACCATGGCACCAATACGAAAATGATCATCGTTTTCGGCAATACTTTGCTCATCTTCCCACTGACTTAAATTAATAAGCTGGGGAGGTGTTTCCACCTGTAATTTCATCAGGTCGATAAGGTTAGTACCGCCCGCGATATACTTAGCGCCGTCTTCGGTAGATAAACCGGTAATATCTTGAGTACGTTTAATATGTTGTACGCTAAATGGATTCATTATTGTGGCTCCAAAGCGATAACATCTTCTATCGCATCTACAATATTGGGATAAGCGCCACAGCGGCATAAATTACCGCTCATTCTTTCGCTGATATCTTCTTTTTGTGAGTAATCAGCGCTACAAGTTACCGCACTGGGGTTCTTTGCCGCTAGCTCACCAAGTAGCGCCACGCCCGAACATATCTGCCCAGATGTACAATAGCCGCACTGAAACGCATCTCGCTCTACAAAGGCTTTTTGTAGTGGGTGTAATTTAGCGTCGCTATCGTTAGTTTTATTAGCAATACCTTCAATTGTGGTAACCGATTTACCTTCTAGCTGAAACGCAAAAACCAAGCATGCATTTATTCGTTCACCATTAAGCAACACGGTACACGCGCCGCATTGACCATGATCGCAGCCTTTTTTGGCGCCAAACATGGATAAGTGTTGATGTAAAAAATCGAGTAGTGTGGTTCTTGGATCTTCAGGGAGGGAATAAGCTTCTTCATTAACAATAATTGTAGACATGGCGTTTTCCTATACCGTACAGCCACCAATCCATTACTGCTCAGAGGGAGTTGGCTGAATAATTGTCGTTCACCTTGTCTTTACGCTATCGGATTGTTTATGGTTCAGAAGCAAAAAAAGGCCGCCTCCTTTTGTTCTGGAGTCAGCCTACTACTGCTGACTCCTGCACGAAAGGATATGCGGCCTTCAGTCTTGGTACCTTTATAATTATCTGTGAAGCTTAATTTTCCAGACTACACATTTTGGCTAAATAAATTCAAAAGTACGTAATCAATTACGCCTTACTGATAAAAGTAAGGCCCTGTCCAGCTTACCTTTTTACCGTCTATTTTCACGCTATGCTTCGCGTTTTTCGACACGTCCACATTCGAAATAATAAACAGCTGCTTTTCACCTTTGATATCGGTAATTGAAACGCCAGTATATTCGTCGCTATCAAGAACAACCTTCAAATCTGTAATACTGCTTTTTGAATTTTGTGATGATTCACTTACAGGGCTGTAAGAACCATGAGGTTCAACCACAGAGACGAATAAGGTGTCTTGGGTGTCTGTCCTACGAAGGATAATGCCTGGGTCACGACGAAGATTAAATTCTGGGTCATTTGCTCCAATACGAGTAAGCAACACTTCGTCATCATTATTGGTAACGGAAGTGATCGTGTAATACTTACCATTATTTAACCATGAGAACTTCGTGTTATGCCCTGCGGCCATTCCTTTACCTTCAAGATATAGGTGTTGATACCCATTATCTTCGCCAAGTGGGTGCAAACTGGTAGGCGAATCGTATTTGAAGTTCATATCTAATACTTGCCCAAAGTAGTAAAAGGGAAAGTCGTATTGATTCTTGGTATCCGATTCAACACGCATAATGTCCAACACAAACGGTTTTTCAAAATTATCATTAACAATCATCGCCATAGTGCGATGCATTAACGTACCTGGATAGGCATTTTCTTCTGTTGCACTCACCACTTTGATATTGTCTTGCTCAGCATCAAAAGTGAATAACTCTGAGTGGTGCTGACTTGCAACATCGTAGTCGCCTTTAAAGTGCATTTCCTGGTTAACAGATAACGTATTGTGCGCAATAGTCGTTTTCGCCCAGGTCTTATTCTCTTTTAAGTAGTTACCGCCCCCTTTTTGTTCAATATTAACAAAACGAGCTAAACCATAATCTTGTAGAACTTCTTCACCCTTTTCATACATTGAAAAAGAAAGTTTATCGTAGTGACCATGGCTTAGGCCTTGGGCTGCATACTTAAATACCAAGGTCATATCTTCATCACCTTGGCGCAGTACACCTATACCACCTTGTTTACCATTCACACCATCGCTCAGATTTACTGATCGCTTAATAAATGGCTCAGCTTTGTTATCGCGCACATCAATAGCCGCTTGCAGTCCCGATTCCTGTAACAAGACCTCACCTTGCTTTTCAACAACACTCAATAGTTGCGGATTTTTGTCACCGTAAAAATAGGCTAAATCTACCGCGCTAACCAGAGAGTCTTTGTAATATGACATCCCTTTCTGAGCATCATTGATTGGGAAGAATTCACCGTCAGCATCAGATAAGTTAAGTAAGGCATTCACACCTTTTAGTAACACATTATCTTTATGCTGAAGTACTTTTAGGTCTGGACGGCTATTGTCCATTGCCAAGGCGAAAATAAGGAAGGGATACATAGCATAACGCTGGTAATATGGCCCTTCGGTATAATAACCATCTGGCGAGAAAGGTTCTTCTAAGTTAGCGAAGAAACCTTTACGTTGGCCTTCTACTTTAATAGTGCCACCGTCGTTGTCTTTACCGCCAACTACTAAGCCATCGTCCTCAATGCCATATAACGCACGCTGAATAAGCTCTTCGTCGTTCATAACGAGGCCTATCATACCCACCGCGGCAATGCCCCAAGTGCTATGGTTGTGAACGCGGTTGAAAAACTGTGGGTTCTCAAGCGAGATAAAATCAGCAAACGGACGGAACAGGTTAGTTTCTAGGGTTTCACGCTCTTGCTCTGAAAGATAATCGTAAATAGCATCGTAAGCTTGGCTCATGTAAACCAACCAATTACTGTCGTTTAAACACTGCCAAAACAATTTACCCCGTGAATACGAGCGCTCTTGAGGGTGAAGCGGTAGATCTTTATACATGGCTTCATACTGAAACAACATATCGCGAATGTACTTCGCGTATTTTTCATCGTTTAAAACTTGGAACAACACTCCCGCCTTTTGGGCGACAAAGAAGTTTTGCTTATGGCGTTGATGAGTATAACCGCCAGAAAAATCTTTAGGAATTGGTGTATCAATACCCATGGCAATTTCAGCATCTACTTCTTTTTTAACACTTGATAACGTTGAATCAAATAATGGTACTTGACCCAAATTGTCTCTCATTCTTTCTACTCCAGGCTTAGTAAGAATAAGATTAGGATGTTCTTTGGCTTGTATGGTAAACGGCGACATGCTGATACCAACGGTTAACAGGGTTAGGGTAAATTTTTTTATATTCATATTATAAGTTCCATTTTTCACAATTCGTCTTTTTAGAATGAATTAACAACGGGTGTAGGGTAAAAAATTGTTAACTGTAAGATAGCGAATTGGTGGTTAGTACAATACCAGAACCACTCTGGTATAAAAGCTGACCACTGCGAGAAAATGCAAAAACAATCAACTATTTGTTTATAATTTAGTCTTACTTGGTTTTTTCACTGAAAATTCTGCACAAGCAGACATGAAATAAGAATGTTAATAGGATGAAAAACGTGGCGTACCGCTTTTTACGCCACGTTGAATAGATTATTCTGAACCCGATTAGGTTTTACCCAGCTATCGCATCTAGCTCGATAATCGATTATCGATTATCGATTATCGATTATCCGTGAAAGAAAAATTAGAACCCTTCTAAAACAATTTTACCAATCGCCGTACCTGCTTCTAAGGTTCTATGCGCTTCTATCAAGTTTGCCGCGTTGATCTTACCTAGGTGCTTACCTACCGTGGTTTTTACATGTCCAGAATCAATCAATGTGGCTACATCACAGAGCAATTCACCTTGAGCTTTCATATCTTCTGTTTGAAACATAGAGCGAGTAAACATGAACTCCCAGTGTAAAGAGATACTCTTTGGCTTAAGCTTTGAAATATCGAGCGCTTCTGGGTCGTCAATAAGTGCAATTTTGCCCATTGGCTTCATGATTTCAACGTACGCATCTAAGTAGGCATCAGTGGCATTCAAACTTGCCACATGGGTAACTGGCCCAATGTTTAACGCGGTTATTTGTTCAGCCAATGGTTGGCGATGGTCAACAACATAATCTGCACCCAACCCCTTCACCCATTGTTTAGAGCTTTCACGAGAGGCAGTTGCAATAACCGTAGCGCCGGTTAGGGTTTTTAGCAGTTGAAGCATAATAGAGCCGACGCCACCTGCCGCACCTACCACTAATACGGTTTCGTTAGTTTTCTGAGTCTTGCCCGCCTGTTGCTTTTCAAGCGCCAAATGTTGGAACAATAGTTCCCATGCAGTAATTGCGGTAAGTGGTAGTGCCGCCGCTTCACTATCAGACAAACTTTTAGGAGCACGTCCAACAATACGCTCATCAACTAACTGAAACTCTGCATTGGCGCCCTGGCGAGTTAAATCACCGGCATAATAAACCCGGTCACCCACAGTCAAGATTTGAACATCATCACCCACTTCAACCACTTCACCTACGGCATCCCAACCTAAAATTTTTGGTTCACCATTTTCAGGTGATACACGTTGGCGAATTTTAAAGTCTACCGGGTTAACAGCAATGGAATTGATTTTAACCAGTACATCACGTCCCGATGCAGCAGGCTTGGCAAGCTCTACATCCATTAGTGCGTTTTCATCTGTTATAGGTAAAGATGTAGTGTATCCAATTGCTTTCATCAAGAAATCCTCTTCTGTTTAAATAACTTACTGAACGAATGTGCATATTGATATGCGATGAAAATATAATACGCCTTGACTGTTTCAAATTAAACAGCACAATATTTGAAACATTTTCAATAAAAAATAGATAATCTATGTTACTTGAAGATCTCGTCGTTATTTTAAAAGTAGCCGAGTTTCGTAGTATTACTGCCGCAGCATCGAGTTTAGACATGCGCACTGCAACGGCCAGTGCTGCAGTTAAACGAGTTGAAAGTACGCTGGGTTCCGACCTTTTTATTCGAACCACTCGCTCCCTTCGTTTATCTGCCGCGGGTGAACGCTACTTACCCATTTGCGAGCAAGCCATCACTATGCTTGAACACGCAAAGCAAAACTTGCAAGAAGATACGGGTAATATTGAGGGCGAATTACGCATAGGCTTATCGTCAGATTTAGGCCGTAATGTTATCGCCCCTTGGCTCAACAGCTTTATGGATGAACATACTGGTATCACCCTGAAACTGCATTTAAGCGACAGCAATATCGATTTTTATCGCGACCCCGTTGATATCGCCCTGCGATATGGCTCGCCAAACGATGCCAGCTTATACGGTTTTAAAATATGTGAAGTGCCTAGGCTATTGGTAGCCTCCCCCACTTATTTAGAGAAACATGGCACGCCCAAAAATTTAGAAGACCTACCTAAACACAACGGCCTTTTTTATCAGTTGCACGATATTATTTATAACGAGTGGGAGCTTACTTATAACAATCAACCTGTAAAAATTAAAATGCAGGGTAACCGTGCTGCTAACGACGGCGACATGGTGCGCAGATGGTGTGTGAATGGCCATGGCCTAGCGGTAAAATCGAGTTTGGATATGTGCGATGACCTACTTAATGGCCGCGCAGTGGCGTTAATGCCTGAATACATTGTTAAACCTACCCAACTATGGCTAATTTGCCCGAGCAGACAAACCATAACGCCAGCCGTAAGGTTACTAAGAGATACCCTTAGGACGCACTGCCAATACCAACTACAACAACTTGTGGCGGCAGGTGTTATTACCGAAGATCGTATCTAAAGCGTGATGAGTCCGCTAGGGGTGCCGCACTCTGGACCATGTTGTTGAACATGGTCAATTAAAGCAGGGAAAAAGCCTAAAAACAGGCTATCTAAGGTTGTGAAGTTTGCTGCTATATCTTGCACGCACTCAGCAAAATCATTTTTAAATCGTATGCGTTTCGCTACTGCTTGTATGGCGTAACCTATCCCTTCAAATTTCGCATAGTCTGCAAACCAATTGTGCGTAATCATATGTGAAACACTGCGCTGCATAGGCGTGGGCATAACAGGTAGATTTTTCTCTAATAACAAAAAGCTATGCTCACAAAATGCTTCAAAGGAAATGTTAGAAAACCGCGCCCAATGGGTAATTAATAGATGGTCGAACAGTATATCTATCGCCACGGGCGCAAAGCGCCTGTGCTCTGGTTTAAAGAGCGCTTTAGCTTGTTTCACACAAGTATGACTGTCAGTAAACCTATCTACTGTATAGTGGTTTTCCAAGCCTTTGCTAACGTCATTACTCAAGGTGTTGAGTGCGATGCCTTTGCGAAAATCACCAAGTAAATTTCCATAGTGAGAATCGGCATTGGGCTGGGCTAAAAAAAGATGAGCAAGGTAATTCATGGCTTCATTATACGGTAATTAACGGGCAAATCGTTCACCGTTGTAAAACATGTTTTTATATTTAACAAGCCATCCATCGGTTCAAATGGATGAATGTGATATAATCGCACTTTGTGTTAGCCCTAATTTAGTTTTAAAGACAGTGAATACGACAGAATTACTCGCCCCTATAAATACGTTTTTACACGCTACAACACCAGATGAATGGGTTGAAGAAGCTACCAAGCCTGAAAACTTTTCCATGCTGCTTTTAGATCATTTGATTTGCGAGCTTAAAGCATCTCAGTCGGCCATGTTCCTTATCCGAAAATATGCTGTTGATAAAGAAAGTAGCGATGCCCTTTTGGCGTGGCTGCAACCTTTCGAACAATATGTGTATAAGCGCGAAGGCGACTGGCGAGATTTACCGTCTAAGAACAAATTGTCTAAGTCAGTTATTCCTCGTTCCGACTCAAAGTACGGCCAAGATCTTATTGATAAAATGGTGTTGCTGATTAAAGAAGAGTTACACCACTTCTTTCAAGTACTGGAAATGATGGACCATTTCGATATTGAGTATCGAAGCATAACCCCTTCGCGCTACGCTAAAGGGTTACTTAGACATGTTAAAACCCACGAGCCTGACGCTTTAGTCGATAAACTCATATGTGGTGCGTATATTGAAGCACGTTCATGTGAGCGATTCGCGAAATTGGCGCCCCACGTAGATGCAAAGCTTGGTGAGTTTTATATTTCATTGCTTCGCTCTGAAGCTAGGCATTATCAAGATTACTTATCGCTAGCCACCGAAATTGCGGGCAAAGATATTTCACAAAGGATTGCTTACTTTGGTGAGGTAGAGGCGGAATTAATTAACTCCAGAGACAGCGATTTTAAATTCCATAGCGGGCTTCCAGCTTAAGGTATCTAAGAAGCACTTATAGGTTTAAAACCAGAAGCATTAACATGTGATAATGCGTGGTGTCATGCCACGCTTTCAACTAACCATTTCTTGCCTCCTTCACGCTTCTCTCTTTAAGTCTTGTATACTTATTTTTATTCATACCCTTTTTCTTGTCTGGATGCTCTTCTCTAGTTATTTAAATTCTCTCATTTGGTTACTCTCAACTAATTGGTCTCGCCTGATACTCTTACCTGATTACTTTTACTTGGTTGCACTTACCTAATTGCTCTTATTTACTTGGCTAACCGGGTCGATAGCACCGCCTTACCTAAGATAATCCTTATATTTATTAAGCTATTTAGCCATCAATTCGTTTAAATTTCTGCCTAATTTCGACCCATCTTGGTGCACCTTAGTAAATTAGATTAATAAGTGCGTTTTAGGGGCTGTTTTTTACACTATTTATTTGACTGATTCATCATCCTGTAGCAAAATTGACGTGTAAATTAAATGTTGCATTTTATACTTTAGTATTAACATTGATTCTTATAAAAAATAATACTCTTCAGACTTTCTCAGAGGCGAAGGACAATGCTTTTAAACCATGTTATTGGGATGTACACGCATCCTAAAGAAGAATGCCGTAATATCGATCGACGCCAAGAAACATTTTTCTACGCATTTAGCCACATTGCTATTATTGCGTTAATACCCACTATTGTGGCGTATTACTCAACGGTCTACACTGGCTGGAGTATGGGCGGAGAGCTCATCAAGTTAAGTGAAAGCAGTGCGCTATTAATGGCGACAGGTATGTATTTCGGATTAGTAGCTGGCGTAGTAGCTTTGGCTGTGGTTATTCACGAACTCGCTAAAGCATTTGAATCATTAACTACTTTTACGCAATCATTAGAGTTAGCCGCTTACACCGCTACCCCATTATTTATGGTAGGTTTTGCAGGTTTATATCCTGAGCTCTGGGTGGTTATGGCTGCACTACTGATAGGTGTAAGTTATTCAGTCTATCTACTTTTTTCTGGTGTGCCTTTGTTAATGCAATTGCCACAAGAAAAAGGGTTCATCTATTCAAGCTCAGTAGTTACCTGCGGGCTAGTGTTAATGGTTATTTTAATGACTGGCGCAGTATTATTGTGGGGTATTACAACAGGCCCTATTTTTGCCAGCTAGTGATAGTTAAACAAAATATGTGAATTGCTTTACCCATTCTGCTACAAAGTAACAAACACAAAAAAGCCGCTTAATAGCAAGGGGTTCACTTAAATTGTTGAAAACCTCTTGGCAATAAAAAATTTAGTCCTATAATCTAGATATTTATCTATGTTATGGGGCTATTTTTTTGAGTAATAAATCTTACCAAGAAAATGAGGCTAGGATTCCAGATATTTTTGAAGGGATTCAAGTCAATAACTGCAAGAACCCGAAGTGCGAGAAATTTGGTGTAGAGCCATTAATATACAAGAATTTATATAACAGTCAAGCAGGTTCTAAGCGTGATCCAAACTACGCTATTTCTGGTTTAGCCAAAGGCGTGCCGGGCCTAAAGTGCAAAGCTTGCAATGAAATCACACCGATTAAAAGTAACTACTCTATTGAAGAAGAGAAACAACGCCTTAGCGCTTATTTGATTGCTTCTCCACTATCTTGTCCTAATGAATCTTGTATTAACCACAATTTAAGCATCATTGAAGCACCAGATAGCTATTATAAATTCGGTCAAACATCAGGTAATCAGCGATATCAATGCAAAGTCTGTCGTAAAACATTTTCATCAGGCAATAAAAGGCGCTCTCAAAAGCGCTCAGAGGTTAATAAAAGCCTCTATAAGGCACTGATGAATAAATTGCCTGTAAAACGCTGTTGCGAGTTTTTAGAAATATCTCCACAAACATATTACCGTAAAGTTGATTGGCTTTATGAGCAAGCACTAGGTTTTGTTCGTGAGCGCGAACGGAAGTTGCTTCGCAGCTTTGAGATGAAGCGACTTTATTTAAGTACCGATAGACAAGTTCACACAAGTAACTGGACCAAACGCGATGATAAGCGAAATACAGAATTGCTGGCTCTTGGAACTGCTGACAACATTTCGGGTTATGTTTTTGGATGGCATTTTAACTTTGATCCAAGAGTTTCACCGTTACAAATAGAAAGCGAAACAATCGAACTGGGTGATTATGATAGGCCTGCGCCCTTTAGAAAACATGCTCGGCTGTGGCTAGAGCGTGATTTTGAATCAGCCCAAAGAGGCCCTAATAATACTATTCAAGCCCAAGGCTCGATTCAGGCAGATATAGCAGCTAAATATCAAAGTGAAGTATCTAGACTTAATACTGAGGCTGTTGAAGAAATTGATAATACGGTAAAACCACCTTCAAATGGTATGTTGGTGCATAGCGAATACACCATGTATGGGCATTTTCAACTACTTAATGAATTGTTTGCTAACACGGAAAAGTGCGCTTTTACTTAGATCAAGAAGCTGGCATCAAGAATGCCTTCATGGGGGTATTTCGAGACAGAGTTAACAACCATACGGCTGATGCCTTTTATGTTCGTGCAAACAAAGGCTTTAAGGTAGATCAAAAAGAGCAATTAATTCAAGAATGCCAACGACGTATTCAATCTCTAACTGGAATACCATTTCGCAGTATGTCGAAACATGAACGGGAGCATGCAATCACCCAGTTAGTAATAGCTGAAATGGGCAATTTACAGCGATTCAGAGGTAGTAAAGAAAACTGGTTATCATACCCTTATGCAACCAAGTCTGAACCAGAAAAAATGCTGGCAGCGTTGACTGATATAAGTGGCCTCTCTCTTGAGCATCAAGCAAGGCTATACAATAAAGGCACGCTACATGGAATAGATAGGTTTTTCATGCAGGCAAGGCGCAGAGTGAATGCCTTTGAGCGACCGTTCCAGAGCGGAACCAATGCAAGACGTGTATGGTATGGTTACAGCCCTTACGATCCTTCGATTTATATTAAGCAAGCTGAGTTATTTAGACTGTTTTATAACTATGTTAATGTTGGTAGAGATAAGAAGACCCCTGCTATGCGATTGGGCTTAGCAAAAGTACCTGTATCATACGAGAAGATAATTTATTTCGATGCTTAATATTAAATAGACAGGTTTTTAAGATTATTTCTCAATACTAGCAATACATCTCGATCACTCTTTTGCCAAAGCTCAGAAAAGTAGCTAATCAAAATATTAACATCAACAGGCTCCAATGGCTTACCATTGAATGTTGCAAAAGGGCCATCCGTTTCCAGTAATATTCTGTCCTCGGGTATCCAAGATAGAATTTTTTTACCTTTTTCTGACATTAGCATTGCAGGTCCTACTGAAAACCAACAGTTTAAATTTAAAGCCCTTAATAAATCTTTTTTAGTTCCCGTATACCAATGAAGTATAACCTTCCCAACATTTCCGAAGCATTCCAGCTCAGATAAAACCTCTTTAGCAGCACCTCGACTATGCACAGTTAATATTTTAGATGGTTCCGATTTGCAGAGATTTAGTATGTGTCGAAACACTCGTAGTTGGCTAGGCATATGTTTCTTATATTCATGTGAGCCATCCAATCCAATTTCGCCGATATAATTTGTTTTATCAAAAAGGGAGTCAAATAAATCAAGCTCATGTTCCCTGAGGTGAGCAAGTTGAGGGTGTAAGCCCAAAGATGTTTGAAATCTAGGGATATGTTTAGTTAACTCGTAAGTCTTCTCCCAAGCTTTTGGAGTTGTGGTTACTGATAATACATAAAGGCCAGCTTCCCTGGCCTTATTGATAACTTGCACTGGAGAAGGATAAAGATCTATATGGCAGTGTAAATCCATCATATAACAGATTCACTTTTCAGAAATTTCTCTACTTCGCGAAGTCCTCGCTCAAAAACCTTTACGAGACCATCACGCGAATCTGTATCGAGTGGAAGTGAACCTGATTGCCTAACCCATCTATGACTACTAGTGGTATTTTTAAGTTTTATAATCGCAGACGACAATGCCAAAATATCATCCTTCTGATCATCTAGCTTTAATACTGTTGATAGTCTTTGTAGGTCATAGCCTGCATCTTTTGAAAAGCCTGCTTCGAATATTGATGCCCTTCTAATGGCACAAGGCACACATCTTCCACACTGGATACCTTTTCTGTGCCAATTACTGCATGAAACAGTATCTGGAATAGCAATTTTTAAGGCTGATTGATCTTTACATTCTTTCAGCATTTCACCCTTAGTTTTGAATTGGTATGGATTTTCTAACACTACATCAAAGCCTACAATATCAAATATTTCCTGCATCATTGATAGGAAGTGGGGGTGAGTGGTTCTTGTACTTAAAGAGCCTATTCTTCTTGATGTTAGTGGTGGATTTAAAGAAATATAACCATTTTCAGGAATAAAGACTTTGGTTGAATTTACGCCGTTAACTTTTTTTACCACTGAGGAGCCGATGATAGCCATCGAAAGAAAGTTAAAACTCCTACCTCTCATGGTTATATCAGTTCTACCAGATAAATCATTTAGAATGTGAGGATCAGCATTAAAAGACAAGCGGCCATATTTTCCGTTTAGAACTTGTTCCACTGAATTTTGTTTTGAGGCATCGCCTTTGTAAGCATGACTTATTAATAATGGATTACTAGCATTTCCATTATTTATTAAGTCAATTGCACCCACAGCGCTATCCAAGCCACCTGAAAACAAACAAACGGAATCTAAGCCTTGAAAAGTTTTACGGCGAAGCTTCGACTTCCTTGTTCTTTTCGGCAATGGGGCTTTGATACCTCCTTCAGAGAAGTTTAACCTCCATTGGTCACCAGTAAGGTAACCTAGTGCTTTTTCAAGTTTATCTTTAACAGGAATCCAAAGATAGGGATTGGATAATGGAATATACAATTCGAAATCACGGGCCCATGCATTATCTGAAACTCTTGACCTATCACAAAATGAATCTGCTGCTGTTACCGACATAGCAATTGTAAAGAAATCAAAAGCATCATTATCTATTCTGCAACCAAGGTCCCGTATAGTTTCCCTTGCTTTCCTTGCGATGATACTGTGCTTACCAGAATTCCATTTATGAAGATCATATAGTTGCACAGGGTGACATTTTTCATCAAACTCTGGAAGTTCTTTAGGGTTATGATGGAAGTAAAATTTATTCATTAGAAATTCTCCCATTCATTAATTGTTTCTTGAATTGCAGATATTTGTATCTGTGATATTTGATTATTAGAAATGTTGGAAAAATCTCCATTTGTTTCTTTATCTAATTTTACGTCCACAATCATTTTGATTAACTCCCTTAACTCAGTTTCCATTTTGATTTGACGAATTGGTGTTTCAGCTTTGAACCATGCCTTGCCCATATCAATAACAACTTGCTGAAAAATTAAGTCCGTTAGATAGCAAGTAAATATTTGACCAGTTAGCTCAGGGGTAAATGTAACATCGTCAAATTCTTCACAGTCCTCTATGGCTTCGCTAAGAGCAAAATTCATAGCAGACCTAACATTATCTGCGTCGGCAGATAATGGAGTTAGTAATTCTGAGATTTGGTCAATGGCTTGGTCTACACTCAACCCTGATAAATTGGATAGATTTAAAGTGCCATTATTTGTAGTTACAGTTCCACCAGTAAGTAACCCATATAGACCTGTACCAGCTGTAACACCGCTTGCCATTCTCTTTGAGAACCCTCTACCTTTCCCTGTAGAATTTGAAGAGTACTTTTGAAGTGATTTCTTTAAGTCTTGATTAGTTCCACTTTTTGCATATTCACCAAAAGCTCTTCTAGCGGCTGCAAAACGCGTTGGATTTACCTCTGTAGGAATTGGTCCTTCAACCTTATCCTGAACTGCATCATTGCTTACTTCCGTTTCATTTCCATTACCATCGGAAATGACAACCGAATCGCCATCTTGCGCCCATGGCGGTACCAAAGGATTTGAGCCATTTGGCCCTTTGCTAGACATTGAAGTTCCCATTATTCGATCCCTCTTAATGCTGGTGCCATCCATCTTTCTTGAGGTAGGCTATTTAAAAATTGTTTTAGAGTTTGTTTGCAATCAGAATCTTTCTTAGCAAGAATCATCGCCCCAGCAAAACCTTTAGGCTTGCGACTCCAGTCAGATATTTGCCTTAGGTTTTCAAGAATTTCTTCCATTACAGCTAAGTAATCTTCTTGAGGTGTGCTGTTAACTGTATCTTTTGCGATTTGAGACGACATGTTTTCAGTTTCCAATAATAATTCAACTAATGCTCTACCAGCTGAAGATATTGAGCTATTAATAATTCCCATAGGTATTGTTTCGCGGCTAAGATAGGCAGCTGCTCTTAAATCAGTATCAGACAACAAAGGAGGCAATTTCGACCATTCAGTTACGAAATCTTTAACGCTATCCCATGCAGGAGGAAGTTCTGCATTTCCGTTTTCGGACTCTAGATCAGCGAACACTTTCGGCTTGCCTCTCTCTTTATCAATAAGTTGGTAAAGTTCAGTCGTAGCTTGCTTACCTGCGCATCGTTCGAATATAACTAATTTTGTAATTAATGATTCTTCCAAATTCATTTGACGACGATCTGAAACTTTTTTTCTCATTCTTACTACATTAAGTAAGCGTTTTACGATTCGTGGATTACCATTTATCCTTGGTGAATTTGCTAAGATAGTTGCCATTCTATCAACTGCTTGCAGTTTAATTTCCAATTGATCTAGACAGGCTTGTTGTTCACCTCTTAGCTGCGCGATGAGATCTCCAACTTTTATAGCGGACTCTTTCCACGAATTACGTAGGGAACCCTCTAACGCATCACGCATAGAGCTTAAAGACTCATCTGATAGGCCATGGTCAGTTGCTACTAACATATAGAGATAAGCCCTAATTTCAAGCACTCCTGGTTTGGGAACATTTACAGGTACTTGAATCAGTTTATCTAAATAATCTGTTTGATGACGATCAGTTGCCCCTTTATGGTATTCCCTTACTGCTGACCTTATCATTTCCTCATCTGCTGCAATTACAAAGGCTGTATTTGGTAAAAATAAAAACAACCTAATTGCTTCAAGTGTTTGAATAGCGTTTATTGGGGTACACCTATCCAAATTATCAACATATACAACTATAGGCTTACCTATTTCTTTAATTAGGCTGCTATATTGCTTTCTAAAAGCAGAAATTTCTTGAGGCGGGGATTTTTTCGTTACTGGTTTTAATATTGAACTAGCTTCTTTGCCAGCAGCCTTGAGTTCCTTGGAATTAATTTCTAAACCTTCATCATCCTCAGACTCTATAGCTTCTTGAGCAGAGCCAAAAAGTTTGCCGATAGCACCAAAAGTGGGAATACCCATTGCAGCAGCACCTACATCAGCAGCTGCTCCAAGAGCTCTTATTTTATTAACTCTGCCATAAAGTGCTTTCGCTTTATCAGAAAGGCCTTCATTATCCTTCGTGTGCTTTACCAAGTATTTAGCAATTGTCTCCAAAATTGATGCTCTTGCATCATCGTAACCTTGATACAACCAAGCATCGAATTTGATATGAAGGCAGTCTTCATTGGATTTTGCTAATGATGATTCTGTTAGGCTTAAAATCGTTGATTTTCCAGCCCCCCAGTCGCCGAAGACACCTATAGACAAAGGTAACAGCTCAGGTGAATTAATGATATCAGCAATAGATTCGGCTATTTCGGAAAAATTCAGATAGTCTATATCGGATTCTTTGTCAGACCACATATAACCTCCTTGTTAAATAAGTTAATGATATAGCTAAAAATATAATTTTGCGATTTTATCATTTTTGTTATATTATGTAAAGTCATGTAACATAACATAGCGCATTCTCAATGGCTGTAGGAAAATCAGGAAGAATAGTTCTGGAAATCGACCCTGAACTAAAAGAAAAACTTCATGCAGAAGTTAAGATGAAAGGTTTAACACTGAAAGAATGGTTTCTAATTAATGTAGAAAAAGACTTTCCTAAATTAATAAGCAAATCTAAAAAAGGAGACTAATAAGTCTCCTTTGAAGTTAGTAAGCAAGGCTTCAACAAATTAAGTGAACCCCTTGGCTTAATAGCGGCTTTTTTTATGAGTAAAGCACATAGTCAAAACTATATGCTAGGCAAATTGCCTAGTCGTTAGAATCGATATTATGCATATCTAAATTGCTCAATTCTGCTTGCAGAATGGGCGCTTCGCGAGACTTCTCTCCACGCGAGATATCAATACGTTCAAGGTAGTCTTGGTCTACATCACCGGTAATATAATTGCCGTCGAAAACAGAGGTTTCAAAACGTTGGATTGAATCATTTTCTTCACGTACTGCTTCAACTAAATCAGTGATATCTTGAAATATAAGACCGTCCGCTTGAATAAGGTCTGCTATTTGATCGATTTCTCGGCCATAGGCAATCAGTTCGTTGGCAGAAGGCATGTCGATACCATATACGTTAGGGAAACGTATTTCAGGTGCAGCCGAGGCAAAATATACCTTCTTAGCGCCAGACTCTCTGGCCATCTCAATAATTTGCCCAGAGGTAGTACCGCGAACAATAGAGTCATCAACCAATAGCACGTTCTTGCCTTTAAACTCAGAAGAAATAGCATTTAGCTTACGGCGTACAGACTTCTTACGCATAGTTTGGCCAGGCATAATAAACGTACGGCCAATATAGCGATTCTTCACAAACCCTTGGCGGTATGGTAACTCTAAGGTGTTGGCAATTTGCAGTGCCACATCCATAGAGGTTTCAGGAATAGGAATAACAACATCAATGTCTAAATCGCTCCATTCACGGGCAATTTTTTCACCTAATCTGCGGCCCATGTTCACGCGCGAAGCGTAAACTGAAATACCGTCAATAAAGCTATCTGGACGTGCAAAGTAAACAAACTCAAAAATACAAGGTGAGGTAATGGGGTTCTCAGCACACTGTCTGGTATGAAGCTCACCATTTTCAGTAATGTATACTGCTTCACCTGGCGACACGTCGCGGATAAATTGGAAGCCAACGGCATCCAGTGCCACACTTTCTGATGCTACCATCCACTCTTCGCCAAGCTCTGTCATACGCTTACCTAGCGCTAACGGGCGAATACCGTGTGGGTCACGAAATGCAACAATACCCTGGCCGATAATAGCGGCAACAACCGCGTAAGCACCACGAATTTTCTTGTGTACTTTGGTGACTACTTCAAAGATATGTTCAGCAGTAACACTTAACCCTGCCACTTGCTGTAGCTCGTGAGCAAGAATGTTCAACAATAACTCTGAATCAGATGTGGTGTTGATGTGACGACGGGCAATTCGAAATACTTCTTCTTGCAGATCGTGAGCATTGGTTAAGTTACCATTGTGCGCAAACGCAATACCAAACGGTGAGTTCACATAGAAGGGCTGTGCTTCGGCTGAACTCGAGGTACCAGCAGTAGGATAGCGAACATGCCCAATACCCATATTGCCCGATAGGCGTTTCATATGACGCGTATGAAATACATCACGAACCAAACCATTTGCCTTACGCAAATTAAACATATTTTGGTCGATGGTCATTATTCCAGCAGCATCCTGTCCACGATGTTGGATTACCGTTAAACCATCGTACAAAGACTGAGCTACTGGTGTTTTACCAACTATTCCGACAATACCACACATGTGCGTTACCTATATCAAGCGGGATTTAAGAAACTGGAGGAGCCTTTCACATACGTGAAAAACCACTCAATAATGACACCAAATTCGGGAATAAGTACCGACGTTTGCCACCACTGCGATGAGGCAGCAGCAGAGAAAGTGTCCATGAAAAAGAGAAGCGCGCTAACGATAAGAACTCCGCGGAGCGCTCCAAATACAATGCCTAAAACGCGGTCGGTACCTGACAGGCCTGTTGCCTGAACCAGTTGCCCGATTGCAAAATTCAACATGCCGCCTAACATCAGAGTTGATACAAATAAAGCGGCAATGGCAGCGCCATTTCGAAGATACAAATCATCGATGGCAGTAAAGTATACGGCTAAGTCGGCATAAAAATGGCTGGCAATAAAGAGTGCGCCAAACCATACCACAAGAGAGATGGCCTCTTTAACAAACCCTCTAATAAGGCTTATTAAGGTAGATACCGCAACGATACCCAATATGGAAAAGTCTACCCAGTTCATTGTCTCTTAATTGCGTTATAGTCGCGGAAGTTGTTAGTAGCGACATGCCGTTGGCGAGATGGCGCGCATTCTAACAGAAGCCAGAAAAATTACCAATGTGTAATATTTTTAGTCTCTGATTTTTACAGCATAAAAAGTACTGTGTACCTATGGGTTTACACTACTCTACTTTAAACGTGGTAACCTTCCCTTTAAGGTCGGTGAGTTCACGTAAATGGGGCAATGCTGCCTCTAATTTTTGCTTTTCTAAGTCTGGGCCGACAAACACTTTGTTGAGCGGGCCAGAGTTAGTCATTATCCGGCGGCTGAACGCACGATAACCCGCTTTTTCAAGCTTATTCAATAGTGACTTTACGTTCTTCTCATGGCGAAAACTGCCTAGTTGTATCACCCAGCCTGCGTCATCCACTGTGGAAGAGTCGGGTGCTTCAATAACAGTTTGACTAGCTAGAGAGTCTTCCGACGTTATAGAAGCCTCTTCGGGTTCAGGTAACGCTTGAGTCTCACTGGGCGCACTTGACGTTACGCTTTCATCATCCAGCGCCTTTTCGTCCGTTACCGTAACGGGCAACTGTGCTGCTTTAGCTACCCGCTCGCTTGGAAAAGCTTCGGGCTCTACAATGGGTTTCTTAGGAGGACTTGCAGGAACAGATACAAACGGTTCTTTATTGGTTTGTTTCTTGCCATCGAGAAAGTCTGGTAAAAAAATAACTGCCAGCGCCACAATGATGATGGTGCCCACGAGTCTATTCTTTAATGCCGACGTCACTATTATCTCCTGTTGAACTTATTGTTCGTTTTTATTGTTGTTCATTTGCGTTGGTATAATCTAACACCTCAGCCACGGTAACAAAGGAACCAAAGACCAATATGAGTTCGCCTTCATGGTAATCGTTACGTGCTGCTTTATAAGCACTTGTCACATCAAAGAAGGTTTGGGTACAAGTTTTATCAAGCTGAGCATCCAAAAGTGCACCGGCCAGCACGCTTGCATCGCAGCCTCGAGGGCCAGATGTGCTTGCTAGGTACCATTGTGCATTCAGCGACGACAAAGGCGCAAGGGTTTCTGCAATAGATTTGTCTTTTAACATACCCACCACCACGCGTATTTTACTTGCAGCATAACGTGTAAGCCATTCCTGCATTGCTTTGGTTGCTTGGGGGTTATGTGCGACATCCACCACCACTAGCGGGTTGTGGCTAATTTCTTGTTGGCGGCCGGGTAAACGGGTGTTGGCAATAATTTGCTTTATCGCCGTTTCATCTGGCAGTAAGTCTAGTAACTCTAGTGCTGCAAGTGCCGTAGCTACGTTTTGCAGCGGAATGTGCGGGTATGGTAGTTGGGTAAAATCAGAATGCTTGCCCTTCCATTCCCATGTTCGACTAGGGCTATGCTCAGGGCTACTATCTGCCACAGCATTTTTAACGACGAAAAAGTCTTGTTGGGCCCACCGCCCTTCGACATTTAATTCAGCTACGATTTCTTGTAGCGAGTCTGGTGGTAAAAGCTCACCAATAACAGCTTTACCATTTTTTCGCATAATACCGGCTTTCTCGCGAGCGATTGCTTCGCGGGTATCGCCTAGCCAGTCTTGGTGATCGAGGTCAATGGTAGTAATGATGGCTAAATCTGGGTCGAGAATATTAGTAGCATCTAGCCTTCCCCCCAACCCCACTTCCAATACGGCCACATCAACACCCCAATCCTGCATCATTTTCATTGCCGCTAAGGTGCCGAACTCAAAATAGGTTAACGTGATATCGCCACGGGCTTTTTCGATAAGCTCGAAAGCGCGGCAAAATTCGTTTTCTTTCGCCAATTCACCATTTAACCGCACACGTTCGCAGTAACTCAAAAGATGAGGAGAGCTAAATACCGCTACGGTTTTACCTTGCGCAAGCATGGCTTGTTCTAGCAAGCGGCAAGTTGTGCCTTTGCCGTTCGTACCGGCCACGGTAATAAGCAGAGAGTCTTTTAAATGGATATCCATGGTATTGGCCACAGATTTAACGCGTTCAAGCCCCATATCAATGGCACTTGGGTGGATAGATTCAAGATGAGAAAGCCACTGACTCAACGAGGTTGTTGAGTCAGTATTTTGATTTTTTTGTGTATTCACTAATTCTGATGATGCAGCTTAAGTAACAAGCCGTGTAATTTATCACGCATTTCTCTGCGGTCAACAATCATATCAATCGCGCCCTTCTCAACAAGGAACTCACTACGCTGGAAACCTTGTGGTAACTTTTCGCGTACTGTTTGCTCGATAACACGAGGACCAGCAAAACCAATCAAGGCTTTTGGCTCAGCAACGTTAACGTCACCTAGCATGGCTAAACTAGCAGAAACGCCACCCATCGTTGGGTCGGTTAGTACAGAAATGTAAGGCAAACCTTTTTTACTCATTTTTGCCAATGCTGCAGATGTTTTTGCCATTTGCATGAGCGACATAAGCGCTTCTTGCATACGTGCACCGCCACTGGCAGAGAAACAAATAAGGGGTGTGTTGTTTTCAAGACAAGCATTTACCGCAGCAACAAAGCGAGCACCTACCACAGAGGCCATTGAACCGCCCATAAAGGCAAATTCGAAACTGGCTACTACAACTGGCATACCTTTTAGTTTGCCCTGCATAACAACCAAGGCATCTTTTTCATTGGTTAGCTTTTGCGCGGCCACAATGCGGTCTTTATAACGCTTTGAATCTTTAAATTTCAAGATATCTTGTGGTTCGAATTCACCACCAAGTTCTACGCGGTCACCTTCATCAAGAAAACCGTCTATACGGCGACGGGCCGTAATACGCATGTGATGATCGCACTTAGGGCAAACTTCTTGAAGTTTTTCCAACTCGCTTTTGTACAACACAGCTTGGCAAGAGCCGCATTTTGTCCAAATCCCCTCAGGTACATTACCTTTTGTGGATGTTTGCGTACGCGGAAGAATTTTTTGAATCCAGCTCATGGAAAAGGAATCCTTTATATTTATTAGCGCACCGACACTGTTTTTTCATTCGTGCTTTGTGTCAGTACTACATGAATATTTCGGTTACTTTATTGTAGCGCAAGAGAAAAATACGCACTACGTTAGTACAACCACCTAATATAGCGCGCTATTAGACCACAATACAGTAAAATGGAAAAAACAAAACTGGTCTAAGAAGTTGAACGGTAACCCATTGCTACCGTTCAGAGGCGTTCACGCTTTTAAGATTCTGGAAGAAAAAGAGGCCCAAGGGGCGATTTTGGTATACCGAAGTGCTCAGGGTAAGTTACATCAACCAAATACAACCCGTTAGGTTTAGCGGTAGTAGCGGCTTTAGCACGGTCTTTTAAAGTAAGCAGATGCGCCATCCAATCGACAGGTTGCTCCCCTGCCCCAATGCAAAGCAGTGAACCAGTAATATTACGTACCATATGATGCAAAAATGCATTTGCACGGATATCTAACACCACATAACGACCTTGCCTATGTACACTCACGCTACTCACTGTTCGGTGAGGCGTTTTGCTTTGACACAGTGAAGCTCGAAATGTAGTGAAATCGTGCTCACCTACCAACGCCTGTGCGGCTTCATGCATCTTCTCGGCGTCTAACTCGCGGTATTCGTGAGTAACACCATTGTGCAAAATAGCAGGTCGCATACGTGAGTTATAAATAACGTAACGATAACGACGATGAGTAGCCGAAAAGCGGGCGTGAAAATCATCAGAGACAGGTCTAGCCCAGGTTACGGCTATCGAGTCAGGCATGTTAGCATTAATGCCAAGTGTCCAAGCACGCTCTGGACGCTCTACATCGCAGTCAAAATGGACTATTTGGCCAGTTGCATGCACACCGGCATCGGTGCGACCAGCACAAAATACTATAATAGGCTTATTTGCGATAACGGTGAGTGCTTTCTCTAGGTATTCTTGCACGCTAGCCACGTCTTTTTGACGTTGCCAACCATGTACCGATGCACCATCATACTCGATGCCTAAGGCGATTCGCCCCATGTTTCAAACACCTCTAAATAGAAAAGCCGCTAAGTGTAGTCATACCGCACTCAACATGCAATTAACTGATGGATTTTAAAATACTCTCAGCTTCTTGCTTTTGTTCTTCACTACCTAGATTCATCACATCTTCGAGTAATTCCTTCGCTGCAACGATATCATCCATTTCTAGATAAACACGTGCAAGGTCGAGGTTTGCGTTTTGACCAGCATCTTTATCAATATCAATCACGTCATCGGCATCATTAACACCGGTGAAATCAGAAAGGCTTACGTCCAAATCAAGCTCTGCACTGTCTGGGTCTATCTCGTTGTCTTCGCCATCATCCATAAGCGCTTCTACATCCAAGAAGTCTTCTGGTGGTGTACGTGACTCGGCTTCAGCATCGAGATCCACATCATTTAACAACGCACTTAAATCTAAATCTGGGTTATCTAGCTTAAGTTCAGGCTCTGGGTCATCTTCTAGGTTTAAGCTTTCTGTCGATTCAGTGGTATCAGCTTCAAGGCTTGGTTCATCTACCTGCTCTGATTCAATGCTTTGCAGCAATTCATCAAACTCTGCACCATCTAAATCGTCAAATATCTCTTCTTGTTCTGATTCTTGTGTTCCTGATAACCAGTCATCTAGCCCTGGCACATCTTCTAATTCGTCGAAGTCGCTAGGGTCTTTGGCTGAAAGCTCTTTATTAGCTGAAGGCTCTTGATTAGCTGAAGGCTCTGGCACCACGCCATCGACTTCATGTTCTAATTCAAATTCGTCAATTTCATCAAAAGCGCTATCAAGAATACTGTCGTCGTAATCGTCGCTTTCTGGCTCTGGCTCTGGCTCTGGCTCTGGCTCTTCAGCATCATCGCTCGACTCACCAAATGTAGGAATATCATCCATCATTTGTTTATCAAACGCCGCTAACGCATCATCAAGTGGATCGGCTTCGGCTTCGGCTTCGGCTTCGGCTTCGGCTTCGGCTTCGGCTTCGGCTTCGGCTTCGGCAAGAGGCTCATTAGCGTCAGGCTCTATGTCAAAAGTATCTTCTAAGTCATCTTCATTAGTTTCATCATCAGCGTCTGGCTCGTCTGGCTCGTCTGGCTCGTCTGGCTCGTCTGGCGCAACCTCTTGACCCGTTTCAATGTCAGAATCAAGCTCAGAAAGTAAATCATCAGTTAGTAGCTCGTCTTCTTCGTCGATCTCTTCATTACTGGGACTTTCTTCATCGCTGAGGGCACTATCTACACTTTCGGGATCAGCAGATTCTAAAGCATCCTCTGAGCCATTCTCTTGGATATCCTCACGGGTATCTTCAAGGGCATTTTCACTGTCATCGTTATCAAAGTCGAGTTGAGCTTCCGCTGGCAGTGCTTCATCTACTATTTCGTCTTCGTTAAACCCATCCACTTCGTCTTGCGACTCGGCTTCTTCTAGCGAAGCTATATCTTGTATTTCTGCTTCAGGATCATCAATGACTTGATCAGCAGAACCTAAAGACTCAAGCTCTTCAAAAGGCTTATCGTCGTCTAAATCAGTTTCTAATTCATCTAAAGCTGACTCTTCTTCATTTTCGTCTGCTAGAAGCGGCTCATCAACAACAAGCTCGGCCTCTGGCTCACTATCGGCGTTAACAGCCGCTAGCAACTCATCGGCTAATGCATCGTGAGTTTCATCTTCAACGTCACTTTCAGGCTGCGCACTGTCATCACTGGTGATGGGTTCTTGTTCTTGTTCTTGTTCTTGCTCTTGCTCTTGTTCTAGGTCTGCTGCCTCTGCTGGCTCATCTATTGTTGACTCAGCATCTTCTATCGCTTCTTCTTCGATAGGCGTATCGATATCATCTTGCCCATCGGCTTTATCTTCACCTTCAAGCGCACTTTCTTCTGCAGAATCTTCCAGCGCATCGTCTAGTTCGTCTAACTCTGATTCTTCTGACTCTGTTGACTGATCAGTGTCTTCATGTTCGTCCTCAGAAAGCACGTCATCAACAGACTCTTGTTCAACGGGCTCTTCTTCAACATGCAGTTCTTCTACGGGCTCGTCATCGGCAACCGCGTCATCTACATTGTCTGGTGCTAACGCTTCAGGCTCAGTTGCTAATACAGCATCGTCAGCAAGCTCTTCATCAACAAAAGCATCCTCAGCAGGCGCTTTGTCAACAAGGTCTTGGTCAGACTCGTCAAAATCATCAGCTTCTTGCGGCTCGATTTCATTGTCTAACAGCGCATCGGGCTGAGTTTGTTCAAAATCACTGTCGATATCAGCTTCAAGTTCAGCAAGAAGCTCATCTGCAAGGGCATCGCCGGAATCTGTGTCTTCATCTGACTCAATATCTGCTTCTAGCTCAGCGAGTAAATCATCAGTAAGTGGATCATCAAAGTCACCATCAGCTTCTGGAGCTTCAGTAGCAGTGGTTTCTTCTGGCTCATCTTGAGGCGCTTCGTCTGGCTGGTTTTCAGCTTCTAATTCAGCTAATAAGTCGTCAGTAAAGGGGTCATCAAAGTCGCCATTTTCATCGAAGGCAGGCGTAGCTTCATCTGCCGCTTCGGGCGCTAAAGCATCATCTTCGGAATCAATACCCGCTTCTAGTTCTGCAAGCAAATCATCCGTTAACGGATCATCAAAATCAGTTTCCGCTAATTCAGGTTCAGCTTCCGGCTCAACACCTTCATCATCCGATTCAATGTCAGCTTCAAGCTCGGCGAGTAAGTCATCTGTAAATGGGTCAGAAAAATCATCATCTGCAGATTCATCGCCCTCAGGAGCATTCTCTTCCTCGGAGGCGCTTTCTTCCTCAAGGGTGTTTGCATCAAAGCCCAACTCTTCTTCACTTTCAGCCTGTAATTCGGAAATTAAGTCATCAGACAGGGGATCAGAGAAATCATTTGCATTCTCCATGTCTTCAACGTCAATTTCATCTAGGTCGTCAGTAATATTGTCTAGGCTCTGAATTGCTTGTGGCGAAGGTGCTGAAGCAACAGACTCTATTGTATCTTCTTCGCTTTCACTGTCTTCGTCACCTTCGTCAAGGCCACCCATCATCTCGATTTGCTCAATCTCGTTGAGCAAATCATCGGTAATACGATCGAGTTCTTGGTTCTGCTGATTAATTTCATCATCAAGCTTATCAATCATATCTTCATTAATAAGCTCATCTTTACTGTCTAGCTCATCAAGCAGCGTTGGCTCTGGTGCATTTTGTTCAAGTAAATCATCAATACTGATTTCAGGCGTTTCGTCTTCGTCATCAACACTGGGTAAAGTGGCAGTATCCTCTTCGCTTTCATTCGATGCAGACTGTGCGGCTTCAAAAATATCGTCTACTGAATCACTCGTTTCAGCTTCTGCCATCGCGCCATCTAAGATATCATCGATATCAAAGTCGTCATCTAAGGCGTCGGGTTCAGACGCATCTGGCGCTTCCTCAAAATCGGTATCGTCTTGCGCCTCGTCTAACTCTTCATCAAGGTCTGCGTCCAAAGAATCGTCAAAGTTAGCTAAGTCATCATCGTCATCACCAGATAAATCAAACCCTTCTAAACTGGTGTTTTCGTCTTCACTCAGCTTATCGGACAAATCATCGTCATCAAACAAGCTGTCTAACTCGTTCTGATCAAGCTCATCGCTACCCGACTCAAATAAATCATCTGTATCGTCGTCAGGCACCAACATGTCATCATCAAGGTCGCCGAAAGTTTCTAAATCATCATCAAGACTTTCTTCTAGTTCAGACGTAAGCACATCATCAAGCAAGTCATCGTCGTTGAAAAGATCGTCGTCCGTCAGCTCCATGCTATCGCCAAGATCTGGCTCCAGAGCACTTGCCAAGTCAGCCATGTCAGTGTCTGGAACAGGTACATCATCGGAAATTTCTGGTACTTCAGGTGCTTCCGCAGCTTCAGCTGGCTTACGTTTCAACAACCAAGCAATCAGCCCGCCTACCAGTAATAAGGTAATAATGCCGGAGCCTATAATGAGAAGCATTGGGCTAGAAAGCGAACTCCACATCGATTTTTGTTTTTCTGCTTCTCGCTGCATTTGCTCGGCTTTCATCATGTCGAGCAGCTCTTGTTGCAGCGCCACTTGCGTATCTATTTGAGTCTTAACATCGCCTTCAACTTGATTACGAAGCTCTTGAAGTTCACCGTTAACCTCGTCTACTCGTTCATACAGTTTGCGATTTTCATTTAACAAGGCTTCTACGTTTTCTAAAGACGCAGCAAATTGCATCCGAAGCTCGTCAAACTGACGGGTTTGCTCTTGATCTAAACGCGTTATTTTTTGTTCTATATTGGATTGGGTTTGGCTTAAATCGTTTTGATTTACCAAAGGCGCAGGCGGCTTGATATTTCGTACGCTGCTACCTGGTTTGTTTAGTAACTCAGCGAAGGTTCGCTCGTCACTTTCTGCTCGAATTTGTGCTTGCCTAGCATCGATGCGAGAAATATACCGTTCTGATGGCAACTTCAAGATTGAACCATCAACTAATAAATTTAAGTTCTGCTGTTCAAATGCATTGGGGTTTAGTTCATAAATAGCTGACATAACCTGATAAACCGACAGGTTATTATTTTGACGATAACGCTCAGCTATACGCCAAAGGGTATCTTGAGAATCAATGGGGCCGTATTCTAATCCAGAATACTGGCTGGTCGCGTTCTTGGGCCCTTTCAGCAGGGTAGCGCGTTCCTGTGCATCGACATTATTGTGGGGGGCTAGTAAACATAAAGTAAGTAAAACTAAGCCCGTCAAATGCAATTTCATAGCAATCCTATATGCCCTCAAGCGTCAACACCACCAAGTGTCATGGTGGAGATTCGTAGCTAAACCTCTTTTCATTGGCGCTTAAATGCGGCAAACGGGTTCAGCTTTTTATTCTTATCATTGATAGCGCCTGCGCACGAATGAAAATGCCCTATCAATACAGATTTTCTATATTACTTACCGCTATTTTTTACCTTTATTGATGTATCGACAACATCACTTAGGCCAACGGTATTTTTAATCTGGTTTAGGAAACTATAAACCAGTTATTAATGGCAATCTAGTTAGCCCTTCTGTTTTCGGTATCTATTTGTTGAATATCGATATAACTGCTTATCGGCCGAGTAAGCAAAATGTTTACTTACTCGGCAAAATCAATGTTATATCCCCTACTTTGAGCTTTGCCTACTTATCCTATGATTACAGGTAATCGCGAATTAGAGTTTCAGCAATTTGGATACTGTTAGTTGCTGCACCTTTACGGATATTGTCTGACACAACCCAAAGGTTAAGACCACAGGGGTGAGTGATATCGTTTCGAATACGTCCAACGTGAACCATATCATTGCCGCTAGCACTGCTTACCTGAGTAGGAAACTGATCGGCAGCATCATAAACTTTAACCCCTGGAGCATCTGCAAGTAATTGCTTAACCTGTTCGGCATCTATTGGCGCGCGAGTTTCTAAGTGAATGGCTTCACCATGCCCGTAAAATACAGGAACTCTCACTGCGGTCGCATTAACCAATATGCTGTCATCGTCCATAATTTTTTGTGTTTCCCACACCATTTTCATTTCTTCTTTGGTGTAGTCATTGTCTTGAAACGCATCAATTTGAGGAATAACGTTAAAGGCGATTTGGCGGCTAAACGCTTTAGTTTCGAGCTCTCGCGCATTTAACAGGCTAGCAGTTTGCTTCACCAGCTCTTCCATCGCTTCTTTTCCTGCACCAGATACAGACTGATACGTACTCACGTTAATACGGTCAATACCCACAGCATCGTGTATTGGCTTCAACGCCACCATCATTTGAATGGTTGAACAATTCGGGTTGGCAATAATGTTTCTGTTACGAAAATCAGCCAGTACGTGTGCATTAACTTCTGGCACTACAAGCGGAATGTCTGGCTCGTATCTAAATTCAGACGTGTTATCAATAACAATACAGCCTGCATCAGCTGCACGTGGCGCGAATTCAGCAGAAATGCTGCCGCCCGCTGAGAAGAAGCCAAACTGTACCAACGACCAATCGAAAGTATCTGCATCCAACACTTCTACATCTTCGCCCTTGAAGCTAATACTGGTTCCCGCTGAACGTTTGCTGGCTAGTGGATATAAACGATTTACTGGAAAGCCACGCTCTGCCAATAGTTCTATCATGGTTTGCCCAACTAGACCGGTCGCGCCTAATACGGCAACGTCAAAGGCTTGTGACATAAGTGTTGTTTCTCCTATTAATGGTATTGCTTAAAATTAGAAGGCGTTAGGCTGGCAAACTAGGCTTGCACCAAAAAACCTAACCCTTTCAATTGCTGTTTAATTTCATCTGAAGTGTTACTGGGCAATATTAGCGTATACGCACTGCATTCCCGTCGCACCCGATAGCTTTTGCGCATAGTAGCAAAGGTGTGGCTGATGCTGGCAGTAATTTCTTTGCTATCTGCACTTTCATTTTGCTGTCTTTCCAGTGCTTCCCCTAACCTTTCCCGAAAGGCGGTATCGTCATCAAGCAAGTTATAAACCTGTAGCATTAATCCTATCAAATCTTGTTTCGATAATGTGGAAGCTGACGCAGACGCCAATTCTACTTTGATGGGGTCAACAGCGGATAAATACTCGCCAAGGGTTTTAGTGCAAGGTTCTTCCAACAAATTGCATATTTGTTCGTAAACATACTGGGTACCGCGCACTTTGCCCTCAACTGAATGCCCAGCTATATGAGGTGTCATTAACCAACAATACTGCACTAGTTCGGGGTTGATGGCGGGCTCATTTTCAAATACATCTAACACTACTGTGGGCGCGTTTGGTTGTTTAAGCCTATTTAACAAAGCCTGTTCATCAATCACTTCACCGCGACACGCATTAATAAGCAACTGATTGCTACCTAGCTGCTCTAGCACATCAGCATTAATCAATTTACCTGTGGTGTGGCTGCCTGTCTTCACATAGGGCACATGAAGCGTGATCACATCACAATCGATAATGTCTTGAAAATCAACGAAGGTTCGTGGGTCATCCGCTGCACTTAGTGGGGGATCGCACAACTTATAGTCAATGTTCAATGCGGCTAATCGTTTTGCCAAGGCTGTACCTACATGCCCTGCTCCTACAATACCAACGGTAATAGCATTAATGTCTATTTTACCTGCACGGTCGGCCAAAAATAATGCGCTTAGCACATATTCGGCCACGGCCACGGCATTACAGCCGCCCGCTGAATTCCAGCTAATCCCCTGACTATCAAGCCAGATTTTATCCATGTGATTAGTGCCAGAGGTGGCAGTAGTAACGAACTGAAGTTGCGAAGCTTGGCTTAGCAACGTTTCATTGACTTTGGTGGTAGAACGCACAGCCAAGATATCTACGTTTTTGATATCTTCCGGAGTAAGGGTTTGCCATGCATAACGACTTACGTCACCTAAGCCACTAAAGTACTCGTGGCCTAAAGGAATAGTGTCTTCAAAGAGTATTTTCATGATGCTAAGTTTACCTCAATCCTACGGATTAGTAACCTTGAGCACCATGAATCAACACAGTTTTTTAGTCTAATTTAGCGCTTATTCGTCGAAACCAGGGAATCGACGTGCAACCCGCCGTTTAATACCCGGCCAAGCTAGGCTGCCACCCGCTTGCTTGGTTACCTCTGACGCTTGAGCGCGGATCCCTTGTAAAATAGCAGAATGGATTGGAATTAACTTCTGACCTGTGGCTTGCGCTTTTAACTGAATTTCGCAGGCTCGCTGAAAAATGAACATAAATAAAAACGCATCGGCAATGTTGTCGGCACAGGTAAGCAGGCCGTGATTTCGTAAAATCATAAATTGCGTATCACCTAAATCACGCACTAGGCGCGCTTTCTCATCAGGGTTCAAGGCTACGCCTTCATAGGCGTGATACGACAACGAGGCTAACGGGAACAAAGACTGCTGTGAGTAGGCTTGTAGTCCTTCCTCTAGTACTGAAAGTGCTACCCCTTCGGTGGTATGCAAATGCATAACGCACTTCGCATCGTCTCTGGCTTCGTGCACCGCACTGTGAATAGTAAAGCCCGCAGGGTTGATGTCGTACTCACTTTCCATCACCTTATTGCCGTGTAAGTCTACCTTTACCAGACTTGACGCTGTGACTTCATCAAACATCATACCGTAAGGGTTTATCAAAAAGTGATGCTCAGGCCCTGGTACCCTTGCAGATATATGAGTAAAAATTAAATCGTCCCAACCGTACATGGCCACAGCACGATAACACGCCGCCAGATCTACACGGGTCTGCCATTCTTGTTCACTCACCTGAGCTTTTGCTTTTGAACTCATCATTCGTCTCCTACATTTTTTTCTACCTTACGCCTAATTTACAAGCTAAACTGTCGGATAAACGACACTGTAATAAAAATGTTAACTCAAGAATACTCAACCGTTTTAACCAGCTCGATGTGGTTTTCTTCACTTCCTGAAAACTTGCAATGCGCCTTGCTCAATAAGGTACGGGTTCGTCATTTAAAAGCAGGTCAACAACTGCATGCTAAAGGCGAGGAAGGCATTGGTTTTTATGGTGTATGTGAAGGCCGCTTGCGTGTAATGAATATTGGCGCCAATGGCAAGGAAATGCTGTTTGCCTTGCTCGGGCCCGGCACTTGGTTTGGTGAAATCTCTCTGTTTGATGATTTACCTCGCACCCACAATAGCGTGTGCGAGATAGATACCGTTATTGCGGTTATCCCCAAAAATGCATTTAACGCAGTGTTAAAGGCACACCCTGAGCTTTATCCTCACTTTGCCCGCCTGCTTTGTTCACGAGTAAGAAGTGCATTTCAATTTATTGATTCCAGCGCAGGGCTAAATTTACAACATCAGTTAATTAAGCGCCTACTAATGCTAACCACCAGTTATGGCCAGCATTTACCCCAAGACAGCGCCATTACCCTAACCTTATCGCAAGAGTCTTTGGCGCAGATGATAAACAGTAGCCGACAAACGGTGAATCAGCTCTTAGGTGATTTACAAAACCAAGGATTACTGCATTTACATTATGGAAAAATAACGATTAGTCGCCCAAACGCTTTGTTCGCATTGCTTGTTGATGAAGAGTGACAAATAGTAGTAATAGCTGAACAGAAATAACTAAAAAACAATTGGACCGGATAAATAGGCAGTTATTCGTATGAGCGGAAGATAAGTGTGAAGACGGACAACTCGATGGGGAAAATAAAGTTCCCCATCAAGCCTTTAACCAAGTCTGTCAGCAATTCTAATACAGACTCGCTTACCGCTATTGCTTAGCCTTGGTAACGCTGCATCACTAACGTTGCGTTAGTGCCGCCAAAACCAAAACTATTAGACATAACGGTGTTCAACGTTGCTTCACGTGTTTGTGTGACAATGTCGAGACCAGCTGCTGCATCGTCTAGGGTGTCGATGTTAATTGATGGTGCAATAAAATTATTTTCCATCATCAACAAGCTATAGATAGCTTCGTTAACCCCGGCTGCACCTAATGCATGACCCGTTAGTGATTTTGTTGCACTAATTGGCACACCAGATTGACCGAACACTTCCTGAATAGCCGCCAGTTCTTTAACATCACCTACCGGTGTTGAAGTACCATGGGTGTTCAAGTAGTCAATTGGAGCAGATACATTCTGCATGGCCATTTTCATACAACGAATTGCGCCTTCGCCTGATGGAGCCACCATGTCGAAGCCATCAGAAGTAGCACCATAACCAACCACTTCACCGTAAATTTTTGCACCACGGGCTAATGCGTGTTCAAGCTCTTCCACAACAACCATACCGCCACCGCCAGAGCTAACAAAGCCATCGCGCGCTGCATCGTAAGTACGTGATGCTACTGAAGGGTTGTCATTATATTTAGAACTCAGTGCGCCCATGGCGTCGAACTGACTCGACAGTGCCCAGTGCAATTCTTCACCGCCACCTGCAAATACAACGTCTTGCTTACCCAGTTGAATAAGCTCCATGGCGTTACCAATACAATGAGCACTGGTGGCACAAGCTGATGCGATTGAGTAGTTAACACCACGAATTTTAAATGGCGTAGCAAGACACGCTGAAACCGTAGACGCCATACAACGAGGTACCATGTATGGTCCAACACGTTTTACGCCTTTTTCACGCAAAATATCTGCAGAAAGCACTTGGTTTTCAGAAGACGCGCCGCCAGAGCCAGCAATAATACCCGTGCGATCGTTAGAAATATCGCTATCTTCAAGGCCTGCATCTTCAATGGCTTGTTGCATTGCAACATAAGCATAGGCCGCCGCATCACCCATAAACCGCATAGCTTTACGGTCGATGTGCTCTTTAAGGTCGATATCGATATTACCCCACACTTGGCTTCTTAAACCCATCTCAGCGAACTGCTCAGAGTGTGTAATACCTGACTTACCTGCTTTTAATGAAGCAAGTACATCTTGTTTATTGACGCCGATGCTTGAAACAATTCCAAGACCGGTGATAACTGCTCTTCTCATAGTTTACCCTTTGCGTTGATGCGGCTATGGTAACGATTTTGATTGGTAAAGTGGTCTGCTTTGCAGCTAAAGACCCAGCACTTCACTTTTTCTAACCGCATCCTGATGCATTTGCTTTAATTATTTTTGCGCCACGTGAATTGCTTCATCCAATGTATCATGAAAGGTATATTCAAATACTAGAAGAAAATCGCAAGTTCACAAAAGCTTCACTAAATTATCAAAACAATTCCTTGGCTTTATCGGCAAGGCAAATGCGTTGATTATGATTGATATCATTATTTAATTTTATCAAACTGGTCACATTTCTTATCCATTCGTCTATCTTTAACAATTAAGATAAACACCTTGAATCAATTCAGATAACATTGTGCAGTGTCACTATTCACCGGTGCGTTTTAAAACGTGCGGTTCTTATAAGATAAAAATCTTCAGTCAAATTTGTACGGGAATACACATCACCATGGCCACGTCTAACTTTTGGGGCAACGAACTCGAATTTCGTCGTACGGTATTAAGAGTTGTTCTACTTGTTATCATTGTTGCAGGTGTCATTTTTACTATCAATAATTGGATAGTAGGCCACAGGGTATTAGCCTTTGTTGAGTTGTTGGTTGTCTTTCTTTCGCTGGCTATTTTATCGGTTCACAAAAAGACACCGAACTTGAAGTTATGGTCCTCCCTCTTTCTATTCGCCTTGTACACCGTCATTCTTATTGGCATTTTAACTGCTTCATTTACCTCGGCGCTGTACAGCTGGTTATTCATTGTTCCAGTTCTATCCTATTTGCTGTTGGGTACTAAATTAGGCACGATTTACTCTGTAATATACGTACTTTCAGGCTGCGCTATTTTGACATACCGACACATTGTGCAGAACCCTGGCACACCCGTTATCGCCATTGTAAATATTGCGCTAACACTAACGGCTATTTGGGCGTTATCCTATACCTATGAGCAAAAGCGAGCGCAAACCGTGAAGCGGTTGCAAGAAATGGCATCGTTAGATCCGCTCACCGGGCTGAACAACCGCTTGCTACTAAGCTCAATTTTCGACATGCTCTGCGAAACCTTGCCTGAAAAACAAAAATCTGTCTCTATGGTGTTAGTCGATCTTGACCATTTTAAGAAGGTAAACGACAAATATGGCCATGGCGTGGGTGATGCAGTACTAGTTGACGTATCACGAATTATCAATAGTATGCGCAGACGAAACGATTGGGCTTTTCGATTTGGCGGCGAAGAATTTTGTTTACTCATACCCGACGTTACGCCTCATCAAGCACATAGCATTGCAGAGCGTTTACGGCATTCAGTTGAACACACGTTAAGCGCAGAAGGCTTTGACGCCACCATAACCGTAAGTATCGGCGTGGCTCACTGGCCTGAAAATGGTGACGCGTTGTCTCAAATATACAAGGTTGCCGACGAGCGGCTGTATAAAGCCAAAGAACAAGGTCGCAATCAGATAGTCTCTGAATAGTCAGTTATCAACCGCATAAAGAGTTAAATTACACCGGTGAAATCTCAACAAGCAAGCGTGCATTTCAATGAAAACGGCACACCCGTCGCCGACCATTTTGGCGACGTATACTTTTCCAATGACAGTGGTATTAACGAAACCCAGTATGTATTTATGGGTGGAAATAACATTGTTGAACGCTGGCAGGTACACAGCGCCCCTAGCTTTGTTATTGCGGAAACCGGCTTCGGCACTGGGCTCAACTTTTTAGTTGCCATGCAAGCATTTAAAAGCTTTAGAAACGCCAACCCTAGCCACCCGCTTAAGCAATTATTCTTTTTAAGTACGGAAAAGTTTCCCCTTCCTAAGCCCGATATGGAGAAGGCGTTACTGGCGTTCCCGGCGTTAAAAAAAGAAGCTACCGCATTAAGCACGCGATACCCCATGGAACTAGATGGCTGCCATAGGCGTCATTTCGATGAATTTGCGACCACATTGGATTTGTGGATTGGGGATGTACACGATTTATTACCCCAATGGCATAGCCCAACAGCTGGGCTAGTTGACGCGTGGTTCTTAGACGGCTTTGCACCTAGCAAAAACCCTGATATGTGGGCCGACACTTTATTTGAACAAATGGCGCGGTTGTCGAAAGTCAGCGCTACCTTTGCCACCTTTACCGCTGCTGGCTTTGTGAAACGTGGGTTGGCTGCCGCCGGATTTACCGTATCTAAACGTAAAGGCTTTGGTAGAAAACGAGATATGTTGGTGGGTATTTATGAAACAGAAGCCGCCTCTACCGTAGTTGAAAAGCGCGCCTTTGAAGGCCCCTATTATCGTTATAACCAAGCTGCTATTACCCCCAAAAGCCACGTCATTGTGGTGGGTAGCGGTCTTGGGGCAGCAACCGTGACACTAGCTTTAGCTAAGCGTGGTATCAAGGTTACGCTATGTCATGACCGCGACACCTTAGCTACAGGCGCGTCTGGCAACCCACAAGGGGGCTTTTTTCCCCAGCTTCATTCCGAAGCCAGTATTGCCAGTCGTATTCAAGCCCACAGCTTTTTATATGCTTCGCATATTTACCACACCTTGCTTGATGAAAAAGATACTTCAACAAATACTGCTATAGACAAACCATCTGTGGCACACGACTTTTGTGGTGTTGCACAGCTGAACTTTAATGAGAAAGTTGCAGTTCGACAGAAAAAGTTGGTGAGCAATGGTGTTTGGCCAGAGGCGTTAATCAAGCCAATAAGCCCTGAGGCGCTATCGGAAAAAGCGAGCATCGACTTACCCTACGATGGGCTATTTATAGAGCAAGGGGGCTGGTTGTCGCCACCTGACTTAGTGCATGCCCTAATAGAGCAAGCAAAACAGCACACTGATGTAACTGTGCTTTCTAAACATGAGTATCGTTCTCACATTGTCTTAACTGAAAACGACAAAGCATCGTTACCAGATGAATGTCCCCAAACACACTATCTTGCGGTTGAGTTTAATATAAAGGCCAGTTCAGAAGCATCAACGAGCAATACAGAGGCATCGTCAAATAATAAGACCTTGTATGCTGATCACCTTATTTTGGCTACGGGGGCTGGTGCCGTGGGCAGTAATGCGTTTGCTGCATTGCCGCTGCGCCCTGTGCGCGGGCAAGTAGAGGCCATTGCCACTCAAACGCCTATAAACGCGTTAACCACCGTGATATGCCATAAAGGCTACATGACCCCTGCTCTCAACAACAGGCACGCCCTTGGCTCAACCTACGTTAAAAACGACCTATCTACAGAGGTTCGCAATCAAGAGAGCGAACAAAACCTGCAAACCCACCAGCAAGCCATGGCGAATACCGATGTTGTACAACAACTTGAGCATGACGGCGAAGCAAGGGCAGCCACACGATTAGGTTCACCAGATCATCAACCTGTATCTGGCATGCTTACCGATTTTTCGGCACTTAAAACTCAATATGTTGGCTTGTCGTTAGGCAAACCGCTTTATACCACAGAACCCTTGCCAGCAACCCCAGTAAGCACATTATGTTGTTTAGGGTCCCGCGGGCTTACTACCGCGCCGCTGATGGCGGAATTACTAGCAAGTACGTTAACCCATGAGCCTTTGCCGTTAAATAATGACTTGTGTCAGGCAGTGCATCCTGCACGGTTTATGGTGAGAGACTGTATTCGAAGTATCTTTGATGAATAGCGATGGTCTTTATCGCTATTTTTAAGCTGCAATAAAAAAGCGCAGTGCTGATGCCCATTTTCAAGGTCACTTCACACTGCGCTTTCTTGTTTAATTAAATTGTTACCGGCCGTTAAACGCCCACCAAGGCGCAATGCGTTATTCTACTGGCACCTGGGCCGTTAAGCCTTTATTTAAATCGGTAACGATAAATGCAGGAATGTAAATATTCGCACTGGCAACAACCTGCTTGTTTTGCATTGAAACAATACGGGCATTTATACGAACGCCCCTGTCATCTTCTATAATAGTGCCTGTAACCACATGATCCATCGACACTTGTTTGGCCAAAGCATTCGCTTTACGGCTTAATACAAAGTCGCCATAAGGGGTTATTGTCACGCCGCCAGCCATTTTAAAATCAACAATAGCTAGCCCAAAATCTTGAAGCTCGGCAATAAGGTATTCAGAAAGCTGATTTCCCAACACTGTGCTATCGCCTAACGATTCATTTAAGCGCACAAAACTGGTTACCCCCACCATATCTTGCTGAGTAAGGCGGGTTGCGTTATCCATTAACTCCATCGCTAATTGCGACGCGTAATCATTTAAGCGTTTGTGGGTTTGAGAAGGAGAAAAACCTTGGTGTAATGGGTCTCTGTAGCCTGGGTCTACGGCAACATGCTGCTGATATTCACGGTCGCGAGAGTCAGGGCTGTAAACAAGCCCTGATCCTCTTGGCACAGGAACGGGCTCAGCGGAGTGAGAGATTTCACCGTCATCGCTTAGCCAAAAAGAGCCGATTGATTCAGTACTGGTACACGCCGTGAGGTTAACGGTTAACCCCATTGCCAGCAAAGCAATAAGCCTTTTCATGATTAACCTCTACTTAATTTAACGCCATCGCGCATGCCATTCTTTTGACTGCCGTCGCTAGGGATCAATGCTTCTACCACATAAAATGGCACCAACATTTGTGCACTGGCCACTACCGCGCGAGATTCTATACCCAATATTCTGGCGTTAACCAACACGCCACCTTGGTGTTTAGCCATGGTGCCTGTAAGTACGTAATCTATTGGTAAACTGCTGCTTAACTCTAAATAATCTCGGCTGAGAACGAAGTCGCCACCGTCGGTAATACGAATATAGTCTGTAGCTTTGAAATCGATAACGGGTACACGAAATTTATGCAGCTCGTGAACAAATGATTCTGCCATTTGCTTACCCAGTAAATCAGTTTCTTGAAGATTGGTATCAATTAGCGCGAAATGCGTTACACCAATAGGCGTTTTTTCATTCACATATTCCATGTTCGCGATAAGGTCTTGGGTCATATTTTTGACGTAATCACCAATATGCTTAGTGAGCGGCCGACCTTTGTAAGCCCCTTGAACACTTGAATAAAGCGTAGGTTGGCCTATGGCGCCAAACGCATCCATACCTTCGTGCTCGTTTGACTGTTCGTCATCATCTTCTTTTTGCGGCGAAGGGCGGTCTATCGCCATAATGTCTACTACATTCATGGCCGGTCGAGACGTTTCTTCAACTGCCACTTCTTCTTCGCCTAACATCATAGAGCAACCGCTCAGGGCTAGCATTGATGTTGCTAGGATACATGCCGTACATTTAGCCGTGCGTTTAAATAGTGCGTTCATCCCGTTACCTTCCACCTTCAGTTCTGTAGAGTCGACCATTACGGCTCGTTACTCGCTCTTCTTCCCAGAAAATCTCCGCCGGGAAAAAGCGGGTAGCTGCCGCCACCACGTCTTTATTTCTTACGTTGATAATTCTTGCGTTAACCACAGCCCCAGACTGTTGGTAAACCAAGGTACCCGTTATGTAGAAATCGACCCGTTCAATATCGGACAATTGGTCGATATTGCGCGTAAGTACTCTATCGCTTTCGTCATTAACAATTATATCGTTCGAAAGCTTAAATTCTTGAGTAGTAAAACCACGTTTTGTGGCTTCGGTCATCATACCCTGCTCTAATTGATGCCCTAACATCATCAATGGATGTTGATCATTCTTGTTGTATTTCATGGTATCAACCGGCACGAAGCCTGCTACCGCATAGCGCGCTTGCCTAGAAGGTCTCAAATCGGCAAACAGCTCATTGGCTAAAATGTAGGTGTGATATTCAACATTCCCAAGGGCAGGAACCGCTAAGGGATCAGACTGTGACATTTGGGCTTTGGCATCGTCCGACGATTGGCAACCACCAACAATGGCAAGTATGAGTCCGACAGACAGCACTCGCAAGCTCAAGCGCAGACTAAAGCGCGGATAACTTCGCGCAGCACAGTGCTCTGTTCTTTTGGATGTGTTACCAGCACTACGCTTGTAACCCGCAAGTTGAATTAAACCGAACATATATTCACCTAGAAATAAGCCATTTGTGAAAAGCGAGTTGTGTCACACTTGTTTTCTTTTCTTATCGACAGTGAGAATTAGCAATATTCGCACCATATCCTTTGTGGGCTTGTCGCGCAGGGCATAAAGAGCGCTAAAAAGTTAACGCTAATAGGCAATCAGTTAAGGGATTATGTGTTAGGAAGAGGTGCTGGCATAGGTGCAGGCATAGGTGCTATAAGCCTTTAAAACACGGCCATGCGCCGTATTAGGCCGCCAGTTAGAGCTTAACGCGAATATACGGCAATCAAAGTAGTTACAGGTTTAAAATAACACGAAAAAACGCGAACATTTGAAAGGAATTGAGAGCGCCAAAGCGGCAAAGCCATGCCGCTTTCAGGCGTAATTTGCCGGATTTTATTCACTGTAAGTATTCCCTTTGCGAACCCCCATGTATATTCCATGCATGGGGCTTTGTTGGGCACTTTTAATTACACTTTCAATTGCACTTTTAATTACAATTAGTCGGGCGGTTTGTAGTACGCTTATCCGTTTCTAAGCTTTGCGCTTAGCTATTCGTTTAATTGCATGCTTGGTCGAATAATCGAGACCAAAGGCCCTTAACCTGGGCAGCATCATCGCCCTCTAATTCTTTATTATCAAAAGCGGCTTGCAAGCTAGCGGCCATATCTGAATCCAGCTGCTGCATAGTTGCACTGCTTTGCATTTCTAGCTGACGAGATACCACTGCGAAATGGCCTTGTAAGTAACTGGCTGTAAACAACTCATCGTCACTACCATGATTAACCACATCATCTAACGCAGCCTCTATCGCTGCAATTTGGTTTACTACTTGTTGGGGGGCTGAAGCCGGAGGTAACACGTATTTCTCCTATTCTTTAACTTAATTTAAATCTTAAAAAGCTATTCGACGATATCTATTCGGCGTTATAAAGAACCTTGTCTTTGTAGCCGGTGATAATAGTGAACGCACCTTGTAGTGATGCATCTAACTCGGCATCGCCAGAATCTAATCGTAATGGTTTATTACCAAGCGACTGTAACTTTTGTTTAGTCGCAACAACTCGCATATTCTGTTTTCCAATAGCGCGAATAAAGTCTGGGCTAAGCTGTTGATTCCCGCGCCCCAAAATATGACCTTGCCCACCAATAACGGTTAACACCACTTGGGTTGGCTTTCCTTGCGTAAGCGAAAGCAATTCAGAAGCGGTTACATCGCTAGCTACAAGCGTTTTATCCATTACCACATCAACACCTAGCAAGGTATTTTCTAAACCCAGAAACTCCATAACCGCGCCAACGGTAGAGCCCGAGCCCATAACAAAATAGGTGTCTGGGTTGTCGTCCATTAATTCGCTAATGGTCGCGGCAATATCATCAAGAACGAGCGCTTCGTCCTCTTTGCCGCCCATTTTTACCGCCTGCACGTAAGTGAGTTCGGCGGGTACTCGCATCTCGCCGTAGTGTTTTGCTATTACCTTTCCGGTTCGAAATGCGTTTTCATCGATATCTCGTACTTCGCCGTCCATTACACTGACAATTTCGCCCTTGATCATTTGGCTAATGACCTGCCCTGCGGCAGACGGGGTAACACAGTACACGCCCGAGTGGATTTTACATCCCGCCGGCACACCTAACACCGGCACTTTGTCACCCACAATTTTACACACATTGCGGGCAGTACCATCGCCACCTGCAAACAAAATAACATCAAGATTACAGCCAAGAAAAGCCTGTACAGCGCGCTCTGTATCTTCCCCTTCTGTTTGTTGCGATGCACTTCTGTACACCACCTCAAAGGGTAACCCTAACGAAGCACACACGTCTTCGCCCATTTCGCCACCGGCAGTAACGATAGTAAATTGTTCAGAAAGGGCCTCTAGAATAGACAGCGCTTTGGCCATTTTTTCATTAGCCTTTTTTTCAGCGCCCATTGCTAACGCTTTTTCACGCACATCGGCACCGTCACTGCCTTTTAATGCAAGCGCGCCGCCTATACCTGCAAAAGGGTTAACTACCACACCTAATCGAAATACCGGCTTATTCATAGGGTTACTGTACTCCAGATAATTTCTGTGTGTTTTTTAAAGCATCGATGAAGCGCGCCGCCCGAGGGGGGAAACAATTGTTTTTATACCACGCTAACTGGGCTTCAACATTTTTAGTGAAACCTTTTCTATCGGGCTCTGCACCATTTAAATTATCGGTACTAACTTGAAATTGGCGCCCTGCGGCTTCGGTAAACGCCCACTCAATAGCTTGCGGCTTAATCTCTACACTTTCAAATTCCGCTTGCTGCTTGGCATCTCGCCCATCAGGACAATACCAATAACCATAATCTTCAAGTAAACGACGCTTCTCACCTGCCACACACCAGTGCGCAATTTCATGCAGCGCGCTGGAAAAAAAGCCGTGGGCAAACACAATACGATGATAGGGAATATCTTCATTGGCAGGAAGATAAACAGGCTCGTCGTCACCCAATACCAGCTTAGTTTGAAAGTCGGTAAAGGTGCTGTTAAACAAAGTAATTAGCGCAGGTACGTCAGGGTCTATCTCATTCGCCACGCTGAACAACTCCAGTAGCGAGTAGGTAAGTTAGCCGTGTTAGATTGCACAAAGTACTAAAATTCAAAGACGTTTCCTGTTAGCCATACATTTAAGGGCGGGCATTATAACAGTGAAAATATGGCGGGAATAGGCTTAGCAGCTTGCATGCGCCACTCGCTTGCGTCAAGCTAGTATTAAAGCACTACGGAAGGATGTTATTTGCGTGTCACAGAATATCGTTAAGCATATACATAGAGTGAATGCGCTTCGAGACCTAGCGCTAAAAGTGGGGATCATGGATGGTATTCACGAACTTCAGCATTGGCAATGTGAACGCTTGTTAGTGTCTCACGATGATTTAGCCAAACAACCTCGTTATCAAAAAGCCATGCAGTTTTTTGTAGATGAACTGTATGGGCCTAAAGATTTCAGCCAGCGTGACGCCGATTTAGTTCGGGTCATTCCAAAGCTTGCTAAAGTGCTTCCCGACAAAGCTATGAATGCAATGAACGATGCATTAGCGCTTAATGCCCTTTCATTCGATTTAGACATGCAAATGGTGCATCAACTCAAAGGGGCGCCATTAAATCGGGACAGTTACGCCCTAGCCTACCGCAATACTGGCCGGCAAACAGATAGGCAACGCCAGCTCGATATTATTGCGCACCTTGGCGAACAACTTGGTGATGTAATTAAAATTAGGGGGATTGGCATGCTGATTAGATTATCAAGACGCCCCGCCAAATTAGCTGGGCTGTTGTCGCTGCACGAACTACTAGAAAATGGCTTTCACTCATTTAAAGCCATTGGCGATGTGCAAAGCTTTATTCACCCGGTACTGGAACGAGAAGAAGCGCTGATGCATGCATTGTTTGATGAATCAGTCTCGTTACCCGAAGAGAATCCTTTACCTCATGTCTCAACAGCTTAAACCTCTGATGCCCGAGCATAGGAAATATAAGCATTTGAAATATAAGCACCTGATAACTGAACACGTGATGTGGCAACTTATTAACTGTGAGTTGCCTCAAATTAGCAATAGAGATTAACGACTATGGCAGCCGCTTCACTACCGTGGCGATACCCGTCGCCTTTTACTAAATTATGGCAAATAGACGCCAGTCATTTAGATCACTACAACCACGTTAATAATGTGGCTTACTTAAGCCAAGCAGAAGCATTGGCGTGGTCTCATTCCAATTCACTTGGATTGCAGTTTTCTGACTATCAGTCGCTCAACCGAGCCATGGTGATTAAACGCCATGAACTTGATTATCATCTTCCTTCTCACGAAGGTGACAGCCTGCAATGTGCAACATGGATTATTAGCTGTGATAATAGACTAACCCTAAAAAGGCAGTTTCAATTTATCTGCGAGCGTAGAAAGAAAACCGTGTTTGAAGCACTAACCACCTTTGTTTGCGTAAGTTTAGATACTGGCGCTCCCAAGCGCTTGCCCGAACCATTTAAGGAAGTTTATGGTAATGCATGCATTGAACCCAGCCTCTAACTGCAAAGCGCAGGGGAAATTTTAGCGATGAACAAAGGGTTATTAGCGTGTTTATTTGTGGTGCTTGCTGCATCTTTGCTATTAAACGGCTACCTGTTTCTTTCATTGAACCAAGCCGTAGAGATAGCGGCGGCGAATAAAGCGTCGCTCATTCAATCTTCAGCCAACCTAAATAGCTATAACAACGTGCCCGCTTCCAATGAACACAGTAATCAACGCAATAATAAACACAATGCGGTAACTACCAGTAAAGTAGGCACAGAACTAGAAAACGCTCCCCAAGTCGCAGAAGAGTATGTACATGAACTCACCCTACTGTTAAACAGCGGAAATTACGCTTTGCTAAAGCAACAATTAAATAGCGCATTACAACAGTTTCCCACCGATGAAAGCTTGTTATTGCTTGAGGCTGAGTTAATAGTAAGAACACAGCCGCTATCAGATGCGCTTATTCACTTTCATGATTTAGCAGAGTTGTCCCTATCGCCAGCTAGCAACACAAAGGTTGATAAGCGAATTGCCAACCTTTACAACACCGCACAAGACGAGTTGTCGGCTAACGGACAATGGGACTTATTGGCTAACTTAAATGAGCCCCTATTCCAACGGGTGCCTGATAGCAGGCAGTATACTCTTCAACTTGCCGAAGCCTATGCCAGGCAGCAAAAAATTACGCTGATGGAAGATGTTCTGGCCAGCCTTTCTTATAACGACAACCAAGCTAATGCGATACGAAATATCGCGTACAGTGAAAGCAATCGTGATAACCAAAGTGGCGCTGACGAACGTATTGCTAACAACGAACTTCTAGGGAATGATGTTACCCGAGTGGCACTTTTGCGAGACGGCGATCAGTACCGTGTTGCGGTAAAAGCCCTTAATCAACAAGCTGACATGGTGCTAGATACCGGCGCCACCACAACCGCCATCACCACAGATTTATTCAGCCGCTTAGGTGGGCTACGCCGCCTTACCTTTATTGGTAATTTTGATGTGAACACTGCCTCTGGTACCATCAGTGCGCCCTTGGTACACATCCCTACTTTTTATTTTGCAGGCTTCCGTTTTGATGATGTTTCAGCGCTAGTGCTGCCTGTCGATGCATTACCTAGCGCCGATGGATTATTGGGCATGAATATTTTAGGTAAATTCGACTTTTCAATTAGCCCACAAGACAGTGAATTAGCGTTAAAAGTACGAGAAGAAAGTAAAGCCCCCTAATTAGATCGAGTACATTCCATCTAGCGCTCATTCATACCTAGCTTAATACAGCGCCTTAACCAACTCGACGTCGGCTTGGTTTTTTAAACGCTAGCTTTCTTCGCGAAATTATCTGCCAACACCCATCATCTACACGTAAAAAGCCTCACCAAAACCTACCTGCGTGAGTACGTATTTTACAACTATTCTCTTGACGTGAACAAATTTAAGCTTACACTTGTGCGCCGAGTGAGCGTACACTTGTACGCTCAAGGTGTTTTTACTCTCTAGCAAAGTCTGTTTTGAAAAATTAATAGGTGTGATCTCTACGTTGAAACTATTACTCGATAATCTAGCCCATCGCTTTCTCCATCACGGTTCATGGAGAGGATATTGGGAAGTGCTTATGCAGCAGTTTAAGCCTGCGTGGCGAGATGGCTATTACAGAGCGCAAGTTGAAGCTGTCAGAAACCTTAAATCTGACATGGTGGAAGTTATTTTGACACCTGAGAAAGCTTGGCCTAGTCATATTGCAGGGCAACATATTGCACTAACCATTGAAGTGAATGGTAGGCTAACTACCCGTGTGTTTACCGTCGCTTGCGGTGCAAGCTTTCACCGCGAAACGAAAAACATTCGGCTTATCACTAAGGTCAATAACAAAGGTGCAATTACCCCGATCCTTTCCTCGGTAACACCCAGCACATGGGTGAATATTTCGGTGCCTAAGGGTAGTTTCACACTACCTAATACCGATAAACCCGTACTTATGGTAGCGGGCGGTTCCGGCATAACGCCGTTTATCGCCATGCTTGAAGACGCCATTGAAAACAAGTTAATACACCGCGCACCTATCCACCTGCTCTATTTCGCAAAACCCAACGAGCACGTGTTGCAAAGCGAACTACTCGCCCTTCAAAAACGCACCAACAATTTTACTTTTGCCTTGTTAACTCGACAAAAAGACGGTGATGTCGAGGCTCATCTATCACACTTCGCGGATGCTCACTGGTTGGTGTGTGGCCCTAACACTATTTACGAACAGGTTCAGAAAGTAGCGAAACTGGTGGAGGCACCGTTAGACAGTGAACATTTTGCCGCATTGCCCACTGTGAACATTGGCAGTCTGAGCGAAAAGGAAACCTTTTCTTTGGTACATAACGGTCAGCATTTAGCGGTGAACAATCAGAAATCGCTGCTTTGGCAGCTTCAAGAAGCGAAGCAGCCTGTGACGTATGGCTGCGGTATGGGTATTTGCCATCAATGCCAATGTGTGAAAAAGCGGGGCGTAGTGCGAGATACCCGCACTGGCGAGTTATCCGATAGCGCCGAGCAACTTATTCAACTGTGTGTATCACAGGCCGTAACTGATTTGGAGATTCAACTATGAACACTGGCGGCTTAATTAACACCAAGGAACTACAAGAAGCGCCTAGTCAAACTGACGCGGAATTACAAAAAGCAACTACGCCATCGCAGAGCATAAGTAAGCCTGATTACGCTATATTGGAAGCTCAGCTTGATGCAATAAAGTCGGAAGTAAAAGGTAAAATAGGCGCTGAAGATGCTGCCTATATTCGACGTATTATCCTCATTCAGCGTATTTGTGAATGGAGTGGCCGAATATTATTAATGCTAGGTTTCTTACAGCCCGTACTTTGGGTAGCTGGCGTACTAAGTTTAGCAGCAGCAAAAATACTAGATAACATGGAAATTGGCCATAACGTAATGCACGGTCAGTATGACTGGATGAACGACTCGTTTATTAATTCAAAGCGGTATGAGTGGGATATTGCCTGCGATGGTGCAAGTTGGAATCGAGTGCACAACTACGAACATCACACCTACACCAATATTATTGGTAAGGATAGAGACTTTGGCTATGGCCTACTCCGCTTATCGAATGACTTTAGATGGCGGATAAAAAACCTCTGGCAGTTCGCTACCTATATTTTGCTTAGCGTAATGTTTCAGTGGGGTGTGTCATATCACGAGATGGCCGCAGAACGCGTATTCTTCGGCAAGAAGAAAAACAACCGCAAAAACCAAGTAACCCATAGCGAGCTTAAAAAACGCTTTTTCAGTAAAGGCGCACGTCAGTTGGTAAAAGATTATGTGCTCTTCCCTCTTCTGGCTGGCCCGTTATTCTTATGGGTATTGTCAGGTAACCTTATAGCCAATTTGCTACGTAATTTATGGACATCTACCATCATCTTTTGCGGACACTTTACCGGTGATGTAGAAATCTTTAACGCAGAGGATTGCAAAAACGAGACACGCGGCCAGTGGTACTATCGTCAGGCCTTAGGCTCATCAAATATTGAGGGCGGAAATTTATTTCACGTACTTACTGGGCATTTAAGCTTTCAGGTAGAACACCATTTATTTCCTGACATTCCCGCCAGACGATACCGAGAAATGGCCCCTAAAGTACAAGCCGTATTTAAACAGCACGGTATGCACTACAACACTGGCAGTTTTTGGAAGCAGTACACTAGCGTACTAAAACGTATTGTTCGCTACTCTTTTCCTTAAGCTTTCCTTAAACTTTCTTTAAGCGTAAAAACCTACCAGCCGGCCATAGCGCTTGCGCTGGTATTTTTGCGCGCATAGGTACTTATAGAAAAAGGTACTGGTAAAAAAAGCTTTAATTCAATCTAAGTACGATAACGCCGACAAAAGCGGCGGCTAACCCTAGCACTTCTTGACGGCTAAATGTTTCTTTTAATACAACATGAGAATAAAGGAGAATAAGCAAAATATTCATTCCTGAAATCGCGGAAACCAACCCGGTATTGCCAATAGAAAAAGCGGATATTATTGCAACCATTCCACTTACATTTGCGACCCCGACTATCAGTCCGCAAGAGAAGGTTTTTATTTCAGACCAATGAGCTTTATCTGAATATTGAGACGCTATAAATTTCTTACGTTTTACTAACCATCTCATGGCAAAAAGGAAACTCCCAAAGCCAAACATAGAAGTTAACGTTGCAAAAACATCTGCCTCTAAGAGCGTGGATTGTTTACCCATTAAATCAGTAAACGTAAAGCACAATGCAGCAAGTAGCCCCCATTGCGCCCCTTTTAAATTATTAATAGAGATATCCGAAGAATATCTAATAATACAAAGGCCACAAAAAATGATAACAAATCCAATTAATTGAATAGAGGTTAACGTCTCTTTCCAAATTAAGAATGCAAAGATGAGGACGAACAAAGGCGTTAACCCTGATAGCACGCTAATAAGTGATGCTTTTCCTACTGAAAACCCTTTGTGTAAAACAGCATTAGCGGCAAAAGATCCAAAGCCTAACCCCATACCAACAGCTACATCAGCCCAGCCATACCAACGTTGGTTTAACAACACTACGCCTACTACGCTGATGATAAAGCCTATGCAGAAAACACCAAATAGCAACAGGTCTCGATTTAAGTTTTTTTGTGATGTCCATTGATACAAGATCCCCCGCAAACCGAAGAAAAATGTTGCGAGCAACGCATAAACAATCCACATAATAAATGAGTCTCATGGTCGTGATGATTTGATAGCTTAAAGTGAAAAAAAAGCGCTTACTAATTAATAACCTGTTTTATTTATAGATGTCTGGGGTTTTACTGTTTCATTATATGCTTTATTGATGATTATTTTGTTTCAAATACATGATAGCGTTAGCGCAGATAAGATGTTTTTATACTTGCTATTATACGTGCTAAAAAGTCGGTGCCATAAGGTGCCATAAAATGAAGAGCGGCCACTGCCTGTATCAACTAAAGAAGTCCGTTAAAGACAAAGAACGGACATTCACAATTGAACTAATCAAGCATTCGCTTCATGCCATTCGATTGATGTTTAGATAAATGGCAGCAAACGACCTTTAGCGGTAATTAGCGTAGGCGAAATTATGATAGTGTTTTATGTCATTTTTACCAAAAAAATACCACTGATATTACCTTGCATCAAGGATTCCCCAAACTCGCTGAGTTGAGGGAGTCCTTGCAAAACCGTGTCAATTGTCTTTTTCAATTGCTTAGTGTTTTACACGGGGAAACTTTTCTTTATATCGGTTTCAAAAGATCAATGAAGGCTTGATGGGCATCTCTATAAGCAGGCCTCTGCTTAATACGTGCGACATAAGCTGCAACCTTAGATGAAGCTTTAAGTGTCCCGAACGTGATCGAGGAGTCAAGCAAGCCCCCAAACACAACGTCTGCGGCAGTAAATTGCTCTCCAAGTATCCAGCGTGCTTCAGGGGTCATTATTTCTATAGTTGAAATAACGCGAGAAATGTCACCCCAGCCAGCCGTTGCTGAGTTAGGGTGCTCCATTTGGGAAGCGGCGAGAGTCAACGCTGGTTCAATAGTGTTGCCAGCAACAAAAAGATAACGGTAATAGGTAGCTCTATTAACAGAGTTTATGTCTGGGGCGAGCTTCTGTTCTGGATATTTGTCTGCGAGGTATGCACAAATTGCAGCCACTTCCGTAACGACGGTTTCGCCATCCACAAGAGTTGGCAATTTTCCCATCGGATTAATTTTTTTCAATTGCAATAGTTCGGGTGTGGTAGTAGTAAAGTCAATACCAATTTGTTCGTGTTTGATATCTAGCTCTTTAAGAATCCAATCTGTTGTTACTGCTCTGCTCATTGGATTGTAGTAGTGCTTCATGGTTTATTGTTCCTTGATAAAAGGTGATATTAGTAAAAACTATTTCAATACTTAGATACTGTTTTGATTGGTCTAAATATTCTCGGTGAGGTGAAGTATATTGTTATATATGCCGCATAATGGCATATTAAAACGATGTTAAAGACAGATTTTAAAAATCGAATTGAAAGGCGAAACCGCCTTATTGGAATGCTTCGGTCTGAAGATCATTGGAAAACCTCTGATTTACGGGAACACTTGAATATTAGCCAACGAACGCTAATGCGTGATCTTGCAGAACTAAAAGATGCTGGATATCCAATAGAGTCTGATAGAGGCCGCGGAGGTGGCATTAGGTTAAATGGGAGATGGGGAATTGATCGCTTAGTATTAAGTCATAAAGAGGTCGTTGAATTGATACTTTCGCTTGCAATAATGGAATCACTGAACTTACCCCTATTGACTGGCAACCTTGAAGCTATTAGACAGAAGCTATTTCAAACCTTTCCAGAAAATCAACGAGGTATAGTTAGTAACATCCGTAAGCGTATATTAATAAGTAAGCATTCAAGAAACGCCATGGCATCTCCCTTATTTGAGTCCACACAGGATTTATCTGAGAATCTTTCAGATTCTTTTTTTCGCCAGCGTTGCTTAGAGATTAACTACCGCTCTGAGGCTGATGAGTGCACTTCACGAACAATAGAAGCGCATTATATAATGCTAAGTTGGCCTGTATGGTATATCGTCGCTTGGGATCACCTTCGGGCTGCACCCAGAATTTTTCGTATTGATAGAATTGAAAATGCAATCGTTACAAAAACAGACTTCAAACTTCGCCCTGAGCTCATTCTTAATGACACTTACCTTCCGTTTTACGCAACTATTTAGATATTGTCTTTCTGCGATCGATAGAGTCAGTAGATATAGTGTTTAGTCGTAAAATCCGCCAAATGAACTCAAGGTACAAAGCTGCCGCAACCAACAAAGCCCTAATTACAGCTACTGGCACCAAGCTGCCTGTAAAATAACGCAGCAAATAAAAAAAGCCTATCCCCGCCGGGATAGGCCTTTTAGAAGATTATCAATGTTGGCGTCTAACAGAGTCAGTAAATATTAACGTACCTTCCTAACCCCACTGTAATGCACACAACATTAATTTAAACCGCTGCGCACACTCGTGTACCTTGGTCGATAGCTCGCTTTGCATCAAGCTCAAGGGCTTCATCGGCACCACCAATTAGGTGATAAGGCATATTAAGCCCTTCAACAATGTCGCGCATTGGCTCTTGGCCAGCACAAATAATTACGTTATCAACGGCAAGCAGTTGGCTTTCACCGCCTACGGTAATGTGTAAGCCTTCATCGTCAATTTTGTCGTAAGTTACGCCTGGGATCATCTTAACCCCTTTTGCTAATAACCCTACTCGGTGTGCCCAGCCTGTGGTTTTACCCAAGCCTGCGCCCACTTTATTGGTTTTACGTTGTAGCAAGAATATTTCGCGACTAGAAGGCTCTGGCTGAGGCTTAACCCCTTCAATGCCTGAGCGAGCGGTAAAGGTCATATCAATGCCCCACTCTTTCATAAACGCGGGTATATCTTGGCTTGGGGTCGATTTTCCGTGTGATAAAAACTCCGCTGTATCGAAGCCAATACCACCAGCACCAATGATGGCTACGCGCTGCCCCACTGGCTTTTTCGCTTTCAGTACATCTAGGTAGCTCATTACTTTTTCATGCTCAACGCCTTCAATGGCAGGCGTGCGCGGTTTAATACCTGTGGCCACCATCACTTCGTCAAAGCCTTCGTCGTTAAGCATGGCTGCATCAACTCTGGTATTAAGCTTTAACGTAATATTCTTATGCAGCTCAATTTGACGAGCGAAGTAACGTAAGGTTTCGTAAAACTCTTCTTTACCCGGAATTTGTTTCGCTACATTGAACTGACCACCAATTTCATCAGCATTATCGTAAATTACTACGTCGTGACCACGCTGGGCAGAGGTTACAGCTGACGCTAAACCTGCTGGCCCTGCACCTACTACCGCAATACGCTTTTTAGTATCGGCTGGTACCACGTTTAGCTCTAACTCATGACATGCACGTGGGTTAACCAAACAGCTGGTTAACTTGCCATTAAATACGTGGTCAAGGCAGGCTTGGTTACAGCCAATGCAGGTGTTTATTTCGTCTGCACGATTTTGCTGTGCTTTACGTACGAAGTCGGAATCGGCTAAGAAAGGGCGTGCCATCGACACCATATCTGCATCACCGCGTGACAACACTTCTTCCGCCACTTCGGGTGTATTAATTCGGTTTGAGGTAATAACAGGAATACTTAAAGCTTCGCGGAACTTCGCTGTTACCCACGTAAATGCGGCTCTAGGTACCTTGGTGGCAATAGTAGGAATACGGGCCTCGTGCCATCCAATACCGGTATTGATAATAGTCGCACCGGCTTTTTCAATTTCTTTGCCGAGCTGAACCACTTCTTCGTAGTTTGAGCCACCTTCAACAAGGTCTAGCATTGATAAACGGTAAATAATGATAAAGTGCTTACCCACCGCTTCACGTACACGACGAACCACTTCAATAGGTAAGCGAATACGGTTTTCATACTCGCCGCCCCAATCATCGTCTCTATGGTTGGTGCGCTTGGCAATAAACTGGTTTAAGAAGTAACCTTCAGAGCCCATAATCTCAACGCCATCGTAACCTGCGCGCTGTGCTTGGGTGGCTGAAAATACGAAATCTTTAATTTGCTGTTCTATTTCGTCGTCTTCTAATGCCTTTGGCTTGAACGGGTTAATAGGCGCTTGTACTGCAGAAGGGGCTACCAGTTTATCGCTGTAGGCATAGCGTCCTGTATGCAAAATTTGCATACAAATTTTACCACCCGCAATATGAACGGCATCGGTGACTTCTTTGTGATGATTAATGGCTTCGTCTGTGTCTAAACGGCGAGTTGATGGATGGGTTGAGCCTTCTTCGTTGGGACCAATACCGCCGGTAACGATAAGGGCGACACCGCCTCTAGCACGTTCTGCATAAAACGCCGCCATATGTTTATGGCCCTTTGGCATTTCTTCTAAGCCGGTATGCATTGAACCCATTAATACGCGGTTTTTAAGCTGGGTAAAACCTAAATCTAACGGGCGAAATAAACTTGGGTATACAGGATGATCGGTAACGGTCGTATTCATCATAAATCCTTAACTAGTGCCTGTTTCTTAATGCTTTTATATTCTGTTTTTACTGCGTGTTTCACGTAGGCTATTCGGTCGCCTGCACGCTAGTCTTTCATTTTATTTACTGCGCCATGAAGTGGCTCAAAATCAGGAAGCGATTGGGTTTTCTGTGCTTCCATGGCTTTCATCACATCTTCCATTTGGAACATGCCTGCTTGCCAGGTGGCCATGTAAGTTAAGCTCTCAGCAATAGTGTGCTCGTTGGCATAGTTGATCATGGTTTTCGTGCCTGCTACCGCAACGGGAGAATTCATCGCGATAGACTGCGCTAACTTAGTCACTTCGCTAAGCATGATATCTTGATCATCAAATACCTTATTCACAAAGCCTAACTGCTGGGCTTCTTGTGCGCCAAAATTACGGCCGGTATACGCCAACTCTTTCACCACACCAATAGGAATAAGCTTAGGTAAACGCTGCAGTGTGCCCACATCGGCGGTCATGCCTAACTGCGTTTCTTTTATGGTAAAGAAGGCATCGCTGGTGCAATAACGCATGTCACAGGCGCTAAGTAAATCTACTGCGCCGCCAATGGCACCGCCTTGTACTGCTCCAATTACCGGCATGCGGGCTTGCTCTATGGCCGTGAAGCTGTCTTGCAATAGCATCACCATACGGCGCATGCGTTCAGCGCGACGTGATGGGTCGCCTTTAAAGTCTTTTGCCATGTTCAAAAATACTGACAAGTCCATGCCAGCTGAAAAATGCTTTCCGGTAGAAGAAATAATAATCACACGAGCGGTGCCCTCGTCGTCTATCGCGCGAATAGCAGCGGGGAATTCTGTCCAAAAGGCAGGATTCATACTGTTCATGGCTTCTGGCCTGCTTAACACGACCTTTGCAATGTATCCTTCTTGTATAACCTCAAGGGTAGAATACGTATTTTCTTGCGACATTGACTCGGCTTCCATTTCACTCTCCTGTTAACATTTTTGCAAACTAGACGGCGTCAAGATAAAATGCAATGTTGACACTGTCAAGATAAAACGTTATCTATTCGTCTCAACCATAAAATAGGGTTTGGTTTACACCAGTATGACAAACGCAGCACAAACTTATCATCATGGCGATTTGCGCACCGCTTTATTAGAAGCGGCAACCAAACGAGTGGCAGAATTCGGTATAGACAGCTTGTCACTTAGAAAGCTTGCGGAAGATGCTGGTGTGTCTCGAACCGCGCCCTATCATCATTTTAAAGACAAAAGCGCCTTGTTAAGCGCCATTGCGGCCAAAGGTTTTAGCCAGTGGCATACCAACGCCAAGCGAATTTTCGATCAACATGATGTTGCACCACAGTCGCGGTTTCGTCAGTTTATTCATGAGTATATAGGCTACGCGGCGGATAACCCGCAAATGTATGAGCTGATGTTTGGTCGTACTATTTGGCACGACAATGGCGCTACACAGGGGCTAAAAGAAGTGGCTTACCCCTGCTTTCAGTTTCAAGTAGATATGACGAAATACTGGCAGCAAACAGGCCTTCTACCAGCTGGGCAAGATGCACTTCGCATGGCTCAGGTGACGTGGGGCACCTTGCATGGTATTGCACGGTTATTAATCGATGGGATATATGCTGATCGCAGCCACATCGATGAAATGTGTGACTGCGCCGCCGATTTGTTTATGCAAGTGTCGAAAAACTAAAGCATTAGCTAAATGGGCGCAGCAAGCCCTTCATGCTCGGCTTTAATAAAATCTACCGCTCGTTCTGCAATCATGATGGTAGGTGCATTGGTATTTCCGCCAATAAGGCTTGGCATAACAGAAGCATCTACCACACGTAGGCCTCTAACGCCCCTGACTTTAAGCTGGTTATCGACCACTGCCATAGGATCATCATCGCTGCCCATTTTACAGGTACCTATTGGGTGATAAATGGTTTCAGCTCGCTCCCTTAGAAACTCAAGAAGCGCTTCATCAGACTCAGCGTCAGTGCCTGGATGCAGTTCACTGCCTTCAAATTTATCAAACGTAGGTGCAGCTAACAGCTTTCTTGCCATTCGTATGCCTTCAATCATTACTTGCCTATCTTCAGGTTCCGTGAGGTAGCCGGGGTCGATAAGCGGGTGATCGGCAGGATGGCTGCTTTGCAGCGTAATGCTGCCCTTGCTCTTGGGGTACAAACAACATACATGCACGCCGTATCCGTAACCAAAGGCAAACTTTCGCCCGTGATCATCTAATATAGCGGGCAAGAAATGAAACTGAATGTCTGGCCCTCGGGTAGCAAGGCTTGAACTTACAAAACCGCCCGCTTCAGCCACATTAGAAGAATAAATTCCCTTACGGTGAAAAAGGTAATCGTATGAGGCCTTTAGGTACGAGGGTAACGCACCAGCAGCAATCGCATAACCTTCTCGTGCTTTACAGGTAAATTGAACAATGGCGTCTAGGTGGTCTTGTAAATTTTGACCCACTCCTGGCAGATCATTCATTACATAAATGCCTTTATCTTCCAACTCGCTTCTTGGCCCTATACCTGAAAGCATAAGTAGTTGCGGAGAGTTGATAGCGCCTCCGCAGAGTATTACTTCGCTATTAGCCGCTTCACGGTCAATAAAATACCGCGCAATTTTGCCTTTTTCACGCACTTGTACGCCAATGGCTCTGTTGTCGTCAAATAATACTTTCTCGGCCGCAACACCGGTAAGTACAGTAAGATTATTGCGGTGAAGTGCTTGGCTTAAATAGCCTTTTGCGGTAGAGCACCGCTGTCCGTTGACTTGTGTAACATGATAATAGCCAATGCCTTCACGTATATCGCGGTTAAAATCATCTACAACGTTAAAATCTGCGTGGCTTGCGGCTTCAACGAAAGCATCGGAAAGCACGCTGGTGTGCTTAAGTTGAGAAACATGCAGCGGCCCACCTTCTCCATGGAATTCGTCTTCACCTTTGAAGAAGTTTTCAGAGCGTTTGAAGTAGGGCAGCACGTCCTCAAAACCCCAGCCAACTGCGCCCTGCTCTACCCAATAATCGTAGTCTTCTTTTTGGCCACGAATGTAACACATAGCATTAACTGAACTGCTGCCGCCTAGTGTTTTTCCTCTAGGCCAAAATAGCTCACGATCGTACAGTTCTTTTTGTGGTGCGGTATGATACCCCCATCCTATGCCTTCAAAACGGCTTAATAGCGATAAACCAAAAGGAATATGAATAAGCGGATTAGTGTCTTTAGTACCGGCTTCAAGCATCAGTATTTTCAGGGCTGGGTTTTCAGATAATCGCGCCGCTAATACCGCACCTGCAGACCCCCCGCCTACGATGATATAGTCATACTTACCCTGAATCTCATTCATGCATTGCTCCAAAACACTTTTACGCGGTGAAATACTCAGTTAATGCCTGTATTACTATGCAATTACGAATTGTAGACGCATGACTGAGCTGTGCCGACTCTTATTATTAGATGCTTAGTATTAGTCACTTATTATCAAAAATAAAATGATATGCAGCACTGTGGTAAGACCAGACTATCAAAATAATCAGCCCATCTAAAAGTGATATGTTATATATTTTAAAAACTGTTTTATGTATAACGAGTTAAGTCCATTGCAGCTTGTTCCAGCTACTAAACGTATAGCATGATAAAATGAAACTAGGTTTACGCGACAGAGGTATGCTTCTTATTTCCCAGCTTTTGATCAAGCTTGGAAGGCTTCGCTACGATCAATTTTCCACTGATGAACTCAATGCATTGTTGTCTGAAAATCTACCTCAATCGTTCCCTTTAGCCATACCAGCCGGCCAAGCTAATGTAGTGGTAAACAGTGGCAAATTAACCTTGAATGCCCTCGACAATCGATTATGCATTCAATTATTAGCGTCGATAACCATTAACGTTGCCGAAACAACCATTTATCGGGCTCACTTAATTATTACACTAAGTGCCTCACCGGATTACAACGTAAATGAATCTACCCTTTATTTTATCGATAAGCAGGTAGACAACATTACTATGGTGAACGACGACTACGCCTTATTAAAAGACACCCAATTTTTACTTTCCCGCTTTGTGCCCGGCAATTTAGATGCCTTGTTGGGGCGCTCGCTAAAAAATATATTGTCACTGGTAACCGTCGGCACTTCCGACCAAGCGGTAGAATATTTGAAGCTCTATTTGAGCGGCTCGAAACAAGCCGTACTCGATTTCCATAAACCTCAAATTGAAAAAGCCATATTAGATAAAATGGCTACACTTCCTGTTCACCATATCATGCGCGAAGACCAATGGCGGGAGGTGCTTTTTGCTCGCTATGGGAAAAGCGTTAGGGTTGAAGAAGCCTCGCTTCGGTTCTATTTTTAGTGTTCGCTTACAATCGACACAGGCACCGACTCTTCATGTTCCCCAATATCAGTAATGCGCAGCCGAGGGTTATCAATGCAAGCCTCTAACATCTCGAAGGCTTCTTGCACATAACCTGCTAACGGCTTCAATGTACTTATATTTTTATTGCAGCAAACAATGCCTACATTGGCCACACCTGCGTAGGTCATCAAAGTGATGTTTACTCCGCCCCCTGGTGTCATGGTGGAAATGGGATAGCAGGCAAGTAGTTTACTGTCTTTTAAATATCGTGTATCTCGTGGACCAGGTATGTTCGATACCAAAATATTCGCGATTGGTTTAACCAGATTGGAAATTTTAAGCCATTCAAATACCAACGCTAAGGATTGGATCACGATGGTGTAGCCGCTAAAAGAAGCTGGTCGCGCTCGCATAGCAGCATGTTTTACAATTCTGTGATTAATAATAATCTGGCGTAAACGAAGATAAGGGTCTTGATCGCCATGGGCCAGCTGTACCGGCACAATAGCAATTTTATTCCCTGTGGTTTTCTCTCCAGGCTTTCTAAGGTTTATAGGCATATTGGTAAACAATGCTTTTTTGAAAACCTGACCATGATCTTGTAGTAACCGATGAACCCCAATATCGAAGGCGCACAGGAGTATTTCATTGGCTGATGCACGGGTGCGTCGGGCCAAGGCTTTAACTCGTTTAAAATCGATATCTGTGGTAGTGACTACCCTTCCCGCTTCAACTTGCCCCGTTAGCACGGTTTTAGTGCCCGAAAAAGGCACGGGCATATAATGGGGGTTCACTCTCAACAGTTTTAAAAAAATGCGAATCAAAATAACCAGTAAATCGAAGCCCGTTTTTATGGCGCTTCCCACACTGACTAAGCGTTTATAGAAACTCGGTGAGTCATTGCGTTTATGCCTGAGTCGCTTCACCGCCCAAATTGGCGTGAATTCTGAATTATTGGAAGCCGACACATAACATGACTGAAACCACCTTACCAAGGTCGCACCATCGCCATACATATGATGTACTTTGGCGTAAATAGCATAAGTATTGCTATTGGTATCGAAGATGAAATGGTATTGCCACAGCGGTTTATCAGGGTCTAATCGTGCGGCGTGCAGCTGGGCTACAAAATCATCTAGATTCTGTCGGTTACTCACATCGTCAATATGATGCAATTGAACATGATAATCCATGTTCAAATGTTTCACTGGCGAAAGCCCAACCGGATAGCCTAGTACGGTTTTAACAACGCAATTAAACGGTGACGTTCCTTTGGCAAACCCTTTAATTTCATTATAAATAGCAGGTACATATTCAGGGCTTTTCGCCCCTTCTGGCATCTCTAGTAATTGAAGGCACCCAACATGTTTTGGGTTGTCATCGGATTCCGTTATCCAAAAGGACTTATCAAGAAAACTTAGTGTTTTACTCATCGACTATTCCTTTGTATTAAACATATCCTGTGGCACATGCTCAGTAACATTGGCTAATGCATGTGAACGCAACGCATCTAAAATACTGTTTTGCTGAGCTTCACTGAGTACTAATCGTGGAAGCAAGCTAACCATCATGAGCGACAGCGCATGATAACGCTGAGATGTTTCATCCATATGGCTGTTAGTTTCATCAAATTGACAAGACTGGGTAATGATGAGGCTAAGCAAATCAACCAGCAACGTCATATCTGAACGTGATGCGACCAACACATTCTTATTGTTTAACGTAGCCAATAATTGAGAAAGCTGCTTATGTAAACTTGAAAGAATATTCTTCCGGGGCTTTTCAATTAACGGATATTTTTCAACAATATCCGCGGGGCTTCGATAAAAAAACCGAAATACGTGCAAGCTGTCTACCAACAGATATAAGTAATACATTACTTCTTCTGCGGTAAGTGAATTTAAAGCGTTGGGTACCAATACGCGCTGCATTTGCTTTTCATGCATACGCATAAGCGCACTCACCATGCTTTCTTTGCCCTTGAAATGGTAATACAAATTGCCGGGGCTAATATCTAACTCCATAGCAATGTCCACACTGGTAACGCCGTTCTCGCCATGGCGATTAAACAGAGTGAGCGCCGTAAGTAAAATTCGCTGTGATGTTTTCATTTATAGAAACACCAAATACAATTGAGCGAAGCCAGCTAGTAGGCCTAATAAGGCACCTGTGACAATGAGCTTCCACTCGTCTTGCTGATAAGCAGGGCGCAACACCCCTTCAAATTCTTCAGCGCTTAAGGCTTGCATTCGTTCACTTAAATCTTGGCCTACGTGCAAAGCATCGTTAGCGTAATCATAGGCATACAACAGATATTTATCTGAGTTATCAAATATCTGTTTCACCGCTAACGCTTTCATTTTATGATAGTTCTCAGAGCCCACACCTAGGGCGAAATAAGGCTGAGTGATAGCAACGTAACGTTCAATAGCATCGTTAACGTGTAGCTCAATAAGCTCTAGAAGTTGGGCTGAACCAGAGCCATGCAAAATAACGTGGGTAATGTTTTTGGGCGTGATCAGCTTTTGCTCAATTATCCCAGCGTACACCTCAGACACTTCTTTTTGCCGTTTTAAAAACATACCTTGTATGGTGATTGGGCCAAACTTAAAGGGACGTTTAGGCTCAAAAATAATTTTTATCGCAATCCAATTTGTTGCGTAGCCCACTAAAAGTCCGCCGAGGGGTAAAATCCACCAGTTTTGAAAGAAGTACCATAAAATCATGGTGGGTAACCCGAACAGAAAACCAAAATAGAAGCCTGAACGCACGATAAAAGGAAATTCTTTACTGCCTGCAGTAAGAAAAATCTCGTTGATTAACGAAGGTGAATTTACTAGCTGTTCAACGACGAGCTCTTTTATGTCGAGAATTTCAGCCACATTATGCTGAAAGTCATCCACCATCTTGTGGACGACATTGGGAATATCGTTTTCGATGCGCTGATAAACAAGGTTTTTTCCTTGCACGGGAAGCGCAGCCCACAATTGAGGGGCAGACTCAGACATAACATCGTTAACCACTTTGCGGGTAACTTGCCCCAGTCGACGTTCAATTGCTTTGGTGAGATCACTAGGATTGATGCGCTCTGCGAGCTCTTCAACACTCAGCAACTTACCCAAAACAAGTTCAACTTCAATTTCCGCCATTTGCCTGCGTTTAGCCGGAATTAGCCCCTGCCAACCAAAGATGGGTTTTACCCCAACAAACTCGATAGGGTAGAACATCATCTTTACCGCGAGGTAATTTGTTAACCAGCCAACCAGCGCGCTTATTAGCGGAATTGACAGCAGACTCAGTGTTTCTAAATTCCATTCCATATGGCGAACAACTTGCTCGAATTATTTTTCTTCTCTTTCAGGCTACTGAGTGCTTACGAATTGGTCAATGTTTTATCGGTAAATGCACCAAGGTTTCCAAGTTTTATTAAAATACATCAAATAAACCCCGCTTAATTTTTGACTACTTTTTGTTAGGTAGCGCATTCTAAACTTCCTTTGTACACTTTTTGTATACTCATCCGTGACACTGATAATATGGCTTTATTTGACTTACGTTTAAAAAAATTAGACCAAGACATTGCCCATGCTTCAAGCTATCAAGCATACCAAGAAGCTTGCTTAGCGCATGATGAAATTTCCGGTGCAGAAGCATGGAAAGCCGATGATGCATCAGATGATTACGACTACATACTTATTCAAAAACGGGTACAGCGCTTAAAAATTGCCAGAGGCAATGGTGATATGCATGCGCTTATGTCAATTATTCATGAAGGCTTGCATGGGAATTTAGGCAATATTGCAAACCCTGCTATCCGCCGTAAATGCAAGATGGGCACTAAGTATCTCATCGTGCAATTCATTGAAGAGGTCAAGCTAGCACTTGATCAGATTTACCAAGCTAATGAAGACGACGTAGATTTTTACGAGAAGCTGTCATTTTTTGAAGAAACCGCCCATGCATTCGGACGCAGCTGCCTGATGTTGTCTGGCGGCGCTGGATTGGGCTTCTTTCATTGCGGTGTTGTAAAGTCGCTAAATGAGAAAGAGCTGTTGCCTTCTGTAGTATCAGGCGCAAGTGCCGGTTCCATTATTGCTGCCTTGGTAGGCACACGTACGCATGACGAATTGCTCGATGCATTAAGCGCTGAAAATATCTACGAAACCTTCAAAAAATGGCGAAGCTGGGCGGGCTTTGGTAAGAATAGTTTGTTTGATAGCACGGTGTTAGAGAATGCATTAATCAGCTTATTCGATTTAACCACCTTTGAAGAAGCCTATAAAAAAACCCGTCGGCATGTAACCGTAACCGTATCGCCTGCAGATTTACACCAACATTCTAGGTTACTAAACGCTAAAACATCGCCCAACGCTATTATCACCCAAGCGGTAAGAGCGTCATGTGCCGTACCGGTAGTATTTAGCCCCGTACAACTACGCGCTAAAACACCAGCGGGTGATATCGTCCCCTATATTCCTAACCGACGCTTCGCTGACGGCTCACTGATGGCTGATTTACCCTTTGATAGACTTGCTAGGTTATATGGCGTTAACCACAGTATTGTAAGCCAAACCAATCCACTCGCCGTGCCCTTCATTCAATCTACGCGTATTAACCCTCAATCACTGTGGGGGCTATCGAGCAGACACGTGGGGCAGCTATTAAAAAGTAACAGTATTTTTGCCATCGATATTATTGAAAATATGATTGACAATAAGGGCGCTAAACTTGCTATTCATAAAGTGAAGTCTATTATCGATCAGCAATATGTAGGCAATATAAATATTCTCCCCAAACAACAAATTCGTAATTTGACACAAGTTATTGCTAATCCAAGTCTTGAGAGTATCAATGCTCTCATTGTGAGTGGAGAAAAATCAACTTGGCCACAGCTCGATGTTATTGAAAAAAATACCAAAATTAGCGAAAGTTTGCGGTATTATCTTGGCAAATTGAAACAAAGAGAAGCGGTTGAATTAGGACACAGTGCCTAATAACCCACCCCAGGCAGGAATTTGACTGGCATTGGGGTAGAAAACATACACGAAGGATATCGGTGAGCGCACAAATTCAAAGCCCAGATAGCATCTACACGCAGCAAGTTAAACAATTAATAAACATGGTGTACCCACAAGAGGTTGGCTATGGCTCAGTATTTGAAGATGCTAAACATTTTTTTGCTTTAACGCCTACGCTAGAAGCGCATGTTGAGGAATTGAAGGTACAGCTAAAAAAAGCGGAAGCTTCAACTAAGAAAGAAGTTCTTGTAGATCAGCTTAAAAAGCAAATTAAAAACTCTAGCCAAAAGCTTGAAGAGGAACGCTTGGCGCGCCTTGCGCGTATTGATGAGGTAAGCATTAAGATTATCAAGCTGTGCGAAGGAGACAGCTGGCAAGAAACTCAGCAGCTAAGTGCAAAGTTTCTCGGCACCTTAATGTTACTTACTCAAGGCCCCGAGGGTAAATTTGCACGCATTCACCAGCGCTTTAAGCCGCTTTACAAAGCCGTGTTGGTGTTAAGACTTACTGATAAATTACTCGATCACGACACCATTGCGCACAAGTACCTTTCAAAATATCGTGACGCGATCTCTCGTATGCGTGGTAACCGCTATTGGCGTGAAAAATGGCGCATAGAATTAGGCCGCCCATTAATTACTGCCTCTTTGCTACAAGATGTAGGCTTACAAAGCCCCGCCGCATTAACGATATTACGTGGCGCAGACAATAAGTTGGATGAATTCCGATTACTAGAAGAATCTCAGCGAAAAGACTTGTTGAAGCTTAACTATCACTTCACCATGAAATACCTTACTGAAGGGTTAGGCATTCCAGCCTATGTGGGAAACGTGAAAGAAGAACGTGACCGATTTGTGCAAACACATAAAGAGGCCAATGACTTTGTTAGCCAGTTGGTAAAAGATGCCTTTGTGTCTAAAACTGGTTTAGGTGAGCTAATTAAAATACCGCAAATTTATGCGTCTGTTATTTTTTCTACTAAAAACGATTACAGCCGTAAAAACCTACCTAAAGGCTACTTACTTATAGAGCAGCTATCTAAAAAAGGCGCGTTAAATAAAAAGCTCGCGGAGGACTTTATTGACTTGGTCGGTTACTTCCCGCAAGGCTTCGGCATTACTTTCATTCCTGTTAATGAAAACGGCCAAGAAAAAGACCAATATGAATGTGCGGTGGTGATAGGATTAAATCCAACTAAACCTGGCGAGCCAATTTGCAAAGTAACCACGCGCAATCAAAAGCATATCAGCAGCGGTCATATCGAAGTTATTGAGAAAGGCAGAAACCTTTATTTCCCAGTTAGCAGAAAGAAGCTAATGAATGTTGATAAAGCGCGCTTGAAAGAAATCATGAGCCAGCTTTCCAGTAATTTCACCCCAGACGCAGTAGATGACTTAATCCCCAGCTTTTGGGAGCCCCACGACTATTTTAGTTTTAAGAAACACCAAAATCTGTGGAGCAAAACGAACTAGGCCCGTGGCGATGTATTAACCCCCGTGGCGATGTATTACCCCCCGAGGCGATGCAACGCCTGTGGCTAAACACTAACAACGCTATCAAGCGCGACTATAAAAGAAGAGAGTGCCCTACTCTCTTTTTTTGCGCCTAACGGTGTAGCCAGTAAGGTGCTAAAGGTTTACGAGTCGCTATCTGCCTTACCATCACCGTTGGTTTTCGTCGCAGTTGACGTACCGCTACTTGATGTTAAAGACTTCGTCGCCTGGGGCTTAGTTCCTGAAGCCTTAGCGGCAGTCGTTTTAGTCGCTGCTGGCTTCGATGCAGCGGAAGTCGTAGTGGTTGATTTCGCGGCGGCAGGTATTTTTGCCGTAGTGGTTTTACTAGCCGTAGAGGTTTTGCTAGCCGCTTTGCTTGCCGCAGCGGTCGTTTTGGTGGCAGGTTTTGAGGCTGCTTTAGGTGTCGCTTTAGCCGTGGGTTTTGGTGTCGTTTTTGAAGCAGCCTTAGCTGTCGACTTTGGCGCCGCTTTTACCGGGGCTTTTGCAGTTGTTTTTGTTGGCGTTTGGGCTTTCTCTGCCGCTCGTTTCGCGGCAAGCAATGCTACTTGCTCTACCAGTAAATCAACTTTAGCGGAAAGTAACGCTATTTGATGCTCTCTTTCAAGGCGTGCTTTTCCACCAGAAAGTAAGCTAAACAAAGGCGTAGACATCACCAACTGTTGTGCGCTATCAACAAGTGAAACTGGGTTAAATCGACGTTTCAACTCACCTTCGACTTCAGCGCCCTTGCGCTGCATAGCCTCAATTGAGGAGTGAGTATCATCAATTTTTTTACTTACTGTAGTAGCCGTACTCTCAAGTTGCGCTGATATTAAATCAGAACCTGCTGTAAGCCATCCAAATAAGGGTGATGATTTGTGATTATTAGGCATGTAACCTCCCGCTTCGAAAACGAATAGGGCAAGGTAGTTTTACTGTCGCATCAGCGCTAGCATTTGCGCTAACGCCTTTGTCAGTAACCATACTACAAAAAACGACAACAACTACCTTGCTGAAAAATAGCAACAATAAAACGTGTGTGCTATTTATTCGCCGCTAACTTAGCTACGGCTTCCGTTAACGCGTCAATTTTTGCTGAAAGCTCTTCAATACGATGATCAGCAGGGTCGGTATCTAAGCCCAGTTTTTTACGTACATCTGCCACACGGTTTTCAACATCATTGGTGGTCGACTTAAACTTACTACGCGCATCGTCTTCTAGCGTTTCACCTTTGGTTACTAAGTCATCAAACATTTTGTTCGCGTCTTCACTTAGCTTTTCGTAACGACCTTGTGCTTCTTCTACGCTTTTTCCGTACGCGCCAAGCCCTGCTAGCCAAATTTTGCGAGCCATGTCTTCTGCTTCGTTAATTTTACCTTTAATGGTATCAGTGGTTGTCATCGTCAGCTCCTGTGAATGTTCGATTACAGAATCACTATACAAAGCACAATTAGAAACCGCATACTAATAACAATACAAAACCACAAAAAGTTTACGCTTGGGAATGAAATCCAATCATATTCCCTTCTGTATCAATAGCTAACGCAATAAACCCATATTCACCAATCGCCATTTTTTCTTTCTCAAGAACGCCCCCTGCGTCAACTACCCTACCCGCTTCAACGGCACAATCCTCACACGCAAAATAGACTAAGGTGCTATTTTTACCTACTGGAGCGCCCTCCATGTGAACTAGTGCGCCACTGGCGCCATAGTGCTCCATGTCAGAAGGGAAGGTCATCATACTGAACGCGCCTTGTGATTTATCGGCAGAAGGGTCTTCCAGTGATTCTAAGGAAACCTTCAGTACGCTTTCGTAGAAAGCCTGCGCGCGAGGCATATCTTCAACATAAATTTCAAACCAACCAACGGGATTACTGTTCATAGCATGTTTCCTTTTAGTGTTAACAAATGCTAAATGTAAAAAACAGGCAAACGCTAAAGCTTTTGCCTGTTCGATATGTCAGTAAAACATAGTGATGCTAGCTTAAATCTCGACAGCTAGATTTCTATACCTGCCAGGTAAAAAACGAATGCATATTCTAGCGCTGTTGACTCAAAACGTTTGAACCGACCAGATGCACCACCGTGACCAGCTTCCATATCTGTTTGAAACAACAACAAATTATCATTGGTTTTGTAGTCACGTAGCTTAGCTACCCATTTCATCGGCTCAAAGTATTGCACTTGTGAGTCGTGAAGCCCTGTGGTCACTAACATGTGAGGATAATCTTGGGCACTCACTTGATCGTAAGGTGAATAAGATAAAATATAGTCGAATTCATCTTTATTCGCAGGGTTACCCCATTCTGTATATTCACCTGTGGTTAAAGGGATAGTGTCGTCACTCATTGTAGTAACAACATCCACAAAGGGCACATGCGCAGAAATCCCCAAATACAGCTCAGGCGCCATATTCGCAATCGCGCCCATCAACAAACCACCCGCACTGCCGCCCATGGCGAACACTCGTTTAGGATCGGCATATCGCTTTTCAATCAGGCCTTTTGATACGTCGATAAAGTCGGTAAATGTATTAATCTTACTGTGCATCTTTCCGTCTTCATACCACTGTCGACCTAACATTTGGCCGCCACGAATATGTGCAATCGCCACCACGAAGCCTCTATCTACTAACGATAACCAACTACTTCTAAACGTTGGCTCAATCGTGGCACCGTAAGAACCATAGGCATATTGATAGAGTGGATTGGTGCCATCTTTGTTAAACATGTCGTTACGATAGACCAACGATACGGGAATGTCCGCTCCATCTTCCGCTTTAATCATGATACGTTCAGAGGTATACGCCGCTGATGAAAACGTGTCAGAAACCTTAGTTTGTTTAAGGACCGTTTTATCAAAGGTGTTTAAGTCGATATCTACAATGCTCGCGGGCGTAGTTAAGGAACTATAGTAAATACGTAAAGTATCGGTATCTTGCTGAGTGTTACCTGTGAAGTAAGCACCGTAGATAGGATCATCTGTAGGTATTACTGTGACTTTATCAGCTTTTAAATTGTGCGCAACAAGACGTAAAACACCCTCTTGCTTTTCTTTGACCACTAAAAAGTCGCCCAGCACTTCTATATCTTGAATGAATACGTCAGGATTATGGGCAATCACCTCTTCCCATTTGGACATATCATCGGTTGCAGAAGCTGGCGCTTTCATCACTCGAAAGTTAGTTGCCTCATTGTTCGTCAGAACAAAGTAACTATCACCCGATTTTTCAATGCTGTATTCCTCATTTTCCCTAATAGGCAAGAATGGGACTGGCGCCTTAGTAGGTTGGTTCGCATCTATTAAGGTCACTGCACTTTTGTCTGTGTGACTATGATGAATGTAAATCATGTCATCATCTTTGCTTTTACTAATGTAGGTATAAAACGTAGGGTCAGTTTCCTCGAACACTAACGTATCGTCCGCTTGAGGTGTGCCAAGTGCATGACGATAAACCTGAAACCCAAGTAAGGTTTGCAGATCTTTTTTCACATAGAAAAGGTGTTTATTATCGTTAGCCCACTCTACTGCACCAGAGGTACCTGTCAGTTCGTCTGACAATAACTCACCCGTAGCTAAATTTTTCACAAAAATGGTATAAACGCGGCGGCTCAACGTATCTTCAGAATACGCGAGTAAATTATTATCACTGCTAACCGAGTAGTCACCAATATTATAATAGTCATGACCTTCGGCCATCACATTCATATTCAGTAATACCTCTCCCTCTGCATCCATGGATGGTTTTCGCAGATAAATAGGGTATTCATTTTCCCCTGAGTACTCGGTGAAATACCAATAATCATTCTTTAAATAAGGAACCGTCGTATCATCTTTTTCTATTCGGGCAATCAGCTCTTCGTACAAGGTTTCTCTGTTATCTTTTAATGGCGCCATAACAGTTTCTAAATAAGCATTTTCTTTTTCTAAGTGCGCCAACACTTTCTCGTCTTCACGACTATCATCTCGCATCCAGTAATAGTCATCATTGCGGACGGTACCGTGAGCCGCTAGCTCATAAGGAATTTTCTGCGCAACAGGTGCTGGAGTATCAGTAATCAATTTAACGCCTTGTTGTTTTTCTACTTGTGAGGATTGTTCCATGCTAGTGCTATTATCGCTGCACGCTCCTAGCGAAAGACTCGCCGTTAACGTCATGCACGATGCTATCCATAGAGATTTCATGATAGGTCCTTTTCCGGAAGATGATAAGTGACAAAACTTAACCCCAAAGTATAGGTAATTTTTAACGTTAATATAGGGTTAAAAAGCACTAATGTGACCAAACTAAGTACTAAATAGTTACAAGCTGTGTCTTAAAACAAAAAAACGCCCTGAAGAGGACGTTTTTGATAGTACTGAAGTAACTTACGTATTTAGCTTAAGAGGAATTCGCTTCTCTCCACTGCCATTGTATTAATCGACAATATCTTTAGGCATGCTGTCTCGCACTTGCTGCCAAACTTTACCACTTTCAATACCATAGTCTCTTACTACTACAGGTACTTTATCGTGTCTTTCGTTTTCTGCAGCATCGAGCAGTTTAGCGTAATAGGCTTTGGCCACATCTCGCGCTTGCTGATGATCGAAGTAGAACCCACCAATACGTGAGTACATGCCCCTAAAGCCATTCATCATTAACACAAACACATTATTGTTTGATGCCAATGCTAAATCATGGGTCATTTGGTAATCGAATTGCGCAAAAGCAGCGCCGTCTTCTTCCACGTCTTTATAACGTGCAATAATCTCAGCAGATTCCTTCGGGTTGTTGCGAATTGCCCCTCGAATAAACACAGCACTTAAATTAGTACGCGCCGCTAAGAGGTTGTCCACTAGTTCAGGAATGCCCTCTTGATCAAGACGAGCTAAGGTTTCTAGAATGTTCAAGCCACAGCTTTCCCAAAAGTTATTCACTTTTGTGGGTTTACCATGTTGAATGGTTAACCAACCGTCACGAGCCAAACGTTGCAAAACTTCACGCAAGGTTGTGCGTGTTACACCAATAAGTTCTGAAAGCTCTCTTTCTGCAGGCAAAATTGTACCCGGCGGGAAGCGTCCACTCCAAATCGATTCAACAATATATTCTTCGGCAAATCCAGCGGGACTCTGCGCCTTATAAATCATAACTAATCGCCTGCACGTTATTGTTATTCTGCGACTGATTGTACCAGATGCGCTTTTATTATCACAATGAAAAATCCCCTGCTAACAATTTTTGTTAACATTTCATTAAAATAATCCTTAAACCTTTGCGTTAATGGTTTTTTATCACGCAAAAGCAGACTTACTTAACGCAATAAACTACATTGTTAGGTTGATTATCGACCTAACTTGAGTAATTCCGCTAACTTTCCTTTTATGGGGTCTGTGAATTGCTTTCTCAAGGTTGTAATATCATGTACGCTTAATTTCGGACTATTATAATGAAAGCAGCAAAACTGCCCGATTATCGACAACTTGCAATCACTTGCTCTCGATGAAAGTCAGTTTATGTTTGCAATAACCAGAAATTCAAAACGTAAAGACGCAACGTTAGCGCCTTTGTTGTAAAAGGAATAGGAACTCATGCAAACCTCAATGATCTCGGCGGTCTTTAGTAACTTTCTGGGACACGCACCCAATTGGTATAAGCAAACCATTATCGCCTTTCTCATTATAAACCCAGTATTGTTTATGGTTGACCCCTACTTGGCGGGTTGGACATTGGTGATCCAATTTATTTTTACTCTCGCCATGGCGTTAAAGTGCTACCCATTGCAGCCAGGCGGCTTACTACTCATTGAGGCCATGTTCATTGGGATGACAACGCCCGGACACATGATGCACGAAATTGAGGTTAACCTTGAAGTACTATTACTTCTGGTCTTCATGGTTGCCGGTATCTACTTTATGAAAGATCTACTTATGTTTTTATTCACCAAGTTAGTGATTGGGGTTAAAAACAAAATGGTCTTGTCACTGTCGTTTATCTTTGCATCAGCTTTTTTATCGGCATTCCTTGATGCTCTGACCGTGGTTGCAGTAATCATCAGTGTAGGTTTAGGTTTCTATTCTATTTACCACAAAGTAGCTTCGGGTAAAGAATTTCACTCAGATCATGACCACACGAGTGATGACGGCGTAGATTCACTAGGCAGTAATGATCTAGAAAACTTCCGTGCCTTCCTTCGTAACCTAATGATGCACTCTGCGGTAGGTACTGCACTGGGCGGCGTAATGACGATGGTAGGTGAGCCACAAAACCTTATTATTGCTGATAAAGCTGGCTGGGATTTCGTTGAATTCTTCATCCGCATGGCGCCTGTTAGCTTACCTGTTTTCGTATTTGGCTTATTAACCACTATGGTTTTAGAGAAAACAGGTTGGTTTACATATGGTGCAAAACTACCAAATTCAGTGAGAAAAATTCTTACCGACTATAGCGAGCATATGGATAAAAGCCGCAGCAAACGTGAAAAGGCTAAGCTTGTGGTTCAAGCTCTCATTGGCGTATGGTTAGTGGTTGGCTTGGCAACACACATGGCATCTGTAGGGTTAATCGGTCTTTCTGTTATTGTATTGGCAACATCGATGAGCGGCATTATTGAAGAGCACGCGTTAGGTAAAGCTTTCGAAGAAGCTCTGCCTTTTACTGCTTTGCTTTGCGTATTCTTTGGTGTTGTGGCAGTGATTATCGACCAAGGCTTATTCCAACCCGTTATTCATTGGGTACTAAGCTTTGAAGGTGAAACTCAGATGGTGATGTTTTACCTCGCCAATGGTGTGTTATCGATGGTGAGTGATAACGTGTTTGTAGGCTCTGTGTATATCACAGAAGTTACCGCAGCCCTGCAAGCTGGCCAAATTACCCGTGACCAGTACGATATGCTAGCAGTTGCAATTAACACAGGAACTAACTTGCCTAGTGTTGCTACACCCAACGGTCAAGCTGCATTCTTGTTCATGTTGACCTCTGCGATTGCACCTTTACTACGCTTGTCGTACGGGCGCATGGTAATGATGGCACTGCCATACACCATCGTACTTACTATTGTGGGCTTGGTGGCTACCTATGTAGGCTTAGCCGATGCAACCCAGTGGTTGTACGACATGCACTTAATCGAACATCATACCGCGACAGAAGCTGTTGGCGGTGCTGTTTCACACTAGGAATTAGACATGCGTTCAGTAGTACATCGCATTAGTCGCTGGGCAGAGCACAAGTCTTCATGGCTTGTGCTTTTCGCCACGTCATTAGGGCTAGAATTAGCCGCTCTTTACTTTCAATATGGCATGGGCTTAAAACCCTGCATTATGTGCATTTACCAACGTACTGCCATGTACGGCATTGTGTTGTCAGCACTGTTTGTTTTGATTAAAAACAACGGCCTTATACGCATGGTAGGTTTTGCCGGTTGGGCAGTATCTGCCGGCTGGGGCTTTTTAATCGCTAAAGAACATATTGCTATTTTGAATGCGCCGAACCCTTTTTTCGCCAGCTGCGAAATAGTACCTAACTTTCCATCATGGCTTCAGTTACACGAATGGATACCTGCTATTTTCGCCGCACAAGGTGATTGCTTAGAGGACAGTTGGCAGTTTCTTTCAATGGGAATGGCACAATGGATGCAAATCCTCTTTGCTGCGTACTTTATAGTATTTGCTATTGTATTTGCATGTCGTTTGCTGGATAAAAAACCCTTTTGATAGACCTTTCTATTTTGCCGTCAAGGCTCCCTCCTATCCACACAGAACAGGGGCCGGTGACAATACAGCGCATAGCCCCTAAGCATGCTGAAGCCTTATGTGAGGCTTCACAGCAATCTATTCACCATGTGAAACCTTGGTTAGGTGCAGCGCTGTGCCCAGTTACCCCTGCATTGGCGAAACAATGTATTCAATCGATGGAGGCTGCGAGAGAGTCAGGTTATGGGTTAACCTACTTGCTAATGCACGATGAACGCTGTTTGGGCATGGGGATCATCAACTATATCCACCACACCCATTTAACCGCGAATTTGGGTTATTGGCTTCGTTCAGACTCATGTGGAAAAGGCCTCGCCACTGCCATTTGTGAAGCGCTAAAGAAGCTAGCCTTTACGCAAATGAATTTACACCGACTAGAATGCCTAATCGAGCCTAACAACAAAGCCAGTTTGCGCGTGGCCGAACGTATTGGTGCTGAAAAGGAAGGGCTTTGCCGCAAGCGCATTTTCGGACGAGATGCGCTGCTTTACAGTATTACCGGTTAATCTAAATCTTCCAACGGCCAAATAGCAATATAATCTTCGAAAGCATCTAAATCCACATCGGTTTCAAACACCGTTTTATTGCGTACAGACATGCCATTTTTGTGCATCACATGTTTCTTGCCCTTATTCAGCAACGGATGCCAAGACGGCAAACCTCTCCCTTCATGAAGACGGCGATAAGCGCAGCTTGTGGGCATAAAAAAAATGTCTTTTAAGTTGGCTTTCGTCAGCTGAACACAATCGGGCACAAGCTCAGTTCGCTTTGCATACTGGGTACATTCACATTTTTTCGTATTGAGCAGAGAACAGACAATATTGGTGTAATGAATTTGTTCATTGGCATTGATGTAATCCGTAGGCGCTTGCGCTTCTTCGTTTTCATCATCAATAAACTTATGTAAGCAACACTTTGCACAGCCATCGCATAATGACTCCCATTCCTTTTGGGTCATTTCTTCAAGGGTTTTGGTTTCCCAAAAAGGAGCAGTCATTAGCTAACAACCTTTGTATTAACAGTGATTTTATCATGTAAGGTGGCTTCAATGGTGTCACCCGCAAGTAACGGCCCTACTCCTTTAGGGGTACCCGTTAGCACCACGTCACCCGCATCTAGGGTAAAGGTTTGGGACATATGCGCAATTAACGGCACTATTTTGTGCAGCATCATTGCGGTATGCCCAGACTGACGAACTTCACCGTTTATACTTAATGTAAAATGTAAATCTTGTAAGTCTGTGATGCTATCTATTGGAACAAAGCCTGACACTGGAGAGCTTAAATCGAAAGACTTTGCCCGTTCCCAAGGTTGGCCTTGCGCCTTAAGCTCGCGCTGCACATCACGCAAGGTTAAATCCAAACCAAGCCCTATACCCCAAATGGCCGCTAACACTTCATCTTCTGTAGCTTTGCATAACGCGTGTTTAAGCAATACAGCCACTTCAAGCTCGTTATGGCATTCACCTTGATTGGCAGGAATAACCAGCGGTTTGGCCAAGTCACACAACGCCGCTTTGGGTTTTAAAAATAACAAAGGTGACTCTGATACAACCGATTTCATTTCTTCGATATGATCAAGATAGTTACGACCAATACATGCCACTTTCCCTATCGGCAATGCGATGGGATTGCCCTGAAATTCTACATGTTGATACATATTAATACCCTCGTTTTATACGTTCTGAAAGGTAACCTACCGACACGCCGAAGTAACTTGAGCGGTTCCATTTCATCAAGGTATGAAAGTTATTATAGACAAGGTAAACCCGCCCTTCACTGCCATCAGGCATAATAAGAGAAGCCGAAATATCAGCGTTTGGCAAATCGCTACCGTCGAAGCGTCTAACGCCTGCTTGCTGCCAATCGGCTAAGGGCTTATAAAGGCTTTTTGAAAGACCGAACGCTTTTATAGGCTGGGTTAAAGACACCTGCCTACCCCACGTGCCGTTGTTATCCCACCCTTCTGATGATAGGTAGTTTGCAATAGAGGCAAATACATCGGCTTCGGTTTGCCATATATCTTTTCTACCATCACCATCATAATCTACCGCGTAGTTTAAAAAGGAGATTGGCATAAATTGGCTTTGCCCCATGGCACCAGCCCAAGAACCTTTTAACGCATCAACGCTAGTATGGCCTTCATGAAGAATAGTCAGCGCGGCAAAAAGGTTATCTTTAAACAGTTTTTCTCGGCGGCCTTCATACGCAAGTGAGGCCAAGGCAGACAGCACGCTGTAGTTACCTTGAATACGTCCAAAATTTGATTCGTTACCCCATAGTGCAACAATAAATCGAGGTTGAACCTGATACTTCTGCCCTATCTCTTCAAGCAGCGGCTTGTGCTTGTTATACATTTCAACCGCTTGCTGAACTTTCCAGTCAGGCACACGACTAGCTAAGTAACTATCGAGTGTAATTTTCTTTTCGGGTTGGTTTTTATCAGACTTGATAACCGTTGGACGGAAACTAATATCGTTAAAGGCGTCGGTGAGAAATGATTCATTGAAGCCTTTCTGTTTGGCTTCGGCTTTTAACGCTGTTACGTACTCAGCAAACCCTTGTGCTGTTTTTTCTTCGGCCTGAGCAAAAGCAATGCTTGCCACAAACCCCGCTACTGCAAGTAGCGATGCTGTTAACCGTTTAGCCATGCTTAAAACTTTTTATCTGGTGTGGCTTGTAAACCCAAAGACTTACGATGGGTCATCAGTAAATCATCTTCTTTAGGTGGCAACTGAAGATAAAAGCCTTTATCTTCAAGTTCAGCAACCAACTTTTGCTTATCCACCCCAGCCAGTTTCTCGTGCTTATCTAGCGACAATACTGTGACTAACTCTGGCTTGCCAAACTTGTCTTTAAGAATTTCTGGCACATCATCAAATTGGTCTTTATTAGGCACATACAAATACATGCCTAGGTGTTTTCGAGATTTATAAATTGCGCACAACATCATTTCGTAAACTCTTCAACGTTAGAGACTAGGTTTATTGCCTAGTAACTTTTCTAAATGGGGTTCGAATAGCGGCGCTCTCCAACCAGATAATACATCTGGCTTAAGGCCTAGCACTCGGGTTTCGTCACTGTCGAACCAGTACCATTTTAGCACTTGGTTCAATTGTTTTTTAGATGCAATAACTTCTGGCGATACATCGTTTTCGCTGGCAATTTTATCGCTCACAGCTTTTAGCGCTGCTAACGTTTGTTTGTAGCTTGCAACGTCAATTAAACGACTGACTTTAGGTAACCTAAGTGACTCAGAAGTGGCCGCATATTTATCTCGAGCTTCGCTTATTAATGTGATTATGGTCTCACCGTAGCGCCTGATCGATTGTGGGTTCACCCCATGTAGTTGAGATAAGCCTGACTTGCTTGAAGGCATAAGACGTGCAGCTTCATAAAGATGTATTTCTTTAAATACAAAATTCAATGCCATGTCTTTCTTGCGCGCAGTAGCGAGTCGCCATGCGGCAAGGGCTTGTAGCACGGTAAGTTGCTCTTTTGATAAACGCCAGTTGTTTTTAATCTGCATATAAGCAAATTCTTCCGGCATTTGACTGCGCTTTTTATCGGCTAATTGGGCTATCTCTTGGTATACCCAATCTAACTTGCCTGCTTCATTTATTTTTTCAACTAAATGTTCATAGCAAGGTAATAAATACAGTACATCGTTGGCCGCATAGCTAAGCTGCGCTTCTCTTAAAGGGCGCGCTATCCAGTCGGTTCGAGACTCGCCTTTATCTAGGCTTACATCGCACAATAACTCAACCAGCTTTGCGTAGCCTAGCGATGCGCCTAAGCCTAGAATACTGGCAGCAAATTGACTATCGAATACGGGTGTTGGCACGGTGTTGAATGCGGTCAGAAAGGTCTCGAGATCTTCTGAGCATGAGTGCAGCACTTTTACCACACTGGTATTTTCCATTAAAGCAATAAATGGCGAGAGATCATCAATCGCAAGCGGATCGATTAGCACTAACTGATGCCCGTCATACAACTGGATTAAACCAAGCTGCGGAGACAGGGTTCTAGTGCGAACAAATTCTGTGTCCAGCGCCACTGCTTTTTGTTGCTGGGCTAGGTTACAAACGCTATTAAGGTGTTCGAAAGTTGTTACTAATTCATATTGCATAATAATAAAAAGCCGGCTTACGCCGGCTCTACATGTTTCCTAATTCACTTACCGAATTAATCTCGTAGTTCCCGACGCAGAATTTTACCTACATTGGTTTTAGGTAGATCTTCTTTGAAGACTACCTGCTTAGGCACTTTATAGCCCGTTAAGTGTTCTCTACAGTGCGCAATGACCGCTTCAGCAGTTAGCGAGTCGTTGTTGCGAACAACAAATAACTTCACCACTTCACCACTAGCTTCATTTGGCACACCAACAGCTGCTGATTCAACAATGTTGTCATGCATCGCTGCCACTTCTTCAATTTCGTTTGGAAACACATTGAATCCAGAGACGAGGATCATATCCTTTTTACGGTCAACAATATAGAAATAACCTTCATCGTCTACCGTGGCGATGTCTCCGGTGGCAAGCCAACCATCTTTAAGAATTTCGTCAGTGGCTTCTGGGCGATTTAAATACCCTTTCATCACTTGCGGGCCTTTCACCCAAAGCTCACCTGGTTCACCTTTTTCTACCTCATTACCATCATCATCAAGAAGTTTGATGTCGGTAGAAGGTACTGGCATACCAATGGCGCCTTTGTACGCGTCAATTTGTGGTGGGTTTACTGTTACAACAGGCGAGCATTCCGTAAGGCCATAACCTTCAAGAAGTACAGTACCGGTAACCTTTTCCCACTTTTCAGCAACAGGGCGTTGAACAGCCATGCCGCCGCCTAAGCCAAACTTAAAGTTTTTAAAATCAAGCTCGCTAAACCCTGGTGTGTTTAACAAGCCGTTAAACAAGGTATTTACACCCGGAAGAATAGTAAAAGGGTATTTGCTCAATTCGTTTACAAACCCTGGCATATCACGAGGGTTAGTAATCAGTAAGTTTTGGCAACCGTATTTAAGGAACATCAAGCAGTTCGCAAGCAATGCGAATATATGGTAAAGCGGCAACGCGGTTACCACGAAGTCTTCGCCTTCATCTATTACGGTTTCTAAAATGCCAGAAACTTGCTCAAGATTCGCAATCATATTGCGATGTGTCAGCATGGCGCCTTTAGATACACCCGTGGTGCCACCGGTGTACTGCAAGAAGGCCAGTTCATCGTTGGTTAAATCTGGACGGGTATAGGTTAACGATTGCCCTTGCTTTATAGCGCTTGTGAAAGATGTAGTCGCTGCCAAATTAAAAGCCGGCACCATTTTTTTCACATACTTAACTACCGCATTCACTACCCAACGTTTTGGTACAGGCAGCATATCGCCTAGCGAAGTAAGAAACACTTCTTGAATGTTTGTTTCACTGATCACTTCTTCAAGTGTGCACGCAAAGTTTTCAACAATAACAATTGCCTTAGCATTCGCATCATTTAACTGATGCTTTAACTCTCTTGCGGTGTACAGCGGGTTTACGTTAACCACAACCATACCAGCACGAAGTACACCAAACATGGCTACAGGGTACTGAAGCAAGTTCGGCATCATGATTGCCACGGCATCACCGCGCTTTAACCCGCTATTTTGTAGGTAGGCAGCATATTGTGCAGATAACTTGTCGAGTTCGCCAAAGGTCATCGACTGACCCATGTTGATAAACGCAACTTTGTCTTTAAACTTTTTTACTGATTGTTCGAATATATCGACAACAGATGCGTAACGATCTGCATCAATTTCTGCAGATACACGAGGGTCGTAAAACTTGAGCCAGGTTTTTTCCACCAAAACCTCCTTCACTTATTTTTAACACAAAGGCGCGTGAAGTATCACGCGCGTTTGAGCAACTGGTCTAATAACTTGCGAATAGTATAGGAAGTGTAAAAAAAAATAAACTATGCAGTTTACATTTGCTCAACAAACTGACGGATTAACATGCCAACTTCATCAGTTTTTTCCATGTGAATATGATGGCCGCCTGTTAATTGCTCAAACCGAGCATTTTTAAACCAGGATTGCCTTTTGTCATAAACACTGTCCAGGGTTTTAAAGCTGCTTGACGCACCTACAAAAAGTATAGGACAAACTATCGCACTCATAATGTTTTCTGCCTGTTCTTCGGTTAATCGAAGGACAGATTTGGTGCGAAGACGCGGGTCGCTCGACCAAAAGCAATGGCCACCGGCATCTTGCGTAAGATTCCTTTCTAGAATTGCGCGCGCATGATCAGCTGGAATATCAGAGACCTTACAGCGGGCTTTCACCGCATCATCTAAATTAACCAAGGTTAACTTATTGCGCTGTTTTTTCTTCCTACTAAGAATGGCTTCCCGCATCTGCGCTTGGCTAGTATCCGCCTCTAGCGTTAACGGGCCACACGCATCAAGGCTGATCACCCCCTTCACTTTTTCAGGGAATAACCCAGCATACAATGACGCTAAAATACCCCCCATAGAATGCCCTAACAGTATAACCTGTTCCCACTCTTGATCTTCTATCAACGCATGCAAGTCTTGTAAGTAATCGGCTTGATTATAGTGCATGCCTATCGGTCGATGGGATGAACGACCATGGCCAGCAAGATCAAGGGCGATAAAGCGTTGAGATTGCAGATATGGGGCCAGTAACCGTAGGCTTTCTGCGTTATCTAAATAACCATGTAGCCCTATCACTACGGTGCCAGCGCCTTGGTTTTCTAGTGCGGCTAAGTGTAAATTTCCTGCTGTAAATTCAATTTCTATCATGTTGCTCCCTCACACAATACGGCGGCAATTATTTGCCCATAAAGAACCAAATGCTGCCAGATAAAAAAATAGGGAGGCAAAATCTTGCCTCCCTAGTAAATACATATTTTTATTTAAATACGATTATCTTTACGAACATTTTCATCTGGTAGCGTACTTATTTCGCTTTATCCTTGCGCAATTTATCATTCGGACTTGAAATAGTATTAACGTTCGACCTATTTTTTGAAGGTTTAGGGCTAGACGGAGAATTATCGTAGCGTGTTACCCGCACTCTTCTGTAGCTTGGGTAGCCCCAAGGTCTATGTCGCATAAACGGTGAATACCAACCTGTACCATAATCAAAATAGTACATGTTCACGTCGTAAACCTCTTGTTTACGCCACATGTGGTAGTCGTCAGCTAATATTGTAGGGTACATGTAGGGTTGTTCACCTACCATGCCCGATGTGGGTGGTACTAATTTTCCTACAAAGGTGGCAGAACGACCTTCTTCAAAAACAATAGGATCGACAAAGCCGTCTATTTGCACTTTAAAGCGCCCGATGGTTTCGCCACCACTATTAGGCTTTCCGTAATTATTTAGTGGAAAATGAACAAGTTCGATGAACGTTTTGTTTGGCTTATTTTCAACCCCAACAATAACTCCGCCCCACCGAGCCATTTTACCTTGTGCATTAGCACCCGAAGTAACGGCTTTGGAATAAGAAACTAGCTCAGTACCTTTAGGCACTTCTACGCTTTCTGGCACAATCGCGCAACCTGCGAAAAGTACCACACTTACTATCACTAACATTCTAACCAGCATGAAGCCTCCTTTTGGCCGCTTAAGCACTTTTAACTTGGAGCTGATACTAAGCGCCGAGAAAATATATAGTACTACAAATAGTAATGAATCAAACCATATTGCGCTGAGTAACGGTGTAACACTGTTAACCCGCTCATTCACCAGAAATAATCATTAAAAGTGATATTACTAGCGGGATACTTTGCCCTAAAAGTTAGCATTGATACTTAATAAATGCCATAAAGAACATTGATTTAAACGATTGTTAATCTTTAGACGGGTTTTTCGGCAAAAAGTTTAGTTGGGATTAATAACACGTGATTGGAAGGCGCGTAATTTACGCATTATGGTACAGATTTCTCTGCTTATATCAGGCGATATACAACGCAAAGATAACACTAACGACACGCTAAATTAGTGTAAGCGTTAGGCGTAAATATCTACACCAAACATGCTTTGTACCGACTCACGCTCTTGCTGTTTTTCGAAACTGGTATACGACGCAATAGCCTGCTGAGAATAACCCGCACTATCTTCACGTACGAAACGTTGATAAGCCTGTGCATTGTCGGTGCCCTGAGCGTCTGGAGCCACCACAATATGATTATTCTGCTGCTTACCTTCACCATTGCCTTGCTGCTGCGCATCTTTATTAACTTTAGCAACGCGCCCTTGTGAGGGCTCTGATTGATGCGATGAAGGTATCGAAAAATTGTTAGTTATATGCATACCAAAAACGTGTCAGTCTTTTAAATGAAATCAAATAAGTAAATACGTGATGAGATGACTAAAACAAATATTAAGTCGTAAAAGTCATCCCCTGAACGATACACCGTTCTATTTAATAATATCATCTGCAAGAATTGCAAGAATCGCGCCCATATACCACAACGCTTGCCTGATCATTCGAGAAACGCACTTGAGTTATTGCTTTACATGTAATGTGTTGCGGTTAATGGCAGAAAGGCGACTTCCCCCGTTATTCGCGGCCCGGTAACTTTTTCCACGTCACTTTGTCGCGTAGATAAACAGGTTTTACATCACTAGCCACTTGTACGTCACCTTTATTAGCAAGTTGCTCAGCAAGAGGCAGCATGTAAACCGCATCAGGAAATTGAATAGATACCTCATGATCTATAGGTAGCAATGCCTCAAGTGGCGGATAAGCCTGCCAGCCGGTACCGACAGGCTCAAACCCATCAATAGCGTCACCTTGGTTAGCAGCAATGGTGTCTTTAATAAGCTCTACCGCGATTTCAGGAGGACACACTTGCTCTGCAACCACTTCTTTTAATGAACCATTTTCAGATTTGTAGATGGCAAAATAAACCTCGCCCATGCGGGCATCGGTAGCACACACAACCCACACAACCTGCTTGGTTGTAGTTTGCTCAGTGGCTAGCGCTTGTTGCGCCATAGCCGCAAGCGTGCTTACACCTGCGACTTTTAAGCCACTACCCAGTGACAAACCTTGAACCATGCCGGTAGCAATACGCACGCCGGTAAAGCTCCCCGGGCCTCGGCCAAATGCCAATAGGTCTAAATCGGCCAGCACTAGGCCTGCATCTTTTAACACTTCATCCAACATAGGCAGTAAACGCTGGCTATGTTGCTGTGGACAAATTTCAAATCGTGAAACCACCTCGCTGTTAGTATTAAGTGCTACTGAACAGGCTTCTGTTGCCGTATCTATGGCTAAAACTTTCATTCTTTACTCTTCATCAATTCTTGCAAGGAAAGACTCTACTTCGTCTAAACTGCGGGTTCTTCGCATATTCGGCAAACTACCTATAAAGGTTTTCGCATAAGGTTTTGTGACTAAACGATTATCGCAAATAACCAATACTCCCTTATCGGTAGGGTCGCGGATTAATCGACCAGCCCCCTGCTTTAAGGCAATAACGGCCTGAGGTATCTGAATAACACCAAATGGATTTGCGCCACGTTTTTTAACGTCGTCCATTCGTGCTTGTAATAGTGGATCGTCTGGTGATGCGAATGGCAGTTTATCTATCATAACGCACACCAAATCATTACCTCGAACGTCCACACCTTCCCAAAAAGCGCCAGTGCCCATTAATACCGCTTTTTCATCAGCCAGGTAGGCATCTAATAGCGCCTGTTTAGTCGTTGTGCCCTGCACTAATAGTGGGTTGTCAATTTCATCTTCTAGCTTACCGGCAATTTCACGCAGCATGGCGTGGCTGGTAAACAACAAAAAGCATCGGCCTTTACTGGCTTTAATCAACCTCTTTGCGGTATTCAACAAGGTTTCACGCATAGAAAAACTGTTCGGCTCGGGCAAATACCGAGGTACACACAACATGGCTTGTTCAGGGTAGTTAAAAGGGCTATCTAAGCCTAGCGTTCTTGAGTCTTCTAATCCCATCCGGCGTTGAAAATGTTCAAAACCGCCGTTAACCATCAAGGTCGCCGAGGTAAATACCCACCCGCGAGGAGGCGATGCTACAAAACGGCGGAACTTAGCAGCAATCGATAACGGCGTTAAATGCATAATCAAATGGCGAGTGGTAGTTTCATACCACAAGCTCACATTTTCTTGTTTTTCATCACTTAACGAGTCGAGTTGTTCCCTCACCGACACAATTCTTTCGTACAGATTATCTAAATCTTTATCTCGACCAATGTGCAATTTACACACTTCATGCAGCACCCCTAGCGCTTCTGCTAGTTTGCCCACTTCTAAGCGCACATCATCACGCATTAAGGCTTCAGCCCAATTTCCTCGCTGGGTAGTATCGGGGAATAACAGGCGTAAATCGGCAGCAATCATGCGGCATTTGTCGGCAGCTTTATCTAACTGCGCTGCGTCTTTCAACACAGTTCTAAAAATAAGGGTAATATCTTTGGCTAAATCTTGAATTTGGCGCGTGGAAAGCGATTCACCAAAGTAGTCTGCGGCAATATCAGGTATTTGATGGGCTTCATCAAATATAATGGCGTCGGCTTCTGGGATAAGCTCTCCAAAGCCGGTATCTTTTAATGCCATGTCAGCGAAAAACAAGTGGTGGTTCACCACAATAATGTCGGCATCCAAGGCTTTACGCCGTGCCTTAACCAAATAACACTCTTCATAATCGGGGCAGTCGCGCCCAAGACAGTTATCAACGGTAGACGTAACTAATGGCAACACTCGCGCATCTTCGGGTAAGCTTTTGAGCTCGCCCATGTCGCCAGTTTTTGTGGTGGTAGACCACAGCTTTACTTCAGACAACTGCCCTAACACGTCTTTCTCCACTAACGTGGAGTTGCCGCCATGTTGTTCTAGTCGGTGCAAGCAAAGGTAATTAGCACGACCTTTTAACAGTGCGGTTTTACGTCTGCTGCTAAGGGCTTTTTTCACCAAAGGTAAATCTCGATGAAATAGCTGCTCTTGCAGGTTTTTCGTTCCCGTCGACACAATCGCTTTGCCTTCAGCTAACAGCGCAGGGGCTAGATAAGCGAAAGTTTTCCCCGTACCGGTCCCGGCTTCAACCACTAGGCTACCGGTTTCATCAATGGCTTCTTTTACCGCCTGCGCCATTTCTGTTTGCGCTTCACGGGGAACAAATCCATTGATGGTTTTTGCAAGTAAACCCGTGGAAGAAAAGATGTCATCGATAGTTGGCATAGTGTACTTAACGTAAAAGTGAATATTTGGCCGCTAGGCCATAAAGCGGTGCATTATGCCAAAGTTTTTCGAAAAATGGTTGGTATTCGCGAAAATTCCATACCGAATGACAGATTTCATGCCCTTCTGAAGCCGACTGTTCACACATTAGCAATCCATACCTGATAGCCCCAAGGGTCAATTTGAACAGGCTTCTCGATATGTAAGTGTTCGGTTTGGCTTGATAGCTCGTGATGGGAGGTATTTGAATCGAGCGTGCACTTAGAATAAGTGCCATTAAGTATAGGGTCGTTAAATGTAACCTTGCACAAAGCGTCTGAAAAATTGATGATAATTAATACCTTATTGTGTTCATCCATTCTTACAAAGCTAAATACCTGTGACATACAATCACTTGGTACCTGAATCATACGGGCACCAAATTCGCCATTACCCAAGGCAGGAATAGATTTTTTTATCTTAATTAAGGCGTTGTACAAATCACCGATACGGTGAGGCTGCCATTCAATAGGGTCACGTTCAAAAAACGCTAAACGCTTTGTTTCACCTGCTTCTTGGCCATTATGAATTAGCGGCATACCTTCACCCAATACCGATAATACAATTGCAGCCTCTAACGCATCGCCAAACTGCTCTCGCTGGGTGCCATCCCACGCATTTTTGTCGTGGTTGCTCACAAAAGTCATTCGATAAGCACTGTGCGGCCACGCCCGTTCATTCCATGAATAGTATTTTCTTAGTCTGTCGAGAGAACATCGACCATGGGCGAGCTCGTGCATGGTTTCATTCCAGCTCCATGCATAAGTCATGTTAAAGGCAGTTTCGTGTAAATCGCGATTTTCCCACTCGGCTAACATAAATACCGGCTTTATTGCATCTAAGGCAACCCGCGCTTGATGCCAAAAGTCGTTTGGAACATAACCGGCTACATCACATCGAAAACCATCAATATCAAAGCATTCTACCCAATAGCCCATGGCGTTAATCATATACTCACGTAGCGCAGGTTGGTCGTAATCAAACTCGATAATATCTGACCAGTCCCACCACGGAGATGGGCGAAATGCACCGTGATGATCTCTGGCATACCAGTGCGGATGCGTGTCGACCAAGGGGTTGTCCCAGGCACTATGATTAGGCACCCAGTCTAAAATAACTTTCAAATTCCGTTTGTGCGCTTCTTGTACTAACTCTTTAAAGTCGTCTGCATTGCCAAATTCGGGGTTAATGCCCAAGTAGTCTTTAACCGCATACGGGCTGCCAAGCTTACCTTTGCGATTTTTTTCACCAATAGGATGAACAGGCATAAGCCAAAGGATATCGACACCTAAATCACATATATGACTTAAGCTACTTGTCACTTCTTTGAATGTACCAGATGCTGAAAACTGGCGAGTATTCACCTGATATATAACGGCATTTTTCGACCATTCGGGCTGCGTTACACGATAAATTTTCTTGGGTGCTGTCTGATATGTCATCTATACATCCTTTTTCTGACAAACGATTCCTGTTTAAAACTGAGCTCTTAGAAAATAGGCAAACCAGATACGCCAAGCAATAGCACCCAAGTGCCAAAGAAAAGCTTAAGTTTTTGGGGTGAAAAAGCCAACACAACAAACTTGGCTAGCATGCCACCAATAATAGCGCCCGCGCCTGCAAATATCACTACGTCCCAAACTACGGCATGGGTTACTAACACGTGATAAATCACAGCGCCCCATACGGTAAAGGCTGACAAGATAACAGCTGCTGCGATGGCCATAGTGACATTGAACCCTCTGATGATGAGATAGACAGCCACCAACTCGCCTACCCCCACTGAAAGCCAAGCAGTAACAATTCCACCGAAAAAAGATACAAATGGCAGCGCCACAATATCAAGTTGCTCAGCATCTTGTTTTAAGGCAACCCGCTTTAAGAAAGGAATAGAGGCAAAAATAGCCACGGCAAGCAATATAGAAAATGCGCCAAACCCCAAGTGAATTTGTTCTATTCCGCCTTTAAAAGGTGAAAGAGCAGTAAACGTTTCTGGCCCAAACTGCGCAAGCCAGACGCCGCACAGTGAAGCGGGTACGCTTAGCATTAAACTTGTAGGCAACGCACGCCACTGACTATCGGTTTGATGATGACAGCGTTTATATCGCCACCACGTTATAGCGCCAGCTGTCATACCGCAGCATTGAATAGCGAAACTGGTGGCCACCACACTCTGAGGTGAAAATTGTAAGTGGTTAAAGAAAGGAACAAACACCACGCCCCCACCAGCACCGGTAGCGTTTGCGAAAATAGCGCCAATGATGCCAAGCAAACTAAAAAGGCTATTCTCAGCGATGAGAATAAGCGGCGTGGATTGAGAAAAAATCACCGCTACCCACAGCACAAGCAAAAGAATTTTAAATGGGCTTTGTATTACCCATTGAGATAAACGATTCAACACATTCCCCTAAACGACGCATGGAGATGAAACTCTCGTGTACAGCCAATGCTTTTATTTAAACAAATCACGACGGCAAAATGCCCAATGCCTACTAATATTACTAGGTAGTCACCGTTTTATCCTTTGAACTTTATGTTAGAAACCATTTCACTCCATGGTAAGAGGAGGTTACGGCTTACGCCTAACCGTTCAGCCAGCTGGCAAGATACTAAGTGGCTGATGTTGATATTTGCCGTTGTAGTCTTCACTATCGCTATTGGCTGGGCGGTGGTAGGAGTTTGGGTGATTTTACCCTTTGCTGGTATAGAAGTCGTATTGCTTATTTTTATCATGTACCAAGGTTCCCGCAGTACGTACCGGTGGGAAACCCTTGATATTGAGCCCCACACGATTCACTTTTGTACCCGCCACCGCACTCTCTCTTTCACTCGTCCGTCAGCGCATATTATATTTACCGAATCTGAAAACGATTGGCACCTACCCATCGTCACCTTAGTGGATGGTGAACAACGTATTGTCTTGGGGGAGTTTCTTAATCTTGAAGATCGCGCATTACTCAAAGAAACACTAGATAACGAAGGCATTATGGTATGCCGGAATCATTGGTGGAAAACCTAGCCTTGGTTCTTACTTCTTGTAGTTTAGCTTGCGCGTACTGCTTTCATTTTAGCGCTAGTTTTGGTGAGGTGAAGCGAAGTTTAAATTAAATTTAATATCCGCTTTTCCGCCCGTGAACTACAACTAGTAATGTCTACTCGTGTTATATCGGAGAACAATCATGAATCTGTACATAGAGTCAATTGAAGGCGGTAGCTATTTAGCGGCGACAGGATTAGGTGCATCCCGCACTTTAGTAAGAGACAAAACGTCTCGGCCAAAAACTTTTCATTGTCTAAATGAGATTAAAGACCACTTTAATTCTGAAGAGTTTGAACATGTCTGGCTCCGTCAAACCACCCCTTACGAGGAAATGGTAGGTCAATCACAGATTCCAGATGCGCTGGAACTCGAAATTGATTGGCACCGATAGCAGCTCTCTAGTAGCTCTTTTTTAACTGTCCTTCTTTTAACTGCTCTGTTGTGAGCTGAACTGGTTTTAGCCAGACATGGCTCACACGACAGAAAACATTCAATACTGGTTAAATAGACCCAGTTGAATAGATGTTACTTACTCGGTAAAGTGGCTGATTATCATCTAACAGGACAATATGATGAAGTTCAGCCCACGTGCTTTTAGCTTAGCGCTTTTACTTACAAGTTGTGTAGTAGGGCTAACCACGCCAGCCTTTTCCGCCTCGGTTTTCAAAGTGAGTAACGGCGAAAACACCCTCTATATTGGCGGCACGCTTCACCTACTTAGCGAAAGTGATTACCCTCTTCCAGATGCCTACAACACCGCTTACCAACAGTCAGAAACGTTAGTGTTTGAAACAGACTTAGACGCCTTAGAAACACAAGAGTTTGGGCAGTCTATGATGAAACAGCTAACTTACACCCAAGGTAACAGCCTAGCTAATGATCTTTCGGTAGAAACCATAGCCAATTTATCAGCACACATGCAAGCACGTGGTTTATCACTTTCTAACTTTATGATGTATAAGCCTGCATTTTTAAGTATTACCTTAAGCATGATTGAACTTCAAATAATGGGGCTAACCAGTGAAGGCGTAGATAAACATTTCTTTAATCGTGGCAAAAATGACAATAAAACCATTCTTTGGTTAGAAAGCCCCGAACAGCAACTTTCGTTTATTCAGAAAATGGGTAACGGCGATGAAGATGCGTTTATTCAATACACCCTTGAAGACGTTGAAACACTCCCACAGGTTTTACCAAAAATGAAATCGAGTTGGAAAGCAGGCGACATCGATAAAATGTACGAAGAAAGCATGGCCGATTTCAAGTCCGAATACCCTGATATATTCGATACACTTTTATCATCTAGAAACAAAGCTTGGATGCAATTTTTAGTAGAAGCATTGGCAACTAAACCCACTGAATTTGTGCTAGTAGGTGCATTGCATTTGCCCGGTGAGTTGGGTGTATTGAATATGCTAGAACAGCAAGGTTTCGATGTTGAAAAGGTGCAATAGCAATAACATTTACATTCAAAACTAACCTTTGAGCACATTTTTTGCGTACTAGGATTGTAGTGACATGCAATAAACGATTAAACCGATCTGTTTAGGTTTTTTTAATACCTAAACCCAAAGTTTAGATAGTACGTTTTAAAATTGAATCAAAGGAAAAAATATGAATTTCAAAAGCTTAACTTCACTTTCATTGGTAGGTTTAGTTTTACTTGCTGTAACTGGCTGCGCCTCTATGGGTGACGGTAGTGTTGCTGAAAAGCGACAAGCTATTTTAGATATGCAGCAAAATGCATTGGCTAGGTTATACACTGAAAAGCCTGATACCCGTTCTCAAGTTCGAGATGCGGCAGGCTACGCGGTATTCACGAATGCAAATATTAACGTCATTTTCTTTGCGGCCGGCACGGGTTACGGCGTTGTGAACAACCAAGTCACTGGCACGAAAACTTACATGAATATGGCCGAAGGCGGTGTTGGTCTTGGACTCGGAGCGAAAGACTACCGTGTAGTAATGGTTTTCCACACGCAAAAAGCCATGAACTACTTTATCGAAAATGGTTGGACAGTAGGTGGCAACGCTGATGCTGCGGCTAAAGCGGGTAACAAAGGCATGTCAGCAGAAGGCGAAGGGTATTTGGGCAATGTAACCGTGTACACCATGACTGAAAGTGGTTTAGCCTTACAAGCTACCGTGAAAGGTACCAAGTTTTGGGTAGATAAAGAACTTAACTAGTAGAAACGGTGTTAACAGTAATAATCGGGTGCTGTCCCTTTTAATTTTTTAAGGAATTCAGCGCCTGTCTTCTATTTCAAATCACAATGATACTTCCACGCTCTGCTACCAATCTCGAACGTTGATTTCATTACCAAAATACAACATATTAGTACTGAGAAAATTCAGGCTTTGCCTTCGCAGGGTCACTCAACGATTATAGCCCAGTGCATACGCTACACCTTTGTTGTTGCGTTGACTTGAGGTAAACACCTTTAATTTCACAACTATTGATTTTGAGCGGTGTTAAACGAATTCAAAGGAAAACCATGGACTTTACTAATAAACACACGGTTAGAGTTACATCGTATTTACTCTTCTTGTTGGCCGCTACCCAGGCGCTTTACACCCTACTTCGCATGGCCGACATCGATTTTCCACGCCAGCTATTCTGGGGAACAGAAAGTATTCTTTTTACCTTCCTTATGGCATTTGCCGGCGCCGCGATGGTGCGCGCAAAGCATTACCACGTAGGATGGTCTGCCATTGCATTTAGTGCAGCGCTTAATTTAGTACAAGTGAGTGTTGGCCTTACTATGTTTACACCATTTCGCGAAGCTACAACGCAAAACGAGAGCCTAGGACCTTTAGCGGGTGCAGTAGTGGCCTTGTCTTTCATGATTTATTACGCAGCAAAGCTCTTGCTAGGTTTTGCGGCACTTATTTTCGGCATCGCAAAAATGCAAGATGGTGCTAAGCCCTTAGGTGGAGTGACTGCGGTAGTGGGTGTTGTTGCCATGCTTGCCAATGGAATTTTGATTGTATTGGGCCGTAACGCCTTCTTACCTTCGGCGGTTGCTGGTGGGTTTGGTGTCCTCGCAACCTTGCTTCTAGCTTTCTGTCTGATGAATGCTGCCCGCGAAGATTAAAAAGCTATCAAGTTGAATATGCAACTTCCATATATATGCGCCTATATATGCGCCTATATATGTGCTTGTATGAATACGAAGTTGCGTATAAAACGGCAGCGAAAAAACATGCACCGAATAGTCTCTTATTGTTAGAAAGGAAATTATTTCAAATATGGTCATCCTGTCTGGGTTTATAAGCGTTGCTTCAGAGCAAATAGATTCAATCAAATCCGCTCTGCCAATACATATCAGCCAAACTCAGCAAGAGCCTGGATGTATCACTTTTAGAGTTACTCAAAGAAAGATCGAACCACATATCTTTGACGTGTATGAAGAATTTTCAGATATGCATGCTTTTGAAGCTCACCAACAGCGAGTAAAAAACGCTGATTGGGGCATTGTTTCTAAAGATGTGCAGCGACACTATGCTGTGGAAGAAATATAAATACGTTTTTGAAGCGTAAATAAACAATTAGAATTAAGTGATATACGCCCTATTGTTGTTCTTTTAAATACCTGGAGACATCATGATTATTAGAGATGCAGTTTTAGAAGATTCGCCCAAAATAGCTGAAATCTATAATTTCTATGTTGCTAATTCCTGTATCACTTTTGAAGAAACTGAAGTTTCTAGCGAAGAGATGTCTAATAGATTAAGGAAAGTGTCAGAATCTACCTTACCATGGATAGTTGCCGTTGAAGACGAAGCAGTTATAGGGTATGCATATGCCACTAAATGGAAAGAAAGAACCGCCTATCGATTTTCTGTAGAGTCGACGATTTACCTTTCTAACGAAGCCCAAGGAAAAGGGTTAGGCACTGAACTCTATGAAGCACTTTTAGATAAACTTAAACGTCTGGGTATCAACAGTGTAATCGGTGGCATCACTCTACCTAACCCCGCCAGTATTGGTTTGCACGAAAAATTAGGTATGGAAAAAGTAGCTCATTTCCCTAAGGTTGGGTTTAAATTTGGTGAATGGTTAGATGTGGGGTATTGGCAGCTGGGCCTTCACACTTAGGGCTTTTAGAAGCATTCTTTATGTTCAAGTTGGCTATTAAGTAAATTGTGTACAAATTTAGAAGTTAAAGGTTACATAAAATCAGGGAATAGTATTTTTATGGAAAAGCGTTCAAAAAGCTCTCATTTTTGTTTGGTTACTGGGTTTATCCTGCTATCTAGTGGCTGTCATTCAATTAAAGACATGCATGATTGTTCAGCGCGAGTCTTTGAAATGCGTCAACAGGTAGTTGATGAGCAAGTATATGAGAACGACTTATTTTTAGAGACCGACGATCCAGATCGATATAAGGGTTCTAATGGGAAAGTTAACCTTGCTCTAGACTTACTGCTTAGTGACGAATTTGAATTACCGCCTCAACCACCTCGCTTACCGCCAATAACCTGCGATTAATCAATTAGTCTAAAACACTTGATTTTTAAACTAAAGTTGAGTGCCCAGCCCCTATTCTGTAGCCACCGAAGTGATAATATTTGGTTGTGATTTGTTACTTTCCTTCTAAACGCTTACGGGTATTAATATGACAACGCTACTTTCTTTAAATGCAGATGATTTACTTATTGTTACTGGTATTGCGCTTATGTTTATCAGTTATGCGTTTTTACTGCCTACTGAACTAAAGCGTGCAATTAAAAGCAGCGGCAACAAATAATATAAGCTTACTGAATGTAATTTTGTTCTGCAGAGTTACTTAAAGGCGGCATAAGAGAGATGACAGGAATGAACCCGAAAGCCGCCTGCACAGTTAAATAGTAATATCCACATGCTTAATGCCCCGCGGTATTTTAGTGCCCGTTGCATCTGAGGTATTTAACTCACGGCTTTCACGTTCGTCCAATTGCTGCCCTATTGATTTGTCGTCTTGCTTGTCTTTTTGCTTGAGTTCTTTTGTATTAGCTTGGTTGTCTTCTTGTTGAAGACTCCCTTGTTGGCGATTTTCTTGGTTGCTTGGGTGCTCATTCTTTTCGTTTTGCTCGTGCCGTTCACGCTGTTCCATTTCATCAACGATATGTACTTCATCATGCTGCTCTTTTTCGTCTTGATTGAGCGCCTCCGACTTTTCGCTGCGCGCCACTTTTTTTACCCGGTTATCTGTTTCTATGGGCACTTTGGTATTGCGCGGTAAAATGGAAAAAATTAGGTCATTACTCATGGCGACTCCAACCCGTAAAGGTCAATTCTGTGATATTTCATCCTGAACACTACCTAATAGGGAAAACGATCACATTGGCTCAGATCAAAAAGTTTTACTATATACATATTAAATTAGACTGAAACTGTAAAAAGAGTTCACTTTCGCCTTGCAAAATCGGGGGCAAACCGCTAATGTTTCAGCCGTTCGGAAATAGGTATTAAGAAATCAAATGAATAACTGCGCTGTAAAACATCACCACCATCATAAAGCATAGCCTTTCAGGTTCGTGCTGGAAGGTCTATTATTCCTTCCAGTGGCGCAGATAGAAAAAATTCTCGACCCCCGGAAGGAAACTTCCGGGGGTTTTTCGTTTTAGGCGTAATCGTTAAGACAGTAAAAAGTAGTACAACGTGTAAGGAACGTTTCAATGAGTAACAGCAAAAGACTTCGAATTGCCATACAGAAATCAGGCCGTTTAAGCGATGACAGCATCGCTCTACTTAAGGCTATTGGCATAAAATTGAACATTCGTGATCGCCTGCTGATTGCGCATTCTACCAACGAGCCTATCGATTTGTTACGTGTTCGCGATGACGACATTCCGGGATTAGTTATGGATGGCGTAGCCGACCTTGGCTTCATTGGCGAAAACGAGCTAGAAGAAAAGATGTTAGAACGCAAAGCGGCTAACAAGCCTTCTGACTATGAAGTATTGCGTCGTTTAGACTACGGTGGTTGTCGCTTGTCTATCGCCGTTCCTACTGAAATGGACTACACCAACATCCAGTCTTTAGAAGGCAAGAAAGTCGCTACCACTTACCCATTCCTACTAGAGCGTTATTTTGCAGAGCAAAAAATTAACGCCAAAGCAGTCATGCTTACCGGTTCGGTTGAAGTTGCACCTCGCGCAGGCGTTGCCGATGCAATTTGTGATTTGGTATCCACAGGCGCAACCCTTGAAGCGAACGGACTTGTTGAAGAAGATGTAATCTTCCGCTCAAAAGCAGTGTTAATTCAACGTGCCGACGGCAACATGAGCGATGAAAAGCAAGCCCTTATTAATCGCCTTATGCCTCGTGTCGACGGTGTATTGCTAGCGAAAGAAAGCAAGTACATCATGCTTCACGCACCAAAAGCTTACCTAGAACAAGTGAAAAGCTTGTTACCGGGCGCTGAAAACCCAACCGTATTGCCTTTGTCTGGCAATGAAGAGCATGTAGCTATTCATGTTGTTTCTACTGAAACCCTATTTTGGGAAACCATGGAAAAACTAAAAGCATTAGGCTGCTCTTCAATATTAGTAATGCCTATCGAAAAAATGATGGGCTAAAAGGCAAAAGATTATGATTATCTGGTCATCTCTATCAAAGCTTGAGAAAAAAACAGCGCTTTCGCGCCCGGCTATGGCCAATAGCCAACAGTTAAAACAAACCGTGGGCGAGATTATCGCTAGCGTAGAAAATGAAGGCGATGCAGCCGTTATCAACTTCACTCGTAAGTTCGATTGCCCTGATTTGCAATCGTTGGTGTTATCGCAAGAAAACATCGACACGTTAGCAAGCTCGGTTACCGCAGAAGTAGCTGGCGCTATTGACATTGCATTTAACAATATTAAAGCGTTTCACGATGCGCAGTTGCCAAGTGATATTGCCCTAACCACTACACCTGGTGTGAACTGCGAATTACGCTTCACACCTCTTGATGCGGTAGGTTTGTATATTCCAGGTGGTAGCGCTCCTTTGCCCTCTACGGTATTGATGTTGGGTGTGCCTGCACTGGTAGCCGGTTGTGAAAACAAACTGCTTTGTACGCCACCCAACAAGCAAGGCTTAATTGCCCCTGAAATTGCGTATGCCGCAAGAAAATGTGGCATTGAAGCCATATATCTTTGTGGCGGTGCACAGGCCATTGCAGCCATGGCATTAGGTACAGACTCTATACCGCAAGTTGATAAAATATTCGGCCCGGGTAATAGCTTTGTGACTGAAGCCAAACAGCAGGTAAGCTTACGTGCTGATGGTGCAGCAATCGATATGCCAGCAGGCCCGTCTGAAGTATTGGTATTAGCAGATGAATTTGCCGATGCTGAATTTGTTGCTTCAGACTTACTTTCTCAAGCAGAGCATGGCCCAGATTCTCAAGCCATTTTAGTGTCTAACAGCGAAACCTTAATTGAGGCAGCAAAAGCAGCGGTTGAACGCCAATTGTCTACGCTTTCACGTGCCGATATTGCTCGCCCTGCGATGGAGAATGCCCGCTATATTTTGGCAGATTCAGTAGATGACGCCATTTTAGTAAGCAATGCTTATGCGCCTGAACACTTAATTGTGCAAATAGAAGATGCTCGCAGCCTACTGCCGAAAATCAAATATGCAGGTTCGATATTCCTAGGCCCTTGGTCGCCAGAATCTGCCGGTGATTATGCCTCGGGTACAAACCACGTGTTACCTACCTACGGTTATGCGAAGAACTACTCTAGCTTGGGTTTGCTCGACTTTATGCGTCGCTACACTATTCAAGAGTTATCAGCAGACGGCATGCGTAACTTAGGCCCCGCTATTATGGCCTTAGCCAGCGCTGAAGGCCTTGATGCTCACGAACAAGCGGTAGCGCTGCGTATGCAAAAGCTAGCAAACGTTACCAATAAGGGAGATGCTTAATGCCTGCTCTTGTTGATACGCTTATTGATAACCTGATTAATGCTAATTTGGTGCCGCTTAAGCCTTATGAGTCGGCAAGGCGTTTATATTCAGGCGGCCAAGATTGGCTAAATGCTAACGAGTCGCCCTATGCGAATGAGTATGACATAGATGCGAGTAACTTTAATCGTTACCCGTCGTGCCAGCCATCATCAGTAGTTGAAAGCTATGCGGCTTATGCAGGCATTGATACTTCACAATTGATTGTTACCCGTGGTGCAGACGAAGGCATTGAATTACTGATTCGTACCTTTTGCACCCCAGGCAAAGATAATATTGTTATTTGCCCGCCTACTTACGGCATGTACGCGATTAGCGCAGAAACCTGTGATGTGGGTATTACGACAGTGCCACTAAAAGGCGATTTCAGCTTAGACGTTGAAGGCGTGTGTGCAATCGATAACGCTAATGTTATTTTTATTTGTGCACCAAACAACCCAACAGGTACACAGGTTGCCAGGGAAGATATTCGGGCAGTACTCAACCACTTTTCTGATAGTGCACTAGTGGTGGTTGATGAAGCTTATATCGAGTTTGATGCCGAAAATACCTGGGCAAATGAAATAGCGAATTTCCCTAACCTAGTAGTATTACGCACGCTGTCAAAAGCCTTTGCGTTAGCAGGGCTACGCTGCGGGTTCACGTTAGCCCAAGCGCCCGTTATTCAAGCACTACTCAAAGTGATTGCACCTTATCCTATTGCAGAGCCTGTGGCACAAATTGCTGCACAGGCGTTATCTACTGATTCACTGACATTAATTCAGTTGCAAGTAGATACTATCAATAGAGAAAAAGACTTATTGGCAGCGGCCCTTGCTGATATCGACGGCTTTGAATTGGTAGGCGATAGAAAAGCCAATTTTGTGCTATTTCGTTACGCACGTGCCAGCGAGCTAATGCCATATTTAGTGAGCAAAGGGTTATTGATACGCGACCAATCTAAACAGCTTAATCTTACAAATTGCTTGCGTGTAAGCATTGGTACTGAAGAACAAAACCAGCGTTTACTGCAACTGATCAACGAATTCATAGAGGAGCTAGCGGCATGAGTCAGCAAGCCATTTTATTTATCGACCGCGACGGCACGTTAGTAGAAGAGCCGCCAGTAGATAAGCAGCTAGACAGTTTGGAAAAGCTGGTTTTCGAACCTAATGTTATCCCTGTGCTGTTAAAACTAAAAGCAGCAGGCTTTAAGTTTGTGATGGTAACCAACCAAGACGGCTTAGGCACAGACAGCTTTCCTCAAGCTGATTTCGACGCGCCGCATAATGCCATGATGGCCATTTTCAAAAGCCAAGGCATTACGTTTGACGATGTGCTTATTTGCCCGCACTTTGAAGAAGACAACTGTACCTGCCGTAAGCCAAAATTAGGGCTAGTAAAAGACTACCTTCAACAAGGTAAAGTGGATTTTACCCGTTCATACGTGATTGGCGATCGCATGACCGACATGCAACTTGCCGAGAACATGGGTATTAAAGGGTTGCAATATAACCCTGAAACCTTGAACTGGGACCACATTCAAAAAACCTTGTTGTCGTCTTCACGTATTGCCGAAGTTATCCGCACCACCTCTGAAACCGACATTAAAGTACGCGTAGATTTAGATTCTACCGAAAAATCGCACATTCACACTGGCTTAGGTTTCTTCGACCACATGTTAGATCAAATTGCGACCCACGGTGGTTTTGAGTTAAACGTAACCGTAGATGGCGATTTGCATATTGATGATCACCACAGTGTGGAAGATACCGCATTAGCCTTAGGTGAAGCACTTAAGAAAGCCTTGGGTGATAAACGTGGTATTGGCCGTTTTGGTTTTGCCTTGCCTATGGATGAGTGCCGCGCTGAGTGCATCATGGATATTTCAAACCGCCCTCACCTTAAGTTCGATGCTGACTTTAGCCGCGACCAAGTGGGTGAAATGGCCACTGAAATGGTGCCACACTTTTTCTATTCATTGGCGCAAAGCATGGGGCTGTCGCTCCACCTTTCCACCAGCGAAGGCAATGCTCACCACCAGGTAGAAAGCTTGTTCAAAGTATTTGGTCGTGCGTTGCGCCAAGCCATTACGCGTCAAGGCGATGCATTGCCTAGCAGTAAAGGAGCGCTTTAATGCCTGAAGTACAAAAATCGCAAAGACAGAAAATTGTCATTGTGAACACAGGTTGCGCGAATATTTCATCGGTTCGCTTTGCGTTAGAACGTTTAGGCGTAACAGTTGAAGTGTCTGATAACAAAGATGTGATCACTCGCGCTGATAAAGTCTTTTTACCTGGTGTTGGAACTGCCGCTGCGGCCATGGCAAGTATTACCCAAAAAGACCTATCAAGCACATTGCAAAGCCTAACCCAGCCTGTATTAGGCGTGTGTTTAGGTATGCAATTGATGGTAGAAAGCAGTGCTGAAGGTAGCTTAGAGAACCGCTTAGGAGACTCGCAGGATGATATTCCTTGTTTGTCGCTAATGCCTGGTCATGTTGCGCGTATGGAAGCGAATGGCTTACGTTTACCGCACATGGGTTGGAACACGGTTTCTCATAACGACGACACCTTGTTTAAAGGCATTCCACAAGATACCTATTTCTATTTTGTGCACAGCTTTGCCGTACCAGAGTACGCCCATACTTTAGCTAGCTGTAACTATGGTAACCCGTTTTCAGCGGCCATTAACAAAGACAATTTCTTTGGCGTACAATTTCACCCTGAACGTTCCAGCGATGCTGGTGCGCAACTACTGACTAACTTTGTGAACCTATAATGATTATTCCAGCAATTGATCTTATCGATGGCAGCGTAGTGCGTTTGTATCAGGGCGACTACGAGCAAAAAACAAAATACGAATTCGATCCAGTAGACGTGGTAAACGACTATGCCGACCAAGGTGCTACTTGGTTACACATTGTTGATTTAACTGGCGCGAAAGATACCAGTAAACGCCAACTTACTTTGATTAAATCAATGGTAGATACCAAGCGCATGCAGTTTCAAGCGGGCGGCGGTATTCGAAGTGAAGAAGAGGTGGCACAGTTACTCGACATTGGCGTAAGCCGCGTGGTAATTGGATCACTCGCGGTTAAACAGCCTGAACTAGTAAAATCGTGGGTAACCAAATACGGTGCCGAACATATCGTGTTGGCCCTAGATATTAATATTAGTGAAAACGGCGAGAAGTTAATTGCCACTCACGGTTGGCAGGAAAACTCTGGGGTAGCCCTAGAAGACTTGCTAAACGACTTTGCATCGGTAGGCGCTACACATGTGCTGTGCACCGACATTAGCCGTGACGGCACCCTACAAGGCGCTAACGTTGAACTTTACGAAGAAATGAGTGCTCGCTTTCCTAACGTTAGCTGGCAAGCGTCTGGCGGAATAGGCAGCTTAAACGACATTTCAGCGTTGAAGCCCACTAACGTTGGCGGAGTTATTTTAGGTCGTGCCTTGCTTGAAGGTAAATTCACCGTGAAGGAGGCTATCGCATGTTGGCAAAACGCATAATTCCTTGTTTGGATGTTCGCGACGGTAAAGTTGTTAAAGGCGTTCAATTCAGAAACCACGAAATTATTGGCGACATTGTCCCTTTAGCAGAACAATACGCCAAAGCAGGCGCTGACGAACTGGTGTTTTACGATATTACTGCAAGCTCAGATGAGCGAGTGGTAGATAAAAGCTGGGTAAGCCGCATAGCACAGGTTATCGACATCCCCTTTTGTGTAGCGGGCGGCATTAAAAGCATTGAAGATGCTGGGCGCATTTTAGAAATGGGCGCAGATAAAATTTCAATTAACTCCCCAGCCCTAAACAACCCTGCATTAATTAATGCCATGCATGACGTGTACGGCCAGCAATGTGTGGTTATTGGGGTAGACAGCTTTTACAACGAGGCCACTGGTCAATACGAAGTGTATAAGTTTACTGGCGATGAGAACCGCACTCAAAAAAGCCAATGGCAAACCTTAGACTGGATTAAAGAAGTGCAGTCACGTGGTGCCGGTGAAATTGTGCTTAACTGCATGAACCAAGACGGTGTACGAAAAGGCTACGATATTGCACAGCTAAGTGCTGTGCGTGAAGTGTGCGAAGTGCCCCTTATTGCCTCTGGCGGTGCCGGTGAAATTTCACATTTTAACGACGTATTTCAACAGGCCGATGTTGATGGCGCCCTCGCCGCCTCAGTATTCCATAAAGGCATTATTAACATTGATGACCTAAAAGCCGATTTAACCGCTAATGGCGTACCTATGCGTAAGCGTCATGCCCTACCAAACGCACAAGGAATTAAGCCGTGATTGTAACTTCCGAAAACAGTAATACCCTAGCGTGGGAAAAAATGGATAACTTGCTCCCCGCTATTGTACAAGATGCCCTTTCAGGCAAAGTACTCATGCAGGGTTACATGAACCAAGATGCCCTAACTACCACCTTAGAAAGCGGTAAAGTAACCTTTTTCAGTCGTTCTAAGCAGCGTTTATGGCAAAAAGGAGAGACATCTGGCAATACGTTAGATTTGGTGAGCGTGGCCGCCGATTGCGATTTCGATTCGTTATTAGTGTTAGCCAACCCTAACGGCCCAACATGCCACACAGGCGTTGAAAGCTGCTGGTTTGAGGGGAATACCCCTAGCTTTACTTTTCTTGCTGATTTAGAGCGCTTATTGGCTGCCCGTAAAGGCGCAGATCCGAAAAGCAGCTACACCGCCAGCTTGTACAATAAAGGTATTAAACGTATTGCACAGAAGGTGGGTGAAGAAGGTGTTGAAACGGCACTTGCTGCGACGGTACATGACAAAGAAGAGCTTAAAAACGAAGCCGCTGATTTGTTGTATCACCTAACCGTATTGCTACAAGCGAGTGATATGTCCCTTGATGATGCCTTATCGGTATTACGTGAACGTCAAAAATAAGTGTTAAGGCTATTCGCCTGCATTTAGTTCGATATACTGTAATATAACGAGCTTAAGAAAAGAGCAAATTACTCTCGTAATTTGCTCTTTTTTATTTTAATCACCCGCTCTTTCTACTCAAGCACTGTCCCAATATTTATCTCCCCTCGCCGTGTTGTTTGGGCCATGGAAACGTTAACTCTTTTGTAGCAACTTATCTTCAAGTCGAGAAATTTCTTGTCTTCTACCTAAATCGGCAAGTGGGCGATCTCTTCTAGCAGGGGCTTGACTAGCTTTTTTAACATACGCTCGAGCTTGATCGTACTCTCCATTGTCATACAAAAATTCGGCGTAGAAATAGTTTGGATCAATACCATCAGGGTTTATTTCCAGAGCGTGCTCTAACAGCTTTTTCGCTTTTTTGTCACTGCCAAAGCTAATCGGCCAACTCGGTAGCTTATGATAAAGCACCCCTAAGCTCGTTATGGCTGATCCTGCTAAGGCTTTTTCGTCCAGCCGCATTGCATGCTCAAAACACTTGCGCGCGGCTTTAGCGTATTCAAGTGCACCTAAACCGCCTTTAACCCCTGCCGCGCTCGATTGAATGATACCCAGCCAAATGATAAATTCAGGGTTGTTAGGGTCTTGCTCAACAAAAAGCTTCGCTTTTTCAATAAGCGGAGAAAAAGCGCTTTCTTTTTGCTTGTCCGCCAATACATAGTTGATATGTGCCCACTCATGTTGAAGCACGGAAAGAGGAGATTGAGCCTCTTGCTGCAATAACGGCGTCAATACATCGCTTGACGATTGATTTACATCATCTTGTGCAAATGCGTAATTCACATCGCTTAAAGTTATTATAAGTAGGGCGACTTGGGTTACGAGGGCTATATTTTTCATCATGATCACTCCGGTATTAAACCAACTTGCTTGATAAGTCATTGTTGTTTTGCACACTGTTTAGATGCTGGTTCGGTTCACTCTTGCTGAAAGTATGCCGTTTAATAATGGACAGCTGCTTTGCTAACGCGTTATCTACTACGTTTGGAAGGATGGCATTTAATTTGGCAAAGCACCGCTCAGCAAAGCCAATGCTAAGCCGCGCTTTATCTTGCTCTAGCAATTTTATGAGTGCTTGAGCAACAACGTCAGGTGTATCAACTTGATTACCAAGCGCTTGATTAAGTGCCACTACTCTTTCATCATTAATAGCCGTAGATGTTGCTCGGGGGGCTAAATAGTGAAACTGAATATTACTGCCGTGATATTCACGATGCAGCGATTCAGTCCAGCCTTTAAGCGCAAACTTAGTCGCGCAATAGGTGCTGTGAGCGGCAAAACCAATACTGCCAAATGCAGAACCTACATTGACCACATGTGCGTTGGGTCGCAACGCTAAACATGGAATTAACCCTTGGGTGAGCAACATCGGAGACAATAGATTCGTTGTTACCACTGACTCCACTGGCGCACTTGTAAATTCACCAACATGAGTCGTGCCGGCATTGTTTACCAAAATACTTACCGGTAGTCGCTCGCATGCGTGAATGAGTTTCTCCCGCCCTTCGTGAAGTGAAATATCCGCTGTTAAAAAAGTATGATGATGCTTGAGGGACTGTTTTAGCTGTTTCAACTTTACTTCATTTCTGCCAGTCAAAATAAGGTGTGCGCCTTTTTCATCAAGCGCTTTGGCAAAGGCTTGCCCGATGCCACCACTTGCACCGGTGATCAGTATCACTTGGTTTTGCCATTCAATATTCATAATGCTTTACCTTGAATTAAACTTACCTGAAACCGAGGTGAACGAATCATGCAATTTGTGCAATGGGACGCAAGCCATGCTGAGGGGTAAGTTCCCGAAAAATATCACCATATAAGCGATAAAACATATTGGCGCTACGTATGATCATGGCCTGCTCTTGGGGATCTGATATTTTATTCATCAAACTCTCAAAGAAAACGATATGTTCTTGGTCAAGGGTGCCGTGTGAGGTTAAATATCTGAAAGCAGATTTTGGTAGCGATAGCTTATCTTTAATTTGTTGGGCAGCGGCATCAGCCAACGCAATGCTTGTGCCTTCAAGTACGAATACCATTCCAAAGAAGTAAAGTGGGCTTTTACGTGCAATTGCGTCAAACGCATAGGCAACCATAAGCTCGGTAGCCGGAGCCGGATGGCCATGGCGTGCTTGCTCTTTGTCTACTCCACATGCGGCTAAATCGTTTAGGATCCACTCTTGATGTCCCATTTCCTCTTCAATGTACTCACCAATAGCTTCACGAAGCCACTCTTTGTCTTCAGCCAATTTTGCGCCGGTTGCCATAAGTAGTGGCACCGTAAATTTAACGTGGTGATAGGCCTGCTGAAGGAAAGCGATATAATCATCAACCGAGAAGTTGCCACTAAAACAGCGCTGTATTATTGGCGCTTGGAGAAAGGTGCTTCTAGCTTGCTCGGTACTATCTTGCAGTTGTTGATAAAAAGACATTATTTACTCTCCAAGGGTAATGTGTTGAGTCGCACTCTTTTGAGCGTGCGAGAAAAAACTAGATGTCGCATACAGTGCCGCTATATTGTTACTGTAATAAGCGATCACGCTGTCTCGTTTGATCTTACCCGTTTGGGTAAGTAATCCATTTTCTAATGTGAAGGGTGCAACGACATCAAAGTCTTCTACTTGTGCATAATCTGGTAGATGCTGATTAATTAATGCTGTGGCTTTGCGTAATTCATCAATCGAAATATGCGGGGACGTTGGTACTAGCAGGGCAACACAATAAGGGCGAGCCTCACAGAATATAAGTACCTGTCGCAATACCCCACTCCCCATCAGTAAGGACTCAATCCATTCAGGCGATACGTTTCTACCTGAGCTGTTAACCATAATATTTTTCTTACGTCCGCTTAGAGTCAGTACCCCATCGGTAATTGTGCCAAGGTCTCCGGTTCTCACCTGTGTAGGATAAAAACTTTCTGGTTGATTCAAATATCCTAAAAAGTGGTTGCCGGTCACGACAATTTCGCCGTTGTCGATACTAAGTGTATTGTGGCCTAGCGCTTTACCTGCAGAACCCGGCACATTGCACTGTGTAGTATTCAACGTAGAGACAGAAACAGCCTCAGACAGGCCGTATCCTTCATAGACAGGTAGACCTTTCGCTCTTGCTTGAGCCAGTACAATAGGTGAAACATGCGCGCCGCCCACAGCGATAAAAGTTAACGACACCGGCGGCAGCCAGCCTTTTAAGCAGGCTTGTAGAAGCATCATGAGTAATTCTGGCACTAAGATAATTGAGGTTGGCTGGAGACTGTCTATGAGGTCTAGTAATGCGTGTGGATTCACAAGACGACTACCCTCAAACCCTCTGGCACTCGCTGACGCAAGCTCCACAGTACCGCCATGAAATAATGGCGCGTAAATACCCGCTATGTTTTCGAGCAATGTAGATAAAGGCAGTAAGCACAAATGGTGGACATCATCTTGTTCAAAAGCGCCATCAATAGACTTAGCAACCCGCCACTGGGATTCGCTAGAAAGGCATACACCTTTTGGCGTGCCTGTTGACCCAGACGTGAAGGTAATTTTATTGGTACCCGTAGGCATAAAAACTGCCGTAGAGTCTGAAACAAGGGCATAGCCAATAATGTTTAAGCTATCACTTAAAATCTCCTTCTTCGAAGAAGGAAATAACGTTAATGCCTCGCTTGTGAGTAGGTATTCACACTGACTTTCTTCGATAACATGTCGCTGCTGCGTTTCGCTGAAAAAAAGTGGAATAGGTACACAGCAAACTTGTGCTTGCTGGCACGCGAGATCACTTACCACCCAAGCAAAACTATTGTCAAAAGCGATGCCTATACGACTAACATTGTTGTTTATAATCCAATTGGCAAGTTGCGCGACTGCTTCTTTAAGTGCCAAGTACGTCAACGATTTACCTTTATGCTTCAGCGCAATATCGGTGTCGTCACCGTTTAAATAGTGTTTAAGCAACATGGGATGCTCCTTTGTGCTCGCAAACTAAGGTATCGCTTAACTGCTGTTCGCTATCAGAAGCAGCGACGAGCCCAATCGCTTGTAGATAATATTTACGAAGCGGTGCGCTGCGCATCACATGATGGGTAACATTTCTAAGAGATAGGGCCATTACTTGCGGTGCTGTGTCGTAGTACGCCCCCCAGTCGTCATGATTGGAAACCAGCTTTTTAGCATCCGCGTCAGCCAAGGCAGTAAGCGAAATACCGGCGCCTTGTAGAAGTTGTTTTAGCTGCTTGGTCGCGCTAAACACGAGATGCTTTTTACCGAGTTGAGAGAATAAAAAGCACAGTGAAAGTAAAAGAGGTAGCGTATATCGAGATGAACTACTAAATAAGTTACCCACCTCCACTATTTCGTGTCTTTTCGCACTAATTCCATGGTGCTGCAGTGCGCTTTCAATGGTCATAACTAGGTATTGCTCAATGAAAAGTACGTGGTTCATACTTCCAGTAGCACCGCATCTCGCACCGACGGCAGCCTTAATTCCATTAACTTCAAGCGCAAACAGCATAGGCATGAATGAAGTGATGCGCGCGTTATAGCGCGTAGCGAAGCCATTAGAAATAAAGGTTTCAATTTGCTGCCTTGCTAAGTGAGTAACATTTGCAGCAACGAAAGTAAGCGATGTGCGCAATTTTATATGCTGAGAAGTATCCACATCATCGCTTAGATTAGGTGCTACCGAAAAAGTAAGGCTCATACATACACTCTTGTGTTCTTTGTTAGTATGAGTATTGACGTACTAGCTTAAGAGAACCTTAAGTTAGTCATTGTTTTTAGTAAGGCTAGATAAAAAGTTATCACGCTGAAATACAGTGGCGGTGTAACGCAGCGCGCTGCACTAGCGTTTACGGCCATCATATCGAACAATAATGGTCTAATATCGCCCCCAATTTGTCATGAACGGTAAATAGGGCCATCTGAAAGCAGTTTACATTCCACATCAGCGGCTGTTGAAGGGATAAGTAGCCACTCGTCTCGATGTGCAAAGCCCAACGATACCGCCCTGTCTAAATCGACACACTGAAATAAGTAGTCTTTAGGCGCCAACAAAAAACGTGTGGGCTGGGCTTTGAGCCATGTCCATGCAGTGCCATTCTCTCTATCTTTTTCAGTATGGTAACCAAAGTGAGTGACGGGAAACGGAGCAAAAAGTAGGTATTGTTCTTTAAAACTGACAATACCCACATCCAAAATATTGATGTCGGGTGAAATAATATTACTTTGCGTTTGAACACGCATTAGTAACTGCGTTGGCGTGCGCAAATCATTGAGCACCCATACGCCTATTGTGGATGGAACAACAGTTGTTACCACTAACCACAAAATAAGATGTTTAGAGAAATTTAAAAACTGCGTGCTCAACCCCATTATTCCGACTAAGAAGCAAATAGCACCTAGTGTGGTTATCATGCTTAATGTACTGTGAAAGCGTAACATTAATGCGCTTACTGTTTGCTCGTTAAACATAAGCACAGCGGCAGCTGCGATTGCCCCTAGCGAAATCAGGAGCGTCACTGAACGCGCAAAAACACTAATTGTTTTTGAAACGCCACCACGAGACAGCAGAAGCCCTGCAATCATAGCGACAGCAGGAAGTGATGGAAGTATGTAAACACCCCGTTTCCCTGGGCTGAAACTGAAAAACACTACAACTAATACCACCCATATCGCTAGCGCAAAGTAGGCTGGATTCTTCATCAAAACCCGTTTAATTTGCTTTCTCTTAACTGCTAACACCATAAGAGAGGGAAACCAAAACAGTGGAATAACCTCGATGATATAGTAATACCACGGCTCAATATGATGCCAAGCATTTGCGTATCGCTGAGCTGTTTGCTTCAACAAAATATTTGATAAGTATTGCTGAATTATTGGATCTTGCTTATATGCACCTAGATAAAGTACAGGTCCTAACCAAGCCAAGACTATACTCAGCATTATCAACGGCCCTAGTAATGCGCGCTTTTTCCATCTTGTTGTGGGGAGTTGTTTTTTAATGGCTAAAAAAGATAGAGGAACTAGGATAAAAAGAGGCAAGAAACCCACGCCTTTAGTAATAATTCCCAGACCCATTGCGCCCCAAGCGATAAAATAGCAACGCCAGCTTTCAGCTATACAAAAATGGCGAACAAAGCCATAAACGCCAATCCAAACACAACAAGCAACCAACGCATCTATTTGAGCAAACTTAGCTTGAATTAGAAACTGTGGGCTTAACAATAGTAGTAACATGCTCATTATCGCTGCTCTCTCATCAGCGAGAGCTCGTGATAACCGATAAGTTACTGTCAGTGTTATAAGACTTGCGATGGCATTTGGTAAAAGCATGGCAACGCTTAAACTGCCAGTCAAGAGGTAGAAAACTGCGATACTCCACATAAAAACAGGAGGCTTATCAGGATAAAGTTCTCCCCCACGCATTGGAATAAGCCATTGACCACTTGTGACCATCTCCTTGGCAACTAGAGCAAAACGTGGTTCGTCGGGCGGCCAAGCATCGCGAAGGCCTATACCACTGAAAATAATGATGGTTGCAACAACGAAAAGTACGAAAGCCGTACGCTCGTGACGAAATATATTTGTCACTACGCATTATCCTTGCGAGTAAAGCGCATCATAGAAAGTATTAGCATAACGCTAACCACTAGACCTGCTATATGGACAGGTTGCTCGAAGGCATTAATATAACGTGAGCCACTTCCTAGCATTGAAAAAAGTAAGGTTTGCGGAATAAAACCTAATGCGCTTGCCGTAATGAAAGGAATAAAAGGCACTCTAAACGCGCCAGCAATAGCATTGGTTGCAACATTGGAACCTATTGGAAACAATCGAACCATGAGTACTGTTCGAAAGCTGTTTCGAACGAGTTTCTCACGCAGTTGCGAAAAACGGCTCTCGTAAGCACCTAATTTAATGAGTTTGGCTATGCGCTTTCTCAGAAAACCGCGTACTAATAGATAGGCTGTACTTGCGGACACGCAGGTAAGGAGCAGCGCTATTAAGCCCCCCTCAAAAGCGCCAAAGCCAACACCACAAAAAAAGCTAACTGCTTGCCGGGGGACACCTAATGTCATCAATACAACAAAGGCAGCCAATACCAAGAGTACTTCTTCTGTACCACGCCCCGTTATGTATGATGTTAACCAGTTTGGATCGGCGCTGTGTATGAAAACTTCACTGGTCACTTGAAGTGATAAATAGCAAGCAGCCCCCATCATTAAAGTACCCACCAAGAAGCTGAGAGTACTTCTAAAAGGAAAGCCATCACTTTTCATACGTAATTGCCTTGTTAATGGTATCGAGTTTATTGCGATACATCAGCCATCTCACACCGAGCATATCTATAACACCGGCCCCCCCCCTGTTCCATGCATTGTAGTTTGACTGCCCTTCAAGCCGCGCTCGGTGATTCACTGGCACACAAACTATATTGCCACCAAGTCGCTTAGTAAGAGCGGGTATATACCGATGCATATGATCAAAATAAGGGAGCTGTAAAAATGTGCTTCGCGGAAGCAGCTTTAATCCACACCCCGAATCAGATGTACCATCGTTTAAAATCCACTGTCGTATGCAATTCGCCACTTTAGATTGCATACGTTTCCATTGCGTATCTTTCCTTTGTTGACGATGGCCAATGATGCAGAAATGAACGCCACTTTCTTGTTTAGCTGTTGCTATTAATTTGGGGATATCCGCAGGATCGTTTTGACCATCAGCATCTAATGTAACCACCCACTTTCCCCGAGCCGAGAGTACACCATGATAAACAGATGTACTTTGTCCACAGCTATTAGGGTGCGTGATTATCTTGCAAGCAAGGGGAAGTGAGTCCGTCAAAGAAACAAGCAATGCTGACGTGTCATCATCACTGCCGTCATCGACTATGATGATTTCGGTTGCTTCAGGCGTTAATGAATTTGCAATTTCTATTAATAAGGAAGGAAGGTTTTTTGCTTCATTTTTTGCGGGTATTACTACACTAATTTCAATCTGGTGCATAGGGTTGATGTCTAAAAATAACTATGCACAATACTGTAAAAAAGAAACCTTAAGAAAATCTTAAGGTAATTCATTTTTGTTAATTAAAACTCGAATTCTAGTGACATTCGCAATGTATGATCTTTGCTGTCTCCATTAAGCCCCGCGATAAAGCCAAATTCCCATTTTAATTGCTTTTGCTTTTCAAAGCGTTTGATACCCATAAAAGCTGGACCAACGCCGACATAGTCCTCTGCTACATATAATTCAATACCCGGCTGAACTTCAGGGATCCACCGGTAGCGATACTTTGCTTTGAATTCACCCTCCCATTCATTAGTAACAGTTTCTCCCCATTCGTATACCAAACTTACGTTGGTGGTTAGGCTAAACTGGCCAAACTCTTTCTCTGTAAGTATGCCCGCCTTTGCTGCCCAGTCATCGGTATTGTGTTGTTTCTCTAACTCAAACAGGGTTCCCCAATCGGCCCAATACTTTCCACGCTCGGTGACCATCCAGCGAAGCTCAAGCTCATAAGATTCCAATCCAAAATCTTGATTTTCATCGCGAGCTCCCACTAGGTAAGTTTCTAAGATCACAAACTCAGAAAGGGCGTACCCAAACGAGAAGCGTTGCATCAAGACATTACCATTATCATTTTGGCGTGAGGTTAAACGCCATTCGAATTCGCGCTCAAAAGGCAATACATAGGGTTGGTAGACACGGTCTACGGTAAAGTTGTCAGCACTCACGGAAAAGGTTGCAAGAAGGACAAACAAAAATAAAACTATACGCATCATTGTATAACCTCCACTTGTTGCCACAGTGCAGGTATGCGCTTCCTTATTGCAGCAATGGCGTTGGGCACAGCTAAGGTAAATAGAAATAACATTACGTAACTCATCGAAGGAGTGGCTTCATAGCCAATTAATGCGTTCAATAAATGCCCATACTCGCTCTTGTCGCTAATGAAGTGGCTACTATCCCAAACTTGATGGGGAGTAGGAAATATATCTATTTGCTCCAGAAGTAGCGCTACGTTCGCTACTTGCGCGGCAACAAAAAGTGTGGTGAAACGAAATGTCGCTTTTTGGCTTACAAAGTGAGTTAGTGCAATATTGAGCAAAATAGCGATGCTAATGCTGATACCCAACCCGATTGTAGTGCCAAGAAAAAGCAGCGTACTATCACTGTTGTGCGAAAGCTCCGACACAAAGTACACCATAAAGTGCAGACTGTTAGGTAGCCCTATACCAAGCATAAGCAACGTAATACCCATACTGTTTAAGTTACGTTTCGAGAAAGGACAAATAACAAGCACACAAATACCTATCCACGCACTTACTAGTAGCAAGGATTTTAGTATTTCAAAGCCAGCGCCTTCGGCCATTTGAGAGATAAGACCTAAGTATGAATAAGAAATTACGGCGATTACAAGCAGTAAGACTATTCGCCATATTAGTGAAAAACGAGACACGCTAGGTAACGCTATAAGTAAACTAAGTAATAAAAAAATGGGCAATGTATCTCTTAGGAAGAGTACGACGGTATTAATGAGCATTTGGTTCCTCCTCTTGTGATTGCACAACTACTTTGCCTACCGCACTGTTAGGGTGGAACTCACCAAAGAAAGGATATTCACCTGGAGCCAGCGGTCCTATATAAATAATGCCTTTGCTGTTGGCAAAAATTACTTTTTCTCTGTTAAGGGCAAAGCTGTCTATTTCCTCAGGGGTATCATCAAAATTGATGAAAGTAAGGCGTACCTTTTTTCCTGCTGGAACCACTACATTTTGGGGGTAAAAAAGGTGATCTTTAATTTCTACCACTACTTCAGGTAGCGCATATACTTGAAAAGAGGCAAATGAGAAAAGGGCAAGAGAAATTTTAAAGTAGAAGTTCATTTTTAAACTCTACCTTTACAACAAGGCCCCCCAACGTAGCATCATCAAGCACAACATAAGCATCATGCAGAGCAGCAATTTGAGACACTATGGCCAAACCAAGGCCACTGCCCGATGTGGTCTTAGCTTGTGTTGCACGGTTAAATCGCTTTAGCACACTGGGTCTTTCACTTGCGGGAATGCCAGGGCCTGAGTCCGCAACACTCAAAGTCACCTTCGATGCTAGCTTTTCAATTCGAACAACAATTTGTGCCCCCTTCTGAGAATAATTACTCGCGTTGGTAATCAGATTTTGCAATAAGGTGTACAACATAAAATGGACACTGTTTAGCCAAACCTCATCACCTTCCAAGGATATTTCTTGTTGTTTGGCTTCAATTTTTCCGTATAGGTCGCTAATAACTTCCTGGGCTACATAGTGTAGGTTTACCGCCTCCTTTTGCTCTACAAAAGTCTCTGGACTGGTGCGTGTTAGTAATAAGAATTGGTTCACCGCATGAATCATCCTATCGGTGTCTCGCTGAAGTATTTCAAGTAATTTACCGCTATCACCTAACTCCTCAGCGATATTATGAATATTGATTTTCATCACACTTAGCGGTGTACGCAGTTCATGTGCTGCGTTAGATGCAAACTGCTGTTCTCTTTCAAACGCGGCACTAAGCCGAGAAAACATTGAGTTGAGCGTAGAAACAACAGGTTTAAGCTCACTGGGTTCTCTATCAAGTGAAATGGTAGAAAGATCATTACCTGTTCGCTTAGCCAGCTTTTGGGAAAGTTGTTTTAGAGGAGCAAGACCCCAAGTTATTCCCAAGAACAAAATTACAGCAAGGAGGGGAACACTGATAATAAAAGGAGTTATGGAAGCAACGGTTAATGCATCCGTTAACGTAAAGCGATTACTCAAAGGTTGAGCCACCATGTACCAAGAGGTTTCATCTTTCACATAAGAGGTATTCACTCGCCATCGTGTTCCTAGAACATTCTTTTCTGAGAACCCGTCTTTAAAGTCAGAAAGTGGCGCTTTTAACACTTCGCTTGAGCTTTTTATCAACTTATCGTCTTGCCAAATTTGAAATAACAAAGTGTGGTCTTTATTTGATGCCTCTCCATTGAAAGAGGCAATAGCGCGACTCAACGCTGTTAGCTCATTATCTAGTAACGTAGTTGATATATCTATTGTGGCACGATATCCATGCAGCGCCGCACTGAAGACAATAAGTACTAGGGCACTGGTAAGGGTTAAAATAAGAAAGCGACGAATCGACGTCACGTTAGTCTCCAGAGTTGGATATGCAATACCCCACGCCTCTAATGGTTCGAATAAAGTTTTCTGGCATCTTTTTTCTCAAATGGCTGATGTGGACTTCTATAGTGTTGCTTGCTACTTCCTCCCCCCATTCATAGAGCTTGCTCTCAAGCTGATGCTTACTCAGTATACGTCCAGCGTTTTCAATTAGCGCCTTCAAAAGCATAAGCTCTCTTCGAGGTAGATGTACCTTGTCTTTGTCAATGGTCAGTGTATGGTGCGCGGTATCAAGACTGACGTTCTTCACAGTGATAACACTTTGTGAAGCCGTACCTAGTCTACGCTCCAAAACCCGCAGGCGCGCCAGTAACTCATCAATTTCAAAGGGTTTTGGGAGGTAATCGTCTGCACCTGCATCTAGCCCTGAGATTTTGTCGGTGGTTTTGTCTCTTGCTGTAAGAATTAAGACTGGCAGTACTGGGTTCGTTTTGCGAATACGCTTAAGCACGTTCAATCCATCTTGATCTGGCAGACCTAGGTCGAGAATGACAATGTCATTTTGCGACATCTTAAATGTGTTCAATGCGCTGGCGCCGTCGTAGACACAGTCTACAACATAGTTTGCCTTACTCAGTGAAACCTTAAGCGCACTGGACAATGGCTTATCGTCTTCTACTAACAGTATGCGCATATCATTCCTATAATTAGCTAATAAATATAAGGGTATATTAGCAATATTAAGAAAACCTTAAGCTTTTTTATAATCAAACGGCTAAGTATAAGGCAATAAATGTTCGGAGTGAAATTTGACTAAATACACAAGGAATAAAGCCATGATTGCCACTACCGAAAACAGTAATACCCCAGCGTGGGAAAATGAACAACTTGCTTCCAACCATTTATTTTCCCTTACAGTGTTGTTTTTACGATGTACGTTTAAAAATGCAATTCACTATTGTTTTGAAGAAATAGATGCCCATGCTTAAGTTGTGTTGGACAAGCCTAATTTCAATTATGAGTTCACAGCCGGCTTTTAGTCATTCAATGTAAGCCAACAATGAAGTTTGTCGTATAAACTCTCGATATGACTAACTAACTGAGGAGAAATGTATGAAAAAAACGCCGGGGGGCATTTTCTCAATTACAGTATTAATTTACTTATTAGCCGGTTGCACAACATCAAACGAAGGCAATATTATGGGGTTGCGTGAAAATGAAATTGAAACTAGATTAGATAAACTACCGACTTCCCTTACCTCAGGCGATTTGTTTAATACAAGCATTCTCGAACCTACTCAGCTATTTGATAATCTTTATTTTGTAGGTTATGTCAGTGTAGGTAGCTTTGTTATCACCACGTCAGAAGGTATTATTTTAATTGATACTATGTGGACCCCTTACGACGCAGAACATGTCATTGTTCCAGGGCTTAAAGAATTAGGCTTAAATCCTGAAGATATCAAATCCGTGATAGTGACTCATGGTCACAGCGACCACTATGGTGGCGCTCATTATTTTGAAGCAAAATATGGCGCTACAATTTTAATGGGTAAAGATGAATGGAACTATATTCACGATCCAAAAGCCCCTGTTCTAACAGATCCTTTCGGTAACTTTTCTACAGAAATACCATTACCAGACACATACACCCAAGTAACAGATGGTGAAATCATCCGGTTAGGTAACGCTAACTTAACGGTACTTGCTACACCAGGGCACACCCCAGGGGGGTTATCTTTATTAATACCGGTTACAGATAACGGCGAACCACACATGGTCGCAGTGTGGGGCGGTACAGGATTACCAGATACAAAAGAAGAAAATCAAAATTACTTGCACTCTTTAAACTACTTTCAAAACATAGCGAATAAAAAGGGAGTTGATGCGAGTATTTCAAACCACCCATTTTCCAATAACTTAATTGAAAAAATGAATGCATTGAAAAATCGTGAGTTTAATCAATCAAACCCAATCGTAACGGGCAATAAGGCGTTTAATGAATATATCGACAATGAGTTACGAATTAACGTTAAAAATAAGCTGTCATCATTTAAATAGCGCGAAAGAGGCAATATACAATGCCTCTTTTAAATTTACTTCTGGCACTAAACTAACGTAAATGTCTGGTTACACGATAACTAGATAGCGGTTAGGTAAGGTGGAACATGTCAAATAACCAGATTGCTAACATGGTTTGTTTGCATACTTACGCCACGTAGTGAATTGACTAGGCCACATGTTGTATATAGGACCATCTCAAAAACTACACATATCTTGAAACACTTTTCGTATGAACTGTTTCCAATCTACGCTTTCTATATTTAACGCAACTTTGGCGGCCGTTACTGACGTAATGTCACTTGTACGTGGTGATAGGCTAACGCTACACCGCACTAACCACCTACTGTTAGGAATAAAAATGAAGCAACAAACTGGCTCGTTCATTAAAAGAAATTTACCTTTCATTCTATTTGTTGTACTGATGTTTTCATTCAGAAGTAGCGTAGCGGATTACTATCATGTACCTACGGGTTCAATGGAGCCCACCATACAAGTCGGTGATCGTATTGTGGTAGATAAAAGTGCTTACACCTTTGAGCTGCCGTTTACCAACATGGTGCTTGCCCATACAGGCAACATCGCCCGTGGGGATATTGTGGTTATTCAAAGCAGTGCCGCAAATACTCGGTTAGTCAAACGTGTTATCGCTGTTGCAGGTGACACGGTGCATTTAAGTAACAACAACCTAACCGTAAATGGCGATCACGCCTTAATACAGCGGCTTGACAACTATATTTTCCAAGAGAATATGGGCGAGAGTCAGCGCACTATTCAGCTATTACCTGTTAATGGGGCGCGCACGTCATTTAATGAAGTTGTTGTACCTGAAAAGCATGTATTGGTAATGGGTGATAACCGAAATAACAGTGTAGATTCGCGTTATTACGGCTTTATCCCCGTTGAAGAAATTCAAGGCCAAGCTACGCGCGTGGCTTTTTCGTTAGATAAAGAAAATTACTATCTACCAAGAAGCGCTCGTTCCTTGCTGGCGCTTCAGTAAAATCAAAATAACTGGCATGCCCTTAAGCGGGTATGCCCCCTCTGATTTATCTTCCTCAACATGCCCGTTGCTATACGCCAACAATGAGCTTCAGCGCATTCAGACTCTCTTTGTTTTTTCATTCGTACACAATTTGTAACTAACTCTATTCAAAAACAATAGCTTACTAGCTTGCTACTTTGCACACGTTAGTGCTATTGATTGATTAGTAACCGTTCGCGTTACTGAAATAATAAACAACAAGTAAAATGGAACCATAAGGAAATCACAATGAAACATGGTGTTAAACTTAGTGCGCTCACACTCGCACTGGCTGGACTCTCGTCTATCTCCACCTCGCAAGCTCAAGAAGTAGAAGAAAAAGCTGAGGGAGTAGAACGTATTGCGGTAACAGGCTCTCGTATCAAACGAACCGACATTGAAGGCCCCTCTCCTATTCAATCGATAGATGCCACTATGATAAAAGGCATGGGCTATGAAAACCTACAACAATTGCTAGAACGCATGCCGGCTACCGGCGCGGGAACTTTCTCAACCCGTAACAATAGCCAAGACTCCACCGCAAATGGTGCGGCTTCTGTGTCTCTTAGAGGGATGGGGCCAGATGCCACCTTAGTTCTCATTAATGGCCGACGTGTTGCCATCAGTGCTTTTGCAGAAAGTATTACTAATTCATTTGTGGATATTAACGCTATTCCGGTATCGGCCATAGAACGTATAGATATCTTGAAAGATGGCGCGTCAGCTATTTACGGTTCAGATGCCGTAGCCGGTGTAGTAAACGTTATTTTGAAGAAAGACTATGATGGTTTAGAAGTAAATGTGGGCTATGGCGGCACTACAGGGCCAAGCTACGGTGAAACTACGGCGAATATGCTGTGGGGCAGCCAAAGTGAAAAAAGCAGCGCTACTGTCATTCTCGATTACTTTAGCAACAGCCGGTTAGGCGCAGATGAAATGGGTCGGTTTGGCACGGCGAATCAATCCCCTTATGGTGGAATGGATTTTCGTTCTTCTCGCGGGTATCCCGGTTACTTCTATGTTGATGGTGTTAAAACCATCGATCCCGACTGCCCAGCCGATAGCGCAACAGCATCAGGAAGTTGTTTGTTTGACTATGGTCCATATGGCCTAACTATTCCTGAGTCGGAGCGCGTAGGCTTTATTGGTCAATTCGATTACAAAATTTCGTCGGATGTTACTGCGTTTATGGAAGTTGCCGTACAGCACAATACATCTGAAGCTGGCGGTGCAGCCACGCCGCTTGATGAAGATGCTGGCTTAACCGTACCTGGCACCCATCCTGATAACCCTTTCGGGCAAGATATTGATATTGGCCGTTACCGCCCTGTGGATGCGGGCGCCAGACGCTGGGATATTGAAACAGATACCCTGCGATTTGTGGCAGGCTTGCGCGGACAAATTAATGACTACGATTGGGAAGCCTCTGTACAAAAAGGCAGAAGCAGCTCGGAGCAAAGCGGTGACCAATCGCAAGGTTGGGTTCGCGTAGATTGGCTACAGGAACAGATTGACTTAGGTAACTACAATCCTTTTGGTGGTGTAACTAACTCACCTGAGGTGATTGATGCCATAACCACCAGCTTGGTTCGCCGAGGTGAATCTCGCATGACCAGCTTTGATGCTCATATTACTGGCGAAGCGTTTGCGTTAGGTGATGAAATGGTCATGATGGCAGCAGGTATAGAGTATCGCGAAGAACAAGTATCAGACATTCCAGATATTCAATTCCAACAAGGGCTTATTTTTGGTACTGAATCGGTTTCTGCTAACGCAGAACGCGATCAATATGCTGCCTATTTGGAATTATCAATTCCTATCTCTGACCAACTAGAGCTTCAACTGGCGGGCCGTTACGACGACTACAGTGACTTTGGTAACACCACTAACCCGAAAGTTGCTTTGCGTTGGGCGCCTAGCGATGAAGTCACCCTTCGTGCCTCGTGGGCACAAGGATTTAGAGCGCCGTCATTGGCACAAGTAGGTTTGGGGCCTTCACAAAAGAGTGTATTCTTTGTGGATAGATACCGCTGTGAAGCAACAGGTTTAGATTGTGAATCGCTAGATTACAATATTGAATTTGCGGGTAACCCAGATTTGGAAGCGGAAGAGTCTGAATCGTGGAATGTGGGCGCAATTTGGGCCCCAACACAAGCGCTTGGCTTAAGTGTTGATATTTGGAGTATCACCCAAGACAACAAGATTGATGAGCAGCAATTTGGATTGGTATACGACACTGAGTGTAATAATCAAGACAGCGAAATTTGCGTACGCTTAGATCCACAAGGCGGCGCTAGCTTAGGGGTTATCCAAAAGATATTTAATACCTACCAAAACGTGTCTTCACAAGAAGCTGCAGGTATCGATTTAAGTGCAAACTACATGATTTCGCTTAACGACTATGGCGACGTTAAATTCAATCTTGATTGGTCTTACCTTACCGAGTTTGAAAAAGACGGCTTAGATTACACGGGCGAATATGGTTATCCTGAGCATCGCTGGTTGTTTGGCACTACGTGGAGCAAAGGAGCGTTTGACGCTAATTTGAATATTAGTTTTGTGGGTGAGTTTGAAGATACACCCGATATCGACTTCGACGGCGTGTTAGATTTTGAAGAAAACACATCTCGTATGGTCGACTCACAAATGCTAGTGGATATTCAAGGTGGCTATAACGTGACCGACACTATTCGACTTGTACTTGGCGTAAACAACGTATTAGATGAAGAACCCCCCTTTGCTATAGGGAATGGCGATAGCGACCTTTACGGTTATGTGGGTAGTATCCACAATCCGCGCGGCCGCTTCGTATATACCAAAGCAACGTTTAGGTTCTAAACGCTAGCGCTAACTGTGATTGCCTGAATGTCAGGCAATCACAATCCAAAGTGAATTAGCATTAAGTTAGCAATAGCTGCTACTAACATGGCTAAAAACGTCAGTAACATACCTGCGATACGTTGCCAACTTGCCCCACTATGATGTCTTAATCCATAAGCATGGAAAATACGCCCGAATAACAGTGAAGATGCTAGTACATGTACCGCCCAGCCTTGCCCCGTATTCGCTTCAAAGCAAGCAATCATAATTAACGTAATAGGGACATATTCACTAAAGTTGCCATGAGCGCGACTGAGCCTTTTCAGGTCTTCATTACCGCCATCGCCCAAGCTAATTTGATTTTTTCTACGAACGCCTACCACTAGAAATGACAAGTATAAGTAACAAATCCCCAACAGACTGGCATAAAACGCCGTTATAGGTAATACCATAGGTTAGCTCCACGTTTATATTAGTTATTCTGCAATTATTAAACGCTATTCGCTTATAACATACAAGTAACAAAAAAGGCCGCTACTGCGGCCTTTACAAATCAACAAGCTTTATTAACCTAGAAGTTCTGCAAGCTCTGCGCTTACTTCGTCAACTGGGCGTGTGCCGTCTAATTTGTGATATTCGCAGTTGCCCGCATCAGCTTCAGCGCTATAGTAATTAACTAATGGCTTAGTTTGCTCATGGTAAATTGCAAGGCGTTTACGCACTGTCTCTTCTTTATCATCATCACGGATAATAAGGTCTTCGCCAGTATCATTGTCTTTCCCTTCCTCTTTAGGTGGGTTGTAAACAACATGGTAAACACGACCTGAAGCTGGGTGTACACGACGGCCACCCATACGCTCAACAATCACATCATCTGGTACGTCAAACTCAATACAATGATCGACAGAAACACCGGCTTCTTTCATTGCATCAGCTTGTGGAATTGTACGTGGGAAGCCATCTAACAAGAAACCATCTTTACAATCGTCTTGTGCAATACGCTCTTTAACTAGCCCGATAATGATTTCATCCGATACTAGCTTACCTTCATCCATTACACGCTTGGCCGCAAGGCCCATTTCCGTACCTGCTTTTATAGCAGCACGCAGCATGTCACCGGTAGAAATTTGGGGGATCCCATATTTGCCCATTAAAAACTGAGCTTGTGTGCCCTTACCCGCGCCAGGAGCGCCGAGAAGAATAATTCGCATGAGTGCGTTCTCCGCTTATGATTTTGAACTTTTTTACTTGGGGCACTTTACACATTCAGCACCACAGTGACAAGTATAAGCCCCACAGTAGAGGGAAACTAAACACTTATGATGAATATATATACTACTTATGGCCCGTTATAAAATCCGACTTTGGTCTTAACTCACTGCTTCCTTTCAAACATACCGAATGAAATTAGCTAAACGGGTAAAATATAGCATAAATTAATGTGCAAAATAGATTTAAAGACTCTAGAAACAAAAAACGGGCATTACGCCCGTTTTATATTAATTAACTTTTAATATTGAAGCTTATTTTGCTAACTTCATTAATAAAGTGTTTAAGTTTTGCACAAACGCTGAAGGGTCTTTTAAGCTACCCTGTTCAGACAATGCAGCTTGGTCAAACAATACACCAACCCATTGCTTAAACAAATCTTCGTCTTGCGTTTCTGCTAAGGTTTTAACCAAAGCATGCTCTGGGTTAAGTTCGAATAGGTACTTAACGTCAGGCACAGGCTGACCTGCAGCTTGCATCAACTTCATCATCTGTGTAGTCATGCCGTTGTCATCAGCAACAATGCACGCCGGAGAATCAGTTAGACGGTGGGTAAACTTAACGTCTACGACTTTATCGCCAAGAGCTGCTTTAGCACGCTCAACAATACCTTCTACTTCTTTTTCTGCTTCTTCTTGGGCTTTCTTAGTATCTTCATCTTCAAGGTCGCCTAAATCTAAGTTTGCTTTTGCAATAGATTCAAACGGCTTTTCGTTGAAATCACTTAGATGCGACATTAACCATTCGTCAATGCGCTCACCCATTAGCAATACTTCAATGCCTTTCTTACGGAAGATTTCTAGGTGCGGGCTAGATTTAGCAGCTTGTAGGCTGTCTGCCGTTACGTAGTAAATCTTATCCTGGCCTTCTTTCATACGCTCAATGTAGTCTGCCAACGACACGGTTTGTGCATCAGAGTTACCGTTGGTTGATGAGAAGCGAAGTAAACCAGCAATTTTTTCACGATTGTTATGGTCTTCAGAAGGACCTTCTTTCAGCACGTTACCAAATTCGTTCCAGAATGACTGGTACTTCTCGGCGTCGTTCTTGGCCATTTTCTCAAGCATTTGAAGTACGCGTTTAGTACAACCTTGACGCAATGCTTGGGTTACCTTGTTGTCTTGTAGAATTTCACGAGACACATTAAGTGGCAAGTCGTTGCTGTCTAGAAGACCTTTAACGAAGCGCAAGTAATTAGGCATAAACTGCTCGGCGTCATCCATGATGAAAACGCGCTGAACATACAGTTTTAAACCGTGCGCTTGGTCGCGGTTCCACATATCAAACGGGGCTTTAGAAGGAATGTACAACAAACTTGTGTATTCCGTCTTACCTTCAACTTTGTTATGCGCCCATGCAAATGGGTCGGCAAAATCGTGAGAAATGTGCTTATAGAATTCTTTATATTCTTCATCAGAAATGTCTGACTTTTCACGCGTCCACAAAGCAGTAGCTTTATTGACGAGTTCCCACTCACCTGGCTGTGCTGGCGTCTTCTCGCCATCAGGGCCTTCGCTTTCAGGCACTTCTTCTTTCCACATTTTAACCGGAATACTAATGTGGTCTGAGTATTTGCTAACAATTGAACGTAAACGCCAATCATCAGCGAATTCTTTTTCGTCTTCACGAAGGTGCAATACAATTTCAGTACCGCGAGTTGGTTTGTTGATTTCTGCTAAGGTGAATTCACCCTCGCCTTCAGAAATCCACTCAACGCCTTGTGAAGCATCTGCGCCAGCGGCACGAGTGCGAACAGTCACTTTGTCAGCAACGATAAATGCTGAGTAAAAGCCAACACCGAACTGACCAATCAGTTGTGAGTCTTTTGCATTGTCGCCAGAAAGCTTACTGAAGAAATCTTTTGTACCCGACTTTGCGATAGTACCTAAGTTGGCTATCACTTCATCGCGGTTCATACCAATGCCGTTATCAGCAATAGTTACCGTGCCCGCTTCTTTATCAACACTAATTTTTACGTTTAGGTCGCCATCATTTTCATAAAGGCTGTCGTTTTCTAGTGCGCGGAAACGTAGCTTGTCTGCTGCATCCGCAGCGTTAGACACAAGCTCACGTAGGAAGATTTCTTTATTTGAATACAAAGAATGAATCATCAGATGTAGAAGTTGTTTAACTTCCGTCTGAAAACCGTGGGTTTCTTTATGGGCTGCTTCAGCCATAATCCAATATCTCCTCGTTGAATGGATCACGTTACTTTCAAACAGGTAAGGCCGAACTAGCAGTTTTCAACAGCAAAGCGAAAAAATATTATTGAGGAAGCGCCGCAATTTAGAGTTTGCGGCGACCAGAAAAGGCGTGAGTAAGGGTGTTACCGTCTATATATTCAAGCTCGCCGCCCACAGGCACACCATGGGCAATACGAGATGCTTCAACGTTATGGGCCGCACAAAGCTGAGCTATATAATGCGCAGTGGCTTCACCTTCCACGGTGGGGTTGGTGGCAAGGATGACTTCGTCTATGCCACCTGCACTAAAGCGGGTTTCTAATTCGTTTAAGCCAATTTCTTCAGGCCCTACTCCATCGATAGGCGACAAATGTCCCATCAATACAAAATACTGCCCTTTATAACTAAGCGTTTGTTCAATGGCCAAAACATCTTGCGGGCTTTCAACAATACATAATAATCCACTGGCCTCGCGCTCGGGGTGACGGCAAATTTCGCATAGCTCATCTTCTGTAAATGTTCTACAGCGCTTGCAGTGATGAATGTGCTCCATAGCGTTGTGCAGCATATTACTTAAATCTATCGCGCCCTTACGGTTGCGCTCTAGAAGGTGAAACGCCATACGCTGAGCACTCTTATTACCTACCCCAGGCAGGCAAGTTAACGCTTGAATTAATTCATTCAGTAACGGGCTAAACTTCATACAAACTACTTATTATTTAAAATCGGATTACGAAAAAACTACGCATGTTACTCAGTAAAAGTTCTTGTTGCACATTCGCAACAAAGGTTTTCCACAGGCTAGTTTGACTCAACTATTTTTTCTTTTGGCTTTTTCGCCTTTCGAATCAACTTTTTATGCACTTCATCAAGTTTAATTACATACGCATTGCCGCCGAAAATACCTTTAAACTTTTCGTCAGTAAATATAATCGTATTGTCGTCTTTAAAAGTGACCGCTTCTTTTTGCGTTATCAACCCCAAATCAATGCGATAAATATCGCCGGAGAAGAACTTATCCCCTTTGAAGTTTTCGAATAACCAAATACTGGTGGAATCCAATAGCGCTAGCTTAGATCTGTCAGGGCTCAACGCCGCCGAGGTTATCCAGCACAGTTTTTCCATTGTAGTACAAGTTTTGAAAGAGTCGATTAGCTCGGCATCAAAGTTAGCCGCATGATCACCCACTTTATAAACATTGGTGATACCATCAAAAGGCTCTGTTCTATTTTTGGTGAATAAATAAAGGTGGCGCCCTAGGGCAACAAAGGCTTCTAAATCGAAGTTACGATCATTCGGCTTAACCGGTGTTTTCCCATCCATTTCAGGGTACGTAAACTTTATAATTTCGGCGTTCGTCGACTCGGTTTTAATATCGATAGGGTTTTCTATTTTGTAAATAGTCAGCCATTTTCTGTCGTTATCATTATTACCAAAATCGCCTAAGAAAAAGTGCCCGAAGTCATTTTGGGTAATGTCTTCCCAATCAATGTTTTTAGCATTGGCTACCATGACTTCTTTGGTTATATCACCGTTGTCGTCTAAACGATATAATTTAGGATCATCCCCACTATCATTAATAGCCCAAAGGAAGCCCTTTTTGTCGTACTCGATGCCAGAGATTTCGTTTAACTTAGGATCTACGGATAACTGTTTTTTGCTATATAGCCTGTGAGTAGAAATGCCAAAGAGGGTAATGGCTACGACAGCGACTACCGTCACCGACAAGATAATACTTTTTTTCAGCATGAAAATGATGATATTTCTGAACGTTAAGATGGGAGCTATTATTACTGATGGTCTACCATAACTAAAGCGTTTTATGCCGAACCTACTGACCAATCCGTTAAAGCAGCCTAATCCAAAATAATAGATATAAGCAGCCTTTATTAAAAAGCTGATGCTAGGCTACGTAAAACAATGCCTACATAATATAAAAATATACATTACAAAGCGTAACCTATTAACACTAATAGAATTAACTTAGATAAAGCACACTTTTATAACTTTATAGATTAATATCAATTTAAGTGATAGAAATAAACATTCACTCAAACCACCCCGTCACCGTCAGAATTCTTTACACCCATCGCCTTAAAATTAATAATATTCAACAAATTCAATAAATTAAAAACTGGCCAATTTCTTGCTGAGGCACTTTCGAATCTCATAAATAGATCACTCTCAAAAATAAAATTTTTAGAACCTCAGGGATGTAGTTAATGCCTTTCTCAAAAAAAATTATAAAAATTAGTACCTTCACACTCAGCTTTTTATTTTCTGCTCAATATGCCAATGCTATTGTTATAGAAAGCAGTGATTCTGCCGAATTTTTAACCGACGCATTGTTTATTAACAATTCAGGATTAACCATTACCGACCAATCACTATCGGGTCAATTTGGTCAAGCTGGCGTATACATTAATAACTCAGGAACCTACGGGCTGCCTAGTGCAGGCGGTATAGTGTTTAGCACAGGTCAAGTTATCGATTATGTCGATGGGCCGAATGAATTTATCGAAAATGGCTTTGGATTAGTAGAAAGTCCCCTTCCACCTTCTGACAACGGTAATGAGCTAGAGGCGCAGTTCTCTAACAATCCTGTTGATTATTTTGAGCAAGATGAAGCGAGTGAAGGTGGAAATGAGCAGTCTGGGCCAGAAGATGGTGGAGCCGACGAGTATGTGCCTCAAAACCCAGCATCAGCGGCACAAAACACCATTTTAACTCCAATTACCGGGCAAGCTGAACATTTCGATGCGGTTCAATTAGATATTACTTTTGATGTATCTGATGATGTGAATACTGTGTCATTTATTGCTGCGTTTGGTTCTGAGGAATTTCCAGGCTATGTTGATAGTGATTATACCGACGGTTTTGCGCTATTGCTTAACGGTGCGAATGTAGCCTTTGCACCTGTAGCAGAGCTTGCCGTAGACGGTGTGTTTGCCCCTATCTCAATAGACCATCCTGACTTCGAGGCTATTGAAGGCACAGAATTGAACGGTTTATTAGCACCCAATGGCATTCCGCTTTTGCAATTCGATATTCCCGTAGAACCAGGTAGTACTGGAAATACGTTCACTATGTTACTAGCTGATGCATCGGACGATGCGTTAGACACAACAGTATACTTAAGCAGCTTCGGTAATTTCGATGTAGAAAATGGTGAGTCGGAATTTACACCGTTAATGCCTGATGAAGACGTTGAAGTAGGTGAAGAGAGCGAATTCGTATTTACGCTACCTGAAGTTGAAGCTGGCGAAACAATTTGGTTCGATCCAGATGTATCTACCGGTTATACGTACACTGCTGGTAACGGTGGTCAATTTGCCAGTGTTACAGCACCGACTTTACTTAGTGTAAACGATGCCGATGGTTATTTAATTACGTTTACCGATTCTTTAGGGGTAGAAGAGACAAAAGCGCTAATGGCGGGTCAAACCCTAGATTTTCCATTCCCTGTTACCACATTCACGTTAACAGGTATCAATGAAGACTTAATGTTAGATCCTACTGATCCAACAGCGTTTGTTACTGGTGTTTCATTTGAAGATACAGGTTCATATACAGTGTCGCAAGCTGCTATTATAGCCTCTACTACTAGCGTGCCGGCGCCGTCATCAATTGCTATATTCTTGCTTTCTCTAGTTGGCATTTCGCTAACGCGCAAGCACAAGCGGTCAAAGGCGTAAGTTCTCGTTAGCGCAAAACTTAAAAGCCACTAATCGCAAAAGAAATGGAGAGGGGTGCTTACTGCACCCCGAAAGTAATTTACATGATGAAGTTTGTACTAAGCCTGAGCGTTATTTTTATGTCTTTTTCCGCCTTAGCGGCAGACAGTGAAGGTGCATTTAATACAAAGGGCGCGGCAAAGCGTAGTTGTGAAGCCTTCACAAGTACTTACGCTGACCAAGGTGCTGAAACGTATTTATATGGCGGTTGGCTTGAAGGTTATATAACGGCGTTTAATGCACTGCAGCAAAAAACGTTCGATATTACACCATGGCAAACAACTGAGCTTATGTTATTAATGCTAAATAAGCATTGTACCGATAATCCAGATCAAAAATTTCTAGATGCCACTAACATTATGCTGCAAGCGTTTTTGCCAACTCGCTTGCTAACGCGCTCAGATATTATTGAAATGACGATTAACGACAGCACAATTTACATTTATCAAAGCGTACTTGATATGACCACCGACGCGTTAAAAGCGAGCGGTTATACTGTTGATATGGCTGAAAGCGAATTTAATATGTCTTATGTGAATGCCATAACTCAATATCAACAAGCTAAAGGTATCGCTGTAACAGGCTTCCCTGACCAGCAAACATTAGTGAATTTACTGTTGGTGCAAGCCAAGTAATACATAATGCTACTGTGGATATAAGCTGCTGCAAAATATAGAGAAAAGACTGATACAAAAAAGCTCAAGAATTAATTTCTTGAGCTTTTTTTTCGAATCATATTCAGTAGGGCTAGCGCTATAAAATGAAACCGTCTTATAGAGTGAAAGTTGCTTAAAACGGCATTTTGAAACCTGGAGGAAGTGACATTCCACCAGTAACATCACCCATTTTTTCTTTACTGGTTTCTTGAACGCGGCGAACAGCGTCATTAAATGCGGCAGCGACCAAGTCTTCAATCATGTCTTTATCGTCATCCATCAACGAGTCGTCAATGTCTACGCGGCGAACGTTATGGTTGCATGTCATGGTTACCTTAACCATGCCTGCGCCGGCTTCACCTGTGACTTCCAGCTTAGCCAAATCGTCTTGCACTTTCTGCATACGATCTTGCATCTGCTGAGCCTGCTTCATCATGTTACCCATTCCACCTTTAAACATATTCTTTTCTCACTGTGTTTTAGTGTTAGTTAATGTTGCTACCGCGCTTTAACCGAGTCGGTCACTATTGATGCGTCGAACGCTGATAACAACGCTTGTATTGTTTCATCGGTATGTACCACCGATTGTGCATGCGCTTGGCGCATAGCAATAATGTCTTGTTGCAACGCATAAGGCGTTAGATTTGGCGAACCAAGGGTGATGTTAATGTTCTCCCCTTCGCCAAAACTATGATGCAATACATCAAGCAACTGTTGTTTTGCACTGTCTTTTAATAGATGCGCCTGACTGTTATCAATTTCAAGCGTTATACCCTGATCATTTCGCAAAAAAGAGGCATGAAGCACCAATTGTTTAAGCAAGCCTGCAATAGGCATTTGCTCTACATCATTGCTCCACTTATCAATTTGGCTCGCGTGAACAAGCTTACTACCATCATCCAGATAAGCGGCGAGCTTACCTTGATACTGACTTGTGAACTGATTTACTGGTTCAGCGCTAAATTCATTACGGGTATCACTTGGCTCTGGTTCTAAAGGCTGTGGTTCATTACGAGCTGTTTCGCTATTGCCGCCATACTGCGCCACGTCAGTCATTGGTGGTTCAAAACGGGTATCGTGCTCACTGGTAACAAACGGCTCGTTATTATGGTGCACACCGGTATCCCACGGGGGCATATCGGTTTCGCTTTGCGAGCTAGCGTTAGAAGTCGTATTAGAGCCAGCATCTAAACCTGCACTTGAATTTGTATTTAAATTATCAGAGCTAGATGGCGCAGTTGCCTTTGCAGTAGTTGTTTCTTGGCGAGCGTTGCTCTCATCAGCCGCGCCTTTAAATTGTTCATCACCTTGTCCTTCACTAGAAGCGGCAAGTGAGCCTTGGCTGGAAGCCTTACTCATTCTATCTACAAAACTAGTAGTTTCGTTCGCCGCTTCAGGCTTTTTCGCAGCTTGTTCTGCGCTTTCATCACGCTTTTGCTTTAATCGCTGTCGTAGCGCGAGCATATCAGCGGTGGATGTCAGCTGTGCCTCTGGCGTGGGCTTAGGCGTAGATTGAAAATCAGGACCTTCATCTAATAGCGGTGCATTTGAAAGCTGAGCATCGGCAAAATCAGGCGGCATAAATGACGACTCACCATCATCATCGTAAGGCGGTGGCATATCGTCCATGTAAGCATCAGCAGGCGGCATGTCATTAAACGGTGCCGAATCTGAAGGTGTATGCTCTGATAACAAACTTTGGGGTTGCTGGCTATCTTCTTTTGAAGGTAGCTCATCACTTGAAGGCAGATCATCTACTGAAGATTGATTATTTGCTGCAGGCTGAGAGGCACCTGAAGGCTGGCCATCTTTCGGATGCGCTAACTGCTGCGACTGCTCTGTCTGTTCAAAAGATGCTACCGATTGGGAAGCGACTTCGTCATGCACCTCTTTTTCATAAACCGAGGTTTCTTGTTCAGAGGGAATAATCTGCGAAGCGGTTAAACCTGCTACGTCAGAAGAAGAGGAAATGTCATCAGTTTGCGCGTGGTCGGTTTCATCAGTTGCAGTTACTGCATCTAAAACATTAGCGCTTTGAGCATCTTGTTCATTGCTGGGAACCTCTTCACCGGCTGTCGATGACCCAGCGTTTGTACTTTCTTTATGAAATTGGCTTTGGGTGTTTTCAAAGCTATCCGCACTTTTAGCACCAAGAGCGCTAGCGGTAGAAGTCGTACTTTGCGTTTCTGGCTCAGAAATTAGTGTTTTTTTTTCCGCCGATGCAATAGGCAACGCACTGTCAACCGTACCATTGGCTATTTCAGAGGGCGCATCAGCTAAAGGGGTGCTAGGTGCAAATGTCATCATACGCATTAGCGTCATTTCTAATGCGCTCCTGCCATCTGATGAGAAAGGTAAGTCCTTTCTTCCTTGCAGCGCAATTTGATATAACAATTGCACTTGTTCAGCAGAAATTGATTTAGCAAGTTGGTAAATAGCTTTGGCTGAAGTCGTTTCCAATTTACAGGCTTCAGGCACCCATTGGGTTAGCGCTATTTGATGTAGTGTGCTGCCTAGCTCTGCAAGCACATGATCGTAATCAGGTGCTTGTTCCGACATATCCTGAACCAATTGCATGACATCGGCTGGCGTTTTACTTACCACCGCATGCAATAACTTCACAAGCTGGTTTTTATCCATCAACCCAAGCATGTCGGTGACCACTGAAGCGTTAACCGCATTACCACCTTGTGCAATGGCTTGGTCGGTTAAGCTTAAGGCATCACGCATGCTCCCCTGTGCAGCGCGGGCTAACAACGCTAGCGCTTGCGGCTCAAAGGGTAAGGTTTCTTGCTCTAGAATATGATTAAGCTGCCCTACTATTTGCTCTCGCGACAATGCTTTTAAATTAAACTGTAAGCATCGGGATAAAATAGTAATAGGGAGCTTTTGTGGATCGGTAGTAGCCAGTAAAAACTTAACGTGAGGCGGTGGCTCTTCTAGCGTTTTTAGCAACGCGTTAAAGCTGTGCTTAGAAAGCATGTGTACTTCATCAATAAGGTACACCTTATACCGGCCGCGGGTAGGCTTGTATTGAACGTTATCAAGCAACTCTCGGGTATCTTCTACCTTTGTGCGTGATGCCGCATCAATTTCAAGCAAATCAACATAATTACCCTGCTCAATTTCTTTACAGGTATTACATTGACCACAAGGGTTAGACCCCTGCCCCTCTTCGCAGTTTAAACTTTTGGAAAATATACGAGCAATGGTGGTTTTACCTACCCCTCGCGTACCTGTAAATAGGTACGCGTGGTGCAAGCGGTCGTTATCTAACGCATTCGAAATAGCTGAAACAACATGTTCCTGCCCTACGAGTTCACTAAACTTACCCGGGCGCCATTTACGTGCTAATACCTGATAACTCATTGCCTGTATTTTTATCCTTATTCGCCGTCGAACTCACAAAGCGTGAAGCTTTTTATACCCATCGCGGTTAGCTTTTCACGGCCTCCGAGTTCAGGTAAGCCGATAACAAAGCCAGCATGTTCAATGGTGCCACCTAATGTACGGATTAGCTTTGCTGATGCTTCGATGGTACCGCCCGTAGCTAGCAGATCGTCGATAAGTAACACTTTATCGCCTGGCTGGATAGCATCTTTGTGAATTTCCAACGTATCAGTACCGTATTCAAGATCGTAGGTTTCACTAACCACTTCACGGGGTAATTTGTTGGGTTTTCTTACTGGAACAAAACCAATGCCCATCTCTATGGCCAATGGTGCGCCGAATAAAAATCCGCGCGCTTCGGTTCCTGCTACTTTGTTGAATCCCATGTCTTGGAATTCTTCAAGCAACAATGCGATACAACTACTGAAAGCCTTATGGTCTTCTAGTACGCTAGTAACATCTCTAAATAAAATACCTGGCTTTGGATAGTCAGGAACGGTTTTAACAACTGATTTTATATACTGTGCAGTCACAATTATGCCTTGAATGTCTGCGTTATAACCAGAAGGTAAACCAGCCGCAGATGATATGCATCAGCGGAAACGCGAGTAAAGTTACGATAGAAGCTAGAAAATACCACTTATTGTAGACTTCTTTGAAATCTGAATTGTCTGCCATATGCACTACCTAAACAATTTAACTAACAAAAAAATGGTCGTAAATGTTAATCGAAAGCAGACCGGATTGACAGCGCTATTGTGGTCAATTGCCTACTTTCCCAACATTTAACAGCCAAAGTTACACACCCGCGTACAACTTTAGCCTTTCTTCACTTAAGTGCCAGATAAAAACTGGTGATTTAGTGTTCAGTAAACTATTCAGTTAGGTAATAAAATACCTTTTTGCAGCATGTCGCTTACTATTTGCTGCATACCTTGAAGCACAGTGTGTTCTGGTAGGTGGTCTAATTGTTTACAAAGCTGCTCACCTAAGGCGTCTATGTCTATGCCTTGTTCGTGCTGTTCAATGGTATGTAATAACACTGCGGTAAGCGGATTCAAATGCACAAATTCTACGCGCTGCTCTTCATTCCGATACACCACATAGAACTGTTGCTCGGGTGCGGGGGCTTCGGGAATATGATCCACGCCAATTAAATGCACGGGGTAGGTATAGGAAGCAAGAGTAGCCAACGGGGAAACGCTCACCATTGTTACCTGTTCACCCGCATTGAAATACAACACATCATGTGAAGTTTTTCGAATGCTAATATCTAATTCTAGCCATTCATAATGAGCAAGCTCAGCGGCGAATGCTGGTAATTGAAATGGGAGTTCTGGGCTTGTTGATAAATACTCTACAAATTCTTTGCTAATGTCTGAAAAATACGGAGAACGGCTTTCATGATGAATAAAAAAGGCGCGCACCAACACATTCCAGTTTTCTTCGCTTACCAATGATTTTAACACCGGAAAGCCTGTGCTTATAAAACCTGAAATGTTATTAAAAAACAGGGATTGGTAAATATCCATGCGGCGTTTAATGTCGGCGTCGTTTGTTTCAAACGAATCTGGATTTTTAATCGCATTAACAAACTCTTGCTGAACGGATTTAAAATTCTCGCTCATGCAGACTGTCCTGCAAAAACGGTTTGGTGATTTGCAACACACTGAGCTTGTATCGCCTTAATACGCTGCACTTCTTTTAATAACACTTCTATAGCGGGAATATTAAAATCACGTTCTAATAATGTAGGGAACACACCGTGGGTATCATAGGCATATTTAAGTAAATCCCATACAGGCTCAATAACATCGGCACCATGGGTATCTACTTTTAAATCTGGAGCTTCATCGAAGTGCCCAGCAATATGACCATAGACAATTTTGTCGCTAGGTAAGCGGTTTATGAAGTCATAAGCGTCATATTTGTGATTGATACTATTTACATAAACGTTGTTCACATCAAGCAGTAACGAACAACCGGACTCTGCTAGTACCGCATTAGTAAAATCTAGTTCAGACATCTCTTGCCCTGGCGCCAAATAATAGGACACATTTTCTAGTACCAATGGCCGCTCAATAATGTCTTGAACCTGCTTTATGCGGCTTACAACATGGTTAACAGCGTCTTCGGTGAAAGGAATAGGCATAAGGTCATACATATGGCCGTTACCAGAACAATAGCTTAGGTGTTCGCTATATAAATCGATATTGTGTGTGTCTAAAAAGCGCTTTACCGTTTTAACGAATTCGATATCGAGCTTGTCGCTACTACCGATAGAAAGGGACAACCCATGAGTGGTAAAAGGCACTTGTTGAATACTTTGGGCAAACTGACGTTCGTAAGTGCCCCCTAAAGGGATCCAGTTTTCGGGCGCAACTTCCCAAAAGTCGACTTCGCTAGGCAGTGTTGGTAGCAACTCACCTAACATCTCGCGACGAAAACCTAAACCTGCACCTTGAATATGCTTCATTACTTCACCCCAATTTCACACTAAAAAGGCCATCGAATGACGGCCTTTTTTATACTGCAATTGCCGTAGCGTTACATGCTACCGCATTTACCTTCACCACATTTTCCTTCTTTGGCTTTTTCCATTTTACCTTCGGCCATGCTAGCTGCTTTGTCGCCACCGCATTTACCTTCGCCACATTTACCTTCGGTAGCTTTGGCTGCTTTGTCGCCACCACATTTACCTTCGCCGCATTTACCTTCGGTTGCTTTAGCCGCTTTGTCGCCACCACACTTACCTTCGCCGCACTTACCTTCGGTAGCTTTGCCTTCTGCAGATTTGGCTGCTTTATCACCACCGCACTTACCTTCACCACATTTACCCTCAGCAGCGAATTGGCTATAGCCAGACTCTAATGACTGCATTGAAAATGGGTTAACTTCAGCCATAGCAACCGTAGATGCCAACGAGCCAATAACAACCGCACCAAGTGCCGTAGCAACAGAAGATTTCTTAATTTGTTTCATTTTATCTACCCTCAAAAGTATAAGTCTGGTTTTAACGTGCGGTAAGCACGTGTAGTAGTATAGACCTAGGGGACAGTGATCAAATTTCACTTTTTATTAATATTTTTTATATTATTAAAATTTAAAGGTATTTTTAGTTAATTTTTATAGTCCCGGTTTAGAATCGATGTACTACTTAACTCAGCGTAACTCGTTTACCTTACAACTAAAGTAGGTTAAGTTTGCTTTGGTCGGTTTTTAATTGAGCACATTTACCCCATGTTGAAGCAGTTTTATTTGGGCGACTGGCAAGTAGAGCCAGCATCGAACACCCTTATATTAGGTAAAACGAAACGCACTATTGAACCTAAGGCAATGGATGTTTTACTGCTATTGTGTCAACAAGCAGGCGAAGTGGTTAGCGCCGATGACATTGTTGCTCAATGTTGGCCCGACTCACCTGTTGGCGATAACCCTATTCATAAAACGATTACTCAATTACGCAAAGCATTGGGTGATAAAGCCAGCGCCCCTTCTTTTATAGAAACCATTCGAAAGCGGGGATATCGGGTTATTGCCGATGTTCAGTTTTTAGAAGATGAACAAACACGTGCCGCAGAAAGCGATTGGCAAGGTCAGTCTCCGTTCCCTGGTTTAACCGCGTTTACACAACAAGAAAGCCAAGTTTATTACGGTAGAAATGCAGCAGTAAAAAATCTGCTCGCTAGGCTTTGGGACCAATTCACAAAAAAACGCCCTTTTACCCTTATTATCGGCCCTAGCGGCTCAGGTAAAAGCTCGTTAGTGCACGCAGGTTTATTACCTAGGTTATTAAACAACAAGGGCGCGAATGGTGTTCATGCCATCGATTACGCCAGTATTGATATTGCAGATATTCAGGCAGCACAGATTGTAGAAGAACTTGCCGCCTGCATGCTGGATTGGGATTTAAACGATGCCCCCTTATTTGAAGGGGAGAGTGCAGATTCATTAGCAGAAAAACTGAAACGCGATCCCAAGCCAGTTATTCAATTAGCGAAAACTAAACTGGCTACTGCAAGCCAGTACAATAACGTCGCTTTCCCGTGCTATGTAATTGTACTCGATCGCCTTGAAGCCTATTTGGCTTCTAACCATGTTGATAGCGCCCAAAAGCAAGCGGTGTTTACGCTGCTTGAAACATTGGCTGAAAGTGGCTTCATTTTAATGCTTTTAGTATGTCGGAATGATTTTTACCATCACTTAGCAGCATATCCCACCCTAATGAAAAATAAAGAGCGGGGAGCCCATTTCGACCTTACGCCCCCCTCTGCCAGTGAATTAAGCCAGATGATACGTCTTCCTGCTATTGCCGCAGGGCTAGAGTGGGAAGAAGATAGCCATACCGACGTTACGTTAGACGACATTATACTTACCGATGCCGCTGCTGAGCCCAACTGCCTTCCACTATTACAATACACCTTACAGGAACTGTATTTGCAGCGAACAGACAACTTACTGCAAGTTAGTACCTACAAACAGTTAGGCGGTATAGAAGGCGCAATTGGCCACAAAGCTGAACAGCTTTACCAACAGATGCCGGCGTTAGTGAAAACTGCACTCGACCGCGTGCTTCCTCTTATTGTTTCACTCACAAACGATGGCAGCAATTTAACCAGCCGTACCGCATTGTGGAGTGAGCTTAGTAACGATAACGAGAAAAAATTTGTCGAGCTAATGGTAGAGCATCGTTTATTTGTATCGCACCTTTATCAAGATAAGGCCTGCTTTAAAGTGGCGCATGAAGCCGTGCTTAGGCGCTGGCAGCGGGTACAAGATTGGACTCAACAACACCAAAGCGCGCTGGTGAGCAAAGGCCGACTAGAACAACAAACCCAACAATGGCTGCAAGATAACAAAAGTAAGGCGTTTTTACTTACAGAAGGTAAACCCTTAACGGATGCTTTAGCACTAAAAGCAGACGCTAGCCTTACTCTTGCGAACAACGAATTAGCGCTAATTCGGGCGTCACAAAAAACGGTACAACGCAAACGAATTATTCGCGGGGTGACCTTTGCAGCCCTTGCCTTTTTAACGGTAATTTCGTTTGGTGCCATGCTACAAAGCCAGCAATCGCAACAACTGGCCGAAAGAAAGCGGTTAGAAGCTGAAAATTTAATGGGTTACATGATAGGTGACTTTGCCGATAAATTGCGTAGCGTAAAACGCATGGATTTATTGGAAGGCATTAGCGAACAGGCGCTTCATTATGTTGAACAAGCCCAGCAAACGAGTGAGTATGGATTTTTTACCATTAGCCCGCCAAAAGCCAGTTTCGAACTGCGTTTTCAACATGCGCTTTCACTGCAAGCGATGGCAGAAGTACGATTTTATAGAGACGATGTAGCAGCGGCGAAAAAAGCTTACGAAGAAGCCGATGTACATATAAAGGCGCTGTTGAGCGATGCACCCAATCACTTCGAGCTACTTAAAGCTGCGGGGGCAAACGCATTTTGGTTGGGCCACATTGCTTATAATGATGGCTTAATGGACATAGCCAGAACGGCATTCGAGCGTTACCTAACTTACAGCGAACGTATGCTAGCAATAGCGCCGGATAATACTGACGCCATGATGGAGGTAGCTTACGCACAAAATTCTTTGGGCTCTCTTGAATATGAAAATTTCGAATTTAGTAAGTCGATTGAATACTTCAGTGCATCACTAAAGCTCAAACAATATATCGCTGAACAAAACCCTGATGATCTTGATGCTCAGCTTTATGCTGCCGATACCCTGTCGTGGATTGCGGCGGCTACTGTTCATACTGGAGAGTATGAAAAAGCCTATGGGTTTTATAGGGAGGCTGAAGAAGCTTTTGAAAAAATATATTCAAAGCACAGTTCCAATGCCGCAGCAATAATTCCTTATGTACTAGTATTGGTTCAAAAAGCAATTATCACAAGAAAACTAAAATATAGCTTTGATAATATCCAAACATTAGAAAAAGCACGCACTACGTTGCTACTCGCTATTTCTCAAGATAACAAAAATAGCGAGTGGCGAGGAGACTTAATTCGTATAGAGGCGCTTTTGCTATTAACTAACTCAGAATCGAGGAAAAAGTTTGACGCTCAAAATCTGCTGAAAATCGCTTACGACTTAAATGCAGACTGGGTCCTTATTTTATTAATTGAATTTTATCAAATGGAAAGAAGCTGGAAGAACTCCGAAAATATACTCAAAAACATGAATATAGTTCCCCAAAATTCTAATGAACCAATTCTCGGAAATCAAAAATACAATTTTTCACAATATAATCTAATAATAAAATACTTATTAGCTAAACTCGTACAAAATGAGCACAATCCAGATAATGAAATAAAAACAAAAATATGTAGGAACCTTCTCAAGGTGACTTCAGATGTCTTTAAAAAGACTCTCCACCCAGATGTACTCATGCCGCATCTATTAGCCCAAAAATGTGAAGATAATACATGGGAAAATAGTTATTTATATGAAGTTTATATTAATAAATTATCAATACCGTACTACTATAATTTTTTAAAAAAGGAATAAAGTTATGTCTAATCCATCACCAATATTTCAATTCACGGTTTCCGTTAACACCGAAGAAACCCCACCACGCTATACTATTTACGATACATCAGGTAACCCTACTTCTGGTACTTTAACGGTAACTGAATCAAACACCCTCATCTTGTACACATTAAGAGAAGACTCTAGCGAGCTGCAATTTGTAGGCCCACTCGTTTCTGGAGATTTAGACAATGATTTGAATTACAGTATAACTGAAGATGGGCAGACCATTATATTTGTAGATTCGGATGCTACCACTGAAAATATTTGTATGAAATTGGTCACAGCCCCTAAATCTTCAGTTTATACTAGCCAAGACCCACAAATATTAAACAGACAAAAAAACTAGTAGTATGATGGCAGCGTCTTGATGCCTCTTTAAATTTAATACTATAAATGGGAGCTATAAACTCTCATACCTCACTTTTCTATACACCAAACAATACTGATATAATTTTTATGCGCTACTAAAAGTAGCGCGTTTAATTTTCAATTTTTGAAGGGAATAAAAATGAAGTCTATATATAAGAATAGTAGGATATTGCTTAAGTCATTGTTTTTTTAGCGGTACTACTCTCTTTCTCAACGTTAGCACAAGAAGCCACATCAACAACAAATTCAACTGAAGCGACTAACACGGCTACCTTTACCTTACAGCTTTGGGCACCGGATGAAGTGCCGCCTGCCGATGCCAAACATGTGGAAATTGGTGAAGGTTATTACTACCGCTATACACCCGAAGCAGTTGCATTTGATGGCAATACTAATCGTAAATTGAATATCGAATTTTCGCCCGCTTTAAATGACCGTTACGCCTTTCGTTGGGTAACCGCAACGAGCCCAGGTGATGTAACCTTAGAAGATAAAACCGATGCCAGCATTCACATTGGTGTTGATGACGGTGACGATGTTGCCGACGACATCTACATAGAAGTATGGGTACTTGATAAACAAACCGGCGAACACTTCATGTGTGATCCTCAAATTATTAATAAGAAGAGTTAGCATAGATTGAGAGGCGGCTAGCGCCGCTTCCCTCCCAGTTTACAAAAAGCAAATCTGATCCCTTCCCTGAGATTTAGCCTGATAAAGCAACGTATCAGCGGCATTCAGCAAACCTTCTTTTGAACTGTAGCGATTCTCCATTTGGGTTGCCACCCCCATGCTTACCGTTAACTCTGATTCTTGCGATAGCGCAAACTGCCTAGTGCTTAGTTGCGATATATGTCGCTTAATACGTATGGCCAGCAGTTGTGCGGTCTGTGCTGAACATCGGGGCAACACCAAAGCAAACTCCTCACCGCCATAGCGTGCGGCTAACGTATCGCGATTAGGAAGGCTTAACGAAATAGTTTCCCCTATTCTCTTTAAGCATCTGTCTCCAGCTATATGGCCATATTGGTCGTTGAAGTCTTTAAAATGGTCGATATCAATAAATATAATACTTAGCGGTACGTCGTCTTGCTCGCAAACATCCCACTGTTTATCAAGGTATTCGGCAAACCGATGGCGGTTAGCTAGCCCTGTTAAATAGTCGGTATTAGCTTTGTGCAATAACGAACCATACTCGGCCTTGTGAAGCGTAAGGTCGCGGAGTATGCAAAGGTACAGTGTATTAGCCGATGAGAATGCTTCTGGTAGCGTTGATATCGACATCTCCACACACACCTGTGTTTTGTTGCCTTTATCAGCTTGAAGATTAACTTCCATAGGGGGGGAGGAAATTAAACCCTGCTGGCCTGCATCTAAGCTCTCAATAACATAGGTTTGTAACTTACCCGTATCATCTATTACTAACTCGAGTAAGTTATGTCCTAGCAGTTTGTCTTTTTCTATTCCCAGTAATGAGGCGGAAGTAGAGTTAAGCATTTCAATAGTGCCGTTAGCATCTATGACGACAACTGCTTCATTGAGAAAATTAATCATGCGCGAAAGTGAAGAATCCTGGTAAAAGTTAAAAAGCTTTTCTGTGGGTTTTTTATTGCTATTTTTACTAAGCATTGTTGAAAACATTCCTTATCCCCTAGCTCTGGGCTGTATTGATGGAACAAAGATTACGTAAAATTTTCGAATTAAACCTTCTGGTTACCTTACGACTTAACATTATGATTTAAATGGTAAATCTTATAGCGGGAAGGTTAAATCTCGAATCAATTAAGTAGGATGAACTACGTTTAAGCGGGAATATCTGGGACATATAGCACAGTGCATATTTTTCACAGCATGTGTCTTTTTAACACTTTATTTACCTAACTCAATATGGCAAACAAAGAAAAGACCATTTAAATCATAACGTTAATGCTTGGCACAAAGTATGAATCATAAATCTGGAAAGAAATAATGTGATTTTCGAAATAGGAATAGAGATATGTAGGAGTAAGGGCATGAAAATACCTTCGTGCCTTCTGATAGTCATTTATACCAAAAACGGTTTTGACATTCACTTCTCATGTTTAACCCAAAGCATTACAGATGCAAAAGAAGGAATTTATTATGAAAAAGCTAACGTTAGCAATGGTTATTGGCGCAGTAATGTCTACTTCTGCTTTCGCTGCCCATCATGAATCTAGAATAACCTCAGACTTTGAGGCACTAGATGCAAATGGCGACGGTATGCTTTCAAAGGAAGAGGTTGAGGGAAGTATTACCGAGGAGACTATGTCTAAAATAGATTCAGACGGCGATGATATGATTAACCACTCTGAGTTTACTGCCTACATTAAGGCGAAACCTGAAAGGTTTACTGACGAACTTGTTGTTAAAGAGAAAGCAAACCACGACGACAAAGCTGGTGTAATACATCAACCCATGGACGAGAAAGAGGCTATGGGCACAGATGGCGATGTCATTAGCGAAAAAAATAAAGAACTGCGCACACAAATGAAAACCAATGCAAGCCATGAATCAATGAACAAAACAGCCGCCATGTCTAAAAAAGATTCTATTGGCGCAGACGGCGACGTAATTAGTGAACAAAATAAAGAAATGCGTTCTGAAATGAAAACTAGCGACACACAACACTCGATGAAACACGGTGATGCTATGAGCGAAACGGGTACTGTGATCAGTGAAAAGAACAAGACATTACGTACCGAAGTAACGGATGCTGCGAATATGCGATTCGATGAAGCCGATGCTAATAAAGATGGTGAACTATCTAAACGTGAAATTGAAAACGCTGGTATAAAAGGTGACTTCATGACCATGGATAAAGATGGCAACGAACTTATTACGCGTATGGAATACCGTAGATATTTTGAAGAAATTAAGACAATGGGTCAGTAACACTAATATTAATAGTCGCCTAGTTTAAGCCCCGCCCCTGCGGGGCTTTTTATTGCCTGTTCACTTTCTTACAAGCATAAAAAAAGGCTATCCGTTAGGATAGGCTTCGTTGTGAAGCAATCGTTGTGAAGCAATCGTTGTGAAGCAATCGTTGTGAAGCAATCGTTGTGAAGCAATCGTTGTGAAGCAATCGTTGTGAAGCAATTTCTTCGAATGGGATTGCTTCACAACGAACTATGGCAGTGTGGAGGGCCACCCCGTGCTAACTCTGGCAACCATTTCATGGCTTGCACGTTGTCCCATGGGGCTGGGCCACACTAGCTGGGCCACACTGGCTGGGCCGGTCACCGGAACCCCGCACTATCCCCACGCCAGTTACTGGCCGCCGAGTCTCGGCATGCGCTAATACGTTTCACTTCAGAGTTCGGTGGCTCATATACCACTGGGTGCAGAATCATGATGCTTTTTTGGAATGAGCGCGCAAGGAGGACCTGCAGTACGCTCAGTTTTTTACTACGGCGTAACTGCTAATATTATTTTCTATTAGACATAAAAAAAGCCCTTATCATACGATAAGGGCTTTCTTCGAATGGGAGCTTGGCAGTGTGCTACTCTCACATGGGGAAACGCTTGGCAGTGTGCTACTCTCACATGGGGAAACCCCACACTACCATCGCCGCTAATACGTTTCACTTCTGAGTTCGGAATGGGATCAGGTGGTACCGTATCGCTATGGCTGCCAAGGCAAAAACTTTTGCAAACGTTAGTTTGCGTAATACCGACTTATTTAGTCCATATTACTTTAATAATTAACAATTTAGGAATTCTGATATTCACGTAATCAATCTTTTGAGCACTGAGTACTACTACTCTCGTTGCTTTAATCAGCTTTGTCTTACAACACTCAAGATATAAAGCGCCTCTCGGGCAATTAGTACAGGTTAGCTTAACGCCTTACAACGCTTCCACATCCTGCCTATCAACGTCATCGTCTATAACAACCCTTCCGGACTTTAAAAGTCAGGGATGACTCATCTTTGGGCCGGCTTCCCGCTTAGATGCTTTCAGCGGTTATCCGTTCCGAACGTAGCTACCGGGCAATGCCATTGGCATGACAACCCGAACACCAGCGGTTCGTCCACTCCGGTCCTCTCGTACTAGGAGCAGCTCCCATCAATCATCCAACGCCCACACCAGATAGGGACCGAACTGTCTCACGACGTTCTAAACCCAGCTCGCGTACCACTTTAAATGGCGAACAGCCATACCCTTGGGACCGACTTCAGCCCCAGGATGTGATGAGCCGACATCGAGGTGCCAAACACCGCCGTCGATATGAACTCTTGGGCGGTATCAGCCTGTTATCCCCGGAGTACCTTTTATCCGTTGAGCGATGGCCCTTCCATACAGAACCACCGGATCACTATGACCTACTTTCGTACCTGCTCGACGTGTCTGTCTCGCAGTTAAGCTAGCTTATGCCATTGCACTAACCTCACGATGTCCGACCGTGATTAGCTAACCTTCGTGCTCCTCCGTTACTATTTGGGAGGAGACCGCCCCAGTCAAACTACCCACCAGACACTGTCCATAATCCCGATAAGGGACCAATGTTAGAACATCAAACATACAAGGGTGGTATTTCAAGGACGGCTCCACACAATCTAGCGACTGTGCTTCGAAGCCTCCCACCTATCCTACACATGTAGGTTCAATGTTCAGTGCCAAGCTGTAGTAAAGGTTCACGGGGTCTTTCCGTCTAGGTGCGGGTACACAGCATCTTCACTGCGATTTCAATTTCACTGAGTCTCGGGTGGAGACAGCGTGGCCATGGTTACACCATTCGTGCAGGTCGGAACTTACCCGACAAGGAATTTCGCTACCTTAGGACCGTTATAGTTACGGCCGCCGTTTACCGGGGCTTCGATCAAGAGCTTCTCCGAAGATAACCCCATCAATTAACCTTCCGGCACCGGGCAGGTGTCACACCCTATACGTCCTCTTGCGAGTTAGCAGAGTGCTGTGTTTTTAATAAACAGTCCCAGCCACCTGGTCACTGCGGCCCTCATCTGCTCAAGGAGCAAGTCCTATCACAAACAAGGGCGTACCTTCTCCCGAAGTTACGGTACAATTTTGCCGAGTTCCTTCACCCGAGTTCTCTCAAGCGCCTTAGTATTCTCTACCTGACCACCTGTGTCGGTTTGGGGTACGGTTTATATAATCATAAGTTTAGAAGCTTTTCCTGGAAGCAGGGCATCAACAACTTCACTACCGTAGTAGCTCGTCTCGCATCTCAGCTTTAAGCGTCCGGATTTACCTAAACACTCGGCCTACTTGCTTTCACTTGGACAACCAACGCCAAGCTTGCTTAGCCTTCTCCGTCCCTCCATCACTGATTATATAAGTACGGAAATATTAATCCGTTTCCCATCGACTACGCATTTCTGCCTCGCCTTAGGGGCCGACTTACCCTGCCCTGATTAGCATGGGACAGGAAACCTTGGTCTTCCGGCGTGGGAGTTTTTCACTCCCATTATCGTTACTCATGTCAGCATTCGCACTTGTGATATGTCCAGCAGACTTCTCAATCCACCTTCATCCACTTACACAACGCTCCCCTACCATACGTGTAAACACGTATCCGCAGCTTCGGTATATTGCTTAGCCCCGTTACATCTTCCGCGCAGGCCGACTCGACTAGTGAGCTATTACGCTTTCTTTAAAGGGTGGCTGCTTCTAAGCCAACCTCCTAGCTGTCTATGCCTTCCCACATCGTTTCCCACTTAGCAATATTTTGGGACCTTAGCTGGCGGTCTGGGTTGTTTCCCTCTTCACGACGGACGTTAGCACCCGCCGTGTGTCTCCCGGATAGTTCTCATTGGTATTCGGAGTTTGCAAAGGGTTGGTAAGTCGGGATGACCCCCTAGCCTTAACAGTGCTCTACCCCCAATGGAATTCGTCCGAGGCTCTACCTAAATAGATTTCGGGGAGAACCAGCTATCTCCCGGTTTGATTGGCCTTTCACCCCCAGCCACAAGTCATCCCCTAACTTTTCAACGTTAGTGGGTTCGGTCCTCCAGTTGATGTTACTCAACCTTCAACCTGCCCATGGCTAGATCACCGGGTTTCGGGTCTATACCTAGCAACTAAACGCGCAGTTAACACTCGCTTTCGCTACGGCTCCGCTATTCGCTTAACCTTGCTACTAAATATAAGTCGCTGACCCATTATACAAAAGGTACGCAGTCACCCCATCACTAAGCACCCTGCTTGATTTTTGGCGGTTTACCGTTGGCTGCTTCGCAGGTCAACGTTACGCGCTTATCAAACGGTTGCACTTTGTGAGTCACATCACTAAAGGCACTTAGTGATGGGGCTCCCACTGCTTGTACGTATACGGTTTCAGGTTCTATTTCACTCCCCTCACAGGGGTTCTTTTCGCCTTTCCCTCACGGTACTGGTTCACTATCGGTCAGTTAGGAGTATTTAGCCTTGGAGGATGGTCCCCCCATATTCAGTCAAGATAACACGTGTCCCGACCTACTCGATTTCACAAAAACAAACACTTCGTGTACAGGGCTATCACCTTGTATCGCGCCACTTCCCAGAGGCTTCCACTACGTTCATAATTGCTTAAGGGCTAATCCCCGTTCGCTCGCCGCTACTAGGGGAATCTCGGTTGATTTCTTTTCCTAAGGGTACTTAGATGTTTCAGTTCCCCTCGTTCGCCTCGTTACACTATATATTCATGTAACGATACCTATAAATAGGTGGGTTTCCCCATTCGGACATCTGTGGCTCAAATGCATTTTGTCGGCTCACCACAGCTTTTCGCAGACTTACACGTCCTTCATCGCCTCTAACTGCCAAGGCATCCACCGTATACGCTTAGTCAATGGCCTTCGTTAACACTTCCTATTCTTCCTAAATTTTCCTCGTTCGCTCAGTTACATACTAAAAGTATGTGCCTTCGCTTACGCGTCGATTTAGTCGACTAGAAACTGTTACCTCGCCCATTGCGCTAATACACACCGAAGTGATATTAAAACAATGATTGAGCGAAGAGCTCTCCCGCCTTTTGAAATCAGGACTGGATGAGATCTAACTCAGTTGTATGCATGACAAGCTAATCGTGAAATTGCCTTGCTATCAAATTAAGATTGATAACAAGCAATTCAAGTCAAGTAGAGTAGTAAGTACGTCTTTCGTTTGATTGATTTACTAATTAAATATCAGCTTTCCAAATTGTTAAAGAACGTTGGATATTTCATGCTAAAAGCATTACTTTCTTCCTTAGAGTAAAAAACCCTAATCAATGCTTACTCATTCGAGTAAAAATTCATTAGGATTCATGGTCCAACATGACACAAAAACAAGCTTTCTAAGTTGATTCATAACTACCGCTAACTTTAGCGAGTAGAAAAACCGTCAGGAAGCTCCGCTTCCGGTTAAGCGGATTTTTTACGACCACTTGCAAAGCAAGTGAAGGTAAATGGTAGGCTTGGGCAGACTTGAACTGCCGACCTCACCCTTATCAGGGGTGCGCTCTAACCAGCTGAGCTACAAGCCTGTAGTGGTGGAGCTAAGCAGGATCGAACTGCTGACCTCCTGCGTGCAAGGCAGGCGCTCTCCCAGCTGAGCTATAGCCCCATTTTCTGTATAACTACAAAAAACTTCGTGTCGTTCTTCATTTAATAACAAAACAATCTGTGTAGGCACTACACTAACAATGTCACCATCGACATGTTGGTAAGGAGGTGATCCAACCCCAGGTTCCCCTAGGGTTACCTTGTTACGACTTCACCCCAGTCATGAAACACAAAGTGGTAATCGTTCTCCCGAAGGTTAAACTAACTACTTCTTTTGCATCCCACTCCCATGGTGTGACGGGCGGTGTGTACAAGGCCCGGGAACGTATTCACCGCAGTATTCTGACCTGCGATTACTAGCGATTCCGACTTCATGGAGTCGAGTTGCAGACTCCAATCCGGACTACGACATACTTTAAGGGGTCCGCTCCACATCACTGTCTCGCATCCCTCTGTATATGCCATTGTAGCACGTGTGTAGCCCTACACGTAAGGGCCATGATGACTTGACGTCGTCCCCACCTTCCTCCGGTTTGTCACCGGCAGTCTCCTTAGAGTGCCCAACTGAATGCTGGCAACTAAGGACAAGGGTTGCGCTCGTTGCGGGACTTAACCCAACATCTCACGACACGAGCTGACGACAGCCATGCAGCACCTGTGTTTGAGTTCCCGAAGGCACGAAACCATCTCTGGTAACTTCTCAACATGTCAAGTGTAGGTAAGGTTCTTCGCGTTGCATCGAATTAAACCACATGCTCCACCGCTTGTGCGGGCCCCCGTCAATTCATTTGAGTTTTAACCTTGCGGCCGTACTCCCCAGGCGGTCTACTTATCGCGTTAGCTTCGCTACTCACGACTTAAAGTCACAAACAGCTAGTAGACAGCGTTTACGGTGTGGACTACCAGGGTATCTAATCCTGTTCGCTACCCACACTTTCGCACATGAGCGTCAGTCTTTGGCCAGGGAGTCGCCTTCGCCACTGATGTTCCTCCAGATATCTACGCATTTCACCGCTACACCTGGAATTCCACTCCCCTCTCCAAGACTCTAGTCTGCCAGTTCTAAATGACCGTCCCAGGTTGAGCCCGGGGCTTTCACATCTAGCTTAACAAACCGCCTGCGTGCGCTTTACGCCCAGTAATTCCGATTAACGCTCGCACCCTCCGTATTACCGCGGCTGCTGGCACGGAGTTAGCCGGTGCTTCTTCTGTTGTTAACGTCACGGCTAGCAGGTATTAACTACTAACTTTTCCTCACAACTGAAAGTGCTTTACAACCCGAAGGCCTTCTTCACACACGCGGCATGGCTGCATCAGGGTTTCCCCCATTGTGCAATATTCCCCACTGCTGCCTCCCGTAGGAGTCTGGGCCGTGTCTCAGTCCCAGTGTGGCTGATCTTCCTCTCAGAACAGCTAGAGATCGTTGCCTTGGTGAGCCTTTACCTCACCAACTAGCTAATCTCACTTGGGCCTCTCTTTGCGCCGGAGCCGAAGCCCCGTTTGGTCCGAAGACATTATGCGGTATTAGCAGTCGTTTCCAACTGTTATCCCCCTCGCAAAGGCAAGTTCCCAAGCATTACTCACCCGTCCGCCACTCGACATCATCTAGCAAGCTAGACATGTTTCCGTTCGACTTGCATGTGTTAGGCCTGCCGCCAGCGTTCAATCTGAGCCATGATCAAACTCTTCAATTAAATACTCTTCAATTAAATAAATATATCGAATATGAATCGTCGTTGTGTGACACTCTTAATGAGTGCCCACACAGATTGTCTTGTTATAAATTGTTAAAGAACTATCGTGCAAAAATCATAATGCGAAGCATTCTGTTTTTGCGCAAGGAGGACTAACACTACATATAGTTGCTTAGACTTCCTCACCTCACCCGAACGGCCGTTGCCTTTTCGATGAGCGCTTCTCTTCGAAGCGGATGCGCATTCTACGCGTTTCGTTTTCGAAAGGCGGCGTGTTTTTACACTTTATTAGATGACTCTTCGTCTTGCTTCCCTTCGCTACTGTCAACAGTATCATTAGCACTATTAGCATCGGCATTAAAGTCTGCATCTTCTTCTTGTTCACCTACCACGTCGTTCAATGTGACTTTATCAACGGTCCTGAAAGTATTAATCGGGCCCGCTAGTGCATAAAGAGAAAATACAATAAACAGTACTAAAGCAGGCTCTGTTGCAACCACTACAAATATAAGTAGCACAATAAGCAGCCCTACGAAGGGAACCTTCCCATGCCAGTTCAATTCCTTGAATGAATTGTATTTGAAGTTACTTACCATTAGTAAGCCAGCGAAACCAGTCACTAATGCAACTATAATTCCGTAGTCTGTACCTACAGCATCATATTCAACGCCTACCCATACTAAGCCAGCAACTACCGCTGCTGCAGCCGGGCTTGCCAAACCTTGGAAGAAACGTTTATCGGCAATACCAACCTGTGTATTAAATCGTGCTAAACGTAAAGCGGCACCTGCCACATAAACAAAGGCAGCTAACCAACCGAACTTACCGAGTTCAGTTAAGCCCCAGTTGTATGCCACCAATGCGGGCGCCATACCGAATGACACCATATCGGCCATCGAGTCATATTCAGCACCAAAATCGCTTTGCGTATTTGTCATACGCGCAACTCGACCATCTAATCCATCAAAAACCATAGCAACAAATATAGCTACGGCTGCTGCTTCGAATCTTCCTGTCATTGAAGACACTACTGCGAAGAAGCCTGAAAATAGCCCAGCAGTGGTCAATAGATTGGGAAGAAGATAAATCCCTTTTCGCTTTTGTTCAGACATAAGTCCTCATATATACATAAATTACTGCGTTAATTATTTCATAGTTCATAGCTGACGCATAGATAACATTCACCACGCAAGAAAAAGCAGACCAAAATAACTAGGTATAAGCTTATATACTTAAGCACATCGTCTGTTCAGTTATTATCCATTAATCATGTTGAAGTTCACGAAATCTACTCTATCTATAAAAGAGTTAAATATCGTACGAACTACACCTTTATAAAATTAAGGAAGGTTTAGTTAAAATGCGTTTACTTAATGTATCAATACTTACCGCGGGCTTTATTGGTTTAACCTTATTGCCACTTTCAAATGCTGAAGCAGGTTCGAGCAAATGGCATAATTCAGACTACTCAGGATGCAGTTCAAATAGCGGTTCATCTAATACGGATTTATGTGAATCAGCGTTGGGCGAAAATATCTATGATCTCGTAGACGACGGCGTTCAATCAGGTACGGATCCTTTCAACAGTAATATAACAGTAGGCGGCGTAAATATCTCTGTCTCGGCTTGGTCCGACACGTACGGCAATAAAGATGACATCGTTGTAGATGCGAAGTTAGAAAAGATATCTGATTACTATGGGTATGGCGTAACCAATGATGATTGGGAAACGTACTACAACCCCGACCACGCGATAGACAATGTGAATAAAGTAAACGGAAACGTGACAGACTTTGATTTCGTTTTGTTATCATTCGACCAAGCTGTTACCGTTTCAGGGGCAAGCTTTTCATGGATTTACAGCAACAGCGACTCCCAAGTGTCGGTCGCCGCACTAGACTCTATTTCAGGCTTAACCTCAGGTAGTCAGACTTGGAACGACATTGTTGCGGATGCACTAACTACAGCATCATATGATATTGAAAATTGTGATTATGTAGAGCATCGTGCAGATTTCGAAATCTCTGACACATCCCAATATTGGTTAATCGGAGCTTACAATACCGTTTTTGGAAATATTGGCGGTTATGTTGGCAATGATGCATTTAAACTTTCAAGCGTTGGATTTTCTATCGCGAATGAGAGCCCACCAGCGCCGTCAACTGAAGTCAGTGAGCCAACAACACTAGGCTTATTACTTGCCGGTGTATTCGTTGTCGCTTGGCGTAGAAAAAACACGCAGCGCTCTACGTAGAAAGTGCTACTTTAGACTACACTCGGAAGGTCTTATCTGTCAGTTATTTTTACTGCCAAAGGGCAAGCGAAAAATAAAAATATAAAAAACAGCAACTTAAAGATGTGGCATGAATAATGCTTAGATCCACTTAATAGAGAAGTTTAGTTTAAAAGTGGAAGTATAGCCATGCCGTATTTACGTAAAATTTTAATATCTTTAACGGTTTTATCAACATTAAGCGCACCCGTTTTTGCAGGCGGTAGTCGCGGGGACAGAGATAGCGGTACATCGTCCCCTGTCGATAGCTCTCTTGCTGAAGGCTATTACGATCTAACTGATTTTGATGAGTCTGTAGTAACCTCTTCTACTGGGGTAACGATTGGTGGTGTTAATATTACGCTGACGGGCTGGTCTGATACAGGTAACAGTTCAGACCCTGAAGACTTTGATAACATCGTAAAAACCGCTTCGCCTTACGAGGTATCTAGCTTTTACGGCTATGGTGTTTTGAATCAAGATGGTGAAGGATCAACGAGCCCTGACCACTCTATTGATAACTATTATTGGAATGGCGAAAACTCAAGCGCTGGAATTGCATACGCTGATTTTGATTTCGTCTTATTCTCATTTGATTCAGATGTGACACTCGATAGCATTGACTTTGGATGGGCAAACAATAATGGCTCTGACCAACAGGTTTCAATTGCTGCATTGAATAACAGTCAGCTAGGCTTACTCGAAGGTGCATCAAGTACTTGGTCTGAAATTATTGCTGGTGCAGTTTCAAGTTCATTTAATATTACTAAAACGGGGTCTTACAGCTATACCACTGGTGAGCTTGAACTCGTTAACTCGGCTAAGTATTGGTTAGTTGGCGCCTATAACACCGTGTTTGGCGCTGTTGATGGTGCATCAATGTACAATGATGGATTTAAAATTACTTCTATTGATTTTACCGAAGGCACGCCACCGCCAGTTGCTGAAGTTCATGAACCTGGCGTTTTTGGCTTGATGCTAATGAGTTTTGCTATTCTTGTATGGCGTAGAAATCGCGCTGCGTAATAGTTTCAAAATAATAAAAAAACACGTATCTTTAGAAGGTGGCTTTGGCCACCTTTTTTTATGGCAGTTAGCAGGATAAATTAATAATGAATTTAGGAACTGGACGTTCTCGTATATGGCGTTCTACATTAGCCTCGGCAATATTGGCTTCGGCATTCGCCGGAAGTTTTTTAAGCACAGCTCATGCTACAACTTCAGAGGATTATGAAAAAGCACTTACTGCATTTAACGCAGATAAGTATAACGAAACCTACATTCACCTGAAAAATAGCTTAAAAAAAGATCCTGAGAACTTAGCAGCCAAAATTCTGATGGGAAAAATACTTCTCATTAACGGGTATTTAAATGCAGCAGAACTTGAGTTCGTAGAGGCAATAGAGATGGGAGCAGATATAAACTTGCTCGCGGAACCATTGGGAAATACTTGGCTCTTTCTTAACAAATACACAGACATCGTAAACTTCAATCAAACCAGTAAACTTACGAAAGAAAGCAACCGAGCCTGGCTGCAAATTCGTGCCACTGCATGTATACGATTGGATGACTTAGCATGTGCTGAATCTGATTATTCAGATATACTATCCGATACCCCTCGCTATGTTCCCGCTATTAATGGGCTAGCTTCTATTGCACTTCAGAAAGATAATTTATCGCTGGCCCGCAAGCTTATTAAAGACGCCGAGAATATAGAAAATGAAAATGCCATCACCTGGCGCTTAAAAGGGCAGTTAGCCTATCGCGAGGGAAATACCAAAGCGGCTACTGAATATCTGCAAACCGCATTGTCATTTAATCGAGAAGATCCTATTGCACTTAGGAATCTTGTTGATCTTTATCTACAGGCAAAAGACTATAACCAAGCGAAGTTATTTGTAGATGAAATTATAGAAGATACCCCCAACGACCCTCTTGCCATTTTATTAAATAGCTGGTTGCAAAGCCGTGATACCGAGACGGCTATCGATAACGAGCAACTACTTCAGCTCAATGAATTTATGAGCCAGCTAGATCCTGAAATAATTGCCTCTCAGCCCATGTTGCTATACATAAGTGGACTTACAAACTTCTTCAATAACAATATGGAAAAGGCAGCAAAAGACTTCACAAGCTACCTACAAAAGGAACCTGATGACATTCAAGCGGTAATGATGCTGTCTCAGGTTTATCTCTCTACTCAACAAGGCAAGCAAGCCCTACTTTTGTTAGAACGTTATCAAGAAGTATTGCTGGAGAATCCAGACTCGGCGCTAATTTTAGGCGATTTGTTTATTAAGCAGAATAAAGCCTTTAAAGCTGAAAGGTTGTTGCAGCAATTAGAAAAACGTTACCCGTCGGAAAGTAAGTTACAGTTATTTAAAATTAGATTAATGGCAGCAAGAGGCCAGCAAGAAAAAGCCTTGACGATCCTTGAACAAAATTTTTCTAACTACAAAGACAGCCCTTCTTATCTTTTTACCTACGCATTAATGAACCTTCAAGCTGCACGTTACGACAAAGCACTTCGCAGTGCGGAGCTACTTGCCGATAAATTCCCTGAGGATGCTGAAGTTTATAATTTGCAAGCAGGTATTCTTATTCGTCAAGGCCAGTTAGCCGAGGCGAAAAGCAAGATTGAAAAAGCGTTGGCAATTAGCCCAGCATTGTTTCCGGCAAAGTTCAATTTGGCTGCTACGGAAAGCCGGTTGGGTAATATAGAAACATCGTCACAACTCGTTGAAGAGTTACTTACACTATCACCAAAACATAACGAAACATTACTACTCAAAGCGCACAACTTGACTCGCCTTGGCAGGGCACAAGAAGCAAAGCAAATTTACCTTGATATACTTACGCTAACACCTCAAAACGTAGCAGCCAAGGAACGGTTGGTAGCTATTTACCAACGTGAAGGTGATAGTAAAAGCGCTTTATATCATTTAGATAGGCTAATTAAAGATGAATTCGACAATCCTGATTACCTTCTCACTAAAGCCGGGTTGTTAGTTGCGTTAAAAGATTATGATGCCGCAAGAAAAACGCTAAATATTGTTGAGAACTTTATTGCGCAAGACGCTTCTAGGTTACTTCGTTTGAGTGAACAATTATTGTCAATAAACGAAGAAGATAGAGCCTTGGCTGCAATACAAAAGGCACAATTAGCTGAACCAAATTCTTCAATTATAGCCCTCGCTCACGTACGGCTTCTATTGCAGCTAGAAAAAGTTAACGACGCAAATGCCCTACTTGCTTCTATCGCGGCAGCACAACAGGGTAATGCCAATTATTGGTTAGTGAAAGGTAGAGCATTGGCCGCTGAAAATCGTGATGACCAAGCCCTTGATGCTTATCAACAAGCCCTTAAGCTAGATAGTAATTTCGCTCCGCCGCTAATAGCTATTTACAACTACGCCCTAAATGAACGCTATGTAGACACATTCATTGAAGAGTCAGAGGCGATTATCAAGCAAAACCCAAATAACCTTCTGGCCAAAAGCTTGCTTGCTCAATATCTCTATTTCATTCGTGATTTTGAGGAATCAACAACCTTATACAATGAGCTAGTTCGAATACCCGAAACACCAAGCCCTGCACAGGCTTACAATAGGCTAGCCATTATGGCAATGGAAATGGGATTAGGAAGCGCGGAAAGTATTGAAAACGCAGAAAGGTCTATTACCAGAGCTTATGAACTCGACCCATCATCTTCTAAAATTCTTGATACATTTGGCTGGTTGAAAGCACAACAAGGACAATATGAAACCAGCCTTAAAATGTTGCGCGACGCCTTTGCCCGAGATGCCAACGATCCTAACATTCGCTATCACCTTGGTTATACATTGGCGAAGTTAGGCAGAATCGAAGAAGCAAAAGAAGAGCTAACGTTTGCGGTAAATGTGGAACGGCCTTTCTTTAAGCGCCCTGAAGCACAAAGCCTGCTCGATAGTCTTTAATTACCCTCGTTAACTCTTTTACTTTATATATAAAAAAGCCACACTATCTACCAAGATGTGTGGCTTTGTTTTATCTACACGTTCATTTTCGCGGCATAGCTAATTAATCACTGATTTGAAATCACTAGCTTTTCATTATCTACATCTATTCTTATAACAGAATCTGGCACCAAATCACCTGAAAGTAACTTTTGTGCGAGTGGATTTTCTATATGAACCTGAATCGCCCGTTTAAGTGGCCGTGCACCGTATACAGGATCGAAGCCAGCATCAGCAAGTTTATCCATAGCTGCGCCAGATAAATTAAGCTTGTAGCCTTTTTCTACTAATCTAGCACGCAGTGCTGCCAGTTGAATTTTGGCGATTGATTTAATTTCGTCTTTGCCAAGTGGGTGGAATACCACAATGTCATCAACTCGGTTGATAAACTCAGGGCGGAAATGCTGCCCTACCACCGACATTACTGACGCTTTCATTTCTTCGTACTGACTTTCTTCATGTTGCGTTTGAATAATGTCAGAGCCTAAGTTGGATGTCATGATCACTACGGTGTTTTTGAAATCAACTGTGCGACCTTGCCCATCGGTTAAGCGACCGTCGTCTAATACCTGTAGTAAGATATTAAAAACATCAGGGTGTGCTTTTTCTACTTCGTCGAGCAAAATAACTGAATAAGGCTTTCTGCGCACCGCTTCAGTTAAATAGCCGCCTTCTTCATACCCAACATAACCAGGAGGCGCTCCAACTAAACGGGCCACAGAGTGACGTTCCATAAATTCCGACATATCAATACGCACCATGGCATCTTCAGTGTCGAACATGAAACCGGCCAATGCTTTACATAACTCAGTTTTCCCAACCCCTGTTGGACCTAAGAACAGAAAGGAGCCAATAGGACGATTAGGATCCGCAAGACCAGCACGAGAGCGCCTGATTGCGTTAGACACAGCCTCAACCGCTTCACCCTGCCCTACTACGCGCTTATGTAGTACATCTTCCATCTTAAGTAGTTTGTCACGCTCGCCTTCCAGCATTTTGGCCACTGGAATTCCCGTCCAACGGGACAATACATCGGCAATTTCAACATCGGTAACTTTGTTTTTCACCAGCTTAGTTTCTCGGGTTTCATTTTCAGAGGCCCGTTCAAGCTTAGCTTCTAACTCAGGAATTCTACCGTATTGTAGCTCCGACATACGATTTAAGTCAGACGCTCTTCGCGCAATTTCTAAATCGAGTTTCGCTTGCTCTAGCGACGACTTAATAGTCTGCGTACCTTGCATGGCTTCTTTTTCATCAAGCCATACTTTTTCAAAGTCATTATATTTAGTTTCAGCTTGCTCACGCTCTAACTCAATCATTTCTAATCGTTTATGACTGGCATCATCGGTTTCTTTGGCAAGCGCTTGCTCTTCTAATTTCAATTGAATAATACGGCGCTCTAACCTGTCCATATCTTCAGGCTTTGAATCAATTTGAATGCGAATACTCGACGCTGCTTCATCAATCAAATCAATAGCTTTATCAGGAAGTTGCCTATCGCTGATATATCGGTGAGATAAACTGGCCGCTGCGACAATGGCGGGGTCAGTAATATCTACCGAGTGATGCAGCTCATAACGCTCTTTCAACCCACGTAATATAGCAATAGTGTCTTCTACACTCGGTTCATCAACCAAGACTTTTTGGAATCGGCGTTCAAGGGCTGCATCTTTTTCAATATATTGGCGGTATTCATCAAGGGTTGTGGCGCCCACACAGTGCAATTCACCTCGGGCCAGCGCGGGTTTTAACATATTCCCCGCATCCATAGCACCGTCGCCCTTTCCGGCACCAACCATAGTGTGCAGTTCGTCGACAAATAAAATAACGCGGCCTTCTTCTTTAGCCAATTCATTGAGTACAGCTTTAAGGCGTTCTTCAAATTCTCCGCGATATTTTGCGCCCGCCACCAGCGCCCCCATATCAAGGGAAAGTACCCGTTTATTCTTAAGGCCCTCTGGTACTTCACCGTTGATAATACGCTGGGCTAAGCCTTCAACAATGGCGGTTTTACCTACCCCAGGCTCACCGATTAACACGGGGTTATTTTTAGTTCTACGTTGCAAAACCTGCACTGCACGACGGATTTCATCGTCGCGACCGATAACAGGGTCTAACTTGCCTTGTTCTGCGCGCTCGGTTAAATCGGTGGTGAATTTTTCCAATGCTTGGCGCACGTCTTCTGCATTAGGATCGTTTACAGTTTGCCCGCCTCGCATGGAATCGATAGCGTTTTCTACGTTATCTTTGGTAATGTTAAGCTGCTTTAAAATTTCGCCTAACCGACCGTTATCTTGAATAGCGGCAAGCACGAAAATTTCAGAAGTAATATATTCATCTTTACGCTGCTGAGCGATTTTGTCGCAAAGGTTAAGCAAAATGCCACTTTGTTTACTTAGCTGCACATCTCCGCCAATGCCATCTACGCTAGCAATACGGTCAACCGCTTCACTTAACGCCGAGCGCAGCGCATTCACATTTACATTAGCTTGGTCGAGTACGGGGCGCACCGAGCCGCCTTGCTGATTCAGCAAAGCCGTCATTAAATGTACAGGTTCAATATATTGATGATCGCGCCCTAGCGCTAAAGATTGAGCATCCGAAATGGCAAGTTGGAACTTATTGGTGAATCTGTCTAATCGCATGGCTAAACCCTAATAATGTCAAAATACCCTATGCATTAGTTATGGGAGCTTATTGAATGAGATTCAAGAGAAACGATTAAAGTTTCGTAAACCTTTGATTTAGCGCAAACCTATTACACTTACCATTCGACCGGTAGACGTCTTGCCTTGGTGGGTGGCTCTGCGGTGAGAATAAAACTGTTTTTCGTTGCAATAGGTGCAAAGCTGACTATTGATAATAGTACCAACATCGAGCGATGCCAACTGCTGAGCAGCAATGGCGGGTAAATCCAATTGAAACTTAGTGGGTATATCACTTTGGCATATTGCTGATGGATAATCCGCAAAGCGTTGCGCTAACGACGCGTCTACTTCATAGCATTGCTGACAAATAGCGGGTCCAATCCAAGCCATTAAATCTGAAGCTTGGCTTGAAAAGTGGTTTACTGTGCGGCTAATAATTGCAGACTCAAGCCCCTTCCATCCGGCATGCACGGCAGCCACTTCCTTACCCGCATTATCACAAATAAGGACAGGTACGCAGTCGGCCGTCATGACTGCACAAAAATGCGAAGTACTTGTGGTAAAAGCTGCATCGCCTTCTGTCTGGGTAGAAGGCAACGTAATAACATGATTACCGTGAACCTGATTTAACCACGTTATAGCTTTGGCGTAAGGCAACCTAGCGCGATTTATCGCCACGGCTTCCTTGTCATCACCTACGTGGTCTCCAACATTACACTGGGCAAACTCCCCACGGCTGGTAGCAACGCCCTCATTGTTACAGCCACTGCCATCACGGGTGGTAGTGAAAGCCACCACGTTTTTAGGGCTATTCCATTGAGGCGTTATCATACCGAATTCCGCTGCGCAGTAGCTAATATTAGTGATTCAGACATTCCGGTTGCACTGATTAAATCATATCTTCTGGGTTTTCTTTAGAGTCTAGGCGTACCGCCGCTAATAAATCTTGCATATCTTGCGGTAGAGGCGCTTGCCATGTCATCCACTCTTCCGTTTCAGGATGATATAAAGAAAGCTGAGCTGCGTGTAAAGCTTGGCGCTGGAAACCACGCAAGGTGTTGATAAAGTCATCAGATGCACCTTTTGGTAAGCGTGGTCTACCACTATAGGTAGGATCGCCTAGCAACGGATGCTTGATATGGGCCATATGCACACGAATTTGGTGAGTCCGGCCCGTTTCTAGCTTTAAGCGCAAATGCGTATACGCACGAAACTTCTCAATGACACGAAAATGAGTCACTGCAGGTTTACCGTTTTCACGCACGGCCATGTGTGTACGCTTAGTTGCATGACGGCCAATAGGCTCATCCACCACACCACCAGCTACCATGGTACCCATAGCAACGGCTTCATACTCGCGGCTCATCACTCGGGTTTGAAGCTGATCTACAAGGTGGGTTTGCGCAGGTATTGTTTTCGCTACTACCATCAAGCCCGTTGTATCTTTATCTAAACGGTGCACGATACCTGCTCGCGGCACTTTATCAATTTCAGGAACATGATTAAGTAATGCGTTAAGTACGGTGCCACTTGGGTTGCCCGCGCCAGGATGAACCACTAAGTCAGCAGGTTTATTAATCACTAAGATATGTTCATCTTCATAAACAATATCCAGCGCAATGTCTTGCGGTTGGCTAGTGACCTGCACTTCTATTTCAGCGCTAACAGTCACCACCTCATCCATTTGCATTTTATGGCGTGGTACTGTGATAACCTGTCCATCAACGGACACATTTCCGCCTTGGATCCAAGTTTTTAGCTTAGAACGTGAATATTCAGGGAACAAATCAGCTAAAACCTGATCTAACCGAAGACTAAAGTGCTCAGCCCCTGTGGTTGCTTCTAATTGTAATGTGTTGTCCGACTGTGTCATAACACCGATTATTAAGTGTAAAAAGGGTATTATAACAAGCTTTCAATCGGTACACTGCGTTGTTTACGAATTTGTATGGTTTTTATCATCGCGAGTACGTTAGAATACGAGAACATGAGCTTAGACAGCGAAGTAATCAATACTGTTTAGCAGGAAAAAAGAACTATTATGAAATCAATTCGATTACTGGCACCTGTGTTATTAGGTGCAATGGTATCTGTCGCAGGCTGTAGTAGCTCCTCCGACGAAGAAGAAAAAGCCGTAATGGCTAATATGGGTGCGCAACAGCTATATAACAGAGCCAAGCAAAGTATGGAAGTGGGTAACTTCAGTGCTGCAGCCCAGACATTAGGCGCATTAGACTCTCGCTATCCATTTGGTCCGCTTTCGCACCAAGTACAATTAGACCTTATCTACAGTTACTACAAATCTGGTAAAAGTGATGAGACGTTGGCCACTATCGATAGGTTTATTCGTCTTAATCCAAACCACTCAGATGTTGACTATGCCTACTATATGCGCGGCCTTACCAACATGGAGTCTGACAGTAACCTGTTTCAAGATTTGATGAACATTGATAGGACTGACCGAGATCCTTCGAAATCTCGTCAAGCCTTTGAAGATTTCAGACGCTTAATGCAGCAATACCCTGACAGCAAATATGCTGCAGACGCTCGCAAGCGCATGCTTCATATTAAAGATAGACTCGCACGATACGAAATAGCTATTGCTCGCTTCTACATGCGCAGACACGCTTATGTTGCAGCAGCTAATCGTGGTAGATATGTTATTGAGCACTTCCCTGAAAGCACGCAAATTCAGCAAGCGCTTGAAATTATGGTATCTAGTTACGAACAACTAGGGTTAGATGATTTGCGTGGAAACGCAATGAAAACATTAAAGTTAAACTTTCCTGAAAGTGACTTTATTAGCTAATAATGCTGATAGCTGGATCAAAAAAGCGCAGTTCACAACGAACTGCGCTTTTTTTTGAATTTATTTTTAAGCTTTTACTAAGAAAAACTACAAAAGATACTGTTACGAAAGGTTAGCGAAAGAAAAGATGGCTAAATGGATTGAGAAGGCGCGCTATACCAGAAGTAAAATGTAAGGGCTGGTCGACGATAGTAAAAACCAAGCAGCCTTGAGCATTGTCAGAACGTGGTGTGTGGGTATTTTGCCCATCCATAAAAATAAAATCGCCAGAGTCGTAGTTATTGAGCCCGTCACTGAATTCGCCGTTAATGACTAACGTATATTCAGTGCCTCGGTGAGTATGTTCAGGAACACTTCCACCTTTGCCCATGTAAATAAAGTTAGCTACACCTTGGCTACCTAAATCTACTGGTGCTTGCCACAGCTTACCTACCAAGCTAGACCAACCACCTGTCTTTTCTTTATACCGCTGAAGTGTTCGTGGCAGGGCAAAATTTCTGCCATCAAGCTCAATAGAATCATTAACAGCAATGCTGACTTCTGTGTTTGTGTTCTGCTTTCTGGGCGATTGTTTCTGTTGTGTACCGGTATCGGCTTCAACAGATGAAGGTGATTGGGTAATTTGCGCAATCATTGCGCTGTAATCGGCCTTAAGGTCAACTGGCTTAAAACCATTATCTTCTAATAACGAACCAGCTAGGCGCTCAGTTTCTTGTTCCACAAATCGCTGACACGTACTGCACATATCACAATGTGCAGAAACCATCAGCGAGACCGCTGGGGACAAATTTCCGTCAACGAATGAAACGAGTTGTTGAGCACTTGGGTGGAACCTAATCATTACTCTGTAACATACCTTTTAATCTTTGAAGTGCTAAGCGGGTTCTCGACTTAACTGTACCTAGCGGGATATCTAACTCATCAGCGACTTCTTGCTGAGATTTACCATCAATATAAATGGCTTCAATCACTGCTTTCTGTTTAACAGGAAGTGATTCAAACAAATAACCTATTTGCTCTAACGTAACTTGTTCATCAAGCGGTGCTTCGTTCAAGTCAGCGGTTTGTTCGCATAGTACTGGCCATAGGTCATCAGAACACACGTCTTCTTTTCGGTTTTGAAGCTTACGAAGCATATCAAAACGAATGTTTCGAGCAATAGTGAAAATCCACGTAGAAGGCGAACCTTTTTCTGCATTAAACAAATGGGCTTTCTGCCACACGTTCGACATGGTGTCTTGTACTAACTCCATAGCAAGTGCTTCGTTACCCATTTGCTTTAAAGCGTATGAGCGAAGTCTTGGAGCGAAATAATTAAAAACCCGTGCAAAAGATGCTTTACAACGCTTTTGAGCAACCTCTACTAGGTAATCTGACATCTCAACCGCGCATTCTTTCGGTTTAATCGTACTCTTACTTTGTTCTAAAGGAATTCCAACTAACATAAGGTTTCGTCCGTTTATCCGATTCGATTACTGTATTTTACAAACAAACGATGAAAGAAGTTCGAAAAAATCGTCAATTCCACATTACAATTGTTTAATGGAATTTAAGAAATTATCTTTTAATTCGTTTTACCGAATTAATGCATACAGATAGTTAAGTAAGCTCTTACCACCACCCTCTCTTAGAAACTGCTGCTTTTGCCCACCATCGACAGGTAACAATTCAAGCCACCGTCTTAACACCCACATTGGGTCGTCAAACCGGGTTTCTTCATAAAGTGATGCTATCTCCGTATACTTCGCAAAAATCTCTTTCAAACGCTCATTTATAGGCGCTAATTGCTGAGGTGATATTTCGCAGTTCCAAGGCGCTACAGAATGACAATGACCTGTACGTAACCCATCTGATTCAACTGCTATATCAGTTACCTCAACTAACTCTAATCCAGCAACCTTTATGCCAAGCAAGCCGTCATCAAGTAAATCGAAGTCAACAACCTTGGCGTAGGTACCAATCGGATAAATATGCTCGTTATGCGATTTGTCGCCAGATGCGTTAAGCATACACATCACAAACCCTTTGTTTTCAGCGCATGCCTGCTTAACCATGCGTGTGTATCTAGGCTCGAAAATGCGTAACGCCATGCGTCCTTCTGGAAGCAAATGGGCAGATAACGGAAATAGTGGAATGGGTGTCTTACTCATAAACTCTTAACTCTTTTAGTCATAAGCAATTACGCCACTGTGAACAAATTGGATCGCTAGGGAAAAAATTTCACACTTTAGTCTAAGGGTAATGATCCGACGCGCCGCTTTATTTGTAAAATGACTATATTAAGAAAACGTTAACCTACTTGGTTACGCTTCGAATAATAGAACGATGATCAAAATAGCGTGTATAGTACTTTCAAGTGGTACTCATAAACAAGCTTCCACGCAGTATTGGCATTAGTAACAACAAGTTATATAGCTGTTTTATATTTCTTTAAGTATTTTAAAAAGTGAAGAAGTGATGACTGTATTAGATAGATTTTCAACCATGTACGCCGATATATGCCAAATCACCCTTGATGATTTAGCAAACATTTATGCTTCCAATGTGACATTTGTTGATCCTATCACTACCCACCACGGCCTTGATGATGTTCAAAAGTATTTTGCAAACTTACTCGAACAAGCAGAACGATGTCAGTTTGATATATCAATGATAGCGCCAGTGAGTAGCAACAGCGTCACTCACATTGTTAACTGGACGATGAACCTCAAACTCAAGCAAAGCGATAAGTTAATTACCGTAGATGGGAATACCCAACTAACGGTAAAGGATGACATTATTGTTTATCACAAAGATTTTTATGATTTAGGGGAAATGGTTTACGAACACATTCCTTTGCTCGGGTTCTTTGTTAAGAAGATTAAAAAGAGGTTAGCGAAATGAAGACATTACTCATTACCGGTGCAACCTCTGGAATTGGCAAAGCGTTAGCACTTCATGCCGCAGATAATGGCTACGAGGTTATTGCTTGTGGCAGAAATCAAGATGTTTTAGATGAACTAGCGTCAAAGCCAAATATTAGGCCGCTTCAATTTGATGTGACTTCTCTTGAAGATGCGAAACAGGCGCTACGAAACGTGAAGTGCGACATTGCCATTTTAAATGCCGGCACCTGTGAATATGTCGATATTGATGAATTTGAGTCCGATATGTTTAGGCGAGTTTTCGAACCTAACTTTTTTGGAGTAGTTCACTGTGTTGAGGCACTCATTCCTTCTTTAAATAAAGGGGATAAGCTAGTCATCGTAGATAGTATGGCTCGCCTTCTCCCGTTTACCCGATCGCAAGCTTACGGGGCAAGTAAAGCAGCCCTTCACTATTTTACAAAAAGTTTAGAGGTAGATTTACACGACCGCGGTATAAAAGTTCAAGCGGTATCGCCAGGTTTTGTTGAAACCCCGCTGACCGACAAAAATGATTTTGATATGCCAATGAAAATTACGGCCACCGAAGCGGCGGAGTCTATGCTTAAAGGCATTGAAACCGACAAGCAAACCGTTTTTTTCCCCCGCATGTTTGGCTTTATACTGCGTTTTATGCATATTTTACCTGTAGGATTACAAAAGAAACTATCGCTATCGATGCGAGAAAAGCAGTAGAGCACAATAACAATGACAAAAAATGTAGCGATTATTGGGACAGGTATTTCAGGCCTGACTTGTGGGTATTTGTTAAATAAAACGGCTGATATAACAGTTTATGAGGCCAATGATTACATTGGCGGGCACACTGCCACAAAAAAGATTAACGATGATGGCATTGAACGACATATCGATACCGGCTTCATAGTATTTAATGATTGGACCTACCCTAGATTTATAAAGCTGATGAAACAGCTTGATGTAGCATATCAACCTACCGAGATGAGCTTTTCTGTTACCAGTAAAAAGGCCAATATTGAGTACAATGGCAATACGATAAATAGCCTCTTTGCACAGCGCCGGAATATACTGCGCCCGAGGTTTTGGCGTATTGTGCGCGATATTCTTAAATTCAACAAAGCCTGCAAGGCTTTTGTTGCCGAAAAGCGCGATACGTCTTCAATGACACTTCAAGATGTTATTAACGAGCTAAAGCTAAGCGATGACTTTGCTCGCTACTATATCTTGCCCATGTGCGCTGCCATCTGGTCTGCAAGCCTCGCTCAAACTAGGCAGTTCCCACTAACCTTCTTTCTGCAATTTTTCAACAACCATGGCTTATTGAATATAAGTGACAGGCCACAGTGGTACACCATTAAAGGCGGCTCTAGCACTTACATTCCCCCATTAACAGCCAGCTTTAAAGACAAAATAAAGCTATCGTGTGGTGTCACGAATGTTAAGAAAGTGGACGATATGTGGCAGGTTACTGACACATCTGGCGCCCAAGCTGAATTTGATGATGTTATTTTTGCCTGCCATAGCGACCAAGCGCTTGCCATGCTAGACACCCCTACCGAAGCTCAGCAAGCTGTGTTAGGTGCCATTGGCTTTGCTGAAAACGACGTTGTTATGCATAAAGATACAAACCAACTTCCAAAACGAAAGCTTGCATGGGCGAGTTGGAATTATCGATTAAAAGACGATGCTGGCGAAGAAGAAAGACCGGCCTCGGTGACTTATGACATGAATATTCTTCAGCGATTAGACGCTGCGAATACCTACTGCGTCACCCTTAATAACACGGATGAAATTGATAAAAGCGCGGTGTTGGGTAGATATGAATATGCGCACCCTCAATTCAGTGAAGTTATGGTGAATGCCCAACAGCGCCGAAACCAAATATGCGGTGTTGATAATCTGCATTTCTGTGGCGCCTACTGGTATAACGGCTTTCATGAAGACGGCGTACATAGCGCATTAGATGTATGCGAGCGATTTGGAGTTAACCTTTGATGGATAGTGCTATTTATGAAGGAAAGGTGTATCACGAGCGCTTTTCACCTACCCAACATAAGTTCGACTATCATATCTATTTGTTCTGGATAAAGTTAAGCGAAGTTGATGCCTTGCCAGCTGTACTTAAACACTTTTCGGTTGATGCTAAAGCAAGAGTGCGCTTTAAACGTGAAGACTACTTAGGTGATAGCAACACGCCATTAGACCAAAGCGTACTAGAAAAAATGAACAGTTTAAGTGAGGATACCTTAAGCGGTGATGTATACATGCTTGGGCAGCTTCGTATGTGGGGAATGTATTTCAGCCCTGTTAATTTTTATTACTTAAAGGGCAAAGACAATGCCTTTACCCATGTATTGGCAGAAGTCAGTAATACCCCTTGGAATGAGCGGCATTATTATTTGGTCGATTTAGCATTGCAAGCAGATACACCAAAAGCGTTTCATGTATCGCCGTTTAATCCAATGGACATGACGTACAAATGGCGAATAACGCAACCTAGCCAACGCCTCGCATTGGTGATGGACTGTGTTCGAGGCGACAAAGAATTCAGTGCAGGAATTAATTTAACACGGCTTTCATTAGATAATGCGAATCTAAGTCGGGTTATGAAACGTATACCTAGTATGACCATTAAAACAATGATTGGCATATATTGGCAGGCGTTAAAGTTACTCATAAAACGAACGCCACTTTATGACCACCCTAAGAAAAGTCAGGAATAATAACTACATGTCTTCCGGTGAATCTGTATTTAGTACCCCTTCAGAAGCGTCTCTTCTAGACAAGGTTTGTAGGCGCGCATTTTTAAAGTGTTTAGAGAAACTTCCACATGGCTCACTTACCATTATGGAAAATGGTAGCACGATTGCCTCATTGGGTAACCCCAACGACGATTTGCACGCAACTATTAACTTCAAAGACGTAAAAGCGTATCGCCAGCTATTGTTGGGCGGCAGCGTGGGAGCGGGCGAAGCCTATATGGATGGCCTGTGGGAAAGCGATAATGTTACGGCAGTGGTGCAAATTTTTGCGCGTAATCTATCGACCCTTGATGCATGGGAGAATAAGTTTAAATGGATTTCCATGCCTATTTTGAAAATTCAGCACTTTGCCCGCCGCAACACACAAGATCAAGCCAAGAAAAATATTGAAGCCCATTACGATTTAGGTAATAAGCTTTACACTCGCTTTCTTGATAACACCATGATGTATTCATCGGCAATTTATCCTGACGTTAATGCCAGTTTGGAAGAGGCACAAAATCACAAACTTAAAACAATTTGTGACAAGCTTCAGTTAACCGAAAGTGACCATCTTTTAGAAATTGGTACTGGTTGGGGTGGTTTGGCGGTGTATGCTGCCAAGCATTATGGTTGTAATGTGACCACCACAACTATCTCTGAAGAGCAATATGCTTGGGCAGAGCAGTGGATTGAGCGCGCACAGGTGTCTGACAAAGTCACTTTGCTGAAAAGAGACTATCGCCTGTTAGAAGGTAAATACGACAAGCTGGTTTCAATAGAAATGATTGAAGCTGTAGGAAAAGATTACTTAGGTAACTTTTTTGAGAAGTGTTCATCGTTGTTGAAAGACGATGGGCTAATGTTGCTACAATCCATCACCATTGATGATAGACGTTACGAAAGTTACGCCAGCAGTGTGGACTTCATTCAAAAATACATCTTCCCGGGTGGATTTTTGCCCTCACAATATCAGTTAAACGCGCATTTAAAGCGCTATAGCGACATGATGATTAGAGATTTACATGATATCGGCTTAGATTACGCCCAAACACTAAATCATTGGTACGAGGCTTTTATTAGCGCCAAAGAAGCGTTACTAAACGACGGTTACGATGAACGTTTCATGCGGATGTGGATTTACTATTTAAAATACTGCGAAGGCGGTTTTCTAGAAAGAACCATTAGCACTGTGCAATTAGTAATATCTAAGCCACATCACAGAGAGGCACTCCAACGCTAGTTGCATGTGCAAACAACGCTAGTTGCATGTGCAAACAACGCTAGTTGAATGTTTAAGGCTCCGTTAGTTGGAAGTGTGAGACGATTTCAAAATAAAAGGGCGAATCATCTGATTCGCCCTTTTTGATTTTGCGTTCTGCTTACAATCTTTATTCATCAACCACGGAAATAGGTTGAGAGGTCATAGGTTTACCTTGATTAATATTGATCTCTACCCGTCTATTTCGCGCTCTATCAGCCGGCGTTGTAGCATCTTCTACCATGGGGTCGGTATCGGCCTTCCCTACTACCGACATTCTGCTTTCATCGAACCCTGGGGCTGTTCGCATAGCTTCGGCTACGGCTACCGCACGCTGAGACGATAAATCCCAGTTGGAACGATATAGCTCGTTAGCAATGTGTTGTCCGTCACTATGCCCTGATATTTCTATTTCCCCTGGCACATCAGCTAACAGCACCCCAATTTTGCGTAAGATAGGCTGGAACTGAGGTTGTAGAAATGCAGAACCGGCTGAAAACGAACCGTTCTCTCTAATGCGAATAGTCAGTTGCTGACCTAAAGACTCTAATTCTACTGCGCCATCGAGAATTTGCTTTTGTAACTGCTGCGCCACTTTTTTCATTAACTCAGCAGTTTGAGTTTGATCTGAACTTTGCGACTCAGAGGAAGACTGATCGGTAGCCGTTTGCTGCGACTGACCACCGCGCTGCTCACCTCTTTGCTTCTGCCTACCGCCTGAAGAGTCTTCATCACCCGCTTGAAACTCTAGCATCTGCTGAGTCATTTCAATGGTTTGTTGCTGAATAGTGTCGATAGGCGACGGGTCTGGACGACCAGGTCTAAATTCCATCGCAATAACACTGGTGCCTTTAGGGATGTCTTTCACTTCAATTTTGTTTTGTACACCAAAAGCAAACTTCATAGAGCCCGCTATTTGCTTAAACTTCAGAACATCCATTTCTGAAAATGAGAGCAGCAGTACAAAAAAGCACATGAGCAACGACATTAAATCCGCGAAGGTCCCCATCCATGCAGGAAGCCCCTCGGGAGGACATTTTGGGCACTCTTCTTCAGCCATTATTCGTCCTCAGCGCCCGTACCGCGTTTACTTGCCGCTAAATAGTTTTTCAATATGCCTTCGATAACACGCGGGTTTTGCCCATCAGCAATACCCACAATGCCATCGAGTACTAGCATTTGGTTAAGCTTTTCTTCTTGTGCGCGGTTACCGAGTTTTACTGCCATGGGTAGGCAGATAATGTTGGCAAGGAATGCACCATACAAGGTAGTTAATAGTGCTACCGCCATCGCTGGTCCAATCGATTTAGGATCATCCATGTTAGAAAGCATGGCCACCAGACCAATCAGGGTTCCAATCATTCCCATTGCTGGTGCAATATCACCCATACCTTTAAATATGGTGGCACCAAACTCGTGTCGCTCGGTAGTCATCGAAATATCTTTCGCTAAGGTTTCTCTGACCACTTCTATGTCGTGACCATCAACCAACATGTCTACACCTTTTTGCATAAACGGATTGTCAATTTCAGCTTCTTCCAATGCAAGAAATCCGCCTTTACGTGCTGCATCTGCCATCTCAACAATTTTTTCAATTAAGTCTTCAGGCGTATCAATTTTGAACATGAATGCTTTGCCTGCAATTTTACCTGCACCAAAGAACTGCCCTAAAGTGTATTGGGATAAAATAACGAAAAGGGTGCCACCAAATACAATCAAGATAGATGGTACGTTGATGAACATGGCAATACTGCCACCCATAACCATGGCCATTACTACAAAGCCGATGGCGCCCAACATACCTATGACGGTTGCTAAATCCACTCACTCTTCCTCATTTTTTGCAGACGCTGCATAACTATTACTCGTATTCTATCGGCATTGTATAGAATTTCTATAACAAGATTATCGCAAATTGCCTTAATTATTGTATACATAATGACGTTAGTCGAACTTTAGGCGGCAGTTTTAATACTGAGGCTTAGTTCACAACGCGTTGTCATAGATAGCTGCAATAGGGCATATATTGACAAACCATTTGACCCATTGGCTACCCTCAGTTAATGTGCGCGTAATCCCAAGAAACGCCTAAAATTGAGTGCTATGGTGGCGAAAGTGACGAAAAAAACAGATTCTCCCTCGTTTGAGGAAACCCTTACCGAATTAGATGCCATCGTTAATGAGATGGAAAACGGTGAGTTACCATTAAACGTTGCACTTGAAAAATTCGAGCGAGGCATTGCCCTTTCTCGTGAAGGCCAGAAGTCGTTAGAGCAAGCCGAGCAAAAAGTTAAAATTTTGCTTAATGAGCAAGGCGAAAGCGCATTACACCCTCTTCCTGAAGACGAGCAACCTTAAACCTCGTGTCGCAACAAACAGGTACGTTATGAATTTCACTGCATTGCATCAGCAAGTTAAGCAGCAGACCGATGCGTCGTTAAATACGCTTATTGATGACCTTCCACACGACGCACCGCGGCTTAAAGAAGCAATGCGCCATGCGTTATTGGTGGGGGGTAAACGCATGCGACCTTTACTGGTTCAAGTTATCGGCAACATCCTTGATGTGCCCAAAGGCGATCAAATGGCTATTAGTATGGCCATTGAGTGCGTGCATGCTTATTCGCTGGTACATGATGACTTGCCAGCCATGGACGACGACGATTTGCGTCGCGGCCAGCCAACTTGTCATATTGCATTTGATGAAGCCACCGCAATATTAGCCGGTGATGCATTGCAAGCCCTTGCTTTTAGCACATTAGCCGATGCGCCATTAAGTGATTTCGCAACCAATAAACGTGGTGAATTACTTTCTTTGCTAGCCCGCGCCGCAGGCTATCGCGGCATGTGTGGCGGGCAAGCTATCGATTTAGCCAGCACGGGTGAAGAAATAAGCCTTGAGCAGCTCAAGCGGCTGCACAATTTGAAAACCGGCGCCTTGCTTCGTGCATGTGTTGAAATGGTATCTATTGTTTCTCCAGAACTTGATAGTGACAGTAAAGCAAACTTATTGGCCTACGCAGATGATATTGGTCTTGCATTTCAAGTCCAAGATGACATTCTTGACGTAGAAGGTAATAGTGAGCAATTAGGAAAGCCTGCAGGCTCTGACATTGCTTTGGGTAAGAATACCTTTCCTGCCAAACTTGGCATAGAAGGCGCAAAACGAGAACTTGATAAGCTGCATCAGAATGCCCTTCAAGCCTTGGCTCGTTTACCCTACAATACAGACAGTTTAATTGCGTTTAGCGAACTATTGGTAAAACGAGACCATTAGTTCTGCAACCATGTTGAAAAAGATAATAAATAATGAGTTTAGACCTCCAACATTACCCCACGCTTGCTATTGCGCAAACGCCGGATAAGTTAAGACAGTTACCGCAAGAGAAATTGCGAGAGTTGTCAGATGAATTACGAGAATATTTACTAAATAGTGTTAGCCAAACCAGTGGACACTTTGCGTCTGGCTTAGGCACGGTAGAGCTTACTGTGGCTTTGCATTACATTTATAACACGCCTATCGACAGATTAATTTGGGATGTGGGTCATCAAGCCTACCCCCACAAAATTCTTACAGGCCGTGCCACACAAATGTCGACTATTCGACAAAAAGATGGATTGCACCCCTTCCCTTGGCCACCTGAGAGCGACTACGACACTTTTGCTGTCGGCCACTCGTCGACGTCCATCAGTGCTGCACTTGGTATGGCTGTTGCCGCCGAGCAAGAAGGTAAAAATCGTAAAGTGGTTGCCGTAATTGGCGATGGCGCGATTACCGCAGGTATGGCATTTGAAGCGATGAACCATGCTGGTGACATCAATAAAGATATGGTTGTGGTGTTGAACGACAACGAAATGTCTATCTCTGAAAACGTAGGTGCGCTTAATAGTCACCTAGCCCGCTTATTGACGGGTAATGTCTTCAACTCTATTCGCGATGGTTCTAAAAAGCTATTAAGTAATGTGCCACCTATCAAAGAATTTGCTAGTCGCGCAGAAGAGCATCTTAAAGGCATGGTAGTACCGGGCACTATTTTTGAAGAGCTCGGCTTTAATTACATTGGCCCTATTGATGGCCATGATGTAGATGCCGTTGTAGATACATTGCGTAATATGCGCAAATTCAAAGGCCCACAACTACTTCACGTGGTAACTAAAAAAGGTAAAGGCTACGCCCTTGCTGAGAAAGACCCGATTAAATTCCACGCAGTGCCTAAATTTAACCCTGCGGATAACGCATTGCCTAAAGCGAAGCCATCTGCACCTACTTTTTCTGCCATTTTTGGCGATTGGTTATGCGATATGGCAGCGCAAGATCCTAAATTGATGGCGGTTACCCCCGCTATGCGTGAAGGCTCTGGCATGGTCGCGTTTTCGCAGCAATACCCAGAACAGTATTTTGATGTCGCTATTGCTGAGCAGCATGCGGTTACCTTTGCTGCGGGCCTAGCGCGCGATGGATGTAACCCGGTAGTTGCCATCTACTCAACCTTTTTACAGCGTGCGTACGATCAGCTTATTCACGATGTGGCGTTGCAAGACTTGCCGGTTTTATTTGCTGTTGACCGTGCCGGTATTGTAGGCGCTGATGGCCCTACTCACCAAGGTGCTTTTGATATTGCCTTTTTGCGCTGTATACCGAATATGATAGTGATGGCGCCGTCTGATGAAAATGAATGCAGACAAATGCTTTATACTGGCCATAAAGCGCAAAAACCTGCTGCGGTACGCTACCCCCGTGGCTCTGGAATGGGTATTACCCCTGACGCTGCGATGACCGAGTTGCCAATTGGCAAATCGAAGGTTAGCCGTGCTATTACCGGCAAGCCAGCGAAAAAAGCAGCAATATTGAATTTTGGAACCCTTTTACCTAATGCATTAGCGGCTGGAGAAGCTATTGATGCAACGGTTATTGATATGCGCTTTGTGAAGCCACTGGATGGCCAGGCTATTGAGAAAGCAGCAGCAGAACACGATATGCTTATTACTTTAGAAGATGGGTGTATAGCCGGTGGTGCAGGCTCTGGTGTGCTTGAGTACTTACAACAACAAGGCATTATGAAACCCGTTCGTACGTTGGGGCTCCCAGACAGCTTTATTTTGCAAGGTACGCAGCAAGAAATGTACAAAGAGCATGGGCTGGATGCCGAAGGCATTACCGCTACGCTTAAAAGCTTACTAAGCTAGCGGTTGGTTTTTTAACTAGCTTTTAAAAACAAAAAGCCCGCAGTAGCGGGCTTTTTAGTATGTTCAATTTTTTGCGTATTATCGAACGAACTTAGGTTAGCCCGATTTTAAAACAAGGTTGTAAATGCTGGCCACACTATCATCATGATATGTAAACATGCGCAAGCCATAGCGCCTGCCACTATATCATCCAGCATAATGCCTGTACCGCCGTGTAAGCGCTTATCGATAGGCCCTATTGGCCAAGGTTTTAAAATATCGAATACGCGAAACAGCACAAACCCTGCTAGTAATGATGGCGCTGTAATAGGTACGAATAAGAAGGTAACAAACATACCTGCCACTTCGTCCCACACAATAGAGCCGTGATCGTGCACCTGCATATCATCAGCGGTTTTTCCGCACAGATAAATGCCAAAAATTGATGCAAAAACAGTGAAAGCGATAAATACCAACACTGGCATATTCGCTGACAATATTAATAATGGAAGTGCAGCTGCTGAGCCAAACGTACCTGGCATAAACGGAATAAGGCCGCTACCGAAACCCAACGCTAAAAAGTGCACTGGATTCTTCATGCTAATTCTAGCGCGATATTCTTTTTGCATAAGATGCTCTGTTAGCTTCTAGAAAGTATGCTCGTAACCACTTTCATTGGTTGGTGCGAACGGCTGATTATCTTTTAACAAGGAAAGCTGACCAACTTGGCCAGTTAACTGACCAATACAAGTTGCTTTTACGCTACTACTGCCCATCGAGGTTTCAAAGTTGCCTCGCTGCTCTTCACCTACTGTAAAGATAAGCTCATAGTCGTCGCCTGCTGACAGTGCGTATTCGATAGCCTGGGCATTATCGACTGCGCTGGTCAACGCCCTAGATAAAGGAAGTTTATCCACGTGTACATTTGCACCGCAGCCTGAAGCTTTCAGTATATGGCCTAAATCAGAAATTAAGCCGTCAGACACATCAATACATGATGAAGCAATACGACGAAGTGCCGTTCCCATTGCTACCCGAGGTGTAGGGTAATAATGGCGATTAATAAGCACATCTCGCGCTTCGCCAGCTACCGATAGCTTATTCTGAAGAATATCTAAGCCAGCACCAGCATCACCTAATGTGCCTGTAACGTAAACCCAATCACCGGGTTTTGCATTACTACGAGTCAGTTCAGAACCTGGTGGAATGAACCCTTGCGCCGTAATGGTCATAGCCATCGGGCCTTTAACGGTATCGCCACCAATTAACTGTACAGAATAATACTGCGTAAGCTCGTACAAACCATCTACGAACTCGCTAAGCCATTCATCATTCACTGTTGGCAATGACAGCGATAAGCTGATCCACGCTGGTTCGGCGCCCATGGCGGCTAAATCGCTTAAATTCACGGCTACCGTTTTATACGCAACTGATTTTGCAGGCGCATCATCTAAAAAGTGCACACCGGCTACTAAGGTGTCTGTAGTAACGGCGAGTTGTTGGTTACTAGGAACGTTAGTTACGGCACAATCATCACCAATACCAATAACAACGTCTTTACGAGTATGGCCGCCATCAGAGAAGTAGCGGCCGATAAGATCAAATTCTTTCACGATAGTCTATTAAACCCTTTGTGACATCCAATGCCACTGGACAAGGTTAATCGCGTTCGTCTTTACGCAACGAGCGAACCGCTTTATCAAGCGCACCATTAACAAATTTATGACTTTCTTCGGCCCCGAAAGACTTCGCAAGTTCAATCGCTTCATTAATAATTACGCGATAAGGCACATCCTTACGCTCTGTAAGTTCCAGTGTCGCTATACGTAAAATAGCCTTTTCGATTGCATCTAGTTCTTCAGGCAAACGGCCCAGATACGGCTTAATAGTCGTATCTAAGTGGCTAGCGCTATGCGCCACACCGCGAAGCAGTGCCTGAAAATAAGCCATATCAACTTTCTTCATATCGTTACTGGTCGCAAGCGCCAGTTCAATTTGTTGAATATCGTTATGACTCATTTGCCATGAATAGATGCCTTGAAGGGCAAGTTCACGGGCTTTACGACGAGCTGAAACTTTCACTTAATTTTTTACCTTAAAGCTTTTCAACAGCATCGATAACGTTAACCATTTCAAGCGCACCTAAGGCAGCTTCTGCGCCTTTGTTGCCTGCTTTGGTTCCAGAACGTTCGATAGCTTGTTCAATAGAATCTGTAGTGATAACGCCAAAAGATACCGGTACACCATATTCTAGCGATACTTGCGCTAGGCCTTTGTTACATTCGCCTGCAACAAAGTCAAAATGAGGTGTGCCGCCACGAATTACCGCACCGAGTGCAATAATGGCATCAAAAGATTTTTTCTCAGCAAGTTTCTTAGCAACAATCGGTAACTCATAAGCACCTGGAACACGTACCACTGTGATATCGTCTTCGTTCACTTCGCCGTGACGGTCTAGTGTGTCTAATGCGCCTTCCAATAAGCTCTCAACAACAAAGCTATTAAAGCGTGCAACAACAATAGCAATCTTCTTACCGGTCGCTCTGATATTACCTTCAACTACTTGCATGATTTCATTCCTCGAGAAAAACGGCGCGAAGTATACCACAACTACGCCCAAACTAAATCGATTGTTTTTGTTACTGGCTGACAAGTCCGTTAGCCCGAATAACAAACGGCAAGGTGGGGATAGGGCTCCGTAAACACGCGGTAAATACTTCCCTGTACGCTCCGCCACCGCATCCATGCGGTGGAGGGTTTACTGCGCCCTTTCCCCACCTTTCCTATAAATTACTTACGTAAATTGCATTAGCTTGTGGTAATGACTTTTCGTGAACAGAGCCTTACCAAGAGCTTCTGATTTACCACCACTTAGTCGTGTACGTACTCAACCACTTCTAGGCCATAGCCTGAAAGAGCATGGTATTTAATAGGTTTGCTTAGTAAGCGCATTTTTTGAACGCCGATAGAAGCTAAAATTTGGCTACCAACACCAATAGTGCGCGACGAGCCCTGCCAATCAGCACCGGTTGGACGCTCGCCTCTGTCTTCAGCAGCAAAGCGGCGAACCTGTTGTTCAATTTGTTCATCTTTACCAAGCAATACCAGAACACCGCCTTCATCAGCAATTTTTTGCATACCTTCAGATAAAGTAAGGGAACGATGAATACCACGAGTTGAGCCCAACAAATCACTGAAGGTGTTATGCAGATGCACGCGAACCAATGTCGGGTTTTCAGCTGTCACTTCCCCTTTTTTCAAAGCAAAGTGTAGCTGGTTATCAATACTGTCTTTAAAAGTATGAAGCTCGAAATCACCATACTCTGTAGGTAGGTTGCACTGAGCAACTTTTTCAATAGTGGTTTCGTTTAAGTTTCTGTACTCGATTAAATCGGCAATGGTGCCAATTTTAAGGTCGTGTTTTTCGGCGAATTTCTCAAGTTCCGGACGACGTGCCATTGAGCCATCTTCATTTAAGATTTCAACGATAACACCGGCCGGCTCCAATCCTGCTAAGCGCGGTAAATCGACACCCGCTTCAGTATGCCCTGCACGGTTTAATACACCGCCTTCTTTCGCAATTAGCGGAAAAATATGACCTGGCTGGACTATATCAGTAGCTTTCGCTTCTTTAGCAACGGCAGCTTTAATAGTAACCGCCCGATCTGCTGCTGAAATACCGGTAGTAACACCTGTTGCCGCTTCAATCGATACGGTGAAGTTAGTAGAAAACTGTGCTTCGTTTTTATCCACCATTAACGGCAGATTAAGGCGTCTACAGCGTGCTTCGGTCATAGGTAGACAAACTAAACCTCTGGCATGCGTAACCATAAAGTTTATGGCTTCTGGCGTCACATGCTCTGCTGCCATAATAAGATCGCCTTCATTTTCGCGATCTTCATCATCCATCAAGATAACCATTTTACCTTGGCGAATGTCTTCAATAATTTCTTTCGAGGTGTTAAATGCCATAGTTTTTATACTTCTTGTAGGGTTACTTTCTCAAAAATCCGTTCTCAGCCAAAAACGCCATATCAATGTCTTTTGATATAGGTGATGCTGCTTTATCACCCATCATTAAGCGTTCAAGGTAACGTGCTATTACATCTACTTCTAAATTTACCGCGGTGCCCACTTCGTAATGTCCCATTACGGTTTCTTTCAACGTGTGAGGAATTATCCATAGCATAAACTCAGCACCGTTGACTTCATTTACCGTAAGGCTCACGCCATCAACAGTAATGCTGCCCTTATGAGCAATGTACTTGGCTAAAGATGTAGGTGCTTTTACCCAAAATTCAACATAGTCGGTGTGTTTTATAATTTTACTGATCTCGCCCACGCCATCGACGTGACCCGAAACAATGTGCCCGCCCAGTCTGTCAGTGGGTCGCATCGCCTTTTCAAGGTTCACCGTAGAACCCGTGCCGTAATGGGCAAAGCCGGTGAGCTTTATGGTTTCAGCAGACACATCAGCGCAATAATAATCGCTACCCATATCAGTCACGGTAAGGCATACCCCGTTGGTAGCGATACTGTCGCCAAGCGCAACATCGGCCATATCCAGTGTAGTTGATGAAACCGTTAACCGTATGTCACTACCACGGTTATCGAGTTTAGTAATCTTGCCTAAAGCTTGAATAATTCCAGTAAACATAATGTTCCTATAAGGCTATTGAGGGCTGCTGAGGCGTGTTGAGACTGTAACGAAGCTTAATATCGTTACCTATTTGTCGACTTTCAATCAGCGACAATTCAATAGCTTGATTCAATTCGGTAAAGGTGGGTAAAGATACCATACTCACCCCTTTGTCTCCCAACAGCTTAGGAGCTTGATAACATATGAGTTCGTCTACTTCACCGGCCATCATCAAAGCACCAGCTAAACCTGGCCCTGCTTCTACCCACACTTCATTAAACTGCATGTCGCCTAACTGCAGCATAAGTTTACTGATATCCACTTTACCGTTCATCGCATCAACCGTTAGGTGTTGGCGATTATCCGTATCGGCGTTATGTTGGGTAGATGCCACAAAGGTGGGATGACCATCGTTCATGCACGTATAGTCCCTTGAGAGATCGTCGGCACTATTTACTATTACTCGCACTGGCTGGCGAATAGCCTCCAACGGGTAATGCGCAAACTTAGCTTCGCCTGCTCTCACTAATAGACTCGGGTTATCGGCTTTCACCGTCCCCGAACCTGTTAACACTGCGCAGCTTTGTGCACGGTAATGTTGTACATCTCTTCTGGCTTCTGACCCGGTTATCCATTGGCTGTTACCATTTTGAAGCGCAATTTTTCCATCCACACTTATGCCTAATTTCACTCGAACATAAGGTTTACCTGTTAGCATACGCTTGATAAAACCTGGGTTCAAAGCGGCAGATTCTGCCGACATAATATCGGATGACACCTCAATGCCCGCATCTTGTAACATGCGAATACCATTACCGCTGACATTGGGGTTCGGATCAGTCATGGCAATGACCACTCGCGAGACTTGTGCTTTTATCAGTGCTTCTGCGCAGGGGGGCGTTCGTCCGTAATGACTACAAGGCTCTAGTGTCACATAAGCTGTAGCGCCCTTTGCGCTTTTCCCAGCTTCACGAAGGGCATGAATTTCGGCATGCGGTGTACCGGCTTGAATATGTACACCTTGACCAATAGATTCATTGTTATTATTAACAATGACACAGCCAACACGGGGATTAGGAGAAGTAGTAAATTGCCCTTTTTGCGCCAGTCGAATGGCTTTGGCCATCCAATAATAGTCAATTTCAACCGCCCTACTAGGCAATTCATTGATTGAACGACTACTGTGTTTTTTGCCTAAGTCGGTGTTTGAGCCGCTATTTACATGCGCATGGGTAGTATTAATTGACACTGCATATCCCGTGGTTAATCCCCTAGTCTGGCTATTTCCTCACCAAACTCTCGGATATCTTCAAAGGAACGATAAACAGAGGCAAACCGAACATAAGCGACCTTATCTAGCTCTTTGAGCGCTTTCATAATAAGGTTGCCTAGCAGTTCACTCCCCACTTCTCGTTCGCCAGTTGCCCGAAGCTCTGACTTAAGCGACAAGATACACTGTTCAACTTTTTCTGTACTCACTGGGCGTTTTTCTAGCGCGCGCTGTAAGCCTGCACGAAGCTTATCTTCGTTGAAAGGCTCTCGCGAGCCATCACGTTTGATAACACGTGGCATCACAAGTTCTGCACTTTCGAAGGTAGTAAAACGTTCGTGACACATTGCGCATTCACGACGTCTGCGCACCTGATGCCCCTCTGCCACTAGGCGAGAGTCAATCACTTTTGTTTCTTGTGCTGAACAAAAGGGGCAAAACATGAGCGATCCTTAACTTACTTTTTACTACGCGTTAGCCTTTGATTTAAAAGACTAACGCGCGGTAACTTTCTTATCTAGGTTGCTTACGCGTAAACAGGGAACTGTTCACAAAGGGCAACCACTTCACTTTTAACACGGTCGATAACGCTGTCATCACCCATGTTATCTAGCACATCACAAATCCATGTAGCAACCTGTTTGGCTTGTTCTTCTTTAAAGCCACGACGAGTAATCGCTGGGCTACCGATACGCAATCCGCTGGTAACAAACGGTGAGCGAGGATCGTTAGGAACCGAGTTTTTGTTAACCGTAATGTTAGCAGAACCAAGAGCAGCATCAGCCTCTTTACCCGTAATATCTTTATCGATAAGGTCTAGTAAGAACAAATGGTTTTCAGTGCCATTAGATACAATTTTGTATCCGCGCTCTTGCATTACCGCCACCATGGCTTTTGCGTTCGCAACAACCTGTGTTTGATATTCTTTAAAGTCTGGCTGAAGTGCTTCTTTAAACGCTACTGCTTTTGCTGCAATAACATGGCACAAAGGACCACCTTGGTTGCCAGGGAATACTGAGCTTTGAAGCTTTTTATAAATGGCTTCGTCACCACATGCTGACAAAATTAGTCCGCTACGTGGGCCCGCTAGGGTTTTATGCGTGGTGGTTGTCACTACGTGTGCGTGTGGCAGTGGGTTAGGATAAACACCCGCCGCAATCAAACCGGCAACGTGCGCCATATCAACTAACAGGAAAGCACCTACGCTGTCGGCAATTTCACGGAATTTTGCCCAATCAACAACACCTGAATAAGCTGAGAAACCACCAATAATCATTTTCGGTTTGTGTTCTTCTGCTAACGCAGCAACTTGTTCGTAATCGATTTCGCCAGTTTCGTGGTTCAAACCATACTGAACAGCATTGTAGGTTTTGCCCGAAAAGTTAACGTGAGAACCATGCGTTAAATGACCACCTTCAGAAAGGCTCATACCAAGTACAGTATCGCCAGCATCAAGCAATGCCATAAATACGGCAGAGTTAGCTTGTGAACCTGAGTGAGGCTGTACGTTAGCGTAATCGGCACCGAAAAGTTCTTTGGCACGATCGATAGCCAGTTGCTCTACCACGTCTACGTGCTCACAACCGCCGTAATAACGCTTACCAGGATAGCCTTCAGCGTACTTATTAGTAAGCTGAGAACCCTGCGCTTCCATAACACGTGGACTACAGTAGTTTTCAGAGGCGATAAGTTCGATATGCTGTTCCTGACGGACAACTTCTTTTGCCATTGCATCGGCTAATTCTGGGTCAAAGTCAGCGATATTCATTTCGCGAGGTAACATGAGGGCTCCTTAACGGCATTGATTGATGGCTTGTTCGTGGCATATTCTAGTCATTTTCAAGGGCTTGTATACCGCTTTATGACCAATTTAATTTAAATGGCGCAGGTTTAACGTAACGCCTGCGCTCCATTGAGATCAGACCTGTTTTTCTAGCGCCTTAACGCGGTCAAATAAACTGCCTATTTTTTGCAGTCTTATGGTATTTCGCTTCCATTCTCGGTTAGACGTGGCCGGCTGACCTGAAGAATAAACTCCTGGCTCGGTGATATCTTGGACAATCATGGAGTAACCGGTAACTTGTACTTTATCGCAAATACTAATGTGGCCATTAATGCCCACGCCGCCGCCAATAATTACGTGCTTACCGATATGACAGCTGCCCGCAATACCAGTGGCGCCGCATATACAAGAATGATCGCCAATAATACAGTTATGACCCACTTGCACTTGGTTGTCGATTATCACGTTGGTGCCTAAAACAGTGTCTTCCATGGCACCACGGTCGATGCTGCTACTTGCGCCAATTTGACTGTCATCACCAATGCGAACAGAGCCGGTTTGTGGGATAGGAAGCCATACACCTTTATCGTTTGCGTAGCCAAAGCCTGCTGCTCCAATGACCGTTTGGCTATGAACCGTAACCCGCTTACCTATTATCACGTCATGATAAATGGTTACGTTTGGGTGAATAACACTGCCTTCACCAATGCGTGTACCTTTGCGAATAACTGTATTGGCACCAATAGTTACGCGGTCACCAAGTATGACGTTATCTTCAATAATCACATTGTGACCTAACGACACATCACTACCAATATTGGCCGACGATGCAATCACAGCGGTTTCGGCAATACCGCTTGCAACGACTGGCGTGGTGTCGAAAAGCTGTGCGATGCGTGCGAACGCTGCGTGAGGGTTGTCTACCACAAGCGCTGGGCACGGTGCCGTGTCTTTTAAACTGCTGTGAAGAATAACCGCACCGGCAGAGGTATCGCTTAACTGTGATTTATATTTCGGATTAGTAAGAAATGAGATTTGATGGCTGGCAGCGCCTGCCAGCGTTCCTACCGCAGAGATAACGACACAGCCGTCTCCCTCTACAACACCGCCTACATGGCTGGCAAGTTCCGATAGGCTGTAAGGACGTTTGTTCATTGTAGTCATACAGTGAATACCTATTTTTTCATTAAAGCGTATGCTAGCGAAGTTTACCTTAATTTGTTAAAGGTGACCGCCGTATTATTCGTACTTTTCGCCTTCTTTTTACTTCAATTGAACAAAATACCATCAAGCATGAGGTTGTATGGCGGTTCGCACTGGCACAGACTATCCTGTTACGAGTACAATGATGCTTTATTTTCTGGCAAGGACACAGCATGGCTCAATACGTTTATAGTATGCATCGCGTGGGTAAAATTGTTCCACCGAACCGTCAAATTCTTAAAAATATCTCTCTTAGTTTTTTCCCCGGCGCAAAAATTGGCGTATTGGGTTTAAACGGTTCTGGTAAATCTACCTTACTACGCATCATGGCTGGGTTAGACACCGAGATTGAAGGTGAAGCACGCCCTCAACCAGGCCTTAAAATAGGCTACCTGCCTCAGGAGCCACAACTAGACGAATCGAAAGATGTTCGCGGAAACGTGGAAGAAGCGTTAGCCGATGTTAAACACGCACTAACCCGTCTAGATGAAGTTTATGCCGCTTACGCAGAAGCTGATGCCGACTTCGACGCCCTTGCAAAAGAACAAGGCGAACTTGAAGCGATTATTCAGTCGAAAGACGGGCATAACTTAGAGAATACCTTAAACCGTGCTGCTGAAGCCCTTCGTCTTCCTGCATGGGATGCAGACGTTAGCAAGTTATCAGGTGGTGAGCGCCGCCGTGTTGCTTTATGCCGTTTGTTACTCGAAAAGCCAGAAATGCTACTTCTTGATGAACCCACCAACCACTTGGATGCTGAATCTGTTGCTTGGTTAGAACGTTTCCTTCACGATTATGAAGGCACGGTAGTGGCCATTACCCATGATAGATACTTCCTTGATAATGTTGCAGGCTGGATATTAGAACTCGACCGTGGTGAAGGTATTCCATGGGAAGGTAACTATTCTTCTTGGTTGGAACAAAAAGACCAACGTTTACAGCAAGAAGAGCGCAGTGAAAATGCCCGTCAAAAGAGTATTAGACAAGAACTCGAGTGGGTTCGCTCTAATCCAAAAGGCCGCCATGCAAAAAGCAAAGCGCGTATGGCTCGTTTTGAAGAAATGTCCACGGGTGATTACCAAAAACGTAACGAAACTAACGAACTCTTCATTCCGCCTGGTGAACGTTTAGGTGACAAGGTTATAGAAGTTGAACATCTTAATAAGTCTTATGGTGAACGTGTACTTATTGACGACTTGTCGTTTAAAGTTCCTAAAGGGGCAATTGTAGGGATTGTCGGGCCAAACGGTGCGGGTAAATCTACCCTATTTAGAATGCTTACCGGCGCAGAGCAACCTGATTCAGGCGATATTAGCTTGGGTGACTCTGTGAAAATTGCTAGCGTAGAGCAGTTTCGCGATCATATGAATGAAAACACCACGGTATTTAAAGAAATTTCAGAAGAACAAGATATTATTCGTATTGGTAACTTCGAAATTAATAGCCGCGCATATTGCAGCCGCTTTAACTTTAAAGGCAACGATCAGCAGAAGTTTATTAAAGACTTGTCTGGTGGTGAACGAAACCGTGTGCATTTAGCCAAGCTGTTAAAAGCTGGCGGCAACGTGTTGCTACTCGATGAACCAACCAATGACTTGGATGTTGAAACCTTACGAGCACTTGAGAATGCCTTATTGGAATTCCCAGGCTGCGCCATGGTTATTTCCCATGATAGATGGTTCTTAGATAGGGTTGCCACACACATCATGGATTACCGCGACGAAGGTAACATTAACTTCTTTGAAGGTAACTACTCTGACTACGAAACTTGGCTTAAGGCTGAATTCGGGCAAGATGCGGTGGAACCTCACAGACTAAAATACAAGCGCATAGCCAAATAGTTTGTCTGAAAGCCGTTGATGTAAAGCGATTATTGGCCGCAGTTATTGGTAGCCGTTATGAAAAGAAACCTGCATAAAAACGCGCACACGAACATAGTATTATAAGTACTGTTATAAGCACTAAAATTGGTTTTCTACATAATATAAAACGGGCTTATATAAGCCCGTTTTTTTATGTCGTGCTGGCTAGCTTTATACCACTACACTTATTGCTAGTTGCCTTGTGTACTAACATCACTAATACTGAGTGAATCAAAGATTTTCTAGCTTGAGGAATTTATGTCGGACAAACGCTTATTTACACGTATTCCATTGGCCGTAAAAGGAACACTTGCTCATCATGATAAGCACATTGATGTCATTATTATTGACGTCTCGCTTCAAGGCGTAAAATTAAGCGCAAACGAAGATGCACTTAACGAATTACCTTTCGATAGTCACGATCCTTATACCGCCACATTTAGAGCCAATGAAGACAGCCCCGTTATCACCTTGCATATTGAGCAACTGTATCGGCAGAATGATAGCCGCAAAGATTCAGTATCTTTAGGCTGCAAAGTATCTCAAATGGACGTAGACAGCATAAGCGCACTGAGGCGCTTAATACTGCTAAATAGTCAAGATGCTGACTTAAATGAAAAGGAATTAAACGCACTGATTGAAGCGGTTTATTCTAATGCGTCTAACGCATCGCTGAGCTGAGATACTGGAATAACTTTCATACCATTTACAGCCTGCTTTGGCGCATTTGCCTTTGGCACAATCGCACGTTTGAAACCATGTTTAGCGGCTTCAATAATGCGCTCGGTGCCATTAGGAACAGGCCTAATTTCTCCGGCTAGCCCAACTTCTCCAAACACAATTAAATCTTTGGGTAGAGAGCGATTTCGAAAACTCGATACCATTGCTAGCAGTAACGCCAAGTCAGCGCTGGTTTCACTTACCTTCACACCACCAACCACATTTACAAAGACGTCTTGGTCGTTCATTTGTACATTACCGTGACGATGCAATACCGCTAACAACATCGACAATCGATTTTGATCTAGCCCCACCGCAATTCGCCGAGGGTTAGACATTTGTGAGTAGTCCACCAAAGCCTGTATTTCTACCAACAGCGGCCGCGTGCCTTCCCAAATTACCATTACGCTCGACCCAGGCGTTTCATTTTCGCCTCGGCTTAAGAAAATCGCCGAAGGGTTATTTACCTCTTTTAGGCCTTTTTCTGTCATCGCAAAAACGCCTAATTCATTTACAGCGCCAAAACGGTTTTTATGGCTGCGTAACGTACGGTAACGACCATCACTTTCCCCTTCTAGCATCATTGAACTGTCAATACAGTGCTCTAACACTTTCGGGCCAGCTAAGTTTCCGTCTTTGGTTACATGACCTACAAGAAACATTGAGATGTGGTGTTGTTTTGCAAAGCGGGTTAGATAAGCTGCACTTTCTCTAACTTGAGATACACTGCCCGGTGCAGATTGCACATCGGCCACATGCATTACTTGAATAGAGTCGATAACCATGATTTTTGGTTTTTTGGTTAACGCCAGTTCGCAAATAGTTTCTACACTGGTTTCTGCCAACATCATTAGCTTATCATCAGGTAGATTTAAGCGTTTTGCTCGCATCGCCACTTGCTGAAGCGACTCTTCCCCTGTTACGTATAAAGCGGTTTCGGTTTGTGCCATTTGACACATAACCTGAAGTAACAATGTACTTTTACCTGCCCCTGGCGAGCCGCCAATTAACATAGCAGCACCTGGCACTATTCCACCGCCCAATACTCTATCGAGCTCTTTAAACCCTGCGCTAAATCGGGGTAGAGATTCCAAATCAATCGCATTGAGCATTTCTATTTTAGCGGCAGTTTGCCCAGCATAACCTGACAAAGTTGGTTTTGAATTGGTTTTGGCGCTACTGACTACAAACTCGCTAATGGTGTTCCAAGCTTTGCATTCAGAACACTGCCCCTGCCAGCGTGGAAATTCAGCCCCACAATCTGAGCATACATAAGCCGTTTTTCGTTTTGCCATATTCCAGTTTTATCCCAGCGTGAAAAGGAGTATTCTATCTTATAAAGGACATCAAGGTACATTCAGCCAGGTCCAACCCAAGTTAACCCAACCCCACTTGGTAGCCCATCTAACAGTTATAGTAGGTTTTAACCCGGTGGTTGTTCGTGCGTCAAACTGCAAAATACTGTTTATTAATGGGTTTAGCATTAGTGCCGATAATAATAATGTCTATAATAATAGAAAGTAACTAAGTTGTGCATACATGAGCCAAGATTTACAGCAATACGCTGACATAATTGAGCAATTGAAACCTCTGGTGAACGAGCCTGAATTTAATAAGGTTCTGTTACAAATTGGCGGTGATATTCCCAAGGAGAAACGCTTTCTATTAAAAATGGAAGTGAAACGCCTTGCGAAGCCTTGTATGCGATCAATAGATTTACGTGGCCAAGTAGACGGTAAATGCAAAAGCTATTTGCATGATGGCAGAACCCATTACATGGATGAAATTGCTGTCGATAAATTCGAAGAGCAAATTAGAATATTTGGTGGGTATACATTCGGTGTTTACGAAGCCGTTCAAAATACTGAAAATAATTACCGTATTATTCGTGAGAAAGCAGAAGAAGCTCGAGACACAGGTTCAACATCAAATACACCTCGCAAAAAAGGCTCTGCTATTTTAGAGCAGTTTAAAGTGCCAACGGTAAACTTACTAGATTATCAACAACGCAATACAGAACGTATGAACTTTGCTGTTGCGGTTGAGCTATTTAACGAAAGTAATCATTCGATTAAAGGCTTAAGCGTTGATGTATCGCTAGAAGGCCTGCAAGTCAAACTCTCCAAAGAAACACTGTTTAAACAAAATGAGCTATTACAAGTCTACTTCCGTGGGCTTGAAGGCGAGTTCGCCATGGATAAGAAAAATGGCATTGCTTATCGCCTTGTGAAAACTATTCGCAAAAAAGATGTTATTTATTTAGCCCTACAGCGTGCGACAGAGCGCCCAGCACCCAGCTTCGATAAATTTCTAGAAAGCTTTATTCACGGCAACAAACGCCGTTATAAAGTGAACATGAACAACACTATTGAAGCGATAACCAGTAAAACGTGTGAACAGTACTTTTCGCCACGAAGCCCAACACTACCTATTTATGTCGATTTAATTGAAGAGCGTCTTATTCCACGCTTTGCAATGGTTAACGAAGTTAATCGCGAAACGGTGAGCTACTGGCAAGATGAAGAAGATGAATGTCGCTTAGGTTTTCTGCTGTCTCAAAATAGATTGAACACCTTGCACGCTAAGCCTGCGCACCGTCGCGAGATATTTGTGTTCAGCTTTACCCACTTACAAAATGACAAAGTCTTTTTTTACTCGGCCTCTTACGAGCAGCTTGTTGAAAAAGACATGTTAAAACAGGTTTTCTTAGGCTTTGGTTCTAAAAAGGTTAGCTGGCGAGTATTTAAACTTACCTTGACCGACATGTTGCCCGAGCAAGCTCATACCCCCTTGTCTATTCCAGACTCTGTGGGTTCGAAAATAAAGCGTCAAAATACACCGCCTTCGCCTCGAGTGATGTCGAAGTTGAAAAACCTAAAATACTTGCTTCATGTTACTGACGTAACCTCTATATATGGGCAGCAGGCGTATAACGAATTACAGTTCAACCGCGACAACCTTTCTCATCTTCGCGTTTTTGGTCATCCAAGAAATCAGAAGACCCCAAACATAGAGTTATTCCGATTCAAATATGAAGATCAACGTTTAGAATCTCGCTACCGTTTGCGCTCTCAAATAGAGCTTAGGTTATCTCATGACGACAGCGTACACGTTGGCGTAAGTGAAGATATCTCGGTACATGGATTGGGACTGCGTGTTGAGTTAAATAAAGAGTACGACGGTGAGCTAGAAGGGCAAGTTGAAGTATCCTTCCCTCGCCTTCAGCAGATTACGCAAAATTTTGACGTAATGCATTTGCAGTATTCGGTAATTTACCACAACGCTGAGAAAAACATTCTTCATTTAAAAGCCATGAACGGTGAAGCAGGTAAAAGTGCAAGGGCGTTCTTTGAAGAATTGATTAAAAAGAACAAACACAGCTTAGAAGAAGACTCTGGTGAAGAAGAATTGCCGGGTATGGGTCAGGCTCTTCGCTGTATCAATGCTCGTAATGCTACATCTCTATCCTTCTTGATGAGTAAGGAAGGGGTTAGGTATACACCGCAAGCGGGTATTATTGGAAAACAAGATGAACGAGTTTCAACGCTAGTTACCTATCTAACAGAAAAGCGTCAGGTAAACTTAGAATTTCTATTTAGAGACAGAAAGCTAGATACGCCTTTCATGCAAAGCGGTATCAAGCAGGTGAAGCTGGAAAATATGCCCTTGCGCCAAGAGCTTTTGATCTCTTTTGATGCCAAGCAAAAAGACCCTCGCATGGCCATTATTCCGCGGTATTCCCACCGGTTTGAAAACAATGAGCAGCGCAAGACCTTTATTACTGAAGCGTTAAACAGAGGGCAATTTATTGCTATTCACGTGATGCTTACCACTACAGGCAAACCAGATTTATCTATGTTACAAACAGAGATAAATTACGTTAGCGTGTATGCTATTCACCGGGCAAAGGAACTTGAAAATAAGCTTTGGAGCTTAGCTGCCTGTTCACACTTAATTGATGTCACTGATGAAGTATTGATTAGATATGAATTCGATGACGACACGATTTCCGCTAACCGAGACACCAAAGCGAAAATAGAAGAGCGCTCTCAGTCCGGTATTCAAGCCTTATTACAAGACCAAGCGTTTGCCAAATAAAGACAAGCTTTGAAGACTCTCGTATCACCTTCAGAGCTTGTACTCGCTATATATTCAGCGCTTCTTACTCTACGCCGCTAATACCCTCGAAAATATCTAACGACTAAAAGTAAGTATCGACCAAAGCGTTTTAGTTAACGCTCAGCTACGCCTTCGTCAACTGCGCCCTAATCAACACTAATCTACTAGGATAAAAAGTACAGTAGGCAATGTAAGCTGCCCAACCGAATAGCAACGTCTGCTTTTTCATTTACAACAGGCTTACCATGGCACGCCACTCCTAACGCCGATTCGGCCATCATGACTAAGTCGTTCGCACCGTCGCCCATCGCAACGGTTTGAGAGCTTGGAACTCCCCAACGTTCAGCCAACGCTTTCACGGTTCGCGCTTTTACCTCAGCATTAACAATTTCGCCAGACACTTCGCCGGTCAATATGCCTTGCTCTATCACCAACGTATTTGAAACCGCTTCATCAATATTTAAGCGGGCTTTTAGATGATTCGCAAAATAAGTAAAACCACCTGAAGCGATAGCTAGCTTCCAGTTATGTTGTTTTAAAATGGCAATCAGCAGTTGTACGCCTGGCATTATAGGCAAGCTATCACGTATTTGTTGAAGCTGGTGCTCTGGCACACCATCTAGGCAAGCCACTCGATGGTTTAAGCTGTCATTAAATGCTATTTCGCCCCGCATAGCCTGTTCGGTTACAGCAGCCACTTGCTCACCAACACCTGCCAGTTTGGCAATTTCATCGATGCACTCAATATCTATTAACGTACTGTCCATATCCATCACAAGAAGACCTGGCTCGTTAAGCGATGGCTGAGTGTCTTGAATGCCTAAATCCACATGATAACGGGCCGATAACGTAGTTATTAGCGACGGCAGCAGTGCTGGCACTGAAGCAGCATCTTGAGCGCCGGCGTTTTCACTTAAGCGCCCTTTCACAACCACCACGCCATCACCCAGTTTGTTGTGTAACGGATGTAAGTGAATCGATGTTGCCTCGAATACTTCGCCCAAACCTTCTACAACCTGACTAACAATATATGGGGTTAATGCTTGACCGATAACGGTTAAAATTGAAAGTCCAGCATCATCTTCATTTGAAGACTTTGTGGTAAGCTGCGTAGATAAGAAAGAGGTATCATGCATTGCATGAGGCGGTATTTCATTTAAAAACGTGATCACTATTAATTTAAACCTTTGTTAGTCTTGCCCATATGCTACCCAAACATTGCACATGTGGAAATACACACTTTCAAATTAGTCAAAATTACCCTACTGTTAGCGCATAAAGATAAAGGAAATTAAGGCGAAATGCTGAACCACTTAGAAAGCGAACGCATGGCTCACAAACACAGCGTTTCACACTCTGCTTACACAGCCTTTAAGCGGCTGATGCATACTATTATTATGGCTACCGCTGTGGCATTAGCTGTGGGTCTGTTTCTAATGTATCAACAGTACCAAACCCATTGGGTTGACGTACAAACGGCGCAACCTGGTACCAGCATAAGCAGTCAATATTCAAAAATCTTACAGCCTGCCTTAATGGCACAAGACACAGTTCGACTAGAGCGTTTAATTACCATTGCGTTAGAAGAGCCTGCCGTTATCTCTTTAAGCGTATTTAATGCCCAAGGCATTTATATAGCGCCTTTACCAAAAGTTGACAGTGTAGTCGCACTGGCCCGAGAACGTGAAGTTGCTCCCAATACTCATGTTGAAAAAATTCTCGATGACGATGGCAAAGTAATTGGTTATTTGAACGTTAACATCGATACTGAAGTGGTGCTTTCTAGTCCGCTAACGCTTCGCCAGCAACTATGGCTTATTATAAGCGCTGTTATTGTATTAGCGCTGATAGTGGGTGTTTATTTAACGCGAGGGTTTTATAAGTTCCGCCCGTGGATAATTCGAGTTTTTCAATCTTGAGTGAAATTTTCACAAATATTAAATAACCCAATTCAGCAAGCCGCACCTATTTTTAATTATTCTTCACCCTGTTACGAAAAAGCGTGAAATAATTTTGGGTGGTAAGTGCGTCTAAAGCTTGTTCATTATACTCCCCAAGTTTATCCAGCGCTGTTAACACATCGCCAAGGTATTCAGGGCTGTTTCGAGCCCCTTGTCGGCCCTGCATTGGCATATCAGGCGAATCAGTTTCTAGTAGCAATCGGTCTGCGTGGTGCTGAAGCAAGTAAGCAATGGTTTCTTTCGTTTTCTTCGCTCTGTCATAGGTAATAGTCCCCCCCACGCCAATATAAAAACCTTTATCGATATACGCTTGAGCCACCTCTACACTGCCAGAAAATGCATGAATAACACCGCCCTCTGTAAATCCTGTTTTTTTAAGACTTTCAAAAATAAGATGATGGCTTTTTCGATGATGCAAAATAACAGGAAGCGCATATTCACTCGCTAATCGCAACTGTGCTTCAAATACCTCTTGTTGAAGCTGCATAGGTATCGATATATGGCCATCTAAGCCGATTTCACCTAATGCTATCATGTGAACGCTAGATTGAGATAAAAGTCGCTGCAGGGCGGTTAAGGCAGTGGCATTATCAGTTTCGTTGGTAGATAAGAAGTAAGGATGCAGACCAAACGCGACATCTACTGAGATGGCGTGCGTACTTTGGTTTGAATAGGATTGTATCGCTTGTTGAGTAGACCACTGCGACACTTGCGTGCCAGGAATAAGAATACGTGTTACGCCAGCACTGATCGCGCGGTTTACCACTACCTGCCAGTCATCTTGAAATGCTGGCAAATCTAAATGGCAGTGGCTATCAATCATTAAAGAATGCCCGGATTAATCCCCCTTAAGGCATTAAACGCTGAGTATTCCAGTTGCCACTTTCATCACGGTTGTATTCAAACCGGTCATGTAACCTGTCTTCGCCGCCTTGCCAGAATTCAATTTGGTGAGGAACAATACGAAAGCCCCCCCAGAAGTCTGGTGCCGGCAGCGTTTTATTCGCAAACTTTTGTTTCATTTGCGCAAACTGAGTATGCAAAAGCTCGCGGCTGCTAATAGGTTTACTTTGCTCAGAAGCATAAGCCGCTAACTGGCTATCTTTGGGGCGAGAAAGGAAATAGGTCGCGTTTTCCTTAAAGGAAAGCTTTTCTACTACACCACACACTCTCACTTGTCGTTCCATGAAAAACCAAGGGAAATGACATGAAACCTTAGGGTTTTGACTAAGCTCTTGTGCTTTGCGGCTGCCTAAATTAGTAAAAAAGACAAACCCAGCTTCACTTACATCTTTTAAAAGCACAATACGCTGTGAAGGCTGACCTGCAGCATCAACGGTCGCCACAGTCATGGCAGTAGGATCGGGAATTTCAGCGCTGATGGCATCTTTTAGCCAACGGTCAAATAATGAAAAAGGATTAGCCGTTAAGTCTTTATCTTGCAGACTCCCTTTTGCATACTGTCTGCGCATATCAGAAATTGCCATACCTACCCCTTTTTATTGCTTTATAACTAATGGATACTAGCTGATTTTTTAGCTGATACGTTTGGGCTTTTGATTTGGGCTACACGTTCTTACATTATATTTTGGGCTAACGACTATTGCGTTAAGCCCAAAACAGATAATTGCTGAGTGCTAACTATCGTCTGAATAACCTAACGAACGTAGAGCACGTTCATCGTCAGCCCAACCTTGTTTCACTTTAACCCACATTTCTAAGAAAACTTTGTTATCAAACAAGTTTTCCATATCTTTACGGGCATGTTCACCAATGGTTTTAAGGTGCTTTCCACCCTTGCCAATAATCATACGCTTTTGCGTTTCACGCTCTACAAGGATAAGACCACTGATACGATAAACACCATTTTCAGCTAGCTTAAACTGTTCGATTTCTACCGTCGTGGCGTAAGGAAGTTCGTCCCCCGTGAAGCGCATTAGCTTTTCGCGAATGATTTCAGCGGCCATAAAGCGACTTGAGCGATCGGTAATGTAATCTTCTGGAAAGAAAAACTCGCTTTCAGGCAAACTCTTCGCCACAAGCTCTCGGATGTCATCCACCATTTTGCCCTGTTTAGCACTAATGGGGATTATATGCTCGAACTTATATTTTTCTGATAGACCTTGAAGGTGAACCATAAAGGCTTCTTTGTCTTCTACTTTATCCATTTTATTGACGATAAGGTAGCAAGGTAGGCCTGAGGCTTTCACTTTAGACAAGACCATTTCATCGTCGTCGTTCCAGCGTGTCCCTTCTATCACAAACAACACCAAACCCACTTCTGCAAGAGAACTTGAAGCAGCCCGGTTCATGTACCGATTCATGGCGCTTTTTTCTTCGCTATGAAGACCTGGGGTATCAACGTAGATGGCTTGATAATCGCCTTCAGTGTCGATACCTAAAATGCGGTGACGGGTCGTTTGTGGTTTACGCGACGTGATACTTACTTTTTGCCCGAGCAATCTATTAAGTAGTGTTGATTTACCTACGTTGGGGCGCCCTACAATAGCGACTAAGCCACATCGGGTTATATCATTTGGCTGTGTCATCGAGTGTCTCCAAGGTAAGTCTTGCTGCTTCCTGCTCGGCTTTTCTTCGGCTATTTCCAGAAGCCGAAACGGGCTTATCTAACGTTGTCACTGTGCAGCTCACTTCAAAAATTTGAGCGTGATCTTTCCCTGAGATAGAGATAACTTCATAAGACGGTAATGGTAGCTTACGACCTTGCAGGTACTCTTGAAGACGGGTTTTACTGTCTTTAGGGTGCGCGTTAGGATTTAACGCTTCAATACGGCTTTCCCATAAATGGTATATAACATTACAGACCTCATCCATCCCTGAGTCCAAGTAGATTGCGCCTAACACAGCTTCTACTGCGTCTGCCAATATTGAACTGCGACGATGACCGCCACTTTTAAGTTCACCAGGACCAAGGTGAAGTAGTTCACCCATGCTCGCTTCACGGGCCAATTCGGCCAACGTATCGCCTTTTACTAAGGTTGACCGCATACGGGTAAGCTTACCTTCAGGCACATCGGGGAAACGCTTAAACAAGGTTTCACCTATGACCATACCTAAAATAGCATCACCTAAAAACTCTAATCTTTCATTGTGCTGCTTTGCTGCACTTCTGTGGGTCAGCGCTTGCTCTAGCAAGGCTTCATTATTAAATGTGTACCCTAACGCTTTACTCAAGCGAATATATTTATCAATACCCTGCATTAATTAATGCCACCTACGCGTTCAAATCTAACGCCCGTTGGGATCCATGTTGGTAAAACACTGTCGCGGCTGCGTTCGAATTCAAATGAAATCCAAATGGCAACGGCTTTACCTACTAAGTTTTCGTCTGGTACAAAGCCCCAAAAACGGCTGTCTCGGCTGTTGTCACGATTATCGCCTAAAACGAAATAATGACCATCAGGTACAATCCATTCATTGCTGCGTGTACCTGGCTGAGTATAGAAGTTACTTGAAGAAATTTCTCTGACTGGGTGGCGTAATATGTCGTGCTCATTATCACCTAGCGTTTCTGTGTAACGCATAAGCTTAGCCATATCCTGCACAAATTCGTCACGGCCGACAAAATCTAGCGGCATAGCCGTAAGCTTACCGCAGTTTTTCGCAGCACCTTCGCACTTAGACTTGATATAAACTTGTTTATCTTGATAAACCACGGTGTCGCCAGGTAACCCGATAACACGTTTGATGTAATCTACCGATGTGTCTTCAGGATATTTAAATACCACCACATCGCCACGCTCTGGTACGCCGGTTTCAACCAGTTTACTGCGAAATACAGGGTCTTTTATTCCATAAGAAAACTTCTCAACCAGAATAAAATCGCCCACCAACAAGGTTGGCATCATCGAGCCTGATGGAATTTGAAATGGTTCGTAAATAAACGAACGCAATACCAACACAAAAGCGATAACCGGGAATATTTGCTGCGAAGTATCAACCAAGTAAGGAAGCTGTGGCTCACCTGCAAAGTTAACCCCTTCCGCTTTTGCCGATTCCTGTAACCGCGCCTTTCGCTTTGGCGCAAACACCATGCTATCCACCAGCCAAACTAGCCCGGTGGTTAGCGTTAGAAGTACTAAAATAAGCGAAAAGTAATTGGCCATTACTTACCTACCTTCAAAATTGCCAGGAATGCATCCTGCGGTAATTCAACATTACCTACCTGTTTCATTCTTTTCTTTCCATCTTTTTGCTTTTGAAGCAGCTTTTTCTTACGACTTACGTCACCACCGTAACACTTGGCGATAACGTTTTTACGTAATTGTTTCACCGTACTACGCGCAATAATGTGATTGCCAATAGCAGCTTGAATAGCGATATCAAACATCTGGCGAGGAATAAGCTCACGGAGTTTCTCAACCAATTCACGCCCACGGCCTTGAGAATTATCACGGTGAGTGATCATGGCTAGCGCATCTACGCGCTCGCCATTAATCATAATATCTACACGTACCATGTCAGAGACTTGGAAACGCTTGAAGTTATAATCAAGAGAAGCAAACCCACGGCTTGTTGATTTCAAACGGTCGAAGAAATCCAGAACCACTTCAGCCATAGGCAGCTCATAGGTTACTGCCACTTGCTTACCGTGATACGTCATTGCGGTTTGCATTCCACGTTTTTCAACACACAAGGTAATGACGTTACCTAAGTATTCCTGCGGCACAAGAATATTCGCTTCCACCAATGGTTCGCGAATTTCGGCAATGTCGTTAACTGCGGGTAGCTTAGACGGGTTATCACAGCTTAAAATTTCGCCTTTGGTGGTTTCTACTTCGTAGATTACCGTGGGTGCCGTCGTAATAAGACCTAAATCGTATTCGCGCTCTAAACGCTCTTGAATGATTTCCATATGAAGCATACCAAGGAAGCCAATACGGAATCCAAAGCCTAGCGCTTGCGAACTTTCTGGCTCATAAAACAATGAAGCATCATTCAAGCTTAGTTTAGCTAACGCATCACGAAAATCTTCGTAATCGTCAGAACTAATTGGGAAAATACCTGCGTAAACCTGCGGCTTAACTTTCTTAAAGCCAGGCAAAGCGCCTACCGCTGGTTGTCTCGCTAAGGTAATAGTATCGCCAACCGGTGCGCCTTGAATGTCTTTAATACCCGCAATAATAAAGCCTACTTCACCGGCGCGAAGCACGCCTGTATCTAGGGCTTTGGGGGTAAACACACCAATTTTATCAACTTGGTGTGTTTGGCCATTCGACATGATTTGAATTTTATCTTTCTTAGTAAGCTCGCCTTCTACGATACGAACTAATGACACTACCCCTTGGTAGTTGTCGAACCATGAATCAATGATAAGCGCTTTTAGCGGCTCTTCACGGTTCCCGCCCGGAGGGGGAATTTTATTTACAATAACTTCTAGTACATCTTCAATACCAATACCTGTTTTTGCCGAGCAGCGAACGGCGTCAATGGCATCTATACCAACAATGTCTTCAATTTCTTCGGCTACGCGCTCTGGTTCGGCCTGTGGCAAATCTATCTTATTTAAAATAGGTACCACTTCCATGTCCATGTCCATAGCGGTATAGCAGTTAGCTAGGGTTTGCGCTTCCACGCCCTGCCCTGCATCAACCACTAACAATGCACCTTCACATGCAGCAAGTGAGCGAGACACTTCGTAAGTAAAATCTACGTGTCCAGGCGTATCGATGAAATTCAGCTGGTAGACTTCACCATCTTTAGCAGTGTAATTAAGCGTTACGCTTTGTGCTTTAATAGTAATTCCACGCTCCCGCTCCAAGTCCATTGAATCAAGAACCTGTTCGGCCATTTCACGATCGGCTAGCCCGCCACAATGTTGAATGAGACGGTCAGACAGAGTCGATTTACCGTGATCGATGTGAGCAATAATACTGAAGTTACGAATGTGCGATTGTTGCATAATGCTGGAAATTACCTGCAGAAAAATTCATTAATATAAAAAAGAATGGTAGCTATTGTTTGTGTTGTAGCTAGCGCGTGCGGATTTTACCCATTTCTTTACACAAAAGCGAATAAGCTTGTGGGTTATATTGCCAAAGATTGGAATAGTGTAAGCCAAAGTAGCCATTTTGGTAATAATATTGCCGAATTCGCGCAAGTATTACGCTAAATAGTATTCAATAGTACGGGTTGAAACTTACCTTTATCAAGCCGTTTAAGCTTAAATGCGATGGCTTTATAAGTTACAAAGGTAAATGCGACGGCGGGTAGCAACCCCCACAATTCATGGCTAAGCCCAATGGAAGATAGCGTGGCATTCCCAAAGGCAAAAACCGCGATAAAAACCGTTAGGGGTAGCAAATACAGCCACGCGGAGGCACTTAACACCCCTTCTTCAGGTACACCCACCGTTACGTCTTGCCCTATCGTTACCGGCATAGGTGAACGCAATGTTAGCTGCTGAGTTTTAGGCGCTAATGCTCTGGATATAGCCCCCGTGCCACAGTCACTTTGGGCTTGGCAACTGCTACAAGTCGATTTAATGGCGGCCTCGACGGTAATAAGATCACCCTCTACAGCAACCACGCGTGCGGTTTCAGTGATCATTATTTATCTGCCATAGGAGAAAGCGAGGTAGCAATAGCATTTGCTGTTTGCAGTGGTATTTCACCCACCACGGTCACTTGCGTGTTTCCATCGGTAAGGGTTAAAAAAGTACTCAAATCATTTCTAAGCACTAAATCACCACCAAGGGCATCTTTTGCTGGTTGTACATAAACAGACACATCGACCAATCCATCACTGTACATCTTGTATTCTACCACTTGCCCCGTTAAGGCAAGACGACGAGTATCACCACGCACTTCTTCCATACCATTAGGCAAGTACTTAACTTCCCAATTAGGTTGGCGCGATTGCTTTTGCGTTAATGCCATAGGCTTAGGTAAAGACTCCTGATTAATTCGTGCGAAATAGTCATCAGGGGCGTCGGTTATTTTAAGTGAAGTTACTTGAATCTGCTCTAACAATCCGCCCTGCAAATCAAGCATGTTAAGTTTCAGTACCATGCCTGAATCTTCATCTAACCATAGCTGGTAGCTGAAGCGACTATTGTCGCGGCTAACGATACGGATTTGTTGAGCAGGTCTACCTGCAACGCGTGCTCTGCCCACAGAGACAAATTCATAACCGCTTTTCAATCTATCAGGATGATGAAGCAGTTCACTGGGGATAGGCCCATTGATAAACTCAGAACGAAGACTATACGGCGATACATCAGGTTCAAACACACTCACAATACCATTAACACGAATTTGCTCGCGGCCTGGCCCATTTTGTAAATTGAGTTGCTCCATACTGGTGCCATCCTCTAGCACTCCATGACGCCATAAAAAGGGAATGGTTTCGCGGCCCGCTCGACTTTGAACAAAAGCAACTTCAAAGTTTTGGGTTTTCACCACTTCACTTAGTTGCATAAGCCAATCTGACGTTGTTTGAGGATGGGGATTCACTACAACTACATCAGTAGCTTGAGGTACTAATTGAGGTACTGTCTGGGGCGAAGTCTGTGAAGCATCTGCGCTTGAGGGCAAAGTTGAAGGCAACGTATCAGCGCGCTCTGAAGATGTATTTTGCGCAGATACATTTTCTTGCGCTACGACGCTAAACGATAAACCCAAAGACGCTACGACGGCATAGAGCATGGCTTTAATGAAGGCCCGAATGCGAATACTTACTTTTACGTTGGCTAAAAACACGCGTACCAGCACTAAAAGCGCTGGTACGTTATTACGATAATCTATTTTCATTAAACGATATTCTTATTAAGCGTCGTATGAACTGCTTACGGGCGGTTATCTGCACTCGCCTCGGCATCGTCAGTTTCAGATTCTTGCGCTTGTTTCAATTTTACCTGCTGCTCGTGATCAGCAATAAGTGCATTGATTTTACGCTTTTTCTCTAATACTTCGTTCATGTCATTGCGAGGCAATGCGCGGGTTTGCTCTAAGCTAACTGGCGCTAAACCACCCTGCGGCCCTGCCGTAGGTGCTGTCATGAAAGGCTCAGTAGGCGCAGGTTGATTGAAGTGCTGAACACCTAAAATCACTGCTACCGCAACGGATGCAGCAACGGCAAACTGACCTGACTGTTTTGCAAAAGGCACTACACCGCCAGAAACTACGCTGCCGAGTACTGGAATTGAACGCCAACGTGAAGCTTTTGGCGCGACAATAGCAGGCTCATTTTCAAGCGCGGCGGCAACACTGGCAGTAATATCTAACTGCGGTGCGACACTGGCCTCTTTGCGCATTGCGCCCCTAATTACATGGTAGCGTTGCCATTTGGCCTGCAATTCTTCATCTTGCTTAATTGCATCAATGATTGCATCGCCATCTATTTCGCCATCCATGAAAGCGGACAAATTTTCTTGCTGTTGCGTCATAAATTCATTTCCTGATCAACTGTGATCAATTAATACCCTAACACAGCTGTTAGTCTGCTCAATATAATGAAAGTTCATTTTCATTATATTTAATTTTCTAACAATGGCTGAATCACTTTATCGATAGCCTCTCGCGCTCGGAAAATTCGTGAACGAACTGTACCCACTGGGCACGCCATCACATTTGCAATTTCCTCATAACTTAGCCCTTCTATTTCACGAAGGGTTATAGCCATGCGAAGGTCATCAGGTAACTTTTCCACCACTTTAAATAAGGTTTCTTCAATTTCATCCGTTAACAAACTGCGTTCTGGCGTGGATTGCTCTTTAAGCGCATCACTGCCTTCGTAAAAGTCTGCTTCGTCTGCGTCGACATCACTAGCGGGTGGCTTCCTTCCTTGCGCAACAAGATAGTTTTTAGCACTGTTTACCGCGATACGGTACAACCAAGTGTAAAACGCACTGTCGCCACGAAAGTTTGGTAATGCCCGATAAGCTTTAATAAACGCTTCTTGGGTAACATCAGCCACATCACCGCTGTTTTTTACATAGCGCGATACCAAATGCATAACTTTGTGCTGATAGCGAGTTACCAGTAAGTTAAATGCATTTTTATCGCCACGCTGTACTTTTTCGACCAATTGTTGGTCGGTTATCTGCTCGCTCATTCGAGCCATTACTCCTACTTCAACTACCCAATAGCTCTAACAAGCATTGATATAGACGCGTACTGTTACAAAAAGTTCTGTATTAGCATTAAAAATATTTAAAAATGCTGAGGGAAAGCCATCTGGATCATTGTGTTTTGCTACTCATCCTTTAGACTTGCCGAACCTTTGCTCGTTTAATATATACAAAAATACATGAAATCAGTGTCATCTTCACTAACTTCCACATCAAATTCTATTGAACATCGATGTGATGTACTGATTATAGGTAGCGGCGCAGCCGGGCTTAGCCTTGCACTTAGGCTTGCCGACCACTGTCAGGTTATTGTGCTCAGTAAGAGCGATCGTAATGAAGGGTCTACCCGCTATGCCCAAGGTGGCATTGCTGCGGTGTTCGATGAGCAAGATTCTATCGATGCTCATGTGCAAGATACGTTAAAAGCGGGCGGCGACCTATGCGATGAACCTGCCGTACGCTTTACTACCGAACGAGCAAAAGAAGCGCTAAGCTGGCTTATTGGTTACGGTGTGCCCTTTGATACCGAGACAACGGAGTCTGGTGAAGAACGTTTCCACCTTACCCGTGAAGGTGGGCATAGTCACAGACGCATTCTTCACGCCGCCGATGCCACCGGTGAAGCGCTGCAAATAACATTAAACGATGCAGTCTCTGCTCACCCTAACATTCACGTTTTTGAACGTTACAACGCTATCGACCTTATTCCTTCGAAGGATGATAAAAAGCGGGTTATCGGTGCGTATGTATGGAACCGCCAACAAGAGCATGTAGAAGTTATTCGCGCGCCTTTTATCTCATTAGCGACGGGCGGTGGAAGCAAGGTATACCAATATACTTCTAACCCTGATGTATCAAGCGGTGATGGTATTGCTATGGCCTGGCGAGCGGGTTGTCGAGTTGCCAATATGGAATTTAATCAATTCCACCCCACGTGTTTATTCCACCCGCAAGCCCGAAATTTTCTGATTACAGAAGCCCTTCGAGGCGAAGGCGCGAATTTATGTCACGCCGATGGCACCCGATTTATGCACAAGTTTGACGAACGAGGTGATTTAGCACCTAGGGATGTTGTGGCCCGGGCCATCGATTATGAAATGAAGCGCCTCGGTGCTGACTGTATGTATTTAGATATCAGTCATAAGCCTGCTGACTTTATTGTTAAACACTTTCCAAATATCTATCGTAAATGCCGCTCATTAGGCATAGATATTACTCGCGAGCCTATCCCTGTGGTGCCTGCAGCCCATTATAGCTGCGGAGGTGTAGTAACTGACTTTAATGGAAAAACAGATTTAGCCAATGTGTACGCGATAGGAGAAGTCGCCTATACCGGCTTGCACGGTGCAAACCGCATGGCATCTAACTCGCTGTTAGAATGCGTTGTGTTTGCCAGTGCTGCCGCCGAGCATATTATCTCTACGTTACCTTCAGCATCCTGTGAAGAAACCATTTTGCCTTGGGATGAAAGTCAGGTATCAGACTCTGATGAAGAAGTTATTATTCAGCATAACTGGCATGAACTACGCCTATTTATGTGGGATTACGTAGGCATTGTTCGCACCGACAAACGGTTAGAGCGCGCCATGCGCCGAATAAACTTACTAGAACAAGAAATTGCGGAATACTACGCGCATTTCAGAGTTAGCAATAACCTACTCGAGTTGAGAAACTTAGTTACTGTGGCTGAATTGATCGTGCGCTGCGCTATGCAACGAAAAGAAAGTCGAGGTCTACACTTCAATCTAGACCACCCTGGGCAACTTGAAAACCCTCAACCCACCTTTTTGTGCCCCGAAAAAGATGCTTTGCCGTCGGTACCGGGAACACTTATTTCTTAACTTTTTGGGGTGAGTTAACACCGTCCCTTAAAGCGTCAAGGTGACTTGGCGTTACAATAGAAATACAAAAAGCCCACTTCCTAATACAGCATATTCAATTCGCTATATTAGGAAGTGGGCTTTTCTATTTACCTTGCGCTTTACGTTGAGCTCGATTTGTTATTGTCTAAATAAACCAAACTAAACAGGTCGACTTACCCGTTAATGAAAACCACTTTGATATAGTATCGAAATAACAACCTCAACTTAAAGCGTCGATACCTCTGCATCTAAATGTACTTGCTGATCATCACTGCTCGTAATCTCCAAAATGGAGCGGTCTTCATCTCGACACATTTGATAGATATTAATGCTGCAAGGCAGCATTACGGGTCGCCTAAAACGACAAACTACATCTGAAATATGCTGACCTTCCGATACGGGTACAAATGATAACGCGCGGGCAAGTGTCCACATCCCATGGGCAATTGGCCGTTTAAAACCAAATGCTTTGGCACTCAATCCAAATAAATGGATGGGGTTATAGTCGCCAGAAATTTTTGCGTAACGTCGGCCGGTATCCGCCGTAACATCGAACTCTGCAAGCAGGTTTCTAGGGCTTTCTACACAGGTTTCAGTGGTATCTTGCACCGAAGCTCTAGGCGCCACGTGTACCGCTTTTACCTTCACCAAATAGCTACTGATTGCTTTGTAAACACAGCGCCCTTGTTGAAAAGCGTCTAAGGAAACATCAACTTCCCAGCCACGCGAGTGCGGCCTAACATCGCTGAATCGAACTCGGCATTCAAAAGTCTCGCTCAAATCGCATTCTTCTAGTACCTCTACACGATTGGCAGCATGTATCAATCCTAGCAAAGGAAACGGGCTTTTCTTATCAAGCAAACACTGCATTTGAAGGGGCAAAGACAGCATTTGCAGATACAAAGGATGCATGGTTGCTGCATCTGGCCACGCCACTTCTTGACAGAAGGCACCGTAGTGCTTGTTATCAATATTAATCTGCTTAGTGTAAATGCGAGGCGGTAATGTGGGTGGTTTGAATTGCATTAACTGTCGGGTGTCGACACGTTTAAACAAAGCTTTTGCATACTCACGAAACATTAATGTTATTCCTTGTTTGGCCTGCTCCTTGAGCGAAGATTATTGCTCGGCACAGCCGCCTATAATCTGCTTCAGAGCATTCACCTTTTAATACCCAGCGTACATGCTCGTAATACGGCTGGTACCATTTTCGCGCAGTTCGTTCCACGTTTAGGTTTAGACCCCATGGCAACAATAATGACGATTTATGAAGATTCACCGCTGGCGAATAAATCTCTTCACCCGATACCATCAACGCCCTCAATGAACCATCGTCTGTAAGCGTGTAAACATCGTTAGATGGCGCTGTTGTCGGTTTGCTTAATTTACGCCATGCATTTCGGCAAAACGCTATATACATCAGCCCACATATAGGCGTGCAAATCAGCGCGCACAACCAAAGCCAACTTGGACTTATCCAAGTCCATACGGCTTCTGGTAAATTTATAATACTGAAACCTAAAGCTGCAATAAGAATTAGCATTCCTACTACATGTCGCCATGGCGAGTAAGTGAGTTTAACCCTGTACTTTGACACGATTAACGATAGTAGACACCATACCAGCAAGTTCTGGATCTTGACATTGCTGATGGCCCATAAACCATGCAAACAAGTCCGGGTCGTCGCTGGTAAGTAAGCGTTCGAATATTTCTTGTTGTTCGTAATCTAGCGAGTCGAAGGCTTCATCAACAAAAGGCATGAGTAACACATCAAGTTCCAACATCCCTCTACGGCATGCCCACTTTAATCTAGCGCGTCTTTTTGGCTCAAACATATATTCTCATTCTTAATTATCGTTTTAACACTATCATCATATTACCACGGTGATGGGCGAAGGATCACTGCCCTTTTAGACAGAAACCCGTTTCAATAGCGCCTTTGATAGCAAGAATTAGCCACAAAATACGATAATCTCAAGGGTTCCCCTTGATAAAGCGCGCAAACCCCTCACCTACTACATTATAAATTCTTCATTCGGAATCTTTGATGACAGCGTTAACGACTCTTTCTGATTTACCTTCGCACTATGCGATTAAGTTAAATGACAACATGCTGATAAAATTGGAAGGCGAGCAAGCTGACAGCTACCTGCATGGTCAAGTGACAGTCAACATTAACGCCTTGGATGGGAATACGGTGAGGCATTGTGCCCATTGTGACAACAAAGGAAAGACTTGGTCTATTTCGTTTGTGGGTCGCCATGATAATGCTATTTTCATGCTGACTAATAAAGACGCAGGCGCACACTCCCTTGCTCAGTTGAATAAGTATGGTGTGTTTTCAAAGGTAGACATAACCGATGAATCAAATCAGTACACGCAATTCTTCTTAGGTGAAAACCTGGGTAAAATGTTGCTTGCCAGCTATTTTGACACCCTTCCTAGTGAGCCATTAACCAGTGTACATAGTGATGCAGGATGGGTATTTAAAAGTGATACTCAGCGCGCTGGTTATTATGTGGTGCTGGACTCTGGGCAGGTCCCTGAGTTCGAGCAAAAAGTTAAAGATACTAACGGCGCCATTTTTGAACAAAATGTATACGATGCTATTATGATAGAAAGTGCAATACCTTCTATTCAGGAAACTGGCATCAGTGAGTACGTTCCCCAAATGATGAACGTACAGGCACTCAACGGTATCGATTTTGACAAAGGCTGCTATATGGGCCAAGAAGTCGTTGCTCGCACTCGATTTTTAGGTAAGAACAAGCGCGCAGCTTATAGCTTCTCAGTGCCAAAAGCGTTTCACATTAACGCTGGCAATACGGTAGAAAAGCAATCAGGCGAGAACTGGCGTCGCGCAGGCATGGTCATTCGAAAGGCTGAACTTAGCGAAGAAACATGGTTTATGGCCGTGCTTTCAAACGATACCACTGAGCAAGATATTCATCGCCTAGCTGATCAAGTTGAAATTACCTGCTACCCTAGCCCTTTACCGTACAGCATTGAGCAGGCAAAGAGCTCATTGGTGAAAAAACGAAAATAAGCATTAAACAAATTTATAACCATCGCCCAGCAGGGCAAAACTACAGGACAAATTATGACTATAACCTCTGACAGCGTTGTCACCCTTCACTACACCGTTTCAACCGAAGACGGTACCGAGCTTGATTCTTCAGCCGGTAAGGAGCCGCTTGTAGTGCTTCAAGGGCGCCGCTTTCTAATTGAGGGACTAGAAGACGCATTGCTAGGTAAGGAAAAAGGCGAAAAGTTCAACTTGTCTGTTGAGCCAGAGAAAGCCTACGGTGAACGTATTGATGAACTCGTTCAGCGCGTACCTAGTTCAATGTTTGAAGGCATGGACGTTGAAGTTGGCATGTCTTTTCGTGCAACCACACCTGAAGGTGAGCAATCGGTCATTATAATCGAAACATCTGATGATGAAGTGGTGGTAGACGGTAACCACCCACTTGCAGGTATTCCGCTTACGTTCGATGTAGAAGTGGTAGATGTACGCGATGCTACTGCTGAAGAGTTAGAGCACGGCCATGCCCATACGCCAGGCGGCTGTGGACACGACCACTAAGTTGCCTTACTACGGTAAGAGTATTACTAACTAAAAAGGGAGCCTTGGCTCCCTTTTTTGTTCTTAGCGTTAACGCTGTATACACCAGCGTTATACACATATGCAACGTTAGGCTTTCTCTTTAGTCAGAAATGACTATTTATATTGCATCTTCGTTTTGCTCACCAGTACGAATTCGTACTGCTGATTCAACGTTAAATACGAATATTTTGCCGTCACCAATTTTTCCTGTTTTTGCTGAGTTTTCAATAGCTTCAATAGCTTGTTCTACTCGTTCATCATCAAGCACTAGCTCAATCTTAATTTTAGGCAGAAAATCCACTTGATATTCGGCACCGCGATAAAGCTCAGTATGTCCTTTTTGTCGCCCAAAGCCTTTAACTTCAGACACTGTCATTCCAGCAATACCAACTTCTGCTAATGCTTCCCTTACATCGTCCATCTTGAACGGTTTGACTATCGCTTCAATCTTTTTCATGGTAACTACTCATCATAAATGGTTGGAATAGGTACGCGCTTGTGCTGTGTACGCTGATAAATGTACAGCAACTTTTCATCTACCTCGGCAGAAACTGATTTACCTTCTAAGAAGTCATCAATTTGATCGTACGTCATGCCAAGGGCCTGTTCATCAGCTTTTTGCGGCGCGAGTGTTTCGAGATCGGCGGTGGGCGCTTTAGTGATAACGGTTTGGGGTGCACCTAAATGAGAGGCCAGTTGTCGAACTTGGCGTTTACTCAACCCAAACAAAGGCGCTAAATCGCACGCTCCATCGCCATACTTGGTATAAAAACCGGTAATATTTTCAGCTGAATGGTCTGTGCCTAACACGAGTCCATCGACCATTCCGGCAATTTCATACTGAATCACCATACGGGTTCGTGCTTTTACATTACCTTTAACAAAGTCACGCTTTGCTTCACTTTCAGGTAATAAACCAGCGCTTGATAATGATTCAGTGGTAGAAGCATGAATAGCATCTGCCCCGGGCTGCACATTCACCGTTACAGCATGGGAAGGCTCAATAAAGTCTATCGACAATTGAGCATCAGCTTCGTCAGCCTGTGTTTGATAAGGTAAACGGACGGCGACAAACTGAAAATTTTCGTGCTTTTCTTGGTTTAACTCATTTACTGCTAACTGGGCTAATTTGCCCAACGTACAAGAATCGATACCGCCACTAATGCCTAGCACCAGTGAATTTAGACCTGACGTAAGAAGCTGCTTTTTAATGAAAGCCACTCGACGAGTAACTTCAAATGCCACATCAATTTCAGGCAGCACTTTCATTTCTTCAATAACTGCTTGTTTTTGCATTATAATGTCCAATTAGTGAGTGGGCGTCCTGATATCTGAGTTTACGATAAACTCGCCTTAGATGTTAGTGGTAAAAGAATTCAAACTTCATTAATTACTAAAATTCGTTGCTTTTGTATCTTAGGGCATGCCTACACGCCTTTTTTTATACCCATTTCAAGGCAAATTGGTTTACCTTGGATGTTCCCGCGCGTTTGTATCTATTGTTGTAAATTTAGAGGCTAACGTTATTATCAGTATTCAACTAACTTAGTAAATAAATATCAGTGAAAACAAAGTCTTCTAACGCTATGCGTCTTCAGTACGGCCTGACTCTTTTAGAGATGCTAATTACGGTAGCCATTTTGGCAATCTTAGTAGGGGTTGTTGCCCCATCTATTAATAGTATTTTAGTCAAAAATAGAGTAACCGGCGACATCAATACGTTAAGCGCTATTGCACAGCAAGCTAGGTTTAGTGCCGTTAATGAGCAGTTTGACGTGATACTTTGCCCTACTACGAATTACGATACGTGTGTAAGCGATTGGGCGAACGCCAAAATGGCCTTTATTGATGAGAATACAAATGGAAGCAGAGACAGCAGCGAACCCCTTATTGCCAGCAGCGACCCGCTAAATTCAGGTAATACAATCAGCGGCATTTCGGGAACTATTTCTTTTTCTGAACAAGGCAGTATTAGTACCAGTGCAACCATTACCATTTGCCCTAGCAGCAAAGATGCCTCGTATGCCTCTGCCCTCTTATTATCACTATTCGGTAGAATATCTGTTGCCATCGACAGTGACGACGATGGCGTTAATGAAGATTTATCAGGCACTGCCCTTACTTGCCCTTAATGCCTTGCCGCGGTGTTCTTTAGTGGCGAAATAATGATAAGCCATATCAAATACAGGCTACCTTCCCCAACACCCATGAGGTAAATTCTCGTGAGGGGTGATAGTGAGTAATCGACAAGGATTAGATTTGTCCAAAAAGCCTAGAGATGCTGTAATGCTATAATTTCCATCCTTAGATTCGCTGTATGTCAGTGTAACGCCGTCTATATTGGATGCCGGCAACCCACTAAGCCCCGAGTATTTACCTTCACTCAACCAGTACCTTTCTTGCTTTATTTGCAGAGAAAGCAAATAGCTAATGGTTTCATGCTTATTCGCAAGCGCGATAGTTGATGAGTAGCTAGGAATGGCAAACATAGAAACAATACCCACAATCGCAACGGCGATCAAAAGCTCGATTAACGTAATACCCCACATTCTCATTAAATTGATTTTCCCTTCCATGGTACAGCAGCCCTCTATTTGTTGATTCGCTATGCTGTAAACCTAACAGTAAACAAATGACAAATAACCGGACTAAGGCATGGTTTTAAACAAAGCAGATGGATTTTCATTGTTAGAGATACTAGTGGTGCTTTGCATTGTGGTCATTATTAGTGCTTTAGCCGTGCCCTCTTTTGTTGAATGGCGACAAGCGAACGCTATAAAAAGTGCGTTAAAGCATACCGCAGACATCGCAAAGTACGCCCGTACGCTTTCTATCTCTGAGCGAAAGCCAGTTACTTTGGTTATCGACGCTTCAGCGAATCATTGCATCAGTATAACGTCAGCGAGTGACTGCGATTGCAGTGCAGCAAGCAGTTGCCACGCTTTTAGCCAGCAGAAGCGGCTTGTTATGCAAAACTATCATGCCGTCATTGCGAGTCCTGCCAATAAAAAGTCATTACTGACGTTCGATGGAACGCATGGAATGAGCTTCGGCAGCGCAATGACAGTAAGCATAACTAACGCTCGATATACCGGTAAAGTTATCATTAATAATCTTGGCCGGGTACGGTATTGCACTTCCACTGCACTAGAGGGTATTCCTCTATGTTAAGGTTATCTGGCATTAGCCTAGTAGAGCTCACTATAACCATGGCAATTAGCACAACACTGGTGCTTTTTTCTGCCATGGGGGCGGCTACTATTTCAAAAGAACTCGGTTATTTTCAACAACAATTAGTACTGCAAAGTGAGTTACGGCTTATTAGTCACTCGCTTTCTTTACAACTACAGCGGGCAGGATACGTAGCTCGCCCCTTCGAAGAAATTTTTGCCAACAGCGCATTACTACCGCCAGCTATTAACATCAGCCATCATCCGCTAGAGGTTGAAAATTCTTGTGTCTTATTTTCTTATGATAAAAATGCTGATGGCGATATTAGCCACGAAAACCCCGCCGAATTGTTAGGCTTTCGATTACGTGACAAAGCCCTTGAGTACCGTGTCGCCAGTAAAAGTTGCGAGCAAGGTGGATGGCATGATTTAACCGACGCATCAGAATTACACGTCACTCAATTCACTATATCTTTACACGGCGAGGTAAACCATGCCTCTGTTTACAAGGTTAAGCTGGCTGTGCAAAGCAAAGCGTCTGCCCAGCTTACCGCCGAGCAACATCTGCATATACGAGTTGCCAATGCGATATAGCACTGATTGTTATTCATTATGTTCGCCCGCTAGATCCTCACTAGCTCACCCCTCACTCGCTACTATTGGCGGTAAAGGGTCGATACGCATAAAAGGCGCCGTATTGTTAAGCGTGGTGGGTATACTGTTAAGCTTAATAACACTGGTTCTTTGGGCAACCAGTTCACTACTTACAAGCGAGTTTCAAGCCAGTAAGCGCAGCATTGCTTATAACGAAGTGATGAATATATTGCACAACGATGTAACGCAGTTAACCGAGCAGCTGCGTACTAGCGAAGATTGGCAGCAAACCGCTGGTTTATTCAACCGCGCATCTGTGTCAGCAACCCACTATGTAGGAAGGGATTCACAACATTTAACCTTGTTTTCAGTGACCATGACTCATCCTGTAACGTCACTCTTCATTAGGCAAGATTTTTTACGCCACCCCGCAATAGTTCGTATTCCTGCCACCGGCGTAGTAACAGGTGCGACTAATTCTATACTTCCTCATCTGTTTGAACGTCATCAAAGTAATTTTACACCGATGTACTTTCCAGAACCGCACATAACAGATGACTGCGACGAACTTACCCGCCATCTCGTATTTTGGGTGCGTGGTTCTTGTCATATTTCGGGCAGTGAAACCATAGGGTCAGCGAGTCAGCCTGTTTTACTTGTAATAGAAAAGGGAGATTTCACCCTTGATGCCCACGCCCAAATTTACGGGTTAGTGGTGATATTAAGCGAAACCAGCACGCCTACTAGTTCTTCGCACTCTTCGCCGTCTATCACCTCGGCTACCTCTTCAGCCCCCCTTATCACCGCTGTCTCCCCTGTCGCTACTATCGCCTCTTCGGCCAAGCTTGTAGGCGCCATGGTAAGCAATGAGGAAGTCACTAGGGTTTTCCATGGGCACATCGATTTCAATCTAAGCGTATTACGCGCCCTTCAACAATCTAGCGGTTTGCAAAAGATGCAACCTATCCCCGGGAGTTGGCATGACTTCAATTAAAAAGACCCAAGGTTTTTCGCTTATAGAGGTAATGATTGCATCAGGACTCTTTGCACTCACCTTTACCGCAGGCCTTAAGCTTTATCAGCAAATATATGGACAATGGCAGCAACTAAACAAGGTGCAGCAAGCACGGCATCAGCTTGAAACCGACCAAACTGATTTACTAATAAATGTGAATACGAATCAGGATACATATGCCACCATTCCCTCCTCGTCTACCCCGAGCGGGTTAAAAGCCGTGACCTTAGTCAAAGTTGTAGAACCTTTACCCAAATTCAACCATACAGAAGAAGCTGCACACACCGATAAAACACATACCGATAAAACGCTTAATGAAGGGAGTGAAACGACAACTGAAGAAACAAATGCAAAAGAGGCGCTTGGTGACGCGCAAGAACTCATCGAAAAAGTAAAAACCGAAAGCCAAGCTATTAACTTAACATTGACGGTTGTAGTGCCACCGCCGTATCAGTCCCGTTGGCAAGATGTGATGAGCATGGGGCCGCTAGTGCCGTTAATGCCCCTTCCACCCGCAACGCCTTAGCTTGCTAACAAGACCAGCAATACTCGCCCGCCGCCAACGAACCATTATTGTTTACGTCCCAGCCTTTGCGGCCATCACTAAAATAAAACAGCGCGCCATCAGCAGCCTGCGCAGTTCCGCTTACTGGCGTTGCTTTTAGCTGGTAACTGGTTGCATCGGCAGACACTATGGTGAGGTTATAGCGTTTATTCGCCGCCGCTTCGGTCGAGGGAGAGTAAGTAGCAAATATGGTTGGTGCTCCCGTATTTCCGCCACCTGCGCCCGCGCCTTGGTAACTAAAAGAGCCACTATGATGACGTTCCATTGCAGCAGCAAATGCCAGCATGTCTGCTTGCGCCGAGCCTCTATATCCATCCGTCATAAAAGACTGGTATGAAGGGTAAGCAATGCTGGCAAGAATGCCAACAATGGCCACCACTATCATTAATTCAATAAGGGAAAAGCCTTTGTTTTTTTCGTCACTACTAATCACCGAGATGTATCCTCTCGCTCAGTTTCGGAATGCCAACTGCCTCGTTGTATTCGCTCAAACTTGCCATAAATATTTTGCGCTAAGCACTCGAACGCTGAACCGCAAGCCTCTTCATTGCCATCATTGTCGACACTGATAACAGTAGATGCACACTCGGTACCAAGGCACACCACAGGGCTGGTTATATCTTCAATAAGAATTTTAGTCTCTGGCGCAATCCCTGTTTGCTGTAACTCTACTGATCTATCCGAACTATCGAGTTCGCCATTATTATTGAGGTCTGATACGGCATTAGCATTAAATAAATTAACGAGATAAGCGCGGCTATTACCAGATGGCGGCGCACACAAACTGGTGCTACTAACCGCAGGCACATAAGTAGTAAAGAATATTTTGTAATCGATGATTAAGGGTGATGCCAATACTTTCTCGCCATCGGTCGTAAGCTCTATATACCACCCCGCCTTATTAGCAAAGCTTGATGCTGCCACACCTTGCTCGCCTTCATCGCTACTGGTGAGCAAATGTTCGGTAGCATTATATAAATCTGACTCATATACCGTACTCATGAAGGTAAAATGACCACTCGCATCGCGATTAAATACCCCCTCGTCTTTGAGCATATAAAAATTGTCTTCTACTGTGACATCAAGCGGTGATGCTCGCCATCCACTGCCCATTGCCACGGCATAATATAATTCCTCACCCAGCGCGACTTCCGATACATCAGGACCATAGTAAAAACGGCGGTTAGTTTCAGCGGTGTCTCCAGCAAAATCTGCCAACCTAGCCCCTTTTACAAAATTGCTGCCCGACTCGCCATTATAAATGTCCAAACGGAACAGCTGCCCGCCCATGTCACCTACATACATATGGTCAGCGAAGCCATCGTTGTCTCTGTCAATAACAGATATACGACCTGGAATACTGTAGTTCATATCAACTAGATTCAAATCTGCATCAGCATTACTGGCGTGCCAAAGTAAGCTTCCAGTGTCGGCATCGAACATATATACCGCATTTCCAACAGCATCAGCACTTCTTACTGATTTATCATCTTGCGAGTCATCGTAACCGCCGCCGATGATCATGACATTTTTCTCTTGGGTGCCGTAGCGCACTTTTGTGATAGTGGGGCGCGACCATGTTTGGCCTAATTTCTCAAGACCCGTGGAGCCCCCTTCAATCACAAACTTAACGGTTGGCGACGTCTTCTGGGTTACATCAAACACATAATAGTTACGGCCACCTCGGCGCATTCCTAAATACAAATAAGTTGATGTGCCCACTGTGCGTAACACCATCTCGCCGTCTAAGCCATAAACGTGATTAAACGTAGAAATATCTTCATAAAAGTGGTGCAAGTTTGGCAGTAACGCCTTAGGCATAATGCCGAAGTTTTCTTCGCCGGTTTCTGCATCGAACGAATGAAGCATACCTTGGTTTGTAGCAACTAATATGGCTGAATCTGTACTACCGTAATTGACCACTACAGGCTGTGAATGAATGGGGTCGCCCATTTGAAGCCGATAGTCAGTGGTATCACCATCGCCATCATTATCTTTGACATCTAGGCCTCGTGCCCATTTGAGCAGCACTTCGCGAAGCTCTTCTGCATCAAGCTCATCATCCACACCTAATAATGCCGTCGTAATATCACTGTTGTCTTCATGCAATTCATTACTAGATTGGACAATGTTGCCAGCACCATCGAAAACATACAAATTACGGTTAGATGTCATTTTACTCGCGGTACCGCCCTCTCGAACATCACTACCATCAGCAAGGGTCGACCAATAGCTATGGGAGGTATCCTTAAAGAACCCCGTATCACCATCAACAGCAACCAATGAATTTTGATCTAAAATATTCTCACCATCTAATCGGTAACGTTTAAGGTTACCTGGCCAGATAGCACCTTCACTGGGCTTAAACAACGCAAAGTAGAGTTCATCGTTATGGGTCAAGCGATTAAGTTGATTCACCGCTACACCGGGTGATACGAAGGTTGAATTAACATCTTTTACGGAGCGTAGAATAGTGTTGAATGCCTCAAGTAGCTCAGTGCTGTCATCGGCTTGATAGAATCCACCACCACTTTGCACTGCCAGTTGGTTCAAGAAGTTGTTGGCAGTACTATTCGCTGCAAATCCTATTGTATGGGTGATCACGCGACGCCCAATAACCGAAGTATCGGAGTCACTGACATTTTTCACTAGATTTAAACCACACTTTTCGCCGCCACTTCCGGTACAGCTTTCACCTAGTAATGATTCGATAAGGGATACACTGTGGTTATTGTTTGCTTCACCATCTGACAGTAAAACAATATGGTTGTTGGTCTGGCACTGCAGATCGCTAACCGGTGATATATAGGTTGCCCCGCTAGGGATATATTCATTAATACAGTCGCTATCAGATAGGTTGTCATCGGAACACCCATTGGGTTGAACCGCATCTGCGCCCAAATATGCACTTCTGTGACTGACTCGCGTATTCTTCCTCACCGTATTTGAAACATTATAATTACCACGAGTTAGCCCGTAATCAACGTCTCTGCCGCCGTAATAGTTAACAGCTTCGTAAAGGGTATCTACGATGGGCGTATAACCACTGGCAGTAAGCTCATCCACTTTACTAACTAAGTGTTCTCTAACTGTCGATGTCTGCCCAGGCGAAGCTGAACCATTGAACTTAACCACTAGTTTTGCCGCGGAAGACTGGGAACCACTGTAGGTATACGCACCTCGATAACCGGTAAAGTCACTGAACACGAAAGCCATCGCATTACCAGATTGCCAGCCCGATCTATCTACAATCTCTTTAACAACACCTGATATATCCGGTGAAGCGTAATCGTTGCCCGATGAGAACGACCCCATATTCCAGGTTACACCCGACGTTTTTCCAATATTTCTAAGCAAATAACGATTGCCTGAGGAAAAGTCGTCAGCATCATTATCTGCAACACCGCGAATTAACATGCTCGAGTTATTAGTGTTGTAGCTACTATAAGCGGTAAGTTCTATATAAGCTTCCGAAATTTCAGCGCCTTGAGGGATGTTTACATTTTGAAATCGAACACCGATATAACTGTTATAGCTGCTTGAGAAAGTAAGCTCTGAGCCTGTATTCTCATACCCGTTGTTGTTTTCTTCTATGTTGTCGTTAGAACGGCTAACCTGGTAAACACTTTCACCACTGATACAACCTGTAGCGGTTGCATCATCATAAGACACCACCAATTGAGGTGATCCGGTTTGCCCAGCGTCAAATGCCCGGGCTTCACGGCTGCTGGCAGCATCTGAACTTGTGCCTTCTATAAGAATATTGAGGTCGTCCCCCCCACACCACTGTGGCAAATCTACAATTTCTTGAATAACCGATGAGATATCGGGCGTGGCAATGATCTCATCAGCAGATGGAAAGTCATTATTACTTATCCATTCAACTTCTGACGCGGTTTTCGTTCTTGAAGAAAGGTTATTATATGCCGTCGAAAATTCCGTACTAGTGGCTGACGCTTCACCGCTTATGGTGAGTGTGGTGCCTGCTATATTAAATTTTTCTGATGTAAAACGAAGGTGCGCACTCACTATCGTGGCCCCCTGAGGAATATTCATCTCAGTAAAACGCATTCCTGATGTAACTACATTTGTGCCTGAACTCAATACTAGGTCATTAGCCGTAGTATTTACCGTACCATTAATCTCTGATGCATCGTGGCTACTTGCCCCTGTTGAGGTGATGAGTTCCGGTTGAATGGCATCATCAATTCCGCTTACTGGGAAAAGTATAGGGCCACCATAATCTGAGAAGCGCATAAGGCCTGCATCTATATTAGTGGCTGAGGTTAACGCCTCTTTAAGGGCATTTTGTACTCTTAGAATACGGGATTGGCCGGTACCATCTTTGCCCGTCATACTGCCGGAGGTGTCCATGATAAAAAGCACATTTGGATTATAAGTTGCCGACTCTGACGCCGTGCCTAAGTAGATATCCAAATCATCACCGACAGCGGAAAAGCCAATGCAAGAAAACATCACTACCGAGACAAAAAAACTACTTACGCGTTTCATAATTATTACTCTTTTTATTGTGATGCAGGGCCAAACACTGATGCCGCTAGAGAGTTCGCAACCACCGTAGATTTACTACCTACTTTGCCGCAGCCTCTAATAATAAACACGTGGCAATTTACGTTGCTACCACCAATCACGTTGCTTGAGCCACGACACGCTTGCTCTCTTATAAACGCAGTACGAGACCAACTCTTGGTACTTGCCATTGTTTGATAAGTACCATTTGTTGTGTGTTCATTGCCCCATGAGAGACCACCTTCGGTCATGTACCTATCAGTCCATTCATTTTCATCGAAGCAGCTCATTGCTTCTGTTTCTGGATCGTAGGGATCAAGCTGGCGTGCCGCAGAAAGAGGATCTACTTTAGTGTCATCTTGTAATAGCGATTCATCCTCTGACTCAAAAAACACTCCCGCAATAGCCGCTTCTGCCGCGTCGAACGCTAGCCCAGTCTGTTGCATCGACATTGCCATTTTAGATTGGGACAAACTGCTGGTTACCGCGCTTACGCCTAAAATAGTAAGGGAGAGCAGCACTAACAATGCAAACACCATTACTAATCCACGCTGTTTCATTGAATGCTCCTAACAAAGTTTTTCATATTTCGAAGTGACACGGTTTTAGTAAAGACCTGATAATAATGGGTCGAGTCTAGCGTGACTTGATTCTCGTTTAGTAAGGCAAATGTAGGGGCTGAGGTTTGCTGTACTTGGTTTTGATAGCTTTTAAGTAAGATAGCCCAGCGCAACGCAACCACCTGTTGATTCTGTGCTCGTAGCGCTGCCAACCTATCTGCCGTCACATAGGTTATCGCTTGCCCGTTGGAATTCTCAGCAACATCACTAACGCCATATTGAAGCTGGAAGTTACTGACATTGTCTAGCAAGGTCACAGTATTCGGTGAAACCGATTGTGTTTTAAGGCCCCGTAATACTCGACCGTCGTAGCCTGTACATCTAAATTCATTGCCGCTAACGTAGTATCGGTTTACCACATGAAACTCATCATCGGCAGCGTAGCCATGTTTACTGCCCGTACAATCTGCAAGTGCAAGTAAACTCACCACTAACTCATCACTTGCGCCACTCGATGCTTGCGTGCTCCCGAGCGTGGCATTTGAGGCAAAGTCTCCGGCCAAACCAATCGGCCTATTTTCAATAAATCCAGCCTCCGCCACCGTATCAACTGAATCATCGATAGAAGCAACAATAGTGTCGTAGCGACCAATTTCGTAAAATTCACTACTGAGCCGGCTAGTTATATAACGTCCAGATTCCTGAACCTGTGACACCGCTTGATTAAGCTTATTCGTTACACTGCTACTCACTAATACCTGAATTATAGCGCCAGATATAACCAACCCTAACGCCAATGAAATCATTAATTCTACAAGAGAAAAACCCTGTGCACGCTTCACAAGGTTAAATCCTTTATTACGCAGGCATTACTGTCTGATTCATTTGGATTGCAACGCGTATTCAAGGTATAAGATTGATTACCTGCTGATGATACTGGCCACGCTAGAATAACTTGCAATCGTGAGCCCGCACTGCAACTGTAAACATCCGCGGCGTTATTATCTGCACAGGTTAACGATAATGTAGTTTGAGGGTTAGTTTGCACTGCTGCGCATGAAAGTGCCCAGCCATCGTATTTCGCCATATCCTGCTCGTTGCAGGTGGCCGTTTCGCAATTGGGCACCCCAGTAGGGCGACTCAAACAAAAACATTTGTATGGGTGAGTAGCACCTGAACAACTAAGCCCGTTAAAATTGTAGTTGCTTGCATTAAAATATTGGTTGTTGACCACAATGCCATCCCCTACCGTTGCCACGCGCGCAGCAGCACGCAAACGTTCAGCTACCTGAGCTGCAACAAATTCGCTTTGCGTACGGCTAATCGCATCTTTGTTGGCAAACGAACCGGTGAATTGAAGTGCGGCCACACCGAGTAAACCAATAGCAAGAATGAACATAGTGACAAGGACCTCTATAAGGCCAACGCCTTGTTGGTTACCTAATCCACTAGTGTTTATCGTTTGATTCATAGTCCCTGCATTGCACGGTGGCATTCACGCTAAAATTTAGACACAACCTTATGTTTAGCATTCTATGCTAAAAATTTCTTGCCCAAGGTATTAGCAACCATAAAACGTATAAGATTGTATTACCATTAGACGATAGCGTAAAAAAAAGCACCGCATATCAATGCAGTGCTTTCAAATGCAACCCAATTTTTATACCTAAACGGCGTTAGCTTACTTGTTTAACTCTAAGCTCTTTGGGAACCGCGAATTCAACATTTTCTTCTCGGCCTGCACGTTCAGAGGCAGATACCGCACCCCATGCTTTAAGCCTATCAACCACGCCTTGCACTAGCACCTCAGGTGCTGAAGCTCCGGCAGTCACACCTATGTGTTCAACGCCTTCAAGCCAGCTTTCCTGAATGCAATTCGCATCGGCAATTAAGTGCGCTTTTGCACCAATCTTTTCGGCTAGCTCACGTAAGCGATTTGAATTTGAGCTATTTTGCGCACCCACTACCAATAATACTTGGCAGTCTTGAGACAAATCCCGCACGGCGTCTTGACGATTTTGTGTGGCATAGCAAATATCGTCTTTACGAGGCCCTTGAATATCAGGGAAACGTTCACGTAATGCATCAATGACATCTGCGGTGTCATCAACTGACAACGTCGTTTGGCTACAGTAATAGAGGTTTTTGGCGTCCTTCACTTCAAGGGTCGCCACATCAGCCTCAGACTCAACAAGGTAAATCCCACCCTCATTGTTACTGTACTGCCCCATCGTACCCTCTACTTCAGGGTGCCCTGCATGGCCAATCAAAATACACTCAGTGCCTGTTTTACTCGCACGGGTCACTTCCATATGCACTTTAGTCACCAACGGACAAGTAGCGTCAAATACCTTTAAGCCTCGATTTTCAGCTTCTTTTCTTACTGCTTGAGAAACCCCATGGGCAGAAAAGATAACAATGCAGTTATCGGGCACTTCATGCAATTCATCTACAAAAATAGCGCCACGCTCACGTAGCCCATCTACCACAAATTTATTGTGAACGACTTCATGGCGAACATAGATAGGCGGCTCAAATATTTCGAGCGCTCTTTCTACAATAGTGATGGCTCTGTCTACACCGGCACAAAAGCCACGAGGGTTAGCGAGATGAATTTGCATAATTACTGGTCACCTTCTGGAGTAGGTGCGGCTTTCACATCAACTATTTCAACATCGAAAATAACCGTTTGCCCAGCTAATGGGTGGTTAAAATCAACCGTGATAGAGTCGCCCGCTACACTTCTGATAATACCGGGTATTTCTGAGCCATCTGGCTGAGAAAATGCAAGAATAGCACCTTCTTGAATTTCTAAATCAGCACCAAATCGGCTTCTATCCATGTAATGGATATTATTTGGGTTAGGCTCACCAAAGGCATCGTTCGCAGCTAGCGTAAATGATTTCTTTTCACCTTTTTGAAGCCCTAATAAGCAAGCTTCAAAGTTGGGGGTAAGACTACCGTCACCCATTACCATTTTCGCAGGCTTATTGTTTACACGGGTGCTGTCAGCGGCTGAGCCATCTTCAAGTTTTAAATCAAAGTGAAGTATAACTTCGCTGTCAGAACCAATAATAAGGTTGTCGGTCATTGTGGCTCCGGTTACTGCTTTGACGTATTGGCTGAATCGGCGCTTTTATGCTTCTCACCGTTCTTGAACATATCAATAATTAAAAGGGCTGCACCAATAAATATAGCGCTATCGGCAATATTGAAGGCAGGCCAGTGCATGTTGTTTACGTGAAAATCGAGAAAATCGATAACGTACCCATGCACTAAACGATCGTACACATTACCTAGCGCGCCACCTAATATAAAAGAAAAGGCGACAGGCAACAGGGTTTGGTTTTTAGGCGATTGTTTCAACCACCATAAAATAACCACACTGACAACAGTCGCGATGGCAGTAAAAAACCATCGCTGCCAGCCACCGGCACTATCAAGAAAGCTAAACGCTGCGCCATAATTATGTACGTACGTTAAATTGAAAAACGGTAATACCTCTATTGATTGATAAAGTGACATACCGCCTAACACTGCGTACTTACTAACTTGGTCGAGCACGAAAGCAATTAGGGTTATCCAAAGAAACCGTAAACCGGTTTCACTGAATAGCTTAGGCTTGGTATCCGCCGAAGTATTAAGCATACTGACGCGTTTCCCCTTCGCCATCAATGTTAGTTACACAACGGCCACATAGCTCTTCATGCCCTTCGTGGGTACCAACATCTTCGCGATGGTGCCAACAACGAACACATTTGTCGCCGCTTGCTTTGTTTACGCTTAACCATAGGCCTTCAACATCGGTAGCAGCAGCATTGTCTGGTGCGCTGTCTACTTTTGTCAGGTTCACTGCTGATGTAATCAATACAAAGCGCAATTCATCTTCAAGTGAGGCCAAGGTGTTAAACAAAGACTCTGTAGCATACAGGTCAATCTTCGCTTCTAACGAGCCGCCTAGCTGACCATCTTTACGAGCTTGCTCCATGGCTTGGTTAGCTGCGTCTTTCACGCTTAATACCTGATGCCAAAGTTCATCGTTAAATACGTCGCTTTGGGTGAAGCTGTTAAAGCCTTCGTACCAGGTTTCGGTAAACACAAATTCACTACGCTCGCCCGGTAAAGCTTCCCAAATCTCTTGCGCTGTAAAGCTTGTGATTGGTGCCATCCAGCGAACTAACGCTTCCATAATATGGTAAAGCGCAGTTTGGCAAGAACGACGTGCATTGCCGTCTGATTTCGCCGTGTACTGTCTGTCTTTAATCACGTCTAGGTAGAAAGAACCCAACTCGATTGAGCAGAAGTGCATTAGCTTTTGCGTTACTACTAGCAAGTCATACTTTTCAAACGCTTCAACAAGTTCTTCCTGTAGTGCTTTAGCACGGGCTACAATCCAGCGATCCAGTGCCACCATCTCTTCTTCTGGCAAAGCATCTTCTGGCACAAAGCCATTAAGGTTTGCCAATAAGAAACGTGAAGTATTACGTAGGCGGCGATATGCATCAGCAGCACGTTTTAGAATTTCATCAGATACCGCAATTTCACCGCGGTAATCGGTAGAAGCAACCCATAGACGAAGAATGTCTGCGCCTAGTTTGTTCGTTACTTCTTGCGGCGCAACAACGTTACCAACCGACTTCGACATCTTTCTGCCGTGGGCATCAACGGTAAAGCCGTGGGTTAATACTTCTTTGTAAGGCGCATGGCCATGCATAGCAGTAGATGTCATAAGTGATGACATAAACCAACCACGGTGTTGGTCTGACCCTTCAAGGTACAAATCGGCGCTAGCTGGAATGTCTTCACGTTGATCAACCACAAAGTAATGCGTTACACCTGAGTCGAACCATACGTCTAGGGTATCGGTCACTTTATCGTAGTTATCGGCTTCGCTACCTAGTAGTGCAGCATCGTCGATATCCCACCAAGCTTGAATGCCTTTGGTTTCAACTTCAGCGGCCACTTTTTCCATAAGTGCAACCGACTCAGGATGAAGTTCACCGGTAAGCTTGTGCACGTATAATGGAATTGGCACACCCCATGTACGTTGGCGAGAAATACACCAATCTGGGCGACCTTCTACCATTTTCTGGATGCGGTTTTCGCCCCACTCTGGGATCCACTTGGTTTGCTTAATTTGTTCGATTGACTCAGCACGTAGGCCCTTTTTGTCCATGCTGATGAACCACTGCGGCGTAGCACGAAAAATAATAGGCGTTTTATGGCGCCAGCAATGGGGGTAGCTGTGCTCGTATTTCACGTTAAGCACTAGGTTACCGTGCTCTTTTACCGTTTCAACAATGGTATCGTTGGCTTTAAATACGAACTGGCCAGCAAACAAAGGGGTGTTTTCTAAATACACACCGTTATTACCAACTGGGTTGTACACTTCAATGTCGTATTGTTTACCTACATTGAAATCGTCAACACCGTGAGCAGGCGCGGTATGAACACAACCAGTGCCTGATTCAGTGGTAACGTGCTCGCCTAAAATAAGCGGTACTTTTAAATCTAAGAACGGATGATTAACCAATAATCGCTCTAGGCTTGAACCTACACAGGTCGCCACTTCACGATATTCTTCAATACCGTAGCGCGTCATGCAGCTTTCAAGTAAGTCTTGTGCTACTACTAACCATTCGCTGGTCGACGTAATTTCAACAATCGCGTAGGTTAATTCTGGGTGCAAGCTGATGGCGCGGTTTGCAGGCAATGTCCACGGTGTGGTTGTCCAGATAACAACACCGGTTTTATGCGCAGTTAAATCTTCACTACTTACACCAAACGCAGCCGCGATAGCGTCTACATCAGCAACAGGGAATTTCACATCGATAGCAGGTGAAATTTTGTCTTGGTATTCTACTTCTGCTTCTGCCAACGCAGAACCACAGTCAGTACACCAGTGAACAGGCTTGAAGCCTTTTTCTAAATGGCCTGATTTAACCACTTTACCCAGTGCGCGAATAATGTCTGCTTCTGAGCGAAAATCCATGGTTTTATAAGGATTATCCCACGTACCAAACACGCCAAGGCGTTTGAAGTCAGCCATTTGGCCGTCAATTTGACGTTGTGCGTATTCACGGCACTTTTGGCGAAACTCAGCAGCCGTCACTTTTTTGCCAGGCTTACCAACTTTCTTTTCTACCATTAATTCGATAGGCAAACCGTGACAGTCCCAACCCGGCACATAAGGCGAGTCGAAATCTGACAAGGTTTTAGACTTAACAATAATGTCTTTCAGAATTTTATTTACTGCGTGACCAATATGAATATCGCCGTTTGCGTACGGAGGGCCATCATGAAGAATGAAAGGCTTCTTACCTTTCTTCGCTTCTCTAATCTTTGTGTATACCCCTTTTTCTTGCCAGTCTTTAAGCATTTTAGGCTCACGCTGAGCAAGGTTACCGCGCATTGGAAAGGCGGTTTCAGGTAGGTTTAATGTGGCTTTATAATCACTCATATAATTGTATTATCCGGTTACCTTTAATAATACCCAACGCCTCGTTAGGCGTTGTATAGGCTTGCATTGGTCGACGCTATGATAAGCGTGGTGACTTTATCACGTTTCACTATTCTAATAACAGGCGCGCCTTAGCGGCATCGGCCTGAATTTGTGCTTTTAGTATCTCAAACGAGTCAAATTTCTGTTCATCTCGTATTTTTGCAACAGGAAACACGGTCATTGGTTTCCCATACAGGTCGGCTGACATATCGAAGATATGCACTTCTAATTGGTTTCGCACACCATTTAACGTGGGACGAGTGCCTATGTTTGCCACACCATTGAATTTCTTTCCATCTACGGCAACGTGTACTGCAAATACACCGTGAATAGGCGCCCTGCAACGTTTCAGCATGACATTCGCGGTAGGAAACCCTATGGTCCGCCCTTTCTTTTCACCATGAACCACGCGGCCATATACAGCAAACGGCCTACCTAACATTTCTTCGGCAAGCGCAAAATCAGAGTCAGCGAGGGCTTCGCGTACTGCAGTAGAGCTAATGCGATGTGCATGCATCATAAAGCTTTGTGTGCTAACCACTTCAAAGCCGTACTTTTGCCCAGCGGCTTGCAGCATGGCAAAGTCGCCCTGACGACCTTGTCCAAAGCGAAAGTCATCGCCTACCACAAGAAATTTAACGCCTAACTTATCCACCAGCAAATCATGCACGAAGGTATCGGCACTTTGACTAGCAAAGGCTCTGTTGAAACGCACTGCCAATAAACGATTGACGCCCTGCTGTTTCAGCAATTCGTACTTTTCACGCAATGGACTAATTCGAGCTGGCGCAGTGTCAGGCGTAAATACTTCCTCAGGTTGAGGTTCGAACACCATCACTGTAGCCGGCAACCCAAGTGCTTTGGCTTTTTGAAGCACATTACCCAGTACTGCCTGATGGCCCAAGTGCACACCATCAAATTTCCCGATGGTAAGTACACACCCACTGTGCTGCGGTTTTACGTTGTTAAGCCCGCGGATAAATTCCACAATTAGCCACTGCCTTTAGTTACTACTGAAAATTCAAAGCTCGCGATTATAAACGACCCAGCACGGAATACCAATATTACCCGCCCCCACTTTTGAAATGACGACGCCTTGCACCTAATAAAATCATGCATGAAAAGAAGGCAGCTGCAGATAATGCGATAGTTATAGCAACATCCATTACTTGTACTATCCATTCAAGGTCGAAAAATTCCACGCCCTTATCACGATAAAAAATCACCGCCCCCATTACCGTACTGGCAATAAGCACGCGAAGTATGAACATCACGGACGTACGGCTAAGCACAAAAACACCTTGCTTGTGCAGGGTAATATACAGCAGTGCGGCGTTCAGCGTGGCCGACATGCTAGTGGCAATGGCTAGGCCAATATAGCCAAAGGGAATAGCTAACAGATTAAACACCATGTTTGCCGCCATGCACCAAATACCAAATCTAACGGGGGTTTTGGTGTCTTGTCTCGAGTAAAACCCTGGCGCGAGTACCTTTACTAACATGAAACTAAGCAAGCCGAAGGCATAAGCTGTTAATGAATAAGACGCCATAGTAGCGGTTTCAGCCGTAAAGGCGCCCCGCTGAAATATCACCGTTAAAATTGGCCTGGCCATTGTCGCCAGTCCTACTGCAGCTGGAATACCCAGTAAGCACACCATGCGAAACGCCCAATCTATGTTTGCTGAAAAGGCTTTCGGATCTTTACTCACATGATTACGTGACAGCGCAGGCAATATTACGGTAGCGATGGCGATACCAAACAGCCCTAACGGAAATTCAAGCAAGCGGTCGGAGTAGTACAGCCAGCTAATAGAGCCCGTCATAAGGAAGCTGGCAATGAAAGTATCGAACAATAAGTTAATTTGCCCCACCGATACCCCGAATAAAGCAGGGATCATAAGGGTGCGTACCTTAACAACGTTTTCATCTCGCCAACCCCATTTAGGCTTAACTAATAAACCCGCCCGATACAGAAACGGCAATTGAAAGGCAAGTTGTACTATGCCACCTATAAAGACCCCCCACGCTAATGCAAAGGCGGGTTGGTCCATATCGGGGGCTAAAAATACTGCACAGGCAATAATACATACGTTGAGTAGCACGGGTGTAAACGCTGCCACTGCAAATTTATTTAGTGTATTTAATATAGCCCCAGCCAGCCCAGTTAATGATACAAAGGCAAGATACGGAAAGGTGATTTTTAACATAGTAGAGGCGAGTAAGAATTTATCGCCCGCTTCATCGCCCTGCATCCACGCAATGAACCAGCCTGTGCCAAATAACGCGGCTAAAACAGGGGATGCTATTACACCAATAAGAGAAACGATAAATACTATGGCTCCGAGTGTGCCGGATATTTTAGCGACAAACGCTTTAAGCTCTGCTTTCTCGTGATTTTGGTGTACTTCGGTTAATACCGGAATAAATGCTTGCGCGAATGCACCTTCGGCAAATAAGCGGCGCAGGAAGTTAGGAATTTTATTTGCAAAGAAAAACACGTCGGCGGCGGCGCCATCCCCCATTAGCTTTGCGACTACCACATCTCGCACTAGCCCTAATACGCGGGATATCAATGTCATTACACTGACAATAAGGCCTGATTTTAATAACTTCCGTGACACTAAGACTATTCCAATAAATGCATTTCATTCAGTTAAGCGCTCAATCATAACGAAACCCCGCAAAGGGCGAAACGTATTATTCAAAATATAAGTGCATCTCATGAATTTTTTTTGCTATAATCCGCGCCCGTTGTGGGTATGGTTTCGTGCTGTTCCATCTGTACATGAGTACATAGCCATTTCGTTCTGCACTTTTTATGTAGCGCTTATTAGCTTTTTACTAAGAACAGGACGAAAAACCAAAGCATTCGATAAACATCTTATTTAATGTAGAAATTAACTTTCTACTTATTGGGTTAAATCGTTTGACTTTTGGCTGGATGATAGGCAAAATCCGCACCCTCGTTTTTGACATGAATTTATTTGGGAGTTACACCTTGGCTAACATCAAGTCTGCTAAGAAACGTGCAATCCAAGCCGAAAAGCGTCGCCAGCATAACGCTAGCCGTCGCTCCATGACTCGTACAAGCTTGAAGAAAGTAGTAGCTGCTATCGCTAGTGGTGATAAAGAAGGTGCACAAACTGCATTTGCTGCTGCAACTCCGATTCTTGACAGAATGGCTACTAAAGGTTTGATTCACAAGAATAAAGCTGCTCGTCACAAGAGCCGCCTAGCTGCACAAATTAAAGCTTTAGCTTAAATTTTACAGTTAGTAAAAAAGCGCCTATTGGCGCTTTTTTTGTGCCTTTTATTTGAGGCTTTTATCAAAACCTTTTATCAGAACCTTAGCCCTAACTCATTTTGCGAATGGTGCTAGAAGGCGCAACACGTAGTATCCAATGTAATAACGCCCACGGCCAACTTGGCACATAAGACACTGCTTTTTCCTTATTAATCGCTTTTACCAACGCTTTACAGCCGGTCTCAGTATCGACAATAAACGGTACTTTCTCTACGGTTTCATTAATTTCGGTACGAATAAACCCTGGATGAACACAGCTCACCTTAATTGGTGTATTCATCACATCCAAACGAATACCCTCTGTCATCGACGTAAGCCCTGCTTTAGTGGCCGCATACACTGTCATGGCTCGCCTAAAGCCTCTTACCGCACTAATTGATGAAATCGTCACTAGGTGACCTGCATTTTGCGCTCTAAAAATGGTCATGGCCGCTTCGGCTTGTGCAAGTGCTGCCACAAAATTAGTCTCTGCGGTTTGCTTATTCGCATTAAAAAAACCCGTGCCAATAGAGGCACCTTTACCCATTCCCGCGTTGATGATAACTCTATCGAGTTGCCCCATCTCTTGTTTAAATGCGTCAAACACTTCAAAAACCGCGTTGTGGTCGTTCACGTCAAGCGACTTAATTAGCACCTTGATGTTAGGGTTTACTGCTAGTAGTTCACTTCTAAGCGCCTCTAGGCGGTCTAAACGCCTTGCGCACAATGCTAAGTTGCTTCCTTGCTTTGCGAACTCCGCCGCCATTCCTTTACCAAGGCCTGAGCTAGCCCCCGTGATCAGAATATTTTGTCTTGTTGTCATTTTCTTTTTCCTGATTTACGAATGGCCTTTTTACAACGCCACATTAAATAATGAATGAATATCCAAAAGTTTTTAAACGCTGGGTTATTGGTTTGCCCATGGTGATAGCGGTAGTAGATTTGCTGTGCAATACCCGCTAAACGAAACAAGCCATACACTTCATAGAAAGTGAAATCATCAACGTCAATATCCATTTGCTTGCAGTAATAAGCCACCACTTCATCTCGTGTCATCATGCCTTTTAGATGAGTGGGCTGCCTACGTGTAGATTGAGCGAGAAAATCATCATCTGCATTAACCCAATAGGCCAACGTATTGCCCAAGTCCATCAAGGGATCGCCAAGAGTGGCCAACTCCCAATCAAGCACACCTAAAATTTTGGTGTAGTCGTTAGGATCTAACACCACATTGTCGAATCTAAAATCGTTGTGAGTAATGCAAATACGCTCTTCACTTGGCATATTAGCTTTAAGCCAGCGCATAACACCTTTGCCCGAAGGGACATTCCAAGTTTTTGCTTTGGTGTAGCGCTCACTCCAGCCGGTAATTTGGCGTTCTATATAACCGCTACCTTTGCCAATAGTGTCTAAACCTGCCGCTTTATAGTCAACTTTGTGCAGCTCTATTAAGCTATCAAGTACATTTTTGCACAACTGACGCGTCTGCTCTGGAGAGGTCTTTAAATCGCGAGGAAGATTCTTACGGGGAATAACGCCAGTCAGCTTTTCCATGATATAGAATTCTGTACCAATCACGGCTTCATCATCGCAATACGCTAGCATGTCAGGCACATAACTATAAACCGGCTTCAGCGCGGCTTGAAGACGATATTCACGCCCCATATCATGCGCACCTTTCGCTTTAGTGCCCGCGGGTGCACGGCGTAATATTAACGACGTATTGTCGTATTCAAGACAGTAGGTCCAGTTAGACGCACCGCCTGAATATTGTGTCACCCTAGGTGTGCCGATAAGGTTTTGAATATGATTTTTCAGCCACCCATCGACAACATTAACGTCTAGTTCTTCGCCTTCTCTTACTGATACTGCTTTATCTAATACTGTATTCGTCATGGGTTACCGTCTTTCCATTGCACGTTTCATCGCTTTAGTTTGTTTTAGCATGTTATTAATATAGGTCTGGGTGGGTAATAGTTTTTTCATCAAAAATGCCCGTTTACCTAATTTGTGGGTAAGGATTAAAAACCGCTTTTGGGTAACCTGATCACAGATACTTTGCGCCACCTCTTCTTTAGTCATATCTGCTTTTTTAAAGAACCGCGCCATCATTTTATGCATGGCGGGGTTGTCGCTTCGCATCGACTCATCAAGGTTGGTTTTGAAAAAACTAGGGCACACCACGCTCACATCGATATTATCGGGAGCAAGCTCTAGCTTCATGGTTTCAGACAGTGATACCACAGCCGCCTTCACTGCGTTGTAACTGTTCATGTAAGGAATAGGCGTTAGCCCCGCTTGCGACGCTATATTTACAAAATAGCCCCCGCCCTGCGCTTTAAACAAAGGCAATATAGCCTTGCTGACACGCACCATACCTAGCAGGTTAATATCGAAAATCCATTTCCACTGGTCAATACTTTCATCACTTAAACTACCGCCAGACGCTACGCCAGCGTTGTTGAACACAAGATCAACACCGCCCCATTGTGCTTCTATAGCGCTAACCAAATTAGCGACTTCATCGTCTTGGGTAATGTCACATGGCTGATAGAAAGCCTCTGTACCTTTTTCTGTTAGTAAGGCAAGCGTTTCTAGCCCTCGCTCCTCATGGATATCAGCGATACATATTTTCAGTTTTTCGCCGCGTTTACTGTGCTCGTTAATTAATGCAAGTGCTATGGCTTGCCCTAGTCCCGTGGCGCCACCGGTAATAAGGATGCGTTTTTCTTTATCGTTTGTTTTTATATGACTTGTCTTTGTACCCATGTTTTTGTACTCGTATGTTTTGCTCTTATTGTTAGCGCTCAGCTTAGGCTTTTTGAGTAGCAAGTGGTTTGTCCTTACCTTCATCACCATCAGCGCTTTTAGTGGCATTTTTCAGGCGCTTCGACCATACAGCTAAAAGCCCAGGGCCTGCATACATGGTTAACCCATAAACTCCAGCCGCTACGGCAAATTCAGGAGAATTTAAGAAGGTAATACAAATTAACATGGCCAGCGCTGCGTTTTGCACACCCACTTCAATAGCCAGTGTAATACCGTCAATGTTCGACAATTTAAAGGCAAAAGCCAAAATAAGCCCCAGTATCACAGCTGAAATATTCAGGGCTAAGCATACTAGCAAGGCCTCTTCTAGTGACGCCATCAAGTTCGCCCGCTCACTAATTAATATGCCAATGATCATGGCAATCATGAACCATAATGAAAACGTTCTAAAAAAGCCCTCTACCTTAATAGAGAATGCAGGTTTGAAGTGCCGTATCGCCATACCAATGATGACAGGCACGATAGACACACATACCAAGCCGACGACGGTAGTAACAATGGAAAATGAAGGTGCGTTCTCACCAGCGAAATAGTCCATGGAATAGTGGATTATAAAAGGCGTTGAGAATACGCAAATAAAGGTAGATAGTGCTGTTAAACTTACAGATAACGCAAGGTTCGCTCGCCCAATATGACTTATTAAGTTGCTCATCGTGCCACCTGGACACGCTGATAAAATCATAATACCTATGGCCATTGCTGGATGAAGAGAAAATGCCATGCACAAGCCAAACGCCAATAAAGGCAGCAATACGGTTTGCCCCACCAGCCCCACTACGATGGCTTTAGGCGCTTTAAGTAGACGGGTGAAATCGGCTACCGTTAACGTAAGCCCCATACCAAACATCACGAAAGCCAAAGCCAGTGGAAGAAGTATTTCGGTAAAAATCGAGGCCTGCATATACACCCTTTTTATTGTAATAATAGTAAATAAGCCAGTTTACAAACTGCCACTAAACTTTCTGTGTAATGGCTGAAACTTCATTTTGGCAGCGATTTCCCCGCCCCACATGTAACAGTTTAGCTACAAAGTCACACTTTAATTAACATTAAATCCAGTGTAACCTCGATAAAAATAAATGAAAATGATACTTCTTTATGGAATTTCATAAATATGATGCATGGAAAAATAGATCTTAATTTGTTTTTTGTACTTAAAGCCGTGTATGAAGAAGAGAGTATTACTGCGGCCGCCAAAGCATTGCATCTAACGCAACCGGCCGTGAGTCATGCAATGTCACGTTTACGAGAAAAGTTTGATGATGAACTATTCGTGCGCCATAGCCGGCGGATGGTACCAACCCCTTTGTGCCAATCTATCATTCAACAGGTGAAAGAAGCCCTCTCGCATTTAGAGTCTACGCTGTCAGATCCCATTGATTTTGATATCAGCCGCTATAAAAGAGAAATTAAGTTAGGGTTAAGAGACATTCTTGAGTCAACCTTTCTACCCACGCTTATTCCCGAGCTTTTGCAAAATGCAGCAAATATTACCGTAACTAGTAGACGGGTTACCCGCCCTGAACTTGAAAACGCTCTTGCTAATAAAGAACTGGATATTGTTATCGATGCATTGGTGCCTACAGGCCCTGATATTCGTTCAACACTGGTATGCGACGAGCATTTCGTACTTATCTGTGCGCGAGAACACTCCATTTTAAAAGACAAAACGCTAGCGAATTATGTATCAGCATCACACGTTCTGGTTACCTTGAAAGACTCTCGATTAGATACGGTAGACTTAGCGCTTGCGAAACAAAACGCCACGCGACAATTTGCCCTGCAGTGCGAACATTACTTCGCTGCCGCAAGTGTAGTCAGTAAATCAGATTTATTACTTACCGTACCAAGTCGTTATGCACAGCAGATTACTAGCAGCCTGCCAGTTGCCGTTACCACACTGCCCTTTGACGTACCACTTATGCCCATTCACATGTATTGGCATCAGCAAGCTGATGAGGATTTAGTGAATAAGTGGATGCGAGAGAAGTTACTGGCGTTAGCCGATGAGCTTCTATAAGAACCAGAGTATGTAGAAAAGCTAGCTGTAACACTATCGTCAAACAAGCGTCACTATTTTGTCAATTAACCTCCATATAGTGGCGTTCCAAGGCAATCGCTTTGGGACCTTGCTATGAAAAAAACACATTACCGCACACTTTGGCTTTCTGACATTCATCTTGGCAATCGCGATTGCAAAGCTGAATACCTACTTTCGTTTTTAAACGGCGTCACTGTCGACACGCTTTATTTGGTTGGCGACATTGTCGATATGTGGCAAATGACAAAACAGTTTCGTTGGCCGCAAGCGCACAATCAAGTTATGCATAAGCTGATGGCCATGAGCCAAGATGGCACTCGCGTCGTTTATCTCCCAGGTAATCACGACGAGCCAATTCAGTCTTATTCCGGTATGGCGTTTGGTGATATCGAAATTGAGCGTCAACTTGTGCATACCACCGCCCAAGGCAAACGTTACCTTGTGTTACATGGCGATCAGTTTGATGGCGATGTCACCATGGGTAAATTTCATGCGTGGATTGGTGATAAAGGTTACGACCTATTGCTGTTTTTAAATCGCGAGTTCAATCGTTTTCGTAGTTGGCGTAAACGTGAGTATTGGTCACTTGCCGGTTACATTAAAAAACACATCAAAGGAGCAAACGAAGCGATTGCTCGCTACCGCGAGGCTTGTTGTTCACGGGCTGCAGAAATGGGGCTTGATGGTGTAATTTGCGGTCATATTCATCACCCTGAAAGCACAATGGAAAATGGCATCCACTATATTAACGACGGCGATTGGATGGAAAACTGTACTGCATTGGGTGAAGACGAAAATGGAAACCTATCCCTGATTTATTCCCTTGAGACCATGATCAAAGCAGATAACGTTACCCCATTAAAAGTGAAAAATTCACCATCAAGAGCAGCATAAGCATACCACTTAAACCCGCGTTTCATAATGCACGAAACGCGGGCCTCTGCATTGTCAGATAACTGACATCAAACTGTGTGAAAAACGTCATATTCCCCTGCTATTGTTCGCAAAAACCGAGAAAGACTATGTTTACAGTTGATGAAGTACTAAATAAACACTATCCCCAAGTGGCTAACAACCCCTTGTTGTTTAGGTCTTTATCGTTCGTGCTGCGCCACCTTTTGCATGAACGAGAAATAATAGAGTTCGGCGAAACTTACCCCCACTACGAAGATATCGACTTTGTAGAGCAGGTGCTTGAATACTTTAATATTAGTTACTCTACCCGCGATGTAGAGAAAGAGCGTATTCCATCACAAGGACGCGTGGTGATTATTGCCAATCACCCTATCGGCTCACTAGATGCCCTTGCATTAATCAAGCTGGTGAGTGAAGTTCGTCACGACTTAAAAGTAGTCGCGAACCAAATGCTCATGGCTATTGAGCCTTTGCACGACATGTTACTGCCAGTAAACAACATGCAAGGCGGTACGCCGAAGCAGCATTTAAGTGCTATACAAGAACACTTGCGTTCAGACGGCGCCATTTTAATATTTCCCGCGGGAGAAGTGTCACGACTACGACCTCAAGGAGTGCGAGATACGCTGTGGCATTCAGGCTTTTTACGCATAGCCCGACAAGCCAAATCTCCCATTCTCCCGGTTTATATCGATGCCAAAAATAGCCCGCTATTTTACGGAGTGTCTATGGTGTACAAACCTTTAGCCACTGCGCTGCTGGTAAAAGAGATGTTTAAGCAACGCAAGAAACACCTTCCTATGCGAATAGGCGAGCTTATTCCCTTTGAGTCTTACCAACAAACTAGCATAGCGCTTAAAGATCAGGTGAAACTATTTAAGCGCCACTTATATCGGATTGGCAGTAATAAAAAAGGCATTTTCGACACCCAAGCCCCTGTGGCCATGCCGGAAGACAGAAAAGAGCTTTCCCGTGCGATGAAGCAATGCGAACACTTAGGCCACACCAGTGATGGTCAGTCGATATATTTATACCAACATAAAAATTGCTCACCGATTATGCGTGAAATTGGCCGCTTGAGAGAAATTGCTTTTCGTGCAGTGGGCGAAGGCACGAACAAACGCCGTGATATAGACCAATACGACACCCATTATTACCATTTAATTTTATGGGATGAGAGTAATTTAGAAATAGTAGGGGCTTATCGATTTGGTGATGCTGAGTTATTGAGCAAACAAGATCACCCCACAGGTTTATATTCAGCCACCTTGTTCGATTATGGTACCGATGACAGTAACGCCGTCATGTTTGGTGCTGGATTGGAGCTGGGTAGAAGTTTTGTGCAACCCTGTTATTGGGGTAAACGCAGCCTAGATTATCTATGGGTGGGCATTGGTGCTTTTTTAAATCGTTACCCGAAGTACCGATATATGTTTGGGGCAGTATCATTAAGCAACGCTTATCCTCAGCCAGCTAAAGATTTGATAGTACAGTTTTACTCCATTTACTTCCCGGCCAAATTTGGCCAAGCTAAATCGAAACGCCCTTATCAAATGTCACAAGACGCCTTGTATACTTTTACCGGTAAAGACTATAAATCTGAGTTTACTCAGTTAAAGCATTTACTCGCTAATATGGGGGTTAATGTCCCAACTTTATACAAGCAATACAGTGAACTATCGAAGACTGGTGGAGTGGCCTTTCTCGATTTCAATGTAGATCCTGATTTTAACGACTGTATAGATGGCTTAGTCGTGGTTGATTTAGAAGCACTGACGCCCAAGAAAAAGGAACGGTATTTAGGGGCAACTCAATTAAAACCTGAACTAAAGAAGTCGGCGTAAATTTATAGGCTTAGCAGAATATCGGTGAAGATATCTTCTAAGGTTACTATATCCGATAAATGCACGTGTTCATTAACTTGATGGATGGTAGCATTTGGCACACCGACTTCCACTACTTGCGTTGTGTCTGATGCGAAAAACCGTCCATCTGATGTTCCTCCAGAGGTGCTGACTAGGGGATATCTGCCTGAGGCTTGCACAATGGCTTTTTCTGCAATAGTAATTAAGCAGCGCTTTTCTGTATTGGTTTTACTCATATAGGATTCACAAGGTCTAGACCAGCTTATCGACGCATCACCATCTATGTCACCGATAATACCTGCTAGCAACTTAACTAGGCTGTCGCGGTTAAATTGCCAAGCGTAACGCACATTAAATTCAATACGCGTACTCCCCGGCACTAAATTATCAGTAAAAGCGCCCGTATCAACGTGAGTGACTTGCAGGGACGTTCCGGGAAAGTCTGGACTACCTTGTTCAAATTCATAAGAGGATAGCGCCTGTATAATTCTGCTTGCTTTGTGAATAGCGTTATCACACGTATGTGGGTAGGCTACGTGACCCTGCTTACCCGATACGAGAATAGTGCCTGATAAGGAGCCTCTACGCCCTACTTTTATGGTATCGCCAGTAGTGTGCGTAGCAGTAGGCTCGCCTACTAAGCACATATCAAGGGTAATTTTTTTAGCATCTAAATAGGCCTTTATCCATCTAGAGCCATATTCAGCCACGCCTTCTTCATCACTGGTAATCAACCACCAATAAGTATATTGGTTCGAATCCATTGATGGGAGCGCTCTTTCTGTGGCTGCTAGCATAGCAGCAACACCCGTTTTCATGTCGGCAGCACCACGACCATAAAGTTTATTTTGGCTTATCACTGGACAAAAAGGGTGAGATTTCCATTTTTCCAGCGGTCCTGGTGGCACCACATCGGTGTGGCCAGAAAAAGCAAAGTGAGTAGGTCCATTGCCCCATTTAGCAATTAAATTAGTCACTCCTTTTACTTTATACTTTTCACATACAAAACCTAGCTTTTCCAAACGGTGCATAAGATAGCTTTGACACCCTGCATCAACTGGGGTGATGGATTCTCGTGCCATAAGCACCTCAGCAAAATGAATGCTTCTAGCGTGTTGAAGTAAGGAAACCGCTGTAGTGTTCATAAGGGTAAATAGAGTTTATTAGTTTGCTTACACGTTATTACACAAAGTAAAGATGACACGGGGATAACAAAATTAAGACAAGGAAATGACAAAGAAAAGGATAAACAAAACGAGGTTAATACAGAAAGGCCAATCGAACTGCTTAGTTACTAGCCCGTGAATTACTAGCCCCTTCGTTACTAGCTTATTAGTTACCAGCCGCATTAATTACTATTACAGGTATCAATGCCCCGAAAATGAAAATAACCCACAGGCTTAACTGAATTCCCCTTATACACTTTACTCATATATAGTTAGGGATATAGTTTGAATTTATCGTTAAACTTATAATCATGCAGCGGGCTCATGCAGTGGAATTAGATTACTACTGAAAGCTACCGCACTATACATAATGTAATAACCCTTTACCGATACAACGCGAGGTCGAGTTTTGCTAAAGATTATTGTACTGATACCACTTATCTTGTCGTTATTGTGGTTTGGCTACTTAAGGGTGAATAGCTATTCCCTAGCGCAGGGTAAACAAGGTTTTACTTACATACTGGTATTGTCGAGTGTTATTGCGGCTTTTTACGCTCTCATGCTTTTTCTCACCCATTAGTACTTTTACTTATTAAAGACAAACGCCCACAAAAAAAGCCAGTGTTGGCGAAGCGATAACAACATCGCTTGTTCAACACTGGCTTTTTTAGTGTATTTTTCGCTTACTTTAAGGTCAAGGCTAGAACAAACCAGCGCTAGGACTAAAACATAATAGTATTACGTTTCAGCCTACTTAAATTCTCGCCAGCCTCTAAACAGTAAGTTCAACAATACTAAAGGCTTTCAGACACTGTCACATCGGCATCAGCACGTAATGCTTCAATGAACTGTTGGTAAACACGTTGACCTTGCATCTGCGCTAAACGAGGTTTCAGACTTTCTGACATCTCAGCACTTAACGTAGGCGCACTGTTCACTTTAACAAGTTCAACAATGGCAACGTCACCGTTCACAGTTGCAATCACATCTACGCGCTTTTCTGCTTCACTAGATAAGGTAAACAGTTTATCTACGATACTGCGGTTTAGTGTACTACCACTTCTCGCAACAGCTTCAGCAGTTTCCCAACTTAGTGATTTTTCCGCTAATGTAGAAGCTACACTTTCGCCTTGTTTCAGCGAATCAACAATACCTGTAGCCCAGCTTTCAGCCGCTTCTTGCGCCTTCTGTGCTTTCACTGTTGCTACAATACCGTCACGAACTTCGTCTAACGCTTGAGTACGCTGTGGCAAATGTTCTACAACACGCACTACAACTACCGTTTCATCATCTAACTCGATAATGTCACTGTTAACGCCTTCATCAATAAGTTCAGAAGAAAACGCGACTTCAGCCAGTGCAGGTGAGCTCATATCTACTGGCACAGTGTTACGACTAAACAAGTCAGTTTCTTGCACAGGTAAATCAACTGCGTTAGCCACATCTTCTAGGGTATCTGGCACTTCAAATGCAATTTCAGCCATGGTATTTTGCAACTCAAAGAATTCTTCTAATGCTTTGTCAGTTAGCAATGTCTCGCGGATTTCTGCTTTTACATCTTCAAATGCTTGAACTTGCGCTTCTTTAAGTTCAGTTAATTTAATGATGTGAAAACCGAACTCGGTTTCAACAACGTCGGTATAGTCACCCACATTGGCTAAACTAAATACCGCTTCGTCAAACGCATCGTCCATCATTCCAGGCGTAATGAAATCGAGATCACCGCCATTTTCAGCAGAAAAGGTGTCATCTGAACTACTTTCAGCTAACTCTGCAAAATCAGCACCATCGTTCAATTGGTTTAAAAGCGCTTGAGTTTTCGCTTTCGCTGCTTCAGCGTCATCGCCAGCTTCAATAAGAATATGTGACACACGACGCTCTTCTTCTTTGCCATAACCGCTTAAGTTATTGTCATAGTAAGTGCGAACGGCGTCGTCATCTACGCTTACGCGGCTTTTAACGTCTTCTACCGTGAGTGATACATAAGCAAGTTTAATTTGCTCTTCTGTATCAAATGCAGTGATGTTGGCGTTGTAATATTCAGCAACATCATCTTCTGTGACTTCCACCGACTCGGCGAATGAAGCAGAATCAATCATCACGTATTTAGCGTCACGAGTTTGAAGTTGCAATGCATTTGCACGTTCAGCTTCACCAGGTAACGCAAACTCAGAATTTGTTAACGCTGCAGCCAATTGATTTTGCGTCATTTGAATTCGTAAGTAGTCACGGAAGTCAGCAACCTGAAAACCGTTTTGACGCAAAATAGTTTGGAAACGTTCGTTGTCGAATTGGCCACCGAACTGAAACTCTGGCATTTGTACGATAGTTTCACGAATTTGAGCATCGCTAACGCGCAAGCCCATTTCCTGTGCTTGTTGCTGAATAAGTTTTTCAGCAATAAGTCTATCTAGTACGTTACGACGAAAGTCACTTAAATACTGTTCGCTTGAAAACAACTGGGCAATGCTTTCGCCAAATTGTGATTCCATTTGTGCCCGTTGGTTCTGATAACCGCGTTCTAATTCCTGAGCAGAAATTTCTTCGCCATTAACTGTTGCTACTGCCGTAGTACCTGAAGACGTCAGGTAGCTTCCTACACCAGCAAACACGAAACTCAATACGATAAGGGCAATAATTGCCATTGCCCATGGGCCTTGAGAACCTTCTCTGATTCTTTCTAGCATGATTGTTGTTCAACTCCGTTGCTTACTACACTTGCCCTTTAGCGTTGGATAATACCTACGCTAACATCATGGCAAAAAATAAGCGGTGATTATAACCTAATACCTGTGAAGATAAACGGCTTAACAAAAACTAATCCTTCTATTGTTCAATAAAACCGCAGCGTGGTACGCAATGCACTGTCGCGCTATAGGTGAGATAAAGAAAATAGTGGGAAATGATAAATTCGGCGTTACAAATAAAAAAGGCGATGGCATAAGCCATCGCCTTTTTCTTGCAAGTTTTGCTTAGTTACAAGCGTCTTTCAGAGCTTTACCAGCTTTGAAAGAAGGAACTTTCGCCGCTGAAATCTGAATAGTCTCACCAGTTTGTGGATTACGACCACTACGAGCAGAGCGCTCACGTACTGAGAAAGTACCGAAACCGACTAGTGCCACTTGGTCACCGTCTTTAAGTGCTGCAGTTACTGAGTCAGTGAATGCATCTAGAGCGCGGCCGGCAGCTGCTTTTGAAATATCTGCGCCAGCAGCAATTTGGTCGATAAGTTGAGACTTGTTCACTATTATGATCCCCTTCGATTGTTATTATACTGTTTGTCCAAAACGATTTGATTGAACGTTATAGCAAGCTTGATTCTGAACATCAAGCATCTGTCACAATTAATTAACTTTTATTGAATCGCTGCAATCCCTTTTGTGGCAAGGCTTCAAGCGAATACAAATTAAAGGTAACACAACTCTTGCGACAAGAAAGCCCTATTTTGAAAAAAATAGGCGAATTGACGAAGGTATGCACACTTTTTAATCAATTATTGCAAATTTAAGGCTGCAAGCCTTTAAAATTAGGACATGCAGCCAACCATTTTAGCTTTTCGTCGCAACCTCAAAAGACTCTACTGGCTCTTGAAGTGCAATATCAAGCACATCATCAATCCACTTTACAGGGTGAATTGATAAATCTTTTTTTACATTTTCTGGAATTTCTTCCAAATCACGTTCATTTTCTGCTGGAATAACCACCGTTTTAATTCCACCACGGTGCGCAGCTAGTAGCTTTTCTTTCAACCCACCAATGGCTAACACTTCACCACGCAGTGTGATTTCACCCGTCATGGCCACATCACATTTAACAGGGTTACCCGTTAATGATGACACTAAAGCAGTACACATAGCGATACCAGCACTGGGGCCATCTTTCGGTGTAGCACCTTCAGGCACGTGCACGTGAATATCGCGTTTTTCATAAAAATCTTCGTTAATACGAAGCTTTTCAGCGCGACTGCGCACAACCGTCATTGCAGCTTTAATAGATTCCTGCATAACATCACCAAGCGAACCAGTTGATGTCATCTTGCCTTTACCCGGCACAGACGTAGTTTCGATAGTAAGTAAATCACCACCAACCTGTGTCCATGCTAATCCAGTAACTTGGCCAATTTGATTGTCTTTATCAGCTTTACCGTAATCGAAACGTTGTACACCTAAGTAATCTTTAAGGTTATCTTGGGTCACTGACACTTTATCTTTGCTCTTATTCAGCAAGATATCTTTTACAGCTTTACGACATACCTTAGAAATTTCACGCTCTAAACTACGTACACCTGCTTCACGGGTATAATACCGAATCATACCAATAATGGCCGACTCGGTAATCTCAAGCTCTTTAGACTTAAGCCCGTTACGTTCCATTTGCTTGCTGATTAGGTGACGCGTTGCAATATTGAGTTTTTCGTCTTCGGTATAACCAGAAAGACGAATAACTTCCATACGATCAAGTAACGGGCCTGGAATATTCATGCTATTCGAGGTAGCCACAAACATCACATCAGATAAGTCGTAATCCACTTCTAAATAGTGGTCACTGAAACTATTATTCTGTTCTGGGTCAAGCACTTCTAGTAACGCAGACGCTGGATCACCACGCATATCAGACGACATCTTATCAATTTCATCTAATAGGAAAAGTGGGTTTTTCACCCCTACCTTTGCCATCTTTTGCACTAGCTTGCCGGGCAATGAGCCAATGTAGGTACGTCTGTGCCCACGAATTTCAGCTTCATCACGCACGCCGCCCAATGCCATACGTACATACTTGCGCCCTGTCGCTTTCGCAACAGATTGGCCTAGAGAGGTTTTACCTACACCAGGAGGCCCTACAAGACACAAAATGGGTCCTTTAAGCTTCTTAACACGCTGTTGTACCGCAAGATATTCTAAAATGCGTTCTTTGACTTTCTCTAAGCCGTAATGGTCTTCATTTAAAACCACTTCAGCGCGAGATAAATCTTTCTTCACTGGGGAGCGTTTGTTCCACGGTACATTGGTTAGCCACTCAATATAGCTGCGCAACACAGTAGCTTCTGCCGACATAGGCGACATCATCTTAAGCTTTTGGAGCTCAGACTTTGCTTTATCTAACGCTTCTTGCGGCATTTTAGCGTCTTCGATTTTCTTCGCTAACGCTTCAAATTCGTCTGGTGCATCATCAAGCTCGCCGAGCTCTTTTTGAATGGCTTTCATTTGCTCATTCAAATAGTACTCACGCTGACTTTTTTCCATCTGCTTTTTAACACGGGTTCGAATTTTCTTCTCAACCTGTAGCAAATCGATTTCACCTTCCATCAAGGCCATTAAATACTCAAGGCGTTCGTTCACCCCTTTCATTTCTAGCACTTTCTGTTTTTCGGTGAGTTTAAGCGGCATGTGCGCAGCCATGGTATCTGCTAAGCGTGCAGCATCTTCAATACCATTAAGCGACGTAAGTACCTCAGGCGGTATTTTTTTGTTTAGCTTAACATAACCTTCAAACTGCGATACCGCAGAGCGAATAAGCACTTCTTGCTCGCTCTCATCGATAGCACCGTCTTCAATTTTATTTACGTTAGCAACAAAGAAAGGCTCTGATTGCTCATAACCTTCAACTTCACCACGCACACTCCCTTCTACTAACACTTTTACCGTGCCGTCAGGTAGTTTCAAAAGTTGAAGAATAGTAGCAATTGTACCAACGGTATAAATGTCATCGGCATCGGGTTCGTCCACACCGGCGTCTTTCTGGGCCACTAAGAAAATCTGTTTCTCGTTTTCCATTGCCGCTTCAAGACAACGGATCGATTTTTCTCGCCCGACGAATAAGGGTATGACCATATGCGGATAAACAACCACGTCCCTTAAGGCAAGCACAGGAATTTCAATGCGATTTTCTCGCTCAACTGTCATACGTGTTCTCTATTAGTTAGCATTGTCGTTTGATATGGGGATGCTAGCGCAAAGTTCAAATAAAACATTATTAATGTACGTAAATTCGCTGCTTTCCCTGCTTTTCTTTACCATTATCGATTTTAGACCGTATGGCAACAGTTTGTTGCCGAATCTATCAGAAAGGATAGGTTAAACGAGTTCGTTTGCTTAAATAACCAGCAAGTTGGGTTTTAAAAGGCAGAAAAAAGCTGATTCACACCCTATTGGAATGCGTAAAATTTTAGTATCACGTTACGAATTTGAAAGGAAAAACTCTTAATGTTGAGTTTGAACTTGAGAATAGCAGTACCTAATGCAGAAATTATTTTTACGCTTTTAGAAAACAAAAAAGGTCCCGAAGGACCTTTTTTTAAACGTAAAACAGCTTACTCAGAAGCCGCTTTCTTATCTGTATTGTCGTAGATTAAAATAGGTTTTGATTCGCCGCGAATAACGGTTTCATCAATAACTACTTTGCTTACATCTACCGCAGACGGTAATTCGTACATGGTATCAAGCAAAACAGCTTCAACAATTGAACGAAGACCACGGGCACCGGTTTTACGATCCATCGCCTTTTTAGCGATAGCGTGCAATGCGTCGTCACGGAACTCAAGTTCCACATCTTCCATATCAAATAATGCTGAGTACTGCTTCGTAATCGCATTCTTAGGCTCTTTAAGAATTTGAATCAAGGCTTCTTCATTCAATTCTTCAAGGCTAGTTACCACAGGTAGACGACCGATAAATTCAGGAATTAATCCGTATTTAACCAAGTCTTGTGGTTCTACTTGCTTGAACAACTCGCTTATTTGCGCAGTGTTTTCAGATTTAGACTTAACAGCCGCACCAAATCCAATACCTGTGCCCTTTTGTGCACGTTGTTCAATAACCTTATCTAGGCCAGCGAACGCACCACCACAAATAAACAGAATCTTAGAGGTATCTACCTGTAAAAATTCTTGCTGTGGATGCTTACGACCACCTTGCGGAGGAACTGAGGCAACCGTGCCCTCAATAAGCTTAAGCAATGCTTGCTGTACACCTTCACCCGAAACGTCACGAGTAATAGATGGGTTGTCTGATTTACGAGAAATTTTATCAATTTCATCAATATAAACAATGCCGCGTTGGGCTTTTTCTACATCGTAATCACATTTTTGCAGAAGCTTTTGAATGATGTTTTCAACATCTTCACCCACATAACCGGCTTCGGTTAACGTAGTTGCATCTGCCATAGTGAAAGGAACGTCAAGCAAACGTGCAAGGGTTTCTGCCAGTAATGTTTTACCACTACCCGTTGGACCGATAAGTAGGATATTACTCTTACCAAGCTCCACACCATCGTGCACATCACCGTTACGCAAACGTTTGTAATGGTTATACACCGCTACAGACAATACTTTTTTGGCGTGCTCTTGACCGATAACGTAGTCATCTAAGTGTGCATGGATTTCATTTGGCTTTGGTAAAGCATCCTGCTTTTGCTTAGGCGCGATTTCCTTGATTTCTTCGCGAATGATATCGTTACATAACTCAACACACTCATCGCAAATAAATACCGACGGGCCTGCTATTAACTTTCTTACTTCGTGTTGGCTTTTGCCACAAAACGAGCAGTACAGTAACTTGTTATCACCGTCACCGCTTTGTTTATCACTCATTACTATTGCCTCTGCCTTGCCTGAACCGAAAACCAAATCGTGCCAAGCACTAGTTCAGGTCTACTATATATAACTATACTACTTAGTTGCAGCCGCGTCAGATCGATTTGTCATAACTTGGTCGATCAAGCCGTATTCTTTGGCTTCAGTTGCACTAAGGAAGTTGTCACGATCGGTGTCGTGGGCAACTTTTTCGTAATCTTGTCCAGTGTGTTGCGCCATTAAGCGGTTTAACTTCTCTTTAATAGACAGGATTTCTTTCGCATGAATTTCAAAATCTGATGCTTGACCTTGGAAACCACCCAAAGGTTGGTGAATCATCACGCGAGAATTTGGTAAACAGTAACGCTTACCTTTAGCACCACCAGATAGCAAAAACGCTCCCATGCTAGCCGCTTGACCTACACATACTGTGCTTACGTCTGGCTTGATGAAATTCATGGTGTCGTAAATTGCCATACCTGCAGTTACAGAACCGCCAGGTGAATTGATATAAAGGAAAATGTCTTTTTCTGGATTTTCAGCTTCCAAAAATAGCATTTGAGCCACAATCAGGTTGGCCATGTGGTCTTCTACCTGCCCTACTAAGAAAATAACATTTTCTTTCAATAGACGAGAATAGATGTCGTACGAACGTTCACCTTTGGAAGTCTGTTCAACTACCATAGGAACAAGTGCATTCATTGGATCAAATGGGGTATTAGTCATAGCTACCTTGATTATCTAGCGTTAAAAACAAAAATGCTCGGAAGGCTCCGAGCATTTAAGCAGTTGCTGACAGGTGAAGTCAATCAGACAGTAAAAAATTACGCCTGTTTGTTCATAACCTCGTCAAAAGCTTTAGTTACTTCGGTAACTTTAGCTTGCTCAAGTACCCACTCAACCGCCTGCTCTTCTAGTGCAACGTTTTGCATTTGCTGCATAAGCTCTTGGTTGTTGTTGTAATATTCTACAACTTCTTGAGGGTCTTCATACGCAGAAGCAGCAGTTTCGATCATCTCGTTTACTTTTGCTTCGTCAGCTTTAAGTTCGTTTTGTTTAATTACTTCACCTAATAATAGGCCAATTGAAACACGACGCTTGGCATTATCGGTAAATAATTCAGCTGGCAGCTCTGGAAGGTTTTGACCACCGCCCTGTTGGCTGAAACGCTGTTTAGCTTGTTCACGTAAAGCGTTAACTTCTTGGTCGATAAGTGCTTGAGGAATATCAAGCTCGTTAGCGTCAACCAATTTAGCAATAACGTCTTCTTTAACCTGAGTTTTAAGTGTTTGATCTAGCTCGCGTTGCATGTTCTTACGAACTTCAGCTTTAAGCGCATCAACACCACCTTCCTGAACACCGAACAAGGTAGCAAACTCTTCGTCAACTTTAGGAAGTGACTGGCCTTCTACTTTTTTCACTGTTACTTGGAATACCGCATCTTTACCTTTAAGGTTTTCTGCGTGGTAATCTTCAGGGAAAGCAACTTCTACTGTTACTTCTTCGCCCGCTTTCGCGCCAACAAGTGGCTTCTCGAAACCTGGGATCATGCGATCTTGACCTAGTTCAAGTTCGAAATCTTCAGCTTTTCCGCCTTCAAATTCTTCACCGTCGATAGAGCCAACGAAATCGATAACAACTTTATCGTCTTTCTTCGCTTTACGTTTAACTTCTTTCCAAGAAGCGTGTTGCTTCTGTAGCGTTACCATCATGTTATCAAGATCTTCGTCAGTAATTTCTACTACTGGCTTTTCAATTTCGATATCGTTGATGCCTTTAACTTCTACTTCTGGATACACTTCAAAAGAAGCAACAAATTCCAAATCCTGACCATCTTCATCTTTAGTCAGTTCGAAATTAGGCATACCAGCTGGTTGAATTTTTTCTTGAACGATAGCCTGGTAGAAGTTTTGCTGCATTACATCACCAGCAATTTCTTGACGCACTGCTTGGCCGAAACGCTTTTTGATTACGCTTACTGGTACCTTGCCTGGGCGGAAACCGTTGATTCGTTGCGTTTTCGCCAATTGCTGTAGGCGAGATTTAACAGCTGAATCAATAGCGTCAGCTGGAACGGTGATAGTAAGACGGCGTTCTAAACCCTGGGTCGTCTCGACTGAAACTTGCATTATATTACCTCAACTTTACGCTTATTTAAGCGCTTTGTTCTCAATCCCCTCTCCCGTCATGCCTATTTGGCATATCACACCGGGGTAGAGGTCGTTTCCGACGTTTGCACTAACAAAACACCACACAATACAGTGTTAATCGCGTATTTGTTACAAACATACGAGTTAAAAAAAGACGCCGTAGTATACAGTCGCAGAGAACCAGAGTCGAGAGGGAAACACAAGTTTGTAACACGCTTTTGAACGATAAGTGTGCAAATAGATAGAAAAAGAGATTTAAAAAGAAATTTTACAAGGAAATATATAGAGGATAGAGTAAATGGTCGGTGAGATAGGATTTGAACCTACGACCCCTTGTACCCAAAACAAGTGCGCTACCAAGCTGCGCCACTCACCGACAATATTACTACATTAGCGCTAAAGAAAGCACTTACAACAGCTTTTGTAAAAAAAGCTTAAAATATGGTGCGGAAGGAGAGACTTGAACTCTCACGCCGTGAAGCACTGGAACCTAAATCCAGCGTGTCTACCAATTCCACCACTCCCGCGAAAAAGTGGGGTGGACGATGGGGCTCGAACCCACGACAACCGGAATCACAATCCGGGGCTCTACCAACTGAGCTACGCCCACCACTGATGGTGCTTGCAATAAATAAACATGTTGAATTGATAGTACATGTTTACCTTTAAAGATTCGACCAATCCGAATCAGGTCCTACCTGACTCGCATGGCGCGTCCGGCAGGATTCGAACCTGCGACCCACGGCTTAGAAGGCCGTTGCTCTATCCAGCTGAGCTACGGACGCTCGGCGAATCTTCGCTTGCAAAAAATGGTCGGTGAGATAGGATTTGAACCTACGACCCCTTGTACCCAAAACAAGTGCGCTACCAAGCTGCGCCACTCACCGACTGTGTAACGATACGTTTGAAGCAATTTGCGTCTGTGCCGTTACGGGGTGCGAATATTACTGAGAAGACCCCACCTCGTCAAACACTTTTTTAAATAAAATATTCAACCGCTCATAAAGCGCCCATAAATGTGCTTTTTTGAGCACTTTGGGCATTTTTCAAGCTAACCGAAACTCAAAAACCTATTATTTAATCCAATCCCGAAGGTAGAACACGAGTTTACTCATGGTAGACATTTTTATTATTTATCGAAATTTACCTTATATAAGCGCAAATCTTTTTAAACTTTTTGCGATTTACAGTATTTGTGTGTTTCTACTGGTCGCCACATGCTGTTTTATGAAACAATAATTAGCACTTAATGACCACACATTATAATCACTTCTATGACAGCTCATTTAATTGACGGCAAATTAATTGCCAAACAAGTTCGCCAGCACGTTGCTTCTTATGTAGATTCACTTATTGACGCGAAGAAACGTCAACCTGGATTAGCCGTTGTGTTAGTCGGCAGCGATGCCGCCTCACAAGTCTATGTTTCTAACAAACGAAAAGCGTGTGATGAAGTGGGGTTTGTATCTCGCTCTTTTGATTTACCCGCCGATACTACAGAAAGCGAATTGTTAGCACTTGTTGACCAATTAAATGACGACAAGGAAATAGACGGTATTTTAGTGCAGTTGCCCTTACCTGCCGGTTTGAATGCAGAAAAAGTATTAGAGCGCATTCACCCCCATAAAGATGTAGATGGTTTTCATCCTTATAATATAGGTAGATTGGCACAACGTATTCCAGCGCTTCGCCCCTGTACTCCGAAAGGTATCATGACCATGATTGAGGCCACTAAGCGACCAGTGAAAGGACTAGACGCTGTGATTGTGGGAGCCTCTAATATTGTGGGCCGCCCAATGAGCTTAGAATTATTGCTTGCTGGTTGTACGGTTACTACTTGTCATAAATTTACACAAGATTTAAAAGCCCATGTCAGTCGTGCAGACCTTCTTGTGGTTGCGGTAGGTAAACCAAACTTTATTCCTGGCGACTGGATTAAGCCTGGCGCTATTGTTATCGATGTAGGTATTAACCGTGTGAGTGATGGTTCATTAGTTGGTGACGTGGATTTTGAGCCTGCCAAACAACGTGCAGGATGGATTACCCCAGTGCCTGGTGGTGTGGGCCCCATGACAGTCGCTAGCTTAATAGAAAATACCTTAGAAGCTTACGTTAAATACCACTCTTAAGTTGAAATCGTGAACGATACACATCTTATAGAAGCCACAATGCGTTGGGTTGATGACATTGTCATCAACCACAACTTTTGCCCCTTTGCCGGTTTCGTACGCCAACCTAGCCAAATTCACTGTGTCGTGGTTAATGGGGATGCTGGCGATGTTATTGCCTCGCTTTTCGATGAGTGTAAACGTTTAGACGAACAAGACGATATTGCCACTACCCTCATTATTGCGCCCTCATCGTCTACAGCTTCCTTTGATGACTACCTAGATGTATTGGCGATATGTGAACGTATGCTATCTGATTGGGGGTATACGGGCGTGTATCAACTTGCCAGTTTTCATCCTGACTACCAGTTTGATGGCGAAGCGAAAGACAGCGTAGCAAATTATACCAACCGCTCTCCCTACCCTTTACTTCATTTAATTCGCGAGCGTGATATTGCCCGCTATATGAAAAACGAAGATGATGCAGAGAAAATTTACACGCACAATATTGCCAAAGCTAATGAACTAGGCTGCCCTTATTTTGAAAAAGCATTGAATGAGATGCGATGCGCTAAAAATAAAAACGGCCTGTAAAAATACAGGCCAAAGGGTTTGATTGGGTCCAGGGATGCCAAATACGGCCGCCCCAGATGTCCGTAATTGGTTCAAGGTTTTAAACTTGAACCCGTACTCTACGTAAACTATGTGAGAATTTTATGACAGTGCGCTATGCAAATGGGATTTTACGGTAATGCCCCTTAATCAGTTCCCCCTTTGTGCCATCGGCCATATACAAACACCGTTTAAACAAAAGTTTGCCATTCCCCGACAACCTAATTTAGCCAAGGCGAGGGGACAAGTCGTGTTAGCGCCGGACTTTGATGACCCTCGTGTCTTTAAAGGTTTAGAAGTATTTAGTCATGTATGGCTACTCTTTCTATTCCATGAGAATTTAGACAAAGGCTGGAAACCTTCGGTTAAAGCCCCTCGTTTAGGTGGAAATGCAACGCTTGGGGTGTTTGCCTCTAGAAGCACACATCGCCCAAATGGTATAGGCATGTCGGCAGTGAAAAATTTAGGTTCTGAAACTGTGGATGGAAAGCTTACCTTGAATGTCGAAGGGGTAGATTTATTAGATGGCACGCCCATTATCGATATTAAACCTTATTTGCCCTATGCCGATGCGCTTCCCCATGCATCAGATAGCATGGCTGAACTGACACATGCCGCCCCTATCCCCAACCTTGATGTGACAATTAACCCTCTCGTGCAAAACTTGTTGCTAGAAGCCGCGGCACAGCACCCCGATCTGCCCACATTACTAAATGCAGTGCTGGCTCAAGATCCCCGTCCCGCTTATCGTCATAAACTAAGCAATGATGAAAAAACTTACCATACTACACTGTATAACTATGATTTTGCCTTCACGGTAAAAAGTGGTGTTGTCGACGTCGTTGGGATTAACGCGCTTTAGACGCACGTGGTTGTAGCACTATTGCTCACAGTTAATTAGAATACGCTCAATTGTATTTTTCATAGTTATAGGAAGACCGCTTCGAATGCGCACTAGTCAATATTTACTTGCCACGCAGAAAGAAACTCCGGCCGACGCTGAGGTTATCAGCCACCAGTTAATGTTACGTGCTGGTATGATAAGAAAACTGGCATCAGGCCTTTACACATGGTTGCCTACCGGGCTTCGCGTACTGAATAAAGTGGCAAACATCGTTCGTGAAGAAATGAACAAAGCAGGCGGTGTAGAAGTGTTAATGCCCGTAGTTCAACCTGCTGACTTGTGGGAAGAGTCTGGTCGTTGGGAAGAATACGGCCCAGAATTACTGCGCATTAAAGACCGCCACCAGCGAGACTTCGTGCTAGGTCCTACACATGAAGAAGTGATCACATCGTTAGTTAGAAACGAAATCAGTAGTTACAAACAACTGCCTATCAATCTTTATCAAATCCAAACTAAATTCCGTGATGAAGTACGTCCTCGTTTTGGCATTATGCGTGGTCGTGAATTCACCATGAAAGATGCTTACAGCTTCCACTTAGACGATACGTGTTTAGATAAAACGTACCAAACAATGTATGAAGCCTATGGCAATATCTTTAATCGCATGGGCTTAGACTACCGTGCTGTTATTGCCGACTCGGGATCAATTGGTGGAAACCATTCCCATGAGTTCCACGTACTTGCCGAGTCTGGTGAAGATGCAATTGCCTTTGCGAGTGACAGCGACTACGCCGCAAACGTTGAAATGGCTGCAACGGCAATGCCAGAAAAACAACAAGCTTCAGGCGCAGCAGCTGAAGTAGTAAGTGGCAAAGATTCAGATAGCGCGCTTAGCATTTATGTTGTTAAAGGCGAAACAGTAGAAGAAAATACAACTGAACAATGGGTAGTATTAGTATTGCGCGCAGAACACGCGCTTAACGATATTAAAGCTGAAAAAGTAGCTGGCGTAGCCAGTCCGCTTGTTATAGCAAGTGAAGAAAAAGCCACTGAAATTTTAGGCGCTCACCCTGCTTTCATTAACCCTAATGATATTACATTGCCAATGCATGTGGATTTTAGTGCCGCTGCACTTGCCGATTTCATATGTGGTGCCGGCGAAAACGGCCAAATCACGAAAAATGCAAACTGGACTGTCGATTTACAAACAGCAGATTTACGTAACATTGTGGCGGGTGATGCTTCACCTGACGGCAATGGTACTATTGAAATAAAGCGCGGTATTGAAGTAGGCCACATTTTCCAATTGGGTAGCAAATACTCAGAAGCGATGAATTGTGGTGTACTAAGCGAAACGGGCAAGCATCAAACCCTAACCATGGGATGCTATGGAATTGGCGTTTCACGTATTGTTGCGGCAGCTATTGAACAAAACCATGATAAATACGGCATTATGTGGCCTGATCCAATCGCGCCTTTCAAAATTGCATTAATACCAATGAATATGCATAAGTCTCACCGTATTAAAGAAGCGGCTGAGGCACTTTACGAACAACTAATTGCGTTGGGTATAGACGTATTATTTGACGATCGTAAAGAACGCCCAGGTGTTATGTTTAACGATATGGAATTAATTGGCATACCTCATAGTATTGTTATCGGTGAGAGAAACCTCGACAATCAACAAATTGAGTACAAAAACCGCCGTACAGGTGAAAAGCAGTTACTAGATTTAGATTCGGCAAAAGACTTTGTTGTTAGTCTTTAACATTGTCTATCATTGAAAGATAAATATTAGTAATCTTGCATTTAATTTTGTGTATAGCTTTGCGATAACGGCAATAGCGGTTAGCTAAAAGAATAAAAACGGTGAACATATGCGGTTAACATTTTACGGCGTGAGAGGCTCTATTCCTACTCCTGGAAAAGCCTACGCACGCTATGGTGGTAATACCGCATGCGTTCATATTGAATTAGCCGATGGCACAGATATTGTGCTTGATTCTGGAACGGGTATCAGGCTGTTGGGGAATAAACTTCGCAGCAAAGATACCCCTATTCACTTATTGCTCAGCCATAATCACTGGGATCACATACAAGGTTTTCCATTCTTTAGCCCTATCTTTCAAAAAGATAGAGATATCTATATTTATCCAGGGCAAACGACCTTACCCGAGCACGATCAAATTTTAAAACAAATGCAAGGCTCAACGTTTCCTGTCCCTGTCAGTGCGTTACAGTCAAAGCTCCATTTAACCATTATTCCGCCAGAGCAAGATATTTGGGAAATTGGTTCTGCTACCATTCGCCGAATACCTATTAATCACCCTGGCAAGGGTAGCGCCTATAGTATTGAAGAAAAAGGCACTAAAATTGCCTACATTACTGACAACGAACTCTACCCGCCGTATAAAAAAGAAACTGACTTTCTAACGTTTGTCGATTTTGCTAGAAACGCAGACGTTATTATCCATGATGCACAATATATGATGTCAGATATGCCTGCTAAAACAGGCTGGGGTCATTCAGTTGCTGAAGAAGCCGTAAAGCTTGCTATAGCGAGTAATTCAAAAAAATTAGCGCTATATAGCCATGATCCAGATCGCACAGATGAGGATATTGATAAGGTGGTTGAACACTGCATGGATTACATCACAATTGCAGAGTCGAGCCTGAAAATATTTGCATCAGCGGAAGGCCAGTCACTGGATTTCACTAATTAAAATAATTTATAAAAAAACAACGACTTACCTAACGGAGAACACCACCAGTGTCAGTGTTTAAGCCATTTTTAATATTGGCTGCAGTCAGTCTGTGCAGCATAAATGCTCTTGCCCAAGAAAATGCGCAAGATGAACAAGAGAGTGATATTGAAGTTATTGATATCATTAAACGAGATACCACAACTGAAAGTGCGCTCGATAATCGCTTGGAAGGTGACAAGGAAGCAATTGATAACGTTTTTGCTATTACACAACATAGACAAAACTATTTACTTCCTATGACTTACATTACCAATCCAAACTCAAACGGTAATGATGAACTCACAGAAGAGAATGTCGATAAAAAAGAAGCCAAATTTCAGGTTAGCGTAAAGCTGCCTCTTTATTTGGAAGACACTGGGTTTGACGGCGTTTACCTTGGTTTTACCCTTACTTCGTTTTGGCAACTATACAACAGCGAAGTGTCTAAACCCTTTAGAGAAACCAATTATGAGCCAGAGATATTTTGGCAAGAAACGGCAGACTATTCTGTTTTAGGGTATAAGTTTAATACCTTTCAAGTAGGGTTTAATCATATGTCTAATGGACAGAGTGGCCTTAGCTCTAGAAGTTGGAACCGTATTTTCGCCTCTGTTGTATTTAGTGACCAAGATGATATTTATTATTTAAAAACTTGGTATCGTATTCCAGAAGATGAAAAAGAAGACCTGCTCGACCCTACCGGTGATGATAACCCTGATATCGAAAACTATTATGGTCGTATGGAATTTGGTTACGGGCGAAAGCTTGGTAATTTCAAAGTAATGGCATTGCTTCGCAATAACCTTAACTTAGGGAATAACCGAGGTAGTATACAGGTTGATTTAACTTATCCACTCACCGACCGTTATGAATTACTGTTTCAGTACTTTAACGGCTATGGCGACTCACTGATTGATTATAACCGCTCTCAAGAGCGTGTGGGCTTAGGCTTCCAGCTACTTTTCCTATAAGTATTAAATCAATAAGAGGCCTTATTTGATGGGCCTCTTATTCAAATAACACCAGCAGCTTTATACAATTGCAAATGAACATCCACTAACGCATCTATGTCGCGCTGATAACCACCACCGATAACCGCCGCAATGGGTACTCCCATACGTTCAGCAAACGCAAAAACCATATCATCTCGAGCACTAACGCCTTCGGTTGTGATATTTAATAAACCCAAGTCGTCATTAATATGAATATCTACGCCAGCATCATAAATAATGGCATCTGCTTGAAATTGCATGGCCACCATGGTGAGAGTTTCTTGTACCGCATTTAAATATTCGTCGTCTTCACAGCCCTTCACCATGCCTATATCGATATTTGAATGCTGCTTTCGATACGGAAAGTTCTTCTCACCATGAACTGACACGGTGAAAATACTATTATCGTATTGGGCAAGCTTAGCGGTACCGTCACCCTGATGGACGTCAAAGTCGATAATCAAAACATTGTCTATGCCTTCACATTTTTGCATCGCTTTAGCGGCAAGAAATAAATCGTTAAATAAGCAAAACCCTGATCCAAAATCTGAGAAGGCATGATGGTAGCCACCGGTTAAATTTAACGCCTTACCATGCTTTATAGCCAATTGGGCAGTTAAACAGGTGCCAGCCACTGCGGTTAGCGTACGTTCGATTAGTTGATCTGACCAAGGAAAGCCGATACGACGCATAGCTTTTTTATCTAATGTGCCGCTTGTTAACTGCTGAACATAGTCTTTGTCAAAGTGAGACTCCAACTCTGTTACCGCAAACGGTGAAGGTGTGTGAAACACACTATCAGCGACACCGTGAGCCGATAACGCATTTCGAATGCCTTGGTATTTATCGATGGGGAAGCGATGACGTTCAGGTAAGCTGAGTTGGCTATAAATAGGATGAAATACCAGTGGGATCATAACGTTTCAATCATTACCTTGTTTATTTGCGGAGAAAGCCCCCAGTGGGATTTTAAAAAAACGGAGCCTATGGCTCCGTTTCATTATACGCAATGTCATAGATTACCGGGTTAAACTGCTCACCACTTTTTCTACGTTAACTGACATACTCTTCATCGACTCTGCCATGTCATCACGTTGCGCCAATTTATGAAAGCGATCTGACGATGCCACCACATTCGCAATAATACTTTCCACCTGCGACAACACTGCCTCTTGCTCGTCAGCTGCTTCATTAAGGGCAACCACAACGCTTGCCGTTTCCTTAATATCATCAACCACGTTATTCAGGGTTTGTAATGCAATAGCAGCTTCAGCCGCATTGCTGTCTGAGAGCTGCTTACCTTCTTCCATGGCCAACACGGCTCCACGGGCTTCGGCTTCAAAACTACTAAGAATATCGTTTATCTCTTTCGTCGATTGCTGTGTCTTCGCTGCCAACGCCCGCACTTCATCTGCTACCACGGCAAAGCCTCTGCCATGCTCGCCTGCCCGAGCGGCTTCAATGGCAGCATTCAGTGCTAATAAGTTGGTTTGATCGGCAATTTCGTTAATCACATTAACCACTTTGAGAATATTTTTACTGCGGCTTTGTAGGTCGCTTACAATATCGCTCGACTCTGTTACTGTTTTTGCTAGTTGCTTAAACCCTGCATTCGCTCGCTCAAAAGTTGAATAGCAACTCGCTACGTTCTCTTCTGAATTTCTGGTAGCCACAGCCACTTGGTCGGTAATCGCAACCAAGTTCTGCACTATGCCTTTTAATTTATCAGTGGTGGCATCTAACGAAAGTGAAGCATCGCGCTGCTCTACCGCGCCATCCATGATTGATTGCCCCACATCGCCAAGGGCAATGAAAGCACGTTCCATTTCTAATTCAGTTTGATGCAACTGGGTAACCGAGCTTTTTAATTTGCTTTGTAATGCTCTGGCAGAATCAGCCAAAATGCCTAGCTCGTGTCCACTTGAGTAAGTCAGCGGGTAATCGTATTGACTAGTAGCGAGGTTAGAAATACACGCGGCTACTTCACGAGTAGGATTAATCACTTGGGAGCGAAGACGACTAATTACATAAACTACAGATAGCAGTGATAGCACAATAGCAGCAAACAGAATTAGCCATAACATCCTGCGCGTACCGTCCTTTAAGTCGGTGATGGCGAGTGCAGATTGATTCGCTATTTCATCGGCAATACTTTCAAGTAGTTTTGCTGGCTCTCGGTCGATACCACGAACATAGCTATCCCCTACTTTCGGGTCAAAGCCCGATGCGATAAAAGCCGCATAACCTTCTCTATACTTTTCGGCCATATAGGCGTGCGCTGTTTGGAATTTTCGAATATCCGCTTTGGCTTTATCACTTACTACAGGGTTCGCTAGCATTTGGCTAAATTGTTGCTTTATCTCGGCTTCGCGTTTTTGAAAACGAGACCAGTACTTTTCACGATCGTCGTTGTTGTGTCCTCTCAGCAGTGTATTTTTCCACTCCTGTACTTGGGTTTTGAAGGTATTTAAGGTTGCGTTAACGTCACGCTCCGCCTGAACAAGTGTATGCTCTAGTGATTCGAAACTGCTTAACAGCGAGAAAGATTTATAGATGGATGCGGCGTTTAGAAAAACCAATAAACATAAGCTCGCAAGCACAGGGGTAATTACCAATCGACTGATACTGGTATAATTGAACACAGCGGTTAACCTTTAGTCTAATAAAAATGCGAAAATCGTGAAACGCCGCCATTAAATGATATGTTAATGACAGAAACGTTACAGAAAAGGTATAACTCTGAATACCTTTACCTATTCGTTAATACGTAATAATTATAGAGCTAACAGCAAGTTTTGAAACTTTCATATCTGACAATAAAAGGGCGCTAACAACTAGGGTTCCAACCAGTTTATACGGCTAACCTCTGCACCAAAGTATCTTGCCCCTTCTAACGTGTGATGCCCATAATCGTAAAATAGCTTTTCTAACGATTCATTTACTCCAGAACACAGTTTCAACTCAGATTGACAAATATAGTCCATCCTATCCAGCAGCGTAACATTAGGAAACCCTTTCACGATAAGGGCGAGCGATTCGTTAATTTCACTCACTGTTCCAGTGAAGTCCACTCTTGTAGTTGTTTTATTACCACTGTAGGCATTGAAATAAGCTGAATTGATATGGTTTACGAGAACCTCATCATCGGCGTACGACTTATCATCTCTGACGACATAAGCAATAAAGTCTGCAAGTGTCCAATTACGTGTTCTGTATTCAGGGAATTCGTGGATATTATTCACTACAATAATTTCTTTCCCAGCTTCTATAAATTTTTCTATAACTTGATTTAAAGAAGCTACATCCTCTAGGTCATATCTAGAAGCTATAATTATAGTATCAGCGTGTTTGAAGTTTGGTACGCCCGAAAGCTCAGAAAAATTCTTATTGATATCACTAATTTCACTCCCATAACGAGCAAAAGAAAATTCGGAGCCGTTATACTTCGAATGTAACAGAACGTTATATAAATCCTTGGAATGAGAATTTCCTATAATCAATGCGTTCTCATAGTTATTATCTAAGTCAAACCACAACTCATTTTCGTTATATTGTCGCACCAACCCCCAAGATTCTTCTCTTAATAGTGTATTACTCCGCGATGCCTCTGAAATTTGAAAACTGTTTAGCGGGTTAAAGTTACCAGGGTTCAGCTTTTGGGAAAAAATTGCACTACTAGAACCAATCACTATAAAACCTATTAATGATACGCAAGAATACGTAAATATCGTTTTACGATTTATTTTATCCTTGAATCTAAAGGGGGTTTCTACATACTTCCAACTTCCATAGGCCAACAACATAGTTAACATGCTAAGGGATAGCATCAAATCATGGGAAGGCTCTTCCACTGAAAGTATTCTGGTAAAGGCGAAGATAGGCTGATGCCAAAGGTAGGCTGAATAGCTGATTAAGCCTATTCCTACGAATAGTCTAAGGCTAAGCAAGCGGCCAACTAATGTTTTACTATCGGCAAATAAAACGATTAACACCACACCAAACACGGGCACTAACGTATAAAAACTAGGAAATGGCACGAAGCTATCGAAGAAAAATGTAGCATAAAGCACCATTAGAAGGCCGATAGATGCCGCTATATTGTTAGATCTCACACCATGTTTCTGAACAGTAAAAGCGGCTAGAGAGCCAGCTAACAATTCCCAACCACGAAATGGAGCGAGATAAAAATTTGCACTTGGACTGTTTCGAGAGCCCCACTCACATGCCAGCAGACTCAGCGCGGCAATAAATGCTATCAGCCAAAAAAGCCGTTCCCTTTTAAAACCTTGTCGCCATGCAAACATAAGTAACAAAGGAAATATTAGATAATACTGTTCTTCTACCGCTAAACTCCATGTATGAAGTAAAGGTTTCTCTTCAGCAGCAGCTTCAAAGTAGCCGCTCTCTCGCCAAAAAAGAATATTGGATGCGAAAAGACTAACGGCAACAATACTATGGGAAAACTCTTTAAAACTGTCTACTGTCATGGTCAACCATGCAATAGGGATACATAAGACAATAACAAATACGAGTGCAGGTAATATTCTTCTAGCGCGACGTTCGTAAAAATTAACTAGGCTGAATTTTTCACGCTCTATTTCTACGATGAGAATAGAGGTAATCAAATAGCCACTTATAACAAAGAAAACATCGACTCCGACGAATCCACCGGCAAAGAATTTGAACCCGGCATGAAATAGAATGACAGGTAATACGGCTAATGCTCTTAAGCCATCAATCTCGGAGCGATATTGCAAAATAAAGTCCCTTTAGGAAATAGCTGCTCTTTCCCCTACTCAGTCGACATCTATAACGTTGCGGTAATAGTGAAGACGTTATCTAGAGGGATTAGTATTATTATGCTTTATTTTCACTTAACGATAGAAAAATTGACACTGGTATTTTAATACTACTATCAAAAAATTGTGCGCTTTTGCGCTTAAAAAGCCTCTTCGCTTTTAACGCAATTTAGGGTAAAACACATTTACTAAGCCTTTAAGCGCACAATAATTAAGCTACGATATTCTTATTCCCATTCAATCGTCGCTGGCGGTTTACCCGATATATCGTAAACAACACGGGAGATACCATCGATTTCGTTGATGATACGGTTCGATACTTTACCTAAAAAGTCATAAGGTAAATGCGCCCAATGTGCCGTCATAAAGTCGATAGTTTCTACCGCGCGAAGTGACACAACCCAATCGTATTTACGGGCATCGCCCATTACGCCCACAGAGCGTACAGGCAAGAATACGGTAAAGGCTTGGCTTACTTTCTGGTATAAATCGGCGTTGTACAATTCTTCAATGAAAATAGCGTCTGCGCGACGTAGTAAGTCGCAATACTCTTTTTTCACTTCACCTAGAACACGTACACCTAAACCAGGCCCTGGGAATGGGTGACGATAGAGCATGTCGTACGGTAAACCTAGCTCAAGGCCAATTTTACGCACTTCATCTTTAAACAATTCACGCAGTGGCTCAACTAAACCTAGTGCCATGTCTTCTGGCAAGCCGCCCACATTGTGGTGAGACTTAATCACATGGGCTTTACCTGTTGCAGAACCTGCAGATTCAATAACATCTGGGTAGATAGTGCCTTGGGCTAACCATTTCGCATTGGCAAGCTTACCAGCTTCTTCATCGAACACTCTGACAAATTCATTACCAATAGCTTTACGTTTAAGCTCTGGATCTTCAATATCTTTTAAACGCCCTAAGAATCGCTCTTCAGCGTCAACACGAATAATATTGAGACCGAAATGATCGCCAAACATTTCCATCACTTGATCTGCTTCGTTCAAGCGAAGTAGTCCATTATCCACAAACACACAGGTGAGGTTTTCACCAATGGCGCGGTGAAGCAGCATGGCAGTCACCGATGAATCGACACCACCCGATAAACCTAATATAACGCGGTCGTCGCCAACTTTTTGTTGAATGCGCGCAATCGCATCTTCAATGATGGCATCAGCAGTCCATAACTTTTCGCATTTACACACATCCATAACAAAGTGGCTTAGCAAACGCATGCCTTGCTTAGTGTGGGTAACTTCAGGGTGAAACTGAACACCATAAAATTGCTTTTCTTCGTTATACATAGCAGCGTGCGGACAAGAAGCCGTTTGCGCGATAGTTTCGAACCCAGCAGGTACTGCGGCAACTTTATCACCGTGACTCATCCATACATCAAGCAGTGCATTGCCATTCTCACCAATGCTATCTTCAATGTGGCTGAGTAAAGACGTAGGTTTAATAATTTCTACCTGTGCGTAACCAAATTCTCGCTTGTCAGAGCCTAAAACACCGCCACCCAGTTGGGCCGCCATGGTTTGCATGCCATAACAAATACCAAAAACAGGCACGCCAGCTTCGAACACGTACTCTGGGGCGCGAGGAGAATTTTCTTCGGTCACCGATTCAGGGCCGCCCGACAAAATAATACCTTGTGGATTAAATTCTCGAATTTGCTCTTCGGTCACATCCCAAGCCCAAAGCTCACAATAAACGCCTATTTCACGTACACGGCGTGCTATCAGCTGCGTGTACTGTGAACCAAAATCTAAAATAAGAATGCGTTGGTCATGGATATTTGTGGTCATGTTTTTACCCGTTATATAATAGAACGAAGGCGGCAATGAGGCGGAAAGGTAACCGCCTCACGATGCGCTGTATATGGTTATATCTTGTCGCGAATCTAGCCTAGGCGGTAGTTCGGTGCTTCTTTAGTAATGCTAACGTCATGAACGTGAGACTCGCCCATACCTGCAGAGGTAACACGAACAAACTGTGCTTTTGTGCGAAGTTCATCAATACTGCCACAGCCGGTAAGCCCCATCGCTGAGCGTAGCCCGCCCATTTGCTGATGGATGATATTCGCAATAGGCCCTTTATAAGCTACGCGACCTTCAATACCTTCAGGCACAAGCTTTTCTGCATTGTTTGATTCTTGGAAATAACGGTCAGATGAACCGTGATTTTGGTTCATTGCGCCTAGTGAACCCATACCGCGGTACGATTTGAAATAACGACCTTGATAAAGTTCAACTTCACCTGGCGCTTCTTCCGTTCCCGCTAACATGCTACCCACCATCACGCAGCTTGCGCCAGCGGCTAAGGCTTTCGCGATATCACCAGAGAAACGAATACCGCCATCGGCAATAACCGGAATGTCTGTACCTGCAAGCGCATCCACCGCATCAGACACCGCTGTAATTTGTGGTACACCACAACCGGTAACGATACGGGTAGTACAAATTGAACCTGGGCCTATCCCAACTTTGACTGCATCAACGCCTGCATCGGCCAGTGCTTTTGCACCATCCCCTGTTGCTACGTTACCCGCAATAATTTGTACATCAGGATAATCGGAACGTACTTTCTTAACGCGGTCAATAACGCCTTGCGAATGACCATGAGAGGTGTCGATAAGTAAAACATCTACACCGGCTTCAACTAAAAGTTGAATGCGCTCATCAGTACCTGGCCCAACGCTAACCGCTGCACCAACACGTAATCGACCCAACGAATCTTTACAGGCATTTGGTTTGTTTTCGGCTTTTTGGAAATCTTTAACCGTAATTAGCCCGGTAAGTTTGAACGCATCATCTACCACAAGAATTTTTTCAATGCGGTGTTCATGCATAAGATCAAGTACTTGATCTGAACTTGCACCTTCTTTAACAGTAACAAGATCGTCTTTACCTGTCATAACATTGCTAATAGGCAGTTCAAGACGTTTTTCAAAACGTAAATCACGGCCAGTAACGATACCAATGAGGTTATTTTGATGGTCGGTTACCGGAAAACCAGAGTAACCTAGGCGCTTAGAAAGGTTAATAACTTCGCCGATGGTGGCATCTTTAGCAACCGTAACGGGGTCTGATACCACGCCACTTTCGTATTTTTTCACTTCACGAACATGTTTTGCCTGCTGCGCAGGTTCCATATTTTTGTGAATAAAACCGATGCCACCCTCTTGAGCAAGTGCAATCGCTAGGCGTGCTTCAGAGACGGTGTCCATCGCCGCAGATACCATAGGGATATTTAACGTGACACCACGAGTTAGACGAGTTTGAAGTTTGGCAGTATGTGGAAGAACTGTCGAGTGGCCGGGAACCAGCAACACATCGTCGAACGTCAGGGCTTCTTGGATGATTCGTAGCATGCAACAACACCTATTCAGTTGAGGGTTAATTGCGGCGCAATTGTAGTGTTTTTTAGATTTCAGGTAAACTCTATTTTATTAAACCAGACGATTTTTTCTTATGTTTACATCTTCACCCTCTACATCGCGACAAATTTTAACAGTTACTAAGCTAAATCGGCTTGCTCGAACCGTGCTTGAAAGCGAGGTAGGACTTGTATGGTTATCCGCTGAAATATCTAATTTTGTGAGTGCCGCTTCCGGTCATTGGTATTTCACGTTAAAAGATAACAAGGCACAAGTGCGCGCTGCTATGTTTAAAAATACCAATCGCACCGTGAAACAGCGCCCGAAAGAAGGCGATAAGGTACTTGTAAGGGCATCTGTAGGTATTTACGAAGCACGTGGCGACTACCAGCTTGTCATAGAACATTTGGAAAGCGACGGCGAAGGCGCACTACAGCAAGCCTATGAAGCCTTAAAAGCAAAGCTAAACGCTGAAGGCTTGTTCAGCATCGAACGTAAACGCCCTATGCCAGAGGTTATTAATCGCATTGGTGTTATTACCTCATCAACGGGTGCAGCACTGCACGATGTTCTTAGTGTGTTAAAACGCCGTAGCCCCCAAACTGAAGTTATTGTTTACCCTTCTATGGTGCAAGGTGAAACCGCGCCAGCTCAGCTTATTAATGCCTTACGAACGGCAAATCAACGAAATGAAGTCGATGCACTTTTGCTAACCCGTGGTGGAGGCTCGTTAGAAGACTTATGGTGTTTTAACAATGAAAACCTTGCTAGAGAAATTGCCGAGTCACAATTACCGTTAATTAGCGCCGTTGGTCATGAAGTTGATTTTACTATTGCTGATTTTGTTGCCGATTTACGCGCCCCTACACCATCGGCGGCCGCTGAAATATTGAGCCAAGATACTAATGCGCTCAGTGAGAGCCTAGTTCAGTATAAGCAACGCTTAACCCGTGCCATGCTGCAAAAACTCAGTCATTTAGCTCAACAGCATAAACTTGGGCACCAACGTTTGCAGTCAGTACATCCGCAAAGCAAAATACAAAATCAGTGGCAAGCCCTCGATAGGCTTCAATTACGTTTAAGCCATGCTATCAATAATAAACTCGCAATCGAAAATAAACGGTTTGAGTATGTGAATAATCGCTTGGCGCAACAAAGCCCAGCGGAGCGTGTGAATCAAGCGAAAGCGCGCATAGCACAAACCCATAAAACGCTATGTAACAACATGAAGCAGTTAGTAAATAGTAAACAACAAGCTTTTGCTGCAAAAGTCGGTTTGTTACAGTCTGTTAGTCCGCTTTCTACATTGTCGCGAGGCTACAGTATTACCATGTCGAGCGGTACGGCAGTTACCTCAGTAGATACTGTTAAAGAGAACGATATACTTAAGTCTCGAGTGACTGATGGAGAAATAACCAGTAAAATAGTGGAAATTCGTCGTCATCAATAAAGGTTGGTTTTTGTTTCCTATTTTTTCGCGTTCGCTCTGGTTACTACTTGCCCTAGCTTCTTTATGCGCACCGGCTGTTTATGGTCAGCAACAGGCAGCATTATCTGAGTTGTCGGTTTTGCCTAAACCGTCATCCTCATCGACGACTGTGTCTGAAAACCCTGCAATAGCAATTTCACTGGCGGTGTTTTCTACTTACCCCAGTGAAACCCTTTTGGATGCCTGTGGCAATACAGAGGCTATACAGGAGTGTATTGAAGATACTATTGCCCCAGAAGCATTTATCTCCACACTGATAACAAAGTCTTGGTTCACTGAGATTAAACCTTTCGGAAATGAATCAGACTATGAGCTGCTTATTGCCAACGTGGCTAAGCAAGGTGAAACCTTAAATCCAAATAAAAAGCTAAGTGCCGAACTAAGCGAAGAACCAAGCAAAGAACCAAGCAAAGAAAAACACTTCACTGAATTAACACTGCAATGGCGAGGCATTGAGATTGATTCTTTGGTTATTGCCAGCCAAGTAAATAGCAATGAAGCTTCAACTGAGAAAGCCATAGAACCGCTGGTATCTTGGTACAAGCATGCTACCGAAAATGGGCTGTTTACCCCAACCTTTTTATATCGTGCGCTGAATGCGAGCGATTACGCCGAGCATTTGAGCGTTCCTGAGTCTTTGGGTGATTTCACTAGGTTAGATACTCAGCTGTATCCAGACCCATTCAAAGGCTCGATTACAAGGTACACCCATCCTTCCTTTGAAGATGCGTTAGTGGATGTCACGGTTTACCCCATTTTGGCGAAACTCGACACGAATGCACCAAGTAATAAAGCGAGCACTGCGGACACCAGCACTGAAAACTCAGCTCGCACTGACGCGTTACTTCATCAGCAATTAGATGAGGATTGGAATAAAGCTGATCACGTCGCTAACGCGCGCAATTTAATCCTTTCACAACCCCAGCCAATATCGGCGTTTAATGTAAAGGGTTTTGCCAATGGGTGGCGACTAGCGCTTAAAGCTGACTCGCCAGTAGACGATCCTATTTTCGCGACAACCTATGTATTTACCCGTAATGATAAAATAGTGAAAGTGGCTACCACCTTCCCTAGCGACTTTTCTGACGATTTAGCCAACGAGCTCATTGCTCATATCACGGTGCCTGAAGAATCTATGCTTATGCAGCAAGTTCGCGCCATGCTTAAGTAGAAGGCACGGCCAATACCCCTGCCAATAGGGCTTTTTGAAAAGCGAGTTATTACAGGCTCATAGAGAATAGCTCGAAGTTAGGCGTTTGTGGCGATTAACTTTTAGCGACTAACTTTTGATGACTAACTTTTAGTGGCTAGCTTTGAGCGACTAGCTTTTAAGCGAAAAGCCCGTAAAAAGCCCTTCGTAAATAATAAATAAACACGTGAAGAATACGCTCACTAAAACAAAAAAGGTCGGCGCTTGTAATAGCGTCGACCTTTTTATATGTGTGAAGTAGTACGTTTCAAAACCCGCATTTCGTTATTACAACAAAGCGCTTTGTTATCAGGCTTGCGCTAATGCTCGGCTATTTTTTCTTACTATGATAAGACAGTAAACGTTTTCGCTTACGCTCTTGAGTAAGGGTGAGCTTATTCTTTTTGCCTTCAAACGGGTTAGCCCCTTCCCTGAATTCAATGCGTATAGGTGTGCCCATCACCTGAAGCGCTTTACGGAAATAGTTCATCAAGAAGCGTTTGTACGACGTAGGTAAATCGTCAACTTGGTTACCGTGAATAACAATCACAGGCGGATTGTAACCACCAGCATGGGCATATTTCATTTTAACCCGGCGTCCGCGCACTAGCGGCGGCTGATGGTCATCTTGCGCCATTTCCATAATCTGCGTAAGCATAGAGGTATTAATACGCTTAGTGGCGCTTAGGTAAGCTTCTTGTACTGATTCAAATAAGTTACCCACACCGGTACCGTGCATTGCAGAGATAAAGTGCAAACGTGCAAAGTCAATAAAACCAAGACGGCGATCGAGTTCCCGCTTTATATCGTTTTTAATATCAGTACTAAGCCCATCCCACTTGTTCACTGCAATTACCAGTGAGCGACCGGAATTTAACACGAAGCCGAGTAAGCTTAAGTCTTGGTCGGTAATACCTTCACGGGCATCTATTACCATCAGCACTACGTTGGCTTCATCAATCGCTTGCAAAGTTTTAACGATAGAGAATTTTTCAACCGCCTCATTCACTTTTCTACGTTTACGGACCCCTGCGGTATCAATAAGAATATATTCACGCTCGTCACGTTCCATTGGAATAAAAACGCTATCGCGGGTCGTACCTGGAAGGTCAAAAACGACAACCCGTTCTTCACCTAAAATACGATTCGTTAATGTAGATTTACCCACGTTAGGCTTGCCAACAATGGCCAGCTTAATAGGCTGATCTTGAAGGCGCTTAAGTTGCTCTTCCGCATCAAGCTCTTCTTCTTGCGTTTCCTCAACAATGCGCATGTCAGGAAAAGACGCTTCAAGTGGCACTAGTGCATCTTGAAGCAATTGGCTTACACCACGCCCGTGGGCCGCGGCAATTTGCTTAACTGTTCCTAAGCCCAGCGCGTAAAAATCAGCGCTTTCGCTATCGCCATCAATGCCATCGACTTTATTCGCAACAACAAAAACTTGTTTGTTAAGCCGGCGAATGTGGTCAGCAATACCTTGGTCTGCCGGCAACAATCCTGCTCTAGCATCAACAAGTAGTAATACTACATCGGCTTCCTCAATGGCTAAAAGAGACTGCTGCGCCATTTCAGCATCAATACCTTCTTCGTCACCCGTGATACCACCGGTATCCACCACGATGAATTGACGCTGCTCAAACTTAGCCTGACCGTACTTGCGGTCGCGGGTAAGCCCTGGGTAATCAGCGACCAGCGCATCACGTGTATTAGTTAAACGATTAAACAAGGTGGACTTACCCACATTAGGGCGGCCTACCAAAGCAACAACGGGCAACATGTATCAAATCCTAAAGGAAAAAAAGCTAAAAAACACAAACCGCAAGTAAGCATAGCTTACTTGCGGTCAGAGTGTGATTGGGCATTATACCTGTTTAGGTATGATGCGTCAGCCTAACAGAAGATATTAGGCTAACAATCCAACAAATTATGCTGTTGAACAGGCTATAACGTAGAGATAGCTGCCACTACGCCGTTACGGGTCATAGTCACTACCACACCGTCAACATTCAATGGTGCATCGTATATAGCATCGTCTTCATCGTCGCCACCTACATCGACGCGAGCAACTATTTGGCCTGTCTCTTGTTCAATCCAATGAACGAAGCCCCAGTTGTCACCCACAACAATATGCTCACCAACTGGCGTTGCCGCAGTAACAGAGCGAGACTTTAAGCCACCTTGTGACCAAAGCTCTACACCGTTTCGTCTGTCTAGGGCATAAATATTAGAGTTGTTATCTACAACAAAAATACTGTTCCCTTCAATACTTAGGTTGCGATATGAGCCGTACTCACGCTTCCAAATAATACGACCACTACGCAGTTCTACTGCTGCCAGCGTACCATTGTAAGAAACCGTATAAATAGTACCGCCAAAAAGTACAGGGGTGGTATCAAGGTCAACAATTCGTTCTAACTCTGTGGCGCCTGTTGGCGTGGCAATTACCGTTTCCCAAGCAAGAATACCTGACTCTAGTAAGTTAACTTGCAATTTACCCGTAGGCGTTCCAATTAAAGCGCCGCCATTTGCCGCCACTGGGCCAGAAATGCCACGAAGGGTTAATGGAGGCGTATCGCCTTCATGTCGCCATAATTGCTCACCCGTACGCGTATCAAAGCCAAACAAGGTACCCGCGCCAGTATTAACTACAAGAATACCTTCGTCTGCAGAAGGAGCTGCTAACACTTCACCAGGAATTGATGCTTCCCACTTGGTTTCGCCAGTTTCGTAGTCAAGTGCCATTACTGCACCGTTTTCTGTACCTACAAACAATAATCGGTCTGCAACAGAAATGCCGCCAATACGTGCACTTGCTCCACTACGCCAAAGACGTGCTATGGAATCCCACCAACCGTCACCTTCAAATACGGCGAAGTTACGTTCCCATAGAACATCACCGTTCTCTGGGTTCATAGCAACAACGCTGCCATGGCGATCAGCGGCATAAAGATTTTCGTAAGCATATACTGGACGAAGGCGAGAGAAGTAATGATCTACACCATCGCCGATGTCTCTGTCCCATTTTACCGAGGGCGTAAACTTCGCATCGATCGGTTTCAAACGGCGAATTTCAAGTTCTTCTTCATCTGCAAACCAATCAGAAACGGTAGAACAACCAGAAAGCGTTACAGAGATGGCCAATGCCATGCCCATCACGCGAGCAAATCGGCCCTTACGGCCACACGTATTGTGAAACAAATTGCTTACCTCTTTATTTTTATGTACCAGCTTATTGGCCCGCCGCAACGGCTAAGTTGTCTAACTTCATTTGCAATAACGGGTTGTTGGCATTTTTTTCAAGCGCACCTGAGTAGGCTAAACGAGCATCATCAAATTTACTTTGTTGCTGATACACATCGCCTTTCAGTTCAGATACTTCAGCAGCAAATGCTTCGTTCGTAATATTGCCTAGCGTAGACAACGCAGCGTCTAGCTGGTTCATTTCAATTTGTACTCGCGTTAACCGAATAGCAGCTAGCGCTTTTAATTCTTCATTTTCTGCAAAAGTAACCACACGATTTAGGTGTGATGCAGCGGCGTCAAAATCGCCAGCATCAACCGCTTGTTTTGCAGCTAGAAGGCTAGCAATACTGGCGTAGCCTGAGTCTTCGTTTGCATTAATAAAGGCAGCAATTTTATCTGCGCTACCTTCTTCACCATAGGTTTCAACTGCATTTTGGTACTCTACTGATGCCGCTTCTTTGGATGCCATTTGCGTATCAGAGTAATAACGCCAGCCCCAAAGGCCACCTAAACCTAATGCTGCACCTACAATAATGGCGGTACCATGCTCTTTCCAAAAGCGTTTAATCGCTTCTACTTGTTGGTCTTCTGTTGCGAATTGTTCCATGATTTCCTCTTATTATGCGTTCAGCAGGTCGGCAATCGTGCTCGACAACGCATCAAAAGCGATTGTCTGTTGCTCTTGACCATCACGTAACGGCTTTACTGCCACTTCACGCGATTGCATTTCTTGTGACCCCAACAACAAGGCAAAACTTGCCCCTGTTTTGTCAGCGCGTTTTAATTGTTTTTTAAAGTTTCCGCCGCCACAGTGCATCATAACCCGCACATTCGGCAATGTATCACGAAGATGTTCTGAAACTTCTAAGGCATAAGCCTGAGCATCATCACCCATCGCGGTAACATACACATCAGCACTACTAGAATCTAGTGCATCTTCACTTAACGTAGTGAGTAAAAGTACTAAACGTTCCATACCCATGGCAAAACCTACAGCTGGCGTTGCTTTTCCGCCTAGCTGTTCTACCAATCCATCGTACCGGCCGCCCGCACAAACTGTTCCTTGTGAACCTAAGCTTTCGGTTACCCACTCAAAAACAGTGCGATTATAATAATCAAGCCCGCGCACTAAGCGAGGGTTAATTTCAAAGGCAATACCTGCCTGTGTTAATCGTTCGCATAAATTATCAAAATGGGTTTTCGATTCTTCATCTAAATGATCTAGCAAAGATGGTGCATCAGCAATAGCCGCTTGCACATTGGGGTTCTTGCTATCAAGAACGCGAAGTGGGTTTGACTCTAACCGGCGAAGTGATTCTTCATCTAGCTTATCTGCGCGTTCTTTCAAATAATCAATTAAGGTTTCACGATAGGCCTGACGGGCTTCGTTTGAACCTAAAGAGTTAATTTGCAACGTAACGTGCTTTTCAATACCAAACGCTTTCCATAGTCGAGCGCTTAATAAAATCACTTCCAAATCGATATCTGGGCCATCAAGGCCGTAGGTTTCAACACCGAACTGGTGGAACTGGCGATAACGCCCTTTTTGCGGACGTTCATGGCGGAACATTGGCCCCATGTACCACAAGCGCTGCTGTTGGTTGTACAACAATCCATGCTCATTGCCAGCACGCACCGTGCTGGCAGTACCTTCAGGGCGAAGGGTTAAACTGTCACCGTTTCTGTCTTCAAAGGTATACATTTCCTTTTCGACAATGTCGGTCACTTCGCCAATAGAGCGCTTGAACAAGTCAGTGCTCTCTACAATGGGCGTGCGAATTTCTTGATAGCCATAACTGGCCACCACTTGACGGAGTACAGATTCTACTTTCTGCCATGTACCGGATACTTCCGGCAGGCAATCATTCATTCCGCGAATTGCCTGAATAGTTTTAGCCACGTGAAATTCTCATACTGCTAAATAGTGAAAAGCCCCGCATTATAGGGGCTTTGAAGATAAACAACAATCGTACAGGCTTAGTCTTTCACCGATACCTGTATTTTGTTGGCTTCGCTCATACGGGTTGCTTTGGCACGAATTCTTGTCTCAAGCTTATCGATAAGGTCATCGTTGGCTAATCGTTCTTTCACGCGTTTACCATCTTCGTATAACCCGCTCATGTTTCTGGCGCCCGTCAAGCCTAAGTCTGATACTTCAGCTTCACCTGGACCATTTACAACACAGCCGATAATAGACACGTCCATAGGCGTTAGAATATCTTCAAGACGTTGTTCTAACGCGTTGACCGTACCGATTACGTCGAACTCTTGTCTTGAACAGCTTGGGCATGCGATAAAGTTAATGCCACGTGAGCGAATTCGAAGCGACTTTAAAATGTCAAAACCCACTTTGATTTCTTCAACCGGATCGGCAGCCAGTGAAATACGAATAGTATCGCCGATACCCTCTGCCAGCAGCATACCTAAACCAACAGAGCTTTTTACTGCGCCTGCACGTTGACCGCCAGCTTCAGTAATACCTAAATGAAGTGGCTGATCGATTTGCTCTGCTAATAGTCGATAAGCACCTACCGCCAGAAATACATCAGAGGCTTTAACACTCACTTTAAACTGGTCGAAGTTAAGCTTATCGAGTATGTCTACATGTCGCATGGCCGACTCAACCAAAGCTTCAGGTGTAGGCTCTCCGTATTTTTCTTGTAAGTCTTTTTCGAGAGAGCCACCATTTACGCCAATGCGAATAGGGATGTTCTTGTCTTTGGCACAATCAACAACAGAACGTACACGCTCCATATTGCCGATATTACCTGGGTTAATTCGCAAACAATCAACACCGTACTCGGCCACTTTAAGTGCTATACGGTAGTCGAAATGAATATCAGCGACCAAAGGCGTGCTAACTTGCTTACGAATTTCTTTGAATGCTTCAGCGGCGTCCATGGTAGGCACGGACACGCGAACAATCTCGCCACCCACGGCGACAATACGATTAATTTGATCAACCGTCGCAGCCACATCAGTGGTACGAGTATTCGTCATAGATTGAACGGCAATGGGCGCGCCATCGCCAATAGGAATATTACCTACATTAATACGCGTGGACTTTCTGCGTTTGATAGGACTTTCTGCAAACATCTAATTACCTACATAGGAAGCGAGAATCGCGCAATCTGGCCATTTTGAAAGGCCGTGATATCCACGGGGTCGCCATTAACTGATATACGTACATTATCCGGTTTGCCGAGTGTAACTGCAACAGGAGGCACACCTTGAATTTCCATTACGCGGCCAGATTGCTTAACACCGTAAGCAATTGCCTCACCGGTTGCGTCTTTTATGTTCACCCAACAATCATCATCAAAGGTAAATGTCATCGATATAGGCACCGCCCCGCTTTGACTGCCTGAGGTTGATGAGTTGCTTGCAACTTGACTACCAAAGCGGATGTCGCCGGAATCTGAGTCGCTCACTAATGCTGTCAGGTTATTACTTTGGTTAATACCTGCAGATGGTGGCAAGCTTTCATCGTCTGCATTACTGCTATTGCCGCTACTGTTGAAATTGCCATCGCCAGATTGAGGAAGCGTGGGACTTTCCGTTTCAGTACTCGAATCAGGAATTGTGCTGTTTAACACACCCGAATTGGTACGAATAGTTGCTTCAGGAATGGAGGTGTTTGCCGCTTCCTCTTTAATTTTGTCAAGATTAGGCGCTTCAACGATAGCTTCATCACTAGGTTGTTGAACCCACCACGCTACAATGCCACCGATTATCAGCAACAAAATAATATAGGTAACCATCATCCAGCGATCATCGTGTGTCTGTTTAGCGACACGACGAGAAAAACTCTGGAGTTTAGCTGGAGGTTCTACACTTGTATGATATTGCTCAAAGGCAGCAACAACCTGTTCGGCATTTAGCCCTAGTTGTTTCGCGTAGTTTCTTACATAGCCCTTGGTGAAAGTAATAGATGTGGTTTTATCCACAGCATCTTCTTCTAAGGCGTTGATTTGCGAGACTTTCAAGAAAAGCTTATCAGCAATTTGTTGCTGAGTTAGCCCTAGCGATTCCCGTCGCTCTCGAAGCATTTTACCTGGGCTTGGCACGGTAGATTCTTGTGCGAAACCTGCTTCTTCAGTCGTTTGTTGTTCTGACACCATTCGACTTCCTATTCCCCTTGCATGTTGTGTGGTACTAACCAAAGCTTCATACCGGCAAAAATCGAGCCAGCATTCTCAATGTTGTTCCACTCCTTCAGCGAGGTAATTTTAATGTTATGCTTTAGAGAAATACGATAAAGGTTTTCGTTCGCCTTTACTATGTGGAATTGCGCTTGCTGGGAAGACAACCCCGTTTTTGTTTCTGTTTCTGTTTCTGCCTGTACTGAGTTAGATACTTTATCAGCATTAGTATCTTCCCCTTTTACTTTTCGTTCAACCTGTGGAGTATGCTGCGCAAGAATATTCTTATAGTCAGCTGTATACGGACTGTCTGGAAATAAGGTTGATAATTTATACCCTACTTCTTTTGCCCCTTCCCAGTCGTTTGTTCCTTGGTGTATTTCAAAAGACAGCCATAATGAATCAGGAGAAGGTTTAGCGACGCGTTGATACTTGTCTAACGTGTACTTAGCTGATGTCCACTGCTCGGTGGCAACATAAAGCTCTGTCAGTAAGTATAAACTTTTAGCACGTAGGGGCTGGTGTTTGAGAGCATTTTGAAAATAGGTAATAGCATCTTCAGTATTGCCTTGGCTTTGTGCACATAGGGCCAAGTTTTCATAAGTTTCTGCGGAATTAGCATATTGTTGATTACTAACGGCCTTAAGGAAGTACTCCTTAGCGCCGTCGTAATCACCGTCTTGGCACTTGAACGCACCATAACTGTTTGCGATATCGCCGTTGTTTGGTGCTAACGACATTGCCGTTTGATAGAGCTCATCGGCTCGATTCACTTCCCCTACCAGTTGGTAATAGTACGCAATAGCGTAATTGACTTCAGCTGAACGTGGGTCGTACTCTAGCGCTTGGTCTAGATTAACTTTAGCTTGTTTATAATTATTGTTTTTAAGGTAGGTTAACCCTAAAGACATACGAGTTTTAGCAGCTTCCTGGCGGTCAAAGTTACTATTGTAACTTCCAGGTTGCGAGTTGCTTACGCACCCCGCTAAAAAGACTACAGCTGCTATCAATCCTATTCGCATGTTATTACCCTAATATCTTAATGATTATTGGGCCATTTTTACCGAAATCGCTTCGCCCTTCACCTGTTTTTTTAACAATCGTTTAGTTCTGTCTACTACATCACCCACTAATTGCCCACAAGCAGCATCGATATCGTCGCCTCGTGTTTTACGTACAACGGTGGTAAACCCATAATCCATAAGCACTTTTGAGAATCTATCTATACGAGAATTGCTTGAACAAAGGTACGGTGAACCCGGATAAGGGTTAAACGGAATTAAGTTTATTTTACACGGTGTATCTTTCAATACTTTCGCTAATTCATGGGCTTGGTCAGTACTGTCGTTAATGTGCGAGAGCATAACGTATTCAACCGTCACTCGACCTTGGTTAGCTTTCGACTTTTCAAGATAACGACGTACGCCAGCCAAAAAGGCTTCAATGTTGTATTTTTTATTCACCGGTACAATTTCATTACGCAGCTCGTCGTTTGGCGCATGCAATGAAATCGCTAAGGCCACATCGATTTGGTCACCAAGCATATCAAGTGCAGGTACAACACCCGAGGTACTTAATGTCACGCGGCGCTTAGATAAGCCAAACCCGAAGTCATCTAACATGATGTTCATGGCAGGCACCACGTTTTTAAGGTTAAGCAAAGGCTCACCCATACCCATCATCACTACGTTAGTGATAGGTCGTTTGCTGGTATCTTTTGATAAACCAAGGAAGGTAGCGACACGCCATACTTGACCAATAATTTCACTGACGCTCAAATTACGGTTAAAGCCTTGTTGAGCAGTAGAACAGAATGTACATTCAAGGGCACAGCCTACTTGTGACGATACACAAAGCGTTGCACGGTCGGCTTCTGGGATCCATACCGTTTCCACTTCCTGACCACCTTCAAGGGCTAACGCGAACTTAATTGTGCCATCGCTGGCTTCTTGGAAATAGGCAATCTCTGGCGCTTTCACTTCACAGTGTTCTATCAACATCGCGCGCAGGTTTTTATTCAGGTTGCTCATTTTCTCAAAATCGCTTTCACCCTGCTGATAAATCCACTTCATTACCTGATCGGCACGAAATGGTTTTTCTCCTTTTTCTTTGAAGAAATTACGCAAGCCTTCGCGATTAAGATTTAACAAATTTGTCTTTGCCATAAAATGATGACCCTTTTACCTATTCAAGGCTATTGCCTTGTACTGCTAATATGATGACGCGAACGGACATTTGGAGGTTCGAATCCATGTTGCTCTAAATCTACTTGCGTTATTAAGGTGAAGCCTCGGGAGCCTTTATCAGGTGCCCCTAAATAATGGATTACACTTAAAAAGTAAGTAGTGAAAAGCCGTTCACTTGTAGGACGTAAGCAGAAGATATGCTGCTAAGAAAAACGTTACGCCCAAAACGGTCAAAAGTCATAGACCAAAGCCGTTCAAAATTTGCGCGGATTTTACCATACTTGTTCAACTAGAAAAAGCGTAACCCACAGACTAAATACAGGGTGTAACAAGCTATATTGTTGCTGTTACTTGACGAAGTGAACCAATGCCAGACGCCAGACAATAAAGCGAAAAAACAGACTTACAGAAACAAAAAACGAGGCCGAAGCCTCGTTTTTTAGATTCGGTCGTTTGCGATTAACGCGTACGAGGACAAATCTCTTCTTCAGAGAAGAAGTAAGCAATTTCACGTGCAGCTGATTCTGGTGCATCAGAACCGTGACATGCGTTTTCATCAATTGAAGCAGCGTAGTCAGAACGAAGTGTTCCAGCAGCAGCATCAGCTGGGTTAGTTGCACCCATGATTTCACGGTTTTTAACAACAGCGTTTTCGCCTTCAAGAACCTGAACCATAACTGGGCCAGATGTCATGAAATCAACTAGAGCGCCGAAAAAAGGACGTTCTTTATGTTCTGCGTAAAAACCTTCAGCTTGTTCTTTGCTCATGTGGATCATCTTAGATGCCACGATGCGAAGACCTGCAGATTCGAAACGGTTGTAAATTGCACCGATAACGTTTTTAGCTACCGCATCAGGCTTGATAATCGAAAAAGTACGCTCTAGAGCCATTGTTCTCTCCAAACAAATTAAGTCTTATGTATTTTTGGCCGCGAATTATAGGCAATTATTAACGGCTTGACCAGCGGCGATTTCAACACCCCATGGCGTTCTACTACACGTGATAACGATGACACTATTATGACAGCGATTACCGCGACTTAGGCAAGGGACAGTTGTAGCACTTAATTTAGGCTAACGCTCCACACCAATTTAAATATAACTAACTGTTTTCTTTCGCAAGATGCTGAATTTTTGCCACTATTGCACGAAGACCATTACCGCGAGTAGGCGTAATATGGCGTTCTAAATCTAATGCTTCGAAATAGCCATCAATATCAAATTCAAGAATGTCTTTCGGCGATTTATTATTGTAAGCCGCCAAAACTAACGCTAATAAGCCTTGAACAATCACTGCGTCACTGTCTACTTCGAAGGTAATTTGGTTATTGTTGTACGACTCAACCAGCCACACACTGCTTTGGCAACCTTTTACAAGTCTGTCTGGCGTGCGCTTGTCTTCTGCCAAGCCTGGTACAGATTTACCTAAATCGATAATATATTGATAGCGCTGTTCCCAATCATCGAAAAACGCTAAATCATCAATAATTTCTTCAGTAGAGGGTAATGCCATGGATATTCCTGTGTTATTAAAAGAAAAGGCCAGCTTCTAGCTGCGCTTCTTCACTCATCATTTCTCGTGACCACGCAGGGTCGAAGACTAACTCTACATTCACAGCGGTAACGAAAGGAACCAATGCTACACGATATTCAACATCGCCCACCAATACCGGGCCCATGCCGCAGCCTGGCGCAGTTAAGGTCATATCTATATCAACTTCACCGTTATCTTGATTAACGCTAACCTTATAGATAAGCCCCAGCGACACCAAGTTAATGGGTATTTCAGGGTCGAAGATAGTTTCAAGCGCATCCCAGACTTGCTGCTCACTGACTTTGCCATCTTCAAGCTCAGAAAAATTAAGCACTTGGGCTTTGCGGCCGATTGCATCGGCATCGGTGCCGTCAATACGGTACATATTGCCACGCCACGTAACGGTGTAGTTTCCACCTAAATCTTGCGTGATCGTAACAAACTCACCTTCTGGTATGGTTGCAGGGTTTCCTGCAGGAACAAGACGTGCTTTACACTCTCGTTCTGTCACCACCATCTTCTGCTTCATGCTATAACTTCTTAATATTGCAGTTAGCCAACGTTGAAGCTTTCGCCACAACCACACTCATCAACCACATTCGGGTTGTTGTACTTAATAATGCCGTTCACGCCTTCAGTCACGTAGTCGATTTCTGTACTACGTACTAGGTCGGCAGCATCTTCTGAAACCGCAACACGAAGGGTTGGCGAAATTTCTACAATTTCGTCACTGTCTTTCGCGCTATCAGCAAAATCAAGTTCGTATGCATAACCGGTACAGCCGCTTACACGAGTAGACAAGCGGATTAACTGACCCGGTTTATCTTTGAGCTTGCTTTCAAAGTGCTTAATGGCGCTGTCGCTCAAGGTAATAAGCTTTGTGCTAGGAACAAATGTTTCAACACTCATAGTGCCTCCTTAGGCCAACATCATTTTCGCTTTTTTAAGTGCAGCAAATAAGCTGTCCACTTCTTCAAGCGTGTTGTAAATTGAGAACGATGCACGCGCAGTGCCTGGAATACCAAAGCGCTTCATCAGCGGCTGAGCACAGTTATCGCCTGTTCTTATTGCTACGCCTTGTCTGTCAAGAATAAACCCAACATCGGCAGGGTGCGCGCCGTCTAATAAAAAGCTTAATACACCGACTTTGTTAGGCGCTGTGCCAATTAAACGCATGCCGTCAAGAGCAAGTGCTTGTTCAGTGGCGTAGCGTAATAAAGCTTGTTCATGGTTATGTAATGCGGCCATATCAAGGTTTTTAAACCAATCAACTGCTGCACCTAAACCAATAGCGCCTGCAATATTAGGCGTGCCTGCCTCTAAGCGGTTTGGCAATTCGCCCCAGGTGGCTTCATGATAAGTGACGTCTTTTATCATTTCGCCGCCAGTTTGCCATACAGGCCAGTCTTCTAGCACCGACTTACGGCCCCACAAAACACCTATACCTGTGGGTCCGAACAACTTGTGTCCAGAGAAGACGTAAAAATCACAACCAATCTCTTGCACGTCAACGCCGCCATGGGCAATGCCCTGCGCGCCGTCAACTAATACCCATGCACCTACTGCTTTCGCTTTTTCAGTTAGCAATTTAATGGGGTTTACTGTACCTAATGCATTAGATACATGCGGAAACGCCACCATTTTAGTGTTGGGTGTTAGCAGTCTATCGAATGCATCGATATCGAGCTCACCGTTGTCGAATATCGGCACAATATTTAGTGTTGCGCCTGAACGTCGACACGCTTGTTGCCACGTGACCAAGTTTGCATGGTGCTCTAATTCTGTCACCATGACTTGGTCGCCTTCGCGAAGCAGTTGCCCTACCCCGTTAGCCACAATATTAATGGCTTCAGTGGTACCGCTAGTCCAAATCACTTCTTCACGCGCACTGGCGTTAATGAAACCAGCTACGCTGGTGCGCGCGTTTTCATAACGACGGGTTGCTTCATCAGACAAATGATGGGCGCCTCGGTGCACGTTGGCATTGGTATTCGTGTAGAAATCGACAATGGCATCAATTACCGCTTGTGGCTTTTGCGTTGAAGCCGCATTGTCGAGGTAAACCAGAGGCTTACCGTCTACCGTCTTAGCAAGGATTGGAAACTGGGCGCGAAGCGCAGCAACGTCTAAGCTCATTTAACCTCCATGTGTGCAAAGCGCTCGCTTAGCACAGGAAGTAACCAATCACGAATAGCCGCATTTGGCATATCGTTAATCAGCTCTTGAATGAAACCAAAGTTCAGCATCACCAAAGCTTTGCTGCGCGGTACGCCGCGAGTCAGCATATAATAAAGCGCTTCACCTTCAATTTCTGCCACTGTTGCACCATGAGCACAGCGCACGTCGTCGGCATAAATTTCTAGTTCAGGTTTTGTGTTGATAACACCACGACGAGACAACAACAAGTTACGGTTGTTAAGCTCTGCCAAGGTTTTCTGTGCATCACGGTGAATGTGAATACGACCATTGAATACCGCACGAGCTTTATCACCCACAATACCGCGAGCGTTTTCTTCCGTGGTGCCGTTAGGCATAGCGTGCTCAATGGTTGAATGTAAGTCGAACAACTCACCTTCCGCCAATAAATAAATCGCGTTCATTTTGGCGTTCGCAAATTCACCTGCATGATGCATATCCACATCTAAGCGCGACAACTCACTGCCATAGCCCACTAGGGTGCTATTTAGCGTTGAGCGGTTATGCAACATAAAGTGGCTACCACCTAGTTGCTTAGCACTGCCAGTAAACATAGCAAAGCGGTAATGCTCTAAGTGCGCATCATCGGCAATATCGTATTCAGCGAATGCTGTTGTAAGGCTATCGGTATCACCTGAACCTTGTTCAATGATAACTGCGCTTGATGCGTTACCTAGCTTAACCAATACGCGAGTATGGGCATCCACGTTTTTAGTCGCTAAATTCACTATGCGAATAGGCTTGGTAACTTTTGCGCCGTCTACTACATTAATGAAAACACCGTGCTGGCAAAGTGCATCGTTAACACGGCCAAATAAATGGCGCGTTGGCTTCACTTGACCAAACACACTAGCAATAGCTGCTTGCGTGCTTGCATCGTCAACGTTAAGCGATGTAATTGTCATGCCTTCTGGCACGTCAAGCGTGTTAATTTGCGTTACTAACACACCATCAACAAATACGATATCAAGTGCGTTTAGGTTATCGATGTTTGGTACAGGTACGCTGTCAGCTTGGGTGGCAATCGCAACGTTACGCTTTTCAACGGGCGTAAGTGGCGTATTGATCCAGCTTTCGTTTCGGCGTTTTGGCCAACCATCGTTTTTTAACTGTGTTAAGGCCTGCTGACGCACGGGCGCCAGATAATCATCTAGCGCTGCCCCATCAATGACCTGTTCTAGCCATTGACTCATGCTTCAGCCTCCTCGTATGCTTTACCTAAGAAAGCATAACCACTTTTCTCTACTTCTAGCGCCAGTGATGCATCACCACTTTTCACAATTTTACCGTCGGCAAGAATGTGTACAAAGTCAGGTTTGATGTAATCAAGCAAACGCTGGTAGTGAGTCACTACAATAAAGCTACGCTCACCGTCACGTTGGCTGTTAACACCATCGGCAACCACTTGAAGTGCATCAACGTCTAGACCTGAGTCAGACTCATCTAGAATACAAAGCTTTGGCTCTAACAAAATCATTTGCATGATTTCGTTACGCTTTTTCTCACCACCAGAGAAGCCTTCGTTAACACCACGCTTTAAGAAATCTAGCGGCAATTGAACTTGCTTACAGGCTTCTTTCGCTTTCTTTAAAAACTCTGCTGCAGTAAGAGGCTCTTTGCCGCGCTGTTCACGCATAGCATTTACAGACTCTTTCATGAATTCCATGTTGCTAACGCCTGGAATTTCTACTGGATATTGAAACGCTAAGAACAAACCTTCGCGGGCACGTTCTTCAACTTCTAAATCAAGTAAATCTTTACCGTTCAGTGTTACATCGCCTTCGCTCACTTCGTAGCCATCACGGCCAGAAAGTACGTAACCAAGGGTACTCTTACCGGCACCGTTAGGGCCCATGATAGCGTGTACTTCACCTGGCTTAACTTCTAGGCTAAGCCCTTTAATGATGTTTTTCTCTTCTACGCTGGCATGTAAATTCTTGATACTAAGCATTGATTACCCCACTGAACCTTCAAGACTAATTTCGAGCAGCTTGCCGGCTTCTACGGCGAATTCCATCGGCAGCTCTTTGAATACTTCTTTACAGAAACCGTTAACAATCATAGATACGGCTTTTTCTGTGTCTAAACCACGTTGTTTACACAAGAACAACTGCTCGTCGCTTACTTTCGACGTTGTTGCTTCATGCTCAACAATGGCACTTGGATTTCTACTTTCTATATACGGGAACGTGTGTGCGCCACATTTATCGCCAATTAGTAGCGAGTCACATTCTGTGAAATTACGTGCGCCATCGGCACGTGGGCCCATTTGCACTAAACCACGATAAGCGTTGTTACTGTTACCCGCTGAAATACCTTTAGAGATAATGGTAGAGCGTGTGTTCTTACCAAGGTGAATCATTTTAGTACCCGTGTCGGCTTGCTGCCTACCGCGGGTTAACGCTACTGAGTAAAACTCACCTACGCTGTTATCACCTTTAAGCACACAGCTTGGGTATTTCCAGGTTACTGCTGAACCCGTTTCAACTTGGGTCCACGAGATTTTTGCGTTCTTATGACAAATACCACGCTTGGTCACAAAGTTGTAAATACCGCCTTTACCGTTTTCATCACCTGGGTACCAGTTTTGTACGGTTGAGTACTTAATAGTAGCGTCATCCATAGCAACCAATTCAACCACGGCAGCGTGCAATTGATTTTCATCACGCTGAGGTGCAGTACAGCCTTCTAAGTAGCTTACGTAGCTGCCTTCTTCAGCAACAATTAAAGTACGTTCAAACTGACCTGTGTTCATTTCGTTTATACGGAAATATGTAGAAAGCTCCATAGGGCAACGTGTGCCTTTTGGAATATAAACGAATGATCCATCGGTAAATACGGCACTGTTTAATGCGGCAAAGTAGTTATCGGTGCGCGGTACTACCGAGCCGATGTACTTTTTCACTAAATCTGGGTATTTCACAAGTGCTTCTGAAATGGGGCAAAAGATAACGCCCGCTTCTTCTAACTTGCTGCGAAAAGTGGTTACCACCGATACTGAGTCGAATACCGCGTCTACTGCAACGCCCGCTAGCATTTCTTGTTCGTGCAACGGAATACCTAGCTTTTCGTAGGTACGCAGCAGTTCAGGGTCAACTTCGTCAAGTGACTGAGGCTTGTCTTTCATACTCTTTGGTGCCGAGTAATAAGAAATGGCTTGATAGTCAATTTTAGGATAATCGACATGAGCCCAATCAGGCTCTTCCATTTCAAGCCACGAATGATACGCCTTTAAGCGCCATTCTAGCATCCACTCTGGCTCGTCTTTCATTGCTGAAATACGGCGAATTACTGACTCGTCGAGGCCACTTTCAAAAGTCTCAGATTCGATCTCTGAATAAAATCCAGCATCGTACTTTCTTTCTAACGCCTGTTCGATCTGTTCACTCATGTTGGGATCTCACTTGTTTGCCTGCGTTTGCTGCCTTCACTACTGGCCTCTCGGTCTTGCCAGTAAGTCACGTCGCCGTTTTGGCTATTTATCTATTTGCCAAAACGTATTTGCGATATTCCTATCGAATATCTAGACAGCCTAAAATTTTGGAGCCGTATTATATAATACCTGAGTATTTCACTCAAATATTCAACAGCCTTGTTAAATAAAAATTAAATATCGTGCTTTTGGACAGTTAAAATACCCGTCAGTGAAGCTTGACTAAGCGGGTACAACATCGCCTTAACGACTTGCAGCCAGCACTGTTGCTTCCCGTAACCGGGTTACCACGTCGATAACTTTGCTAATGACGTAGGTAATATCGTCTAATGTGGTGAACCTACCAATACTAAAACGTATGCCAGCGTGAGCAAGTTCACTACTTCTACCAATGGCGCGTAATACGTATGAAGGTTCTAAGCTTGCCGATGTGCAGGCAGAGCCAGAAGATACCGCAATATCGTTCATCGCCATCATCATGCTTTCCCCATCAACACCACCAAAACTCACATTTAAAATGTTCGCTATACGTTGAGTTTCATGGCCATTAAGGTGAACATCATCTAGCTGGCTTAGCCCTTCCCATAATGCTGTTTTCAACTCACTAATGTGAGCTGAATCCTGTTCTAGCTGCTGATAGGCCAGGTGTATTGCTTCGCCCATGCCCACAATCTGATGGGTTGCTAATGTACCTGAACGCATACCCCGTTCATGCCCGCCCCCATGAATTTGGGCAGCTAAATTAATTTTTGGACGACGGCGAACGTATAACGCCCCCATGCCTTTCGGACCATAAATTTTATGTGCCGAAATAGACAACAGGTCAACTGGTAACGCCTGTAAATCTATGGCGAGTTTACCCACGCTTTGCGCCGCATCTACATGAAACATAATGTTCTTCGCTCGGCACAACTCACCGATACCGTTAATATCTTGAACAACACCTAATTCATTATTCACGTGCATTACTGAGATCAAAATAGTCTCATCAGTTATCGCCGCTTCAAGCTGTGAAACTGAAATAAGGCCAGAAGAATCTACATCAAGATAGGTTACTTCAAAACCTTGTTTCTCTAAATGTTCACAGGTATCAAGTACTGCTTTGTGTTCGGTATTAACGGTAATGATATGTTTGCCGTTATTCGCATAGCCTTCGGCTACACCTTTAATAGCCAAATTGTTTGACTCTGTCGCACCCGAGGTAAAAACAATTTCACGTGGGTCGCAGTTCAGCGCATCACTTATCTGATTGCGGGCGACGTCTACTGCTTCTTCGGCCATCCAACCAAAACGATACGAACGGGAAGCAGGATTACCGAAATTGCCATCTAGAGTAAGGCATTGCACCATTTTCTCTGCAACCCGTGGGTCGACAGGTGTTGTAGCGGCATAATCTAAGTAAATAGGTGTTGAACGAGACATAGCGATTTATACATTCTCTAAAGCTGATGTTATAACTGAAAACTAACTTCGATATCGTTGGCAACATTACGAAGAGACGCGCTTTTATCTTGGCGCCCAGCCACTTCCTGAACATCGCGCTTCGCCATTAATTCACCAAGAGTAATATCGTTTAAAAAGGAGCTTATACGATCGCTCAAATCTTGCCACAAACTATGGGTTAGGCAACGGTCACCACTTTGACAGTCAGCTTGCCCTTGGCAACGGGTAGCATCTACAGATTCGTCTACCGCACGAATAACTTCACCAATTGATATATTGGCTGCATCGCGCCCTAGTAAATAGCCACCACCTGGCCCACGAACACTGTCGACTAATTGATCTTTACGTAATCGAGAGAAAAGCTGTTCTAAATAAGATAGCGAGATAGCTTGGCGTTCAGAGATATCAGCGAGAGGCACAGGACCGCGTGTCGAATGCAATGCTACATCAAGCATTGCCGTTACTGCGTAGCGCCCTTTAGATGTTAATTTCATAGAATCCTCCCGCTATTAAGATAGCAGGAATTTTCACATACCTGACTAAAATGGTCAAGTATAAGACCTAGTAATTTAGTCAAGTATTATTGATTACGCTAATCGTTTTTATCGCTGAACTTTTGCTAAACAATTTAAGTTTGAAAATTAGTAACTTAAATGCCATTAATTTAATAACCATTAATGATTAGATTGTTGGGTCAAATGCCTCTTGGCCAGCTTTAGCTTTACTCTCGTCTGCAAATTCAATACCTGTATCGGCGAAATCTTGCGCAGATATGTTATGCAAGTTATCAGTACAAACGTCACCACCGAGGGATTGAATCACTTTGCACATCTCTTCTACCTTGGTGTCCATCTGATGCATATGCTCTAACATAATCCCCATAGCATTGGCGACAGGATCTGGATTATCGGGCGCAACTGCGTAAGCATCGAACCCGTATTTTTCCGCAATTTTATGGCGATTGGGGTTAATCTGCGCTGCATCACTTTGTTGCTTAGAGATAATAATTCGCCCAGGAATCCCCACTGCTGTGGCGCCTGCAGGTATATCTTTTACTACTACCGAATTAGAACCAACTTTGGCATTTTCACCTATGGTAATAGGACCGAGCACTTTAGCGCCTGCGCCTACTACCGCGCCCTTTTCTAATGTAGGGTGACGTTTCCCCGGCGTCCAACTAGTACCGCCTAATGTTACCCCGTGATACAAAGTAACGTCGTCGCCCACTTCTGCTGTTTCACCAATCACAACGCCCATGCCATGGTCGATAAATACACGGCGGCCTAGGGTCGCCCCGGGGTGAATTTCTATTCCCGTTAGCCACCGATTGAATGTGGATAGACTGCGTGCCAACCATTTCCAGTCGGCTTTCCATAATTTGTGACTGACACGATGCAGCCACACGGCATGCAAACCTGGGTAATTGGTTAACACTTCAAAGGTATTTCGCGCCGCTGGGTCGCGATGAAATACCCCTTGAATGTCGTCTTTAATTCTAGAGAACACGAGTGCCTCGCCTAGTTAGGTGATTCATTTTCGTTGTCAGGCTCTGGCAATGGCGCTTTGACCGATTTATCGATAGACGCCAAGATGCCACGTAATATGTTGAGCTCTTGAGATTCAGGACGAGCGCGATTGAACAAACGACGAAGTTTAGTCATTACCACGCCAGGGTGGCTCTTACGAATGAAAGACGTACCTTCTAATGTTGATTCAAGGTGCGTATAAAAACGTTCTAAATCTTCATTCAGCGGGTACGCTTCTTCAGCCGTAGGTAAAGCTTCTTTGTTTAAGTACGCCATACGAATTTCATAGCATAAGGTTTGTACCGCAGCGGCTAAGTTCAGCGAGCTGTATTCGGGGTTTGCAGGAATACACATATGAAAGTGACATTGTTGTAACTCTTCGTTGCTTAACCCACTATTTTCGCGACCAAATACCAGCGCTACAGGGAAGTTACTTACTTCTTGTACTAGTTTTTCACCGCATTCACGTGGACCTAGCATAGGCCATGAGTGCGTTCTAGAACGGGCCGATGTACCCACAACCAAACCACAATCAGACACGGCTTCTTCTAAGGTGCTAACTATTTTGGCGTTCGCTAAAACGTCCCCCGCCCCAGCAGCCAAAGCACTTGCTTGACCATCAGGCTCATGTACAGGATTAACTAGATAGAGGCTACTCAAGCCCATGGTTTTCATCGCTCGCGCTGTGGAGCCAATGTTGCCAGTGTGTGATGTACTCACCAAAATAATACGGATGTTCTCGAGCATGCTTTTTATTACCTGTAGCCTCGTCAATATTGAACGGAATAGTAGCACAATGGCGGTATAGATGGCTATCTGCTGCCCTACATTGATACCTCAATATTGTCAGCATCACACATGCTTGTGCAGCCCATCCACATTTCATTTGCATCACACCGCCATTCTGGTTAAGATGCGCGCGTTTTGAACACCTTACCTTGTTGGTCACTTGCGTAAAACGCATGTTGGGCTAACCTATGGTCGAGGTCAGTTCTTTGGTCTTTTACAATTGGTGGTTTATCTATGCATCCTATGCTGAATATTGCGGTGCGCGCAGCGCGTGCGGCCGGCACAATTATTGTTCGTGGTTTTGAAAAACACAACGAAGTAGCAACTGAATCAAAAGGTTTGAACGATTACGTCACCCAAGTTGATAAAGAAGCTGAGCAAGCTATTATTGCTAAAATTCAGCAATCATTTCCAAATCACTGCTTTATGGGCGAAGAGTCTGGCGAAACTGCTGGCGCAGATACTGACTTTCAGTGGATTATTGACCCATTAGATGGCACCACCAATTTCATTAAAGGCATTCCTCACTTTGCCGTATCTATTGCATTACTTCACAAAGGTCGTTTAGACCAAGCTGTTGTATTTGATCCTATCCGTAGCGAATTATTCACAGCTAGCCGCGGACAAGGCGCCCAGTTAAATGGTTATCGTATTCGTGCGTCTAAGCCGCGCGATTTAACCGAGACTATTCTAGCCACCGGTATGCCGTTTAAAAACAAAGCTAAGTTTGGCGAGTATGCACTAAGCCTTAATAAAATTTTCCATGAGTGTGGCGACATCCGCCGTGCTGGTAGTGCAGCGTTAGATTTAGCATACGTTGCTGCTGGTCGTCATGATGGCTACTGGGAACGTGGTATTAAAACGTGGGATATCGCAGCTGGAGAACTTATTGTTCGTGAAGCTGGCGGCTTAGTCACCGACTTTAAAGGCGGCAACGATCCACTTTATAGCGGCGAAATCGTGGCAGGTAGTGCCAAAGTAGTTCAAGGCTTAGTTAAGCATTTAAAATAGTCTTTTTAAATAGGGCAATTTGTTGACTGATTGCCTGTAAAAAAGGTTAAATAAAAGCGGTGTTCATACACCGCTTTTTTTGTGCCTGTTTATAGCGATGTTTTTGTCGCTGGCTTGGTAAATATCAATGATGCAGATGCTGGACTGGTTGTGTCATTCTCTCTGCTAGCGCCCTTACGCTTTACTTTCAAACCAAACAATACTCGTGTCACCACGTTTCTCTTCGCAAGCTCATAAGTGAGTGCACAACCTAATAACGTAAACAGTAAAATGAGCACAAACTGAATTCCTACTGGAAAGCCTATTGAATGCAGAGCATACGCGGCAACCACAATTAATGTTTGGTGCATCATGTAGTAAGGAAGCACACCGCTATTAAGGTAGTTAACCCAAGCCATGGGTTTACTTAAATAACGCTTTCCAAAACCTAGTATCGCGGCTAACCAAGCCCAATGATTAAGCACGACAATATAGCCTACCATCACTCTGAACCACCAGAACTCAGTCATCCAATCGCCAACAGGCCCCAACATATCGTGCCTATCGGCAATAATAAGTGAATACATGCACAACGCGACCAGCATGCTTACATAGCGAGTACGCTCTAGCGCTTCCCATAATTTGGGCTGCAAAATGATAACGGCACCAACTATCATAACGAGAAAGTATTTAGCATGGCTGTACCAATCATTAAGCAAGTCGTGTGTTGTCGGGTACGTATTTCGTAACATTAGCCATATCGCTACCATTGCCGTAGAAGATGCAAACGCGAAGGTTATCATTCCAATCTGAAGTTTTCGCAACTGAGCCATCACCGGAAACAGCAAAATTAACAGTATTGAATACACCCACAAGTAAGGTAGAAACCAAAGATGATTCCATGTCAGTAAGCCAATGTCAGAATGACGCTCGGCTAGCCACTGCGTATTGGGGTTAATGTATTCTATATAGAACTGCGTAAAGCTAGTATCAATTATCCCATTTACCGTCCACTCAATATAAACTTGCGGAGCAACTATCACAAACATGCCAAACAGCAACGGAATCAATAATCGCTGTGTTCGCTGGGCTATCAACACCCCAGACCGTTTTAAAAACAAAAGTGGTTGAGGCTCAATGCGAGTTAACAGCGCGGTAAGTACCATCGAAGAAATCAAAAACAACAGCGACATTCGCCACTGGTTCGTTAAAATCATAACATCTTGTAGCCACGCCTGTGGCTGTTCACTTTTGATATGCCATCCCCATTCTAAAACGTAGTACATACCAATGTGATAAAGAATCAACACACCAAATGCGATAACTCTTAGCGCATCGAGCGCATGAAACCGGGTTGATTGACTTTTATATGTGGTGTTGCCCGTGACTTCGCTGCTACTTATTATTTGTGTCATTACTGTCTGTCCTATTCAATAATATAGTAATAGCGTTTGATATAACGTAGATTTTCTTACTCGCACTAGCGTAGAGTGACGAAAGAATGAGAATTTGGGGGTGAGCGGTGGGTAGCAGTGACGAAAAACTCAGTCAGTTTTTTCGCAATACAGAGCGATATCATAAATGGGCAGCCTTTGTACTGCTGGTGATTTATTTATTTTTGAATAACTCCATTAATGCCGCATCAGATTGGACAGAACTATCAAGAGACGCAAACAACAGCACTGCGTTATGGGAACCTTATCTGTGGGAATATAGCAGCGCATTAGCTACTGCTTTATTAGTCGTTCCGCTTATTTTCTCCATTCGTAAACTCGATACTTACTCATTTGGAATTAGGATATGGCTACTCTGGCATTTTGCTTTCGCAAGTCTATTTTCTATTGCCCATGTAACATTGATGGTAACATTTAGAGAGCTTTGCTACTTACTATCAGATAAAGAATATAATTTCGGGCCGCTAGCCCGCGAATTTTTTTATGAGTACCGTAAGGATATATGGGGCTATATCACCCTTATCACCTTTTATTACATCATTATGTTCAGTTATCGAAGGCTTATCGGAGAAGCTTCAGTTCTTCGGGAACATGATGCGGATGAGCAACTTCATGGCGCGGGAGGCACTACTTTGTCCTCAACCCTGCCCGACAACCTGTTGGTAAAGAAACTTAACAGAGAATTTCTGGTGAAACTCAGTGACGTATACTGGATAGAAGCCTCGGGAAACTATATTAATCTTCACACTTTAAAATCAACATTCCCTTTACGATATACCATGAAACAATTCTGTGAGAACGCAGGTGACAAGGGCTTTATTCGCGTTCATCGTTCCTACGCTATTCAATGTACATTTATAAACAATATCGCATTTGAAGAGAGTGGAGACGGGACCGCCGTCTTACTGGATGGTACAAAAGTAGCTATATCACGGCGATATAAAGAAGATTTAAAAGCACGGTTAACGCCCAGTCTATCGTGAATGATTACGAGAGAATTGCGCGTATTATAACAACACCTCACCTTTCAGCGCCGTTTTTGATGCAATATGTGCAGGCTTAAATGCGTGAAAAAACGTTTCGAATTTTTTCGCTTGCGCGGGTTTAGCGATAAAATATCCTTGACCAAAATGGCAACCAAACTCCGTTAACATCTGTAGTTGGGCTTCATCCTCGATACCTTCAGCAACCACCTTAATATTTAGATTTTTCGCCATTTGAACAATGGTATTGCACAGTGTAGTACCTGCTGAATCAATACCTAGCTGTTGGACGAAACTTTTGTCTATCTTGATGATATCTATTTTTAGCTGTTGCAAATACGACAATGAAGAATACCCTACTCCAAAGTCATCAATAGCGATCTCAACACCTTTTTCTTTCAGTAAACGTAAGTCTTCAACCACCTTCTTTCTATCTGTCATCAATGCAGTTTCAGTGATTTCTATTGCTATTGCATTTGCGCCTAAATTAGCGTCATCCAGAATACGGATAAACTCAGGTATCCAGTTGTCTTCTGGCTTTAATTGCGCGGCAGAAACATTAATATTTACGCAAAAGTTAGGGCACAAGCTTTGCCTAAACGCTTGAACATTAGCAATCGCATTTTGAAGCACCCAATTTCCCAGCTCTACAATTAGGCCATTTTCTTCCGCGATAGGAATAAAGTCCTGAGGTGAAATTACCCCCTTCTCTGGATGATGCCAACGAATTAACGCTTCTGCTTTATCAATTTTTCGTGTTTCAATGTTGTAGATAGGTTGATAGAAGAGTTCTAGTTCGTCATTTTTCAAGGCTTGGCGCAAGTCGCTTATCACCAGCTTTTTGGCTTCTAATTTTTCTAACATTGAAGTGTGAAAGAAGCGATAGCAATTCCTTCCTGATGATTTTGCCTCATACATTGCTAAGTCGGCTTTTTTCATTATTTCTTCAGCAGACTGACCACACTCTGGGTAAGAACTCGCGCCAATACTGGCGGTTATATGGACACTTTCATCGCGGATCAGGAAGGGTTTATTAAACTCATATCTAATTCGATTCGCAATGCTTTCGATAACACTGGGCTCTGCTACATCGCGCAGGAATATAGTGAATTCATCGCCGCCTAATCGCGCAAGGGTATCGCCTTTGTTAATAATGGCCTGAATACGTTTTGCTGCATCAACAATTAACAAATCGCCATAATCATGACCTAACGTGTCATTCACCTCCTTAAAGCCATCCAAGTCAAGGAACAGCAATGTAAAGGTATGGGGCTTTACATTTTTACTCACGTCGTTTATTAATTCATAAATATAACGCCGATTTGGCAAACCGGATAAACTGTCTTTGTATGCTTGATCTCTTAATTCAATATTGGCCTTTTCTAATTCACCAGTCCGTTGCTGAACCGTACTCTCTAACAAGTTATCTCTAAGGGAAATGGTTTCTAACATCGAATTAAACCCTTTCGTTAAGTCCCCTATTTCATCAAAGGAACTATAGGTCGCTCTTATTGAGTAATCATGACTGTGAGTCACCTTTTTAACCACTGCCGCCAAGCGCAAAATAGGATAGATAAAACGCTTACTAGCGAAAAGTGAAAGGAAAAAGCCAAAAACGATAATAGTGATAAAGATGGCACCTAGAAACATCAAATAGAATGAAACATGTTTCCTCACTGAACTATCATCCGTATAGATAATAAGTGAGCCATAATGAGAGTCATGCGCTTCTAAGCTAGTCTCAGTTTTAGTCAGCGCTTGGTTATCTAATCGTGCTGCACTCTCAGCGATATCAATTGATGTAAAAACATCACCTTGATGATCTATTACACTCACCATGACCACACTGTCCTGATAGGCGAGTGGTTCTATAAGCTCATGAATAGCTTCTTTGTCGTTAAAAATGAGTGATGCCGTGACATTGGGAGCGAGTATTTGTGCCAGTGAATTTACCCGTCGAACTTCAGCGTTACTCAACGTATTAATTTGATACACCGACATGACTAGCAACGTGATAAGCGTAGAAAATGACGCTACTGCCATGAACATAGCCGTCAATCTAAATAATAGTGAACGCTTTTTCAGAAACATATTCACCATGGCTCTCGCGGCGTGTCAACAACTCGCCCCAATCTCATTACCTTTGAACTCATTACGATATTTGCTCTCTCGAGCCTTTGCGGGGCTATTTCAAAACGTATTTTTCCGCCCGTCTTAAATAAGTTTATATGCCCTGACCACTGAGCAATATTTTTGGACTCTGAAATAATCATAGTACTGATGAACTCAGCACTATCGAGTGAGACTGGCTTATGCTGACTTTTCTCTACGATAAACAGCGAGTGACACCCAGACTCAGGGTGATCTATATAAGTAGCTACAACAGGCTTTCCTTTCACCTTCTGATTTGCGAGCGTAATTAAAGCTGAATTTACAAAATCAGAATCGTTGCTGCATATTCTGTAGACATCACTTTCGTTAGGATCGAACCACTCACCAGAGCTGTAAAGTGCAAAGTTATAGATAAATCCTGCTTTAATCGCATTTTCTCTGTTACTTGAGCGTGCATGTGACTCACTAAATGGCAGTGCAATGATAAAAATGATAAGTACTATTTTGATGTAATTCTTCATAGATATTTACTCAAAAAAGTAGCTAAGGTTGATAACGTAAGAGGGTTCAATAAACGAAGGAACTACAAAAAGTTGCCGCGTATTTGCATACTCAACCCTATCACTAATAAACAAATTATTTCCGGTGGCACTAAACTGTAAGTTCTCCGATATTTGCCATTGCCATGATACGTCTAACGCATAGTAGTCGTCAGTACTGTAAGCGTCCCCCCTCTCCCAGCGAGCAGTAGTAAAGAGTGAATGAGCATCACTAAGCTGCAAAGATGTTTTGAACAACCACTGTTCAACCTTTGAATTTTCGCCCGTTGGTGATTGCAAATTTTCTGAGAGATCATAATCGATTTTGGCAAAACTATAGGTAAGTTCAGTATTAACCCAGGAGGCAACTTGCCAATCTACAAAGGCCTCTGCACCGTAAGTATCCAATCGTCCGTCAGAGACAAATGTTTGAATGAATAAGGAAGGCGGATTTATCGCAACGTCAGTGGTGAGTACGTTGTCAGCTTCGGTTTTAAACAACGATAAATCGATATCCCATCGACTGGCGCTGTAGCGATAGCCAACCTCTTTTGAAACTGACTGCTCAGCTTGTATATCTTTATTGCCTTGAATGATTTGCGCCAATATAAAGTTGCCGAAAGGGATACCTGCAGCGCGGAAAGATAAATCCATTTCAGTAAACGATGGAAAGCGGCTGCCTTTTGATATTGACCCCCAAAGCGTAGACTCCTCATTCACCTTCCACATCACTTTGGCTGAGGGTTGATGCTGCCAACCTATGGCACTATTACGCTCAACTTTACTTCCTAAGCTAACGCTAACTTGGCTGGGAATGTGTTCATATTGGGCTTGTAAAAAAGCACTGTAATACTGCAGGCTATCAAGATTATTTAACGAGGTAAGGTAGTCATTATTTGTCAGCGTTAAGCCGATATTGCGATAATTTAATCCAAAGTCGAACTGAAATGCATTGATTTGTGAGCTTATCAAATAATCAATACTGACATCTTCTTGTTTATCTTCGAAATAAAATGAATCGTACTCTTCGTTGTTGTAGGTTAACTGGAAAACTTGGCTGGTATTGTTATCGATGATGTGATCAAGTCGAACCGCAAAATTAAATAAGTCTCTTGTCTCTGAATCTTCATTAAATTGGGTGGCGTTTGTTAGTAAATCGGGAGCCAACACGACATTTCTAATGTCGATGTTTTGGTACTCACCTTGCACTAATACGAATACGCTGTCACTCAAGTTGAGGTCAAAGCGCGTACCAATACCTTGAGAGTGGTTACTATCATTGGGGGTAATAGAAAAATGAGCGTTGTTTGATTCTCGAAGGTTTTTACTAAAAGCATGAACCCTAAACGAACCCAAAGAGTCGAGATCTTTACCAAAGCGAATAGCGGCGTTTGTCAGTTCACTACCCACCTCTAAGGTACTCAGTAAACCACGGGTATCTTCGCTATGTTTAGTAATAATATTTACCACACCATTAGTGGCATTATTTCCCCATGACAATCCACCATTACTTCTAACTACTTCAATTCTTTCAATGTCATACAACGGAGTATTGAGGCTTTCCCAGTTGACTCCACCGTCTACTGCATCATAAATACTTTGCCCATTGACAAGCACTAACATTCGGCTAGAAAAACGCCCTGCTACCGCACGTAATGTTACAGCCCAGTTGTTGTTATCAATTTTTCGCACCTGTAGACCAGGCACAAGCGATAGGGCTTGGGGAATAGAGGTTACACCTGAACGCTTTATTTCATCGCCAGGAAGAACATAAATGGATGCAGCATTTTCCTTTGCAACACGTAACCGACGAGTAACGGTGGAAAGTTGCACATCTAAATCCATCAGTGCGTCTAACGCTAGATGTTTACTATCTATCGACTGCGAGGCTGCCCCAAATGGGATAAGCAACGCTACCAAAAGTCCGGTTAAAACTTTCATCCATTAATCACCAAGAAGAGACTATAAGCATTGTGTTCTGATTAGCAGTCATAGAATTAGAAAAGAGTACGTACTACGCCAAACCGTGTTATTTATTGGTTATGGAATTCTATGTATAACCGGTTAGAAACGACTAAATTATAGCCTACCGTTAAATAATTGGATGTAATACTTAATGATAATTTTCTTGGTGAAGATAAAGAGTGAACACTAACTTGTATCTGGGGGAAACAGGCCGAAGGCAAAAAAAAGCTAGTCAGTAATCTGACTAGCTTTTTCGTGTCTGGCAATACCTAGCGTTTATGATTACGGCATAGGATCTAAATCGGCACCTTCTTTTTCCACCTGAGGTGGCATCAAATCTTCTTTGCTGATCCCCAGTGCTAGTGCAACCGAGCTGGCAATATAAACTGAAGAGTAGGTACCCACAACCACACCGAACAACAATGCAGTAGCGAATCCGTGAATTAGCGCGCCGCCTTTGTAAAACAGTGCAACCAATACCAGTACCGTGGTTAATGACGTAATAATGGTACGGTTCAAGGTTTGCGTAAGCGAGATATTGATAATATCAATAGGCTCACCTTTGCGAATTTTACGGAAGTTTTCACGAATACGATCGGATACAACAATGGTATCGTTAAGCGAGTAACCAATTACCGCTAATACCGCTGCGAGTACCGTTAAATCAAATTCAATTTGAAGTATCGAAAATAACCCCAAGGTCAGAATAACATCATGAGCAAGAGCCGATACAGAACCTAGTGCGAAACGCCATTCAAAACGCATGGCAACGTAAACTAATATACAAATTAGCGCCACCAACATGGCTAAGCCGCCCTGTTCGGTAAGCTCTTCGCCAACGTTTGGCCCTACGAACTCAATACGACGCATATCAACCGCAGTGCCGTCAGCACGTAGCGCTGCTAATACTTGCTCACCAATGGTGGCGGCTTTAACACCGTCACGAGGGGCAATACGAATAAGCACCTCTTGGCTGCTGCCAAAGTTTTGTACAATAGCATCTTCGAATTCCGCATTGTTAAGTAACGTACGAATCGATTCGAGGTTTGCCGAATCTTCATAACCAACTTCAATTAGCGTTCCGCCAGTGAAATCTAATCCCCAATTAAGACTGTTCACGCCTAAAGAGACGAACGAGCCTAAAATAAGAATGGTAGATAGCACCATCGCTGGCACACGCAGACGCATGAAATTAATGGTTTCAGATAACTTTAATAATTGCATGTCCTGCTCCTATATCGCTAATTTCTGTACATTACGTCGACCGCCCCACACTGCGTTAACGATAACGCGTGTCAGTAAAATAGCAGTAAACATAGAGGTAGCAATACCAATCATTAGCGTAATAGAGAAGCCTTTAATTGGACCGGTTCCTACAGCGAACAGAATAAGACCCGCAATAAACGTGGTGATGTTAGCATCTAAAATGGTAGAGAACGCGCTGTCATAGCCATGATGAATAGCTTGTTGAGGGCTTCTTCCATCACGCAACTCTTCTCGAATTCGCTCGAAAATAAGCACGTTAGCATCTACCGCCATACCAACGGTAAGTACAATACCTGCCATACCGGGTAAGGTTAGCGTAGCACCAGGGATCATCGACATAATACCCACAATCATCACTAAGTTCGTGATAAGTGCAATGTTTGCCACAATACCAAAAGCTTTGTAGTAAATAAGCATAAATACCAGAACCGCTAACAAACCATACACAATAGCTTGCGTACCAAGTTCAATATTCTCTTTACCTAAGCTTGGCCCTACCGTGCGCTCTTCAACAATTTGAATAGGGGCAATCAATGCACCGGCGCGAAGTAGTAAAGCTAAATCGCGGGCTTCTTTTGGAGAATCAAGGCCGGTAATTTGAAATTTACTGCCCAGCTGAGCTCGGATGGTGGCAACAGAGATAACTTGCTCATGCTTTTCAAAGATAAGCTTGTCGTCTTTATTACGCTCGCCATTTGACTTGTATTCAATAAACACCGTGGCCATTGGTTTGCCAATGTTGCCGCGGGTCGAGCGAGACATTTTATTGCCGCCCTCTGAATCAAGAGAAATATTAACGTTAGGTAAACCGTACTCATCTACGCCACTGTTGGCATCGATAATATGACTACCCGTAAGCATGATGCGTTTTTCAAGCAACTGAGGAATACCTTGCTGGTCTTCAATAACCTGAGAGCCCGCTGGTACGCGGCCATTTAATGCATCACGTACATCGTTTTTCTGATCAACCATTCTAAATTCTAGCGTTGCCGTTGCATTTAGAATTTCTTTTGCACGAGCGGTGTCTTGAATACCTGGAAGTTGCACAACAATACGGTCGGCACCTTGCTTTTGAACCAAAGGCTCAGCAACACCTAATTGGTTAACCCGGTTACGAATGATCGTTATGTTTTGCTTAACCGCGTTCTCGCGAATCTCTTGAAGTTTAGCTTCAGAAAATACTGCACGAAGCACTAAGTCATCAGTTTGGCTTAGCGTAAGGTCGCGATTTTGGTTACGTAAGAAAAACTCTGCTTTATCAAGCGTTTCTTCATCACGGAAGGTGATTTCTACGTAATCTTCTTTTTGCGTAACACCACGATAACGAATGCCTTCTTCACGCAAAGAAGTACGAAAACCGCTTTCAGCATCTTCCAATGACTTGGTGATCACTTCGGTCATGTCCACTTCCATTAAGAAATGAACGCCACCACGTAAATCCAAACCGAGCTTCATTGGCGTGCCACCTAACCCTTCAAGCCATTCTGGCGTATCAGGTGCTAAGTTCATTGCCACAAAATAATCGTCACCTAATGCATCTTCCAATGCTTCACGGGCAACTAATTGAGTGTCTGAATCTGAGATGCGAACGAGAATCTGCTCATCTTCGAATTCGATGCGCTTAGGAGTAATACCTTTTGCCGCCAACGTAGACTCAACTTGGCCTACCATTGACTCGGTTACAACAGCGTCACGGCCTGCAGAAATCTGCACAGCGTGATCTTCACCGTAGATATTGGGAAGTGCATAAAGTGCGCATAGTCCAATGACAATAAGCGTACTTAGCACTTTCCAGATTGAATTTTTATTTAGCACTGGATAGTTCCTTTCGTGCCAGTACCGGGAAGGTCCCGGCCCCGGCGTTTGTCAATTACAGCGACTTCATAGTGCCTTTTGGCAACACTGCTGTTACAGACGACTTCTGTACAACAATGTTGTTCGTGTCGTTAAGAGAGATTTCGATGAAATCTTTGTCGTCAGACACTTTGGTAATACGACCAACAATGCCACCTTGTGTTAGCACTTCATCGCCTTTACCCAGTGAGGTAACTAAGTTTTTATGCTCTTTTACACGCTTCGCTTGAGGGCGATAAAGTAAGAAGTAAAAGATTAAACCGAATACGGCCAACATGATGATCATTTCCATGCCACCGCCTTGTGCAGCGCCACCAGAAGCTTGCGCGTGTGCGCTTGAGATAAATAGGCTCATAAAATTCCCCAATTATTTTCGTTGTTATAGTGCCGGAACCGGCATATTTTTTTGTTCATAAAAAGTGTGTACGAAATCATCCAGCGAGTCTGCTTCAATAGCATCGCGAAGGCCTTGCATAACACGTTGGTAGTAACGAAGGTTATGGATGGTGTTTAAACGCGCACCCAAAATCTCATTACACTTATCTAAATGATGTAGATAAGAGCGAGAATAGTTTTTACAAGTGTAACAGTCACAATTTCCATCAAGAGGCGACGTATCATTGCGGTGTACCGCATTACGAATTTTTACTACCCCATCGGTAACAAACAAGTGACCATTTCTAGCGTTACGGGTTGGCATAACGCAATCGAACATATCGATACCACGGCGCACCGCTTCTACGATATCTTCTGGCTTACCCACGCCCATTAAATAACGAGGTTTGTCTTCTGGAATTTGCGGCGCGGTATGATCGATAATGCGGATCATATCTTCTTTAGGTTCACCAACTGATAAGCCACCAATGGCATATCCGTCGAAGCCAATAGCTTCAAGTCCAGCTAGCGATACATCACGCAGACCTTCGTACATACCACCTTGAATGATACCAAACAAAGCAGCAGGGCTATCGCCATGAGATTCTTTGCTTCGCTTCGCCCAACGCAGAGACATTTCCATGGATACTCGCGCTTCTTGCTCAGTCGCAGGATAAGGCGTGCACTCATCAAAAATCATCACGATGTCAGAGCCTAGGTCACGTTGCACTTCCATCGACTTTTCTGGCGTAAGTAAAATCTTCTCACCGTTAATTGGCGAGCGGAAGGTTACCCCTTCTTCGGTAATTTTACGTAAATCACCTAAGCTAAACACTTGGAAACCACCTGAATCAGTAAGGATTGGCTTGTCCCAATGCATAAAGTCATGCAAGTCGCCATGCTGGCGGATAACACCAGTACCTGGACGCAACATTAAGTGGAACGTATTGCCAAGGCAAATATGTGCACCACTGTCTTCTAATTCTTCAGGGGTCATCCCTTTTACTGTGCCGTAGGTACCCACTGGCATAAATGCTGGGGTTTCTACCACACCACGATCAAAAACCAGACGCCCGCGTCTGGCTTTACCATCGGTTTTCAACAACTCAAATTGCATGTAAAGCGTTCCCAATTAGGTGCGCACTCTGGCGCTGGGTCAAACGAAATTGTGGGCGATTATACCAGTTATTCTTCTGAGATCATGCCCAATACGCATGTTTATCGTTGAGATAAAGAAATAGGGCGGTCATCCTCTGCCCTATTCCCTAAAATATCGTTTTTGTTATGGCTTTAATCAGGCTTTTTCGATAAACATACTGTCGCCGTAACTAAAGAATCGATACTCCTTCTCGATAGCTTCTTGATACGCATTCATAACATTCTCCCTGCCAGCAAAAGCACTTATTAGCATCATAAGTGTCGATTCAGGCAAATGAAAATTAGTGAACATGGCATCGACGACTTTGAAGGTAAAACCTGGGTAGATAAAAATTTCGGTATCGGAATGAAAAGGCGCAATCACAGGGCTTTCTCCCGCATTATTTTCTATTGCCTGCTCTGCACTGGCTTTTGCCGCAGATTCTAATGAACGTACCGATGTCGTGCCTACCGCAATAACCCGCTTGCCGTTGGCTTTGGTTGTCAATACGGCATCTACCACGTCTTGGGATACTTCGGCGTACTCGGCATGCATTTTATGCTCTTCAATATTCTCCACTCTTACAGGCTGGAAAGTACCTGCCCCAACATGCAAGGTAACAAAGGCTAAATTAACGCCTTTTGCTTTCAGCGCAGCTAGCATATCGTCATCAAAGTGTAAGCCCGCGGTAGGTGCTGCAACTGCCCCTGGCGTTTCGTTGTAAACCGTTTGGTAGCGCTCTTTATCGGTGGATTCATCAGGGCGGTCAATATAGGGTGGCAATGGCATGTGACCATACTGCTCTAACAACGAAAGTGCTGTTTCGTCATGGTCGAAGCGCAGTAAGAACAAGGCATCATCACGTCCTTCAACCGATATATTTACATGATCTTCTAGCAATAAACGGGTACCAGGCTTTGGTGCTTTACTGGCTCGCACATGCGCAAGAGCGGTGTGCTCGGTTAAAATACGTTCTATAAGCACTTCAACTTGCCCGCCGGTTTCTTTCTTACCTAACAGGCGAGCAGGAATTACCCGAGTGTTATTAAATACCAGAAGGTCACCCTCTTCAACTAACGACAGCATGTCGTTAAACATAGAATGAGTAACAGCGCCCGACTTACCATTCAACTGAAGTAAACGGCTTGCCGTTCTGTCTTCTGTTGGGTACTTGGCAATAAGGTTTTCTGGAAGTGTGAAGCGATAATCTGATAATTTCATATGTACTATTTAAAAACGCTAAAATTGAACTAAAGAATTAAGACAAAAGTTGAATATTAAGTAAATTTAAGTTTCATGCACTTTGGCATTTTTAACCAAAATACAATTTCACCCACTCACCCAACCTCTTATTTTTATTAGCCTAAAGTAGCCATGTATAATTTGCCATACCTACTTATAGAACCCAATACGGTTAAATATCAAACAAAGATAGAAGAAAAAACCTTAAACGGTTAAGATTCAGCCCAGATAGTGATGATGTTCTCCCTTAACATTCCTTATCTTAGACCCGACACTTGTCGGGTTTTTTTTCGCCTGTCGATTGCTACCGACTTCCCGAGCGAACTTTTCACTTCATATCTTTTTGAGATAAAGTATTTTACCTGTTTGTATCGTCAAGATCAGTTAAGATTTCTTCGATTAACGCCGCATCTACTGCTCGCGCTTTAAGTACGTATAATATTTGTACTAACAAATCTGCGCCCATAATGCCTTTATTCACTTTGTTCCTCAGATTATCAGCACTTTGTTCTATGCCAATGTCGGCTAAACGCATGCTGAGCGCTTGATATTTTACTCCACGCACAGACATTTCAGACTTAACGAGTCGTGCTACGGTTTGTCGCCATGCATTTTTAGCACTCAAATTAACACCCCATTTGTGACGTATAGTTTACAAAAACACACTTTTTTACACATTTAAAGCGCATTCGTTGTTGACGATTATGGCATAATCGGTCTACACTGCAAGTCAAGAATATTGGCGAGTGCGTAATTTGTGGTTACAGTGGCACTCGACATTATCGCTTCAATCGAAAAGGAGAACTGTATGAGTTGGGATCTAGAGAGCATCGAATCTTTGTTTAAAGGGCACGATGACTTTGTGGTGACGCGTGAGGAAAACTGTTTACTCATTGCGAATCAAGACGGTATAGACGCGTGGCTAGCTATAAGCGGCGAGCAAATTTTAGTAGAAACCTTATTGTTTGCTTCATCTGAAGTGAAAAACAAAGCGGCTTTAGATCACGAGATTTTATCTACCCACATGCTGTTCCCATTAACCACGGTAGGCATTTCGACTGTTGGTGACGAAGAGTACTACGTTGCCTTTGGTGCCCTCAGTGCACAGTCGAAGTCAGAAAGTATTGTGATTGAAGTAGAAACACTGTTTCAGAACGTCGCATCATTTTTAGATGCCTACGAAACACACCTTAGTTAATATTTACTTCGAAGGAGAAGCGAATGTCAGTTTGGAAAAAATTAGTTACTGCAGTAAAGGGTGGTGCCAACGAAGCGGCACAGTCGGTAGTAGATAGCCAAGCTATCCGTATTCTGGAGCAAGAAATCAGAGAAGCTAAAGAAGAGTTACGTAAATCTGATCATGCAAGAACGCAGATTTTAGCGAAATGTAAGTTGTCTCAACAAAAAGTAGATAGCTTTAATTCATCCATTGCTGAATATGAAGCGCATGCACGAAAAGCCATTGATAACGATCGCCAGTTAGCCCTGGATTGTGCTCAGAAAGTGTCTGAATTGAAAGAAGAACAAGCGCAAGAACAAGCGTATCTTGATCAGTTCCAACAATCAGAGAAGCAATTGGCACAGAATATCCAACAAGCAAAAGCGAACTTGCGCCGTTTAGAGCAGCAAGTGGATATGGTGAAAGCCACTGAAAGTGTACAAAAAGCGCAAGTTGCTGTTTCATCTCGCCACATGGGCGCGAACAGCAAAATGAAAACCGCAACGGAATCGCTTTCACGCATTCAAGATAAGCAGAAGATGCGTAACGCTGAACTTCAAGCGGCAGAAGAACTTGCCACTGAAGAGTCGAGCAGCGATTTAGAAAAGCGCCTCTCAGAAGCCGGTATTAAAGGGGGCAAAACCTCAGCCGATGATGAGCTTGCTCGTATTTTAGGCAAATAAAGTAATATTTAACGGGAGCTTAGGCTCCCGCTTTGTCTTTTATAGACATCTCCCCCGCTTAAAGGCACAGTTAAGAAAAGACAAACAAAGGTTGTTTCTCGCTATGTCTCAATGGACAAAACTGCGCAAAATAATGTTGCAGTATTTCGCCGAGTCTCGTTGGTACACCATTTTAGGCGCAACTGCTTTTTATGGGGTCAGTAGTTATTGGCTTTTATATGCTGCCAATGAAAATGCGTTAATTGCACAAGCAGACTTTATTTATTGGTTAGCAGTCACTGCATCTACCGTTGGTTATGGCGACTTATCGCCCAACACATCAGCGGGCAAACTCATCGTTGCATTTTACGTTATACCGCTAGGACTCAGTATTTTTGCCATGGTGATTGGCCGAATTGCAGCTTGGGTATCTGGACAATGGAGAAAAGGGGTAATGGGCATGACAAGCCTTCACGTTAGTAAACATATTTTAGTGATTGGTTGGAATGAACAGCGCACCATGCTGCTGCTCAATTTATTACTGCAAGAACGAGAAGACATGACCGAGCGGCCTGACATTGTCTTGTGTGTAAAAGCCGACATTACCAACCCCATGCCCGGCATCATTGAGTTTGTAAAAGTAGACTCGTTTAATAAAGATGATGATATGGACAGAGCCTGTATAGATTCAGCGCAAACTATTTTGATCGACAATCCGCAAGACGATGTGACCATGACCACCGCACTGTATTGTTCAAAGCGAAATCCACAAGCCCATCAAGTGGCTTATTTTAACGATGATAGCCTAGTCGGTTTACTACAAGAGCATTGCCCGAAAGTGGAATGCACACCCAGTGTGGCCGTTGAAATGCTAGCCAAAGCAGCGTTTGACCCAGGCTCTAGTATGCTGCATCACGACTTACTTAGCGTTGATGAAGGCCAAGCCCAATTTTCAGTAAAAATTCCTAGCGATAGCCCAAGTATTTCAGTCGCCAAATTATTTATGAACTTAAAGCGTCGACACGATGCCATATTCATTGGTTACGCCCCTGGCGGACAAGTTAAAGAGATGGTGGTGAACCCACCATTAGAGTCGACGTTAGCACCAGGCGATACCTTATTTTACATTGCCGACAGGCGTATCAATGCTATTAACTGGCCATCGTTAGACGCCGAATAGCACAGGAGTGTATTGTGTTTAGTAAATTATTTAAGAAAAAAGCGCCCGAGAAACCTAAAGCCCCAGAAGTGATGGGCTTATACCTAGGTGGTTCATTCGAGCTAGATAATTTAAAGCTGTCGCTACTAGAGCCATCGCTCACGATAGAAGGCGCTGCACGTTCACAACTTATTCAAGCCGTTGGCGAAGCCCCGCTTGATACAGGCGGTACTTTACTGCGTTTTTACACTGATGATGACGCTTTTCTGCAGGTTGTGTTAGATGGCGGGCTTACAGAAAACCATATAACAGACGTGAAGCTATGGCATTTTTATAGCACTGAAACCATTGGCAGTGAGCAACAATGGAAATCATGCGTTAATACCCTGATTAGCCAACCGACTTATACCCTTGATGGCAAAGTATTTAAACGAGTTTGGGAAGCGGTAGGGGCTGAATCACCGCCTGTGGCAGTGACAGAAACCACCTACGAAGAAGATGAAGATATCAGCACAACTGATCAGTTTATGATGCTCTACGAACGAGAGATAGAAAATGATAGAGTGGAGTCATTACTGGTGGCGGGTGAAGAAAAGATAGTGGGAAGTAATTTTGACCGCTGCCTAGTTATTTCCACTGGGTTTGATGTAGAGCCCGCAGACATTACGATAAACGGTTAACCGACATATAAAAAAGGTAAGGACGTTCTATGGACACTATTATGGACTCATTGGCAGGATTAGATAACTTTGCGGTGTATTTCGGCCTCTCAATTGTTTTCTTATTCGTCTTCAAACTTGTGTATGCCTTAGTTACCCCTCACGATGAGTGGAAACTGGTAAAAGAAGAGAAAAACGTAGCAGCTGCCATTGGTTTTGGCGGCGCGATTGTGGGTTTTGCCATTGCACTTGCTAGCGCAGCGACTCACTCAGTCGCCATTGTCGATTTCATTATTTGGGCTGTTGTCGCTATTATCGCGCAATCGTTAGCCTTTGCATTATTACGCTTCACTTTTATGCCTAAGATTGCACAGCGTATTAACGAAAATGAAGTCTCTGCAGGCGTAATGCTAGCCAGTATGTCTATTGCAGTGGGTTTATTAAATGCGGCATGCATGACCTATTAAGGGGGATCCATGACAAATTCTAATAAATCACAGGCCGAACAAGACGAAATGATGGATAGCCAATCAGGTGTAGCCACCAGCCGTAAACGTAGCTCAGGTATCAACCTTTCTCGTATGCGCAAAAGTTACGCGTTAAAGCCTCTGGCTATTGGTATTGCCAGTGTTTTTTTGAGTGCTTGCGGTGAAGAGAAACAAGACGCACAAATTTATACTTCATTGGAAGACTGTAAGCGAGATTTCCCTGATGCGGTAGAACGCTGTGATGCAGCTTATAAAACCGCGACAGAAGAAGCGATGCGCACCAGCCCTCGCTTCAATAGCGAATACGATTGTGAGTACGAATTTGGAGCCAACCAATGTCGTACGGTAAATACCAATTCGGGTAGTGTATTTATGCCCTTCATGGCCGGCTTCATGGTGAGCCAGTTATTATCACCAAATCGCTATTATTCACAGCCGCTCTATACCTCATATTCCCCCTACTCTTCTTATCGTTCTCGTTGGGTTACCGCCGATGGTAACGTCTTTAGTGGTGATATTCGCAAACGCAATTACAAAGTGGGCTCAGATACACTAAAACCTAAACCTACGGTAAACCGCACCATGAAACGCGGCGGTTTCGGTAGCAGTGTTAGGGCAAAATCGTCGTGGGGAAGTAGCTCACGCAAAGGAAGTTGGGGCGGGTAAGCCATGTTTAGAATGCCATGCCAGCCACGCAAAGGTTGGCAGCAATTGGCCGGCGAATTTGGGTTCCACTTTCATACTATGTATGGCGAACCCTACTGGGATGAGCGCGCCTACTATCAATTTACTCTTTCTCAGATTGAAAAAGACATTGAAGATCCCACCGCAGAGCTTCATCAAATGTGCTTAGCTGTGGTTGATGATGTGGTTAATAGTGAGCAGTTACTCACCCGCTTTTCTATTCCTGAAGCCCACTGGGATTTAGTGAAAGACAGTTGGCGCAACCGCGACCCTAGCTTGTACTCCCGCCTAGATTTAGTTTATTCCGGCAAGGGCCCCGCAAAACTTCTTGAGAACAACGCCGATACGCCCACCAGCTTGTACGAGTCAGGCTTTTGGCAATGGCTGTGGTTAGAACAGCAAGTGAATGCGGGTGTATTAGCACGAAATGCAGATCAGTTTAATAGCTTGCAAGAAAAGTTAGTGTTTCGCTTTGGTGAAATAGCCCAGCATTATCAAGTGAATCAAATGCACTTTTCTTGCTGCAAAGACACAGAAGAAGATCGCGGTACGGTGCAGTATTTACAAGACTGCGCCCAAGAAGCCGGTATTAAAAGCGACTTTGTTTTTATTGAAGATATTGGTTTGGCAGATACTGGCGTATTTACCGACCTTGCCAATGCCCCCATTACCGATTGCTTTAAGCTCTATCCTTGGGAGTTTATTTTACGAGAAGAGTTCGGTAATGCCCTCGCCGATGCGAAAGTAAATTGGTTAGAGCCTGCGTGGAAGTCTATTATTTCAAACAAAGCATTACTGCCTTTGTTGTGGCAGAAATTTAAAGGCCATCCTAATTTACTGCCTGCCTATTTCGCCGACGATATTCCACATAATATCCCTCATGATGCGATACATGGTGGAAAGTGGGTGAAAAAGCCGTTATTTTCAAGAGAAGGCGCGAATATTTCATTGATTGAAAATGGAAAGGAATCGGAATTAAGTCCTGGCCCGTATGGAGAAGAAGGGTTTATTGTGCAAGCTTTTCACCCCCTCCCTGTGTTTGATGGAAACCATACACTCATCGGTAGTTGGTTGGTAGATGACATGCCTGCAGGTATTTCGGTACGCGAAGACAGCAATGCGATTACGCAAGACTTGTCTCGATATCTACCCCATATCATCTTGTAATCAAGCAACTAAACTTTATTGCTTGATGAGCTTAATTGCCACCAATACTACCGCGCTAGACAAAGTGTGATAATGAAGGAATAAAATACTGTTTATGAAGCCACTGTCTTTTCAACTTCGCGTGTTACTTACCTTAGGCGCATTTCTCATTGTCATTGAGATAGTGAACTTAGTAACTGGAAACAGCTTAAATCAGTTTGGTGTATATCCACGCTCGTTGTCTCACTTGCCCTTTATCTTCACAGCCCCCTTCTTACACGGTACGCCGTCGCATTTAATGGCTAACTTTATCCCTTTGTTATTGTTTATGTGGCTTACCATGCAGTGGGGAAAGCGCACCTTCCTCATCGCCACCGCAAGTGCATTGATTATTGGCGGCCTGGGCGTGTGGATTTTTGGTCGTAGCGCTATGCATATTGGCGCAAGTGGTATGGTTTACGGCTACTTCGGCTTCTTAGTTTTAGCCGGCTTTAAAAGCAAAAAAATCAAATACCTACTTATTTCTATTATTGTTGCCATCGTTTATGGCGGAATGTTGGTAGGTATATTGCCAACCTCTAGGTTTATTTCATTTGAATATCATCTATTTGGCTTTTTAGGTGGGTTATTTGCCGCTTGGCACTGGGCACGCTGAATGGATGCCGTATAATTGTAGTCCATTAAACAGTGCGGCTAATAAGAGAAAGATAAAGGCGTTATGGCAGAAGTACAATCTCAGCAAAAAAATCAGGGCTTTTTCGGCAACCTTGCTTTCAACATTATTATACCCGTGGTGTTAATGAGCTATGCTAGCTCTGAAGACTATTTAGGCCCAGAATGGAGTATCGTCGCAGCACTCGCTTTCCCCATAGGTTACGGACTATGGGATTTAAAAGAATCAGGCAAAGTAAACGGATTTTCTGTTTTAGGTATTATCAGTGTATTGCTGACTGGCGGCTTTAGTTTGTTAAAACTACCTGCCGAGTATATTGCCATTAAAGAAGCGGCTATTCCTGCTGCTATTGGTTTAGCAGTATTAATCACCCAATACACTGAAAAGCCGCTGGTCAAAATGCTGATCTTAAACGACCAAATTATAAACTGGCCTCACTTGAACCGCGTACTTGATGAACAAAACAAACAGGCTTTGTTTAAACGCAAAGTCGCAGTAAGTTCATACATTGTGGCCAGCTCGTTCTTTTTATCTTCCGCCTTAAACTATATTTTGGCTAAAGTGATTTTAGTAAGCGAGCCAGGCACTACGGCGTATACCGAAGAGCTAGGCCGAATGACTGCGTTGAGCTACCCAGTCATTGTTATCCCTAGCATGATTTTGCTTATTACTGCATTATGGTATTTATTCAGCCAGATTAAGAAGATCACTGGCGAAGAGTTGGATGATTTTATTAATCAGTAAACCGACCAATTAATGCGCTTGCTCAATGAAGTAAGCGCAGCAACACCTAAATGGGAATTCCCTACCGCGTTTAGCGCAGGAGAGAACACACAAATAGAAAAGCGACCAGGTACTACGGCAATCACTCCCCCGCCAACCCCGCTTTTCCCCGGTAAGCCAACCTTAAAGGCAAAACTCCCCGCTTCGTCATACATACCGCTTGTAGCTAACAATGCGTTCACTTGACGGTTTTGGTCTGGGCTTAGTACCTGTTCATCGGCACAAATAGAGTAGCCTCTATTAGCTAAAAAGTTTGTGGCGCGCGCTAAATCAACACAACTCATTTCCAATGCGCAGTTGTTAAAGTAGCTATGCAATACATCTTCAACTTCATTTTCGAAATTGTTGTAGGCTTTCATTAAATAGGCCATTGCTGCATTTCTAGCTCGGTGCTCAAATTCAGAGTCAGCAACCACTTTATTGGCAAAAATATTATCGTTGCAGGATAGGCGCCTAACAAAATCTCGCATACCAATATGAGGTGAGGCGAAACGAGACTGTGTCATGTCACTAACCACTAATGCCCCCGCATTAATAAACGGGTTTCGTGGTATACCATCTTCATACTCCAACTGCACTAGCGAGTTAAAAGGCAGACCCGACGGTTCACAGCCCACCCGTTCCCACATATCTTCGCCATAGTGATTCATAGCAAGCACTAAGTTGAAAACTTTGGATATACTTTGAATAGAAAAAGGCACGTCGGCATCACCAATTGATGTAATGCGCCCTTCTATATCACAAATGGCAATGCCAAATTGATGAGGGTCTACACTGGCTAGCGCAGGAATATAGTCTGCGACTTTCCCCTCTCCTAGCATAGGTTTTACTTCATCAAAAATGGCTTCTAACAGTTCAAGCATTAGCGCAGTATTCCTTTATTTTTTTAATCACAACGCCAATTTTCTTTAAAGTCACAACTTGTGTTGGTCGCGTCTTTTTTATCAGTTGCTTTTATTAACTCAACATTTGTTGAGATACCTTGGGTAGTCGTATTACGTTTATCAATGAAGTTAAAAATCTTCTTAGCGATATCCGTATTGTCTATTTGCCCCATAAAATCACTATGCCCAGCGCCGAACGCGAATACTTCTACATCGACACCGGTATGACCTGATGTTGTCCAGCCTGTATTGGTTTTATTGTCTAAAAATACTTTCAAGGCATTAAAGCGCGCTTTTACATCTTGCTGCGCAATGCTGTCGAACGTGGCAATTTCTTCATCGGTAACATCAAAACCAAAAGTCGTTGCAACATATTCACCTGGATTATCTTGCTCAACCATATTCTTGGCTATAGTACCCAGTGACGCTTGCAGATTATTTAAATACTCTGGGCTCCAGCTATAGTCACCTCTAGCACCTATGGTTAAACCGCCAGTACTGTGATCAGCCGTTAAAACAACCAAGGTATCTGGGTGCGCTTGCACATAAGTCTTTAAGAATTCTATGGTGTAGGCGAGGTCTTGCATTTCAGCCATCGCCGATGCGATATCATTGGCGTGACCCGCCCAGTCTACTTGGCTGGCTTCAATCAACAAGAAGTACCCATTGTCGTTTTCTAGGTGCTTGATTGCATGTTCTGTTAAGTATTTAAGGCGATTGTCGCGGCTGTCGTCCAGCATGGCAGGTAAAGCTACCGGTGCAAATAAGCCCAATACATTGCTGCCTTTAGGCACAGTAGCTAAACGGTTGTAGGTATCAGTATATTCATAACCGGCATCGATGAACTCACCAATGATATTGCGATCTTCGCGTTCAAAATAATCAGTACCGCCACCTAGCATTACATCAGCAACAAGCTCACCATTTACGCGCACATCGAAAAAATCGTCGGCGATGGCATTGTAGTTCTGACGACTTTCGTTGTGTGCAATATAAGCCGCTGGCGTAGCGTGAACAATTTGTGAGGTAACCGCTAAACCTGTCCGCATGCCTTTCAATTTGGCGTAATACATAACCGATTTAACCGGCTTTTTATCTACATCAACGCCAACTGCACCGTTATAAGATTTCACACCAGACGCTAATGCGGTGGCCGCAGCAGCTGAATCGGTTACAAAACCTGATACTGGAGCTGGGTAAGTGGATGCATTACCCATCAGAATATCATCGAATACTACCGCATCTACTTCAGGGGTATTTTTATCATCAACATAGTTACGGTAAGCCGTAGTGAAAGCAGGCCCCATTCCATCAGCGACCACCATGATAATATTTTTAGGTGCTGAGTTTTGCGCGACTGTCTTTTGCGCACTTTCATTTGATGTAGAGCCACACCCAGACAATACACAAAGCGAGCCGCATAGTGTTAAGGTGGTTAATAGTTTGCGTTTACTATAAATCATGAAACTTCCCTGAGAACTAAAAAAGCGCCATATATCAAAAAACGAGGGCGCGGACGACCCTCATCCTAAATGGGTCGCATTTAAGAATTGTGTCATTTCACACATTGCACAAAATATTCACCAGAAGATGGCGAGAATGTTGAACATGCTTATTATTGAAGGCGTTAGTGTAAGGCAGACCTGCCCTTTTCTCAAAGTATTAAGGGTAAATAGCGTAGACAGGGGGTTAATGTCTTTTGAGGAATAACTAATTTTCTGAGAGGAAGTCTCGAAGTCGTTGTTGGGCTACTTCGACAAGCATATCGGGTTGGAATTTGGATATAAACCGGTCGCAGCCTACCTTTTCAACCATAGCATCATTAAAGCTGCCGCTTAATGAGGTGTTTAGCGTTATGAAGAGATCTTGCATTCTGGGGTCATTTCGTACTTCCGATGTTAATCTATAGCCATCCATCTCTGGCATTTCAGCATCGGTAAACATCATCAATATTTCATCACTGGGGCGCTTACCTGCATCCGCCCACTCTTGAAGTAAGGCTAATGCCTCAGCACCATTTTTTCGCTCAATGATGGTTATTCCTAATTGCTCTAGCGTGTCTCTAACTTGTTTTCTTGCCGTGCTTGAATCATCAACAATCAGTACTTTTTTGTCTTTAAAGTGATTAACGATGTCTTTATCAAGCACTTTGTCGGAAATAGAGATATCGTAATCAATGATCTCGGCAAGTACTTTTTCCACATCAATAATTTCAACAATCTCTTTTTTACCTTGTACTTCAACTTGTGTGATGGCAGTAAGGTAATTAGTTTTACCCATTCCACTGGGCGGCGGCTGGATAGTATCCCAAGACGTATTCACAATGTTCATTACTTTACCAATAATGAAACCCTGAACAGTTCGGTTGTACTCTGTAATGATAACGTTATGTGCATCGCTACCTATTGAACCGCCGCGCATTTTAATCGCCTGACGTATATCAATGATAGGAATGGCACTGCCTCGATAGTTCATCACACCTTTAAGGTTTTGGTGAGAACCAGGCATGCTATTAAATTTAGGAATGTTGATAACTTCTTTGATTTTGAAAACATTCATAGCAAAGATGTGACGAGAACCCAACTGAAACATCAGCAATTCAAGCCTATTTTCACCCACTAGCTTAGTGCGCTGATCAACTGAGGAAAGGACGCCGTTACTCATCGTTACTCACTTTAATTCTCTAAATCAATTATTCGGAATGCCTGTTGCCATTTGCTGAAATACAGCCAAGTGTCAAAAGAATTTACACGTCCTGCAATCAGAAACCTATTATCAATTATGCTAATAACCCGCCTAATTTTTATTCTTCACAGTAAAAGCTAGTCCACAAATCACGTTCTTACGAATATTAGTGAACATCGATGCTAGGTAAGTACCGACTCTCGATACTTTTCAAAACTTCTCACCACCTCAAATATTCACATCATGAATGATGGCAATCCAAATTATACACTTTTATTATTTTGATTGCCGCACTAGGATGAAGTGGAAGCTTAAGAGAACGCACCAATGCGAATTCTCAAAACAACATTTGAAAACAATTATAGTAGGGAGAAACGCTCATGTCGCAGTATCAAACAGATATTGATAACTTCGCCACGTTAAAAGCAGCACAAAAAGGTGCTTGGGAAGGCATTAGCCCTGAGTACGCTGCTAGAATGAAAATCCAAAACCGGTTCAAGACTGGGTTAGACATTGCGCGTTACACTGCTGCTATCATGCGAAAAGACATGGCAGATTATGATGCTGACACGGCTCAATACACTCAGTCTTTAGGTTGCTGGCACGGTTTTGTAGGTCAACAGAAAATGTTGGCAGTGAAAAAACACCAAGGTACTACTGATAAGAGCTACTTATATCTTTCAGGCTGGATGGTAGCCGCCCTTCGCTCTGAATTCGGACCTCTTCCAGATCAATCAATGCATGAAAAAACGACCGTTTCTTCACTCATTGAAGAGTTATACACTTTCTTGCGTCAAGCGGACGCTCGTGAGTTAGGCGACTTGTTCCATAAGCTAGATGATGCGAAAGCCAATGGCGGCGATACAGCTGCTATTCAAAGCCAGATTGATAACTACGAAACACATGTAGTACCGATTATTGCCGATATCGACGCGGGCTTCGGAAACGAAGAAGCTACTTACTTGCTTGCTAAGCAAATGATTGAAGCCGGTGCTTGCTGTATTCAAATTGAAAACCAAGTTTCTGATGCAAAGCAGTGTGGACACCAAGATGGTAAAGTAACAGTTCCACATGAAGACTTCCTAGCTAAAATTAATGCGGTTCGTTATGCATTCTTGGAGCTTGGCGTAGATGATGGCGTTATTGTTGCTCGTACCGATTCACTAGGTGCTGGTCTAACACAGAAAATCCCCGTATCAACCTCTGAAAGCGACCTTGCGGCTCAGTACAACGCATTCTTAAAAACAACACCAGTTAACGGTGCTGACGACTTATCTGAAGGCGACCTTGTATTGAAGCAAGGTGGACAATTAGTGAAGCCTGAGCGCTTACCTAATGGTTTGTTCCGCTTTAAAGACAACTCTGGTTTCGACCGCGTAGTACTAGACTGTATAACATCACTTAAACACGGCGCAGACTTGTTGTGGATTGAAACTGAAAAGCCTCACGTTGGTCAGATTGCTGAAATGGTTAATGCCATTCGTAAAGAAGTGCCAAACGCGAAATTAGTTTATAACAACTCTCCTTCATTCAACTGGACACTGAACTTCCGCCAGCAAGTATTTGATACTTGGGCAGAAGAAGGTAAAGATGTTTCTGCATACGATCGTGCTAAGTTGATGAGCGAAGAGTACGATACAACTGAACTAGCCACTACAGCTGATGAAAAAATCAAGAGCTTCCAAGCAGATGCTGCACGTGAAGCGGGTATCTTCCATCACCTTATTACACTACCGACTTACCACACTACGGCATTGTCTACTGACAACTTGGCTAAAGGCTACTTTGGTGAAGAAGGTATGCTGGCTTATGTTCGCGGTGTTCAGCGCAAAGAAATTCGCCAAGGCCTTGCGTGCGTTAAACACCAAGCAATGGCAGGTTCAGATTTAGGTGATACACACAAAGAGTACTTCTCTGGTGAAGGTGCACTTAAAGCTTCTGGTGATGATAACACCATGAACCAGTTCGACGTTTAAACACAAAGTATCCCAACTTTGTTCAAAGGCACCTTCGGGTGCCTTTTTTTATTATTCAGCGAATTTATCTGAATTTACCATGTCGCAAAATTTTGGACGTTATGGCCAAATTAGCACTATAAATATAATTAAATATATTTTTCAGTAGCTTAAGCATTTTACGCTTTTTAAACGTAAGACCAAAAGCGTATCTGACAGCAGATTAAAAAGGCTTTATAATAGCCCTGTCTAATTGAGTTTATTAAGAGCATTACAATAATGAATATAGCGAAGGTCGACTTAAATTTACTGGTATATTTAGATGTTTTACTGCGCGAAGGCAGTGTAACAAAAGCGGCCAATCAGCTAAGTATTACGCAACCTGCAATGAGCAATGGGCTTAAGCGTTTACGTGACTTGTTTAAAGACCCATTATTGGTGCGCACCAGCGACGGAATGACGCCAACAAAACGAGCATTGGAACTTCAACCTACCATTCGTGACGTACTAAGTCGGCTTGAAAGTTCAATTCAACCTGAAACCGATTTTGATCCGCTGACTAGCGAACGTACCTTTCGTATCATGACCAGTGACTATGCTGAAAGCACTTTATTGCTTGAGCTAGTAGGTCGGTTAGCTGACCTGGCGCCTAATATCACATTAGATTTAATCACCCCTAGTGACGTAACCTTCCATGATGTAGAGCAAGGCAAGGTCGATATGGCTATTAACCGCTTTGAAGAGCTGCCCTTGTCTTTTCATCAAAAAGTGATTTGGTACGATACCTTTAGCTGTGTGATGAGTTCAGACCACCCGCTCGTAGCAAAGTGCGACTTAGACAGTTATTTAAACGCTCAACATATTTGGGTAAGTAAAACCGGCTTTGGTGTTGGTGTAGGTATTGACCCAACGGAAGTACAGAAGCTAGGTTGGGTAGACGCTGAGCTAACCAAAATCGGCAAACAGCGTGCTATTAGAGTGTTTACGCGCCATTACCACGCCGCATTACAAATAGCGAAAACGCAAAAGCTTATAGCCACCTTACCAAGCAAAGCGGCAAAGTTATTCAAAGACGATCCTAGCGTTGTGGTGAAAGAACCACCGTTTGATATTCCCCCTATTGCGTTAAAAATGGCGTGGAGTGCGCTACTGCATCATGATGCTGGGCACATTTGGTTACGCCGTTTGATTAGTGATGTAGCAAATGAAATGAGTGACAGCTAGAGCACCATATTGCTTCACGCTATTACGATTTCACATGTGAATACTAATTGCACACAAACATTCACTGGAGAAATGGCAAAGATAGGAACCATAAATTAAAAAACTGCCTCTATACTCTCTACACTAGAGCTACAGAAAATGTATAGAGGTAGTTATGCAAAATTATATTACACGAGGCCGTTTACAGGTTGCTGAGCAACTCGATGACTTCATCAACCAACAGGCAATGCCAGGCACTGGTGTTCAGCCAGACGCATTTTGGCAAGGTGCAGAAGCCCTCTTTTCAGAATTTGTTCCTCAAAATCGTGCCCTGCTAGAAAAACGAGAACAACTCCAACTCGCTATCGATAACTATCACAAAGCAGGAAACCCCGCTTTCGGTGAGCAGTACATTACTTTCCTAAAAGAAATTGGTTATCTAGTAGAACAGCCTGAAACGGTGCAAGCCGATACCACAAACGTGGATGCAGAAATTGCTACCATGGCTGGCCCTCAATTAGTGGTACCAATTAACAACGCCCGCTATGCATTAAATGCTGTTAATGCCCGCTGGGGTAGTTTGTACGATGCTTTGTATGGCACTGATGTTATTAGCGATGAGAACGGGGCAGAACCCGGCAAAAACTATAACCCTGTGCGTGGCGAGAAAGTGGTAGCGAAAGCGAAAGCCTACTTAGACAATATGCTTCCACTTGCGAAGGGAAGTCACGCAGATGTTACCGGTTATAAAATTGAAACCGGCAAATTAGCGATTTCGTTAACCGATGGTGACATCACCACACTTGCAAACACCGAGCAATGGCAAGGTTACCAAGGTGATATAACTGCTCCCACTGCGCTGTTGTTTATTCACAACGGCCTGCACTTTGAAATTCAGATAGATATTACTAGCCCTATTGGTAAAACTGACGCCGCTGGTGTGAAAGATGTGTTAATTGAAGCCGCGCTCACTACCATTATGGATTGCGAAGACTCAGTCGCCGCTGTTGATGCCGAAGACAAAACCCTGGTGTACAGCAACTGGCTGGGGCTAATGAAAGGCTCTTTAAGCATTGAAATGAACAAAGGTGGCAAAACCATCGTTCGCGCCATGCATGAAGATAGAGTGTACTCGCCTTCAAAACATGTAACGAACCAGGAGCAATTGTCTTTATCCGCGCGTAGCCTTATGTTTGTGCGTAACGTAGGTCATCTAATGACAAACGACGCTATGCTATTTGATGGTGAGCCAGTACCAGAAGGTATTATGGACGGTTTAGTGACTTCGCTCATCGCCAAGCATGATTTACTGAATAATAGCCCATTCCAAAATTCTCGTCATGGCAGCATTTATATTGTTAAACCCAAAATGCATGGCCCTGAAGAAGTGGCCTTTTCTGATGCCCTATTTGCCAAGATTGAAACCGTTATCAATGTGCCTAAAAACACATTGAAAATGGGTATCATGGATGAAGAACGCCGCACCAGCGTTAACTTAGATGCCTGTATCAATGCTGCGAAGTCTCGTGTTGTATTTATTAATACCGGCTTCTTAGACAGAACAGGCGATGAAATTCATACGTCTATGCTTGCAGGAGCCTTCGCCGAGAAAGCGACCCTTAAGACCATGCCTTGGATTAAAGCGTATGAAACCGCAAATGTAGCGGTCGGCCTTCGCTGTGGTCTTTCTGGTAAGGCACAAATTGGTAAAGGCATGTGGCCTATTCCCGATGAAATGCAAAATATGATGGATGCCAAAATTGGACATCCAAAATCTGGCGCGAATACCGCTTGGGTTCCCTCACCTACCGCTGCCACTTTGCACGCTCTGCATTACCATGATGTAAATGTTTTCGACATTCAAAAAGGATTAAATGAGCGTTTCTCAGGCCTTAACGATATCTTGACTATTCCGCTGCTAGAAAGCAAAGATTCACTATCAGCCGATACCATACAGCGCGAAATAGATAACAATGTGCAAGGTATATTAGGTTATGTGGTCCGTTGGGTGCATCAAGGTGTAGGCTGCTCTAAAGTGCCAGATATTAACAACGTTGGACTGATGGAAGACAGGGCCACACTACGTATTTCATCACAGCATATTGCAAATTGGCTTGAGCACGGCATTGTAAGTGCAGCGCAAGTTGATGAATCACTTCGCCGTATGGCAAAGCTAGTGGATGAGCAAAATGCTGGCGACGCAGAATATATCCCCATGATGCCGGACTTAGATAGCTCAATTGGTTTCTTAGCCGCTAGCGATCTTATCTTTAAAGGGAAGGAACAGCCAAGTGGTTATACAGAGCCATTACTGCACGCGAGACGCCGTGAGATGAAGGCGAAATTAGTCTAGCGAAATTGATCAGGCGAAATTAGTCTAGCGAAATTGATCAGGCTAAATTAGCCGAGTTAACACAATGGTGTATTCGTTGTCGTTATTTCTATGGCTACGCCAGTAAAAAAGCAATGTCGAGCTTAGCTAACTTATCATTAAGGTTAGTTAAGTTCGCCATTTTTACCGATTTATCCCCACCTTGTTTTTATCGCTACAAATACATTCTAAGACACGACTATCTTGCACATTCAGCGCTGCTAACATGAGTGCTTAATCACTTGTTAAGTAAACATACTAGTACACCAATAAAGTGGCAGGCTCGGCTAACTCTACTACGCTTTTACTATAATCACTGGAGTTAAAAACATGCAGGTAACTTCATCGGTACCCGTTGCTAAGGTACCCGCTTCCATCGTGCCTATTTTGTCGGGCGGGGGCACACGGCTTAGTGCCCATATAGGCATACTTAAAGCGCTTAAAGATTTAAATGTAGAAATTAACACCCTCGTGGGCGTCTCTGGGGGCTCAATTATTGCGGCGATGTACGCCAAAGGTCATAGCATTGAAGAGATGCGTGAATTAGTCATCGCCACCGACTTCAAACAGTTTACTGCTTTTTCTGTATGGCGGTTGTTGCGAGAAGGCGGGTTGTCGTCGGGCGATCATTTCGAACGCTGGATTGATGATAAGCTTGAAGGCATTACTTTTGCCGACCTTCCTATCGCGCTTACTATTTTAGCAACCGATGTAAACGGTGGCGGCCCTGTATTGTTTGGAAAGGACAATACCCCCGACATGAAGGTGTCAGAAGCCGTGCGTTATTCAATGTCTATCCCTCTACTCTTTTCCTTTAAACCTTTCAAAGAACACTTATTGGTAGACGGCGCGATATTATCAGAAGATGCTTTGTTTGAAGATTGGCAACATGATGGCACGCCTACAGTATGCTTTCGACTTCAAAGTGCTATTCAAAAACGCAAAATAATTAAGAAAGGGGTACTGCTTCTGCCACAGTATTTATCTATGTTGATACGTACCTTTATGACCGCAATATCTAGGGAATATATCAACGCGAAATACTGGCATAACACGGTAGTCATTAATACGGGAGAAATTTCAGCGGTAGACTTTGCGTTAACCGCTGAAATGAAGAACCATTTGTTTGAACTTGGTTACGAAACCACTAAAGAATTTCTTCCCAAAAAGTGCGCCGCTTTTCAATCTTTCAAAGTGGCTTCTACTGGCTAGAAATTACTTTAGACAGGCTTTCTAGATGTTATAAAAATCTTTGTACCAATCGACGAAGTTTTTAACACCTACATCGATAGACGTAGACGGTTTATAGCCTGTGTCATTAACTAATGATGATACATCGGCATAGGTATCTGGAACATCTCCAGGTTGCAATGGTAAAAGCTCTTTATTCGCTTCAACACCCAGTGACGCTTCTAAGGTTTCGATAAATTTAAGCAAATGCACAGGTGTTTGTGCACCAATGTTATAAACCTTATAAGGCGCTTTACTAGAGCTAGGATCTGGTGCACTCGCATCCCAGCTTTCGTTTGGCTTCGCTACGTTATCAAGTGAGCGAATTACCCCTTCAACGATATCATCAATGTAGGTGAAGTCTCGTCTGTGGTTACCGAAGTTGTAAACTTGAATGGTTTTACCTTCTAATATGGCCTTAGTAAATTTAAATAGCGCCATATCAGGGCGCCCCCAAGGGCCATATACGGTGAAGAAGCGTAATCCAGTGGTAGGAAGGTTATATAGATGGCTGTAGGTATGCGCCATGAGCTCGTTCGCTTTTTTCGACGCTGCGTATAAGCTTACTTGGTGATCGACATTATGCTGTTCTGAGAACGGCATTGTTTCATTGGCACCATAAACAGAACTTGATGATGCATAAACCAAGTGACCTACTTTATTATGGCGACATCCCTCAAGGATGTTCATGAAGCCAACTAAGTTGGCATCTACATAAGCATTAGGGTTTTCAATTGAATACCGTACCCCAGCCTGCGCTGCTAAATGCACCACTTTATCGAACTTTTGGTCTTCGAATAAGGCTGCCATTTCAGGGCGATCTTCAACACCCATCTTAATAAATGTAAAGCGTTCCCCTGCCGCTGAGTTTTGAACTTGCTCAAGCCTGGCATGTTTAAGCGCGACATCGTAATAATCGTTAATGTTGTCAATCCCAACAACATCGTCACCGCGATTAATTAAATATTGAGAAACGGCCGCACCAATGAAGCCTGCAGCGCCGGTAACCAGAATTTTCATAAAAGTCCTATTTTCTATTTTTCCATTTCACGCTTTAACAGTGCATGAACGTGCTCAATTGGAATAGCATAAGAAATGCCTGAAGGATGCGTTAACGCACTTTCTTTACTGTCTCTAACGTAAACTTTATTGATGACCGCGAACACCTCCCCTGTTTCAACATTAACAACAGGGCTACCTGAGTTTCCTGGATAAGCGGTCACATCTAATTGATAAATCAAGTCTGGATTCTTAAGTCTATCAAGACTTTTCGCAGTAAGCGATCTCGCATTATTAGAAGGCATGTAATCAGGCGTAATCGTCGCCACTATGCCTTTATGGACAGCAGGGAACAATCCTAATGCTCCTCCCAATGGATAACCAAAAATAGCAAGCTCCGTGCCGGCATCAACTAAGGTGTTATTGGCTAATTTAAACGAAGGGAAAGGATTATTAACCTTTAATAATGCTAAATCATGTTTTTCATCAATGGCCAGTATTTCTACTTTATCAAAGCGTACTTGTTTGCCATCTGGCAACATCACAACAAAGTGTTCGACTATAGTAGGGTCTAGCTCTTCGTCAACAACGTGGTAGTTTGTAACAACGTGTTTGCCATCACCAACAACAAAGCCTGTGCCTTTTATTTGAGGTGTTGTGTGTTTCAAAGGGCTATGCAACCCAATGGCCACCGTAGATTTTACCGAGCTTTTAGTCAGCTCAACGAGATTTTTTGCTAGTGCTTGTGCCGATAAAATACAAGCCATTATGAATACGCATAGCACTAAAGCTCTACTTTTTGAGTCTGTTTTCACGATGCACCTTTTGGTTAATCGATATCAATGTAGACATCAGGAAAGATATAACTAACAGTTTCACTTATATTTACTAATAAATACAACTACAAAAATAATACGTTCATAATATTAGGAATACAATCTATACTGCTTAGACGTTGCACTGCTTAGGTTGCAGATACCTTTATAGCCTTTCTGGATGTATGGTCTTTATAAATAGGTACGAATTAACATGCAAAAAAGGAAATTAATTTCTACGATCCAAACTATATTTGGAAAAAAAAGTAGAATATCAAAAGCATTAAGTGGATATCAAAAGTTACAAGAGGTCAGAGAAATCTCTTCGCACTTTTCTGCGTATTTAACACCACTTGTCGCAAGCAATAAGGATTTAAAAGAACAATCTTACGGCATTAGACATCAAGTCTATTGCGTAGAAGAAGGCTTTGAACCAGAAAGAGAATCAAAACTAGAGATTGACGAGTTTGATGCTTACTCTACAGCTTGCATGATTGAACATAAAAAGACACATCGTTTTGCTGGTACAGTTCGACTCGTTCGCCCGCAAAAAGAAGATGAATTATTACCTATTGAAAAATATTGCCCCTCTTCGATAACCCATCCAGAACTTAACCCGGCAAATTTCAAGCGTAGCGAAATTTGTGAAGTATCGAGATTAGCAGTACCTGAAGAATTTCGCCGTCGTAAAAGCGATAAGTTTGATGGTGCATCTACAGGTGTGATCAATACATCGACGTACTCGGAAACTGAACTTCGATGTTTTCCTTTTATTGCTATTGGGCTTTACTTAGCGGCAGCGTCAATATCAATTAATTCAGGTATTAAGCACACTTATGTAATGATGGAGCCACGTCTAGCTCGTTCAATGCGCTTCATTGGGATAAAATTCGAACAAATTGGTCCTGTTGTGGATTACCACGGAAAACGTGCCGCTTATTACATAACGCCCGAGATGCTACATAAAAACCTACCAAAAGGCTTTGCTGCTATGTTTAAGCATATTCAAGCCTCACTTGGGCATAATGTTGAGAATAATGATATTTCCGCTAAAAACGCCGATAGAATTGTCGAGTTTATTTACAGATCTTTTTCGACCAATTTTATTAGTCAACAAAATCAACAGCTTAAATAGTGGCACGCTAACTGCTTTGTAAAAATGCAATATTTAGATCGCTGCATACTTACGGAGAGCAGAAATGAAAAAGTTACTACTTACAACGATTACAGCTGCGGGTTTAGTGCTTAGTGGACAAGCCGCAGCTACCCCTTTTTATCTTGATTTATCTGACGATGCGACTGTTAATCCTTTAGGTCCTATCGAACAGCTTGATCTTTCTTACGATTCATACACTGAAGTAAACCTTGTTACCAACGAAGTTTCAACACGCGCTGGTACATCGTTAATCGGTTACGATTTCGGCGGTGTATTAACATCTCCAGTTTATGACGACTTCGCTGACATGGTTTTAGATGGTACTGCTATCCAAAACACTTTCACTTACACGCCTTCACCAGGTGGTTTAGGTGTTGATTTCACTACGTTCCCTTTTTCTCAAACACGTTTATCGTTTGATCTTGCATTAGAAGGCGATTTGGTTTCTGGTGTTGGTGTTGATTACACTGGCGGTTCTCTTGACATTTATGCTTACGATGTTTCTGACCCATTCAACCAAGCTTCAGGTACTTCGTTCCTAAGCGGCCCTGTTTTGTTGATGAGCACTATGTTCAGCTACAGCAGCATTAACATTGGTGAGCAAGTTGTAGAAAGTTTAGTGACGGATTCAAGCTTAACTGCTGCAGGCGAAGAAGTATTTTACTTTTCTAATGTTGCAGGCACAGTATTTACTTCTTTCCAACAGTATATTGAAGATACATTGACTGATATCGTATTGAGTGCTGCGCAAACAGTTTCTATCGATGAGTTAGAAGCTAACATTCTTGCACCTTTAGCAGTAAGCGCTGACGGTAGCACTGTTTTAGTATCTGATGACCACACTGCTGCAGTTACTTTCCAAGTGGCTGAGCCATCAACAGTTGCTGTATTCGGCCTTGGCCTTATGAGCATGTTTGGTTTTGCTCGCAGACGTCGTCAAAAATAAAATTTTGATTACAATGTAATCTATTTAAAAACCGCTCTTTATTGAGCGGTTTTTTTTTAAACATTTAATCCAGATATACACACTCTATACCGATTTAATTGTTCATATTATCTTGTATATTTATTCTGATGCGTTAGTTTAGTGTAAAGAAATAATAAGGAAATTAATGTGGATACTTCAGTCAAATTAGCGGTTTTAACCTCCCTCCTACTTTTGAATCTTACAGCGTGCAGCCCTAAATCGACTAACGAAGTACTTCTTGATGCTGAGCAACTGAAACAAGAAGGAAAGTATCAAGAAGCGTCAATAGCCTTAAAAAACATAATTAAAGAAGAGCCAAATAACTTTACGGCAAGGGAGTCCCTAGGTTTAGTCTATTTAGAGCAAGGCCTTTATTCGGCGGCGAGAAAAGAGCTCGTTCGCGCTGATACCGCTTTATCGCCGAATGGCGTTGTATCCCTTGCAGAAACATATTTATGGCTTGAGTCATTCGACGAACTACAAAAGCTATCTATCCCAAACACTGACGAGAATACTGAAAGCTTTTTAGAATTAGCAATATATAAAGCGATTGCAACTTATAATAGTGGTGGAAAGTTCAGAGCGGCAGCGAGCTTTTCTCGTCTTACTGAAAGTGACTCGTTAAAAGTTTCCCAACTGGCAAAAGCTTACTTAGCCATTCAAAATAATAGAATTGGAGATGCAATTGATTACACCAATAAAAGTGTAGAAGCTCAACCAGACTTTATCGCAGCACTTCAGTTAAAGGCTATTTTAGAAGCCGTCGAAGGGAAGTGGAGCCTTGCTATTCAAACTTTAGAGGGCTTGCTTGAAAAAAGAGCTCATGACTACAAAATCAAGCTAAAATTAGCAGACGCATTAGTAAATAATAAAGAATACGATAAAGCTGAACCCTTTGTTAATCAGCTTTTGTCACTTTCGGCAAATCACCCTTATTTTAATCAATTGAAAGGAACGATTGAGTTTTCCAAAAATGACTTCGAGAGTGCGCTGATATACCTCGATACCGCAATAAAAAATGGCCGTTCAAATTCTGTCACACGACTTCTAGCTGCGCTAGCAAATTACTATGAAAATAATTTAGAACAGGCATACCAAAACTTAAAGGTAATAGTAGAAACCTTACCACCAGAGCATTTTTCTCATAAGCTTTATTCAATAGTTCAGGTTCAATTAGGCTATAGCAATGACAACGATGAGTCTCTAGAGGATATTGCGACTATTCCCGTTGGCGAAGCGCTCTACTTAGCAAAGTCTTCATCCTTACTTATTCAAGAAGGTGAAATTGCGCAAGCCAAAAGCCTGATAGAACAGATAAGCACAGATGATGTACAAGACGCCGAACTACTAAGAAGTATTGGCCTTTTAAAAATTCTAACTGCTGACACAGGAATTGAGGAGTTAGAGAAAAGTTTTAAGCAGGATCCCGATTCCGAGAAATCTTTTCTTGTACTGGCATTCGCCTACCTTAATGCAGAGCAATTTGATAAAGCTGAACAACTAGCAGTAAATTGGTTAAAGGCACACCCCGACACAGTATCGGCACTACATATTCAAGCGCAAGCGAGCTCACATACCAGTAACGCCAATAAGGTAGCTGGCATCTATAGTAAAATTCTTGGATTAGAGCCTGAACACGTTTCTGCAAACTTGTTTTTCGTTGAAAAAGACGTGAGAAATAACGACTTGGCTTCAGCTAAAGCTAAGATTGAATCATTAGTGAATTATCACCCCCTTGATATGGTTGTCCTTATTCGACACTTTCAGATTCAAAAAGAACTTGAATACTACAGTGTCGCAATAGAACCGTTCAAGAAAGCGTATAATTCATCGGATGATATAAAGTATGCATTACTTTACGCGGGGGCTCTAGCAGAACTAAATAAAACAGATGAACAGCTTTCTGTATTAAAAAACATTCATAGCAAGGCGGAAAACGAACCAAAATATTGGATGATGCTAGCTGATGCTTATTGGGAAAGAAAGGACTTCGTAAATGCCGCACAGGCGCTTGAAAAATGGCGAGGACTAGAGCAAAGCACTAAGGCCTTTTTAAAGTCTATCGAGTTGGCTGAAATCACAAGAGACTACAAAGGTGCTCTTGAACTTGTGGAAGAGGGAATTTCGCTATTCCCTGACCAAACACAACTTAAACTGATAAAGGCTCGCATTTTAATTTTAGATGGTGATATTGAACAAGCCACTACCGTTTTCGACTCACTCAGCCCTGCGATCAAAAGCTCAACTCTAGGGCTAACAGTTCAAAGCAAACTATTGATCGCGAAGCGAAAATACTCAGAAGCAGTTAATGCAATAGATAAAGTTTATCAAAATGTCAAAAGCCAAGAAGTCGCGTCTATCCTATACACTGCATTGTTTAGAGCCAATAAAGAAGCAGAAGCTCTAGCATTTACTGAAAAACATCTTTCGATAGCGCCAAGTCACAATAAAATTCGTTTATTGGCCGCCAATCAACAAATGTACTCTGCACCGAATAAATCGATTGCTCATTATAAGTACTTGGTGGAGAACGAAGCAGTACAAAGTCCATTGGTATTAAATAATTTAGCTTGGCTTTTGGGTGAAGCGCAAAAATATGATGACGCTTTAGTGTACGCGAACAGAGCTCAAGCTATACTTCCAGAGAATCCTTCGATAATGGCAACCCGTGGTAAAATTTTACTGCAACTAGACCGAATAGATGAATCGTTAGACCTACTCGAGAATGCGTTTAAAACTAGCGCAAACTCCCCCGATATTGGTATCGATTACGTTGTTGCACTTTTGAAAGCTAAAGATAAAAGTGAAGCCCAAAAGGTATTAACGCAATTAAAGCCAAAAACTCAAGAGCACGAGCGTAGGATTGACGAACTGAAGGTTCAGGCAAATCTTTAATAATTAATATAACGAGATATCTCATGTTCAATTATAACGAAGCGTTCTCGAGAAATATCGGCTGGGTAACGGAAGCTGAGCAAGAAAAAATTAAAAATACCAAAGTAGCTATTGGCGGATTGGGTGGCGTTGGAGGCGATCACGCCATTGTATGTGCTCGAATGGGCATTTCAAACTTCCATATTTCTGATTTAGATGAATATGATTACGCCAACTTTAATCGTCAGGCCGGTGCTTTTGTATCTACAATTGGTGAAGAAAAGTCAGTTGTGATGGAAAAAACGTTAAGAGACATCAACCCTGACGCGCAGATAAAGAATTTTGACAGAGGGATTTCGCTCGAAAACCTTGAAGCCTTTTTAGATGGCGTTGATGTATACATAGACAGTTTAGATATCTTCGCATTAGAAATTAGAAGGCAAGTCTTTCGCCGCTGCTATGAATTAGGTATACCTACTATTACTGCAGCCCCAATGGGGATGGGTACGGCTATGCTATGTTTCAAACCTGGCGGCATGTCGTTTGACGAATATTTTGCAATGGTTGACGCCCCCGACGGTGCTGACGATGCCACTAAAGAGCTATACTTCGAGGACAATATTGTTCGCTTTGTAATAGGCGTTTCACCTTCAGTACAGCAAAGACATTACCTCGTTCAAAATTCGTCAGTAAACTTCATGAAAAAGAAGGTACCCTCGACATGTATGGGTATTTCGTTAGCGGCGGGTGTATTGTGTACGAATGTATTGAAACTTCTATTAGATAGAGGTGAAGTTGTCTGTGCTCCTAAAGGCCTACACTTCGACGCATACCGAAATAACTTGATTAAGACATGGAGACCTTGGGGAAACAGAAATCCTTTGCAGAAGTATATGTTTAAGAAAGTGAAACAGATTTTAGAAGAAAGCAAAGACACATAATCATGCCATCTACATTGCAACTTATAAAATCTGACTTAAAAAGAAAACAGGAAATTTTTCATCAAGATGGCGCTGAAATTTCATTACTTAGAACGTGCCTTACTGATGGAACTAGTGCTAATATCCTTTTCCGCTTAGCCGGCAGGTGTGCGAAAACAAAAATTTTGGCACCTATCGCGTTGATAATTCAACACGTAAATAGGGTTTATAATGGCTGTGTTATCGGCGTAAATGCGGATTTCGGCGAAGGTTTTGTCATTATGCATCCTATCGGCGTAGTCATAAACTCTAAAGTAAAAGGTGGTATCAATATCACTGTAGAAAGCGGTGTTGTAATGGGTGATGAAAAAGGAAAATCTCCCACTCTTGGAAGCCATATATTTATTGGTGCTGGTGCTAAAGTTTTTGGCCCAATCACTGTGGGTGATAATGTAAAAGTAGGCGCTAATGCAGTGGTCGTAAAGGACGTAGAGTCGAACAAAACTGCACTTGGCATTCCCGCGAAATCAAAGTAAGCATAAATGAAGTATATCGAAATTTTATTCTGGGTTGTCTCTTTGGCTATTATCTATAGCTATGTTATCTATCCTTTCATATTAATATTGGTCAGCGCGTTGGTTCAATGCGTTAGGGACACCCGCTATACACTAATTAAGAAAGAACGTCGTTTAGATGCATCTGATGACTCTTCTGTCACTATCGTTATATCTGCATTCAACGAAGAATCATGTATTAAAGAACGCATTGAAAATTTACTCGCTTTAGATTATCCGGCAGAAAAGCTCAATATCTTCGTTGCGTCTGATGGAAGTACGGACAACACGAATTCCATATTGGCATCATTTGACGACCCTCGACTAAGTACTTTTTGCTTCGAGGAGAATCGAGGCAAAATTAATGTATTAAATGATTTGATGGAACGTGTTACTTCAGAAATAACTATTTTTTCAGATGCGAATACTGCCTTCGAAAAAGACGCAGTTACCCAGCTTGTCATGTCTATCAATCAGAAGGGAGTTGGCGCTGTGTGTGGTGAGTTAGCTCTCGTTGATGCACATTCTGGAGATAACAAAGACAACCTTTATTGGAAGTATGAACAAGTACTGAAATTCCATGAATCAAGGTTAGATGCTCTATTGGGAGCGAATGGCGGAATTTATGCCATCAAAACTGAATTTTATATACCACTGCCAAGCAACACGATTATCGATGATTTCTGTATTGTGATGAATGTGGCTCGCCAAAATCAATCTGTGGTTTATACGCCAGAAGCAAAAGCAATAGAAGAGATAGCCCCAAGCATGCAAGAAGAAGCCAATCGTCGCGTGCGCATTGGCGCAGGCAATTACCAAGCTTTTGCCAGGCTGACATGGTTACTCAACCCTAAATATAAGTGGCGCTGGTTTTCCTATATAAGTCATAAAGTTATTCGTTGGTTTGTACCACACTTCATGATCCTCTCTTTATCTACAAATTTCGTTTTGCTTTGGCATAGTAATTCGATTTACACTTACCTTTTTATCGCGCAAGTTGCATTCTATTGCCTGTGGCTAGTTGGAAGTCTTAAGCTATTAAAAAACATACCTATTGTTAGTGGTCTAGTATCATTAATAACGTTTTTTGTATCCATGAATATATCGCTCTTTCGCGGCTACATTAGATATTTAACAAGCAATTTATCTGCTACTTGGCAAAGGACATCTCGATGATTGCAGTTGTTGCAATAATTTTACTTACACTCTTTATAGCCGCTTTTATTTTCATTGTTAGAAAGAAAAAAATGCAAAGCTGGCTATGGAACTATACCAAGAGCCAATTTTCGACAGCGCCAGAACATTCTGGTACGAAGCATGTCATGTTTTGCTTCGTAGACCATTATGAACCTCAATGGCTTAACAAAGATAATATTGAATTAGAAAGAAAACGTGTAGATCGCTGGATGTCAGATTATCCATTAATGGCATCGAAGTTTACTGATTCAGATGGTTGCCATCCCAAACATAGTTTTTTCTACCCAGAAGAAGAATATAGAAAAGAACACCTAGACAAAATTTCAGACCTTTGTGCTAAAGGATTCGGCGAAATTGAAATTCATTTACACCATGAGAATGATACGAGTGATAATTTGAGAAAGACCCTGTCGGGATTTGCGCAATGCCTTCATGAAGAGCACAATGCATTGAGTATTGACCCCCAAACGGGAAAGCCTACCTATGCTTTTATTCATGGAAATTGGGTATTGGATAATTCACACCCTGAAGGTCATTGGTGTGGCGTGAACGATGAGTTAATTGTATTAAACGAAACTGGTTGTTATGCAGATTTCACATTCCCATCACCAGATACATCTCAGCCTGCCATGCTCAATACTATTTATTACGCTAAAGATGATCCTGAAAAACCAAAATCCTACGAAACTGGCAAGCCAATAGAAAAAGGTGGACGAGCATGGGGCGACCTACTTCTTATCCAAGGTATTTTAGGGCTGAATTGGAAGGTTAAGAAAAAAGGAATTTTCCCACAAATTGAAAATTCTGATGTCAGACATACTTTCCCCCCAACCCCAAACCGCGTCGATTTGTGGGTTGACCAAGGCATTCATGTTAAAGGGAAGCCTGAGTGGGTATTTATCAAAATTCACACTCATGGTGCGCAGGATGGGGATATGGATACGCTTTTAGGGAAACCTGTAGAAGCAATGCATCGCCACCTTAATGACAAGTACAACGATGGCGAAAACTACTTACTTCACTATGTTTCCGCTCGAGAAATGTACAATATAATCAAAGCTGCAGAAGCTGGCGAAGAAGGTAACCCCAACGCATATAGAGATTATATTTTACCCTCTCCATCATTTAAGCGGCTTTAAGTTTGACGATGTCTCGTATTAAGAAGAAATTCGGAAACTTGTTAGGGCTGGACAAGTATTTTTGGTCATCTAGACCAAATGGCTTATACAGTGTTAATTTCCATAGGATTGGAGATAGTGCAGATACGCAATTTGACCCTTGTGTTTATTCTTGTTCCACAAAAGAATTAGAACAGCACCTCACATTTTTTAAGAAACACTTTCGAATAATTAGTCTGAGCGCCCTTAGTGAATACCTTCGTACTAACGAGGCTATCAATGAAAGAGTGATGTGTATAACATTTGACGATGGTTATATTGATAATTACAGTAATGCACTCCCTATTCTTAAAAGCCATAATGTAACCGCTAGTTTCTTCATTGCAACGGGCCTAATAGGAAACACCGTCGTTCCTTGGTGGGATAAAGCTGCTTATTTAATTAAAACCTATAACCCAAAAGCAATCAAACTCTCTGGTTGGTCTGATAAGGTCATTAACCAGCATGATGGTGATCACTTTATCCGAGCGGTTTTAGCGTCAATCAAACACTGTAAAAGCGCCGCCGAAGAACAAATTAAAGAGTTAGAGGCATTCTTTAATCATTCGGGTTCATACCCAGAAGCAGAATTTATGGACTGGAGTCACTTACAAGTACTTATTGATAATGGTATGGAATTAGGTGCTCACTCCCATAATCACGATATTCTTACAAAGCTAACCACTGATGAGCTTTTTTACGAGCTTAGTCATTCAAAAGCGCTTTTAGAGTCGAACTTGCAATGCAAGATTTCGGCATTTTCATACCCTGTAGGAAATCGCTCAACGTATGATGACAATGTTGTGGATGGCCTTAAAAACAATGGTTATGAACTAGCTTTTAATTTTCAATCAGGCATCAACCAACTTCCTTCTTCTTCACCTTACGATTTACATCGATTCCCAATTGCGCCAGGAATGAGTGAAGCCGATTTGATGCAGATGTTTGGTTATGCCAGGAAGTTTTAAAAATGAGAATTATCCATTGCGTAAGTAGTCTGCAAGTGGGCGGTGCTGAAAAATGCGTGAAGAATTTAGTCACGAGACAAAAAGATAAAGGGCTGGATGTTTCTGTTTTGTCATTCGGAAATAAAGATGACGCATTCCAGCACAGCATCGAGACGAAAAACGTTGATGTGATTAATGTGAATGGGAATATCATCTTACGCCTTTTAAAACTGTTAATCGTTTTAATAAAATACTCATCAATACATATTCATTCACCTGCCGTTATTAAAGCCTTCGCCCCCATTTTTCCGATACTTCTCTTTAAAAATGTCATTTACACTATTCATGGTGAGGTCGAACCCCCCATAGGCTTTCTAAGGGGCTCGCACAAAATCGCATCTATATACCTCAATAAAATCTTTGCGGTTTCTGAGCCTATAAAGACTGGAATTTATAAACGCTATGGCTGGCACCCAAGTAACGTTGAGGTAATAAAAAACGGTGTAGAAGTTGCTGACGCTCCTCTTAGGGTAGGCCGCAATAACAAACTTAATCTGTGTACTGTTTCTCGCCTAGTTTCTCTGAAAAATATCGAACAACTTATCGAAAACTATGCGGATAAAAAGGTATATGATTTTAGTCACTTACATATATACGGGAATGGTCCCGAACTTGAAAAGTTAACCACACTTACAGAAAGGTTAGCAATGTCGCCATTTGTGACATTCCACGGCGCAGTATTGGACGAATATATAATTTACGATGATAAGGACGTTTTGTTAATTAACTCCACTACCGAAGGCCTTCCCATGTCCTTACTCGAGGCTATGGCTAGGGGAATACCCGCATTATCAACCAATGTGGGTGATATTGGTGCTGTCATTGATAGTGGAGAGAATGGATATGTATACGACAGAGATGATATGAACACCTGGTTTACACATTTGAAACACCTAAATGAAAACCGTAAAGCATTGAAAGAAATGGGTGAAAAGGCTTTCAGCTTTATTATTAATAACTACTCAATTGACAGTGTATCCGCGCTATATGAGACCTATTACTCATGAGCAAAAAAAAACCGCTACTTTTCTTCACTAATTTGCACCCTCTCCCCTGGCAAGAGACAAGAGCAACTTACAACTTAGAAGAAACTAAACATTTAAGCGAACACTACGACATAAAGAAGCTCATTCCAGTACCTTGGTTTACATGGCTAAAGCAAGTATTAGTTAAAGGTTATCGTGCTGATAAAGATACATGCTTATTTCCGTTTTTTTACGTTCCAAAGCTAATGACCTCACTGCATCCTCTCTTTCTAGGGATCTCCATGGTTATTTCTGTTAAGCCATTACTTTGGATGTTAAGTGCCAAACGAGTGATAGCCAGTTGGGCCTATGCCGAAGGTGTTTGCGCGGCATTCTTTAAAGGGATTGTGGGCAATAAGCTTATTATTGAAAGTTTAGGAAGTGACATTAATGCGCTAATGACGAAACCGCTTCATAAGCGTCAAATGAAATGGGCGTTTAAAAAAGCCTCCTTTGTAACGGGTAAAAGCCAAGCATTGGTCACGGCAATAAAGAGTCATATATCGCAAGTAAAGACTGAAGTTGTCTATAATGGAGTCGATTTTGACTCCTTTACTTTAAGAACATCGCCAGTATTCGAATCTGCTACAATCAACCTCGTTTTTATCGGCTCAGTTATAAAGACAAAAGGAATTTTTGAACTCATTGACGCCATCGCACTGTTGAAAGCCCAGAATATCTCTATTAACTTAGCCCTGGTGGGTGCAGGGGCACAGATGAATGAGCTCAAAGAAAAAATTAATCAACTTGGTATTGCTGACAGCGTTAATATAGTAGGTCCAATCCCACACGAAAGCTTAATGAGTTTTATACATAAATCAGATGCTTTGATCCTACCTAGTTATAGAGAAGGCGTACCGAATGTTGTTATGGAGTCTCTATCAACTGGAACGCCCGTGATCGTGACTAAGGTTGGTGGCATACCTGAGGTAGTAAAGGACAACGTAAACGGAATATTCATAGGCGCATTAAGTGCCCAAAGCGTTTCAGAGGCTATTCTACAAGCTAGGAATATCACATGGCAGCGCGAGACTATACGCGCGTCTATTTCCCATCTGACGTGGACCAATACTGCGCAGCATATCCAATCTCTATTAGAAAAGAATAATGACAGTATATAAATCTTTAGCTCTAGCTTCTTATGATGAATTTGAGTTTGCAGTAAATGAAGCCTTTGAAAAAAAACAACCCTTCAGCTTTGTTCGTCTTGGTGATGGAGAAGGCGCGTTATTAGATTTTGACGAAAAATGCTCAATCGAAGATATTGAATATTTGTCAGAACACGTAGGTAAAAAAGCGACAATTGAACAGCTTTCGGCATTAAAACATAACTTGTTAGCCGCCATCGACAATACGAATATAGTTGGTATCCGAAATGATGTGCTTGGTGTCTCATTTAATGAAAATTTACTACATCAGAACGATGAGCAACTTTTCTTAAATGAATTTAAACAAGCCTTTACCCTACGCGCTACTGAATTAGATATTTGCTATTCTGACGCCAGACGTATTGCCAAACTGTATAAAGCAATTAAACACAATGCTTATTCTCAGCAGAAGCTATGCACCCAATGGATCCCTTTTGACTACTTCCTTTCCGGCGCGCTTACTAACTTGCTCGAACGAGCTGGCGAAATTGGTGTAGTAACCGCCCGTCAAAATATTCCTGACAAGCTCAGAAAAGCGCTAAACATAAAAGTGGTTGAACATATCACGCCCGACAAGTCTGCTAGGCAGGTTGGCACTTTCATCCCGCATTATCCAAAGCACTTTAATAGAATAAAAAACGAAATAAACGTGAAATACCCAGGTATGCCCTATTTAGTTGCGGCGGGGTTGATTGGAAAAGGTTACTGTGCCGAAATACAAAGGCAAGGCGGTATTGCTTTGGATATCGGCGCACTAATTGACTGCTGGGATGGCCGATACAGCCGGCCCAAAGTTATAGAGTCAAAATTCAATGTTAAAAAGACCTTAATGGGCAAGAAAAAGTTACCCGAAGAGTTGAAAATGACAACTGAAAACGCTGAAAGGCTTCGTGAGTTATTCCGCAATACCAGAAACTAATTCACTTATAATTATATTTGAATCAATAGGTACTTAATACATTGAGTAAAAAACGTCTTCTCTCTTCCGGCTTCTTTTCATTTATTGAAAAAATAGTCGTCGTTGCCGCCATGCTAATACTAACCCCCAGTATTATTACTAGTATTGGCAGTGATGGTTATGGCCTTTGGTTATTAATACTATCTGTTCTGGCATTTTTCAATATTATTGAGCTTGGCTTCCCTGCTGCAGTACAACGATTTGTAACACTTTATCTCGAAAAAGATGATAAGGAATCGGCAAATAGATTTTTAACTGTTTCATTATTACTGTTTACTGCGTTAGGGCTAATATCGTCCAGTTTAGCGTTTCTAATGTTTAATACACCTGAGTTGCTTGGCCTTGATAACAGTATGAAATCTTTACTTATCAATGTGGCATTGGTGTTTGTTTTCAAAATCGTTATGGATTTTGCAATGAATCCTATAAATGCAATATATGCCGCCTATTTAAGAGTCGACATTGATGCCGTTCTGGCTATTTTTAACGTTTTTATTAAATCGTTACTGATTTATTATGTAGGCAGACACCAGGGGATTGCAGCAATGGCCATGTGTGCAGTTTCTACTGACGTCGTCATTAATATTATAAAAATTGCTATCGCTAGAAAGATATATCCGCATTGGCAATTTCACTTATCAGATATCAACCTTTTGACACTAAAAGAGCTATTTAACTTTTCGAAGTACATCATCATTATGTCTATCGCAAAAGTGATAAATCAACGCTCTGCCCCTATTATTATTAGCAACCTCATGACTGTAAAATCAGTTGCTATATTTGGTGTGGCACAGAATCTAATCAATCATGCAGATACGTTAACCCACTCTATCTTCAATGCCTTTTCGGCGTATTTCACTCAACTTGTCGCCAGAGGTAGTGAAATGACGGAATACATCGTTAGAACCGCCAAAATGGGCTTTTTAGTGAGTACACTTTTGGCAGTTAATATTCTATTGTTCAGTCAATCTTTTATTACCGTATGGCTTGGAGAGACTTTTGAGCAGGCTGCTACCGTTGTTTCTATAATGGCTTTTGCGCTTTTAACTAGCCCTTATGCAATGATCTTTAGAAAAATACTGATTGCTCAAGCTAACCACAAAAATCTCATGTACGTTTCTCTATTTGGCTCTGTCATTACCTTATTGTTAATTTTTATCTTAGGAAGCAAATATGGGATTATTGGCGTAGCTTTGACGTTTACTTTAGTCTCCTATTTAGTTCAGTTTTTTCTATTCCGTGTTGTGTTCAATCAATTCAATTCCGTGCCATTGTACCGAGTAGACATTTGCTTTTTGATTTCGCTAATCCTTTGCCTAGTAGCACTTTTAGCTTCTCACTTTTACCCCCTTTTCTGGATTGATAATTGGGGTTCTCTAGTTGTGTCAGGCATCTTATTTAATATTGTGTTTTTACCCTGTTTAGCTTATTTGACATTACCAAAAGAGTTTATAGTTCAAATTATTACGTTGCTTAAGAATAAGGTTCGTCGAGCTTAGTAAGCCTAAATGAGGTTTTCGCAGGTTATGTGGGAAGTAACTAGACTTCGCTGTTTTGTTATATCTTCCCCTAGACTTCACAATATGCTGATATGCTAGCGTGTAAACCAAAAAAATATAAATGAGATGTTTTTAAAAAGGTAGATAGAGGAAAAGAAATGCCGACCCAACTTAACCCGATAGAAGTGAGCCAAGACGAAGTGAGCAAATACTCAAAGCTCATTCGTACCAATAAATACAAGTACCCACTTCGTCGTGTAGTGCAAAAAAGAAAGTTTCATGCTTTTTGTTTAGGTACGCCTAAGTCTGGAACGCACTCGGTAGCAAACATCCTATCCAATTTTCGCTCTTATCATGAAATTAACGATACATTTATCATTGCTATGATATATCTATCAAAAGCAGGCTTGCTATCAGATGCAGATATTAAGAGAGAGCTTTCTGTGCGAGACCGCTACAACTGGCTCGAAATGGACTCGTCACATTACTATGGCCAATTCCCACAACAACTCATCGAAACATTTGCCAATGCTAAATATGTGTTGACCATTCGAGACTGCATTTCGTGGATTGATTCATGGTTCAATCACCAGTTGGCCAGAGATGTTCAAGAGAAAAATTCGCTCTATGATTTAGGCAGAACAAACTATTACGATAGAGGCTTTGAATACACCAAGTACGATGAACCACTTCGTCAATATGGATTATTTCCATTGGCTTCTTATTTCCAATTCTGGGCCGAGCATAACAACAACGTGCTCACCAGTATTCCGAAAGAACAACTGCTAATAATTAAGACCAAAGAACTAGGCAGCGCTAGCACTAAGCTTGCGAGCTTCTTGAATATAGAGCCAAAAGAACTGGTCACTGAAAAATCGCATAGTTTCAAAGCGAAAGAAAAATTGAATATTTTACAGCAGCTGGATAAAAGCTTTGTACGTGATACTGCAACACAGTATTGTGAAAGTATTAACAATACTATTTTTCCTGAAGCTAAAATTGTTGACGCTATTGATAAGATGTTTCAGAAGTAACCTTTTAATTTTGAAATATCTTATTTACTGAGCCCCTATCAATTTAAGAAAAATCCTTATTACACTGCTTTGTTTTTTTGCTGGGGCTCTTTATTTCGCGATAGAACCTTAATAAACCAATCTCTTTTATTCCGAAGAGGCTTTTCAAGTAATATTAAGCTAAGGCTAGCTACCGTAATTGTTGCTAGAAGGAACGTGAGTAACCTTGCCAACCAGTTGTCGTCAAATATTCCCAAGTACATAATTGTGTTCAGCATGACCATTTGGTAAACGAATAGACCAAATGAAATATCGTTCTTCGCGATGAACTTCTCTATACGATTGAACCACGATAGGTTTGAAGGTACTTTAAAAGCAATACTTACGATTGAGAATGCTAATACCGTAAACAAAATCGGGTTAATGTCATTTCTACCCCACTTAAATCCCAGTGCCCCTAGAGTACAAAATAACGCAACATGTAGTACAAGCCATGGACTCGCATAAGTAGTTAACCTCTTTAACCTTCCGTAGTCACGACTAAATATGTACCCTAATAGAAAAAAGAACAACCACGGCAAAAGCGTTAGAAAGTGTATGATTTTCGTGTAAACATTCGGCGTAAAGTTATTAAAGTAATGAAATACCATATTGAACAAAGCACAAACGACTAACAGTAAGTAAATATAATGAGATTTACCTTTCCCTATCCAATAATTATCTAATTTTCTAAGTAAAGGAAGGCCGAGATAAAATTGAAGAATAACGGGAATAACCCACAAGCTACCGTTCAATACACCTGTACCTACATGACTAAGAAAGTCAGGATGGTAGAAAAACACTACGGTAACTTGCCCTATACTCCACATAAGGAACTTGAGCCAGTCATCGCCGTGTAACTCGACCATGCCTAATGAAAATATTAAAACCACGCTGACACTAAAAGAGGCCCATAAAGGTGGATAAACACGCAGGATTCTTTTTACAAAAAAGGCGGTTAGTGATTGACTGTTTGATGAACTTAGGGATATCAAAAAACCACTGATAAAGAACAGTATTGGAACACCTGGCACGAACCACGTTAGTGTACCTACTACGTCGATATAGGACTGCGGCGCAGTATCAAACTGCTTGGAATGTGAGAATACAATCGAGAAAGCAGCAAGATATCGTATCCAAATAAAATGGTTAGTTCTTGGAATAATATTGTTCACGCACCAATTCCTTGGAGATTTATTATTTACAAACGCAGGAGTCTACTGTCGTTTATTTAATTTAAAAAGCCTTAGGTTTACGCTATATCTATCTAAAGCACTTGTTCAAAACATTTCATTAAAAGGGCATCTGGTCTTAAATTAGACTTATAATAACTATGATTCTCTTCCATCATTTTAAATCTAGTATCTGTGCCTACATCTAACCTAATAGCTTGATCAACACACTCTTGTGCAGTGGTAAACGATAAATAGTGATTCCCCTCAGATAAGTTAGGAACATAATTTAAGTTTCTTTCTGCAACAATTGATTTAGACATCGCGACGTACTCGCCAAACTTCCACCCTATAGAGCCGTGAAGGCCTGTAGACGCAATACATATATCATGAGACTTCACTGTATGCAGGTAATTACTTTTCGTCGTTAGGCCGGTGTTATCAACCACTAATTCAGGATGTTGCTTTACTGCGAAATCCGTAGCAATTAACCCTCCGGTAAATCGGCTCCCAAATTTATCTCTTAAAAGCTCAATACACTTAGCACGCTGTGTATTAATCTCTTCTCTCTGAGCTTTTTGCTGTTCACTAATTTGGAAATAACTGTCGCTCTGAGTATCCCAAAGGCGGGCTAAAAAAAGTACTTTTGGTTCCTCCCTGAAAACCGGAGGAGAATAAATATTAGAAACTGATGCTTTGAAGTGTAACTTCCCTAGAAAGTCAGCTTGCTTTATTAACTCTTTTTTCCACTCTTTCGTACTGTAAAAAAGCGCACAACGTTTAAATCCGAAAGGATCAAATCCATCTGGATACACCAAGTAATTTAGTCCATACGGATAAACATTCTTGTGATAATTGTGGGGCTCTAAAGATGGGTTAAAACTACGTTTAAAATAATGATCAGTAAGCGCGTACGCTTCGAGGTCAATTGCAGCACTATCAGATGTATCAAAGCACAACTTTTTACCAGCTAGTTCTATGTGCAGTATATTAGGCTGCACGCTGAACGGCACCGTGCTTTTCCTAGCATCTTTACCTACTCGCATCGATACTTTGAGTGTGCCCTTTCGATGCAGCATTGTAAGCCCTGTATAGATTTGCTGTAAATGATTCGAGTTATTATCAGCATAGACAGTACATTTAAGCTTATTCACTCTCGGTTCCCTCCAAGACTATGGTACCTAGGATTGGCAAATGGTCACTTCCCAAATCATCACCTATCTCGGAATAAATAGGTGTAAACGCTTTAGTTACCAGTAAATGGTCTATACGCGGGCTTACCAGCCTACTTTTACGGGTTGAACCGTATCCGTTACCGCTGACGGCAAAAAGGTTGTCTAATTCGCCCCAATAGTGTTCATATTGGGCGTTTCTATCAGTGATATTAAAATCCCCTGCTATTATGACTGCATCGTTGGTAGACCACTTATTTACCAAAGCCTTAACTAGACCAAACTCAACGGCCTTTGCCTCTTTAAACAAAGACACCTTTGATTCAAAACCCTTTAACGTAGTAAAGCGATACCCAAAATTAGATATTGATGCAAAATGAACATTTGCTAGAAGAACAGATTCCCCTTCGATTTCTACCTTGTGTAATGACACAAACCTACCCCATCCGCCTAAAGGTTTCCTATCAAGACTATCTAGCTCTTCAAGCGCAAAACGCGACAATATGCACAAGCGCTGAACGCAATTAGTATAGATACCCTCATATTCACCTACATTGAACTGACCTAGGCGCGATGCCTCTTGAATAAAAAGGATATCTAAATCTTGTTCCACGAACCAATTGTATAGTCTTTCTTTCTCTACACGTTGAGCAACATTGTATGATGCAATTGAGAGCTGGTTCTCATGATTTGTCGCTGCGCCAACCTCGCTATTGAATAAAGAGAGGTTAAAAGGTGAAGCAAAGAATATGGCAACTAATGCTAAGGGAACAAGAAATTGTTTTGACTTCCCAAGAAAAATTAACGCTGGAACACACAATAAAAATAAAACGTAGTCAGGTAAAAAATCGATAAAATAAAAGATATCAAATAATTCTATATTAAAGATAAAGGCGCAACTGACCACGAATACAATACAAAGCAGGAGTATGCTAACTGCGCGACATAAAGCAAGAATCATTATTTTCGGTTCCGATATTTATAGTGGCTGTTTTAATGGTGTTTCGGGTCAAGAATTATCGGCGTAACGATGTCGCACACGGCTCATTTCCCATGAATTTTTTTGTATTCATCGTGCTTAACGCCGAATAGCCCCATAAAAGTGCCAACGCCAGAACACACTCTAAACAATCCATCAACAAGGCTACCTTTATTTCGCTTCAATAAAGACTTCAATATAAGCAGAACACCTCGCAAAACGCGGACGAGTGAATAAACAAGGCTCTTCAACACCGCTTTGATAAGCGATTCCTCAAAAATATGCGAACGTGTAAAGCCTATACCCGAACGAAATCCACGACGACAAAACCACTTTATATTTTTTCGGCTTGAAGGCATTTCTTCAACAACTGGCGCATCTGTGTAGATACACTTAAATCCTGCATGGGTGCATTTAAGTGCAAAATGATAATCACTTGCGCCAGTCATCGCAAAACGCTCATCAAAACAGGGCGACATCTCTACCAGTACGCGTTTACTTAAAAGCAAGTTATTGGTGTAAAAAACACTTATTTCCTGTCCTTCGCTTTGGTCTGGTGCAGGGTAAAGAATTTCAGTCGCCCAGTTTTGTTTACCAGCTTCGTCCACTGAAATGACATGGCTTGTCACGATATCTGCTGTGTACCTTTTCGCACTTAAAACTAAATCTGAAGCCCAAGTGTTATCTTTTGGCCATTCATCGTCATCAATGAATATCAAGTAATCACTATTCATAGAAGTTGTGATAGATACACACTTGTTACGGGCGTATACAATGCCAGCCTGTTTTTCAACATCATAATGAATTGGTATACAACCAGAGCGGCGTTGCTCTACAACTTCCTTTGTCTCTTCATCACAAGCGTTATCGACTACTAAAATAGAGGGTACTATACTTTCTGTGAATACCTGTTCCTGTAGAGCATCGAGTAATCGGGCTAACCAAATAGGCCTTTTACAAGTAATAATAGCGATGGTGACTTTTTCCATAGCAGGCCTTCTCAATATTTTGTTCTTAAAAACGATTCAACTTTTTTGAGTGGCCAGCTTAGTTTCCACCAAATCGACTCATAAGCGTCTAAAAAGTGACGTTTAAAATAAACCTCTTCAGTTTTAACCGCACTCAAATGCTCTGAAAGAACGCCGGACAAAGATGCTAAATAAGCTTTATATTCATTGACTGACTCAGATAGTCGAACTTCATCGACCACGTCACTACTGAGTGTTTCATAGACATCCATCGCAAGTTTAACGAGAGGCTCATCAGGAACTTCTACTGCCTGTTGATTCTTTAATTTCTTATCTATAAAACTTTGTTTTTGAGGATTTTGGCCAACAGATATTTCGAAGTGTTCAAATATTTTTCTTGCTGAATCGTCTGGAGAATTCAACAAGTCTTGATACTTGAGGATAAAAGGATTCAGCCCTTTTGCGCCGATGTAACCAGAAAGCGTATAGTTTAGCCAAAGATGCATAGATTTATTGATAGAAAACCCATCTCGTTTTTTAAGAGAGCCATGAACTTCCATTGGTGAACGTAACATCAAAACAAAGTTAATTTTGATTCCTCTGCTTTCGAGCACCTCTCTCCAGAAAGGCAATAGCAAAGTGGTTCTTGGGTCTTTCATACCCCAAAGGGTCTTTTTTGCATAATCTTTATCTAAAAGATGTTGAGCTTGAGCGCTATACCCAGCTAAAGATTTAGCTATTTCAGGGTCGATGCAAAGCGCTAACGGGTGGTCCCAAGACAATAATTGCTCGTCTAAAAGTCTGTCATTAAGATCCACAAGTAAGGAGTTTTCGAAAAAGCCTTTTTCGTTGACCCCTTTTTGCGGTGCAAACAAAGAACTTCCCATAAAAACACCGAGTTCGGAAAGAAGCCCCGATACTGCCGAGGTTCCACTTCTGTGCATGCCTACCACTACAATCGCATTTGGTTTCATACCATTTCACCTTTGATTCTTTTTCTCGTTCTTTTAATGGACACCAAAAATGAGCGAGGCGTCACTTTCAGAATCAAGGATGCAATCAATAAATCAACTCTGTATTTTTTAAGCTTCCATGAATTCAAATAGCAAGAAGCACATTCGTTAAGCTCGTTGATGTAGAAAAAATTGCTCGCATAGTGCCGAAAAACCCGGTATTCAGCTTCTTTGCACCATGCTTTCTCTTGTGCAGACAAATCGCTAATTGAGGATATTTTACTTATGCAGATTAAATCTGCAGTAAGCATTTTGGCCTCATTTAACGAATAGTTGGCACCATGGATTACGTAAGTCGCCAAGGGTTCATTCACTACGCCGAAGCGCGTAATTCGTGCTAAGCGAAGCCACACATGACGATCGTCTACACCATGCAATTCTCGGCTTTCATCAAAGCCTCCTATTTGAAGCAGTAAACTGCGCCTAGCCATTCCAGTGCAACACGATATGAAATTCTGCATCAGTAAGGCTTCGAAACAATCACCTTCAAAGCACGGCTTACTAATACTAAAATCACCGTTTCTATCAACTTCAATCCAGCTATAAACAACGCCGACATCAGGGTGTTGCTCGAACATTTTCATTTGCATTTCAAGCTTATTTGGCTTCCATAAATCATCCTGATCACAAAAGCCAACTATATCGCCTACTGCATGCTCAATACCTACGTTTCTCGCGGCTGCTACCCCACCATTCTCTTTGAAAACATATCGAACTCTCGGGTTATCAATATATTTATCTACAACATCTTTTGATGAATCTGTGGAGCCGTCGTCCACTATAATAATTTCAAAGTTTTCATAGGATTGAGCTAATAAACTTATAAGCGTCTTTTCTACGGTTGCTTCACCGTTGTACATAGCAACAATGACACTAGCTTTTAGTTGGTTCAATTGATTGTTCTCATCTACAGTTACAGTGATAGCAATATTCTAATGACTAGGTAAAGCGCTCCTAAGCTAATGACCGCTAACCCGCAAATTTTTTTAATTATGCCGCCATTGAGTGTAAGTGGCGTAATTTTTCCAACGCGATAATACATAGCGGCTGTCATCGCGACGAATATATAAACGACCATTATATAACTACGGCTTATAAAAAACGCGGTGACAGCATAGCCAATAAGTGCAACCAGTAAATACTGACTTAAGACTTGCTCTTTTTTAAGCGCCTCTTCATGACCAGGGCTAACATTTTCGCATTTCATAACACTTAAAAGCATGTAAAGGGCGGTAATCATAAACATCGCCCACATTATATATCCAAATATTCCAAGTTCAGCCATTACCGTGACATAGGTATTATGTGCGACCTTCGAGTGATATTCTAAAAAACGTTCTTTGCCGAAGCCAAACAAGGGCCTATGCTTAAGCATTTGAATACCCTCATACCATGCCGTCAAACGTTGACTCGCACTTTCATCATCCTTACTGATTTTACGGAAAGTCCCCATCGCAACGAGTACGCCTGGAATACTAATTGATGCAAGGATTATTGCCTTAACTTTACCGAATTTTATGTAGAACAAACAAAAGAAAACGCTCAAAAGCCCTAAAAGAGAACCTCTGCTGCCACTCCAATAAACCCCTAGACATAGCGCTAAGACTGAGGCCAACGCGCACAACCTCGTCATCACCCCCTTGCCTGTCAGCAGAAAGTACACTGCAACTGGAATATTCATGACAAGAAACATGCCCATATCATTGGGGTCGTTAAAGCTTCCGACAAACCGCGCCTGGACCGACTCCCCCCCGCCATCGTAACGATAAACTACCGACTCAGCCCATCCCTGACCTGTCGGGCTTTGCATTTGACTGTAGGCGTGTTGAACCATAATTAAAGCAGAGCTCAAGAATATGAAAAAAATCACATTTTGCCGTTTAATCGTGCTTAGCAAGCTGAAGTAGAGAATAAATGGAATAATGTTGGCGTTAACCCACTCTATTAACTTACTCAGGTCGCTAAAATAGCGAAAGGCGCGAATCTCAGATAACAACATAGAGAAAAGCAGTAGAATTAATAAGGTACATTGGATATTCCAAATTTTCGGTCTAAAGCTCACTAAATAGGAGAAAAACGTCAGTATCAGAAATGTTCTCAAAAGTGGAAATTCAATATCAAATAACGGCCACTCATGAGGACGAGCCAGCAGTAAAAAGGTATATATTGAAAGAAGAAAGAACCCAAACGAGGCATGATTTGCAGTATTGCTACTCATTTGCTTGTTGTTATTTACCATGACGCTCCCCTAAGAATTGTACTCTTAGGTTACTCAATATTTTCATGATAGCGTTTCGCCAACACTGAAAGAAAAATGTAAAACTACTTTTATGAAAAGTGAAGCCGTAAATAGGCTGGCTGTGCTCTGTAATGCCTTCCTTATAGGTAGGAGGCTTGGATAGTAAGAAATCATAATATTTTAGTTTTAAAGTGCGAGCCTGTCGAAGTTGTGCGCAATGCAAAAGCATACCGGGAGAAATATTGGGTTTAAAGGAAGTGTCTACTCCACTTTGATAAAACACCAAGTCATTGCCAGAGATAATTGAATAATTAACCGCTATTGTTTGTTCACCCTTTTTTACCGCAATTAAAGATAATTTCTCACTTACTAATAGCGCTTGCAAAATACTGGTGTGAAAGCGGTTAAAAGAAGTATTATCAAAAATGGAAGGGTGATCTGGCTGTCGCCATTTTATATTGTGAAGATGCTTCAATTCATCAAAGGTACGCGCTAAATCAGAAACACTGTTTACAGAATGATACGTAATACCAAGCTTTTCAGCGGCTTTGACATAACGTGCTGTTTTTTTCTCGAGCTTAGTTTCGCTATCAAGGGTATCAATAAAATATCGATTCCCTCTAAATTCTTTAAGATACCTATAACCTAGCTGATCAAACACTGACTTAATTTGACTATCTTTAGAGCAATTTGTTACTACTAACTTCTTTAGGCCAATAGTGTCAATCGCCTCTGTGAGAAGTTGACTAAGCTCGGAATTAAACGAACTAACTGACAGCATATCGAGGCCTTCACTACATACTTCTGCCGTTTCTGGTTCACCACTCCCTATGAACCAAAAAGTACCGGTACTGTCACCTACGCGTTTGTAAAGAGGTAATAAACATATGATCTCATCAAGATCCCATATAGATATGATTGAAAACGCCGTTACATGATTTTTGAATACATTTAGCCACGTCGTGATCCAATCGTAACTTAGAAAAACATTGCTGTTTATTGCATGTTTATAAAGCTTCTGCCAAGACTCTTTGATGTCTACTATTTGTTGTTCTGAGTCTAAAATGCGCGCTTCCATTACTTAAGACTCAGCATATGAAGAGCTTAGTGCGGATGTAGAACTTAGTAAGGAGCAATCACCAGAGCATTTAGTAATGGTAACCGCCAAACGATGGGCATTTACCCCATTTAATGCGCTTTTAATTCGAGCAAGTTTAAAGCTTCGTACAGAAGAAAACTGCTGCCCTTCGATTTCATAAGTATATTTAATAAGCCAGTAGCCACCCAACTTGTCACGACTGACTACTTGAATAGTTCTGTCAGACACTTCTTTTGATAGGGATGTGTGGTCGGTAGGTATTACAGTGTTTAAGTAAAATGTTGCTTTATTATCTAATTCTTCGCCATTGAAATAAAAGACACGACTCTGCTCGTTATTGCCCACACTGCTATCACTGCATACGAACGAGTAGTTTTCTACGGCCAAATTAATATCGTGTAGCTTTTCAGAGTTTGACTCACAATTCTCAGGTAGAACAATAGTATTGTGAATAGAAGTTTGCGCGGCATATGATGAAAAGCAGAGCGTCATTATTATTGCTATCGCCCCAGTAATCTTCACAGGAAAGTTTCCTGCTACTTCTTCCGCTGCTACTTTCGTGGTGGGATTGCTTAAACGCTTTCTTTCGTCTGCCTGCTCTAATTTCCCACCCAGATAAAATTGAATTAATGCCACTGGAACATAAATATACCAACCAAAGTTATTATGGTCCGTCATTAAAGAGCTTTCCATATTGGTATAGTCACCAATTAGAATGAGAAAAACTATTCTTAACCAGTTAGTGACTAAAGCCCCTGCGATTGCAAATACTATGAAGATAAACGCGCTTTTAAATGTTCTAAGATAAAGAAACACGTACAGTGAGCTAATCGCAAGCGATACGATGATATACCGCAAACCACTACACCCTCTGGCGATTTCAAATACACCTGCAGGAATGGTGACATATTCATTTTCTACAAAAACGGGAATATCCGTAAATGACATAATGAACGTAACCATAAACACAGAGAGTTCTTGAAAAAAGCCAGCGAATGCCCCCCAAAAGGGATAAATGAAGATGAGGTAAGAGAGAGGAAATATGAGCGACCAATTCAATCTAAAAACTTGTAAGCTCAAGAGAATAAGCAGTGAGAGGGATAACGACCAATACAACAGACTAATTTGCGACCAAACACTTATCCAAAATAAAACGCCAACGATAATGCCTGCAGCTAACCATCCATAATTAATTTTTGCTCTAAAAATCAACTTTTCTTGTTCAGCTGCAGTGTATATCAGATATAAAATAATAGCGGGGATTAAATAAGCGTGAGAGTACGTACCGTCGTCAAAGCCATTATCCCACAACGTCTTCATAACGGGATAGTTTAATAACGCCCAACTCAATATGACCATAGCCATCGTAACAAACGCAATTAGGCTATTCCTTGCTAGCATACTCTTAATCCCTATTTGAATACTTGAAGTCTATCTGCCTTTACCAAACAACACCACTTCAACAGTTCTGATAAGTATAAGTATATCTAGCAGAAGACTTTGGTGCTTAACGTAATACAAGTCGAACTTTAGCTTCTCCATGGAATCTTCCACACTTGCACCATAGGGATAGTTGAGCTGAGCCCACCCAGCCAATCCAGGTTTTACATTGTGTCGCTGATTATAATAGGGAACTTCCTTCACTAATTGCTCAACAAACTGAGGTCTTTCTGGGCGAGGGCCAATGAAAGACATTTCACCTTTAAATACGTTTAGCAACTGAGGCAATTCATCGACGCGGTATTTTCTAATAAAATGCCCAATTCGCGTTACTCGATCGTCATTTTTACTTGCCCATTTTGCACCGTCTTTTTCGGCATCAGGCCGCATACTTCGAAACTTTAGTATTTTGAACAACTGCCCATTTAAGCCAACTCGCTCTTGCGCGTAAAACACGGATACCCCTGTGCGGCGACCATCATCAAGATAGATTATGAGAGCAGTAGTCAGCATGATTGGCCATACAAATATGAACACAAATAACGCTAATATGGCGTTAAGGCTGTAATCCAGTGCATCTCTTAGATAATTTTGGCTTTGGAAACCATTTGAATAGATAACCCAACTTGGATACATCAAGTTTACAACAATTTGCCCAGTCTCTCTTTCCATAAAGTCGAGTAATTCGGTAACCTCGATACCGCGAAGGCGGCATTCAAAAAGAACTTCAACGGGCAAAGTACCGCGACGCTGGTCACACGCAATGACAATTTCTTCAATATCATTGTCATTAATAAACTGCTGGAAGTTCTCATCCACCTTTATGTGAACGATTTTTTCCCTACGAATACCATCTTCTCGGTTGTCACCGGGAATAGGCACAAACCCAACCATTTCAAAACCAATCCTATCAACATCGCGACGCATTCGCTTTTCAATAATTGATGCTCTCTCACCTGCACCCAACACAACTATACGAACTTTGCCTAAACCCAAAAGCCCCAAGCGGTTAGTAAAGTAGCGAAAAATGACCAGCGTGATGATAATCGAAAATACAGCAGCCGGCAGGAAATAAGCATCCATCACCAGATCATCGAATAACGCTCTACTGATGATTTCAACAAGAAAGTAACTTAACCCAACACTGACAAATATTCGTCTTATAATCCCGCGAAAAGTTTCCCTTAGTTTTGCTTCATACAAGCCCACAGATAGTGAGCAAAGAAGAATAGAAACGGTAAGTAACCCTACGTTAATGATTAGCTTTTCCGGTGGAACTGATGAAACAAGCCCAACTTGTGTAAGGATAAAGTACGTAATATATCCCATATAAGCTATAAGTAGCGCTTCTGTCACTACAAGAATATTAGAGCGCTTATTTTGATTTCGCTTATTTACTGCCACCCCTGGCCCCTTAATACTACGAACTAATCCCTATCATAGAGGGATTTATTCTAATAGACTAGAATTGTTATTGGCATTATAGTGAGATTTGCCGTAGGGTAAACACCGAAAGCAACAATTTAACCATAATGAGTGTAGGATGATCTCTTATGTTTCGTTTTAAAAACATGCATTTAAGCTTTGCATTTTTACTTGTATTAATACTTGCTGGGTGCTCGAATACTTCAACTCTCCCCCAAGCTACCACCAGAGCATCATTAACAACCGATGTAAATGAATACCAATATCTAATCGGTCCTGGCGACTCGCTAACTATTTTTGTTTGGCGTAATCCTGAAGTGTCCGGTCAGTTTATTGTTAGACCTGATGGGAAAGTAACTACTTCACTTGTCGAGGATATCGATGTAGCAGGACGAACGCCGTCTATGCTCGCTCGCGAAATTGAAGAACAGTTATCAATATACATAAACAACCCTCGAGTTACTGTGAGTGTAAATAATTTCTCTGGTCCTCTTAGTGAACAAGTTAGAGTTATCGGTGAAGCCACTAACCCAAGTGCGGTAAGTTATACCGAACACATGACTTTGCTCGATTTAATGATAGCTGTTGGCGGATTAACGGAGTTTGCTGACGGTAATAATGCAAAATTAGTTCGCGTAATCAATGGACAGCAATCCACATTTGCCCTAAGCATTGACGACTTAATTCGAAGCGGTGACATTCAACAAAATGTAGACATTCTCCCAGGCGATATAATTATTATTCCAGAAGCTTGGTTTTAGTTCTAAGTAGTAAACGGAACATTTAAATGCAGGATTTACAACAAACCTTACTCCAATTTTTAGATCTACTAAAAGGGATTTGGATTAAGAAACGCCATGTCATAATTATGTCGTGGATAATTTGCCCAATTGGCTTCTTTATGGTTGCCAATTTGCCGGATCAGTACACCTCTACCGCAAAAGTCTATGTTGACACCCGTTCGGTTCTTCAACCTCTGCTGAAAGGTCTCGCTATTCAGTCTGACCCAGATCAAGAAGTCAAAATGATGGCCAGGACGTTACTAAGTAGAACTAACGTTGAAACCATAGCTCGAGAGAGTGATTTAGATATTACCACTAATTCAGAAAGAGAATTTGAAGATTTAGTAACCCAACTTTCTTCATCAATTGATTTACGTTCAGCTGGCAGGGACAACATCTATAACATCTCATTTGCTAATGCCAACGCAATTACCGCACAAAGGGTTGTACAAGAGACGTTAGACCTTTTTGTGGAAGGCTCATTAGGAAACAACCGCCGGGACACTGATACTGCAGGACGTTTTTTAGAAGAGCAAATTGCTGAATATGAAAGCCGACTAGGTGAATCTGAACAACGACTTGCCCAATTTAAACGTCAGTACAATAATATTCTCCCCCTTTCAGGCACTTATTATAGCAGCCTCCAAGGTCTTAATGCGGAACTTGAGTTAACTCGTTTAAGCATCAAACAGACTAAACAACAAGTTGACTCATTGAAGTCGCAGATAAAGAAAACATCAGCAAAAGATAGTTTTGCGGTAACTAATCAAGAAAACTCCGGCTTAAAAACTCGATATGACGATCGAATCAGAAAATTAGAGGAAGACTTAGACCGCCTTCAACTTAGGTTCACAGATAAACACCCTGATGTAGTTGAATCTCAATTGCTCCTATCTAGCTTAGAGAAGTCTCGTCAGCGAGAGATTGAGGCATTCCTTTCAAGTGTTGACGAAGAAGACCAATTACCTCTTAACGAGCTAACTCAAGAAATCCGACTAGAAATGAGTAAACTTCAAAGTGAGGTTGCCTCATTAGAAGTAAAAGAGACAGATTTACAAAATAAAATTGCGGAGCTTGAATCTAAAGTCGACTTAATACCGCAGATTGAAGCGGAGTCCTCAGCGCTTAATAGGGACTATGGAATAACGAAAAAGAAATACGAAGAGTTATTGTCAAGAAGAGAAGCCGCAGGCCTTTCAAGACGGGCAGAAGTTTCTGCTGAAGAACTTCAGTTTCGTATCATAGAGCCGCCTCTTGCCGCCAGTTCACCGTCAGGTCCAAATAGACTAATCCTTTACACTGCAGTATTACTTGCAGGGTTTGGTTCTGGAGTAGGTGTAGCGTTTCTAGTAAGCCAGCTTTCTCCGATATTGATAAGACCTAAGCAATTAAACAGTCTCTCAGACTACCCAATATGGGGAACGGTAAGCCATTTAAATATTGTCAACATTCAGAAAAAGAACAAATTTAGATTATTAATCTTCGCTTTGTCCTGCGGGATGATTCTGCTGCAATATGGTATATTAGTGGCTGCAGAAGTGATGAATATTAATTTAATCGAGAGGTTTTTCTAATGTCTAATACAATTGAAAAAGCATTGTTAAAACAAAAACAGAAAAACGCTTTAGCAAACAGCTCGAATCAGGAAAGCGCGAGCAATCACGTTACCGAGCCTCAACTTGAACCTAATGACGTTGCTAAGCCAGAGACCAAATCTCCCAAGAGCGGTTTTAAGATTAATCTAGAGAGACTAAGTGACAATGGTCATATCTCTCTATCTGGTGAGCGCAGACAAATTAACGAAGAGTACCGAGAGATTAAGCGGAAATTACTCGCTAACGCTTTTGGCCCACTCGCTAAAACCCTTCATAACCCTAATATTATAATGGTTACAAGCAGTCGCCCTTCTGAAGGTAAAACATTTACTGCGACAAACCTCGCGTTGAGTATTGCTGCAGAGCAGGATAAAACCGTACTATTAGTAGACGCGGATGTGCTAAAACCGAACGTGCTAAACACATTAGGTTTAGAGAGGCGTAAGGGATTAATGGAGTATCTTATTGGTGAGGTCGACGATATTTCAGAAGTGCTGTATTCCACCAACATCGACAAGTTGAAAATTATCCCTGCGGGTCGATCGCATCACCTTTCTACGGAGATGCTTGCTAGTCATAAAATGCATGAAACGGTTGATGAATTTGCCAACCGTTATCCTGACCGAATTGTGATATTTGACACGCCTCCGCTAATTGGTATTAATGAAAGCGCTATTTTAGCTAATTTTGCAGGTCAAGCAGTAGTTGTCGTGGAAGAAGGTAAAGCGAAACTTAACGACGTTAAAATGTCTGTAGAACGATTGAACCCTGATATGGCAATTGGATTTGTGGTTAACAAGTCAGTGCACTATGACACCGATGGAAGCGGATATTATGGATATTACTACTCTGAGCGTAAAGACTAAGTTCCGCAAGGTCGTGCACAGAAACATATCAAGAAAAGCATATTTGGCGATTGGTCTCGGTGCACTGTCGCCTTGTGTTTACGCTGAGCTCGATATAACTGGTTCCGCGCAAGGGAAGAGTATTTTCCAAGAAGTAGAGAGGCAGGATGAAGATACGCTGTCACTCACCACTTTCTCAGTAATACCTCAAGTAAATGCCACATATCAAACTCGTACTTTTAGTGGGCTGTGGTCGGGCACACTGACGCATTTAGAACGTGACAACGACGATATTGGCCAAACTCAAGACTACGCAGAATATAGTTATTCCGCGCAATGGGCACCTATTGGAAGAGCGTTGGTTTTCCAAGCGACCGGCGCACTAAATTATCGAAATGGAGACTCAAGTAGCTTTTTAGTTTCTGATTTCCTCACAAATTCGAACAGCTTAGCAAAAACTCGCAATAACACACTTTCATCGTCACTTCTTATCGAGAACAACAATTGGGTAAATGCTCAAGGGAGTGCATCATATTCAGATGTCGCCTCTGAATCCACGTCTGCGAATGATACCCCTCTCGACAATGACTCATACCAGTTATATGGCTCACTAACTAATGGGGAATATGCTAGATACTTAATATGGGAAGTAACGGGTTCATACCAAAATACAGCTAGCAACCAATCATCTCGTGGAGACTTCATAACGCGGTCTGCTGAAGCTTTTACCGACTTTCGTGTTCTGCAAAAATGGGCTATTCGGTTAACAGCTACTCATGAAGCGAATCAGATCTCAGATAGAACCGATACTAATAGTATAACTCGTGAGTTTAATTCCTATGGCGCAGGACTGACTTATCGTCAAGCTGAAAATAGATATATTGCACTTACGATAAACAGAAGTGATTCTGATACCAGTGAAGATGATGACGAGACCTTTGTCGGGCTCGATTTGTTGTGGGCATTAAGTTCACGTACTGAAATAGGTGGCAGCTATGGTCGTCGATTCTACGGTGACTCTGCTTCTGCCAATATGAGCTATAACTCAAAACATTTTAGGTCTTCGCTTTCTTATAGTGAAGATGTTACTAATACCTCTCGCTTGTTATCAAACCCTGAAAATTTGGGGGTTTTTGTATGCCCTGTAGGAGCAACATCTATCGCAAGTTGTTTTCAACCGGCAAGTCTGAGTTATTCACCTTCCGCTGATGAACAATTTGTTGAGTTGAATTCCCAAAATTTGGATTTCGACGACCGAATCATTCTCCAGAAGCGCACTAATTTCCAAATGGGCTACGATTTTTCAAGAGTAAATCTAGGCGTTTCGTGGCTATATTCTGAAAACGATTATTTAGATGAAGACAGGCTTCAGCGTACGCTCTCAATGACTACCACACTGTCTTATAAATTAGGTTCATATACAAATCTAAACACATCTTTAAGCTTTGCCAGAATTGATGGACAGTCTGAAGACAACACTTATGACGGCAGCAGTGATAACTTAAATGCGACCTTGGGTCTAGATAGAAGCTTCGGGAAGCACTTAGTAACAAGCTTGGACGTAAGCTATTTAGATAAGAGCGGAGATTTGTCGTTTGGTGGGGGTCTTTACGGCAGCGATTACACCGATAGGCGAATAACGCTTTCAGTTACCTACACCTATCAGTAATATGGAATCTCAGTAAATGGGGGGCAGTAAATGACTCTTTACTGGGTATCACTCTTATCCGTACTCTTCAGCCTTACGTAAGTTTTAAACTTTTTCTTCATTAGTTTATCTACATACTGCGTCATTTTAACTTTATGAGATATTGCGTCATCGAGCGCATCTACCAACTCTGCCAACATATCAAGATAGTACTTACTATCTCGTATGACATTACCGCCTGGTGTCATAATAGCTCTGCTTTCAGGGTGCCCTGCATAATCTTGGGTTTGGGATGTTGAATGACCCACCCCACTCTCTGGCTCAAACATTTCTGCTTTAACTTCATCTATCACTTCTTTAACGGCGTCTTCATCAAAGCTTTTAAGTTCTTCAAGAAAGCCGAACAGCATGATGCGATCCATCAGCGTATTTATTTTACGAGGCACACCGCGAGTAAACTGATAAATGCGCTCATACGCCCCTTCTGAAAATAAATCTTCGCCATTCCAGCCAGCATGATGTAAGCGATATTCGATATATTCTTTGCACTCATCTAAGGTGAGCGGCGCTAAATGGCATGAAGCCACAATTCGCTGTCTGAACTGCTCCATGTTAGGGGCACGCAAAATGGGCTGTAGTTCTTCTTGCCCTAGTAAAAAGCTTTGAATTAACGGCTTACCATTAAGTTGAAAATTAGACAGCATACGTAGCTCTTCTATCGATTCTAGCGGTAAGTTCTGCGCTTCATCAACAAGCAGTAGTGCACGGCGGCCTTGGGTGCTCAAGTCGTACAAGAACACCTCAAGCATCTTTAAAATTTCAGCTTTGCTTCTTCCGTCCGTATTTATATCAAACTTTGAGGCCACCATTTTAACCAGTTCATCAGGAGACAGCTTCGGCGTTACGATTTGAGCTGCGAAAATATCGTCTTGGATTTCAGCCAATAAACTATTTGCGACAGTAGTTTTCCCTGTACCTATATCACCCGTAATGACAATAAAACCTTCGGCCTGAGACAGCCCATATTGAAGGTATGACATGGCGCGTTTATGCCACTTACTAGCAAAAAAGAAACCAGGGTCTGGTGTTAACTGAAAAGGTTTTGCGTTAAGTCCGTAGTAACTTTCGTACATGCTCGTATCCGTTTAAAAAACTGCTTATGTTGCTAGCTCACCAATTAAGTGATGTGGCTAGCAAACGACTACATTTACTGAGATATAAATTTAAATAACGTCGAAACGCTAGGTTAGCTTATTACGTGTTATACGCTCTATGATTCCGGTGGTCGAAACGCCATCTTCAAACGTTAACACCTGCACCTCACCGCCGTTGGCAATGACTTCTTTGCCGCCAGCAATTTCATCAATTTTATAATCGCCCCCTTTCACCAATATATCTGGTAATAACGAGGCAATTAACCGCTGCGGCGTATCTTCAGTGAAGGGCACAACCCAATCCACGGCACTTAAACCCGCTAACACGGCCATACGGCGACTTGTATTGTTTACAGGTCGTCCAGGGCCTTTAAGTTTGGTGACAGACGCATCAGTATTTACCGCAACGATTAATCTGTCGCCTAACAATGCAGCTTCTTCTAAATACGCCACATGGCCGGAATGGAGAATATCGAAACAGCCGTTAGTCATTACAATACGTTCTCCCCTAGCTTTCGCCGCAGCCATCGCCATCTCAAGCTGACCTTCGGTCATTACACCGCCATCTAAATGAACAGATTGTTCACCTAAGGCTAGCGCCAATTCAGTATTGGTGACGGTAGACGTACCTAATTTTCCTACCACTACACTGGCAGCTAAATTAGCTAACACACATGCCGCTTGTAGGGGTAATTTACATGCTAACGCCACAGCTAATGTTGATACCACGGTATCGCCGGCACCCGTGACGTCATACACTTCTTTGGCTTTCGCCGGCAAATGAAACTCCGCGTTATTGCCTTCAAACAAGGTCATACCTTGTTCAGAACGGGTCAGTAGTAAAGCATTTAACTGCAAATCAGATTTGACCCGTTGTGCATTTTCAACCAATGACTTTTCAGAACTAGATTCACCGACTACATGATTCAACTCTTCCAGATTCGGCGTAATTAGCGTAGCATTAGCATATTTAGTGAAATCACTCCCTTTAGGGTCGACAATCACTCGCTTACCTTTTGCTTTAGCTGCTTGAATAAGTGCTTGAGGGTTGCTTAAACATCCCTTGGCGTAGTCAGACAATATAACAATATCAACATCATCAAGGGCGCCATCAAATGCGTTTTCTAGTTCAGATTTATCTGAATCAGCAAAGCTCTTTTCGAAATCAAGTCGAAGCAATTGCTGATTTCTGCTCATCACACGAAGCTTGGTTATTGTGTCTTGGCCTTCGACAGCGAAAAACTGGCAATCGATATCATAAGACTCTAAGCGCTCACGTAATAGTTTGGCATTTTCATCGTTACCGCACATACCGAGCAAGGTGACTTTAGCACCAAGGGTAGCCACATTCACCGCCACATTTGCCGCGCCGCCGGGGCGATCTTCAGAGGACTGCACATTTACTACTGGTACAGGGGCTTCAGGGGAAATACGACCTGTACCACCGCTCCAATAGCGGTCCAACATTAGGTCACCTACAATAAGCACTTTCGCTTTACTAAAATCTGGTAAAATCATTGATGAGACAACTTTATCGATGTATTTCAAATTGCCAATGAGTATAACAGCCAACAACGTGAATACCCACCAACAGCCTTCAACTTGGTATCTTTATCTTATCGAAAATAAACTAGGTCACTTGTATACGGGTATTACGACTTCGCCGGCGCGAAGAATATCTCAGCATAGAGGTGATATTGTTGGTGGTGCGCGGGCTTTGAAAGGAAAAGGCCCGCTTCACTTTAGGGCCATTTTTTTAATTGGTGATAGGTCGACAGCCTCGCAAATTGAATACAAAGTAAAGCGACTTTCTAAACAGAAAAAACGGGCTATCGTAAAACAGAAGGTTTTGCCCAAAAATTTATGTGGAAACCTTTGTGAAAACCTATGTGAAGATCTATGTCGAAACAGCCAGTATATTTCTCCTTGCGAGTATGAGTAGTATCGTTTTTAATTAAAGCTCTCAAGGTTGAACCACAAATATTTGCCGTGCATCTTTGCCATGAATATCTGAGGCTAGCACTTCCCCCCCCCAAAAAAAACATGCTTAAAGCATTACGCTAGTAGCTTACAAACTACATTAACCACCCAGCACACCATTTATCACCATGGCAGTACCTATGCTTAGTGTAAAGCCTAGCGACGCTACACCAACGTTGTGTTGTTGATCGACTTCTTGTCTAAAGTTCATTCCAAACAGAATCACTTTTTTGTTGATAAGCACCAGTATATGCAATGCGATTGCTAACGCTACACTTACCACTAGCCAGCCTGTTACATTACTTACATAACCTGAGGGGTTATAGATAAGTAAGTTTTTCGCCGCTGAAACAATCATAGCGGTGCCTAGTAAATTCCCCGAATGTTCGATAGCTAGGGCCAGTTGCCCTTTTCGCAAAGCACCTTGAAATGAATCGTTTTGATTATCTTTTGCATAGCGCACTTCCAAAATACGGGTCATCACCAATAACATGGTAAGTACTACCGAGAATCCTGTCACGATAGCGATAATGGCGTTCATGTCACTACCATCTACCCATACCATAATATTTTTCAGCACAATGGCGCTAGCGACTAAGCTTGCAGCATCTACCAGTGCAACACTTACGCTTCGCTCAGAAATCATGGCATGGGTATCTACGCGATTAAGCACTAGTTTGTCGTGGGCAAAACGACCAAACTTCACCAGCAGAATACCGACAATACCAAACGTTACCATACCAATTGCAGCTTCACTGTAGCCCTGCCCGATATGTCGACCTACTACCGAACTTAGCACGATACAAAGTGACAACATGCCACCGGCTATACTAATACCAAAAGCAAAATTATCTTTAATACCAAGCTCTTCGGTGACAGAGTTTTTTCGCATGAGCCCAGTCACCCACTTCATAACCACTAACAGTGCTAGGGCGATACTTACATCGATGGCAAGGTAAATCCATAAATCAGAACCAAGCGGCACGAGTTTAATTAAAGCATCCACGTAATATTACTCCTTTTACCTAAACACAACCTTAGGGTGGTTACGCCCTAAAAACTGTGACAGACTCTTTTTTATCTCAATGTTTTGAAATATTTATTATTGTCGAAGCCAGTATTATGCCAACAGACAACACAATTACCATGAGCAATGCACAACAAGCTAACGAAACCTGGGAAAAGCTTTCAGATAATGAACGCTTTAATAGTGACTTAGCGCATCATCGAAACGACTTCACCACCCTATTTGGCCGCTCACTATTTTTTGCAGAGACTTGCCTTCAGCACCCTGAGTGGGTTGGCGCTATGCTGATTGAATCTATTCCTGACGAGCCGCATACCTTTTACAATTATGCTGTTGCCCAAAAATTGGAAAATGTTAAATCCGAAGATGAACTGCTTATTGTCCTGCGCCAATGTCGCCATTTTTATATGGCTGCTATCACCTATCGCGACGGACTTAACAAACAGACTATTACGCAATCGTTAGCACAGGTTTCTGCGTTAGCTGATGTATTAATTACATCAGCTTACCAATGGCTTTACACCATGTTAAGTACAAAACATGGTGTGCCGTGGGGTGAAAATGGCCCTATTCATATGTACATTTTGGGCATGGGAAAATTAGGTGGCCGTGAACTTAACTTTTCATCAGATATCGATTTGATTTTTGCCTACCCCGAGAAAGGCATGACAAATGGCGAAAAGAAACCTATTGAAAATCAGCAGTTTTTTACTCGTTTAGCGCAAAAATTGATTCAAGCGCTCAACAAGGTTACACCGGATGGCCAAGTCTATCGTGTAGACATGAGACTGCGGCCATTCGGTGAATCAGGGCCTTTGGTGATGCACTTCGACGCCATGGAAGATTATTATCAAGAGCAAGGCCGTCATTGGGAACGTTTTGCAATGGTGAAGGCGCGGGTGATCAACGATGACAATTCAGAAGACGTGGCCTCATTAAACGCCATACTGACCCCCTTTACCTTCAGGCGGTACTTAGATTTTACTACCATCGATGCATTGAGAAACATGAAGCATCTTATCGCTACGGAAATTAGACGCCGACGCTTGAGCAACAATATTAAACTTGGAGCAGGCGGCATTCGCGAAGTTGAATTTTTTGCGCAGAGCTTTCAGCTTATCCATGGAGGCAGAGAGCCTGAGTTACAAAGTAAGTCACTACTTACTACCCTTGATAAGCTTGCTGATTTTGAAATTGTTGAACCTGATGTGACTGAACAACTTCGGACAGACTATCTCTTTCTTCGTAAAACTGAGCACACGCTTCAACAATGCCAAGACCGTCAAACTCAAACTCTGCCCGATAGTGAGTGGGAGAAAAACGCATTAATTGCCGTGCTAGGCTTCAGTTCTTATGACGCGTTTATGGCGAAGCTGCAAAGTACCATGTCTAGAATACATGGGCATTTCAATGAATTAGTTGAAGAGGCTAAAGATACTCACACTAGCGAAGATACGTTGTTTGAAGCATGCCGCGACGCCTGGCAACTTTCCCTCGATAAAGAGGAGTTTAGCACTACGCTAACCCCTTTCATTAGCGTTGAGGAAGCGCAAGGCATTTGTACCCAGCTACAAGAGTTTAAAACCAATCAGCGCGGATATCGAATGGGTCAAAAAGGCGAAGACACGCTTAATAAACTCATTCCCGAAATATTGTATGTGCTGATTAAATTCGACCCCAGTAAAGCAAACAGTGTACTAAAACGAATCTTCGGCGTGATAGATTCAATTACGGGCAGAACAACCTATTTAGACTTATTACTGGAAAACCCCAACGTGCTCCAACAGTTGGTTAAGTTATGTGACAGAAGTGAATGGATAGCGAATGAAATAAAACGCTTCCCGCTGCTGTTAGATGAACTGCTTACTCCGCTTTATTTGCAGCAACAAAACTCAGATATTACCACCAGTAAATACGAATACGCGCAAGAGTTACGGCAGACCATGCTGCGAGTTGAACACGACGATGTTGAGCTCGCTATGGATACATGGCGTCAGTTTAAGCTTTGTCAGCAACTGCGTATTGCAGCCAGTGATATCAGCGGCTCGTTACCTATTGCGAATGTAAGCGATAAGCTTACCGTATTAGCGGAAGTGCTTCTTGAGCACGTTATTGAAGCAGCGTGGCATCAAGTTTCAGCGCGCTTCGGTGTGCCGCGTCACTTGAATGATGACGAACTGGGCTTTGCGGTTATTGGGTATGGCAAGCTTGGGGGCTACGAGCTTGGATATGGCTCTGATCTCGACCTTGTGTTTTTGCACAATGCTCCCCGACAGTCCACCACCGATGGGGCTAAGTCTATCGAAGCCCAGCAGTTTTACATCAAACTTGCTCAGCGTATTATGCATTTGTTGAATACCAAAACCTTATTTGGTCAGCTGTATGAAACGGATTTACGCTTGCGTCCCTCCGGTAATGCCGGGCTGCTTTGTTGTCATATAGATGGGTTTGAGCGCTACCAACAAGAAGAGGCGTGGACATGGGAACATCAAGCGCTGGTGAGAGCCCGCGGCATTTGTGGTGATATATCACTGCTTAGTGCGTTTAATACTGTGCGTCATAACATTCTGTCTATTCATAGAGACCAGCCTACGCTATCTACTGAAGTGAGCGAAATGCGCGCGAAAATGCGCAAGCATTTACTTACTGCAAGTAATCAAAAAGTCGATTTAAAGCAATGTGTGGGAGGCATTGCGGACATTGAATTTATGACTCAGTACTGGGTGTTAGCCCATGCGAGCAAGATTGAAAGCTTAACGGAATTTTCAGACAATTTGCGTTTACTAGACGCTACCCATAACGCAGGCATTATTGATGAAAAACAATCTCACGCGCTGCAACAAGCTTACCTTGCGCTAAGAGAACAATATCATCACCTCACTCTTGCCGACACAAAGTATGCAGAGCAAACCGAGCATTTAAGCCAAATGAGAGAAACGGTAAGTGAATATTGGCGGGCATTGTTTGGCAGTGGTGCCGAGAGTGATGACAGTGGTGCCGACACTGACGGCAGTAATGATAATAATAACAAAGGTGAGCAGTAGCTCACCTTTGATTTAACTAATCGTCAACGAACTAGAGTACATCGGGTAGCTAAAAATTCGGTTTCTTCAGCGGTCACTACTAAGGAACGTTGCTCGGGGCATAGATAGGCATTCACCTGCCCTTCGAAGCTACTGTCGATAGCGCTAGCAATTTTTGCCAACGAACCGGCTACCGTATTATCTAACTGAAACTGATGTTTGATTATGAAGTCTTGCTCTAAATTCCATATCAGCTGCATTCCTTCGGCTTGCGCAAAAGTAGAGATAGCTTCTCGCAGCGTACTGCCTTCTTTAAAGGTGCGGAATTTTTGCTCGCCAGTCCAGCTAGTATCTACTGTCGTATTCAAGCTGGACATGCTTTCTAGTCGGCTATCAAGCTGAGGATCAACGCCACCAGTTTCGATGACAAAACTCCCCTGCTCTTCTTTTACTGGATCGGTGGAAGACATTCTAAATTCGCGGTAAAACTCGCTCAATCCCTTTGCCACCGACTTTTCTTCAACGGGTTTACCAGAAGGAACGTCATCACTGTTATTTTGTTGCAAATAAATCATCACACCCGCAATCACTATCAATACGAATGCTAGCGCAACGTGACGCGCCCAAAATAATGTATTTGAATAACCTTTTTTAGCCATGACTTTATTAATGCATCCAATAACTTAAACCCAAGGTACAGCTTACCTCGCTTTTACCTTACGCACAAAAAGCGCGCTACATCAGTAATTGTACACCTAACGATGTAATAGGTAACTGCTCCGTTAGTACAATGATGGGGTGTCTTTACTGGGTCTGGTTTTAAACCGCTTGTGCATCCACAAGTAACTTTCGGGCTGCTCCTTAATGGCCTTGTCGATATGGGTGTTCAATTCCGTTAATGCAGCAATATCGTCTATATCCCCTAAATGCGTCAATGGAGGGTATATTTTGATTTTGTAACCTCTCGCAGTGTACTGAGACGTAATTATCATGGGTACACTGGTAGAGCGACGAATAAACATCAGCGTAGCAGTAGTGGTCGCGGTTTCAGCTACTCCACCAAAGGGGACGAACACGCTTTGCTTTGGTCCGTAATCTTGATCTGGAAGGTACAAGCAAAGCTCTTTGTCTTCTAAGGCCATTAACAAGGCCTTGGCATTTCGCTTATCAATCATGTACTTATTTGAGCGGTTGCGACCATGGTACTGTAAATAGTCGACTAGCGGATTATTGTGTTTTCTATAGAAGGCGATGCTTGGGTGGAAATAACCAATCCCCCTGCATGCAAATTCAAGATTCATATTGTGCAGGGCCATACCAAAAACCCCATGGCCGCTGGCTATGGCCGCTTCAACATGCTCTGCACCTTCAATTTCTATGGCCTTTTTCACTCGCCAATCAGGCCACCACCACCCCATAGCCGTTTCAAATAACGCCATACCGGTTCTACGCACGTTTTCCTTTAATAGCGCCTGCACTTCTGACTCTGATAATGAAGGGTTCCAAAGTTCAAGGTTTCGCTTTGCTACGCGCACGCGCTTAGGAACAATTTTCGCAATCAGTTTACCTGCACCACCACCAATAAATCGTATGACTGGTAGAGGGAGCCAAGTGATGATGTAGAGAAGGAATACTCCTAGCCATACCGGCCAAAATTTTGGAGTAAGAAAAGACAGTTTGAATTTAGGAGCCTTAATTGCCGCAGCCAACGCACTCTATTCCTAACAAATTAAGAGGAGCGCTATTGTAGCAGACCAAATTAAAGTCGAAAGTGCGTTGGTGGAATAATTCGACACTACTGCCGTGGTATTTTGTTTTCAATGCGCCATGATGTGGTTTAACAATCTCGATAAACGTCAATTTTTGAAAGAAGGTTGCCCTCCCCAATCAAGCGATTTAGTGAGCGCCGTACTCTTTATCTATCTGCTTCAGCTTTTTCTCAAAAGTTTGAAAGTGATCGTCTTTTTCGTAATCAAAGTGATATTGATTATGGAAACCAAATTGCAGTTTACAATTTTTATCTTCAATAAATAGCGTGTAACCATCGAGGTCGGTGTACGCAACGATACCATTTAGATGATACTGATCTTCTTTCTTATCACCGTTAGTTCGGATTTTTTCAAACACCTGTAATAGGAATTTACTGTCTAATTCATTTTTCATAAATGGTTCCTTAGTTTTTGACTAGCAACTCTTTTTACGCTGAATGATAGTGTTTGGATTACACCGCTATATTTGTATGTGTTTGGTCACCCTACCCTATTGAGCATTAAAAATTATAACGAAAGCCCAAAGACACTAAATGCGTTGATAGGTCGTCTTCCCCGCCTAAATATATATATTCCAGTCGCACCATAGATTTTAGACCAACATAATAATCAAATCCAAGGCCAGCAATACCTGCCACCACACCCTCGTCAAATGAGCATGCATCACCTGATAACGCTGAGTTGCCACAGTAACGCGCACTTGCAATATCAGCGTTTGCGATACCTAACTTATAAAACAGTTCCCCGTACTCGCTTTTCGCCTTTCCAAGTACAGCAAGGTAAAGCGCATCACCCGAAAGCTCGGTATCATCTTCGCTATCATTAGTTAAATTAAGGTAACCCACTTCTGCATACCACTGTCTATGGATTTGGCGCCCGAAAGCAACACTGTAAGCTAGCCCGCTATTCTCGACATTTGTGAACTCAAAGTCACTAAACCCAACTGACGCAATACCATAATGAGTAGAAGCACTATGTGCGTTAAACATTGAAAAAAGCGCAATAAAACCAACGACAAACTGCTTCATTAAAACCTCAAGTTAGAACCACAAAAAATAACCCTAATAGTAAATAACTAGGGTTACGAGTGTAAATGTTAAATTTAAATCAGAAATAACGCCTCGTACTAAAAAAAGTACTCAAGGGTAAATTGAAGATGATCATCTCTTCTAAGGAAATAAAAGGTATCGTCAGTATCATCACTTGAAAAGAAATAGCCATCCAATTTCCAGCGCCAATGAGGTGAAATACGACTAGACGCTTCAATAAATGCACTGGAGGTACTCGATTCATCTAAATCTTGCACGTATCCCATGAGCACTTCGGTTCCATCAATATCGTTAAAGATAAACCGTAAGCCCACCATAAGGTCATTTTGACCCACAGCAAAGAAGTTATCTTCGCGCTCATCGAACTGGTACTCACTCAATACACCTAGGCCATATTGAGTATCGAATATGCCTTGTGTGGTGTATTCGAAACCTGTCACTACCGCAGTAAAATCTTCCGATTGCCCTTCACGATATATCGACTCAAATTTAAGTAACCACGCACCATATACGGTAAGTAAATCCACGCCTACCTGACTGATTTGCGCGTAATAGGGAAGAATCTCTGGCTGACCTTCTTCATTTATCGTAGTAACAAGTTCTGGCTCTCTGCTTGTACCTGAAAAATAAGATAGCCCCACTTCCCAATCACTGATACTTGATTGCCACCTCAGCGCATAATCAACATGGCTTTGTTCACCATCCGACTCGTACAAGGCTTCTCCTACAGCAATGGGCGGACGCAAACGTCCATCTGCACTTTCAAAGGTGCGCTCTCTAAAATAGGGCAACACAAATGCTGAAAACGTGCCGAAGTCACTAAAGTAAGAAACATTAACCATAGGCTGACCAAGTTTATCTTCTCCATCTACCGCTTCAATGGCATCGGTTTGGTTAACGATGTCAACCAGGTGAATAGACTCGGTTTGCCCCCAGAATACTTTTCCAATCCCTACTTTGGTTTCCCATGTGTCTGCCACATGCATCCATTGCAGTTCTCGAACATCGAAGTGTGTTCTTTCCTCATCGTGTTGGTCGGCCCTGAAAAAGGGCTTAAACAGCAAGCTGTCTTCACCATCATTCCACTCGGTATAAGTTTCGGGGCTAAAAAAGACTGAGCCGTAAGTTCTTTCTTGCACTTCGTAGAGGGCGTCTTGCATGAAATAGCGCAGCTCTCCACCGGCAGAGCCTGTTATTTCCGTATTGGCCAGTAGAGAGAATGAAGCCGTAATACTCGATACAAATAAAGCGATGGATTTAATCACGAACTACCGCGCTCTTTTTAAACTGTTTTTGTCAAAGTCTGATTCTGACAAGTCGGTATCAAAAACTAAGCTTTCTGTAATTAGCGACGTAGACTTACGCGTTTGTACGTTCGTCATCTCGCTACGGATAGGACGCCAGTATTTCTCTTTATAAAGCTCGTAATCTTTTAGCTCAAGCACCTTAAGTAGCGCCCCTTTCTTATCGTAAAACTCAACTTTATGTACACGGTAGTGAGACTTATCAATCCATACTTTTTGCAGCGTATAACCCGAATAATCGTATTGAGGAACTTGCTCTAATACAAAGCACGCTTCACCATCAATCGTCTCGTCACCCACATAGGTATAAGAAAACTTCTCTACTTCGAACGATGTCATATCTTCAAAAGCAAACTCACTGCCGACAAAAGGTCCACTCTTGTTTTTGGACGCGATACGCTTTACCCGTTTTAAAGCAGGAAGAAATATCCACTGTTCATCAGCATCGAAAACATGGGAGAAGCTCAAAAATGCAGTCCCTTTTACATCCCGAGGCGATTGAAAAACCGTTAGTGCTTTATCACCATCATCGGTCAACTCCATCGATTTCACGTTGAGTTTGCGTGTTGCTTCTTGGCCTTGCGCATTGCGTAGTACCATTAAAATTTTGGCCTCTGAATTATTCCATCCACGATCTCTCGCTTTTCGCTCTTGGGCTATTTCCAGTCCCTTTGCGCTAGGCTCACTCTCGGCGGCAACGCCATTGAATGTGGTGATAGATATGAACGACGCCAGTAAAACAAGGCTAATGTATCTCACTATTCTTCTCCGGTAACGGGGTTTCATCTTTATCCAACCACATCAATAATGCAGGCAGGAAGATAAGGTCAACAGCCAAAGCCGCGATGATAATAATAATAGTTAATATGCCCATATGCGCATTCAGCATAAAGCTTGAAGACGCTAGCACACCAAAGCCGACTGTCAGCACAATTGTAGTTGTGGTTAATGCCATCCCAACCGTGTTAAATGCATACAGCACACTTTCTTTAACCGACTTACGTGTCAGCCTCGCCGACTGATACTTCGACAAGAAGTGCACTGTATCGTCAACAATAATGCCCATGGTCATACTGATAACCACCGACAGTGCCATATTAATTTGGCCAGAGATTAACCCCCAAACGCCAAACCCGATAGCGGCGGGTAGCAAATTAGTAAACAAGCTTACCAACCCTAGTCGCCACGAACGTAACGCGAACAATATCAAAACAGAAATAAGGACTAAGGCATAAATAGAGCCCTTTACCATACTTTCCATATTTCGATCGCCAATATGCGCAAACATTAATGGCGGACTTGCGGCTTCCAGACGGTTGTCGCTGCCAAGGCTTTTAAAATACGCTTTGGCATCAGACTCTAATGCGGTTAAATCTTTACTGCCTAAGTTATCAATAACGGCGATAATTCTCATTGCCGATTTATCAATATCTAACTGATTGCTTAAGTCTAGACCAAATGGCAGCGACATTTCGTACAGCAAAACATACTGCGAGGCCAGTTCCCCATCTTCTGGTAATCGATAATAAGTGTCGTCATCACCATGCATATTTTTATTTAACCGTTTTAATGTATCGGCAAATGACAGCACATGATGAACTTCTTCTTTATCGCGCAACCATTTAGTGAGTAATTCTACTCGCGCTAAAAAGTCAGGTTCTGTAGCACCATAAGGGGTATCAGAATAAATGACGAAGTCGATGTTAGACATACCACCAAGCTTCTCTTCATTTATTTCCACCGCTTGCCCAAACGTACTTCTATCGTCGAAGTATTTCACTGCAACATCATTTAGCTCGTTATTGGTAGCAAAAAAACTGATGCCTACAATCACTACCGCACAAATGGGTAACAGAGCTCGGTAATTCGATGTGACTTTATTTCCCAATCGCTCGAAGACCTTGTTATTTTTTGTTGTCTTCACTTTTAGTGGCTTCAATAGCAATAAAGCAGGCAGGAACCAAAGCGATAATACACAAGCGAGCATTACGCCAAATGCAGTCATGTTACCTAAATCGGACAAGACAGGAACGGCAGAAAAGTTCAGCATTAAAAAGCCAATCGCCGTGGTAACACTGGTGATAATAATAGGCTTAGTATTAATTCTTAAGCTTTCATTGATCGCATTAGCGTTAGTGAGGCCGCGCCCAAGAAAGTACTGCACACCCACAATAATGTGGATACAGTCAGCCACTGCCAGCGTGGTTATCATGGTGGGGGCGTTTACCGTAGCCGTACTTAAAAACATACCGAGCCAGCCAGATACACCGATGGACGTGGCGATAGAGACAATAACCACTAATAATGTGGCAAGCGCTGCAAACACGGAACGAACAATCACGCCTATCATGACAATGATAAGGAAAAACATGAGGGGAATAAGCGTACTTGCGTCTTGCTGTGCAGCCACCGCAAAGGCATCGTTCATTACAACCATACCGGTAAGGTAGATAGTGTGGCCGGGATATTTTTCCTCTAACTGCTGCTTTAACGCAGTGGCAGCTGTTGCGATTTCAATCACTTCTTTTGTTTGGTCGCCGTCAGGGAGTTGAATGGTCGTATTTACTACCAAAACATCTCCTGGGTACGACACTAACCTTCCGGTTAGTTCAGGGGTACTATCAAGTACATTTTTAATATCCGTTATTTCAGAATTCGAGAGCGAACCCGTAGTAATTAAGTCTTCTACAATAAGATCGTCATCTTCGGCGTAGGTGTATTGGAAGTTAGAGATGGATTCCACGCGGGTAGAAAGAGGGAGTTGCCATGCAGCTTCTGTAAGCTCAACAACTAAAGATAAGGTAGACGGTTTAAACACATTATCGTCATCTGGCACAACCATAAAAGCGACATTTTCGCTTTTATTAAATATGTTCTGCATTTCTTCAAAGGCAAGTCGTTGCGGATTGTCAGGCTCAAAAAATACTTTGTAGTCGCCCCGAAAGTATAAATTTTTAGCACCGACTATCGCAACTAACATCGCAACAATAACCACACAGATAGTTAACTTTGGTGACGCAAACCACCTTGATGTGTTCGATGATGTTTCTTGCATTACAACTTCCTGTAACTCGCTCTGTTATCGAAAGTTTACCTGTAAATGGTTAATAAACATAACTCAGTTACCAGAATATTTTTGGATGCTGCCTCACATTTGTTACATAAGCTCACATGATCCATTTACCGCGCTATCGTAATCGCTTCATTTTATTAAATTTTACATATACAACACTATTTATGAGCAATTTTTTTGATCTTTTCTGAAACTGATGTAGTATTAACACCATACAACTGGTCAGATGAGCGGATGAGTCAAATATGAGTATTAGAACTAGCTTAAAAAAAGTGTTACCACCAATTTCTGTAACAGAGCAGGAAGCGTTAGACGCAGGTGACGTTTGGATTGAATCTTCTATTTATCAGGGTAAACCTGATATGCAGGCACTTCGTGATATCCCTCAAGCAAAATTGAGCGCTGAAGAGCAAGCATTTATGGACGGCCCAGTATCAGAATTACTGGGTATGATTGATGACTTCGAGTTAAACAACGGCGATCATATTCCTCAAGACGTTTTAGACTTCTTAGGTAAGAACCGTTTCTTCTCCATGATCATCCCTAAGAAATTTGGCGGCCTTGAGTTTAGCCCGTACGCTAACTCAACGATTGTTGCCACTATCGCAGCAAAATCTGGTGCAATCGCAGTAACCGTTATGGTACCTAACTCGTTAGGCCCAGGTGAGTTGCTGATGCATTATGGTACTACTGCCCAACAAGATTACTGGTTACCACGCCTTTCAGATGGCCGTGATATTCCATGTTTCGCCCTTACTAGCCCAGAAGCGGGTTCAGATGCCGGTGCTATTCCAGATGCTGCTATCGTCACCAAAGGTGAGTATAACGGCGAAGAAGTACTTGGTCTTCGTATCAGTTGGGACAAGCGTTACATTACGCTAGCGCCAATTGCTACCGTACTTGGCTTGGCATTTAAAGTATTCGATCCAGAGCAATTACTTGGCGACAAACTAGAGCTAGGTATTACCTGTGCCCTACTGCCTAAATCTCACCCTGGTGTAGAGCTTGGTAATCGTCACGACCCTATGGGCGTACGTTTCTATAACGGTACCACTCGTGGCCAAGATGTATTTATTCCTATGGAATTTATCATTGGTGGTCAGAAAAATATTGGTCGCGGTTGGCAAATGCTAGTAGCGTGTCTTGGTGCAGGTCGAGGTATTTCACTTCCAGCGATGGGCGTTGCAACAGCACAATCTGCATTCAAAGGTACGGTTGAGTATTCATTTGTACGTGAGCAGTTCGGCGTGCCGATTGGTCGCTTCGAAGGTATTCAAGAGAAGATGGCAGATATCGCAGGTAAGACTTTCTTACTTGAAGCCATGCGTGTACTTACCACTGAAGGCTTAGGCTTAGGTGTTAAACCATCGGTTGTTACTGCTATTGCTAAATACCATATGACCGAACTTGGTCGTGATGTGATGAACTCAGCTATGGATATTCAAGCAGGTAAAGCGATTCAGCGCGGACCGCAAAATACCCTTGCAGGTGGATATGCAGCACTTCCTATTGCCATTACGGTTGAAGGTGCAAACATTCTTACTCGTAACCTAATGATTTTCGGTCAAGGTGCAATGCGTTGTCACCCTTACTTGAAAGACATGGTTGACCTTATTCACAGCAACGAAAGTTCTGCTGATAAAGAATTCAACAAAGTGTTACGTAAAACCGTTGGTTTTAGTGTTAAGAATGCATTTCGCAGCCTTGGTAAAGGTTACTTACCTTTCCTACGCGGTTCAGAGTCTGCACTGCCTGAAGTACGTAAGTATGAAAAGCGTGTAAACAGCATTTCAGCTAAATTAGCGCCACTTGCTGACTTATCACTAGCAGTACTTGGTGGTGACCTTAAGAAGGCAGAGTTACTTTCAGCCCGTCTGGGTGATGTGATGAGCTACCTTTACGGTGCAATGGCAGCCATTCGTTTTTACGAGCAGCGCATTGAAGATCGTAAACTTGCACTACCGTATTTCGAATACGCTATGCAATGGTCATTACAACAAGCTGATCAGGCCATTGTTAACTTCATCAACAATTTCCCGAACACACCGACTCGTGGCCTAATGCGCTTACTGACCAACACTTACTCAAACAGTGTTGCAGGTATCAGCGATGACCTAGTACGTGAATTGTCTATGGCATCTATGCAAGACAACAGTGTGAAAGCCCAGCTGACTCACTTAGTTCGCGTTAGCCCAGGTGATGGTAACGACATTAACGAGCAAGCGTTCAAAGCGAAACATGCGGTTGCACACCTGTTAGGTAAAGTGCAAAAAGCACTTCGCAAAGAGCCAGTGGTGCCGTTTATCTCGTTTGAACACGCACTGAACAAGCTTCAAGAAAAAGGTGTTATTAATCCCGAAGAAGCTGCACAGTTGCATGATTACAACGAAAAACGCCAATTGGCGGTTCGTGTTGATGAGTACACTTTCGACATGGAACTATTGCCAGCAACTGAGACGTTGCGCGCAATTGATGGCGGAAAAAACGCGGCTTAGTACTACCTATTTAGCTCGCTACCAATTGAAAGCTCTGGCCTATGGCCGGAGCTTTTTTGTATGTGAAAATGACTTTGCTGTAGCGCATAAAAGCGCAGCCTACCCTCTTTGTATATGCAAACCTACGCGGCTTGCACCAAAGGGTGAAAATTCCCCCTTTAACATCTACGCTTTATATATTCATTCTTATCCATAAAAATTTATGCAAATACTAAAACTTCTTAGTACTGCTTTGTTTTTTTCTTTTATTTGCTCAGCTGATTGTTTAGCCAATGGGGCCGACGATTCGCCTATGCTTATAGGCTATATAGGGCACCCTAGAGTGGTGAGTCATTACAACGATATTATTGCCAGAACTTATAGCAAACTTGGTATATCCGTCGAATTTATTGAAGTAGGTGGGGAGAGAGGCCTTCGCTTGCTGGATGAAGGTGTGACAGATGCCGATACTATCCGCTACGAATTAGCCGCAAACGATTTTAGCAACTTTTTCGTCGTGCACCCCGTTATCGCAAAAGGCGCGACAATCTTATTATGCATGCGCGATAGCCCTTGTGTAGCCAATATACTTTCAAACCCAAAAATCGCCATTGCCGCTACTACCCGGTTTAACGTGAATACAGACCATTGCGGTCTTGTCATTACTGCAGATATCCGCGAATACGACCGCTTCGACCAAGTTGTGAATCTACTCGTTTCAGGTCGATACGACTACGCATTATTGCCGACCGACTTTTCCGATGAAGCTACTTTTAAAAATTTAGGTGCTCAACACCTTGTCATTGTAGAGCACGATATCGTTCATGTGGTTAACAATAAATATCTTCACCTGCAAGAGGACTTATCAGAGGCTCTGAGTGCCGTTTTAAAAGAAGTTAATGCAATTACGACCCGTAATTAACGCGATTGGCACTAAATGGCCGTTGCTATTAAAACGTTGCTTCTTACGTCGCATAGCAATTTTGATGATTTGCGTGTAATTTAACCAAGGTAAGTGTGTAAATTTAAAGCAGTAAAAGCAATATCACTGCTATTGTTTACTAAACCAATAAAAACTTCACACCAAGTTTAGCTTAAAAGCTTATTGAGTTGGAACGTAGATTTATAGTGAAAAGTTTTGATGAACAAAGAGGTTCAACCTCCCCTATTCCTATAACGCCGCAAATGCAGCGCGACATGATAGATATGCTCAACAGTAATATGTTTACTGGTTTAGCCATGACTTTCGGCGCTTTCTTGGGGTTAACGTTCGGTTTCGATACCGAAGCGGAGCAGAGCTCAAAAATATGGCTTTTTATCGCAATGAGCACTGTTATTCTTCTTCGTTTTGCGGATGGCCTTTACTGGCTAACTAGATTAAAAGGCACTGAATATAATGTGCGGCCTGTAAAATTTAGGTTCGCGATTGGCGTGTATTTAGCCTCTGCGGTATGGGCACTTTATTCAATTCTTCTCTACGCAACAATGAACCCGGTAGAGTTAGCGACAACCATGGTTGTTTTAGGCGCGATGGCCGGTGGTGCAGCTTCAGTGTTAGCGCCGAGTAAAGTTTTCGTTTTTGTCTACACCACTTCACTGCTTGTGCCCATATCAATTATAGCCTTGTTTGACGATGACAGAAATTTTGTTGTTTTAGGAATGTTAGGCCTTATTTTTTGTATAGGTATACTCGTTAGTTCCTTGCGTTACCACCGATTCTTTTTTGATACCGTATCTCTTAGGTATAAGAACAACCGTCTTGTAGAGCAAATGCAAGCCGATAGAAAAGAGACTGCCAAAATTAACGCTATGCTGCGTAAATCCAACGAGCAGTTAGATGATGCTAATGCCAATCTAGAAGATGAAGTAGAGAAACGTACCGCCGATATTTTTAGATTATCCAATAGAGATCCGTTGACCAATTTACTGAACAGAAACGGTCTGTTCAAACAGTTGAACACTCTCATTGAAAGCACCAAAGCACTTGATAATAACCTTGCGGTTTTGTTTATCGATTTAGATGGTTTTAAGCAGGTAAACGATAGCTTAGGGCATAAGGTCGGCGATATTGTACTTGCAGAAATTGCTAACCGACTCGCCGAATATTGTGAAAAAGATCATCTCGCCAGATGGGGAGGCGATGAGTTTGTTGCGGTAACCCCCTACGCTACCGTTCATACCGCAGTAGCCGTTGCCCATGCTATGCGTAGCGGAGTCACTGAGCCCATCATAGCTTTAGAAAACCAAATCACATTAGATGCCACTATCGGCATTGCCATATACCCTGAGCATGGCAACGACACCATGACACTTATTCAACAAGCTGACTTGACCATGTACGATCAAAAACGCAAACAAAGGGGCACTATCGGCGTTTTTAGTGAAGACTTACATGAAAAGATAAAGAGCGAACAGCGCCTTTGTGAACAATTAAGGCACGCCATCGATAAAAACGCATTTTCTGTGCACTACCAGCCTATTATTTGCGCCGATACGCAAAAATTAACATCAGTTGAAGCGCTACTTCGTTGGAATTGTGATGGCAAAGTAATCTCACCAGCGCGCTTTATTCCCCTTGCTGAACGCACAGGTTTAATGCCTGAGATTGGCGCTTGGGTGTTAAACCATGCCTGTATAGATGCAACAGAATGGCCATTCAAAGATGACATTGCGTTATCTGTGAATGTATCTATTAGTCAGTTGCTTGATGAAACCTTCATTAATACGCTAGATAAGGTGCTAGCATCTACCAATATTGCCCCTTCCCGTCTTTACTTGGAAATAACAGAAAGCGTTTTCGCCAACAATGTTAATGCGGTTGCCAGCCAAATACATAACGTTAAGGCGCGGGGTGTTAAGATATCAATCGATGACTTTGGTACAGGGTACTCGTCGTTGAGCAGATTGCAGTCAATGCCTTGTGATTTTATAAAAATTGATCGCTCATTTGTACAGAATACCAATGAAGGTAGTGATACTATTATGCGCGCAACCATGCTCATCGCAAACGAGTTTGGTTGTAAGACCATTGCTGAGGGCATTGAAACCTTAGACCAAATGAACCACATCAAAACCCTGGGTGTGGATTATATCCAAGGCTTTCTTTACGCTAAACCAATGCCATTGAGCGACCTTAAAACCTGGTATAACGAAAACAAATAACATTCATGGCTCAACTTTATTTTTATTACTCTGCAATGAACGCAGGAAAATCGACCTCTCTTTTACAATCAGCTTATAACTATCGCGAGAGAGGCATGCACTCTCTGATTTATACCGCTGCTTTTGATGACCGCTATGGCGTAGGAAAAGTAACCTCTAGGATTGGGCTACAAGCCGACGCAAAACTTTATGGAAATGATGACGATCTTTATGAAGCCATAAAACAAGACAATGAAGAAAAGCGCTTAGATTGTATTTTCATTGATGAAGCACAGTTTCTAACACAAGTTCAAGTTCGTCAGCTAATAGAAGTGGTAGACGAATTAGATATCCCCGTTTTGGCTTACGGATTACGTACTGACTTTTTGGGTGGCACTTTCGAAGGAAGCCACTACCTTCTTGCTTGGGCTGATAAGTTGTTCGAACTTAAAACGGTTTGCCACTGTGGGCGCAAAGCGAACTTCGTGGTAAGGCTAGATGAAAAGGGCAATGCGGTTACCGATGGAGATCAAGTACAAATTGGTGGTAACGATCGCTACGAGTCAATGTGCAGAAAGCATTTCAAAGAGTTGGTCTGGGATAAAAACAAAATTTAATGTTTCTTAAACTTCACTCTTTGAAAGTAAGTATATACTTAAACTAATATGTTTGAATCACCTCAAAGAGTGTCGCTTTGGATATAGACCGCTATACAACACTCGTCATTTCATTATCAAAATGCGGATTGGATGAGCAAGATAAACTATCTGCCATAGTGTCGTGCCTTAGACTAAGCATTCCAGCCGCGAACCGAATAAGCTTATGGCGATTCGAAGAAAACAAAACCAGAATTCGGTGCCTTACGTTAAATCAGGATGGTCAAAATTTGCCAACTCATGGTTTATCGCTGTCTGAAGAAGATAGTCCCAATTATTTCGACAACATACTAAACCAAAGTGTTTTAGTAGCTTCAGATGCCCGCAACCACTCTGCCACCAAGTGTTTCAACGAAAATTACTTCAAGCCAAACGACATTTACTCACTAATGGATTTTACCTTCCACCACCACTTCAATCCTATTGGCGTTATATGCTGCGAGAAGACACACTGTGCAATCCAATGGTCACAAAATGATATCGATAACTTAAAGCGTGTGGCGCAAATAACATCTATGTTTTACGACAGCTAGTTACTCAACTTAGCACTCACAACTAAGCGCTAACGGTTTCACCCATTTTTAAGTCAAACGGCAGCACGGTACTTTTCAGCGATTCGCTGAGTAACGCTTGTGCAGCCATCTCGCCTTTAAGTGCACTTGATTGGCAAACAGTGGTTAAATTAGGACGCGTTCTGTCTGCTTCTTCGATACCATCAAAGCCTGTAATTTTTAGTTCTTCAGGTACTTTGATACCCATTGAAAGCGCTGATTGCAGCAGTTCTAGGGCAATAATGTCACTCATACATAAGACGGTATTAGGCCTAGGGTTACTGTTTAACACCTCTTTAGCCGCTTGCTTTGCGAAGCTACGCTCACTTTCTGGAATGTGCCAAACCCAATCATTTGATATTGTTGCTTCACTTTCATCAATTGCTTTCATATAACCGTCTAGTCGGCGATGAGAAATAGAGGTTTGAACTTCTATAAGCGGACTGTCATAAATGCGGCAGGTACTTGGAGATTCAATCAATCGCAGCCCTAAAATGGCAACCTGATCACCTGGGGAAATAGCTTTTTTAGCGATTTGATACGCGGCGTTATAATTATCGATATTAACAGAAGGAAGCCCTTCAATATCAAAATCTACCGTAATAGCAGGTTTACTTTGTCTGGCCAGCTCTTCCGCTAGTTTATAATTGCGTGGGGCGCCATAACAAATGAACCCATCAACGAAATCCACCACATCAAGGATACTTTCTGAGTCGCCCGCATAAAGAAGCAGGTGTTTACCTTGCTGCTGCAATATACTTGAAACCCCTTTGATGAAGGTGCTGGCCACTGGGTCGCTGACGGTATAAGGAATACTATCAGCCAGTACTAGGGCCACAATATTAGAACGCCCTTTTCTTAAGATTTGTGCGGCTTTGTTAGGCCCGGTGTAACCAATGCGATCGCACTCGGCAAGGATATGCTCTCGACGTGCTTTAGATAGTTGATCGGGCCTATTAAATGCATTTGAAATAGTGGCGGTAGACACACCTAACTGCAACGCTACATCTTTAAGTGTCAATTTAGTTTTGGTCATTTTTATTTGTACTATTCCCTGCGTATTTAGCAACAACACTAACGGTAACTATTTACGCGTAAAACACGCTTTAAGCTTACCTATTTGTTGGCTACCCGCTATTTACAGTAAAGATAACCTTAACTATATCACCACTTAAACGATTAAATCACACCTCTTATCGAATACCTACGACTGAAAGGTTTTAAGCGAATGAGGAATGAATACTATTGGGCTAAGTTACCTTAATCCCTATCGGTCTTGTGACTACCGTGTTCCAAATATTTTATCGCCTGCATCACCTAATCCAGGCAATATGTAGCCCTTTTCGTCCAGTCGGTGGTCAATAGCAGCAGTGAAAATCTCTACATCAGGATGGGCATCGACCACAGCTTTAATACCTTCTGGCGCCGCTACTAAAAAGAGCCCCATGATTTTCTTACAACCCTTTTGCTTCAGTAGGTCGATGGTGGCAATTAACGTACCGCCAGTCGCAAGCATTGGGTCAACGATTAACGCGGTGCGTTCGTCAATGTTTTTTACTACTTTGTCAAAGTAGGCAACAGGCTGCAGTGTGTCTTCGTCGCGATACAAACCAACCACACTAATTTTTGCATTAGGGATTAGCTCTAATACGCCCTCTAGCATGCCCAACCCAGCACGAAGGATGGGGACTACGGTAATCTTCTTACCTTTAATTTGTTTAACTTCAACATCATCACCAGACCAACTTTTTATCACCGCACGCTCTGTGGGTAGCGTTCGAGTTGCCTCGTATGTCAGTAAGTTACCTACTTCTGATGCTAACTCTCGAAAGTCTTTACTGCTAATTTTGGCGTAACGCATCAACCCTAATTTGTGTGCAATTAATGGGTGAGTTATTTCATGAACGGCCATTTTACTTCCTTAAGTATCTGTTTTACACAGTTTAACCGCTCATTCCATTTAGGCAAAATTAACCTAACGTATTTTCTCCTACATTCACGGTGCTACCGTCAGGTAATGTCATTTCTATTTTGATGCTTCCCCCAACTGCCGCTAGGTAAGCCGACGCTCTATGAAGAGGTACATCTTGAATGCGTTTCGACTCAAGTTTACTTACGCCAGAAGCAGTAACGCAAAGCGCCATCGCCACGACTTCTTGTTTTACTCTGTGTTGCTTTCTAATTTCACCTAACGTTAATTCTCTCATTGTTTTGCCGCCGATATATTTTGGGCATAAAAAAACCCAGATAGTTTAACCTTTCTGGGCTTTTGCAAAACATTCTTACTTTTATGCTATGCCCAGAAGCGAATACTTGCCCCTGAACACTCAGCGTCAGGCGCTATTATTGGGTATAATTGTAAAAGTAATTAAAGGTAACGTTTTGCATGATGAATTCTCTTTCGTGGTTAAAATGCGCACTTGCGCTGCTCACTTATCCTTTACCATACCATTATTAAGTGCAATCACAACAACTTTCCATTTTGGAATCTTTCTACTTAAAACGAACGATAGTATTGAGTTAACCGTAATCAAAGAAGGCTATCCGCATATTATATATGGATTATATTTAAGCTTTGAAGGAATGACAATTTCACTCTCCTTTACTAGAAACTTACACTTTACTTGGCAACTTTAGTGTCTAAAATCACTCTTAAGGTTATCTTTAGCTACCTCAAAAATTATAATTATGAAATTACTAGTTCCCTTTTTAGTTGCTACTGCCGTGTTAGCAGGCTGTGCCGGAAAACCAGACCATCGAGATCAAGGTGAAGTGTTTTTCGAAACCAAAATTAACCCCGACGGCACCAAATTATTTGCCTTTAGCATTGGTATGCCGAGCCGAGGCAACCGAGAAGACGGCAACGGTCAGCGCCCCTCTCGAGGCGGTGAAGGTGGTGGTCGCGGCGGCAGAAGTGGCGGCCAAAACGGTGGCGGAGAAACTAGGGGCGGTAACGATCGTGATGCCGAACGTATGGAAGCTTTTTACGATACATTGCGTGAAAAGTTATTTGAAACGCAATATTGTCGTAATGGCTATATTGAAATTGATACTCATGAAACTGAAGGCCGTTATCACCTTCTAGGCGAGTGCCAAGAATCAGCGTCAGAGGAAGATAAACTCAAATTTGCCAATCCTTATTAACTGATAAGTCATCGCTCATACACCTATTAATCGCGGTATGGGCGATCACTTTTCATGTTTGGATAAATATGAAAAGTGCTAACGCATGTTGGATGGAACGTTAATCACAAGCTTCTGTTGCAAGCACAATAAACGTTAAAACTGCGCACCTAGTTCCGCCCCTTTTAGTTTTTCTAAAAAAGCCGCAACCGCCACCTCGCCTTCTTCAGGCGCCCAACTTGCAAAACCCTTGTCGTCCATGACTTCGTAGGGCCCTTGTTTCACTTCCATAAATACCACTGGCTCAAAACAAACCGTGGCATGCCATACGTTAGGCGGGATCTCTACCCCTACACAATCACCACCAGCGCTTAAGGTTATGCGCTTAGTTAACACAGAATTATCATCGAAAAATAGTAAATCGATACTCCCTTCCACAGCCATAAAAAACTCCCATTTATGCTGTTGGGTATGGCGATGCGGACGAACATAAGAGTCTGGCTCCATTGCAATGAATAGGCGCTGGACTAAATCTTCATAACTTTTATGAACGTTGTGGTTCGCTCTTCGTCTTGGGCTACTTTTCGCACTTTCTTTAAGTGCGTCGCGCTGTTCGTGATTAAAAAGCTGGATATCGTTAAGCATGACACCTTCCTTGTATTGCTTTTTTAACAGGGTTGCCTGTCTTCGACGCCCAAAAGGGCTAAAGGGCTGCACATTTAGATTAACGCGTAGTCCGGTCAACGAGGGCTTCTCGTATTTTGTAGTAGCCTCTACGTTAGCATCGACAGTGTTGAGAAAGCAAAAAGACGAGCATAGTGAAGTGACCCCCAATAGTTGGACTATCCAATTACTGGGGGTCTTTTTATGTCCAAACATCACAGAGCATTTAAGTTAAATCTAGCGCGACTAGCGCATATTAAGCTGAAATTAAAAGGCCTGAGTCCGATACAATATCGAAATCAGGCCTTGGTTGCCGCTTAGAAATGAGTCCAACTTAATGGGGTCACTTCATATTGCTCGCCTTTGTCATTCGGTCACAGTCTGAGCCTTCGGCTCAGCATTTTATGTTAGCCTATTAGCTTAACCGCTGAACTTGCCTAAACCTTCAACCAATAGTGCTTTAATCTCTTGCCCTTGCTCGGTATCAAGGTAAGCTTTTGCACTATTCACAATTTGCATGATTTGCTCAGGTTCTAGGCCTAGCGCCTCAAATTGCTTGTTTAATTCATTCACTGACTTAAAACTATCGCTATAACTTGCGGCTTTATCAAGAATACTGCTTAAACCGCCTTCAGAAGTTACGTTGCTAATATCAGGTACTGAGCCTAATAGAGATTCAAGCCCTGGCAACGAGTTACTTAACTGACTGAACTGGCTAGCTGAAATATTGTCTTTTGCGTAGTTGAAGATAGATGCTAAGCCACCTGTCGCTTGAGATTCAGTAATGCCTACCGCGTCACTGACTGAACGGGTCATGTCAGAAATATTGGGCACCGCTTCAACTTCTTCGGTCATACCAAACAAGCCTTTAAGGGAATCCAACCATCCTTCGGCATGGCTTTGAGGGGCAACGATAAGTCCTGATACTAAAACAAGAGCGTATATTTTCTTCATAATTATTTTTATTGTGAGCAGGGTGCTAAGGGCGCTGCCGACAATCCATCCTTAGTGATTTTAAGAGCCACAATTCTATGCGTATTTAAAATTATCGCAATTAGGCAAAAGGATAAAACTACGCCCTAGCACTTATTCGTACAGGGCTGAGTTATTATTTTAGGGAGGGGCTAATGCGGTTAGGGCTTACTACGAAGAGAGTGAAGTTGCTCTGGCATTAGTACGAAGGCTCTTGCAAGCCCCATCCCATAACCCGGCCCTTCATTGTCTAGTTCAGAGGCTGGCAAATAAAATTGCTGTGTTGCATTTGAGCGATATAAGGCTGAATCTACAATGTGCCATTGTCCATTATGCCAAACTTCAGTCCAAGCGTGTCCAAACGCATTGACATGATCAGTTTGCTCAACAATGACAGTACCAATAATGACTCTTGCAGATAGACCTAAAGAGCGGGCTAGTGCCGCTGTAAGTACCGCATATTCGGTGCAATCACCGCTACGTTGGCTAGCAACCACCGAAGCAATGTTAAAACCGTGAATATAGTTTGGGTCAACGATATAGCCAGCAACAAAGGCTGTAAGATGTTCTAGCTCAAAGGGGAGATCCCCGTAAGCTTGTTGATAGCTAGCAACGAACGCTTTCGTACTGGGCTCACTCAAATCCATAACAAAACTATCTGCGCTATGCTTGTCGTTGGCTGGTTTAACAAAACGAGGCATTGAAGATAAGGTAATCGATAAGCGATTATCGCCCACGTGCTCAGCAGTAACGCCCTGCCAATCTGCTAAATTAGTCGCTAGCTTGGCTGAGTTTGATGATACCAACTCAAAATTAATCTGTTTTGAAAGCGGCAAAGCCTGACCTTCAGCAAGCTCGATACCTATTTCAGCAATAGAGGGCACAGACTGCGCACTTGCTGTATAAGTAAACGCAAAGCCAAATAGTAGGCTCAACCCAATAGATAACCGGCTTGAAAACCGCATTATAATGTTGGGTTCCCTTCAAAATGCATTAACACCATGTCCATCTTGAGCCCACCTTGTTGCATAATACCTTTACTAATGACGCCTTTTTTGTCAGACAACATAGTCATGACCATTGGACCCATGTCAATCTTGATGTTGCCATTTGGATTATCAGCCATCTCGGTGATAACAACCTCAATTGCAGCGGTAGGATCGGCGTCAGCCGTCCACATGTAGAAACTGCCGGAGTTACTGTCTGAGTTGAGTATATTAACTGATTCCAAATAGCTGCCGTAGTTTGATAGTAACCAGTCTTTATGGGCCAGTTCAATTTCTACCGGTTTACCCTGCAGCTCTCCTTTTACCTGCCAAGCATCTTCAACATAATTAATTTCAAAGCTTGATGCCATAGTGCTATTTTCAATGGAGTATTCGCTTGCGTTAATTAAAGAACCATCTGGACTGCTCCAAGAAAAAGCGACAGAGTCTGAACGAGCAATTGATGTTTCATCTACGGGGATCATAAATGCTGTCCCTACTTCAATTTCAACATCGCCTTCGTTATCTTCAATATATTTTTCACGGGTGAACCCCATGGGGATGTCATTTATTAATACTTGATAGGTAGACTTATAGAATTCTGGAGACGGTTGTGCCTCGGTAAATGCGCGTACGAATGACTTAAAAACCGCAACAAACGCGTCCTGATAACCCATTTCATTATGAATGCAGACTTGCAAACTATTATCAGTTTCAGCAGACAGGCCTTTTAAAAGGCCTGATACCTTTTCATCACCCTCACCCAACGTATATAAAGTATCGAGTGAAAGGTAAGGCGTTGCGTCTACTACACCTACATCAATGGCATAGTTAAATTGACCAGAAAGCGTTTTTTCATTCAATGTTTCAACACCCGACAAGCTATATTCTACAATTGAATATAGCGAGTTGGCTGGGCCATCAAATTCATTAAATGCGTAACATTCTACTGGTGAATCGGTACCTATATCGATGGTGTAGTACCACGTACCGTCAGAAGCATCTTGCAAAGTAGCTTGCCCCAACACCGAGCTATTTACTTGGAAATCGGCTATTTCTATAGGTGAAGTGTTAGTGACTTTCGTATCTCTTCCCATTGCCTCTTTGAACCAGCCTGGAAAATCGTTAAGGTTGACTAATTCAACAGCACTTACATTAAACGCTAAAAAACTTGAGAATGATAAAGAGGTAACAATACTGCCTAACTTCATAAATAGTCGTTCCTTGATTATATGTCACTGGTTAGCAAGTGCTCTGCTTGCTCAATTAATTTACAATACGTCTTTTATGCGAATATTTCTATATCCTTTTGCGCGTTACTTCTTGGCGTTTTTCTTCATTCTTATACTTTGTGCTTCACGCTTTTCATTTCGTTTTTCTTTTCTAGCTTTTTTATCTGGCGTGAGCGAGCCATCTTTGAACCTTTGCTTGCGCTTAGCGTTATCAGCCGCTTTCTTTGCTGCCGCTTCTGCTATTTCACGTTTTTCGACTTCAATCATCTCTGGTGTTTCTAGGGTTATTCGGCCTAATTTACCTGATTGCAGTTCATTCAATAACACTTCACATATTTTATGAAGATTAACACGACCGCCAGTCATTATCGCGCCCCGCTTTTTCGCCGCGGCTTCTAAAAACTCGATTTCAGTGTCGGGAATGTCTTCTAATTTGTAATTTGTTTTTAGCACTTCAGGATACGCTTTAATTAGGTAATCGGCAGCGTAAAACCCTACATCATCATATTCCATTGCGGTGTTCTTAACCGCCCCTGAAGACGCTAAACGATATATAGAATTGGGGTTTTCCAGCTTTGGCCATAACACACCTGGGGTATCGAAAAGCACAATGCCATCACCTAAATTAATACGTTGCTGGCTTTTAGTAACCGCTGGCTCGTTACCGGTTTTAGCAATAATACGGTCGGCCAAAATGTTGATAAGCGTAGATTTCCCTACGTTAGGTATTCCCGTGATCATGGCTTTAATCACTTTATGCTGCACGTCTTTATGTGCACAAATGGTTTTAATCAGCCCCATAACTTGTTTACTACTAGCAGGATTATCGCTAGAAGTAGTAAGGGTTTTAACCCCCCGTTCAGATTCCAAGTATGCTTGCCACTGCGCCGTTATTTCGGGGTCGGCCAAATCGTATTTATTGAGAATTTTTATGCACGGCTTATCGCCTCGTAATTTTGCAATCTCTGGGTTTTCGCTTGAAAACGGGATGCGTGCATCTAGCACTTCAATCAGTACATCTACCTGACTAAGCGATTCCTTAATCTCTTTAAGGGCTTTGTGCATGTGCCCAGGAAACCATTGTAAGGCCACTGTTATTATCCTTTTCGGGTGTGATACCAAGCTATTAGCACTTTGCTAATGTCTAGGCTGTTATCAAGCTAATGAGGAACAAGCGAATAACGCTAAGCCGCATTAATTTTTTAATAATGTATTAACTGCATATTGTCGCACTAGGGTGAATATATGATGGAATAGCCTTAGTAAAAGACTAACGGGACAACTCATAAACACACATATTCACGGCGCTGGCTAAGTTAAGCGAATCTATCTTACCACTGCCAGCTATGGTGTATGCCTTGGCATTAAACTGAGAAAGCGCCGCTTTAGGAACGCCGCGGGCCTCATTACCAAATAAGTAGCAATCGAAATCTGAAAACGACGATGTGGTAACGGCTTCACCTGCCATATCTAAATAGGCGAAACGGTTGAAGCGAGTTTGCAATGTATCTAGGCTCACGTCTAATTCAATGGGCACGTGAAATATTGCCCCCATACTCGAACGCACCACTTTAGAATTAAAAGGGTCTACACTGCTAGGGCTCAGTAACAAGGTAAAATTATCGAACCAGGCTAATGTTCTTATTATAGTGCCCAAATTTCCTGGGTCTTGAACTTCGTGCAGATACACGTAACGCTGCTTACCTGTATGTTTAAGCTCTTTCTTCGAAACTTCATTCGACACTTGCTCTAGAGTATCGGCCGCACTAGCTTTTGAGCTAGCTCTACAGCTAGGCAGTGGCACACAGGCAATGATACCTTGCGGCGTTTTAGTATCACTTAGCTGCGACATTTGCTTTTGGTTAACGTTTACAACCGTAAAACCCGAATTAAGGGCCCTCGCCTTCTGTTCAAAGTCATCGGTGATGTAAAGCGTGATAGATTCTGCACTTGGCTTTTCACTAGTATGAGCATTTACCGCCTTAAGAAGCTCCAGTACCAAATGCTCGCCTTCCACTAAATAAAAGCCGAATTGGCCACGGTATTTTTTCTGATGCAGCTTTTTAACATCATCAAGTTTCATCATTTTATTTTTCCGTTTTAGGAGGCGAAGCACACAGGTGCATTTTTGTTTATTAACCGTGCACGCTATTCGTGTTCAAGCAAGGCGAGTTTATCTGGCACACCATTCCATACATCGGCGTCTTCAGGCGGCGCTTTAAGCTCGATGATGTTAGGCCATTTCGCGGCAAGTTCTTCGTTGATGGCCAAATACGGTTTTTGCGCATCAGTGAGGTGTGTGTCTTGAACGATAGCGTCTGCAGGACATTCAGGCACACATAGCGCGCAATCAATACAGATTGCGGGATCTATAGCTAAAAAATTGGGGCCTTCGAAAAATGCATCCACTGGGCAAACGGCCACACAGTCTGTGTATTTACAGTTTATGCAATTGTCTGTCACTACAAAGGTCATTTCCACCCACATGCTTAGGTTATTATTCCAGGGGGCCAAGTTTAAATTAGCCAGTGTAAAACTCAAATTTCTTTTTCCTCTATTATTCTAGGGTAAATAAGCTAATTAACCCACTGCTTAACCCCGATTGCAGCTAGTATTAGTCTTGATGCTGATTTACCATACGCGCGCCCTGACGGAGAGGCCGTCCGGCAAAGCCAAGAGTACCTATTATCATGTTGCGTTTAACCGATATTAAATTACCGCTAGATCACGATGAAGTTGCGATAGAAAACGCAATTTTGCACAAGCTTCAAATCACAAAATCGATGCTACTTGAAACCACGGTATTTAAACGAGGTTACGATGCTCGTAATAATAGAGACATCCAACTTATTTACACCCTTGATGTATCGGTAGAAAACGAAGCTGCGATGCTCGAAAAATTCGCCAAAGATACCAGCGTGCGATTAACCCCTGACATGCGTTATAAGTTTGTTGCCACTGCACCAAGTGATATTACCGACCGTCCAGTGGTGGTTGGTCTTGGGCCTTGCGGTCTATTCGCCGCACTGATTTTGGCACAAATGGGTTTCAAACCCATTGTACTTGAGCGAGGCAAAGCCGTTCGTGAACGTACCAAAGACACCTTTGGTTTTTGGCGTAAACAACCATTAAACCCAGAGTCAAATGTACAATTTGGTGAAGGCGGTGCAGGCACCTTTTCTGACGGTAAGCTATACAGCCAAGTTAAAGATCGCAAGCATTATGGCCGCAAGGTACTAAACGAATTTGTTGCTGCTGGCGCCCCTGAAGAAATTATGTACGTGAGTAAGCCGCATATTGGGACGTTTAAACTGGTGAGCATGGTAGAGAAAATGCGGGAGCAGATCATTTCTCTTGGCGGTGAAATTCGCTTTAGCACGCGGGTAGAACGCTTGGATTTAGACAGCCCTGAAGCGGAGATAAATAGCCTTGAAGCCGATATAAATAGCCCTAGTGCCGATGAAAAAAGCCATAAAATTAAAGGGCTTTTCTTATCTGACGGTAGCTATCTCCCCTGCACCAAGGTAATTATGGCAATAGGCCACAGCGCACGAGATACCTTCCAATCGCTTTATGACCAAGGTGTGTACATAGAAGCTAAACCTTTTTCAATAGGTTTTAGAATTGAACACGAGCAAAGCATGATCGACAGTTGTCGATTTGGCGATAACGCTGGAAACCCTATTTTGGGCGCAGCCGACTACAAGCTCGTACATCACTGTAGAAATGGCCGCACCGTATACAGCTTTTGTATGTGCCCAGGTGGAACTGTCGTGGCAGCGGCATCGGAGCCTGGCCGCGTAGTCACCAATGGCATGAGCCAATACTCTCGCCATGAACGAAACGCCAACAGCGCTATTGTGGTAGGTATAACCCCTGAAAAAGACTACCCAGAACACCCGTTGGCAGGCATAGATCTTCAGCGCAGATTAGAAGAACTGGCTTATAAAGTTGGCGGCGAAAACTACCACGCACCCGCCCAGCTTATTGGCGATTTTTTAGCAGGTAAGCCAAGTGAAGAAGTGGGTGAAGTGAAGCCCTCTTATACCCCAGGTATTACACTGACTGATTTAAGTAAGGTAGTTCCCGATTTTGTTATCGAATCTATCCGCGAAGCCATTCCCGCATTTAACCGTCAAATCAAAGGCTTTGCTAAGGCTGATGGTATGCTCACAGGCGTTGAAACCCGTACATCCTCTCCTGTATGCATTAAACGTGACAAACAATACGAAAGCGTAAATATTGAAGGCTTGTACCCTGCCGGTGAAGGTGCAGGTTATGCCGGAGGCATTTGGTCCGCTGGTATTGATGGCATACGTGTAGCAGAAGCGGTAGCTCTGGCTTTGGTCCCCTCTAATTCTAATAACTAGCACCGAGTCGCATTCGCGACGTGGCTTTTATTAGCAGAATACGGTCAGTTTTGCTGCTGACCGTTAGAGAGTCATTTAAGCAAACCAAATAAACGCCATTTCTTTCGATGCTGTGCCAGCGGAACTCTTACTACCCGCTCGTCAGTATCGCAAGGCTCGACTTTGGCATCCACTTTAACATTTATAAGTTCAAGCGCTAATTGCTGAGCATAAGCTTCATCAACACCACTTACCAAGGTAAAGCGCTCAAGTGAGCTAATGGCTTTAGCCATTTGAATCACCTTCGACAGCGGCAAATCAACCAGAGTACGCAGCACTTTTAGTGCAGACACCGTATCAATATTACTTCCACTTACAATGACTTTATACATAGTTGGCTCTATTCGTCTTCGGTTTCAGATTCTTGCATTTTAGTACTGCTAGAGCTGCTTGAACTGCTTGAACTGCTACTAGCACCTCCACCAATGGCAAGCCCACCCATACCAGCTAGCCCTATGCCTGCTGCACCTAATCCGATTTCACCAATCGTTGCAGCACCAGCCAAGGCGATAGGAACCGTTGCTAATCCAGCGGTAGAAACTATTGCAATCCCAAGCCCTACCATAGCAATACCAACGCCGATTTGCTCCCATTCATAGCCGCCAGCCACTTGATTTAATTCTAATTCAGTGAGTTGTTTCATTTCCTTGCTTTCCTTTTTAAGTATTCAATTAATTCGCTAGTGTTGTCTAGCAAGGAAAGCTTACTAATAGAGGAGAAAGTAAAATACTGATCTTCGGCTTAGTTATCGAGCAGTTTTAACCTTTTATAACAAAAAAGGGCCGTTAGGCCCCTTTAATTATCTGCGTTAATTAAGCAATCAATTGTCACCTAACTGTTCTGCCGTCGCGCGCAAGTTATTTGCGTTTTCAACGAACTGTGCGGCTATTGTCGTATCTTCAAAAAGGTAGTTGAAGTCAATATAATCCCCCTCACCTTCATCAGAAACGAAAACCGAAAACCCAGTCGTACTCAAAGAAAGATACACTCTACCACCCACATCTATGCTTCCATCATCGTTTAATGAGTAGCCAAAACTGTCATCTACTTCTGAGTAAGTGCTGTCGGTGTAGATAACCACATTGGTACCATCAAACTGTAAATAAGTGGCAGACCATTCACCGTTTTGTGATGCGTCTACCAAAACTAGACTCTTATCTTTTAACGAATCAAACGAAGCAACTGAAGTTCCTTCTCTTAACACCGTTTCATAATCATCAGCCTGTTGCTGTGTTTCAAAAAACGGGACTGGCGCGCCTAGATGAGCACCTATTAACACGTCATCAGAAGACAGTAGAAATGCTTGAAGCGCATTCGGCGCCGTAACATCACCTGCCTGTAGAAGAATAGTGTTGTCTGCTGCAACCAAGTAACTTCCACTTTCACTGCCCTGGGGCAATCCTTCGAAGGTTCGAGTATAAGTTTCGTCGGCCTCTAGGCTCAATGTTATAGATGCGTCGTCGACTGTGTACAACCCGTTTTGCTCAACCCCATATATGGTTGTACCCATATAATCTGAGGGTGCCACTAAATTTACAAACGCTTGAGGCGGTAGCGCTGGTAAATGCGGGTGTTCAGGCAGTGTTGCGGTTACAGGACGATTCGCCTGTTTTGACACTCGGCGGTTATCTTGAGTAAAGTAATCAACTATACCATCGAATCCACCGCGGCCATCTTGTTGGCTAAAATCAAATTCGTGCAGATTTGTAATATGATAGGCATCGCCAACTTGGGCAAATATCGACCATGTGCGACTGTTATATAAATAACAATCCGCTGATTCGTCAAAACAACCTGGCCAACTATAGTCAGTAAAGCGGTAGCGGTTTATTTTTAGTTCCCCATTCGCTTCCACTGACCAACTTCCATACATCACCAAAATTTCTTCCGTTGTAATTTTGCCGTCACCGTTATCATCACCCACCTCAATGGTATAGGCCTTTCCATTCGGCCAAAGCTCCCACCAAAATTCATTAAGGCTATCTCCATCAAAAGCGTAACTATAGATACCTGGTACTGATGCCACGTCGAACTTATCTTCATCGGTTATGGTACCTCCAGCATCTACTTTGAATGAGTCACTTTGCCCATCTGACGAGATTCCACTAACCGCATAAAGATTATTGTCGCTGGAGTCTGTAAGTTGCACGTAGGACTGTGTTGTCCCATTGTCAAACGTAATAACTAGCTCGTTAATGTCTGGGTTCAACGCGTAGGGTTGCTTCACCCATGTAAAATCATTATCTACAACACGGGTACTACCTGTTCCATCCTGATTAAATTCGAATGTGTCTGAAGCCCAAGAAAAAGTAAATAAATTGCTGTTATCAGTATCGAATAACGAATCAGTGATGGGGAGCGATAACGCCTTGTTATCGGCACTATCAATAACAATTTCTTTGGCGTTATTTAACGCAATTCCAGTAACTTGCGCTGGTCCATCTATAATATTGTGAATATCTTCCAATTCACCATTGGGGTAATACTTTGAGTAAAGTGACGTCACTTCAAACGTCACTACACCATCTTGCTCACTTAGCGGTAAAAATGTGATTTCATGGTAAGCATATTCAACGTCAACTCTTAGTAAATCCCCATCAACGTTTACAGTTTCAACTTGATAGAAATGATACTCTCCGTATTCAAATTCCAATGTTATTTCATTGTCATCACTAAAGCGCTCAGCTTCAAACGTGCCTAAATAGTTGCTATAAGTAGCCGTCGTATCACTGGTTAACGTAAGTTTTTTGCCTGGGTAGCTAATTAGCGGATTGTAGTAATCAAGCAGAAAGTAGGTGGTAATCGACGAATCTAAATCACTATCTACTAGCTCTGGGTCTGCAATAATTTCTTCGTAGGCTGACTCATAAGCCTCGGTATCTTCAATAGTTTCAATATAGGCTGTGGAAGCTTCTGGATTTTGGGCTAGTGCTAGCGTATCAGCAATACCTTCAGGAAGGGCCAAGCTGGCATCATCGCCCGCTTTATCTATTGCCACTTTAATCGCGGTGGCCAACGCAAATTTCTCTTGTTGTGAAACCCGAAGATTCAGTGCCGTTAGCGTTGCGTCATCGACGATGGGCGCGCCCAGGTTTTCTCGCTGCATTAAACCGGCGTTTGCAGTGGTAACGTTGGTCACATTCACGCCGAAAAAATCATCTTTCGTTACCTCGCCGTCACCGTTAGAGGCTTCATTGAGTGCTTCAACCGACCCCAGCATCGACATAAGTTTAGCTTGCGTTTGCGATCCTACACCACTAGCTACAATAGACACCATTTTATCAGTCGCATCATCATCCACACTCAATGTAGCAGAATAACTTCCATCGCTACCAGCCGTCACTACTTGTTGCTCATCGCCTACATGAATGACTAAGTTTGCATCAATAATCGGGGAATCGGTCACTAGGCCTGTTAGTGTTAAATCAACTGTTTTATGAAGCACATTAACGTTAACCGTTTCAGTCGTCGTCTCACCTTCATCATCTTCTACGGTAAGCACAAAGGATAAGGTTTCATCACTGTCTACTGAAGGTGCAATAAAGGAAAGCGTTGCGGTAGTCGCCCCGCTTAGCTCAACCTCTATACCGCCCGTTTGCATCCACAAATAGCTGGCAATTTCACCGTCGTCTTCAGCTACCGCATCAATAGAGTGAGCCTCTTTCTCTTCTACTTCTTGTGCTGATATTGAGATTGTCGGCGATGCGTTGATGTGAGTAACTGTGACAGACACACTATCTGTGGCAGTCGCCCCAGCATCATCAGTTACAGTCAGTTCGAACGTAAGTGTTTCGGAAGGTTTCACATCTGGGGCGGTAAATTCAGCAGAAGCTTGGTCGGCATTTGTTAACGTCACCGCTACGCCTTCGGTTTGCACCCAATTATAAGATGCAATAGTACCGTCATCATCTACACCACTACCGGAAAGTGTAACCTGCGTATTTTCGTCAACGGTTGCATCCTCGCCGGCTTGAGCGACGGGGGCAACATTAACCACCTCTTCATTAACCGACTCTTCTTCGTTAACAATAACATTTTCTTTGTCATCGTCGTTACAACCTGACAAGGCTAGTACCAGTGACGCAGCGATAATGCTTTTCTTATAATTTGCTCTGATGAACATGAAACACTTCCTTATACTTTTTATTGGTTAAACATTAAACTAAAAAAGCATAAACCTAATCGCCCGCTCCTTTCCTTCCTTAAATCGCGCAACTTGTCCGTCACACAGGTGAAAATTGCTATAGCAAAGCGCCGCAGAACCAAAAACATAAAAAGAATGGTAGAAACGAAAAAATTAAAATTTTTTTTGGAAAAAACCTGCGCATTTTCTTTCTACCGCGATAAGTGGAATAAAAACACAATACCGCCATAGCCAATTTCAAGTAGGTTAACGGCAATGAGGGCAAGTGAGGCAGAACGAAAAATACGGTTCATGGTGAAATTTGAACAACAGCTTAGCTGTGAAATGAATAGAAGAGCGCTAAGTCACGACATGTGTGATATACGGGTAAGTGATATGGCCAACGCCCTAAATATGGATGTGTCGACCCTTAGGCGCTTATGCCAGAAGCACTACGGGAAATCGCCTAAAGCTTGTATAGATACAATGCGTATTGCAGAGGCGAGGAAATTACTCTTAGTGGGTGAAAGACCTTCCACTATTGCCGATAAGCTGGGTTTCTATGAACACAAAACCTTCTCTACCTTGTTCAAAAAATATGAAGGTGTGAGCCCCGCAATTTATACCCAAACCGATAATACGAAGGCCTTCGCGGCAAGCCGCTAACAAGTTGCCGATACGCCTTCGCACCGCTTAATATCACAGGCTAATGACACAAATAATAACACGTGATTATTCGTAGGTGTTTTTAAGTGTTCTTAGATGCTGTTAATGCGGATTAACTACCGTAAATCGCTCATCGGACACAGCCCAATACCCTGAGTCACTGATGATAAGTATTTTATAGGCATTTCCTTGACCATTAAATTGCGCTGGATCTAACCCATACTCTCCCGAGTTGGGTGTCCTACTTGTCACTAAATACCAACGTCGTTTCAACACAGTAGTGATCTGCGCATTGCGTCCGTTGCCAATATTAATAGGGTTGTCGTGAAGTACATATATCCCTACGGCATCGCCTTTTAACGCGGCATTATCCCATTCAATAGTATTACGCTCGCCCACATTATAAACCTCAGAAGCTTCAGGTTTACTTATAGCATCAACGAGTAAACGAGGATTGATGGAATGGGTAATGCCGTTATCTATCGCAGTGCCATTTAGTACACCAAACGAGCCGTCACTGAGTGACCAATAGCCTTGATCGGATACCATCATTACCTTAAAGCCCTGCCCGCCATTTGCCATAAGAAAGAAAGGATCTATCTCTACTTCGCCCGTATTAGGAACTTGCTTAGCAAACATCTGCCAGCGCAAGCCTTGTATGTTTTCAAATGAATCAAACGCTTTGGCTTCAAAATTTAGTTTATGATTGATATACAAAGAAATGCTTTCGCCTTTAAGGGCATCTTTATTCCACTTAAAGGTAAAAGGCGTACCCATTTTAAGGTTATCCCCGTGGGTTGGCGCGGTTACCCCAGCAACTCTTCGATTACTCACTAAGCGATTTTGCCCCTCTAACGCCACCATATGAAGGGTCTTAAAATCAGGTGCTATTAATACCTCTGGGGGCAAAATACTGGCAAGCGTATCGCCATACTCTTTGCTTATGGGAAGCGAGCTCGATGTTGCTAACATTTCGTCAGCTTTTTGCTTCTCTCCCTTAACCGCATACGCCGAAGCCAGGGCTAAGTGTCTTTCGATATCATCGTTTTGAGTATGTGTGAGCCCATATTCAATCGCTAAATCAGTAAATCCTGCACGTAAAGCAGTATGGATAATATAGGCGGTATGTTCACCCAAGGTATCTTTTGCGGCCAATGCTTGAATATCAGCTTGCTTCACCGCAGATCCCAAACCTATTTCACTATTCAATGCCACCAGCGAGAAGAAAAATGAGAAAGAAGCCGCTAAATTTTCGTTGGACGCGCCGTCATTATTTTTCGGCGCTTTTATTTCCGCTGCCTTAATAACCGATAGCGCACTTGTGAAATCATTAACAAGATATAAGGCTATTGCTTGTTTTAACTTTAACCGAGCACAATGGCTTTGTTGTTCACACAAGGCTACCGCAGATTCAATAAAAGACACACTCTGAGCATACATTTTGCCGTAGGCATAATAGTTGTGTTGTTGCTCATAAACTTTTATAAGTTGATTTTCAAACAAGGGCGTTAGTGCAAGGTAAATACTTTGCTGCTTACTAAGTAAAAACTCTACCACAAGTGGGTCGTCTATTAGCGCCGCGGTTTCTAGTAGGTATCCATATAATTGCGCGAGCTCTGGATTGGTTGCATTGTAGGCTTGCTCACCTAATGCCAATGATGATTTCATTCGTGCTGCTGCGCTATTCATATCGCCGGTTTTAGCTAACGCTAATGATTTCATACCTTCAAACCATGCTTTTTGGTGGGTAGGCATATCAGACGGCAAGGGCCCCTCCCCCCTAGTAAGTAACGTTGCAGGCTCGTGTCTAAGCAAAATTTCCCATTGGAATTTTTGCAGCCTAAACTTATCTTCCGGCAACATTTGCTTGTCGAACTTGTTTAGAAGATTCGCTAGCGTATCTAACACTTGCGAGCTTTGTGTTTCGGCGTACTCAATCTGAGCTTTCAGAAATTCGCTTTCAAAGGTACTGGGGTAATCATTATTATGTTTTGTAAGCCACTGCATCGCGCCGTTAACGTCACCACTGTAATACGCTATTTTTGCCTGCATCAATGCACCGCTAGCATCATCCGTATCTAATCGCTCAATAACGTACTTAGCTTTCTCTACGTACCCTAAGTTCAATAGCGCTTGCGATAAGGTGGCCACAATCGATGCGCGGGTTTCGCTATCGCTCAGCGATGTGGAAAACGCGATATCAACACCATGGTTAATAAAGTCAGCGGCACTTAACGCGCCACCGCCTTCTGATTGTGGTGAGTGCGCCAAAAATAACTCGTCGTAAAAAGAAAGTGTCTGCTGTGTTTTCTTAGACTCTTGTATTAACGACTTATTTTGTATAAACAGCGCAGCCGCCCCCAACACCAGCACGCAAGGGATGATTAAGGCCGATAACGCAGTTGCAGGCGAACGTTGAAACCATTTTTTATAGTAATATGGCTTGCTGCTTTTAAACCACTTAAGTGGCCGATTAGCCAATAAACATTCCAGTGCATCGTTAAATTGCTCGGCACTTTGAAAGCGTTCCTTCGGGTCGCTAGATGTAGCTTTTTGAATGACCGCCTCAAATTCAGCATTGGTGGTGTGATGCTGAAACATAAACGCCATCACTTTACCTAGCGCATAGATGTCATCGGTTACCTTTGCTTGGTCGCCACATTGTTGTTGAGGACTTGCAAAATGATTACTGACTGCGGTCAGCTGTTGGTTATCTGGATGGTTTAACGAGTGAGAAATACCAAAGTCGAGTAATTTGGGTTGGTTATTTTCATCCACAATAATATTCGACGGTTTAATATCAGCGTGAATAATACCGCTTTGATGCGCTTCAAACAGCGCACTACAAAGTTTAATCAATATTGTGAGATGTGCACTTGTGCTGCCCGACAAACTTTCTTTTTTTAGTAATGGTGCCTCAGATAGAGGCGCGCCCTCAATATATTCCATGACCAAATAGGGTATATCTTCTTCGGTGACATCGATGGTATAAATTTTAGCTATGTTAGGGTGATTTAAATTGGCTAAATGTTGCGCCTCTCGTTGTATAAAGTTATCACCCGCTAAATCTGCAATAGATGAGTAAACAAACTTAATCGCGACTTTTTGCTCAATTAATCCGTCATTTCGCTGACCTAAATACACTGCCCCCATTCCGCCATGACCAAGCTTCTTCTTCAACAGGTAAGGCCCAACTTGGCTACCTTCTAGAGATTTCGCGTGATTATCATTACACAATAAATCGGCTTGAGCCCCCACTAACTGTGTGAAGCCACTTCGTTGTTGATTCGCATAATGAGCATCGATCAATGCCAAGGTTTCAGCAAATATTGGGGCTTCTTTGGGACATAACTGCGACAAATTTTCGCGCATTTTAGCTTCATCCAACCCAATAAGGTGCTGAAAAAAGAGTAAGGCATTTTCAAACTTCATGAATAGCTCTTATGGTTTAACTGAACAACATTATGGCGGGGTGAACTATGCGGCTTCGCACTGAACTCGAAGGTAGGCTTTCGCCGCCGACAATTCGTTGTAAACCGTAGATTCGCTTAAATTGAGCTGAGAGGTTATTTCGCCTACATTTTGCCCTAGATAATAGTGAAGAAGCGCTATTTGGTAACAACGCTTAGATACATTTTCGAGTGAAGATAACGCATTGTCGAAACTAAGATATAAACCTGAGTCGATAGAAGCGTCGGTTATCTGTAGCATGTCTTCTAAATCGTTAGTGCGTTTTTTCGCAGAGCGCTTTTTAATTTCATCTTGCAGCATCCAGCGCACAAACACCGCGAGAGAAGCATAAAACTGCTGCCTATTTTCAAAGATTTCATCAGGAGCAGTCAGTTTGATAATGACATCGTGAAGGAGTGAGGTGGTATTAGGAAGCTTGTCGAGCAGGCTAAGCGCATTGTCAGACCCCGCTTTTTTGCTAATTTGCTTTTTCACCATGCCTTTTAAATGATAGTAGACAATACTACGAAGCTGATTGGCACTTTTTAAATCGTTATTAATTACCCAAGCGTTTAACACTTCGGTAAATTCGCCGCTTGTATCCCTCAAATGAACATCTTCCATACTGCTGCCTAGCGCATTGGCTAATCACTTTATTTACCAACATAGAAATAATATGGCGATTAGTCAACGCTTAAATGCACTTTATCTTAAGTAATAATTCAAAAACCCTAAACTCAACCACAGTATAATCATTTGTTATTACTAACAATTACTTACACTCATTAATCAGGACATTTAACATAGAGCTCACCATCGTAAAGCCCTTGTATGGTGAGTTTCTGATTAGACAAAGACCGCAAATAGTTAATGTGATCATCCTCTATTAATTGTCCAGGAATAAGCAGTGGAATGCCCGGCGGGTAAGGTGTCACCAACCCAGCGGCAATACGCCCCGCACTGTCTTGCCAATCGATAGACTCCCGCTTCCCGAAAAACGCTTTAGAGGGTAGTTCGACTAAGTTGATGGGCGGAATAGTGGCTGGTATAACACTACGGCTTTTGCTTTTATTCAGCGAAACCTTGCCTTCATCTAGCTTTTTAAGGGCGTTATATAGTCTGACAATTTTAGAGCGCATGCCGCCTAATGTTAGCAATACTAGAATAGTGCTATGAGTAAACTTCTCTATTTCTAACCCCACTTCGTCCATCAAAAATCGATGAATTTCTTGATTCGAATATTCTAATGCAGAAATATCGATAAGAATTTTAAGCGGGTCGTGCCCCGTGTTATCTTGCTCAAAATGGGGAAATACACGCGCAAAGTCTGCTTTTTCTAAAATACGAATTCGGCTAAAACGCGCTACCTGTTGTTTCAACTCTTCTACGTTGGCCAATAATTCGTTAAGTATTTTATAGCCTTCCATTTCTAACTGCTGTCGACACACATCAAGGGATGCCATTAGCTGGTATTTTGGTGATGTACTGGTGTGAATGCTGTAAATCTCTTTAAAGAAATCACGGTCGAAGTCAGGGTCGTTAACGTGAATAAACGAGGCTTGAGAGAACGCCGAGACTACTTTATGTGCTGAATGGGTAACGTAATCAGCACCGGCTTCAATAGCGGAATACTCTCTAAACTGAGGATGAAATAAGGAATAGGCAAACCACGCTTCATCGATAAACACCTTAATGCCGTGTTTGTGCCCTAGTGCCACCACTTGTTTCAAATCAGTAAGCAGGCCATCGTAGGTACATCCCGTCAGCACAATCAGCTTAGCGTCAGTATTCGCTTCAATAACTTCTTTTAACTGCGACAAACGAGGCGGTGAAAATATACCGTAGTCTGGGTTGAACACGCTGTCTAAATACACGGGCATAGCGCGGGCTTGCACAATGCCGTAGTGCACCGACTTATGGCAATTTCTGTCAGCGATGACTTTATCGCCTTCTCGCAGTAAGGTTTGCAGAATAATTTTGTTTGAGGTTGATGAACCATTAGTCACGAAATAAGACTGCCTAACTTCAAAGGTATTGGCGACATTCGCCTGAGCCCTGCCAATAGCGTGAGTACCATCTGAAAGTGAACCGAGGGAGTCAACACTTACTGATAAATCACTCACAAATACATTTCGCCCAAAGAAGCGGTAGAAATCACTGATGTAGGGAGAGTTTCTAAAGCTTGCCCCACCGCTGTGACCTGGCGTATGCCAAGAATCATTCGCTTCTACCACATAGTCTTTATAAGCGGTCCAAAACGGCGTTTCGTTTCTGTCATCAAAATCGTTGATGATGTAACCCAAAATAGATTCCGGATCGGAAATAATATCATTGCGATAGAAAAACGACTCCATGCCACTGGCCTGATTCACAATATCTAAACCCTTTATAGCGTCGCCCAATACATAAACAGGCAACTCTCTGCGGATCGCTTTAATAGCACTAATCACTACTGCATTGTTTTCTAGCTTTGGTTTTTCTTTCTTCTTAGCCTGATTAAGACTTGTGCTCATACTCACTTCATCAAGTAAAACCGTGGTATCCCAGCTAAATACCACAGCCTGTATTTCGCCGTCGTTTCTTACCACATCAAGGGCGCGTGATACTGAAACTGCCTCGACAACGCTCATTTCGATATCCGGTCTGTCGAACAGTTCTATGGTAGAGCGAATACTGTCAGACAGTTGCTCTAATAATTCTTGTGAATCTTCAATGATCAGAATTTTTAATTTTGGAAGCATAGTATGGTTAACGTAAGTAATTAGAAATAAGCTAGAAAAAGAGTGTACGCCTGAATTGCTAAGTTGTCAGCGTACCTGATTCTACGCGCGGAAAAATGCTTTCTTTTAGTAGGGTAAAATGCGTGAATATAGATCACGGGCTCTATCCCACAATCTGCCAAAAACTCAATTATAAGCGAACGCCAATACCCTTCATTATTTAAAAAAACTTGCTTCTTAGCGTCACTAAAAACAAACTCCCCCAATAGTATTAACAATAAAGAGGCAGTGATGGCTTTCGAATTAAAAATTGAAAACAAGGTAGCACTTATTACCTTTGATGACGGGAAAGTAAACGCAGTGGGCTTTACCCTTATTGATGCGTTAAATAACGCATTAGATGAAGCTGAGCAAAAAGCTGATGCAGTAGTAATGTACGGCGGTGCCGATAAGTTTTGCGGCGGCTTCGACCTTTCCGTTATGAAAGCTGAAGATAAAACCGAACAAGTTAAATTAGTGCAAGCAGGTGCCGACTTAATTATACGGCTGTACAGCTATCCTAAACCCCTTATTGTTGCCGCTGAAGGCCATAGTATCGCGCTAGGGGCAATATTCTTGATGGCCGCTGACTTACGTATAGGTAAAGATGGTGACACTAAATATGGTTTAACCGAAACCGCTATCGGCATGGTTTTACCTGCGTTTGGTATGGAACTGGCGAAGTCACGTTTAGCTCCAACTTCTTTAACCGAAGCATTACTTTTTTCGCGCGTATATCCAGGGAAGGAAGCCGTAAAAGTGGGCTATTTGGATGCAGCAGTGCCTCAAGATCAAGTACTTGCTACCGCAATGGGCTATGCTGAAAAACTTAAAATGTTGCCTGCGAAAGCGTTTGCAGAATCGAAGCTACAACTTCGCAAAGAAACGCTATCAAAAATGCGTGGCTAAACAAAAAACTAAAATGGCACCGAAAAGGTGCCATTTTCTGCTCGCGCTGTTTCAATATTTTCGTTAACTAACGAAGCGTGCTTCATTGTGTACCAATTGGGCGTTTTAACTAATGCACTGCACCTGAAGTTTCTTCAATTTTCGCTTGAAGTTCTCCTCGCAAACCCAATTCGAAACCAAGTTCTGCAACCACAAACAACGGCCCAATAGCCAAGCCCATAATATCGTCTACGAAGGCTGGTTTTTTGCCTTCAAAATGATGCCCAACAAATTGTAAAATCCAGCCGCCAACAAAAATACCGATTGAAGCAGATAGCCATAACCATGTTGCGCTCTGCGCTAAAGGCTGTGCGATGTAAAGCAAAGCCCCTGTTAACACCACCATAGTTAAGCCAAGTTTCACATCTAACTTTAAGTAAAATACATTACCTATTACCCACACGAGCAACGCAGGGCTTAGCAATAATGCACCTACAATTGGCGCTGTAACTTCAAAAGCCGGGCGGCTTAACAAGCTTAAAAACGCAAAAACAATAAGGGGAATACCAATGTAATGGGTAAAGATATTACGCTGATCTCTATGGTATTTAGCGTACTCACTTAAATGCTGCTCAAGCGTTTTCATTTAGCTACCTGTAAACTTTTTCTTATACTGGGGAGAGATTATCGAGAAAAAGCACTTCACACTGTCGTAAAGCCGACAATTATTTCAAATTGATAAGTAGTGCATACCATAGTAGGCACCAGAATAGTCGGCACCATTAGGGCGAAGCTCCTAAAAAAGGTTTAATCGCCAAAGCCACTAAAAATTGCCTTATCGCGCAATATAACTTACCTTTTTGAAGACAAAGATAAAACCAAAAATCATTGAGTTATAAATTTTACAAGGATGTTTCATGCGCAAGGCCATTCGCTTTAGGCTACTTTACTTATTATTCGCCGTTGCTACTTACGTTTTAGGCTTCACCTTATTACCAGAAACCATTAGCTCTTCATTCGACCAGATACTTTCTGCTGGCTTCCTGATTGCCTACTTTGTAATACTCCCCGCTGTTTTTTGGTTTTGTGTAATTAAAATCGGTGAGCAGAAAAAATGGAAGATTATTATTCCGTTCAGTATTGCCAGCGTGGTGGCCCGTTATTCCATGCCCGACACTCTTGCTAGTTACTTTGAATTTTTAAGCCTGGTACGCTACCCCATTATCGCCATACTGCTTATTATTGAGTTTGTGGTTATTTATCACGTGGTTTCAATGCTCTGGAAATCAAGAAAGCTTAAAGGTGACCCTCGAATTAACACGTTAATTGACAATATTGATGCGGACGATAAGAAAAGAGAAATAACCTTAATTATGGCCAGCGAGCCGGCTAGCTGGTACTACGCTATTCCTAAGTTTACAAGAAACCATACTGCCACTTTGACCAATTTATCCTTACTCAGCGCCAAACGATGGCACTTCGCTTTAGTACTGTTAGGCTTAATTGCTGTTACGTGGGTATCTTATTCTTTATTAATTTTATGGAGTGAAATTGCCGCCATTATTGTCGCGTCGGTCATTTTCTATTGCATTGTTAGTGTCACGGCGAGTCATCGAATTAGCAGGCGCTTTTCTGTTTATTGTCACAATAATCACCTCATTGTGAATGCCACCTTTTTCAATCTGCTTTTTGTTCCCTTATCGCACCTTAAAGCTTGTGAAGCAGGCGAGTGGAAATGCGACAAAGAGCAATTAAAAATAGGTCGCGGTACGGCGAATATCAAGCTTACGTTTTCAATCCCCGTTTATTGGTTCACGCTGATGGGTACCTTTTGTGAACGCCCTACCGAAGTCTATTTATGTGTAGATGCACCACATGAACTCGTGAATTCTCTAAATACTGGTTACTTAACAACTGGGGATTTGAGCGCTGGAACAACTAATGACAATATTGATAAATCAGCGTGTGCTTAACGAACACAATACAACGTAGTCAGTAAATCAAGTTGCTAATGCGAAGATGTTTTGAAGCGCTGTCTATTTTAAAAGAAGGTATTTTAAAAAGAAGATACTTTGGTGCGATTTAAGGCGAAAGGGTTTAAGGAGGCTTTTAGTGTGGTTAGTTGCTTAAATAATGCGATATATACTGGGTAAATAAAACAGCCCTCTAGCTTAAATAAGCTAGAGGGCTGTTAAGTATTACGGCTAATTATTACGGTGCTTTTCAGCAGTATTTTTTTACCATGCTATTTTCACCGTATAAACGCTATTACAGAGACGTTTTGAATTCTATGCGAGCAGTCGCACCGTCACCAATAGTCACGTTGTTAATTCCGCCACCAACAAGGTAATTGGTATCAAATACGTTTTCTACATTTAACCTTACATCAACTTGTTTACCCATAATATCAGTACGGTATGTCGCACCTATATCAACACGGCTGTAAGCGTCTTTTAACACAGTATTGGCGTTGTCAGCATAGCGCTCGCCCTGATAAAAGATACCCGCATTTAATGCTAATTTCTCAGTAACTTCGTAGCGGCTCCATAATGAGGCTGACCACTTAGGTGCATCAACCGGCGTGTTACCTTCAAAGTTCTCATCTTTTTCATACTCAGCATCTAAATACATCATAGATGTCATCACAAACCATTTATCGCTTACCGCACCTTGTGCAGCAAGTTCTAGGCCTCTGTGAGTTTGCTTACCAGATTGGGTAGTAACCGTGGTGTAAAGTGGGTCGTTCAATAACTGCTCTGAAATAAGGGTTCCCGTTTTTTCTATATTAAATAGTGCACCATTTAACAATAGACGTTCTGATACTTCCCATTTCGCGCCCAACTCTACTTGCTTTGAAGTAGTTGCATCTAATTCCATACCAAAGTTTTGATCAAGTTCGTCTTCAATGGTTTCACTTGATTGAGGCTCAAACCCTTCTGAGTAGTTCACATAAATCGTGCTGTTCTCTGCTGGGTGATACAACACCCCAACTTTTGGCAATAAAGATTCGTTGTCAGCGCCTTCACGACTCTGCTTATCGAAGCGACCACCAATGGCAACTTGCCATTGATCGTTAAACGTCATCAAATCTTGGAAATACACACCGTAATAATCGTATTCAGTGGTACTTAAGGTTTCATCATTATTGAAGTTTAAATCTGGTTTAGCAGGCTCTGGTTGCCCTACGGTGTAGGTGATTGAATCCCCTCTTTCGATAAGCTGGCCATAATAATAATCCAGTGAGTTTCCGCCAATAAGGATATTGTGCTCAATACCACCAAACGAAACTTCACCATTAAAATCGATAAACGCGGTTTTAAATTGCCAATCATCTGAACGATCGTATGGGTTAGAGGTATAGCTGTTACCAATTTCGTAGTCTGAAGGAAGTCGAGGCGATGATTCAAAACGCTGTCTTTCAAACGATTGCTCGTTGTAACCCACCTTCACTTGCCACTCTGGATTCATGAAATAGGTTAATTTAACCCCTTTGTTTTCAACATGGATATCAGTGAACGCCCACGAGAAGTCGTTAATGGTATTTCTATTACTTATTACGTTAGCATCTTCATCTAACCATGCGCCGGTATCTAAACCTGCTTTATCGTTAGTGCGATCGTAATAAGCATTCACTATTAAGCTGTCGTTAATTTTATGTTCAAGCACCAATGAACCTAGGAAACGATCACGCTCTCTTGTTTCGCCATTTTGATATTCGCGATCGAAATTAACATCCTGCTTTACCAATACCGCGCGATAGCCTGTATCTTCGGTAATCTCGCCACCAGCATCTAGCATAAATCGTGTAGAACCATATTGGTCGGTGTCTGCGCTAACTTCCAATAAACGAGATGCCGTAGGTTGCTTGGTTACCATATTAATAAGCCCACCTGGTGCAGACTGACCATATAGAATACTTGAAGGCCCTTTGATAACCTCTACTCTTGAAAGCGTTTCGATTGGCTGTTGATAGTGAGACCAATGTTGATGTCCGTCACGTAAATAGCCGGTAGAAGAGCTCAATTCAAAGCCACGAGAGCTGAATACTTCACGGTTTCGTTGTTTAGAACCCGGTGACAAACTTGCATCGTTATTGAGTACTTCCCCTAACGTGGTGGCAAGCTGCTCATCAATAATAGTTTCAGGGATTACTGTTACTGCTTGAGAGGTTTCAAGCAATGAGACATTAGCACGCATAGCACCGGAAGCATCACCTACTTTATAGTCGTTAAAATAGGTACCTTTTACCTTGATTACTTCTACTTCGCTTTCGCTTGTCATTGTTTCTTCTGCGTAAGCCGCATTCGATAATGCAATGCCCCCAACGCTCAGACCCAAGCCTAGACCCAAACTTTTGCCTAACTTAAGGCCTAAACGAACTTTTACTGATGTGCGACTAAGTTGCATCTTTGTTTTCCCTTTACACAAAACTGACAGTAGCTTTCAAAAAACGCGATGCTACCACAAACACAAATGATAAACATTCACATTCAGATAATTATTTTTAAGATAAGCTAACATCTGTATTGATAAAAATAGAGAAGAAAGTCTTTACTAACCGCCAAAAGGTAAATAGATATAGGCTCCATAGCCCAAGCAAGTAATAACAGCAGAAGTAAAGAACCACGCTACCCACCCCACCTTTTGTAAAGCGGCTTGCCAGGTCCGAAACGGAGTATTGGGTAGTGATTTGACTGTTAGCCGGGCATTTTTCATCGGTGAGCTTTTAGAAGAAATACTTTTACCTTTTCGCCCTACTTGCAATCCGTACATGTAAGTGCCAGTTATACAAAGGCCAGTAAGAAAAACACCAAATATAAAATACAGAAGCTTACTCAATAACTTAGCCGTATTTCCTTGCACTTCCCCCCACACGCCAAAATGCAACGGGTCGGCTGCTTCTGAAACACGGGTATGTAACGAGAAATCACTACCATCTTGCTTAAAAACGGCTTCAGCAGAAACGGGGTCAAATTGAATAGTGTTCGCTCGGTTTCGTACCAGTATTGCACTAGCTTGCCCTTGAAACGCCACTACCCCACCCGCTTTGTTAGGAAAGCGCACTTCTTCGATACTAAGGGCTGGGAATTGCACGCGAGCAATATGCAGCATAGTGTTAAGCGAGGTTTGCGTTGGCATTACAGGTTCATTTATCGCGTCATCGGTTACAGCGTAACCTTTGTCTGTACTAGGAGCGGCTGCGCCCCAACGCTCAGCTAAATACCAGCTGCCGGTAAGCCCTATCACAAGCAAAAACCACAAGCTCCAAACACCCACGATTCGGTGAAAGTCGCCCCAACGGGTTTGTCTGTGCCGCCAACGAGGCTTGCGAAAGAAGCCCTTCCACCAGTGCCTATAAATATATAAGCTAGATATCAGTAGGGCTAATATAGCAATAGAAAAGGCACTTACAATGGTAATACCAAGGGTTAGCGGTAACATTAGATGCCGGTGGGTTACACGAAAAAAACGCTGCCAATTTAACCAGCGTCCGTCACCTAAATATTCACCGGTTGTGGGATGAAAAAACAAGCGATGCCGCAAGCTATCCTTATCTCGATAAATAACTTCTGCACTGAACCAAGGGTGAAGAGGCGCGTGGATAGATTCTATTTTTCGTACAGGGGTGGCTAATTTCGCAGTTTCATTAAGAGCTTGTACATAAACCGCCTGCCAATTCATATCACTTACGGTTGATGGGGCAACCCGTTTTGCAGGGTTAGCTAACCAATCAATTTCGTGTGACACCACAGAAAGCGTGCCGGTAGCTACAATAAAGCACAGCAGGATGGAAAGCTTAACGCCCACCCAACTGTGAATTGCAATCCATGTAGACTTGCTTAGCACTTATTAAAAGTTATATTGAAGCTGAGCGATAATTTCGCGAGGTTGCCCTGGAAAGTGGCCATTTCTTTCGCTAAATCCGCTTACTGCATATTCTTTATCAAACAGGTTGTTCACATTTACGCTAAGTAAAACCGCGTCCCATCGCGTTGTCCAGCTTGCATCAAATACAGTGAAAGGCTTCACCTTTTGTGCATCTGCACTTATTTGCTCGCTCACATAATTCACTCCAAAAGCAATCGATGAGTCGATACTGTCGATGGCATATCTTGTCCACAACCCGGCTTGATGACGAGGTGCATTTACAAATCTATCGCCCGCACCAAAAGTGTTACTTGAGCTACCGTCAACCACAATAGTATCGTTATACGCGTAATTTGCAGTTACGCTGATGGTATTGCTTATATCGCCTACCAAGGTAAATTCAGCACCGTCACTTTCTACTACACCAAAATTGATAAGTGCTGACTCGGTATCGTCATTCACGCCTTCAATATAGTCTGGGTTGCTATACACTAAGTTTTCTTTACTTATGTGGTACACGGCGAATGTGGTCATAATGCTGCCGTTCAACCATTCGTTTTTCACACCGAACTCAATGGCATCACCGCTAACCGGCTCTAGTGCGGTAACATTGGCATCAGCTTGGTCAGTAGCATCAACAGGATTGAAGCTTTCGGAATAGTTGGCGTACATCGACATCGCTTTAAAAGGTTTGTAAGTAATACCGGCACGATACGTTACATCTGAATCGTCGTATTCGGTACCAGTTTCTTTGTCTCGCTCGTCAAACCTATCGAAGCGTGCGCCAGCCATTACAATAATATTATCTGTCAGGTGCATCATATCCTGAATGTACAACCCCTGACGATTACGACGTATGCCGTCTCTATCTAAGTCGGTCAGGTTATAGGTACTAGGGTCGGTTTCGCCATAATTTAAGGTGAAGATATTTAAGTTGGCCACGCCGTCAGCTTCATACCGAGCACGTAAGTAATCGTACTCTGTGTCCATATAGTGCCAATCGCCACCAAACAGGAACTGATGCTCCACACCAGCTGCGTTGAAATCGTAAACAAAGTCGGTGGTTAAGCTGACTTCATCGTTAGCGCGGTATTGGTCTCGATATTCACGTTGAATGGTCTCGTCATCAATATTGGCTTCGCCGTCACCGTTAACATCAACCCAACTGCGGGACTCGTGATAAGCCTGATCTCGCTCATTCGTTAAATAGCGAAGGGTAGAATTAACTTTTAATGCGTCGCTAAAGGTATGTGCTAACTGGGTTTGAAAAACAAATGCTTCCATATCTTGAAAGTCACTTTCTTCATTCGCGTTATAGGTTAAATCAACAAGGAAATTACCTTCATCATCTACCGGTACGCCGCGAAGTCGATGACCACCTAGGTTTTGTACTATGTAATCGAAGGTAGTGGTTAATCGAGTGTTGTCGCTAACATCGTAAAGTAAGCCGCCAGCAAGTTCGATATTTTCCATATCTGCGTTATTTCTAAAGCTATCTTGGACTTCATAAAAGCCACCAATTCGATAGGCTACATCTTCTGTTAGCCCACCTGTCGCTTCACCTGAAATACCGCGAAGGTCATAGTTACCACCTGTTAGGGTTATTTCTTTATTTTCGGTAAAGGTAGGTTTTTTGGTGACGTAATTAATCATGCCTCCAGGTTCACCACCGCCGTATAACGCTGCCGCAGGACCTTTCAGTACTTCTACTCTGGCGACATTGAATAAGTCAGGCACACTAAAGCCTGAGTAAGGGTCGCCCCTTACACCATCATAAAATACGTTGTCTTCGTCTCGAAAGCCGCGAAATGTCACGCCGGAATAGCTGTACTCGCTGACGCCAGCGATAGAGCGATACAAGTCGGTAATATCACGAGCAGCCTGATCAGCAATAAGCTGCGCACTAAGTACTTGTGCTGACATGGGAATATCGATGAGATCGGCATCAGTTTTAGTACCAATTTTGGTTTTGGTATCTAAATAAAACTGCTGCGCCCTCCCTTTTACTTCAACACGCTCTACCGTGTCAGGTTCACCCTCTTGAGCCTGTCCATTAGACTCTGCATGAACTGCAGCTTGTGGGGGTATAGCAGATTGAGCGTAAACATTAGTAGAACTAAGTCCAAGAGAAACGAACCCAGATAAGCCAGAAAGAAAAATTCCAAGTGAGGTAGTGCTGCGCGACATTTTTTATACTCCACTAAAGTATAAAGGGATAAAATTTGGCGCGCACCTTAACCTAAATAAGAATCATTTTCAATTGAGTTTTAAGAACTTTACCTTTATTAAAATATTTATCGCGATATGTTAAACAATTCCTCCATTTGCTCGTAACACTTGCCCATTAATCCAATGCCCTTCGTCACTGGCTAAAAAGTTAACTACATTCGCTATGTCTTCTGGCTGGCCTAGCCTTTCCATGGGGCTCATATTGGCAAGCTTATCGATGAACTCTTGGGATTTTCCTTCGGTAAACAAATCAGTTTCAGTAGGCCCCGGCGCTACACAATTTACCGCGACATCCTTACCTCTAAGCTCTTTTGATAAAATAGCCGACATGGTTTCAACCGCAGATTTTGTAGCAGCATAAACGCCGTAACGCTCTAATTTCAGCCCCACTACACTGGTGGATAAATTGATAATACTGCCGCCTTGATGAAGATGCTTTGAGGCTAAGCGAAGCATGTTAAATACCCCTTTCATATTAACGTCGAATTGTTTATTAAAATCGTCATCGCTCGTTTCGTTAAGTGTTGAAAGCACCATCACGCCCGCATTGTTCACCAATACGTCTACCTTGCCAAATTCCTGCAACGCTGCTTCAAACAAACTTTCTGCCTGAGTGGTTTTCGAAACATCAGCTTGCACAGCAATCACTTGCCCACCTCTACCTTTGATTTTATCAACGAGTTCGTATGCCGCATCGCTACTACTGGCGTAATTGATGACCACGGCAAAATTACTTGCCGCTAACTTTTCAACGATACTTGCGCCAATGCCTTTCGCGCCACCTGTTACTAAGGCTACTTTTACATTTTCCATATACTACCTACTGTTTAATCTTTTAAATACTGAGTTAATACAGGTTCAAATACTGTGATAATCAATGCTGCATTAACCAATCGCAAACCTACCTACAAATTCATACCCACGCCAAAGGTAGAAAGATTGATTTTGATTTGTAAACCCATGCCTTAGCTGAATAGCAATTCGCCTTTAAACAGAGGTTTAGAAAGTTGATTTTGTACCGTTTTTTTGAATTTGTGATCTAAAAATGTAAAACTACAAATAAAAATCATTTTTATTTGCATTGGTGAAAGTTAAACTTTAGTCTACTGCCACTTTAAAATATCTCGCGCAAAAAATGCGCACTTGTCACAACCCTAGTTGCAAGGAGCAGTAAAGGTGAACTCGGCAATATTGATAGGCGCACTCGTCTGTTTACTGGCTAATCTCGTGTTTTACGCAGGTTGTCCGAACCAACAATGGTTTAAGAAAAGTCTACTATCATTTAACACTGCACTGTTAATTGCCTTGGCGCTATTGGTGTTAAGCACGGCAATATTCAGCTTAACGTTTTCATTACCTGCCGCCATCTATACCATTATCACGCTGTGTATGTTGTTGTTGGGAACCCTTCCTTTCTTTACCCGTTACACCGCACCTCTTAAATCTGTACGCTCTCGCGGTACAGGGCTCACTAGAGATGAGAGTTACACTACCTTTAAGGCGCACTGGTGGTTAAAAACTATTGGAGCAACACTAATTAGTTTTCCCTTTGCATTATTCACTAGCAGTTTAATTAGTCTTCTTTTTCTTTCTAATACACCGCTTGATGTGAAGAGCCAATTTTTAATGTGGCTGATAGTCCCTTTTTGGTTAACCCCGATAAGCCTTATCTTTTTTGCTAAAAAACCTTGGCTGCCACTGGCTCTGCTCTCGCTTATTACACTGTTTGAATTTTCCGTCTTACAGGTTCTGGGGTAACACCAATGAAATTACAGAATTATAAAAGCTATCAGCAAGTACACATTTGGACCGGCATTATTTCAGGCTTACTGTTATTTATTTGCTTTGTGGCCGGTGCATTAACCATGTTCAAGGCGCCACTAAATATATGGGCTATGCACGAAAAAAATGCGCTACCAGCTATTGAACTAAACCAATATGACAGCCTCATTAAAACCGTTTTACAGACCCACCCCGACGCTAGTAAAGAGATGACGGTTTATCTTCCTTCTGCCCAACCAAATCATGCCCCAGTTACTTGGACTATTGAAGATGAAGCCACACATACACACACCTTTTGGCATGCTTCATTAGATAGCTCAGGGGAATTGGTAAGCGAACAAACCCATATTTCAGCTATTGGCGATTTTCTCGACCATATACACCGTACCGCGGGTATTCCTGGCGGCGATGATCATGATGCGTTAGGCATTTTCGTAATGGGATTTGTATCGATTTTGTACTTTGTGGCCATAGTGTCAGGTTTAGTCATTTTCCTACCCACATGGTTTAAAGATTTATTTAGCTTACGGAAAAAGAAGAACGGAAAAAGATTTTGGGTCGATTTTCATAATATTCTGGGCATTACCGCTCTGCCTTTTCACATTATTATTGCCATCACCACCGTGGTATTTGCCTACCACGATATTCTGTATGGCAGCATGCAACAATGGGTTTATAAAGACAGCCCTATGTTCAACCGACCCGCTCCTACAGAGATGAACCGAGGCGTTGATAATCTAATTTCAATTGCCCAGCTCACCAAAGAAATTACCGATATTGAACCCGAATTCGAGATTGCAGAGCTTCGCTTTGCAGGCCTAGGGACTCCCCGTGCAAGAGTGCTAGTAGGTGGAGAATTAGTCGGGGAAATTATACGTGGCCCCGATTACGCTTTCTGGGTTACCGATCCCTACACCGCATCCTCTGGATACACGGCTATGCTACCGTCAATTTCTGGTGTGCCAGGAAAGGTAGTGAATAGTTTCTTTACCCTACACTTTGGCGGATTTGGTGGCTCATTTATTCACTGGGTTTACTTTGCTATGGGCTTAAGCGGCGCACTGTTATTTTTAACGGGCAACGTGGTTTGGGTTGAGTCTAGACGCAAAAAACAAATTCAGAATAAGGCACCCGCAGAGCAAAAACGCTCAGTTCGTATTATGGCGCGGCTTACCGTTGGCGTGTGTGCTGGTACGGTTGTAGGTATCGTTTTGTCTTTGCTAGCAGCGAAAGTGTTCTCAATCGATAACCCCAATATTCGAACTTATCAGCTTATCGCTTATTACATCGGTTTTTTCACGCCTGTACTTTACAGCTTCATTGTGACGCCAATAAAAGCCGCAATCGATTCACTGTACCTATCGAGCTTGCTGCTCCTAGCCACTATTGGCATTACCCTTTATTTCAGCAGCAGTAGTTTATCTGCAAGCATTGATATTGGGGTTTGCTTAGTATCAGCAACGATACTGCTAGCTCTGCTAACTACCGCCCGTCATTTACAAAAACGCCGTTCGGCTATTCCTATCGATTCGGTGTGGGCTTAATCAGATAACAAAATACTTAGGAAAATTGCAAATGAAATGAGTATTTTCACCGTGTAGTTAGTTGCGCTAGCCGTTGGCGCAACCTTCCCATTCTAAACTGCACTTTTAAACTAAAACCCAATAATAATAAGCGCTCCTTCGAAGGTAGCCACATCGCTCATTTACACTTACTTTAAGGAAAAACTATTATGGCTTTCGGCACCACAAAAAACGTCTCAGATAGAAATTCAACACGGCTATCATCAAGGCTTTTACCAAGTACATCTTTGCTAGCACTCGCCATTTCTTCTGCCATAAGCGGCGTGCATGCACAAGAGATACAAACCCCAGATAGAGATATCACTGATATTGAAAAGATTGTGGTTATTGGTGAAAAAGCGAACCGTTCATTAAAAGACTCAACCACGTCAATTTCTGTTTTAACCGAAGAGGCAATTAATAACACCCAATATAAATCGGTATCTGATGCTATTTCTGATATTGCTAATGTGGTAGTTCCTTCAGGTTCCTTGCCCGACATTCGAGGGGTTTCTGGAAACGGTGCGGCAGGCGGTTTCAATTCTATTTCCGGTGGTGCGAACGGACGGGTAATGACGTTAATTGATGGCGTATCGCAACCTTTTGTGGCTGATTTAAGTGGCGACTCAGGCATGTGGGATTTACAACAAATTGAAGTATACCGCGGCCCGCAATCTACCAGTAATGGGCGTAACAGTATTGGTGGCGCAGTCTATATTAAGACGAATGATCCTAGCCAAGAGTGGGAAGGCGCTGCTCGAATAGGTTACAGAAACAACGATCAATACATAGATACTGCAGGAGTAATTTCAGGCCCGCTTATTGAAGATAAACTGGTGTTTCGATTGAGCGTTCAAAACTTGAATGCCGATACCATTACCGATGGTGAGGGTTATGAATCAAACTCACCCGACTATGATATTGATAAAATTGAAACCCAGCGCGTGCGTGGTAAATTACTATGGACGCCAAATGATGATTTATCTTTCACGCTTTCGCATACCTACAACAATGAAGAAGGTGACACTGGACGAGTTTACTACGCGTTAGAAAACTTAGAAGAATATAATCGTATCTACTTTCGAGATATTAGTACAACGGCCTCAACAACAGCATTAAATACTCAGTACTCAATTTCGGACAACATGTCTTTCGACTTGCTTGTTTCCTATATGGATTATGAGTGGGGCTTTGACACTTATGAAGCTTCGGATGATGCAGAGCAAACGTTGGTATTTGATGAAACAAACGTAACAGTAGATGCAAAAATTAACTTCGCCCTACCGAACAACAACATTGATGGCTTTGTAGGTTTGTATTATTTCGAGCGTGAGCAAGATATTTTGAGCACCGGCGCTTACCCCTACTACGGTAGCGATGAAAGCGAATCTATCGCTATTTATGGCGAAACCACGTTTGCGCTTTCAGATAAGCTCAATATTATTGCGGGTGTTCGAGTAGAACGAGAAAGCCAGTCTAGGCATTTTGTTTACGAGCCAATAGATTCGAATCTTGATGACGATACCAACATATTCTTGCCTAAGTTCGTTGTTCAATACGCTTTTACACCACAAACTACGTTAGCGTTTAGTGCGCGCAAGGGCTATAACGCTGGAGGCGGTGCACTAAACTTTACCGCGCAAGAGTACTATTACTATGAAGAAGAGAAGGTAAATACGTTCGAGCTAAGCAGCCGCACCCAGTTTGAAAATGGTACTGGTTTTATTAGTGCCAACATTTTCTACAACGATTACGATGGCTTTCAAGCACTCAGCTCTACACGATTCATTACCAATATGCCAAGTGTGGCGACATACGGCGCTGAGTTAGAAGTGCATGCTAATGTAACAGATAGTATAGAAGTGAACGCTGGAATGGGTCTACTTCATTCAGACATTAAAGATGCCGGTGAGGATTACACCGATGCGCAGGGCAATGAATTAAACTCAGCCCCTAGCTTTAACGCTAATGTAGGTGCCAAATATTGGGTGACAGATGCCATCAGCGTTGGCGGCTCTGTTCGTTACATAGGCGAATACTTTGGCGACTTCACCAATACCGCAGAACGGGTTGCCGGCGATTATACAATAGCCCGCTTCACTGCTAATTATACCTCTGACAACTGGCTGCTTACTGCGTATTTAGATAACGCGTTTGATGAAACTGCACTGGTATCGCAAGAGCCTGATAGTGCACGCTACCCCGGAGGTTATGCCGCCGTTGTCGACCCTAGAACTGTTGGTGTATCGGCCACTTATCGCTTTTAGTCTTTAGCTATAAGCTTAGGCTTTAGCAATTTGGAAACCGTTAAAAATAGTAAAGGGCATCATAAGATGCCCTATTTTGTGTTCGGTTGTTTACTCTTCTATTTTACACCATTCATAAGTCTTGGTATCTGTGTAAACCAAGGCCCCCTCCCATTTGAATCATAAACCGCAGCTACACGTGCATCGCAAGATTTACTCGCTTTTCTATCTAAGCCTATTATGGCGCAAAGCACTATCAAGCACATTTACGTGTGCGTATTTACTAATACAACTAATGTTCGTATATTTGCTTCAGTATTTTTTGGAAACTAACCTTCCATGTAATTGCTTGTAAAATCAGAATTTCGTCAGTAAGCCGTTTTTCGGTAGGCCACCTACAAGCTAGAGACTTATTGCGACATACTTGTAATTGAGGAAATTAAGAGTGTTTACGCTGCATGGCTGACACTGTTAACAAGGAGGTTCGAATAGACTAGGATGCTGATAATTAAAAGTATATATCTAACCGCGGTTAGATATATTTTCAAAGGAACTCGAGTAGGGTTAAAGATAACTCAAAAGGAATTTATAACAATGCAAACAACATCACATCGAATATATAAACCAACACAAGCATATATCTCAGCAACATGGGCTTCCCTTGCGATTGGAGTTATTGGCTACCTTGTTGGATTATGGAACGCCAACATTCTACTTAATGAAAAAGGCTATTATTTGGCAATATTCATTTTAGCCATGTTTTCAGCTGTAACCTTACAAAAGACGGTAAGAGATAAACAAGAAGGCCTACCAACTACCACTGTTTTCGTTGGTATGTGTTGGGCAGCTTTTTTTAGTGCTGTTGCCCTGCTGGGTATAGGCCTTTTTAATGCCGACATGTTTCTAAGTGAAAAAGGATTTTACGGTATGGCATTTATACTTAGCTTATTTTCTATCATTACCGTTCAGAAAAATATGCGCGATTTAACCAATGAAGATGGAAGCACTTTATCATCAGCTTACCCTGGGGTAGCGAATAGTATCGATGTAGCACTCGAAACCACTGACATAGTAGGCGAGTAAACCGAAATGGGGGCAGAGCACTTTACTGGTTACTAATATACTCTGGCCCTACTATTTAGCGATCTTCTTTCGAAAGTAAGAATCTATTCTTCCATTCGTAAACTGCCAACAAACCGACAAATAATGCTTCGCCACAGATGAAAAACACACCAACTGGGCTTGCTATGTGGGCATACAAGATAACGATAGCAGCACAAACAACCACCCAAACGCTATTTGCGATGGCAAGAACCTTAATGCTCATCAAGCTTTTCTTGTTTGATAGTGCCAGCGCTAATGCATAACAGCCATAGATAGTGTTTGCACTTGCCAGGAAAAGAATAGTGTTAAGGGGCAATTGATAAAGCTCACTAACCCATCCCGCAAAGGCAAATAACGCTAAGCCCACTGCTAAACCAGCACTACCATCTATGTATAAGACGCTGATGTTTTTACGCCATATCATCAGAGCTCCTTAGAGTTGTCCTAATATGTCCTTCTATTACACTCTTTTGGTTACATTCTCATAATTCAAGCGATGGCTAAATTAATTCTCTGATACGTCTACTCTTTAAATGCAACCACTTCTATTTCAATCATGTGGTTTGGGCTATAGAGCCTCTGTACTTCTACTAGCGTAGAACTTGGGTATTGGCCCTCTTTAAACTTTTCTTTTCGCACCTTGCCCAGCTTTTTAAACGCTTCAATATCAGTGGTATAAATTACCTGCTTTACGATACTTTCCATGCCTAAGTTATTATCTTTCAGGGTATTTTGTATAAGGGTATAGATTTCCCTTACTTGCTCTTCCAGTGTAGCTTTGTCACTTGCGATACCAGATAGGTAAACGTTGTTACCTGCAATAACCACTTGGGAGTAACCAATTTCTGCCTCCCACGGGTTATACATTTTTCTCTCTATTTTGGTATCAGCAGTAGAAACAGAACAAAAGAGCAATGTTGAGCTAAGAAGTACGAGGTTTCGAACCAGTCTGAGAAACAATTGAACTCTCCTAAATAAACGAAAAGGGGTTAGAGTACTTTAATGATCGTTCATTAATTAACATACTCTGTCCCCATTGTTCAATGTGCTTATTCAATAAACGTCCACGCCACAAAGCGACTTTGCTTTTGCCCTTGCCCCATATCTACTTTCAGAAACTTCGTTGCACCGTAGTAATTTATACTGGTTTCAATGGCTTTTAAGTGGTCGCTTTTAGACACTAAACAAGTAAACCAATCTACTTGTGATTTGTACTTTACACTTTCAATAATCATGCGCTGAATGAAGGCTAGTTCCCCTCCTTCGCACCACAGTTCGTTACCTGTTCCCGCGAAGTTTAGCTTTATGTTACTGATATCGGGCTTCGCTTTAGCAGAGGCGTTTGTATTAGCGTTAATATCAGCATTGGCATCAATTCGAGGCTTTTTACCACTTCGCTTGTGCTTGTTTCCTTTAAGGCCAATGGCTTTGCGCTCGCTTCCAAGCGCAGCCGCTTCAGCAGATTTGTGAAAAGGTGGGTTACACATCGTGAAAGTGAAGTGCTCGTTAGGCTGAATAATACCTTCAAATATTTTCGTTTTATTCGGCTGCTTTCGAACCGACAATAAAGGAGTAAGCTTAGGATTTTTTGTAGCGATTGATTTAGCCGATTTTACCGATACCACATCGATGTCGCTTCCCACAAACTGCCAACCATAGCTTTGACTGCCAATGATAGGATAAATAGCATTAGCGCCTATGCCTACATCCAGTCCTTTTACGCTTTTACCTTTTGGGATAACACCTTTATTGCTAGATGCCAACACATCGGCTATGCCATGAATATAATCGGCGCGCCCAGGTACTGGCGGGCACAGGTAGCCGTTAGGTATGTCCCAGGTTTTCAGCCCGTAATAATAGATAAGCAATGCTGCATTGAGGGTTTTAACGGCGTCTTGGTTGGCAAAGTCGATACTCTTTTTGCCGCTTTTTGCATTAATCACATAGCCAGATAATGCTGGGTGTGCCTGGCACAACGCCGCCATTGGGTAACCATCTTTATGCACATTACGAACATGCATGGAGGTGCCGGCCTTAGTCGTGGATTTTAACGAAGACTTAGGCGAACTTTTTGTTTTGGGTCTGGTTTTACTGGTTGAGCTTGAGTTGCTGTTAGGTGTGGAGTCTACCAAGGCGACTATCCTATTTTTAGATATTTGGCTAAGTGAATTTCTAATAAATGTTTAATCGCCGTCGAGGCTACAGGCACCACATCAGAAATAACTAAATAGATGAGAAAAGGCTATTTTATAACAGCATCGCTAGGGCTATCGCCTAGTAAAAACCGAGCGCCCGCCCCTTTCTCGGCAATGCGATCGTGCTTATTGTACAGCTTGCACTTATCTAAAGACAAACAACCACAACCAATACAGCCCTCTAACGAAGATTTCAATGCGGTTAACTCAGCAATACGCTTTGCAATGTGTTTGTTGAATACTTCACTAAGCCTAGCCCAATCTTCTTTATTCGGCGTGCGATTATCTGGCAGAGTTTGCAGTAGTTGTCGAATGTCATCCAGTGCATAGCCCATGTTTTGCGCGATTAGAATAAACGACACCCTGCGAATGACTGAACGAGGAAACATTCTATTTCCGCCTTGGGTTCGCACGGAAGGAATAAGGGATTCGTTGGCATAATAGCGAATAAGCGATACTGCGTTACCGGTTCGCTTTGCAACAAAGCCAATACGCACTAGGGGTTCAGGGGCCATTTTAAAAATCTGCATTTAATACTTGATCTAAAGTTAGCTTTAGATATTAAGCTGTTGCTGTCTATTAATCCACTGCGCTTTTTTATCGAAAAAGTTACCGGTGAAAAACACACAACAGAAAATAAGGAAATACGATGCAAGCAGCCTCACTTGAACACGCCAATATTACCGTCACTAACCCAGATGCTATTGCTGATGCCTTGTGCCAGTTGTTCAATTGGCACATACGTTGGCGCGGGCCAGCCAAAGATGATGGTTATACGGTACACGTGGGTTCAGATACCGCTTATTTAGCGTTGTATAAGCCAAAACAGTTTAGCTCGAATCACTACAATCAAAATGGACTAGCGTCGAACTCAAGTGCCGAGAACACATTCGATCACACCACGGTAGCCCACGTTAATCACTTAGGTATTGTGGTTGATAATTTAGACGAGGTAGAAAAAAAGGTATTCGCTTTAGGATTTAATACTTACAACCACGGTGATTATGAACCTGGAAGGCGCTTTTATTTCATGCTTGGAGAGGGTCTTGAAGCCGAAGTGGTGTCGTATACTAGCTAAACTATACTAATCTTTAAGGTCAGAGTTAATAAAACCAACTCTGACCTTGCATCGTTTTGCCTAATTATTAATTACTTAGCAACCATTAAAGTGCGCTAAAATTTTACTTACCTCGCCTATACGCCGTTCAAAGCTAGCCTTGCTTGCACGTTCATGAATGGTATGATCGCCATCGCCGTAAGGGCCAAAGCCATCAAGGGTTGGCACGCCTGCAGCCGACACTACATTCGCATCACTCACCCCACCACGTTTTTCCAGCTTAAGTGGCGCACCCAATACACTTTCTAATTCAGCGATAAACTGCGCCTGTTCATCTGTAGGTTGCATAACATCTCGTTGCAAACCACCAGTTACGGCTACTTTTACCCCTTCAACCGCAGGGTTTTGGGTTACTTCTTCAAACGCGGCTAACACTCTGTCCCGCTCTTCTGATTGAGTGAAGCGCGCTTCTACCGTTAAGCTAGCACTGGGTGAAATAGTATTTGCGCCTAACCCACCTTTCATTTTACCGGCGTTAACCGTGGTGCCTTTTTCTAGGTCGGTTAAATTAGTCAGGGCAATTAACATATGAGCCGCAGCCAAGTTCGCATTAATACCGTCGGTATAATGGTTACCCGCGTGAGCGCCTTTACCTTCGAATTCGATTTGAAAAGTCGCAATACCCTTGCGAGAGATAACCACATCATGATCGAGGCCCGCCGCTTCAAAAACCATACAGGCATCGTAGGCTTTGGCTAATTCACTGGTAAGCAGCTTACTGTCGTCACTGCCACTTTCTTCATCGCTTACCAATAGCATATCAATGTTCGCGATGTGGCCTTGTTCGGCAAATACATTTCGAAGTGCGGCAAGAGCGATGTAATTGCCGCCTTTCATATCACATACGCCAGGGCCGTAAATCCATTCTTTATCTTCACGGAATTCGGTAAAAGTGTCTGGCGGAAAAACGGTATCTAGGTGGCCAAGTAGCAGTAATTTTGCGCCTTCACTCTTTTTAGACAGGTAGTGAACATGGTTACCTATTGCTTCACGTCGATGCGTTTCTACAGAGAATCCAAGTTGCTCCATCCACGCATTAAAGATGTCAGCATTGTGATCTACACCCGCTTTATTTTTAGTGTAAGAGTTGAGCGATATAATTGAGGCAAGTTCGGTAAAGTCCAGACTACTATTCATGATATTTATTCCAAGTATTGATTAAAACCAAACTACGCTAAAGCCCTTGTTTTAATTGAGCTATTCACAGTAATAACACATGCTTTAAACGTTAAAGTTACAAATATTGAAATTAATTCCAATTGAGCAAAAATTAAACTTGAATAGTTCGCAATTTAGCCGTTTAATAGCGCCGCTTTTGGGAGGGACTCCTCGTACCAAGACGTACCCTGAAGTCTAATATATGTCATATTTCTCATCTAAAATAGATATTTACCACCCATTTTGGTGCAGAATTTTATTTTGAGAAATCTTCTTACTTAAATCGAACAGAATGTCAATTCATCGATTCATAAAAACAGGGTTAAAAGTCGTGCCAAAGTATACAGTCGGGATGTGGATGTACAGCAACAGCGGCGGTACTGCCATACAGGCTAAAATCGTCAACCAATTACGAGATCGCGATATCGAAGCAATTACCGATCTTAACTTAGGTCATGCAAACGCACACAACGGAACCATTACGTGCCATAACGTGAATATGGAAGAATTAGATGCGTTCTTTTCATACAATGCAGGTCAACAAACACCTTATCAAGTTTTTCTTTATCAAGTATTGAACGAATCAATTCCGTGCCTTAACAGTTTTGAGTCTTTTTCGTTATCTGAAGATAAACTTCGCACTTCGCATCGCTTATCTCGCGCAGGTATTCGTACACCTGATTACCGACTATGTAATACCAAAGACAAACCCATGCTTAAAAATACCATCCGCGAATGGGGCGGACGCTTGGTTTACAAGCCTACCGACGGCTGGGGTGGAATGGGCATAGTAAAAGTGGAAGATGAGCGTTCTTTAGATATGCTTATCCCTTTTTTGGATCAAACCAATATTCCCCACTTCTATGTCGAACGTTTTATCAATTACGACATGACAGATTATCGCATCGACATTGTAGATGGTGAATTTGTAGGCTGTTATGGACGCAAAGCACCTAAAGACGACTGGAAAACCAATGTCACCAGCGGCGGCTCTGTTATTCGCCGTGAACCCAATGATGAATTAGTTGCCCTAGCCATTAAAGCAGCAAAAGTTACCGGCCTAGATATCGCTGGGGTTGATGTAATTTATGACCAAGAACATGAAGAATATGTAGTACTAGAAGTAAACGGTATTCCTGCATTCGCCACGCCTGAGCAAGAAGCTGCAGGCTTGACGTTTAATGATGGAAAAATCGAGCGGATCGTTAACTTGATTGAGCGAAAAGCAATTGAAAAGCGCGCAAGTTTGCAAGCTGCGCTAACCTCTCAACTTTAAACGAGAAAGTAAAATGTCTACGACTAAACTACCTACTATTGGCCTTCTCTACCTAGACCATGTACTGCGCTTTTTCGACAAGTCTAACTTTAAAGGCTGGCCTGATAAAATTGAAACTGTGTGTTACCACTGGGGTAACGACAAAGCCCGCTTTGTTCGTGAAGTGAAAAGCAAAAATATCGATATTCTGATTGGTAATATTCCTGCTACGGCTTATGAGACGTTCCGTGAAATTGCTCGCGAACTGCCAGACGTGCGCTTTTTGCCTTCAATGGATACGCAGTTTGCCAACAAGTCGAAAGAAAATGTGACCCATTTTTGCGAAAAGCATGACTTGCCTATTCCGAAAACTGATATTTTTTACGAAAAAGACGAAGCTATGGCGTTTTTACGTAAAACCAGTTATCCAAAAATTATTAAAAAATCTTATGGCCCATCTAACTATGGCGGCTACTTCGTACATAAAGTAGATAGCTTCAAAGAAGTGGTTGAACTGCTTAATAAAAAGAAATACCACCCGATTTACGTGCAAGAATTTGTGCCAATGAAGGCCGATATTCGCGTGATGCTAATTGGCCACAAGCCTGTTTGTGCGTTTTGGCGTCGTCCACCTGAAGGTGAATGGCTAACCAATACCAGTCAGGGTGGCTCGATGGATTATTCTGATGTGCCCAAAGAAGCGTTACAAATAGCAGTGAATGCGTCTAAAGCCGCAAAAGCTGAATATTGGGCATCTGATATTGCCTTGGGTGTAGACGGTAAATACCGTATTTTAGAATGTGCAACTGCGTTTGCCGCCTTCCCTTACATTCGTGATTGGATTGGCCAGTATATAATGTGGACCTTGTGTTCAGAGCGCTTTAAGAAGCCGCATATTCCTTTGTATAACTGGGAGGAACTGGGTAAGATTCGCACGCCGCTATTACGCACCATGAGAAATATTACTTTTGGCGAATATACTCCAAGTAGTGATAGTGCAGACTCAGCAGCGGTAACTAATCCTGAACTTTATCCTTTGTTACCCGTTGAACTACAGCTCGATGAAGAGTGGCCAAGTGAATCCTGGAATTTTCAAGATAATTACACGCCAAAAAGTAAGGCCAAAATAGTAACCGACTTGCATTTAGAAAACCAAGATGTGAGTGAAGATGATGGCCTAGAAGACGTCATCGGTGATGGACTAGAACGTGTATTAAATGATAGCAACGATGAGTTTGAAGTCGACGCCGAAGTAGATGCGGGCGAACTCATTTTAACTACGTCAGAGTTAGAAAACTTTTTTGCTGGCGTAAAAGGTATAGGCCCTAAACTTACAGAGGTGATAATCAGTACTCTGGGTGAAGAGGGCACGTCAAAAGCGATTTACGCTGATCCAAGCGTGTTTCTGACGGTTAAAAACATTCAGCAGAAGAAAGTCGATGCAATTATCGCGCATTGGGATAATTTCAAGACTACGCTGGTAACCACTGATTTCTCTTAGTAAAGAAGAAATAATGAAAAAACAATATACCTCGTATCAAGAAACAATGGCGTTTTTAGAACAAGCTCAGGAAAAATATCCTGAGCTTATTCGCGTGCATAGCATTGGAACGACGTGGGAAGGTAGACCAATTATGATGGCGACCCTTTCTGCTAACATTGAAACTGCGGACAGTAAACCCGCTCTGCTTTTTACAGGAACCATCCATGCTCGCGAGTGGATTGGCAACGAGTTAGCCATTAAGTTTATTGATAACGTGCTAACCAATATTGATCACAACCCATCTATACAACAGGCATTAAGTCGTAATACCTTATATATGGTGCCTTGTTTAAATCCAGATGGGTTTGAGTATTCTCGTACCCACTTCTCTTTTTGGCGTAAGAATAGACGCGACAACGGCGATGGCACCTTTGGTGTAGATTTAAACCGTAATTTTGGTGTTCGCTTTAAGCGTTCTGCTGATACCACGGTAAACACCTACTCAGGCCCAGCGGCTTTTTCTGAGCCAGAAACTGCTGCCATTCGTGATTTCGTACTTACGCATAAAAACATTACTATTGCGCTAGATTATCACTCGCAAGGTAACGTATTTTTCCCTGCGCATAAGTTTAATCACGAGTCTGAAATTGAAGGCACCGACTTAAACGTATTGTGCGCCAATATGAACCGTGAAATCCATAAGGTAACGGGTCGCCAGTACGGTATACACCGTGGCAAGCCACCTACGAACCTTATCAATGGTAGTGGCCGTGAATATTACTACTCGTTAGGCATTATCTCGGCTGTAGTAGAAGTGGGCACTCGCAACATTCCTGATTACATGGCGAATATGTCGCAAAGTGTAGATGAAAATGTGCCTGCGGTACTTTACGCACTTTCAGAAGCGAAAAATTATTCAGATGAAGCACCGGCTCGTGTAGACAATTTCACTATTGAATCTGTGGGCGTTTACGAAGCGACCCTATGCTGGGATTACCCAGAGTCTGATGACATCTATTTTGAATTGTATCGTTCTGAAACAGTGAAAAGCCCTTGTCGAGAAGATAATCTTATTGCGATTATTGGCAAGCACACGTTCACAGATGTGCAGCTTAAAAGTGGCCAAAAATATTTCTACAATATACGTGCGGTTAATAAAGTTACCGATACCAAGTCGCCTTTCAGCCCTGAAATTAAGCTTAAGACCCAGCTATCTGAAGATGAATATTTCAGAGGCTTGTTCCCGTCGAAACGCGATATCGGTTATGTAGGCCAATATACGCTCGAGAAAAACCGCGACCATTTCGGTTACAACTCATTGTTTGTAGGTGTGAACAAACGCCGTGGTATTTGTTACGGCGTAATAGCGTTTAATATGGAAAACTTACCTGAAGATGCCCGTATTAAGAACGCGAGTTTTTCCTTGTACCCGATGAACCGTGTTAACGCGAAAGTAGAGAATTTTGGTGAATGGACGGTGTCTATTCTCGATCCGTCAGAAATTTCTGACATCACAGACTTTAACCAAATTCATCAAGCGAAGCCTATTCAAACTCTAGGCGATGAAATTCGCTCAGATAAGTTAACTCAAGGTATCTGGTCACACTGGGATTTAAATGTGGCCGAGCGCCGCATTATTCGTAAATCTATTAAGAACGGTACCTTGCTGCTCCGCGTTGAAGGCCCGAGAAAACTTCCTCTTGGTGCAGACTCGCAAATGATGCAATTTGATATTGGTTACGGAAAGTTTGGTTCAGGTATTCATTACCGACCTAACTTGGAAGTTATTTATACCCTTCCAAGCAAACAAGTAGAACTAACTCCCTCGTCAATCAATACCGTGTCTAAAGCTGAAGTAAAGCAAAATGAACTGCAGTCTGGTTTTGATAAAAACGGTGATGTGGTTTACGGGCAAATGACCTTCTTAACCGAAAATCTGCCTGATCCTAAGAAAACCGTGATCACCGAAGCCTATTTAACAATGAGCAACGAAAACGCCTTGCCCACATCGCAAGATATTCGTTTCACCATTGAATTAGCAGGCCTTGAAGATCTTGACTACCAAAGCGTTAAAAATAGAGAGAAAAAAGAGTTTATTGGCTATGAGGTGAGTAACGCTCAACTGAAAGACAAAAACTCACACAACTTTATTTTTGACAGTTATTGCCGTGAAGCACTGGAAGAAATGCACGCGAAGCATGTGCCATTTCATTTCGTGGTTCGCTCAACGTCATCAAGTGCTGAAAAGAACATGCTAGTGAATTGGCATGACTTACACAGCAACCAAGTGTGTAAGTTGGTTATTAAGTACATTGAACGCCGTAAAGAGCCTTTACCGGCACCCGCGAACTTAAGCGTAACCTTAGAGAATCGTCAGGTGAAATTGAGTTGGAGTAACCCTAAACATGCCGATTTGGTTGGCGCGTTTGTGGTAAGAAACCGCTTCCACTCACCACGTTCACCGCTTGACGGGGTGAAACTTTACGCAGGTTCTGATGAGTATACCTACGACAACTTTGGTAACCCCAATGTTGAAAAGTATTACTCTGTGTTCGCTTACGACGATGTACCTAACTATTCTGCCCCTGTCAGTGTTTATTATTCTTCTGAGGAAGTTATTCCTGTGGAAGAAGAGAAATACGAGAAGCAGGAAGAAGAAGACGACGATGAGCCGTTAATTGACTAGTCATTAGCTGCCACGCTGTACTTAAGGTAAAAGTGGTTTATCCAGTAAAAATGAGAATAGGCGCATAAAGCGCCTATTTTTTGTCCATGAACTAGGTTTACCTTAACGCTCGTTCAACGCCGTGCGTATAATTGGGCGAGCAATTTTTCTAGCCGTAACCTCTGAGGGAAAAGGCCTAATTGACCTTACACTCAGCGGTTTTTGCGGTACATCAAAATGTAGCTCCACGTCAGCAAAGCTATCGATAACGTTCTGAGTGATTAATACCACCCCCTTTTCGCTCACTGAAAATCCGAAGTGTTTGGCAATGTTCACGTCGTCAATTGCTAAGTTAGCGGGAATAGTCACACCTTTATCTACGATAACATTTTTTAATTTAGCGCCGGCCTCGATAGTCACATCAGGCAGCAATACACTGCCTTGAAGTGAGGCGCCATCACCAACTGTGCAATTGGATGACAAAACAGTGTGGTGTATTCGGCAATTGTTCAATTGGCAACCCGTGCCAATGAGTATTTGATTAAGATCGCACTGGCCTTTTTGAGCCCCGCCCCGTATTTGAGTTGGCGCGCTAGATAAGGCACTTCCCCAGATAGGCCAAGCCGGATCGGCTAAATTCAACATGTCACTGTTGTTTAGTAAATCCATATGAGCACGCCAATAGCTATCTATAGTACCTACATCGCGCCAATAGGGAATTTGGCAACCGTCGGCACCTCTAAAGCGATGCGCAAACACTTTGTGGTGTTCAATAATATTGGGAATAACGTTTTTGCCAAAGTCGTGATCTGATTCTAACGCTTTAGCGTCCGCTTTAAGCAGCCGATAAAGCACTTCAGCATTCACTACATAATTGCCCATTGAAGCTAAACAATATTCTGGAGCATCTAATAATGGGTGCGGTTTACTTGGCTTTTCATCAAAAGCGGTTACTTGCCCTTTGCTATCAGCACTTAACACACCCAGTTGATTGGCCGCATTTTTAGTAGGAACCTCTATACAAGACACTGTCATTTCAGCGCCGTTTTTCACATGTTCAGCAAGCAATTTTCGGTAATCCATTTGATAGACATGATCACCCGATAAGATCATCACATATTTAGGCGCTCTGGCTTTAATGTATTCTATATTCTGAAAACAGGCGTCGGCAGTGCCTTGATACCAGCTTTCTGACTGTTGCTGGGAAGCGGGAAGAATATCTAATCGCCCCCCAAAACTGTTATTCAACGTGCCCCAATGTTGCATTAAATGCCGTATTAAACACTGAGACTTATATTGGGTGAGTACTGCAATTCGATTTAGGCCAGAATTGACACAGTTTGAAAGGGGAAAATCGATGATTCGACAATGACTGCCAAACTCTAGTACAGGTTTAGCCCGGGTTTCAGTAAGTGCTTTTAATCGTGAGCCCTGCCCACCGGCTAGCACTAACACCATAGTATTTTCTATTATTTGCTGTAAATCAATCTCTGCATTCATAACTGGCTCCGGCTAGGATGATACCTAAATCGATGATGATTAAACTACAATCACAATTTAAATTATCTATTGAAGGAAGTTTGCCGACATTGAATTCAAAAAAATTCTACAACATGCCTTTCGCGTTAAGGCTAAGTAAACAAGGAATCTTCGTTTAGCGTATTGATCCGCATCAATACGATTGACGATGCGCGTCCATGAAGGCTTATATTCATTATAACGCCAGGCTATATAGCGTTTTCATCTGGCTTTCATTTAGCGTGCATTGGCTTGAATGAAACAAGCCAACTCCCCTCCTTGTTAATTGTAGTCACCATTGCTTAAGCCAAACAGCTTGTGCTAGTTTTAATGATTACATGCTTATAATTCAAACTAATAAGGAAAGAGAATGAGAGCAGTTTGTACGCTTGTGTTACTGGTAGTGAGTTTGCAATGTATGGCCAAGGATGTCATGGATATGCAAGCAAGGAGCGAGTTGGTCGATGAAATACTAGCACAACGATTCGAGCAGGTTTTACCCAGTCTTATGCAGCGTACTAATATTGATATGTGGGTAATCATGTCGCGGGAATACAACGAAGACCCCGTCATCAAAACCATGCTGCCATCAACGTGGCTATCGGCCCGCAGGCATACCATGTTAGTCATTTTTAACCCTGGCGAAGGAAAGCCTCTAGAACGTTTAGCGGTAGCTCGGTATGCCGTGGCTGATTTATTCGAAAAAGCATGGGACAAAGAAGCTCAGCCTAATCAGTGGGAAGCACTTGCTGATGTTATTGAAGCGCGCGACCCCAAACGAATTGCAGTGAATGTGTCAGATGCATTTGCACTTGCTGACGGCATGAGCAGCACCGAAAACAGCAAGTTCATAGCCGCCCTTTCTCCTAAATTTAAAGACCGTGTGGTATCGGGTGAAAAACTGGCCATTGCTTGGCTAGAAACTCGTAGTAAGCTTGAAATGCAACACTACCCTTCCCTGACTCAAATTGGCCACCAACTTATAGCAACGGCTTTTTCAAATGAAGTTGTTACTCCTGGAATCACTACTACCGACGATGTCATATGGTGGTTGCGTGACCAAAGCAAGGCATTAGGGTTAGAAAACTGGTTTCATCCTTCAGTGTCTATTCAACGTGCAGACAATGAAAAATTTGATCAAATAAAAGCGTTTAGTAAGCGCGCTGGTGAAAATATTATACAGCCAGGAGACCTTATCCATGTTGATTTTGGTATTACTTACCTGCGTTTAAACACCGACCAACAACAGCATGCATACGTATTAAAACCCGATGAAACCGCGCCCCCTAAAAGCATAATTGAAGCTTTTGCAGCAGGAAACCGATTGCAGGATATTCTAACCAACAATTTTAAGATGGGACGTACCGGCAATGAGATTTTGAAAATGTCTCGAGAGCAAGCCATAGAAGAAGGGCTAACCCCTGCTATTTATACTCACCCACTGGGATTTCATGGTCATGCAGCAGGCCCTACCATTGGTATGTGGGATGCACAAGAAGGGGTTCCCGTTCAGGGCGACTACCCTATGTATCCAAACACGGTTTACTCTATAGAGCTAAATGCCGCCACCTATATTCCAGAATGGGATAAAGACGTTCGTATTATGTTAGAGGAAGATGCGTTTTTTGATGGTGAAAAAGTAGAATACCTCGACGGAAGACAAAAAGTACTGCATCTTATTTCATCAGCGGAGTAGCCGTTAGTTACAACAGCGCGTTTATTTGACGCTCTCTAGTCACGATAAACGCGCTAAATTAAATGCTCAGGCGTATATGCAGTTGTTAAGCTAAACTATCACTGAGCGTTCAGCGCTTTAATATCCGCTATCAAATAATCGACAGAAGCACTATTGAGCCCGTTGTATATGCCGCGAATATGACGATTCTGATCTATTAATAAGAGGCTTTCGGTATGCAAAAAATCTTCTGTATTTTGCAAGTTACCCAAGTCGTCGCTGGCGAAGTACGCGCTTTTTGCCAGAGAATAAATAGCGTCCCGCTCTCCGGTTGCCAAATACCATTTATTACTCACAATGCCGTTTTTATCTGCATAGGCTTTTAACAATTCGACCGTGTCGGTATGGGGCCTAATCGAGTGCTGAAGAATTTTTACGTTATCGTTATCAATAAACGCCTCTTGCACCTTAGCTAATTTAGAACGGATCATGGGACATATACCAGGGCAAGTACTGAAGAAAAAGCCAGCCACGTAGATTCTATTTTCGAAATCCTTCTCGCTGACCTTTTCCCCGTCTTGATTGGTGAAGCTAAAAGCCGGTATTTGGTGAAAATCGTTAAGCGCATCACTACCGCTTTCAATCCAGTGCGGTGTGAATTCTTTACTATTATAGTAGGGTAAGTCGTCAGCGCCGTAGGCTGACGTGGCTGTTATTATACTAATGCTGCCTAACAACAGCATTGCACTAGAAACTAAGACTGGCTTGATTTTGGTAGTAATCAACAGAGATAACCTCATCTTCAAGCCCCACACAGTTGTTTGCTTTTCTAAGCCCATAAATCCGCCCATTCTTGTATTCAAAATTAGAGTATAAGGTGCCATTTTTTCGCCACGCTTGCTGCAAGCCTACCGGTTGCCCTTCGTGGTAGTTAAATTTCTTGAATTTGGCTCCACTTCTGTACCAACGCCAGCCTTCACCTTCGACCTTGCCGTTTTCATACACAAATGCCGACCGAAGGTTTCCGTTAACCCACCACGTTTTTACACTACCCTCTCTGGCGCCAGACGCATAATAGGCCTCGTAACCTAAGGTACCGTTCGAAAACCACTTTCTTGCCACCCCTGCGCGGCGACCGGCTACAAACTCATCTTCTGTAGCAAGGGCGCCTGTTGAGTGGTAGCTCACCACTTTTCCTGTAAATGGGGCGTTTTGATATATACGAACACCTTGCTTATTCAGCGATATGGCATTTTCATACACCACTAGTTGTGCTCTATCGCTAAAGGATACCGACCCAGAAGTTTCTGCCAGCCAAAGTGCACAAAACAGGAGTACTTTGTAACCTGTTGATTTAGTTAATGTCACTCGGCGTACCTTGGAAGTTACCCGGGAAAATTAGGTAATACTCGCCGTTTAAGTATTGTTCATTTGATATGTGGTAGTGATATTCAGCATCTTCCTCTGAAGCACCTGTATAAAGGGTGATTGATGTATGGCCGTTCGATTCATCTAAATCGGTGGGGTAGTCTACGGTTGAGTAGCAACGTCTCCCAAATATGAAAAATCCATCTGCCATAATACCTACCAGCGAATCATCATCATAAGAGATAGCTTGTGGCTCTAAATGGTAGTGGTAAGTTTGCGGGCCAGTATGCGCACCATTGCGATCAAAACCTTGTATCACGCCTATCGATACATCTCCTGTACCTTCGGAATCGTTGAAAATGGGCGCGCCGCTCAAAGCAATACCTATTGCACCTAACGGCGTGGCCGATGATGTGGCGGCTAGTTCCGGCGATACAGGGACGGTTAAATCAAAATCATTTAGGTAATCTTCAATATCACCCGGTGAGCGCTTTTGATTGAATAGAGTTTCATCTTCAGGCTCAACATATAAGCCGCTGGCATTGCCTGAATCCCAATATGATGATGTGTGATCGGGTTTACCTGCCGACTCGAGCGACACTGTGCATCCATCTTCAGACAACACAATAGTGACATTTGGTGCCGCAACAAATTCAAGATAGGCACTTGAAAGCTCTGTCATCGGCGAGTCGCACGTTGTGGTACTCGAGTCGCTGTCGTTACCCGTGTCTGTTCCGGTGCCCGCATCAACACTGGTGTCGCTGTCTACAGTTTCGTCAGTTGATGAGCCCCCGCCGCAAGCAGCTAACACTGATAGAATGCTTACGCATAACAATGTACGTATTGCGTAGTGACTTTTCGACATAATGATTCTCTCTATTGATATTTGTTGTCGCTGTATTCTTACGCTTATGCCCAGTGCAAACAAACGTAAGGAACGTGAGTAATCAGTAAACTAGCACAGCGCTTGCGTGCACAATGTGCATATTCAATGGAGATTTTGATGGTAAGACGGATAGGTAACTGGATACAAAAGTACAGGTGTCAAAACGAATAGCGCGGTGTTAAGGGTAAGTGGTACTTATTATTTTTAGGCTAAGAAAATGGGTTCGATTATTTATATTTCAAAGAGGGAATATCGTTCGAGTGAATATTTTCGGTGGGAGTCTTTTCGAGGGATATTTTCTAACACCAGTAAGCGTGGTGATTAAAATAAGTTACTGGCCCACCCAGTTGCCGAGTGGGCCATGAAACTGTAAACAAACGTTAAATCGGTGAGGCTATACTATTCAGAGAATGGACGTACAACAACTGTTTCAGCGTTATAAGAACGAACAAATGCTGACATTTCTTTGTGATTACAAATAATGGTTTCGCCTTCTAAGCCGTGCTTAGCAAGTGCTTTTTCTGTACCGATTGAAACAGCATCTAAACAAGCTTTAGAAGCGATATCTTCGTTCTTAGCAACAAGGGCAATGCCTTTAGTTTCATTAGTAGTTTTATCGCTGTATAAATCAGCAAACTTTCTCAAGCTTACATCGTTACAAAGCAATGATGCACTGAAAGACTCAACATTTAATCCGTTGTCACGAATTAAACGTTTTGCTGCTCTGTAGCCTTCTGTCGCGGCTGTGTAGCAAGCTTGCGTTTCAATGTTTTGATTAACTGGGTTTAAACGAACGTCTTGAGCAAAAGCATTTAAAGACGCTACTGAAGAGATAAGAGCAATGGCGAAAGTTGACAGTTTCATAATGTAATTCCTATTGTGTAACAAAATTAGAGTTTTCTTAAGCAACGAGTACATTATGACCAAAAATTACGTAAAAGAAAGCTTATTTTGTAATTAAATTACAGAAACTGACAAAAAACTGTACCTTTCACATCAATTCTGTAAGTTTTTTACAAAATTTAACCTTTTTAACAATCGTTGTTACAAAATGCGAATATATGTAACCTACATTATTGTTATCTAATATTGGATACGGCTGTATCCTGTAGCCTGAAGGTACCTATTTGAAGTAATCGACGTGCTTAAACCTTTTTACGAACTAATCGAAATAGTGCAAGAGTGATGGTAGGTATTTATAAAACGTTATTAGAAAGGCAATGAGGCTCTAGATACAAAAATGCCCACCGACTTAGTGCGGCAGGCATCAATAATTAAGTTAATAGCTGCAACTGGTTTTATACTTTCACGACTAGGTGATTAAATCGTGCATCCAGTTTAGTGAAGGAAGTTTGCGGTCTTCTTGGTAGAACAAACGATTTAGCCTACCTAAAAGGTTAACAGGTCTGGATGGATCGTGAGATTTAACCCTATGGGAACTTTCATTAAGCATAAACTCCCACGGTTGTAGATTCATATCATCAATCTCGTCCTGTTGAACACCTAAGCTTTTAAGCGTAGACAAAATACGTTCTGTCTTGCTTTCTACAACCGGCAAAATGGTATTGGCGTACAAATCAGTTAAAGGCGCATTAATCGCTGCCAGCGTGTGATTAATTGCCGCCCACACCATATCATGATCAAACTCCCAATCACGTGGTGCATAATAGCCCTCTATTTCCCACTCTAGCTCAGCGTTGCTTGCCGCAATACTGCTTTCTGCTTCTGGAGAGAAAGACAAATCAGGCCGCGCGCCAATATTGTATGCGTCTACACTCATGGCAACACAAATCACCAAATCGCCACATATTTCTTTGTTTTGGTATAAGGCTTCAAATGCTGCTCGCTTAACGCCCATCCAACCATGCACTTTTGAAGGTTGCTCTACAAAATGGCGCACATCGTTAGGTAGGTCTTCGCCATAAAGATCAATTAACAATGGTAACGGATTTTGCTCTGGCGCCTCATCGGGCATCCATACTTCATATTCTTGGCGGTTATCTGCTTTTCCGCGGCTTTTAATACCGTAAGATAAATTTACGGGTCGGCAAATACTACGATCTTCATCAACTTTATGAAAATACTCAGATCGCATTCGCTTAATAAAAGGGGCATCTAACCCCGCCAGCGCGGCGGTAGGATAGCGATAACCAATCTCGCTGTGCTCAACCATTGTGAGTGTAGGTATGGCTTTTTCAAGCTTACTCTTTACGCCCTTAAGTTGCTCTACATTAGGCAAAACAATACTTCGCTCCGGCTCAATGGTAAGCCGACGTCCATCTTCTGCAACGAACTTTGGGGTCTTGTGAAATTCGTACTGAGAAAGGCCTAAGCCCTGCACTGCGATGTTACGATAACGCGACAATTCACTGAAAAGCGCGGTGTGGTTTCGAATGTGTTTAAACAGGGGGCGGTTTGACGTCATACTACTTATTCCATGTCACGTATTTAAGTTGGAAAATCTGTGCGTATCTATGCAACCGTTTATCGGTAATTCAAATGACAGTGTGCCACAAAGATAGCATCAGGCAAGCACCTCCGTGCTCATACCTCTTTCCTCACTTCTTTATATTTAAAAATTCATACCAGACTTCAGCGCCAGCCTTATCGTACTCTTCTACTTTTGCGCGAAATGCTCTGCGAAGGTCGACATTAACCAAAGGTGCTGGAAGCAGTGGGTCGAACACTAATCGTTTTAGGGCATTATCGCCGACGATATAATATTCCTTTGCTGCATCATCTAGTGATAAGCCTTCTATACGCTTGCGTGACCGCGCGAGTTCAATTAATCCTTCTTCGTAACTGGCTTCAAGGTTTTTGGTTTGCCATAACCCTGCTGCTTTTTTTTCTGTCGCGCCTGCGAAGTCAGATGCATTAAAAACCACGGCGCTTTTATCTAACCCTAATCGGTACAATCGCTCTCGTGTTATACCAACCGTATCATTAAGATTATTTGGCCTAACATAAAAGTCCGCAGAGAGCTTTTTTAAGCCCATTAGTTTAAGCGCCCTGTCTTGTGCCCTTGTGGCCTTTCGATCACTTTTTGCTAATGCGGTAGTCAGCACGGTAAGCCAATCGCCACGCCATTCACACAACCTAGACTCTGCGGAATGCCAACTACTGATCTCCCCTGCAAATTGCTCGCCCTCTTTACCTAATTGGTAATAGCCACGTTCCACCAGCTTAAGCAATTTTGCCGATTGCAAGCGAGTAAGGGTAACGCGAATGTTATTTTCCGAAATACCAAACAAGGCGCCTACTCTTACCGCGCTGGCTGCATCCATTTTTATACCAGGACGTGAACCAAGTAACTTCATCAACAAATGGCGGGCTACGGGTTTACCGGTAGGTTTTTCGGGTAACATATTGCTTTACCAATCTATTAATAATTAAAACGAAATCAGGTAAGCACTTTACCTAAATGTCATGCATTTACAAAGATATCCTTTTTCCCTGTCTTACTTAGTCACAAGCGCATAAACATACGCACTTAAATAAGTCCTCTAGAATAACGGCGCTCGAGCAGCTTCTTTAAAGGTGACCCAACAACTAAATTACAAAAATTGACACAAAAAGACATAAAGGGTAATGTTTAATAAATTTTAAGGCGAGTTTATTATGACTTCACCGACGTCGTTCCAAACCCATGTTGTTGAGAATCAGCCAACCTTCCTTCCTTCATATAACTTATGGCACGGTGACGCACTGCTTAAGCATGCTGTGTTAACCAACTTAGTGTCGCCTAGTGCTGATGTAGAAACACAGTTAGGTGACTTCGGACAAGTCGCAGGCTTTGAATTAATGGAGCATGGCGAACTTGCTAATAAAAATAAGCCCGAGTTTCATCCTTTCGATCGGTATGGTCGCAGAATTGATGATGTAGCATTTCACCCTAGCTACCACGCACTTATGAGCGCGGCTATGCAGGGTAACGTGCATAACTACTCGTGGCAAAATGAAAGCCAGCAAGGTGCTCATGTTGTAAGAGCCGCGTTAATTTTCATGCAATATCAGGCCGATGCGGGCACAACCTGTCCACTAACCATGACCCATGCCGCCATTCCGGCACTACGACAAGCTAAAGGCTTACCTGACTATTGGGTAGATAAGGTGGTGCAAGGACAATACGATCACCGTACCTTGCCAGCAGCACACAAGAATGGCCTGTCTATTGGTATGGGAATGACCGAAAAGCAAGGTGGCTCCGATGTTCGCCGCAACACCACCACTGCGACAAAACAACAAGATGGTAGTTACCGTATTGTGGGGCACAAGTTCTTCTTTTCTGCTCCTATGTGCGATGGCCACCTAATACTTGCACAAACTGACGCTGGCCTAGGCTGCTTTCTATTACCAAGAGTAATGCCTAACGGCACCTTAAACGAAGTACGTATTCAACGTTTGAAAGACAAACTCGGAGACTGGAGCAATGCTTCATCAGAAGTGGAGTTTCAAGGCGCAACGGCCTACTTAGTCGGAGATGAAGGTCGTGGTGTACGCGTTATCATAGATATGGTGTCGCTTACACGCCTTGATTGCATGATTGGCTCGTCGGCTTCTATGAGACAAGGGTTAGTTCAAGCCCATCATCATGTCAGCAACCGTGAGGCTTTTGGTGACACGCTTATCAATCAGCCTTTAATGCAAAATGTCATCGCCGACCTTACGCTTGAATGTTCGGCGGCACTGGCTTTGACCATGCGGGTCGCTCGCGCCGTTGATGCTAGTAAAATCAATCCGAAAGAAGCCGCACTGGCTCGTATCGCAACGGCGATTGGTAAATACTGGATATGTAAGCGAACCCCTGCATTTATTAACGAAGCACAAGAGTGCTTAGGGGGGCTAGGTTATGTAGAAGAGAATATTTTGCCTAGGCTTTATCGCCAAGCTCCGCTTAATTCAATTTGGGAAGGCAGTGGTAACGTACAATGCTTAGATGTACTTCGCGCATTGCACAAAGAGCCAGAATCTAAAGCGGCGCTTTTTGATTTATTGCATAGCGCCAAAGGGAAAAACGCCTGCTACGATAACCACCTGCAAAATCTTTTAGACGCTTTCGAAGATACCGCCACCCTAGAAATTCGCAGCCGTTTAATTACAGAGCATACTGCCCTTGCCATGCAAGGTGCCTTGCTTCTGAATGAGAGCGATAGCGTGATGGCGAACACCTTTTGTGAAGCAAGGTTAGGCAAACAGCAAGGCTTGGCGTATGGAACACTGCCTGCTAACACACCTTTTTTAGATATTATTAAAAAGGGAATGCTTAGCAGTAGCAACAATTAAAACGGGTTAGTACTGAAACCCTGTTCACTTAAACGGGCATGGGCTGTCATCGCAGATAAGTCCATCTCAACGCCCTCTATTAGCATTTCAGAACTTACATCATTAGCGGCTGAGGATTGTCCGCAAACGATTACTCGTACGCCTTTATCCATAAGCGCACGCAATAAATCTAAGTTGCCGTTATCTTCACCTTTTTTCTTTTGATAGGCCGCGTTATTAATCACATCAAACGTGGCTGAGCCGTGAACCACTAACGCGAGTTGAATATTTTCAAGCTTAGCGCCATTGGTGACATGCATATTAATAAAACGAGCTAGTGAATCAAATTTGCGGTTAACCTTGCCCACATCAGCCCCTTTGGCTACATCGAAGGCGACTTTAAATTGTTGCTGAGGCGATACACTCACGCCTGGCACTGGTGCATGCTTGCCATAGTTATTAAAAACGGGGCCTGCGGCAAAATCATCAGTGCCCGCATGGGCAAACAATGGCGTCGATAAAGCAGATACTGCGGCAAGTGTTGAGGCTAAAAGAGGTAACGATTTCATGCATACTCCACGTTATTAATCAGAAATAAAAAAGCGCCCTACTCACCAAATGAATAGAGCGCGTTTTCAATTCAGTGTAACTATTTACTCGCTGTTTTCAAACTAGCAGCATAGTCTTGAGCCTGTTGAAGCACTCTTAATGCATTACCACTCCATATATCTGCTAAGTCTTCTTCGGTATAGCCCTCTTCTAACAATCGCTGTGTGATCATGGGTAAATTAACCACATCCATCATATCGTCTACACCGCCGCCGCCATCCCAGTCAGCGCCAATTCCTACATGCTTAGGCCCTACCACCGCTAACGCATGTAAAAAGTGTTTCATGTAAACATCAAAAGACGCTTTAACCGCGGGATGCTCATGCTCAATTTCCCTGCGCTTTTCTAACAAATCCTTGTGATCAGCACCTTGTTTGACCATGGCCATTAACCCCTTGTAAGCTTCTTTTCGCTCGGGGTTTTCAGGCAGTGCAGTAAGGTAGTCGCTGTAAGCATTCATTTGAATGACACCGCCAGATTCCGCAAGCTGCTTCAGTAAGTCGTCGTCAATGTTTCGCGGATGATCGTAAATTGCTTTCACGCCGGTGTGGGACAAAATGATGGGAGTTTTAGACAGCTTAATCATGTCTTTAACGGTTTCATCGTGAGCGTGGGAACCGTCAAGTACAATACCCAATCTATTGGCTTCGCTCACAAAGGTTTCACCTAACGGCGAAAGCCCGCCCCACTTCACCCCTTCGGGATCGGTAGAACTATCACCAAGCTGATTGTTTTTAAAATGTACTGGCCCCGCCATTCGTAGCCCAAACTTATAAAACGTTTCAAGTAGGCTCATATCCGTACCTAAGGGATAGGAATTTTCCATACTCATATAAACAATATGTTTGCCTGCTTTTTTAATTTCACTCGCATCATCAGGGTTAAGCGCTAACGCAAAAGTTTCAGGATGTTCAGTCACCATGGTGCGTACTGCAAGTGCGCGCAGTAAAGCAGTGTCGCGGCTTTGCTGGTAACCTTCTGTAGTTAGCGGTCCTTGCGGGGTATAAAGCACCCAAAAGCCACCGTCTAACGCTCCTTCTTGCATACGCGGTACATCAACTTGCGAAAAGTCGTGGCCATAAGTATGCCGTTCCATAATATCAAACCCAGGCCTTACCAAATGCGCAGGCGTATCTAGGTGTGTGTCTAAGGTCACCAGTTTACGCTGAATAGCTTCAGCTTCTTCTCGTGTTACAGCATCGGCTGCCTGCGTTACGGCGCTCGTTACAGTAGCTCCAAGACCTAGGGCGACCACTACCCCTAGCATTGTTTTGTTTAACTGATTTAGTTTTGTTTTCGTTGTCATGTTAGAAAGCCACCGTTAATGATGCCTGCACGTTACGAGGGCTCAAAGGGCGATAGAAAGCCGATCCTACAAACGCAAACGACAAGACTTCTTTGTCGAAAAGGTTATCTACGTTTAACCGTAAGCTCACATTTTCAGGCATACCGAAGGGGTTCACACCACCTAAATCTACATAGGCACTTACCGTGGTGTAGCTATCCATTTCATAGGTCTCGGCATAATCGGTAAAACGACTACTGGTATATTTTGCCGACACATTCGCTACTAACCATTCTGTTGGCTCGTAGGTAATGCCACCTGTCATCACCCAATCTGGACTATCAGCCAAGGCGCTGCCTTCAGGGTTACTGCCAAAGCCGTCTACTAAGCTGGCATTTTTGTACGAGACATTAGCGTTCATGTATAACTGTTTTTTGAATACTTCAGGCTGATAAACACCTGACAATTCAAATCCGTAGGCTTCTGAAGCGCCGCCATTAATATAAAAGCTCTCAGGTTGACCAGTCGCGGGGTTTAACACGTTACTGGCAAACAAACGATTATCAAAGCGGGTATAGAATAAAGCCAATGCCGCATTAAAGTTTTCTTTGTTGGTACGGTAACCTAATTCAAGGTTATCGGCTTCTTCACCTTCAGGAGTATCGGGTTCAAAGCTAACCGCATTGTCATAAATGTCGTCTGTACCATTAGGTAGCGCGTAGTTTTTCGAGTAAGATGCGAAAACTTGGTCGGTGTCATTTAGGGTGTATACCGCGCCTATTGAAGGTAAGAAATGGTTGCTAAATTTGCCGCCCACAGACTGAGGCCCATAACCTGCTTCACCGTCAATTTCGTAATCATCATAATCACGATACCCATCTAGTGAATAATCAACACTTAATGACTTTATCCCCAATTCAAGCTTCAAGTTGTCGTCCATTAAGCTAATGGTATCTTTCACGTACAACTGCGTAGTTTCACGGACCGAGGTGTAGTCTCGGCGATAATATGCCACCTCATCCCAAATCACGTCACCATCCGCACTACCGCCGGTTTTATTTAACCGCTGTTGCGTACGGTGGTAAGTGTCTTTTTCTTGCCAGCCACCAAATTGTATATCGTGGGCATCGAGTTCTAGGCTGAAATCAGCAACGAAGCCTTTTCTATCTCCCCCTACTGACGACAAACCATATTGCACACCCCGTGGGTGCACCACATCTAGCCCTGCGGCTGCCTGATCTTCGTAAATACTTAAGGTGTTACTATAAGAATCGGGAGAAACACCATAACCATCTTTGTCTTCAAAATAATAAGTACCGGTAAATAACAAGTTATCTAACAGGTAGGTTTCAAGCTGGGCAGAATAGAGTTTATCATCACGAACGTTTACGCGATCTTCGTAGTAACTTGTACAATTACTGCCGGTAAACACAGGGGTAAAATCGCTTTCATCCACTACCCCATCTTGATTGAAATCGTAAACACCCGTTAAAGGGGCAATACAGCCTTCAGGAATGGCATCTAGGTAGCTGTAATAATAGTTATCATCAAAAGTCGCTTCGGTACCGGAGGGCGAGTCGTAATCGAAGAAGTCGTTCGCCACATAGCTAACGGTAAATTTAGTCTCGTCACTAAAGGCATAAATTGCTTTACCTTCAATGTGCTCTCGGTCGATAGTACCTGGCCCGCGCCATAAATCACTGTCGGTTTTCGAGCGACTCACATAGGCTTTGAAACCATTTATGTCGCCGGTTTCCAGTTTAACGAAAGAGCGATTTAAATCATCATCGCCAATAGTGTAAGACATCATGCCACCGGCTTCGTCAGACGGGTCAACCGAATAGTAAGAAGCTATAGGCCCTAAGGTAGAATAACTTGGTGCGGAAACATCACCGGCTCCCGGAGATGCCACTACAGATGCTAAGTTCTCGTTATCTACATATCTGAAAATAGGGCTACCGCCGAAGGCATCTGAACGCCCCATGGGTACGCCGTTCAATACAAAGCCCATTTGGCTTAAATTAAATGCGCGCACATTCACAGAATTTCCAAACTCATATAATCCTAATGCACCGTCCGTTTGCACATTAAATCCAGGTAAACTTTCTAACATTTTGAGCCCAGATATACCACCTGGAGCCGACAACAACGCTTCACGTGTAACGGCTAGCGTATTGGTTACTTCACCAGTACCAATTGCTACCTCGGTAGTAGAGATACGACGACCTACTACTTGAATCTTTTCTTCTTCAGTTTCAGCACTGGCGGTTTCACTTTCTTGTGCATACGCAGGGCTGACGGCAAACATTGCCGCTATAGATACACTTAATAGTGTAGGACGCAACGGTGTATTTGTTTTTATCATGAGTGTGTTTCCTGCTTCAACTGCTACTACGTGCCCACTTGGAGGAAAACCAAGTGAGTGTTCAGTTAACACATCACAATAAACATACCAACAACGTTAAACTTTAGTATTAATTACCGCCTAAATTTTACTCAGCATAGTATTTCTCTAGCTTTAGCAACTCATCTGATGAGTTTCATCTTGACCGGTTTTGAATATAATTATTCACAACATCTTTATTTACTCTTTAACAATGCACCAAGAGATCGCTAGTAGCAATGAGAGGTGCACCACGACAGTGAACTTTTCACTTGAAAAATTAAAACACTCTTTAATTTTCAACAACTAAGATATACATTACGTAGTGGTTCTCACGCTATTTTGAAACACCTTATGAATGTTATAAACTGCGGTAAGTTTGCCATCCGCCTTTGCAATTTTTATATTGCTCAAATGATTTTACTAACTAATTGATACAAAATTCATGGAACCGAATTACGCAAATTACTCGTATCGCGAGTTACTTGAGGCATTAGAAAGTATTGACCGTGAAGCATTTCCTGGGCGAGTTAATAGCATTAAAGCTAGATTAGCCACACTAGATAAGGAAAGCGATAGCGTATCCATTCGTGGGGACTACAAAGACATTAGCCTATTACTATTTTTAATTAGTTCGGTAATTGGTGTGATATGTACATGGACACTAGTTAAAGGAAGCGAAGATGATTTTAGGCAAATAGTTGGCGCCTTAATGCTACCCGCCGCCCCCTTTTTATACTGGTACTACAAAAAAAAGTGGAAAACTCATGCTCAGGACCACTTCATTCTAAATAAAGATGGGGTGCTTTATAACTTCGAAGGGCAAGAAGCCAAGCTAGCATGGGTGGATATTACGTCTATTGAGTACTCCCGAACCAGATACCATTCCACTCTGTGCTTTGAAGCAAAAAATAGGGAAAAGAATATCTATATTGATATAGAAAAATTTCGATGTAGTCAGTCAATGGTGGACAACTTCACTAAACAAAAGGCTATCAAACACGATGTAATATACTATAAAAGCTCGAGATGGAGGGGGAAGAAACAAGTAATATAAGCAAGGCCCCAAACTTCCAAAGCCCTTGAAAAAAGAGACTTATATTAAAGACCTTGCATTAGCAATGTGGATATTAAACTAGCTTACGCCAGTTTAGCGTTAAAAAATGCTATGGTTCTAGACCATGCTAACTCAGCATTTTCTTTGTCAAACCGCCCCGTAGAATCGTTATGAAAACCATGATTTGCATTTTTGTACATATGCATTGCGTACGAGACATCATTCGCTTTTAAGTCTTCCTCGTACTCTGGCCACGTTGCATTTACTCGCTCGTCTAATTCGCCGAGCTGAATAAGTAAAGGCGCCTCAATATTTTTGCGTAACGCTTTGGCTGCTGGAGTGCCGTAAAAAGGAACACCTGCATCTATAAGGTCGCTATCGACGGCGGCTAGATAATTCACCATATAACCACCAAAACAAAAGCCCACTGCGCCAAGTTTTCCACTAGACAATTCATGCGCTTTTATAAATTCAGCGGCGGCCACAAAATCATGTTCTATTTTTGAACGGTCCAGGGTTCGCTGCATAGCGCGACCTTCATCGTCGTTGCCAGGGTAGCCTCCTAATGGAAACAAGGCATCGGGGGCAAACGCAATAAAGCCTGCCTTCGCAAGTCTTCTGGCTACATCTTTAACGTAAGGGTTTAGCCCACGATTTTCGTGTATTACCAATACTACCGGCGCTTTCTTTTGCGTGGTTTCATCTTGGGTTAAGGCGTTCGGTACGACTAAATAGCCCTTACCTTCTCCATGGCCTTTGGGTGAAGCAAAGGTTTCGTAGGTTGCGGTAATCTCAGGATCGTTAAAGGATATTTGTTCAGCCAACGCATAATTAGGCATTAATGACGAGGTTAAGAAAGACATGGAATAGCCAAGGGCAACTAATCCTGTGAGTTTGGTCATGAATGTGCGTCTATCCATACCACCGTGGGCATAAGCGTCGTACCAATCGAAAGCTTCTTGTGGAATGGCTTTGTTTTCCTGCTGCTGGCTGTTTTCCCGCTGAAGGCTCATAGTTAATCCTCAATGATACAAAGTGAAAAGGCTAGGTAAGTGAATTGCTAGTTAATAACTAAATACGTGTGGGTGTCCAGAATATTATCCAATATCTTATGAGAACAGGCATGTTTCTGCGTAGTACCGCATTTCCGGACTAGATAATCGTAAATGTAGTGCAAATAGGTTTTATTAGTCTCAATAAGGCGTTAACTTCACTCGCATATGATTATCACGATGCGTCATTATGATGTATCACACCATGAGGCTCGTATGGCAACGTTAAAAGAACAAACTGAAGCGAAGGTTGAGGCTGGCCGTAAAGGCAACCCAGATTTCATGAAAGGGGTAGATGCAGAAATAGCAAAAGCTAAGTCGTTTCAGCAAGGCAGTGATGCATTGGCAATTGGCGATAAAGCACCTGAATTCACGCTGCCAGATGCAAAAGCAAATACTGTTTCCCTCCCCACCCTTTTAAGCCATGGACCTGTTGTTGTAACTTTCTATCGTGGCAGTTGGTGCCCGTACTGTAATTTGCAGCTTCGTGCCCTACAGTCTCGATTAGATGATATTAAGAGTCTAGGCGCAACCCTAGTGGCTATAAGCCCGCAGGTACCCGATGATTCGCTCAGCGAAGATGAAATTAGCAAAATGGATTTTATCGTATTGTCAGATCAAAGTGCTAAAGTGGCAGCCAAGTACGGCGTAGCATGGGAAGTGCCTGAATTCCTAATTGAGCACATGAAAAACGATAGGCAACTTGACCTAGAAACCGTCAACAACGGCAATGGTAACATTCTGCCTATTCCAGCAACCTTTGTGCTCAATCAAAATGGCGACGTAACCTGGCGTTATGTGGATGTTGATTATAGAACTCGTTCAGAGCCGCAAGATATTATTGATGCACTTAAAAGTATGTAAGCCAATTTGGCCTACATTCTAGTAAGTAAGATACTAGGTATCGGAAGCTATATTTAAAACAGCAAAAAGGTGGCCATGGCCACCTTTTTTAGATTATGTGCTGAGCAACAACAATGTAAACGAAAACTCCATGCTCAGGCTTCAATTTACCAAATAACTACTTTTTTGTATTTGCTGCAGCCAAATCGATAATTTCAACGTTGGTATTAAATTTACCGTTAGTTAGCACGTTATTCATTTTATCTGGGTCTTCCGCATAATCTTGCACAAAGGCTAAGATATTTTGATCATTACAAGTAACATTTTCAGCAATATAGCTTTTGCTCAAACCAGAATCTTTAATCGATTTGTGCAGTTGAATTTTACTGCCTTGTGCTGCAACAACACATAATTTAGAAGACACTGAATCGTCTGCTGCAAATAATGAATCTGCTGCGTTTGCCATGCCAATAGTAGATAAAGAAAGTGTAATTGTAGCTAGTGTTTTAGTAAAAGTGTTCATCATTGTCATCCTTTAGGTTAAGTCGAAGTTAATTTTGCAACCTGGATGCCAACATTTTTAACTCTTAATAATCAATAACTTAAATAAAAAATACCTAACTCACAGATTTCAACAATTTTCATCAACACTACTGAATCGTCATTTTTACTAAATTTTAGTCTTTTGTACAATTGCATAAACGAATGCAAACACTTGCACTATTGCTAACCAATCAAAAAGTAAACTAAGGCGTTTGTGCGACAGCACTAGCTCGACACTTGTTGTAAATATTCTACTGATGCCATCTCTACCAATCGGCTTTTAGTGCGTTCAAATTCAAACATAAGCGAGCCACTGGTATAAATCTCATCCTGAGGCACGTAAGACGTTATTACCAAGTTAGTTTTACTGTCGTAACATTCATCTACCAATGCAATAAATCGACGTAATGCATCATCCATGGGTGCTAAAACCACTTCCCGCTCGCCGGTTTCGGCAGAGGCGATGTTAATATTCGAGCCGTTATCTTCTGTGCCCCGTGCCTTAATTCGCTCGTATGCCTGGCCACTCATAGGTGGCACGTTGAACACTAAAATGGTTTTGTACAACTTGGCTAATTCTACATAATCAAAGTGGCTTCGAGGCCCTTCACACAATGCCGAAAAATTGAAACAAACCGCCTTATGGCTTATGCCTGAGTTATTTGTATCCGCATCACTTTCGGCGATGATATCAATAGTTCGCCCTAACATGGTTATACTAGAAGGCGAACTATTAAATGTTAATTCAAACTGACGAAGTAGAGTTTGATGCAATGCCGCCTGCGCTTGCAATGGCTTAGGTAATTCGAAATAACGTTGAATGTAAGTGAGCGCACGCTTTCTATGGTCTTGTTTTCCATCTAGATGCAGTACGTTTAAATGAGCTTCAATTGCCGCAATAGCAGGCAAAAAGCGTGCGCGCTGCAAACCATTTCGATAAAGCTCGTTTGGTGCACAATTGCTGGTACACACCACCACCATGTTAAGTTCAAACATGTATTGCATTAAGTTACCTAGTAACATGGCATCGCCAATATCTGACACAAAGAACTCATCGAAACACAACACCTTGTATTGCTTACTTAGCTGCTTCGCAATGTGGCGCAAGGGCTCTGATTTTCCAGACAGTTCAGTGAGACGCTTATGCACGTCCTGCATAAAATGATGGAAGTGTTGCCGTTTGCATAAGGTGCTTGGCAAACTCTCGTCTAGCAAGTCCATTAGAAAGGTTTTGCCCCGCCCTACTTTGCCCCACAGATATATACCTTTACTTTGTGGTTGCGTACTTTTATGAGAAGCGTTTTCTTGAGCCTGCTGTAATGAAAGGTACAGCTGCTGTAGTAATGCTATGGCGTGTTGCTGAGAGGGATCTTTTTGAAGCTTACCCGAATCGACTAGTGCTTGATATTGCGTAAGCGGCGAGGAATGTGGCATGCAGGTTTAATATAGTGTGTTGCCAAAGAAAATAGCGTTACGCATAGTTTGAATATTCATACTTTTGCACACTTAACACGGTGCAAAGCGTAACGCCCATTAGTTATCAGTTCGCGATTAAGAGGTTTTACCCCACACTGAACTTGGCTTATTTGCTTTCTCTTTGGCTTTTTTCGCCTGAATATCCGCTTTTACGTTCTCGCGTACTTGCTCTTTTGTATGTGCTGATTTTTTCGCATCAGGGCGATACTTCTTCACCATGCCCTGTAATAAGTTACGCACTACTTGGTCGCCAGCCACTTTATAGTTTCTGTGATCTGGTTTTCTAAAAAAAGCTGAAAGCTCGTTTTTGCTTAATCTAAAATCCGCCATTTGAAGCGCGTTAATCATATCTTCGTCTTTGTAGCTCATAGCAATACGAATTTTTCGAAGCACTTCGTTGTTACTTAAACGCTCACCGGATTTTAAAATAACAGGCTCAACACCTTCTTGCTTGCCTCGTCTTTTAATAATTAAGCCGTCTAGGAACAAAGAGATAATTTTATCTCTGCAAGGCAAATAGCCCTCTTCACCTTCTTTTTTCATAATTGAATGAAGGTAGTCTACATCCATGTCGTAGTCTACTAACTTGAAAATACCAATAGCAGCGGTATCGTTAATTGCCAAAGCAAAGCGTAGGCGTCGTAGAACATCATTGTGGATCATGGTTTTTCGTCTTAATCTAGAAGGGGCTCATTTATTATGGTGTAGTTTATCGCAATGGCTAATAGACCGCGAATTAAAACCACGGGTTTACGTGAATTGATGAGGCTTAGTGTTCAATTTGCGTTATTTACGATAATAAATCGATCCTAATTGGTGGTTTTCAACTTTAAACCACTACAGCAGTTTTTTACTCGGCGTACTTATGACACCAACAAATAAAAGTAAACATATAGTAAGAAAACCCTTTTACATGCTTTTTGCCTTAGTGGCTTTAAGCTTTTTAGCAGGCTGTGCTAACAAGGGCCCGCAAATTAATATTGATGAAAGCCAGAATTTTGCTGACATTAATACGTTTTTTGTTCGACCGCCACTTAATAGCTTGAACCCCGAAATAGAAAGCCAACTCACATCGGCGATTAGCCGAGCGCTTATCGCCAAAGGTCTCAAGCCCTCGCCTGAAGAAGGTGCAGATGTACTGGTAGGTTTCCTTCCTTCAACTGCCAGTGAAGAAAATGACACCAGGTTAAACCTAGGGTTAGGCACGGGTGTATTTGGGCGTTCTGGTGGTATTTCCCTTGGCAGTATATTCAGCGTACCTATTGGTGAACGCGTGACGCAATATCAAAATCTTCAAATTGATGTGGTACGTGGCGATACGTTTATTTACAGTGCAGTAGGCAGTGTAGAGGTAGAGTCTACCGATTCCGTCACTATACAAAATAAACTAGGCGAGTTAGTGGCCAATTTACTTGAAGCCTTTCCAGCAAAATAAACGTCATTTATGTGAGGCAAATGGCATAATGGGAGTAATTAGCTTGCTTGTTACGAGATTTTTTCTTGTATTCATTGCAGGCTATAAACTCTATACAGAAGGTTTTTTATGAAAGTTATACTCTTTGCTATCACCCTTTTTCTTACCGGATGTGCAAGCACGAACGGCATAGCGGTTTTCTCTTTTTCAAATGCTGAAGTTCAATCATTGCTTAACAAGCAAATGCCGAATTTAACTGAAAACGTTAATCTTATGGGCTTGCCCGTACAGCTGAATGTGAACGACATAAATGTAAATATCGGTCCTGATAATCGCGATGTTATATCCCTTGGTTTAGACACAGGCGCAGAAATTAACGCCTTCGCGTTCAAATACCCTGTACGCTTGACCTTTCAGATTGAAGGCAGCCCTTATTATGACAGTGAGCAAAAAGCCGTATTTCTCCGCAATCTTAATTTGTTAGATTCAAGTGTAGAAGCGGGTAACTACAAAGGAAACTTAAAGCCTTTAAACAACGAAGTGATGAACTTACTTAACGCTTTTCTGGCTGCTAACCCTGTTTATAAATTAGATATGAATAATCCTAAAGTGGCACTATTGAGTAAAGTACCGCTAGACATGAAAGTTGTTGAAGGTGCTGTTCAATTAGTACCAAGAAACTGGAGCAACTAATTAATAATAATAATAATAAGAAGAAGAAGATAACGCATGAAGATTAGCTCAACACTGCTTCAAGTAGCCCCCCGATTAGTGGTTATAGGCACCTTAGCGCTAGTATCTACACCAGTGCCAGTGCTGATGGCCGCACAGAATTCTAGCGCTGAACCTATTGTTCAGCCAGCTCCGCTAGTGTCGATTGCCAGCCACGATAGCTTTTTTGACAGTATACGCGCGCTATGTGGAAAAGCGTTTGCTGGGAAAATAACGGTTGATAACCAGCCTTCTAGCAGCATGGCAGATAAACCTCTGGTCATGCATGTTCGCCACTGTACAGACGATGTATTGCACATTCCCTTTCATGTAGGCGACAATGCGTCTAGAACGTGGATCATCACTAAAACGGGCTCTGGACTATCGCTTAAGCATGATCATCGCCATGAAGATGGTAGCTATTCGGAATCGACAATGTACGGGGGTCATACCCTCGATGCTGGTTGGCCGCAGGTTCAATCCTTCCCCGCCGATGCCTACTCTAAAGCTTTGTTTGCTAAAAGTGGCATTCCCCAATCAAGCTCCAATATTTGGCAAATGTTTATTTACCCGGAAACCTTTACCTACCGATTGATTAGAGAAGGCAGAGAATTCCGGGTAGATTTTGATTTAACCCAATCAATACCCGTACCTGCAGCACCATGGGGCTACGCTGACTAAGCTTGGTTCTACAAAAATGGCGCGTCTTGCATTACTTGGTCAAGTGCGGGGCGCATACCTTTGCCGTTTGCTTAGCGTCGAAAATTTCAATCCAGTAATCATCTGGATCTCTAATAAATGCGATACCTTTCATCGAACCATCGTTAGGGCGTTTTTGGAAAGGAACATCTAGCGCTTCAAATCTTTCACATGCAGAGTCTAGATTCGGCACGTGAAAGCCAATATGACCAAAGCCTTTTGGTTCACTATTGCCATTATGATAGTGAACACTATCTGCGGTATCGCCCCAATTGTGAGTGAGTTCTAGCATAGCTGGCCTCCCAAAAGTTTGGGCGGTACGCTCACTATCGTCATCGCTAATATCAGAAAAATCATCACCCGCTGCTAAGAAATAAAGACTAAATTTCATCTCTTCAAAATCAAGGCGCTTTAACAATGTCATGCCCATTACTCGCGTGTAAAAATCGAGTGAGCGTGCAGGGTCGGCAATACGCAACATGGTTTGGTTGAAAACAAAGCCTTCAGTGGCTTTATCTTTCTGTTCACATAATCCTTCAGCGTTGTCAAAGTGTCGGCTCATTGAAATAGTATCCTTAGTTAAATGGCCCCTAGTTAAGTGGCCCCTAGTTAAGTGGCATAGTTAAGTGGCTTAGCTAAACGACTTAGTGGCTTCGTTTGTAGTGTAGGTGGGGGCAGTTAAAGCAATAGACAACAATAAAAGCAATAATAGATTATTTATTATACAACGCCTTATACTATTTGACCTTTGATAGCACCACATTCACTCTATTAGTACAAAGCGTGAGCATTTATACTTTGTACATTCAGTTGTTTTAACCCGAACCCATAGTCAATGCGCTTTTTTGTTTTCATACTGTTGTTGATTGTGCTTACTACTGCCCGTGCGCAGCAGGCTAGCCCCTTGCCTTCTCAGGATCAAGCTTCATTGCAGCGCGCTGATGCAATCCTTTCAAAAGCACAATTAGCACAAGATTCCTCACCAAAACGCAGTATTATATGGGCTAATCAAGCCTTAAAAATTTCACAAGAAATAGACGACTTCAGCACTACTGCACAAGCGCACTTTCTACTTGGAAAATTAACGAGTCGAACCGATCAAAATAAAACTTCACAGCAGCATTTTTTTGCCGCGTCAGCCATATTCGAAAAGCTCAAAGATACGGAAAATTACATATTGTCGTATGTGGGCTATATCGATGTATTGGTGAAAGATAAACAATTCACCAAAGCACAAAACGCTATTACAACGCTGGTACCTTTAGCTTTTCAATACGGTGAGTCTTTACCGATTGCCATCACATTAAGCGCCAAGGGCGATTATCATTTCGCAAAAGCTCAATACTCTATTGCGGTAGTACAATACTTGATGGCCATTGAATACCTCACCGCCAACGAAAGTCACATTCAAAATCTAAACGCAAGAACCCACGTAAGAATTGCAGAGGCCTACAAGCGATTAGAGAACCGAGAAAAAACCGCCAAACATTACCAAACAGCATTAACCGTATTTACTGATTTAAATGAAGTAAAGTCTATGGCGCGTACCCTCAACACATTGGCTGAAGCGGAGCGATACCTAGGGAACTTAGTGCTTGCACTAGACTATGCATTACGAAGTTTGGCTCTTCACGGGCAAATAGATGATGCTAAAGGCCGTGCTAAAGCATTAATGGGAGCGGGAATTATTTACCGCCACATTGGTCGCTATGAACAGTCTTTAAAGCACGTTCACCAGGCTCATCAATATTATAAGAAAGTTAATAATACAACGGGCATTGCTAAAACGTCGAACCAGATAGGTCATATTTATTTTAGATTAGAACAGTTCGACCAAGCCCGTTCGTTTTACATGCTGTCTATTAGCTTGCCAGAGGAAAAAGTAGAGCCCAAAACCCTTGCTACCGCGCTTCGAGAAAGCGCGATTATTGATTGGAAAAAGGGTGACTACGCATCGGCAAAAACGTTAGCGAAAAAAGCAGATATTATTTATCGAAAAAGCAACGACAAGGCAAAACAATCAATAACCCAGCGAATATTGGCGAACATTCAACGAGACGAAAATAACGTTTCAAACGCGCTCAATTACTATAAAGAATCATTGGCTTTAGCCACAGAGATAGAAAGTGACTTTTACCAAATTAAAACCCTTATTCCATTCGCTACTATGCTTTTTGACACTGATATGGAAGAGGCCATAGCGCTGTTAAAAACCGCCGCAACATTAGCACACAAGAATGGCTACAAGGCCTTTATGTTAGAGAGTTATCGTTATTTACGTTTAGCAGAGAAAAACAGAGGCAATACAGAAGCATCTTTACAATACGCTGAACAAGAAATTGCCATGAGCGAAGTTATTCAAGAAGACATTAATAACAACGAACTCGCGCTTGAAAAAGCTAAACTACACTCTTTAAGACTAGAAATAGAATTAGAAACTCTGCGAGAAAAAACCAAACTCGATAAGCTCGAATTGGCTAGAAAGAACAATGAAATTGAGATAGCTCAACAGGCCACAACTATTTCAGAATTAGAACTGACTAAAAACAGATATGCCAGTGTCGCTTTAGCATTATTGTTAGCCGTTTGCTTAATACTGGTACTGCTTATTTATCGCAGGTTTATGGTATCGAAACAACGCAACCAAGAGCTGGGCTACTTAGCCACACGCGATCCATTAACGAACAGCTTTAATCGCCGTGTTTTGTTTGATTTGATGAAACGGGATTTTGCAAGAAATCCACAGCCAGAAGACTACTGCGTAATAATGGTAGACATCGACTACTTTAAATCTATCAATGATAATTACGGGCATACCATAGGTGACTCGGTACTTCGCGGGGTTGCTAATACCTTGCAAAGCTGCGTTCGCCAAAACGATGTGGTTGCACGATTCGGTGGAGAGGAGTTCTGTATTGTATTGCCAGATACCTCCTCTCACCAAGCTATGCGCATAGCTGAAAATTTGCGAGAAACCATTCAAGTTTGTCGCTTTGATGATATCGCGGTGACCTGTAGCCTAGGCGTATCATCTATTCGCTTTGATGCGAAAACGCCATCTGAACTTATAGACCAAGCAGATCTCGCGCTATTTAAGTCGAAATCGTTAGGCCGTAATAAGGTGACGTTATGGAGCGAAGCACTCGCTAGAGCGCAGGACTAACGTCACTACACTACGGTAATGACATCTTCCATTGGCAAACGAGCCTTGGGTAAACCGTGGTTCCAGTCTTGCTCTTCGTCGGCATAGCCAAGTGCTAGCGCCACTTCACAAATATGACCGTCAAGTTCTTCGCTAAACAACTCACCAATCAAGTCAGCATCTACGCCTTCCATCGGTGTAGATGCTATACCCAAGCGGGCTAATGTGTGAAGCAAGTTTCCAAATGCTAGATAAACCTGTGCTTTAGTCCATGCGCCGTTGTAGCCATTCTCATCCGTATTGGCTTCTGCAAAAGCGTAAGCGCCCATAAATGAGTCACGCATTGCTTCTGGTAAGTGACCAGACGCCACTTCTGCATCAACACGCTTAACAAATTTTTCTTTGGTGAACTTAGGGTCGTAAGCAAATAATATGGTGTGCGATGCTTCTTTTGCATGCAGTTGGTTGAACTGGTGCTTGTTAGCAAAAGTATCGTGTAGACGCTGTTTTGCACTGTCACTTTCAACTACAACAAACTTCCAAGGCTGCGAGTTTATTGAAGACGCTGATAACCTTAGTGCTTCCAATATAATGGCTAAATCTTCTGAAGAAATACGTTTGCTACTGTCGTACTTTTTAACGGTATAGCGCTGGTTTAAATCACTGATAATTTGATTAGACACAAGTAACTCCTAATATTTAATGCGAATACTTTAGATGCCGAGAAGTTTAACGAGTTATACTAATGGCGATAAGCCCATTAATGATTGAATGAGTTTACACAAATTTTTGATAATGGAAGCGCAGGCTAATTGCCAACTTTTCACTGCCGCACTAGAAATAAGAGGCATACAAAGGAAAATCGCGCTATTTTTGAAATAACTATCGATACAAAAGAGCAGTAATGACAGAGCAGCAGTCTCTATCAATTAAAAAGAATCTAACAATACGCCTGTTACGAGTACTTAGGTATAACAAGGCAAGAGTAGAACGTGCACTTATGCTTATGCCTCCTGAGCACAAGCCGTTGTTTCATGTACTGCCCTTTTTACTGCATGTAAATCATCCTGATCTTCCAGGCTATATTGAAGGTGAAGAAATTCCCTTTGGTATTCATAATTATTCATTTCGCGAAGTTGTCGAAAATGCGCTTTTGCAATGCTTCCCAGATAAGCGAGATTTATTTACTGATATCAAGTCTCTGTGGCCCCGGCACCGAGCTATTGATGCGTTAGTCCTTATGGGAAGTATTGGTACCATTGCCCAAACTAACACCTCTGATTTCGACTATTGGGTGTGTGTCGATGGCAATCAACTCTCAGAAGCGTCGCTTAATAAACTACAAGAAAAGTTAACGGCCATTGAAAGTTGGGCAGACAGCAAATTCGGTATTGAAGTGCACTTCTTCCTGTCTGAAATTGATAATATTCGACGCAACGACTTTGGCATTGCCGATGGAGAAAGCGCAGGCTCAGCTCAAGCGCTATTTCTTAAAGCTGAATTTTATACCACTAATATTGTGGTAGCAGGAAAAGCACCTTTTTGGTGGTTAACGCCAGAAAAAACCAATGACCAGCAATATATTGCGTTAAAAAGTCATCTAGAAGACGGTGGCTCTCCAGATTTAAGCTGGTTTATGGATCTTGGCAACCTTGAAAGGCTCGACGCCAGTGAATTGTTCGGTGCTGCAATATGGCAGTTAAGCAAGGCCATGGACTCGCCGTTTAAATCAGTACTGAAAATAGCAAAGTTAGAAGTTTATCTTGCTCATATTGAGCACGGTCAGCCCTTGTGTAGCTTGCTTAAAAAGCATGTTCATCGAGGTGCCGAAGCTCCTGGACAAGTCGCGGTTATCGACCCTTATGCGCTAATGTTCGACCAACTTATTGAGCATTATGAAAAAGAGGGGCAGCCTGAAGACATGTTGTTACTTCAACAGTGCCTTTACCTCAAATGTAATTGCAAACTAAGCCAACCACCACAACGTGGAGAAACCTCTACGTTTAAGCGCAAGATAATAGCGGCATATGCTAAAAAGTGGGGATGGACGAAACAAGACCTTTATCACTTAGATAATCAGCAGGAATGGACGTTTTACGAACGGGTTCAATTAAGCCGACGTATTCATCGATTTCTTTTAAAATGCTACCGACGTATTTCAAGCCAGCTTGGTGCTGAACAACAAACCATGAGTAAAGAAGACATGACCGTACTAGGTCGTCGTCTTAGTACTTTTTATGGCAAGAAGCCTAACAAAATTGAATTTCTACGCCGCGCGTTTGATGAAAACCTCTACTGCGACACGGTAACTGTGGCATTAAAGCAAAACAAAACTGGGCAAGAGATTTGGACTGTCTATGCCACAGACACGCTCAGTAAATCGGGAAAAATAGCGCAAAATCAGAAAATAACGCAGACATCCTCTGCTATTGAGTTAATCGTGTGGTGCGTAGCAAATCGTATTATCGACGCAAAAACTACCATCTATCTTGATTACAATGCAGGAGAGGTAAGCGAGCTCGATTTAAACGACTTATTGAAACATATCTGCCGCTACTTTCCGCCAATTAAAGTCTCTGGGCTGCAAAGAGATAACCTGCTCACTAGCGCCCGCATTACGACCTGCTTAGCGATTGTGAATTTCAACGCGCTGAGGCAAAAGGCGAGCGTTGAAGAAGTCTCGGTGTTGTACACCACATCGTGGGGCGAAACCTTTTTATTCCACGGGAAAGACGTGCTAGATACACTCTGGTTTGAACTTGAAGAAACAAAGCCTGCCCCGCCCTGCTTTGTCATGGTACCTCGCGGAAATCAGCAATCTCGTATTCAAGGTGAGTTTTTAGAGTCCACAGGTATAAATTTTTCCCTTATTCACTAGACCAGCCTTCTCTTTTCTACCCTTTCTATTGTGTACTTCTCTTTTTGCCAAAAAAGCCACGGTGCCAACACGTGCCATGTGATTACTTTTCTGGCGCCTGAAAAAGCTAATATTTTTTTGTTTATCTAGGTATGCTAGAAAACGAATCTACGTATTAAATTATGGCGCTATTATGCTTAAAATTAAAACCCAAAAATTCGTTCTGCCCTTTGTTTTGTCAATAACCTTGCTGTGTACCCTGTTAAGTGCCTGTACTAGCGTTACTAGCACTACGCAAGCTGCAACGTCATTAGATAAGAAACTCACTGCAGAACAGCTAATCGAGTCCCTCAATTTAACCGGGCATGTTGAAGGCGGCTTTTTTCGCCAAACCTTTAAAGCAGATCACAGGCCGCTAATAAGTACAACAAACGGCGATAGAGTGAATATGACCTCTATCTATTACCTGCTAAGTGCCAAATCCCCTATCGGGCATTTTCATATGAATCGCTCTGACATCATGCATTACTTCCACATGGGAGACCCCATTACGTATTACCTCATTAACCAAGATGGCAGCCTTGAAACTCATGTATTAGGGCCCGATCCTACCCAAGGACATAAAATGCAGATGGTGGTAAAAGGGGGCACATGGAAAGCATCAAAGATATTAACTACAGGCCCTTATGGTTATGGCCTTATAGGGGAAGCGGTAGCGCCTGGTTTCGAATATATCGATATGCAATTGGGCAAACGAACCGAACTCGTTAACCAATTCCCGCAGCATCGTGAGCTTATTACCTCGTTAACGCGATAAATAAAACCCCACGCGGTGTGTGAAAGCCAGTAAGTTAGCGCGTTTATAGCATAAGCGCTTTATTCCCTTACAGTCATAGCTACCCAAAAAAGAAAAGAAAGAAGGGAACGTGTTCCCTTCTTTTATTAAATATTGATGCTTGAATTCCCACTGCTATAGTAGGGTTTTACCTAACAAGTAACCTAACTATTACCCTAAAAACTATTTACTTTAAAAAGAAATTTACCCTACAACTACATCAACTATAACAATATAAAGGTTAACTATGAGCCCACGCACTGTCGCATTTTCAAGAACACGTTTAACTGAGCTAATGGTTCCCTCTTTTGCCAATTTTGGCGGAAAAGTTCATGGGGGAGTTATATTGTCCCTGATGGATAAAGTGGCTTACGCCTGCGCGAGTAAGCATGCTGGTGCTTATTGCGTAACGGTAACGGTAGATGGCGTTGAGTTTTTACAGCCTGTGGAAGTGGGCGAATTGCTATCGCTAGATGCTACCGTGCATTACGTTGGCAACACTTCTTTGGTGGTTGGTATTAAAGTTACGTCTGAGAACATTAAAAACAACAAAGTGAAGCACACCAACAACAGTTTTTTCACTATGGTCGCTAAAGACGACAACGGTGTGCCGGTAAAAGTACCAGAATTGGAACTCAGTAACCCTCACGAGATGCGCCACTTTGTAACAACGATTAAGCGTAATAAAGTAAAACGAGAAGCGCAGGCAAGAATACAAAAAGAACACGACGACTTCATTCCAAAAGAAGACTTTGTATTGCTTGATAAACAGCGCTGCACCATCACCTTCGACAAAGATGCGTCTTATACCCAAGAGTAAGATACAAAAAAGCCCTTGGTGTTTTGCAACAACCAAGGGCTTTCATTAATGCTTACACAGGTATGCGCTAGCCTACAATCCTGCGTGGTACTGGCTTACTGTTGACGCTGGCACCATACTATTTAGCGTGTCTTCAACTTGTTTATCACCGGCTAAGAGCTGTTCGAATTGACGAATTAGCGCTACCTTGTCTGGCGATACTTTGTCTCCCGCGCCAATGTTGGTTAAATCAATCATGAAGCCGTCGAACAAGTCAGATAAATCGTTCATTACTTCCATATTTAAAAACTGGTCTTCGTTATAAATACTCGGATAACCGGCTTTTTGCTTATCGATGGCGAACGACATACCTTTCATATTAGTAATGCTGGTTGATTTGTCACAAGAGAGCATACACCCGTTATCGATACGCGGCTTCTCGCAACCTACACTTTGCTGGAAAAAACACTGACGGCTGGTCATCAACAAAATAGGGTGATAAATACTGTAAAACAGTTTGAAGTTTTCAGGCCGTGCAATGTTCTTCATTTGCATGCGGTTTAGCTCGTTTGAAATAAACGCACCGTGACAATCGAAATCTTCTTTCATGGCCATTAAAGCATACGAGTTAGTGGTATTTAAGAAAGGCCCTGCAATCCACTTGATACCCAGTTCATTCGCTTTAAAAGCAATACCGGTATTGTTGGTTATAATTAATGGCGGCATGACTTGTTCAAGAATGTTCACTGCCACATCGTAGTCTTTGCCAATAAGCACCGCGGGGAACCAAGGTATTAAACGAGGATTATCTTTTAAGAAACCGACATACTTGGTGCAATTGCGCTTATAGGCATCTGGCAACTTAAAGTAGATATCAGCATCCGTCTCATCAGCTAAATGCACGTCTGCCTCATCACAGATTAGCAACGAAAGCGCTGGCTGTTTATCGGCTTCGCTTTTAGGGTAACTCGTGAGTTTTGGTAATATCACTTCAGGTATTAACGACTGTTCACCGTTAAGCTGCTTCATGGCTTCGTTTTTAAGCGCCGTTACATCGCGAAACGGCAAACTAAGGCCTGTACCTAATTGTGTGACATCAAGGTCGGCGATGCCATATTCGCCTGTGCCTAAACTTCTAAAACGCTTCTCTAGCAAGGTTTCGTCTAACGCATTTTTCTCGCTCTTAGACAACACACCTTCAGAACGTAGCGTAATGGTTTTAGGGGCAATGGTGTTTAAGCTGTCTTTACCAGACCCACCTTGAACAGCGCCGGATTCAAACTGGCCCGCTGCTAAGCCATGAGTTTTGATAGTCAGGGTTAAGCAACTTCCCTCTTCACCTGAAAACACTAGTGTTGTAGGTATTTTATCAATAGATAAGTATTGAATTTTCTCTCTTACCAAGTCGTGTAGCTCGTTCTTTTCTTGATAAAGAGTTTGCTTCACTTCTTGTATTTGCACCACTGAAATACGATTAACGTCTTTCGCCGACGCATCATTTGCGCTTTCCGTTTGAACCGCTTTTTCAATGGCATGATTTTTTGAGTTGTCGCGTGGGTTATCAATAAACATCGATTGATTCAAATCACCACGTAAAAACGCGTTAGAAAAGTCTCGGTTGAATACTTTATAAAGGCGTTCGCCGTCTTCTAACAATTCGCCAGTTTCCATAAAGCCATCTATCTGCTTTCTAAAACTGTCGATGACCGTATGAACGTAACTTGCGCCTTTAATCCGGCCCTCCACTTTAAACGAGTACACCCCAGCTTCTATCAATGCTGGCAGGTCGAAAAAGGCCGAGTTATCTTTAATATTTAATGGGAAATTATGCCCAGACTCTGTGGTTTCGTATTCTTCGCGACAAGCCTGACTGCAGCGCCCTCGGTTACCTGAATTCCCCGCACTGGCAGAGGTTGAATAACATAAACCTGAGAACGCCACACATAAAGAGCCATGCACAAACACTTCGGTTAGTACATCGTGCTCGCGGCTAACCTTGGCAATAGCTGTAATTTCTCGTAGGTTCAACTCTCTAGATAAGTTAACCCGTGATGCACCTAGCTTTTTAAGAAAAGGGATTTGCCCCACGTTGTGCGTAGTCATCTGGGTAGAAGCATGAATATCTAACGTAGGAAAATGCTTTTTGATAAGGTTGAACATACCAATATCTTGCACAATCACGCCATCAAGCGTGGTATTAACCAATTTACTTAATAGCTTGGCAAGCGTTGGAAATTCTTTTTCCAGAATAACGATATTCAATGTCAGAAATATTTCGCAGTCATACTGGTGCGCCAATCGAATAACGCCAATTAACGCATCGAATGAAATATTAGACGCACGATTTCGAGCGTTAAAATTATCTAACCCGCAGTACACCGCGTTGGCGCCTGCAATAATGGCGGCTTTAATCGCATCAACATCGCCACCTGGGGCTAATAATTCAATTTTCGGATTCGTGTGAGTACTGTTCATCTAGATGCTATATTGTGGGAAACTTTATGCCGAGGATTTTACCTACATATTTGCCCAATGAATATCATAACGGCTGATTAATCGAGGTAAATGGAGATAAAACACCCAATGCCAGAAGCAAAACCAGAATTCACGACTGAATTTTCACAAGAACACGGTGTTAAACCCGAATCCCACAGGGTTCAGCAACCCATACTCTATTCTTTACGCAATTGCCCTTATGCCATGCGCGGAAGAATTGGTTTGTATAAAGCGGCGCAAGACGTTGAAGTGCGCGAAGTGGTATTAAGCAATAAACCTGATGCCATGATTGAGGCCTCAGCTAAAGGTACCGTGCCCACGCTAGTGCTGCCAAATGCAGACGGCACCAATACAGTAATAGATGAAAGCTTGGATGTGATGCTGTGGGCACTGCATCAAAACGATCCCGAAGACCTACTGCATCAGCAAGACACTGCCGCTTTGCCAGCCATGCTAGCATTAATTGCAACATTCGATGATGAATTCAAAACTCAGTTAAATGCGTATAAATGCGCTAAACGTTATCGTGAAAACAACGTAGTTGAATGCAGGCAAGCCTGCGAGGTATACATCCAAGACTTGGAAGACCGTTTAGGTGCTGGTATCACTGAAGAAGCTTTTGAAGAAGGCCAAAAGAAGAGGTTTATTTTCGGCGCAAAAGAAAGCCTAGCAGATATTGCTCTACTGCCGTTCATTCGCCAATTTTCCAAAGTAGAACGTCAGTGGTATCGAGAATCTCCCTACCCAAACCTTAAACAGTGGCTAAACGGGTATTTGCAAAGTGTTATGTTTAATAAAGTGATGACACAGTATGAACTGTGGAAGCCCTAAGCTAATAATTTAAACGGCTGTCAACATAACAGTTAACAGCCCAAACCCCATTAAGTCTATATGAATTTTTTATCCATATAGTGTCTTTCACAACCAATGTCTAATGAATACTAATTTTAAACTGTCCGTCCTGCATGAAAGTGTCAAATGCGCTATTTGGATCTGACATCATCATTATTGGAATTACAGTAAAAGGCTCATCGCTATTCCGTGAAAGCGTAACTTCATCCCCTTCAAGCAACGCTAGCATGCCTTCCAACAGCATTTTTCTCGGTGGCTCTGCCTTCTCTAAAGCACGCTCTAATTCTTCTATCGCTTCGGCGCGTAAATCATCAGCATCTTTCTCATCAGTCGCCTTTGTAGCGAACATTCTGTCGACTAAGCCATCTTCTTCCAAAGAAAGTGTAAACTCACCAATTTCTATCGCAGCCATTAAGTGTTGTGCCATAAGTTCGGGCGCTGCTGATATTGGGGCTTTTGTGAAAAGGTCGGTAGAAAGCGAAATCCGTCCTGCGTCTTCCACATCGAAGGTCAGTTCTTTAATACGGTATTCGTTGTCATCTTCATTTACTTCAAAAGCAAAACGTTGATCTAGGGTTTTCCCTTCTTTCATCAGCATATGAACCAAAATTTCTTGAATATCATCTGGCGTATCATCAACACCATGACCTTTATATTCAGAAAACGAGACACCAGAAAAGTGCACTTCTCCTTCAGTAGAGTCTTCCAATTCTTTTTCAAAACCTGAAAGGGCAATATTTTTAACCACAATATGCCCTTGCCTGTCATCACCAATGCGAATGTCATCGATGGACACATCACCAAAAATAGTCGCACTCACATCGCCGTAAGAAACCTGTGTGGTAGCAGGAAGGTCGGCAATCATTTCATCTACTGCGTCTTTAGCTTTTGATGAAGCATAAATATTGCCGACGACATAACATACGCCTAGTACTACCACAACGCCTAAGGCCAGCTTGGTATTTTTACTCATTTACGTATCCTTTCTTTTACTTCTATCTCAATTTTACGTTATCAAGGTACAGCCACGTTAACCTTGCTGCGTAAGCGCAACAAGCAATAGAACTGATTGCTAAAATGAATGCAATGAAGTCATGGTAACGAATTTTAACGCAAAGGTATGCTGAAGATTTAGCACCAACATGCCATCGCTCAACACGGCAATAGTCATAAGCTTATGTTTGAAATAAGCGAATATAGAAAATAACGGGCGTGAGGAATAAATGAGCAAGGGGACAAGGGAGTTAAAGGAGAGTAAAGGAGAGTAAAGGAGAGTAAAGAAGAGAAAGGATAGTAAGAAAACTAAGATATACGGGTTTTAAACAAAGACTTCCGGTGTGTAATATCCAGTTCATAGCTTTCAATAAGCCTAACTTGTGTATTTATCTCTTTTATCGCATTAGCAACATTTGCCAACGACAGCAGAGCTAAAAGCCACCCCACGGGTGATGAGATTGTTCGTACTACTCGCTGCGCTATACCCAAAAGATGACCAACAATAGTGAGTCCTGCGGCATAAAGTTTGGCTTGAAAGCCATACTGGGTTCTATCAAAACTAATTTGGTGGGGCTGAGCCATAGGATCTATGCAGCAAAACTGATCGAAGTCATTATCATGAGCAAAGCAAGTTTTGGAAGGTGCTCCGTAATGAAAAGCACTGCCTTTTAAATACGACATGCTTGAGTAAACAATATCGAACGCTTTCACAACACTCAAATAACAATTACGGGCTTTTTTACTGATGAAGCGTGCAATATTCGCAATCACTTCCTTTGTTTTTTCAAGCACGCGTTTTACTGCGCCAAAAAGCCAGCTTACCATTCGCTTTAATCCGTCGAAAATACCATTGGCTAGCTTGTTAAACTGCGCTCTTAACGCATTTTGCTTACTTTTACTTTGCCATAATTGGCTTACCGAAACGTTTAAACTTTCATTGTCACTATCAGTCACATCTACATTGGTGGAAAGCGCAGAGAATGCCGCCATTAAATAAGCATTTAATGGATGTCCATTGTCGCTTTCGGTAGTGTTTTTTTTATCATTCCCTTCATTTCTTGGCCGCACAACAGGGTAGTCAGAATAAAACTGTTTAATCGCAAGTTGAGTTTTTGAGATGCTAATAAAAGTGCGCTTTTTAAACCTCCTTGTAGCTCTTCTAATAGTTTGATCTTTCCCCGGTGAAATATCATAACCAAGCAACCAAAGCTCTACTCTGGCTATCGATTTTACAGTTTTAGGGTACGCTGTAATTGCAGATTCAAAGTATGCATTGTCACTTAACTTCGCAACAATATTGTCGTATTCAAACATGGCATTGAGTAATTCTATATTTAATCCAGAACACGTGCTTTTTACTAATTTCAGTTGTTTGGAAAATGCACAAAATTGGTCAATCGCATGTTGAAAGTCGGCATTATCGCTGGGGTTGATTATGGTTTTAGTGTGAATGCGATGTAGCTCCCAATCAGAGAAAAAACCGAGGGTATATAAACGACAATACACCGCCCGCATCACTGCTTTGTTGTGTAGTAGCCCATTTTCAAATAGCCAAGTTTGGTGTTGATTTTCTGGCTGCGATTGCGAGGATAACTGCTGTGGTGACTGCAGCCATGAGCTTCCCCATTCCTCATTAGAAGCATGTCGCCAAACATTGCCCCATAACGCAGGACTTTGCTGATTTTCAAAACTTACTAGGCACTCCAAAGCCTGCCACGTAAGCTTTCCGGCCCAACCGTCTTGGGTAATACCAGCATCATGTTGAAACTGCTTTATTTTTTTGATCAGTATGCGGTCAATTTGCGGGTTATGGCGATTCGTAAATTTGTGCCCTTCACCTAAGTAGCCTAGTTCAATTAAACGGGCTCTAATGGCGCGGATATAGGCAGAAGAATCAGTCTCATTGGGATTATCAGAGCCTAACGTTGCGTTAGGCAAATAATGCTTAGATACCGAAGCATCAAGCCCCCTCCCCAACTTGTCGAGTATGCCAAATTTGTCACCCATTACTACAAATCCGCAATTTCCCCTACGATAGACCTTACGAATTCGATAGATGCTGCTCGAGATTCAGCACCCGCCAGCACCAAATCGGCATGAGCAAGGCGTTGTTCTTCGGTGATATCCTTATCGTAAAAAGCAACAATGTCGCCATCAATACTGGTTTGAGTACTTGCGAGGACCTTAACTGCCACAGTGGCATTTCCCATTGCAGACGACATGACATCATCAAACTTTAACGGCGCGGTATCCGCCGCATTCAGTGTTACTGAGCCTTGAAATGTCACCACATCAAGTTTAGACAAATCACCAATACCGTCTGCCATGGTTTGCATTGCGTCTTTGAACTTTCCCATCATAAAATTCCTTCTATAAATTAATAAAAAAGCAGCTTTATTGCCTTAACAAAGTTTGTATTGAATAGCGCTTTAAAAAAGGGCAAGGCGGTACCCTGAACTGCAGGTATAGAAGCAGGTATAACCGCACTTTCTTCTACCGTTTCAGGTGTAAATGGATAAGTAGCCAAATGCTTGAAATCGTGCTGATTGTCGACTTCCAATCTGCCCTGGTAAATTTCAACTCGAAACTCCCCCCTTTCTGCGAAACGTTGATGTGCTCGTGTGTAGGCTTCGTACCTTAAATGTAAATCGTGCTGAAGGGTTTTCATTACGCAACCCTCACCAGGTCGTCAACTGAATACTTTCTACCTGAATTTCTAACTAAATTAGCTTCATCGTCTCGGCGGTGTAACAAGCCATCAAGCCCTCTGCCCTGCCACAATCGTTTCATCTTCGTAATTTGCTGCGCTATTCCAATATAATCTTTGCTCGCGACCAAAGGTTTTATGGCAGCCATTTCTCGTCTTGAGTCACCTTTCAGGCTCCCTCCACGGTTATACACTAGCGATACCAAAGCAGCCTGCGCATCAGCATTCAAGTACTCGACACCAGGGAAAGTAGATTTTGTTTTTTGTGCATATTTAGGTAGCGATGAGTGCACAAATACATGCTTTGCAGCATCGAAAGGCACAGTGACAGAACGTAAAGATGAAACATGAATTTTAGCGGTTTGCCCTTTCAGGCCGCATACCCGCGTAAGCTTTACCATATCAAAGGTATTAAGAAGCGACTGCCAGTCGGATTGAAATTGGCTTTTACTGGCATAACCTAAATCGTAGCCAATACCAATAGTGATCCCCGAATCACCTTTAGGCCACGTAGGGTGGGTAAGCCTTTTCTCATAGTATTGCTTCGAACTGATCTCATGCTGCACGATAAGATCTATCCCCTTCTGTGAAAGCGTGAGGCTAATTTCATTTGAATTGGCAGGTGTTGTTGTCGAAGTAACTTGGGTTAGGCGCTCGGAAATGGGAAGTAACCGCTTTTCAAGTGCCCAAAGCGTTTCACCACCAAGTACACCATCAGGTGAAACACCCAAGTGCTGTTGAATTCGTTTTAGTCGTTCTGAAGTGGTGAAGTGCATTGGGTTGTGTCCATGCAACCTTGAAACATACTTCATTTCGATGGTTATTATTTAAACTATTATATTAACTTAACATTATTTGTACAAAATACAACCAATTCAGTTTCAACTTTACGTGCTACTTGAAGAGAGTGGTAAACGTACCTTTAAAGAGATTAGGCTTTGCGGTTATTAAGAAAGGAAACGATTTGAGTGTAATATTGAATAATCGGAAGTGACTTCGCTAGAGTAAACAAAGTCACTTCTGAATTTTTTTGCTCGGGCTAAAACAAAGACTATGCCGTGAGTTTCGCTAAAGAGAGGGTTGATTTTAAACCGCCTTCTAGCAATGTAATAGTTGCATCAAGCGTGCTCATCTCCACTCGTAACTCGGCACGATCTTCATCTAATGTCCAAACAAGCAACAAAGTACCTGTGTCTTCAGTAACAGAGAAATCGCCGTTAAACGCATTTGTGTTGTTTCGAACATGAATTAATTCAACTAGGCCTTTTACCACTGGCTTTGTGAGCGCTTCATCAATATCGCTTTCACTCAAATAAGGGCGATTAATATCTCGTCCCACATTTGTCTTCTCTAGCAATTTCATGTCGTTAGTCGCCCCTAACAAACCAGCATAATATACTTGCGGTATACCTGGGCTGAAGAACTGTATCGCACGGGCTAGCAAGTATTTATAGTCGTCTTTTCCTAACGCATCATAATAAGTACAGTTAATTTGGTACAAATCTACGTTGCTAGCCGCCTCTCCCGTAGCCTTTCTGGATTCACCATCAGAGTTGACATGAATCGTTTCTACCAAGTTATCGATTTGCGAGTGAGTTAGAAGCCCTGGCTTATCGCCACTAGCGCCTACATCTACAATGCCTATTCCATCATGGGTATCAAGTACCGTGAAGCAGTTGCGTGGCGAAATAGACAGCCAATGCGCTAATGCAGACGCGTCTTTGCTAAATAGGGTATGCAATACCAATGGCGGCAGCGCAAAGTCATAAACGCTGTCACAACGAGATGCAATAGCAATTTGGGTTTCAAAATGACTGTGAATTTCAACCAAGCTTTGAATGCCCATCTCGTGCGCACGCTTGCTTAATGCTTCGATAAACTCAAAAGTTTCTTCTAGCATGAAACAGTTAGTGCCCGCGCGTTTAATGGCATAACCTGCTGCATCTAAACGAATTAGGTCAACATTGCTTTTTGTGAAAGCTTCTAGGATTGATTCTAGATACGCTTTACCTAAATCAGATTCAACATCAATGTCGATTTGATTAGCGGTGAACGTTGTCCAAAAAGGCACAACCTCTTTGTTATCTAACTCATATTCAGAGAAAAATGGCGTAGGGCGAGGCCTAAATACTTTGGCAATATTTGCAGTGTTTGCCGCATCGTCTTCGCTGAACACCGACTGTTTAGTTAAAAATAGCGGCCAGTATTGTGATTCACGACCGTGTTTAATCACATCTAAAAATGGCTCACTTTGCGCAGACATATGATTCACTATTAGGTCTGCCATAATATTCATCGACTCACCCACTTGCTTCACATCGGCCCAGCTACCTAACCGCGAATCAACCGTAGTATGATCGATAGGGTCAAATCCAGCATCTTCACCATCGAAAGGGTAATAGAAAGGCAAAATATGAACGCCGGTAAACAGACCTTTCAACTTAGTATTAAGAAGCGTGTTAAGGCCAGACATATTTCCTTCACCTAAACGGTCTGCATAGGTAATGAGTTGAACGCCATTGCGTAAAGGCATGAGAATTCTCCAAATAACGAGGTGCTGCGCATTGAAAAAACAAAGTTGCACCGAAGATTCGCAGTACCTCTATGACAATAAGAAGTACTGCATTGATTTAAAATAATGAGTTAAACGTAAAGCTGCTCTAGCTAGGCATATTTGCTTTAGCTAGCTGTGGTTGAGTCAACCCCATATTCTCGTTTTTCAATCATGGCCAGTCGCTCTCGCGTTGGTTGTACAATAGCGTTGTAAAGTAAACCTAGGAACAACAAGATAGAAAACCCTGTGGCTACCACAAACCCATACTTGGCATCGCCACCATAGGCATCACTCACTACTCCCATAATGAAAGGCCCAGCGGCAGCACCCGCTGCAGTAAAGAATAAGATGACGCCCGCCACTGATCCGTGCTGTCGCTTCTCGAAGCAGCTAATGCCCTTAGAATTGAAAGTTGGATAAATGACCGACATAAATATGCCGCTTAATGGGAAAAGGAAAACGGCTAGCATTGGGCCTGCTATTAAGCCAACCAAGAAGCACAGCATTATCATGAAACTAAATAACAGTAGTACTTTGGTCCACTCGTAATGCTGCATCATCCAAATACCCACAAACCGACCTACTGCACGCAAAGCGAAGAAAACGGAAACCGCGTAAATAGCAAGAGTTTGGGTAGATTCATTAGCGTAGCAGCTGTACATATCTGAGGCTGAATTGGCGTCACATATTAAGTAGCTTGGCATCCACACATAAATTGCGCTCTCGGCCGCAACGTACAGAAACGCACCAATAGAGAAACCTAGCGCGTAAGGGTCTTTAAGTAGCTTTAAACTATCAACTAGGCTAGTAGGCTTTTCTTTTATCGCTTTGCTTTGTGGATATTCAACCATCAGCGCCATGCAAATTAGCACGGTACATAAACCACCGGCGATAACGTATAACCAGGTCCAGTGAACACCCTGAGTAATTAGCCAAGCAACTAAGATTGGGCCAATGATTGCGCCAACGCCAAAGAAAGCTTCGGCGCCGTTCATAGTGCCAGTATGCTCTTTGGTTGAGCGTGAAATATCACCAATTAAAGCAAGTGCAGCAGTTTTAAATACCCCAACTGCCAAGCCTGATAAGGTTACTAAACTTAGAATAAACGCAAAGGTACTGCCTACCATGAATAGATAGCAAGAAATGGCGAATAAGGCTAAGCCCAAGATTAGCGTTTTTTTGCGACCAAATTTATCGGCTAAAAATCCAAGAAACAGCCCAGAAAAAGCGATACCGATCATGAACAATGAGTGCATTAAACTCGCTTGCGTATTGGTAACTGCAAATTCAATTTTTACTTCTTTAATGATTTCGCCTACTGAGTCGGATGTCATCGCGAACATCATAAACATCAAATAGGTTAACCAGCGAATTAACCCGTAGTTATGCTCGCTCTTTTGGTTAGTAGACATGGAGATTTACCTTAGAAACTTAAGAAAGATAAACGCGTTGCTGCGCTTAAAAATCTTATCTAGCGCTTGCGCCGAAATACCAGAACTATCACTTACGGCGCTTATAAAAAAGCGCCGCAGCGAATAGTATTAACGACCATTAATAGAATGCGTATTTCAATTGAATTGAAGACGTTCTTCCACTAATTGGGCGAGCTCGAATGATATCGCCTGCTGATGCAGCACTTTCTTCAGACTCAGTAATAACAAATTCATCAGTGGCGTTGTTAACATTCAACGATACTGAGAACTGGTCAGATACATACCAAGTGGCAAATAAGTTAGCCACTACGTAAGCATCTTGCTTAAGCTCGTTTGAGTCTTGAACATAGTACTCTGTTGAACCTTGTAACGACGCACCAATACTGAAGTTTTCAAAGTCGTACTGTGGAATGACCGTATAAATAAAGTCGGCTTGGCGACGAGGAGTCTTGCCCACTAGCGCAGGGTTGAACTTGTCTTCGCTAATTTCTGCATCTGTCCACGTGGCATTTCCTGACACAGTGAAACCGTTACCAAAATCGTACTTACTTTCAAGTTCTAAACCTGTTGCTTCGTATTCACGAATAAAGGTTAAACCGCTTGTTACTTCAGCTTGAGTATCTTGGGTTACTGTATTGAACAATGTCGCATTAAATTTAAAGTCTTGCGTACCGTACTTGATACCAAACTCTAACTGCTCTGTTTCATCGAAACCACTTGTGGTACTCGTTAAGCTACCATCGGCATTAAGGGTACCGGCAATTTGAAGTAGTCTATCCGCTAACGCGCGGCCCCCTTCACTATAGCGACCAAAGAAAGTGACAGAATCGCTATAAAGGTATGAACCACCTAGCGAGAATGATGTATTACTTGCTTCGTAATCAACTATTTGGCTTGTTCCATTAGCACGATTTAGGCGAATAGCACCACCACCAAAGCCGAAACCATTTGATGCAGACGCATCTTCGGTATTGCCTGAAATGACGCCGTCGCCGTTGATGTCTACGTCAGTGTTACCGCCACAGCATGAGTTTATAAGCTCACCGTTTGCTTGCACGGTGTCACGACGTGCACTCACGTCAAACAACCAGTTGTCACCCACTTCGAAGCCAACGTTGATGTAAGGTGCGGTAGTGGTGTAGTTTAAATCCCATTCCCATGACAGGAAGCTTGGTGCCCAAAGCCCTTGGTCAACAAGTGCAGTACCGTCGGCATCTTCAATATGAAGGTACTGAGAGTTAGTGCCATCAACTGTTTGAATGAACGTGTTCCAGCTGTTCCAGCTAATCGCAATGTCTTGCTTAGAGTAGTAGTAACCAGCGGTAAGCGTTACGCCATTGTCGTACTCTTTGCGAAGGCTTAAATCGTTGATCATGTTGCCTAAATCATTGTAGGTCGTATCGAACAATAAGTTTAGGAAGGCTAATCCGTTGTATTCGTCACCGGCATTAGGCCCATTGGCAAGGGTTACGCTGGTTGAGTCACAATTAAAAGCATTACCGTCGCCATCTAGAGCTGAAGCACAAATAGCCGTTGCCATGCTGCTAGCAGACTGAGGTCCATAGGCACCAAAAGTATCTGTGAACGGAGAAACAAACCCACCGCCTACATCAGACGTTCTGAATTTATTAAGTAGGTAAAGGTCTTCTGCTACTTCCAAGTCAGCTTCAAAGCCAAATGAAGTCACTTCAGATTCAATACCATCCGTTAAATCACGATTAACTGGGTTTCCAAAAGAATCGAAAGTCGAGACATTGGTGGTATAAGCAGAGTGTAATGTTTGGCTGCTTGCATCGAAGTTATCTACTGCGCCATAGCTACCATTTCCTTTCACCATGACGGGGGCTGGTAAATAGGTCGTCACTCTGTCGTCTAAATGCTTGAAGTAAAAACGTAGATGACCATTATCTAGTAACTGAGTGAAGTTGATTTTTACTTGGCCACCTTGGTCGCCGTTATAGCCAGTGTCACGAACGCCTTCGCCGCCGCGAGCAAAACCACCAATATGGAAATACAAATCGTCGTTTATTTCTCCGCCGTAAGCGAAGTCTAAACGAAACTCTTCGTAATCAAGACCAAACGATGTGCCAATTGCACCTCCACCTTGTTCACCCGTAGCGCTGATCATGTTGATGACCCCACCCGGTGAGTTACTGGCAAATGTTGATGCAGAACCACCGCGTACAGATTCTACTCGTTCTACAGACCAATCGTAGCGCAAGAAGTTATCTGCATTACCAAAGTTTATATCGCCGTACTCTAAAACAGGAAGGCCATCTTCATGGATTTGCATGAATTTAGAGCCACCCGTTGCTAAAGGAATACCACGAATAGTGATATTTGCATTACCGCCACCGCCTGAAGATTCGGCACGAATGCCTGGAAGTGCACGGAAAACCTCAGCTGTTGAGCGAGGAGCCAGCTTCATCACTTCTTCTTCATCAAACGAACTTACAGAAACACTCGCCTCTTGCGCAGAAACACCCGCAGGGCTGGCAGTAACTACGATTTGTTCATACGTTTCTTTTGCTTTCTTTTCTTGTGCTTCTTGAGGTAAATTCTCTTGAGGTAAAGAGTCCTGAGCTAAAGCAGCGCCACTTAGGCCTAATAACACTGCTATGCCCAATGCGCTTTTATTAAATGTTGTGTGCATGGGTATTCTCCAAAGCTAAGCGAAACTCTCTTACGCTCAGTTGTATCAGAAGAAGCGAAAGAGAACTAAAAACATAAACTAACAAACATCGACTTAATCGATTAAGTAAAAGATTACTAGAAGAATGCCAGCATGTAAATTATTTGTTTAAAAAAATAGCTAAAATTATTTTAACCTTACGAAGCAAAATTCTTAAAAACTTAAATAATACAAAAAGCTAACCAGCAATGCCGACAAACAAAAAAGTTCAATTTACTTTCAAATTTCACTCCGTATTAACTTAATCGTTTTAGACAAAAGGTTTAATTTACAATGTGTCAACATAATAAAACCCACATCAACTTACCCTTTGTCATCAAGCTCGCCATATGCTTTCTTCAAATGAATCCGCAAGCCTTCGCTATTACTTTAGTTCAAAAATAGGCCTTTCGTACAAAAACGTGTTGAGGGCACAAAGGTAGGTATTGTCAATATTGCTTAATCATCTGCGGGGTATTTTTCTTCACACAAAAAAGTGTGCAGAATGAAGCCGGACATGCCGGCCATGTGTTGATTGGTTTGAATAGAGGGGGGAATGAGCTTGTGCATTATTCAATTTACGTTTGAAAACTGTCCATTTTTAGCTAACCGTTAACGGCCATACTATCTAAGACATAGTTACTCTAGGGATGCCCTTTCCGTCGCACCTTTTAACGACTCTTTCGTACTCTTTACTCATCCTTCAATTCGATTATAGCACTTACCTCAACCGCCATATTGCCTGGCAGACTGCTCATTCCTACTGCCGCTCTTGCTGCTTTGCCCTCATCGCCAAACGCGGTGACAAATATATCTGAAAAGCCGTTAATCACGAGTGAATGCCCCGTGAAGGATTCTGTGGCATTTACCATTCCGCTTATTTTAAGTACTTGCTTTACCATGCTTAAATCGCCAGTGGCATCTTTGATGGTTGCCAATGCACATAACCCCACCAACTGCGCAGCATCGTAACCTTTCTCTACCGTGACATCTTGACCTAACTTGCCAAGCACACTTTTGCCTTCACAGGCGCCATGGCCTGATAAGTACAATATGTTCCCCGCCTTGCGCCATGTAACGTAATTAGCTATCGGTTTCACGGGAGCAGGTAAGGTAAAACCAGCTGCTTTTAAGCTTTGCTCAGGCGTATTCGCGCTTGCCACTACAGGCGCAAACATTAATGAAACTGCGGTCGCTATTATAAATTTCTTCATCGTTATTCCTTTCTATAGGCTTTTTAACGCTAAGGTCAATTGCTTCATTTCTTCAGCTGAAATAAATATCTGAGGAGTCACTCTTATACAACAGCCACTGGCTAACCCTACCCTTACCACCGTAAATACATTGAATTCATTTTCCAATCTTTGTTGGATCATCTTTGCATCGTCTAGCGACACTTTACCTTTTGTACGAAATGCCCCCATTCCCGTACTTGATGCATCATCTTCGCCCCCCAGCACCTCAATATTAGGCAATTTTTTCACTTCTTCTACCCACAAATTACGCAGATACCGCAATCTAGCTTCTTTATTGGCTGCTCCAAGGGACTGGTGAAAGTCGATAGCAGCAGGAACCGTCAAGATAGATGCAAAATTTGAAGTGGCAGTATGCACCCGTTTGTGGGCCAATGTATTAGTAGGGTCGGTTTCACCTGGGTATGGAGATATTTTGTCTAACGTACCCTTCTTCATATATAGCGCCCCCACACCCACAGGGCTGCCTATCCATTTGTGCAAGTTGAAGCCTGCCCAGTCCACATTTAACTCAGCAATATTAAAGTCGAGCAAACCCCACGATTGGGCGCAATCACAAATAACATCTATCCCACGTGCTTTTGCCGCTTTTGCTATGTCGGCAACAGGCAGAATGAGCCCATGTTGATTACTTACATGGGTAAGCAACATGAGCTTCACATTAGGATTTTCATCGAATGCGGTGATGTATAAGTTGAGGATTTCAGCTTGATTAGTTTGCGCAGGTAACGTGACTTCTACAGGTTTGACGTGCTGCGTTTTAGCCAGCCAGCGCATGGTTTCTTTGAAACTTGGGTAATCGATGTCAGCAAACAGTACCGTGTCGTTGGCGTTAAAATCGTTGTACTGGCGCATTAAATTATGAATAGATTCAGTCGCGTTGCGAGTGATAACGACTTCATCACTATCAGCACCCAACGCTTGTGCAATTTTGTGAGCGCTGTTCTTTAGATCATTAGAGAAATGCTTGCGCCCATAAACAGAAAGCTGTGTATTCACCATTTCCGTCTTCTCAATGAATACTTGCTGCACCTGCTTAGACATCTTCCCCCAGTAACCATGCTCTAAATTAACAATTCCCCGCGCTTTGTCATAATTCAGTGCAACTTGTGCCCAAAATGATTCATCTTTTGCCAGCATTTCGGGCGATATATTTTTAGGTCTTTCGGGTAATCGGGGTAATTTGGCAGGTATTGATGATGTAACTTCACTACTAGCATGAACCAATTTTGTCGCCGCCAAAGTTCCTACCGTCCCACCTACCGTCCCACCTACCGCTCCTCCTACCAAGGCTTTAAGCACTTGTCTGCGGTTTAAATACTCTGGCACTTCACTCATAGGGCCCCCTTACTACTAGGCTTGAACGAAAAGAAAAAAGGTTTGTATTTCAATGAACTTGAGCCACAAAGCTTCTATTAAGGCCAATTGAAGCAATTGTTGAACCACATAATTTATTAATGTGTAATTCTGAATGTAAAGCCTCTCCTTCTCTGTTCAGTTCGAACGTGCAAAGCATGGCTATTTCGTATTTAAGGCGCGTCACAAAACACAAATACAGACTTCTGTTCGGCTGTAACCAACTGTCAATACGTGTAAATAACCAGCAATAAAATGTAAAGCGTAAGGCGAAATGGCTGGAAGTTAATTAAGGTTTTAATTAATCAGTAGCGATGAGTACTTTAATTAAAATGGATTTCTAGATGAGCAAATGGTTTTGGGGTGTATTGGTTTTCTGCTTTTTAATAGTGAATGAGACAACTGTAGATTTGATACTTGCTATCACTATTGGCGGTTTTGATTTCAAGGCAAGTATTGAACAAATCTTTCGATATTCCTCACTTCTAGGTTACTTTGAATCCACTCCTTTTCGGCTTATTCCTTACTTATTACTTACGAGCTTAGCTGCATTTCTTGGTGGCCATTATTCTTTCCATGAAAAAGTAGCTTTTTGGGGGGCGTTAATGGCTATAGCGCTCTTTCATTGTTGGGGATATTGGGGTTTAAACTACCCTTCCTATACTGGTGAGCACCTATCATCCACAGCAGGGTTAGCCCTTATTTTCATTCCCTTACACGCTATTTGGGTTGGCTTACTTGCGGGTATAGCTTCAGGACTTGCATCGTTATTATCCGCTAGTGTTTTCAAAAAAGTTCGCGGCGTTTAAAGGCGTTAAAACCAAACAAGCACCTAAGTACAAAACGCCACTAAAAACCGCGATACCATGTTGTAGGCAGCAATGGTTGCTACCGCTTCCACCTTACGCATTAAAGTGGCTAACATGGCGCAAAAGCTTAAGGGTAATTAAAGCGCTTAACCACAGAGTTCATCTTTTACTATGGTAAATAAATTCTTTACTGGACATCGCATTTAATCAGTAACCACTTACTTTCCAGCAGTAGCGACTTCTACCTCTTTGAAAAGCCAGTCTTTAAAAGCCTGAATTCTTGGCAGATCGGCACATTCGTGTCGATAAACAACATAATATGCCAAAGGTGATTGAAAACTAATATTTGGAAACAACCTTACCAACCGACCAGCTGCTACATCATCTTTTGCCATAACGCTGCGCGCTAATGCCACGCCATGACCATCAATTGCTGATTGCAGCACCGCAGCAGAGTTATTTATTTGAATACTTTTCGTGGTGAAAGGGCCTGATACTCCCGCTTTTTTTAGCCACGACGACCAAGAAGGAAATCCCGTATGTGCATCCATAGACTGGTCATGTATGAGGGTTTCATTTAACAAGCCTTCTACTGAGTTCAAGCGACTTTGATCATCTAAAAAAGTAGGCGAACACACTGGGTACACCTCTTCATCCATTAACTTTTCAGCCCTTAGGCCTTGCCAGGTGCCCACACCAAAACGTATGCCTACATCTATTCGTTGTGAAGCAAAATCAACAGGCTTTAAATTCGTGTTTAGATTAACATTGGTTTGAGCACAAATAGCTTGAAAATGATGAAGCCTAGGTAGTAGCCATTTAGCGGCAAATGCGGGACTTACCGCTACGGTTAGTGCGCCACTTATGGCATTGTCTTTTAAAATGTCTACCCCTTGAGCAAGCTTATCAAACCCTTCGCGAATAAGTGGCAGCGCACTTTGCGCGGTTTCAGTAGCTATTAGTCGTGTCTTGCCCGAGCTCATCCTATGAAACAAGGCCGTATCAAGCCATTCTTCTAATGTTTTTACGAGTTGGCCCACCGCGGCGGGCGTAACGTTAAGCTCTTGTGCCGCCGCCGAGAAACTCTGATGCCGAGCACTTGCTTCAAATGCTTTAAGCGCGTTGAGGTGTATAGGTGACTTCATACGATAAATTTTTTCTTTACTGATGATTCAGATTATCTCGTTTGTAAAAGCAAGTAAATAAGTAAAAAATACCTCTCAATCCTTCAGCAAACTATTGGCTAAATAGTCCATTCCAATCTTTCTCATTAGGTTAAATATATGCGCGTTAATTCAGATTTTCTGCAACAAGCGGCTCTGCTCTCAAGTCAATATAGTTGGAAACCAACGCCCCAAAAAGGCGTTGAACGGGTAATGCTAGACAGAATAGGTGGCGAAAAAGCCCGAGCAACTACCGTGGTGCGCTATGCGCCAGAGTCTTTTTTCCCAAGCCACGGTCACCCTGGTGGAGAGGAAATATTAGTGCTTTCCGGAACTTTTTCTGATCAAGCTGGCGACTACCCCGAAGGTTGGTATTTGCGAAACCCGCCGGGCTCTTCCCATGCACCTAGCAGTAAAAATGGCACCACTATTTTTGTGAAGCTTTGGCAAATGCAGGAAAAAGAAGCCAGCCCTGTACGCATAGACACCAATAACCCTAATGCGTGGATAACAAAAAACAACCTGCAAATTTGCCCACTTTATCAGGACGATAGCGAAGAAACTAAACTCGTAAAGCTTTCGCCGCAACAACACTTGTTTAATAAATTATCTACTCATGATGCACTAGAGCTATTTGTGCTCAGCGGCAGCGTGCTGCACCAAGGGCAAGAGTATACAAAAGGGAGTTGGCTTAGGTTACCCAGCAACAGCAAACCGCTTATTACTGCAGGAGACAGTAACGCGGCGATTTACCTAAAGGTAGGAAGTTTTAAAAACATAGGCTGCGGAGACTAACCCCATGCGAAAAAAAATTGCTATTATAGGTGGCGGGCTAAGCGGCCTTTATGCCGCCTACCAATTAGAGCAAAAAGGCATTACCGATTACGTACTGCTTGAAGCCAGAGCACATTTAGGCGGGCGAATTTCTGACTTTCTTAGCAACTCGCAGAGTAAGAGTAATAGTTTCGATCTTGGCCCTACGTGGTTTTGGCCAGAATTTCAGCCGCAGTTAAGTGAGCTTATTAAAAGCTTGAAGCTTGAAACCTTTGCCCAGTTCGAGCAAGGACACACACTGATTGAACGTTCATCTAGCCAGCCACCAACCGCCACACCGGGTTACATGCATTCTCCCACTTCTATGCGGATAAAAGGTGGCATGGGCAAACTCATTAACGCCCTGTATGCGAAGCTTCAAAACAAACACGTAGTAACCAGTGCATCTGCTGAATCAATAACCTATCAACAAGACAGTATTGAAATACGCTATAGCAATTCCGATAAGCCAAACAACACAGTCTATGTTGAACATGTCATGCTCGCACTACCGCCTCGTCTGGCGGTAGAAAAAATCGCATTTAACCCAACACTACCAAGCGATGTAATAGCAAAGTGGCAAAATACAGCAACGTGGATGGCGCCACATGCTAAATACATTGCAGTATACGATACCCCATTTTGGCGCAAGCAAGGGCTGTCGGGCAGTGCGCGCAGCAGCGCGGGGCCAATGGTTGAAATACATGATGCATCATACCCACAAGGCCAAGCAGCGTTATTCGGTTTTATTGGTGTGCCAGCAACCGACAGGCAACGTATTAACAATGAAGATTTGAAAGCGTATTGCCGGGCCCAATTGGCAAGACTTTTTGGTACGCAAGCCGCTACACCTGAAGTCGATGTTATTAAAGACTGGGCACAAGATGAACTCACTTCAACACATTTAGATAAACACGCGGCAAATGCACATGCCACAGCGCCTTACATTACCCCGCCTAATGGCCCATGGCATCAACGCTTAGTGGGTATAGGCAGTGAATGGTCGACGCAATTTCCCGGTTACCTCGCAGGCGCGGTAGATGCTGCAAGCAAGGGTGTTGAGCACTACATTCACACTTATTAGTAGCTCTTTTCATCTCTATTCACACCTTTCAAGCACTTTTCGAGGACACACCATTATGATCAATGACTCTATCTATACTTTTATACTTATAGGTATAGGGGGCACTATTGTTCTAGATATTTACGCTTGGTTACTCGCGACATTTTTCGGGTTACCTGCAACAAACTGGTTATTGGTGGGGCGCTGGGTAGGCCACATGAAATCAGGGCAATTTATTCAGCCCGCATTGCCAAAGGCCGAACGAGTACCTGGCGAACTTATCATTGGCTGGGTTGTACATTACCTAATTGGCATTACGTACGGTTTAATATTAATGCTCTGCGTAAACCCACGTTTGGGTGCAACTCCCTACCCTACTTCCCAGTTTACTTGTTGCATGGGAGCACCTCGCACTTTTCTTTATGTACTTTTACTCATATATAAAGGCCAGAGAGAAAAGCTGGCCTTTATCCTTTTTCGACAACAACATCGCTACCAAACAATACGCTTAGTTCCGCCCGGCAATAACACCACCATCAACGTCCCATATTGCACCAGTTACCCAACTGCTCTGCTCCTGAAGCAGAAACATAATACTATTGGCAATGTCATCAGAAGTACCAATGCGCCCAATAGGATGGAATCCATTAAACCCCTTTAACGCCTCATCGACATCAGCTGGGTTAATAAATGATTCGTAAATAGGTGTCTTCACTACCGCAGGCGACACTGCATTCACGCGTATATTATATTCTGCTAATTCCATCGCCATGTGTTGCGTTAATGCATGTAGCCCCGCTTTAGCCATTGAGTATGCAGAAGACGGTGTGGCTTTTATTGCCTGTTTAGCCCACATTGAACCAATATTCACCACGGCGCCCCCGCCATGCTTAATCATATTATTAGCAATCGATTGACTGATGAAAAATATTGCGCGATTCAGTGTGGCATATATATCATAGTCATCAGGTTCATGTGATAGGAATGGCTTAGGACTAAAATAACCTACTGCGTTAACCAAGTATTGAATATGTCTGTCTTCGGCGTTCAATTGCTGTATCACTTTTTCGACGTCTTGTTGTTTATGTAAATTGGCCTGAATAGTCTCAACAGTAGCACCACTTGAAGCGTATGATTCAATATCAACCTTTGCTGATGCTAGCTTGCCACTGTTATTACCTAAAATAACCGTATCAATTCCTTTTGCAGAAAGCTGTTTAGCTGTCGCCAATCCCATTCCACTTGAACCACCGACTACCACTGCAATATTAGAAGTTTGCATTATTAATGACCTTGCTTGTGTTAAAATGAAAAGCCAATTTAACGGCAATTAATAGACTTAAAAAGTAAGCACTTATCGGTAAGGTAGGTACTTTTAGGTACATCTTAATGAAAACTATAGAGAAGAATTTTTCAAAAAAAGTAGCACCGAGCAAAGCAGCATTAATGGTGCAAGCTGTTTGCGGTTGCAAATGGTCTCTTACTATTTATCAATTGCTTGGCTATGGAATAAATCGCCCAGGCGAAATGGTTCGTCGGGTAGATGGCCTTACCACGAAAGTACTTAACCAGTGTTTGCGAAAAAATATCGAATTTGGCATTTTAGCCCGTACGTCTTATAACGAAGTGCCCCCAAGAGTGGAGTACGAAGTAACCGAGTTTGGCAGTAAGTTTATGAAAGTACTGGACGAATTAGAGCAATTACAAAATGAAATTTATAGCAATGAATAGATAATGGCCCGTCACTAACTTGTGGCCATTTCCCCCGCTTCCGCCCTACACCTACAACCATTACTCAAAAAAGTGCTAAAGAAACTTGCACTTTAGAATTACACATGTAATCTTATATTTAGACTACACTTGTAATCCATTTAATTAAAAGCCACTACATGATTGGTTAAAGCGAAAATACTTATGACGACATCTAAAGCGCAGCCAGATATTAGCAATACCGAGTTTGAAGTATTAGACGTGATTTGGGACAGCAACCCGATATCATCTAACGAGGTAATTGACCGCCTTAATCAACATAAACCTTGGCATGAGAAAACAGTAAAAACTTTACTCGGCCGCCTAGTTAAAAAGGGGGCGATCAGTTTTCACAAGCAACAGCGCCAATACCTTTATTACCCCATAATTGCCCGCGAAGAATATGTTCAAGAAGAAACGAGCAGTTTTTTAAGCCGACTTTTCAAAGGTAAAGTTGCGCCTATGATTGCAGGCTTTGCCAACCAAAATGAATTATCTAAAGAAGATATCGATGAGCTTAAAGCTGTCATCAAGCAGTGGGAGCAAAACAATGATTGAGTGGGTGATTTCTCAGCAAGTTATGTTAACGGTTGTTTTGGCGCTTTTGATCTTTTGTGAACGATCCCTTACTAACCAACTAGGTACTAAGTTTGTTTATAAAGCGTGGTTGTTAATACCTGCCGCTCTTGTGATGAACAACCTGCCCGTTGATTTGGTCTCTATTCCTTCTAATAGCATCAGCCGCTATATAGTGGGTATTAACCCTAATGTGTCCAGCTCGCAATTCAGCGTGCTGTTTTGGCTATGGGCAACAGGTGCTAGTGCGGTAGCAGCTTACATATTGGTGCATCATATAAGCTTATTTCGCTCTATTGATAAAAAGCACGTTGTTCCTTTGCCTAAATCTACCGTTTCAGTAGGCTCAAATACGTCACCTTCCCTTAGCGCGTATTATTCCAATAAAGCTTCTACACCTATGCTCTTTGGTTTTTTGAAGCCTGTCGTTCTGCTGCCTAGTTATTTTGAGACTGCATTTTCAGGTACTCAACAAGCATTAATACTTGAACATGAAAGAGTACATAACCAACACAAAGACAACGTATGGAATGCTATTGCGTTAGCTTTTACAGTACTTTTTTGGTTCAACCCTGCAACTTGGGTTGCGTTAACGTCGTTTCGTAGTAGTCAAGAATTAGCATGTGATAACTCAGTGCTAGCCAACAAATCACCAGACGAGAAACTCATTTATGCAAAAGCACTTGTTTGTTGTGCCGAGCATAATTCAAAAGCAGTAAACCTGTACCCAACCTTTGGAGAGAAAAGTACAATGATTAAAAGACTGAACGCAATTAAAACCCCGCATAAAGGTAATAAGTTACTTGCCGCTGGCACAGCTGCTATTTTTGCCTTAATCACTGCCAATATGGCATTAGCTAACGCCCCACTTCACAATACTGAACACAAACAGTCGAAGGTTGACGAAGCAGCACCGGTAGAATTTGTATCGCCTGCATACCCCGAAGCGGCCGAAAAAGGCAATATTGAAGGCTTCGTTGTACTGCAATTCGATATTACCAAAACCGGTAGTACCGATAATATTACGGTGGTCAATGCCACTCCCGACGGCGTTTTTGATGAAAGTGCGAAAGCCGCGCTTAAACAATGGAAATACAAACCAGCAATTAAAGGTGGTGTTGCACACAGGCAAACAAGTTTGTTAGTACAACTCGACTATAAACTTGACCAACCATTAGCGGCGGGTACTGATAAGTAGCCGTAAACCAATCAAGAAAGAATACTAAAAGGAGCGCGCGCTCCTTTTAGTGTTTTTCTTAAATAATGCTATTTCCTTTTAGGTGATGCAAATATTGCACTGTTCTCAGTAAAAGCTGCGCTTCCAGTAGAACTGCTCACACCGTCGGCCACACTCTATTTACTCTAATCGTTTGTAATCATTATCAAAATAGCCAATCAACATGCTCGGCACTGTCTTTGCTTCATTCTATTGTTAATCGCAATACTCGCAAGTAGAGCTTAGGAGGGAATATGGCTGGTGGCTGGGCAAAAGATGGCGCAGTGCAAGATCAAATAGACGCAAGCATTGAAGATGCGGTATCGCGCGCTAAAAACAACATGTATCAAGGCGCAAGCGCTGAATTCTGTGAAGAGTGCGACGCCCCAATTCCTGAGCGCAGACGCATAGCAGTGCCTGGCGTTCAATTGTGTATTAACTGCCAAGCTGAAATGGAAAAAACAAGCAAAGTTGAGTCGTTGTTTAACCGAAGGGGCAGTAAAGATAGCCAACTAAGATAGACCGTGAAAATAATCGAATTATACAAAGGCGCCTTTATCAAAAATAGGATTAGTCACGCGGCCAGTTACCGTCTTTCATCTTACTTACCCCCGCATTAACCGTTTACTCATTGCATTGTATTGAGACTTTTGTGAAAGATAAGTTATTGATTTATCTTGCTCCTGTTCGTATAACAATAAGAACGGAATAACAAATTCACAATAATAAAAACGGAAAGAACATGAAATTAAAAATGCTTGCCTTAGCGTGTGCCTCATCATTTATTGTTGGGTGTGCGACTCAGCCAGCTTCTTCAGTAAATCCCATACACGCTGCCGAGCTATCAACACCCTACACGTTAAAAACTGGGGGAGAAATTCCTGAAAGGCAACAGAACCTATCTATTAGCCATGCAACGCTCGCCTTTTCCTTTGATTTCGACAAAGAGATTTTGTTTGGAGATACTACCCTCACCCTGCAAGCGCCTTCACCGCAACAAGAAATTTCGGTGGACTTAGACACTCGTTTTGCTATCGAAAGCGTGTGGTTGAACGGCACCAAATTACCCGAACAGCAGTTTAGTAATCCCGAAGGTGAGCTTATAGTCTCGCCGAATAGCGATGTGGCGTTTCCTGCCACCTTGCGTGTTGTGTATTCAGGCCATCCTCGCACGCCGATTAGAGCCCCTTGGGATGGCGGTGTGATGTGGGAAGAAACCCCTGATGGACATCCATGGTTAGCTACTGCAGTGCAAGGTGAAGGTTGCGATCTTTTCTGGCCTTGTATCGACCAACCTTATGGTGAACCGGCAACTACTGAGCTTTTAATTACTGTCCCTAACCCCCTTGTGGCCGCCAGTAATGGCGTATTAATCGACACCCAAGAAAAGGGTAACGATCGCACTTTTCATTGGAAAACCAAGTCGATGCATAATACGTACGGCATTGCCTTAAACATAGCGCCTTATGAAAAGCTCACACAGAATTTTACTAGTATATACGGTAATACCTACCCGTTAACCTACTACCATCTTCCAGAAAACGAAGACAAAGCTAAGGCCTTATTTGCCGAGCTACCAGAAATGATTACTTTCTTTGAACGTATGATTGGCCCTTACCCGTTTGCGGACGAGAAAGTAGGCATAGTACAAACGCCTCACTTGGGTATGGAGCACCAAACAATAAACGCCTATGGCAATGAATATAGAAAAGATGATGCTGGGTACGATTGGTTAATGCAGCACGAGTTTGCCCATGAGTGGTTTGGTAATCAGCTGACCAACGACAATTGGGATCATATGTGGCTACACGAAGGATTTGGCACCTACATGCAGCCGCTATATGCCCAATATCTTCATGGTAATGAAGCCTATTTTGTAAAACTGAATGCCCAGAGAAAAGGGTTAGCCAATGCTCACCCCATTGTAAGTAATGAATTAATGTCTGAAGAAGATGTGTATGAAAAAGGCCCTGCGGGTGATATTTATGCCAAAGGTTCATGGGTTATTCATACGCTTAGAGGGCTAATGGGCGACGAAGATTTCTTCCGCTCTGTAACCGAATTAGTGTATGGGCGCGTTGACCCTAAGCCTGGAAATTTCAAACCGATTTTCGCCAATACTCAAGACTTTATCGATATCGTCAATAAAAACAGCACGCACAATCTAGATTGGTTTTTTGACGTGTATTTATTCAGTGCGGCTTTACCTAAATTAGATGTTGCTCGCACCGAAAATGACGTCACCTTTACGTGGAAAACAGAAGGTGATTTACCCTTCCCTATGCCCCTAGAGGTTAGCATAAACGGTAAAGTAACCACGCTTGATATGCAAAACCAAACCAGCTTAACAGTAAGCCAATATGATGTAGTGATTGCCGATCCTAACAGTAAGGTACTTCGCTACGAACAGCGTTTTGAAGATTATAAAGCTTGGCAAGAAGAGCAAGCTGAAATGAAGAAAAAACAGACCGAGGAATAAGTTAAAACAGGGCTCATAAATCTCGCTGAACTTAACTCCATGTCATGCCTAATACGGCATGACATGGAGTGGATAGCACGTAGATTAAGGAGCTCTTACTTATGTTGGTAAACTGAACCCTTAAATTCCTGTTACCGATATTTACCGCTTCTTGGTGATAGGAATAACCCCATTGCGACTTTCTACCAACTCTTCTAATGCCACACCGGGGTCTTCTTCCCCAGCCACTGACGTAGCATAGGGACTAGCAGCCTCGGCTTCAGCATCTGAAACGGGTGTGACGTTTGTATCACCGGTGCCACGGGTGCCATTGCTTTTGCCGCTATTAGCTTGATTTTTATCTTTTAAACCACGCATTAATTCCTCCAAATAGGGTACAAACTCTAAGGCTAGTGCTACCAATAGCACCGTAACTAAATACCATGTGGGTAAAGGGTCTTCTTTAAGTTGAAGGGCGAAATCGGCGGGGATACCGCCGATACCAAACAGCGCGGTGAAATGAGGCCAATGTCGGCCCACCACTAAAACTAAGGCCAACAGCGGGATCATTTCTAAAAAGCTATGAACATGCTGTTCAATGGGCCCTACACGGCGCTTAGTTACCGCGTAAGAGACATCCCACATGGCGGTAGCTTCATGCACAAAAAAGAGCACGATACTAATAGCGATGATTAAGCTGTTTACTTCGAAGATCAGCACCATGAATAGTGGGATGCCAACTTCGGCGAACATCAGCAAATGAATGAATGATTCTTTTGCGCCGCTGGTTCCAGAAATATTACTCCGCCTATGACAAAACCAGTCAACAATACCTGCCAGAAACCAGATAGGAATGATGAAGTACATTAGGATAATTAGCGTAGGATCGTCCATAGAAACTTGCCTCTCCTCGGAACATGGCTTACGTCAAGTGACGTAAGCGAAGGTGTATGAGGTTATAAACGGGCAAGTAACCAGAACAGATTAGCAGTTCATTAAACTTTTTTAACATTTACGGATGGAAGCGAATTATTTTATCGTTAACGACACCCAAACCATTCTATGGTCAGAGCTTGCTTGCCTGTCTTTTACCAGCCTATATAAATCACTGTCTTTGGTTGGCCAAAATACACCAGCGTCTTTTACGTCAAACCCATATTGTGAAGGCAGCACATAATCGGCTCTTGCCCCCCAGTAGGCAGTGAAACGGTTACTGAAATCTTCGCTGGAGGCTTCTGCACCACCCGCACTTGTGGGAATAAGGCTATTGTTCACTAACGGGCTTTCAGTTAATTGCTCAATCACATCGGGTCTGTATTTATCGCCAATATCAGCAGCATTAAAATCGCCGACCAATACGAATCGGTCATTGTCGTTTAAGCTAACCTGCTCGCCAGCATCGTCATAAATATAGCCACCACGATTTGGCGTTAAATAATCTGCCATTAGGCGAATTTCATCGTGATTACGGGTACCGTTTCTATCTTCCTCGCCATCAAAATTTGGCGGTGTGGGGTGCATGGCTAACACATGCACTATTTTTCCGTTCACATTGACCGGAATATCCCAATGAGATTTTGAACTTAAACGAAAGGTCTGCCACTCTTCTTCTGAATACCAATGCGTACCTGCATCTTCAGTACTGGCAGCAGGTAGCATAGGCTGTTGGGCATCAGGCATATCTTGCCATTTGAAAGTTTGAAAAGTACGTGCATTAGCATGATCAATAGGATACTTAGACAATACCACCATGCCATATTGGCCTGGGTATAACCCATAACCATAAGCATCACCGCCGTATTGTTCTTTTTTGCCATTGTTGTCTAAATCAAAATGCGTGGGCTCGCCCGTATTCACGGTATTAGTATAAACATAGCCATAATCCACTGCTTTTTGACCAACTTGTGAAACATTTAAATAATGCTTTATAAAATTCTCAATTCCTACTGACTGGTCGGCGATATAATCAAACTCATTGAGTAGCAGAATGTCGGGGTTAACACGTTGAATAATTTCAGCAATATTCTTAACTTGCTGGTTTTCACCATTAGATAGCACTTGCTGTAAAACCTTAGCACTAGGCGCTAACCCAAGCGCTTTGTAGTTAGTCGATTCCATGCTTACGTTAAATGTGGCTACTTTTAGTGTTTGCGCTACTTGTTTGTCTTGAGCTTCAAGAGATTGTAGTGCTTCGGCGTGTAGGGCAAACGGTAGCAAGGTAAATAGCGATAAAAGAAGCCTGTGTTTCATGGGTTTACTCAGTGGTTATTCTACTTTCTATAAGACTACCAATATTACGGTGATTACCAAGCGGTTTTAACTCATTTATTCGTCGCTTGAAATCTTAGTATCAGCTAACATTTTTTACTCGCTAAATCAGATGCAGTATAGTGAACGTCCATTTTTAGGTAGTAAATGAATGTCGATTAACCTGCGTAAAACCAGCCGCAATTTTCACTTGTGGCTTTCATTGGTCATTTTTATTCCTGTCGTTGTTGTGATTGGCAGTGGCCTTTTGCTGCAGGTAAAAAAAGAATTCGACTGGCTACAACCGCCTACCCAAAAAGCACTTGGCGATGCGCCATCTATTAGCTTTGATAACATTATTGAAGCGGTAAAAAATGTCCCCGAAGCTAAACTGAACAGTTGGGGCGATATCGACCGCTTAGACGTGCGCCCCGACAAAGGCATTATAAAAGTACGCGGTAAGAATCATTGGGAAGTTCAGCTAAATGCAACCAATGGCGAAGTACTTCAGGTTGCTTATCGGCGCACCGATACCATTGAAGCTATTCACGATGGCAGCTGGTTTTTTGAAAGCGCCAAACTATGGCTTTTTTTGCCCGCCGCCATTTTGCTTTTCATTTTGTGGCTGACGGGCTTAGTCATGTTGTTTACTACGCTAAAAAGCAAATATTTAAAGCAATATTACCGCTCACAGCAAAAAGGTTAGTGCGAGCTGCACGCTTTCACCTTGAGCAAATGCAGCTTTATCGTCGGCACTCACATAATATTGCTGATTAGTAAGATTCCGCCAACTCGCTTGCACCGACATACGTTGATTGAATTGCCATAGCGCGCCAATATCTATGGTGGTTACATTGCCGAGTTCCTTTTCACTATCACCAATATCTCGCTTGCTTGCACGATGAACCAATGTTGAAAATAGCCGAACATCTTCTAGCTCATACCCTAATGTTAATCGCTGACTATTAGGCGGAATATCGGAAATAGCGCTTCCCAAAGTATCTTCGCCGTCAATCCAGGCTCCATTTAACTGAGCAAACCAATACCCTTGCTCTGTTGCTTTATTTTGCGCTTTATTTACAGCTTGTGACTGCTGCCAATCTAGCTGATAGCTTATGCCTCGAATCGTCGCACTGTCTAAATTGCTATAAACCTGCACATTTTCAGATACCGTAGTACGTTCAATATAGTGATTAATTTTCTGATGAAACACTTCAACTGAGCCCGTTAAATCAATGCTGTTGTACGATAACGAAGCCTGTACATTTGTGGCCTGCTCTGTTTCTAAATTGTCATCACCTAAGACAGTGCCCCGAGGGGTTTCTCCCGAAAAATAACGCTCGGTTAAAGAAGGATTTCTAAAAGCGCTAGATAAGTAAACACTTGCCGACCATTGAGGCGAAAGCGTATGGCTGGCCCCAATAAACCCGCTAACGTTGGTATTAGTAACATCATCAGCATTGTTAGACTGCTGCTGCCAATCAAGCCTGCCTCCAAAGGCTAGCGAAGTAGCACCAAAGGTACGCGATGCATCGGCAATACCTGCCACTGTGGTTTCACTAGCATCCAATGTACGAAGTTCGTAAGCCAATTCAGAAGTAAAGAATGAGTCAGTTAGATTTGAAGCTTCATCTAAGACAGGTTGATTTATAAGAGATTCATCTACAGTCAATTCACTAGCAGAGGAAACCAAGGTGAACTCTCTTTCATCAATAATTACCCCTTCTCGCCCCATTAATTGAACTTGCCAGTTTACTTGCCAATTATTTATGCGTGCGTTACTGCCAACATCAAGCCCGAAGTCTAACGCCTCGCTTTCACTTTCGTTTATCCGATCTTCTGGCCTTAAAATGTGGGTGTCCAATGTGGATTGGTGCCACCAAAGGTTGCTAACTAGGTCTGTGCTAGATGTGTCAGGGCTAGCCATGTCATCGCTAAATAAGTCAGAGCTAAATATATTAGAAAATGCAAAAGTCATTTTGCCTAACCAATGCGTATTTTCTGGGTAGGTAGTTACTCTATCTTCAGGAAAGTCACTACTCGACTTACCAATATCACTGTTGTCTGAATACAAGGTCCAGGCTTCTTTCAGCACCCCACTTACCGGACGGTGCCTTATGAATAGCGCGGATTGTTCGAATTTATCAAACAGAGTATTACCTTGCGCGTCATTACCGTTATTGCCTTTACGGTACGACAGGTTCCAGTCCGTATTGGCTGCGTAATCGGCATAACTATAGTCTTGTGCCTGTTGGTTACTGCTCCACCCTATTTGAAGGTTAGATTCTGTGTTATATGGAAGTAACAAATCTACAGCGCCACCAATAGCGCCCGAGCCTAAATAGGTAGATGCAGCCCCTGGAATGACGGCAACACTTTGAATAAAAGAAGGTGGAACAAAGCCAACACTCGCCCCCGCTCGGCGGTCACTCACAATAGGTACGCCATCAAGTAAGGATTGAATTCGCCAGCGAGAGAAGCCGCGAATATTAATATTTTGAATTTGCCCACCTTGCCCATTTAAATTAACTGACGGCGATTGCAGCAAAATGTCATTGATGTGAGGGCTACCCACAAGGTTTGATTTATCGTAGCTATATTGGGGAAAAATGCTGTTTAAAGTTTGATTGTAATACGGGCGCTCTGCGGTGACCGTGTACCGCTCTAGCGCTTCAATACTCTTATTGTCAGTGCTCTCGTTGTCAGTGCTCTCGTTATCAGCGTTCAGGCTCTCGGTACTTGTATTTGTGCTGGCACTGGCCGAAAAAACGGGGGCAGCTAAAAATGAAATGGTTAAAAATAGCTTAAAAGGGGCTAATCCAAAAGTTGATAACTTAGCTGAATGTAATTCAAAAAACTTTGAACGAAATATAAAACAGAAAAAATACGACAGGCTTTTCATTGGGTCTTGCTACGGTAATAAAGCTAATAAAAGGAAGGGTAAGAATAAAAAATGCGGCAGCGTAATGCTGCCGCATCTGTTTTTACTAACACTCGTTAGTTTGTAATTACCGGAATGCCAGCGGTCCAAGGGCCACCTTCATTCACTACGGCTTGCTGTAGTGCAGGCACTGTGGTTTCTTGCAGTGTTTTAATACGTGCACTCACTTGGTTTAATTCATCTTCAGCATAACCAAGTTGGTCTTTATGCTGTTGAGTAGGCCCGTAAGATGAACCCAGTGCCGATCTTGCATAGCGTAAACGACTCATAATATTCGCCGGTTTAATGCCTTTGCGATTACGCGATTCTAAGCCACTAAACGCCTTGTTAATGTCGTTCAATTCACGTTGAATACTCGCAAACTTAGCTTCAAGCTGGCTTACATCACTAGGGGTACGGTCAATAGCAACACGAAGCAATTCCATTGTCTCTTTCACTTGCCCTAGTACAGTAGTTGCAGACATTGCACGTTTCTGCAATTTAGTAACAGCGTTCCCATACGCTGTAATGTCCTCAGCAGAGGCCCCTTTCAAAGCACCTTCATAAATAGACTCTAGCGTAAACTCAACCGGCTCTGCTAGCTGAGTAACAGTTGCACCCTCGCGCTTAAATAACGTAGCGCTATAAGTGCCTGGCAATGCCATTAAGCCATTATTTTTGCTATCTTTCTTAGTAAGCGGTGTGGTGTTTGAATACTTCATGTCCCATGTAATGCGGTGAAGTCCTTTCTTAGTGCTACCCGCTACGCGATTTATTACGTCGCCCGCATTGTCACGAATTTCAACATAAACTGCAGGTTCTGGCTCTTGAAGTTCAGCTTCAATCGCTTCCCAACTTGGATACTTAGGATATTTGTCATCTTCAAGTAGCTTTTTCTCAGCTTCTTGACGCTTACCCTTCGCGGTTTGCAAGCTGTCTTTCAAGAAATAAGTTAACGTAGCACCATGAGCTGGGTTCTCTGCCACAAAACGGTCATCGCCGTCTGAATCAGAATGCTTGGTGTCTAGCTTAAACCATTTCACGGGGCGGCTAGGCGCGAACAACAGTGCATCTTGCTGCATCGACTTTTCAGTTAATGCACGAAGCGGGGCGTAATCATCTAGAATATAAATTCCACGGCCAAATGTACCGGCCACTAAGTCATTTTCTCTGCGCTGTATTTTCACATCGCGAGTAGAAATGGTTGGCATACCGCCATCAAGTTCAACCCAATTTTTACCGCCGTTAACCGTAAAGAAAACGCCAAATTCGGTACCAATGAACATCAAATCTTTGTTCACATGATCTTGAACAATACGCCAAACAAGGTGTTTTGCAGGTAAGTCATCGGCAAGTGATGTCCACTTTTTACCTAGGTTAGTCGACTTGATCAAGTAGGGTTTGTAGTCGCCATATTTGTGGTTATCTAAAGCAACATATACGGTATTCGGATCGTATAAATCAGCGCGAATATCATTCACATAAGCGGTAGCGGGAATACCTTTGATATCGTCTAATTCAATTTTCTTCCACGACTCACCGCCGTTGGTAGTGACTTGAATAATGCCATCGTCTGTACCTGCCCAAAGAATATTCTCATCCACTGGGCTTTCAGAGAAGTTAGCAATGGTGTGAAATTCTGTCATGGCATACAAATCCCAACCCGCTTCTACCGACCACGTTCTGCCCATCATAGGCATATGCATACGGTTTCCGTCTTGGGTCAGGTCGCCAGAAACGGCCGTCCAGCTATCGCCGCGGTTGTCTGAACGCCATACGCGCTGGGAAGCAAAGTAAATACGCGCAGGATCGTGGCTAGACACATTAATTGGAGCATCCCAGTTGTAGCGCTCTGCTGGGTCGCCTGGCAGTGGCTGCGGCTTAACGTAAACGCCTTCTTTGGTGGTCATGTCTACGCGGGTAAGGTTGCCCTGTTGCCACTGAGAGTAAATAATATCTGGGTTACCCGGCTCAACTGCAGGCTGATGCCCATCTCCGCCTAGAGTTAAGAACCAATCTTTGTTCTTAATGCCATCTGCGCGTCTAGTACGTGATGGCCCGCCTTGGGTCGAGTTATCCTGTGCACCCGCATAAATCATATAGAAAGGTTTCGAATCATCCGGTGCTACTTTATAAAACTGGGTTAGCGGCAAATTCGCCATAAAGTGCCAATTCGCCATTCTGTCATGAGACATATAAATACCACCGTCTGATCCCATCAAAACAAAATCAGGATCAGTAGGATGGAATGCCATAGCATGGTCATCTACGTGCTTGCGCTTAGTATTGATTGGCGTCCACGTTTTACCGCCATCGTCAGACACTTTACTGTAGTTACTGGCAATATAAACACGGTCGAACTGGTGTTGGTCAGCAAAAATTTCTTGGTAATAATGAGGGCCTGTTCCAGCACCTATCTCATCAGACACTTTGGTCCAACTTGCGCCTTGGTCGGCTGAGCGATAGAAACCACCTTTGCGGTTATCAGTTTCGATAGTAGCGTAAAGCACATCAGGGTTCATAGGCGATATCGCCATACCTATTTTACCCATGTTGCCTTCTGGCAAACCGGTTTTAAGTTCTGTCCAAGTTTCACCGCCATCGTCAGAGGTATGAATGCCTGCGCCTTCATTGGTCCCTACATATACGGCAATAGAACGTTGGCGAGCCCACGTGGCGGCATAAAGTTTATCAGGATTTCGCGGGTCGATAAGTAAAGAGGTTACACCGGTCCATTTGTCAGCAGGCGTTAGCACTTGCTTCCAAGTATCACCACCGTCAGTCGTTTTGTACAAACCACGCTCGCCACCGCCAGACCACAATGGCCCTTGAGCTGAAACCCACACAATGTCAGGGTTTGTTGGGTGAATAATAATGTCAGAGATATGTTCAGACTTCGCTAAGCCCACATTTTTCCATGTTTGACCGCCATCGACAGATTTGTATACGCCGTCACCAAAGCTGATATGGCGCCCGCCGTTATTCTCTCCTGTACCTACCCAAATAATATTTGAGTTACTAGGCGCAATGGTCACATCGCCAATTGAATACACTGCTTGGTTATCGAAAATGGGCGTCCATGTGTTGCCTGCGTTCGTGGTTTTCCACACGCCACCAGAACCTACTGCGGTATACCATGTTGAAGGATTATTTTGATCAATAGCAATGTCTGCTATCCGACCAGACATGTAAGCGGGTCCAATATTTCTCAGCTCCATTGCTTTAAAAGTTGAACTGCTAAAAATAGATTTGTCGTCGTTAGGTTTTTCTGCAAAAACAGTCGAGCATGAGAGTGCAAGAGATACAGCTACTGCAGCTTTAAAAAGCTTATTCATTATTATTGTCCACAGAGTGTTTATTTGAATTTAGAATTATAGGAAGTAACACTATATAGAGTTACTAATAAACCTATGAAGTTTCAATAAACACACGACCAACTACCTAATATAGAGGTTAAAAAATAGTCGTGAGTGGAAAAGGATTTTTGGTGGGATAATAAGAGAAAAATACTTTACCCAGTTGAGTGGCTACCATTTAAAAAAGAGCCAAGCTTCTGATGAAAACTTGGCTCTTTTAAGATCGTATGCGCTAAGCAGAACTAAGCTGTTTTTAGCAGGTACAGCCTGAGTATAAGTACGTGCTTATTTAAGCGCCTGATTTTATCAAAAAGTGACGATGTCATCATTTATTAAATGGCCTACCACAGAGCTGTTCTCAGCATCGATAAAACCATTATCAATTGCTTTAGCACGGCCACGTGTGACCTTACGGTAGTTAGGATGCGTGTAAATATACGTCTGTTTTGAACGTAAAGCTTCCAATACGCGCTCGGCCAACATCGATACAGGAATTCCAGATTCCACGGCCATAGTGGCAGCTTTGGCCCCTGCTTTTAGTTTTTCTTTATCGATACGCTTTGCAGTGGCTACCGCATACTTTTCTTGTCTATTACGATAAGACTCATGAATACGGGTTTTTACGAATGCAGGGCACAACACCGACGTATGAATATTGAAAGGTTCTAGTTCTGGCACCCAGCCTTCTGTCATCGACACTACTGCAGCCTTAGAAGCACAATACGCACCAGCATACGGCATACCCAACATGCCCGCCATCGATGCCACGTTTAACACCCAGCCCCCTTCACCGTGCTCTTTTATAGCAGGCACGCAAGCTTGAGCACCGTATAGAACGCCCATCACATTCACGTCCATCACCCAGCGCCAGGTTTCAGCTTCTGAGTCTTCTATTTTTCCAGGCGAACCACCAACACCCGCGTTATTGATGATCATATGTATTTTGCCGAACGCTTCTTTGGCTTTCGCAACAACCTCTTCCCACTGGGCATAATCGGTGACATCAAGTGAGCAGGTTATTAGCTTATAACCCTTAGCGCGTAAATCTTCGCTAGATTGTGCAAGAGCAGCCGCATCAATATCGCCCATCACAATATTCATTCCCTGCGCCGCTAATGCTTCACTTAGGGCTAAGCCAATTCCACCCGCTGCGCCAGAAATAACTGCGGTTTTACCTGAAAATTCATTAGACTGAGACATCTGCTCTCCTGTTGTCTTTATTAGCGCAGCAAATACGATTGTTGCAACGCCTGCTTGCCGCTACCACTACGACCAGATCAAAGTAAGGTCAACAAAGAAGCGGAGCTCAATGAGTTATATAATCGATAAGTAGAGTAGTCTGCGGATGTAAGGGTAGATACTTTATTTGGCTAATTTCAGATACTTCATGAAATCAATAATGTGAAGAAAATAGACTACTGCTTTTTAGTGAAACTAATAAAACCAACGCGTTTTTATTATTTCAAAATATGACTTCTTAATAAAATATGACTGATATTCAAAATATATTTAGGTTGTAAGCCACAATTGAGTGCTTCTACTCATCGCAAAAATCGGCTTACTTAACCGTTATCCCAACTTACTTCGTGCAAGCCAAATCACGCGGAAAAACAAAACATTAAATTAACAAAATCGAATCTGAGCGGTGAGTTAACTATACAAGTCGAATGCACACGCCCAATTTACCGAGCTTTCAACTAACAGCAGCACCTCTACTCTCAACCCTATTAAAGATTAATTATTTGTTAACACGCGTGAAAATCGAAAGTTTTTATTGAGGTGCGTTTTAATAAAGTGGGCATACTCCCCCTTGAGATAAATAGAATTAATCATTACTCTCCCTCGCTGAAATAGCGACTCAAGTTCATTTGATTGCCCCGGCAATTTTCGAGGTTTTTTTACTTAGCATGGCTAATCGACCCCCTTCAATTGATGTTTTTCTGCAGCCTGCTTTCGCAGCGTTTGTGCAGAAGCTTCAACGCTACACAACAGGTGTAGGGGTATTCCTATGGATTGCAAACGCAGCCTTATTGCTTAACGTAGCGTTGATAGCCAGCGGCACAATGGCCGACTCAGGCGAGTTTGTTAGTGCACTCCACGACAATATTGTTATTGAGCCTTTTTTCATTGCCGCTTTTAACCAAGCGCTTTCCCTGTTTTCTCTTCCTACCATTATATTGGTGCTGGTTGGCCTTCAAGTTCATGCTTGCGCCACCGCTAGAGCCCATTTTATTGGTAATGATCAACCTGTTCCTTTCGTTTTTCACGAATACCCTCACCCCTTTATTCAAAAAATTGGTAGCCGAGCCCCTCCTACTCTTAGCTAACCGTTTTTGATGTCGATGTGTAAACACTAATCGTTACCCGAAAACGCTAAATTGCGTGCTTGTCTTTGCGGATTAATCACCACGGCTATCGATTGTCTTCGATGTGCATATCCAGGCTTTTGTTCTGGTTATCGGTGCTGTTTAATCGCGGAATTCCCTTGAACTTACGGGTTATAGGAAAAATGTTTTTGTCTATTCGTAACCTCTTGAAACTAACTTTTACCACAATCGTGCTGATGCTGGCCGGTTGCAGCGGCGGCGTACTCGATCCTAAAGGGCAAGTAGGTGTGGATGAAAAGAATCTAATCATTCTTTGCACCATTCTTATGCTCATTGTTGTGATCCCCGTCATTGTGCTAACACTTTATTTCGCTTGGAAATATCGCGCCAGTCGCGACTTTGAAATTTACACCCCGAAATGGGCCCACTCTACCAAAATTGAAGCCTTGGTATGGTCGGTTCCGGTACTCATTATTATTGCGCTAGGCGTTATTACTTGGCGTTCAACACAAGCGTTAGACCCCTACGCGCCGCTCGAAGGCAAAGGTGAGCATCTCACTGTAGAGGTGGTGTCCTTAGACTGGAAGTGGCTATTCATCTATCCAGAGCAAGGCATTGCTACGGTTAACGAATTAGTTTTTCCTGCTAACAAACCCATTGCTTTCAAAATTACCTCTGAAAACGCCATGAACTCGTTTTTCATTCCTCAGTTGGGCAGTCAAATCTACTCAATGGCCGGAATGGAAACCAAGCTACACCTCATTGCAAATGAGCCGGGTACGTTCAAAGGCATTTCATCCAACTACAGTGGCGCTGGCTTCTCCGGCATGAAATTCGATGCTATTGCCACCCCTACTGAAGCTGATTTCGACGATTGGGTACAAAAGGTTAAGCAAGAAGATACAGCATTAACTTCTGGCTCTTACAAAGAACTTGCAGAGCCCACCGAAAATCATCCTGTGACCTACTACGGCGATGTAAGTGATGGGTTGTTCCACGAAATACTAATGAAATATATGAAAGACCACGGCTCGATGGATTTTTACAGCAAGCCTGATAACGCTGCCACAGGCATGCGAAAAGCTATGCCGGATATGCACAAAGGTCATCATGAAGAGGTTAACGAATAATTATGTCTTTTTTAGGTAAATTATCAATAGAGTCAGTGCCTTACCACGAGCCTATTATTATGGTTACGTTGGCAGTGATTGCTGTAGTGGGTACTGCTATTGCGCTGCTCATTACAAAATACAAGCAGTGGGGAACACTGTGGAATGACTGGATCACGTCTGTGGATCATAAACACCTAGGCATTATGTACATTGTACTGGCTATGGTGATGTTACTACGTGGTTTTGCCGACGCTATTATGATGCGTACCCAGCTTGCGGTAGCAACGAATGGCGCACCAGGCTATTTGCCACCGGAACACTACGACCAAATTTTCACTGCCCACGGCGTGATTATGATCATCTTTATGGCCATGCCATTTATGATTGGTTTAATGAACATTGTGCTGCCACTGCAAATTGGTGCCCGTGATGTGGCCTACCCTTTTTTAAATAACTTAAGTTTTTGGCTTACCGCTGGCGGCGCCATTCTCATAAATATTTCATTAGGTATAGGTGAGTTTGCAAAAACAGGTTGGGTAGCTTATCCGCCAATAGCGGGGCTTGAATTAAGCCCGGGGGTTGGCGTCGACTACTACATATGGGCCTTGCAGATATCAGGGCTCGGCACGCTACTTACTGCGGTTAACTTTCTAGTGACTGTATTTAAGATGCGTGCACCGGGCATGAAATTGATGCAAATGCCAATCTTCACGTGGACATGCACATGGGCAAATATCCTTATTGCTGCGTCGTTCCCTATCCTTACGGCAGTGCTAGCTATGCTAACACTAGACCGCTATCTAGATTTCCACTTCTTCACTAACGAAGCTGGTGGTAACTCTATGATGTACATTAATTTATTCTGGGCATGGGGCCACCCTGAAGTTTACATTTTGGTGCTACCTGCTTTTGGTATTTTCTCAGAAGTTATTTCCACCTTTACGGCAAAACGCTTATTTGGTTACACCTCAATGGTGTATGCATCGGGTGCAATTGCTATTTTAGGCTTTGTAGTATGGCTGCACCACTTCTTTACTATGGGCTCAAGTGCCAATGTAAATGCGTTCTTCGGTATTATGACCATGGTTATCGCTGTGCCGACAGGGGTGAAACTATTCAACTGGTTATTCACCATGTACCGCGGCCGTCTCGTACTTAGCGTACCTGTTCTATGGGCGTTGGGCTTTATGGTGACCTTTACCATAGGCGGAATGACAGGTGTTTTATTAGCCATTCCTGGTGCCGATTATGTACTGCATAATAGTCTGTTTTTGATTGCTCATTTCCACAACACCATTATTGGTGGAGCGGTATTTGGTTACTTGGCAGGTTTTGCGTTTTGGTTCCCGAAAGCCATGGGCTTCAAGCTTGATGAAAGAACCGGTAAAGCTGCATTTTGGTGCTGGCAAATTGGTTTCATGATGGCGTTCTTACCACTGTATGTGCTGGGCTTCTTGGGCATGACCCGCAGACTTAACCATACCAACAACCCTGACTGGAACTTATGGTTATATATTGCTGCAGTAGGGGCGTTTATTATTGCCTTTGGTATTTTCTTCCAGCTATTACAGTTGTACATAAGCTTCAAAAATAAAGACAAGCTTGATGACACCACTGGCGATCCATGGAATGGACACACACTTGAATGGTCTACGGCGTCTCCGCCTCAGTTTTATAATTTTGCGCACATTCCTCACATTAAAGATATTGATGCGTGGACAGACGCAAAAGAACGAGGCGACTCTTACCAAAAGCCTGAGAAATACGCACCTATTCACATGCCAAAAAACACCTCTGCTGGCGTATTCATGAGCATGAGTTTCACCGTAATGGGCTTTGCGCTTATTTGGCATATTTGGTGGTTAGCCGCTGCAGCGCTTATTGCTGGAATAGGTGTATTTGTTAAGCGTTGTTATACCTCTGATGTTGATTACTACGTTCAGGTAGATGAGATAGAAAAAATTGAACAAGCGCATTTAGCTGCCAATGCGAGAGGAGCGTCTGTATGAGCGCATTAGCAAATGATATAGCTCAGGATATACACGAAGAGCAAGCGTTAGAAAGCGGTCACAGCCACGAACATCACGAAAGCAATACGGTATTTGGCTTTTGGCTGTACTTAATGACCGATTGTTTGTTATTCGCGTCGTTTTTCGCAACTTACGCTGTGTTGTTTATGAACACGGCCGGGGGCGTGTCTGGAAAAGACATATTCGAACTAAACTTTGTGGCGGTTGAAACCGCCGCGCTACTGGTAAGTAGTATTACCTTCGGCTTCGCCATGATTTGTGCGCACAAGCAAAACAAACGTGGTGCATTGGCATGGCTTGCTATTACGTGGGTGTTGGGTGCTACCTTTATAGGTATGGAAGTGTATGAATTCCATCACTTAATCGTGCATGGTAACGGCCCTCAAGAGAGCGCCTTTCTTACTGCCTTTTTCTCACTAGTAGGCTTACATGGTATTCATGTTACGTCGGGGCTTATTTGGATGACCATTTTGTTTATCGAGGTGTCGCGCAGAGGTTTACCTGAGAAAACGGTCACAAGACTAAGCTGCTTAAGCTTGTTCTGGCATTTCCTCGATATCGTATGGATTTGTGTTTTCACCGTTGTTTATTTAATGGGGGCAATGTAATGGCGCATCAAGATAAACACACCACGGCTCATGCTGAATCGGCTCATAATAACGGCGCTCACTCACAAGATCATGGCGATGTGAAAACCTATCTAATTGGTTTTGTGCTTTCAGTGATTCTGACGGTTATCCCGTTTTGGATGGTAATGGAAGGCGACTTCTCAAAAGTGACCACCCTATGGAGCATCGTCGCTTTTGCACTTGTACAAATTTGGGTTCATCTAAAGTACTTCCTTCACCTTAACTTTGTAACTGAAGACGGTCGAGCCAGTACCATTTCGTTTTTATTCAGCGCACTCATTATCTTCATGGTAGTAGGGTTGTCGATTTGGATTATTTACGAATCAAACGCCATGATGATGTACTAGTGCTTCGCTAGTACTGCAGCACTGAAAAAAGGTAAACAGTAAGATGAACGTTATACTTCGCCGTTATTTATCGGTGACCAAACCCGGCATTATTATGGGAAATTTAATTTCCGTAGCAGGTGGTTTCTTACTTGCCGCCCGTGGGAATGTTGACTGGCCTTTAATGGTAGCGACCTTGGTTGGCCTGTCTTTGGTAGTAGCATCAGGATGTGCAGTTAACAACTGCATAGACAGCGACATCGACACCAAAATGCAGCGAACACGTACTAGGGTGACAGTTACCGGCGAAATGTCGTTGAAAGCAGCCTTCTGGCACGGTGTCGTACTAGGGGTTGCGGGGTTCGCTTTACTGGCTTTTTACACCAATCTAACGGCAGTGTTTTTTGCTGCCTTAGGCTATGTGGTTTATGTAGGCGTATACAGCTTATACATGAAGCGCAATTCTGTGTATGGCACCCTTGTGGGTAGCTTATCAGGGGCAGTACCGCCCGTGGTAGGCTACTGTGCAGTAACGGGTGAGTTCGATACGGCCGCTGCGATATTACTGGTTATGTTCAGCATATGGCAGATGCCCCATTCTTACGCCATTGCTATCTTTCGTTACAAAGATTACGAAGCTGCCAATATACCAGTACTTCCCGTAGCAGAAGGCATTGCAAAAGCTAAGCAACACATTGTGTTATACATTGCGGTATATGCCATGGTAACGCTGCTGTTACCCATTAGTGGCTATACAGGTGTGGGCTTTTTGGCCGTCGCCTTTTCCACTAGCTTATGGTGGCTGATAATGGCGCTACGAGGATATCGCCGCGATATTAATATTGAAGGCTGGGCTCGCCAAGTGTTCGGGTTTTCGATTATCAATATCACGGCGCTCTCAATTGCCATGGCTGTGGATTATCACAGCAATGTTTTAAGCCTTTTTTAGTTAAACTTTTTTACGTATCGATGTAGGTGCTAGCTCGCTTCTATGGGAGAGAGGTGGCGAATTTCAGGTGCTGTTGCCAAAATGGTTTCATACAGTGCAAATACCGACTTGGTATATTCTTGCGCGTAATGAAAATCTAAGTCGGCCTGGCGTTTAAAGTGTTCAACCAAAATATATTGGCCATTTTCTCTATCTTCAAAAACATCAAAACGAATACACCCTGGTTCACCTCTAGTGGGGATGAGAAGGCGTTGTAGTGCCTCGATTCCCTTTTCATAGTAGCGCGGCTGTGGTTGAATAATGGCAACAATATGCACCGGTTTGTCGGCTTTTGTCATGAATTTGATCCTATGATTTTTTGGGTTAATAATTTAATTGGCTTAGCAAGGCCATACGCAGCCACAAAGGCCATAGGGTAAGCCTTAATGAATGCTATTGACCAATCTGAGAAAAACGTATCTGTGATCCCTAAATTAATAAATGTCACCCAACCGGACATCAGTCCTGACAGACAACATGAAAACAGCGCAGTAAAGATTATTCTTTCCATCCAATCCTCCTTTGAGCGATGTTAGTGTATACATGTGTCGCTTGGTGAGAATAAACGAAATGGAAACCTTAGATTGCAGGAAATGATGTGCTAGATGACTTAACGCTTTTTATCGAAGTAATCCAAAGAGGCAGTTTCGCTAAAACGGCGGAAGATTTGCGTATATCTCCCTCAGCATTATCAAAACGTATCGCAAAACTTGAAATGCGATTTGGTGCCCCTTTACTGTCTCGTTCGTCTAGGGGCGTGGTATTAACTGCATTCGGTAAAATGATATACGATGATGTTGCCGATGTTATTTTACGCGTAAAACAAAAGGTGCAAGCATACGACAGCACACAACTTAATATGCTTAGTGTGTTATGCCCACAAAATTTGGTAGCCGGCCCATTATTTACGCCATTCAGTGAATTTCAATTTGCTCACCCAACATTACAACTGCGCATAGAGCCTAACAACCGCAACGTATTAACGAGTCAAAAGCAATTTGATATCGCGTTTCGGGTAGGAGAACAGCAAGATTCTTCATTAATACAGAGAAGAATGGGCAGTGTTTCCGTTCACATTGTTGGAAGGAATAATAAACTCAATACATCTCATCTTTTTGTACCCTACACCATCAAACAAATTCCCAACGCTGAGCAGTTTACTAATTTATCCGACACGTATGATAATGTGCATTTCGTGGGTGATATTACGCTAGCGAGACAGTTTGTAGCGTCAGGGAATGGGGCTGCACTGTTACCCAGCACTGAGATTCAGATACTCATAGATGATAAAACGCCTGATTTGCAGTTTCATAGTGAGCAGTTATTTGCTCGCCCCATCTATGCATTGTGGCCTAATTCATCTAGCCCAAGTATTCAAGCGGCTGAATTAATTGAAAACGTTCATCGCTACTGTAGTGCCACTCCATCGTTGTGCGGCGAGGCCTTGTCTACACCAAATGAAATTGACTATGCATACCTGAATCGCGAAGGGAAACAATAGCCTGATACGCCGCACTGTTGTACCACGCCTTTGCGCTTTCTTTGTCAGGAAACGCAATGACAGCTTTCATCGGATGCTCAGACTCACCATGTAATACCTCTATGTGACCTTTGGCAATAAATTCACCGCTAAACGGCTTTAATGTTTCGGCAGCTAAAGCGCTATATTCAGCTATGACGGTTTTGTTTACTGGGGTTAGGTCAACGACAACTAAACTTTGCATCTTTTGGTTCCTTATTAATGACTATTTAATAACTGCGTTTCATCTGTTTTCGTTGACTCAAGATAAACCCGTAATGCATATTGAACAATACACACTATTTGAACACTTTGTTTAATATTATGAACACCGTTAAAATGGCCCCGTTATTACTTATTTTTGTTGAAGTTGCGCACAAGCGATCGTTTACATTAGCCGCTAAAAAGCTAGGATTGAGCAAGTCGGCGATTAGCCAACAAATTACAAAATTAGAAAGTGAAATAGGGCAACAGCTCCTTATACGCAACACCCGTGGCGTAATTCTGACTGCCGTTGGCGAGAAGCTACTTGCACGCAGTGAGCTCCTTAGTGAGCAGATAGATCTCACCGTTCTAGAATTGGACAACGCAAAAAGCTACCCCAGTGGCTTATTTAAAGTATCGGTTCCCCCTTTTTTCGAAAAAGACATTGTTGTCCCTGCATTGAGACAGCTATGTATAGAATTTCCAAAGCTTAATCCACAATTATTAGTAACAGGTAGATGGCAAGATTTAATAGAGAATAAGTTGGATGCCGCCATCTTCGGCGGCAACATCAAAGATTGTGATTATCGAGCGCTGTCAATTGGTAAAGTGTCAGAAATATTTTGTGCTTCGCCTCGATACATAAAGCAGCACGGCAATATAAACAACATAGAAAAATTGCCAAATCACAAATTTATCGCCACCGAATGGCAACATGACACGCTACATTTATTTGATAATAACCATGCCAATGAAGCGCTAATTGACGTGAAGCATTATGCAAAAACCAACACCCCCACCACGGCCTTAGAAATGGTACTAAATGACATGGGCGTGGCTTTACTTCCTGAGTTTCTAGTTCACTCTCTTTTAGCCGAAGAGCAGATTAAAAGGGTGATACCAAGCGTTCGAGGAAAAGCGTGGCATTTTTATTTTCTTCACCACTATAAGGGAGAGAAGCCACTTCATGTGACACGTTTTTATCAACTTTTTAAACACTATTTTACTAAAGTAAATAATTAAGCTTATTTGCTAAGTATGTGCGATCAATGAGTGGGACATGTTGAACATTTAAAGTATATGGCAGCGGAAAGTTCTACACCCGCTGCCATATATACCGTGAAATTACACATATTAAGCTTGTAAGTCGTCTACGACGTTGGCATAACGTACACTTCCCGTACGCATGCCGAATCATTAGCTGAAAGGGCAAACAACACCGATTTGGCAATATCTTCAGGTTGTAGTTTGTCTTCTTTGGGCTCATCGAAAAATGGTGTATTAACCATACCAGGGCAAATAGTGGTGCATCTACCGCCCCACTCTTTCATTTCTTCCGCTAAGTTTTGCCCAAAGCCATAAGCAAACCATTTACTTGCGCCATATACAGAACCTTTTAGCGCAATGCGTCCTGCTACCGAACTGGTTAATATAAAGTGTCCTTTAGTTTGTTTAAGTAAAGGCAATGCTAGTTTAGCAGTGTATAAAAGCCCGTTTATATTGGCGCCCAGCATGCTTTGCCATTCTGCAACGTCGCCATTTTCGATACCAGCGCTTTTGGCTCCTGTACCCGCATTCGCAAATACACCATCTACCTGGCCGTAATGTTTATTGACTTTACTGAACGCCTTTTCTAAATCATCGAAATCGCTCACATCGGCAGTAACTGCGAATGCATTTCCATCGCCAAGCTCTGCCACTAGGTCGTTAAGCTTGTCTTCGCTTCGAGCAATTAAGGCAACTTTATTGCCTTCATCTACCAACGCTTGCGCAGTCGCTTTGCCAATCCCGCTTGAGGCGCCGGTAATTACAATAACCTTTGAATCTGTTTTCTGATTCGACATTCCAACTCCTATCCAGTCTAATTATTTACTCATCTAAATTTTTGCTAGTAAGTGCGTAATCTCACCTACAATTCTTAAGCAATGAGCTGACTAACCTTCTCTACAAAAGCAGGAATATCATCAGGATTTCGACTGGTAACGAGTTTGCCATCTTGTACAACTTGTTCATCTTTCCATGTTGCGCCCGCATTTATTAAATCGGTTTTAATACTTGGGAAAGAGGTAACCGTGCTATCTTCTGCCAGTTCAGATTCAACAAGTAACCAAGGCCCATGGCAGATAGCGGCAAGGGCTTTTATACGAGGCTCAGCGTGCGCTTGCTTTATAAATGCAACTGCGTCGCTATTGGTACGTAAAATATCAGGGTTAATTTGACCGCCTGGCAATACCAGCGCATCGTAATCGCTTGGCGCTACCGAAGAAACTTGGGCATCTACCGATATCTGTTTACCCCAATTGCCTTCATTCCACGCAGTGATGCTGCTTTGATCGTCAATTGATAGTATCTCTACTGTCGCCCCCTGCTCTGTAAGCATATCTCTTGGCTGCACAAGCTCACTTTGCTCAAAACCATCGGTAGCTAAAATTGCGATTTTTTTGCCTTCTAAATTTTGTTGGTTACTCATAATGAAGCTCCTATTTCATATTCAACATTGTTGCCATTTTCTATTCAGGTGTCTGCGTAATGCAAAGCTGAAATGTGAAGATTACTGGTGCGTATGCTTTTCTAAGCTGGCAACTCGGATAACTAACTTGTTTGTGTGGCTTTAAGACTGCAATAACCAAACCACTGCCATAAAAACCTTAAGCATCTGTTTATATTTAATTTTCTCTAATACATGAAAAGTTAAGGTGCTTTGGCCAGCACCTTGAGCGTGCGACTTTTTCAGTACTTATGAAGGTTTTACATGAGGATGAACCCTGCTACATGTAGAAAAACATCAACAGAGCACCAGCTATCATAAACAGATTTTCAGTTAGCGATACAAAGCCCAATGGCACATTACTGTCGCCACCTACACATGCACACTTTAGCTCCCGCTTGTCGATATACACCGCTTTAATAACTGAAACTGCTCCTACCGTGCCGATAAACAGAGAAAACGGCGCCACTAGCAATGCGGGCAATTGAGCCACCATTGCTATACCCGCAAAAGCCTCGATAAACGGATAGATATAACCGTAGCGAACCCATCGCATGGCGAGTAAATCGTAGGTGATAAATGAATTGGTAAAACTGAATAAATCTTTAAGTTTTTGTACTGCTAGTAACGTCATTGAAAACGCAATAAATAACATTAAAGTACGCAGTGAGAAATACGCACTCGCTACAGCATATTGAGATGCTAAAGCTAATAACGCTGCAACAGAGAATATGGCTATTACTGGGGTGTAAGTTGTACCGGTTTGGCCTGCCTCGCCTTTTCCAAAATACGTACGCAACTCATCGTACCCACCTATCCTCTCGTTGTTTATAAAAGCTTGTGGCGTAGTTTTTACATCGTGCTTAGTTTTAAACGCATCGGTTTCTTCTCTGGAAGTAAGCGGTCGATCGTCTATCTCATAGCCTTCTCTTTCGAGCAAATCTTTCGATCGTAAGCCAAATGGGCAAATATGATTGTCGGTGACCATTCTGTAAAGGATTGCCGTTTTACTCATGTTTCTCCCCTTTTTTCATCTTTGCTAATAGTGTTGGAACGATTGCATAAAACTCGCTAATAGCATCTTTTGCTAACGTTGCAGTGCAGTACTCTCAGCGAGTTGCTTGACAGTATGTGGTGATATGTAGTGATATTTACCATCGCTGTGAATGACGGCCGATGGTTGCGAAGCTTCACAAAAGCCAATTCAAATAAGCTCCATAAGAAACACTTACTTGATAGCATCCCTAAGCCTGTAAATTGCTCACACTTTAACCGCTCAATACGTCAACAGATAGGTAGTTACAATATTCGTACCGACTACACCGCGCACCACCGAATTGGTCGGTATAAGCGCAAAATTACTCTTCTATCCACGTTTAACTCACCTAAAAATAAACACATAATTAACATTTGCGTTACCATTCAATTACAGATGGTTGAAAGGGAAGAACGACATGGCGTCAGTGCAACATGATGATATACCGCATTTTGATGTACTCATTATTGGTGCAGGGCTTTCGGGTATTGGCACCGCTTGTCATATTAAAAATACATTCCCAAAAAAATCTATCACACTACTAGAACGGCGAGAAACACTGGGTGGAACCTGGGATTTATTCAAATACCCAGGTATTCGCTCAGACTCTGACATGCTTACATTTGGCTACAACTTTCGCCCTTGGAACAAATTACATACGTTGGCCGATGGGCCTGCAATTAAACAATATATTTCTGATACTGCAGATGAATTTGGGGTAACAGAGAAAATTCAATTTGGCGTTAAAACGATAAGTGCTAATTGGGATAATGAAATAAGATGCTGGACGGTTATAGCGCTTCACGAAATATCGGGTGAGAAACGTAAGTACACCTGTGGGTATTTCATAAGCTGCACCGGCTACTACAATCAAGATGCGGGATATTTGCCTAGATTTCCCAATGAAGACAACTTTAAGGGGCAAAGAATTCACCCGCAGCACTGGCCAAAAGACCTTGATTACACAGGTAAAAAAGTTGTCATTATAGGAAGCGGCGCCACGGCTGTTACCTTAATGCCTGCAATGGCCAATGATGCTGCTCATGTCACTATGGTTCAGCGATCTCCCTCCTATATTTTTTCTGTTCCTTCCATTGATAGAATGACGGGTTTGCTAGAGCGGGTTCTTCCAAAGCAGTGGGTGTTCAGGCTTGCCCGTAAACGTAATTTAGCAATACAGCGAGGCATTTATTTAGCCTGTCGCCGTTGGCCAAACTTCATGAAAAAGTATTTACTATCACATGTGCGAAAGCATGTAGGCGACAGCGTAGATATGCGTCATTTCACACCCAAATATATGCCATGGGATGAACGGCTTTGCTCTGTGCCCGATGCGGATTTATTTAATGCCATACGAAGTGGTAAAGCTGCTATTGAAACAGGTGAAATAGCGTCGTTCACTGAAACCGGTATTACTATGAAAAACGGTAGAAAACTTCAGGCGGATATTATCATTACTGCAACGGGTTTAAACCTACTTACCCTCGGTGGTATTAACGTTAGTATCGACGGTAATCCCTGCTCATTCTCAGACAAAATGACCTACAAAAGTGTATTGGTTGAAAACATGCCAAACATGGCATGGATTTTCGGATACGTTAATGCTTCATGGACATTGAAAGCAGATATCTCTGCGACTTACCTTTGCCGGTTATTTAAGTACATGCAAGACAATGAGTTCGAGGTAGTCGTACCTGAAGATCATGATAATTGCGCACTCGATGACGGTATCATGGATTCTTTGCAAGCCAGCTACGTGCAAAGAGGCAAACACCAACTCCCCCGCCAAGGTACTAAATACCCTTGGAAAGTCACTATGCATTACGGAAAAGACAGAAAAATGCTACTAGACGACCCCATCGAGGACGCTGCTTTGAATTTCTTTAAAAAAGAAAACAGTACGTATAAAGCCGCTCCCTTAAACAACATAACAACAAAAGAGGCATCAGCATGACCTTCGTTTTTTTACACGGCTCTGGTTGCACAAGTAACGTGTGGGAACATCAAGTTTCGTTTTTCAACAATAGCTTGGCGCTTAATTTTCCAGGCCACCCTGAAGGGGAAGCATTGCGCGATGTGAAATCTATTGCGAAGTGGGTACTTAACACCGTTGAACAACACGATTTAACAGACGTGGTAGTCGTGGGCCATTCTTTGGGAAGTGCTGTTGCCATGCAAGCTGCTCTGCTTGCTTTAAGCAACTCAACGACATTTGATGCCAATAGACTTAAAGCACTGGTGCTCATTGGGGCTGGCGCGAAATTAAAAGTAATGCCTCAACTGCTTACTTCGCTATCCACGCTTATAGAAGAAGGCGGAGAATTTCCCGATTACCTGTTGGCTTCAAACCAACAACTGCAAGAGCCTTTAAGAACCCAGGTGAATACGGCAATTATTAACAACGGTGCAGCGGTTATGTTGAACGACTTTACTGCTTGTGACCATTTCGACGCTATGCAAGAGATAGGCAGCATTAATTTGCCTGTACAACTCATTGTGGGTGATAAAGACATTATGACCCCCGTTAAGTACTCTGAATACTTACTCGCGCAACTGCCTAATGCCCAATTAGAGATTGTAGAAGCCGGAACCCACATGGTGTTTGCCGAGCAATATGAAAAAGTGAATGCATGCATTCAACGTTTTGTTGATAGGTTAATCTAAGCAGTAATACGGTAAAAGCAAAAAAGGCGTTACCCTCACATGAAGTGACCCCATTAAGTTGGACTCATTTCTAAGCGGCAACCAAGGCCTGATTTCGATATTGTATCGGACTCAGGCCTTTTAATTTCAGCTTAATACTGCGCTAGTCGCGCTAGATTTAACTTAAATGCTCTGTGATGTTTGGACATAAAAAGACCCCCAGTAATTGGATAGTCCAACTATTGGGGGTCACTTCACACACAGGTAACGCCTTTTTACTTTGTAAATTAAGTGTTTGTTTGCAGCGTTTAGATCTAACTTTGCATCGCCAATTTTTGCTTGCGCTATTATTGAACGCTGTTTATAAGCACTTTTTAATTAAGCGTATCTTCAATATAGCCGTCAACTATTTGTGCTAATACATCTAATGGCACGGCACCATTTTTCAGTACTGCATCATGGAATTCACCTAGAATAAACTTATCACCTAACGCTACTTTCGCCTTTTCACGCAGTTCTATAATTTTCATCATGCCCACTTTATACGCAGTGGCTTGGCCCGGCATAACGATGTAACGTTCAATTTCAGAGGTTACGTCAGATTCGGCCATACCTGTATTCGCTAGCATGTACTCTATGGCTTCTTCACGCGTCCAGCGTTTCGCATGAATACCGGTATCAACCACTAGTCTTACCGCACGGAAGAGCTCGGCTTGCAAACGGCCGATATTGTCAAACGGATCGTCTTGAAACCCGAGTTCCCATGCCAAGCGTTCAGAATAGAGCGCCCACCCTTCGATATAAGCCACAAAAGGCGCAACCGTTCTAAAAATAGGTAAACCTTCTAGCTCCATTGCAATGGCAATTTGGAAGTGGTGACCAGGAATGCCTTCGTGATACGCAAGTGTTCGCATGCTGTAGGTAGGTGTTGCTTTAATGTCGTAAAGATTAGCAAAGAAAACACCAGGACGAGAACCATCGAAAGCAGGCGGTTGATAATATGCACCAGGCGCCGTTTTCTCTTTAAACAGTGGAATGCGTTTCACTTCCATACCCGCTTCTGGGCGTACTAAAAATGCATCGCCTAGGCCCGCATCAATTTCATCTAAAATAGTTTGGTAATCGGCTAGAATTTGCTCCCGTCCTTCATCCGTATCTTCATAATAAAAGCGCTCATCTTCTGCTAGCGTATTTATTGCCGCGGTAAAGCCTTGGCTAACATCAAACCCTTCTTGCGCTAAAATGGCTAAGATCTCAGCTTGAATACGATCAACCTCTGATAAACCCACATTATGAATATAGTCAGCAGAATAATTCGTGGTAGTGAAGAAACGCAGGGCAAGTTTATAAGCCTCATCTCCGCCGTCTAAATGCCATAAACCATCATCTGTACCCGCTTTTTCCTTAAGAGCAGTAAAGTAATCGATAAGCATTTGGTAAGTAGGATAAACCGTATTTTCTATTTCTGTAGCAACGTTGGATAAAAGTCCGTCGTAATCAGCTTTAACAATGGCTTCAGACTCTTCCATGCGGCGCTGAACCGAGGTATACAGAATATTTTCTTTCACTGGCTTATCGATAAAGCCCTGCATTTCATCTATTACCCTTTGAATAACAAAGCGTGGTGGAAGGATATTTTTCTCTTCCCGCAGGTACATACCTTCAAGCATTTGCGTGAAATAGCGCTTACTCTCACTTAAGCGATTAATGTAATACTCAACGCTTTCTACATCAGTAATAGGATGTTGACCATCCATGAAGCTCGGAAAGTTGCTTTGGGCTCCAGACATTTGATTAAACGGGTAACTATGATATTGATATTTTTCGAACCCGCTCAATGTGTTAAGCAAGTAAAGGGCGATGTCTTTGGATAATTGCTGATCTTCATCCAAATTTTCGTATTGCATAAGCACACTTTTAACCTGCATAAGCTCATCAAATGTGGCTTGTGACGAGGCTAAGCTGGCATCATCAAGGTGGGCGTTATGACCTGTAATACCCATGCCATCCAACACACCTATAGACGTTAACGTTTCTGGGCTCTTCAATGCCTGCTTGATAAGGGTTCTGTCTAGAAACACACGAAATGAAAGCGGCTTTTGCGCATTCCATTCATACGTTCCCCACGCAGCTGCACCCAGTATAATTACCAGCACACCTATGCCTAACCATTTAAAAAATGTTTTCATTCTGTCCCTTATTATTTTATTTGTTTTATAGAATATAGACGCTGAAGTTCGCGCTTTGCGAGCTCTACATTTATTCAGCGGCGCAGGAAAGTCAATAAAAAGGCTTTTGAGGTGTGGCTTTACGTTATTAAAATATCAATACACAGTGCGGTGACAACGATAGAGCGCCTCATGTCTAGTCGCTTACATCTAATTTAGTACTGTCACAGGGAAGATTCGATTTAATCTGACGGGCAGGAATAGACAAGGAGCGGACGTTCAGGTATTAATTCATGAGATTCTGCATTTTGCCAATTGCAGCCGTTTAAAAGAAGTTCTCTGGAAGGCAGATGTGAACCTAAGTGGACAGACGAGCGTTAAACCTGCCGAAGATGTTTATGTCATTTGCGGATCTTCATTCCACCTTGATTGAAATAGTGGCAATCGTAGCATTCTGGATAATCAGTTCCTTATTGGTGGACACACTATCCAGTGATCATTTTCAATTATTTTGAATTTTAAGACGAAAAGCACCGTATCTTCTTAAATACGGTGCTTAACAATCACACTTTCGTTGATTTCGAATGCATTACCCGATACAAAATAGGCAAAACGACCAATGTTAGAATGGTCGATGAGATGATCCCGCCAATCACTACCGTTGCCAACGGTCTTTGCACTTCAGCCCCCGTTCCGATATTAAGTGCCATGGGAATAAAGCCTAAACTTGCTACCAGTGCCGTCATCAAAACCGGACGCAATCTTGTGATAGCCCCGTCAACGATTGAGTTAATTAAGTCACCTGTTTCTAGTACTCGCTGTTTAATAAATGACAACATCACTAAGCCGTTTAGTACCGCAATACCAGAGAGCGCAATAAACCCGACTCCGGCAGATATAGACAGTGGCATGTCACGCATCCAGAGCGCGAAGACACCTCCCGTTAAGGCTAAAGGCACGCCAGTGAAGATAATCAAGGCATCACGAAATGAGCCAAACACCACCACTAGTAACACAAGTATTAGAAAAAGCGTGGCAGGCACCACGATAGACAGTCGCTGACTGGCACTTTCAAGCTGCTCAAACGTGCCGCCATAATCCAGCCAGTAGCCTGCGGGCAGTGCAACCTGTTCGGTTATTTTGATTTTTGCTTCGTCAACAAAACTCCCTAAGTCGCGTTCTCTGACATTGGCGGTAACCACGACTCTGCGCTTACCGTTTTCTCGACTGATTTGATTGGGAACAGACGAGTAACCCAGTGTAGCGACTTCTGATAACGGTACAAATTCCCCATCGGATGTAATAATAGGAGTGCTGCCAATGGCATCTAAATCGGTGCGAATACCTTCATCAAATCGCACAAGCAACTCGAATCGTCTATCTCCCTCAAAAATTAAGCCAGCGGTATTACCCCCGATGGCCGACGCCAACCACTCCTGCAAGTCGGCGACGTCCAACCCATAACGTGCCAAATCGACTGGCTTAGGATTGATAGTGAAGATAGGGATATCATCGACCTGCTCAAGTCGTGCATCCGCCACGCCGTCTATTGATTGCAAAACCGTTAAGATGTCGTTTGCAGAGGCAACAAGCGTGGTTAAATCATCTCCAAAGACTTTAATGCCAAGATCAGCTCTCACTCCACTTATCAACTCGTTAAAGCGCATTTGAATAGGTTGGGTAAATTCATAGTTGTTGCCTGTCACCGCTTGTAAGTCTCGCTCAAGGGTTTCTACGAAATCCGCTTTTGACAAAGTTGGATCTGGCCACTGCGCACGTGGTTTTAGCATCACAAAGGTATCGGTTACGTTGGGCGGCATCGCATCGGTAGCTACTTCTGCTGTACCGGTTTTCGCAAACACTGTGAGTACCTGCTCATATTCCATCAAGGTAGATTCAAGCGTCTTTTGCATGGCGACGGCTTGTTCTATACCAGTGCCAGGAATACGCATAGCGTGTAGCGCAATGTCACCTTCATCAAGCTGGGGAACAAACTCAGAGCCTAGTCGCGTTGCCAGCCATAAGCTGCCTACTACTAGCACGACTGAGCCGACAATCACTATCCAGCGCAATTTCAGTGCAATATGAATGATGGGGCGATAGGCGGATTTGGCTGCAACAATAATGAAGCTTTCTTTTTCACTGACTTTTCCGCCCATGAACATCGCGACTGCCGCTGGTACAATGGTAATGGAGAACAGCATCGCTGCTATCAGCGCCATGATGACCGTTGCCGCCATTGGCTGAAACATCTTGCCCTCAACGCCTGTCAATGAGAACAGGGGGATATACACCACAGTAATAATCAATACACCGAACAAGCTAGGACGAATGACTTCGTTGGTCGCTTGAAAAACCAGCTCAAGCCTTTCTTTAAGTGGCAGAACACCATTTGTTCGTTTCTGTGACTCGGATAGTCGCCGGATACAGTTCTCTACGATGATTACCGCACCATCGACAATTAATCCAAAATCCAATGCACCAAGGCTCATCAGATTGGCAGACACACCGGTATTAACCATCCCTGTGATGGTCGCAAACATCGCTAGCGGAATAACTGCCGCAGTGATGAGCGCGGCGCGAATATTGCCAAGTAATATGAACAAAATCACTATGACTAATAACGCCCCTTCTACTAAATTCTTCTGAACCGTGTCGATAGCTTTATCGACCAGTAGGGTGCGGTCGTAGACTGGCTCAATGACAATACCATCAGGTAAGCTGGATTGGATGTCTTTCACCTTCTTGGCAACTGATTGGGCAACGGCTCGTGAGTTTTCGCCGACAAGCATCATTGCGGTACCTAAAACGGTCTCTTCACCTTCCTGTGTTGCCGCACCGGTTCTCAGCTCTTTGCCAATAGCTACACTACCAATGTCTTTCACCGCGACGGGAACAGTATTAATGCGTTTTATTACCACATTTTCTATATCGCTAAGTGTCTGGAGCTGACCTTGTGAGCGCACCAATATTTGTTGTCCATTGCGCTCAACAAACCCCGCTCCCTGATTCGCGTTACTTCGCTCCAGAGCAAGATGGATATCTCCTAGACTAATGTCAAAATTTAGCATTTTCTGTGGTTCAGGATTCACATGATATTGCTTTACGTAACCACCAATGGCGTTTACTTCTGTGATCCCTTTAACGAGTGCAAGCTGAGGTTTTACTATCCAGTCATGAATTTCCCTAAGAGCCATTGCGTCATATGGCTCACCATTTTTTTGCACGGCACTTTGATCAGCTCGTAAGGTATACATATAGATTTCGCCCAATCCCGTAGCGATAGGACCCATTTCAGGCTCTAAACCTTCAGGTAGCTGACTTTTGATTGCTCCTAGTCGCGTATTGATGAGATTGCGCGCAAAATATAGATCAGTGCCTTCATCAAATACCGCTGTTACCTGAGATAGCCCGTAGCGGGATAAAGAGCGGGTGTAGGATAGTTCAGGCAATCCCGCCAATGCTGTTTCTACTACGAACGTGATCCGTTGCTCGGTTTCCAAGGGCGAATAACCCGGTGCTTGTGTATTAATTTGAACTTGCACGTTGGTGATATCAGGTACCGCATCAATAGGTAATTTTTGGTAACTGAATAGCCCCATGCCCAGCACAAGGAAAATCAGCATCAACATTAAACCTCGACGCTCAATAGACAAACGCAGTATTGACTCAACCATGTGTTTGTCTCCCAATATTTAGGGCGATAGACCAGACAGATAGTCTTTTGTGATTAATGATCATGACCAGCCTCCGACTTTTCTAAATCGGCTTTAAATAGATAACTATTCTTGCTGACAATGACATCTGCAATATGAAGGCCTGATAACACTTCGATATTGATACTATCTTGTTGCCCAAGCATAACGGGAACGGGATGGTATTCCTCACCTTTTTTTACAAATACTACAGATGCCCCTTCAAATTCTTGAATCGCAGCTTTAGGTACCATCATGGCGACATCAAGTTTGTTGATTGTGACAAGCCCTTTGATAGCCGCGCCAACCGGCCACTGACCTGAGATATTAGCTATTTTGGCATACGCCAATATATACGGTTTTTCATCGGGTGAGGGTAAGATATGTCGGATAGTGGTTTCTAACGATGAGCCTGCCACACTAAGTTGAACACTTTGATTCTCTGCAATATCTGATAGCTGTTGTGGGAAGACTTTAAGCTGTGCCCACACGTCATCATAGTTTGCGATTGAAAATAGCACTTGGCCATTAGATAACTCGCCTTCATTGGCATGCCTCGCAATCACGCTTCCTGAAAACGGTGCTGTAACGGGATAGCTTTTCAAGCTTTCGTTGGATTCAACGATTGCCAGTGTCTGGCCTTTTTCAACCTTGTTACCTAAATTTACGTTAACCTTAGTCACCATGCCGTCGAATCGAGCACGGATATGACTCAGTGAAGCTGGGTCGGTCACCACATTTCCGTAAACGGTTGTGGTGATATTGAGTTGTCCCGCGATGACACTTTGAGTCATTACTCCCATTTTTTTCGCCATACTGTCAGAGATGAGTACAAATTCGGAATCATGGTTATCTTCCCCCCCATGTTCGCCTTCTGATGCGCATATTGGACGACTTATAAGCAATATGAACACACTGCATGTTATGAAAGTTAGCAGGGTGTTTTGTGTCTTGATTAATGTTTTGTTATTCATTTAGTTTCGCTCGAAGAAGATGTGACATTTGCATCAGCAAGCGGTTGCGCAGTGAGTGATTCAATATCCGCCCCCCGCTGATGTGCTTGTTTGGCAGACTGAATTAAGGCTTGCTTGGCATTAAGTAGTTCTTGACGGGTGCTGACCCACTCAAAATAACTAAAGCGCCCATTGATATAGGCTTGTTCTACCAATTCCAGCGCTTGAACTAACGGCGGGATAATCGAGTCTTGTAGTGTCTGCACATTGAGCAGCGCATTATTTCTCGCTACTAGCGCCATATTTAGTTGATGGTAAAGGTTTTGGGTTGCAGTCTGTTTTTGTTGTTCCAATTGCCCTTGAACAGCCCGTTGTTTTTCATACTCACCAATATTTCGATTTCCTGCAAACAACGGCATGCTGACACCTGCTACGAAAGCGGTATCATCAATCCCATTAATACGTCTTATTCCGCCCGTCCAGCTTAAATCTGATTGATTAGCTGCTTGAGTAAGGCGGACTTGGGATGCCTGCAATCTCGATTCTTTCGTATAGACCTCAAGATTGGGACTGTTCAATAGAGTGTTGAAAAGCGCGGTTAATGAAGGAGATGATTGCAGTGTAAATAAGTCACCCTTAACACCAGTAAAAGTAGGATCTTTTTCCCCCCACATAATAGCCAGACTTTTTATCATTGCTTGCTTAGTCTGCTGTGCCGTCACCACATCCAGTCTGGCTCTTGCCAATGCAGCTTCAGCACGTTGCTGTTCAAATACTGGAGATGCTCCCGCATCCACACGCTTTGTGACAGCTTGGTAGGTATATCGGGCAAGAGTTTCTGTCTCTTGTTGCGCGTCAATTAGCGCTTGTTGCGCTAAGACATCGATGTAGCGACGTGTCACTTCAGCTAAAACATCCAAGGTTTGCACTTGTTTTTGTGCTTCGACTAAGGTGGATTGCGCCTTAGCAAAAGCCTTACGTGAGTTGAGTTTATTGCCCAATTCAATGACCGACGACAATGTGAGAGTCATCTCGGTGTCCTTAGTTCCTGAGACATCTCCTGTACCTAAGAAGTTTTCTAGTTCAATACCGGCTGTAATCTCAGGTTTGAGAGACGCTGTTTTAATTTCCCCCTCAAGTGCTTGTTGCCTATATGTGAACTCATGCAATTCTGGCGAATTTGTTAATGTACGCTGTATGGCGCTTTGCAACGTCATTTCTAGATTGTTGGTACTGTTTGTTTGTGCTATTACCACGGTGTGTGTTGTCAAAAGGACAATCATCATGGAAACCACCCAAGCGTGCACACGCACAGGACTACTCAATGAAAATTTCATTGTTGTTTTATTCCTAAATTATCAAAAATATATATCGCCAAGTTGTTGGCGAACGGTGTTTGATTAGTTCAGGGTTATGCTTTAGGTGGGCGTAACAATTGTGTGACGGGCCCTTCTATTACTTTCGTTAAGTAATAGAAACCGTGATGGGTGGTAACAGAATCGAGTTCGATGCCATTGCTGTTTCCAAGCCAGTGAGCATGGGTTCCGTGACAATGACCACAGTGGTGGCAATCAGCGGGATTATGAGAAATATCTACGGTGATTTTATCAGCATTGGGTTGTTCGTTAGATTGCTGTTGAACAAGCGCCTTCGCAGAAACAGTGTTATCTCCCGCCTGATGTTCGTGTATTTCACTTAGATGTTGCGAGTCGATAACATGAAAATCCAAGGAATTAGCGACAGCCGAAAACGACTGAAACAAAATCAGCGAAATCAACAGGTAACTTGCCACCCTTACACTAAACATATCTATCTTCTCTCATCATGTTTATGTTAACAGCTTATCGAACTAAGACCAATCGACCAACCAAAACAAAGTATTTCAACCATTACATTACTTATCACGGCAATCTTCACTGGCAAATTCAATTTCAATGGTAGTGTGCACAAAGTCAAATTCACCAAGGTCGTGACGAAATTCGTCTTTGAGTGTTCTCAATTGAGAAATCGAAACATCTTGTTTCAACACCACATGTGCCGTCATGACGCTATGTTCACCGTCCAAAGACCAGATATGAAAATGATGTATATCCGCCACATCAGCGTTTGACATAAGTACTTTACGCACTTTCACCATCTGCGTCGTATCTGGCGTGCCTTGCAAGAATAACAACAAGGTTTCTTTTAGATTTCTGACGACATTAAATAAAATGAATAATGTAAAGCCAATAGATAAAATGGGATCCAAAATTGCCCATGGCTTGAACATCAGCACAATCGATACGATCAGCACTGCCACCCAACCCAATACATCTTCAAGTAAGTGCCAGTTTAAGATACGTTCGTTTAAGGAGCTCCCTTCGCTAAGTTTATATGCGGCAAAACCATTTACCGCGATACCAAATATCGAAAGCATTAACATACCTTCCACTTGCGGCATTTCAGGTGCTGAAAGCCTAGGTATGGCCTCGAACAAAATCCATATTGAGCCTATAGTTAAAACAATTCCGTTGATCAAAGCGCCTAACAGCGAAAATCGTTTATAACCATATGAAAATGTTGTGTTCGCTTCTTTATCGCTTAGCTTGTTCAATCCCCATGCAGTGCCAATAGATAAACTATCGCCCAAATCATGTACTGCGTCAGCCATTATGGCCGTGCTGTTTGTCAGCCATCCGCCAATAAATTCAATGATAGTAAATACGACATTCAAGAAAAATGCCCAGCCAATGCGTTTTGAAGCGCTGTTATTACTGTGACTGTGGTTATGATTATGCATGATTGATTTTGTCCAATATCGCTTGATTTTTAGCACTTACCGGTAGTCGTTTGAATGGACTGATATTAGTGCCACCTGTGTTCCCTTTGGGTACAAGGCCGATAGCGGTTTTGGTTGCAGCACCAATTATTCTTATAACTTGTCCAAAAACGGCTCTCCAATCTTTGTTTAGAAAACCATGTCGCAGCATTTTATAATGGATTAAACAATGATAATAAGTAGAGTGCTGACCAATTACATGCGCATCCTCCAGCGCTGCAAATGCCTGCCTCTCATTATTGTTAGACATTGCATCTGAGTAATCGGTTAATTTGGAATCGATATGCGGCTTAACGGCTTTATTGTATGTCATAGTGGATCACCCGCTTTACATTTCTGTACTTCGTTATTAAGTGATTCCTGCTTGGCGTCTTTCAGGATCATCCACGCTCCGCGTAGCACGACTATTGACACTACACAGCCGATAACCAGATCCGGCACTCTGCTATCAAGCCATACCACTAGAACACCGGCGATGATGACACCCATGTTGGCAATGACATCGTTAGCTGAAAAAATCCAGCTGGCTCGCATATGTACTTCGTCGTTTTTATGATTACGAATAATCACCAAGCAAGCGACGTTTGCAATGAGTGCAATGAACCCCATTCCTATCATTAATGATGAGATAGGCTCACTGCCCAAGAATAATCTTCTGGTAATATCAATGAGAATGATCACGCCCAGCAACAGCTGAAAGTAACCACTGATTTGCGCAGCTTTGGCTTTGTAAAGTATAGATTGACCCACAGCATAAATACCTATGCCGTATACAACCGCATCCGCTAGCATATCCATAGAGTCTGCTATCAAGGCAGTAGAGTCAGCCAAAATACCAACGGTCATCTCAACGAAAAACATCGTCGCATTGATGCCAAGCAGCCAATACAAAACCCGTTTTTGTGAGGCATCTTTGATTTCCACTTCACAGCCGCAACCACTCATTGTTCAACTCTTATTCCCAAAATTATAGGTACAGTGTAAAGTCTATATTTAGTATAGAGTCAACAACAAAAAGGCGCGTTTATGAAAATAGGTGAGCTATCAAAAAAAAGTGGGTGTTCTATTCAGACGATCCGTTTTTATGAAAAACAGGATTTGTTTGAGGCTTGCAATCGCAGTGAAGGCAACTATAGAATTTACGACGCGTCATCGTTGAGAGCACTGCGATTCATTAAGCAATGTCGCTCATTAGATTTGACTATAATAGAAATTAAACAGCTGTTGGATACGAAAAATAATCCCGACAAAAGTTGTTCTAGTGTGAACAATTTGATCCATCAACATATGGTTGACGTCACACATCGCATTGCAGAGCTTGAGGAGCTAAAACTTACACTATCTGAGATGGCCTCGGCATGCACAGATGATAGAAAAGTTAAAGAGTGTGGGGTATTGCAGTTACTTGAAGAGTGATACTCATATCTACAAGTATTATAGTTTTACGCTTGCCTACTTTCTTAGCACAGTCGATTGTCATCAATTATAAATTGATGATCCACGATTCGCTCGAAGCTGACAATAGTCAAATAAAAGATGCGTCCGCTACCTCCGACATAGCGGCCAGACGACCCAGATCGTTTGAATGTCCGTTGATCGCTCATTGGAGAAGTTGGCTTTTCGTAATGCCAACGTCCGCTTTACGTACGTTTCAGCCCTTAAGTGCTAGCTGCACCTTGAGACAAACAACGGACATTCAATGTTGTGATTTTCTACTTCTGATATTGGTCAAAACGAAAATGCTACAGCTAAAAGATAACGAGGAGGATCGGTACTATTGAAAATAGTTTCATTACCTTTCAATTTTTGCACTTCATCTTTATGCTAGTTGCATCATTATTACGGATGAGATGTAGCGAATTTGAGTAAGGAGTTAGAGACAGGCGAATGAAAACTTTTGAAGAAGCAGCAATGCCTATCAGATCAAGAATCTGCAAATTCAATACTATTTCTTTATTTGGCGAGTTGATTTCATACTTACAACAAACACCTAATATGAAAAAAGCAGGTGAAATCTCAGCTCCTTGGATTGTTCTATTAGCTATCGACTGGGTCTTAGAACTTCATCCTAAATCAGGTAAACAGACCGCTTCACAGAAAGATGTACAATATATCTTGAATGGAATTTGGCGCACGCAACATATTGCAGTAGGGGTTGATACATCACCGCTTTCCGTGCAAATAAGGGCTTTGCTAGCACCTCAAGTCATATTCCAGAAGAATAGTCGAGACTTAGCCTACTCTTTTTTGAGAATTAAAAAAATAATAGACGCAGACCCTTCAAACAGAAAAAAATTCAGGAATGCATTTAAGAAGAGGTATGAACTCGAACTTGAAGAGTTTTATGAGTTAGCTTTTTTATTGTGTATTTATTGCATGACCGAAAAGACCAAATTTTTTGATTTTTCAACTTTAGCCAGCAACTTTACGCCACATTATAGTTTGGAATGCATTTCTAAAGTTATCAATATATTATCAAAAACAATAACAGAGTTTGTTGATGAAGCATCAAGTGAACCAGATAGAGTTGTTGCTGATAACGAATACTTTAAGGAGTCTGTATTTCTTAACTCACCTTTTCTATTAACCGATAAAGGATTATTGGTTATTCACCCTACTATGGTAATGATAGGGATTTCTGAGTCATTAGTTCGTTGTTTTATTAGAGAAAACTCAAATAATAGAAATATATTCACAAGATGTTTTGAAGAGTATATAGATCAAATTCATAAAGAACTTTCTGTATCGGCAATTCGAGAAGACGGATTGAGAGAGTTTTATGCAAAAAGTGGTAACAGTGACAGGTTAGTCGTAGATTTCCTTGTTCAAGAAACAGGAGCTACTATTTTTATTGACGCTAAAGGAGTTGATCCAACAAACCCTGTTCTTTCAGCGACCTCCAGATATCGAATTTCAAGACGAATAAACGATCAACATTTAAAGGCTATAAGGCAAATCATTGATACGGTCGATGTTCTATCATCTAACGGTTTCGAAAATATCGAATGTATCGATGATAGGTATGGACTTGTAGTTACACATCAGGAGTTTTTCTTAGGAACAGGGGAAAGGATATTAAGTTTTTTACCTGAAAAGCTAAGCACTGAATTAGAGACTTTAGCTAAATACCTTATTTCTTTTCGCAACATCCATTTTTTGACTATCGAGCAATACGAAAAGCTACTTTGTATAACCAATGAAAGTGAACGTTCTATAGCTGAATTTTTGAAGTATGTGAGTAACTGCGAGTCTGATAGTAAAACGATGAAAATGATGATGGAACAATATATTGAGTCATTCTGCATCGAGGTTTGTGGATTAAATTTACCTAACGGGTGCTCTTCAATATTAGCTGAGAAGGAAACTATGTTCGAAAGTTCACTAACAGTATTAAACCACAATAGCGATTACTGGAGAATGATTGGTAGAAAAGGTGGAGATAATGGAATCATGCATTTTCTTAAATGCAGAAAAAACCTTATTGAAAATACGTATTTAAAGAAGGTTATGGCGTAATTTGGTTGCTATTCTGGATAGAATTTTCAAGCTAAAATCAAAATCTCGACAAGTCCGCTGCTCGTTCAAAGTTGAAACTAGAATACTAAGTCGTGAAGGTCCGCATCACGTACACAAGAAACTATTAGGTTTGAAATCTCTTCCTTTTTGAAGACATCTGTCCAAATGATGGCTAACCCAACTTAATCAATCACCGTTCTGTCGCTAAAGTACAGTATTTCCCAAGCTTATAATCTGCTATAAAAATGGGTTTTAACTCCTTTTTATATTTTGGAGTCCAAACCACTCTGAATTCATGTTGCCCCGAAAACTCGGGGCCTTTAATAAATGCCGGGTTCATTCCCAAGTTTTTACCGTCCCAGTGCTCTTCTCTGCTTTTGTAAACAACAGGCATCCAATTAACTCTTTTAATCAGAACCTTATGATTAATTGCAAGAGTAAGCGTTTCAATAAACCCTTTAATATCATGTATTCTGACGCAACTATTAGAGCCTTCCAGTTCTTTCAAAACATCTGTATCGCAACTCGTCGAAAAACAGAGTACATAGCAATCAGCTGCATTAACACTACTGCTATAGCTCAAATTTTTGACACTCTTAAGGTCATCTTCTAATGAAGTAACTGCTCCGTACTCATACCCGTTAACATCCTTTTGAAGGTAAGCAACCATATCTTCTCCATCTGGCCCTTTCATTTCAACTCGACGCCCTGACTTGACCCTACTCCCAGTCATATTAGTAAAAAGTTTTTTTGTTCCCTCAAATTGGTCTTGGATCCCCTTACCGTGTTCCATGCGTCTAAAATCGTATAGGGTTCCTATTCTTAGTATTCCTAGCGCACACAAACTAGTATTGAATCTGCGTTCTGTGAATCTATAAATATACTTCAACTTGTAATTCCTTTTAACATGGGCTCTCTACTCCTAGCAGGAAGTACTCTGTAATACACTGCTTATTTCGAGCTCTTCACTTCTAATCGGCGCAGGCCGCTAACTGATTATTAATTACTCTGCGTTCGCGGGGTTTAAATTCCAATTTAAAAATTTCTGTAATTTTAATGAACTTGTCTAAGTACTTGCATCAATAAGAATAGTTCGAAGGCATCCACTTAGAGGGTCACTTCGCCCCCTTTGATCGATTGGCTCTGGCATAAACAGCGATTGTGTTAATAGGGGCGTTCGCAAATTCTCTTCTTAGTACAAGTGGCCAACCATCAGCGCCATGCTCGTAACCCCACTTTAGAGGCACTATATGGTCAATATCAAGGTCATCATCGTAATAGACTTTATCAGTGTAGTAACTGTATATCTAGACAGACACCTAACTCTCAATAATGAAAATAGCTTGGTTAGCTATGGCAATTAAAGCAGAAGGCCGGTATCAGTCGGGGGGGCGTCAAAAATTCACGCACTGACGCCATCAAGTAATCAATGCGCTAACTTCCGCTGCACGTACACAGGAGCTGCACACGCAACCCCGTACAGCCAAAATTTCAATAGATTCCGATACTTCCAAAGCGTCGTCCACCTCGATGCCTGTCACCGACAAGTGAGTCTGTTGATAAGCCATTTTTTTTTACATTTAGAGCGTTTGGTGTAATATCGCACCACCTCTAATAAGTTGGACATTAGTCATGCCTAGACAAAGTATTTCACTAACTGAAAAAAATGATGCTTGGTTAAAGCATCATGTAGAAGGCGCCAAAGAATATGCTAGTAAAAGTGAACTAGTTAATGAACTGATTCGCCAAGCACGACGGAATGAAGCCATTAATCAAAAGTTAATGGATGTGGAGTCTTCCAGGTTCGTCCACCAATCGAAAGAACAGATACTAAGCGAATTCAAAAGTGTGCTGAATTCTAAGTGAGCGATTATAAGCTCTCGGCAAACGCTAAAGAAGACTTAAAACGAATCTACATCTTTGAATTCGAGCACTTCGGTGAACAACAAGCTGATGTGCATTACGATGCGTTTTTTGATGCATTTGAGCGCATAGCAAGTAACCCCAATGCTTACCCATCAGTAGACAATATTCGTGCTGGCTATCGACGTTGTCCGTGTGGTTCAGATTCAATTTATTTTCGAATCCGCAACAATATTGTTGAGGTCATGGCCATTATCGGAGGACAAGATACGGACATGTGGCTCTAACCTTCGAAAAGCCACTCACGTCTCCATGGCTCCGTTGTGCCGGTTGCCAGAGCAACATTTATGATAATCAGCTTTTCACTCTTAGTCTGTTCAAATTAATCCAATAAATTGCCTATCCACCTTCACACAAGGCTCTCTGTTGGCGTCTAATAGAACGTCTATATAAGCAATGCTTTTCTTTCGTACTCCGCAATAGCGTTTTCTTCCAGTAATGTTCTTCCTATTTTATCTACTCCAGTTATCAAATTTTGTTTATGGTGAAGCGGAATAGCAAAACTGAAAACATCACTGTTAAAACGAACCTGCTGATTGCTTAAATCAACAAATACCAATTGGTTCGGATTCTGCCGACATTGCATTGCAATATCGTCAACCACATCGCGGGGTAACGTAATCGGTAAAATCTGATTATTAAGGCAATTCGCATAGAAAATATCAGCAAACCCTTTGGCTATAATCACTCTAAATCCAAAATCAGCGATAGCCCATGGCGCATGCTCACGACTAGAACCACAACCAAAATTTTCACCTGCAAGTAATATTTCAGCGCCAGCATACACAGGGTCATTGAGCACACAATCTGGGTTCAAAACGCTTTCATTGGAGTCGAGGTAACGTACATCATGGAGAAGATGCTTTCCAAAACCTTGACGCGTTATTTCTGTCAGAAATTGCTTTGGCAGTAGTTGATCAGTATCCACGTTATTTTCTACAAAAGGTATTGCCTTAGATTCAACCGTTATTAATGGCTTCATGGCTGCCTCCTTAATAGCAATCTAACATCGGTGAGTTTACCTTTTAGTGCCGCACCAGCGGCCATGGCTGGACTGACTAAGTGCGTTCTAGCGCCTCGCCCCTGTCTGCCTTCAAAGTTTCGATTGCTAGTAGACGCACAGCGGTCGCCTTCTTTAAGCACGTCATCGTTCATCCCTAAACACATTGAACATCCGGGCAATCGCCATTCAAACCCTGCATTGATAAACACGCGGTCTAGCCCTTCTTCTTCCGCAAGTTTTTTTACTCGCATCGAACCTGGTACCACAATAGCTTTTACTTGTTCGGCCACTTGTCCATTTAATACCACCGCAGCGGCTTCTCTTAAGTCTTCTATTCGACTGTTTGTACACGAACCAATAAATACATGGGAAATAGCAACATCGCCTATGTTCTGACCAGCGTTAATATCCATATAATGCAGTGCCTTTTGCATAGCGCTACTGTCGCCGTCAGAATAACTGTCAGGCAATTGAGGTACGGCTTCATCGATGCCGATAACTTGCCCTGGGTTAGTTCCCCACGTCACCTGAGGGGATAAACGAGACACATCAATGTCGACTGTTTTATCAAATTTTGCATCAACATCTGAAAAAAGCATCGACCAAGCGGCTTTCATTGCCTCGAACTTCTCTCCTTTAGGCGAAAATGCTTTTCCGTCTAAGTAGCGAAATGTGACATCATCCGGTGCAATCATGCCTGCTTTCGCGCCGGCTTCGATACTCATGTTGCAGATTGTCATTCGCCCTTCTATCGACAAACTCGATATCGCGTCTCCGCTATACTCCACAACAAACCCGGTTGCACCGTCGTGTCCAATTTCTCGAATTAAGGCTAAAATCATATCCTTAGCGAAGACCCCTTCGGGTAGCTCGCCATTAAAATTAACCCGCATATTCTTTGCTTTGGTTTGACGAATGGTTTGGGTAGCTAACACATGCTCCACATCTGATGTGCCAATGCCAAACGCTAGCGTACCCAAAGCGCCATGGGTAGCGGTGTGCGAGTCGCCACACACCACTGTCATACCAGGATGGATAAGCCCCATTTCCGGCCCCATAACATGCACAATACCTTGGTGACTATCTCCTACTGGATATAAGACGATATTATTAACTTGGCAGTTTTTAATTAATGTCTTTAACTGCAACGCGTTCTTTGGACCACATGCATCAAGACTCGTCGACTGCGTAGAAATGCTATGATCCATTGTCGCTATCGTTAAGTCAGGTCGTCTTACTTTTCTGTTGAACTGTTTTAAACCATCAAATGCCTGAGGTGAAGTCACTTCATGAATCAAGTGCCTATCAATGTAAAGCAACCCGTCACCATCAACTGAAGTAACAAAGTGCCTGTCCCAAAGCTTGTCATAAAGTGTTTTAGGCATGGTCGTCCTCCGCTTCTCTCTTAGCAAAATATGACGACACAGTGTCAAGACTGACAACTTCAGTATACTTTGCGTGTAGGTCGTGCAAGTTCGCTTTGTGAGCGTCAATGTTTCTGTCTCCGCAGGCTTCTTCGACCACCCATACAGGAAAATTACACGACAATGCATCTACTGCGGTTGCGCGAACGCAACCGCTGGTTGTTAAGCCACACACCACTACGCTGTCCACCCCGCCGGCTTTTAACTTCTCGTTTAGCTGGGTGCCAAAAAAAGCACTTGGGGCGGTTTTCTCAATTAACGTAGCATTATCAGAAAACGATAGGCGGGGGTCTATCTCAACCCACCGGCTACCTCGAGCAAGCATATCTAAGTCAGGCAAATGCTGTCTGAACACCGATTGCTGGCTGTCGTTGTCATACACAACTGTGGAGAAATAAACGGGTAAGTCTGCGCCATAGAAGTCCTGAATTAGTGCTTCAGCGGCGGTAATTTCACTATCAAATACACCGCCAAGAGGACTTTCGGGTGACGCAAAGCCTACTGTCATATCGACAACAATTAACGCAGGGCGCACGCCAAAGACGACACCTTGCGAGAGTAAATCGCTACTACTAAGCTGCATACTATTGTCTCGCAACGTTGAACGATGGTGATACAGGTGCGTCTAAGCCTGTTTCCTCTTTCGCTTTGGCTTTAATTTCTTCTATTGTTCCGCCACGATCAAACAGCGACACTTCACCTCGCTGTTCTTTCAATGTCGCTCGCAAGCGCTGGGTTTCGGTGTCGTTTACCGAACCATTTTCAATCACCACACCGTATCGACGCGCGCCTTCTAAAGACACTAATCCCCTGGCGACATCATCGGCTACCGCATTGGGGTCACGATCAAATGGATCGCCCCAACCGCCACCGCCCCATGTATCGAAATACAATACATCACCCGCTTTTACTGCAATGCCCTCACATTTGGCAGGCAGAACTTCTGTGCTGCCATCTTCTCGAATGAGGCGTTTTGTTGAACGTTTACCTGGCAAGCCCCCATTAACGCCCCAAGGGTAAGTTAACCACCTGTCATCATGAATAGCGATGGCGCCATCACACAGGAACCGATACCCCACCGACAAGCCATTACCTCCGCGATGCAAACCAGGGCCACCGGAGTCTGGAATAGTTTCATACGTTTCAACACGTAGGGGAAAATACGCTTCAATAAATTCGTTCGGTACGTTAGTAAAACCAGGCCATAAAGAATGTCCGTCTGGCCCATCACCCACAGGCCTGCCTGGGATACCACCAAAGCCAATCTGGAAGAGTTGGAACCACTCTCCTTTATCGTCATACCCAGAATAAAACAGATGGGGAGAATCAGAGAAACCAGCTGCATTCATGGCATCAGGCGCACCTTGCCCTAGTAGCCCTCCCATTACGTCAAAGATACGGCCTAATGCGTGCGTTCTTCCCGAAAGGGCGGCTGGAAAGTTTGGTTTAAGTAAGCTGCCTTGAGGAATACGCACGTCAACTAAGTCATAAAACCCATCATTGAACAGTATTTGAGGGTCCACCAAATTGATAGTAAATGAGCCGAAGAACATCTTGAACATGTCTTCATTTAAGTAGAAATTTATTGAGCTTTTCGCTTGCGGATCGGTGCCTTCAAAATCAAAAATTGCCTTTCCATTTTCCCGCCACATCTTGCAGCGTATTTTGTATGGCCCCATGCCCACACCATCGTCACATAAATAATCTTCAAATACGCGAGGCTCTTCTGGCACCAACATATTGATAATGGCTTCCATCGCAACATGGTTACGCTCGAGCATGATTTCCATGGTGGAATAAAACATATCGTCACCGAAACGCTCGGCTATTTCTTGGCAGCGTTTTGCCGCCGTTTTACATGCTGCCACAAGTGCGTTTAAGTCAAAACGGTTCCACTGAGGCGTTCGCACATTGTGCAAGATGAGCTCTAATATATCGCTTTGAAGCACACCTTTTTTATAGAGTTTTGTGGGTGGAATTCGAATACCTTCTTGAAATATGGTCTCCGCTTTAATGGGTATTGAGCCTGGCACCATTCCGCCGTTGTCTGACATATGACCAAACATGGCAGACCACGCAATGTGTCGCCCCTCTTTAAAGATAGGAACAAGAATAATCCAGTCGGGTAAATGAGAAACGGCTGCATTTGTCATGTAAGGGTCGTTGGTAAGGATGATATCCCCCTCTTCTAACTCGCCCTCAAATGCACTTAAGAAACCATGAATGAAAGAACCAAATTGCCCTACTACCATTTTGCCGTCTTTATTAGCAATCATGGGAAAGCAATCACCCTGCTCGCGGATCCCAGGGCTCATTGCGGTACGAAATAGCACCGCATCCATTTCCTCTCTGGCATTACGCAATGCATTCTCAATGATATCCACGGTAACCGTATCAACGTCAATTCTGGTCAACTCAGCTGTGTTGGTTTGTTTAATTTTATTATTCATAACGCCTCCTTATTTGCCAGTCGATTCAGGGTTGCTTAACGGGTTAAGTAATAGATTGCCTACCGAATCAACGGTTGCAACGTACCCAGGGAGAACCACTGTCGTTGAGTCCATTTCACAAATAACAGCAGGTCCCTTCACCGATAATGCTTCGTGAAGTTTTCTACGCTCGTAAATGACTGCATCGTGGTAGCTGCCTTCATAATAAATTTGGCTATCGGTTAACATGCAATCTTCAAGGGTATAGCTTGTATTAACGGGCGGATGAGTGGGAAGTGCTTTGCTTTTTGCGGTAGCGACTGCGCGCACCATCACAACTTCATGGCCCTCTTCTAACGCAAAGGTGAATAGCTGTGTATGCTCTGCATCAAAGTGCTTTTTAAGCAAAGAAAGGCCCTTATCTTCAAGATCTTGCTTAGAGAAAGGAACGCAAAGTTGGAAGGCTTGCCCGGTGTAGCGAACATCTGCTTCATAAGTAATAGTTTGCTCGTCCATCGAAATTCCATCGGCGAGCAGGGTAGAAGATGCTTTTTCTGCTAATTCGGTTAGTACTTGCTTAAATGCATCGTCGGTGAGGTTGTCGATAAGCGAAACCAGTGTTTGGGAGGCCTCATCACGTACCTGAGTGGTGGCATCACCATAGGCACATAATACGCCAGGACCAGGAGGAATAATGGCAGGCCACGCTTGTGTTAGAATACCCAGTGCATTGGCGTGTAATGGGCCAGCTCCGCCAAAACCTACAAGGGCAAACTCTCTTGGATCAAACCCTTGCTCTACCGACACTAACCGAAGAGCACCGAACATAGCTTCGTTAGCAATCTTAATGATACCTTCAGCCGCTTCTTCAACAGAAATATCCATGGCGTCTGCCACTTTTTTTACCGCCGCTACCGCAGCGTCTCGATTGATAGCCATTTTGCCACCAAGCTGCACATCTGAAGGAAGATAACCGAGTACCACATTGGCGTCGCATACCGTTGGTTCTACACCGCCTTTCATATAAGCCGCCGGGCCCGGTTTAGCGCCAGCTGACTCTGGGCCTACGCGCAGTGCTTTGGTCAGTTCAGGTACAAAAGCTATGGAGCCACCACCAGCGCCAACGGTTCTTACGTCTACCGATGGTGCGCGAACCGTGACATCTCCAACACGGGTTTCTCGTCTTACCCGAGCCGTTGCATTTTGAATAAGCGCAACATCAGTAGAGGTGCCGCCCATATCAAAAGTGAGTATGTCGTTAAATCCACCTTGTTTACAAAAATGGATAGCCCCCGCTACACCGCCAGCAGGACCAGACATGAGTAAATTAACGGGGCTTTCTGCAGCTGAACGCGCAGACGCCAGTCCGCCATCAGAGCGCAAGATAGACAGATGAATATCGCTGCCCATACGCTCTGTTAGCGCGCCATGTAAATTATCGACATATTTGGCTACTTCAGGGCGAACGTAACTGTTTACCACTGTGGTTTCAGTTCGCTCGTATTCTTGCAATTCAGGAACAACATCAGAAGAAATAGAGATTGGCATATCAGGGAAAACACGCTGTGCAACCGCTTGAGCTTGGCGCTCGTTCTCTCCGTTTACATAAGCGTTTATAAAAGAGATAGTGAGAGCAGTAAATCCACCTTTATCTCTTAATGCCTGTAAGCTTTGCGTGAGCTTCTCTTCGTCAAGGGCTTTAACAATGCTTCCATCTGCGCCCACTCTTTCACTTGCTTCAATAGTGAGTTCTAACGGTGCAAGCAAAGGCTTCTTCATGTAGCTTACCCAACCTCCAAGCCCCCCCGGACAGAATGAACGAGCCACTTGCAGCACGTGCTTGTAGCCTTGTGTGGTAACCAGTGCGACACTTGCCCCCTTGCCCGTCAATACCGCATTGGTTGCAACAGTAGTACCGTGCATAACACGAGCGATATCAGTAACATTAACACCTGACTCTTCACAAATACGGTCTATACCGTTAAGTACCCCAACGGAAGAATCGTGCGGTGTAGAAGGTACTTTTGCAGTAAAGGTTTCCCCAGATATTTCGTTAATTAATAGTAGGTCGGTAAAGGTTCCGCCCACATCAACCCCTAATCGATAACTCATTTGCTTCCCCTTTTATTTTCTTGTTGTTCTAACCAGGTTTTAGCATGTCCACCACGTGCTGTGCCTGTTAATGCCTTGGCTTTGTCCGACGCTGCAAGTAACAGGCCCATATCTATGCCTGTGCTATAACCCATTTGTTCAACCAGCAGCACCACATCTTCTGTCGCTACATTACCGGTGGCGCCCGGTGCAAATGGACAGCCACCCAATCCCGCAATTGATGCGTCAAATTGTCGAATACCCGCTTCAATCGCGGCATAAACGTTTGCTACGCCCATTGCGCGTGTATCATGAAAATGGCACGACAATTTGTTAGCGCCAAACTCCGATACCATTTTGCTCATCAGCACATGTACCTGATCTGGAGATGCCGCACCAATCGTATCGGCCACCACAATGTGAGCAGCCCCAGCATCTAATAATGCGGCTGATACTTTAATCACTTCATCCACGCTAATGTGCCCTTCAAAGGGGCATTCCCATGCTGTTGCAACATAAGCCTGCACTCTACGATTTAACTGTGTGGCCAGCGCAAGCACATCTGATGACATAGACAATGCTTGGTTAGTGGTCATACGAATGTTTTTTTCGTTCATCGTTGTACTTGCCGCCACCACCAATGACATAAGAGGTACATTCAGTTCCACCCCAGTGCTAAACCCTCTTTCGTTGGGTATAAGCACTGAGTACGCCACCTTATCTTTGGCCTCGAGTTGATGAATGACCTCATCTGTACCAGCCATAGCAGGAACCGCTTTAGGCGATACAAAAGCCCCGACTTCAATGGCAGGTAATCCAGCTGCAACTAATGCATTTATTAATGCAACTCGCTCATCCACACTTAGGTGCTTTTTCTGATTCTGTAGGCCATCTCTGGGGCCAACATCGTTGATGATGATTTTTCCTTTCGTTTTCATCAGCGAACTACCTTTTTCTCAAATAAAAGGGCTAGCTCACTTTCGCTCATGCCAACTAAACCTTGCAGCACATCTCTTGTGTGCTCGCCAACTTTGGGCGCAGGCGAGAATATTTCGTCGGTGGTACGCGAAAACTTAATAGGATTACCCGGCCCTTTGGTTTTGTTACCATCACCGGAGGTAAGCTCAACCACCATATTGCGGTGCTTCACTTGTTCATCACTAAGGGCTTGAGAGAACGTATTGACAGGCGCACAAGGAATACGCGCCGCTTCTAGCTTTTCAATCCAATAGTCAGACGTTTGTGTTTGCAGTGTTTGGTTAAGGGTTTCGTCGATAAAATCTTTCTTCGCCCACCGTCCTGGCTGGGTATCGAATTCGGGTAAGTCCAATGCATCTATCTTCACCACCGTTTTTAAGTTTTGCCAAAAGTTATCGGTGATAACCGCAATGACAATAAACCCATCTGCTGTTTTAAAGGTGTTGTAGGGCACGTGTACAAAGTGCGAATTGCCAATGGGGAATGGGTCTTTCTCTGACAGAAAGTACATTGTAGCCATGTAGTTAAGCAGTGATATCTGACAATCTAACATTGAGATATCAACGTCTTGTCCTTTACCACTTTTTGCCCGTTCCAAAAGCGCGGCTTGGATTCCCATGACGGCAAACATACCGCCGCCTAAATCGCCAATTGGAATACCGGCTCGAACAGGGTGATTTGGATCGGTACCAGTGATAGACATACCGCCACCAGTAGCTTGTGCCACTTGATCAAACGCTGGACGTTTGAATTTGGGTCCGTTGCTACCAAACCCCGTAATTGAGCAGGTGATTATTTCGGGGTTTATTTTACTTAACTGTTCATAGTCGATTTTTAAACGCGTTGGTACACCTGCACCAAAGTTGTTGACCACCACATCGGCTTTTTTTACCAACTCATAGAATACGTTTAAACCTTCTTCAGATTTTAAATCGATGCAGACACTTTTTTTGTTTCGATTCAGTGTAATGAAGTAAGCGCCCATACCATCCAACGAATTATCGGGATCGGTTGCGAGAAGCTTTCGAGTGCCTTCCCCTTGCAATGGCTCCACTTTAATCGTCTCTGCCCCTAAATCGGCGAGTATCATTCCGCAGTATGGCCCTGACAGCATATGCGTAAGGTCAATGACAGTAATGCCTGACAATGGTTTATTCATAAATTCATCCTGATTAAAATTCAATCTTCGAAGCGTAGGGATTAGAAGCTCATACTAAGTTCTAAACCGTAGGAGCGTAGCGCCGAGGGGTGAACAAACGAGCCGCCGAATTCTGGCGCAGGGATCACCTCTTGCAAATAAGCCTCATCTGTTAAGTTTTTGCCCCACAATGCGACCGTCCACATTTCACCTTCTATGGAAATGCGAGCGTTAACGGTGCTATATGCATCACGCTGAGCGTTACTGAAGTTTTGAGAGTGAGGGCCGGGAGGAACACCGCCACCTAGCGTGCCGAAGAAATCCCAGATAGTAGGCGTTTCTTCACCTTGCAGCGTATGGAAATGGGTTTCTCCCACATATTGATAATCAATTCGTGTGGTAAGTTGTAAGTCGCTGGTAATCTCGTGATCGTAAGAAATACCTAAGGTGTAAGAGGATTTTGGTGTTTGTGGTGCTTCATTGCCGACAGAAAGTGGTCTGTTCTTGTTCTCGATGATTTCACTATCAATAAGCCCCATTCCAGCAAAAACACTCAGATTGTCGTTAACCCGATAATTAGCGTCCATTTCGAAGCCCTGAATTTCTAGCTCATCAATGGTGGTAACCGCTCTTAATAATCCAAACGGACCAGCGAAAAACTCAAAGAACTGGTTATCTTCAACTTTGGTGTGAAACACCGCGCTGTTCACTTTTAATCGATTGTCTAAAAACGTTCCCTTGCCGCCGAATTCAATACTTGTGGTAATTTCCTTGTCATAGTTATCGGGTACGATAAGTTGAGCATCAACCGCATCACCGGGCGTACCGGCTCCACTTGCATTGAACCAAAAATCTAACGTGGCTTCAGTGCCGATAGAATTGAATCCACCACTTCTAAAACCAACGCCATAACTGGCATAAAGGTTTAGGGCATCGCTTGCTTCGTAACTAAAGGTTAGCTTTGGCTGCCACTGACTAAAGCTTTGCTCTCGATCGGGAATACCATCAGGGTTGGCCGTAAATGCAGGGTTGATAGGCCCTACTACACCGTCAACAATGGTATTAACATTAAAACCAGAGGCAGATACATTGGGTACATTATTTGCCACTTCTCGCGACTCGTTGTCATATCTGAGTGCGAAAGACACTTCCCATTTATCGTTAACGTCGTATTCAATTTGACCAAACGTAGATAGCACGGTGGTTGAAAACGTATCATCAAACAATAAGTCTGTAGGGTTTGGCCCGTCGGCCGGAACGTATGCTTGACGTAAGAAGCCTTGTCCTAAATCTGCACCGTAAGCTACAACAACATCTCTATCTATATTGGCGAAATAGACGCCCGCTATCCATTGCAGGGGCGAATCTGTGTCGTTCGATGTAAATCTAATTTCTCCGCTGTAATCTTGTTGGCTTCGTTCTTGATATTGATAACCATCACACGAAGATGGCGTATAAGGTCCATATACGCCTTGAAAATCTTGTCCTGGTGGAAGCACTACAAAAGGAGATAGGAAATCGCCAAACAAGTCGCTTCTTCCCGCGCCACCGAAATCAACTGGAAGGTTATTTAATGTTGCACGATCGGTTTGGCATTGCTCTGTCAATTCATAGCCATAAAATGAAGCGCTTGTACCATCTGATAACAGATATTCTTCTAGATTGTTGTACGCAACCACGGTAGTGACATCAAATCCCTCGTTGCGCCAATCGGCTTTTAACGAAAGCTCTGTGGTCTTTTGTTCATTTTCACCAGGTACGTTAAAAGCAAAGATAAACTCGTGATCATTCACGTCATTAAAAAACGCACTTTGACCAAAATCTTCTACAAAACTCGGTAGTGCGAACACGGCGTTGAAGTTTATTGCTCCGCCTTTAGCCTCGCTGTACGAGCCACGAAAATCGTAAGTAAGATCATCAGTCGCTTCCCAAATAAGCCGCCCTTTGACCGATGTATCTTCTAAGTAATCTACCGCGTCATCACGCCCCAGATACACATTTTCATAAAAGCCATCTGTAGTTGAATGCGCTACCACAATGCGCCCAAATACATTGTCAGCAAGTGGCCCAGTAAGCATTCCAGAATAGCGCTGCGAATTGTTATTACCAACGCCACCTTCAATTCTGGCCTCCATCACGTCTGAGGGCTTTTCCGTTGTTATCAGAATGGCACCGGCAACCGCATTTCTGCCATATAGCGCCCCTTGCGGCCCTTTTAAAACTTCAATTTGCGCAATATCAGTTAACCCTTCGTTAAAACTATTCGGATTCGTCTGCAACACCCCATCAACGACATATGCAAAAGTAGATTCTGCATCGCGTGTAGAAATAATTCCCCGGATATTTACTTGTGTATCACCCACGTTGGCCGCATCAACAATACTTACGTTTGGAATTAGGCTAATAAAATCGGAAGGACGCTCTACCCCCGCAGCCTCTAATTCCCTTGCTGACAACGCCGTTACCGCAATCGGCACTTCCTGAATACTTTCAGGACGCTTTCGTGAAATACTGATAATTTCAACGAGCTCAGACGTTGCTTGCTTTTCTTCTTGTGCAAAAGCAGGAATGGCTGAACTTCCTATGGTTAACGCGAGCGACACTTGTAATGCTAAATATGTTTTTCCGGTGGTTTGCATGACTATCTCCGAACACTAATTATTGTTGTGATTTATTGTTTTTAACCTTCGCCACAATGTGGTTTGGCTAATTCCTAAGTCCTGAGCTGCTTTACGTTTATCACCCTTCCATCGCGCCAATGCGGCTAGAATGAGTTCGTTTTCTTTTATTTTTATTATTCCTTTGTCTGCCAATACAGGCTGACGCCCCCCACTTAACTCTGGCGCAATTTGAGGTAATGCTGTTTGCAATCGACCAAGGTCGTTTACGGTATGAAGATAAGCCACGACGCGCTCTAACACGTTTTCTAACTCGCGTATATTTCCCGGCCAGTTGTGCGCAATGAAGCTGTCATTGAGATGTTCAAGAATGGTTGATGGGCTGTGTGAAACCCCATAACGATTTAATAGCTTTTCAAGCTTGTGCGCCGCAATGTGAAGAATATCGTCGGGGCGCTCGCGCAAAGGAGGAATAGAGATATTGAATACATTGAGTCGATAGTAGAGATCTTCACGAAACGCGCCTTCATTAACCATTTCCGATAACGAACGGTTTGAAGCGGCGATCAGTTTCAAGTCAACTTCTCGCTCTTGGTTTCCCCCCAAAGGACGGTAGCTTCTTTCTTGTAAAAACCTCAGCAATTTAGCTTGCTGATCTAGCGCCAGCTCGCTAATTTCATCAAGAAATAGTGCGCCGTTCTCGGCTTCCTCTATTAACCCTTTGCGACCACCTCGCTTTGAGCCTGTATACGCGCCATCCTGATGACCGAACAGTTCACCTTCAAACAACTCAGATGGGATAGCACTGCAGTTAAGGGCGACAAACTTGCCACCCGCATAGGGGCCTTGATGATGTATTTGTCTGGCAACTAGTTCTTTCCCCGTACCCGACTCTCCAAACAGCAATACGTTACTTGGCGATGTTGAAAACGCCTTTACCTGCTGCAACACCGCTTCAATCTCGTTAGATTGGTAAACTAAATCGTGGCGAGGAGACGCCGCTTGCTTCGAAGGCGTTTTTTTAAGTTTTTTGCGATAAAGTTGGTAAACAAATTTATTCGTACTGCCTTCGGATAACGTGTCTAGATGAAACCACCATTCCTCGCCGTTAATTTCACATTCGCCATCAGTTTCACGTTTTCCACCCCTTGGGTGAATAAGGGCATCTAAATCGACTTCTGCATTTGTACTTAGATTCAAGTGATGCTTAGCAGCGCTATTAAGGGTTAAGGCATCATCGCTCTCATCGACCATGATAATGGGGGTTTGAGATTTAGTGAGTAACCATGATACCAACGCTTGTTCTTTGGCTAACAAACGGGCTTTCTTAGCTTCGTCGATGGCGCTTTGAAGAGTTTTTCTACACGAGCGTTCTGTATAGATTAAGAATGAGGGAATACCTTTGCTATTCGCTAAACCACATACCAAGCTAGCTCCCACTACAGCTATGCCTTCAGACTGACTCGCAATATGAAACTGCTCTCTTGCTTGGTCGGCCGTTAAGTAAATCGACTCTACAATATCGATATTGAGGTGGGAATCAGCAAGTTTTGCTGCGCAAGATGCTTCTGCAAAAGAAATGATATGAATTGACTTTGAGACCTTAGAGGCTTTTTCAACCGCTTCGAATACGTCCCATTCTGTTGTTTGCATCGATACTACTGGAATAGACAATGCAGATTGTAGATATCGCGCATTTGAACCTGCGCTGACTATTACATCAGGGTCAAATTCTGAAATATGCTGTTGAATTTCTTTCGTACTTCCAACGATGGAATCTACAATCTTAAATTGGGCTTCACCGACGTATTCAGGTAGCACGCTCCCCACCAGCTGGCTAAATTCGTTATAGCCAACGATAAGGATACGAAGTTGAGGCTGATCCAATCTTACCGATTTCACGTTGTTGTTTTCCATCACATTTCTCCAATAGGTTGCCCCATGAAGTAACGTGAATTTTTATTATAGTTACACTGGGTATTGCACCAGTTGTGCCAACTTAATAAAAAAACAGTGTGCGGTAGGTTTCACGGGGGCTGTACAATAATCAAGCGCCCAGTGTAGTCATATCGATGAGAAAATAACCAGCATTAATATTTCAATTTGAAATAAATAAATTTCAATGTGAAATATTAATATGAGTGTAAATATTAATGCGTTTCACAAAGTTGCAGTATCGGACCGAATTCATAATCTAATGAAATATCTTGCACATACCAGTTGTCCAACCCTTTACGCATTTCACTATTGCGAGGGTTTCCCGTTAATCCAGCTAGCGTTTTTGAAAGATCGTCACTACCAAATGAAATGAGAAAAATACCTTCTCCTTTCTCTTCTAAAATCGACGCGATAATGCCGTTTTCATCAGTTGGGCTGACAAATACAAGCCACGTATCGCCTAATTGGAAACGCGCCGAATTAGCCCCGCGGCTAGAGAGTGGCTCAAATATGGGTTTGGTATTGGTGAGTTTGGCGAATTCCGCTACGGCTTTATCTAACTCTCTGACTAGAAAGTTAATGTGATGTATGTTTTGTACCACAGAGAAGCACTCCTACGTTATTTGATATATATAAATTGTTGCAACTTTAGTATTGTGCCCACCTTCTCTTTTGTGCTTAACTCAGCCTCATAAACGGAACCCGTTTATCACATCTAATAATAATAAGTCTAATCAGACAAATCGGCGTTTAGCTGTACCCCACATAAAAAGAAAGTAATCGCAATAACTGCGGTGCAGTATGCGTACCAGAAATACGCATAAAACAGACGCGCTTTTAGCGCCCTGTAAATGCAGTTTATGCTCATGTTGAAATACATTTATAAAAATTCAGGAACACACAATGCAACAGGCAAAATTTAACGCTTCTGCTTTTAAGCTTTCCTTAATCGCTGGCGCAATCGCTGCTATTCCTTTTTCGACTTCACCCTTCGCTCAAGAACAACAGAGCATTGACGAACAAGATGTTGAACAGATTCAAATTGTTGGTTCGCGCCGTGTAGGCCGCACTGTTAATGACTCTCCGGTTCCTATCGATATTATCGATGCGTCTTCTATTGAAGCCACTGGTTTAACCGAAACCAACATGATCCTCAATTCGTTGTTGCCAAGCTTCAACTTCCCGCAGCCTTCTGTTACTGATGGAACAGACCATGTTCGCCCCGCTCAGCTTCGTGGCTTAGCGCCAGATCACACACTGGTATTAGTGAATGGCAAGCGCCGCCATACTTCAGCACTCCTTAACCTAAACGGTTCTGTGGGCCGCGGCTCTTCTGCTGTGGATTTAAATGCTATACCCGCTAATGCGATTAAGCGCATTGAAGTATTGCGCGATGGTGCAGCGGCTCAATACGGTTCAGACGCCATTGCTGGTGTTATCAATATTGTATTGAAAGACGCTAGCGAAGGCGGTGAAGTATCAGCCACTTACGGTGCAAACGTAACTACTATGGACGGCGTGCCTAACCTTGAAGGCGTTAGTGCAGATGCTGATGGCAACCTTGCATTCAATACAGGTTCAGATCGTGAACTGACCGACGGTCAAACTTTTACTCTTCGCGGAAATATGGGTTTTGAGTGGGGCGACGATGGTTTTGTTAATGTTTCAGCTGAATACCGCGACCGTGGTGAGTCGAACCGTTCAGACTTCGATACTCGCGAAAATTATGCTCGTGATGCCGATGGTAATTTAGATGAGAGAGAATTCACGGTTAACCGCTACAACCACGTATACGGTAATGGCGAAGTAGAAGATTACGCCCTGTTCGTAAACGCGGGCAAAGCCATTAACGACAGCATCGAATTTTACGGTACTGCGGGCTTTAGTTCACGTGATTCTATTGGCGGCGGTTTTTACCGCAGAGCATCAGATAGCCGTAACATCACTTCTATCTACCCTGACGGCTTCTTGCCATCTATTCAAACCGATATTCAAGATATGTCGGTACTTGGCGGCATTAAGGGTTACGGCGATGTGTGGAACTACGATTTGTCACTTACCCACGGTGGCAATGCTTTAGAGTACAGCGTAGTGAATAGCTTGAATACCTCTCTTGGTCCAACAAGCCAAACAAGCTTTAACGCGGGTGAGCTGGAGTACAACACTACCATTATTAACGCTGATGCATCGCGTTTGGTGGATACAGGCTATTTCTATAGTGAAATGAATTTCGCTATGGGCGCAGAATACCGCCACGAAAGCTATGAGATTACCGCTGGTGAAGAAAACTCTTACATCCAAGGTACGTTTGGCCCAGGTGGCGTAGTTACCGACCCTGTTGATGGCCCTTTTGGCTCAGCTGGCTCACAAGTTTTCCCTGGCTTCACGCCAGAGTCAGCAGGTGAAAACACTCGTCACAACTATAGCTTTTATGTAGATGTAGAAGCCGATGTACTAGAAAACTGGAATGTGGCAGTAGCTGGTCGTTATGAAGACTATTCAGATTTTGGCAGTACCTTTAACTGGAAAATGTCACACCGGGTAACCATTACTGATGCCTTGGCTCTTCGCGCCTCTGTATCGACTGGCTTTAGAGCACCGTCGTTGCAACAGCAGCACTTTACTTCTATTGCCACAGTATTTGTGGATGGCGAGCCAACTGAAACGGGTACGTTTGCCGCTTCAAGTGATGTTGCACAGGCATTGGGTAGCCCAGGTCTTGATGCTGAAGAATCAGATAACTACAGCGCTGGTTTCACTTACTCGCCTACTGCCAATTTCAACCTAACCGTAGATTTCTACCGTATTGATATTGACGATCGTATTGTGTTGTCGAACAACCTATCGGGTGATGCTATTGAAGCGTTGCTTGAAGGCACTGGTGCTAACCAAGCTCGCTTCTTCTTAAACGCGATTAATTCTCGCACGGAAGGAGTAGATATTGTTTCTACTTACACGTTAAATACGGCTGATTTTGGTGCGTTTAACTTCAATGCAGGAATTAACTTCAACGACAACGAAGTAACCGATATTCTTGAAGCGCCAGAAGTGCTCCAAGGCGCAGGCTTCGATCAAAGTAACTTGTTTGACGATGTAGAACTGCGTCGTTTCGAGACTAGCTCGCCAGATAGCAAAGTGAACCTTGGTGTAACTTGGTCTTATGACCGTTATAACGCTACTTTGCGCACTACTCGCTATGGCGAGGTGGAAGACCCATCTTCAATTGAAGCACGTAACGAAATTATACCTTCTGAGTGGATCACAGATTTAGATGTACGCGTAGCCCTTACCGACAACTTGGCGGTGTCGGTTGGTGCGAATAACATCTTTGATGTATACCCAGAAGCTACACGCGATTTAGTTGATGACGTAACTACCTTCTCGATGATTTTCCCATACTCAGGCTTCTCGCCCTATGGATTCACGGGCCGTTATGTTTACGGAAAAGTGACTTATAGCTTTTAATTAATCTTGTAAGTTAAAACTCAAAAAAAATGCCGGATGTGAAAACATCCGGCATTTTTTATATGCTAGCAATATTAGCAGCCAAAATTACATTACAAAATCACATGCCATAAAACCGTATTTCGTTTTTGTATATAACAAGAACTATTCCCAAGGTCAGTTACCTTTGTTAGCAAGCATGAGTATTCTAAGTACTCCCACTTTTGGGTTAACACTTTTAGAAGGAATTAATAATGGAAGTGCTTACGAATAATGAGGTAAACCTTGTATCAGGCGGTTGCGCAGAACATTGCTGGGGCGATTTTAGCGTAGCAGGATTAGCTGCATCAATGGGAGCTGGAGCTCTAGGCGGTGTCCGTGGTGGTGGCTGGGTTGGTGCTGCTATAGGTGCTATTTCTGGTGGGTTAGGATATGCAGGTAGTAAAGTTGGCGACAAGATGTCCGAGCGCACCACATCCACAACTGATGAGTAATTTTAGGGCTAAGGCCCCTTATTAGGAGCCAATATGCTGAAGAATATTAAACAGATTATAAGCTATATCCTTTTTATGGCATGTATTATTGTTATCACCGTAACCACCGTAAAGATTGTAGAAATGATCTGGCCTTTAGAGAATGCTAAAACGCTCTTGGTGATTGTGGTCGTTTTTTTGACCACGTTAATTTGCACCCAAGTAGCAAAAAAGTATGGCTTATTTACCCGTTAGTTTCCGCTTTCGATAAACACTCGGCTCAAGCCCTTGGTCATTCTACTTTGCTATTCATACGTATGGTGACGGGTAACGCTAAAGCGATTTAAAATATGATGCATGACGTAAACGGCACTCAAACTAAGGGCAATGGCTACGGCCACAGAGCTAAAACGGTAAAGCGCGCTGTAAACTAAATCTTGGTTGGGTGTTAGCGAGTTTCCAAACAAAATACCAAACGTGGTTAGCACACCAAACCCAATGCCCGGCATCCCGCCACCTAAAATATGATAGCGGCTAAAAATGAACGCTAAAATCCACAACACAAGCACCGGAAAAAGTAAAAAATCACTGTGATTGTACAAAAACAATTGCGCCAGCAGTGCTAAATTACAACCAATGAGTGTACCAATAGCCCGTTGCCACCCAGCGAGACTTGCCGCTTTCCAGCAAAGCGAAAATAGAATAAGCACCGATGACGCCTGAGCTGATATCGAGTCTTGCAGATCCAACGCTTGAAACACCACAAACGATAAGGTTGCCACACTTGCACATAACAGCACTTCGTGACGAATACTTTCTTTCGCCTTAGGCGGTGGAACACGAGGTATGCGCGGTGCAACATCCGGAAATATGCCATGCATGAGAACCGCAATAACAATTGATAAAAGCGTAGCTGCACCGTTACTCACTATTAACGGGTATACAGTATCTACGCCGGTTACATAGCTTGAAAAGTGTAGCTGTATTGAAAGCCCTACTGCACCTAACGCTCCAAACAAAAAGCCGCCGCCACTGCTCATTTGATAGAACAAGATACAAAAGCATAGAAACACAATAAGGGTCATCACCACTGGAATGTGGGAAAACAGCCCTTGCAATACCAATACAATAAAGGCGCTAAACCCCGCGCTGGCGACGAACTGCTTTATCACTGGCTTGCTAATAACAGGTACTAACCCCAGCAACAACATGGGATAAACCGTAAAGAAAATACCATAAGGCCAGTTCATCAAGTTACTGATGGCAAAGCCAAGGGTACAGCCACCCGCTATACGTAATGCTTGGCGCAGACCGTTGGCATCTAACTGCGGCCCTTGGCTAACTGTTGTCGACATTTAGCCTCCGCTAGTAAATGTAATGCAGCCAACTAATGGCGTTAATTTGCAACGTACCAAACCACTGGCCTAATGTTGATTCAGGTAACAATTGAACTGTGGCACGGGCACCACTTGGCATACCTTCTACTAAGGCTTCGTTGTCTTGCAGGACAATATGAACCCGTTGACGCTGAGCATCTCGCACCCATCGATTACTTGTTTCGGTAACGCTTAACGTACCATTTGCACTTAACTGGCCATCGCTAACCCCGGCCTCAAACGAATCAATATGCGCATCAAATACTTCACCAGGTAAGCTATCGAACACCACTTTAGCAACACTGCTTTCGGCCATGTGCGTTAACGACTTTTCTCTAAAATCGGCTACCAAATCGGTCTCGCTGGTAACTATAGCAAGTAGCGGATTACCCTTTACTGCATAGGCCCCTTCACGTAGCTGCATGTTAGACACAACACCATCATTTCGCGCACGCACTTGGGTATATGATAAATTTAGTTTGGCTTCGGCAAGCTGGTTTGCGGCATGGCGAACAGTGAGGTTATTTTCACCCGAATCACCTCTTGCCAATAAGGCTTCAGATAACTGCGCTTCAAGGGCCGATTTATTGGCAACACTCGCTTCATAGTTAGCCCGCATAGCCTCAAGTTCTTGCTCTGAAATCGCGCGTTGCTTATATAACGCGGTGCTGCGTTGTTGAAGTAACTTTTGCTCGTGCAGCTTGGCACTAGCAGCCTTAATTTGAGCCTCTAGCGATTTAATATTGGTATCAAGTCGTTTGTTTTGTAATTTGGCATCATCTAACGCTAACTTTGCTTGCGTTAGCGCTATGTCGTAAGGCCCTCTATCAATTTGAAATAGCACGTCGCCAGCTTTTACCGTTTGATTGTTGCTAACAAAAACCTGTGTGACTTCGCCACTTAATTGAGGCGCTACTTGTACAACAGGATGATAAATTCGCGCTTGGGGCGTAACTGGCATAAAGGTGTCAGCAATGAGGTAGTAAATAAATATCAACACAAAGCCGACTAAGGATAACCTTACGTAGCGAGAAAATTTCTGATCAGGCGTCATTATTCATCTTCCTCTGTGTTACTTTTAGCTCGTTTCTCCTGTTGAGAAATGCAGGCTGAGGCATTTTGCTCTATTTGCAACAACGCGCGCGCCATTGCATCGAGCTGTTCATGGGTGAGTCCCGCATAAAACTGCTGTTTTACATCCGCTATTTTTTCATTTAGCGAATTCAAAACAACACGGCCTTCCTTGGTGAAATATAATTTTTTACTGCGCTTATCGTTGTCGTCAACTTGGCGGCTAATCAGCGACTGCTCTTCAAGCTGCTTTAATGTGCGGGTTAGCGAAGGCATTTCTATGCCCAAGCTTTGCGCTAGCGCTAATTGGGTAACCCCTTCTCCAATTAAATTGATGTGCATTAACGCAAGCCACCTTGATTGCGTTAACCCCAAGGGCTCAACAGTCAAAGTAACGGCCTCTCTGCACAACCGGTGTACTCGGCCCATATTTCCAATAAGCGTAAAATCTAACGTTTCGTGAAACGGCTTTTGTGCAGACATGCACACCCCAACTTACTTAGCATGCTAACTATAATAGCACTAGTTAGCATGCTAAGTAAATAAGGCGGAGTGATTTAGCCCTTCTATCAATAGATTTATCTGTCCAATTTATGATCGTTATAAAAGCCTAAACCTTACTCATCCTAGGTTCGCCTTATTTTGCAAGGTTGGAAACGGTAAGGATGGTAAGGGACGCATGACAATAGATAATGATAATTTTCTGCAGATACGCGGAGCACGGGTTCACAATTTGAAAGGCGTGGATGTTGATATCCCCCGAAATAAGATTGTGGCTTTTACGGGTATTTCTGGTTCGGGTAAGTCCTCACTTGCGTTTGGCACCCTATACGCTGAAGCGCAGCATCGTTATCTAGATTCGGTTTCACCTTATGCTAGAAGGTTAATCGAGCAAATTGAAACGCCCGATGTAGATAGTATTGAAGGCTTGCCACCCGCGGTTGGGTTACATCAGAACCGAGGCGCCCCCTCTATTCGTTCATCGGTAGGCAGTATCACCACTATTTCAAATAGCCTTCGTATGCTGTATTCCCGAGCAGGTGATTACCCTGCTGGTCAAAAGATTATTTATGCCGATGGGTTCTCGCCAAATACCGTTGAAGGTGCCTGCGGGCAATGCCATGGTATTGGTACTGTGTTCGATGTTACCGAAGATAAACTTGTTCCCGACCCCACCCTTACCATTCGTGAAGGCGCTATTGCCGCGTGGCCAGGAGCGTGGCAGGGTAAAAATCTAGTTAGGGTATTGCTGTCGTTAGACATTGATGTAGATATACCCTGGCAGGCGTTACCCGAATCTACCCGAGACTGGATTTTATACACAGACGATACCCCGCAAGTGCCTGTTTACAGAAACTACAATTTAGCGCAAACCCAAGCGGCGAAGGAAGAAGGCGAACCTGCCAGTTATAATGGTAAGTTTATTGGCGCTAAACATTATGTACTTGAAACCTTTAAAACCTCTCAAAAAGAAAAGATTAAGCAAAAAGTCGCCCAATATCTTGCCGTTTCAACCTGCCCACAATGTCATGGAAAGAAGCTAAAACAAGCTTCACTTTCGGTGACGCTTTGTGGCTTAGACATCACCGCCTTCTCTCGGCTTTCTTTAAGCGACGTGGTGGAACATTTACAAACACTTCTTGAAACCGCCGAAGCGCAAAATAACGAACGGGCGCTAGTTATCCGCAATATTGGCAAAGACATAGTAGCGCGTATTAAACCTATTATTGCCCTTGGGTTGGGGTATCTTTCTCTAGAGCGAAGCACCACGACTATTTCAGCAGGTGAACTACAACGGTTGCGGCTAGCCACCCAAATAAAATCAAAATTGTTTGGTGTGGTATATATCATGGATGAGCCTTCGTCTGGCCTTCATCCTAATGATGTAAATGCGTTACTAGAGGCATTTGATGCACTGGTAGAGGCGGGAAATAGCGTATTTCTGGTTGAACATAACCCGCGAGTCATTAAACACGCCGACTGGGTTGTTGATATAGGCCCCAATGCCGGCACAAATGGCGGGGAATTAGTTTTTAGTGGGCCAGTAGGTACGTTACAGCAAGCATCTAATTCAATAACCTCGCAGTATCTATTCGATAACGCACTAGCCCTTAGGCACCACAACCGCAAGCCCACTGGCTGGCTTTCATTAAAAGCCATTACCAAAAATAATCTTGAAAATATGGACTGCGCATTTCCTCTGGGGACTATTACCACAGTAACGGGCGTATCGGGGTCAGGTAAATCGAGCTTGGTCAGCCATGCATTGGTAACGCTGGTGAAAGCGTCACTTGATGCGAGTAAAGCATCAGATAAAAACTCAACGGTTAAAAACGCGCCCACTGAAAAAAAAACGACGGATATTACCGAAGCTACTTTGTTAGAAAGCAACGACGAGCAGCCCGTAAATGGCTATATTGATAATGCTAATAAAAATGATGTAGAAAAAATAAAACGTTTAGTAGTAGTAAACCAATCACCAATTGGCAGAACGCCCCGTTCGAATTTAGCGACTTACACAGGCCTATTCGACCATGTGCGCAAACTATTTGCCGCCACACCATTAGCAAAAAAACGACGTTACGATGCAGGTCGATTTTCGTTTAATACTACCAAAGGAAGGTGCGCCAACTGCGAGGGTGTAGGCTTTGTATCGGTGGAGTTACTATTTATGCCATCAGTGTATTCCCCCTGCCCCGTGTGCGACACAAAACGCTACAATCAAGACACCTTAGACGTTACTTGGAACGAATTATCGATAGCCGATGTACTGTCGCTAAGTGTGGCCGAGGCACATAACATATTCGCCAATGAAGCTCCTGTTTTTCGTGCACTAGATGCGCTGGTAAAAGTCGGCTTAGGCTATTTGCGATTAGGCCAACCCGCCACCGAACTTTCAGGAGGAGAAGCGCAGCGAATAAAGCTAGCTACCGAGCTAAAACGCGCCGAAAAGAAACACACGCTCTATGTACTAGACGAACCCACAACTGGGCTTCACCCCGCTGATATCGCACTACTCATGAAGCATCTAAATACGTTAGTGGATGAAGGCAGCAGCGTGGTAATGGTAGAGCACAATATGCAGGTTGCTTCGGCCAGTGATTACTTAATAGATATCGGCCCTGGTGCCGGTGATGCAGGTGGAAAAATAGTCGCTAGCGGTACACCAAAAGATGTTGCTAGTTGTGCAGAAAGTAAAACAGCCCCGTTTATCACCCCAGTTTAGCATTGCTAGATGCGATACTGGTGCGTGTTAATTGTAAGTACAAATGAGCTAGCAGTTTTTTTTATAATCTGACTTGTCCTGCGCTCTGTATAAACATTATCAACGAGCAAAGTGAACTGCATTACATGAGCACAACGCAATCTACTCAGGCAGAGTCTGCTTTGGGATTAACGCTAAAAAACTGGTGGAGTATTGTTAAACGAACCTTTACCAATATCCAAAGCCATAACATTCCACTTATTGCCGCAGGCGTTGCGTTCTACTGCTTGCTGGCAATATTCCCACTTCTTGGTGCAACCATTTCTTTATATGGCTTAATGGTGTCGCCGGAAGAATTACAAAACCACATGGCCTTATTGGTTAACGTAGTACCTAGCGATAGTAGCTATATTATTGAAGAACAGCTTAAAAATCTTACCCAAAAATCGAATTCAGCACTGGGTTGGGGCTTCTTTCTTACGCTCTTTTTATCATTGTGGAGTAGTAGCAAAGGTGCCAACGCACTTATTACTGCATGTAACATTACCTACATCGAAGATAATGGCAGAGGCTTTTTTAAAGGCTTGCTTGCCCGCATAACCGGCACCATCAGTATGATAGCTACCGTTATTGTTGCGCTAGTTTGCATTACGGTACTGCCGGAAATGATAAGTTGGGTGTCTGGCGGCTTAATAAGCTTTAAGCAAGCTTCATGGATAACCTGGCCTGTGTTGCTATTGCTCTTTAACATCGGACTATCGGCACTATACCGTTACGCACCGCATAGGCGTTCAGCGCAGTGGCGATGGGTTACACCAGGATCTTTATTCGCTACCTTATTGTGGATTGCCGCATCTTATGGGTTTTCTATTTATTTGAATGAATTCGCCAGCTACAACAAAACCTACGGTTCGGTAGGTGGCATTATTATTCTACTTATGTGGCTGTACTTAAGCGCCTATATCATACTTATTGGCGCGGAAGTAAACTCGTCCATTGAGCTTCAAACCTCGGCAGACAGCACCGTAGGCGAAGACAAACCTATGGGTGAACGAGATGCCGTGGTGGCAGATAACACGCCGGAGGATTTGAGGGGAAGTTGAAGCAACTAATGAATTTTAAGTTTGGATTAGTTTGTCAGGTTCCTAGCTTCAAACTTTGGGCATGGGTAGAGGATGCAGCACTATTCAATAGGGACTTTCATTGATTGCCTTCTCTCATCCCAGAGGGAGCTAAATCTGTGTAAATAGTCTTTTCTTTCCGATGCGCACTTTACGAACACAGTCATATCTCCGCTATTGTTCATACAGTCCGGTGATTCTTTGTAAAAATTATCCCAGGCTTCTCGTTTTGCACCTTTGAAATTGTGATAGCTGCTTACTGAGAAATTGCGGGTTGAAGGATATTTGCGAACACTCGATTGTTGAGACCTACTTGTGTTTCTGCGTACATTCAAATTTTTCTGCGTGTAAACCTGTGTTTTAACGCTACTATCGCGACTATTTACACTTCCTAAACAAGCCAAAAACGTAGATTTAGCGTCGCGATGTTTTGAACGTCGATATTCCGTCACTTCATGCCTTAAGAGCCCATTCCAATGATCTACAGCCGCTTTCTCCTCAACGCATGTTTCGACTGCGAATGCGCTAAAAGAAAAGGTGATTATTATTAAAAATAAAGAAAAATACTTAAGGCAATCCATGCTTATAATTCCTTGTTCTACTACTTAGGCAAGTTTGCGGTGAAGTAACACTGCACCGAAAAAACGGTATCATCTATGACGATATTCATCATTATAGTAAAAGCCTACATTCGATTATGTCCAGCAATAAGAATAAATATTTTACTACTACTTGTTTGTTTTAAAAGACTTATTAGAGAATACATACCAAGAGCCATGTACAGAATGTGCCAACTAATAGCTTTTGCGCAAACGCATCTTTTATTGCTGTATCATAACCTCAAATACATCAAGGCTATGCGCAGCTAAATGACCACAGACTACTCTTCACAATTACAAAACCTGTTTGGATTTCCCTCGTTTCGCTCCGGCCAGCAAGAGGTTGTAGATGGTCTGTTAAATCAGCGCTCATCGCTTGCCATATTTCCTACCGGTTCTGGGAAGTCGTTGTGTTATCAGTTTGTGGCAACCCAACTGCCCCACTTAACCTTGGTGGTATCCCCGTTATTAGCCTTAATGAAAGATCAGCTCGCTTTTCTACATAGCAAAGGCATTGCTGCCGCGAGCATCGATTCAACACTAACTGCTGAGCAAAATAAGCAAGTCATGAACGATGTTCGCTCTGGTGAGTGTAAAATTTTAATGGTGTCGGTAGAACGTTTTAAGAACGAACGTTTCAGGCAGTTTATAGAGTCTGTTGCGGTTTCAATGTTGGTTATCGACGAAGCGCATTGTATCTCTGAGTGGGGGCACAACTTTCGCCCTGATTATTTGAAACTGCCAGCCTATCAACAAGAATTAAATATCCCTTTAGTGCTGCTGCTAACCGCAACGGCCACTAAAAAAGTGAAACTCGATATGGCACGCCGGTTTGATATTGCGCCCGAGAATATTGTCCAAACCGGTTTCTACCGCCCAAACCTTAATTTGAATGTGCTGCCGGTGGTAGAAGCAAATAAAAACCAAGCGCTATTAGATGAACTTAAGCGCCAGAAAGGCGCAGGCATTGTATATGTAACACTGCAACAAACCGCTGAACAAGTGGCCCGCTATTTACAACAAAACGGCTGTGCAGCAAGTGCATATCACGCGGGGCTAGACAGTGATGTGCGCCAGAACATTCAACAAGATTTCATGGCGAACAAGCTACAAGTGGTAGTGGCCACCATTGCGTTTGGCATGGGCATTGATAAATCTGACATTCGTTTTGTTGTGCATTACGATTTACCTAAGTCTATAGAGAACTACAGCCAAGAAATTGGCCGTGGTGGGCGCGACGGACAAAACGCGAATTGTACTGTATTGGCTAATCTTGATGGTCTGGTGACTATTGAAAATTTTGTTTATGGCGATACGCCAGACAAATCCGCTATTGAGCGGGTAATTAAGGACATTGCCAGTCAAGCGCCAGAGCAAGGCTCTGGCGCTTCAAGCAGTACTGCAAACAGTGCATCGGACAAAGGTATGTATCAATGGGAAACACAAATTAATAGCTTATCGACGTTAAGTAATATTCGTCAGCTACCCCTTAAAACGCTGTTAGTACAGTTGGAACTAGCCAAAGTTATCCGTCCGTTATACGCCTATTTTGCTGAATTCAAATACCGCTTTAATACCGAAAAAGCCGATATTCTCAACTTATTTGGTAAAGAACGAAGCGATTTCCTAAACGCCGTTTTCACCCATACCGATATGAAAAAAGTATGGGGCGTAGTGAATTTCGACAGTATTTTTGAGCATTACGGTGCCGAGCGTTCAAGAGTGGTGACGGCGTTAGAATATTTACACGAACATAATCATATCGAACTCGCCTCGCGTTTAATCACCGATGTGTACGAGGTGAATCAACAAGCACTGTTAGCAGATGATCTATCAGAAAGCTTGGCCGAAAGCCTAGCCCGGTATTTTGCTGAAAATGAGCTTAAAGAAGTAAAACGTATTGCTGCTCTGGTACGGTTCTTCGAGCTTAATAGCTGTTTAAACTATAACTTATCGGCCTATTTTGATGACCAACAGGCGCCAAAAGAATGCGGCCATTGCAGTGTGTGCAATGGTAAAGTGGCCAAACTAGACTACTCAACACCTATTCCCTTACCAAATAAAACCCAAGTAGCCGAGTCGATGGCAGCGCTTAATGCTCACCTTAAAGGTAAGTTTAACGAAACCATTACTGAATCTATCTATTGCCGTTTTTTAACCGCGATGACTATGCCTTTATTTACTCGTTTAAAAGTAAGGCAAGTTCCAGGGTTTGGAAGTTGTGAGTTTTGCAGGTATGGGGATGTGAAAGCCGTAGTTACTGAAATTTTAGATGAGGGCACAAGGCTTTAATACCTGTTACCATATGCAATAAATAAGCGCAGTAAATAAGTGCTGTAAAAAGGCAGTGCAAGAAATTTTATACTTGTACAAAAACGCCAAATGAATATTAAGATAAAAATAAAACTAGCGTTAAGCATTACATAACGCACTTGGCATAATACTCAGGATTACCATGGCCCTTAAAGCAACCATTTTTAAAGCGGACATATCAATAACTGATATGGACCGTAATTACTACAATGAGCACAATCTCACTATTGCTCGTCACCCTTCTGAAAATGATGCACGCATGATGCTTCGCATCGTGGCCTTTATTGTAAATGCTCACGAACAATTACAGTTTACAAAAGGCCTATCTGATGATGAAGTGCCAGACATTTGGCAAAAGGACTTCAGCGACGTAATAGAACTGTGGATTGAGTTGGGGCAACCATCTGAACAACGTATTAAAAAAGGCTGCAATCAAAGCCAGCAGATGATGATTTATGCTTACGCAGATAACAGCTTCGATGCTTGGTGGAAGAAAGAACAGAACAGCTTGCGTACCAGAAAGAACTTATCGGTGTTTACCTTGCCTGAGAGCTTATCTACCACTCTGGCTAATGCCGTAGACCGTTCGATGCAAATGCAAGTAACGGTGCAAGATGGTCAAATCTGGCTAACTATCGAAAGCGCGGGCAATAGCGAATGTATAGAAGTGGAAATTGAAAAGCATTTATAACAATAAGGTGAGTTAACTCACCTTTCATCTAAATTATGTTTGAATGTAAGTACTAGTTTCTTAAATATCTCTTTTTCTTCATCGCTAACATCTTTAAGCATGTCAAAAAAAACGCGCTCTTCTATTTCTACGAATATCTCAAGTGCGCGTTTTCCACTTTCCGTTAGCGATAGAATTTGGCTACGTTTATCTTCTTCACTTTGTACTTTACGCACTAAGTCGTTTTCCACCAATTCCTTAATTAATCTATTTATCTGAGCCTTATCTCTACCCAAAAAGTCTGTCAGCTTTTGCCCTGTACAAGCATCTATTTGACTAATGATTTTTAACGACTTCAACTGCATTGGCGCCAATGCTAAAGGGGTATTTTTTATCTCAGATAAGATCGTATTACGAATAGTATTGAGAAGATTGAACAAGGCATCATTGAATTTCATAGTACGAACAGAACCCATTTAGTTGACATTGTCAACTTTTTTCATTAAGGTTGACATTGTCAACTAATAGAGTGAGCGTGGTCATCATGAACCATATAAAGAAAATCTTAATTCTGCTGCCGGTAGCTATGCTACTGATTGGATTACTAACAGCCATAATGACATCTGTGAGTATTCTACCAGAACAAGCATTCATTCCAACGTGGTTAAGTGCGTTTACGTTCGCATTCTTAATAATGCTCCCCTTCGGCGGCGTAACTTTTTATTTCGTTAACAAACTCGTTCAGCGTATTTTTTCCTCTCTTTCAGTGTTGCAGCGCAATGTAATTCACGGTTTGACCATGGCCTTTATTATGGAGTCGGTTCTAGCGCTGATCACAACGTTTAATAACCAAGGCTTTCCGTCGCTTGAGCTATTTGTAAAAGAGGCATCGCTAAGCTTACTTGCCGCTTTACCTATTGGCATAGCAATGGCGTGTTTGATGAGTTTGGTAATTAAGCCAAGATTAGAAGCGCATTTTTCCTCGGCTACTTAAAAGCACTCCACTTTGATAAGCACAGCTTATCTCCCATGTTAGATAGCATGCCCTTTGAAGCGCTGTTCTCACAAGTATCATCTGTTCCATTACTGTCAGCGCTTTCAACGTTAGCAATATTATCACCTTGTAAAGAATCTCGTTTTTTCGCGTAGTCAAAACTGCCTGCAAGCTTATCTTTTATTGCTATTAAATATGAAACCGCCCCACTTTTTTTCGTATTCACGCCACTAGCTCCTTGTCATTTAGTGTAGCTAGTGTCGCGATTAGCTCTTTACTAAACCAACGATTAAATCTAACTTATAAAATAAGCTGAACTTATATGATGGAAAATAATGGATAAGCGATTACGATGGCTAAATAACCTGCTTTGTTTTGAAGTAGCCGCAAGACATGAGAGTTATAGCAAGGCAGCAGAAGAGTTATATATTTCACAAGCGGCAGTTAGCCAACAGATGAGACAACTAGAAACCAATCTAGGCGTAAGCTTATTTCGTAGGCAATCACGAAAGATGATTTTAACTGGCCCTGGCAGAACACTTTATGCATCGTGTGAAAAAGGATTTAGCGAAATCGTTAATGGTATGAACCAAATACACGAAGAGCCTTTAGAGGGAAGCTTAACAGTTACATCTACTCAAGCTTTTTGTTCATTGTGGCTTATGCCTAATTTATTCGAGTTTTTTAATGAGTTCCCCAATATTAATATCAATATTCAAGCATCTAATCGCATTGAAAGTTTACATAAAGGCGATATCGACGTAGCCATTCGTTTTTATACCTCAACCACCGCATCTCAGGATGACGGCCTTATTACGCGAAAATTTGGTGAAAATGGCGTCGTACCTGCTTGTTCGCCTGCCTTTCAAACTCAAAAGCAACTGCATTCTGTTGAAGATATGCTAGGCACGCGCCTGCTAGCACTTGCTGGAGAAGAGAAAGCAAGTTGGGAGTCATACTTCGAACACAATAAAATAAATCTATCGAATAAAGTGTTGAGAAAAACAGTGGTGTCTTCTAGCGATCTGGCCCTTAGCGCAGCGCTGGCAGGTCAAGGCGTCATGTTAGCCTCTGATGTTATGATAGGTCAGTATTTAAAATCGGGGCAATTGGTGGTGCCCGTTGATATTCCACATCCTGTACGCTGGAAATCTCACTTTGTTTATCTTAAAAACTCGCCGAAGCAGCAACGTATCGCACATTTTTGCGAATGGCTTAGAAAGAAAATGGCAAACCACGAAGCACTTCAACTGCAATAATAGGGTTAAAAGCGCATTAGCCGGCGCTGAAGATTTTCGTTCTCTTCTGTCAGTTTTTCTTTTTGTTTCAGCAACTCGACAATCATCGCGACCGCTATCCAATCCAATTCTAATTGGGAATATAGTGTTATAGCTTTTTTCACCCACCGTACACTATTGGTATCGAATACCCAGTTACGCGTATTGTCGCCTGAAACGGGCTCAGCAATACCATAATCGATAACTTCAATAATCATGTCTTTGCTTAGCTGTTCAATGTGGCAAAGTTCTTCAAAGGAAATAATGAGCAAGGTTTCAGACATCTTTTTGACTCCATTTTGAACGAGGATCATCGTGCGCTAATTGCGCTAGTTGTTGCCACAAAGCCTTGTCTTCGTCGGTCGTTTTATCTGGAGTAACGATTTTTAAAACAGCAATCATATCACCAAGGCCAGTTTTCATTTTAAGCCCTTTACCCTTAACTCGTAATTTATGACCCGTTTGACTATTTGGCTTTATATTCAGGTTAATCTTTCCTGCCAAGGTAGGTACTTCAACTTTACATCCAAGTACGGCTTCCCAAGGCAATATAGGCACTGTGAGTACGAGATTGTGCCCTTCTACATCAAACAGTGGATGAGGCACTAGGCGAATGTGCAAATAAAGATCGCCGCTTCTCCCCTTCCCCAGCCCTTTGCCGCCTTGGCCTTTTAGCCTGATCCGCTCTCCGTCAACCACGCCGCTAGGTATTTTAACTTTTAGGGTTTTATTGACGTGTTTAACGTTTCCATCTTCTAATGATGGCATCGAAAATTGAATCGTTTTTGGCGCTTCTGAAAAAAGGTCCTCAAGAAATACGGGAACTTCAATTTCGGCGTCTTGACCCTGACTATTAAATCCTGAAAAATCGTCTGGCTGATGGCTACGCTGCCTTTGGTCGAAGCCTCCACCACCAAATACTGAATTAAAAAAGTCGGAAAAGTCACCACCGGAGTGAGCGCTATTAGAATCATTACTACTTTGCCAGCCAGGAGGGGGTTGAAAATTGTCGTGCGAAGCAGTGCCATATTTTTTCAATTCATCGTATTCAGCTCTGCGTTGTGGATCTTTAAGCACCTCATAAGCTTCGACTAATTCTTTGAATTCATCATCAGAATTCTTTTCAGGTTGCATATCTGGGTGCAGCTTTAACGCAAGCTTTCGATATGCTTTTTTTATTGCTTTTAAATCAGCATCTTCTTCGACACCAAGAACCTGATAATAATCTTTAAATTCCATGCAATGGTGCTCAGCGTAATGACTATAGAATTAATAATATAGCGGATGCCGACAATGCATCGTTTGATACTGATCAAATATCATTGCGACTGCAAATTAAACGTACTTTTTAGCATAAGAAGGTCAGATTAAGCTCAACAATAGCGCTTACGCATCGAAAGTCTGCGTAATAACTTACCTGAAATGGGGCGCCAATCAATAATGCTGTACGCCCCAGCTATACTTTGTTTGGTTATAAATCTTGATGAGGACCGAAAATTTCGTAATGTATATGCTCGTTTTCAACTCCTAACTCTAACAACTGCTTTTTCACAAATGCCATAAATCCTGCAGGCCCACATAAATAGAAATCGCCATTTTTAATCGGTAACTGTGCTTGTACTGCGGTTAAATCCATTTGCCCTGTAAAATCTACACCGCCACTACTTTGATTAAACCACGTCATAGTTTGCAAACGGCTATACACTGCACTTAATTCATTTAAATAATTTGAAAATGAGTGCTGCTTTGTATTCTCGCATGCATGTAAATAAACAATGTCTTGGTTGGTATTATCGCTTAATAATGTTTCGAGCATCGCTACCATTGGCGTTTGCCCAACACCTGCTGAAATAAGCACCACAGGGTTAGCACTAGTGCGTAAAAAGAAATCTCCCGCAGGCGGGTAGAGTTCAACTATGTCACCTTGAGCTAGTGAGTGTAGATGATTTGACACCATGCCAGGCTTTGGCATTAGCTCTTTCTTAACGCTAATGCGGTAGTTTTCACCATTGGTTTTTTGTGAAATTGAATACTGACGAATTTCTTCGTATTCAGCGCTCTCAGGCTGAACTTTAATACCCAAATATTGACCTGATTTATGAGCAACAACTGCTTTGCCATCTACGGGCGTAAGTGTAAAACTTGTTACAAATTCAGATTCGAGCTGCTTATTAGTTATTTCAAATTGACGCGTACCTGCCCAGCCACCAATAGTGTTTTTACTATGCTCATACAATGCAGCTTCTTCGGTTATGCATATTTCAGCAAGCAGAGCATAAGCTTCACGCCATGCGTATTCTACGTCTGGGGTAAACTGCTCAGGAATTAGCTCTTTAAGAGTGCCAATTAGATGTGCGCCTACAATCGGATAGTGCTCAGGTAAAATATTTAAACTGGTGTGTTTATGATTAATGCGTGCTAATGCCTCTTTTAATACCGATAAATTATCAATATTTTGAGCGTATGCGGCTAATGCGTTAAACAGCGCGAATTGTTGGCGTCCACTCTCTTGATTCGTCATATTAAAAATATTCCTGAGCTCAGGATGCTGGCTAAACATACGCTTATAGAAATGATCGGTAACCACCGTACCTGCTTGCGCTAATAATGGAACGGTACTTTTAACAATCTCAATAGTTTTATCAGATAACATAATGTATTCCTGTTGGTAAACTAACCACTGCGCCCATCGACGCGACATCGCGTTAATATAGGTGTGCAGTGAATTAAAAATAATAAGAAAGCCGCTAACCACAGCAAAGCGCTAACCCGCCAAGCGAAGTATGGGCCAATAAAATAAGGTAGAATTGAGCGAGTAATGCCTGCCACCAGCACAAGAACAAAAGCAATGGACATGTAATTAGGAATGATGAGCGCGCGTCCCGTGTGACCAAGCGATACTCGGGTCATCATGGCTAAAATCATCATTCCTACTGCACCAATAGTGATGAGATGCAACGCGTCTTTAAAAGATATGACACTTGTGTAAAAGCTCAATGCTATCAGTAATAAGCCAACACCTAGCGCAAGGTAAGAAAAGTGCAAAGACCACAACAAAGGTACTTTCAGCACTTTTTTATTCCACCAAATACCGGCTCTAATTAAGTGAAGCGAAGCAACGACTAACACAATTAACGCAGGGCTAATTGAATCTAAAAAAAACTTGCTGATAAAAAACAAAGTGATTCCTAACATTGATAAATAAAGCAGTGCTTTATCAATGTTAGGCGTGCGCACTTGCTCGCTCAGCGCTAATCCCTTAGCGGTGAAAAAGGGAAGCACTCTTCCTGTCACCACGCCAATAAGTAAACTAATAACGAGTACCGCAGTATCTACCACCGCCAGTGCGAGCTGAATGTTGTTAATTAAAACCAGAATTAAGTAGAGTATATTAAGTGCGCACAGCACGCTCAGAATGGCTAAAAACTGATAGTTATTTTTACTTCTCGCTTTTAGAAGCATATTAGCCAGCACACCGATTGCGCCTAACCACCATGCTAGTTGCAGCACAACAACAGCCAATAAATTAGCACTGGCAAAATTAGGTAATACAATAAAAAAAGCTAAACGGGCACTAACCCATATAAAAGTAAGCACCATAAGCGCCTTGCCATTAATACTAGGAGCGCCCGTCCATGTTTGTGCAGCAGTAAGTAAAAACCCCACAACTACAACACCGGTAAAGCCAAATAGCATTTCATGGGCGTGCCAGATTGTTGCAGGCATTGTTAACTGCCAAGTCACATAACCTGTTAAAATAAGTAGCCAATACCCTATCGACAAAAATGCAAGCAAGCCTCCGGCTAAAAAACCAGGTCTAAACGCACGCATCCACAGCGGCCATGTCGTGATTTGATGGATAGTCGAACGTGAATGCATCAACGAACTTCCAGCCCTAAACCATGCTGAGCAACACAGCGCATCACATAGCTCACCTTTAAAATAGCTGCCATCACGATAGTACTAATATGGGCTAATAACTGTGCATGCATCGAAAAGTACTCTGCATACGGATAGCTAATTAAAATACTCACAATGATAAAAGCGAAGCTAAGCCCCAATATGGTATTAGCTGCAAACAAGAGCGAATGAAAAAAAGAGCCTAACTCAGAATTTCTGCTGGCATTACTTATTGTCAGAGTGTTCATAACCACCTCAGTAACCGTTAACGTTACTTAGCTATTACACATACTGTGCCACTAAATTAAATGACTATTTATCAATACGTTAAATATATTAACTTTACATAATATGTCTTTATGACCTACTCTAATTTGAATCATAAACACACGTAAAGGTCATTTTGACATGAGCCAACAATTCAATCTCACCCAAGTCGCGCTAGAACTAGCTCAAAGCACTCTGCACGAGCACAGTTTCGACCAGTTATTGGCAACGGTTGAGCGTGTAATACCAAGTGATGCTAGTGCACTGCTTGCCCTACAAAGAGATCAACTTAAGCCTCTTGCTATTAAGGGCCTTATGCCCGACAGCCTAGGTCGGCGCTTTACAATATCTGAGCACCCTCGCCTACAAGCTATTTGCAGTGCAAACCACGCATTACAGTTTGCACACGACTGTCCCTTACCCGATCCGTACGACGGACTGCTGTTGGCCAAAACCGGCGATATTCCTGTGCATGCTTGTTTAGGTTTACCCCTTTACGATAAAAGCGCGTTACTTGGTGTACTTACGTTCGACAGCCTTGATGCAAATGCCTTTAGCAACATTAGTGCAGATACACTCAATACCTTGCAAACATTGTGCAGTGCACATTTTAAAACGGCCTTAGAACTTGCCCATTACAAGCAAAACGCTCAGCATTCGCATGCACTTGTGCAAGAACTAACACGCGATACGTTAACTCGCGATGGCGGCGAAATTATTGGCCAAAGCGGGGTAATGCAAACACTTAAAAACGAAATAAAACTCGTTGCTGCATCTAATTTTAGCGTATTGGTTTTGGGTGAGACTGGCGTAGGTAAAGAATTAGTAGCACGAAATATACATATGAATTCTGCCCGCAAAGATCAGCCACTTATCCATTTAAATTGCGCCTCACTTCCCGAAAACCTGGCAGAAAGTGAGTTTTTTGGACACGCAAAAGGGGCTTTTACTGGCGCACAAAATGCGCGCCAAGGAAAATTTCAGTTAGCTGATGGTGGCACATTATTCTTAGACGAAATAGGTGAATTACCGCTGGCAATGCAAAGTAAATTATTACGCGTATTGCAAAGCGGTGAAATTCAAACAGTAGGTGAAGATACCCCAAAATATGTAGACGTGCGCGTAGTAGCCGCCACCAACCGTGACTTAAAAAACGAAGTGGCACAGGGCCGGTTCAGGGCTGACTTATATCATCGCTTAAGTGTTTACCCTATTACCGTGCCAGCACTTAACAAGCGCGAGCAGGACGTGACTTTGCTTGCTGGTTACTTTATTGAGCAAACAGCACGTAAATTAGGTATTAAGCAATTAAAACTGAGTGCAGAGGCAAACCTATTGCTGAACCAGTACAATTGGCCGGGTAATGTTCGCGAACTTGAACATGTGATTAGCCGCAGCGCACTGAAAGCTAAACAAAGCCAATGGCAAAACCCAATAGTGACTATTACAAGTGAACATTGCGACTTAACGCCGCAACCAAACGCAACCATGCTAGTTAGCGCTAAAAACACTATTCATACTATTACCAATCAACCTTTAAAACAGGCGGTCGAGTCATTGCAATTTGCGGTTATAAGCGAGCAGTTAAAACAGCATGATTATAACTGGGCCGCAACAGCACGAGTACTTTCGCTAGATCGGGCCAATCTAGTACGTCTTGCTAAGCGCTTAGGCATCGAAGTAAAAAAGACGATATAAGGCATCATGAATTACCCGTTCAACCCTTCAGAGTTAGAGCACTTTATACATAATGAACGCTGCCTCTACAAATTATGCTTCCGGCCCTTCTACAGTAAATACTAAGTGCCTTCGCATATCTTTTAAAATAACCCCTTTTTTTACCATAGCGGCACTTAACCGCTTTCGCCATTTTAATAATTCCGGCTCTGAAGCTGCTAGGGCTTGCTCATTTTCAAACTGAAAGCGCAGCAATAAAGAGCTTGGGAAAAGCTCATATTTCATATCAAACCAGCATTGCACCATGCCAGGAATTTCAGCGCGCCCTTGCTCTTCAAGCATATTGGCAACATCAAGGACAAGTGCTTGTTGTTTAATTTGCACTTTAGAAAGCTTTTTCATCTATGGTGTCCATCTTAAGGATTAGCGTTCACAGGCGCTAAACTTAAACGAAAACCTAGACGAATACCAAGAAAGCAGAGCTAATCAAAGCAAAAAACTCACTGCAGAATATTCTTAACATACCTTTTAGCTGCGTAAAACAGAACTCAACTCAATATATTCCAAACTCACTCAAATCTTTCAACCAATTGAATAATTTATACTTTCCCACCCCGTAAGTTTGACTTCATGAAGTATTTTCAAACCGTTAAGTTTCCGTAAGTTCTTTTTCTTGGTATCCGACAATACTCATTCCAACACCAATCGCTTTAAAGGCGCAGGTTGATGTCGCGACAAGAAGGATTGGTCTTTTCCACCCTACTTTAAGGAATGAACATGAAACCGTTAATGCTAGGTTGTTGCGCAATAATCTTGGTATTTCCTACCTGGGTAAGCGCAGTTACACATACAGATAATCACTATGCTGCCAATAAAAGCAATGGCTATGTTGCCTATATGAGTGAGCCAGAAACTCTGGTTATAGAGCTGGGAACCAGTACGTCTAAACGTGAAGTTCACCTTCCTCGTGTTCAGCAAGCCAGTGAGTTTAGTTGGTCGAATGACAATCGCTATCTTACCTTTACGACGCATAACCAGCACCTGTGGTTATATGATACACAGCTTGCCACGCTCCGCCTTATTGAGTCGATGCCAAGTACAGCATCAAAAAGCAAATACTCCCCCCAATGGTCAAACGCAGGAAATTGGTTGCTGTTTATATCGCACAACCAAACGGAAACTCGCCCTCGCGTTTATTCACCGTTACGTAAACACAGCTATGCCTTGCCCATCTCAGCCGATGATTTCACCCATATTGCGTGGGCCAATCACAAAAACGAAATAACCTTATTGGATTTCGTTGGGAAGCGTGAGCGACTTGCCTCATTTAAGTTGTTTGGCATCACCCTTACCGCCACTGATGCTCGCAGTTTAATGGCCTTAAAAAATTAACTTAGACCCTAAATTTACTATCGAAATTTATAGAAAAAGGAAACGATAATGAAAAACGTCATTAGAAAAGCAGCCTTTAGCCTACTTCCTGCAGTATTCCTATTCACGGCCGTTCAGGCAGCAAATTTTAACGAGTTGAACAAAGTGGGTGTGGTGAATAACAATCTAGATGCGCCGCAGCAAATGGTTATTTATAACAGCGATGAAACTAAGTGCTTGTCGACCTACGGCCATAATCGTAAGGGCACCAATGTATTAACTTATGAAACCTGCCGCATAGATAGTTACGATACTTGGACAATAACAAGCTCTGGCAAGATTAAAAATCAACGAAGTGGAAAATGTCTAACTTCACCGCAAGGCAGAAGTACCTTAACGCTTGCCCGATGTAATACGTCCATTAAACGCGGTTACACCGCTTACGACTTCGTTATTCTGAATCACTTAGACACTCCCACAAACAATAGCATCGAAGTAGCCCAGCTGGATTAATCATGGCGTATTGGCTTCTGCCGCAGAGTTTTTTGCGGCAGGGCTCAACCTACTTAAAACCTTAGAATCGATGAATAGTCTTGCAAACTCACCCGCTCGGTTTAGACTTATACATGGCAAATTGATGACCCAAAAAAAAGAACCATCAAGGGGTTGGAGTTCAGTCTGTCTTGGATATGGGATATCTGTAGACATGAGCGAAACCTTTCAACTTGGTGACTGGGAAGTCAATACATCGCTGAATTCCCTGTCTCGTAACAACACATCTGTTCACCTAGAACCTAAGATGATGGACGTGCTTGCCTACCTGTCAGCCCATGCGGGCGAGGTGATAAGTACCGAACAACTGCTTATAGAATTCTGGCAAGGTACGTTTTATGGCGATGCCCCGGTACAAAAATGCATTGCTATGTTACGCAAGAAGCTTGGCGATAATTCAAGGCAACCTTCATACATAGAAACCGTTCAGCGCCGAGGCTACCGTATTATTGCGAAGGTGGTGCGATTAGACGAACGTCAGCGGTGGGGCAACCTTCAAAAACTCACTCAGTGGAACCAAGGCTCACCGTATCTGGGATTACAAACTTTTCAACCCCAGCACGCGGCTATTTTCTTTGGTAGAAACAAAGCTATTGCTGAAGTGGTTCATCACCTCAACCAAGCAATGGATGATAACTTCAGCTTCTTATTATTAATGGGGAAAAGCGGCAGCGGTAAATCATCATTGCTGCGTGCTGGCGTTATTCCCTTTATTACCCGAAGTGAAGGTTTGGCGGGTATAAAAGTGCAGCACTACACCGTTATCACCCCTACCCGCGGCAAAGCCAGTAGTATATTCAGGCAGTTATTAGGTGCCCTTAACGATATGGGCATGCTGGTTGATACTTGGAATTTAGACGCCCATGCCTATGACCTAAGCCAACACCCGTCCCACTTAAAAGCACTGCTTAAAGAAAATGATAGCAATACTGAATTAAACGACAATGCGCCATCAACTCAGCCAGTAGCACGCCCTAACAATCTAATTGTTATCGACCAATTTGAGCAAGTGTTGCAAGACGCAAACTTGTCGAAAGATGACGCGGCTAGCTTAATTAGCTTTTTAACCGTGCTAGTAAAAACCCAGCGCCTTATTCTAATTGTGTCGTTACGAAACGACTTCTACGCCAACAGCATGGAATTAGAGGGGTTCGCAGGGCTTAAAGACGAAGGCCAGCAATACGATCTTCAACCTCCAAATGCTACAGATATTGCCCGTATGATACGCCTGCCGGCACTTTCCGCAGGGCTTAGCTTTGAAGAAAACCTACAAACGGGAGAAAAGCTTGATGAGGTATTGCTAGAAGCGGCGATTGGGCACCCCGATGCACTGCCCTTAATGGAGTTCACCCTAGACTTGCTTTACCAGCGTCGCGACAAAGAAAACACGCTGCTGTTTTCTGCCTTTGCCGACATTGGCGGTTTAGAAGGCGCAATAGCGCAACAAGCCGAAAGTACTTACCAAGGTATGAGCGACACAGCTAAAGCGAGTTGGAAGAGCGTAATGCACGAGTTGGTAAGCGTTAACGATGTTAATCAAACCGGCTTAATTGCTAGAAAAGTACCGTTTGAGCAATTCAGTGATGAGAACGACTTAGCCTTTATTCAGCAGTTTGTTGATGCTCGATTATTTGTTACCGAGTCTGACATTGCAGCCAATGAACATGCTTCTAATAATCCGGCCCCTGATGTGAAAAGCAATAAGCGCGTTTGTGTTGCCCATGAAGCCTTATTAAAACACTGGGATCGCATTACCGACTGGGCACAAAAAAACCGTGCGGCGTTGCTAAAAAGAACGGAGCTAATTACAGATTGCAGTCGCTGGTTAAATGCGGGCAAACCTCAAGACATGTTGCTGCCCTCTGGCAGAAAGTTAGACGACGCTCGCTGGATGGCCAAACAACCCCACTTGCACTTAACACCGCAGGAAACACTATTCATTCGCCTGTCTGAAGGCCAGCATAAAAAAACGCAGCGCTATAAAACCACGGCCATCGCCGCGCTAGCGATATTGGCTGTGGCCACAACGGGCCTGGCTATTTATAGCAATAATCAAACTCAGCTAGCCGTTGAACAAAGTCAACAAGCACAGGTACTGCGAAACAAAGCTGAAAGCTTAGTCGATTACATGCTGGGCGACTTACGCAGTCAGTTAGAGCCCATAGGAAAGCTGGACGTACTCGAAGGCGTTGGGCAAAAAACATTAGATTATTATGCAGGTATTGAAACCGGTGATGGGCTAAGGCAAGCCAACTCGTTGAAGCTTTTAGCCGAAATAAACATTAACCGAGGAGAGTTCGATCATGCCGGCGAACAGTTATCTCAAGCGTTAAATATTTTGAATAAGCAGGACACTCTGCCACTAAAACCGTCCTTTGGCTTGTCGCAAGAAACGGCACTAGATGGCATAGTTTCAGCAAATGCGACTTCACAAGGTACAGCACAAACTAGCGAGCAGGTGCTGTTCTTAAAAGGGAATATTCATTATTGGATTGGCGTCATCGCCTACTTTAAACAAAACTATACCACTACCATTGAAGAGTGGACGAAGTACCTTAACTACTCACAACAACTGTTAGCGCTTGATGAGCTAAATCCCAAGTGGATGCTGGAAGTGAGTTCTGCTCAACACAATATTGGTAGTTTAGCGCTTCGTATTTCCCAATACCAAAAAGCCAGCCAAAGCTTCCGTGATTCCATCGCTTTAAAACGCAAAATGCTAATTTCGCAACCTAATCATAGTGAAGTTCAAACTTCGCTGCGAGGTTCTTTATTGGGGCTAGTGGCTGTCGCCTTTCAAACTTTTGAATTTAAAGACGCCGAGCAACTGGCACAAGAAGCCTATACCCTTGCTGGTAAGTTGCTACTAGAAAACCCTGAAGACTACAACATTGCCTATCAAACCTTGTCATCTGCTAATTTGCTGATACAAGCCCAAATGGCGGTTGGCAACAAGCCTGGTGCAGAAAAAACAATAAACGACGGTGTAGTACTGGCACAAAAACTGGCTAAACAAGAACCTGAAAATGAAGCCTGGATGACCAAAGTTGCTACATTAATGTTCTTCTATTGGGATTATCATTTGCTCTTCGACACACAAGAAAAGAAACCTGACCCAGAACTGCTTAACCTCACTCGTGGTGCATATAAAAAAACTAAAAATCTGCCTATAAAACAAAAAATTTACAGTGTGAAATTGGGGTTCGAAGACCGCGAACATTCACGGGTGATATTAGATATTGCTAAGCCATCCCTAGACTTCAATAGTGAGTCTACCCCGCGCCTACTTTGGGAACTGCATTTAAAATGCAGTTATCACTCCTGCACTATTGGTAAGGATACCGGGAAAGATGTAGGCAAAGGAGAAAGTGAAAGCTTAGCCCTCGCACATTTCACATCAGCGCACACTAACAAACCATCGAAAGATATGAATGATTCATTAACTGAATTCTATTTTTTACTTGTGTCATCTAAGCGAAGTGCGGCTAAAGATGTGCTGCTAGGTCTGCAAAAACAAGGGTATTTACATCCTCAGTTAACAGACGCCGTTAATCGCGCTCAAGACGACATTTAACCCCTGAAAGGAGTTTCAGATGAACCATCAAGATGATCTTAGTCAAAAAAAGGCGCACAGCTACACCTTATATTTATCAGTATTTACCGAAAACCTTTTAGCTCAGACATTAAAAGAGGGCGAAGGCACTGAAGAGGGGGAAGCCTACTTTTTCAAATACGAAGGAGAAGACTATACAAACGGAAAGTTAATAATACCGCAAAGCAAGTTTGACGAGGGGTATGTGAAAATCACTATCATATTAAATCAAACAGCATCGGGTAATAAGCTCGAGAAATCCGGCTATAAATTCGCTTGGATCCATGCTCGCCGAGCTGGTGAAAAAGAAGACTACATTGGCCGAGGCCAGAGATTCGAAATGCAAAGTTGGGAAAACCACAGCGTTTCATTCTTCTTAACCGATAAAATGCAATATAAAACGGCGAAAGGTTGGAAAAGCCTAAACTCCTGCGCGCTGGCGCTGGATGTATGGGTACAACATACTTACCAATCGCAACTCACCAAGAAACTCACTGTTGATAAAATTAACTGCGACCCACAAATTGAGATTCAACCTGTGTAACGATGAGATTTGTTAGAACAAAAACTAGTGGGTGAGAATAATACTCTTTACACTTTAAGGGTTATTTAAGCTAGACTGGCAATATCAAATATTAGTTATATAAGCTAGCTGCATAATCTGGTTTTGCGCTAATAGATGAATGCAACATTTTTACTAACCTTAATACTTGCACTAAATTCGGCAAAAGGAGTTTCACCATGAAAAACAAAGCAATTGCGTTAGCATTATTACTTACTATTGTAGGCTGTTCTGAGTCAAACGAAGAGTCAGCAGAAGAAGCCAAAAAAGAAGCCATGATGGAAATGGAGAAAGCTGGCGACGCGACAGCTGAAGGCTACAAAGAAGCAAAAGAAAAAACAGTTGATGCTTGGGACGAGACTAAAGATTCAGCATCAAGTGCTTATGAAGACGGCAAAGACATGGCCTCTGATGCGTATGAAGATGGCAAAGATATGGCGTCTGACGCGTATGAAGATGGTAAAGAGAAGGGTGCAGAGATGATGGATGCTGGCGCTGAGAAAGTGCGTGAAGCATGTATTGCAATGAAGAAGAAAATGGGTGGTGACGTAAGCGAATGTGATAGTAAAGACTAACTTTACGCCCCCAACATTGTGTGTTTGGTACGTTTGTTACCAAACACATAATGCTTTCTTGCCTTTCTTATTTAGGCTAATGTCTCAATCAGTGCACCAAGCAATTTTATACTCTCAGTGCGAACTTCCTGTGAGCCGTCAATAAAGTTGAAGCGTAAGCAATTTCGGTACTTCCCTGTAGCCGAAAAAAGCTGCCCTGGCGCAATATAAATACCATATTCTTTGGCTTTATCTGCCAGTTTAACCGCGTCATATTTCGTATTTAATTCAACCCAAAGTACGTAGCCACCTTGTGGGTAACTCACACAGGTATCTGTGGGGAAATAACGCTTTATATCTGCCCTAAGTGCATCTCTTGCACTTAAATAATAGTGGCGCATTGCACGTATGTGTTTATCGTAACCGCCTTGCTCAATGTAGCTTGCTATAGCTAACTGAGGCAATGTGGGGCACATGGAACTGCTAACATACTTTGCATGAAGTACTTTGTTCCTGAAGCTTCCGGGAGCTATCCACCCTACTCTAAACCCCGGCGCCAGCGTTTTTGAAAACGACGAACACAGCAATACTCGACCATCCTCGTCAAACGATTTAACCGTTCTGGGCCGCGGATATGAATAGGCAATGTCGCCATAAATATCGTCTTCAATAATAGCGACATCGTATTCTCGTGCCATATCGTAAAGCGCTTTTTTCTTATCATCAGGCATAACAAAGCCTTGAGGATTATTGACGGTAGGGGCTACTAGAATAGCTTTCACAGGCCACTGATCTAGTGCCAGCTTTAGGGCATCTAAACTCAAGCCAGTTTCGGAGTCGGTAGGTATTTCTAGTGCTTTTAAATTCGCACCTTTTATCGCTTGCATGGCACCGTAAAAGCCTGGTGATTCAACCACAATCACATCACCCGCATCGGCTACCGCACGAAGGCATACCGACAATGCTTCTTGGCAACCAGAGGTAACAATGAACTCGTCAGACTGTAGTCTGCAACCCGAGGCTGCGGTAAGTCGGCTAAGCTGCTTCCTGAGATTGCGATCGCCCTTCACATCACCATACACCATGCCATCAAGTGGCCGGTTTTTCGTTAGCTCATGCAGGCGCTTTGTTAGTGGCTTAAGGGTTTTAGCGGTCATATTAGGCATGGCGTGCTGGAACTGGCATCGCGTTTCAATATCACTGTCTTTGTTGAACGTATTCAACAACATGTTGAGTACATCTTCCCACTGAGACACATCCATAGGCCGTTGCGGCGGCTTGGTCATTTTAGGCGTGTTATTCAATGTGGAATTTGACGATACGAAATAGCCTGATTTAGGCTTCGCTTCAACGTACATTTGAGACTCTAAAACCCGATAGGCTTCTTGCACGGTAGCGATGCTAACGTGATGCTCTGCAGACAATTGCCTTACCGAGGGAAGCTTATCCCCTTCCCCAAATAGGCCGCGATCTATTTGCGCTTTTAGTTCACTCGCAAGCGACTCATACAGTGTCATTTATATTTCTCAATACAGACTATCCCCATACAGATAACTATACCTTAAATTATCACCATAATTTACCATACAGTTGTAATGGTTATAGAGCATACAGTCGCCTAAAACGCGTATCTGTATGGCAAACTTTTAGCACTTTTGGCTCTAATGCATACACACATTTCACCGTACTATTCTTTGGCGTTATGAGTAACGCTGATTAATCTGCTACTCAACTGTCACTTATTAGTTTGAATAAAGAATAGAGAAAGGATTACCATGGAAACTTCGTTACTTTTTGCACTGGCCACGTTTGCTTTTGTTAGCACAGTAACGCCGGGGCCCAATAACCTAATGCTATTGGCATCAGGGGCGCAGTACGGTTACAAAAAGTCGATTCCGCATATGATCGGAATTGTTATTGGCGTAGCAGGCCTAATGATTAGTACGCTGTTGGGTGTAGGGGCACTTTTCACCTTATTTCCCGCCTTGTATACCGTACTAAAAGTACTGGGCATTACTTATTTATTGTGGCTGGCTATAAAAATTGCTACCGCCCCTACTGATGAAATTGAAATTAAGAAAACCACCCGACAAGGGCCACTAAAATGGTGGGAAGGCGCATTATTTCAATTAATTAACCCTAAAGCGTGGATGATGGCATTGGCTAGCGTGGGCACATTTACGTTACCTGGCGAACACTATGCAGAATCTGGATTAGCTATTGTGTTAGCGTTTGCCTTAATCGGTTTTCCGTGTATTTCAATATGGGCTGCCGTGGGCGCAAAAATTAAAATTTGGCTTAGCTCGCCCATGCGCAGAAAGCGTTTCAACTTCACCATGGCCGCAGCCACCGCTGCTACCTTGTTTTTGATTGTGTGAAAAGCAGTAAAGAACATGAGAGTATGTTAACGACTAGACGATGGACTCCCCCATACCAACGCCCTGATAAAAATGGTTTAGCCGCTTTGGCTTGCAAGTAAGCTAAGGATAACTTGCTGCGGCTAAACCCGTTTTAAAAAAGCATTAAGGCGCGAAAAAGAAGCCTTTATCTACCCCACTAAAATTGTTTTTATGATTCAACAAGTACCTTTTGTTCTTCGCGCCATCTATCAATCGTAAAATATTGTTCTGTGAGTCGTTGTTAGCCATATTGCTGATACTAAAATTCAACTGCGTAACATTTTCTGGCATACCGAGAATTTCAAAGATAAACACCGACAAATGATCATCGAGTTTTATTTTGCCTTCGCCCAAATGTAATTGGCTTTTGATGACTTCTTGCGTTTTTTCACCTCGGCTAAACGCCTTCACATCAAAGGCTTGTTTAATGTGGGCCACTAATCGTTGCTTATACGCCGTGCTGTCTTTTGATATTGTCTTTAACTTGGCCTTGTCGCTACTGCTGGCAATAAGCGACTGGTCGATACCGTACAGTGGCGTCATTACTTCATATATCCAGCGGCCATCATCTAAATGACGAATTTGAAAAGTGGCAATATTGCTATCGTGCGCATTACTTACGCCTGAAAACATCAATGCACAAATCAATAAGATAAATTTAACTTTTTTACGCATTTGCAGCACCTGTAAGCCTTATGCCGATATATCTAAGGGCATAAGGCATCAATTTGAGGTTATTGAACAGAGAAGTCGTTTCTATCGACGTAGCTTCCCATCAAACAGACCGGTACAGTTGGCGCCCCCGTTTCTAATGCATGGTAATGGTATGCGCCATCTGGGAACTCTTCGGTGGCATGGGTATGGCCATTACACTCATCAATAGTGGCTACATCAGCAGGAAGGGTGTTGGTCCCGTCAATCAGATCGTAAGCAGCGTAGATAGGAAAACCGTCTTTCGCTAAGCCCGCAAACGCAGCGTGATCTTCGTATTCAATATAAGTATTGGTACAACTAATGCCGTACAGATTAGTGAAGTTGTATTCTGGTGCATCGAACACCGTATTGATAGATTGAGGAATAAAGTGCCAATGATAATACCCGGCAGGATCAGCATGACCACCGCAATGATCTAACGCGGGGATGTTTCCGCTACCTGTGCCACCAATACCCGCTTCAGCAGTTGTCACACTGGGCGGATCGCCTTTAATTGGAATACCATTAATACCTAAACCGATACTGCCAACGGTAGGAATATAATAGGCTTCAGAGCGAAATTCTGGGGTGACGGGAATTAAATACGTTACTGTTAAACTTGAGTCGAAAGCCATAGATAAACAGTAACTGAAGTCGCCACCGCCACCAGAGCGAATATTCCCATCCTCATCAACAATATCGTAGCCGTCTGCGTCCATTCCTTGTGCCGCATCAACTAGCGATTGAAAGCCAGGGTTGGTTTCACCGTCGTAAACTCCTAAACCAGCTTCAATTCTAGGCGTAGATATGGAATCGGGGCAATAAGGCCCAACGGTCCCCTCACCTTCGGTATCACCCACGGTATTGGCTGCAAAGGTTAGCTCATAACAGGTGGTTTCGCTGCCGTTTTCAAGGGTACAGCTCACTTCGTTCTCGGTAAGTGGTAATACGGTAAATAAATCTACGTTGTAGTAAGTAGTTATCTCGTCATCCACTGTGTCGTCTACAGAATCATCTTGCGTATCATCATCGACAATGACCTCATCCACAACACTTGTATCATCACTTGACCCACCACAACCAACTAAGGTTACAGAGAATATGAACGCAATTAGAAACACTTTAACACTATGCATATTGGCAAACCTTTTAATTCCCAGAATGAGATGGTATGCCTAATTTTTTAGTTTTGGGAGTTTGAAAGGAAAACTTCACAGTAATTGCACATTTCGTAAGTGCTGTAACGCACATGACTGATCAATACGTGACTAAGATATGATGGCGGCACTGGCGGGTAAATACTTCTGACATACTGACATTCTGTCGTGAGAACTTATCGGTAAGGATTTTCGCCCATAGCAACCACAACACAAAACAAACGTAAATCTAGTTCTAACTGGTGGTAATCCGGCTCCATATAACAACAAAGTTGATAGAAGCCCTTGTTGTGATCTTTTTCTTTGAAATGAGCAAGTTCATGTACCACTAGCGCCTTTAATAATGGTTCGGGGGCGTGCAATAAGTCGCTGTTAATGGCTAAGTCATGTTTACGTGTTTTACCCTGCATACGATAGGTATGCGTACCTAAGGCATTAGTAACCATATCACCTTGCTTTTTAAAGGCCGCTCGGCCAAATGGGGGCGCATTTTTTACATAACGCTTTTTAAGGTCGGTAGCATAATTATAAAGTAACTTATCGGTCGTTATAGTATGCGCATTGGGGTATTTTTTAACGAGGTAATTGCTTAACTTGTTGTCAGCTATTAGTTGAAGTGCTTGCGCAACAACACTTGCAGGGTAGCCATTAAAATATCGTGCGTAGTCACTCACTTCACTTTCTCCTTAGTACGCACAATTATAAAGGAATCCCAATCAAGCCTCTATCGAATCCCCACATTAATTTAAAGTTACTATATAGTCAGGTCTATCCTGATGTGGCAGTATTTATTTAATTCGAAGGCCTGCGTTTTGTTGGCCGACTAGATAAGGGAAATCTATGCTGATGAACGCGCGTAAATATACTGGTATTGCTCTTGCAGTAACTGTTGCCATTTTAAGTGGTTGTGGCGGCGGAGGGAGTGGCGGTAACACAGTTACACCCGTAACAACTACACCACCTGTTAGCAGCGGGCCGTCATGGGAGCCCGGTGTTTTTGAATCACAGTCAACGTTCATCGCAAAGTGTGAAACACCAAGAACAGGCACAGATCCTTTTACGGGTAGTGCTTACCCTGATTCGCAAGGCTCAGCACTAGAAGAAAAGTTATGGCTACGTTCATGGACTAACGATACCTACCTTTGGTACGACGAAGTTGATGACAACAACCCAGATAACTTTTCGGTATTAGGCTACTTCAATCAATTAAAAAGCAACGAATTAACCCCAAGCGGAACTGCAAAAGATAACTTTCACTTTTCTCAGGATACCGCTGAATACAACGAACTAACCCAAACCGGTGTCTCTTCTGGCTACGGCTTTGACTGGGAGTTTGTTGCTAACACTTCGCCCCGTGAGCTTGTGGTTCGATTTACTGAACCAGACTCTCCCGCAGCGTTAGCCAATGTTCCTCGCGGCGCTTCATTGATTACAATTAACGGGATTGATTTCGTTAACGACAACAGCCAAAGCGGTGTAGATGCCATTAACGCCGCACTTTTCCCCGACAACGCAGGCACGGTAACTAGCTTCGAGTTCGAACTTATTGATGGCAGTCCACTGGTGGTAGATATCACATCTTCTGATATAAGCGTAGCGCCGGTGCAAAATGTGAACATTTTTGACACTACAAACGGTAAAACTGGCTACTTTCAGTTCAATACGTTTATTCGCACGGCCCAAGATGATCTTATCGATGCGTTTGACTTATTCGTAAACGAGAACGTAACCGAACTGGTTATAGATTTGCGTTACAACGGTGGTGGCTTGTTAGCACTGGCTTCTCAGGTTTCTTATATGGTTGCGGGGCCAAGCCAAACCAATAACGCTATTTTCGAAACCACCCGCTTTAATGATAAGAGCACAACAACGAACCCAGTGACCGGAGAGGCGCTACAATCCACACCATTTTACCGCAATGAAATAGACTACAATGCAGGCGTATTAACCAGTACCTTGTTGCCTAGCTTGTCACTCACTCGCGTATATGTGATCACCACAGGTTCAACATGTTCTGCCAGTGAAGCGGTAATGAACGCCTTACGTGGTATAGATGTAGATGTGGTTCAAATAGGATCCACTACCTGTGGCAAACCCTATGGTTTTTACCCTACCGACAACTGCGGCGAAACCTATTTTACTATTCAATTCCAAGGCGTGAATAATAAAGGGTTTGGTGATTATGCCGACGGCTTTATGCCAACAGATTCACCAAACTTCGACTTTGAACTACCAGGTTGTGCTGTAGAGGACGACTTTACAGCAGCACTAGGCAACCCCGAAGAAGGTATGTTGGCAGCAGCGTTAGGATATTCTGCGACAGGAAATTGCCCAGTAGTGACTTCAGTAGAAGATTTAGCCGATGCTTCGACCGGTAAAGAGAATATGGCGAGTACTTCGGAAAACGCTCAAGCTCAAGGAAGCGCTTTGCTAGCCATCGACAACCCAAACACACAAAGAGAAACGTTAATTTTACATAATAAAATTAACGAACCTGTTATTGAGGAGCGCAAATAATGGCGCTTAATAAGCCCCTCATGATTAACGCTGTAATAGGTTTAGTTGCCATTCCACTTGCCTTCGCAAGTGGTTGCGCAACCACCGCGCCCAACCAAGAAATCGACTTAGTTGAAGCTTATGCTAGCAACTTGAACTTAGCGCAAAAACAGCAAATTGAGAGTAAAATAAGCAGTTGGTTTGGCGGGCTAAAAATTACCCTTGCCGACGATGTTTTTTCTGAGTCTTCGCTGGTCAGCATTGAGCGTAAAGCACATATGGATGAGCGAAGATTACCTATTGAAGGAAGGCACAACAACCCTGCGTTTACGTTTACTTTGCTGACCGATGGTAAGCATTGTATTTTACGCAACAATCAAACCGGTGAAACCGAAACGCTTTCTGGTATAAGTTGCAAATAAAAAAGGGCAAAAATGGGATCAGAGTACTTTTCAAGCAAAGCAATAACGTACTCTGACACCATTAATTTAGATTCTTACTAACCGCAGCACTTCTTATACTTTTTGCCGCTACCGCAAATACAGGGTTCGTTACGTGCAGGAACTTTCTCTACAGTTACAGTGCCCTTTTTATTAAGAAGCACTGTTAATTCTTGTATAGATTCTACCGCGCCTTCCTTTGTATCAACGGTAATATCGGCATACAAACCAGCTTCAGCCACTAATGCATCTACTTCTTGTTTTCGAGCTTCATTGGTTACCACTAATTTAAGCGGGTATTTTTTACTGCCTGCAATACGGCTAGCGTTTCTTTCATAACCGTATGTTAGGGTCGTTTGACGGGCGTCTTTACGACCTTTAAAAAAAAATTTATCTGACATTTGGTGTTCCAAATATTTAAAAGTAGAAAGTGGGTATCATCATTCAATCGTCACAAAAATTAGCTAACTAACCTAAACCTTGGATAAGGAATATCAAAACGCAGTGATTCCGACCAAACATTTCAATTAGTGAACTATTGGCTATCTATTTTCAATCCATGCTGGGCGGTAAAAACAGAGAGGAAAACTTGGCTTACAGGCGTTGCTTATCTGAAATTAAGGTTAAATAACACACCATAATTACTAAGTGATGATTTGCTTATGCGTATTCTACTACAAGTGCGAAGCTCACACACAATCTACCTGCGATTAACGTAGCCTTTATAACAAAATACAAGCGGGAAGGAAGACTATGGGAAGGCAGATCTTCAAGCCTCGACGCTGTTGAATAAAACGCAAATTTCATCTAAAGCGCTCTGACTAATGTACTCAGCTGATGTATTCGGTTAATGTGCGTGGTTACTATATTCTGAACCCATTAATTCTGGAAATAAGACTACAACATGCAACCACACGACCACTCACCGCTAGATGACTTTATTGAATATCCAGAAAATGAAATGATGTCGCGCAGCGCTGATTTCTTGCAAACCATGCAACGCAGGCACAGCATTCGCCATTTTAGCGACAGGCCTGTAGACAAAAAAATTATCGAAAATTGCCTACTAACGGCGGGCACTGCACCGAGCGGCGCAAATCATCAGCCTTGGCATTTTGCGGCGATTAACTCTTCTACCGTGAAACAAAAAGTAAGGGAGCAGGCTGAAGCACATGAGCGTGGGTTTTATGAGGGGCGTGCTGGAGAGCAGTGGCTTCAAGACCTCAAACCATTAGGCACAGACGCAAGCAAACCCTATTTGGAATTGGCACCTTGGCTTATTGCCGTATTTAGCCAGAAGTCTGGTGAAACAGAAAGCGGAGATAAGCGCCAGAATTATTATGTTCACGAATCGGTAGGCATTGCGGTTGGAATGCTGATCACTGCCTTGCACAATGCGGGTTTGGCTACGTTAACTCATACCCCAAAGCCCATGAACTTTTTAACGCAAGTGTGTAACCGGCCAGAAAATGAACGGGCTTATATGCTAATCATTGCCGGCTATCCTGCAGCCGAAGCCACCATTCCGGCTCATGCTAAGCAGAAGAAATCACTTGAAAGTATCGCCAGCTTTCTTTGATAGAATGAATAAAATGGGGGCAGAGTACTTTTACAATTAATTGACTCTGACCCCATTATTTATCTACTTATTGGGAACAATAAGGTATTTCTCGCCTGTTTTCTTAGCATTGTATAAGGCTACATTTTCAGGCTGTAGTGCTTCTTCAAGGGTTAACTCTTTGGTATATGAAGACGCAAAAGTAGTGTTAATTTCAGCAGCAACTTTTTGATAAAGTGCACCAACACGTTTTTTGTCTAGTTTGCCTAAGAAGCGCATTAGCAACCAGCCACCAATTCCCCATGTCATGCCAAATGCGCGATTTAGAATAGTTGGAGAGAAGTCTAAGCCGCCGTAGATATAAACTTGCTTGTTGCTGTCTGAACCATAAGTATTGAAGCCTTTAGCATCTTTACTGCCAGACGCTTCCATCATGGTAAGAATGTCGCTGACTAATTCGCCGCCGCCAATAGCATCGAAGGCCAACGTAGCGCCCGTTTTATCGATGGCTTGATAAAGCTCTGCTTTGAAATTCTCACTGGTAGAATCAAGCACAATTTTAGCGCCTAAATCTTTAAGAATATCTACCTGTTGCTGGCTACGCACAATGTTAACCAAATCTACGCCTTCTTCTAGACAGATTTTGTTTAGCATTTGGCCCAAGTTAGATGCCGCTGCGGTATGTACTAAGGCTTTGTGACCTTCCATACGCATGGTTTCTACCATACCCAATGCAGTTAACGGATTTACAAACGAAGACGCCGCTTGCTGCGCCGTTGTGTTTTCCATATGCGGCAAACACACTTGGGCAGGAACACATGCATACTCTGTGTACGCGGCACCAGTAAGAATAGAAACAGTTTTGCCCATTAACGCCTGAGCTTCAGGGCTATCGCCTGCCCCAACAACCGTTCCCGCTCCTTCGTTACCAATAGGTAAAGTTTGATCTAGGCGCGACTTAATACGCATCAACATTGATTTATGGACCGGTGCCACCAACGCATTTTTGCTGGCATCAAAGGTGGCTTTATCAAGGCTGGCAGGGCCGAACATGGGCCACATATCAGAAGGATTGATAGGAGAGGCTTCCATACGAACGATAACTTCGTGGGGCTTAGGCTCAGGAACGTCTACCTCTTTAATAGATACCTCTAGTTCGCCTTCCGACTTGATAAGAGTAAAAAGCTGTTTGGATTTATTCATTTTAGTTGTCTCGCTATGTTAATCAAGATCTACGTGTGAGCTAAGCTAACATGTCGTTAACATCAGTAATATTTATATTGGTAATATATATAGGTGCAGATGAGTTATAGAAAAATAACGGGGTCAGAGTCCGTTTTATGAAAAAGTACTCTGACCCCATTATTTAATCCGTTTTGGGCGATCCATCTTCGTTAAATTCAGCAATTGCTTCGCCGGAACTCTCCCAACGTTCACGTTCTTCATCGGTCGCCTTTGGAGAAAACAGCCCTGTATACGCATAAAAAATGCCTATTAACGGTGCGGTCCAACATGCAAAGGCCAAGGGTATATACAAAAGATTTTCTAGATTATCGCCCGATACGCCAAGCCCCAGTGCAGAAATAACAAATGCCCCACCCGCATTCCATGGAATTAAAGGCGACATCAAGGTGCCACCCTCTTCAATTCCCCTGGCAAGGTTCAAGGTAGAATATCCCATTCCACGATATACCGGTGAGTACATACGCCCGGGTAACGCCACAGACAGGTAAGGGTCGCCAGCTACCAAGTTAGTCGCAAATGCGGTTCCAACAGCGGCAGTTTGTGTGCCTGCGAATGTGGTTGCTTTACTTTTTATTGCATTAATAATACTTCGCAAACACCCTGTAGTTTCAAGCGCGCCACCAAAGCCCAGCGCAATTAATACAAGCGAAATGGTCCACATCATCGACTGTATGCCACCGCGATTTAATAAACCGTCTATCTCTGCAATGCCGGTTTCAATTGAATATCCGTTATTTGCAAAATCAAAGACCGACTGCAAATTTTGCCCTTGGGTAATCATTGCCATAGCACTCCCCACCACTACACCAGCAAAAAGCGAGGGCAATGGCGGGCATTTCTTAAGTGCCAACGCCATTACAACAACAGCGGGTAATAGTGCCCAAGGAGAAATATAGAAATTGTCTTCTAGCGCGTTCGTAATACCCGCAATCTTCGCAAATGAAACGCTTTGTGTATCGATAACGAAAAAGCCAACAGCCACATAAATAGCCAGCGCAATTAACATGGCAGGAATAGTGGTGGCCATCATATTCTTAATATGAGAAAACACATCGGTGCCCGTCACTGCTGGGGCAAGGTTGGTAGTGTCAGACAACGGCGATACTTTATCACCAAAAAAAGCGCCGGAAACAACCGCTCCGGCGGTCCAATACATGGGAATATCGAAGCCTTCACCGATACCCATTAATGCCAGCCCTACTGTACCGACACTTCCCCAACTGGTGCCTAGGGAAACCGACACTACTGCACATATAATCATGCCAGCAGCCAAGAAAATTTCAGGAGAAAGCGCTTTTAGACCGTAATAAATGATGGTGGGTACGGTTCCGCTGGCTATCCAAACTCCGATAATCATACCAACGGTTATCAAGACCGATACCGATGGTAATGCAACATGAACAACGTGGAAGATACCTTCTCGGATGTCTACCCAAGTGAGGCCTAAATACATGCCAACTAAACTGGTTAGCGCTAAACCGAGGGTAAGAGGAATATGAGGCTCAAATACCCCGAAGTAGAAAATTTGTGTACCCAAAATAATCAGGGTTAACACCACAGGAGTTAAGGCAAGTAACAAACTAGGTGTGACAGGTTGCTTATCATTCATGTCGATGTCCGTTATTTAGAAATCCATTCCTAAATCAGATACGGGTATTAACTGTTAACAGATCGGCTGGAAAAAAGTGTCGTTGCATCACTGCTCTTAGTTTTCAACACTGGTATACTAGTTAAGCAAATTGAATAAATACATAGAGCACCTTTATAAACAATGATGAAAACACAACACCATTTAGCAGGCAATGAGTGAAAATACCTAAACGCCTCCAACCTCTTGTCGATGATGGTTTAATCGATGAAGTACTAAGCCGCTTGATGAGCGGGAAAGAAGCCGATGTTTTTGTTGTTCGCTGCGGTGAACATATTCGCTGTGCAAAGGTTTATAAAGATGCCGTTAAACGCAGCTTCAAAAAAGCGGCGCAGTATCAAGAAGGCCGAAAAGTAAGAGGCGGACGCCAGGCACGCGCCATGGGTAAACGTTCTAGCTACGGTCGCCAAATAGAAGAAGAAATTTGGCAAACAGCAGAGGTGGATGCCCTATCACGCTTGAACGAAGCGGGCGTGCGTGTGCCTGATACGTACTGTTGCATTGACGGCGTGCTGCTGATGGAGCTGGTGTCGGATGAACACGGCGATGTAGCCCCACAACTAGGGCACGTTAGCTTTAGCAAAGAAGACGCCATAGAACAGCATAAAATCATGATGCACAACATTATGCTCATGCTGTGCGCGGGTATTATTCATGGCGATTTATCCGAATTTAATGTACTTGTTGACAACAACGGGCCGGTGATCATCGATTTGCCCCAAGCGGTTAATGCTTCGGCCAATAATAATGCCGAGGCCATGTTTGCCCGCGACGTTAACAATATTCGTCGTTATTACGGCGAGTTTGCCCCCGATCTTTTGCAAACTAATTACGCGAAAGAAATGTGGGCGCTGTTTGAAGAAGCCAACCTAACCCCTAACTCGGTGCTTACCGGTGAGTTTGAAGATGACAGCGAGGATGCTGACGTAGACGCAATACTAGAAGAAATACAAGCCGCTGCTGATGAAGAGCAAGAGCGCTTAGCCCGCATTAATTTTTCAGATGATGATAACTAATAGACAGATAAAACAATGAGGCAGAATCATTTTTAAAAAAAATGTACTCGGCCTCTTTGGTCTACGCTCTATAAATTTCACCGCCCTCCGCTACGCCTACCCCAAATTGATTAAATTTAATACAATCAATAACTTATACTGTCAGCTTTACTTACACATTTTTATCATTCACATCAAATGATAAAAATTACCTATTATAAATCAGATAGTTACCTTGTGGCATGGAATTCGCTATCTCTCGGCGCGCTACACTATGAATAAAAACAAAAAATTAACTATAAGGATATAATTTATAATGAAATTTAAGAACACACTCCTTGCCGCCTCCCTCTCTTTTGCTGCACTCTCTTTTCAGTCTCACGCTGACGTTATTATCTCGGGCATGGGAGGCGAAGCTGGCTATGGTTCCGACCAAACGTTTTCCGAGTTTTCTCCTACGTTCAACCTCCCTTTCGATGTAAATATAGATGGAATAAACTTCAACACATTTAGAGCATTTACAAACGGAAACGTCGATTTATTTGGCGGTGAGTCAAACTTTGAACCAATGGTAACTAGCCTGACTGTGTTTGAGGCTCGAGGGAATTACGATTGCGCAAGCTGCGGTGACACTTATATTGGCTCACCGTCGGAGGGTGTTGTCGCCGTTACTTGGCTAGACATGAGCACAGATGCATTTCATAACGGCGACGACGAAACCAATCGTCAAAATACCTTTCAAGCATTAATCATCGACCGCTCTGACGATACAGGCCAAGCTGGCGACGTAGATATAGAGTTTCGCTACGACGAGCTTTCATACCGCGATGAAGGGTTCTCGCTTGATTCGTTTACTTTTGGGCAATCAGAAGCTGGATTTTTTCTACCTAACGAAGAGTTTATCGCATTGCCAGGCAGCGGTACTGCTGACATTTTAGAACTCGTTAACACCTCAAATGTTGGTGAGGACGGTATATGGGCATATTCTGTTCGTAATGGCGAAGTAACGCTAGCCACTGCGCCAACAGGTAGCGAAGGTACAGGAACTGAGCTTGACCCTTTTATGCCTTCAGATGATGTAGATGGCAGTTGGGAATTCGAGTTTAGTATTTCAGACAATGAAGTGGTATTTATCGACCCTGACGTAGCGATTGGTTACGACTATGTGGTGGAGTCTGGTCCAGAAATAGCATCAGTTATTCTGCCAACGGGCTTTGATGCTGACTACGAATTGTGGTTAATGGGTGCTTCTGGGTGGGAATTCACTGACAACCTAACAGCCGAAGAAGAGTACCTCTTTGGTCCTGACGGTGTAACTGAATTTCGCGTTTTAGGTATCGACACTACGAACATGATTGACCCAGACGATGCATTGGCATTTGTTACCGGTTTATCATTTGTTGAATCTGGCGATGTGGTTATGACGCAAACACCTATCACTGAATTTGTTGCCAGCCCAACATCAGTCAGTGAGCCTAGAATGTTTTTCGTTCTGCTAACAGCTTTTGGATTATTCGCCATCCGCGCTCGTAGGAAAACTAAATAAACTGCTAGCAGTTTATTTTATTTGCATTTTTTGGGGCTTTACAGCCCCTTCTTTTTACCCTGGAAATTGTCAATGAGTTACATATTATCGCAAATCAAAGTTGCGACATTAGCCGCCCTTTTTCTCATCTTCACCCTAAACGCTGGGGCTCAAACTTCCCTCAACTCAAGCTCTACATCAACTGATGCCACAATGCCTTCGAAGAACAGTGTTTCAGAAAGGTGGAGCTATCAGTGCAAAGATAAGCATTGCTTCATTAGCCAAGTATTGATTGCTCGCAACAACGAAAAGGCCGGCGTGGTAGGTGCTATAAACATTGCACTTTCCGCACAAAAACAACCTATTCTTACTCTAAGATTTAGCAGCACTGCAAAAAAAGAGTTCGGTTTAGGAATAAAAATAGATGAAGGTAAGCCGGTTCGAGTTAGCATTCAGCAGTGTGACACTAAAGTGTGCGAAACCAACATTGTTGTAGACGAAATCATGCTAGCAGAACTTAAAAAGGGCAAGCGCTTTATGGTTGCTTTTATGAATGCAGAAAAAGAACAAACCACTCTCCCCTTTTCTTTAAATGGCTTCACGCAAGCCTACGAAAAATTGCTAACTCACGGAAATTAAAGCAATAAAGAAATTGGCTTAAACAGACGGTGTAGATTTCATAGGCCTGAATGCCCGTTACGCTTTTTAACGGATTGTTAGGTAATTAAAGCCCGAATTACTCGGGCTTTTTTGTGCTCTTTCAATTTAACCTAACACATTTTTACCTGCTAATTACTCGGCTGAAGTTTTATTAAGCGGCCGCCTTCTTTGTCTTCAAGTACGTATATGTTGCCCATATCATCTTGTTCCACTTCACGAACCCGTTTACCCCATTCGTAACGCTCGGCTTCTTCCACACTCCACTTTTGACCGTCTTGACTAAACGTAACACGCACTAACGCTTCTGAAGACAAACCGCCTATGAAGCCATTGCCTTTCCAGTCTTTATGTAAATCACCTTTATAAATAATAAAGCCCGCCGGACTTATGGCAGGTACCCACGCATTTACTGGTGCTTTATAAATAGGAAATTCTTCGTGATTCGGTATTTTAACGCCTGAATAATGGTCGCCTTGCGAAACGATGGGGTAACCGTAGTTCCGCGCTTTTTCAATAACATTGAGCTCATCACCATGACGGGGCCCCATTTCATGGGACCACAAGTTTCCCTGCTCATCAAAATCGATACCGAGGGGGTTGCGGTGCCCTAGCGTCCATATTTGTTCTGTCACGCTACCGTTACCATAAAAAGGATTATCTTGTGGCACACTACCATCAGCGTTTAAACGCAAAATTTTTCCCAAGTTCATTGCCATATTTTGGGCGGGCGTAAATTTTTGTCTGTCTCCAGACGTAATAAACAAGTAGCCATCCGGCGAAATCACCATTCGATGCGAATAGTGGCCATTTCCGGTTACTTTGGGGGATTGGTGCCAAATAAGCTCTCTGTCAGACAAGTTTGCACCGCTATCAGAAATGGTTAGCGTTGCGCGCTCAATCACTGCCCCGCTGTAGGGATCGTCTTTAGGATCGCGCTCTATGTAAGAAATATAGATGGTGCTATTCGTTTTAAAATCAGGGTGAACAATGACATCCCCTAAACCGCCCTGCCCTCGCGCGGTAACGTCGGGAGTACCGGTTACTGCAAAGCGTTTCTGTTGGCTCTTATCAAGCAACCACAGCGTGCCAGCCTTTTCTGTTACTAAACTATGTCCATCAGGCAAAAAAGCCATTGCCCAAGGGTTATTAAATGAGGCTATGGCTTCTCCAACAATTATAGTGCCCTTACTACCTTTCATTTCAACCTTAACGGGCAAGTCTGACTGAGCCAACGCAACGAAGGAGGTTGCTAGCATAGTAATAAGAAGAGTGATTTTTTGTCGCGTGATACGTTTTCGCATAGTCGTGGTTACCTTATGAAAAAGGTTCGCGTAATACTCGTCACACCATAATGTGGCACGCAAATAATAATTAATAACGATGTTTACGCGTGTTTATTGGCTACGGCTCACTTGCGCTAACATCGGCTAATTTTGCTTTGTTTCATCGCACGCTATTCATCTACCGATACGATGATGGCGGGCTGTTGTGATATCTAGCCCAAAGGCGCCTAAACTGCCTTGAGTCTTCAAACCCACAGCGCTGGGCTATTTCTTCTACTTGCAGCGGCGAGTGCTGCAATAATTGCTGGGCCAAACTTAATCGCAATTTGTAAATATACTCTTTACTGGTAATGCCGGTGCAGTCTTTAAATATGCGCGCAAAGTGGCGTTTACTGCAGTGCCCTAAATCAGCCAGTTCGTCTACACTCCAATTTTTCGCAGGGTCTTGCTGAATTTTATCTTGGATAGTATGAATTCTTTGCTGTAAATGGTTTCTGTGCTCCAAATACGGTGACAAACTAGGATCTTGCATACCACGGCGAATAAACAATACCATCTGCCTGGCTATCTTTGCTGATATTTGGGGGCCAACTTGCTGCTGTACCAAGTGAAGCGCCAAATCAATTCCAGCCGATACGCCAGCGCTGGTATAAACATTACCATCTTGCACAAACAAACGATTTTCGAGTACTTGCTTAGCGGTAAGTAAAGCAGATAACTCATTGCAATGCATAAAGTGCGTGGTGCATTTTTTATTATTTAGCAGCCCCGCTTTTGCCAACACTAACGCCCCCGCACAAACACTGATCACTTTGGAAAATTGCTGCTGTGCTAACCACCCACATACCTTTTTCATCAGAGTCGTATCAAGCTTGATTTCATTACCCACCATGCCGGTGACTAACAGCCAGGCGTTTGGCTCGACGGTTATTGGTAGAGGGTCTACCGTTAAGCGCATACCAAGGGAGTTTTTGAGTGTCGTTTCTGGCCCAACAAAATGTAGTTTAAAATGGTTTTTTCCGTAGCGATTAGCATAAGCGAACACTTCTGCGGGCCCTACCACATCTAACATCAAAAGTTCTGGTAGTAATACTATATAAATGGGAATAGTGTCATTTTCGGTGCAAGTATTGGCATCTGTACTTATGTCAGTACTGAGAGTGCTAATATCGAGAGTGCCAGAACCGAGAGTGTCAGTTTCAGAAGTATCAGCTTCATGAGTGTTACCAGACTCAGCCATCATACAGTCACTGCTACTTTACGGCGAAAACGGCCACCAAAAGTATTAAGTAGCAGGCCAAATAAAACCAAAATAATGCCTAACCACTGCATAGGCGTTATGCTTTCATTAAGCATTAGTGCTGCAGAGCTTAGCCCTACAACAGGAACGCCTAACGACAATGGGGCAATTTGGCCAGCGGGGTAACGAGTTAGCAGGTAACTCCAAAGCCCATATCCCGTAATAGTGGCCCCAACCGCCAAATACAATAACGCGCCAAACGACACCCAACTAAACCCACTTAAACTGGTGATAATTTGCTCGGGCCCTTCAATAAAATAACTGCCGATGAAAAATGGTATAGGCGGTACCCATGCACTCCACACAACTAAATTAACGTTCGAATTAAAGCCCCGATTGCTAATGCTTCTCGCGCTAATATTACCCAAAGCCCAGCTTGCCGCGCCAGCCATCGTTAAGCCGAACCCCAGCGCAGTAATGCTGTGTTCATCTTTACTCAGTGCAATAAAAGTTAAACCAAACGCAGCAATAAAAAAGGCCCACACCTGATAATTTTTTATTGATTCTTTTAAGAAAAGCATCGCAAAAATCATGGTAAACAATGCCTGTGCTTGTAGTGCAAGCGACGCTAATCCGGCGGGCATGCCATACGCCATAGCAGAAAACAGAAATGCAAATTGCAGGAAGCTAATGGGCACGGCATAGGCCACCCACCATATAAATGGGGTGTTGGGTCGTTTGAAAAACAACGCTCCCACCGAAGCTACCAGTAAGAAGCGTAAACCGCCCATTAATAAAGGAGGCATACCTTCTAATCCCCAAGCAATGGCAACGAAATTCACGCCCCATATCACCACGATAAATATTGCGATCAATAAATCTTTACCTAACATATCCTTCCCTTTTCGCTGCCATTAATTGATTAGCGCTGATGCGCCGGAATATGTTTAATTTTGTCTACAAATGTAGTGATCTCTTGGTCGCTACGTTGCCCTAATACCCTTTCGGTACTTGCACTGTGATGCTGTAAACCCAGCCCTGGCCGATAGGCTTTTTCAGGGCGTATAGGCCTTCTTTGCAAGTCACCGCCGCAGTTAGGGCAAACCCCTTGCAATATTCCCCTTAAACAATCTTCACAAAATGTACATTCGTAAGTGCAAATGTAAGCCTTTAATGAGTTTGCAGGTAATGAAGCATTACAACATTCGCAATTAGGTTTAAGTATCAACATACTGGTATGCCTAGATGATTGTTGATAAAGATATTATGCCTGTTTGTACATGGATGGTAGGGCAAAAACTTAATCTTAGCGGGTCAAAAAGGACATAACTAAGAAATGATAAGTTAGAAACAGGAATACAGAAACAGAATTCAAAAAAATAGTCTTCAAGTAGAAGCAGCGCAGAAATGAAACCTGAGTAATTTTAAGTAGAGTAAGAACTTTTTGGGAGATAACGTACTTTTGGCTAGCCAGTGTACTATGCCCCCTATATTCAAGTATCATGGCGCCAATTTTAAAGCGTTGTAGGGTTCCCTCTTATGTCATTTAGCGATTTAGGCTTATGTACTGAACTTTTAAACACCGTTGCTGAAAAGGGCTATACCTCGGCCTCCCCAATTCAGCAGGAAGCCATTCCAGCAATATTGAGTAAGCAAGACCTTATCGCGATTGCACAAACAGGAACGGGGAAAACCGCGAGTTTTTCATTACCCATTTTGCAGCTATTGGTAGACAAGCCGCGCCTAGAAACCAAGGGTATAAGGGCGCTTATTATTGCCCCTACTCGCGAGCTTGCCGCGCAGGTTGCTCAAAACGTTGAACAATATAGCCAAAATCTAAACATTCGCTCAACGGCTGTATTTGGTGGCGTGCGAATTGAGCCTCAAAAATATGCGTTAGCGCAAGGTGTCGATATTCTTATTGCAACACCAGGGCGCTTGTTAGATTTATATGAACAAGGTGATATTAACTTCGACCATCTTGAAATATTGGTGCTAGATGAAGCCGACCGCATGTTGGACTTAGGCTTTATTGACCATATTCATCACATACAAAAGCTACTGCCTAAGCAACGTCAAACGCTACTCTTTTCAGCCACGTTTTCAAAAGAAATTAAAACACTCGCCACCACGATGCTAAATACCCCTGTGACTATTGAGTTAGCCAAGGCCAATGATCACATCGAAAAGATCACGCAAATATTGCATCCGGTAGACAAGGAGCGAAAAAACGAACTTCTTATACATCTTCTTGAAAATAATGACTGGTCTCAAATATTGGTATTTACGCGCACCAAACGCGGTGCAGATAGCTTAAGGAACGAGCTTGAAGCGAAAGGCATTCCGGCAGAGTCTATTCATGCAAATAGAACGCAGCAAGCGCGCACATTGGCGTTAAATGGTTTTAGAGATGGCAGCCTTAAGGTTCTGATTGGAACAGACCTTGCCGCTAGAGGTATCGATATTCAGCAATTGCCCTGTGTTATTAATGTCGACCTGCCCTATGTAGCTGAAGACTATATTCATAGAATTGGTCGTACAGGCAGAGCGTCGTCGGAGGGCTTGGCTATTTCGCTATACAGCGACGACGAAGCCAAACAGTTAAGATCAATAGAACGCCTTCTTGGCAGACAGTTTAAAAAGACCTTTATTTCCGGTTTTGCGCCAAAACCAAAACCGAAGCCACCTGCAGCTAAGGTAGAAGAAGACTTATACGGGAATTTTGAAGCTGACGATAAGCCTAAGGGTAAAGGCAGATCGAAAGGACGGAGAAAGCGCCGCTAGTTAGAAAAAGTAAAAAATGGGGTCAGAGTACATTTAACAGGTAGAGCACTTTAGATAGCCTAAGAAAAAATGGGGTCTAAGTAATGTACTCTGACCCCTTTATTTAGACCCCTTTATTTCAGCGCTCAAAAAAAACATCAACCAAATCGGCAAGGGTTTCTTCCAACTCTTCTTCGAAAACATCAATATCAATATCGAAGCTGTTCATATACTTGTCAGCATTCTCTCGCGATACCGTAATGTTTTTCATCTGGAACTCTAGCTCGGGAAGTGATTTGTCGTAACGAGGTTTCACAACCCAACGTAAACAATGACCGCGGTTGTCTTTCAGTTTTTGTTTGGCGAAAACGCAAAATTCCTCAACGTAGTCTGTTCCTTGAGGCCCAAGACAGCCAGGTTCAATACGGCACATCACCAACAACTTTTTGTACAGAGGGAGTCGAGTTTCCATTATATCTTTGAATAGTTTAAAGATTTGATTATCAGCAAATTTTGTTCATTTTTCCAGTATGGAATAGAGTCAATGTTAATTTTGTAAGTATTGAGTCCGCGAAATGGCTTCTGACCTTATAAAGTAAAGACTGTGAGAAAACCCTTTTCTTTTAATTTCAAACCGGCTTCCTACAACTAAGGTATAAGTAGGCGTAATGCGTTCTGTCAAACTTCTTTACAATTAATTTTAAAATCCAAATAAAAACACTATAAATCAATATTTTAAACAATGGCGCACTTCATGCTTAAGATTAAATTAAAATATAATAGAGTATGGCTTAAATGTTGTCGTTGAAGCAGTTGTTATGTGTAGTTTTATGTGTATCGTCAGCAAATGTGCTGGCTACGGTCAGAGTTGTCGATTTCGATTTGGATGCAAATTTAAATAGAATTCAAAATGGACAGGTTATCGATGATGAATACGCTGATTGGGGCATATTAATCTCAAGCTGTAATACAAACGGCGTCGCCGCTGCTGGTACAGACAGAGTTACAGGCGTATGTAATGACGACCCTAATGCTGCAAACCCTGACTATAGCAATAGACAAGCAGCTTTCAATACGCAAGCTAACAACACACAAGACCCTGACCTTGAGTTTGATAAGATTAACGGCAGCTGGGTAGGCAGTATTTCGGGCGATGAATACGATCAGCTTACAGATTACAAAAGCTACTATGCTGATATTAAAGCTCAAGCGGGCACCGGGGGCGGTTTATGGTCTCGCCCAGGCAATGCGTTAATTTTAAATGAGCAACCGTGCAATGCAACAAGCTGTACAAACCCTGACGACGAAGGAACACGTCCTGGTGGATTCTTTGTATTCGATTTTACCGATGGCCCAGTAGATATCCTTAATTTAGACTTTTTCGACGTTGAAGGCGTTGAGCGTACAGATACAACATCTCCTCAAAACCTTATCTACTTTTTCTACGCAGACGGCACGTCAGGTAGCACCCAAGTGCTAGCGCCGGGTAACAATGAATACGCAAGGAAAGATTTCGTTTCTACGGAATTGGCGTCGCTGTACACTAATGTGACTAAACTGGTTGTTAACCTTCCAGGCTCAGGTGCCATCAATAACCTTATTGTAAAAGCCACAGAAGTTCCTGAACCAGCAGGTATCGCGCTATTTTTAAGTGCTGGTGTTATTTTACTACGACGTAGAAAGTCGAAGTAGCTTGCTATGAATTAAACACAACGGCGCTGTAAAGCGTCGTTTTTGTTTATCCACTTTACCTTTTTTCGTAAACTGAAATCCCCCTTTAGGCCAAATGGTTGCTCCATGTATTACAATCGTATTGTCATAATCACCTTAATGTTTCTACTGTTTTCTATATCGAGCAATGCCATTGAGGTTGAAGAGCAGTATTTTGAGTCTGCTTTAGAGTCTATGTCACAAAATGATACGGAAAGCGCATATATTCACTTGAAGAATGCTCTTGCAGCCAATCCAAGTCATGTGCCCTCGAAGATATTGATGGGGAAGATCCTTTACAAAAAAGGCTTTTTTGATGCTGCGCTACAAGAGTTACATGATGCAGAGCAACTAGGAGCAGATAAAAACCTTACCGCTGTGACAATTGCGCGAGCGTTACTTGTATTAAAAAGTTACTCACGTATTTTGAGTATTGATACTGCTAGTTTGAAGCAGGATATTGCATTTGAAGTACTTCTTATTAAAAGCAGCGCGCAGCATCAATCGCCAAAACCTAAAGAGGCTATTCAGTATTTAAACCAAGCGAATGAACTACAGCCCAATAGCTTACGCGTTCTACAAACTTATGCGTCGCACTATCTCAACCTAAATGATTTCGAGAGAGCCAAATCTTATATCCAAAAGGCATCGAGCAAATATGGAGAAAACCCTCAAACACTTCATTTACGTGGCCAGTTAGCTTATCGACAAGGTAATACACAAGAAGCGGTGAGTTTCTTGGAACGCGCCCACTCTTTATCTGCGGAAAACCCTATTATTATGCGCTCGTTGGCAAGTGCCTACATGGCTATCGACAATAATGATGACGCATTAAAAATTGTACAAACAATAGTAGATCAAACCCCTGGAGACCCTTACGTTAAATTGCTTTTAGGGCAGCTTCGCGCTAAAAATAATCAAACCGAAATAGCCAAGCAAGTATTCGATGAACTTTTAGCGGCACTAACTTTATTGCCTGAAGATATTATGCAAAGCAGCCAAGAGCTGCAATTTATCAATGCATTTGCGTCGTACTTAAATGAAGATTATGAAAGCGCCGTGAAGGCATTTTCTACTTACCTTGCTAATAATGAAGACAGTGTAAAAGCGCTAGCCTTGCTAACTGATACATATATTAAGCTAGATACGCCGAAAGATGCCCTCACGCTATTAGATAGACGGCAAACCTTGGTTACTCGCAATATACCTCTGACGGTGACCTTGTGTAATTTATTTATTGAAAACAATCGCAGTTTTAAATGTGACAGGCTTATTGAACAAGCAGAATTCATTCATGGGCCACAAGCAACGTTCAGTTATGTACGTATGAACTCGTTAATAGAGCGCAGCCGTTTTGACGATGCCTTATCGGTATTTAACGAAACCTTTAGCGAAGCACAAGACGAGAAACTAAAGCTGTTGGGCATCCAATTAAAAATGCAGACGTCCTCATATCAAGCGGCTTTGGATGACATTAAAGACCTTTATCCTACGACCGAAGATATGAATCGGCTTAAATTACTTGAAGCAAAAGTTCAGGATAGTTGGGGTAATTTAGAAGCGGCGAAAGCCATCACGCAAGAGATTGTAAAACACAATCCCAACGCACCGGGAGCTTTAATTTTACATACGGAAGTTTTGCTCAAGCTGAATGAAGTTGACGAGGCGCTAGTCATTGCTGAACAGCTATTCCAACGCAACCCCAACCTTGCACATACTCTACTCTTAGGCGAAGCGTTGGCAAAATCTAATAATATCGAGGCCGCATTGTCACTCTTAATTGCCGCCAAAAGGGATATACCGCAAAGTACTCCAATTTCAGGCTTACTGTTAGAAATCTACATTAATTCTGAACAGCATGAAAACGCACTGATAGAAGTGGGTGAACTGCTGAAGCAAAACAGACTAGATCAAACTGCATTGGTTGCAAAAGCTTCGCTTTTAACAAAAATGGGACAATATGAAAAAGCCAGGTTAGCGCTGAATATTTTATATGGCCTTTGGAGCGACAACCCTAGGCTTTTGGTTAAGCTTAGTAAATTACAGATTAACGCAAATGATCTAACTGGCGCACGTACCTCGCTAACCGACGCTAAAACTATTGCACCAGACAGCGTAACAATAGCATTAGAAGAAGCTAAACTTAACTTAATGGCTAATCAGCTTGATGGTTTGGAAAAAACAATTGACGCTATTCAGGCCAAGGCACCTAACAGTCCTGAAGTTTATCTATTAGCCGGCAATTTTTATAATGCGACAAACGATAAACAAAAGGCGTTCAGCGCATTTTCCCACGCGTTTGAACTTGACCCTCATACATCTATACACGCAGCCTCACTATTTCAAAGTGCGAGCAGTGAGATTATGTTTATAGCCTTTGAAGAACTTATGCTTCCTTACGTTGAGAAATATCCCAACGCCTATTTCCATAAAAGACTATTAGCAGATTTCTATTTAATCCAAGGTGAACATGATAATGCAAAGACGCTATATGAATTTTTATCAAAGATAGAAGCACTTTTTGACAAAGCCACCGTCTTAAATAACCTTGCTTATATAGAAACGAAAGACGATTTACCAAGGGCACTAAAATACGCAGAAGAGGCGTTATCACTTTCACCAAATACACCACAAATTTTAGATACATATGGTTGGGTTTTGGCACGTCAGGGAAATTACACCGAAGCGCTGCCTAATTTAAGAAAGGCCTATTCTTTCGATGCCGTCGACCCTAATATTATGTACCACTTAGGTTTCGTTTTGTTTAAACAAGGAAAGCATCAGCAGGCTAAAGTAGAACTTGCCAATGCACTTGCGTCAGATTTACCTTTTGCAGAAAAAGAAGAAGCCAGAGCTTTATTTAACTCTCTTTAACGCATATATGCTTTACATCCTTTATTACCAGCATATTGCTTCAGTCTGCTTGTTTTTCCCAGTAATAGCCCACACCAGATTCGCCAAAGGTAACGATTAGTGTTTCTTGACGTTGAGGGAGAGGAATTTGATCAGTACATCCTTCAATCATCCAATAGCCCTGTTTGGTTTTTGTTGAAATGTTCGCTAAACAAACAACGAAGGGGCCTTCGGGAGTAGCCGTGTTGAAGACTCCTCGAGAATCGAGAGATGTCATTATCCACCCCTGCTGCGCTAACTGAACGGAAGACTCAAGCTGTTGTATTTTGGCTATATCGAACGACGAGTTCTGGTTTTTTCCATAATCGCCCCAAAATGTAGTCAGTGTTTTTGGTTCGTTAATAACCAATATATCCGCGTTAGAATAAAACTGATTAGCCATGGAAGAGACATCGCTGACATACTCAACTTTGCCTGAAAGTTTAGAGGGGGGGGCAGAAAGAGCGGCTTGCTCTGGGTGTATATTTGTCTCTTCACTACATGAGAAGATGACAAAGATACCAATGAGAAAACCGCCCTTCAACTTCATTAACATGTCGGCCAACGCGTTACCACCTTAGCCGCACCTTACTAATTGACTGCACAGGCTGAACGAGTACAAGCGAGAGTACAGAAGCGTAAGTCAAGTGCATTGATAACACCGTCATCGTTCATGTCACATTTCGCACCACAACTACTGCCATCAGTCGGCTTACCGAGATCTTGTCTTAGCAACAGGATGTCATTGCGGTCTACATCACCATCGTTATCCGCATCACCTTTAATTTGTTGCTGGATCAGGCTTACGGAAATGGAAATTGTATCTTGTGCAGACAAGCCACCGCCATCAGTACAGTTCATAGTGATGATATGTGTACCTTCGCGAAGACGACGAATACCAGACGCATTTATTCCAGTCCCCAACTCAGTTTGAATGGTTTCTCCGTTACCCAGATTGCCATCTAAGTTACTGCTCCATTGAATATTACTCACTGTACCCTCTTCGGTATCGTGAGTAAATACGCTTAGATTGATAGGCTGCACACCTACAAACGACGCACCATTTACAGGAGAGGTTATCTGGCAAGACGGCGTTGTATTTGGCGTAGTAAAGATACCATCAGACTCATCAGTATCAGACAGAAAACCATCAGAAGCAATTACGCGTACCAGCCCCTGTGTTGTCTGACCCAGGTCAAAAAGAGATACGTTGAGCGTATTTCCTGAAAAGTCTGTCACCAATGTTTCCCACGTTGTGCCCGAATCTGGGCTGAACTGCACAGTGTGTGTGAGCACGTCAGAAGGGTCATCATCACTGCTAGTCCAAACAATATCCACGTCAGGTGGGTTTAATATTTCTCCACCATTTGGGAAGGTAACTTCCACCACAGGGGCATTCTCACTTGCCGTTTGTGTTCCAACAACATCATTATTGGTTGCACGTCTGACAGTGATCGTAGAAATATCTAAAGAACTCATGATTGGCACTAACATGAGAGCTGTGCCATCGTCGGGCTGACCTGAGCCTCCACCAGTTTCACCGTCGCCTTCCAGCATCGCCGGTGTAAATAGCACTGAATCTATAATGTTACCCGATGAATCTTTAACTTCGAGGATGTAGTCCGTTCCGTCTTGGTTAGGTGGGATCACCCCTGCTGGTAGCTCAAATGGTAGCGCAGGTAAGAACTGAATCGAATAGTTATCCAAATCGATAATACCCCGAATCAACTTCCACTGAGTGAAACTCGCCACTTTTGTTGAAAAGCTTTTCACAGCAATTGGAGATGGCGCAATAAGGCTTGCCGTTGAAAAGTTCGTGTTAATGTAAGAGCGGATACCTTCGTAACTGAAATCTGAAGGCCAGCGGAAACCACTACAATAGCTCATCATCGCAAAAGTTTTATTTGGGTCGACGACTGAATTACGTTGGCTATCCCAGCCATAAACCAACTTGTTATCGCCTGAGCTCATTGGACCAATAGTTGCGCGCTGTGCTCCCGATACATTGAAGATATTCGGGAAATTGGGCGCACTTGCTTCCGCAAATGAACCACAAGCTCCTTTTTCATAGGTTTGGGTTCCAAAAACTTGTGTACCAACTAATGCCGCGTTTGAAGCATGGTGGCGCCCCATGGTATGAGCAATTTCGTGTCCGTGACGGTTACGGCCGTAGCTATTTCCATCTCGAATCACCCCCGCGGAAACTGAGCCAGGAATACCGTTAGCTTTGCCACCAGTGCCACCACCGCTCGCTGTTAGAAGACTACCGGTTTGATCAACTGCACCGTAATAAAGACGTTCACATCCGTACAGATCCCAGCAAAAGTCTAAGAAGCGCATGGACTCAAGACGGCTAAGCACATCATCTACTTTCGGATCGCCACTGGCGCCCATATCTAAGGTACCGGTAGTGCGGTCAATTTTAGATGTTGGGAAAGTGGCGAGTAAACGTTGTTCTAACTCGTTTAAGTCGGCATTACTTGGCTGGATTGTGGAACCCGATTTTTCATATTTCACTTTAACGAATTTCACTTCAAGCTCAGAGCCTTGGTTGAAGGTAACCGTAGACATACAATCATTTGCAGTTGGGCCTGCACTCTCCATACATTCAAGAGTGCCACCAACCGCCTCAAGCTCCAGTTCTACAGTACCAGAGAGCCAAGAGTCAGGCAGTTGAAAATTCAGGCTGTCGCTTAAGATGTCGCGACGAGATAACGCATCAGGTTTAGCCACAATTGAGCCACCAGAGTTGCTGGCTGTTAATGGCGAACCTGGAAGATCTACTCCACCACGGGTGCCTTTCAAGCGCGCGGTTGCTTTTACAGGGTCAGTACCGTCTTTGGGTTCAATGTAGGTTCTGACTAAGGTTTTCTTTTCCTCAATCAGCATCACTTTGTTATCCAAATCTTGAACAACTTGTGTAACTTCCATACCCACAAGTTTCAACGGTTCACCCATACAAAGTGAGCCAACGAAACCTGCAAACTCGGTAAAGCTCGTAACGACGAACACTGCTCCCCCGCCGAATACATGCGGTTCATAGTTGTTAATCGCGTCACTCTCATCAAAGAAAGGTGGATCTTCTATAGCGATCACACTGAAACGGTCGAGACTAAAATTAGCGCTTTGCGCATTGCTTATTGCGCTTGGAACAGTAGCGCCTGTATTGCGATTACCATCGGTAGATAGACAGTAGCTTTGGAAATCATCCTCCAAGGCGCCCATTGAGATAAGATGACTTGTTGCGGTGTTTATTCCGTTACCAGGCCCTGTTGACCCACTAAACTGACTCATTGACTGAACGGCAGAAATTGCAGCTTGCGCGTCCGCTTCTGAGTCAATGAGACGATATGGGAACTCTAACCGCGTCGAGCTAGCAAACTGGACGACAGCGATTGAAACACTTCCGTCACGTGGTACAACAAGAGTATCTTGGATTGCAGCAACAATACCTTGTCTCTGAATATTCCAGTCACTACTGTTAATACTGCCGGAGCCATCAACAATAAACACGAGGTCGGTTTTGGCGTTAGCAAATGTTGCCGCGCATATGGCGATCGCGATAAGCAGCGATTGGCAACACCGTTTAAATACATTCATGGTGATATCCTTATTTCTCTTTTGTCGGCACAACAGCCCCCAAATCACACGATTCCATACTGTGTGTGGGTTGCTCGCACTTTTAGAACGGCTAAGACAAAGTAGACTGCGAGAACAGTGCCTATTAAACGCTATTTATTGATGCTCTACGACGGTATTGCCGTTAGCATCGACATAAGTTATCTTCCAACTTAGCGTGGGTGGTTCGTCTGCAGCCCACTGAAGATTGACGTATCTACCTTCCTGAGAACCGGCTGATAAGTCACCGTAATTAAGTTGTGGGATTTCATCAAAGCTAGGTTCAATGATGACGTTATAGATGGGTTGGGTACCGATATTCTCGGCAAGTAAGTTGAATTCCACTTGGCTACTAGACTTAGCAATCACATCGAAGCTAAGGCCAATAGAGTCGGCAGAGGCAGCTATAGTAACGCCGGACAACAACACTCCAGCAACGGTTTTAGTCACGAAATGTTTCATGATCATATTCCTTCATGAAAAAAAGTCGCGTATGCCTTATGACACACGGCGACGGCGATTGGTTGCGAAAAGTCCAGCAACCAAAGTGAGTAGTAATGCTCCTGTAGCAGGCTCAGAAACGGGGGTCGGTCCGTTAGTGACGCTGACGCTAGTGGTGTTTAATGCGGTAATATCAATCAATCCTGTATTATCTGAGTTCGAGAAACTAGATGATAAGGTGTCGATAGTGAACCCCCCAGTACCCATGTTTATCGCTTGAAATGTAATAGAGAACATTGTGAAGCTTGCTGGCTGGTTGATATCTAAAAATGTGGGCGTTTCAAATGTTGAATCTAATACGCTCACAATTCCCGGTGACACTAAAGGAGGTATAAACTCTGCAGGGCTGTTTAATGAAAAACCCAAATCCGTACTGTAGTTAAAAACACTGACGAAGTTAAACAATGCATTATTAAACAATGCATCAACAAAGTAGGCCGATAGGCTTGGTGCACCGCCAGATGCTAAATCACTAATAACAAAATCGATGGTTACATTGTCGCCAACATTCAAGATTGAAGAGCTGGGCGTTAGTGTAATGATGGCGGCATTAGCAGTTGTACTGAAACCTATTAGCAATACAAAAGAAAGTATTGTTAGACGGAGCTTAGACATGCTTTTTGAGATAGACATAGTTATTCCTTTTTTAACTAGTTATTCCGAGTTGCGCGTTAGGGCGATTGAGAGAGCAGGCGGAGGTTTAACCAAACTACAGTAGCATTCCGTTGCTAAATCCATTCAATGGCTTGATTTATATGTGCGCAATCCGCGAATGACTATGCATTACGCAGGCCAAATCGGTGATTATTTGTGCAGGCAACATAGTTAATTTGTAGAATTAGGTTTTCACAAAGGGGTTTATACGATTGAAATTAAATAGAATTTCTAGCCATGTTAATGAGATTTAACTTTTGAGTTAAAATAATTTTTAATGAATGGGCAACATAATTGGCGCTCTGAATTAGCGCTTTACCAGATATATTCGAGGATAATTGTCAGCCTTTTTTACGTACATAGGCCAATTGCAAAAAAACTAACTAACACTCTGCTTTTAATAGGTTTATTAGCATTTAGATGCTAAGGCGACGTTAGTCTAATGTCGCAGTTCTTTACATTGGTGATCCAAAGCTATCCTCTTCGGTCTTGCCTATCGTGAAGTAATAAGAGCCCCGTTTACTTACTTCCCTCCCCCTATTGCCGGTTAGTGAACTTAACCCAATAATCACCGTTTAAAACCTTGTGCGTATATTAATTTTTAGTATCGTGGTTTCGTTCTAGTAAACCTAATCTAGCGCGCAAACCTTCGCTATCATTTACACAAGGATTTAAAATGAAACATTATGCTATTAACACAGAAGTAGAGTGGGAATGGGGAAAAGGTAGCGCCACAGGCAATATTCGAAAGAAGTATACCACCGATGTGGAGCGCACAATTAAAGGCTCATCTGTGAAACGAGATGCCAGCGAAAAAGACCCTGCTTATCTTATCGAACAGGACGATGGTACTGAAGTACTAAAATCGCACAGTGAACTCAATAAAACGTCCTAACTTATTTTTAGATTATCGTGCTTAGTATGATAACCCTTTCTTTTTCTCTCATAGCGATGTAGTGAGCATACCGAAGCATTTGCTAGGCAAATATTTATACAGTGAAATTGGGCAAGAGTATTAAAAGATTAAGTACCCTGCCCCCTTAATTTACTCGTCTGTTTGCGAAGCGTAATGATTCTGCATTAACCATGCATAAGCGGAAGTAAAGGCAGGCTCTTGAAACTGCTTTAAACCTGTTTCTGCAAAAGGCACTGCAATTGGGTTTCGGCGTAAAGATTCTTTAATATCAGTTGGGCTATATACAACAACATCTAACCCTTCAATTAATTCAATAGCCGCTTCTAATTTAAAGCCAATAGCGCTGCCAGCAAATTTACCTTTGCTTTGACGCTGACGGATTATTACAGCATCAATTTTGTAGTCGGCAACAAGTTTAGCGAAAGTACTTTGAAAACTTTTTAAACCTTTAGCACTACTATCGGCTAACGTTAACCGACGCGTACGGCAGTCGGGCACATGAAACAAACCATCTATCAGCGACAACAGACATACATTTGCTTCATTACCTTTTAAATCTACACCACAGACTTTCATATCAATTCCTATTCACATTTATAAATCATTATAACGTGTTTCACTGATGATATTTACCCACACTCAATTTTCTTTGGCTACTCAATATTTGTTTTTCCCAGAAATAGTGTCGAAAAATAGCAAGAAACAGCGAGAAATAGCAGGAAATAGCAGGAAATAGCAGGAAATAGGATCAGCATGCCTTTATATCAATAAAGTACACTGACCCCATTATTTATATTTTCAAAAATCACAAAAGTGTTTTGTTATTAACGCTGTTTTTCACAAACAAATTTATCGTCACACTGTGTGCACTTAAATAACAGCTCTTTTGAGCCACTTTTGTGAGGATTAACAATGCCTATTGCATTATTTGCGTTAACGTTAAGTGCGTTTGCTATTGGTACTACCGAATTTGTAATTGTGGGATTAGTGCCCACGATAGCGTCAGATCTTGGCGTAACCCTACCCAGCGCGGGATTACTCGTCAGCCTTTATGCTGTTGGCGTGGCTGTTGGCGCCCCTGTATTAACCGCATTAACCGGTAAATGGAACAGAAAACATGTACTGCTAAGTCTTATGGCTTTGTTTGTTGCCGGTAATATTCTGGCCTGGCAGGCACCTAGTTACGAAAGCCTAATAGTGGCGCGTATCTTAACCGGCCTTGCCCATGGTGTGTTCTTTTCAATTGGCTCTACTATCGCCACCAGCTTGGTTGCTAAAGAGAAAGAAGCCAGTGCCATTGCCATTATGTTTACCGGCCTTACCGTTGCCTTGGTAACAGGTGTACCGCTTGGCACATGGATTGGACAAAGCTTTGGATGGAGAGCCACATTCTTAGTGGTATCTGCCCTAGGCACCATTGCGCTTATTGGCAGTGCGTTACTTGTGCCAAACAACTTAAAACAGAGTAAACCTGCTACGTTAAGCGAACAAATGAAAGTGTTGGTTCAGCCCCGTTTAGTATTGGTATACCTAATGACCATTCTAGGTTACGGCGGCACCTTTACCGCGTTTACTTACCTTGCGCCTATTTTGCAACAAGAATCAGGTTTTGCTCCTTCTGCGATCAGCTTGATTATGCTGGTTTACGGTGTCTCGGTTGCCGTTGGAAACATATATGGCGGTAAATTAGCTGATAAAAAAGGCCCTATTCGCGCGCTCACTATTATCTTCAGCGCACTGGCCATTATTTTATTCGCCCTAACCTTCACCATGGGTCACAAAATTGCGGCAGTAATTACTATTCTAGTGTGGGGGGCGTTTGCATTTGGAAACGTACCTGGTCTTCAAGTATATGTTGTGCAGCTTGCTGAAAAATTCACACCAAATGCGGTAGATGTTGCTTCAGGGCTAAACATTGCAGCATTCAACATTGGTATTGCGTTAGGTTCAATTGTTGGCGGTGCCATTGTTGAGGGCATGCAACTGTCTGACACAGCTTGGATAGGCGCTGCTATTTCTGTGTCTGCGTTAGTGGTAACAAGGTACAGCGGTTACTTAGATAAACGTGATGCTTCCGCTACGATAAATGCGTAAGGGCGCCATTATGACTACCAACACGTTTGATAAACTAGCAGCGCACAACTTTTCAGTAGGCGTAGAGCTTCCACTAGATAACGACTGGGCATATTTTGATGCTACAAAAGGTACGCCGTTTGGCGTACCTGATTTAACTCAACATCACAGTCGTATCCAATTGGCAGACAAATTAGGTTTTAAGGTAGCTTGGGTGCGCGATGTGCCTATATATGACCCAAACTTTGGCGATGCCGCACAAGTTTTTGAAACCTTCACTTACCTTGGCTATCTCGCAGGTATTACTGACAATATTTTACTGGGTACAGCGGCCGTCGTACTGCCCTTACGCCAACCCTGGTTAGTAAAGAAAGCCGCGGCGAGCGTACAGAAGCTTAGTGGTAACCGGCTTATTCTTGGCGTGGCAAGTGGCGACCGCCCCGTTGAATATCCGCTCTTTGGTGTCGACTTTAACACCCGGGGTGAGCAATTTAGGCAGTCGCTCGACATTGTAAAACACGGCAATGCGCAATTAACCAATGGTATGGCAGTACTTCCTAAATCGCAGCCTGAGTCATTGCCTGAATTATTCGATACGCCGCTTTACGTTGCTGGGCTTGCACAGCAAAGCCCGCAGTGGGTTGGGGAAAACATGGACGGTTGGCTCGCCTACCCAGGTACGCCAAACGATCATATAAAACGCGTAGCCTTATGGCGGGAAGTTGCAGGCAATAAACCTTACGTTAGCTTTATCCACCTCAACTTGGTTGAAGACGACGAAGCACCGATAAAACGCCACCGATTCGGGGTTGAAACTGGCGTAAACGGGCTTATCAAAGAACTTAAGGCAATGAAAAGCGCGGGCGTTAACCACATTGGCCTTCACTTCAGGCGAAATACTCTACCGGTTGAAGACGCAATGCAGCGAATTGCTGAGCACGTGCTACCGCATTTTCATCAGTAACGGAAATTAACAAGGAGGCATTATGCCTAACGTAAATCAGTCGCAGACTAAAATTCCTTCTCTGGGAGTAGGCACATTTCGTTTAAAAGACGAAGAAGCGTATAACAGCGTGACGATGGCGCTAGAAGTAGGTTTCCGCCACATTGATACCGCACAAATTTATGGCAATGAAGAAGCTGTGGGCCGAGCTATTAAAGACAGTGCCGTAGCACGTGAAGATTTATACGTTACCACCAAAGTGTGGAACGATAAGCTAAACAAAGCGAGCTTTATTGACAGTGTAAAAGAAAGCTTGGCGAAACTTCAGCTAGATTACGTAGACCTACTGCTTATTCACTGGCCGTCACCAGAAAACGGTGAAAGCATGGAAGAATACTTAGGTGAACTACTAAAAGTAAAAGAGTTAGGCCTTACCAATGAAATCGGTGTTTCTAACTTTACAGTAGCTCAAGTTGAACAAGCCGTAGGTATTTTAGGTGAAGGTGTTATTGCCACTAACCAAGTTGAAGTTCATCCTTATCTGACCAATGATAAAGTGCGCGCTGTGTGTGACAAGCATGGCATTGTTGTTACCGGCTACATGCCATTTGCCGTAGGCAAAGTGTTAAAAGACGACACCATTGTTGCCATTGCAGAGAAACATGGGGTGAGCGCAGCCGAAGTAGTAGTGGCCTGGGAGCTTGCCAACGGTCTCGTGACTATTCCATCGTCTACCAAGCGTAAGAATTTAGAAACCAATTTCAAAGCACTTAATTTAACACTTGATGCACAAGACATTGCAAAAATTGACGCACTTGACTGCGGCGACCGTCAAGCTACTCCTGATTTTGCCCCTGAGTGGGATTAGAAGGCGTTATGCAAGCGAAGGTTTAGTGGTCCCAAGTTTTTGCTTTTGAAAACCTTAACGACGCGCTTCGTTATTCTAAAGAAGCTAAACAAAAAGCAGTGGTGACTGTTACCTAAATAAATGGGAGGCAGAGTACTTTTCTAAGGAAAAATATAAAATGTACTCTGCCCCTTTATTCGAGAAATATTTACAGCTTTATTCGGTAAAATAGTCATCCTCTCTAGCCGTTACATATATTACGGCGCAAAAAACGCACTCTCTTTTCTGGGTAAAACCAAGCTACAAGCCCTATTTTGTCTGCATTTTAGAAAATATCTTAACGGTCTTTTCGAAGTAGGCCTACGGTTTGCAACTTACAACTTAAGTATTAATCACATTAACTCACAAACTGAAGGGATACATTATGTTACGTTGGGCTTTAATATTTTTAGTGGTTGCATTAGTTGCAGCAGTATTAGGATTTGGTGGAATTGCTGGTTCTGCAGCGGGTATCGCCAAAATTATATTTGGTATTTTTGTCATTCTACTGATCATTTCAATTGTGATGAATATGGTCAGGGGCAAAAGGTAGCCAACCACCAATGTGAAAATTGGTTTTAGGGCTTGTAGTAAGTCTGAATTAAACAGCTATTAGTCATTTGATTAATGGCTGTTTTTTTTAGCTTTTTGCTTCATCAATGAAATTAATGGAGAACGTTATGAGTAATAAACAACTAATTACAAACGTAGGCATCGGACTTGCCGCTGCATCCGCAGGCATTCTAGCAAGAAAAACGTTACAAAAGTCGTGGGAGAAGGTGACCAATGAACCAGCCCCAAAAGACAAAGGAAGTGAAGATACAGACCTTAAAGAGGCCGTCACTTGGGCAGTAGTGTCCGGCATTGGTGCCGGTATTGCTAGAATGGCGGTGCAATATGCGCTGGATAAACGTAAATCTAAATAACGTTTAAAAATTGATATCTCTTATGAACATCTGCATTTATAAGAGGTATCAAATCGCTGGCTGGGTACGTAAAACCTGGCTGAGTACGTAAAACTAAATACATTGGGCTGAGTACATTAGACTGAGTATATTAGGCTGAGAAGATTGGCGTAAGCATACGGGCTAAGCCCAACAGTTTCTTTGCCGCTCTCATCTTTCTATTGATACACGAGTAGAAATAACACTCTGCGTTTCTCTTCACTATTTTCATTACACTATTCACGCTTAACTATTTCCCACTTAGTTATTTACGCTGGACTTTGTTTATCTCCCTTCTGGTATAAAAAAACGCAATAATAGCGCTTAAAATAACGACGGTAACAATGGTGTAGAACATAGACACCATGGGATAGCCCCACACTACAATCAGTACATAGTTTATTGAAGCGGGCACAACCAGTTGACGAGCAATGCCTAAATACATAGGAAACATGGGCTTTTGCATTGCCTGCAATATAGCCACACTTTGAAATAAAACCACGTAAGCGTAAAAAGCTAATGTATCAATTCTAAGGTAGGTTACACCTGTATTTTTAATTGCACTGTCGCTGGTAAAAAGGCTCATTGCCAATGGCGATAAAAAATACATCACGGGAATAGACACTACCGCCATAAAGAAGCCGATTAACAACCCTTTGCGATACGTTTCACTAACGCGGTCGTAACGGTTAACGCCCATATTTTGACCCGCTATCGCCATTACCGCACTATTTAACCCTAAAGCTGGAAGCAACAACACTTGCTCTAGGCGCAGCCCAACGGTATACCCTGCTACATGTTCACTACCAAATTGACCAATAAGCGCAACGGTAATAAATCCACCTAATATGATGGTGAGCATATTAAAGCTAGCGGGCAGTACTTGTTTAAGTAACGCCTGCCAGCGTTCTTTATCAAAGGCTGGCATAACCGATATGTTTAATCGCTTCATCAGCACACGGAACAAGTAAAACGCAGTGGCAAACTTGATTACTACAGTGGCCAGCGCTATACCGCTTACCCCTAAATCGAGAAAGAAAGTAAAGAATGGGTTGAGCCCAAAATTCGCGAAAAAACCAATCATGAGCGCGTTTCGGTTAGATTTTGTATCGCCTAGCGCCATTAGTGCACCCGCAGCACCGAAAGATAAAATGAAACCTACCGACCCTGCCAGCGTTACCCATAAGTACTCCATTGCAAGGGGTTCAATGTGAGATTCTGCGCCAAGCAACACAACAAGAGGCTGTGCAGCAAAGTAACCTATCACACAAGACAATGCGCTAAAGGCGATGGCAAGGCCACTAACATTATCTAGCCACCCTTTCACTTCATGGGTTTCCCCTCTTCCGGCGCCCGGTGCGATCATTGCCGATGCCCCAGTTTGAATGCCAATGCCAATAGATAGCAGTAAGAAGAAAACGCTGGATGCAATTGATAAACCAGCGAGGGCATTGTCTGACAAATACCCAGCAAACCAAATATCAGTCAAGTTATACAATGTATTAAAAATCATGCCCGTTGATGCAGGGATAGCAAGCCGCACCATGTGGGCGATAATAGAGCCTTCCGTTAACGATGGTTCAGATTTGGTTACTTCTTGCATCACGCTTCCTCGGCTACAACGAATACCCGCAACAACATACCGATTTTTAAGCCCACTGGAAAAGTTTTCTTGTGAGAAAGCGGTTAAGAGTGGAGTCAGGGTACTTTTAAAGAGTAATGCACTCTACCCTTTTACTTCAAAGCTAGTTTACTGCACTGGTTTTCCCTATACTTTCGCAAACTGTTGAAAAAAGGAACAAGGAATGTATCGATTTGGAATTGTGGGCGCCGGTATGATTGCAGATTTTCATGCTCAGGCCATTAAAGCTATACCCAACGCACAGCTAACAGGAATTTATTCACGTTCAGTTGATAAAGCGAATACGTTCGCTCAAAAACATAATTGCACACCTTTTGACGATTACACTTCTTTTATAAACTCTCCCGATATTGATGTGATTACTATCTGCACGCCCTCAGGTTTTCATTTAGAGCCTATAGCCGCTGCGGCAAAGGCCGGTAAACACATTATTTGCGAAAAGCCCCTTGAAGTTACCACTCAACGAGTGGATGAAATGATAACCGTATGCGCTGAAAACAATGTGATGTTGGCGGGCATTTTCCCCCGACGTTTCAATGCATCATCCCAACTACTTAAAGCAGCTTTAGACCAAGGGCGCTTTGGCAAGATTGCCATGGCCGATGCTTATATTAAATGGTGGCGTACTCAAGAATATTATGAAAGCGGCGCTTGGCGTGGAACTTGGAAGCTAGACGGCGGAGGCGCCTTGATGAACCAATCAATCCATACCATCGATTTATTGCTTTATGTGATGGGCGACGTTAAATCAGTAAGGGCAGAAACGAGGCTAGTTGCTCATAAGGGAATAGAAGTAGAAGATGTGGGTATTGCCATGGTGGAGTTTGAAAGTGGCGCATTGGGTGTAATTCAGGGCTCAACAGCCTGCTGGTCTAAAAACGGACACCCCGCAGAAATACAAATTACAGGCTCTCAGGGTTCTGTATTCATGAGCGATGATAAATTCCGACTATGGGAATTTGCTAATGAAAGTGAGCATGACAATGAAATAAGGCAGCAATATGGCCTTGATGAGAGTGAAGCCGGAGCAGGAGCTGCCGACCCTTCAGCCATTGATTTTGTTTGGCACCAAAGAAATTTCGAAGACGTGTTGAAGGCACTTGAGAATGGCACTACACCATTGGTTGACGGTTTCGAAAGTCGCCGCTCTATTGCATTGCTTAACGCCATCTATCGTTCAGCAGCAAAAGGCGGTGAAAAAGAATTCGTTTTATAAGAATGGGGTCAGAGTTTTAAAGTGATTTACTCTGACCCATTATTCATTAAATACACTTCAATGTATGATTGAATCAGTGATGAAAACTAGAGCGATACGGAACCACAAGTTGGGCGCTGATAATTATACCGGAGCATTCTGTCCTTATTATAGTCTGTATAATGCTGTAACGCGGTTTCGTCAGTAGACTCCAGAATGCCCATTAATTCTGCATGGCTATTCTGATAGGGTTCCCACCGTATAGTTGGCTGATAAGGAACAAAACGCTGGGTTTCACGAGATAGTACAATTAGCTTTTCCAATGGGAATCTTTCGCCCAGCTGACCATTAAATGCTGCACGCATTAGCCGCTGTATAATAATAAACTGTTCTAGCGGCTGCATAAAATTATCTATAGATGGACTGAAGAGGTAATCCCGCAAGTAAGGCTTTAGGTGCTTCCCCACTATCGTTTTCTTCATTTCTAATAGCTGTTTTTCATCAAAGTCCAAGGGCGTGGCAGTAGCTTCATCAGGCACGCCTTGACCATTATTAGAAACTTCTCTCACTGCAAATGTGGTATGTAGCCACAAATCAATATGTGCAAACCGGTCTGCTGATTCTGCCAGCCAATGCATATCTTTACTTAAACTTGCCGGTTTTTCACGGAATTGTGAGGTGTGATCTTCCGGGTACCAATAGTTATTTGGCAATCCTGAGCTCAAGCTATTACACAGGCACGCCGCTGTATTTTTCTCGCTTACCTGCAAGCAATTTAAAGATACATCCAATAACTTTCGACTAGAAGGAGCTCCCGTGAGTTTTCCATTGATAAAGCCCTTTAGACTCGTTACGAGCGTCGAGGGCAAGCTTATCTTACCAAATTCGGTACCCTCAATTACCTGTTTCAACTCTTCAATCGGGCACTGCTCGTAACGGTTTAAAACTCCTATCTTCTCAGCTAGGGCCGTAAACGCCAAAAATTGTGAAAGCGCAACTCTATTCTGAGTAATTTTTTCCAGCGTAGAACCTCTACTTTCTTCAGGGTTGGCCGTGAACGCGTCTACGAAGCGATCTGCTTCAACTACTCTGCAACCCAGTGGCGTATCTTCCAAAACAGGGTGGAGGTAAGTTACTCGTCTGATGAGTTCATCATCCCCTGGAGTTATAGTTGTTGCAACAACACGCTGATCTGCTGCATAGCCTATCCCCTGATTAACGATGCTTGCTGGAAAAGTCCCTACATCATACCACTCACCCTCTAGCTTCAACATCAAAGCCACTAGTGTTGGTGAGTTCTGAGAATTTGGCTTTATTTGCCAGCGAATGTCTGTGATATCTAGATTGTCGCCAGTTAAATTCTGCCCGAAAAGAACACCTCGGACACGGAAGCTCCTTGATGCCATTTTAAAATTAGTAGAACGTGATGTGACATCCGTGGAAGTTCGACTCCGACTAGATGAAGCAAGAGTACCAGATGCTCTGGCTGTAGCATCCGCGGCAGCAACAATGACATCAGGAAATAATTGAGAATAGCCGCCCAAGCTTTGACGAACAGCCACTTTTACCGTTTCATCGCTGTAACGGTTAGCTATCTTAAGAGCCAGATCTTGGTTAACCCTTTGTTTACTAGCGTCTTTTGGAGAGGCTTGCCAGCCGGTGTTTTCTGCTGAAGAAAGGTTAGTAAAAAGCTGTTTTGTCTGTTCGGATGTATGAAAGCGAAAATTTTTATTCAATTTTTCCACCACACTGGCGTGAGATTGTTCAAACAGAGCATCGGTGACTACAGCCTTAGCATAGCTATTCGCCCATTTTTTCACCGACTCTTCTCCTACATCTTTGAGTACCTTGCCGCCCTGCTTGATAATTTCGTTCGCTGCGTCAACGTCAATTGGCGAAAACGCTTGACTCACCACACGTGAAATAAGGTTAGACTGTGCGTCGATCGCATTAACAGAATTAGCATAACGAGCCTCAACTTTATTAACTAACTCACTAAAATAGGAGGGGTTGCGTCTCTGAACCTTCCCTATATCATTACTTATTTCATGCTCAAGAACTTCTACTAGATCGGAAACTTGTCTCTCTGAACTGCCCAATTCAGTAATCTGTTGCGCTACATTGGCTCTAACGCGTTGAGAACTAGAGACAAGGTTGTCAGAACTGTAACTTTGATTGACAATCGCAGCACGTACAAATTCAGACGCAGTAGTCTGTGTTCGCTTTGCTTCACCTAGGCTTTGTGTTTGGATAAGCTGATTTACTGCTTCACGAGCTAAAACCCGCGATATCTGAGATATCTCATTTGCATACTTTATTGACTCGGTGGTATCGTTTTTGTTTTCAGCTGGTTTTTCATCAATTCTGGAAATAGCTAAATCAAGATCTCTTGCTACATCACTGCTGACTGAATTGATTCTCAGGTTGTTTACTGACAACGTTAGGCTGTTAGCTAAAGGCGCAGATGCCCAGCCAATAAGTGATAAAATAAGTAGTCCTGTAGCGACATAGGATAGTGGTCGACTCAACAACCCCAGATCTTTTGCGAACTGATTGCTGGAAATAATTCTAATTATCCTACCTGCAATTGTTTTGGATTGCGGTTTCTCGACTTTTTCCGGCTTTTTAAATACATCATTTAAATCAATTTCTTCTTTCGCTTGCTCCATAGTTAGAAGCATCAGCAATTGATTTAACTCATTTTGAAGTGCATCAACCTGCTGCTGTGTTAGAACCAGCTCGCTATCGGTCTGGTTTACCATAGATAGGTACCCTAGTATTTCTTCGACGCGCTCAACCGCAGGTTTTAATTCGGGGTTTTTTGTTAGTTTGTCTAAGGTCGTTTGCTCGTGCCCCAATCTCTCCCGAATCTCTAATGCTTTTTCTATCCAAGCGTTTGTTAACTTCTTCTTTGCTTGTTTATTAATAATATACAGACATGAAGCAGCACCTAGCAGACCGAGGCAAATAAGAATGGTTTCATAGTCCTTTTTAATACTATTGAGGGGCTTAAGAAGTACATCGAAACTATTGATTATACCGGCAGCTAAAATAAGATCCCCATCAGCCAGTACATTGTTCAACCAGATAAAAATAATGACGCTTAATGTAGCCACAATAGCTATAAGTGAAAAATCTCTAATTTTTTCTATGAAAATCAAAGAGCCCGTACGGGCAATTTTTTGCCGCAAATCCCCTGCTACCCATCGGTTCTTGAAGATTGGGAGTAACCAAAAGTGAGTCAGCGCCCAAACAGGCAATAAAAAAAGAATAAATTCTCTGGGATTCATACGGATAGTCCTTTCCATTCATGAAAAAAGTATACTAATTGGTAGATAAAAGTTGCCTATTCGGGACAGCATTTCAGGAAAGCAACATGCATGTATTAGAGACTTACTACATCACAGTATTTTCTAAGTACGCTTTATGAATAATTTAAAGGATGCCCCTTGTGTGTATGAGCATTTATTGCCCAAACATTATTAAAAGCAACGGAATATAAAATACTTTTTGCCGGACATCTTTGTGATTAAGTCATTACTATTGTTTCGAAGGCTTGGAGTATACTACCTATATTTGCAACTGGTCAAAAATTAAACAATAAATTTAGTAATGCTAAGGTGTTGGCACTCAAGTTTAGATAGGTATTCAGAACTAAAACTATTAAAGTGATGTTGAAGTCATAATAAATGAGTCCTTAACATACTGATTTTCTGACTAGAAAGTAATTTGATAGTTTAAAAATTCCACAGCGAGGTGTATGGTTACTACTTAAGTATAATAAAAAGTAAGTTTTCAGCACCCAATATCAAGGATGATTTATGAAGCTTTCAAGCATACTTTCACTGGTGAACCAGGTCGAAAAGTCGAAGTTCATTAATGCCATTGACCGCATATGTAGTGATGCAGTTAAGCATGATAAGCAGATTGCTGCCCAACTAGACAAGTTAGATGGCCAAATAAAAAACGCATCAAGCACTGACATTACACAGTTGTTTAAAATAGTCCTTCCTTATTTCGAAAAGTCCGTCCGTGAACAGTTAGCCATGCTGGGCGCACAGGCAACTCTACTTACAAACATTCTCAGCCGCGATGGTAACTGCATAGCCAGAATCAATTGGGTTGAGTCGCTATACGCTAAAGAGTGGACTGTCATCGATACGAGAGCGAATGAACTAAAATCAGAAATTGAGACCGTTGAAGAAGGCGACACTTTCACTGATGGTAAACGCCTTGGTATTTATCACGCTTGTTTAAAAGAAGCTTACTCAAATGATGAACGTAGTAATCGTGAATCGAAAATTACGGATGATGAGCGCGGTATCCTTAACGTTTTGGCAAAAAGCTTAGATGTAACAGCAGACGATCAAGCTGGTGTAGAACACTTGATAGATCAAACGCCTAAGAATGGTGTTCAAGATGCACTAAACGAGTTAAGAGAGATTGGTCTAATCTTTGTGAGCCGCAAGCTTCAAACCGTTTACGTGCCAGATGAAATAGTAAACTTGCTTCACAGACTGCAAGGCAAAGAACTGGCTGACAAACACTTTCTTAGAGTTTTACGCACGTTTAGCGACGCTGAACTTTCTAATATACTCAAAAACCACAGAAAGAAAATTCGGGGTATAGAGCGCAAGCAGAAAATCCAAAATGTTATGAAGTTGGGGGTTGCGGTATCCCAAGTACTACAATCTGATTTATATGCCGAAGACACACCGCTTAACGATAGAAAGGAGCGACTCAAAAGCCTGATTTCTGACTTGGACTTAGATTTAGATAAGTTAGGTACCACACTTGAAGAACGTACCACTATCATTCTAAATACACTCAACACCTGCACTGAGCCTGAGTTTAATGCACTAAGTGCTACAGGTTTCAAAGAACTTTTCTCTGCATTGCAAAACCACTTCCCTACTCTATCAACAGTTTTAAAACACGAGTTTGAACTAGAAGAGCAAGAAGAGTTAGACGTAGAGAAGCTAAGGGCACTAAGCATCACGCCCTACGATATTCTCTACATGCTTACTAACGACGAAGTTAAAGCGGTTGTAGAAAGCATGGGTATTAAAAAGCGCGGCAACCTGCGCTTAAACATTTTAAACAGCTTTGCCGATGCCACCGATAAGTTAATAGATAACTACGCAGCTCTGGCAAGACGCGATTTGGCAGCGTTAAAAGCTGAGAACGTCGAAATTGCCGAAGCAGATATTGGCGTTAAGTTTGAAGAAGTAACAAAAGCCATTTTCGAACAACTCGGTATGGCCGTAGATGAAGATCTTCGCCGCTCTATAAATACCTCAAAAGACAAAGCCGACATATTAATTTCGCTTAGTGAAATTGATGTAATTGTTGGTGAAGCCAAAACCTGTAAGAACGGTGACTTCGCAAAATACTCCACTACATCACGGCAAGTGAAGGCATACGTAAACCGCTGTGAGCAAGCTGGCAAACGCGTGGCGCAAGTTCTAATAGTAGCCCCCACCTTTTCGGATGATTTTGTAGAAAGCGCGGAAATGGATACCGAAGTAAACATTTCGCTGTTAGAAGCTGAAGGTTTAAAGAAAATATTGGACGCTTACGAAGCAAGACGGAATCCAAAGTTTTCTGCGAAATTGTTTACTAAGGGTGGATTATTGAAGGCTGACTTGATAGCGAAGAATATATAAAGGGGGGATTGTGAAAGTAATTGCAACGCTACTAACGGGAACTCTACTTTTCGGTTGTGCCTCGGTAAATATGCTTCCCGCTGCTGTTAATGAAGTCGATTTTGATTCACCAGAGGGTAAAACGGGATGGTCAAAGTATGAGCAGGTTGAAACATTTCATGGCTATACAACAACGCAGATATACGAAGCGTTAAAAGTAGGCCTTGGTGAATCAGGCTTTTCTCTTCGCCTTGCTGATAAAAGCAAGGGGGTGGTTATTGGTGAGCACGGTATAACACTTCATGATTGGAACGTAATCGCTGGTGCCTATTTTAAAGAAGATGGAAATGCTACGGTCATTAAAATAATCATAGAAGGATCTAAAGATACGGGTATCAGCGGGGATGTGACAGGAGACGGATGGACAGGGCAAATATTGGGTGCGACTAGCCGATACCTCAACGACAATTATCAATCTGTTTTAAAAGTTAACCGGGATGATATGTAAGAATCGCGTAACATCATCCTTCTAAGAGAGAATTTACTTTGACCCCTTTACTCGGTATCACACTAAAGAACGAAAAATTGGGACGACCTACCATCAAAGACGTTAGGCACAGCAAGAAACAAAATGTGGAGCCATAGTACTTATAAGAGAAAAGTACTCTGCCCCCTTTATTCACTAAAGGAACTAATGCTGTGACTATCGCAGCCAACATTGCTGACACTGGTATTCTGAATATGCCAATGTGATTTCCCGACAGTGTAGTTGGTGTAGTAGTAAATAATGAACTTTCCACTACTTTATTTGTTGAAATATCTATTAGAAGAAATAAAAGACGATCGGATGACTTGGCTCCATTGAGTGCAAAAAAATCATTAATTTGGAAGAGCTTCGACCATTAAAAATAGCGCTTCCAAATATTGATGAACAAAAAGAGCTTTGTCGTAGGTATGAGATACAATAGTCGCTAATACAAATAGAAAAAGAATATTTAGAAAAATTAAAACTAAATAAAAAGGGCCTGATGCAAGATTTGCTAAAGGGAAAGTAACCATTTAACCAGTTTTGTTCTAGGGTGTGTTGGCCTTAATAGCTCCGTCTTGACGAGGTTAACCACTCATTTATGAGTGCAACTAATAATGAAGAGCTTGTCTCTTAGTCATTGTACCTTCGAGTACATATGGCTTGCCCCGTCAGGGGTGTTAACTCTATGTAACTTATAGACACCCTAGAACATCTTATTTTCAGGAAGTAAAGTAAATGGCATTTTCAGATAACGTTTGGTGGACCAGAAAAGCGCGAATACAGGCAGAAAAGCGTTTACTGTCAAACGCTTTTCAATCGCAGCTTTTACTCCTTTGGTATTCCTTTTTTGGAGTGGCTGTTTCTATTTTTTATTTAAAGTTTGCGCCATCTGATGGGCAAGAAGATTTAGCAGGTATTAGCTGGATTGTGTATTCAGTGCTGGTGTTGAGTATCTCTGGCTTTATAGCAGGACTTTCTTTCAAAGAAAGGGCTGGCTTAATCAAAGAAAGCTATGAAACCCTTAATACATTTCACCATAAAGCAAAAGCCAAAGATGCTGATATAGGACAAATATCGGCAGAGTATGAACAAATCATGGGGCTTTGTGAAAACCATACAGATTATGACTATTACCTAGCTTTGTGCCTTGAACATGTCACTTGCACAGTCCCAGTAGACCCCAAGACGGGGTTTAAGCAAGAACCAAATAGCGAAGGTATTTTAAAGGGTCTGGATAGATGCCCCACTTGGTATCACTGGTTTAGTATTTCGTGGTGGCTGACGAAACGATATGTATTGTTAGCACTACTGTATTTGCTACCAGTTTTCCTATTAGTTGCTATTGAGAAGTTAGCATGACTATACAACAGCAATTCAATAAGCACTTGTCAGAGGATAACTTAAAGCGCATTTTTGTTGAACATATTGTTTATTCTGGTGCTACGGGTATCGATAACTTAGATCAGTATGCTTTCCGCGCACAACTTGATGATCAAATTACTATTCTTTCTCGAAAAATGCTGGCAGGTACATACAATTTTACTAAGTACAAATTAAAGCTAGTGAGTAAAGGTAGAGACAAAGTTCCAAGAGAAATTTCAATCCCTACCATAAGAGATCGCGTTGCTATGCGTGCTATGTGTGACTTTCTTACTGAAAGTTATGATGGTGTGGTGGAGTTTAATTTACCGCAAAAGCTAATTAAACGTGTAAAGTTAGACTTAGCTTCTGGTGTATATACTGGTGTGATCAAACTAGATGTCAGTAATTTTTATCCATCAATAAAACACAATGAATTAAGAAGACGCTTAGGTCAAAAAATACGATCTAACGATATCAAAAATGTTCTTTTTTCTGCAATTACATCACCAACAGTTAGCATTTCAAAATCAACTGATATGCCATCAACAAAAGGTGTCCCACAAGGTTTATCGATATCAAATATATTAGCGGCTATATATTTATTAAATATCGATAAATATTTTAAGGCGCTACCAAACATTAAATATTACAGATATGTCGACGATGTCATGATTTTCTGTGAATTTAGTAATGCGCAGGATATAGCAGCCGATGTACGCAAACGATTTGGTCGTATTGGTCTTAAGATGTATGATACAACTAAGCGCCCAGATAAGTCTACTATTGCGCAACTAAGAGAACCTTTTAATTATCTAGGCTATCAATTTAGTGATTCAATAATTAGCGCCCGCTCTGGCTCAGTTGAGCGATTGAAGCATTCACTTGTTTCTATCTTTACAAGTTATAAGTACTCAAAACAAAAAAGCAAAGAGTTCCTACTATGGCGACTTAACCTCCGCATCACCGGTTGCATTTTCGATAGTAAAGCAAAAGGTTGGCTATTTTTCTTCTCCGAAATAAATGACGAGAAGCTGTTACACATACTTGATCATTTTGTAGTTAAGCTAACAAGAAGGTTCAATGTAAATATTCAGCCAAAAAAATTTGTACGAACATTCAAAGAACTCAGTCATCGAAAATACGAAACAGAATATATCCCAAACTTTGATGAATATACATTGATGCAGATGAAAAAAGTGCTTTCTGATTATTTCAAGGTCGATGTAAGTAAATTAACAAAAGTCGAAATTGAATTTGAATTTAATAAAAGAATAAATAAACAAGTCAAAGACTTATTAATTGATGTGCAAAGCTTTTCATAACCATTAATCAAGGTGGCATTTTGTTAGAACGGATTTTCACAATAAAAAAAATTGGCACTTATTAAGACTGTAATGATGGTCGAAGCCAATTTAAAAAGCTTACACTTTTGTATGGTCGTAATACCTATGGTAAGAGCACCTTAGGTGGTATTTTTTCGTCTTTAAAATCTGATGAAGCACAGACACTTATTGCTAGAAAAAGTATACCTGTAGACGGAGTAGCTCAAAGGGTTGAGTTTTGCTTTTTGGGTTCTGATGATAAAAAGAAGTAAAAACCATTTTGAATAACGGTGGTTGGACGAGTCAATTACCCGAACATTTGGGGTCATAGTAAACAAGACTGAATCGACCAGACTTCTCTAGACACTTAATTGCTTTATAATTATGTGTACTAAGGAGAAAAGATGTCTCAGCGATTTACAGAAGAATTTAAAATACAAGCCGTTAAACCAAGGTTATTCGGTGGCAAGCGTTTCTGAGAGGCTGGGAGTTACTAGCAGTTCGTTGTATAACTGGATAAAAGCCTACGGCCCAGACAGTGAAGAACATAGGCAGTCTCAAGAACAATCCGACCGAATTAAGCAGCTAGAAAAAGAGCTTAAGCGCGTAACAATGGAACGCGACATCCTAAAGGAAGCCACCGTATTTTTCGCGGGCGAGTCAAAGAAAAATACGCGTTCATAAAAGCTAGGCTCAAGAATTTCCCAATAAAATTCATGTGTGAAGCACTCTCAATACAACGAAGTGGCTTTTATACATGGGTGGATAAACCGAAATCAAAGCGACAGTTAGAAGACGAGCGCCTGATGAGGTTAATTAAGCATTCTTGGCTAGAAAGTGGCTGTGTCTATGGGTATAGAAAAGTCACGAGTGACCTTAAAGATTTAGGTGAAGCTTGCAGCAAACATCGTTTAGCTAAACTGATGAAATTAGAAGGTATAAAGGCACAAGTCGGTTATAAAAAGCATAAAGGGCATTACAGTGGAAAGCCTGCTGTTGTTGCCGATAACGTGCTTGATAGGCAATTTACGGTAGCTAAACCGAACAGATACTGGGTCACTGACATTACCTACATCCGCACTCATGAAGGCTGGCTCTACCTTGCCGTCGTTTTAGACTTATACTCTCGCGCTGTGGTTGGTTGGTCGATGAGTTCTCGTATGGAATCAGAACTCGTTACTCAGGCACTGCTAGCAGCAGTATGGCGACGAAAACCCAAAAAGCAGGTGCTTATACATTCAGATCAAGGAAGTCAATTTACAGGCTATGAGTGGAGTGACTTCTTAACAGAGCATAATCTCAAGGCCAGCATGAGTCGTCGAGGAAACTGCCACGACAATGCCGTCGCAGAGAGCTTCTTCCAGCTACTCAAGAGAGAACGAATAAAGAGAAAAATTTATACAACACGTGAACATGCAAGAGCCGACATATTCGATTACATCGAAATGTTTTATAACTCTAGACGCAAGCATGGCGAAGCGAATAATATGCCTCCACTGGCTTATGAAAAGCTAGAAAAATTCAAACGAAAATCTGTCTAGTAAAGTCTGGTCGATTCATTTATTATTTCACTCGCGTGAAGTAACAATAAATCTACCAATTCAGGCGCAAAGCTCCCCCAGTAAGCGCCTAGCAACCTGTTTCCCCTGAGTCCGTTGCTGATGTTGATTATGGGCATACTGCTCAAGGTGAACCACTTTGCCAGCAGCATGTTTAAAGCAAGTTTCAAATTGCGTGATTAAAGTTAGCCATTGTTCGTGTTCAATATTGAGGCGCTCTAGGATGGTAGGCAGGCTGTGTGAGCAAAGTCCCTTTATAAAGTTTGTGCCAACGTTGAATTACTGCTTCTGTAGTAAATTCATCCGCTTTATCTTTAGTAACAAGCAGCACCACATGCGTATGATTGCTCATCACCGCATAAGCGCATACATCAATAGCAAACACTTCACTTAAAGTATGAATGCGGTCTTCCACCCATTGGCAACGATGCTCAAAGCTTTTGCCGTCTTCCTCACCGCATAAGAATGCGCGGCGTACACAGCGAGAAACGCAGTGATAATATGGCGTATCCAATAAACTAATTTACGACTTTCTGGCTCTAGGTATCAAGACTTTCTAACGTTGGTTTATTCCTTTAACAGTGTGAATAGCTAACCAAATTAAAGAAAGTGTACTGCGGTACAGTTTTGATACCGTCGTGTTATGCCTGTCTTATTAGCTTTACAGCTAGGCCTTTACTGCACTATTCGAATGTAATTTCGTGTTTCAATTATTGTAGCCTTAATTAATCAAACCGTAGTCGCCAACTAACTCGCGATCTACCAGTTTGAAATTTTCTAGCTTCAGCTCTTTCCAATGAGTTTCTGGAATGTGTTCCATAAGTATAATTTGAAACCCTCCTAAACCATTCATAGTATTCACAAAGCGATTAATTTCTATCAAGGCAGTGTCCAAGCTTGCTCTATCATCCTTTGTTTCCCCACTGTAAGGTGTACTCACTTGATCAAGTACTAGAAAAGAAGGCATCCAACTCACCGAGTTCCTTTTTGCTATTTCATGAATTGCCATAAAGTAGGCAAGATGAACATAAAGATAGTTTGAGGCGCTGCCTATATCTTCCATCTTTTCCACTGACCTGCCTTCATCTAAAATTAGATTAATTGCTTTCTGTTTTTCAATGAAAACGGCTTGTGAATTTTCATAACCTTTAAGCTGCAAGTTATCTAGGTGCCCATTTATCAACCTATTAAGTTGTCCAAAAATAAATTCTTTCCTAGATTCAATATCTGAAACACTCCCCTCTAGCTCTATAATTTGAGAATCCAATTTGCCTAATTTATCACTGTAATCAACGGGTGTCGTTTTATCAGAATAAATAGATAGCTTTGCATCCAAGTGCCCCTGATATTTATATATTTTTTCCGGTGTAGCGACACTCCTAGAATTAATCTTTAAGGAACTAATCTTACTATCGATTTGGCTTAATTCATTTTGTAATTGTTTACTTTTCTCTCTGATATCAACAAATAACAAGGATGTTTCATTTTGCTTCCAGCTTGTTTGAACAGCAATCAGTGACTTTTCTAGTTCTAAAAGTAATTTATTTGTATTTGTTCCCGGCAACAGCTCTTTGTAATTATCAAGTAAAAAATTAATCGAGGCTAATGACTCATCGCCCTCTTTCAAGTGCTTTTGATACGATTTATATTCTTCATTGAAGGAAGCATAACGCCTCAACTTATTGCTTAACTTGAACTTTTCGTTTTCCAATGCTGCGATTTCGTCGTTTAAACTAATAAAAGACTCTATTGGTTTTTCAGCAATTGCCTTTAGTAATTCCAAGGATTCTACTGGATCGTCTATTTTGCTGTTAAACAAGCCCAGCTCTTCAGCCTCTTCCTTCAATGCTATTATATCTTCTTCAAATTCAAGTCTTTTGCCAGCAATAGAATCAATTCTCCGCTCAAGGCTTTCTTTTTGAGTTTTTAGTTTTTCTAATCTCTCGCTAACAATTGCACCTTTTGCGTCAACAACACCGATAGCCATACGGAAGACTCTTTCTATGCGCTCAACTAACTTTTGATCCGCGGGTCGAATATATAAATAATCAGGTGAAACTAGGGCTGTTTGATCTTGATAACAAAAAGGCACAAAACTCCTAAATGAAATCTTAGAACCGGCTTTAATAGTTATTCCACCATAAGGAACTTTCAAGTCACTGTTTAGACCCAGCTCTTTGTCTATCAATGATTTGATATTTTTTTGCGACATGTTGTTTACTGGATTCTCTGGAATTTCACCCGAACCGCTAAAATAGGCTGAACTTGTATCTCCTTTATGAGCAGCAGGTCTGCAAATAGTTACCAAGCCCTCTTTTGTGTAAAGCCTAACTCCATACCATTCAGATTTTTTGTCTATGTTTTCTTTCGAGATTCCTTTAGCTGAAGATGCCATTAGACAATAGTCAATTAAATAAAGTATCGATGACTTCCCTTTGCCGGAGTCTCCTGTTATTACGTTTACTGCATTGTTGTCGAATTTAAGATTTCTTAGTTTTCCATTTTTTTGCCAAATCAGGACGTTAGCGATTTGAAAGCTCATATTTTTATCCGTAGTAATGAATACAAAGTAGCGCTGGGCTCTTCAATAAAGCGAGCTACGTTGACAGATGCTAATGCAATATCTGAATATGTTTTGCCAATCGAACTTGCTGAATCTAAAACAGGGTCCCTACAAACTAAATAGCCTTCATCTAACTCAAACAATCCAACTTCTATGCCCATTAGCACCGCATTAGTAGTTGTTATTAAAAGATCCCTATACTTCTCGTTAAACCCAACAAAAATTTCAGATTTAGATGTAACGGTATCTTGTACAGAAATTATTTTCGTATCCTTGCGCTTAAAATAGTTTCTAGCTTTTTTATCAAATAATAATGGAGGTATTAAAAAAACTTTTTCTAAATCAACGGAACCATATGTTGAAACAAAATTTTGTATACAGAGAATGCAAAGAGCTTCATTTTTGAATAAGTTAATCACTTCTTAACTTCCTTATACTTTTTTTTCCAATCTTGCCGCCAACCAAATTTATTCTTGTCAGACAACTCGATTGATTTTCCTTCAATAAGTCCTTTCGCTACATTTGAGTTAGATACAGTAATGGATTGATCGATTGTTTTATATAAACATGACTTTGCAAGGACAGCATGGCCGTCTTCGTCTGAGAATGTCTGCAAATAATTTTGTCGAAAAATGTTTTTCCAGCCCTGTATTATTTCACTTTCAAAAGTTGTGTTTTCAGAATCAGTAAACTCACCGTCCAAAATCAAAGTTTGAATAAACATGCAGCTCGCAGCATATTGGAGAGCGAAGTCCGTTATTTCGTCCTCGTCAATACCAATGTCAGCTAACATCTTGCTGAATAAACCGTCTTTGGGATCGATTTTGTTTATGTTCTTAAAGCTATGATAGCGACCAAAATCAATTTTTCGATCTCCAGCAAGCCTCATAATTCGGTCAAATTGAAAACTATTTCTGAAAGTTTCATAATCTATATTTAACCGTTTTCTATCTTTTATCAATTCAAACTTTTTCACTTTAAAGACTCCTAAAACCTCATATAGAACCGTTTCCGATTGAGATTGCGGAATCGCAAAATATTCTAGTTTTCTGCGAAGCCTAGAAATTATTTTTTCGTAATCGAACACAAAATTTATATTTTCAAAAACACTACGTAATTCAGATTCCGAACATGAATTAAGGTGGTCAACGTATTTTTTTATCGGATTGGTGTTGCAACCTTTTTCTTTTTTTAACTCTGCGGCATCAAGCTTTGCTTTTAATGAAGGTAAGTTTTGAAGAATTTCATCTATTTTCATGGGTTTTGAAATTAGATTCTGAACGATACCAGCTTCAGTTGTAGGCTTCTTGTTTGTATAAAAAGTGAATCTTAGTCTCTTTCCCGTTAATTCATTAAAGGCATTGACCCAGTTGCTGAGTGTTTTCCAAAGATCTAAATCGCTATTAGTTAGAGTTCCATTCTCTGATATCGAGTGCTTCACTTGAACTAAATAGTTTGAACCATCTATTCTTTCGTGATGAACATCATCTAAGACTTCAAGACCAACTATTTCTCCTTGTTTCATGTCAATGAGATATTCTAAACAGACCAAATCTTGATAATCAAATCCTATCTGTTTCGAATCAGCGGATACACTTTCAAAATAATTCACTGATTTAACACTCCATAATCTCTCAGCGTCCGTTCTAATAGATAGAAACTATCGTTGGCTCAAAAAACTCGCTCTAATTTATCCCACTATCGTTGCTTAACAATAGATCAATTATACGAAACGTAATTATCTACATATAGAAATTAAAACTTTATCTTTATTTATCAAAACCATATCACTTATACGGCTTTAAATAAACACATCGCGCTCCACATAGCGGCACAAAAAAGGTGAGCACTAGGCTCACCTTTTCAATTCTCTATGTGTCACAAACTTAATTAAGCATCGACAACCACCCTACCCCTCAATATAACTCTCTATACTAGGGCAAGAACAAATCAAATTACGGTCCCCGAACACATCATCAATTCGGTTAACCGAAGGCCAGAATTTGTTTCTGTGAACTTCTGGTACTGGGTACGCCGCTAGGTTGCGGTCGTAGCTGCGGTTCCAGTCGTTGTCACAAATATCGGCTAAGGTATGTGGTGCATTGTGTAGTGGGTTATCGGTAGCATCCCACTCGCCGCTTTCTACTTTCGCAATTTCTTGGCGAATGCTGATCATGGCATTTACGAAGCGATCTAGCTCGTACTTGGCTTCCGATTCAGTTGGCTCAATCATTAGCGTGCCCGCTACTGGGAAGCTCATTGTTGGCGCGTGAAAACCGTAGTCGTTTAAGCGTTTTGCTATGTCTACTTCGGTTACACCGCTGGCTTCTTTTAATGGGCGCAGGTCAATAATACATTCGTGCGCTACGCGGCCGTTTTGGCCTTTGTACAGTACGTCGTAGTGCCCTTCTAATGCATTGGCTACGTAGTTGGCGTTAAGTATGGCTACTTCAGTTGCCTTACGTAGGCCAGCCGAGCCCATCATTTTAATGTACATGTAGCTTATTGGCAGAATAGACGCGCTGCCCCATGGTGCTGCTGAAACCGCACCGCAGTCTTTGCCTGCTGTTTCAATATTCACTACCGTGTGGTTTGGCAAGAAAGGCGCAAGGTGCGATTTCACACCAATTGGCCCCATACCTGGGCCGCCACCACCGTGTGGAATACAGAAGGTTTTGTGTAGGTTTAAGTGCGATACGTCTGAGCCAATAAACCCAGGTGACGTAATACCCACTTGCGCGTTCATGTTCGCGCCATCCATATACACTTGGCCGCCGTACTGGTGCACAATTTCACACATTTCACGAATGGTTTCTTCGTACACACCGTGGGTAGATGGGTACGTGATCATGGCGCACGATAAGTTATCGCCCACTTCTTCGGCTTTCTTGCGAAGGTCGGCAATGTCTACGTTACCGTTGTTGTCGCACTTCACTACCACTACGTTTAGGCTAACCATTTGCGCAGATGCGGGGTTAGTACCGTGTGCTGAACTTGGAATTAAGCATACGTTTCTGTGCCCTTCACCGCGGCTTTCATGGTAACGCTGAATGGCCAACAAGCCTGCGTATTCACCTTGTGCGCCCGAGTTAGGTTGCATAGAAAGGTTGTCGTACCCAGTTACGTTAATTAACCACTCGGCTAGCTCGGCAATCATTTCTTGATAGCCCACTGCTTGATTTAGTGGTGCAAACGGGTGAATTTGGCCGAACTCTGCCCAAGTTACGGGAATCATTTCAGCAGTAGCGTTTAGCTTCATGGTGCACGAACCCAATGAAATCATTGAATGGTTCAAGGCTAAATCTTTATTCTCTAGGCTTTTAATATAACGCAGCATTTCAGTTTCTGAATGGTACTGGTTAAACACTTCGTGAGTAAGAATATCGCTAGTGCGTACTAGGTTTTCTGGAATAGCATTAGTAGGCTGCGTGGTAACTTCGGCATCAAGCGCATCTACACTTAAGCCGTGGTCGCTGCCTAGAATAACGGTAAACAAAGTAGCAATATCTTCACGGGTAGTGGTTTCATCAAGCGAAACCCCTACAGCGCCTTCTAAGTCGGCACGTAGGTTTAGCCCGTGCTCGTAGCCTTTGTTTAGTACGGCGTCTTTGTTATCTACCAATACGGTTAGGGTATCGAAATAAGTACTGTGCTTAAGGGCGGCACCTTTTTTCGTTAGGCCTGCCGCTAGAATACTGGTTAAGCGGTGTATGCGCTGAGCAATGGTTTTTAAGCCTTTAGGGCCGTGGTATACGGCGTAAAAGCTGGCCATGTTAGCTAGCAGTACTTGCGCGGTACAAATGTTCGAGTTGGCTTTTTCGCGGCGAATATGTTGCTCACGCGTTTGCAGCGCCATACGTAGTGCTGGGCGGCCACGGGTGTCTTTACTAACGCCAATAATACGGCCAGGCAATGAACGCTTGTAGCTGTCGCGTGTTGCGAAGAATGCAGCATGTGGGCCACCGTACCCCATTGGCACACCAAAGCGTTGTGCGCTACCTAGGGCAACGTCTGCACCTAGTTCACCGGGCGATTTTAGCATTACCAAGCTCATCAAGTCGGCGGCTACTGCCACTATGCCTTTTTTGGCTTGTACCGCAGCAATAATATCGGAAATGTCGGTTACTTCACCGGTGGTGCTTGGGTATTGTAACAACGCACCAAATACATCGTGGTTAGCGGCATCACTTGCTGGGCCGGTAATAATACCAAAACCAAACATTTCAGCGCGCGTAGCTACTACATCGTGGGTTTGTGGGTGTACGTCATCAGCAATAAAGTAGCTGCTGGCTTTTTTGTTTTTAGATACGCGTTTAGCCAATGCCATGGCTTCAGCTGCTGCGGTGCCTTCATCAAGTAATGAAGCAGACGCTAGCTCTAGGCCTGTTAAGTCGATGGTTAACTGTTGGAAGTTTAAAATGGCTTCTAAACGGCCTTGGGCAATTTCTGGCTGGTAAGGCGTGTATGCTGTGTACCAACCTGGGTTTTCTAATACGTTGCGTAGAATAACATTGGGTACGTGGGTATCGTAATAACCCATACCAATAAACGAGCGATTAACCGTGTTTTTGCCAGCCACTTTTTTCAATGCCGCTAATGCATCTACTTCGGTTGCCCCTTCGCCTACTTTTAACGGCTCGGGTAGCGCAATGCCAGCCGGTACGGTTTGCGCAATTAAATCGTCTAACGATGTTGCGTCAATAGCCGACAGCATTTGCTGAATTTCTTCTTCGCCTGGGCCTACGTGGCGGCGAATGAATGCGTCTTTTTGCTCTAGTTGAGCTAATGTAGGAGAAGTATTCGACATAACGTTGTTAAGCACTCGCAATGTATTGCCCCGAAAGGCAGGATAAAACACAAATAAAAACGTAAAGATAAAAAGGGGCTAATTAGAAGCCCCTTTTTAATAATTACTGGTTACTACGCTTCCATTTAGAAGCAACTAACGAATTACTCTTCGTCAATGCTGTTTTCATAACCTTCAGCGTCTAATAAGCCTTCAACTTCTTCGGCATCATCCGCTTTAATTTTGAATAACCAGCCATCGCCGTAAGGGTCTGAGTTTACAAGCTCTGGTGAATCTTCTAGTTCTTCGTTAACGCCAACTACTTCGCCGCTAATAGGGGCGTAAACGTCTGAAGCCGCTTTAACCGATTCAGCAACAGCGATATCGTCGCCAGTGCTCACGGTGTCGCCAACGTCTGGCAACTCTACAAATACCATATCGCCAAGCAAGCCTTGAGCGTGCTCAGAAATACCTACTGTAAATACACCATCGCCGTCTGGACGAACCCATTCGTGGGTAGATGCGTAACGTAAATCTGTTGGAATGTTGCTCATAATCGTTCCTGTTATTCTCTGTTAACTTATAAAACACTTTTTCCGTTGCGAACAAAGGAGGGCTTAACCACTTTTACTGTAACCCACTTTTTGCGCATTTCCACCTCAACCGTTTCACCAACATCTGAAGGTACTCGTGCTAACGCAACAGAGTGGCCTAATGTAGGTGAAAATGTACCTGAGGTAATAATGCCTTCGCCGCTTTCGGTTTTAATTTTTTGACCGTGGCGCAACACGCCTTTCTCTGTCATTACTAAGCCAACTAACTTGTCGGTACCGGCTTCGCGCTTTGCTTCTAATGCGCTGCGGCCAACAAAGTTACGATCTGCTGGTTCCCACGTAATAGTCCAGCCCATGTTAGCGGCTAGTGGTGATACAGTTTCATCCATATCTTGGCCGTACAAGTTCATGCCTGCTTCTAAACGAAGGGTATCGCGCGCGCCTAAACCACACGGTTTAACGCCTGCGTCTAGCAAGTCTTGCCAGAAGCTGGCTGCTTGCGCGGTAGGCACCATAATTTCGTAACCTGCTTCACCGGTATATCCTGTGGTAGCAATGAATAAATCTTCAGCTTGTACGCCGAAAAACGGCTTCATGCCTGCGACTGCTTCTTTTTGCGCGGCACTGAAAAGCGTTGCGGCTTTTTCTTTGGCATTAGGGCCTTGCACAGCAATCATGGCGAACTCTGGGCGTTCGGTAATAGATACGTCGAAACCTTCGGCGTTACTATTTAGCCAGTTCATGTCTTTTTCGCGTGTGGCTGAATTAACTACTAGGCGATAGTTAGTTTCATCGAAGTAATACACGATTAAATCGTCTACCACGCCGCCTTCTTCATTAAGCATGCCGCTGTATAGCGCTTTGCCTTTTACTTGAAGTTTAGCAACGTCGTTTGCAAGAAGGTGTTGAAGGTATGCTTTAGCTTGTGTGCCTTTAACATCAACAATGGTCATGTGCGACACGTCGAACATGCCTGCATCTTGGCGAACAGCGTGATGCTCTTCTATTTGCGAACCATAGTTAATTGGCATATCCCAGCCAAAGAAATCAACCATTTTGGCACCAGATTCCAGGTGCTTTGCATGTAGGGCGGTGGTGTTAGACATTCCACTTTCTCTTAGGTAAGGGTAGAAAACGCTATCGAGTATAGTGAGTGAAATAAGGCGCAACAAATTGAAAATTCTTATCAATACATTTATAAAGGTAATGTATACGATTTACTACATCAGGAATTCAAATCTTAATGAAGCAGCTATCGCTAGATAATTTGCGCACTTTTGTGAGTGTTATAGAGCTTGGCGGCTATGCTAAAGCCGGTGAATTCGTGGGTCGGTCGCAGCCCGCTATTAGTTTGCAAATAAAAAAACTAGAATCCCAACTAGAAAGAAAGCTGTTTACTAAGGTAGGCCAACGGCATTTACCTAGCGCCGATGGCAATTGGCTTTATCCTAAAGCAAAAGAGTTACTAGAACTTAACGACAATATCTTTAAAAGCCTAATTCCTGCGCCTTTAAGTGGCCGTTTGCGCTTGGGTATTCCAAATGAATTTGCATCAACGTTACTGCCAGGGCTTATTGGTGAATTTTCGAAGCGCTACCCTGATGTGTCGCTAGAGGTAACATCATCGCTAAGCCGCGATTTACTACACCCCAGCCAGCGGGATCATTTCGATTTAATTTTAGCGCTGGTAAACCCTAATGAAGATACTGAAGGGGAAGTGGTCCTAGAAGATGAAATAGTGTGGGTGGGCGATGCCACCCTCCCTTTAGTAGGCGATAGCATCCCGCTGGTGCTGGCCCCCGATGGCTGTATGTACCGAAGCCGTGTAATTGAAGAACTAAAACAACAAACCTTTGCATGGAAAATTACTTACACTAACGCCGATTTAGGTGGCTTAGTGGCGGCTATTCAACAAGGCTTAGGTATTACCGCCCTCGCCCGTTCAAGTTTGCCGCAAAACGTTTCGCCGCTTAATCACCCAAAACTGCCCAAATTAGGCAGAGTGAATATCTGCCTTTTCAACCAAGACACCCAACATCCTGTCATTAGTAAAACCTTAGCAGAGTTTATAACCAGTAGATTACGGGCTTAGCCTAGTTAAAAACTGATGGCGTTAGGTAAAATTGAACTGGGGTTAGCGTGAAAAAAAGCCGCAATTTATATAAATAAATGCGGCTTTTGTTTTTAAATCACGCACCATGTTTTACGTAAAGTGGATGACATGCGTTGTTAATAAATATCCAAATAAAACAAAGATTGTAACGTCATAGTCTCATCTTGAAGGTAGTTTGGGTTTCTATCGCAGGTATTTTCAGTGCCATCAATGATGCCCGCTAATACTTGCCCGCCATCTTCTCTGCATACCGTGCGCTGGTGAGGGCGTTCGCTTCTAAGGTTAGGATTTGTTGAACCGGGAAAAACGTCATCAAAACCTACTGAATCAAGGTGTTGCGCTACGGGTGACCATGTTTCGCCCGGCCCTCGGGGATCTTTCCAGTAATAGCAGTAGCCACCCGTTAAAAAGGTCCAACTATCTGCGCTAGCCCGCGACCGTTGGTCGTGATAGTTACCATGAGAATATTTCCCCACATACACAACAGGATGCTCACCATCTTTTTCTACTGTTTCAGCAGCTTTAGTATAGCGCCCGTTGTGCTGCCAGTAAGTCACGTGCTCTAGCTCATGATTTACTACATGAACGGTAATCGCCTCCCAATCGTCTGCGTGCCCACTATCCCACGTGGTACATCCGTTTTGATCGCCATAATAATTCCAGTAGGTAATTAATTTGTGTGTTTTACCGTTAACATCTTCTTCGTACGCTTCCCAGAAAACAGGAACCGTTGTAGTTTGATATTCACTTCGAGTAACGCATTCCCCGCTATTTGTTCCGTTGGCAGGGTTAGTCGGCCAACATTCGTTATCTGTTCTTAACTTGTACACAGGTTTGAAGTCATTCACGTCATCTGCATAGGCATTTTCAATTTGCCCAGCAAGTCCCACAACAACGCAAATTAGGCTTACATAGAAATGTAGTTTCATTTTATGTCCTTTTCTGTTTAGGTTATTTATTGGTTGTACACGCCTATCTCAAATAGCTTTTCGAGATACCAAGAAGAGTTCTGCGCTAAGCATCTTGGGGACAACAAACAGCATGAAATTTATGTGACAGAGAGTGATGTAACCACCACCCGAAACAAGAACATAAGCAAGATGAAAGGCATACCGGTATTACCACAACGGATTCTGGTATGGCATTACTTAAAAAACAGGTATAGTTTCTTTTTTTAACGACAAAAAATGCAAGAGCCCATAACTAAATGGTGACTATCAAAGATGTAGCCGCCCATGCTGGCGTAGCGTTCAAAACGGTATCTCGCGTTGTTAATAACGACCCCACTGTAAAGCCGGCCAATCGTGACAAAGTATTAGCGTCTATTGAAGAACTAGGCTATCGCCCAAATCGTGCTGCGCAAATGACTAGGCGGAAAAAATCGGGAGTAATTGGATTTATTGCTGATGAGCTTTTGCGTGTGCCTTACACTTTCGATCTTATTCGCGGCGCGCAAGACTTAGCGTGGAAGAATAATAAAGAGCTTATGGTACTTAACGTTAATGTTGATAAATATAGCGTAGAAGGTGCTATCAATCATTTGTTAGGGCATAGAGTTGAAGGCATTATTTATGCGGCAATGTATCATCGGGAAGTAACGCTGCCTGAACAACTTACCCCTGTTCCCACTGTATTAGCGAATTGTTTCGACCCATCAAAGCGATTTGCCTCAATCGTGCCTGATGAAAAAGAAGCTGCCAGAGAAATTACTGCCAAAATGCTGAATAAAGGCTACCGTCGTATTGCCTTCTTAAACTTGAATGAAAATATTATTGCGGGGCAGCAGCGTAAAGCAGGTGCTGAACAAGCTTTTGCCGAACATAAAGGGAAAAATTGCGAACTGCATATAGAGTCAGTCATTATTGGTGAAGAAGGCAGTGAGCGCTCAGTAACGCGCCAACGGGCAGCTGAACTTATCGAAAACTTTAAACCCGATGCAATTCTTTGCGGCCAAGACCCAATGGCAGTAGAAGTCTATTTTGTGGCACAATCTTTAGGTTTAAAAGTGGGCGAAAACATTGGCATTGGTAGCTTCGATGACTGGGATATCATCCCCACGCTATTGCAACCATCTCTTACCACCATGGCACTCCCTCACTACGACATGGGCCAATGGGCCATAAATTATCTTTTAAACGAAAGAACCGATATCGTTAGTCAAACGGCAAAATTTAACTTAATTAATCGCGACTCATTTTAAGGTTTGGTTGTTGAAGTGCCGGCGTCGCCTTGTTTTTATCTTCTAACACCCGCCAAGATATCGCTACGTTTAGGGTTACCACTATTCCTAGTACCAAATACGCATTGGCAAAACCAAACGTATCGTACATTTCACCCACTAGCGACGACAGCGCTGTCGTTACCACCTGCGACATCACATTAAATCCAATTAAGTAAATCGTTGCAGAGAGCCTAGCGTCGAAGTTTACCGTTATGTATTTGAATATACTCACTAACAAGAGGGGTAATTCTACGGCATGCAGAAGCTTCACCATCGATATTGAAATTGTGTCGTCAACTAAGCCTGATGCAAGAATACGTAGCGCCATAATAGCGCCACTCAGTAACAAGCCATTCTTTGCACCAACCTTGTTTACCACGTATGGCGCCACAAACATCAGGCCCGCTTCCACAAACACTTGAGTCGAATTTAAGTACCCATAGAATCGGTTACCCTCTTCTACACTGGGGAACATTGCTGCAAAATAGATAGCAAATTGCTGGTCGTAAATTTGATACAGACAAGACACGCCCATAACGTAAAAGCCTAAGCGCCAGAATGAACCTAGCTTCAAAAGCGCAAATACATCCATTGAAGAGATACTGGTTCGATGCGACGATTGTAAATCAAATTCGTTTGTTGGAAGTCGAAGTACACAAACAAAAAATGCTGCGCCACTCACACTCGCAATCCAAAAGTTGACCTGCGGGCTAATGTTGAAAATTATCCCTGCAGCAAATGTTGCCACCGCCCAGCCTAATGAACCCCACAATCTCGCTCTACCAAACTCGACACCATGCTGACGCCCTATACGCTCAATTAGCGCCTCTAATGTACCTACCGCAGCACCAAACGCTAACGCGCTGTAGAGTGCGCCAACACAAACTCCCGTAAAAAAATGATGGGTGAGTAAAGGTTGGTAGACATACACAAAAAATGGCCCAACTGCGATGGTCAATAAAGCTAAAATACGGAGCAATTGCTTACCGGTACCCAACTTGTCTTGCACTACGCCATAAACCGGCATAGCAAACAATGCAGCTAGCGCGTTTGCGGCAAATACAATACCGGTTTGTTTGCCAGATAACTGTAACGTTTGGTTTAGCCAAAGTGGGAAAAGCGAGTAAGCGAACGACCACGTTAAGAAAAACGTGAACAAGGCCAGTGCTGAAGACCAATACGCGGTACTAGGCCGCTGCCGTAACATGCAACCTAGTACTGACGTTGAATGGACTTTATTTTTTAGCATAAATAGATGCTAAACGCGCACCTAACACTGAGTGAATTTCAGTAGTATCATCGTTAGTTTTCAGCGTAGTGTAAACCGATTTCGGAAAGACCAGCGCTGTCATAACAGTCAAGCCATCATCAATGAATACTTCAACTGACCCACGATCTGCAACCACAGTCACGCTAATTTCATCTCCTTCGTAGTTAAGAAGCGCGCGTTGCGTACTGCCAAACTCGCTATGAAACTCTGTTTTACCCGACAAACTTCTATCTAACTTAACGACATTAGATTTGGTATCTATTACTAGGCCAATACTCTCACCTTCATCGTTTGCCAAGGTTATGCTAGAAATTGGGTTGTTTTTACTATCAATATTAAATGAGAAAATAGATGCCGTGTTGCTTCGTTTTCCGACCGCTTCTTTTACTATCAGAGAATCCCCAGCAGTAAGTGTCTTCAAACTCGTCTCTTGTTGTTTCAGTTTGTAGACTTCTTTTGCCAACTTGCTTTTAACCCGCAAACCATGATTACTATTAACCAGTATCAATTCCCTGGGCAATGTCATGGCACTTCTAAAATTACTTGAAGGCACTTCATTGGCATATAGCCAGTTGCTCATCCAACCCATAAACACATGACGCTGTTCATCACTATTAGGTGCTTTGAAGAACGTAACCCCTGCATAGTTATCGGTTCCGTAGTCTAACCAAACGGCTGGTTCAATTTGATTTCTAGCGGGGTGATCTGAAAATACAAATTGATCAACCAACACATGACCCCAACCTCCGGTTTCATAATCAATGATTTGAAGTTGAGCATGTTGGCCTTCATACGCCGCAACATCCCAGCTCACATTGCGTAATATATTACGGTTCTTACCCGTTGCCGACATCACCACTTTATTGTCGACTAGCAAATTAACGCCCACTTTTTCCGTGTGCTGCCCACCTGCCAATTTAAAATTAATAAACGGTTTTTCTATCAAAAACTTCGGTGATGTCAGAGAACCGGTAGATAAATCGCCGTCTTTAAAACTATTAATAAGATGCTGCCCTTCAAAGCCTTCCGGCATAGGCTGAGCACCGTGTGAGCCCGCGGTGGGACCACCATTAAAAGCATCACCTTTTGTGTGCCAATCGTTAATTTCCTGTTCAAAATCGGCAAATACAGTGCCCTCTGGAAACTCTGCTGGCGTCTGAGCTAACGCTTGCTGCCATGTATCATCAAGGACGAAGTTTTTACCATCAAAGTCGCCCACGAAGTACTGCGTAGCTGAACCGCCATTTGGACCGCCCGGCATGATGCTTACAAGTAGTACATATCGATATTCATCGGTGCCAGCTATTGGCATAAGAATCAATTCAGGGCACTCCCATACGCCGCCGTGACTCCCCATGTTTTCACCGAAAGTACTTTCTAACTTCCACTCTTTTAAATTCTCTGAACTGTAAAACCCAATATGGTCTTTTTGTGCCAGTGCCATAATCCACTGCTTAGAGCCCTCATGCCACATGACTTTGGGATCTCTGAAGTCGCGAATGCCTGGATTTTCCACCACTGGGTTTTGAGCGTACTTCTGCCAAGTTCGCCCCTTATCTAAACTGTAGGCCATGGCTTGCGTTTGAAAATCAATACGCCCCGCTTTTTCAAGCTCTGGATTGTGATAAGTGTACAGCGCCACGATGGGTGGATTTTCCTTTGTTCCTAACCCGCTAGAATTGTTCCAGTCGACCACGGCACTTCCCGAGAAGATAGTCCCCTGTTCATCGGGGTAAAGCGCAATGGGCAAATGCTCCCAATGCACTAAGTCTCGACTAACAGCATGCCCCCAATGCATGGGCCCCCAAACCGAAGCATTTGGGTTATGCTGATAGAAAAGATGATATTCCCCATCAAGATAAAACATACCATTTGGATCGTTCATCCATTTTTCTGGTGGCGTGAAATGGGCCTGCGGCCTAAATTTTTCGTTGTACATGGGGGCCAATCCTGTTGTATCTGTAGTGCGATTCACTACCGAGCTTTGCATTGAACAACCAACTAATGCAGTTGAGATTAAAACGCTAACTAAATATTTCATTGAATTTTAATTTCCTATTCCGATAACTCAGAAGCCACATCTTCTAATGTGCGTCCTTTGGTTTCAGGCATCATGAAACGTACAAATATAAGTTGTAGGAACATGGCTAAAGTAAAAAAGAAGAAGACTTGAGATGCGCTGAAGGTGGCTAACACTTGAGGCATCGCCAAGGTGATGATGGCAGCAAACACCCAGTGAGTTCCGCTACCCAGAGACTGGCCTTTAGACCGCACAGAATTGGGGAATATCTCGGCAATAAACACCCATATGACAGCACCTTGTCCCAACGCGTGTGAAGCAATGAAAACAAAAATAGCGACAACGACGAGTGTGCCCCCCACATCACCGTAAAAAGCCCAACTAACCGTTGCTAAAGAAAGGATGTAGCCAATTGAACCAACGTACATTAATAGCTTACGTCCACATTTATCAATTAAGCTTATCCCCACCATGGTGAACACTAGGTTCACCAACCCAACGCCGGCGGTAGACAATAACGCATTACTCGCATCAAGCCCTGCCATTTCAAAGACCCTTGGTGCGTAATAAATAATAAAATTAATACCCGAAAGCTGATTGAATGCCGCAATCAAAAATGCCAACGTAATCGGCAACTTATATTCGCTTTTAAACAGTGAAGTGTTGGGCTGACGTTTTGCAGACTCGCGTACCTGAGTAATGGTATTGTCAATATCATCACTACCGAGTGCTTGCATTATTTCACGAGCTTCCTGCTCCTTGTTGTGTTTAAGAAGTAACCAACGAGGACTCTCAGGTGCTTTAAGTACTAGAAGTAAGTAAACCAAAGCGGGAATGGCTTCTATTCCCAACATGACTCGCCAGTCTTGAGGAATGATACCAGTCAGTAAATAGTTAGATAGAAAAGCGATGAGGATGCCAAACACAATTTGGAACTGATACGTTGCAACTAACCGACCTCGCAGGTTGGCAGGAGCAATTTCAGAAATGTAAGCCGGTACAACAATAGAAGAAATCCCTACGCCCACTCCGCCAATAAAGCGCAGAATAGCAAAGGTATAAGGGTCTTGTGCTAGTGCAGAGCCGATAGCAGACAAAAGATAAAGCACACCAATAATAACCAGTGTTTTTTTACGCCCCAACTTATCGCAGGGGATGTTTCCGGATAATGCACCAAGTACGGTTCCCCACAGTGCAGAAGACATAACAAATAAGCCATGTACCAGCGGTGAAGTTCCCCACAGCGCTTGTATAGCTTGGTCAGCACCAGAGATGACGGCAGTATCGAATCCGAATAAGAACCCGGCAACTGCAACAGTAACCGACCATGTAATTATTTTATTCATAGTTATATGTACAACAAGTAAAGCCCCCTTATTAGGAATAATCTCTAATAAGGGGGGCGGCTGAATTAGTAGCCTGGGTTTTGAATGTAAATACCGCCGCTCAAGTTAATCTGTTGATTAGGAATAGGCAGGTATTCGTGCTTGTTTTTGGTGAACTTAGCATCAACTAAGTAGGGCTTGCGGCTTTGCTCCACACTAAGGTATGAGTCGATGGTTTCTTTCGCGATCCCCCAACGAACCAAGTCGAAGAACCTATGCCCTTCAAGGCCCAATTCTAAGCGACGCTCAAATCGAAGCGCTTGGCGTGCTTGCTGTTTTGAAGTGAACGCCGTATAGGTGCTAATACGGTATAAACTGGCGTTATTGAGTCTCTCGGTGCTGTTTGCGGCACGCTCACGAATTCGATTAATTATCGGTATCGCTTCAGCAAACCTATCTAGTTCAATTAATGCCTCTGCTTTCCAAAGCAAAACGTCTGAATAACGAATAATAGGTGTATTCAACGAGAAGATTGGGAAGGGGCCGTTCGCTCCGCGGCAATCACACTCAGGGTTTTCCATGTCTTTTATGGCGTTAAAATTGCCGTAAATAGCAGGCGCACGGGCCCAAGAATCGCCACCGTGAATGTAATTCTCATCATATTTGAAGGGCTTGCCTTCCATTGCAACGGTGTGATCTAAGCGTGGATCAACATAGTCGGTCTCTACACGATAATTTGCATCGTTGTACGAATCGAACTGTGGCAAGCCATCTTGGTCGGTTTTAAACGCATTAACAAAGTTTTCGGTTGGCACATGAAAGCCACAACAACCAAACCCACTTTCGCTTGAAATAGGAGCATTTAGCGCACTAGGCCAACTGCCTCGGCCATCTGGTGAGCCATCGTTAAGCGAGCGCTGGATTGCAAATACCGACTCTTGCCCATTCTCAAATTCAAACAGAAAATTCTCTGCATAGTCATCGGCTAAACTAAAAACACCACTGGCTTCAATTTCATCAACTAAGGCAACCACTTCATTAAGCTTGTCTTGATTGATATTGACCACGTTGTGCAGATCGTCTTGCTCGTATGCTTGATAAAGTAAAGTTTTGGCTAAAAATGCTTTCGCAGATAACGCTGACGCTCGGCCAACATCCACTTGTACATCTGGCAATGTTTCAGCACCTACACGGAAGTCTTCCGCTATTTTGTCCCACAACTGCTGATCGGTAAGATCGCGGTTGCTAGCAGACAGAATATCTTCCTGTGTCATGGTTTCATCAATCCAAGGGATATGTTTATGATGAATTTTCAAGTCAAAATAAAAGAAACCACGAATAAACCTAAGTTCTGCAGACTGCAAATTACCATTAGGTAGCTCGGCGGCAGGCGTTTCATTAATAATTTTAAGCGCAGCGTTCACCCGCGAAATGCCGGTATAGTTCCGCGTCCACTTTTTATCATTTAAATCGATAAGATCGGGAGGGAACGATTCCATATCGGGTACCAACGGCTCGTATAGCGACAAGGCATGGTAGGCGAATATATCTGAGGGACCATTCCCGCCTTTATGGGCATCGCCCGCGCGTAAGTTTCCGGTAGGCCAAAGAAAATTAGGTGCTGTATAGTGATCATTACCTATATAGGAATACGCCGCTATCACGAGGGCATCTACATTTTCTGCGGTAGCAACCTGCTCTTCAGTGAGCACTGCTTGGGGTGCCGTATCTAATTGATCACTGCCGCCGCAAGAGGCGACCGACAGCGCGACTAAACTACTTGCTAATAACTGTGTTACTCGTTTCATAATTCAAATCCGTAAAAATAGGGGCGCTTAGAAAGACAAATCCATACCAAGGGTGATTCGACGCGGTACTGGGAATACCTCATTTGGCGTTTCAGGATCTTGGCTTAACGTGCCATCTGGCGTGATGGTAAGTAGGTTTGAGGCTTGCACATAGAAGCGAGCATTGCTCAGTCCAAAGCGCTCAACAAAATCAAGTGAAGGGGTGTAGCCAACGCTGATGTTACGTAGTTTTAGATAAGTGCCATCTTCCCAAAAGAAACTAGATTGACGGCCTTCACCGTTGTTATCCACCAAAGTAAGTGCCGGTACGGTGGTATCGGTATTTTCCGGTGTCCACGCATCTAACGTTCGAGAACCATAGTTTGAACCAATATTAAGCGAGGTAAAGTCGGTAAATAAGCGCCAGTTGTTGCGAATTTGACCACCTTTTACGCCCTGCCAAAACATGTTGAAATCCCAGTCTTGGTAGCGGAAAGTAAAGTTCATTCCATAAATGAAATCTGGATCGGTGTCGGCAAAGAAATCTTGATCGTTCTCGTCGATAACACCGTTTCCGTCAAGATCTTTCCAGCGAATACGACCTAAACCAGCGCCCGCTTGTGCGGCGTGTGAATCTATTTCTTCTTGGTTTTGGAAAAGTCCGTCTGCTACGTAACCATATACAGAGTTAATGGAATGCCCTAAGATGGTTTTATCTTGACCATTACCGCCAAACGAATTCACCACATCTTCCGGTAAAGCCGTTACCGTGTTTTTGGCGCTAGAAATATTAAAACTAATATCAACTTCTAGTTCATCGTCAAGAAAACCGGTGTCCACCCAACTTTCATAACCAAGCACCAGTTCTACACCTTTGTTCTCAATGGTGCCGCCGTTCACCCAACGCTGGGCGCCTTCTCCTAGCGTAGCGACAGGCTGAGTGAGAGTTAGAATGTCGCGGGTTTCTTTTTCGAACCAATCAATACTTCCGTAAATAGTTCGTTCGAATAGTTCAAAATCGAGCCCTATATTAACTTGGGTCGATGTCTCCCATTTTAAGTCTTCATTACCCGTTTGTGCTTTTACAAACCCAGATGGCAATGTTCCGCCATTGGCACCCGTTACATCGTATGCGGTTCCTTCGTCTTGAAGATCTGTGAAGAGTGATTGAGTTGCATAGCGTGGAACATAGGTAGTGAATGTGGCATTTGACGCGATTTCCTGGTTTCCGGTTTCACCTATACTCGCTCTAAGTTTCAACGTATCAATAGATTCAATATCGAAAAACTCTTCGTTTGTGATAACCCAACCTACCGATGCCGCTGGGAATGTTCCGTATTCATTGTTTTTACCAAACCGAGATGAACCATCTCGTCGCACCGTTGCTGATGCTAGATAGCGATTGTCGTAGTTATAATCTACCCGCGCAAATTGTGAGTCTAAGGCCCATGAATCGCCCTCTCCTTCAACACGAACATTTTCGGTCGCTTGCGATAAATATGCGAACGCGCGGTCATCAGAAGCAAAGCCAGAACCAAACCCTCTAGACAACTCGTTTTTAGCATCAATTTGTTCAACGCCAGCTAAAAAATTAAACTTATGTTTATCATCTAAAACAAGCTTGTAAGTAGCCGTAGCGCTGGTAATAATACTTTGGTTCCAGCTGTCTTCTACACTGAGTAAATCATCTGAAGATAAGAAGCCTGCTGTGTAAGCACGTCTAAAATTACGGAAGTAATATTGACCGTAATCCACACCTACCGAACCTCGAAGTACTAAATCTTCAATGGGTTCATATTCAACATAAAAACTACCCATAATTTTATTGTAGGTGCTTTCGTTATCACGGTTTTGCTCAATAATACGAACCGGGTTATCGCGATCGGTAATGCCGGCAACAGGCCCTCCCCAGTTACCTACGTCGTTATAAACTGGAACGATAGACTGCTGTTCAATAGACAAGCCCACAATATCGCCGGCAAGGTCATTGATTAAGTTGGCTTTTTGGTCGGTAATTAAAAAGGTTTGCCCCACTTTCAATTTATCTTCAATAATCTCGTAGTCTGCATTTACACGGAACGACATACGAGAAAACTTAGAGCCATCAACCACGCCCTCTGCGTCGTAGTAGCCAATTGAGCTGTAGAAACTAGCGCGATCAGTCCCACCTTTTACGGATAGGTTCATATCTTGAATTTTGGCAGTTTGCGTGACTTCATCAAACCACTGGGTGTCAGCGGCTTGCTGCACGCCTTCAGGATCGGTGTACTGAGGAATAGAAACACTGTTTAACTGTGGATTTGTGAAATCCCCGTTCCAATCGTAGGTATATAGCGGACTGGCAGAGTTAGGATCGGTACCGTCATTCACGGCAGCACGCCATACAACTTCGCCACGTTGAAGAGTGTTAAGAGGGTTTAAGTCAAAATCATATTCTTCAAACGATTGATTGTAGCGGAAATTGAAATCAAGGCCGTCATGACCACGCTTCGTGGTAACGACGATGACGCCATTTCCAGAACGAGCACCGTAAATACTGGCGGCGGCCGCATCTCGCAATACCTGTATATCAGCAATGTCATTACTGTTTATTTCTTGCAGGCCTGATTTAGTAGGAATACCGTCGATAATGTAAAGGGGATCGTTGTTACCTAATGGACCCAATCCTTGCCCTCTAATCCTTACCGTTGCTGATGAACTAGGATTACCATTAGTCGTAATTTGCAAGCCAGGCACACGACCTTGAAGGTTTTGCATAATGTTGCCTGACGGTAAATCGACAACATCTTTAATATCGACTGATGCGATTGAACCGGTTAAATCGGTTTCTTCTACCGCACTATATCCGTAGGATATTTGAATGACTTCAACGTCATCTTCAGAAATGGCATTCTCCAACTCCGCCTCTTGTGCAACACCAATAGGGGCATACATGTAACAGAGAAGCGAACAGGCAGGCAACGCCGTACGCACTTGTCGGGCTAACGGGTGTAATTTGATATTTTTCATTTCACATTCCAAGTCTGTGGTTGTGTTTTTAATTTAAATAAACAACGTTGTCTTTTTAATTTATACATTTTGTTTAAGTATTAATCAACATATAATTAACATATAATTTCAACCCACAAACTGAAACGATTAAGCTCTTTAAATTTCAACAACTTAAAATTATAAAAATAAGAATTTATTTAACCTATTTCATCAGGTTTTATGACTTATTTACGTGAATGTATGATTTTTGTTACTGGCGCCGCACCGTCAACACCTTATCTAGTGGAAATTTCGTCAGCCTCTGTCGATGACCGTCTGGCCATAAAATTTCTAGGTAATCGACTACGTCGTTTTGAGGTATGCCAAAGTGTGCCGTCATAAAGTCATTTGATAAATAGTTCGACCCTAAACGGAGCTCCCTAACTTGATTTAGTGACGCAGTTTTTAGCCATAATTTAGCGCCAATAGCGTCGGGATTTTGTTGCCCTGCGACTAGTTTCACTGTCAAAAAGTGATTTGCATTTTTCAGCGTATTTTTATAATACGTAGGCGCCGCACCATTATTTGCAATGAGAATATCAATGGTTCCATTTCCGTCAAAATCAGTACAACTGACTCCCCTGCCTTGCGCAGTATGAGTTAAACCTAATTGACGAGACTTTTGTGTAAATGTGCCGTCACGATTGTTGATAAACAACCTACTGGGGTCATCATAAAACTGACCTACTTGTGATTCTTCGGCGATCGTACCGGTACGCATACCATTTGTATGAAATATATCTAGCCATCCATCGTTGTTAAAATCAGCGAAGCAGGCGCCCCAGCCCCAGTAACCTTCTCTTACACCGGCAACGTCAGTCACATCAGTAAAAACGCCCGTACCATTGTTTTGGTATAGCCGGTTGCCTGAATCGCCACCTATGTACGTTTTCTCCTCTATTGGGTTTGAAATAGCGGTAACAAACCAATCAAAATCACCATCGTTGTCGAAATCTCCCACTGCGGCACCCATGCCATTTTCATCGCTTATCACCGAATGGGTTTTATCCTTAAATATACCCTCTTCGTTAACCATCACCTGAGATGTTTCGTAGTCAGCCGCTATCAATAAATCGAGATCGTTGTCCATATCAATATCGGTAAAAATGGGAGTGAAATTAACATCTAGATTTGGATACAAGGGCGAAGGACGCACATCAGGCAACCGAGAACTTACGTCTTGATACCGTCCTTTACCGGTATTTTCCCATAAGTAACCTTTTCGATTTTTTGTTCGCGTATCTCCCCAATGTGAGGCAAACAAATCGAGATCGCCATCCTTGTCAAAGTCGCCAGCCGATAAAGAGTGGGTAAAGCGAGAAAAATTTATACCGCCTTTAGTAAACGAAGCAAACTTACCACTAGGAAGTTGGTTGAACACCCTAAAATAGCCTTCAAAAATATCGTCTCCCACTAGCAAAAGGTCTTTTCTTCCATCGGCATCATAATCAATAAACAGTGCCCCTAATTGTCTGCCCGATAAATCTCCTAGTAGCCTTGATGTCTCATCGGTAAAACCGCCTTTTTGATTATTGATAAAAAGCTTACCAGGCTGCATGGCATGGCTAATAAATACATCTGGCCATCCATCTTTGTTAATATCATCTACCGCAACACCTCCGCCCATCAAATGATATTCATCGGTAAATTCAGCTTGCGGCAGCTCATAACGCAGCCCACTATCGATTGAAGCGTCAATGAACCACGCATTTAATGCTTTTTCCTTATCATCAATAGCCCTAACTTGCTCGTCACTGGCACTATTTTCAGGCTCTTGCGCAAGATTTAAATTGCGCACACTATTTATTTGAGATGCGCTAAATTCAGGCCTTAGTAAATTAAACGTTTGTTCTTGCTTGCTTGATACAGGGCTCCAAGGCTTTAAGCAGTCTGAAGAATTTACGCACGGATCAGTTAAACTCTTAAGAAATGCGACTAGCGCATTTACGTCTTTTTCTTCAACGAGCCCTGTTTGTAATTTATTGCTGTCTTTGTTATCAATGAATTGCTTTAACACGCGGTACGATAAGGTTTTATTACGTTCTTGATTTACCTTTACGCCGGCAAACTGGGGGAGATGACTCAAGCTGTAATCAAATTCAACTACCGAGGCTTCGGGTGCCATATGGTGTTTAATAACATCTGCCAACGAATGGAAAGCCCCAGAATGTCCATACGGCCCTGTCACATCTATATTCAATAAGATAGGTGTTCTGAAAGCATACTTATCGTGAACATTAAATGTGTGCAGTAAACGCCCATGATCATTGCCATCAGTATCTTTTCCTCGGCCAATTTGTGGCATCGCAATATTATGAAATTGTTCATCGGTAAACGCACTACCACTATGGCAGCCGTTGCACGAATACCCTCCATTCGAGGGTTTACTAAAAAATAGCATTGCACCACGCTTCGCTTCATCGCTTAACGCTTCGCTATTTCCGGCCAAATACTCAAACCATGGGTTGTCAACAAACCACATAGAACGCTGAAAAAATGCCAGCGCGGTAGATATTCTATCAATAGTAATAACGTGCTCGGGGTCAGTACTTGAGTCGTCAAAGGCGGTTTGAAATAGAGGAAGCCAAGGGTTATCCCGTCCCGTATCATCAACCTCCAAAAAACCTGCCAATACTTGCTGCCTTTTGGCATTGTTAGTTTTTCTTTTATCTGGTCCATGACCAAACATTTCATGAATGGCGGTAATCGGAAACTTTGCTTGAGCTTGAATAAAATCATCTGCTACCGAGGTATCAGGTAAATTCATTCTGCTATCCGGGGTACGTAACATGGAAACACCCGGGGTTTGAACATCATCTTGTATAATTTCCACTCGCCCATCCCAAAACGCTGCTTTTTTTAAAAGCTGGATATTGAAAATGGTAGAGGCGTTTCTTGGTACATTGGGCGAACCGTCGGCTCTGCTATCAACCAACGTATTCCCATCATGGGTTCTCCCAATGCCTAATAATTCAGGGTTTACTGCGTCAACTCCCACGGGTAACGAAAGCCCATCGCCTCCCCCTAGCTTAGGATGATGACAACTAACACACGCTACATCACCATTAGCACTTAACGTCTTGGTGTAAAACAAGTTTAAGCCTAGCTCAAACATAGGGCCAGACGGCACAGGGACGTCTTTGCTACTAGGTATAGTTGCTTTCAAAGCTAATGATTCAATCAACGCTGCTAAGTTAACGTCTAGCTCATTCTTATTTGAATAAGGAGGTGTATTGGATGGAGAAAGAAAAGTGTGTACTGCCGGAGCAGAAGTAGCAACACTAGCTGTCACTACAAAAACAAATATTGCACTCAAACGCCAACAGTGCGTGATGTAATTAGCCATACCGACCCTATGAATTTCAATAAAAATCTTGCCAAACCAGATTGACAACGTTGTCTTTAATGAAACTTAAAGTGCTAACACATCGAATGCAACAAGTATTTTACAATAGCATCGTTTTACAAAGCCTCTTGAGTAGAGGCCTTGCGTATGACCTTATACTAACGGTACTAAACGTCCTAAAGGTTTAGTTAAGCTTTCTGGCGGCTCGGTAAAATAAACGGGGGCTTTGTCTGTCATGTATAGGCAATCTTCTAAGCGAACGCCAAATTTTCCGGGTATGTACAAGCCAGGTTCGTTCGAAAAGCACATGCCTTTGTTAAGTGGTGTAGTTTCGCCACGCACAAAGTTCACGCTTTCGTGCCCCTCCATACCAATACCGTGACCGGTACGATGGCTTAAACCAGGTAGAGCATAGTCTTTATCGTAGCCTTGCGTAACGTAATAAGCGCGCACCGCATCATCTACTTCACCTGCAGGCGTACCAATTTTAGCAGCCGCAAACGCCACGTTTTGGCCTTCACGCACGGTATTCCACACATCTACCACCTGCTGCGATGCTTTGCCGAATACCAAAGTACGGCTAATGTCCGACTGATACCCATGTACGCTACAACCACTGTCGAGCAATATCACTGAGCCTTCACTAATGGTTTGTTTTGCATTCGTACCATGAGGATAAGCACTGGCATCATTAAATAATGCTAAACACCATGCACCGCTGCCGCCAAGTTGCTGCTGAGCGCTATTCATTAGGCCTTTTACTTGCGCTTGGCTCATGCCGATTTCAAGTTTGCTAAAAACATATTGGTAAGCCTTAAGAGTTACTTCATTGGCTTTATGCATAAGAGTAAGCTCGGCAGCCGTTTTATACATTCTACAACCGCGAGTAACCGGCTCTGCCGCCACTATGTTCATATTTGGCAGTGCGTTAGTTACGCCAGTTACGACAAAGTAGCGAACACTGCTTTCAAAGCCAATATTGCCTTTGGTAATACCACGAGATTTCAAAATGCTGGCTACAACATCAAACGGGCTTTCGTGCTCTTGCCATACGCGAACATCGTCGCCTACTTTCAAGCTTTCCAAAACACTGGGTTGCTCAAAATAAGGCGTTACCACACCAATCTCACCTTTTTGCGGTATAACTAACGCGGTGAGTCGCTCGCTTCGCCACCACTGAATACCTGAGAAATAGTCCATGGCTGCACCCGGCTCTATTATCAGTGCTGCCATATCATTTTCTACCATTAACGCCTGCGCCTTTTTAATTCGCGCTTCGCGCTCGGCGTTGGTAATAGGAGAAACGCCTGAGGTAATTGGCTGTAACGATAATGAATTGCTTTTAGTGCTAGCTGCTGCATTGGCAGCGGCAAGGCTGGTCAGTGGCGATAACGCCAAAGGGGCTAAAGCTGCCGCGCCTGAAAGTCGAAGAAAATCGCGTTTTTTCATTATCATTCCTTTAGTAATAAACGTGGTAAAGGCTTGGCTTACGCCCACATAACAAGTACTGCGGCAATCGCAATCAAAAATAAACCAGCTATTTCCTGAACAGTCACTTTATGTTTAAGCCAATAGTGCGCTAGCAATAGGGTTAACAATACTTCTAGTTGCCCTAATGTTTTCACCAAAGCCACATGCTGAAGTGCCATAGCAGTAAACCAGCATATAGATCCTAGGCAGCTCACTGAACTGATAACCAACGTATGGGTGAATCGGTCAAATAGCTGTTTAAAAACATTTGGGTTAGTAAAGAATATATACGTACTTAACCCAATGGCTTGTGTACATAGCACCCATAAAAGCACCCATGCGGCGCCATGCACAAATGGCATGGCAAGCATATGACTGGCCTCTCTTACGAATAACGAGGTAAGTGCAAAGCACGTTCCGCACGCTATACCTATCATTAAAGTTTTTAAGCTTAAGCCTTTTGCCCTATTCCCGCTACTTAATACAAATACGGCCACGGCTCCGATACCAATGCCTATCCAGCCAAGCAAGGTTAAATAGCTACCAAAGAAAAGCATACCCAGCACAGCGGCTACCAGCGCTTCACTTTTGGCTAGCCCTGCACCTATGGCAAAATTCTTTTGTTTAAATAACATAACCATAAATGCCGTGGCAGCTATTTGCAGCACCGAAGCTAGTAAAACCATAATAATAAAAGCGTGGCTAAAGCTAGGTATCTGCTGTGGCGATGTTATATGAAGCGCTACTACGTAAATAAGGGCAATAGGTGGCGCGAATAGAAACCGAGAAAGCGTGACACCCACGGTATCTACGTGGGTGCTTAATTTGCTTTGCAGGGCATTACGAACGGTTTGCATAATTACCGCGCCTAGGGTGTAAAAAACCCAGCTCATAGATAGTTGTTCACTTCTGTGTAGATGTTCTGAAACGGCTATTAGTGCTATTGAGCACTCGCATCAGGTCTGGGGTCAGGTCTGTCTACTAAGCGCCTATTCTTAAAATCAGACTCACGCTTCCAATAAGGCCATGCTTGGCTGTTTGCAAAATCTGACATCATAGTGCCGATTAACGCTAAGTCTTGCTGTACACCACCTAGTGTCCAGCTTGGCAAGTAGTCGTCGTCGGCTTTGTGATAGCGATTGGCGATGAAATCAGGATCCGTATCACCTAGGCTCATAAACAGTAACGATGGCACACCTTGGCGGGCCAGCGCAAAATGATCGGAACGAAAGAACAGTCCATTTTGCGGGCGAGGATCGAGCTTAACCGAGCGCTCTTGTGCTGCGGCTCCAGTACTTAAGTCATCTTCTAGTGAAGAGTAGCCTTCTCCGTACTGCAAAATGTAATCAACGGCATTATTCACGTTCATGCCGTCTATATTTAAAAACGCCACCATGTTTGCAGTTGGAATAGGCGGATTTTTGGCAAAGTGATCAGCCCCCAGCAAGCCGGTTTCTTCGGCAGTAAAAGCACTGAACATTAATGTGCGTTCAAACGGGGTTTGTTTGCTTTGTGCTACCAAACTATTGGCCAAGGTTAGCACACCTGCCACGCCCGAGGCATTGTCTACCGCGCCATTGTAAATTACGGTTTTACCGTTTTTCTCACTTTTACCCAGATGATCCCAATGGGCGTGTAACATTACCCACTCATCAGGTGCGGACGCGCCAGGTAAAATCGCTGCTACGTTTTGTGACTGAGCATGAGTGATGGTATTGGAAAAGGTCAACGAAGCTTTCACTTTCATAGGAATAGGCTTGAACCCAGGCGTAGATGCTTGTTCTTTCAGCGTGCCGTAATCTAGCCCAGCTTGTTCAAACACCGTACGCGCGGTATTAAGATGTAGCCACCCCATTACGCCAACTTGAGACAAGTTCTTATTGTTATCAACTAACGCAAACTTGGTATTCGAGTTCGAGTTTTCAACCACCCCCCAGCCATAGCCGGCAGGCATGGTTTCGTGAACAATAAATACCGCTTCTGCACCTTGGCGGGCGGCTTCTTCGTACTTGTATGTCCAGCGGCCATAATAGGTCATGGCATTGCCTTGAAATAAATTCGGGTCTTTTGAAGCAAAACCTGGGTCATTTACTAACATGACCACCGTTTTACCTTTTACATCTAACCCTGCGTAGTCATTCCAATTGTATTCTGGGGCATTAATGCCGTACCCCACAAAAATTACATCGCTGTTTTTTAATGTAATTTCTTTAACTATTCGCTGGGTTCTGGCGGTAAATGCGCTGCCACCAGCAAAAGTATGTTGACCCAAGGTTAACGCCATATCACTTGAAGGCGTAATTTTTGCCAAGGGCACGGGCTGGGTGTAGCTATCGCCAAAGGCGGGTTTTAGCCCAAGGGCTTTGTAGGCTTCAACTAAGTAATTGACGGTAAGTGTTTCACCTGCTGACAAAGGGCCGCGGCCTTCAAACTTGTCGCTTGCTAACGTACTAACATGGGTACGGTATAAGTCTAAGTCGGCATCAGTAATGCTAGCTGTGATATCGATAGTTTTTGCGGGATCGCCGCTCTTAGAAGCTGATATTTCTGCGTAAGCTAAAATGGAAAAAGAAAGCGAAGTACAGATCGCCATCAAAGATGAAAATGCGAATTTATGAATAAACTTTTGAATTATCATTAATTTAGGCGCTTTTATAAAACGGATAGCTTAAGAGTATCGTTATAAAGCGCCTAGCTCAATGTTTGACGTGCATTTGGCTGCTCTTATTTGCAGCCATTTGCAGCCATTTGCAGCCAATTTAAAAATTGATAAAGGTGAACTTGTATTTATAAACCCATTGCGTGGCTAACAAATGCCTGTTTAACCGCGCTAAGTTTATCAGTAGCGGCTAGGCCTAACCCTCGAATTAGTTTTTTAAGCGGGTCGTCGCCATCGAATAAGAACTTAAACCCATCCATAGCGGCAATCATCTTCATCGCTTCGGTTTTACGTGCTCGCTCATAGGGGCGCAAGTAGCGAAGCTGACCAATGTCTTTTTGATCATCTAGCAAGGTAATTAAGGTTGCAGCCAATGCCAAAGCATCTTGCATGCCTAAGTTAGCGCCCTGCCCTGCTAATGGGTGGATAGTATGGGCAGCATCGCCCACCAGCACTATGCCCTCTTTAGCCCATTCACGGGCATAACGCATAGTCAGTGGAAAGGCTGTTCTAGCTGTTTCTAACGTTACAGGACCTAATGCATTATTGCTTGCTGCTAATAGTGCATTACAAAATTCGCTATCGGAATACCCTTGTAAAGTTTTGGCGGCATCTGGGGTTTGTGACCATACAATAGAGCACACGTTAGGGTCGCGCATAGGCAATAATGCTAAGGGTCCGGTTGGCGTAAATGCTTGGCGTGCCACGTTTTCATGAGGTTGCTGAGTACGAATATTGGCAACAATGGCGGTGTGTTCGTAATCGCGAAACGTAATAGGAAAGTTTGCATGTTTGCGCACAAAGGAATTAGCTCCATCGGCGCCTACTAATAATCGGCAAGAAAGCGCATCGCCGTTTTCTAGCATTAGCATGTTTTGCTGCGGGCTACTTAATACGCGCTCTATGGTGGTATCTATTACCACAACGTTATCTTGCTTTAACACCGAATGGGCTAAGCCATTTATTAAAGCCTGATTTTCAATAATAACGCCCAGGGTATCGCTTTCCAGCTCCCCCCCAGTATCGTTACCCGCAAAGTGAATATCACCAAAGCTGTCTTTATCCCACACATGCATTGCATTGTAAGGGTTAGCTCTGCTTTCATCGATATGCTGCCAAACGTCGGCTTTTTTCAACGCGTTAATATTGGCCTGATTAATGGCGCTAACCCGCGCACCTGGCTTGTCGCCAAGGGGCTGGTCTATAGCGCCTTTATTTATAATAGCGATGCGGCACGGCGCGTCTTTTAGCGCTGCGGCTAGGGTTAACCCTACTATTCCACCGCCTACAATGGCGATATCAACATGTTGCATATCGGCTCTCTTATTCTTTCATCATTTCGCTAATCTTACGGCGACAACTTTACGGTGCTAACGGGTATCACCGCTTATGTACTGCGCCCATATCCAGTGGTTTGCTGCACAAAAGCACGCTTGGCCGCTGGCATCACATTAAGTGCAGTTAGTGCCAAGTTTCTTGCTGCCACTAACGGAAAGTGTCGATTGGAAAACGTACGTACTAATGTGTCGGTCAAGGTAATGGTGGCGGCTCTGTCTTTGCTTCGCTTAGCAGCGTATTCACTAAGTAAGTTAAATTCCCCCGGATCGGTCACGCCTTTAAGCGTATTTACTAGGGTAATAATATCGCGAAGACCAAGGTTAAACCCTTGCCCTGCAATAGGATGTAATGCTTGGGCAGCATTACCTACTACTACTGCACGGTGCGCGGTTAATGCATCGGTGTAACTTAAGGCTAGTGGGTAGCTGGCTAATTCACTGATTGCGGTAATTTGCCCCTGCCTGTAACCAAATTCTTGCTGTAACTTATTAACGAAGGCTTCAGGGCTAAGCTGAATAAGTGACTCCGCATGCTCTTTTGCAACCGTCCACACCACGGAAAACCCTTTTCCTTTCGCCACATGGCCATTAATTTCACTGTCGAAAGGCAAAAACGCTACAGGGCCGTTTTCGGTAAAACGCTCGTAGGCTTTGTTGTAATGAGGCTCGCTAGTATGGGCATTGAAAATAATGGCCACTTGCTGATAGTCGTCACTATGTCGGGTAAGCCCTACTTGCTGAGCAAGTGAAGAGCGCCCGCCATCGGCAATAACTAACAGCTTGGCATTAATGGTGCTGCCGTTATTAAGCGTAACTACCGTAGTGTCGGTTTCGCGGGCTAAATGGGTGACCGTGGCTGGCGCAATGTGCTCATACTGCTTACTTTGCGACATTACATTATGGGTAAGCGCACTTAGCGACACCACTTGTCCAAAGGTGTTAATACCAAATTCACTGCACGATAAATTCGTTAGGCCAATACCGCCTTTATCGCTTACTTCAATGTGTTCAATTTTGCCTTGGCTTTGTTTTGCCAGCTCTGCTAGCCCCACGCCCATGGCATTTAATTCATTTACTGTTCGTCTAGCAAGGGCGATTACACGCGTGTCGGTTAACGGGTTAAAGTTGCTATTTGTATTAGAAGAGCTGGCGGTATTTGAAAGGTCGGAAGCATCAACTAAGGTCACCGAAAGACCTGCTTGTTCAGATAAACCTTTCGCTAATACGCAGCCAACAATGCCTCCACCTACTATCACTACATCTTGCTGGCTCACGCTTTTGAACCTTCTTGCTTACTTTTTTTATTGGCTGGCTGCATCAGCGCTTCGATGTCTTTTACGGTTTTAGGTACATCGGCAGTTAGTATGTCTACCCCTGTTGCCGTAATCACAACATCATCTTCAATACGCACGCCAATACCTTTGTATTGTTCAGGTACATCGCTGTCGCTGGCAATATAAATACCCGGCTCTACGGTAAGCACCATACCGGGTTTTAATAAGCGGTCTTGACCATTAATTTTGTAGTTACCTACATCGTGAACGTCTAAGCCTAAAAAGTGCCCTAGCCCGTGCATGTAAAATTGCTGCCATGCTTTATCGTCAAGATTTTCAGCTACCGAACCTTTTAGTACACCAAGGGCGACTAAACCTTCAGTAATCACTTCAGCGCTATGCGTCATGGCATCCGTTAACGTGATACCTGGTCCAAGCATGGCCAATACGCTTTCTTGCGCTTTTAGCACCAGTTCGTAAATATCTCGCTGGGGCTTAGAGAATTTCCCGTTAACGGGGAAAGTACGGGTAATGTCAGCAGCATAACCCTGAAATTCAGCGCCTGCGTCTATTAGCACTAAATCGCCGTCTTGGGTTTGAGATGAATTTTCGGTGTAATGCAAAATACAGGCATTTTCACCGCTACCTACAATCGTACTGTAAGCCGGTGCGCGAGCACCTGCCATGGCAAATTCATGGTGAAGTTCGGCTTCAAGTTGATATTCGAAGCAGCCCGGCTTGGCAAATTGCATAGCGCGCTTGTGCGCACTGGCGGTAATTTCTGCCGCAGCTTTCATCATGGCTACTTCACAAGCCGATTTAAACACCCGCATTTCGTGCAAAATGGGGCGAACATCAGTAATAGAGGTGGGTGCTAAGGCTTCTTTAGGCGCATTGCGCAGGGTTGCAAGAACACTATTGACCTGTGCATCAGCGTTATCGTTTTCACCTAAGGCGAAATATAGATGGTCTTGCCCTTGCAGTGATTCAAGCAAAGCATCGCCTAATTCAGACAGTTCAAACGCTTCGTCTAAGCTAAAGCGTGCTAGCGCAGCTTCCGCACCTAAACGTCTGCCTTGCCAAATTTCAGCGTCTTTATCTTTGGGTAAGCACACCATAGCCCGATAGCGTTCGCCATACCGAGGATGATTCGACAATATTAACCAGGCGTCGGCTTCTTCAAATCCGGTTAAATACCAAAAGTCGCTGTTTTGTCTGAACAGGTATTCCGTATCTCGGCTTCGGGTTACTAAACCTGCAGCCGGAATAACACAAACACTGTTAGGTAAACATTGCGCCAACAGCCTATCTTGACGAGCGATAAATTCTTGCGCACTAATCATCTCATTCGCCTTTCTTCATCAATATTATAAAACTCATGCATCTAATGATGATCATGCTATTTGTGACATCTACACTGACTGTCACTTCACTTGTGCTTATCTAGCCCATGATTCACAAGTACGGGCTCATATATACCCGCTTTTGCATACCAGGTTGTATATACGAGGTTATATATACGAGCATTGCTGACTAAAGATTATTACCTTAGTGAACAGATGGCTTATCTTGCTGATCGTCAAGTAGCGACTGACCTAATTCGCTGAAACACAAAATAGCGGAAATCTTCACGTATTCCATTACCTCAAATAAAGCTCGTTCAGACTCTTCATCAGCATCCATAGGCTCTTCCATACGGGCGATGTCGCCAAAGTCTTCCAACGCTTCTTTCACATCGGCAGAGCATTGCATTAAATCTTGCTGGTGTAAGCCGAACCCTAACATAAAGCCGTGTACCCAATTAATTAGCGCTTCGCCTCTGTCGTTAATAGGGGCTTGGTCGTCAGGTAGCATTAGCTGTAAGGCGAATTCAGGTTCAAGTAACTGCTGACACGTTTGGTTAAACAATGTGTTCAGTAGATGAGTGGTGGCATCGTTGAAGTTTTCACCTTGGTGAATAGTGTCACTTAATGCAGAAAGCCACTTTTGATCGGTTAGCGACATGCCGCCACACAACATGCCACATAAAATTCCGTGAACTTCTGCGCCATCTACTACTATGCCGTGTTGCGATAATTTATTGCTAACGCTGTCGTAATCGAGCTGTTTTTCCACAAATAGGTTTCCTTTTTCGTTGAATCTTAATATTAGCAAAATAGCGCTGTAAAACACACTATTGGTAATTTGGTCAGATGTTATTCAAGTAGTACTGGTCTTATGGGTTTTAACTGGCAACCTAGTATTAATTGCTCTATGATCGACGTTATTGGATATGGAGCTTCCTTTGCAGCAGATTAAGGTAAATCAGTAAGAAGCTTACTTAAGCGAAGCAAATTTGAGCTTAAGTGAATAGCGTGTATAATTGCTGACCAACTGGTCAAGATTAGATTTATCGAATCTCATCAGTAATGGTTAAATTAGCTACGCAAATAATTCATTGGCGCTTTGGTGATCTACTTCACCCCACACCGCGTTTGATATACCCTGTTGCGTTATACAATAACAATGTTTCCTGGAATGTTCGCCAGTTCACTCTTGTCCCTGGCCGATGCTATTAAACTAGGAAGTTGAAACCATGGCTACTGTGCAAGCTCGACTCGTATCGAGAAGCCTACGGCCATAGTGATGCTTCCGCCCTGAACTTTCGGTTCACGGGCGAACGATGAACAGCGGCATTTCGGGAGACGCCCTCTTTCGACGGAAGAAGAAATGGCAATAATAAATTTTGGCTCTATAAATATCGATCATGTTTATCAGGTAGATCACTTTGTTCAACCTGGTGAAACCCTTGCGTCTACTCACTACCAACAACTGCTTGGTGGTAAAGGTGCGAACCAGTCAATTGCCCTAGCGCAAGCAGGTGCTGATGTTCGTCATGTAGGCAGCATTCATGAAAATGACGCAACGTTTAAACAAACGCTAATTAAAAAAGGCGTCGATTGCCGTGGCGTTAAATGCTCTGAAACCCCTTCAGGCCATGCCATTATTCAAGTAACGCCCAGTGGTGAAAATGCTATTGTGTTATTTGGTGGCGCAAACCAAACCATTACTGCCGATACGGTAAACAAAGCGTTGTTAGATACGTCTTCTTCGGATTGGGTATTAACCCAAAACGAAACCAGCAGTATTGCTGACGTACTTCGCTTAGCAAAAGAACAACAGCTTAAAGTTGCCTTTAACCCTGCGCCTATGAGCGAGTCGGTTAAAGCCCTTCCTTTAGATTGTATCGATTTACTGATTGTAAACGAGACGGAAGCAGCAGCATTAACAGATAAAGAAGCGCTTGACGATATTCTTAACGTTTTCAAAGAGCAGTGGTCTCATTGCGAAGTTATCATTACACTAGGTAAAGCGGGTGTGATGATGTTAAGAGGAAGCGATACTATTGAAGTGGAAGCGTTTTCTGTTGATGCAGTAGATACCACAGCCGCTGGCGATACGTTTATAGGTTACTTCTTGTCTGCTTACAGTACTCACACTGATGCCAAACGTGCATTAATCAGAGGCTGCGCAGCATCTGCAATTGCGGTTACCCGTGAAGGCGCTGCGCAAAGTATTCCTACGCAAAAAGAAGTTGACCGTTTTTTGGCAAAGCACACTAAATAAGAAAACGCACTAGAGTATTATTAATGGCACATAAGATAATTTTAGATACGGATCCTGGCATCGATGATGCGATGGCAATATTTTTTGCGTTTCAATCTCCAGATATCGAAGTTCTTGGTTTAACGACTGTTTACGGAAATGTACCGGTCACCATGGCGGCACAAAACGCCCTTACGCTTTGCGAAATTGCGGGTAAAGATATTCCGGTAACCAAAGGTGTTGGTATGCCTTGGGTAGGTCCTGAATCAACTTACGCGCATTTCGTACATGGCGACTATGGTTTTGGTCACATTAAACCTGAAGCGCCTAAAACTGAGCTAGACCCTCGTAGTTCTGCACAGTTTATTGTAGATATGGCCCGTAAATACCCAGGCGAAATAACGCTTGTGGCTATTGGCCCATTAGGTAACTTAGCGCTAGCACTACGTTTAGAGCCTGAACTGCCTAAGTTAGTGAAAGGCGTTACCATCATGGGTGGTGCTGCATTTGTACGTGGTAACGTAACACCACTTGCCGAAGCTAACATTTGGAACGATGCCTACGCTGCCGAAATTGTATTTGGTGCAGATTGGGACTTAACCATGTTTGGTTTAGATGTAACGAACGACACACCGTTTTCTCCTTCTTTCGTTGAAACCCTTGAAGCGAAAAACGAGAAGCTTGGCGGTTTTGTGAAAGACACAGCTCAGTTCTACATGGATTTCTATTCAGCTAATCGTGAAGATCGTGTTTGTTTCTTCCATGATGCTTTCCCACTTGCACACTTACGCCACCCAGAGTTATTTGAACTCACCGAAGGTCATGTGCGTGTTGGTACTGGCGAGCTAGATCGTGGTCAAACAGCAGTGGCACCTAAGGGTACAACCCCTAGTCCACTGTGGAACAATGCGAACACCATTAAAGTGGCTACAAAAGTAGATCACGCTAAATTGGAACAATTGTTCATAGACACCTACGCTTTATAGATGTGAAAGGAGGCTGTTCTACGGTAGTCAGCCTCCTGCTTTCACATTTTAGTTGAGGTAATGTGAACGAATGATCCCTGCCAAGGTTCCAGAGAACGAAGAACAGCGCCTTAGAGAGCTATTAAGCTACGATGTACTCGATACAGACGCCGAGCAACTCTTCGACGACTTAACTCAACTTGCTTCGCAAATTTGCGACTCACCCATTGCGTTAATTAGCCTAGTTGACCCTAACAGGCAATGGTTCAAATCTCGTGTAGGGATTGAAGCGACCGAAACCTCTCGTAATATCGCCTTTTGCTCTCATGCTATTTTACAGCGTGAAGTGTTCGAAGTATCTAACGCAAAAGAAGATCCGCGTTTTCACGATAACCCGTTAGTTACGGGCGAGCCAAACATACGATTCTACGCTGGAGCCCCCTTAATTACCCCATCAGGGCATGCTATTGGTACACTATGCGCAATAGGCGATAAACCTAAAACTCTTACCAACCTTCAACGCAGTGCACTTAAAACACTGAGTGAATCTGTGGTTGCTCACCTTGAATTAAAACGCAAAAACAGAGAGCTTGAGCGAACCAGCCAGTTTAAATCTGACTTTCTTTCCTACATTAGCCATGAAATTAGAACGCCCCTAAATGCGATAAACACCTTCAGCCATTTACTTGAAGGCGAGGCCAAGCAATATTCACTGCCCGCTAACTTTAGCGATTCCTTGGGGCATATAAGCAAAAGCGGCGAGCGTTTGCTTGAAATAGTGAACTCAGTGCTGGATATGAAACAAATTGAAGCGGGTAAAATGCGCGTTATGCCCCGCCCTGTAGCTACAGCCGACTTTTTCACTCATTTATTCTCGTTAACCCGAATTCGCGCTGAAGATGGCAATGTTATTTTTAATGCTGTGATTGATGACAATGTTCCCCACTCGCTTAATTTTGACGACACTAAATTTGGTCAAGTTGCCCTAAACCTGTTATCGAATGCCATTAAGTACACGCATGCCAACAAGCATGTTTCTATTCAAGTGAAGTATAAGCAAGGGAAATTGTTGCTGGCGATCAAAGACGAAGGCATCGGCATTAGTGAAGAGGAACAAAAGAAGCTGTTCGCACCTTTCGAGCGGATGGAGAACGCGCATCAATTTGATGGTACAGGCTTAGGCTTAAATATTACCAAGAAGCTGGTAGAGCTGATGGATGGTTCTATAAAGCTAAGCAGTAAGCTAAACGAGGGTACGCGTGTAAGCGTAGCCATTCCTGCCGAAGAAGTCAGTGCCGATACTGTCGAGCACGACCCCACCCTGTTGCAGCCCGAAAAGCTAAATGTTCCTGCTGACTCTCTCGTATTAGTAGTGGAAGATCATTATATAAATCAAATAGTGATAAAAACCATATTTGATAAACTTGGTTTATCAATATCGGTTGTAGGTAGCGGTGAAGAAAGCGTAGAGTATGTTAAATCGAACCCTGTAGATTTGGTGCTAATGGACATCAACTTACCGGGTATTGACGGAACAGAAGCCACACGGCAAATTAAGCAAATGCGCGCAGCACTGCCTGTTATCGCCTTAACCGCAGATGTAATAACGCAACGAGATCTGTTACTAAAAAATGGCTTAGACGACCTACTCACCAAGCCCGTTGAAAACGCAGAGCTCATTAGGGTACTTAATCACTATTTGGGGAAGTAAGACAACGTGGAGCCTCTGGAAGACTGCTGTATGGAACCGAATACATCACAAATCATGTCAAAGAAAATGTCACGAGTGTCGCTTCGAAAGACATTAAGAGCATTGCGCAACGAATTATCTGATTCACAGCAGCAGCATGCCTCTTTAGCTGTTCGAGATAACCTGCTGTCATTACCCGCGATTACCGATGCATCATCTATTGCTTGCTACCTGCCAAATAACGGTGAAGTAGACTTACGCCCTTTTATGCACGCATGCTGGGAACTTAACAAAAGGTCTGCCCTGCATACTTCCTTGCCTGTATTGCACCCAGTTTGCAAAGGCCACCTGCTATTTCTTCGGTATACCGATAAAACGCCGATGCGCATGAACAAATACAACATTGAAGAGCCAGTACTGGCTTGCCCAGATGTTATTCCTACCTTTCATCATCAGGTGATACTTATGCCATTGGTGGGATTCGATGCAAATGGAAACCGCTTAGGTATGGGCGGCGGCTATTACGATAGAACTTTAGCCAGTATACAAACACAAACGATAAGACCAAAACTCATTGGTATTGCCCACGATTGCCAACAAGTAGACCAACTTCCCGTTCAGCATTGGGACATTCCTGTAAACCGTATTGTTACCCCCACACAGCAATTGAGCTTTAATCGAGCATAACGCACCGTAAATTCCCCTATCACGGTGGGTTAGCCCGTGGTTTTCCGGTAAACTGATGAAAATTTAGTTAGGAGAGTCACTATGGATCAGAATGCAAAGAAGCAAGCAGTCGCTAAAGCAGCCATCGAATATGTTGAAAAAGGCAGTATTGTTGGCGTAGGTACAGGCTCTACGGTTAATTTTTTCATTGAAGAACTCGGCAAAATTAAAAACAACATTGAAGGGGCGGTATCAAGTTCAGATGCCTCTACAAAGTTGCTTGAAGCCCTAGGCATTGAAGTATTCGCGCTAAATGATGTAAGCAATATTTCGGTGTATATCGACGGTGCTGATGAAGTTACCGAACATAAACACATGATTAAAGGCGGCGGTGCAGCCCTTACCCGCGAAAAAATTGTAGCCGGTGCATCAACTACATTCGTGTGTATTGTAGATGACAGCAAGCGCGTGCCCGTGCTTGGCAAGTTCCCACTGCCTGTTGAAGTTATTCCAATGGCGCGCTCTTTTGTGGCTCGTGAGTTGGTAAAACTAGGTGGCGATCCTGAATACCGCCAAGGCGTAGTGACAGATAACGGCAATGTTATTTTAGACGTGCATAATCTTGAAATACTAAATCCAAGAGAGCTTGAGCAGTCGATTAATAATATTCCAGGTGTGGTCACCAACGGCATATTCGCCCTACGTGGCGCAGACATCGTACTGTCGGCCACCGATACCGGTGTTGAAACCTATAAATAATAGCTTTCAAGTTAAACTGATTTCTGTTAGATTTCCGTTTAGACGTCTAGATGGCCTTTCGAGAGTGTGAGGCTGGTGCTAGTCGGGGTAGGTAAGACTTCCGCAAACACGCTGTGAACCCATCCATGGGAGCTCCGCCGCCGCATCCATGCGGCGGAGGGTTTGCTCCAGTCTTACCTACCCCGCCTGCACTAGCCTCGAGCTCTGTAAATACTAATACTTTTTAAGAGATAGCAAATCCATGAGCAAAGTTTCACTAGAGAAGGATAAGATCCGGATATTGTTGTTAGAGGGTGTGCATCAAAGTGCATTAGAAACCTTTAAGAATAATGGATACACCAATATTGAGTATCTCAAAACGTCCCTTCCTGAAGAAGAGCTTGTTGAGAAAGTGAAAGATGCCCACTTTATTGGCCTTCGTTCACGTACTCAAATTACTGAGAAGGTAGTCGATGCTGCTCAGAAATTGGTAGCTATTGGTTGTTTCTGTATTGGTACGAACCAAGTTAATTTAGAAGCAACACAGCGCCGTGGTATTCCGGTATTTAACGCACCGTTTTCTAATACCCGTTCAGTAGCAGAGCTTGTGCTTGGTCAGCTTATTCTTTTGCTTCGCCAAGTACCTAGTAAAAGTGCAAAAGCGCACCGCGGTGAGTGGGAAAAAACTGCCAATGGTTCGTTTGAAGCCCGTGGTAAAACATTAGGTATCATTGGTTATGGCCACATTGGTACCCAGCTAAGTATTCTTGCTGAACACCTTGGTATGCGTGTACAGTTTTTCGATATTGAAGATAAGTTGGTATTAGGTAACTCTACGCAGATAAAGTCGTTAGAGAAGCTATTAAACACCTCTGATGTGGTATCGCTTCACGTGCCTGAAACTCAGCAAACGCAAAACATGTTTGCAGCTGAGCAATTTGCACAAATGAAGAAAGGAAGCATTTTTATTAATGCGTCTCGCGGTACGGTTGTAGATATTGATGCCCTAGCCGACGCGCTTGAAAGCGGCCAGTTAAATGGCGCAGCTATTGATGTATTCCCTGTTGAACCTAAGTCGAACAATGAGGAATTCCAATCGCCTTTACGTAAGTTCGATAATGTTATTCTTACGCCGCATGTAGGTGGTAGCACCCAAGAAGCACAAGAGAATATTGGTATTGAAGTGGCCGGTAAATTGGCGAAGTACAGTGATAATGGCTCTACCTTATCTGCTGTTAACTTCCCTGAAGTATCATTACCAGAGCACACTAACCGCTCTCGCTTACTTCACGTACACAAAAACCAGCCTGGTATTCTTACTCAAATTAACCAAGCGTTTGCAGAGAAAGGCATCAACATTGAAGCCCAGTACCTTCAAACTAACGCAGAAATTGGTTATGTAGTAGTAGATGTTCAGCAAGACAGAGCCTATGACGCGCTTGCACAACTACAGCAAATTGACGGTACGATTAAAACCCGTATTCTTCACTAATGCTCTGTATGACGGTGGTTTAATACCGTCATACACTTTTAAAGACATAAAAAAACGCTGCCAATTGGCAGCGTTTTCTGTTTCTACAATCGTTAATACGATTTTAGAAGAAGTTGTAAACTAGCGTTACTGCAGTTTCAGTATCTAGCTTTTCTACGTCGTCAGATACGTTAGAGTTGTGGTCTACCTTGAATGACAACTTCATAGAAAGGTTACCGCTAATGGTAGCCGTAAGCGCCGATTCAGCACGAGATTTCGTGTTGTCAGAACCCACTTCCGTACTCACTGTTTGCGTGAATTTAGCCGTATCTGAAATTTTCCAAGAGTATGCACTTGAAGCACGAACAATCATGCTGTTCTGCTCTTCGCCTTCTTGCGTTTCAGCAAACGAGTAACCAGGACCGATTGAGTACTCTAAAATGTGACGTTTATTTTCAAGTACTTTTTGGTTCCAACCCACAGCAAGTGTTGATTGATAGTCGAAGTTACTTAAACGGTCATCTTCATACGATGCGAAACCAAATAAACGGTAATCAGGGTTATCTAGCTTGTAGTTACCCTGTGCAGAACCGTAAAACTTTTGCGCTGATGTGTACTCTTCTTCGGTACCATCGTCGTTATCAACAGTTTCTTTTTTGTAAAGACCTTCTAGAGTGTAGTCGTTGCTCCACTGCTCTAATTCTTGGTGAGCAGTAATACCGGCACTGATTGATGACGTTTCGGTGTTACCTGTTGTTGCGATAATACCTAGCTCACCTTCCATCGTGAAAGGTTTAACGTCGTCTTGAGCAAAAGTAACAGAAGAGAAAGACAAGGCCAAAAGTGATGCGAGAAGCTGTTTTTTCATTAGCAATCCTAGTAGTGTTTTATCCTTTGCCATGCTGTGAAAACCTAGCGTAAGCGCTAGCCAGCATAGCCTGAAAAATCTGCGCCAATAGTACCTACCTAATAGTGCGAGTCAATGAGGGTCGAACAAAAATTAGACTATAAGACGTAAAATTTACACTTATTGATAAGCTTTAAGCGTAATTGTTAGAAGAATTGATAAACCAAGGCAACCGAGGTCTCGGTACTTAACCCATCTACATCTTCGGTAGTATCGGTTTCGTGATTCAAAATAAACGATAGCTTCATGGCTAAAGAGCCGAAAACATTGGCCGACAAAGATGTCTCGGAACGAGATTTAGTATTTTCGTCGCCCGCTTCCGTGCTTACAAATTGTCGAAGGTTAGCACCTGAGGCCCAATGATATTTGTATTCAGCTGATGCACGTACAATTACCCCGTTGTTAATATCTTCTTCGAGGGGTTCTTCTAGCTCAACAAAAGCATAACCCGGCCCAACACTGTAACGGAACTCGCTGACTTCATCTCGCCAAACTCGTTGTGACCAACCGGCAGCCAGTGAAGCACGATGATCATAGCCGCTGAAGGCATCATCTTCATAATCGCCGTACATGAACAAGCGTCGACCAGGCTGGTTTAATTTGTAATCGAACTGAGCACTGCCATAGAAGCGTTTGGCCGACACATCGCGACCAGTGCCATCGGTGTTACTTTCTTGATAAAGCATTTCTGCAAAGTACAGACTGCTCCAATTTTCAGTTTCATGGTCGGCGTTGATACCCGCTTTAATACTCGCTGCTGATGTATTACCCGTGTTTGAGAGTATACCTAACTCACCATTTAACGAAAATCTAGGCACTTCGTCGTCGGTGTCTGGCGTAAAATCAGCGTGATAAAGCGTTTGAATTAAGTCGCGATCTGCTGCGAAGACGGCAGTACTTATGCCAAGAAGACAGCATACTGCACAGAAATGTTTTGTTAGATTAAGCATAATTTTTAATAAATTTTTATTGGTTTGGTGTTGTTATGGCATAGCCATTTAACACCCTATTATGCCCTTCCATGGGTATTACGTTAGCTATGTGTTTTTTACCGCTTAGTTGTACGATTGAACACTTGTAAAGCGGCTTCTGAACTTACATTCAACAACCATCAAGCTGCCTTGGCTAGATAAAGCTCAAGGCTGCTTATCACTGTTTTACCTCATTACTGGTAAATCAATGGATAAGCATGGAAATTTTTGCTGTTTCTCTGTCGGCGAACTCTATGGCATTTGCCACGTCATCTATATTCACACCACTATTATTGGCTATGTCTTCTAAAAAAAGTTCAATGTCACCGTCAGTTTTTTTATTTTGCTGCATGGTAGTAACCCTTGATGCTAATGCCAGTAGCGCAATATCGCTATCTGTTGCCTGTCTAGACATATCATTAGCGTGCATAACCGGATAATAGAGCACAAGAGGAAGCTTCCAATTTTCTAATATGGTACCGCTACAGTTTGAAAAGGTAAAACCAAAATGTTGAATTTGTCTTGCCCCGAGAAGCATATCGCTATCTTGCTCAATATAGCTTTTATAAAGCTCTGGCGAACGTTTAGCAATGACCAACTCACTGAGGTTTTGCAATATCCCCATAACGAAGAAACGCTCACTACCACGCATATTGCTGGCCTTAGCCAAATGTTTCGCCACCATTCCACAATAAACAGAGTTGAACCAATGTTTATCAAGGTTAATAAGCTGGGTATCAAAGTATTTAAAAGCGGTATTGGCGGTTTCTGCAACCACCAAATTATACAAAGCTTCACCACCAATGACATTGATGGCTTTTGAAACAGACTCTACTTGTGATGGAAACCGGAACAGTGAACTGTTTGCCAATCGCAGCACTTTGGCTGTTAATGACGAATCTAAACTGATTAAATCGCCAAGGTCGCTTGCACTTGAACGAGGGTTATCTAATACCGAGCGGATACGAATACATATATCTGGCAAGGTAAATGACTTTGTTGCAAACGACACATATTTATCTAAGGACATGCAAAGGTTCCACTTTTATCATCTGCATTAACAGCTATCGCGAGGTCAGTCTCACTGCTTATGCTTTATCAATTGTCTCGAAAGGCACATCAAACATATTTATTTGACTAGGCTCTCGTACTTCTATTGGTTTTTCATTTTGGCGACGGGCTCTACTTAGCGCCGCTTGCTTTCTTCGCTGACATGCCCCAATTATCTTTCGGCGAGTTCCATCATCAATCTTAAGCCAATACAGCCGCTCTTCTCGGCTGCGGTAACATCCTTTGCAATACCCTCGCACTCCAGACTCACAAACACCAATACAGGGACTTGGAATTTCAAAGAACTCCAATTGCTGTGCTGGCGGTGTTTGGTCTGTCATGTTTACCTGTATGCGCTTGCTAACACGCGTTTCGTTAAATTAAAAACACCCTCTTAATGCCACTAACGCATTGTTATTGGCAACCTAATCTGGCCACGTAATTTAAGATAGCTTTACATTACTCCAGTATATTTTGGGCAAACTCACCAAAATAGCAACTCTGTAATAATACATCAGTATTAATCTACTAGTGTATAGTCAATAGTCGAAACTACCCGAACCTGCTTAATATGGGGGTGATGATGGTCTCTGCTAGCGATTGAAAACCGCCCTTGATTAGCCCGTTTTATTTTCCCTAACGTACTTTTCGAGTCCTGCGCGAACTTTTCAGCAACCTCTCTGGCATTAACAGTGGCTTCCTCGATCATTGCCGGTTTTACTTCATTTAAACGCGTAAATACATAGTCGGGCTGTGCTTGATAGTGTTGATTCGTTAGCACAACACCAGACTTTAATAAGCTACTTATCTGGCTCATGACTACACGTACCTTTTCGACCTCGTTTGAAAATACGGTAATGGTTTGCACTGCGGTGTAACGAAATGGCGCTTTTTCTGTACCGCCATATTGCTGAGCTAGTTTATCGGTAATGTCTGGCTTACCAATGGTAATACCCTCTTTGGCAATCCCTTTGCTCTGTAAGAAGTTAGACACTTTCATGCTGTTTGTTTCTATCTGGTTGTAAAGCGCGGGTAAATCATTGCCTGCATCAACAAATTGAATAGGCCAAATCACTCGATCTGCCACGTACTCCCTTTCAGACAACCCTTTAACGGTAACTACCCTGTCCCAAGTTTGCATGTCGTTTAGCGCCGAAGACACCTGTTGACCCAATATGCCAAGCGCACTCACCATGCCTATTGCCACTACCACTGCTGCACCTATCTTCATAACTCTCGTTCCAGTTTTTATTGTTGATAGTGCTAGCTTACGTTCAGTTGGAGTCGAATTTAGGGATGAAAAAAGCCGAGATTGTTGATACTTAACGATACATAATGACCAATTGTGGCCGCAAAGAGGCTGGAGAAATGGATTAGCGTTTATTCCCATCAACTATCATTTTGCGCGCTCTCGCATCCGAATTTCGAATCATATCGTCAATCAAAGCTGTTTCGGGCATATTCTTCCAGTACTTTTTGGGCATTGAGCTTAACATTGCGCTCTTTTTGATGCGGGCGGGATTAAAAATATTAGCGTAATAAGTGAGCCAATATTTTTCGATACGGTCGTCATTAGGAAACACACTCGGATCGGGATTATCTTCTAAAACTAGCTTTTCAGTATCCCAATGGGCAGCCCGATAAGGCGTTAATATTGACCACCGCATATTTTTAAAACGAGTTTGGAAGAAGTCGAGCTTAATCTCTAAGCTAAAATGTTCCGGCTCATACCAAGCGATAAAGTGCTCTTGTCCGTCATGATTAACTTCTCGAAACCTCAAAAAAGCACTTATTTTATATGCATCGCGTTTTACCGCTTTGGCTAACGTAACAAGTTGCATGATATCTTCATCAGTTTTTAACTGAATAAGGTTTTTGTTTTCGAAAATAACACGCCATAACACCCGATAACACAATGCGAAGCGGCTAGCATCTTGGTGACACAACGCATATTTGATAAGCGTTAAGACTGACTTGGGAATGCTGTGTTTCGCTTTTGGCTTACTGGCTGCTATAACTTGTTCCCCACCGCCAAACAGGTCGTCTTGTATAGACTCTGAAGTTTGCCAAATAATATTTTCGGGGGGGATAGCTTGCGCCAAACATTCTCTTGCTGCTATGCGCCACTCATCGTACCCAGGCACTGAAATGATTGTAATGGTTTTCATCTTTATGCCATTTCAATTAGGCGCTAAATAGCTCGAACTGCTTCGGCTGTTTGAACTGTAACTCAAAATTATTGCTATCGAGTAAATGAATATTAGGCGAGTAGTCGCTCACGCTAATAAAAGGCTTCAGCTTTTGTAGAGGCAGGCGCATTTTAGTAAGATCCATCCAACTAAGCTTTGCATAACGGCGAATAGTCAGAATTTTTTGTACAGTGCGTGCACCAAGGCCTGGTACCCGTAACAACATCAGTTTGTCGGCTTTATTTAAATCGATTGGAAACACATGACGATTGCGCAATGCCCACGCAAGTTTAGGATCATGATCCATATCAAGCATGTCATCGTGCAATATTTCATCAAGCTTGAATCCATAAAAACGCAAAAGCCAATCAGCCTGATAAAGACGATGCTCGCGAATTAAAGGCGCTGGTTTTAGCGGTAAAACTTCTGATGCATCGGGTATTGGCGAGAATGCAGAGTAATAAACGCGACGTAGCTTTTGTTGGCTATAAAGTTTTACGCTCGTGCCCAAGATAACTTTATCATTAGAACCATCGGCCCCTATTATCATTTGAGTAGACTGCCCGCCAGGGGCAAAGCGAGGAGGACGTTTACCTGTATGGGTTTTATCTACCTTATGCTCAGCTATTTTCTCTTTCAGTGTATTCATCGCGTTATGAATAGCGCCGAGGTCTTTTTCGGGCGCGTACTTATTTAAAGAAGGTTGGGTTGGCATTTCTACATTAATGCTTAGTCTGTCGGCGTATAAGCCAGCTTCGGCCTGCAATTCAGGTGAGGCATTGGGAATTGTCTTAAGATGAATATACCCCTTGAACCCGTGATCCAGACGTAAAGATTTTGCAATACGCACCATACTTTCCATTGTAAGGTCTGGAGAACCCACAATGCCTGAACTAAGAAACAGACCTTCGATATAGTTACGCTTGTAAAAATTCAGTGTTAGGTCTACGGTTTCTTTCACAGTGAAACGGGCACGTTGAACACTACTCGATACTCTATTAATGCAATAGTGACAGTCGTAAATACAGTAGTTCGTCATTAGTATCTTTAACAAAGAGACACAGCGCCCATCAGGGGTAAAACTGTGACATATACCCGTACCACCGGTAAGAGAGCCTATGCCCGTTTTATCGGTTTTGCCAGCCTTTCGTTTACCTGCAGAACCGCTTGCACATGAAGCGTCATACTTGGCTGCATCTGAAAGAATTTCGAGTTTTTGTATCAGTTTGTCATGCATCGCAGATTTGTACTTTCTCTTAGCAAATACACAGCGTCAGTGGGTTCAGTAATAAATGATGAAAAAAGACGTGTGTATCGGCAATATCGTTTTCAGTATATAAAACGTTATATCATGTATAAATATACAGTACAAATGCATTTTGCTATCAACACTCTGCTACCAAAAAGCAGAGCGCAATAGGTTTGAGCCACTGCCCCCTTCTCCCTAAGGACTGGCATAAAAAAAGGCCACTTAAACAAGTGGCCTAAAGTGCCTCCAAAGTACGAGGAGGAGGCAACGCTTGGGTAAACGGGAGAGTTAACCGTTACGTTTCAACAAATAGTAAAATACAGGAGTAAGAATTAAGCCGAACACAGTTACCCCAATCATGCCTGAGAACACTGCTACGCCCATGGCTTGACGCATCTCTGCACCTGCGCCTGTAGAAAGTACCATAGGCAACACACCCATAATGAAGGCTATAGACGTCATTAGGATTGGGCGAAGACGCAACTTACTGGCCTCTTTAATGGCTGATAGTGCATCCATGCCGTTGTCTTGTAGCTCTTTGGCAAATTCCACAATAAGAATGGCGTTTTTAGTCGCCAGCCCCACCAGCACAATTAAGCCAATTTGGGTAAATATGTTGTTGTCACCACCATATATCACCACACCAATTAGTGCGCTTAGCAAGGTCATGGGGACAATCAATATAATGGCCAGCGGTAAGCGTAAACTTTCATACTGCGCTGCCAATACTAAGAACACCAAAAGCACCACCAGCGGGAAGATAAAGGCCGAGGCGTTGCCTGCCAATATTTGCTGATAAGTTAGCTCGGTCCATTCGTAGGTCATGCCTAACGGCAGGGTTTCATCAAGAATTTGCTCTATCGCTGCTTTAGCTTGATCTGAACTGTAACCCGGCGCCGGAGAGCCGTTAACTTCAGCGGTGACATAGCCGTTGTAATGCATCACTCGGTCTGGCCCTGCGCTGTGCTCAATATTAAGAAATGAACCTAGCGGGATCATATCGCCTTTATCGTTTCGCACTTTAAATTGGGTGATGTTTTCAACATCTTGACGATACTGAGCATCGGCCTGAACATTTACCTGATAGGTTTTGCCGAAAAGGTTAAAGTCGTTCACATACACCGAGCCCAAATACGCCTGCATGGTGTCAAACAAGGTACCTATGTTTACACCTTGGCTAACGGCTTTCTCGCGATCTACATCCACATTTAACTGAGGTACGTTAACCGTAAAACTGGTGAAGTTACCGGTTAGCGCAGGGTGTGCCCACGCTTTGCCAATCACTTCTTGGGTTACTTTTTCAAGTTCAGCAAAACCTAAGTTTCCTCTGTCTTGCACTTGTAGCCTGAAACCACCAATGGTGCCAAGGCCCATTACCGGTGGTGGCGGGAAGATAGCCACATAAGCACCTTTAATAGAGCCAAATTGCTGGTTCAATTGCATAGCAATTGCACCGGCTGAAAGCTCAGGGCTTTGACGCTCATTGAACGGTTTAAGCGGCGTAAACAACACACCCGAACTTGGGCTGTTGGTGAAGCCGTTTATGTTCAAACCTGGAAATGCCACTGCATCAGAAACACCAGGGTGTTCCATCGCAATACGCGACATTTCACGCACGACTTCCTCAGTTCTATCTAACGACGACGCATTAGGAAGCTGTGCAAATGCAATAAGATACTGCTTATCTTGAGGCGGTACATAACCAGTTGGCGTGTTAGCAAACTGGAAGTAGGTTAACCCTAGCAAACCAGCGTAAAGCACGACTACCACACCGCTTTTGCGAATAAGCCCACCTACAGCGCCAGTGTATTTTTTCGCACCGCGATCGAACATTTTATTAAATGGCGTAAATACAAAGCGCCCAAACACTTTATCCATACCTCGGCTTAGCCAATCTTTCGATTGCCCATGAGGCTTCAATAACAAGGCCGATAATGCAGGGCTTAAGGTTAACGAGTTAATTGCCGAGATGAAGGTAGAAATAGTAATGGTTAACGCAAACTGCTTATAGAACTGACCGGTTAAGCCGCTCATAAAGGCAGTAGGGATAAATACCGCAGCCAATACCAAGGTAGTGGCAATAATAGGCCCTGTTACCTCTTTCATTGCTTGCACGGTAGCATCGAATGGCGCTTTGCCGTCGGCAATATTCCGCTCAACGTTTTCCACCACCACGATGGCATCATCAACCACAATACCGATAGCCAGTACCAAGCCAAACAACGATAGCGCATTTAACGAGAAGCCCATCAATTGCATAAACGCAAAGGTACCTACCAATGAAATGGGAACCGCTACTAAAGGAATAATAGACGCGCGCCAGGTTTGTAAAAACAGTACTACTACTAATACAACCAATAGCACAGCTTCAAGTAACGTATTTACCACGGCTTCAATTGAGCCACGTACGAATACGGTAGGGTCGTAAACGATGTCGTATTCCAACCCTTCTGGAAACATCTTTTCAAGTTCTGCCATGCGAGCACGCACGTCGTCAGAGATTTGAATAGCGTTTGAGCCTGGGGCCTGAAATATAGGTAATGCAGCTGCTGGATTATTATTTAGTAATGAACGCAAGGTGTAATAATCGGCACCTAACTCAATTCGGGCTACGTCTTTTAACCGGGTAATTTGACCATTATCGCCCGTTTTGACGATGATATTTTCAAATTCACTTTCATCTTCAAGGCGACCGCGCACATTAATAAGTAGCTGAAACTCACTGGTGCCCGTTGGCTGTGCGCCTAGGCTACCTGCCGCTGCTTGTTGGTTTTGCTCGGAAATAGCCGCAACCACATCGCCTGGGTTCATTTGCAGTGAAGCTAACTTGTTTGGATCTAGCCAAACACGCATGCTGTATTCACCAGCGCCAAATAAACGAACTTGCCCTACCCCTTCAACTCGCGCGAGCTCATCTTTTACGAATTGGTCGGCATAGTTCGACAAATAAAGCATGTCGTAACGTTTATCAGGTGAGGTTAAATGCACCACCATGGTTAAATCTGGTGATGATTTTTCGGTAACAATACCTAAGCGCTGTACTTCCTGTGGCAATCGCGGTGTCGCACGGTTAACACGGTTTTGAACCAGCGTAGTAGCATCATCAGGATCGGTACCAATAGCGAACGTGATGGTAAGCGTCATACGGCCATCAGATGTGGCCTGTGAAGACATATAAATCATGTCTTCCACGCCATTAATCTCTTGCTCTAAGGGCGTAGCAACGGTTTCGGCAATAACTTTGGGGTTAGCGCCAGGATAGTTAGCCGTTACCACTACCGTAGGCGGCACCACTTCTGGGTATTCTGTTATAGGTAGCTGCCAAACAGCTATCGCACCACCAATGAAAATGAGCAGGCTTAGTACACCTGCAAAAATTGGGCGGCGAATGAAAAATTGCGAAAAATTCATTAATTAATTCCAGTGCCAGCTACGCTACTTGTAATAGCGTCTGCGTTAGCCAAATTTGTTACGTTATCTACACGAGACTGCCAGTTTTGCAGGCTTGCTAGTGCTTCTTTATCACCCATATCAACGTGGTTTGGCGCAACAACAGCACCTGGGCGTACGCGCTGCAGACCATCTACTACAATGGTATCGCCTGCCACTAAGCCACTTTGAATAATGCGCATGCTGCCTACTTTGTCACCCAAGGTAACGGCTCGGTATTCCACTTTATTTTCGCCGTTTACCACCAACACAAATTTGTTGTTAAGGTCGGTACCAATGGCTTTTTCTTTAATTAAAATGCCTTGTTCGTTGGTATCACCCGCAAGTTTTAGATGGGTAAATAATCCCGGCATTAAACGACCATTTTCATTGTTGAAAACCGCGCGAACACGAAGGGTTCCGGTATTGCCATTAACTTGGTTATCTACGAAGTCGATTTGTCCCCAATGGCCATAATCTTGCTCATTGGCAAGACGCATAGCCACGGCTTGGTCGTTAACCGCTGAGTCGGCTTTATCATCACTGCTCACGTAATTTAGGTACGTTTGCTCATCAATATCGAAGTAAGCGTAAAGCTGATGGGTAGATACAATGCTGGTGAGCTCAGACTGCCCTGCCGTTACATAGTTGCCTGCAGTTATATTTGCGCGAGAAACACGGCCAGAAATAGGCGCTTCCACACGGGCAAAACCGCGGTTCAAACGGGCAACTTCTAACGCCGCTTTTGTTTGGTTAATGCTAGCAAAAGCTTGATTCTTACCCGCTAAACGCTCATCTAGCACTTCTTGCGAAACCGCTTGGGTTTTTCGAAGCTTTACGACTCTGTCGTAGCTTTGCACTGATAAATCGTAACGGCTTTTTGCTTCTTCAAGTTGCGCGGTTAAACGCTCAACTTCTGCTTTAAAAGCGCGGTTATCAATAAGGAACAAGGTTTCGCCCTGCTCTACATATTCGCCTTCCTCAAACGCTACAAATTCAATGTAGCCTGAGACACGTGGGCGAAGGGATACGGTTTGCGGCGCTTCTAAACGGCCAGTAAAGCTGTCCCATTCGGTTAAACGCTGCGAGACCACTGGCGCAACATCTACAGGAATGCCCACATTCGCATGCATTTGCTGGCCAGGATCCGTATCGTCGCTACCACATGCGGCGACAAGTGCTGTTAGGCTTAGAATTGCCAAAAATCGAGTTAAAGTCGTCATTGCAAGAGTCTCTAAAAGTGTGAAGGCGTGCATTATGCACATGGCAATACAATAAAAATAATTATATTTTCGTATGCAACACATCATAAAATGATATATATTGAGAAGTATGAAATTTAGGCTATTTCGCTCAAGGTGTTACCTGTAATTTGGCAGCACAACATGAAGCAAATAAATGTGGTGATAATACTTAAACGCGCTGTTTAGCGATAAACTCACGTGATAAAAAGCGACGGATTCACACGTGTTTATGCAGTATTTCCTCTGCTCGGCCTAGTATACTGGTACAGAACTAATTTACGAATAACCGGAGAGACTGATGCGTCCACATGATTTAAATTTATTGATGATATTTGATGCCATCATGACAGAGGGCGCGATTACCCGAGCTGCTGATAGATTGTCGATGACCCAACCAGCTGTCTCGAACGCCCTTTCTCGCATGCGTACCGCGTGGAAAGACGAGTTATTCGTAAAGGATGGGCGTGGTATTCAACCTACGTCATTTGCCACCAACTTGTGGAGCCAAATTCAAGGCCCATTAGGACAACTTGAAGTTGCCGTCAGCCCGGCGGAATTTGACCCTGCCACGGCCAAGCGAACCTTTCGTATATCGGCCACCGATAGCATTGTTGCTATGGTGTGGGGGCCGCTTCGCAAGGTAATTGAAAATGAAGCTCCAGGCATTAATATTCACGCTATTCCCAGTTACGATTTAGGCACTGATAAGGTTTTAAAAGACGCAGAGGCTGAACTGACCTTTTCTAAATATCATCAACCCGATGCGGTAATACGCACCGAGCACGTTTTAGACCCTAGTTGGGTAGTGGTGATGCGCCCCGATCACCCACTAGCAAAAGCGCAGCTTACCTTGGAAGACTTTATTGCCGCAGATCACTTATTGGTGTCGGTAACAGGCGATGTTACCGGCCCTACCGATCAAGTATTAGCTAACATGGGGTTAAAACGCCGTATTGCTATGTCGGTCAATCAGTTCTACAACGCCACGCCGCTGCTAAAAGAAAGCAACTTAATATGTGTTGCACCATCACTGGTCGTTGAGAAGGAGATTTTCTCTGGTGAGCTCGCAGTATTTGAAACGCCGATTGAAATAAAAAGCTTGCCAATGTCGGTAATGTGGCACAAACGCCAAGACTTAGATGCAGGGTTACAATGGTTGCGTAAGCTTGTCGTGAAGTTTATTCGCGAACGTGTTGAGCGACATGAAATGCTACTTTCTCAATGTTGCCGTAAAGCCTACTGCGCTGATACCGTTAAGCGATTCTTGGCGCAGCGTAATATGGACAACAGCGACTTTTCACCAGCGCATATTAAGCACGACGAAACGTTGGATGCTGCTGAAACAGCAGATATTGTGGACTTAGATAAAGCCGTGAATGATGCGAAGGGAAAAGTAACCGCATAGTGTTTTGATAAGCCCTCTTCGTACCTTTTGGCGTTAAAACCCAGCGGTGCCTCTTGGCGATAAGCCCCAGCGATGTCTCTTAGCGAAAGGCCTAGGTGGTGCCATTTGGCAATAGGCCACTATTTCCCCTGTGATAGGCAGCTTTTCACCTACCTAGCATTACTTGTATTTACACCCTTTACTGGCAAGCCACGCTAATCCATCTTTTTCATCAACACAAAAGAAATAGTCGATATCTGCTGCCAAATACACCCGCTCAAACTGACTTTGCACCAGCGCTGGAATGTCAGCGTTGGTAACAACTAGAGCGCAGGCTGACATACCGTATATTTTGCGAAGTTTAATTGAGTCTATCAGGATAGTTTCTGCTGCAGGGGTTAAAATACCCGTGCCAAGAACAAAGCCAAGAAAGCCCCACTTTTGCCCATTGAGGCTAATAACTATATCTTTAACGTCTTCGTGATATTGCTTTAAAATCTCTTCATTAACCACGCCTCGTCCGTCTACTCGTAGCACACTACCTATGAGCTCAATATCATATTCGGCGTGTTTAGTTTCTGCATGAGAGGTGTGTTTTCCAATAGTATGAATGTTGCTCGGAACCATTTTGTCTCGTTTAAAACTAACTGCTAATTACCTGCTCTAATAATAGGCGCTACATTCGCATTACGCCAAGTTAGCTTCGCTAAAAATAAAAAAACCCGCCATCTGGCGGGTTTTTGCGTTAACTATTAAGCTAACTTACTTCTTTTTCTTTGCCTTAGCGTTAGGCAAATCGGTAATACTACCTTCGAAGATTTCTGACGCTAGGCCGATTGACTCGTTTAGCGTTGGGTGAGCGTGAATAGTTAATGCAACATCTTCAGCGTCTGCGCCCATTTCAACAGCAAGACCAATTTCGCCAAGCATTTCGCCTGCGTTAGTACCTACCATTGCGCCACCAAGTACACGACCGGTGTCTTTTTCGAAAATCATTTTAGTCATACCGTTAGTTGCATCAGAGGCAATAGCGCGACCTGAAGCAGCCCATGGGAATACGGCTGTTTCGTAGCTTAAACCTTGCTCTTTTGCTTCTTTCTCGGTAACACCAACCCAGGCAACTTCCGGCTCAGTATAGGCTACTGAAGGAATACCACGTGGGTCGAAGTAGTGTTTTTGTCCGGCAATAACTTCAGCAGCAACATGACCTTCGTGAACCGCTTTATGCGCAAGCATAGGTTGGCCAACTAAGTCGCCGATAGCGAAGATGTGTTCAACGTTAGTACGCATTTGCTTATCAACGTTAATAAAGCCACGGTCGTCAACGTTAACACCAGCAGTGTCTGCGCCAACCATTTTACCGTTTGGACGACGTCCAACAGCAACTAATACTTTGTCGTAGCGTACTTGCTCTGAAGGTGCATTTTTACCTTCAAATGTTACATACAAGCCGTCTTCTTTTGCTTCAACCGCAGTTACTTTGGTTTCAAGCATGATGTTGAATTTTTCTTTATAGTCTTTCATAAAGACTTTCATGATGTCTTTATCAGCAGCTGGAATAAGCTGATCTAAAAATTCAACAACATCGATTTTTGAACCTAGTGCTTCGTACACTGTACCCATTTCTAGGCCAATGATACCGCCACCAAGTACTAGCATTTTCTCTGGAATATCTTTCATTTCCAAAGCGCCAGTAGAATCGATGATACGATCGTCTTCTGGAATAAACGGCAAGCTTACTGGCTCAGAACCCGCAGCAATAATCGCTTTTTCAAACGTAATAGTAGTAACGTCGTCACCATTTTTTACTTCAAGGGTATTAGCGCCAGTAAATTTACCGTAACCTTTAACGTGCTTGGTTTTACGCATTTTAGACATGCCGCCAAGACCGTTTGTTAGCTGTTTAACAACGCTGTCTTTGTATTCACGAATTTTATCTAGGTCGATTTTTGGCTCACCAAAAGTCACACCATGGCTAGCCAAGTGCTTCGCTTCTTTCATTACTTTCGCTACGTGAAGTAATGCTTTTGAAGGAATACAACCAACGTTAAGGCATACGCCGCCTAGCACTTCACGTGAATCAACAATAACGGTCTCGATGCCTAAATCGGCAGCACGGAATGCCGCAGAGTAACCGCCAGGGCCGCCGCCCAGTACCACTAATTGCGTTTTAATTTCGCTCATTGTGAACCTCAATCCTATTTTTTGTTATCTATCACCTTGTGCGTGATAGCATAACCTAAATACTGCCCCATGGGCTTATAAAATCACCGAGAATGTTAATGATATAACAAACATTCTCGTATTTTGATTTAAAGTATAATTCTACGCAAGTCAGTCAAGTTTGCCGCCACTTCTGTGGAGAACCTTGCACCTACTGCACCATCAATAACCCGATGGTCGTATGACAAGCTTAATGGAACCATAAGACGAGGTTCAAACTCGCTACCATTCCACTTCGGTTTCATATCAGACTTAGACACACCTAAGATAGCAACCTCAGGGGCGTTAACAATTGGCGTAAACGCTGTTCCACCTATGCCGCCTAAGCTAGAAATAGTGAATGTGCCGCCTTGCATGTCTGAAGACTTCAGTTTTCCGTCACGGGCTTTCTTCGATGTCTCAATCAGTTCTTGAGACAGCTGCTCAATACCTTTCTTGTTCACATCTTTGATAACGGGAACTACCAAACCACCAGGCGTTTCCACCGCAATACCGATGTTGATGAATTTCTTGATAATCAAGCTTTCACCGTCATCAGAAAGAGAAGAGTTAAATACTTCGTATTTCTCTAACGCTTTAGCAACTGCTTTCATGACGAATACAAGTGGCGTAATTTTAAGGCCAGACTTAATTTTCGCATGGTACGCATTTTGTTCCTTACGGAACGCTTCTACGTCGGTGATATCAGCCTCATCAAACTGTGTTACATGAGGGATAGTCGCCCAGTTGCGGTGTAAGAATGGACCAGAAATCTTCTGAATACGCGAAAGCTTAACTTCTTCAACTTCACCAAACTTGCTGTGGTCAATAGGTTTAACCGGCACAATTTGAAGTACGTTATCGCCTGCTGGCGCAGCTACACTGCTTGCGCTGCCTTTAGGCTTAGCAAGCTCTGCTTTCACATAAGCCTGAACGTCTTCTTTTAGAATACGATTCTTAGGACCCGAGCCACTAACAAGGGTAAGGTCTACACCGAACTCTCTGGCTACACGACGTACAGAAGGAGAAGCATGTGCTTTGCCATTGCCTTTAGGCGCTGGCGCTTCTTGTGCTGGTACAGGTGACTTATTTTGCGCTGTTGGTTTTTCAGCCGCTTTTGGTTCCTCAGGCGCAGATTCCACTTTCTTCGGCGCAGGGGCATCGCTACTTGCTGAACCGCCATTTCCGGCAGTTTCTAGCTTAATAACTAACGTACCTTGCTTAACTTTGTCACCGGCTTTAATGAAGACTTCTTTTACTGTACCTGCATGGGTAGAAGGCACATCCATTGTGGCTTTATCAGTTTCAAGGGTAATAAGACCATCTTCTTTCTCAATGGTGTCACCTACAGAAACTAATACATCGATAACGTCTACTTCGCCGTCTTCACCAATATCAGGTACTTCAACTTCTACTACACCACCGGCTGATTTCTCTGAATCTGACGACTGGGCAGATGAATCAGCCGCAGGTGCCGCTTTTTCAGAACTTGATTCAGCAGGCGCATCGCTGCTTGCCGTTTCACCACTTCCAGCGGTTTCTAGTTTAATAACTAGCGTACCTTCTTTCACTTTATCGCCAGTACTGATGAACACTTCTTTCACCGTACCTGCGTGAGTAGAAGGCACATCCATAGTCGCTTTGTCGGTTTCTAGCGTAATAAGCCCATCTTCTTTCTCGATGGTATCGCCTACTGAAACCAATACATCAATAACGTCTACTTCGCCATCGTCACCAATATCAGGAACCGCAACTTCTATCACTTCACCGCCACCAGATGATGCTGGTGCCGCTTCGGGCTTACTTTCTTCTTTTGGTGCTTCTTTTGACGCTTCTGGCGCAGGCGCTTCTTGAGCTGGCTCTTCTTTCTCTTCAGAAGAAGCTTCTTCGCCACCTGCTTTTTTCATTTCACCGATAACATCGCCTTCTTTTATCTTGTCGCCAACAGCAACAGATAAGCTAACGATCTCACCTTCAAATGGTGCAGGAATGTCCATAGAGGCTTTGTCACTTTCAACGGTAACAACGCCTTCATCTGCATCAATGGTGTCGCCTACGGCAACACATAGCTCGATAACTTCAACTTCGTCACCGCCTACATCGGGTACGATAATCTTTTGAATATCTGACATATGTAAAATACCTTATCTGCCTGCGGCTACGCGTAAAGTGGGTTTAGTTTTTCAACGTTAATATCAAAACGTTTAATCGCTTCGGCAACATCTTTCTTATCGAACTCACCGCGTTGCGCCAATTCGTACAATGAAGCTACTACAATGTATGCAGCGTTAACTTCAAAGTGAGTACGCAAGTTTTCACGGCTATCACTTCTACCAAAGCCATCAGTACCTAGGCAGCGGTAATCAGTATCGATAAATGCACGAACCTGATCAGAGTAGTTCTTCACGTAGTCGGTCGCCGAAATAGCAGGACCTGCATCTTTCGTGATTACCTGACCAATGTAAGCTGTTTTCTGATCGGCTTCTGGGTTCAACATGTTCCAGCGCGCCACTTCTTGACCTTCGCGAGCCAATTCGTTGAACGAGGTAACCGAGTAAACGTCTGAAGAAACATTGTAATCGTCACAAAGAATCTGTGCCGCTTTACGTACTTCATTCAAGATAGTACCCGAGCCCATTAACTGTACATTGGTCTTGGTCTTCTTGTTTTCAACGCGTTCAAGCTTATAAATACCTTTAATGATTTGATCTGCTACGTCATCACCTTCAGGCATAGCTGGGTGTTGGTAGTTCTCGTTCATCAATGTTAGGTAATAGAAAACGTTTTCGTTGTTGCCATACATGCGGCGTAAACCGTCTTGTACGATAACAGCCACTTCGTATCCGTAAGTTGGATCGTAAGTTACACAGTTCGGGATAAGGTTCGCTTGAACATGTGAATGACCATCTTGGTGCTGTAGACCTTCACCGTTCAATGTTGTTCTACCTGCAGTAGCACCTAACAAGAAGCCTCTTGCTTGGCTATCGCCAGCTGCCCACGCTAAGTCGCCAACACGTTGGAAACCAAACATTGAGTAGTAAATGTAGAACGGAATAGTCGTGGCGTTACAGGTTGAGTAAGATGTACCTGCTGCTACCCACGATGCCATTGCACCTAATTCGTTAATACCTTCCTGCAATACTTGGCCTTTTTTATCTTCACGATAGTAAGCCACTTGGTCTGCATCTTGTGGAACGTACTTTTGGCCTTCGTTAGCATAAATGCCCACTTGGCGGAAAAGTCCTTCCATACCGAATGTACGTGCTTCATCAGGAATAATTGGCACAATACGCTTACCAATTTTCTTGTCTTTCAACAACGCATTAAGTACGCGAACAAAGGTCATAGTAGACGATACTGAACGATCGCCTGAGCCTTTTAAGATTGCATCGAAAGCTTTTAATTCAGGTACTTCAAGTTGTTCTTCAGCTTGTTCTCTACGAGAAGGTAAGTAACCGCCTAAAGACTCACGACGCTCGCGCAAGTACTTCATTTCTTCACTGTCTTCAGGGAACTTGAAGTAAGGTAGCTCTTCAATCTTCTCATCAGCGATTGGAATGTTGAAACGATCACGGAACACTTTAAGTGAATCAACGTCCATTTTCTTCACGTTATGCGCAATGTTCAAGGCTTCACCAGAAGCACCTAAACCAAAGCCTTTAACTGTTTTAGCAAGAATAACCGTTGGACGACCTTTGGTCTCTTTCGCTTTTTGATAAGCAGCAAAGACTTTAACTGGATCGTGTCCACCACGGTTCAAGCGCCAGATGTCATCATCAGACATGTTCGCTACAAGTGCAGCCGTTTCTGGGTACTTGTTGAAGAAGTTTTCGCGAGTGTATTTACCACCCTTCGCCTTACAGTTCTGGTACTCACCGTCTACGGTTTCGCCCATTAACTGAATAAGTTTGCCTGATTTATCACGGGCAAGAAGCTCATCCCAGTAACTGCCCCAAATAACTTTAACCACTTCCCAGCCTGCGCCGCGGAATGTGCCTTCAAGTTCTTGGATAATTTTGCCGTTACCACGTACCGGGCCGTCTAGGCGCTGTAGGTTACAGTTGATAACGAAAGTTAAGTTATCTAGGCCTTCGCGTGAGGCAAGACCAATAGCACCTAATGATTCTGGCTCATCACACTCGCCGTCACCCATGTAGCAGTATACGCGCTGTTCAGAACAGTCTTTGATACCACGATTAGTAAGGTACTTAAGGAAACGAGCAGTATAGATGGCTTGAAGTGGACCTAAGCCCATCGATACTGTTGGGAACTGCCAGTAATCTTTCATCAAGTGAGGGTGTGGGTATGAAGATAAGCCTTCACCAGCACATTCTTGACGGAAGTTGTTTAGCTGTTCTTCAGAAAGGTTACCCTCAATGAAAGAACGGGCATAAATACCTGGAGAGATATGGCCTTGAGCAAAAATAAAGTCGCCGCCAGCATTTTCTGTAGGCGCTTTAAAGAAGTGGTTAAAACCAACATCGTATAGCATGGCAGATGACGCAAAACTACCAATGTGACCACCAAGCTCTAAGTCTTTCTTAGAAGCACGTAATACAATCATCAATGCATTCCAACGAATGGCTGCACGAATACGTGCTTCAATCGTTAGGTCGCCAGGCATTTTTGGCTCTTGCGCTGAAGGAATTGTATTGATGTACGCTGTGGTGGCGTCGTACGGTAAGTGCGCTCCGCTACGACGAGCCTTATCAATCAGTTTCTCGAGTAGATAATGGGCGCGTTCTACACCTTCCTCTTCCAAAACAGATTCAAGAGCGTCAATCCACTCTTTAGTTTCTTGAGGATCCACATCTTGGTGCATCATATCAGTCATGGTGCCATCCTATTTTTGCTTTATATATAGAGAATTCTTCCTTCGACCTAATTATCGAAAGAAGAATGACCAAATTACGTTGTACTCGCTGTGACCCTTAATGGCTCACCTGTGCTTTTTGCCTATTGCAGTAGCTAAAATTCTCTTTAAGCCTCTGCTTATATAATCACGCCTCATAAAACTGGGTAAACAAGAAGGCGTGTTAAATTTCCAATCGTCGTAACGCGCGTTGTACACGAGTGTCACGCTGATTAATGGTTAATAATGTCTTTTCAATGAACGCAAGGTGCGTATTACACGCTTGACGTGCCGCTTCTGGATCCCGTGCGGCGATAGCCTCAACTATTTCTCGTCTTTGACGAGCAATATCGGCCACTGCATCGGGGTGAGTCGCTAACATATCAAAGTTACGTTCAATGTTTTCCACCAGCATACTCTGCATGGTGCTCATTACATGTAAAAGCACCATATTATGAGATGCTCTTGCCATAATGATGTAGAACTTACCTAGCGCTTCAGCTTGTTCCCGCTTACTTTCTTCGGGTGCTGGCGTGGGTAGTTCATTAAGCGCATTTTTTAGTGCTTCATAATCTTCAGGTTGCCCACGAAGCGCTGCGTAATACGCCGCCATACCTTCTAAGGCATGACGAAACTCAAGTAAATCAAACTGAGTTTCAGGCCGTTTACTCACCAGCGCCATCAACGGATCTTTCATGGCTGAGTTAAGGTTGCGATTCACAAACGTGCCGCCCCCTTGCTTGCGCTCAACCAATCCACGCGCCTGGAGATTACCAATGGCTTCTCGTAACGAAGGACGCGATACCTCAAATTGAATCGCAAGTTCACGCTCTGGTGGCAATTTCTGACCTGCCAATAAGCTCCCATCCAAAATCATGGATTCAAGCTGCTCGGTGATAACATCGGCAAGTTTTTTTCGCTGCTGACGCATGCGTGACTATATTCCTTCGTTTACTTGAGTATGCGACTATTTTGTAAACAAGTAAGGTTTACAGTCACAATTGGTAATACCATTTTACCTATACAGTTTAAGATAGATTGAAACCGAGGTAAATACTCTCAAGCATAGCAAACTTGTAAGGAGTTGCTTGTTGTTAAGCTTTATTGTTGAATTTGTTGCAAAAATTTAGCAAACCCACACTGGTCTGATGAGGTGAGGTAGCCAGCATATAAGACGTGAAATGCCTGATCTATAAATGAAAAATTTATAGACCAGGATAGAATGGTAATACGTTTGTTAATGGGAATAGTTAGGCAAGGGTGCCAATAACGGTAAGCGCAGAGGTAATTACAAGCAGAAAAATAACATTACGTTTTGCTAACTTGACTAACACTTTAGGCTCTACAGCCGCGTTTTCTGATTGAGCTTCATACTCTTCGGGCGTTAACATCTCGGCTTTCGACGATACTTGTGTAAGCAAGTCATAGGCAGAGACATTCAATGAAAAGGCGTGTTTCAGCCATTCAGGCAATGCACGAGAAAAATGCCCCATCATGAGCATACCGAAAGCAGTAATCCGTACCGGAATGAAATCAAGTGCGTACATTAGTTTTCCCGCCGACATAGACAACGGATGTTGAGATGCACAGAAGCGCTCGGTAGCACTTCTACTAAAACAGTAAAATACGGCGCCCGGTGCACCAAATGCAATAAACCATAGCATGACTGCTGCATAATGCTGATAATTCAACCAAGTAAGATGTTGCCCGAAACTCTTCCCTTCAGCCAACGCTGTACCATCACTAGCCCGTTCACTTCCACAATGTCCTAATTCGTCTGTGTACATACTGCAAGCTTGCAAATCGCCACGGTCTGCAGCATTTAAAAAGCATTTATAAGTGGCCCGCAATACGGGGCAGCCTATACATAGAAACAGAATCACACTTTGTTCTATAAAGGTAAGAAAAGCGCCGAACAGCCAGTGTTCAATTAGCCCTATTATTAATGCTGGCAGTAACATGTATAAATAGAAGGCTACGGATGACGTGCCTTCTTCTAGCCATTTTCGCTCGTAAAGCCAGTTTTGATAGGCAACTGCATAACGCTCGATGTGCCATACCGGTGTCTTAGTGATAAGCCTTTCAAGACTTAAAACCAACAGTAAACTCATTAGTATCATGTTTATTCCCTACCGTAGAAATGCTGAATTATGGGGTAATGGACAGGCGGTTAAACGCCCTATTTACCTTTTCTGTTTATGATGTTTCTTAAGGTGTTGGTTAAATCGAGTGACTGTCTGTAGCGTGGCCAATCGAACGCAACACCCGGATCGGTTTTTCGCCCTGGCGCAATATCATTATGGCCTACTATACGCCCTAACGAAATTTGCGGGTATTGTTGCAATATAAACTTACTCAACTTCGAAAGTTGTTCATATTGGGCATCTGTGTAAGGTAGCGTATCGGTGCCTTCTAATTCGATACCAATGGTAAAGTCGTTACAACGAGAGCGCCCCTGAAATGTCGAGAACCCTGCATGCCACGCCCGCTTATTAAAGGGCACGAACTGCTCTACTTCGCCAGTACGGTAAATAACACAATGAGCAGACACTCTAATACCTGCTATTTCTTTATAAAACGGGTGTTCATTTGGGTTTAATGTACCCGTAAACAATTCGCGAATACCTGATGTACCGAACTGTGAGGGTGGCAACGAAATATTGTGGATAACCAACACACTCACGTCGGTTTCGTCGGCCCGTTCATCATAATGGGGGCAATCAATTTGCGTCGCGGGCTCGTATAACACCATATAATTTGAAAATTCGTTGCGTTGTTTTCATTAATAACAGTGTGACACCAGCCGCCCACTGGCACAAGCTAAACACATTGCGTATGGGTGGTAAAGCACGCCGTGAATCCATCCATGGAGGCTCGTCTGCAGCATCCATGCTGCAGACGGCTTTACCCCCAAACTCACCTTACACTTATATAGTGTTACTAGTATTTTTTGAAAACAGAAAAGAATGCTGCCTTCTGCTGGCAAGGTATAAATGGTTACGAACTCTATTAGTTTGGTCGATACATTTATATGTACGTAGAAAGGCGGTATAAAGGGAACGATAAAAAGAAGTGAGATGTTTTATATGAGTGAAGATGATTCTGTGGGCGTGAGTTCTGCCGGTAAGTATATGGTGGTGCTGGCGTGGATTTGTGGGTTTGCCCTGCTGGTCTATGTTTTTTCTGGCTTGCTCGACAAGCAAGTTAACCCAAATAGCGAACCTCAGTCACAACGTATTGGCTCGCAAACTGAAGTACGTTTAAAGCAGAATCGTGCGGGGCACTATGTTACTTCTGGCTATATAAATGGTGAAGAAGTGGTGTTTTTGGTGGATACTGGCGCTACCGATGTGTCTATTCCTGCCCATTTAGCCCAGAGGCTTCAACTACAAGCGGGTCGCAAAGGTTTAGCCAATACCGCTAATGGTACGGTTACTGTGGCTGAGTCTTCTATTGATACCCTTCGTATTGGCGACATTGTCTTAAATAACGTTAGAGCAAATCTAAACCCTGGTATGCAAAGTGAGCATATCTTGCTTGGAATGAGTGTTTTACGGCAATTAGAGTTTACTCAGCGCGGAGATTGGTTAATATTGCGTACCCTTTAATTCTAAACAGCGATCATCATGATTTCACCCGACATTAACGCCATTCGCGAACAAGTTTCTCTCGCACTAATTGAAGATTTAGGTGGCGAGCTTAACGCGCATAACGACATTACTGCGAACTTAATAGATGAAAGCGAAAGCGCGACTGCCACTATTATTACCCGTGAGCATTGTGTTATTTGCGGCGTAGCCTGGGTTGAGCAAGCGTTTGCGTTAATTGATGAGAGCCTAGAATTAGTATGGCAAGTGAAAGACGGCGACACCGTAGAGGCCGATACTACTCTGCTTACCTTAACAGGCTCGGCTCGCGCCATTCTTACCGCTGAGCGTGTAGCACTTAACTTTCTGCAAACCCTTTCTGCTACGGCGACAGTGACGGCAAGCTACGCGAAGTTGTTGGCCGGAAGTAATACCAAAATTCTTGATACGCGCAAAACCCTCCCTGGTCTTCGCATGGCACAAAAGTATGCGGTACATTGTGGCGGCGGGCAAAATCATCGTATTGGTTTGTTTGATGCGTTCTTAATTAAAGAAAACCACATTTTTTCCTGCGGCTCTATAGAGAAAGCAATAAGCCGCGCCAAAGAAATGAAACCTGGTAAGCCTGTTGAAGTAGAAGTAGAAAGCTTAGAAGAATTGCAACAAGCACTTGTTGCAGGGGCTGACATCGTTATGTTGGATAACTTTACCAACGAACAGATCCAAAAGGCAGTAGCGCTAACCCAAGGGCAATGTAAACTGGAAGTGTCAGGTAACATTACCGATGAACGGTTATCGTCGCTAGCAACACTGGGTGTAGACTATATTTCATCTGGTGCACTAACCAAGAATGTGAAGGCAATTGATTTATCGCTAAGAGTGAATTTAGCGTAAAACAGATTTGTCGATTAGCTTGCGTTAAGTTCACATGTAACAGTTCAAATGACGTGCTTGGGTATAAAATTACTTTACTACTTTATAGGCACGTTTCACCGGTTTCGTTCTAGGTAGTATAGTTATCTATACGTACGAAAGTTGCAAATTCATACCAAAGTTCAACAACATAGGGCTGAAAAGCCCTTTTTGAATGTGTCATACTGAAAAAGTCAGACATAGGTATTTTTCTGCATACTTGTCTCTGACCAATAAATTTATATACTTAGATTCAAGTACCAGGGGCGTTTAAGGACGACTCGGGTATAAACGTCAATTTGAATTACATTTAAACTTAACGTGCTATACACGTCCCGGAGAAAACCATGATGAACATGAATAATAAAAACCAAAAGGGTTTCACCCTAATCGAATTAATGATCGTTGTTGCCATTATCGGTATTTTGGCGGCAATCGCTTTACCTGCTTATCAAAATTATGTGAAAAAAGCTAGGTTCTCAGAGCTTCTTAATGCATCTGCTGCAGCTAAAACCGCTGTTGAGGTTTGTTACCAATCAAATGCTGCTTTAACAAATTGTAATTCTGGAACAAACGGGATCCCTGCCGCTATAACTGCTTCGGGTGATATAGTCGGAGTTTCAACAGCAGCAGGCGTTATATCGGTAGCTACGCATGCTGATCACTCTAGCTTGTCTAGCACAACTGCTACATTTACTCCTACTGTAACAAGTAATCGTTTAACTTGGACAATCACATGTAGTGACGATTCACTTTCGAACAGCTGTACAACTGCAACAGCAACTCCTACCTCTTAACTATATTTGATTTGAACAGCCCAGTGAATACTGGGCTTTTTTGTCTAGCTAAATGGAAACTCAAAATGGCAAAGGCAACATTAGTATTTGAATGGCAGGGGAAAGATAGAAAAGGTAATAGCCAAAAAGGCGAACTCTCCGCTATCAACATTGCTGAAGCTAAATCTCTACTGCGCCGAAGAGGAATTTCCGCCAACAGGGTTAGGAAACAAAGCGCCTCACTGTTTAAGCGTAAACAAAAAATCAAAGCTGCAGATATATCGATTGTATCTCGCCAAATTGCAACAATGCTTTCAGCGGGCGTTTCTTTAATTCAGTCCTTAGAAATGATTTCACAGGGTCATGCCAATCCAGCAGCCCGGAAACTCCTATCGGAGATAACTGATGAAGTTCGCGCAGGTAATCCACTTTCTTCAGCGCTACGTAAACATCCAGACTATTTTGATGATTTATACTGTGACTTAGTTTATACCGGTGAACAATCCGGTGCTTTAGAAACTATTTACGACCGAATAGCCACTTATAAAGAAAAAGCGGAAGCCCTTAAATCTAAAATCAAAAAGGCCATGTTTTATCCTATTGCTGTGGTTGTTGTAGCGCTTATTGTAACAACCATATTATTGATTTTCGTAGTTCCTCAGTTTGAAGAAATATTTAGCAGCTTTGGTGCGGAACTCCCCGGATTCACTCTATTAGTACTGGGAATTTCAAATTTTGTCCAAAGTTATGGGATATTCATAGGCATTTGCATTAGTGTAGCTGGCTACTTGTTTATGCGGGCTCATAAGAAAAGCCAAAGCTTTCGCGATAGAGTTGATAGAGCGGTTCTTAAAATTCCCGTTATTGGGGAAATACTCAAAAAAGCCAGTATCGCAAGATTTACTCGCACCCTCGCAACTACTTTTGCTGCCGGTGTACCTTTAATTGGCGCACTTGAATCGGCTGCTGGCGCGTCGGGCAATGCGGTATTTAGAGACGCTATCTTATATATTAGAAAAGAAGTGGCTGGCGGTATGCCAATGTTTATCTCCATGCGCGCCACCAATGTATTTCCCGATATGGTCACGCAGATGGTCGCCATTGGTGAAGAATCTGGCTCGGTTGAGGAAATGCTCAGTAAAATAGCAACAATATATGAAGCCGAAGTAGATGATATGGTCGACGGCTTAACCAGCTTGCTTGAGCCAATGATCATGGCTGTGCTAGGTGTGGTGATTGGTGGACTTATTATCGCCATGTACCTTCCCATATTTGAAATGGGTAATGTGGTATAACCTTTTACGCCAGCTGCTCCTTGTTTGTTCGTACACTACACATGATTAGGCTTGCCCAGCGCAGGCCTTTTTTGCATTATTAACTAAAATAAAAAAGAGAACGCTATTTTATGGAAGCGATATTGCTTACCAGCCAATTATACCCGTGGTTATTCTACCTATTTGTTTTTGTAGTGAGTTTAATGGTAGGAAGCTTTTTAAATGTGGTTATTCATCGCTTGCCCATTATGATGGAAAACAGTTGGAAGCAGGAATACGCCAGTTACTTTAGTGAAACTGATAGCGATGCAACAAATAGCAAGAAAAACGCTGTTTTAGATTCTAGTGCACAAACTTCCCCTGAAACGTTTAATTTAGCCAAGCCAGATAGCACCTGTCCTAGTTGCGGCCACAAAATTCGGGCATGGGAAAACATTCCTATTATTAGCTATTTATTCCTTCGCGGGAAATGTTCAAATTGTAAAACCCCTATTTCTATTCGCTATCCGTTAGTTGAGTTATTCACTGCCCTAACCTGTACATTCGCCGCCTATTATTTTGGCCCAACACCGCAAGCAATATGGGCGGTGATATTTACTTATATTCTTATTGCCTTAATTTTTATCGATTTAGATAAAATGTTGCTTCCTGATCAACTTACCCTACCCTTACTTTGGCTTGGTTTAATACTTAGCACACAATCCATTTTTGTAGGCCCTGTTGACGCTATCATTGGTGCCGCCGCCGGATATTTGAGTTTATGGTCTGTATTCTGGTTGTTTAAAATAGTCACCGGGAAGGAAGGCATGGGATATGGCGACTTCAAAATATTGGCCGCCCTTGGTGCTTTCACAGGCTGGCAGGGCTTGCCTATCATCATTTTACTGTCTTCAATTGTAGGGGCTTTTGCTGGTATTGCCATTATGCTATTCCAAAATAAAGGCAAATCATTGGCTATCCCCTTCGGGCCATATCTTGCCGTCGCAGGTTGGATAACACTCTTTTATAAAGACACGATTATTACCCACTATATAAAATGGGCGCTACAGTAATGGACGCAACTAAAACAGCAGAAGTTGAAAAAAAAGTGCCTTCGAAAGCAAACGATAAAATGGTGGTTGGCCTTACCGGGGGAATAGGCAGCGGGAAGTCTGCCGCTACAAATAAATTCGCAGCGTTAGGCATTGATATTATTGATGCCGATGAAGTGGCGAGAGATGTTGTTACTCTTGGCAGTGAAGGATTAACTAGAATAACCGAGCATTTTGGCCACGCTATTTTGTTAGAAGATGGCACCCTTAACAGAGCCGCGCTACGAGAACGAGTTTTTAATAACAGCGAAGAAAAGCAATGGCTCAATCAATTGTTACATCCGCTTATCCGCAAAACTATGCTGCAACAAATAGCTGATGCAACCAGCCATTATTGTATTTTATCGGTTCCATTGTTGGTTGAGGGCAACCTCACAGAATTATGCGACCGCGTAATTGTGGTAGATTGTCCAGAGTCTATGCAGCTTGAACGAGCCATGCAACGCGATGGCAGTACTAAGCAAATTATTGAAAGTATTATGGCATCGCAAGCGACGCGAAAAGAACGATTGGCAGCTGCAGATGATGTTATCGATAATAGTAAAACCCTCGCGTTTTTAAATGAGCAAGTACTCACCCTACACAGTAAGTACACCGGTCAGTAACTGGTAAATACAGTGCAAATAACGAAAATTCTCCGTAAATCCGGTTTTACTGCAACTTTTTTCCTTAAAACTCGTCAAAAGTTTAATTGATTATGAAAGTAGGCTTGGCTTAGGGCAGTTCATGCATTAGGCTTTAGGGTTAAGTCTATGTGTTTTAAGGATATCCATGAGCGAAGCTGTATTCGAATTTCCCCTAAAGGAAAAAGTGCGTAACTATCTGCGCGTAGAGCAGCTTCTTGGGCAGTTAAAAAGCACCGCGAAATCTGACAGTGTTCCGCTGCAAATGGTTTTCTTTGAGCAGTTATTTGAGTTACTCGATTTAATTGAGCGATTAGATTTGCGCTCAGACATGAGCAAAGATTTAGATGCCCATGAAAAAAATCTCGTTTACTGGTCACAGCACCCTAAAATTGACAGTGCCGCATTAGATCAAGCACTTAAAACGATTGTTAATCTTAAGCAAAAGCTAAAAACTGACCGCCGCTTTGGCAGTGCGCTTAAAGAAGATAAACTGCTAAGTGCCATTAGGCAGCGTTTCGCTATTCCAGGTGGTTCGTGTAGTTTCGACCTACCCAATCTTCACTTCTGGCTGCAACAACCAGCCGAAACTCGCCAACATGAAATCGGCCAATGGCTCGACACCTTGAGCCTACTAGACGACACCATAGCCGTTAGCTTGTCTTTTATTCGAGAACGCGGACAATTCAAAACGGTTACCGCAGACAACGGCTTCTACCAAGGTGCTGCTGAAGATAAAAACGAGCTTATCCGTATTAAGTGCCGTGTAGATGAAGGCTACTACCCTACCCTTAGTGGTAATAAATACCGCTACGCCCTACGCTTTTTATGGTTCTCTCCTGCACAAGGTCAAAACGCTGCCGTTGAATCTAATATTCAGTTTAAACTGGCAGCCTGTTAAACTACTCCCATTGTATTTTTATTGTGCCACTGGAGTAATTCATGGTTGTAGATTGCCCGATTTGCGCGAAGTCGGTTCCCTGGAATAACGATAGCGAATTTCGCCCCTTTTGTAGCAAAAAGTGCCAACTTATTGATTTAGGAGAATGGGCCTCAGAGGAAAGGAAAATTGCTGCAAAGCCTTCTGAACAGCCTTCCGCCCAAGAAGTCGATATTGAAGAAATAGAAGCAATGCTTGCTAAACAGTCTGACGACTTTTTTAAACACTAATAGGAAGTATATGATTAATAAAATTGCGCTTGTTGGTGGAACCCATGGTAATGAAACCAGTGGTATTCAGCTTATTCATAATTGGCAATCTGAAGGGTTTTCTGACGAGCAATCATCGCGATTTTCATCATTGGATATTTCGCTGACCATTGCTAACCCAGATGCCCTAAGCGCTAATGTACGGTTTGTTGAAGAAGATTTGAATCGTCAATTCACGCTAGAAGCGTTAGAAAAAAACAGTGCTGCTAAAGAGGCTAAGCTGGCCAAACAGCTTAACCAACAATTTGGCCCGAAAGGCGACTCTGCCACTGACTTGGTGATTGATATCCACAACACCACCAGTAACATGGGTGCAACGCTTATCATTTTAGAAGCTGATGACTTCCACGTTCAGCTTGCTCGATTTGTAAAACATCACATGCCTGAAGCGAACATTCTATTGGAAGACGAAAAGCCGTATTTAGAACACGGTTATTTGTGTACCACAGGCAAACGTGGCGTCATGATTGAAGTAGGCGCACAGCCTCAAGGTGTATTGCGAGAAGACGTTTATTTGCTTACCCAAACCATGGCTGAAGTTATTCTCGATTTTTGCCAAGCCTACAACACAGATAGCCTTGAACAATATCCCGAGTGCGAGGTATTTAGACTAGGGGAAAATATTAAATTCCCACTAAATGCCGAGGGTAAACGTACAGCGATGATCCACCACTCATTGCAAGACAATGACTTTGCCCCGCTCATTCCCGGCGCACCTGTATTTCGCTCTTTTGACGGTAAAGACATTGAATGGCAAGAAGCACAAGAAACCTATCCTCACTTCATTAACGAAGCGGCTTATCACAAGCTTGATGTAGCCTTTGCCACCGCAACACGGATTATGCTGTAGCCTCTAGAAGTCCGTATTTCAGCACGTGACACAGAGACAAAAAAGGGCGGTCCATGAAGACCGCCCTTTTTTATTTTGAAGTATATTTTTAAGTTAGAAGCCAGCCGCTACTTTGAATATTTCTTATGAAGCGCATCGATAATAGCCACGTTAGCTGCTGGAAATTCACTGGCTTCCAATGCACTGACTTCAACCCAGCGCGTTTGTTGGCTTTCCTTACCTTCAGGTTCACCGCCAAACGCACTCACAGCGTGCACATCAAGCTTAACCAGCTTATCGCCATAATCATGCTCTATTACCAGCAAAGGCTCGCTAGATTGCACTAGAATGCCAATTTCTTCCTGCAACTCTCGGCGTAATGCATCAAGTGCGGTTTCATTGGCTTCCACTTTACCTCCTGGGAACTCCCACTTGCCGCCTTGATGTGCGTTATCAGCTCGCAGGCTGATAAACACTTGTGTGCCGCGAACTACTACCCCAACGGCAACATGTACAATTTTCATTAACTTAATTTACCGTGGCACTGCTTGTACTTTTTACCTGAACCACACGGGCAAGGATCGTTACGACCTACTTTAGGACCGTCACGCACTTCGGTACGTACTTTATCGCTTGCTGCTTCTGGTGGTGCTTCTGTGGCAGATGCGTTTTCGTGCTCAAATTGCTTAGGCACATTATCCGCTTGGCGACGCTGTTCTTCTACTTTCTCAACGTCTTCTTCAGCTTGTACTTTCACACGTGAAAGAATAGTAATAACTTCAACTTTCAACGCTTCTAGCATTTGTGAGAACAAAGCAAACGACTCACGCTTGTATTCTTGCTTTGGATTCTTCTGCGCATAGCTGCGTAGCCCAATACCTTGACGAAGGTGATCCATTGCCGCTAAATGCTCTTTCCAATGGCTGTCTAGGTTTTGTAGCATCACTGCTTTTTCAAACTGTCGAAGAACTTGTTCACCCACTACACTTTCTTTTTCTTTATAGCTAGAAACCACTTCATCGTGAATTCGCTCGCGAAGCTTTTCTTCGTAAAGCTTATCGTCGTTTTCTAACCAAGTTTGAATAGGTAAGTCTACGGCGAAGTCAGCGCGTAAACGCTCTTCTAAGCCTTTAACGTCCCACATTTCCTCTAGAGATTGTGGTGGAATATATTCATCAACCACACCACTTACCACATCTTCGCGGATTACTGCGATGGTTTCACTAATATCGCCTTCATCAAGCAACTCATTACGTTGCTCGTAAATCACTTTACGTTGATCGTTTGCTACATCATCGTACTCAAGTAATTGCTTACGAATATCGAAGTTACGACCTTCCACTTTACGCTGGGCGTTTTCGATAGCACGGGTTACCCATGGGTGCTCAATGGCTTCACCTTTTTCCATCCCTAAGCGCTTCATCATATTGCCCATTTTTTCAGAGGCAAAAATACGCATTAAGGCATCATCTAGTGACAAGTAAAAACGGCTTGAACCTGGGTCGCCCTGACGACCTGAACGACCACGTAGCTGATTATCGATACGGCGAGACTCATGGCGCTCTGTACCAATAATATGTAAACCACCTGATGCTAAAACGGCATCATGACGCACTTTCCACTCAGCCTTAATCTTATCGATTTGTGCTTGAGTAGGGTTTTCAATTTTTTCAATCTCTGCTTGCCAGTTACCACCAAGCACGATATCCGTACCACGACCGGCCATGTTTGTTGCAATGGTGACTGCGCCAGGCTTACCTGCTTGCGCAACAATGTCGGCTTCGTGTTCGTGGAACTTAGCGTTAAGCACTTTATGTGGAATTTTGCTTTTCTTGAGTACTCGAGACAACAACTCAGAATTTTCAATAGATACTGTCCCTACCAAGGTAGGCTGACCGCGCTCAACACACGCTTTAATATCTTCTACAATAGCATCGTATTTTTCTTCTGCCGTTAAGTAGATAAGGTCGGCCTTATCTTTACGCTGCATAGGTTTATTCGTTGGCAACACAACCGTTTCTAGGCTGTAGATATGCTGGAATTCGAATGCTTCCGTATCGGCTGTACCTGTCATACCCGCAAGTTTGTTGTACAAACGGAAATAGTTTTGGAAGGTAATAGACGCTAGAGTTTGGTTCTCGTTTTGAATCTTCACACCTTCTTTTGCTTCTACAGCTTGGTGTAAACCTTCAGACCAACGACGGCCTTCCATTGTACGACCGGTATGCTCATCAACAATAACAATTTGGTCTTCTTTAACGATGTAATCTACATCTTTCGAGAACAACTTGTGGGCACGAAGCGCTGCGTTAATGTGGTGAAGTAATGAAATGTTACCCGCAGCAAATAACGATTCGCCTTCTGGTAATACGCCTGCACGATGCAAAATTTCTTCTACATGGCCCTGGCCACGTTCAGTTAAATGAATTTGTTTTGCTTTAAGGTCGATAGTGTAATCACCGTCGCCTTCTTTACCTTCTTCATCTTCTTCTTCTTGCTGAATCAATTCAGGAATAACTAAATTAATACGGCGGTAAAGTTCAGAACTGTCTTCTGCTTGGCCTGAAATAATCAGCGGAGTACGAGCCTCATCAATTAAAATTGAATCCACTTCATCCACCACAGCAAAATTAAGTGGGCGCTGAACGCGGTCTTGCGGGCTAAACGCCATGTTGTCACGCAAGTAATCAAAGCCGAACTCATTGTTCGTGCCATAGGTAACGTCTGCTTGATAGGCATCGCGCTTTTGCTCGTGCGCCATACCAGGTACGTTACAACCTACACGCATACCCAAGAAAGTGAACAGCTGATTAGCCCATTCAGCATCACGCTTAGCAAGGTAATCGTTCACGGTAATAACGTGAACACCTTTGCCTGACAAGGCATTTAAATAAGTAGGCAACGTAGCGGTAAGGGTTTTACCTTCACCGGTACGCATTTCTGAAATTTTACCTTCGTGTAATACTTGGCCGCCCAGCATTTGCACGTCAAAGTGGCGCATACCGTACACACGTTTACTTGCCTCACGTACGGTAGCAAAAGCTTCGTACATAAGATCTTCAAGGCTTTCGCCTTTTTCAATTCGTTGTTTAAACTCAGCCGTTTTTGCTTTTAACGCCTCATCAGAAAGCTGTTCATACTCTGCTTCCAGTGCATTGATGGCATCTACATTTTTTTGTAATTTTTTTAATAGACGGTCGTTTCGGCTACCGAACACTTTTCTAAGGATGCTTGAAAACATTAGCTTGTTATTTCCACTACTTGTCGAGACGCCGCACGGTAAGAGCACAGCTGCGATTAAACGTAAAAGACACTATCTAATTAAGATAATGCCAAGCGATTACTAATTGTTGCGTAAGCTGAATGCTTACTTACCTGGCTGCTGCCGTGTTTATTTTTTATAAACGTATGGCAGAGGATCGATTTGCTTACCGTTTCTTATTACTTCGTAGTGAACATGAACGCCAGTAGAGCGCCCTGTATTGCCCATTTTAGCGATAGATTGACCTTTGGTCACCACATCGCCTATTGAGACAGTCAAAGTTTCATTGTGCCCATAACGGGTTATAAAACCATCACCATGTTCTATTTCTACTAGATGCCCGTAACCGCTACGTTCGCCTGCCCAGGTAACAATACCTGCAGCAGTCGCTAAAACGTCATCACCCGCTTTGCCAGCGAAATCTAAGCCTTTATGCATGGCTGTTTCACCAGTGAAGGGGTCGGCGCGCATACCATAATAAGATGACAACCATCCCGATGCTATCGGTCGACCAGATAATTGACTCTGCTCATGGATATGGTGACCCCTCACCAAACTTTCAAGCATAGAAAGCTGCTGAGATTTTACGTCGAGAGATTGCTGGAGCTTATTAATCTCGCTGAGTAAGGGATCATCTTGGAGGTTGTCCGGTATCGATACAGGTACAAAAGCGTCCAGGTCAGCCGCTGTCATACCTAATTCTGTTGCTATCTGTTTTCCTTTATCATCGAGCATAGACGCTTGTGCTGAAAGCTCGGCAATATGGGAAATCAAAGTTTGTAATTTAATGGTGGTCTGTTGTTTAAGTGCTTCAACGTCTTGTTGCGTTTCATTCACTTCAGATTGTGCTAGGCGAACCCTAGCCACATCTTCAGACACAGATTCTGTGGAACGACTAGACACTAACATGAATATCGACGACAACACGGTCGCGCTCACCAGCGTACGTACACTGATGCTATGACGATAGCGTTTGTTCTTGCCTGATAGCGTTATTGTTAGCTTCATACCACAAATAGGAAATTTCTGTCGTGCTCAGTGAACTTCCAATACCTGTTTGCTGGCAAACATAGTCTCGGCTGTTGGCCGAACTGGAACGTAAAGAAGTTATGACACATTAATTATAATTATATAGATTGCTTACTTTATCATTGTTTAGTCTAAAAGCTAAACGAAAAAAAGCCGCCATGTAGGCGGCTTTTTATATACCGGTTTACGCTAATACTGGTTGAGCGTAATGTATAGGTGCTTTATCTTGAGAATCGTAAGTTATAAATTCCCAGCAGTCTTTCTGCGCAAGCACGGCGTTCAATAGTTTGTTGTTTAAGCCGTGGCCTGTTTTATAAGCACGCAATTCACCAATAAGGCTATGCCCACCTAAGTACAAATCACCAATAGCATCTAAAATTTTATGCTTTAAAAATTCGTCGTCGTAACGTAAGCCTTCAGGATTCAACACGCGAAATTCATCAAGCGCAACCGCATTTTCCATGCTGCCGCCTAATGCTAAGTTATTAGCATTCATGTATTCAAGGTCGCGCATAAAACCGAAGGTACGTGCACGGCTTACTTCGTTCACATAAGAACATGAATCGAAATCCATGGTCATATGTTGACGAGTTTGGCTGATAACTGGGTGATCGAAGTCAATCTGGAAATCAACACGGAAACCATCATAAGGCACTAATTCGGCCCACTTATCGCCATCTTCAACGCGAACAGTTTTCTTAATACGGATAAAGCGCTTGAGTGCGTTCAACTCTTCAATTCCTGCTGATTGAAGCAAGAATACGAAGGGGCTAGCACTACCGTCCATAATAGGCAGCTCGTTGCTATCAACTTCTACAATGATGTTGTCGATACCAAGCCCTGCAAGCGCAGATGCCAAATGCTCAACGGTTTGAATAGTTACGCCGTCTTCATTATTCAAACAGGTACACAGCATGGTATTTCCCACCGCGTTTGCACGCGACGGAATATCAACATGAGGTTCAAGGTCAACACGCCTAAACACAATTCCCGTGTTCGCAGGCGCAGGCCGGAGAGTCATTGTGACCTTTTCCCCTTTATGAAGCCCAATTCCGGTTTCTTGCACCGGGTGCTTGATTGTACGTTGTCTAATCATCTGCTTATGCTTTTACCTATAAAAAAAGCGGTCGCGAATTATAGTGACTTACCACTTATTTGTCAAAAATACGCAATTTGAACCATTCGCTAATCCAAAAATTTACGCGCAAGTCGCCACTCTGGTCACTAATCTGAAAAATTTCCAGTTTAGAACCTACCAGACAAATAGTGCCCTTAATACCGTTCTGACAACGGTACTTCAGAAAAATTCACTTCAATTTCAGCGAGGTGAATTAGTCTGCTTGCTTACGCAAAAACGCTGGAATGTCTAAATACTCTAAATCATTACCAGGTTGCGCTTCATCTTCAGCTTTAAGTGCTTGGTTGCCTTCAGTGCCACCAACCGATGCTGAACGAGGTTCAGACGCTGTTGTGCTACCGTACTCTTTAGCTGGCGTAGTTAAACGCGAACCTTCTGAGCTTACTAGCGAAATGTCAGGTTTACGCTCTGCGCCAATACCGGTTGCAACAACCGTTACGCGAAGCTCATCTGTCATTTCCATGTCGATAACCGTACCCACAACCACGGTTGCATTTTCAGAAGCAAACGCTTTAACAGCATTACCCACAGTTTCAAACTCATCGATAGCGAAATCTGGGCCAGCTGTGATATTCACAAGAATACCGCGGGCACCTGATAAATCGATATCTTCTAGTAGCGGGCTCGCAATTGCTGACTCAGATGCTTCTTCAGCACGGTCTGGACCACTTGCTGAACCGCTGCCCATCATGGCTTTACCCATTTCAGACATTACTGTACGTACGTCGGCGAAATCCACGTTGATCAATCCAGGGCGAGTAATTAGCTCTGCAATCCCCTGAACAGCACCACGTAACACATCGTTCGCTGCGCTGAATGCTTGAAGTAGAGGCGTACCTGGACCCATCACTTTTAACAATTTCTCATTAGGAATAGTGATAAGTGAATCTACGTTGTTAGCCAGTTCAACAATGCCCTGCTCTGCAAACGTAGTACGCTTTTTACCTTCGAATGGGAATGGCTTAGTAACAACAGCCACAGTAAGAATTCCCATTTCACGGGCAATTTTTGCCACTTCAGGTGCTGCACCAGTACCTGTACCCCCCCCCATACCTGCGGTGATGAAAACCATATCTGCGCCGTCTAATGCTTGGCGAATGGTTTCTCTGTCTTCATGTGCAGCGTCGCGCCCAATGTTAGGATCGGCGCCTGCGCCTAAACCTTTAGTAACACTAGAGCCAATTTGTAAGGTAACGTCAGCATTTGAGCTACGTAGTACCTGTGCGTCGGTGTTTATCGCAATAAACTCTACGCCTTCAATGCTTTGAGACACCATGTGCTCAACTGCATTTCCGCCGCCACCACCAACACCGATGACTTTGATTACGGCTTCTTCGCCGTGACTATCCATTAATTCGAACATACTTACTCTCCGGTTGTACGTCTTCTATGCTTTGCTACGACACATAGTCGATTATCTGCATCCTGCGAATCGTGATGCCGTAGCTATAGCGACCCCAAAAAATTAAAATTCACCTTTAAACCAGCTTTGCACGCGATGAAATAAACTTTCACCGGTTTTTTGCTTACTGGACTTCTTATTATCTGCTTGCACTTTGCCGTATTGCAGAAGCCCTACGACGGTTGCAAATCCTGCATCATCAACGTATTCAGATAAGCCTTTAACGTTGATTGGGTTGCCTACTCTTACAGGCATCTGGAAAATTTCCTCCGCAAATTCAACCGCACCTTCCATTTTGGCGGTACCACCGGTTAGCACTAAGCCGGCAGCAATTTGCTCTTCCAGACCACTGGCACGAATTTCATCATGTACCAGTTCAAAAAGTTCTTGGTATCGAGGCTCAATCACTTCAGCTAGCGTATGTCGCGACATTACCCGCGCGGCACGCCCGCCTACACTTGGCACTTCAATACTCTCTTCCATACTGACCATGTCTTTCAGCGCGCAGGCATAATTAACTTTAATTTCTTCTGCGTTGCTAATTGGCGTACGGAAAATCTTAGCGATGTCGCTGGTAATCTGATTACCGGCAACAGGGATAACAGCGGTATGCCTGATGGCACCGTCTGTGTAGATAACGATATCCATGGTGCCACCACCAATATCAACTACACACACACCTAATTCACGCTCATCATCCGTTAGCACAGCATAACTTGATGCCAATGCTGAAAATATCAATTGGTCGGCGTTTAGTTCGCAGCGCTCAACACATTTCACTAAATTTTTCGCCATATCGTCTGCACACGTAATGATGTGTGCGTCGGCTTCCATTCTTACGCCTGACATGCCAATTGGGTTCTTAATTCCTTCTTGCACATCAATAGTAAATTCTTGTGGTAAAACATGAAGTAACCTGCGTTCAGCTGCAATAGGAACACTGCGTGCTGCATGAATAACGTTGTCTACGTCTTCTTGAGTTACTTCTTGGTTATTAATCGGCACCATACCGTTTTCGTTTTGGCATTTTACGTGACGGCCTGAAATAGACATGAAAACTGAAGAAACACGGCAATCTGCCATTAGCTCCATTTCATTTACCGCACGTTGCACCGACTTAACCACTAGGTTTAAGTCATTTACACCGCCTTTATCCATGCCTTTTGCAGCATGCGTACCGACACCAACGATACTGATTTGATCGTCGTCTAGCAGCTCACCCACTACAGCCTTTACCTGGCTAGTGCCTATATCTAAGCCTACAATCAAATTACGTTCAGCAGGTTTTGACATGGTTTCCTTAACTCTCTTTGTTTGTTGTATCACTGCTGCTGTTTTCCCAGCCAACCGCGACACCTGTATCGTAACGAAGATCGATATATTTCACCGTCTTCTCTTGCTGCGCAAGTAAGGGATATACATCGATAAAGCGTTGTAACCTATCGATAAATTCCTTGCGCCCTAAATTCAATTCAATACCATTTTCAAGTTGAACTTGCCATGCGAAGCGCTCGCTCAACGATAATTCTTCAATATTCATGGCGGTAGTGGCCAACAACGCATGCATGGAGTTATACCCTTCAAGCGCGGTCTTCTCGCTACCACCTGGGCCGTATAACCTTGGCAACGCTAAATCATGCCCATCGGCGTTAAACGTGTCGCCGTAGGGGTTTAGCAGCAAATCTTCGTTCCATTTGGCAACGGGTTGCTGCTCAACCAAATATATCTTTAACGTGTTTGGCCATTTTTTACGTACCGACGCCCGATATACCCATGGCTGTGCTTCTACCAACTCAAACACTTCATTTACGTCTAGGGCGAAAAAACTGCCCGGCTGTGACTTTCTTATCAGTCGCTCTAGCCTGCTAATATTCACATGCTGGTAATCGCCTGAAAAATCAATTACCTGAACAGGCATTTGCTGTTCATCTTGCATATAGCCGTTGGCCTTCACAGCACCAAACACCAATGCAGCAATAACAAACAATAAGAACACTACACCGCCCCACAAAGATGCCTTGTCTTTGGTTGGTTTACTTTTTACAGCGCTTGCGGTGTTCGTCTTACTTGTCATTGCGTTTTATGCTCTGCTGTCAGGGTCAAAACTGGTGGCCAATATTGCCAACACCAGTTCGTCAAAACTTAACCCTGCCACTTTGGCCGCTTTAGGCACCAAGCTTTTTTCCGTCATTCCCGGCACCGTATTCGCTTCAAGCAAATAAAAGTGCCCGTCACTATCCTGCATCACGTCAATGCGACCCCAGCCAGAGCCAGAAATAGAATCGAATGCCTGCGTCGATAGCTGAGCAAGATGTGCTTCTTCCTCGTCAGACAAACCACTTGGACAAAAGTATTCGGTGGTATCGTCTTGGTACTTTGCAGCATAATCATAAAACGTATGAGGAGTAGACATGCGGATAGACGGCAATGCCTGCCCCTGAATTACTGAAACCGTAAATTCAGGGCCATTTATGTATTGCTCTAACAGAACCTGATTGTCATAGTTAAATGCGTCCTGTATGGCATTTTCGAGTTGTTCAGCGCTTGTCACTCTTGCCATGCCAATACTCGACCCTTCTCGGGCCGGTTTTACCATGACTTCATTCCCCAACTTTTCCATTATAGCGCTGCACTTACCAGCTTCAAAGCGCCTTTTATCAGCAATTTCATATTTAGCAGTAGGTAAGCCAAGGCTTTGCCATACTTGCTTGGTGTGAATCTTGTCCATCGCCAATGCAGAACCTAAAACCGGCGTTCCCGTATAGGGAATTTTAAGCAGTTGTAGTGCCCCTTGCATTGAGCCATCTTCACCACCTCGGCCGTGTAACATGATAAGCACTCGGTCGACTTTTTCGCTGATCAAATCAGTCAGTGGGCGCTTAGCTGGATCAAAAGCAATGGCATTCACATTTTGTCGTAAAAGTGCTGCAAGCACTGCGTTGCCTGAGTTTAGCGACACTTCACGTTCAGCAGAATCGCCGCCAAACATGACCGCAACTTTTCCAAAGGCGGCAGCATCATATTTTGTTACGTTGCTAAAATGGCTCATGCATCGCTCTCCTGATGCAGCGCTTTTGGCTCCATCTCACGGCTAGCTAGCAACTTAGCAATTTGACCAATGTTCCCAGCACCTTGCGTCATCACGATATCGCCCTCTACCAAAATATTGGAAAGAATGGCGGGAAGCGCTTCTTTGCCGCCCACGTAGACGGGCTCAATTTGGCCACGTTGACGGATAGAACGACACAAAGATTTACTGTCAGCGCCCTCAATAGGTTGTTCACTGGCCGGATAAACGTCTAACAATAGCAATACATCTACCGTAGAAAGCACGTTAACAAAGTCTTCGTATAAATCACGAGTACGGGTGAACCTGTGTGGTTGATACACCATGACTAAGCGATTCTCGGGCCAATTAGCCCTTGCAGCCGCTATCGTGGCTTTCACTTCTGTAGGATGATGACCGTAGTCGTCAACCAAAGTAACGTTACCCACACTGGTATCAAAATCGCCAAGTACTTCAAACCGACGGCCAATACCACCAAAGCTTGCCAATGCAGCCACAATGGCGTCATCATCAATGCCTTCGTCAGTCGCTACCGCAATGGCTGCCAATGCATTTAGCACATTGTGATTACCGGTAAGGTTTAGTGTTACCTTCAACGGCTCGCGCTCTGGACGTATAACAGTGAAATTAGCTTGTCCAAACGATAAAGTAATATCCTGGGCACGCACATCGTTGTGCGCTTCAAAACCATAAGTAATGATGCTGCGGCCAATACGAGGGCTAATCTCTTGTATGTTGGCGTCGTCGCCACACACGATTGCCTGCCCGTAAAATGGCAAATTACTTAAAAACTCAACAAAGGTGTCTTTTACTTTCGAGAAGTCACCACCATAAGTATCCATATGGTCAGCTTCAATATTCGTGACTACCGACACCATTGGCTGCAAGTGCAAGAACGATGCATCGCTTTCATCGGCTTCAGCTATCAAATAACGGCTTCTTCCCAAGCGTGCGTTAGTACCTGCACTATTTAACAAGCCGCCAATCACAAATGTTGGATCGTACTGCGCTTGAGCAAAAATGGTCGAGATCAAACTGGTTGTTGTGGTTTTACCATGAGTTCCGGCCACAGCAATTCCATGGCGAAAACGCATTAATTCCGCTAACATTTCCGCACGACGTATAATTGGAATACGTTGTTCTCTGGCGGTAATAATCTCTGGATTAGCTTCGTTAATAGCGCTAGAAACCACAATCACGTCCATACCATCAACGTTTTGTGCTTTATGACCAATTTTTACATCTACACCCAAATCACTTAGGCGCTGAGTCATAGGCCCTGAATTTATATCAGAGCCAGCAATGTCGTAACCTTCATTAAGCAGTACTTCTGCAATACCGCCCATACCCGCACCGCCAATGCCGATAAAAAATATTTTCTTCACCCTGCGCATTTGCGGGCTCTCAAATGGGGTCTTAAAAACCATTATTCCCCTACTCCTACTACTGCCATGCAATGGCTTACTACTTGTTCTGTGGCGTGAGTACTGGCATGTTGCCTCGCTACTGCACCCATTTTTAGGCAATCGCTAGGGTGTGTTACCCAGTGCCGAACTGCCTGCCTTAAATTGTCTTCTAATGCTGATTGCGCAACCATAATGGCTGCGCCATGTTTCACTAACGACTGCGCATTTTTGGTCTGATGATCGTCTACCGCGTGAGGCAAAGGTACAAACAATGCTGCCCTGCCGGCTGCCGCCACTTCTGCAACGGTGAGTGCGCCTGCTCTGCAAATTACAAAATCCGCCCACTCATAGGCTGCTGCCATATCATCAATAAAGTCGCTGACGTCAACGGGATTGGCCGAACCTGCATAAAGCGCTTCTACCGACGCTTTATTGCCTTTTCCACATTGATGACGAATAGATAAACCCTCTAGCGTCGCGCAAGTGTCGGGCACAGTATCATTAAGTACTTTGGCCCCCAAACTTCCTCCAACAACCAATAGATTAAGTTTGCCGTTTGTTGACTCATCTGTAACTTGTTCTTTCGGGTTAACCTGCCAAATTTCGTCCCTCACAGGGTTGCCCACGGTGTGCACTTTAGACGCAACGTTAGCAAATTGTGGTTTAGCATCTTCAAAACCAAGTAGCACCCGCGTAGCGACTTTGGCTAATAGCTTATTCGTCATGCCTGCGGCCGCATTTTGCTCGTGTATAACCACGGGAATGCCTAGGGATTTTGCCGCAATACCGCCAGGTCCGCTGGCATAACCACCAAAACCAAGCACTAAATCTGGTTGCACCCGTTTAATGATACGGCGAGCCGAAAATAAACTTTTGATCAGTGCTATACCGCCCGACAGTTTTGCTTTAAGCCCTTTACCACGAATACCTTTCACGGGGATAAAGTGAATGGGAATACCATGTTTAGGTACAACGTCGGCTTCCATTCGCTCGGCAGTACCCAACCATTCTATTTCCCAGCCAGCGGATTGCAGCGCGTGCGCCACAGCTAATCCAGGGAAAACATGCCCCCCAGTGCCACCCGCCATAATTAAGCAACGCTTACTCACTCGTGGCCTCCTTAGATACTCGGGCTAAAATAGCTTTGATGCCCGCTTTTCCTTCGTCTTCAGGAGAAATGCTATTAGATGATTTTTTTGCCCCAGCGCCTTTTGATGTCGCTGCTGACGCTTCTTGATCAGCCCCTTTTACATCAAGCACTTTCGCATCAGCAGCTTGGTTATAATCAGCATCGGCGTCAGCAAAAGGTTCAGCATTGGTGTGCTTTGTTTTCACTGGCGGCGTAGCCGCTGACTTAGCGGAAGACTTTGCCTTCGCTTTACTGGTTTTCTTATTGTCGCCACGCCCTAAAGCTTGAACACCGTCTACGCGCAATTCAAAATCGATACGCAACAATAAAGCCACCGCAACAGACATAACGATAAGCGATGATCCGCCGTAACTCACTAATGGCAGCGTTAATCCTTTGGTGGGCAGAATACCTGCACTAGCACCAATATTTACAGCGGTTTGAAAACTAAACCAAATACCTACGCTGTAAGCTAAATACCCTTCAAACGGACGTGATTTCAATAACGCTTTGTTCCCTATTTGTAGGGCACGCACCACCATCCATAAAATTAAGCCGAGTACGGCAAGTACACCCACAAAGCCAAGTTCTTCGGCAAGAATAGCCATGACAAAGTCTGTGTGCGCTTCGGGTAAGAACTCTAACTTTTGTAGGCTGTTGCCCAAACCTTGGCCAAACCAATTGCCTCGCCCATAAGCCATTAAGGATTGGGTTAACTGATAACCCGCACCAAATGGGTCGGCCCATGGATCAAGAAAAGAAGTCACCCGCTTCATGCGGTATTCTTCAAATACGATAAGGGCAACAACCGCCAGCACGCCGGCGAATACCAACGCAAAGAACTGCCACAAGCGAGCGCCGGCTAAAAATAGCAGCCCAATAGTAGTGGCAAACATCACAACCACAGTACCTAAATCGGGTTGTAGCAATAGCAACATGGCTAAGGCGAAGAACACCACTAAGGGCTTGATGAAACCTTTTAAGTTTTCTGTTACTTCTTCATAACGGCGAACCAAGTAGCCCGCCAAATAAGTAAAGAAAAAGAGTTTTGCAGGCTCTGCAGCTTGTATGGTGATGGGGCCTAGCGCCAACCAACGAGTACTACCGTTCACGGTACGCCCAATAAGCAGAACTGCCACCAACAGCCCAATGGCCGCCAATAATAAATAAGGGTTTGCCGTACGCCAAAACTGCATAGGAAGTTCTAATACCACCATGGCAGCAATAATCGCCCCCACAATGTAAATGCCATGGCGAATAGCAAAGTAAAAAGGGTTATCGTGAATTCGTTCAGCAACCGGCATCGACGCTGATGTCACAATAATAATACCAATGGTCATTAGCGCTAACGCAACAATGATTAAGCCGATATCGTAGGGGCTTTGGAGATTTTTTTCATCGTGACGGGCGGCAAACAATGCACTTAATTTAGTGTCTGTTGACGACGTACTTTGTGTTTTTTGCGCGCTATTTGCGTGGGAAGCATTTGCAATCGTCATGATGGCAATCCCCCTGCTTCTTTCGTTGCGCCTGCATCACGAGTAAATTTCACACTTGCGGTAATATGTGCTACTGCGTCAGTGAATACTTGTGCGCGGTGCATATAGTTTTTAAACATGTCGATACTTGCACAAGCCGGAGACAGTAAGACAATATCACCGCTAACAGCACGTAAGTTAGCTGCCGACACTGCCATTTCCATTGAACTAACTAACGTAGTGTTATCAAAAATCGTACTGAATTTTTCTGCATCTTTTCCAAGAGCTATCACTTCACTCACACTTTCAACCAGCGCTGGTTTCAATGCACTTAAGTCTGCTCCTTTGCTATCACCACCAGCAATGAGAATAATCTTTCCTTTGGTGATAGGTGCAAGCCCTTCAATAGCGGCGATGGTGGCACCCACATTAGTGGCCTTTGAATCATCTATCCATTTCACGCCATTAATGTTGGCAATTTCTACGCAGCGGTGCGGCGCTGAAGTGAAGCTGGTCACTGCAAGTGCAGCTTTGTTAAGCGGTGCACCAAACGCCTGACATAACGCCAGCGATGCCATTACATTCAGAATATTATGCATACCCGCCAAGCGGATATCAGCGCTATTGAGCAACGCTTCACCGTCAAAGGTAATATTGCCTTCCCTTAAACCAAAACCGGTATCGCTAGCATCAAGGCCATAGGTTATGGTGTTTTCACAAGCCGAAATTGGTTTTACTTGGTAGTCGCCTCGCCAAACGACTGCGGTATCACAATGACTAAAAATACGCTGCTTGGCAGCTGTGTAGTGCTGCATATCGCCGTGTCTATCTAAATGATCATCACTAATATTTAAAATAGAGGCAGCGTTTAACTTCAAGCTAGAAGTCGTCTCAAGCTGAAAACTCGATAGCTCTAAAACAATGACATCCAAAGGCTGTGTTTCTCGCTGACTCACAGATTCCGGAAGGGTTTCAAGCACAGGACGGCCAACATTACCTGCTTCACACACCTCGTATCCACAGGCTCTTAGCATATGGGTAGTAAGTAGCGTAACCGTGGTCTTTCCGTTCGACCCCGTAATGCCTATCGTTGGCGTACTGTTAAGACGTGCAAATAATTCCACATCACCAATCACTTCAACACCACAGGCTTTGGCATGTATTACTTGTTCAATATCAAGAGATAGACCCGGACTAAGCACCAAAGTATCAACGCCTGCGAAGAAGTCACGAGGCAATGACCCAGTGGTGACGCAGATATTTAATGGTGCTGACACATTGAAAGTATCACGGGTATCGAAAGCTTTTACCTTCGCCCCTTGTTGCTTTAGAAAACGCACGCACGCCTGACCTGTTAATCCAAGGCCGCCTACCACATAAGAATGTGCACGTACGTTATATGTCATTACCTAAGCTTCAATGTTGCCAGCCCAACAAGGACTAAAATGATAGAAATAATCCAGAAGCGCACTATAACTCGTGGTTCTGGCCAACCCTTTAATTCGTAATGGTGATGGATAGGTGCCATTCTAAAAATGCGTTGTCCACGCAATTTAAATGAACCCACCTGCAAAATGACCGATAGCGTTTCTACTACAAACACGCCGCCCATAATAATTAGTACAATTTCTTGGCGAACTAGCACGGCGAGCACGCCTAATGTTCCACCTAACGCCAATGAACCTACATCACCCATAAACACTTGAGCGGGATAGGTGTTGAACCATAAAAATCCTAGCCCAGCACCAACAATGGCCGTACACACAATAACCAACTCACTGGTAAGTGGAATATGCGGAATATTCAAATAATCGGCGAAATTTGCATTACCGGTCACATAAGCAAAAATAGCGAAAGCGCCTGCCACTAAAATAGTGGGCACGATGGCTAAACCATCTAGGCCATCAGTTAGGTTTACTGCGTTACTTGTGCCCACAATGGCAAAGTAAGTAATAATGATAAAAAAGGCGCCTAGTTGCGGAAACACTTCTTTGAAGAAGGGGATAAGCAACGAGGTTTCAGCACTTAACGTGGCACTGCTATATAAGAAAAAAGCCACCCCAATAGCCACCACCGACTGCCAGAAATACTTCCAGCGAGCAATCAAGCCTTTTGAGTCTTTGCGAATAACTTTACGGTAGTCATCAACAAAGCCAATAATGCCGTAAGACACCACCACGGCTAAGGTCACTAATACGTAGCGGTTACTTAAATCTGCCCACAGTAAAACACTGACTACGATAGCCGCTAAAATCAGTAAGCCACCCATAGTAGGTGTACCCGATTTAGATAAGTGACTTTGCGGGCCATCATCACGAACGGTTTGTCCTATCTGCATAGTTTGCAGATAACGAATCATTTTAGGGCCAATTAAAATAGCAATGAGCAACGCCGTTAACGTACTTAAAATCGCTCTTAGGGTAAGGTATGAAAATACGTTAAACCCAGTATCAAATTGTGTCAGCCAGTCAGCTAGCCAAATTAACATGCAATACGCTCCCGACGGCGTTCAAACTTTCCCAGCGAAGAGGCCTCAATCGCCTCTACCACGCGTTCCATACGAGAACTGCGTGAGCCTTTTACTAAAATTGAAATATCTTGTTGTTCTACTTGTAAGTCCTGCTCTAGCGCTTGCATTAAACTGTCGATGTCGGTGAAATGGCCGCTGTTTTTTCCAACCACATTTTTTCCTGTAACATCATCAAACACGGCACTTGCAGCCTGGCTTAGCACACCAAACGAATACAGGTAATCAATGCCTTTACTTAATGCGTAATTACCTACTTGCTCATGATAAAAGCGCGCTTTTTCGCCCAGCTCTTTCATGTCGCCCAATATCAAAACATTAATGCCCGAGAAGGTACTTAGTGTATCTATAGCCGCATTCACAGAGGCAACGTTGGCGTTGTAGGTGTCATCAAGCAAACGTACTTGGCTGCCTAATGTCTTAACATTCAAACGCCCTTTCACTTGCTTCATCGCAAGCAAACCGTCACGTACATTCTCAAGGGTGGCACCTAATTGCATGGTAAGGGCCGCAGCTACTAGCGCATTTCCCACATTGTGGATACCTGGAATAGTTAATTGAATAGCAGCTTCACCTTCGTTGCTACACAACTGAAATGCAGCGCAACCATCAAGGCCTACAATGATGTCTTCTGCCGTAAAGTCGGCTTCGTTCTTTTGCATTGGCGAGAAAGTTAACACCCGCTTTTGCTTAAGCTTACCTTGCCAAAAATCGGCAAATTGGCTGTCTAGATTAACAATGGCAGTGCCGCTATCGCCTAAGCCTTTAAATATTTCGCTTTTTGCACGCGCTACACCTAACAAACTTCCGAACCCTTCAAGATGAGAAGCAGCGGCATTTACAATAGTGGCAACGTCTGGCTTAACCAGATTAGTGGTGTAAGCAATTTCACCTAGGTGATTTGCACCTAATTCCATCACCGCATATTCGTGGTGTTGCTCTAGGCGAAGTAAAGTAAGCGGAACCCCAATATCATTATTGAAATTGCCGTTTGTGGCGAGTACTGAACCACGGCGTTCAAGTATGGCCGCACACATTTCTTTCACGGTAGTTTTACCGCTACTCCCTGTAATAGCGATGGTTTTAGGTGCCACTTCGCGTTTTACGGCAGCGCCTAAAAGACCTAAAGCCAGTTTAGTGTCTTCAACATACACCACAGGAATGGAGACATTCACAGGTTCGCTGGCGATAATTGCACTTGCGCCTGCTTTTTCAGCGCTTGCTGCAAAGGCGTGACCGTCAAAGTTCTCGCCTTTTAATGCAAGGTACACAGAGCCCGAATCTAAGGTTCGCGTGTCTGTACTTACTGCATTAACTTCACAATCTTGTCCGTCAAGTTTGCCGTCTATTTGGCTGGCTATCCACGACAGTGTTGTAGTTATCATTTTTTGTACTCCTGCTGTAGTCGAGCCACAACTGTACGTTCGTTATAGTCTGTCTGTTGGGTACCAATAATTTGGTAATCTTCATGACCTTTACCGGCCACCACAATAATGTCGTTTTTATCTGCATTTTCTAAGCAATAGCGAATAGCTTTTTCTCTATCTGCTTCTTCTACTGCGTCGTTAGCACGTTGCAAACCCGACTTAATATCACTAGCAATGCTTTCAGGCGACTCACTGCGACTGTTATCAGTTGTAATGACAATGACATCTGCATACTGCTCAGCCGCCGCTCCCATTAAGGGGCGTTTGCCTTTGTCGCGATCACCACCACATCCAAACACGCACCACACTTTACCCGCGGTATGTGTTTTAGCGCTTTTCAGCACTTGCTCTAACGCGTCGGGTGTGTGCGCATAATCAACAACCATGCTGGCACTGCCTTCAACGGGAAACACTTCCATTCTTCCCGGTACAGGTTGTAAGCCATTCAGTACCCGCACTACATTTTCAAAGCGTTCGCCTTGCGCCAATAAGCATGAAATAGCGCTTAACGCATTGCTCACGTTAAACGAGCCAAACAATGCTAATTCAATAGGCGCTGTACCCCATGAAGAAACAAGGTCGAATCGAATTCCTGAGGAATGGTATGAAACATTTGTGGCGAAACAATGGCGATCTTGTGGTTGTTTGTGCGTGGCTATAATGTCTTCAGTAGGTTCAAACCCTGCCCATACTCGAATAACGCTCGGCTTTTTATCTTCGCGTCTCTCTAACCCTTTATGCTTAGCTGCATTTGTATCTAAATAGTTAGCCCAATTTTGGCTTTCGCTATCGTTTACATTCAACACTACAGCTTCAAGGCCAGGTTGATTTAATAACAACCGTTTTGCCTTCGCGTACTCTTCCATGGTGCCGTGATAATCTAGATGGTCACGGGTTAAATTAGTGAATACCGCGATATCTGTTTTCACTTGGCTTAACCGGCCTTGCACTAATGCATGAGAACTGGCCTCAAACGCCGTATGTCGCACTTCGCATTGCACAAAGTCTGCCAACACGTACTGCAGACGAATAGCATCGGGGGTGGTGTTAGCCGCAGCGGTTGTTACCCATTGAGTATTTTCACCTTCATATACGCTACTACCTAGGGTTCCCACACTGGCGCTGCGCGTACCCAAGGCATCTTTTAACTGGGTAAGCAATTGAACTGTAGAGGTTTTCCCGTTAGTTCCCGTTACTGCCACTGTCATCATTTTCAAAGCAGGATAGTCATAAAACGCAGCCGCTAATGCCGATAACATGCTAGGTAATTGATATAACGAAATAATCACCGAATGGTCGCGCATTTCCAACTGACCATGGGCCTGACTGTCGTCAGTTTGCGCCAGAATTACACGTGCCCCTAAACTAATGGCTTGAGGTATGAAATCTCTTCCATCACGTTCGTGACCTTTAACCGCAATAAATGCGATTTTAGTATTCACTTCGCGGCTATCTAAGGTTAACCCTTCGATACGAATATCGGGTGCATCGATACCAAATTTCGCCAGCAGCGCACGGGCACTTTGAATAAAGGAATTAACTACCATGGTTGCCCCCTTTTAGCCATGCGCCTGAGGTTACATGCTTATCATCAGGGGTTACGTTCAGCATATGTAGTGCGCCGCCCATAATTGACGAAAACACGGGTGCTGCCGTGTCACCGGCATGATACAAATCGCCGCCAGGCTCATTAATAAGCACAATAGTCACAAGTCTGGGGTCAGAAACAGGGGCAATACCCGCGAAAATATTCACATATTCTTCGCCATAACCGCCCGCCACTGCTTTACGACTCGTACCGGTTTTTCCTGCTACGCGGTAACCTGGTACGGCTGCTTTTTTCGCTGTGCCGCCACGCTGGGTTACGCTTTCCATCATTTGTACTATCGCTTTAGCATTTTCTTCGCTTATTACCCGTTCTGGCTGACCTTGCCATCCCGTTTGCTGCGGCGACTTAATAATATTCAATGGCTGCTTGATGCCGCCATTAGCTAAAGTGGCATACAACCTGCCAAGTTGTGCGGTAGTCACGGAAATACCGTACCCAAATGACAATGTTGCCAGTTCGAATTCAGACCAGCGGCTGCGGTCGTAGAAAATACCACTACTTTCACCAGCCATATTTAGGCCCGTATCTGACATCAAACCAATGTTGTAATACGTATCGAGTAGAAACTGTTTAGGCACAGAAAGCGCTAATTTCGAGGTACCCATATTGCTTGAATGCTGAATTATTTCTTCAAGGGTAAGCTCGCCATAATTGCGCGAATCTTTAACTAAGCTGCCGCCTAAGCGCATCCAACCAGGGTTGGTATCCACTACATCTTCGGCTTCTACTTCACCAAATTCCATGGCGGTTAATACGGCTAACGGCTTTAATGCAGAACCGGGCTCAAATGCGTCGGTGATAACCCGGTTACGCATGCGGTGTGGTGAAATATTGCTGCGATCGTTAGGGTTAAACGATGGCGCATTTACCATGGCCAGTACATCACCTGTTTTTACATCAATCACAACTGCAGAAGCAGAACTAGACTGATAATAAATCATGGCTTCTTTAATTTCTTTGTACGCTAACGCCTGAATACGTTGGTCGATAGTTAGTTGCAGATTGCCCGCATCTTCACCAGTAGTGGTTTCTAAAATTTCTACCTGACGGCCTTTGGCATCTCGTCGAATTTTACGTGAGCCAGGCGTTCCAGTTAGCCACTCATCGTACATGCGCTCTAAGCCTTCAACACCGGTATCATCAACATCGGTAACACCGATTAATTGAGCCGACACTTCACCGGTAGGGTAATAACGACGGCTTTCGCGGCGTAAGTAAATACCTGGAATATCAAGTTTATCTACGTACTCAGCCATAGCCGGGGATACTTGGCGCTGCAAATACACAAAGCGACGTTTAGGATTGCTCACTTTTTCTTGTAAGCTATCTACCGACTGCCCTAACACATCGGCCAGTGCTTGCCAGCGACGAGGCTCAGCAAGGCCATCATTCTCATGAATAATTTTAGGGTCGGCGTAAATGGCACGAACCGGTACGCTGACGGCTAATTCAACACCATTTCTATCTGTCACTAACCCGCGATAGGTTGGCATGTTACGCGTACGCAAAGTACGGCTGTCGCCTTGTTGAATAAGCTCGTCAGGCTCAATAACTTGAATAAACGCCGCGCGGGCAGCCAGTGCTGCGAAAACCGAGATAACCACGATAAGCACAACCACAAAGCGCCAATGCACCAAGCTTGGTGTGACGTTCTGTTTTGCTCCGCTCGCTTTGCGGCTACGTTTAACGGTTTGCGTGGTCATTTAAGTCTCACCACCACTTCGTCATCGGCTGTTGGACGGTACATATCAAGTTGCTTTTCAACCAAGGTTTCAATTCGGTTATGTTCGGTAAGCGCACGTTGTTCTAGCACTAAATTGCGCCATTCAACATCAAGCTCGTCTTTCTGTTGCATCAGGTCTTCAAGGGCAATTACTTGCTGGCGATTTTGGTGGCTTCCAAGAATAACCGCCATGCCACTAAGCAGAACCGCTAAATACAACAAAACCCGCAACTTGTTGCGGGTTAAATCTGACACAATAATCAGCAGTAAACTGAAGTTTGTATTTGCCCTGTCAGGCTTACCTAACGTCATAGCTTTTCGGCCACCCTTAACACGGAACTGCGTGAGCGAACGTTGTTCGCAATCTCCAATTCAGAGGGTTTGATGGCCCGACTTAAGGCTTTTAATACTTTGTCGGCGTCTATTTCCGCTTGGGTGATAGGCAAATTATGCGGTACTGATTTACCTTTGCTTTGATCTTTTATAAAGCGTTTTACTAATCGGTCTTCTAGAGAATGAAAAGAAATAACCGCCAAACGCCCTTCTTTGGCTAATACTTGAGTAGCTGCTTTTAGGCCAATTCGCAGCTGCTCTAGCTCAGCGTTAATGTAAATTCGGATACCTTGAAATGCACGAGTTGCAGGGTGCTTGAATTTGTCTTTTACTGGCACGGCTTCGTCAATAAGTGCGGCTAACTGGGCGGTACGAGTAATCGGCGTGGTTTCACGGGTATTTACAATGGCGTGCGCAATTCGTTTGCCAAACTTCTCTTCGCCAAACTCTTTAATTACTTGGGTAATGTCTTGTTCTTCCGCGTGGGCTAGCCAATCGGCAGCACTTTCACCGCGTGAAGTATCCATACGCATATCTAGCGGGCCATCACGAAGGAAACTAAATCCACGTTCGGCGTCATCAAGTTGAGGGGACGAAACCCCCAAATCCATCAATACACCGTCAATCTTTCCGGTTAAACCAAGGGCTTCAATTTCTTCGGCCATGTCGCCAAAAGGAGAATGAATAATACGGAAACGGCTATCATCAGCAAAACGCTTGGCCGCTTCTATGGCCTGTGGGTCGCGATCAAACGCGATTAGGCTACCATCACTACCCAACGCATCAAGAATATGCGCAGAATGGCCTCCACGGCCGAATGTGGCATCAATATAAATACCGTTAGGTTTGATAGCCAGGGCTTCTATGCACTCGTCGAGTAACACGGAAACATGTTTGAATTCGTTAGATTGGCTCATAAGGAAAAGTCCTGTAAACGTTCGGTGAGTTCAAATTCGCCTTTGCGTTCGGTATCCATATCAAGCTCAACTTGTTCAGCCCATACTTCGGCATCCCAAATTTCAAACTTATTCAACTGACCAACTAACATGACTTCTTTTGATAGGTGAGCATGAAGGCGCAGAGGAGTAGGAAGCAGAATTCGTCCGCTTTTGTCCATTTCACCTTCTGTAGCATGACCCAGTAATAAACGCTGCATGCGTCTTTCCGCCGGAATCATGCTTGAGAACTTAATAAGTTTAAGCTCAATTTCTTCCCATTCGGGAAGTGGGTAAAGCAGCAAACAACTTTGCTGTGTATCGACCGTACAGACCAGCTGTCCATTACAATCATCCAGCAACGACTGCCGATACTTTGTTGGTATCGCTAGTCTGCCTTTTGTATCCAGATTGATTGCGTTAGCGCCGCGGAACATTCCCCTAGCCTTCTATATTTTGCTCTTGGTTTTCTTGTTTTTTGAGTACTGATCTGCAAAACAATGATGGTTCGATCCACTATTCGCCACATTTACCCACTGATTGACAGTTTAGGTATCAATGATCCCCACTGTCAAGCTAAAAAGCATAGTGAAGGCCACGTATTTACTGGCTTTAAACTGTGGTTACATACAGTGTTTTGGCGAAGTAGTTGATAACCCCTAAGAAAAGAGGGGCAAAATAAATAGGGGTTAGAAAAAAGTACAGACTTTAAATACGAAAAACCGATACTCGTTTCCCAGTATCGGTTTTTTGTCTAGCTTAGCGGTTTACATCATCCTGGTGGATGATAAAGCCTATGCGCTTGGCGCTTCAGCTTGTGCTTCTTCAGGCTTAACAACTGACAATTGCATGCTGCGAATTGGGTTGTCTGTACCGTTTGAAAGCTCAACCAAACGGTTCAATTGACCTGCTGACATCATTACAGCGTACATGGCGCCTAAGAAACCAGACTTGTGAAGCTCAGTTACTTTCTCTTCTGGCAACTCAAGTACTTTCTTTTCATTGATGCTTAGCATACCAGTAACGTTACGTTGCTGGCCGCTTTGATAAGTAAGACGAATTTGAATTGGATCTAGCAGGTCTAGGTCAACAACTTGTTGAACAAAACGCTGAGTCATCATTTCGCTGTTAGCAAGGTCAGCTAAGAACTGCTGACGGTTTTGCAAGAATTCCGTTGGCTCACCAGCGTCAGTAAATAGGGCTTCGCCCTCTTCACCGATTAAATCGCTGTTTTCATCTATGTATACACCTAACTTATCGCCATCAGGGCGAACATCGAAAGGGTAACGAAGAATATTCATTGGAACGTGAGGGCCCTGCCATTTGTCGCCAGTAAGAAACAGGTTTTTGTTCTGTTCCATACCAAGCATTGCAACAACATGGTGGCGTTTAGCATTAGCATCTTCAATAAATACTAGCGGCATAGTAGCAGCTAATTGAGCAAACTCACGGATAGTGGCTGCAGCAAGGTGCGTATCTTTCGCAAACTTAAAGGTATTGCTAACCGCGACTTTTAAGTCTTTGTGTTTTTCTTTATCTAGCGGTACAAAATTAATAGCCATTTTCTTTCTCATACTTGTTTACTGTGGCCCCTGTAAAATAACTGAGAAGTGAGGGGTGCCACGAAAAATTATGTAGGCCGCGCGGATGAACTCACTCTCATCCTATTCGGCGACGCGCTCGGGAGTATCCCGCATTCGCGTTATGAAGTCACGCGTCCACACAATAACAAGTTTTAAATTTTTATTGCAATGTAAAATTAAAGTGAATGGTAGTAACCGCTCTAAAAACGCACAATTTTACTGTTTTTAGCGGCTTGGGGAATGAAAAAGCCCGAAATGAATGGAAATTAGAATAAATAAAAGATTAAGGCGTTTGGGGCATTGTAGGTATCAAGGTTTTCTTTTAGTCTTTTGTCTTACAACAACGATAAGGAAAAAACAGAATGAAGGGCTTCTTCCCGCTAAAATCTTGTGCACTCGCAATTTCCACTCTACTTTGCGCATCAGCCATTGCTGATGATGCCCCCACTTACACTGCAGGTGAAAAAGCGGTAAAAATAGCCCACGAAACAATTATTGTTGATGGCCACATTGATGTGCCTTATCGCGTTAAAAACGCATGGGTAGATGTAACCGAAGCCACAGAAGGTGGAGACTTTGATTACCCTCGCGCTGTAAAAGGCGGCTTAAACGCCCCTTTCATGTCTATTTATGTACCTGCGAGTTTAGATAATTCACCGGAATCTACCCAGCTTGCTCATCTGCTTATCGACTCTGTGGAAGCCATTGTGGCGCGAGCACCTGATAAATTTGCTATTGCAAAAAGCCCGTCAGACGTAAAAGCACAGTTCGAGAAAGGCATTATTTCCTTACCTATGGGGATGGAAAATGGCTCTCCTCTTCAAGGCGATTTAGCTAATCTTGAAGCATTTCACGAACGTGGTATTCGCTACATTACACTTGCGCACAGTCAGTCGAACCATATTTCAGATTCGTCTTACGATTTGCGCCGTCAGTGGAACGGGTTAAGCCCGTTTGGTAAAACACTGGTTACTGAGATGAATAACATCGGCATCATGCTTGATATTTCTCACGTTTCAGATGATGCCTTTTACCAGGTTATCGAGCTCACAAAGGTGCCCGTTATTGCTTCTCACTCGTCGCTTCGCCGCTTTACACCGGGTTTCGAGCGCAACATGAATGACGAGATGGTAAAAGCATTGGGCGACAATGGCGGCGTTATTATGATTAATTTTGGCTCAAGCTTTGTGACAAAAGACGCAGGTAAATGGCGCACCGGGCTAACACAAGCCCGCAAAGCATTGATAGCCGCTGAAGGTGAAGATAGCCCCAAACTGGAAGACTTCGAAGCTAACTACCGCAAAGAAGTGCCTTACCCATATTCAACACTTGATGAAGTACTTGATCATATTGACCATGTAGTAGAATTGGTTGGTATTGAGCATGTGGGGATTGGTTCTGATTATGACGGCGTAGGTGATTCGCTGCCTATCGGCCTAAAAGATGTGGCTAGCTTCCCTAATTTAGTTCAAGGGTTACTCGACAGAAAATACAGCCGTGCAGATATTGAAAAGATTTTGAGCGGTAATTTGTTGCGTGTATGGACCCAAGTGGAAGATTACGCCAGCAAGCACTAAGCACTAAATTAGGTACTAAGCACTAATAGTGCCTTAGCTTTCATTTTTAACTAATGGAAGTACACAATTAAATTAAGCAGTGCAAAAATACAAAAAGCAGTTAGCTTGATCTAACTGCTTTTTTGGTTTTTCTTTTGGGTTCTTAAAGTCGCTGTGCCTATGTTCAGCTTTCCCTCACGAACGTCGTTTTAACTGCCTCACCTGAATTAGGTAAAACAGAGTAGGTAGCACAAACAGGGTGAGTATCAGCGCACTTACCATACCGCCCACCATAGGGGCTGCAATACGCCGCATAACTTCAGCACCGGTTCCTGTTGCATACAGCACGGGCAATAAGCCGATAATAATAGACAACGCCGTCATCATTACTGGCCTTACACGCCGAGTAGCACTCTCGGTAATCGCCTGCTTAAGCGCTTGTTTTATTTGCTTTTCAGATACTTTAGCATTCAGAGTAGAGCACGCTTCCTCATCAAAAATTTTAACCCCTTGATGCAGGTACACCAGCATAATAACGCCTATTTCTACCGCGACACCTGCTAAGGCAATAAACCCCACGGCAACAGCCACCGAGAAGTTAAACTCCAATGCATACAACAGCCAGTAGCTGCCTATCAATGCTAACGGTAAGGTGACCATAATAAGGGCTACGTCGGCAATTCGCCTGAAGCTTAAATACAGCAGTACCACAATAACGACTAACGTTAAGGGCACCACAACACTAAGCCTTTCTTCAGCCCTTTCTAAGTACTCAAACTGCCCTGCCCACGTTAGGGAATAGCCTGGGGGTAAGGGGACTGTTTTGGCAATATGCTGTTTTGCACTTTTTACGTAACTGCCTAAGTCACCGCTTTCAATATCGATAAATACCCAACCGTTCAATCGGGCATTTTCACTTTTTATTGCCGCAGGCCCACCCTCAATGGCAATAGTGGCTACCTCGCCCAACGCAATATTAACGCCGCTTGCTAATATGATAGGGAGTTGCCTAAGTGCCTCTGGAGAGTCTCTATACTGCTGCGGGTAACGCATACTAATAGGAAACCGCTGTCTTCCCTCTACCGTTTCACCCAGTGTGCGTCCACCTATTGCAGTGTTGATAACCTCTTGAATATCAGTAATATTGAGCCCATATCGTGCAGCCCTGTCGCGACTAATATCAATAGTGATATAGCGTCCACTTGCAACTTTCTCGGCAAATACCGATGCCGTATTTTCGAAGTCTTCTAGCGCAGTTTCTATTTGTTTTCCCACCTGCTGAATGCCAGCCAATTCTGGCCCCGCTATTTTAATACCCACCGGAGTTTTAATGCCGGTAGCAAGCATATCGATACGGGTTTTGATTGGCATCACCCAAGCATTGGATACTCCTGGGAATTGTACTTGGCTGTTTAATAATTCCTTTAGTTTTGATGTCGTCATGCCGGCACGCCATTGCGATTTTGGCTTTAATTGCACGAAGGTTTCTATCATGGTTAAAGGTGCAGGATCGGTAGCTGTATCTGCCCTACCTACTTTACCAAATACGCTTTTCACCTCAGGTATTGTGGCAATCAGCTTATCGGTTTGTTGAAGTAACTCTCTCGCCTTCCCCACCGAAATACCTGGGTAAGTGGTAGGCATATAGAGCAAATCACCTTCATCTAAAGATGGCATGAACTCGCTCCCGATATGTTGCATGGGCCATACCACAGACGCTAAAGCAATCAGGGCCGCGAACAGTATTTTTCGAGGATGTTTCAGCGCAGCCGTTAGCGCTTTCACATACCCTGTTGAAATAGCCTTGTTTAACGGATTCCTATGCTCCGCTTTTAGGTTTCCTGTAACGAAATAGCCGGCTAACACTGGTACCAAAGTAATGGCTAACGCCGCTGCGGCTGCCATGGCATAGGTTTTCGTGAAGGCAAGTGGGGCAAACATACGCCCTTCTTGTGCTTCTAAAGTAAAAACAGGAATAAAAGACACGGTTATAATCAACAATGAAAAGAACAATGCGGGGCCAACTTCGGTGGCCGACTTCACTACCAGTGCCCAACGGGCTTCACCCTTTACTGGCTCTCCTTTCACTGTTGCTTGCTCAATATGCTTGTGCAGGTTTTCAACCAACACAATAGCGCCATCCACCATAGCACCAATGGCAATAGCGATACCGCCTAAAGACATGATGTTCGCGTTGAGCCCTTGGAATTTCATCACAATAAAGGCCATTAAAATGCCAATAGGTAAAGTGATTATGGCAACCAGCGATGAGCGCACATGAAAAAGAAACACTAAGCACACTGCACCTACCACGAAAAGCTCTTCGACAAGCTTGCTCCATAAGGTATCAACGGCATTATCAATAAGCGTGGAGCGATCGTACACAGGTACTATGCTTACGCCATCAGGTAAACTGGCTTTTAACGTTTCAAGACGCGCTTTTACATTTTCGATGGTCGCCTTAGCATTTTCGCCATAGCGCATCACGACTATGCCACCTACCACTTCGCCGTTTCCGTTTAGCTCAGCGATCCCTCTGCGCATAAGGGGTGCCTCGATAACATTCGCAATATCACCTATCGTGACCGCCACACCGTTGTGAGCAATGCCCAAAGGAATACTAGCAATATCTTCGGTGCCCGAAAGATATGCGGAAGATGTCACCATATACTCGGCTTCAGCCATTTCTATCACTGACGCACCAGCTGCATTGTTGCCTCGGGCGAGTGCCGTTTCAATATGACGCAAAGGCACGCTATACGCTTGCAACTTTTGCGGATGAAGTTGCAGTAAATATTGTTTAACCATGCCGCCTACAGAGGCGACTTCCGACACCCCTTGCACGCTTTGCAGTTCATATTTCAAGAACCAGTCTTGCAGAGCCCTAAGCTCGCCAGCATCGTGGTTATTTAACTTATCGACTAGTGCATACATGTATACCCAGCCCACCCCAGTAGCATCAGGGCCTAGCTTGGGTACCACCCCATCGGGCAGCGTTATTTGGCTTAGGTATTCCAGCACTCTGCTGCGTGCCCAATACATATCTGTGCTGTCATCAAAAATAACGTACACATAAGAGTCTCCAAAAAACGAAAATCCTCGAACTGTTTTTGCACCCGGCACCGACATTAAGGCCGTGGTGAGCGGATAGGTCACTTGATCTTCCACTACCTGAGGCGATTGCCCTGCATAGCTGGTTTTTACAATCACCTGCACATCAGATAAATCAGGGATGGCATCAATGGGGGTATGTTTTACCGCTATTACCCCACCAATGGATATAAACACCGTTACCAGCAACACCAATATGCGATTGGACACCGACCAGCGTATTATGGCTTCAATCATTATGCATGCCCTCGTGGTGCATGGTCGCATTGTTCTTCGTCTTTTGATGCTCCGCACTAGGCTGACTAGACTCGTGAGACATGCCATCGTGTGACATGCCATCGTGCAACATGCCCTGGTGGTGCTTGGTCTCTTGATGCATTTCCGTGCGATTCATTTCACGGTTGTGCGTTTCTTGGTCAAGAGGCGACTGCATACGTTTGAAATCTGATGCTTTAGACGACTCTGAATCAATCAAGAACTGCGCCGACACTACTACTTTGTCACCTTCGTTTATGCCGTGAGTTATTTCAATGAACTCCCCTGCTTTTCGCCCAACGCTGACACCAATAGATTTAAAGCTTTCTTCAACGTTCATAACGATTCGGTTTTGGGTTTGAGCTGGGGCGAGATCTTGATTTTGACCCTGCGACTGAATTTGAATAACGCTTTGATAAGGCACATACAGCACAGGCTGTTCGGTTTGCTTGGTAAAAATCACATTGGCAAACATATTGGGCTTAATGTCACCGCTGTCGTTCTTTAAAGTAACTCGCACCTTAAGCGTGCGGGTTTCAACATCTAATGCCGGGTAGATAAAATCGACTTTTCCTGTGAATGTCTTACTTGGTAAATAGTCGAACGTAATCGATACCTGCTGGCCAAGCGTTACTTTAGGAACATCTTGCTCAAATACACGGGCTTCAACCCATACACTGTCTAAGCGAGCAATACTAAGCACCGTGGTGCCAGGTTGAACATAGAAGCCTTCGCGTACGCCTAAATGTTCGACCACGCCACCTTGGGGGGCAAAGAAGGTAATGGTTTGCGAAACTTCGCGAGTTTTTTCGAGTTGTGCGATAAACCCAGCAGATAAATGCAGTGCTTTAAGGCGTTGTTTAGCACCTGCGGCTAAACGTGTATCTCCTCCCTTTAGCGCAATCACAAACTCTTCTTGGGCAGTCACCAGCGCGGGCGAATAAAGCGTATATAATTTTTGCCCTTGGCTAACAGCTTCACCTTCCGTCTTAATAAATAGCTTATCAATCCAACCCTCTACTCTGGGGTGAATATGCACTAAGTAGTCTTCGTTGTAGGTAACATTTCCCACAGCGTTGAAGGTCAAATCCAGCTTCCCTCGTTTTACCGTGGTAAATTTAACACCCATATTTTGCTGTACTTGAGGCGAAATTCTCACCTCTCCATCATCACGTTTTTCGCTGCTACCCGATGCTGCAAATACTGGTACTAAATCCATACCCATAGGAGACTTACCCGGTTTGTCTCGGCGATAAGCATCATCCATTGGCGCAACCCAATAAAGGGGCGTTTTATTATTTGATTTATTATCACCGTTGGTAGCCAACGCTTCAACACCGGAATTGCCATGTATATGTGTATTCCAAACAAACACAGCTGCTGCACCACCAAGTAACCCGACTATAAGAATAAATAACGTCTTCATTGTTGCGCTCCTATAGCTGCGGTTGTGTGGGTGTCTCTTTTTGAATCTATGTTTGAACCAGCAACTGGAGTTGCAGCTGATTGGTGGGTGTCCATGTTTGAATTTGTATGACTGTCCACGTAAGTGATTAGTTGTTCACTGTTTAAATTAGAGGTTTGAAGTGGGTGTCCATAACCGAATTGATAGCTGAATAAGGGGTGCGTTTGCCTGTTTAAGGTATGGGTGTCTTTAATTTGTGGCGCGTTTATTAGGCGGCCTAATGTGTGGGTGTCCATATTTGAATCTAAATGGGTGTCTTTAGGTTTTTCTTTTACTAGCGGATAATACAGATAAGCGAGTTCGGCTAAATTTTTTGCTATGTCAACATGAAGTGCTAGCGCATCTAACTTTGCTGAAATGTGCGATATACGTGCACGCATTACGCCATCAAATGTGCCCTTATCGGCCATGTAAGCATTAAGCACGGATTCGGCTAAACTCTCTGACTGTGCAAGTAATGCGGTATCAAATAACTGCTGCCTAGCAATTAAGCTGACAAGCTGCGCTTCACTTGCTTCGGCAAGGGCTGCTAATCGTCTCACTTCTAGTCGTCGCTGTGTGGATGTCACCCCTAACCTTGCCGCTGATGCCGATACATTGGCATCTTGCCGCTTACTGCTAAACAAAGGTAAATCAACTTGGACACCCACACTAATAAAGTCAGCTTGGCTCATGCCATTCTGGGCATCTTGTCGATATCCGTAGGCGGCTTCGAAAGCCCACATAGGTTTGGTTTGCTCTTTCGCAAGACTCAATTTCTGTGTGGCGACCAACTCGTCTTTGGCAAGCAATTGCACAGAAGGGTGAGCGTCAATAATATTTAGTAAGTCACTTTCTTTAACCTGCCTAGCGAAGGATGTATTAAAAGGATATATGTCGTGATGATTGAGCGTTTCGGGTACAGAAAAACTAACTTCATTAGAGAAATCGAACCACCTCGACAACTTCGCCAACGCCACCGATGCGGTTTGCTGCTCCTGCAAAAGTGTATCTTCTAGGCGTAGGCGCTCAAGGCGTATTTGAATGATGTCTTGTTGCTGCGTGCCCCCCACACCATTTCGGTATGACGATTCGACCATTTCGAGCAGTTGCACTGTCGACTGGATCTCTTCACGCAGTAAGGTTACGGTTTGTTCCGCTTGATACCACGCCAACCAATCCATCGACACTTCTCGCAACAACCACGCTCGCCTAGCCGCTCTTTTCACCGGTTCTTTTTGGGCTTGTTCAATAGCGATGGCTCGGGAAAGGCTGGCAGAGTCTCCTCTTGGCATAGCTTGTCGAATACCCAGTTTCAACTGAGTCATGGGCTCTTGATTAAATGAAAACCCATCTGTTGGCACGCTTTGCAGTGTAGTAGTGATAGTAGGGTTATCCCAGCTATCAGCCGCATCACTGTCGTGGTGATACGCAGCCTCTTCAAGTTTGCTGCCTTGAAAATAAACGTCTTGGTTGAGCGCGAGCTGTTGCGCCTCTTGAAGGCTAAGGGTAGTAGCGAAGGAAGGCGCTCCCACCAAAAATATCAGTATTCCTAGCCAAGCGCGCGGAAGGTAACCAGTTCGAGCGCGACCTTGGATTAAGCAAGTAAAAATCATACCCAGATTAAAATTAAACATGAGAAAACCACATTAATTCCCCCTGTGCACCAAGGGAATAAAAAGAAAAACGTGGGTGCTATATGCGCCCGCCAGATACAACTATCCTGCGAAAGCGAATTTAGGTGGGCGAAATTGGGAGTTGGGTATAGTGTGAGGGGCTTGGTGGTTTACAAAAAGCACCAAAGGAGCATGAGCAATAACCGCTACCGAGACTTCATTATTTATTACTGCATAAACAGCGGCGCATACGCCTGCAGGGCATTGACACTGAACGTCGCAGCACGAATCAGGTGTGTCACCGTGCATGCTATGTTCCATTGATTTCACAGCTTCTCTGGGAGCGCTTGAGACGCTATGAGTGGCGTGGTCATTTTTTGCGGTTAATTGAATGCTTGAAGGCGTAATTAAGTCGCTTGTCGAAGCGTGACTAGCTGAATGGCACCCACTAGCACTAAATTGCATCGTTTTATTGGCGCGACTATCTGCTGATGAATTGTTCTCAGAATTTGCATCCATAGACATTACATCCATAGACATTGCGTCCATAGACATTGCGTCCACAGACATTAGCGCAGGCTTTGGCATAGCCGTTGGCATAGCCATTCCCGGCGACAATTGAGTCACCAAGGAAATAACCATTACCAATATTACGACATAGCCGCGTCGGTGCTTTTTCAATTTATCTATCATGCCTTAAAGCTTAATCGCATTTGTTATGGCTGTAAAACGCTAGAATTGTTGCGCATAGGTTTTTAGCATCATTGTCATGGTTGAAAATAAAGGGTTTGCTTTTGGTACTGCACATTCTTCGTTTTCATTTACCATGACCTTATTAAACTTCATATCATGTAACATTGACGTATTCACCACAAGGTCGGCGTGGCACAACGCATAAGATGCATCGATAACAAAAAACGTATTAGGCCCTGCGCTATTTTCCATCAGGTTTTCTACACCGTGAATAGGCGTGGTGGCATCAGCTTGAGAGTGCGCAGCAAAAAGAGGCACTTCAATACGCTTGCCGTCTTCGAAGTCGTCGCGGATTTTTTCGATAATATCCATCAATTCCAACCCCGCAAAGCCTGCTACATTTGGATATTTAAAAGGGTTGGGACCGTGGGTGATATAACTACCATCCACAATTTTAGCAACCCACTTGATACCCCAAATACGTGACATACTCTCGGCATTTTCTGAAAGTGCCAATGCACCAGAAAACAACATAAGCCCATCGATGTTGTCACTTGCATCTAGGTACTGATCCGCCGCCAATGCGCCACCAGTAGAAAATCCACCCACAATCAAAGTATCGCCCATATCATCAGCTAACGCGATAACCTCATCGACATGCGATTGCCAACGCTCCGCTAAGTCGCTGTCACTCATTGCACCATCATCATCTCGCAAACCATGGCCAGGTAATAGCGGAACAATAACGTCGAAACCTTCGTTAAATAAAATATTGGCAATTTCTCGCATAAAGAATGGCGAGTCACTAAGCCCGTGTACTAACACGGCCACTTTCTTTGCAGGGGTATCGTGATGCAGCACATAGGGAGCATTACCTTCGTTGCGAAGTACGTTACCACATACGGTGTAGCGGTGCAGTTTAGAAGATTTACATCGCTGGGTTTCGCCCCACTCTTGCTTATAAAAATCAGTAAATTGCGTTAATGCGTCTTGTGTTTCGAGGGAGCTAGCCCCTGCAGCATTAGCGAATAATGTACTTATTAATGTACCTATTAGTGCACAGCACCTTACGGCAAAAGGAAGTATGGATAATTTTGCGAGAGCAAACTTTGAGAGCACGTATATTCTCCAAAAGGCATTACGTTTGGTCAATAATAACAAAATAAGGCCATTAAATAATGGCCTTACACTATTACCGTTACATTATAACGGTATTCTGTTTTAACTACCTACGCTTTAACAGCAAAAGTTGTTCTAGTAAGCGCTTTGTTTCCGTTATTACTTGTATTTAGCTAAAATACAATGCTAAGTCGTCTGACCCACCAATATGCTTACCACCAATGAATACTTGAGGTACCGTGTCACGTCCCGTCACTGCGCTAAGGCTGGTTAACGAGGCATCTTTACCCAGTACAATCTCTTCGTAGTCGTAACCTTTGTCGGTTAACAATGCTTTCGCTTTTGTACAAAATGGGCAATTTGGCTTAGTGAATAGCGATACCGGAGCTTTTGTCTCAGCGCCTGGTGCAATATAAGCAAGCATAGTGTCGGCATCAGAAACCTCAAACGGGTCGCCAGGCACGTCAGGCTCAATAAACATTTTCTCTACAGTGCCATTTTTAACCAACATAGAGTAGCGCCAGCTGCGCTTTCCAAAACCTAAGTCAGCTTTGTCTACCAACATGCCCATGCCGTCAGTAAAATCACCATTACCATCTGGTATTACGGTTACATTTTCTGCTTCTTGATCGGCTGCCCATGCATTCATTACAAATGTATCGTTTACAGATATGCATAGAATGTCATCAACGCCATGCTGTTTAAATACTTTAGCAAGCGCATTGTAGCGAGGTAAGTGCGTAGAAGAACATGTTGGCGTAAACGCGCCAGGAAGTGAAAAAACTACCACAGTCTTGTTACTAAACAATTCTTCAGTAGTTTTAGTTGCCCATGTCTCGCCTTCGCGAACAGGAATAGATACGGAAGGTACTGGTTGACCTTCTTTTGAAATAAAACGACTTTCTGACATAGAGTTCTCACTACGGGCAAATTAATGAAGTTGCTAGGATAGAGAAATCTAAGAAAAAAGAACAGCCTCGGTTCACCCAATCTCAACAAAGGTATAAATTAGCATGCGTAACCTCTAATATTAATGCGTATCAAATCACATTAATACTTTTCAACACCATGTCTCTCGCTATATTCTTATTCTACGTTAGACATTAGTTTTAACTGGTCAGGGAACGATTCCGCCTTACGCTTCCGCCAAATCGAGCTCAAAAATAAGCATAACTGTTTTATTTAATGTGTAAATTCCGATGGGAACAGGTACTCTCTGCGCCGAATTTATACTTTAGTCTAATGCCTGATACGTTATTTCTTCGGGTTGTTCGCCATAATAGTAGTGATACGAATTGACTGCTGATAACGATATTAGTACTTCAGCTTTACTCATAAACTTCCGTCCTTCTTCTTTTTAAAAGAGAAGGCCAATAAATGCGTAGTCGTAAGGAAACTTCTATAATGCCCAGACAGTCGGCTCGGCGTTTTGCCACCAGCATTGTCACCGTTTCGCTACTTTTTGCTCTAGTGGGTTTTTCTTTGCCTATAAAAGCAGTTTCTAATGCCCTTACTCAAACTGTTCAAGAATTCGTTCAAAGCGGGGCTTTCGAAGAAGCCGAGCGTCAAACCCTACTTGCTATTGAACAAGCTCACCAAAGCGGCGTATTGTCGGTAAGTACATTGTCGGCCAGTACATTCTTTGAGGTTGGAGTATTATTACAAAGTGCATCTCGTTTCAACGTTGCAAACGATGCACTGTACGTTGCGTTAGATGGCTTCACCCGCCACGGCCAACTTATTGATATGGCAAAAACCTTACACCATCTTGGTACCGCGCAACGCTTTCTAGGGAACTATGAGCAATCTATTGGCTACCTGCGACGTGCACAATCTATTGCGCAAACACAAGGGATCCTCCCGTTAAATGCGACCATTCAAATGGAAATTGGTCTTGTCCAAAAAGAACAAGGCCAAGTACAAGCGGCACTCTACACATTAAAAAAAGCATTGGGCTTGTTTCGGGTACAACATGACGATAAAAGTACCGGCCAAGGTCTAGCGACTATTGGTGACATCTACGCCACATTAAATCAGTTTTCTGAGGCCAACACCTATTATCAAGATGCACTACAGATAGCGAAAACCAGCGATGATAAGCCGCTTACAGCACAAATATTGGGTAAGATTGGCGCTTTACTATTACTTAAGGGCGATATTGAAGAAGCCTCAGAAGCGCTTAAGTACGCACTAGCCCTTTTAAAAGAGAATGGAGAATCGAGTGAAATCTCCACCACCCAGGCGTGGTTAGGCGAAGCGCTGGTAAAAACCGGCGACACAGAACAAGGCTTAATGCTACTTGAGGAGTCACTCGCGGTAGCGAAATCTACTGGTCAGCAAAAATTACTCCAACAATCTCGCCTCGCACTGGCCAATGCGATGATGTCATTGCAACAATTTGACGATGCACTGGCGTATGCTAAAAATGGCACTATTGAAGCAAGACGGCGTGGTGATTTGCGCAGCCAGTTGAACTTCTTATCGATTCAAGTGAAAGCCTTAGCAGCCAAGGGAGAGTTTAAGCGCGCGTTAGATATTCAGTCGGTGTTACAAAATATAAGAGAAGAAGTGCTAAGTTCGGGTAGCGAGGTTGCTATTGCACAGCTTCAGGCCGAAATAGAAATTGAGCGACAGGCACAGTCAATTCAAGTACTGCAGAAAACCAAACAACTCGCACTGGCTGAGGCCGAACAACTCAACCTGCGCACAACATTGTTTTGGAGCACGTTAATTGCCGGTTTGTTAACACTGTTTCTGATTTGGAGCAGATATACTCAGCGCCAACAAACCATTAGGCTTCGCCGTGAAGTTAAGCAGAGAACGAAAGAGCTTGAACAAAAAAACTCGGAGCTACAAACAGCCTATAAAACCCTTGAGCAAGTCAGTCTTCATGATTCACTGACCGGTTTGTACAATCGGCACTACCTTGAATCTCAATTGCCAGGTGAACTTAAGCGCAGCTCTCATGCAAATAAGCATCAGCAAGGCCACAACGAACGTAACCAAGACCTGCTTTGCTTCTTAATAGACATCGACCATTTCAAGCGTATTAATGACGAACATGGCCATTTAGCGGGCGATAAAGTATTAAGTCAGTTTGCCGATGTGCTTCGTGAAGTTTTCAGGCAAACTGATTTACTCATCCGCTGGGGCGGCGAGGAATTCTTGGTGATATGCCGTCACTCTATGCGAGACGATCTTCCTCAACTGGCTGAACGTTGCCGCGCCGCAGTGAGTGATAAAGTATTTCATATTGACGATACTCGCTCACTTCGTGTTACCTGCAGTATTGGCTTTAGTATTCTTCCCCCTGTTGAACATGTGTCTTTCGAAGAAAGCTGGAAGAGCACCTTTTCAGTGGTTGATTATTGTTTATACGCCACCAAGATGTCTGGCCGTAATGGTTGGATTGGGGTTATTGATACTAATAAAGCCCTGATTGGCGACGTGCAACAAACCCCGCTTGATAAGAAATTTCATTTTAAGCAGTCATACATTTCTACATCATTTAACACGCTGTCGAGCATAAATTGGCCCGATGAGTAGGAGCGTACATTATGTATAAAGGTAGTTGTCAGTGTCAGGCCGTGCAATTTGAGTTGCCTGATATTAGCGAAGATGAATTGGACGTTGAAACATTATCTTGCAGCGAAACGCTAAACCTCACTGTTGCAGGGGCACGTAAGCATCTAATCATAGATTGCGCCCCCTCTATGCTTGGGGAATTACAGCTATCACCAAGCCGTAAACAGTTTTTCTGTAATGAATGCTCCACGCCAATTTTCACAGAAGATGAAGATGGTAACATTGGACTACATGTCGCCTTTTACGGGCATGATTTATTAGCAAAACATCACAGCCAATACCATATCCCCTAAATTGGCAGTCCAGCTTCAATGCTTTAGAAGCCACGACATGAGTTTTGATTCATGTGAGTTGTCGCAACGAAGTTGTCGCAACGAAGTTGTCGCAGTGAAGCTATCGACACAAAGCCGTAACCACGACTTGCATGCTCAACTAAGCTTGTCGTAGCAACAGGCTTTATAGGGTATCGCGCTGAATGATGCGATGCTCAGAACCAAACCGCGCTTTTCCTGATTAATCTCACGCCGAACTTTTTAAGTCATCCAGGTGGTATTTATCAATAAGTGAATACAAGGTTGGACGAGTAACACCTAGCAATTCAGCGGTTTTAGACATATTTTTGTCCGCTTGGTGGTACGCTCTACGAATTGCCTTACTTTCAGCAACCTCGCGTACCTCGCGAAGATTCAATGTTTCAGACTCTCCACTACCATCAACCGCGAACAAACCTAAGTCATCAGGCTGTATAACGGTGCCTTCGGCCATGATCACTGCCGACTTAAGCTTATTCTGCATTTCACGAATATTGCCAGGCCATTTGTGAGCCAGCATGGAATTTATCGCAGATTCAGAAAAGCTCTTTGCCTTAGCATTAAACTCTTCCCGATAAATATTCAGGAAGGTACGCGCAAGCAAGATAATATCTTGATCTCTATCTCGCAGTGGCGGGATCATAATGGGAATTTCACCAATACGATAATATAAATCTTCCCGAAAACGCTCTTCCGCCACCATGGTTTGTAAATCTCTGTGGGTAGCACAGACAACCCGAATATCCACGGGAATTTCGGCTCGCCCCCCCACTCGCTCAATAACACGCTCTTGTAAAAAACGTAGCATTTTGGCTTGCAGCCCGATTGGCATATCACCAATTTCATCTAGAAATAGCGTGCCACCTTGAGCGGTTTCAATTTTACCTAATGTGGTTTTATTGGCTCCAGTAAATGCACCTTTCTCATAACCGAAAAGCTCACTTTCTAGCAAATTTTCTGGAATAGATGCACAGTTAATGGCAACAAACGGTTTATCTTTGCGAGGACTATGTTCATGAATGCTGCGAGCAAACACTTCTTTACCGGTTCCACTTTCACCTAGCAGTAAGGTACTAACATCCGTATTCGCTATTTTTTCAGCTTTACGTACTACCGTTTGAATAGACTCACTGTTGCCAATGATACGGCTCATACCTGTGCGAACTTTGGATAAGATACTGTTTTCAAGCTCTAATTTACCCAAATTAAGTGCGCGATTAACAAGTAACTTTATGGTGTCTGAATCTATGGGTTTTTGATAAAAGTCATAGGCACCAAAGTTTATAGCCTTAAGGGCATTCTCTTTTTCGTTATTTCCGGTGACAACAATGACCTTAGTTCTAGGCGCTAAGGCGATAATATCTTGTAATATTCTCAAGCCTTCAGACGCATTAGCTGGGTCGGGTGGCAATCCTAAATCTAGTGTAACGACTTTAGGCTCATAACGGCGCAGTTGCGCAATTGCCGAGGTATGATCGTCAGCAAAAACAACATCGTAGTCGGTTAAGCTCCACTTTAATTGTTTCTGAATACCTAAATCGTCATCTACCACTAAAACGGTATCTGTCATCAGTTTGTTCCTGTGTTACTTCGTCCGTATCAACATAGGTTGGTTGTCATAGCTCACTTTGCTCAATGAAGCGTGAATGCTAGCGTAAAACAACTTCCTTTCCCTGGTTCACTTTGAACGCTTATTTTACCACCAATAGATTCAATATACGTTTTCGCATCGTACGCACCAATTCCCATTCCTGCATTTCCTTTCGTGGTATCGAAAGGTTTAAACAAGCGGTTTTCGATGAAATCTTGATCCATCCCGGTTCCCGTATCCTCTATCATTACATATTGAACACGGTTTTGGATGTCATGCGTTAATACTATATCTATTTCGCCACTATCTTTGGTTGCTTGCTGCGCATTACTTATTAGGTGATAAAAAACATTGGCAACTTTTTCTTTATCAATTAATACCTGCTCTTCGCTGCTGCAGTGCACTTTTGGAGTGGGAGAAAGCCCCATACATCGATTTGCCACCACATCTTTAAGAATATGCGATAACGAGCACGATGTGTGAGCCCCATCATCATTAATCTTTTTATCGGTTAATTGCTTTAACATTTTATCCATACGCGCTTTGGTATGTTCCAATGTTTCAAATGTGTCTTCAATAAATTCAGGGTTATGTTTATGTTGCTGCGCATTCGCAAGGATCAAATCGACTTGCGCCATTACATTCTTCAAATCGTGAACAACAAACGCAGACATTCTATTGAATGCAGCAAACTGAGCATTTTCTGCCACCAGCTTTGAAGCTTCATGATGGAATACAAACATACTCACTTGCTCGGTAATAGCATTAAGATAATCTCGAACTTCCCAATTTAAGCTCAGTCGTTCATTATCCCCAGCCGCAAGTACAGCAAAACCCCAAATTTCATCATTTTTATAAAACGGCAGGTAAAGCTGATAACCCCAGTCTTTTAAGGTATTTCTGTCGATTTGCAGCCCTTTGTAATGAAATGGCTTGGCCTGGTATTCATGTACATCAATTAACCAGGTATTAGACGCGCAATACTCTGTTAGCGTTCGAATGATGGTTAAATCATCATGGGTGTCTGGTAACGGGTTAACTTGTGCCAACTGCTCGAAGTCGTTATTTACTCGTTTATATAATTTGCCAGAGTCATATTCGATAGCTTCCAGTATGCCGCGAAGTGCACTTTCGTGAACCGTATTAGGTGCATCCATTGAGCTAGAAAGTGTTTTTGTTAGTTTTATCCACTCTACGCGGTAATCAAACTGGTTGGCAAAAAAGTGCTTAGTGATAAAAACCTTACACTTGGTTCTAAATGAATTCGACAAAAATACGGTAACTAGCAAGGCAAGGGACAATACCACCAAGATGGTTTGTACCATGGCGCCCCAATTTCCACCTACGTAGCTGATGGCATACCCAATGATAGCCATAATGAAAAGGTAAGCGCCCGCTACCAGCAATAAAGAGCTATGTAGTACTACATCCCTGGAGATAAATATATCGACGCCCCAGTGCTTTATACGCCGAATGGCAATAACCAAAAATGGAATAAGAAGGAAATAGATATAGCCCCGAGCGGCAATGTAACTAACCTCAACCTGATTCACCATGGTGGCATTGGCGTAAGTAACAAAATCAAAAAGGTGGGTAGCGCCTAAATATAAAATTAACGGCTTATAAGCCCATTGGTCTGCATCCGCTTGACGGTAAATAACTTCCAATAAAATAAGGACTTCAAGCGCCAAAATAATAAGCATAAGATAACGCCACGAAGCATCAATCCACAAGACATGGGGCAGCACTAAAGCTATGCAGCCGGGGAGTAATATAAAAAGGGTCGTGGGGCGGCGCAGAACATCAAACAAATTGGTGAAATTATTTTTTAAACAACCTGCGAGGAAGAGCAACCAAGCCACCTGCCTGATTGCATCAATGGTAAGCAACCAAGAAAGGCTGATGGGACCAAACAGCGCCGTTATCATGCTAGTAGACCAGAACAGCGTAGTGGCTGTGGCCAGTACCAACAAGTGATTGGCTAACCCAGGCTTTCGTACTGCAAAAAGTAATAGCATTAACAGTAAGTAAGCCAAACTGTTAAGGGCATAGCCTATATCTGAAATCATCCCTATTTATTCTCACCCAGCTTTTTTATTGTTTTCGAGGTTCTGTTTCGAAGCTCTGTTTTTGAGGTTCTGGTGCAATCAGGTGGCGCTGACAGTAAACTAGGTTACTGTCAGCTTTAGCTAAAGGCCTACCGTTTTTTTAGTAACAATGACCCAATTGAATAGCCTGCCCCAAAGGAGCACAACACACCAACATCACCGGCCACTAAGTCTTCATGGTTTAAGCCAAAGGCAATAACCGATCCTGCTGACGCCGTATTCGCGTATTCGTCTAACACAATAGGTGCTTCATCAGCGTTAGCATCACGCCCCAACAAACGCTTAATGATTAGCGTATTCATGTTGATATTCGCTTGATGCAACCACCAACGTCTTACGTCAGTTGCCGTTAACTGATGTCTGTTTAAGTGGCTTTCTATGTGACTTGCTGCCATTGGGCAGACTTCTTTAAACACTTTGCGCCCAGCTTGATGAAAGAGCTTGTCTGCACCATATGGGTCTACATCTTCTGTACGTGTAATGTAACCGAAATTTGAGCGAATGTTGTTGGAGTACTTAGTTACCGCGTTGGTACTCATAACATCGTAACTGTGTTCGCTATTCACAGTGTCGGCAGTTTCTAATACCGTGGCTGTTGCAACGTCACCAAAAATGAAATGGCTGTCTCTGTCGGTATAGTTAATTTGCGGTGACACTAATTCAGGATTGATTACCAATACACACTTAGCGTTACCGGCGCTTAGCATTTCGTATGCGCGGTGCATACCAAAAGTGGCAGCAGAACACGCTACTAGCATGTCGAAACCAAAGCCTTCAATACCTAGCGCTTCTTGCACTTCAATTGCAATAGCGGGGTAAGCACGTTGGGTATACGCGCAAGATACAATAACCGCATCAACGTCTTGGGCGGTTTTATTTGCAGAAGCCAACGCCAATTTGGCTGCTTCTACTGCTATTTCCGCTTGGTGAGATAGCGCTTCATCTTCGCGTGCTTCAATTTTTGGTTTCATGCGCGAAATATCAAGCGCGCCTTCTTTTTGGTAAATATACCGGCTTTTAATTCCTGACGCTTTTTCAATGAACTCGGCACTTGAATAAGGTTTTGCAGTAACCTGTTGCGCTTCTATTTCTGCTTTATGCTCTTCGTTATACGAGTCAACATACGCATTATAACTGTCTACCAGTTCCTGATTTGTAATACTGCTTTCAGGGTGCCAAACACCCACACCGCTAACAACGATCTGTTGAGACATCTGCATTCTCTTTTTCTAATATTTCTGTTTAAGCCCTACGGGCATGACATAACGAAGAAATAAGATAAGTGAAATCCGACAGACTGTTAGCAGGCAACCACAATCTGTACTCAGACAATTTGAGCGCTACTGCGCTGCACTTATCGTTTCAATGTTAATACGTATAGTTATAGCTTAACTCAAACCATCCCGTATGTAATCACCGCTCGACGATTTACCCTAGCCACAAAATGTACACGGTTTTTACTTAAATAAAAAAACGGCGCCAAGGGCGCCGTTCCATTATAGGTTTTTAGCTAGCGTTTTTGCTTAGCATTGCCTATCTAGCATGTTTCAATTAGTTTTGAGTAATTTGCCATACCGTTACGGTGCCACTAACTTCGTTACCTACAAGCAACAAAGGAACGCCGCTTGCGCTATCGTCCGCACTTACAAATACTAGGCTTTCTGGCGCCAAGTCGCCAATAACGTCGGTCGCTACTAGGCCTTCTGTTAAGTCACGATTGATAATGTAATCGGCAAATTGCACATCGTAAGGGTTAGTTACATCGTAAACGAATATGCCGCCCATGCGCTCAGTTCCAACAAACGCATAAGTTCTATCGCCAATAACACCAACGGTTAATGCTTCAGGCTCTGGGCCTTTATTCTCAGAGCGCGAATCGCCTGCGTTTTCGTCATCACCATTGTTAAACGATGCACCGTGAACCGAGGCGGTAATACGCTCAAAATCATCACCTGAATCGTAAACCGCTAAGCCGTTTTGATCCCAAATCGTAAATGAACGTGAGCCGTACGTATAAGCGGCGTCATATTCACCGCTTCCATCCACATCACCCATCGCGCTAGTGACACGCAAATTATCTGCTTCCCCAGTCGCTTGTAAGTCAGCAAGTTCAGAGTTCGCCTCTGCCGTTAAGTCTTCAACCTTAACTTCATCGGTGTAAGCTAAACAGCCATCGTCTGCATCAAACTCTAATCCACCTTCACTTAGGCAGGTTGCTTCATCAGCAGAATCAAAGAAGTATTCACGTGCGTCACCTTCGTTAGCAGTTACGATGAAAGTGGCATCTTTCCACGAGTAATTGGCAATAGTATCGGGCTGATACACGCCGTAAAGTCCATCATACTGACCAAAACTCACGCTGCTATCTTCTTGAATATCAATATTCAAATCAGACCAGCTTTTCACACCTAGTCCAACAATTTCTACCGTTAGTTCTTCAAGATCAAGAATCGCTAAACCGTTGTTTTCTTGAAGGCTAACGTACGCAACATCATTAGTCGCCGTGATATATTCTGGTTCTAAGTCTTGAGCCACAGTGGTAGCAATATCAACACCTTTAATCGTGCGGCCACTTGGATTAGGAAACATCATTCCCTGCGCAATTAAGTCGTCTTGACTGCCGTTAAAGCCCGTAAAGCTTACAGAGGTTGCTGTTTCTTCAGGCTCTCCGCTTGCAAGGATATTAATGACCGAAATAGAACCTTCTGGGTCAACCGTGTAATCATCTGAAGGCTCACCTTCGTTAGCCACCAATACTTTCCCGCCATCTGGCGTAAATGTCACCATGTCAGGTAGTGCACCAACAACCACAGAATCTAAAAACACGGGGGCAGAAGTATCTAAGCCATTATAAAAAAGTACGTAGCCGCTGTCGGTTTTCACCTCAGCAGGCACGGCAACGGCCATAAGGTCGCCACTAATAGCAATACTAGTAAGGCTTCCTAACGTTACGCCGTCAATATCAGCAGGTAGCGTAATATTACTCACCGTAAGGTTGGTAGTATTGATTGGGTCGCTCATTGCAGTAGTGCTTACAGTATCAGCGGCAATAACTGCGATGGCGTTGGTGTCACCGTTAGTGGCATAGATAGTTTGGGTGTCAGCATGATATTGCACGATTTCTGCCGACGTTAGGTTACCCAAAAAGGCACGGGCAACAACATCAAGAGAAACACCTAACGATGCATCGCTACCGTCAACGCCATCGGCGCCATCAGAGCCCGCTTCGCCTTGCTCGCCCTGAGGACCTTGGGCACCTGTTTCACCTTGTTCACCATCGTCGCCATCTAGACCACAGCCAGTAAGAGCCGCTGAGATAAGTAGCGCTAAGACGCCGAATTTGAATTTTGACTGCGCAGACATTTAATTTCCTTTTTATCATGTTGTTACGCCAAACCTTAGCTTGCCAACAGGCCTACTCAATTCTCGCCTTTAGCGCGTGAACTAACCTATGACATACAATGCAGATTTAGCTATTATTTTAATTACATCTGTATATAAGCTAGAGCCAGTGTATGACACAAATATTAATTTGGCAAAAGGGTAAATTTACAAATGAATAACACCACAATTTGTAGTATTAATAGAAGCTAATATTGGTCTGCTATTGCGCACTATACGTAACAAATAATATGGGTCGTAACTCACTAATATTTCTCTATTTCGCAAAAACAAGGATTAAAATATGAAATTGAGGTTTACCGCATCAATCGCCGCAGTAGCTCTAGCAGTGACAGCTTGTGCTACATCGCCTACAGGTCGTAATCAAGTACTCTTATATTCTGAGTCTCAATTGGCAGAAATGGGCGACCAAGCATTTAGCGGAATGAAAGAAGAACTCAAAATTTCAAACAAAGCGGTTCAAAATAGCTATGTTGAATGTGTGGCAAATGCCATCACCGCGAAAGTCCCCAACAGTGTGTTCGATGGTACATGGGAAGTGGTGGTTTTTGACGATGAACAAGTTAATGCCTTTGCTTTACCTGGAGGTAAAATTGGCGTTTATACCGGATTATTAAATGTTGCTGAGAACCAACATCAGCTTGCGGCGGTTATCGGCCATGAAGTGGGTCATGTTATTGCAGAACATGGGAATGAGCGAATGTCTCAATCAACACTAATCAATATGGGCACCCAAGCAGCAGGTGCAGCTTTGGCAATGAACGAAGTGTCTCAAACTGCGCCAATTATGGCAGCCATTGGTTTAGGTTTACAAGTTGGGGTTCAACTACCGTTTAGCCGTACCCACGAGTCTGAAGCTGATGTTATTGGTCTTCAACTTATGGCTATGTCAGGCTTTGATCCTCGTCAATCTGTAAACTTATGGCAAAACATGGATGCAGCAAGTAGCGGCGAACGTCCTTTAGAATTGCTTTCTACTCACCCTGCTCCGCAAACGCGGATCAGTAACTTACAAGCAAACATGAACGCTGCGTACAATGATTATCAGGCCTCTGCATATAGACCTAGCTGTGGCTAGTTTATTGCCATCGCCAACGTAAAATAGAGCAAAAAAAAACGCCACATTAATGTGGCGTTTTTGTATCAGAGAATAAAAGATTATTCGCTGTCAGTTTTGTGAAGATGAACATCCATTTGTGGGAATGGAATTGAAATACCTTCTTGGTCGAAACGTAGTTTAACTTGCTCAGTGAAGTCGAACTTAACGCCCCAGAAGTCAGACGCTTTACACCATGGACGAACCACGAAGTTAACGCTGCTATCAGCCAATTCAGAAACAGCAACTGTAGGTGCTGGCTCGCTAAGGATACGCTCATCAGCACGAACCATTTCATTTAGAATTTCTTTTGCTTTACGCAAGTCCGCGTCATAACCAATACCAACTACCATATCTACACGACGTGTTTCTTTCGCTGAATAGTTAGTAATGTTATTGCTGTAAATACCACCGTTAGGAACAATAATTTCTTTGTTATCAGGTGTAGTCATTGTAGTCGTAAAGATACCAATCTTGTTGATTGTACCCGCCGTTCCAGCAGCTTCAACGAAATCGCCTGATTTGAAAGGCTTGAATACAAGAAGCATTACGCCAGCAGCAAAGTTCTTCAATGAATCTTGCAGTGACAAACCAATAGCTAAACCTGCAGCACCTAATATTGCAACAAGTGAGGTTGTATCAACACCAAGCTGGTTTAACGACGCCACGATAACAAACAACATCAAAATAGCGCTTATAATGGCTTCTAAGAAGTCCACTAACATTGCATCGTACTTTGATTTTGCCATTAGACGGCGGAATAAAGATAGAATGAATCCTACAACGATTCGACCAATAACGTAGATGACAATCGCCATGGCAATATTAATGCCCCATGGAATTGCATAATCGTTAATATAGCGTTCTACATCACTCGATGAGAATAATGATAAATTTTCTTCCATAATTTTGTCCTTGTTTTATCAAACATAATAAAGCTGAAATAAGGTAGCAGGCTTTTAGAATTACGCCAACGACTTTGAATCACAAACAGCCATTTTAGGTCAAAAGTCTAATATATACGTGGCCTACAGCGAATAAATGTTATCCTAAAGTCGACTTTTTTCCCGCTAATTTTTTCTTCAAAATTAAATTTCAGCTATTTAAGCGTCTTGTCGTAAATTCGTCATTAGGGTGTCATTTAAGCAACCTAATCTCACTACCTCATCATGTTAATTAGTAACCCAGAAAAACGAATCAGCCATAACGGACTATCGAAAAATTTTACGAGAACTGATGATTTTTTGGTCCAATTGGTGTAAAATTTTCCGTCAAAATAAGCAGGATGCTTTATATAGACTGCAAAGCGCTGAAATACATTCAAAAAGAATGTGAACCGGATATGACGTTAGCAGGTATTGCTATTGTCAATTTTGTACAGCTTAGCAAATAGAATAAAAGGAATAATCTATGTTTTACATTATATTACTGGCAATTATCGTAGCAGCATTGTTCTTGTATTCTTTAAGAACAGATAAAGGTGAACACACCAAGTATGCACGAAAGGACGGGCAAGCAGTACCTCCTCATCAAAACGAAACGCAAAACACCACTTCAACACCTTCGGCAGCTTAACTAGCCCTAGTGCTAATCTAATAAGGCTATCGTAAATCTCGACAAAAATAGCTTTTTACAACGCATTGTAGCGATTTTCAGCTACGATGCGTTGCATCCACTTGCTCAAGCCACGTATCATATCTACATTATCCGCCATTTTTAGTTTCCCAATGCGCATACCAAGAATTTATTACCCTAATCCAATTCCTCTTGAAGAAGAATTTCAGTTAACTGAAGAAGCTGGGCATCATATTGCCAGTGTGCTTCGTTTGAAAGCGAATCATCCCATCGTACTGTTTAACGGTGATGGTAATGAGTACAGCGCACAGATAATTAATGCTCAAAGAAAAAAAGTTTTTGTAGAAGCCGATGCGTGTTTATCGTTGTCCAAAGAATCATCGCTAAATATTCATTTAGGCCAAGGGGTATCTAAAGGTGACCGAATGGATACGGTTCTGCAAAAAAGTGTAGAGCTTGGTGTTACCGAGATCACGCCTATCCTGACCGAGCGATGTACCGTTAAACTAGATGAAGCCCGATGGGAAAAAAAGCTGCTTCAATGGCAAAAGATCATCATCGGTGCGTGCGAACAAAGTGGCAGAAATACTCTTCCCTCGCTTAACCCGCCTATTGCGCTAAACAAATGGTTATCTGAGTCGACCTCGAGTTCACGATTAGTATTGGCGCCGGGTGCAGAAAAGCCGTTAGCGAGACAGCCATACAATACACAAGGTTTTCGACTATTAATTGGTCCAGAAGGCGGACTTTCCGAAGGCGAAATTCATCAAGCGAACGAAAGTGGTTTTACATCATGCAGTTTGGGGCCTCGAATACTACGTACGGAAACTGCAGCCATTAGCTGTATTAGTATTCTGCAAGCCCAGCATGGCGATTTTTAAGTTGGCAGTTTACGCGAGAGCTTTACAGGTTAACTATTAGAAAGTTTGGTTTTTACAATACTTGATCTAAATGCTGAATGCCCCCACTTAGGATTTAGTGGTATTCATACCAAAACCAACATCGACATATAAAATGCACCAACAGCCAACTATCGCCATCAATGCGTAACGCTGTTGCTAATTTATCTACCTTTATCAAAGAGTGAGAACATACATGCACTACACCCTTGGCGTGATTATGGATCCTATCGCGGTGATTAAGCCGCATAAAGACACCAGTCTAGCAATGATGCTTGAAGCCCAGCGCCGTGGCGCAACCGTTCTGTATTTCGAACTTAAAGATATCTATATTAATAACGGCAAACCAATGGGGTTGGCTAGAACAATTACCGTGCGTGACCAAGCGACTGATTTTTACTCTCTTGGTGAAGAGCATACTGTTTCACTCGGTGACATTGATGTGTTGCTTATGCGTAAGGATCCCCCTTTCGACAGCGAATTTTTATATGCTACCCATATTTTATCACTTGCCCAAGACGAGGGCGCGCTGGTTGTAAATAATCCGCAAGCGCTCCGAGACTACAACGAAAAATTGTTTACCTCTTTGTTTCCTGAGCACATTCCTAACACGCTGGTAACTAATAATCAGAAGCTTATTCGTGAATTTCATGCAAAGCATCAAGATATTATTTGTAAGCCTTTGGATGGCATGGGCGGCGCTTCAATTTTCAGAGTGAAGCCAGATGGAAATAACTTAGGCGTAATCATTGAAACGTTAACCAACTTGGGCAAACGTTACATGATGGTTCAAGAATACTTACCACAAATTAAAGATGGCGATAAACGTATTCTGATTGTGGACGGTGAAGTGATTCCTTATTGCTTAGCGCGCTTACCTACTAAAGGGGAAACCCGCGGTAATTTAGCTGCAGGCGGAACGGGCAGACCCCAAGAGATTTCAGAAACCGATCGTGCGTTGGCTGAAGCCGTGGCTCCCACGTTACGAGATAACAACATTTTATTTGTTGGGCTGGATGTGATTGGCGAAAAAATCACAGAAATAAACATTACTAGCCCAACGTGCGTAAGAGAAATAGAGGGTCACTATAATGTTAATATTATGGGCTCGTTATTCGACGCAATTGAAAAGCGCCTTACAGCTAAATAGCGTTTTGCACTGACAGTAGGTAAGTGAGAAGTAGAGGAAACAATGACAGAACTGAAAAGTTTACAAAACCACTTTCTAGTAGCGATGCCTTCGCTAGATGACCCGTATTTTTCTCGCTCTCTCACTTATATTTGCGAACACAATAAAGACGGTGCCATGGGGCTGGTAATCAATCAGCCTTCAACCATGAATTTGAAAGAGTTGCTTGAGCAAACCGACAAAGACTTAACCGTGGCAGAAGATAAAGCCGAGCAAATTATTCTTGCTGGCGGACCGGTGAGTCAAGAGCGAGGGTTTGTTCTGCATTCCAGTCAAAGTGGGTGGGACTCAAGCTTGACCTTATCGCCTGACGTTATGATTACCACTTCAAAAGATATTTTATCCGCCATTGGCACTAATACAGGGCCAGATTCATCCATTATCGCGTTAGGTTACGCGGGCTGGACTGCCGGGCAACTTGAACAGGAAATGCAAGATAACTCATGGCTAACCATAGAGGCCGATGACGAAATTTTGTTTAACACACCTATCCATAAAAAGTGGCAAGCAGCAGTTAATAAACTTGGAGTAGATGTGTGGCAACTTGCCCCAGGAGCTGGGCATGCCTGATATTGGTAGTAGAACAGTACTAGCGTTCGACTTCGGCACAAAAAGTATTGGTGTAGCAGTAGGACAAGAAATTACCGGTACGGCGTCGCCGCTTGCAGCCCTTAAAGCCCGTGATGGCATTCCAGATTGGAATGTAATTGAAAAGCTTTATGAAGAATGGCAACCGCACCTTGTGGTAGTTGGTTTACCGCTGAATATGGACGGCACCGAGCAAGAAGTCACACAGCGCGCCAAGAAATTCGCTAACCGCTTGCACGGTAGGTTCAAAGTAGCAGTGGATTTATGCGATGAAAGGCTCACCACCACAGATGCAAAGTCTATGTTGTTCGAACTTGGCGGTTATAAAAAGCTAACCAAGGAAAAAATAGACAGCGTATCGGCCTGTGTGATTTTTACTAGCTGGGTTGAAAATCAATACGGCGACTAGCCACTCGCCGTTATCTGGACACCCGCCGTTATCTGGACACCCACCTTTCCAGTTTGCTGGACACCCACCTTTTCAACCCCCTTGTTACACTGATATTTTTTTGAGCAGTTTGCTGGACACCCACCTTTTCAACACCGTTGTTACACTGATATTTTTGGCTAACGCTAGCTGGACACTCACAGTTCCAATTACGAATTAACGAATAAGAAAATCAGTAATCGGTAACGCTAAGGTCTACTTTCTCCGCACTTCCAGCAGGTATCAAAAGCTTCACCGTTTGGCTCACCACAGTTACCACACACCCACGGAATTTGCTCGGTAGGTTCGTGGCTGTCCATTAAAGAGCTCACAACCTTATTGGCTCTGGCAGACCAAGATTCATCAATTAGCCAAAGTTCAGGCTGTGATTCTTGCCATGGCAGTTCGCCCATCGCCCCACCTGCAAATTCGTTTTTCACTAGGTAAGGTATAGAGAGCGCATCGAGTTCACTTTTTACCGACTGAAGTAAAAAAGGGTCTGGCGACGTAAAAAGCTTAATCAAGAGTTTTAGTCATCCATATCTATCGAGACATTCGACAATGTGCCTAAGCTTGACCCATCGTTGGAATCTAGCTTAATCATTAGGCGCAAATCATTAGGAGAATCAGCGTGATGTAATGCTTGGTCTAAATCAATACTTCCCTCGCGATATAAGTCGTACAACGCCATATCAAAGCTTTGCATTCCTAACTCTTTGCCCTTTTTCATCGCTTCTTTCAAGCTACCTATTTCATTACGTTGAATAAGATCGCTCACTAAGGGAGAGTTTAATAGAATTTCAATTGCCGCTACCCGTCCCTCACCGTCTTTGGTTGGAAGAAGCTGTTGCGCCACGATAGCTTTTATATTTTGGCTTAGGTCAAAACGTAACTTGTCGTGCTGATCTTTTGGCGCTAAGTGCATAATACGCTCAATTGCTTGGTTAGCATTGTTGGCATGGAGGGTTGCTACGCACAAATGACCCGTATCAGCGAACGACATGGCGTATTCCATTGTCTCCATTGAACGAATTTCACCAATAAGAATGACGTCAGGCGCTTGTCTCAGCGAGCTTTTCAATGCATCGTCAAATGAGTGGGTGTCTATGCCTACTTCACGCTGAGTTATCACGCAAGATTTATGCTCGTGCACAAACTCAATAGGATCTTCAATAGTTAGAATATGTCCGAAAGAATTACTATTTCGGTGGCCGATTAAGGCCGCCAAAGAGGTCGATTTACCTGTACCGGTACCTCCTACAAAAAGCACCAAGCCACGTTTTGACATGATGATATCTTTTAGCACCGTGGGTAAACCCAGGTCATCAACCTTAGGTATTTCGGTAACAATACGACGTACCACCATCCCAGCTTGATCTCTTTGCCAAAACGCTGAACAACGAAAACGACCTAGGCCTTCTCGTACAATGGCAAAATTACATTCCTTGGTACTATGAAAAGCCTCTTTTTGCTTTTCATTCATAGCTTCATGAACAAGTGCTAATGCATCTTCGTCATTAAAAGAATTTTCCGAAATGGGGGTTAGCTTACCGTGCACTTTCGCGCTAACGGGAAAGCCCGCGGTAACGAATAAGTCAGAAGCAGATTTCTCTACCATTTTTTCTAAAAAGCTATCTAACATTACTCGTCCTTAAAAATTACTCATCGATTGCTTGTCTTTCGATTTAGCAGCGGCGTCTTCTTTAGAAATTGCACCTAGTGCCAACAAACGTTGTAAGCACTGATCCATAGTTTGCATACCCGTAGCTTGCCCCGTCTGAATAACGGAATACATTTGAGGTACTTTATCTTCACGAATAAGATTTCGAATTGCTGGAATACCTACCATGATTTCATGCGCTGCTATTCGCCCTCCCCCCACTTTTTTCAGCAGGGTTTGAGAAATAACTGCCCTCAGTGATTCAGATAACATAGAGCGCACCATCGCTTTTTCTTCGGCAGGGAACACATCGATAATACGGTCTATGGTTTTAGGGGCAGAGTTAGTATGCAAGGTGCCAAAGACTAGATGCCCCGTTTCCGCAGCTGAAATGGCCAAGCGAATTGTTTCTAAATCACGTAGCTCACCCACTAATATCACGTCCGGATCTTCACGTAATGCTGAGCGAAGTGCGTTACTAAAAGAGTGGGTGTCTCGATGGACTTCTCGTTGATTTACTAAACTCAATTTATTTTCGTGTACAAACTCGATAGGATCTTCAATAGTGAGAATGTGCTCGCGCTTGTGCGAATTGATATGATCAACCATCGCGGCAAGGGTTGTACTCTTACCCGACCCCGTGGCGCCGGTGACTAGAACTATTCCGGTAGGTTGGTTGATTATTTCTTTGAATATTTCAGGTGCACCTAAATCATCAAGGGTAAGGACCGTGTTGGGGATAGTTCGAAGCACTGCTGCTGCACCGCGATTTTGTACAAAAGCATTTACACGAAACCTCGACAAGCCACTAATTTCGAATGAGAAATCGGTTTCCAAGTTCTCTTCGTATTCTTTACGTTGCATGTCATTCATTATTTCATAAATAAGTGCATGGACTTGTTTATGATCTAATGCGGGTACATTAAGCTTACGCATTTCTCCGTCTACGCGGATAAGAGGTGGCAGACCTGCTGATAAGTGCAAATCTGACGCTTTATTTTTAACGCTGAAAGCCAAAAGTTCGGTAATATCCACAACAACTCCTCAAAAAGGTGAATAATGCAAACAATAGCAGAAAGACTCAATAGTGCACGACAGGATGTGAGCCTAGCTACTGCCAGCGCTAATCGTCCACCAAATTCAGTTAAATTGCTAGCCGTGAGCAAAACTAAACCGGTATCGGATATTATGGCAGCGTATGAAGAGGGACAACGTACATTCGGCGAAAACTATATACAAGAAGGTGTAGATAAAATACAGCAACTGTCTGCACTTATCGATGTTGAATGGCATATGATAGGCCCTATTCAATCGAACAAGACAAAAGTAGTAGCCGAGCATTTCGATTGGGTCCAATCCGTTGACAGGGAAAAAATAGCCCGTCGTTTGAATGACCAACGCCCAGCGAATATGGCGCCTCTGAATGTGTGTATTCAAGTGAATATCGATGATGAAGCGAGCAAGTCAGGTGTAAAACCTGAAGAGGTAGATGAACTAGTACGCTTTATTAGCCAGCAAGACAAGCTTTGCTTACGTGGGCTAATGGCAATTCCAAAAGCAAACCCAGACAGCCATGAACAAGCGCAAAGCCTCAGTGCTTTAAAGGAATTGTTCGACCGATACCATACAAACTTGACCAATTTTGATACCCTGTCCGTAGGAATGAGCAGTGATATGCAAAGCGCCATCGCTCATGGGTCTACCATGGTAAGAATTGGCACCGCTATCTTTGGCTCACGCGACTAGTTCCTACTATTTTTTACTGAACACTGTTCGTTTTTTCAACTTACAATAGGATTCATATGCAACAAAAGAAATTGGCATTTATAGGCGCGGGCAACATGAGCCGCAGCATTATTAGTGGTTTAATTCAGTCTGGCTACGATAAGACACGCATCTTAGCGAGCAACCCGTCTACTCCGAAACTCGATAAGTTAAAAGAAGAATTCGGTATTCAAATTACCCAATCTAATGATGAAGCCTGCCAGTTTGCAGATGCTATTGTGCTAGCCGTGAAGCCCCAAATGATGGGTGATATGTGCGCAGACCTTCAGCAGAACAACGATTTATCTGGCAAGCTATTTCTTAGTATTGCAGCTGGGTTGCCCGTTTCTCGTTTACAAGAAATGTTAGGTGGCGAATATCCGGTTGTTCGTATTATGCCAAATACGCCAAGCCTACTTAGTAAGGGTATGTCGGGCATGTACGCAGATAACACCGTGTCAGAAGACGACAGAACTTACGTTGATGATGTGATGAATAGCGTAGGTGAAACGGTATGGGTTGAAGAGGAAGATGGAATTAACGGCGTTATCGCCGCGGCAGGCAGCAGCCCAGCCTATTTCTTCTTGTTTTTACAAGCCATGCAAGACGAAGCCATAAACATGGGCTTCGATAAAGCCCAATCCCGTTTGATGGTACAACAAGCTATGTTGGGCGCTGCTGAAATGGTTTGTCACAATCCTGACCTTGAATTAAGTGAGCTTCGTGCCCAAGTTACTTCTAAGGGCGGCACCACGGCCGCGGCAGTCAATACCTTAATTGATCAAGGTTTGAGTGATATCGTAAGTAACGCGATGCGCGCTGCGGTAGCTCGCGCTGAAGAAATGGCAAAACAGCTTTAACGTTTTTAGGAACATCAAAACATGAATGCAACGGTTTTTCTGGTAGATACACTATTTGGTTTGTATTTAATGGTGGTTGTCTTACGCCTATGGTTGCAACTGGTTAGGGCTGATTTTTATAACCCTATGAGCCAGTTTATCGTAAAGGCCACGCACCCTCTTGTGGGGCCGTTGCGCAGATTAATTCCTTCGATTGGCCGCTTCGACACGGCTACCTTCGTGCTAGCGCTGGTTGTTGCGGCGTTGAAAATAATTACGCTTTCACTGATGGTTGGTGGGAGTTTGAATCCTGTGGGCATCATAATCGTTGCGCTGATTGAAGTAGTAAAAGAAACCCTTTCTATCATGTTCTGGGTGTTAATTTTACGCGCGATTCTAAGTTGGGTATCGCAAGGCCAAACGCCTATCGACTACCTTCTTTATCAACTTACTGAGCCGTTCTTAGCCCCCATTAGAAAAGTTATACCGCCATTAGGTGGTCTAGACCTATCAGTGCTGATTGCCATTATTGGGCTACAGTTTTTACAATTGCTACTTCAAGACACATTCAGGTTCTTTTAAGCTGAATCTGCGGAGTGATAAGATGAAAAAAATCAGTACATTACTTTTTGGTTTATTGGGTAGTTTATTACTTATTATAAGTAGTGCAGCACACGCCGAGCAAAAGCAACAACTAGGCGAATGGGATGTGCATTACATGGTAGTGAGTACTCCCTTTCTTACCCCGGAAGTTGCGGCCTCTTATGGCATAGTTCGTAGTAAGTTTAACGCCCTGGTCAATATTTCTGTCCTAGATGCCGTAACCGGAACCGCTCAACGCGTATCTGTTTCAGGTACTGCCAAAAACTTGATAGGCACCACTAAGACACTCACCTTTAAGAAGGTAGAAGAAGGCGATGCAATTTACTACCTAGCGGTGCTGCCTTTTAGAGACAGAGAAAACTACAGGTTTAGTATTGATGTTCAACGCGGAAATACTATGCAAACCTTGAATTTTAAACAAGAAATGTTTGTTGATAGTTAGGGTTTAAAGTAAGCGTGAAGCATATAAATGTGATTGTGTAAAAACCTCAAAGGGCGATTGAAAATTCGCCTTTTTTTATGCGCGCTAAAAGTTTGGACGCTAAAAGTTTGGACACCCACCCGAACTATCCTCTTGTTCAGTATATTTAACCTGAAATGTAGCTCAGTATCATTATCACTATTTTGAAATTGAGCTCCATTATGCCAAGCCCTAGAAAGTCACTAATCTGTTTACAGAACACGCCCTACTATCACTGCGTATCTCGGTGTGTGAGGCGAGCATTTTTGTGTGGTAAAGACCGTTATTCGGGGAAGAGCTACGAGCATAGGCGCCAGTGGGTTGAAGATAGGCTCATAACGCTAACAAGCGTATTTTCAATTGATGTATGTGCTTATGCGGTAATGAGTAACCATACCCACTTGGTATTACATGTAGATAGAAACGAAGCGTTGTCGTGGACCACCGAGGAAGTATTGAGGCGTTGGCATTCACTACATAAGGGCACTGTATTAACCCAGCAATATATGCAGCCCGCACAGCGAGCTTCGCTTACAGAAGCTCAGATAACGACCATCATATCGACAGCAAATATATATAGACAACGGTTGTACGATATCAGTTGGTTTATGAGGTTACTGAATGAGTTTATTGCTCGTGAAGCTAACAAGGAGGATGAGTGCACTGGACGTTTTTGGGAAGGAAGATTTAAATCGCAGGCTCTACTTGATGAAGCCGCATTGGTGGCATGTATGGCCTACGTAGATTTGAATCCACTACGCGTGGGACTTTCAAAAACGCCAGAAACATCTGAATTCACCAGCATTAAGCATCGAATAGAGGCAGTGCAACTTGGGGGGCAACCTAAGTTCCTTAAACCATTAGTGGGAAACGCTTCGCAAGCTTTGAAAGGGTTGCCTTTTAATTTAGCTGATTACTTAACCTTGGTCGATGAAACTGCTAGGCAAATTAGCACAGGTAAATCCGGTTACGTACTCCACAATACCTCGCCAATTATACAACGCACCGGCTTATCGCAAATAAACTGGAATAGTATGGTCGTTGGGATTGAAGATATCTTTTCAAACTCTATTGGCCTTTCAATTGCCCAGCGAAGGCTAGCCCTCTCTAGAGCGGGTTGATATCACCCAAATAGATCAAATTCATTAAAATAGCGCGCAGCCAGGTTCACTGAAATCAGATCAATCACAAGTTTTAGCTTAATATTTTCCATACCTAAAACTTTTAGTTTTAGGTGAGTATTCGCTGCACCATTTTGCCTCACCAATGTTTTATATCGCGTCTGAAAAGCTTAATTTAACCTGTGTCGTAGTGCCTAAATTTGTGCTTAAAACTATGGGTGTCTTAACATTATATTCAATTTTTTATAGCTCAATCCTTTACCCCCAAAGCATACTGGTAAATAATCTTAAGATACTGGTCGGGCAAGTTTGTGGCTGTCCGAATAAAAATTATAACGAGAACAACCATGACCAACGCATACCCTCACTTACTTGAGCCCTTAGATCTTGGCTTCACCACGTTAAAAAATCGTACTTTAATGGGCTCTATGCACTTAGGCCTTGAAGAAGAAAAAGGAGGCTTTGACAAGCTTGCAGCATTTTACGCAGAACGAGCTAAAGGTGGTGTGGCGCTTATTGTAACAGGTGGGATCAGCCCAAACATTTCTGGCTGGGTAGCCCCTTTTGCAGGAAGAATGACAGCCAAGCGTCATGCTAAAAAACATAAAGTGATTACTGAGGCTGTACATGCAGAAGGCGGTAAAATTTGTATGCAAATTTTGCACTCTGGTCGTTACGGATATCATCCTCTAGCGGTATCAGCTTCCCCAATGAAGTCTCCAATTACCCCTTTTAAACCGCGAGCTCTATCCTCAAAAGCTGTGACAGGCACAATTAAGGACTATGTAAATTGTGCTGCTCTTGCCAAGGAAGCTGGGTACGATGGCGTAGAAGTGATGGGCTCTGAAGGTTATTTAATTAATCAATTTTTAGTGAAGCGAACTAATCATCGAGATGATGAATGGGGTGGGTGTCTAGAAAACAGGGTGAAAATAGCGGTAGAGATCGTCAAAGGGATCCGTGAAAAGGTGGGCACTAATTTCATCATTATTTATCGCCTATCGATGCTGGATTTAGTTGAAGGCGGCGCAAAATGGGACGACGTTGTTTATCTTGCCAAAGCGATAGAAAAAGCTGGTGCTACGCTCATCAATACGGGGATTGGTTGGCATGAAGCTCGTGTTCCAACTATCTCTACTTCGGTGCCACGCGCTGCGTTCACGTGGATTACACAGCGGATGAAAAAAGAAGTATCAATTCCGCTTGTTACCACTAATCGAATTAATACACCTGAAGTCGCCGAAAGCGTCTTGGCTGATGGCCATGCTGACATGGTATCAATGGCGCGTCCATTTCTAGCTGATTCTCAGTTTGTCACCAAAGCTATGCGCAACGAATCCAAATTAATTAATACGTGTATTGCGTGCAATCAAGCATGTTTAGACCATGCGTTTGAACAAAAACGTGCTAGCTGTTTAGTAAACCCTCAGGCCTGCTACGAAACAGAACTTACTTTTACTCCAGTAGAGCACAGTAAACATATTGCAGTGGTCGGGGCCGGTCCTGCTGGGCTTGCATTCGCTATGTACGCTGCTGATAGAGGCCATAAAGTCACCATATTCGACAAAGCGAGTGAGCTTGGTGGGCAATTCAACTATGCGAAACAAGTACCTGGTAAAGAAGAGTTTTATGAAACCATTCGCTACTTTAGTAATCAACTTGAGCGTACCGGAGTTATAGTAACACTCAATACCGATGTTACCTCTAAACACCTTATTGAAAGCGGGTTTGATGATGTTGTATTGGCTACGGGTATCAACCCTCGAAAACTAACTATCGAAGGTGCAGACCATCCAAAGGTCATGAGTTATATCGATGTGCTGCGCGACCACAAGCCTGTGGGGCAAAAAGTAGCTATCGTTGGTGCGGGAGGCATCGGGTTCGATATAGCCGAGTATTTAGTTGAAGACAAAGAACTAACGCTCAACACTGATAAGTGGCTGTCTCATTGGGGGATTGATAAAAACTACACCAACGAAGGCGCGCTCACTGAGAAAAAATATACCCCATCAAGCCGAGAGGTATTTTTACTGCAACGCAAGACATCTAAAGTTGGCAAGGGTTTAGGTAAAACGACAGGCTGGATCCATCGCCAATCATTGAAGCTTCACAATGTACAAATGGTAAATGGTGTCAGTTATGAAAAGGTTGATGATGAAGGTTTACATGTTCTAATAAATGACAAACCAAAATGCTTAGTCGTAGACAACGTTATCGTGTGTGCGGGGCAAGTACCGTTCAAGCCTTTGCAGGCTCCACTGGAGGCAGCCGGTGTGAGTGTCCACATTATAGGTGGTGCAGATGTTGCCGCTGAACTAGACGCGAAGCGTGCTATTCGCCAAGGTGCTGAGCTAGCTGCTAAAACTTAAAGATTAGTATTTAAAGGTGGGTGTCTCAGTTTAGCTTTATAAAAAAGAAGGGAAGCTAATTAGCTTCCCTTCTCTATATTTCTTATATTTTTACTAGAATTGGTCGAACATGATGGTGTTCCCATCAGGATCTTTCACTACGCAATGCCCTGGCCCCTCTTCGCCTTTGACTGGCACATCTATTTCAATGCCTTTGTCCATTAAGCGCTGCTCGAGTTCGCGCACGTCAGCGGGGTTGAAGGTTAAAATATTGCCTTCAAACATGCCCTCGAACAAACCAATCATGGTTTGACCACTTTTCATGATAACCCACTTTTCTTCTACAGAGCCGCATGACGGCATTGCCTCAAAACCGAGTGTTTCATAAAACGTTTTCGAGATGGCAATATCACTGACCGCTAAACTTAACGAAAAAAGCCCAGGTTGCACTGTGTTCTCCTAAGAACCTAACAGAATGAATTACATACTGTAGATAAGTGCGCGAGCAAGATCACGGCAACTGGTCGCAAAACGTTCAATTTTTACGCTATATTAGTGCTGCCACTCTTTCGTCAGCAAAACCGCTTCACCGCCCTCTACCTTCACTTCTTTGCGCGACTCTTGGCCTTGGCTGTCTACCGCATAAAACTCGTAAACGGTTATGCCAGTGCCATGCTGAATACTCTCAATAATGCGTTTGGCTTCGAAATCAGGTGAAGATTGTTTTAAAGCCCCACTAACATTCTCAGGCAACTGCGACCACACTAGGTCTCTTTGTACTTCTACAACTGTCCATTCGTCAGCCACTTGTAACATATCAAACTCAATTTCTTTGCCATCGACCAATACACCTTCAACATCAAGATAAGTCTTGCCATGCTTTAGCTCTTTTTCCACTTCATTTACTGTGAAAGATGGCTCAATAGCTTTGATAGCAGTTAACGCATTGGCTGGAATGTCACTAACATTCATACTTACTTTTTGGTTTAGCGTAGCACCAATTTTGGCTTTTTCACCATGATTGGCTTTTGGCGCAACGCTCTCTCCTACTTCTAACCGCGTGAACGTTACACTGGCGTAATCACCATTAGCTTTATCTTCTGCCCAATTTCCTGTACCAAGACACGCAGGGTACCAAAAACCTGGGTCATCTTTGGTGCTACATTGGTTATAGGCTCCTGCTTTGAAATAGTTCCAATCCAACGTATACCCATAAGGGTGATCGTGCTTATCTAACTTACCGTAAGCATCTACACCGTTAGCGAGGTTAATTTTGTATTCAACGGTTTCATGCCCCTCGGCTTCAAAGGTTAAATACATCACATCACCATGCACATTTACTACGTAGCTTAATGCTTCGCCTAACGCTAGCCCAGCTTCACCAGGATCTTCTGGATTCGTCCATAAATTGCCCCATACCGGATAAGCAATATCTCTTCGATTAGCATCATCTTTCGGAAGATTACGTTCATAAGTCCAAAATACCGAGCCTTTTTCATGGTTAGGCCATTTTTTATAATAAATTTTAAGCGGTTCGTTGCCCCAACCAAAACCTTGTACCTTTTTTTCCCATTTGCTGGCATGTATCTGACCAATAACCACGGAATAAGCGGGCGCTTTTTCAGGGTATTTAGCACGAAGAGCAACATGATTCACTTTTAACGTAGCTTCCATCTTGCCGCCTATTCGTCCAAAACGTTTCGCAATAGGGTTACTAGCTACAGTGAAATTGTTCTTTGGCGACTTAGTTTTAATTCGTGTACTTTTTCCACGTAACATATGACGCAGTTCACTTCGCGTATTGCTTGAATTCGCGGTTGTCAGCGCTTTGTTTGGAGACGTGAATACCATACCGCCATTTTCGTCTATGTAGAAAAAGTCAGGATGGGAAAAATCTTGGATATCTTTAACTGACACACTATCCGGCTTCCCATCATTATTTTCATCGGTCGGCAACGTAATGTTCCACTCACTCAAATCAAATTTATCAGCGGGAACGTCATCCGCAATAGCACCAACACTGAATACTGAAAGTAGGAGCAACATAGCCGCATTGCTGCGATTTACTCGCTGAGGAAAAGCTCTCATAAAAAACCTCTGTAATAATATGTTAAGCGTACTTCTTATGCGGTACTTGCTTGATACATACCTCCTCCATAAAAACAACCTATGGCATTACCAATAAACCATCAGAAGCGCTTTTAGGAGCAGATTTAAAATACCAGAAAACATTACCAACCAAGAATTAATGTAATACCAATTTAACATTCAAACAATTTAATTACAAAATACTTTCATTTTATTCATTAGATTGTGGAGAACGATTGCTCAATATGTAGTGATGAAATGTAAAGGAGGGTTCGATATTGAAAATATGTGGGTGTCCATGAACGAAACACTGGCACGTAGGATGTCGATAGGTGTGTGTCCATGAACGAAACAATTTTGCTTAAAGTGTCTAATTACCCACTAATTGCGGCTTATCTGCAACTTAGTTGTTCGCGACAACCTTTATACTGGCTTGAATAAACACTTAGATAGAAACTAGGACAGCATGATGGACACCATTCAGTGGCAAGAGTTTGATATGGTTGAATTAAGAACAGGGACTATTATTGAAGTCAGTGATTTTCCTGAAGCTCGTAAACCAGCTTACAAACTACTTATTGATTTTGGGGAGGATATTGGAACCCGTAAATCCAGTGCCCAAATAACTGAACACTATCTAGCTGAAGAATTGTTGGGAAAGCAAATTGTGGCTGTAGTTAACTTTCCGCCCAAGCAAATAGGCCCGTTCATGTCAGAATGCTTAGTCACGGGCTTGTATCGTAAGGATGGCGTTGTTTTAATCAGCCCAGATAAACCTGTGCCTAATGGCGCAAAATTGGGCTGACTATCTAACCGCAGTCTGATCCGCTCTACATCGATTATCAAAATGGGCAATCAACATCTGACCCATAAAGCTGTCTTAAGTATCAGTCTTAGACAAATGTGCCATCTCGTTGCGCCATGCTTTTTCATAAGCAGGGCGAGATAGCACCCGTTCAGCGTACGATTTCACATTGTCGAACTTAAGGTCAAGGTCGCTACCTTTAGCCCATGACAATACTTGGGCTGTCACAATGTCTGCCATTGTAAACAGGCTTCCGCACACATACTCTTTGTCGTTGAGAAGTAGCGAGAAAGCCGTTAATGCTCGGTCGAATTCCCACGCCGCTGTATCTTGCATTTGGGGAATACGGTGCTGCTCAGGTAAAGCAAAGGTATGTTTAGCTTTACTCCAAAGCGGCTGTTCTAACTCAGTAACAGCAAATACCATCATTTGCTCATACAGCCCGCGAGCGAAAGTACCGGGTGCAGGTATAAACTCTTCCATTGCATGCTTTTCAGCTAAGAAAGTGACAATAGCAGCCGACTCAGAAAGCGCACCTTCTTCAGTGACTAATACAGGAATTTTAGTGGCCGGGTTAAGTGTTTTAAAAGCTGAGTTTAAGTGTTCACCGGCTTTTAAATTCACCACCTTGTACTCGTAAGGTAAGCCAATTTCTTCTAAAGCCCATGCCACCCTTACCGACCGAGTTTTCGGGTATCCATAAAGTGTATACATTGCGTGCTCCGCGTTTAAAATACTTCAATTTAACAGCATAAAGCCATATTGAAGCCAAAACGCGGTGCAAACAACTTATGCGTCTTGGCGACGTAAAAAGACTAACTCAGTGGCCGTGCTTTGTGACTCGCTATAAACATAACCTTCACTATCGAAAGCCTGCAACCCTTCCACATCACTCACTTCGTTTTCAAGAATATATCTTGCCATTAATCCACGAGCTTTTTTTGCAAAAAAGCTGATGATCTTATATTGATCATTTTTATAGTCTTTAAAGACAGGTGTAATCACCATCCCTTCAAGTTCTTTTTTCTTAACGGCCTTGAAGTACTCATTAGAAGCAAGGTTCACCAACACGTTATCGCCCTGCGCTTGCATGGCGTCGTTTAGAACCTGTGTAATGCGGCTACCCCAAAATGCATAAAGATCTTTACCTTCAGGGTTAGCTAGCTTGGTCCCCATTTCTAAACGGTATGCTTGCATTAAATCTAATGGGCGTAACAAACCATAAAGGCCTGACAAAATTCGCAAGTGGTCTTGCGCATAGCTCACTGCTTTATTACTTAATGTATTAGCGTCTAGCCCTGTGTATACATCGCCATTGAATGCGTACATGGCTTGTCGCGCGTTATCAGCGGTGAAAGGGGTAGAAAACTCAGCAAATCGATTAGCATTAAGTGTGGCTAACTTGTCACTAATTTTCATCAACGAAGAAAGGTCGGCTGGCGAAAGGGTACGACACACTTCCATCAAACGCTCAGTGTCTTGAAGCATGGTAGGCTGCGTGAAATCATCCACTTTAATGGGGGTTTCAAAATCTAGGTTTTTCGCTGGGGATACTACAACTAACATCTTCGACTCCTTATCTTTTTCAGGCTTCATTATACCACTGTGGAAAAGTTGAGGTTGAATTTACCGTCAAAAAACCATAAATCAAGGTAACAGAGAAATCCGATTAGCCAGTATTTCCCGTGTCTGCGCTATAAATTGTCACACGGGTTTGGTATAACTATACCCAAATACGCAAACGTTTGAATCTATCAAACTGTTACGCCCTACATACGCAAAAGCGAACCGCTTTACACGACTTGCCTTACCGGCAATTCGTCCGAGTTTTTTAATTTAAGATTAGAGAGAATTATGAGCAACCAGCTAGCTTCGTTACGTGAGATCACCACGGTCGTTGCCGACACCGGCGATATCGACGCAATCAAAAAATACCAGCCAGTAGACGCAACAACAAACCCTTCTTTGTTGTTAAAAGCCGCCAGCTTGCCTCAGTATGCCAGCCTAATCGACGACTCAGTAGCATGGGCCAAACTACAATCATCAGATAGCGACCAACAACTTATCGATGCATCCGACAAACTTGCCGTCGCTATTGGTAAAGAGATTTCAGACTCTATTCCAGGTCGTATTTCTACCGAAGTAGATGCCCGTTTATCTTTCGACAAAAATGCCACAGTTGAAAAAGCGGAGCGTCTTGTTCAGCTTTATCAGGATGCCGGTATCGATAAGTCACGTATTCTTATTAAAATGGCATCAACCTGGGAAGGTATTCAAGCAGCTGAAATACTTGAGAAAAAAGGCATTCAGTGCAACCTAACTTTATTGTTTAGTTTCGCCCAAGCACGTGCTTGTGCCGAAGCTGGCGCATACCTAATTTCACCGTTTGTAGGCCGTATTCTAGATTGGTACAAAAAGTCGACCGGTAAAACTGAATACGCTGCTGATGAAGATCCAGGTGTGGTGTCGGTTACCAGTATTTATAACTACTACAAAGAGCATGGTTACAACACGGTAGTAATGGGCGCAAGCTTCCGCAATATTGGCGAAATTCAATCGCTAGCGGGCTGCGATCGACTAACTATTAGCCCCGCTTTATTAGAAGAGCTTGCCAATGAACCGGGCGAGCTTACTGTGAAGCTTAAAGATAACGGCGCAACAAAAACCCCTGGCGATCGTTTGACCGAGTCTGAATTCCGCTGGGAAATGAACCAAGATGCTATGGCGACTGAAAAGCTTTCTGAAGGTATCCGCAACTTCGCTGCAGACCAAGACAAGCTTGAAGTGATGCTTCGTGAAAAGTTAAGTGCATAAACCATAGGGAATTAGTAAATGAGTACATTGACATCATTGCCACAATGGCAAGCACTTAATCAAATTGCAGCTTCGATGAAAGATGCACACATGCGTGATTGGTTTAAAGCAGATCCCAAACGTGCTGAAAAAATGCAGTTAGAAGCGTGCGGCATTTTTCTTGATTACTCAAAGAACCGTGTAAACGAACACGCGCTAGGTGCTCTTTTCGATTTAGCCCGTGCGTGTAAGTTAGATGACGCCCGCGACGCCATGTTTAACGGCGAGCAAATCAACAGCACTGAAGGACGAGCGGTTCTTCACACGGCACTACGAAACTTCTCCGACTCACCTGTCATGGTTGATGGCGAAGACGTGATGCCCGAAGTACGTGCCACCCTTGATAAAATTCGCGACTTCACCGCATTAGTTCACAGTGGCGAGCATAAAGGCTACACAGGCAAATCTGTGAAGCATATTGTTGCTATTGGTATTGGTGGTTCTTTCCTTGGTCCTAAGATCATGACTGAAGCCCTAAAACCTCATGCGGTTGAGACGGTTAAGGTTCATTTTGTAGCGAATGTTGATGGCTGCCATATCCATGATGTGTTAACTAAACTCGATCATGAAGAAACCCTTGTCGTGATGTCTTCTAAGTCATTCACTACGCAAGAAACGTTGCAGAATACCCTTTCTGCCAAGGCTTGGTTCTTGAAGTCTGGCGGCACGCAAGAAGATATCGCCAAGCACTTTGTTGCCGTGTCTTCAAACGTAAAAGCAGCCACTGAATTCGGAATAGCAGAAGATAACATTTTCCCTATGTGGGATTGGGTGGGCGGTCGTTATTCTTTGTGGTCAGCAATTGGGTTACCTATTTCATTAGCTTTAGGTTTTGATAACTTTAAAGGCTTGCTTGAAGGCGCGTTCGATATGGACACGCACTTTAAAACAGCACCTTTAGAGCAAAATCTACCTGTTTTACTTGGCCTATTAGGCGTGTGGTATCGCAATTTCTTCGATGCGCAATCTCAGGTGCTATTGCCTTATTATCATTATCTTCGCGGCTTACCAGCTTACGTACAGCAGCTTGATATGGAAAGTAATGGTAAACAAGTCACTCAAGGCGGCGAAGCGGTAGATTACGCTACAGGCCCTATTATTTGGGGTAGTGAAGGAACTAACGGTCAGCACAGCTTCCATCAGCTTATTCATCAAGGTTCTGGGGTTATTCCGGCCGACTTTATGTTGCCATTGAATGTGCCTAACCAAGATGACACACATCATGCGATGTTAGCATCAAACTGCTTTGGGCAAGCGCAAGCGCTTATGCAAGGCAAAACCTTTGATGAGTGTTATGCAGACCTAGAAGGTAAAGGCTTAGACGAAGCGCAGCGCACTCGTTTGGCGGCGCACAAGACCATGCCGGGTAACAAGCCTAGTAACACTTTGATGTTTGATAGCCTTACGCCTAAGACACTTGGCGCACTAGTTGCAATGTATGAGCATAAGGTATTCGTTCAGGGTGTTATCTGGAACCTTAACTCATTCGACCAATGGGGCGTAGAGTTAGGAAAAGTACTGGGCAACCAAGTACTGGCAGGCATTCAAGGAAATGCGGAAGAAGAAAGTTTTGACGCATCTACCCAACAATTGATTGCCCGTTTCAGAGCAGCGAATGCACCAAAATAAGGAACTCCGAGTGATGTAATCACTCAAATTTGGTGCAAATAATAACTGAACGGCCGGCTTACCCCCGGCCGTTTTTATTGGCAGAAAATAAGAACGTACAAGCTAATGTGCAACTAAGTATGTCACCTGCCAACTGTTTTGCTAAACACGCTGACGATATCTCCCTGTGTCATCATACTGTCACAATTTGTTAATAAAAAGTAAATTTACTTGTTTTATTTTAATTGTGGCTGTGATACAAAATTATACAGAGGGAATAAAAACTAAACTCTGTATTGTTGTAGTGGTAATAAAAAGGAGAATCCCAGTGGACAAATCAGACTTATTTGCCATGCTAGATATTGAAGCAAGCCCAGCGAAAACAAAAAGTAAAAAACGCAAGTGGAGAGAGATTGAAGCGCTTCAAGATCGCTTCAAACTGGAAAAGGAGCTCTCTGAACTCGATTGTGGTTTCGAATACGAGTTAGAAACACTGGAAAGATAATATAAAGGCCGCCTGCTAATAATGAAGTGACCCCCAATAGTTGGACTATCCAATTACTGGGGGTCTTTTTATGTCCAAACATCACAGAGCATTTAAGTTAAATCTAGCGCGACTAGCGCAATATTAAGCTGAAATTAAAAGGCCTGAGTCCGATACAATATCGAAATCAGGCCTTGGTTGCCGCTTAGAAATGAGTCCAACTTAATGGGGTCACTTCATAACAGGCGGCCTTTTTACTTTCTGGGTTCTTAACTTTCGACGCTGCGTAAGCACTATGGCTGACGCTGGCTTTTAGTCACTCGCTATTCTAGCCAGGTGCTGCCATAGACTATACCTGCCAAAGAATGGGTGAAAGCCCTTTGCTTGTTAGGTAGGCATTGGTGTCGCTAAAATGATGACAGCCAAAGAAGCCTCTGTAAGCTGATAATGGTGACGGATGCGGCGCATGTAGCACACAGTGCTTAGTGCGATCGATATGCTTGCCTTTTTTCTGTGCATGACTGCCCCACAATAAAAACACCACGTTTTCTGCGTGCGTGTTAACCGCCTCTATTACCGCATCGGTATAGGTTTCCCATCCCCACTTAGCATGACTGTGTGCCTTGCCCTGCTCTACCGTTAATACTGTATTAAGCAGCAGTACGCCTTGCTTTGCCCAAGGGGTAAGCGTGCCATGGTTTGGAATTGAGAAGTCGGTAATATCGTTGGCCAATTCTTTATAAATATTAACCAGCGAAGGAGGTGTTTTAATATTTGGTAAAACCGAGAAGCATAAGCCGTGGGCTTGATGTGGGCCGTGATAAGGATCTTGCCCTAATATCACTACCCTAACCTTTTCAAGCGGTGTCATGTTCAGTGCGTTGAATACATCTTCTGAAGGCGGGTAAATAACTTTACCCGCTTCACGTTCAGATGCTACTTTTTGCATTAGGGCTTTAAAGTAAGGTTTGCCTTCTTCACTGCCCAATGCTTGTGCCCATGTGGTCACGCTTTTAGTAAATCCAACATATGCTGTTTTAAAGCATCGTAAGAGGCAGGTAAATCAACCGCTAGGCTGTCTTCACCGGCAACATCAGCTAACGGCTTAGGTAAGCTAATAGGTGTACCCAATACGTTTTCTACCGTCTCACGGAATTTCGCAGGATGCGCAGTACCTAAGAAAAGACCAATTTCGCCGTCTTCTAGGTCATGGCTTACTGCACGGTAAGCAATAGCCGCATGAGGCTCACTGGTGTAGCCTAACTGCGCTAATTGCCGCATGGCTAACTGAGTGTACTCTTCATCTACCATTTCGCCTTTTAAGCAGCTTTTATCTACATAGCCTTGCTCAATTAAGGCTTCAATGCGTGGCCAATTGTTAGGTTGGCTAACATCCATGGCATTCGACATGGTAGCGACTGTCTTCTTCGGTGCCCACTCGCCGGTTTTTAAATAGCGAGGTACAGTATCATTGGCGTTAGTAGCAGCGATAAAGCGTTTAATCGGTAAGCCCATTGATTTAGCAATCATACCGGCAGTTAGGTTACCAAAGTTACCACTTGGTACTGAGATAACCAGTTGGTCACGCTTTTCTTTAGGTAACTGACTTACCGCTTCAAAGTAATAGCACACTTGAGCGAGTAAGCGACTAATATTAATTGAGTTGGCTGAGTTAAGGTGTAAACCTTCACGAATATCTGGGTCGTCGAATGAGGCCTTCACTAGCGACTGACATTCATCAAAGTCAGATTCCACCGCGACTGTGTGAATATTACCACCAAGGGTGGTAAACAGCTTTTCTTGCAGTGCACTAATTTTCCCTTTAGGGAACAAGATAACCACATTGATATTATCAATACCGTGGAATGCATGCGCTACCGCAGCCCCTGTATCTCCAGAGGTAGCAGTCAGAATAGTGACCGGTTTACCTTCACTGATTCTTGATAAGGTTTGCGCCATGAAGCGACCACCAAAATCTTTAAACGCCAACGTGGGCCCGTGGAAAAGCTCCAAGGTATAAATGTTGTCGCTTACTTTCTCTACCGGCGCGCCAAAGGCAAACGCGGTATTCACGATTTCTTCTAATTCACCATTGTTAAGCTCATCACCAATAATGGCGCGAAGTACTGCAATGCTGCGCTCCGCGAACGGCATTTCAAGCAGTTCATCAATGTTTTCTAGTTTCGGAATATGAGTAGGGAAATACAAACCTTGTTGTTTACCCAACCCTCTTTTAACTGCTTCAGAAAATGAGGCAGTGTCCTGTGCATCTTTTAAATTAACCAATTCCACGTTTTAATACCTTTTTTCGTTGTGCCGTAACATCTAGCTGCTGTATCACTTCATTAAGTGATAGGGCCAACCGTGGTTCCCTGCTCAGGGATTTGGCACACATGGCTAAAGCCATCTTCATTTTGAATATAATGTTCGTCTAAATAGGCAACGATACGCTGCGCTTTTTCTTCACTATCACACACGGCAAATACCGTTGGACCTGAACCCGAAATACCAAAGGCTAACGCGCCTTCTTGCTCGCTGAAGGCTCTTGCGTCATCGAAACCCGGTAATAGCTGTTTACGATAGGGTTCAGCAATCACATCTTTCATCACCGAAGCTGCAAGCTCATTTTCTCCTGCATGCAAGGCGTGTACAAACACCCCTAGCTGGCGACCAAATGTTAGCGCTGTGGCCATGTCAACCTGCTTGGGTAATATGTCTCGGGCGGCCGCCGTAGAGACGCTAATACCAGAATAACAAATAGCATAATACCAGTCTTTCACTAAAGGTAGCGACAAGGTAACTGGCGACGTAGCGCCTGTCATCAATGTCATACCGCCAACATAACATGGCGCTACGTTATCGTAGTGAATACTACCGCTGATTTGCCCTTCTAATTCGCCCATCATGGTCAACAAAGTGTCTTCATCGAAGGGATAATCGAAAAAAGCATTTAGCGCAACGAAGGCAGCAACAATTGAGCTTGCGCTCGACCCCAGTCCACTGCCGATAGGCAAGTTTTTAGATAAGGTCATCGCCACTGGCGTGGTGGTTTTACCCACCTTTTCCATTTGCGCACAAAAGTAGTGATAGCATTGCGTCACAATATTGCTATCGGCGTCGCCAGGCAATTTGTGTGCGAAAGGGCCAACCGTGTTTAACGAAAAGGTATCTGCACTCTCAATATCGACTTCGTCGCCTAAGCGGGAACCATCGACAGGGGCAAGCGCGGCGCCTAGTACATCAAACCCTAAACTTACATTGCCAATAGATGCTGGCGCATATGCTCGTAATGCTTTCATAATACTTTTCTTTAATTACTCTTTTAACTTCAGTGGCTCTTTTGTTCTAGAAGAAGAGCCAGTTAGTGTGCCATTTGCTTCCATGGCATAGTACGCAGTATATCTGCAAATACACCCGCAGCCGTTACTGTACCACCTGCCCCATAGCCTCGAATAACATAAGGAATAGGCTGGTAATAATCGCTGTTAATGGCCAACGCGTTTTCGCCGTCTTTTACTTGCGATAATGGGTTAGATGCAGGTACCGCCTCAATAGTTACTTTACACTTATCGCCTTCAATGCTGCCAATATAGCGAAGTACTTTTCCTTCGGCTTTTGCAGCATCTACACGCTTAGCGAATTCAGCATCAAGTTCAGGTAACTGTGTCATGAATTCATCAATGGAGCAGTCTTCGGCAAAACCGGCTGGCAACACTGATTCAATTTCAATATCAGAAAGTTCAAGATCTAGGTCTGCTTCACGAGCCATAATAAGCAGTTTACGCGCAACGTCCATACCACTTAAGTCATCACGGGGATCTGGCTCGGTATACCCATTGTCTTTAGCTGAACCAGTGGCTTGCGATAACGACATGCCTTCTTCTAATTTACCGAATACGTAAGATAAGCTGCCTGACAATATACCTTCGAAACGATGCAACACATCACCGGCACTAAATAGCTTTTGAAGGTTATCGATAACCGGCAAGCCGGCACCTACTGTGGTTTCGTACAAGTACTGACGGTTGGTAGATAATGCCGTCTTTTTCAATTTACGATAGTAGTCTATTGAACTAGTATTGGCTTTCTTGTTTGGTGTCACTACGTGAAAACCATTTTCCATCATGTCTACATATTGCTGAGCAATAGCATCATGACTGGTGCAATCCACAATAACTGGGTTTACTAAGCTATTGTCGTTCACAAACTGCTGCAAACGTTCAACAGAAAGCCCTTCGCTGGCCGCATCTAATGCGGGTTTCCAGTCTTGGTTTAGGTCAATACCTTGGCTATTGAGTAACAACTTACGGCTATTGGCAATACCGTAAACCCGCAACTGAATATTACGATTAAGTAAAGCTGGCTGTTGTTTTGCAATTTGGCTTAACAGCTCGGTTCCCACGTTGCCACACCCTACTAAAAATACATCAATGGTATGGCGGTCTGAGAAAAAATTCTGATGGATTACCTTAACGGCTTTTTTCGCCCGTTTATTTTCAATAACCGTTGAAATAGAGCGTTCTGAAGACCCTTGGGCAATTGCCACGTTATTAACGCGAGCTTGCGCCAACGAGTTAAAGAAGCGCGCCGCTAAGCCCTTCGCATGACGCATACCGTCACCCACTAGGGTAACAATCGCTAAGTCGTGGCGTACTTCAATAGGATCTAACAATTGGTTTTGCAACTCTAACGCAAAAGCATCTTCTAACAAGCTTAATGCGCGATCAGCATCTTTGCTTTGAATACAGAAGCTTATTGAGTATTCAGAAGATGACTGAGTGATTAGGCTTATAGAAATATTAGCATTCGACATTACTTCAAACACACGGCTCGCCATGCCAACCATGCCTTTTAGGCCAGGACCTGCCACGTTGAACATAGTGACATTTTCAAGTTGTGAGATGCCTTTAACCGAGGTCCATTTTTCACTGGCTTCGTTACTAATTAACGTGCCAGGTGCCGCAGGGTTAAGCGTATTACGAATTAGGCAAGGAATATGATGCTGTGCAATTGGCCCAATGGTTTTAGGGTGAAGTACTTTCGCACCAAAATAAGAAAGCTCCATGGCTTCTTGATAAGTTAGCTTATCAAGAAGTACTGCGCCTTCAACCTGATTCGGATCGGCATTATACACGCCGTCTACATCGGTCCAGATCTCACAACAGCTCGCGTCGATACAAGCCGCTAAAATAGCCGCAGAGTAGTCAGAGCCATTGCGTCCAAGCGTTACTTTTTCACCGGCCTCGTTCGCAGCAACAAAACCAGGCATTACCAATAATTCACTGCCATCTACAGGCACATCAGTAAAACGAGCTTTACTTAATGAAACATCAGCAATGCTGTCTAAGTACTCACCTTCTGCAAGAATGTAAGTCACAGGGTCGATAATACGATTTTTAACGCCTTTTGCCGTTAAGATACCGCTAAATAACGTAACCGAGATGTACTCACCAATACTTAATATACCGGCTGCAATATTGTCAGGTGCTACACCTAACAATTTAATGCCATCGAGGTGCTGATTGAGTACACGCAGTTGCGCCTGAATAAAGTCAGTAACATCAGCGTGAGCGAAGCCGCTGAGCTCTTCGTTTAGTGCATCAGCAATACCGGTCACGGTAGACGTCAATTTTTCAAATAGAGGGTGGAAATCTTCGCCAGCGGCTGCTTGCTCACACAAAAGTGACAATGCATTCGTTACCCCTTTAGGGGCAGAAAGTACCACTGCAGCGCCATCGGTTTGGTGGGTGGCCGTGCTAATGTCGTTCACGCGCAAGTAGCGCGGTGCGTCGGCAAGTGATGAGCCCCCAAACTTTAAGACTTTCATGTGCTGCTCCTATATCGGTTACGCCAGGTTACTGCTTTTAACGGTTACTATGACGTGAGTAAAAAAAAGCCCGCTCTCTGTGAGGGCGGGCTTTCGTTGTCTTATGCTTACTTGCACTAGCCAGCGACCGCCCGTTTTAAGGTGGTAATCATAATGCCGGTGGTGCCAATAAGAAGAATCGTTTTCATAGGGTCAATTTGCCGTATAGACGTCTATCTGTCAACCGCAGTTTTCACCATACTGTATTGCAAAAAGTGAAACACAATCCATTTCACATTTCGATTTCAGCGATATTCCATTATAAGTGGCAGAAAATATAACGAAACCCACTATTCATCATCAATTAACTTCGCCGATAGAAAATCAACTAATAAGCGTATTTTTGGCACTAAATGCCTATTCGATGGGAACAATGCCCATACCGCCTCTCGCTTGTCTCGATAGGGCGATAGCACTTCAATTAACTTGCCTGAGGCTAACGAATCGCGCACATAAAACCCTGGAAGTTGCACTAATCCCAGCCCAGCCAAGGCAGCATGATGTAGTGCATTACCACTGTTGTACTTCACACGTCCCTTCACCCTTACGGTTTGTATTTTCCCGTCATGATTAAAGCGCCAGTGAGGCTGTGAACCTACTAAGCACTGATGTTCACTAAGCATGTTGGTACTCGTTGGTGCAGGAAAAGCATGTAAATATTCAGGGCTGGCGCAAACGTAGAGTTGCCGAGTAGCCAGCTTTTTGGCCACCATTGTCGAGTCTTCTAAATTGCCAATGCGGATAGCAAGGTCAAAGCCCTCGTCGATAATATCCATCGTGTCGTTAGTAAACCGGCACTCCACCTCTATACCTTCGTATTTTTTCAAAAACTGATTAATAAGCGGAGCAATAAAAGCCTCGCCAAAGGCGACTGGCACGGTGAGCTTAATTAGTCCTTGGGGTACTTTTTGAAGTTGGCTCACGTTGAGCTCTGCCTCTGCCAAGGCACTTAGTGCGGGCTGGCATTGCTCAAAATAAATGTGCCCAGCTTGAGTCAGTGACACACTTCGAGTAGTGCGGTTGAATAACTTTACCCCTAAACGCTTTTCCACGTTAGCGACTTTTCTACTAATTTGCGCACCTGATGTGTCTAACTTGGTAGCCGCCGCGGTAAAACTGCCAGTACTGGCCACTGCGCAAAACTCTGCAATACCTTCCCACATCATGGCGTTTACCCTTATTGATTCTAGTTTGCTGCATGGTGCTTACAATTGATGATACTCAATAAAGGGCACCGTTTAACTGATAATTAAACACCAACTAATTATTACACTCAAGTAATAATGAATTACCAAATCTGTATTTATAAAACCAGACCTCAGGTCTATAATCTATCTCATAACCTAGACATTACAGGTAGCGGCATCGTGCTGTTTACCCACGCAGTATTATATTAGGAGCATGCCATGACATTAGCATTGAAAGAAGGTCAGACTCATATTAAGTCTAAAGCAGCTGTTGCTTGGGGCCCAGGCGAAGCATTAAAAATGGAAGAGCTTGACGTAGAGCTTCCGAAAAAAGGCGAAGTGCTAGTACGTATTGTTGCCACTGGCGTGTGTCATACCGATGCATTTACCCTTTCAGGTGACGATCCAGAAGGTGTTTTCCCATCTGTACTTGGCCACGAAGGTGGCGGTATTGTTGAAATGGTTGGTGAAGGCGTGACTTCTGTTGAAGTAGGCGACCATGTTATTCCTTTATACACAGCAGAATGCGGTGTATGTAAATTCTGTACGTCTGGCAAAACCAACCTATGCCAAGCAGTGCGTGAAACCCAAGGTAAAGGCTTAATGCCAGATGGTACCAGCCGTTTCTCGAAAGACGGTGAGCCAATCTACCATTACATGGGTTGCTCTACCTTTTCTGAGTACACTGTTTTACCTGAAATTTCATTGGCGAAAGTAAATAAATCAGCGCCCCTTGAAGAAGTCTGCTTGTTAGGCTGCGGTGTTACTACCGGTATGGGCGCAGTACTTAATACTGCAAAAGTGAAAGAAGGCGATACCGTTGCTATCTTCGGCTTAGGCGGCATTGGGCTTTCAGCCATCATTGGTGCCCGTATGGCTGGCGCTAGCCGCATTATTGGTATTGATATTAACGAAAGTAAGTTTGACCTAGCCAAACAACTTGGTGCGACTGACGTTATAAACCCTAAAAATTTCGACAAACCTATTCAGGAAGTCATTGTTGAAATGACTGACGGCGGTGTTGATTTCTCATTTGAGTGTATTGGTAACGTGAACGTAATGCGTTCGGCGTTAGAGTGTTGTCATAAAGGTTGGGGCGAATCGGTGATTATCGGTGTTGCCGGTGCGGGTCAGGAAATCTCTACTCGCCCATTCCAGCTTGTAACTGGTCGAGTATGGCGTGGTTCAGCGTTCGGCGGTGTGAAAGGTCGCTCTGAACTTCCTGGCATTGTTGAGCGTTATTTAGATGGCGAGTTCGGGTTGCAAGAATTCATCACCCACACAATGGGGCTAGATGAAATTAACGATGCATTCGATTTAATGCACAAAGGTGAAAGTATTCGCTCTGTTGTTCATATGAATAAATAGCTCTTAGTTGTCACTATTGCCGTCAAGTGTAAAAGGCCCGCGTTGAGTAACTTATGCGGGCTTTTTTGTGTTTACAACCAACCCAATTCTAGCGCTTTAAGTACTGCTCGGGTTCTGTCTCGTACCCCCATTTTCGCCATAATCGCAGAAACTTGATTTTTAACCGTTCCGGTTGATTTAAACATCGCTTCAGATATTTCTTTATTGCTGTAACCGGCGGCAACTAAGCGTAAAATTTCTATTTCTTTTGGGCTTAAGGTTTCTGGCTGTTCAAACGACTCGAAATTCACTTCTAACCCTTGCAACCCTTTAAGCACTTTTTCGGTTACGCTTGGTTGAATAAGGGTTTCCCCATTAACTACCGATTTAATTGCGCTAATTAAAGTTTCCAGCGAGACATCTTTAAGTAAATATCCTTTCGCCCCCGACTGCATCGCTTGGGTCACCAGTTCGTGATCGTCAAATGTGGTTAGCATAATAACGGGGGTATCGATGTTATGGTCGCGCATGGCACGCAAGGCATCAATTCCCGTCATTTCGGGCATACGAATGTCCATTAATACAATATCTGCACTATTAATAGTAAGCGTATTAATAACTTGGGCACCGTCATCACATTCCGCGACTACTTCAACACTGCTATCCAGTGCCAACAACGATCGAATACCTTGTCGCACTAGCATTTGGTCTTCTACCAACACAACACGAATGCTCATAGCGGCTCCGGCAACAATATATGTGTAGAAAAGCCATGTTTATTAAAACTAAACTTCACTGAGCCACCCGCCTCTTCGATTCGCTCCGACATACCTGTTAACCCATTCCCTAACTGTATTGTTTTTGCCGTAGGCACTTGTTCATCCTGTAGCGTTAATGAATACCCTTCTTGGTTTTTTTCCAAGGTCACATACAAGTGCGCAGACTGCGTATGCTTAATAGTATTGGTTAAGCTTTCTTGTACACAGCGAAGCAAAATATCAGCTGTCGAGACATCTTCAATACTGACATTATCAGCAATAGATAATTGAAGGCTGGGTCGCGGTAAGTCTTTAAATAATGCCCTTACCGCTTGTTGCCAATCTAATGGCGCGTTTTCACGAATATCAGAAACCGCTTCTCGCACATCTGAAAGTAACAACTTTGCTAAGCTGTGACATTGGTCTACATGTGCCTTTACCTCGTCTTGGCCTGCTGCGTTGGCTTTGTGGGAAGCCACCTGCAAGTGAATGGTCAGTGCAGTTAAGTGGTGACCCAGTACATCGTGAATATTTCTGGCAATTCGCAGCCTTTCGTCTTGCCGACCAGCTTGGTGAATAAGTTGCTGGGTACTGGTTAATTGTCGATTTAGTGCTTCGGATTTTTCTCTGGCCGACTTTTCTTTAATAGCCACATTCGACATCATCATGGCAAACAAATTAAATGTCCAAAACAGCGCCGCTGTTAGCCATGCGTGGGGATCTTGCCAATAAAAGGTATGTATCACTCCTAAAGGTAATGCGGCGAATACCGAAACGACCAAACACGTTCCCCACCCTGCATAATAAGGTAACAGTGCCGACCATATCACCAAAAATATAGCAAGGTAGCTGTAGGGAAGTAAGAACAAACCTCCCACTGCCAATAAGTACATTGCAATTAATAGAGGAATACGCCACTTAGGAAGCGTCATATCTCGGCGAGTTATTACGCTAAGGCACGCCGCTATTCCAACAACCACCGCAACAATTAACCATGGCCTGTGGGATGAGGCACCATATTTTGCAAATGCATAGTAAAGCGCTGAGCAACTCACAAACAGCCATGTAACTGAGGCGCTTGCTCGCTCTATATTAAAAAAACTAATTATTTTCATAAACCTATTATTAACTTAAGCGGGAATAAATACATAGGCCAAAAGTCACTTTCTATCTTGTGACTTTCAGCACTAATACAACAAAGAAGATATTGGCAAACTGACTACATCACAACATTAAGGATGTAAGTCATGCAGAACATTCACAGCGCTATCGTTATATTTCATATTATTTGTGGTGCAATATCACTGTTACTTTTTTGGGGGCCATGCTTCACTAAGAAGGGCGGAAAACAACATAAAAAGATAGGTAACATTTACTTGGCCACAATGACGCTGACATCAGTCAGTGGCGTGGTTAGCTCATCATTAGTGCTGCTTGCTCCCCTTCTCATTTTCCCTACAATGCCGGCACATTTTGAATCTGTTGAGTATTTTCTTGCTTACCTTCAAGGCCAATACATATTTTTATTGATGCTAAGCCTGCTGGTTTGGAACAACGTTCGCCACGCAAAACGGGTGCTTGAAGTAAAAGCGAATCGTGCCGAACTTCGTAATATTGAATACTTATGGCTACCCAGCGCATTATTTATCGTGGCCAGCATTGCCTTATATCAAGGCATAAAATACAACATTACACTGACCCAAATTTTTGCCCCCCTTGCTCTTTTTAACTGTATTGGTATTGCACGATATGCATTCAAAAATGACATCGCTAAGGGGGAATGGGTAATTCAACACATTGGGCATATTATCGGGTCAGGCATTGGAGCCTACACTGCGTTTTTCGCTTTCGGTGGCCGCTCGCTATTTCAAAGCCTCCCCCTACTTCAAATAGGAAGTTGGGTATTGCCAAGTTTAATCGGCGTCCCTTTTATTATTTGGCTAAGTAGGAAGTATTTGAATATGTTTAATCCAACTGCCCTTTCGACATCAATCGTTAAAAAACCATCAAACACATAGTGCACTTGCTCTTTACCAGAAAAATATATTAGTGTGTATATATCATACAAAAGGATTTGTGATTTCATGAAAAAGAAAATGGAAAAAAAGCTAAATGTGCTAATTATCCTAGTGTTACTTTCTGCGTCCGCCCCCTGTTTTAGTAAAGCAGATTCTGAGCAGGCACCTGAAAAAGAAAACGACATTGAAACCATAGAAGTCACCGCTAAACTAAAATTGCATCAATTAAAGTACGCTATAAAACAGCGCTCTTACGAATTTTTCGATGTTTTTAATAAGTACAATGATGTACCTGAGTTCGAAGTCATTTGTCATTACCGAGCACCAAAAGGCTCAAAAATAAAGCGAAAAGAGTGTGAATCTCGTTATATAAAAGCGAAAAGAACACAGCTTATTGATATTGCAGTGACAACAGGCGGTAGACTTCCAGACGAAGGGCTTGTTGATATTCAAACTCGAGTCATGCGTATTGAATCACAAATGCACCTGCGCTCATTAATTATCGACAACCCTGAGCTACAAGAAAGTTATAGTTCGTTAAAAGATGCTATGGACCGATATGAAAAGCATAAAGATGCAAGCAAAGAGTAATGCTTTAATCGTTAACGATTATTCCCCTTTTAAAAATATCAATAACGAGACCTTAAAATGAAAATGTTAGTCGCTTTGTCGTCAGTTTTATCTATCGCATTAACCCTGAGTAATGCATACGCGAACCAAGCAGCTGAAAGCACAGAAACTAATAACGTAGAAGCTAAAGTTAGCTCTGAAACGACGCCTACGCCTAACATTGAAATTACTCTCGACTCGTTAACCAATTACCAAGTCAATAACGACCACATGGTGAGTTCAGGGTTACCTTCTGCTGCACACTTTCAATTATTAAAAGACGAAGGCGTAAATCGGGTTATCGATTTAATACCCGGCGATAGACTGCAAGAACAGCAAGTGGTTGAGGGGTTATCGCTGAACTATCACAATGTTCAGGTTGAATGGGAAAACCCCACCCTTGCTAATTTCAAAGAGTATATTGGCTATATGGCACTAGGGAACTCAAATGACGATAAAGTGCTTACACACTGTAAATTGAATTGGCGGGGCGCTGTATTTACCTACTTATACCGCATTACCGCATTGGGTGAGTCAGAACTATCGGCAAAACAAGACTTACTTGCTATTTGGCAACCTAACCAAACATGGTTTGCGTTTATGAATACGGTTATCGACGACTTCAATGCAGGAAATAACGCAAACATTTCCACAACCGTCACTCCACAAATAGAGCCCCCAAAATAAAACTCACAATTCAATAACCCACCTCCTAAGTAGTTAGCTTACTGACTTACTCTTTTCGCTTTACATATACGAAAAATCATATACGATATGCAACATATATGATTTAACGTATTTGAGATGAGTGATGACTGCATCAGTATCTTCAAAATGTGTGTCGCTTTCACCGCTGTCATTGTTTAAATGTCTGGCGGAAGAAACTCGGCTAAAAACATTATTAATGCTTTGTGTAAAAGACGAGCTTTGCGTGTGCGATCTCACAGAAGCCCTTAACCTCAGCCAACCTAAAATTTCTCGTCATTTAGCCGATTTACGCAAGTGCGAGCTAGTGGCTGACGAACGCCGTGGTAAGTGGGTTTATTATCGTTTAAATCCAGCTCTTCCAGCATGGGCAAAAGAGGTTCTTCATTTATCTGCCAGCAGCAATGCGGAATACATTAAAGACGCACTGAACAATCTCAAATGTGACACGGACTGTTAATCGCTCTTCTTACTTTATTCAAATATGTGACGTAAACCACCAGGATTTTTGTAATGAAAATATTGTATATCTGCACGCACAACCGTTGTCGTAGCATCCTTTGTGAAGCCATTACTAATGCTTCAAGCCATTCATCCTTAGAAGCGCGCAGTGCGGGAAGCCAACCTGTGGGTGAAGTACATCCTTTGTCATTAAAGTACCTAGCCGAGCAAGGCTATAGTACAGATGGGCTTAAAAGCGAATCTTGGGATGACTTTGAAGACTACCAGCCTGACATCGTTATTACTGTATGTGACTCTGCGGCCGGTGAGGCCTGCCCTGTATACTTCGGTAATTCACTAAAGCTGCACTGGGGTCTTGAAGATCCGTCGAAAATAGAAGGCAGTGAAGAAGACAAAGCTCAAGCGTTTTATAACACTATCGATATTATCGAAAAACGCGTTGCCGCACTTACCGATATTGTTTCTCGCAAACTCGCTATTGAAGACATTAAAAAAGCCCTGCAAGAAAAAGGAGCGCAATAATGTCTGAACCAGCATCACCTTCTAGCAATTTAGTGGCAAGCGTTGCGCCTTCACCAACTTCTGAAGATTTCGCAAAAACGTACTCTGAACACAAGCCGCGTATATTATTACTTTACGGATCGTTACGAGCGCGTTCTTACAGCCGACTCGTGATTGAAGAAAGCGCACGATTGCTTGAATACTATGGTTGTGAAGCCAAAATTTTTGACCCAACAGGCTTGCCTCAGCCGGATACCGAAGATGAAACCCATCCCAAGGTAAAAGAGCTTCGTGAATTAATGATGTGGTCTGAAGGGCAAATTTGGTGCTCTCCTGAGCGTCATGGAAGCATGACAGGCATTATTAAAAGTATTATCGATTGGGTGCCATTAAGCATTGGCGCGGTTCGTCCAACCCAAGGAAAAACGCTAGCGGTAATGCAAGTAAGCGGTGGTTCCCAGTCATTTAACGCAGTAAACCAAATGCGAGTGCTTGGTCGTTGGATGCGCATGTTGACCATTCCAAACCAGTCATCGGTAGCAAAAGCCTTTTTAGAATTTGAAGACAATGGCCGGATGAAGCCATCTTCGTACTATAACCGCATCGTCGATGTAGTAGAGGAATTGGTGAAATTTACCCTGCTGACTCGCGACAACAAGGATCATCTTGTTAATCGCTATTCTGAGCGTGTTGAAAGCGCAGAGGAATTGAGTAAACGCGTTAACCAAAAAACGATTTAATCAACACCATAGTAGCTAGCTACTATCAACATAAAAGACATTAAAACCATTAAGGACAGTGTCTCATGGGATTTTTTGAACGATACCTCTCTGTATGGGTGGGGCTTTGTATTATTGCTGGCGTAACTGTCGGAAGCCTTTTCCCTGATTTTTTTGCCCTGGTTGCAAGCCTTGAGTACGCCCACGTAAATTTGGTTATAGCGGTACTGATTTGGCTCATGATTTACCCTATGATGATTCAAATTGATTTTTCATCTATCAAGGATGTAGGTAAAAAGCCTAAAGGGCTGGTGCTCACTCTCGTGGTGAACTGGCTTATCAAGCCTTTCACTATGGCACTACTTAGTTGGTTATTCTTTAAAGGCATTTTTGCCGACTGGGTAGACCCACAAACGGCCACAGAATATATCGCGGGTATGATTTTACTTGGCGTAGCCCCTTGTACCGCCATGGTTTTTGTGTGGAGCCATTTAACTAAAGGCGATGCCAACTACACCTTGGTGCAGGTCTCGATTAATGACTTAATAATGATCATCTTGTTTGCCCCTATTACCGCGATGCTTCTAGGTGTTACTGACATTACAGTACCTTGGGATACCTTACTTCTCTCGGTTGTCCTATACGTGGTACTGCCACTAATTGCAGGAGTAGTAACCCGCAAAAAGATTGAGAAAAAAGGCGAGCAAGCCGTTACCGCAATTATCGAACGCTTAAAGCCATTCTCAGTCCTTGGGCTATTAATTACCATTGTATTGCTGTTTGGCTTTCAAGCAGAAACAATATTGGCTCAACCTCAAGATATAGTGCTTATCGCGATTCCGCTTCTTATTCAAACCTACGGTATTTTTGCGATAGCGTATTTTGCAGCGAAAAAAATGAAGCTACCACACAATATTGCCGCACCTGCTTGCATGATTGGTACGTCTAACTTTTTCGAACTGGCCGTGGCTGTTGCCATTTCATTATTTGGCTTACACAGTGGTGCCGCGTTGGCGACTGTAGTGGGTGTGTTGGTTGAAGTGCCTGTAATGTTGTCGCTGGTTTGGTTTGCCAATAGAACCCGCCACTGGTTCGATTAAAACTCATATCAGTTTGCACTAGAAAGATTAAAAGCAAAAAGGAGCTCATTGAGCTCCTTTTTTAATATTCTTTATTTTTAGTTGTTTCTTTATTTTCTTCGTTCTTTAACATGCCATGGTTTCTGGCAAGATAAAGCCGTAGCGTTTTAAGGTAGTTTCTAAAGGCAGTCGTTTAAGCGGCTTTTCAATGAACGCCAGAGCGCCCAACTCCATCACGCGGTTTTGCATTACTGGCTGAATATCACCTGAAATGACTACAACAAACACTTCAATTTTACGGCGCTTTATTTCTTCAAGCACACCAACTCCATCGAGTATCGGCATGGTTAAATCTAGCAGCACTAAATCAATGCGATGATGCCCCATTACCTCAAGTGCATCCACGCCATTAGAGGCTTCAAAAATTTCACTCGCTAATCCATCGGGCAAGTTACGGCGCGCCATTTTTCTCGCTAGCGCCGAATCGTCACAAATCAGAATGTTGAAGCTCATGGTCTACTCTTAGTAATCTACAAGTACTTAATTCGCTACATAGAATTGGTAGCTGTAAATGTATTGTCGAAAACGTGGATGAATAAAGTAAGGTTAAGACTATATTAAACGAAAGTATAAAAAAACACTTTTAGGCTAATTTTCCAGTAGCTTATCGTAAATTTTTGTTATTTTAGGAGGTATATGCAGCCAAACTTAAAAATAAAACTCACTGCGCCGCATGAAAAATCACTAATTGTTAAAGGCTAAATTATGCTGGATGTCACCCTTTCTAAAAAAGTCGCTTATCAAATTCTTTCTCATTTTGATAAGAGCTATCGTTGGTTTACGCGTATCACGAGAGGTGCCCAATCTCGATTTGAACAAGGCCAATGGAAAGAAATTCAGCTAGCGTCAAAAGAGCGCATTACCATTTATGAGCAAAGCCTTTCCGATGCCGTTGCCGATGTTTACCATTTAACTGAAGTACACAAAAAGAATGACGAATTTTGGCAAGAGCTAAAGAAGACGTTCGCACGACAACTTGAAGGTCACCCGCAATTTGAGCTGGCCGAAACCTTTTATAACTCAGTAATTGGGCGTTTATTCAAGCACCGCAAAATAGACAACAGCATGATGTTTGTATTGCCAAGTCGCTGCTTTTTACCCGGCCAAGACCGAGATAAGGTCATTCACAGCTTCGATACCACTACCACGGTGCGCGAGATGTACGTGTCTATATTCAAAATCTATCGCTACGGCATCCCTTTTGAAGACTATGAACGTGACATGCAAAACCTTGAAGAAGCACTTAGAAAGCGATTAACCACACAGCAATTGGCCAGCGTTCATACCGTCGAACTTCTAAAGCCCACGTTTTTTAGAGGAAAATCAGCGTATCTTATTGGCAGAATTTGTATGCCAGAAGAAACCCTTCCTTTTGTTATCTCGTTGCAACGCAGTGATGAACACACATTGTTCGTAGATGCATTACTTACACACAGAAGTGATTTGAGCGTTATTTTCGGTTTTGCCAGAAGTTACTTCATGGCTGATACCCAAAACCCAGCAGAAGTGGCTGCGTTTTTACAAGAACTCCTACCCAATAAAAAACACTTTGAGCTATACATGTCACTGGGTCACTACAAGCATGGAAAAACGGTCTTTTATCGAAACTTCCTCGATCACATGGATACCACTGACGATCACTTCGAGGCCGCTCCTGGCATAAGAGGATTGGTAATGATGGTTTTCCACCTACCCTCTTACGGTGTGGTGTTTAAAATCATCAAAGATGAATTTGCAGAAAGTAAGAAGATCACCCGTGAGCATGTTAAAGACTGCTACCGGTTAGTGAAAATGTCAGATCGTGTTGGCCGCATGGCAGACACCCATGAATACGTTAACTTTCGCTTTCCCCTGTCTCGAATCGACCCTTTACTCATTGAAGAGTTAAAGGAAACCTGCGCATCTAGCCTAGAATTTACCGAAGATGAACTTGTCATCAAGCATTTATACATAGAACGTAAAATGACGCCGCTTAACTTGTATCTTCAACAAGAAGAAGATGAAGATAAAATACGCAGCGCTTTAAACGAACTCGGACTTTGTATTAAGCAGATTGCCATGGCCAATATCTTCCCAGGCGATATGTTACATAAAAATTTCGGTATTACGCGTCATGGCAGAGTTATCTTTTACGACTATGATGAAATATGTTTAATGAACGAACGTCATTTTAGAGCGCTACCCAAATCAGATGACCCTTATGCGATGGACATGTTGTCGGTTGGTCCAACCGATGTTTTCCCCGAGCAGTTTGAGCATTTTATTGTTGGAAAACGGAAACTTAAGGATATTTTGAAGTCGTTACATGGTGACCTGATGACCCCTGAATACTGGCACGAAGTACAGATGAAATGTGCTCGCGGGGACATTCAACATTTTACGCCATATAACGCTAATGTCCGTTTTAATAGGGGTGTTAAAAGCATCTCAAAGTGATCGCAACACGATAGATTGTATGTATAAACGTTGATATTTAACTCCATTAATTAGAAGTACCAAAATCATGAATGTGCTACTTGTTGAAGATGATCCTAAGGTTGCCGCTCACATTGAAAAAGGATTTATTGGTGAAGGGCACAGCTGCGTTGCAGCGCGTGATGGCGAAAGAGGCTTAGCTGAAGCCTTGTCCAATGATGTAGATGTTATTGTACTAGATGTAATGCTTCCTTTATTAGACGGCTTTACTATCTTGGAACGTTTACGGAATGACAACGTGCTTACCCCAGTCCTACTACTTAGCGCGAAAAGCCAAGTAGAAGATAAAGTGCGAGGCTTGCGTTCAGGCGCTAACGATTACTTAACTAAACCTTTTGCGTTTGAAGAGCTACTTGCCCGTGTAGAAGGATTAGCGGGAAGAGAACGCGAAAGCGGCGATAAAACACTTATTAAAGTGGGCGATCTCACCCTTGACCTTGTGAACAGAAAGGTACAACGCGGTGACACCGAAATAGACTTACAATCAAAAGAGTTTCAGTTGTTAGAATGCTTATTGCGCCATCAAGGGAAAGTCGTTACACGTAGCATGTTGTTGGAGCAAGTCTGGAATTATCACTTCGATCCGCAAACGAACGTTATCGATGTGCATATAAGCCGTCTGCGTCAAAAAGTAGACAAAGCATTTAACGTCCCTCTGATTGAAACCGTAAGAGGCACGGGATATAGAATTGCGGATCCTGTTGTGTGTTAGCAATAGGTAATTTCACCCGAAGTTCTAGTTTCCGTGTTGGGGTACTACTTACTTCATTAGCGCTTGTTGCTATTTTATTTATCGTTTACTTCTGGCGCCTTGCCAGTAGTGACGTATTTATTCGTGAGGCAAGCGCTGCTGTTGATGCAGAAACGTATGCGTTTACGCTATTGCATGAACAAGCGGGCATTGAAGCCGTAATCAGCAATATTAAGACAAGAACCTCACCAAGTCTTTCGCCAGATTCGAACGAAATCGACACCTCACACTCCTTTACGCCATCTCGATTAATTGTGGTACTTCGCGACAGCGAAAACCAGATAGTAGCGGGCAATTATCCACTGTGGCCTATTACCATGGGTACAAGTGTTGACTCTGGCACTTCCTCCACCAGCATTATCAACTTACCAGCCTTCACTGGTGGCAAAGGCAGCACTGCGCAAGACAGCACCAGCTATTCGTTTTCTGACTCCACCAACAGCATTCTTTTCGAAGAAGTAAACCTTGCGGGTTATTCTTTGTTTGTTGGCCGGAATATTGATGATTTATACAGTGCACAGTGGTTAGGGAAAACGTTTGGTTGGATAATTATTGCCTTGCTATGTGTTTTGGGTGCCATAAGCTTTGCGGTCGCACTTTACGTGGTTAAACGCATAAACCGCATGGCACAAACTGCTGATTACATTATTCGTACCGGTAATTTGGAAGAACGTTTGGAAATAGACAGCAGCTGGGATGACTTAAGTCGACTAGCAGTTGTGTTCAATCATATGCTCGATACCATTGAAAGTGCGGTAAACAATATAAAGTCGGTAAGCGATAGTATCGCCCACGATTTGCGTACTCCACTGGCTCGCTTACGCAATAATTTAGAACATATTGATGATGAAAAGCTTCGGCACGAAACGACCTACGAAGCCGACAAACTATTAAACATGTTCAATAGTCTTTTACGTATTAGCAAACTAGAAACGGTTCACAAAAAAGAAGGGTTTTGTGAAACTGAGCTTAGCGATATGGTTACGGACGTGGAGGATTTATATCAGCCATTGGCCGAAGACCGAGATATTAAGCTTATTAGCCAACTGTCTAAAATTCAGTTCTACGGCGATCCTAACTTGCTGTTTCAAGCTGTAGCGAATGTGCTAGATAACGCCATAAAATACACCCCTGATGGCGGCACAGTGACGCTTCAACTTACCGCCACATCTTCGCATGTGATTATTAGCGTTAACGATAATGGTAAGGGTGTTGATGAACACGAACTTGATAGTTTAGAACGCCGCTTCTTTCAGGCTGACAAAAGCAGAACCTGTGAAGGAAACGGATTGGGATTATCTCTTGTTTCGGCAATTATTAAACTGCACAAAGGTAAGCTTTGGTTCGTGCACGACCCGCTTATGCAAGGTCACGGGTTGGGTGTTGTTTTCACCTTCCCCCGTTGATGCTTTAATAAAAAGCCAAACCTACACTAATCTTGTTTCTGCATAAAGATAGTCACTTCTGCCATCACCACACCAAACTTTCTAATGTATGATCGGTTCATCATGGCACTATCGTCAAATGCCCAAAACCAGTCATCGAAGGTAACGGCGTAGGTTGTATCATCAACCGGTAAATCCATATTGTAGTGAAAGTTAAATGCGTTACCGTACGATGTGCCTGTTGCAGGACCATCTATGTCACCCGCGTTTCCTACGTAGGTGCCATCGGCCTGTTTAACGATTTTCCACGTACGTTGTTTTGGCCCTTCGCCTACCCCGTAAGTAAATGTCTCGTCTAGCGTTAACGAGCCGCCCTCGTTTTTACCTTCGATATCTACCACAAAGCGCTGAACCACTTCGCCGGACCGATTTTGCACTATTCCCCATGCTCGAACGTTACCGGCAAAAAATTCCTCGATATTGAAGGTGGGTGAAACTTGTTTGTACGTATTGCCATCTATCGATGTAGAACACCCTGCGATGAGGGCAAAGCAAGACAGAAGTCCGACTGCGACCGAGCGCTGAATAAATTTCATAATTACCTCAGTTTAAATTTATGTGACTGTACAGTTAGCGTGCAGCCTGTTAGCGGCGTATGCTTTTTATTAAGCATTTTGCTAATAGGTACAATCCACTACGCTTGTTGCTGCGCTTTTTGTTGTTAAACTTTCTTAATAAACTCGAGTCGTTGCTTTTAATACAAAAAGAACAGGAGCATCAATTTTGTAGCAAGGCCTTGCGTAGCTTCGGTTCAGACGTTTTTTCTGATAACCAAATATCGAAAAAAGCCTGAGTGAAATTTTCATCTTCAATCTTGCCAACCAATTCGCCATTGATATAAAACTCACTGGCTCGATTTGTTGTGGCCACGCCGGTTATCACATCACCGTCTTCAACATCGGGAAAAAGCGCCACCATTTTGTCTCGCCACTCGCTTAACTTTGCTTCATCGCTAATACCTTGCTTGCGCATTTCATCTACTGAACGCTGTGCTATTTTTTTACCGTCTAGCCCTCGTTGGTAATCTAGCTTTAACGCAAATGGAGCGTTAGACTGCCACTCTCCTTTAGGGGCATAAAGCGTAGCGTCGTATACATCCCAGAAAAGATACGTAAACATGGCATTACCCACTACTTTCGCCTCAGGCACCTGTTTAGTCACATAATCAGGCACGCTTTGCGCCAGCACATTTTTCGATAGAACCAAAAGTGATATTCCTACTGCGAGAGCAAGGTTTAATGAAGCATAACGGCGTTGAAACATGTTCATGTACCTTCTATATAAATCGTTTAAAATCTGAGCCACTGCGTTCATGCCCCAGATACTTCAAATTAAAAAATTGCAGTGAAGAATCAAAAACGACGAGGCCAAAAAGCAAGACACTTTTTATTTTACGGTGTGCTCTAGTTATACTGTTGTGATTGCCACATTGATCATTTGACAGCGCATTTTGAATTTAGATAATTTTGCCGACACCCTGTGCTTACCCTCGCCTCTCGAGCCCTTTACGCCAGACTGGGAAGGTGCCGAACATGTATCAATGTTTGTTAAGCGTGACGATAGAATACATCCCGTCATTTCAGGCAATAAATGGCGTAAATTAAAGCACGCGTTTAATCTTACCCCGCCGTACACAGTGGATTTAGATACCGGATCGGGCTCGGGTCTGAGTTCAGTTTTGTACAGCCAGCCCTCCTCCGTAGTCAGTTTTGGCGGAGGTTTTTCCAACCATTTACATGCATTAGGTTATTTGTGTAATCAGCTGAATATTCCTTTTCACGCTATTATTCGCGGCGATTACACAAAACACCCCAGCCCAATGATTCAGGATTTAGTGCAATGGGGCACCCAAATTCATTACGTGAATAAAGTAACCTACCAGCAAAGGGATGACCCTGCCTATTTAACCAGCCTACGCATACAGTTTCCTGATGCGTTGATTATTCCCGAAGGCGGTAGCCAAGTGGCGGCGCTAAAAGGCGTTCAAGAAGTTGTTAACGAAATAGATATCCCTTTCGACCATATTATTGCCCCTGTTGCTAGTGGCGCGACCTTAGCAGGGTTAACGTCTGCCCTGTCCCCCCACCAACACGCTATTGGTATCGGAGTGTTAAAAGGAGAGGGATATTTAGAAGGGCTGGTCGAACAGTTTCTAGCGCCGGAGCTTGCTCTTAATTTTACTCAGGCATCTGCTTTGGCCTCTGACAAAACAAACCAATTCAGCATTAGTCATGATTTTCATTGCGGTGGATACGGAAAAATTCCCCCGTACCTGCAAACATTCTGTGAAAACTTCAATCAAACAATGCCGTTCGAAATTGAAGGGGTTTACTCTGGAAAGGTGTTTTGGGCACTTAAGAACTTGTTAGCAACGTTGGCTTCTACGAATACGTCGACCAATGCATGTGAAAAAAAACCACTCGAAAAAGCAATTGAAAAAGGACAGACACTTATCATTGTTCACACTGGCGGTATTCAGGGTGCCAGAAAAAATAAAAACCCTTGATCTTATAGACCCACACATTCGTTTAACCTAATATCAAGGCTGTGGAGAGTATTTATTTAAAAGCTCAGCCTGGTTGTATCTAGCTTCGCGTTACTCATAGCTACCGCTCAAACGCAATAATCGTTAGGAGATGCACCATGATAAAAGGAACAAGTAGCTTACCACCACCTTTAAACATACTGGTTTCTAGGGCACTTAAATTATGCGAGATGGTGCTTTCTACCAGTTCCGTATTCTACCCCTTCGCGGCTATCTATGAAGATGGAAAAGTTGGCTGTTTATTTAGCGAAGAAACCCATTACCGCATCGACGAAAGTCAGCTCATTGAGTGCTTACAGTGGCGAATTATCGACACTACCACAGACTCTGACAGTTACAGCATTCTCGTTTATGCCGCGACGGTTGAAACGCAAAAGCATACACGTTTAGACGCTATCGCCATCAGCGCAGCTTGCCCAAAGGATGAGGAACAGCTATTACTCTATCCTTATTATCGAGTGGGTGACAAAATTGTGGTTTCCCCTCCCATCAATACAATGCCAGAATAGGCGTTATCGCGTATAAATTATGCTTATTCGTTTTCCTTGTGTTTACGATGACTATTTTTTGTCGAACCTATGCTGTCTTTGCTTGCCAATTTGGTATCGTCTGCTAGCATTCAGCCCAAAATTCATTAGCTTATTTAGGGATTAATTATTATGTCTCGCGTTTTAATAATTGGTGCTGGTGGCGTTGCCTCAGTAACCGTAAAAAAGTGTGCACGTTTACCACAGCACTTTGACGAAATCTTTCTTGCCAGCCGCACAGTGTCTAAGTGTGAAGCTTTGCAACAAGAAGTAGGTGCAGACCGCGTTAAAGGTGTATTCGCCCTTGATGCTGATAACGCCAAAGAAGTAGAAGCGCTTATTAACGATGTTAAGCCTGACCTAGTAATTAACCTCGCGTTGCCTTATCAAGACTTGCCTATTATGGACGCGTGTTTAGCGACTAACACCGACTACTTAGACACAGCAAACTACGAGCCAAAAGACGAAGCGAAATTCGAATACTCTTGGCAGTGGGCTTACCAGCAGAAATTTAAAGACGCTGGCATTATGGCGTTGTTAGGCAGTGGTTTTGATCCAGGTGTAACCAACGTATACACCGCTTACGCGGCTAAACACTATTTCGACGAAATTCACTACTTGGATATTGTTGATTGTAATGGTGGCGACCACGGACAAGCATTTGCGACCAACTTCAATCCTGAAATCAATATTCGTGAAATTACTCAACGTGGTCGTTTCTGGGAAAATGGCGAGTGGAAAGAAACCGATCCACTGAGCGTACGTGAAGATTTAGATTATCAAAACATTGGTGTACGCGCGTCTTACCTCATGTTCCATGAAGAATTGGAATCTTTAGTGAAGCATTTCCCTACCCTTAAACGTGCTCGATTTTGGATGACCTTTGGTGATGAATACCTAACGCACCTTCGCGTATTAGAAGGCGTAGGCATGACCAGTATTGAACCGGTAGAATTCCAAGGCCAAAAAGTAGTGCCGCTAGAGTTCTTAAAAGCAGTACTGCCCAACCCAGGTTCACTGGCTGAAGGCTATACCGGCATGACCTGTATTGGTACTTACATTACGGGCATGAAAGATGGCAAAGAAAAAACCATCTTCATCTATAACAACTGTGAACATGCTAAGTGTAATGATGAAGTGGGTGCACAAGCGGTATCTTACACCACGGGTGTTCCGGCCATGATTGGCGCAGCACTAATGCTAAACGGCACTTGGAAAGAAAACGGTGTTTGGAACATGGAACAATTTGATCCAGATCCATTCATGGACATGCTAAACGAGCACGGCCTACCTTGGCACGTACTTGAATGTGATAGCAGCCCATTCACCAAGTAATATTATACTGTAACTGGAGCAAATAAAGGTTGGCAGACTTAACGCAACGAACAGATATCCCTTCTCCTTGCTACGTGCTGGAAGAGGAAAAACTCATCCGAAACCTTGAGTTGATGAAGCGTGTACAAGATGAGTCAGGCGTTAGAATTATTCTGGCTTTGAAAGGTTTTTCAATGTGGTCGAGCTTCGACATCATTAAACCTTATTTACATGGCGCAACCGCAAGCTCGGTATGGGAAGCCAAATTAGCCGCTGAAATGGGTAAAGAAGTACATGCCTATTCTCCAGCTTATAAAAAGGCGGATATAGAAGAACTGGCGACGCTGGTGAATCACTTGTCGTTTAATAGTCTGTCACAATGGCAAACTCATAAAGATGCGCTTGCAGGCGTATCTTTAGGTTTGCGCATTAATCCAGAACATCAAGAAGCAGATACCCCGCTTTACGATCCCGCAGCGCCTGGTTCGCGATTAGGGCTTCGTGTCAGCGAATTAGAAGGCGTAGATTTATCTGGCATTGACGGCTTCCATTGTCATAACCTGTGTGAGTGCGACTCGTTTGCTACCGAACGTACGCTTAAAGCAATAGAGGCACGCTTTGGCGATTACCTAGCCCAATTGAAATGGCTAAACTTAGGTGGCGGCCACTTGATGACTAGCGAAGGTTACGATGTAGAACATCTAATCAAAACCCTAAGCGATTTTAAACAACGTTACCCGCATTTAGACGTGATTTTGGAGCCAGGCTCTGCAGTTGCATGGCAGACAGGACCGTTGATTGCTGAAGTGGTGGATGTGGTAAACAACGATGGTGATATTGCCATTTTAGATATTTCAGCCACGGCGCACATGCCAGATGTGCTTGAAATGCCTTATCGCCCGACGATTTTAAATGCATCCTTAGCTGGCGAAAAAGCCTACGACTATCGCTTAGGTGGAAACTCCTGCTTAGCGGGCGATGTTATTGATACTTACTCTTTCGATGCACCACTAAAAGCCGGTGACCGATTGCAGTTTGAAGACATGATGCACTACACCATGGTGAAAACGTCGTTCTTCAACGGCGTTGAACACCCTGCTATTGGTATTTTACGTAAAAATGGTGAGTTCGAAATTGTTCGCCAGTTTACTTACGAAGACTTTAAAGGCCGCTTGTCTTAAACAACAAATAGCGACTTTTGCAAAAAATAAATGCCCGCAGCGTTAAACGCTAGCGGGCATTTTTATTCGTGGCGATTGAACAAAGGGGAGTTGATAAAAACTATTCTATAAGATGCCTGTACCATTAAGGTTTTGGCTTTTATCTACTGTACCTTCCGCGATAACCGTATCATCAAGATAAATGGCAAATGGCGTACCTTCTGGGCCTGTTAAATTGTACCGAAAGCCATGCATTTCATCGGCTAAAGCTAATTTCACCTGAGTTTTAGGATGAATTAAATCGTATTCACCGGAATCGCCGGATTTATCAAAAATATCGACGACCCATTTACCCTCTGGCATCTCAATTCTTAAGAGTTGCTGACTCATAACTATCCTCCAACCTTACACTTAACGTTATAAGCAATAGTACAAAATGCACTAAGCCTATTTCGTGTTAACTATATTGTTTAGATAGGTACCCTCAACATATGGGTCTGAGATCAATCAGTTTCTTTTGCTTCCAGCCCAGCTTGGTACAAGGCATTCTTTTTTAAGTCATAGTGATCGGCCACAACGGCTGCCGCTTTTTTCAATGGCATGTGATCACATAACGTGGTTAAAAGAGACATGGCTTCGGCCGATATTTCAGATAAATTCACTTGGGCTGGCGACACCATCACTACAAACTCACCTTTTTGGTGGGCTGCTTCAGCCTCCAAATAATCAATAACATCACTTGGGGTGCCACTCACGTAAGTTTCAAAGGTTTTGCTAAGTTCTTTGGCCACTACAATATGCCTGTCTCCTAGCACGCGGTCGATGTCTTTCACCGTGGCTAAAATTCGACGGGGAGCTTCGTAAAATACGCTTGTGCAAGTGCGTTCTTTTAATTCAGCAAGTTGGTTGTCTTTGGCTTGAGTTTTTACTGGTAGAAAACCTTCAAAAATGAACCGGTCTGTTGGCAGCCCTGAAGCACTTAACGCGGTAATAGCGGCACATGGGCCTGGCAGTGCAGTAACCGGAATACCTTCTTCACGACAGCGCCTAACAAATACGAAACCTGGATCGCTAATTAATGGTGTACCCGCATCACTGATTAACGCTACCGATTCGCCGTCTTTTAAGCGCTGTACCAACATCGCCGTACGTTTATCTTCATTGTGATCATGCAGCGATAAGGTACGGGTTGAAATACTGAAGTGCTGTAACAACCGCGAGCTGTGTCGTGTATCTTCCGCAGCAATCCAATTAACCTGTTTTAATACCTCGATAGCTCTGGCGCTAATATCATCAAGGTTGCCGATAGGTGTAGGAACAATATACAAGGTGGCGAAATTGGTCATATAAACAATAAAAATAACGAATAATAAAGAAAGTGTACCACGCCATTGGGCTAGTTTACGCCGGCAAACGTAGATTTTCATCGTGGTTAGGATAAACTTGCTGCTACTTGCCGTTAAACGAAGTGAAAGGAAACAGACTGTGGGTCACATTGGACATTTTACAAAGCGCATTACCTTTGCAATGGCGACAGCCACCAGCGTGCTGTATTTAGCGGGCTGCGGAAGCACACCTGAACCCACCTCGGCACCTAAAATTATCAACACTGAACCAGTAGCAGCGCCAGTAGAGCAGCACATTACGCCTGAACACAAGCTGGTAGAAGCCAAAAAAGTATGGCTTCAAACCCGAGATAAAGTGAAACGAGATACCTTACTGCTAGATGCAGTGAGCCTTTATCTCGCGCAAGGCGATACCATTTTAGCGCAGCAAATCTTGTTTGAAATGAAACAAGACGGTGTAGCTACCTCGCTACAAGATAGCTACGCCATACATGTTGCGATGGCGTATCAAAACGACCCATCTTCGTCACCAGCACAACTTACAGCAATGTTAGAAGACGTTAACACTAGCCCTGCCCTTATTGCCAAACTGGCAGCCCTTCAAGCAGACCTTTATGCCAAACAAGGGTTGTGGGCTAAAGCGGCAAATAGCGTTTTGTCTACCGAGCTAGAAGATGAGAAAAAAGTGGCGCAGGTGTGGACATTTCTGAATCAAATACCAGCCGATGAACTCAAGCAAAGTGAAAACCAATACCCTAAGTTGCAGCCTTTCTTTGCCCTTCGTCAATTAACCATTGAAAGTGCACGAAACCCACAACAGTTGAACCAGTCAATTGCGCAGTACCAGCAGGTTTATGCAGGCCATATGTTGGCGCAGCATTTACCTAAAGAGGTTGCCTTAGCTCAAGAGCTCACCGCCCCTCAAATTCGCGAACTCGTCGTGCTACTGCCATTAAGCGGAAGATTGGCGGCTACTGGTGAAGCAGTGAAGGATGGCATTATGGCGGGCTATTACCAACAGCTTCAACGAAGCAGCAACCCAAATAGCTTGCCTGCCATTCGGTTTGTAGATACCACCAATGCCGATACACAAACCATGGTCGCCGCCATTGGCGATGCTAAATTTATAGTGGGTCCGCTACTAAAAGAAACCGTTGAGCAATTAATACCAGCGTTACCCCCTGGCGTGAACATGCTAGCGTTAAACCGCCCAGACGAAATGCCGACAATTTCAGAGAGCTCAGCCTCAGTAAACTCTGCGCCTTCAAACTCAAAGCCTTTAATCCCAGAAGCCGTTAACGCTGAATCTGAAATGCCTTCCAGCGCAGCACCGGCCGTTAATTATTTCGCACTTGCGCCGGAAGATGAAGCGAACCAACTTGCAGAGTTTATCTATAGCAAAGGCTTTAGAGCCCCTATCGTTATTGCGGCACAAAGTAACTTGTACCAGCGTATGAACGATGCCTTTAAATCCCGTTGGAACACCTTGCACGAACAAGAAGCCCAAGCCCGAAAGGCCAATATTACCTCAGTAACGTTCAACGATAGTGAATCGTTACGAGAAGGTATTACCCAAGCTTTAGATGTAGCGCAAAGTAATCAGCGCATTAACCAAATTGAATACATGACGAACGAAGAAGTGTACAACATGCCTCGTAGCAGACGAGACATCGATGCGATTGTCGCGTTCGCGTCGCCGCAAGATACCGAACTTTTGAACCCCATTATTGAAGCTAGCTTAAACCCATACGATGGAAAACAAGTGCCTGTTTATGCGACCTCTCGCTCAATGGATTACAACAGCGGCAAGAACCAATGGCGTGATTTACAAAACGTACGCTTTATCGACATGCCATGGATGATGCCAGATCATAAGTGGCAGCAACTTGCTCAAGAAACGAAGCAAACCTGGCCCGATCGCAGCACGTTGCAAAATAGACTATTCGCCTTTGGTGTAGATGCATACGAATTGCTTCCCCAATTAGGAATGCTAAATACCTTGTCTTACATCACATTTGACGGGTTAACCGGCACTCTTACACTGAACAAAAACAGCGAAGTAGAACGAAACTTACCTCAAGCCGTTATACGTAACGAGCGTGTGCAAATGCTAATGGAGTAAATAACATTGTCCGTATTGCAAGGGAATGCAGCAGAAAACAAGGCCGTTGATTACTTAGAGGAACAAGGGCTTACATTACGTTGTCGTAACTACCGAACTAAACGTGGTGAACTTGATATCGTTATGCAAGATGGTGACACCATTGTTTGCGTAGAAGTGAAGTTTCGCAAACAATCTCAGTATGGTCACGCTGCCGAATTTGTCACAATGAAGAAACTTCAACGAATTCAGGCTGCGTTTGCGTTCTATTTGTTAGATAATAAGCTTAATCCCGCGTCTACCCCATTACGCATAGACGTTATCGCCATTGACGGAAGCGACCTTCAGTGGCTTAAAAATATTGGATAAACCGCGCGTAGCTGTTAGGTATGCTGGTGAATAGGTGTAGGTAGTACTTAGGCTGTAGTAAACCCTCCGCCGCATGGATGCGGCGGCGGAGCTCCCATAGATGGGTTCACAGCGTGTTTACGGAAGCCTAAGTACTGAACTGCGCCAAATTCTCAAGCCCTACCTCCTACAGCGTGATGTGCACTCATTATTGAGATTGCTTGATATCCTGAAATGCAGAGAAAAGAAGTATGATTGAACAAATTAAAGCGAACTTTACTGAAAGTATTCAAACCAAAATTGCTGCATCTGAAATTTTGCCTGAATCAATTGAAAAAGCAGCCATGATGATGGTTGAAGCGTTAATTCGCGGCAATAAGATTTTAAGCTGTGGTAATGGTGGTTCAGCAGGTGATGCACAGCATTTTTCTTCTGAAATGCTTAATCGCTATGAGCGCGACCGCCCTAGCCTTCCTGCTATTGCGTTAAGTACTGATACTTCTACTATTACCTCAATTGCCAACGATTATAGCTACGACGAAATTTTTGCTAAGCAAGTGCGTGCTTTAGGTCAGTCTGGCGATATTTTGTTTGCTATATCAACCAGTGGTAACTCACGCAATGTAATAGCCGCCATGGAAGCTGCTTTATCACGCGATATGACCATTGTGGCCCTTACCGGAAAAGACGGCGGTGAAATGGCAGGTTTCTTAAGCGAGCACGATGTTGAAGTGCGTGTGCCTTCTAACCGCACTGCCCGTATTCAGGAAGTTCACTTGTTGGTTATTCACAACTTATGTGAATGCATTGATGACAGCTTATTCCCAGCCGACCTTGGAGACGAATAACGTTTACCCATTTATGAAACGAGTTAAAACGTTAAGTATTACCCTTGTATCACTACTTTTTGTAATGCAATTACAGGGCTGCGTAGTGGCGGTTGGTGCTGCGGGTGCCATGGCAGCAAAAGTGGCGAACGACAGACGCACCGTTGGGACTCAACTTGATGACCAAAACGCAGGTCGCTCTGTAGCTTATCAGTGGTCCAAAAGTGAAGCGCTTAAAGAGCAAACCAACCTACAAGTAGATATGTATAACGGCATTGCTTTGCTTACTGGCCAAGCCCCCACGCAAGCGTTAATTGATGAAGCGGTTAGACGGGCTCAAGAAGTCGATTACCTTAAGAAAATACACAATCAAATTCGCATTGGCGAGCCTATTGGCGCGGGCACCCAAGCCAACGATATTTGGCTTGCATCAAAAGTCCGCACCAAGATAGTGGCCGATGAACGCGTGCCTGCATTGCAGGTTAGCGTGGTAGTGCAAGACTCTGAAGTGTTCTTAATGGGCCGATTAACCAATGCAGAAGCTAATGCTGCTGTAGATATCGCAAGGAACATAACGGGCGTAGCCCGCGTAGTGCGCGCATTTGAGATCATTTAGTCGCGATACCGCAACGGCCCTACTGGTTGCTGGGGCCTTGTTTATGGAAATTCTGGATGCCACGGTGATCACCACCGCGCTTCCCGTTATTGCTGCTGATTTTGGCGTGCCAGCAACCCAGCTTTCTATTGGCGTTTCTGCCTACCTTGTTGCAGTTACCTTTTTTATTCCGCTAAGTGGTTATGTTGCCGACAAATTTGGTGCCCGTAACGTTTTTATGGCTGCCATTGTTATTTTTGTGGTGGCATCAATACTGTGTGGCATTAGCACTAACCTAACCAGCTTTACCTTATCTCGTATTATGCAGGGCATTGGCGGAGCCCTGATGGTGCCCGTAGGCCGATTAGTGGTGCTGCGAGACTTACCCAAAGAAAAGCTGGTAAAAACCGTGGCCATTATTACGTGGCCCGCATTAAGTGCGCCTATTCTTGGCCCTGTATTAGGGGGGTGGATTGCCACCCACTTAAGCTGGCAATGGATATTCTTTATGAATGTGCCATTAGGTATATTCGCGCTTATTGCTTCCGCTTATTTGCTTGAGAACTTCACCGCCAATGTAGGTAAGTTTGATGTGGTAGGTTTTCTGCTAACCGGCATTGGCTTTGCCTCTTTTATGGCCGGTATAGAGCTATTTGCTGGGCACAACACCTCTACCCTATTGGGCGCTGTGATGACCGTGTTTGGGCTTTTACTATTGTTAACTGCAGTATTTCATATTCGCCGTGCTGATAAACCTTTGTTTTCTTTTGAAGCTATGCAGTTTCGTACCTTTCGACTGTCGATGTACGGCGGCTCGGTGGTACGTATTGCCCTAGGCAGTGCGCCGTTTTTGGTGCCGCTTATGCTGCAATTAGGTATGGGTTACTCGCCGGTAGAAGCGGGCACATTATTACTATGGCTATTTGTAGGCAATATTGCCATTAAGCCAGCTACCACATGGATAATGAACACCTTTGGTTTTAAGCGAGTGCTTATTGCAAATGGCATTATGATTTCGCTGGGCTTTGTGGCGTTATCGTTAATAACCCAACAAAGCTCATCGTTTATTATTGCTGTAATTTTGTTTGTTAGCGGTGTGAATAGGTCGATGCACTTAACCTTGTTAAACACCATCGCCTTTGCAGATGTGCCGAAAGATAAAATGCGCGATGCGAATACACTGGGTGCTATTTTGATGCAAATGAACCGTGGCATGGGGATAACCATTTCTGCGCTTATGCTGGCCGTTGCTTCATTAATGGTAGGAAATTCAAGCAGTGATCCTTCGCTTATCAACTTTAAAATTGCCATGGCCATGATGGCGGTAGTGGCGCTGCTTAGTATTACCGACAGCCTAATGCTATCGAAAACCGATGGCGACTCGGTTTTAAAAAAGCGGCTTAAAAAGCAGGTAAGCTAAGGCAAGGCAGGCCGCTGTGTACGTAAACCGGACGGCCAATATTCATTCCTATACAAACACTGGTAAATGGTTTTTTAGGGGTAACGGATGTTACTATGAATTCTCAGTAATAAGCTTTTATGTCAGCTCAAATTCATCACGTTAAATTAGATTTAAGAGATAGAATGGAAAATAAAACCAGAATTTGCATTTCAGGAATGATCGCCGTTGGAAAATCAACACTAGCACGCGCTTTAGCTAAAGATTTCGATATGGAGCTTATATCTGAGGCAAAACTTGGAATATCGTATTTGGAAAGGCTGTTTGATGATCCAGCCCGCTGGAGTTATGAAGCTCAAGCAGCATTCTTGATTGGAAAGGCAAATGCTATAAGAAAAATAGAAAAGAAGCATAAGTCGTATGTTTTAGACCGGTCTATTTGTGAAGACGCGAGTATATTTTTTGAGTACTTCAAAGAGGTATATCAACTAGATGACCTGACATGTTTGAACTACCAATATTTGTACGATCTTATCGATGACTGTACACCCAAAGAAGACATTAGCATCATTTGTACAATCGATTATGAAAGCGTAGTCAATAGGATTATTTCACGAGATAAATTTAATGCCTATGTGGAAGGTTACGTAAATTCTGTTTATGACCGATATACAAAGTTCATCGAGGAGAAGCGCGGCAATCAAAATACATACATTTGTGACAGTAACATTTTTGATTGGACCGACGACAAAGTTTGCAAGTTGATAATAGATGATGTTCAAAGATTGATAGATCGCGACGCCTCAAATTCGGATATAAACCTAAATGTCTTGAGGGCTCATATATGAATCAATCCACAAGAAAGAATATAATATTTTTTATTGGCGTATTTATGGCTCTAGCGAGTGCTGGTGTCGAGTTATGGCTATTTGTTGTCTTAGTTAACGAGGGTAGCTTTGAAGCTCTAAAGCTCACGGTAGCCGCCGCAAACGGTCTTTTGGTTTTTGGCTCAATTAAAATGATTCTCAAGTCATGGGGTTCTATGTTTATTGAAGAATCGAACCCTGTTGCTCTAGGGAGCCTCTCTAGTTGTTACTCAAGTAGGTTTCAGGTGGTTAGTCAGACAGATCTTAATAGCCGCCATATAGTTCCGCCATTAAACCGTCAATTGATTACCCAGTATCTTGTTCTTCTTGAAGGGTTGTTGCAGACGAATCTGGGACGTCATCATTACGAGTTATCGCTTTTTTGTGGTTCTGAAGCTCCAGAAATAATCGCGTACTTCGATTCTAATAGAAATATGACCCCAAGAAGTCATTCCAAACGTGCCGAAAATTCACAGTACTATATAGAGAACAACTATGAAGTAGTGGAAATTCTTAAAAATCCCAGTACGGAGACGCAGTTCATTGAAAATACGTTAGTTGATTCAGAGGACTATTCATTTACATCAGAAGAGCAGAAGGGAAAAGTTCGGTCAACACTTCTCCATTGCATAGATGTAAGGATACCTGCGGCTATTGTGATTACATGTAATAAAGAAAAAATTCTTGGGCCGGGTAGCGATTTTAAAGAAGCCTTTCTGTCTGTTTATTTTGGAATAGCAACCGACCTATATCTCGGCTTGCTAATGGGAGCTACCGAACAAAAATGACATAACAATACTTGCCAGTGGACCAGTTTGCTTCGTGGCTTTTTTATGCTGATCGCTACGCTAGTACAAAACGCAGTTCCACCGACTGTAGCTGCACTTGGCGTTGAATGTCTGCTGTTTGTCTATTGATGGCAGTCTTTGCTAGCAAAAGGAATGCTGTATACGTATAACTGACGAACATCACCGCTTTGGTGGCAGCTAAGTAAGGCGATAATTAGAAAAGGGAAATTCTGAGTGTCAAATGAATTAAGGGATTACATTTATACATTAATGCCCAATATCGATGCGTTGCTAGCGGAAAAGGGAATTCCCATACCTAAACGGTTTCTAGTCGCCGGGAGGTTCTTTGTTGATCATTTCGTTAAGAATTCGTCTTTTGAGTCGAAAGAACAACTACTTGAAAGTAAAGTGTATCGCGAATCCATTCTTCCTATATTCAACGAGTGGTTTTATGAAAAATATAGAGATCTGACAAAGGCAAACGTAAAAAGCTTTTACCTAGGTGTGACCTTCGTCCACGGTCAACCCATAGAGCTAAGAATACCTGCAACTACATCGGAGGTCGTGGAGGAAGGGAAATTATCAAAGTTGATGTTTCCAGATCACATGCAAAAAAGTGAAAAAATAGAGGATATAATTCAACCTACTATCAATTTTGAGCACATGACAGAGAAAGATAAGTTTGACCTCAAAAAGCAAATCGCTGAAATCGTCGCCTATTCAAGATCAATAAATATTGACCTCAATACATCTTGTGAACTTGACCAACTGGCGCGAAATATGTCAATGGGTGTGTGGGGGCATTTTGAAAAAGGTGTAACTGATTTACTTTCAAACAATGCTGCATCATCAGCCGTGGCTTGCTGGGAATTCCACTTAGCAATAGAGAAAGCCCTAAAAGTGTTAATCCATTCTAAAACCGGTCAAGGCATACACGGTCACAGCCTGGAAAAGCTTGTTTTGCGGCTTAACCAGTATGGATGCGAGTTGAATTCATCAGAGTTAATGAAACTTCCAAACGATAAGGAAGCTATTAAATTGAGATATGCGGAAATGATTAGTAAACCCATAGATGCATTCAAATACTATCTAGTTGCACTTTATTTTGTTGCTGATGTGTGCACGAAGCTCGAACATAAGCACGGCTTTAAAAATTCTTCGTTTACCTTAAAGATGGCACCATGGGCAAGATAATTTCGACAAATTGATGGCTGACCGAAACGTTGAACATCTGCTGTATGTCTATTGATGCCAGTGAAAACTCACTGTTGTTCTGCTCGGTTCGTGAAGCGGACCTTATTTAAAAGTTATACCTAAATAGGGAGGTGCAAACATGGATGTGGTTTATGAGATAATTTCTGCAAACCCACAATTTTTTACTTGGATTTTTGGATTGATAAATGTCCTATGGGGCGTGTTTATCTATTTCAACAAAAAACGGCATCAAAATGAGCTTGTAAAGCTTAAGTCATCTCTTAATCTTGATTTAGAAAGAAGGAAAAAAGTTTTTGAGATGAAAACGGCTCAGTATGAGGATTACTTTAAAAACATGGACGCAATCCATAATCGTCATCAGAGTGATTATCAGAAAATACTTGTTCCTATAATCAATGAGTTTAATGCTTCCTACCAGAGAGCATGTGCTATTGGGGACGAACAAAATGCAGCTGAAGCATCAATTAATTTTCAAGAAAAAATAAGCAAAATCACATTTGATGGGTTTGAAGAGCTTCAAGTAATACGTTCTCAAACGAACACGTTGCGATTAACAGCAAGTGATGAAGTAGCTAACTTGTTAGATGAACTTCAAGATCTTTATGAGAGTTTGTTTGAGATATCGTCAAAAATGGTTAAAGACCTTGTGCAAGTAATTCTTCAAGGAAACACTGCTCTCGCTGATGAAAATCAGAAACGGCTAAACGCAGTGGGAGAAGCAACGAAGAAAAAAGCAAATTTACTCAGGGAGCAGATGAGGCAAGACTTAACGACCATTTAGATATAACAATCAAATCAAGTCGCTCGCAAGCTCGCTGGGACAGTAACACATGGGCACTGGCGCTTCGCTCTGATTTTAACCCATGTATTATTGCCCCTTATTTGGGTGTTATTATGCTTCCATTCTAAGGTCGTTACATGTCATTAAATATTCATGAAAAATGCAAAGAAAGATTAGTGCAAGTCATTGCTGACAGTTTAGAGAAAATCGACGTTAAAAATAAGATGTTTGTTGAGCGAATGTCTTGTGTTGACTTAGTTAGCGCAGATTCTATTTTACCAACTTCGGGAAGAATTAAATCAACATTACAAAGCGCTATAGGTGAGCTTCCTGTCTTTGAGTTTATTTATGCCACTTTGTCTAGAGAGTTAACTGAAAAATTTGGATATGATTCAGACATTCCTTTATCAAAACTAACAGAAATTGATGGTTATCAAGATACTGCCGACGTTGCTAGGCGATTGGTTGATGAATTTGACAGCCTACCTTGGCAGTATATTTTCAGTATTGAATTGAATAGTGATATTGCGAAGCTATTCCAAGAAGGCTTAGATAACTTTGATATATCTGAAAGTATAGCTATCCGAAAGTCTGACGACGACTTTTCATTAATTTATCCTCCGAAGTCGGGAATTGAAAAAAGGGATCAGTCAATTTCAGGAAGTGGCTTAGGTTTGTTTTCGTTATTCACTGAGAATACATGGAATTCCAAAGGCGCATTTCTCCAAATAAAAAGTGAAGGTTTTGTTGGTCAATATGGCCCTGATGAAACTCATACCCAAGTGATTGAAAAATTAAAATCGTTTTGCGGGTTAGGTATCGCACTTAGACTTTTTAAAATTAATGCTAAATATCGTTCAACTCCAACAAAAGCAAAATTTTTCATTCATAAACTAGAAAATGAAAACTGGGTAGTGCAAGGAAAGCATGAGTTAGATTATGATATTTCGGACACCTTTCACGATCTTGTAATCCATGATTTTGATGGCGTCCTTGATACTCAAGATAAACAAGCTTCATGGGTAAATCGTAAACTTAGTGATATGAACACTGTTTTTTCATGCGAAGATAAAGCTAAAACACAGAAATTGCTATTGGCCTGCCAGTGGTTATTTGAAAGCTTTAGTGGTAAAAATGAGTTGCTTTCCTTTGTTCAAACTACTGTAGTAATTGAAATTCTATTAGGTGACAAGGCGTCATCTGAACAAGTTGGTCTAGGCACATTATTAAGAAACCGTTGTGCGTACTTAATAGGTACAAGCCAAAGTCAACGGAACGAAATATTAGATGACTTTCAAAAAATTTATGATGTTAGATCTAAAATTGTTCATGGCGGTAAAAGTAGACTAAATTACGTCGAACGAGGCCTTATGGATAAACTACAATGGATGTGCCGCAGAGTAATTCAAGAAGAAGTAAAATTGCTTTGTAAAGATGAGCAAAAAGAAGCATAACAAATCAATCCAGCAGGACAAAAAACAGTTGCTTTTGCTCCTGCGTCGCTAATTTTAATCAACTATTTTATTGCCTCTGATTGAGGCGTTGAATGTCCGTTGTTTGTCTATAGCCGACTGTCATACCCTGCCCGAACCCACAAACTATTCATGACAAATGTCATGTTACTTTGCTTACCTTTGTGACTAACTAAAACTCTCCACGCACTACATACTTTCATCACTGCTTACGCACTTTTATTTATCAACTAAAAGGCATCGTGATGAACACACAAACACTAACGCTAGAACAGCAACGCGACATTATGAAACAACGCCGCTTTATCGCCATGCCACTGGCCGGCACATTAGTTTGGGCGGCAATTGGTTGTGCATCGCCTTTTTTCAATGAGGTAATTCAAACTTGGATGCTCTACCTTGGAACCGGCGCTATTTTCTATATTGGTTCAGGGCTTTCTTATTTAACTGGCGAACGCTTCTTTTCGAAAGACCGCCAAAATACTGAATTCGACACCTTGTTTTTTATTGGAATGGCCATGGCATTACTGGTATTTGCCATCGCCCTGCCCGTTGCCGCTATCGACCATACTACGCTTCCACTCAGTATTGGCATACTCACTGGGCTTATGTGGATGCCGCTATCGTGGGCTATCCAACACTGGGTTGGCTACTTTCACACTATTGCCCGTACCTTGGGCATTCTCATTGCTTGGTATGTGTTTCCAGAAGCTCGTATTGAAGCCATATCAGCGGTTATTGTGGCGGTGTATTTGGTCTCGCTCGTTACCCTAGAATCTAGGTACCAGAATATTAAACTTGCCACTTCGAACGCCGTTGACGGCACTGCAACTAGTGCTACAAATACCTCTGCCACTGACACAGGCTCTACTTCACGGGCCAATCCAAAGGTTGCCACTAGAACTTCGCTAGCTTCTTTTTGAAGAAAGGGGTTTTGTCAGGAGGTCGCTATACACTAGACCCTTTTTAAACTAGAGCAAATTTAGCCCAAAAATCTCAATTAACCGAGACACTATTTCGACCTAAGGTTTATACCGGAGAAAAAACATGACTTATTTATTACTCGCCCTAGCCATTGTGACAGAGGTCACTGCCACCTTATTACTAAAAGCCTCAAACGGCTGGGAGAAATGGTACTTCGGCTACGGCGCTATCGCGTTTTACATGATTTCAGGAATACTCTTTGCCACTGTACTCAAGCATATGGGGGTAGGTGTTGCTTATGCTATATGGTCTGGAATGGGTATTGCCCTTATTACCGCAGCCTCTGTCATCTTATGGAAACAAACTTTCGACTTCTATGCTGCAATGGGTATTATATTAATTGTTTCAGGTACTTTGCTTATCACCAGCAAGTCTGCCGTTGTATTTCAATAAGGACGAAATACCTAGATGAATAGCAGTTCAATAAAAAGCAATGCTCAGGCACAAGTTCCCGCATTACCTTTGCTGGCACATGGACGTAAGAAGAAGTGGTCGTACAGCTCGTTAATTTTTTCGCTGTTCTATTTTGTTCCACCGCTATTCATGCGAGATGCGCCTTCCAATGGGGTAATGGCGCTTATTGTTATGGGCTTTGTCACCTTTGTTTTTCTTTACGTACTGAGTGTAAATCAACCTGTAAATCGCCTGCCTTATTACCTAACGGGAATGATTTTATTAGCCTATACCACCAGCTTGGTTAACCCGGGTGGCACGGTGATTTTTGGCTTTGTTAGCTTTATTGTTGGCTACTACTATCGCTTCAGTATTGGCATTATCTTGTTACTGGCAGTATCTGCTTCGCTTATTTTTATGAAAGTGTATTTATACCCTACCGGTTTGTTTTTTTTCCTCGCCGCAGGGGCAAACATCGCTGTACTATTTGGCTTTGGCGTAATGGAACGCAAAGAAACCCTTTTCCAACAAAAGGAAGCGAAACACGCTGCCGCATTGGGCACTTTAAGTGCTATTGCCGAACGAGAACGCATAGGTCGTGATCTTCACGATGTGGCCGGCCATGCATTAAGCAGTATTTCGTTGAAAGCTCAAGTGGCCGACAAGCTACTAACCAAGGGCCGCACTGCTGAAGCGCAAGCAGAAGTAAAAGCATTGGCTCAGCTTTCTCAGCAATTGCTCAGTGAGATTAGGCAAACGGTAAGTGGCATTAAACAGCTATCGTTGCGCGAAGAAATAGCTAAAAACATGGCTAAATTGTCTGAGCAAGGCTTTGATGTAATGAGCGACGTGGTAAGTGATGCAGTGAGCGATGTAGACGAGAGCCGCTTCACTCACCTTACTCCTCTTACTCCCCTTCAAGAAACCCAATTGTCGTTAATTATAAAAGAAGCGACTACAAATATTCTGCGCCACAGCAAGGGCAATCAAGTAACGCTTACCCTTCAATGCACAAACGATATATTGAACCTTGTTATTGCTGACAATGGTAACAGTCGCTGCAAAACAGAGGGCAACGGCGTTCAAGGTATTCGTGAGCGGGCTGAACTCATTAATGCAACAGTTGAGTTTCAGTGGGGCTCACCAACGGTGCTTACACTTCAATTACCGCTACTTGCTAAACATAATAGTAGCGAGCCGAGCGCATAGTGCATGTGCACATAGATAAAAATGACTAATTTCATATCGAGCAACCAGCAATGAATCGAATCTTAGTAGTAGAAGATCAATCTTTAGTGCGTGATGCTATTGCCACCTTATTGTCGTTAGAAGACGACTTTGAAATAAGCGGGAAGTGCGCCAACGGACAAGAAGCTTTAGATTGGCTTGGCGCGAACAACGCACCCGATATTATTCTTACCGACATTGAAATGCCCTTAGTATCGGGGCTAGATTTAGCAGAAAAGCTAAACGCTTTATCTATAAGCAGCAAAGTGGTGGTAATGACCACATTCTCTAAACCTGGCTATATAAAGCGAGCGCTGGCATTGGGCGCTAAAGGGTTTGTTCTAAAAGAGGCCGACAGTGAGTACTTAGTGAATGCGCTACAAAAAATAGCAAAAGGTGAAAGGGTTATTAGCCCTGAACTTGCGTTAATGGCGCTGGATGACAGTAACCCGCTTTCGGCAAAAGAAAGTAAAGCGTTAAAGCTCGCAGGAGATGGATTAAAAACCCAAGATATCGCGAAAACGCTATTTTTATCAGAAGGTACTGTGCGTAATTATTTATCTGAAGCTATAGCAAAACTAGATGCAACAAACCGTGTCGATGCTGCCAGAATCGCAAAACAAAAAGGCTGGTTATAAACCAGCCTTTTTGTTTGCCTATATCCGCTGCATTTAGTACAAATGCAGCGGTTATTTTTTTGCTCTTAAGCTTTTTAGCTTACTCAATTCGTTAATTAAAACTCAGTTGAGAAACGTACACCAAATTCGCTCGCGTCGTTGCTTAATACTTGCAGAATATAATCGCCCGTATTCAAGCGAGCATTGTCATAACGCTCATCAAAAATGTTACGACCATATAATGCAACCGTGTAAGCCTCATCCGCTGGCGTGTACGCCACATCGAAGTTAACTAATTCGCGGCTTTCAATTTCTGTCATGCGAGCAGGCTCTGAGCTAGGCTCACCGTACATGTCTGCGCGGTATGAATAGTCGATACGAGCGCGAATTTTGTCGCCACCTTCAAGGTCGAAAGTATACGACGGGCCAATCGCAAACGTTAAATCAGGCGTTAATGGCGCGACAGGGTTAAAACCGTCTTGCTCATCAACTTCAACATCCATGTAACCAATGCTGGTTAGCATGCTGAAGTTGCCTACGTTCAAGGTAGTGTCTAGTTCGATACCGCGAGAGGTTTGTTCAACCACTAAGTTTGCTGTATCAAAACCACCTTCGCTTACTCGGCTAACTTGGTACGGAAGATCTTCAAACTCAGTGTTGAATACTGCAACGCTTACGTCGAAGTATTCATTAACACGACCTTTAACACCCACTTCGTAGTTCACAGCAGTGATGTTATCAGAAGCGACGAAACAGTTGCTCGCATTAACTGCCGCTACTGCATTGTCTAAATCATCAAAACCGCCAGCGCCAAAGAACTCGCCAATCAAGCAATAAGGGCGTGCTGGATATTGACCAGACTGATACCCATTTTGAATAGTGGCATAACCTGTCATGCCATTTTCAAAGGTATAGTTGGTGGCCAGTTCCCAGGTAACTTCATCCCAATCATTTGCATCGTAAATAGTGCCAAGGGCATCAAATACGTTTGCAGACGCGTCTTTTTCATCTTCAGTGTAACGAATACCACCAGACACACTAAGCTCGTCAGTTAAATCATGACGAAGGTTTAGGTATACCGCTTTACTTGTGGTTTCTTGGTCGAGTTGAAGGGTGTTTCCACCGCCATCGAAACTTGAATCGCTACCTTGGCGGTTGCTACCTTCTTCATTGAAATAATAAAGGCCAGCAACGAAGTCAGTGTACTCATTGATGTAACCATTTAATTGAACTTCAATTGACGTTTGGTCGGCTTCACCGCGCTCTGGGTATTGGTCTAACGAGTAAATAGTACCATCATCATCAAGCCCAGCTTTGTACTTAGATGTACGACGGCTCGCTACTACCTTGGCGGTATAGTCATCGCTAATATCCCACTCTGTAGTTAGAGACACACCGCGGGCTTCATTCGATACGCTAGTCACTTCAGGTGTGCCAGTAGCGTTATCGTATATATCATACCCTTCTGGGGTAACATCGGTATTTCTAAGTTCTAGCCCTAAGCTGTTTGTGCCAGCATAAAAACGCCCTTCTGGCATTTCATCAATAAGCACAGTATAAGGACGTAAACCACCATCACCATTATTGGCATCGGCAGTTAATACCATACGGAAGTCATCAGACGGCTCAAATTTTACCGAGATACGACCTGAAATATCTTCAGTTTCACCAACATCATATTCTGCATTAGGTACGTTAATGAACTCGCCCAAACCATCACGGGTGTTGTAAGCAAGGTTCATGTTAAATGCCAAGGTGTCAGATAATGCATGGTTCACGAACAAGTCAGTTTTAACACGACCGCGAGTACCGAACTCTGCATTTACTTTGGTAACATCGCCTTGATCTGGCTCTTTGGTGATGATGTTAATAGCACCACCAATCGAGTTACGACCATAAAGTGTACCTTGAGGACCACGAAGTACCTCAATACGCTCGATGTTGTTCAAGCTCCAGTTTTGACCTACTTGGCGGCCTAAATACACGCCATCCACATACACACTTACACCTGGATCAGTAGTGATAAGGTGATCTTGAAGACCAATACCACGAATGAAAGGGTTTACTGAGGAAGTGTGACCCGCTGAGAAGCCAGTTACGTTTAAGTTTGGAACAAACTTACCAACATCCGTTAAGTCAGTAATGCCTTGTTCAGCTAGCATATCACCGTCAAATGCACTAATTGCAATTGGTACTTCATAGATAACCTGAGGGCGCTTAGTCGCAGTAACGGTAATGGCTTCGTACTTTTGCTCTTCAGTTACTTCAGCTTCTTGAGCAAATGTAGAAAAAGAAATAGCAGGTACAGTTAGTGCTACTGCCAAAGCGACAGGCGAAAGCTTACTGGCGAGTGTCTTAGACACGTCAGTATTCGTGATCATGTGTAACCCCTTTGCGAGAGTGTTTAGTGTCGAAAATTTATTGTTTTTAGGCTGCTTCACGTTCTCTTTGGAACTTTAAAAGCCAGTAAACTCACAAATAGAGGGTGTTACGAAGCGTAACGTTTAGCTGATTTATGGATATCCTTATGAAAGTGGCGTGTATCCCTACTGGTATCAATGTCACTTTCTCTACCCTACCAGCCCCCATCTACTCACGACTGGAGTTTTGGCTTGAAGACTGGAAAAATATGATACTGACTTCCTGATAGCTTGCATAGCGAAATATTGCACTTTTATTAAATTGAGCTTTTAAAATTAGACCAATTGGTTAGGCTAATTACTCATCAATGCTTTCTTCACTAACCCTGACTTTTTGTCTAATAATCATACTGTTAGGTAGCAATGTTAAACGCTTTCTACACAACTGTGTGCGTCAGGTTTACTAGACCATTTAGACAATCATTTTTTCTCTGCTTCTGCCGAGCGAGAAGTTGAACTGCTTCGCTGGCAATCAATGTTTAGGCTCATAATAAATGAGTAGGGCCTCGCGTATGTGTTAACCCAAGGGATAGATAGCCTAGGCAAAGGTAGTCTATGCTACAAACCGTATTTACTCGCCCTCAACTTAGTTTGAACATTTAAAACGACCGGCACTTTGTCGACAATTAATAGCAATTTAGTTTGACCAAAGCCTAAATCACCCCTATATTGTCGACATGTCATTATTTTAGGGTGCCTAACTTGTCGGTGCAAATAGACCTAGAAAAGCCTGTAACAAATGCAGATAGAACCTTTTTTCAATTGCGTAAAGACATTGTAGAAGGGGTTATTCCTGCGGGCTCCAAACTCAGTGAAACTGAGTTGTCGACAAAATATGAAGTCAGCCGCGCGGTTATTCGCGAAGGAATTAACCGACTTGCTGCCTGCCACCTTGTAGAACGCAAAGCCAACGTAGGAGCCAAAGTTGTTTCCCTCACCCCAGAAGGGCTTATTCAACTTTATCAAGTACGAGAAGCGTTAGAAGGTATGGCAGCCCGCTTAGCCGCTAGGCATATGAGTGATGAAGAAGTTGCGTCACTGCAAGCCTTATTAGATTCCCATTTCAACACAGTAAAAGACGCCCAGCTTTATTACCAAGAAGCGGGAGATGTAGACTTTCACTACCGCATCGTCACTGGCAGTAAGAACAATCACCTGATTAGCGTGTTAATAGATGGACTCTATCATCTTGTACGCATGTATCGCGTGCAACTTGGTATGGCTGGCCCACGAGTAAGCACCGCTTTCGATGAACACAGACATATTGTGAATGCCATTGCGAATCGCGATGAAGAGCTAGCCGAAATGCTAATGCGCCGCCATATTCTTTATTCAAAGAACAATATTGAAAACAAACTTAGCCCCACACCAACCTAATTTGAAACCAGAGAGTGTTATTTATGAGTGCAGGAAAGAAATTCAGACAAGCACTGGCCGACAATAAGCCACTGCAAATATTAGGCACCATTAATGCCTATACCGCCATGATGGCAAAATCTATCGGCCATAAAGCGATATACCTCTCCGGTGGCGGCGTTGCCAATGCTTCATACGGTTTACCCGATTTGGGCATGACATCACTTAACGACGTTATTGTTGATGTACAACGCATTACATCAGCCTGCGATTTACCGTTATTGGTAGACATAGACACGGGCTGGGGCGGCGCATTTAATATTGCAAAAACCATTCGCGATATGGAAAAAGCCGGTGCAGCAGCTGTTCACATGGAAGATCAAGTCGCGCAAAAGCGCTGCGGCCATCGCCCTAACAAAGAAATTGTGAGCACTGAAGAAATGGTCGACCGAATTAAAGCCGCGGTAGATGCTAGAACCGACCCCGACTTTTTCATTATGGCGCGAACCGATTCTTTCGCACAAGAAGGATTAGAAAAAGCCATTGAACGCGCCAAGGCTTATGTAGCCGCTGGGGCTGACGGCATATTCGCAGAAGCGGTAAAGACTGAAGAACATTACCGTGCATTTTCAGAAGCGCTAGACGTCCCTATTCTTGCCAACATTACCGAATTCGGACAAACCGAACTATGGAACAAAGAACAGCTTGGCGAATGGGGTGCCGCGATGGTGCTTTACCCACTAAGTGCCTTCCGCGCCATGAACAAAGCCGCTGAAAACGTGTACCAATCAATACTTGATAATGGCGATCAAAAAGCCGTTGTCGACACCATGCAAACCCGCATGGAGTTATACGATTACCTTGGCTATCACGACTACGAGCAAAAGCTCGACGAACTGTTCGCCAAGGGCAAAGGCTAACGGCTGGCGGCTAAAGCTGCTTTGGCTACGGAGGTCACTTTGGCTGCGGAGGTCGCTTTGGCTGCGGAGGTCGCTTTGGCTGCGGAGGTCGCTTTGGCTGCGGAGGTCGCCTTGGCTGCGGAGGCAGGGATACGGCGCTGCCACGCCGTAAACCCATCCATGGGGGCTCCGCCTCGGCATCCATGCCTCGGAGGGGCAGCGCTCGTATTCCCTGCCTCCACATCCGCGGCCTCGAGCGACAATTTGCATCGAGTAATATTTTGTTAAAAGCAGCAATTTTTCATAACGATTGTTGAATTAGAAAACTAAACAAACTTTTGTACCTTACATACACAAGACCGGAGACAACAAGATGGCTAAACAATTAAGTGGCGCGGGATTACGCGGCCAAGTTGCAGGAAAAACAGCACTGTCTACTGTAGGCGTATCAGGTTCTGGCCTGACATACCGTGGTTACGATGTAAAAGATTTAGCAGCCAGTTGCCAGTTTGAAGAAGTAGCTTATCTTATTTTAAAAGGTAAATTGCCTAATCAATCCGAGTTAGATGGATACAAAACCACACTTCGTAGTATGCGCGGATTACCCCAAGCCCTTAAAGATGTGCTAGAGCGTATTCCAAAAGACGCCCATCCTATGGATGTACTTCGTACGGGTTGTTCTATGTTGGGTAATCTTGAAATGGAAAACGATTTCAGTGAGCAGGGCCATGCTACCGACCGCATGCTGGCCTGCTTCCCAAGCATTATCTGTTACTGGTATCGCTTTACTCACGATGGCGTTCGTATTGATGTAGAAACCGATGACGATTCTATCGGTGGTCATTTCTTGCATATGCTACACGGCGAAAAACCACGTGAGCTACATGAACAAGTGATGCACGTTTCACTTATTTTGTACGCAGAGCACGAATTCAACGCATCTACCTTCACCGCTCGTGTGTGTGCCTCAACATTGTCTGATATGCACTCATGTGTCACTGGTGCTATTGGCTCACTTCGCGGTCCATTACATGGTGGGGCTAATGAAGCAGCCATGGAAATGATTGAAGGCTTTACCTCAGCCGACGACGCTGAAGAAAAAATGATGGCTATGCTATCGCGTAAAGACAAAATCATGGGCTTTGGTCATGCCATTTATTCTGAATCTGACCCACGCAACGAGATTATTAAAGGCTGGTCTGAAAAACTGGCAGCCGATGTGGGTGACAATGTGCTTTACCCTGTTTCTGTACGCTGTGAAGAAGTGATGTGGCGCGAGAAGAAGCTTTTCTGTAACGCTGATTTCTTCCATGCATCAGCCTACAACTTTATGGGTATTCCTACTAAGTTGTTTACCCCTATATTCGTAATGTCTCGCCTAACCGGCTGGGCAGCCCACGTGATGGAACAGCGCGCTGACAACCGCATTATTCGTCCGTCAGCGGAATATACAGGTGAAGATATTCGTGACGTACCTCCTATGTCTGCACGTAGTTAATGACTAAGGCTTAAAATCATGAGTAATATGAATTACGAATACCGTAAACCTCTGCCTGGCGCAGGAATCGATTTTTTCGATACCCGCGAGGCAGTGGAAGCCATTGAACCTGGCGCCTACGACAAACTTCCCTACACTTCTCGTGTGTTTGCTGAAAACTTAGTGCGCCGTTGTAACCCAGACGCACTAACAGAGTCACTCAAGCAGTTTATTTACCGCAAGAACGACTTAGATTTTCCGTGGTTTCCTGCCCGGGTGGTATGCCACGATATTTTAGGGCAAACCGCGTTAGTCGACTTAGCTGGTTTACGGGATGCCATTGCCGCAAAAGGCGGCGATCCGGCGAAAGTAAATCCTGTAGTGCCTACCCAGTTAATTGTCGATCACTCATTAGCCGTTGAACATGCGGGTTTTGAACCCGACGCGTTTGAAAAAAACCGCGCTATTGAAGACAGACGTAACGACGACCGTTTTCATTTTATCGACTGGACTAAATTAGCGTTTAAAAACGTGGATGTGATACCGCCAGGTAACGGCATCATGCACCAAATCAATTTAGAGCGGATGTCGCCGGTTATTCAGTCTCGCGATGGTGTAGCCTTTCCTGATACCTTGGTTGGCACCGACAGTCACACCCCGCATGTTGATGCGCTAGGCGTTATTGCTATTGGTGTGGGCGGCCTTGAAGCGGAAAGCGTTATGCTAGGGCGCGCCTCTTACATGCGCCTACCCGATATAATGGGTGTCGAGCTTACGGGTAAACCACAGCCAAATATTACGGCTACCGATATTGTACTTGCCCTTACCGAGTTTTTACGTAAAGAGCGCGTGGTGTCTTCTTATTTGGAATTTTATGGCGAGGGAACCACTCACCTCACCCTTGGCGACCGCGCCACTATTTCAAACATGACACCCGAATATGGCGCTACCGCGGCCATGTTCTACATCGACCAACAAACTATCGATTATTTGCGTTTAACAGGCCGAGAAGAAAAGCAAATTGCGTTAGTTGAACAGTATGCCAAACACACTGGTTTATGGGCAGATTCATTAGCGAGTGCCGAATACGAGCGTGTTCTTACCTTTGATTTATCATCAGTTGGCCGCAACATGGCTGGCCCATCGAATCCACATGCTCGTTTAGCCACCAGCGATTTGGCACAGCGCGGTGTCGCCAGCGCATGGGAACAAGAAGAAGGCAAAATGCCTGATGGCGCAGTAATTATTGCTGCCATTACCAGTTGTACCAATACATCAAACCCTCGCAATGTAATTGCAGCAGGCTTAATTGCCCGCAATGCAAACCAGCGTGGTTTAACCCGCAAACCTTGGGTGAAAAGTTCATTAGCCCCTGGATCTAAAGCAGTAAAACTGTATTTAGAAGAGGCCGATTTAATGGGCGAACTAGAACAGTTAGGCTTTGGTGTAGTGGCCTTTGCCTGTACAACGTGTAACGGTATGAGCGGCGCGCTAGACCCTAAAATTCAGCAAGAAATTATAGACCGAGACTTATACGCCACAGCGGTACTTTCTGGTAACCGTAACTTCGATGGTCGTATTCACCCATATGCGAAACAAGCCTTTTTGGCCTCACCGCCATTAGTGGTGGCGTACGCTATTGCGGGCACTGTCCGTTTTGATATTGAAAAAGACGTGTTAGGTATTGATAACGACGGTAACCCGGTCACGCTTAAAGATATTTGGCCAAGCGATGAAGAGATTGATGCCATTGTCGCGAAAAGCGTGAAACCAGAGCATTTTCGTAAAGTGTACGAGCCTATGTTCGACTTAAAAGTGAATACTGGCAGCGACATTAGCCCGCTATACGATTGGCGTGAAATGAGCACCTATATTCGCCGCCCACCTTATTGGGAAGGCGCGATGGATGCTGAACGTACCATGACGGGCATGCGTCCGCTGGCTATATTGGGCGATAACATTACTACCGATCATTTGTCGCCCTCTAACGCGATTATGGCGGCGAGTGCGGCAGGTGAGTATTTGGCGAAAATGGGATTGCCAGAAGAGGACTTTAACTCTTATGCCACCCACAGGGGCGATCATTTAACGGCGCTTCGCGCCACCCTTGCGAACCCGAAAGTGTTCAACGAGATGGTGCTTGAAAATGGCGAAGTGAAGCAAGGTTCGCTGGCTCGCATTGAGCCTGAAGGCAAAGTGGTTCGCATGTGGGAAGCCATTGAAGCCTATATGCAGCGCAGACAGCCACTAATTATTGTGGCGGGCGCCGACTATGGTCAGGGTTCTTCACGTGATTGGGCTGCTAAAGGTGTACGCCTAGCTGGGGTAGAAGTAATTGCAGCGGAAGGCTTCGAGCGCATTCACCGGACCAACTTGCTTGGCATGGGTGTATTACCCCTTGAGTTTAAACCGGGCACAACCCGTAAAACGCTTGAGCTTGATGGTACTGAAACCTACGACGTTAAAGGCGAACCTGCACCGGGTGCAACATTAACCTTGGTGGTAAATCGTACTAATGGTGAAACCCTCGACGTACCGGTAACTTGCCGTTTAGATACCGCTGAAGAGGTATCGATTTACAGCGCAGGCGGTGTACTTCAGCGTTTTGCCAAAGACTTCTTAGAAGCTGAAGCTACTTAGTTATCGCTGGGATAGGGGAAAGTAATGTCGGTACCGGGCACGCCGTAAATACGTCCCTGTAGGCTCCCAATTCGCATCCATGCGAATTGAGGGCCCTGAACCGACATCACCTTTCCCCTACCATTCTCCAACAACGTTAATTAGAAGATGAATTTAGGTGGTGGATTTAGAGGTTGTTCAGGATTTGAATGTTTACCTCCTCTAACTACAGTATGGATTGGTGTGTTTTGAGCGGGGCTTAATCGTTATCACTCTTAGTAAGCAACCATCGCAACCAGCCAATGCCACCAATCATCGTAAAAAACCATTGCCATCACTCAAAAAAGGAATAACCAATGAAGCATGCTCCTCAAATTCGTGTACCGGCTACTTATATGCGTGGTGGCACAAGTAAAGGTGTGTTCTTTAACGTATCTGATTTACCCGAAGCAGCTCAACAGCCTGGCCCTGCGCGAGATGCGCTATTATTGCGTGTAATTGGCAGCCCAGATCCTTACGGCAAGCAAACTGATGGCATGGGTGGCGCTACATCTAGCACCAGCAAAACCGTACTTATTAGTAAGAGCGAACACGACGGCTACGATGTTGACTACTTATTTGGTCAAGTCTCTATCGATAAGCCTTTTGTAGATTGGAGCGGTAACTGCGGTAACTTAACTGCCGCCGTGGGCGCATTTGCAATCAATAATGGACTGGTTGATGCCAGTAAAATTCCAGACAACGGCGTTGCCGTAGTAGATATTTGGCAAGCTAATATCAGCAAAGCCATTATTGCCAAGGTGCCTATTACTAATGGTGAAGTGCAAGAAACTGGCGACTTTGAGTTAGACGGAGTGACGTTTCCAGCCGCTGAAGTTGAAGTGGCTTTTGTCGATCCTGCCGATGGCGAGGGGGCGATATTTCCTACCGGCCGTTTAGTCGATACTCTTGAAGTGCCTGATGTAGGCTCTTTCAGCGCCACTATGATTAACGCGGGTATTCCTACTATCTTCATCAACGCGGAAGACATTGGCTACACGGGTACAGAACTGCAAGATGACATTAATAATGATGATGCCGCCCTTGCCAAATTTGAAGCTATTCGGGCTTATGGCGCAGTTAAAATGGGGCTAATCAACGACATTGGCGAAGCGGTCACACGCCAACACACCCCCAAAGTAGCTATGGTTGCGCCACCTAAAGGCTATAAGGCCTCTAGTGGTAAAGACATTTTGGGAAATGACATTGATGTACTCGTGCGCGCTATGTCTATGGGTAAACTGCACCACGCCATGATGGGCACGGCCGCTGTAGCCATTGCTGCAGCCGCAGCTATTCCCGGCACATTAGTGAACCTTGCTGCTGGCGGCACAGAACGTGAAGCGATAGTTTTCGGGCACCCATCTGGCACTTTGCGTGTAGGTGCAAAAGCTAGCTTCGAAAACGATAAATGGAACATTGAACAAGCGGTCATGAGCAGAAGCGCCCGTATTTTAATGGAAGGTTGGGTTCGCGTACCCCCAGAGCAGAATTAGTTGGCAGTACAAAATTTAACCCACTGAGGTGTAACAGCTTTTTTCGCTTATCGCGAAGGTAGACTTCAGTATAATATTGCGCTCCTAGGGGCGCATTGTTCCTACATTTTCGTTATTCTTGGCGTCTAGTTTCTAAGAGCCGATGTCGTCATGAATAAAGTATTGGTGGTAGAAGACAGCCTAACCGTCCGCAAAATTTTAAGTAAACTGTTGGAAGACAATCCTTACCTTACGCCAGTCCTTTGCAAAGATTTTGCCGAGGCTACTCGGGAACTTGAGAAAGGAAGCGATTTTCTTGCCTCCATCGTAGATTTGAATTTACCAGATGCCCCCAACGGTGAGAGCGTAGAACTCAGCTTATCGTACTCAATACCCACCTTGGTGTTAACGGGTAACTTTGATGAGTTTACGCGTTCGCAGCTTCTCGATTTAGGTGTACTTGATTATATAACCAAAGAATCACGTTATTCCTACAATCAGGTGATTAAGCTCATTGACCGCTTAAGAAAAAATCTCACCACCAAAGTACTCGTGGTCGAAGACTCTGTTACCAGTCGAAACTATATTTGTGGTCTGCTAAAAAAGTTTCATTTCCAAATACATGAGGCAAGTGATGGTAGAGAGGCACTTAACGTGCTTTCTGAGCATCAAGATATCCGCATGGTAATTTCTGATCACCGTATGCCGAATATGGATGGATACGAACTGATCAAAGCCATAAGACACGAGCGTCGCATGCAAGACTTAATCTTTATTGGACTTTCCGGTACCAATGATGGCGTACTTTCCTCCAAATTTATTAAAAGTGGCGCAAATGACTTTCTTTCTAAACCTTTCTATCACGAAGAGTTTTTTTGCCGAGTGATGCAAAATTTAGAAGCACAGGAAATGATTCAAACCATCAGGCAGTCTGCCAATATCGACCCCCTTACTCAAGTTTACAACCGCCGCTACCTTATTGAGCAAGGTGGGGCAATACTAGCCCAAAACACACTCTTCTCTGGGGTAACGGTATGCATGATTGATATCGATAATTTTAAAGAAGTAAACGACAACCAGGGCCATAAAGCCGGAGATATGTTACTTCAAGAGTTTGCCACTCTATTAAAAGAACATTTTAGTGAAGACTTAGTGGTTCGCTATGGGGGTGAAGAGTTTACAGTGATATCTACCCGAGCGTTGAAGGAACACCTAGGGAACGTTTCGCAATTTATTAATCTTGTACGAAGCACACACTTTACGCAGCACCAATTAAACATAACGTGCAGCATTGGTATTTGCGCAGAAAAACACACTAACCTTGAGACGCAAATTGATATAGCCGACAAACGGCTTTATCAAGCTAAGCGTACTGGTAAAGATAGAATTGTTGCCAGTGACAGTTAACGCTACATCCTTCTGATGCGGTGACTAAAGAAACCACTCTCTTAAAGGTAGCGTCGCCGCGCCTACTGCAACAGGACTCCTAGTGACTTTCGCGCACACAATTTCAGGTAAGGGGCGCTTTGCGCCTCGTCTAAACTGCGCATAAACATCGATTCGGGGAATTACCTTTTCTGCCAGCTGGGTAGGGATATGCCCACCAATTATAATGGCTTGACTGTCGAGTAGCGCTGAACTTGCGGTGGCGACTAAATCAAAAGAATCCTGAACCTTGTAAATCCATTCATCTACCCCAGGCCAGTTAGGATCGAAGATTTCATTTAACTTATAAATTGAAGGCACGTCGACGCCATGCTTTGACAAGATTCGCTGTAGCAATTGCAAGTTAGGATGGCTGTAAAGCTTGGCTGGAAGCATGTCTCCGAGCTCGCCGGCGTTGCCATGCGTACCACGAATCATTTCGCCGTTGTTCACCAGCCCACCGCCAAACGCACTTGAAACAAACAAGTACACAAAATTCTTGTACTGTCTTCCTACTCCTGCAATACCCTCACCGGCTGCCGCGCCAGTACCATCGTTAACCACCCAAGTAGGCAGTTGAAAGGCTTCTGCAACAGTTTCTGCAATGTTAATATCCGCCCACTCTTCAATGGCATGGTGGGTATTCATTTTTCCATCGGTGGAACTGAAAAAGCCAGAGATCCCCACTCCAATACCTAAAATTCGGTCAGTAGGAATAGCGTGGGTATCAATCAATTCATTCGCCATTGCTACCGCTTTTCGCAATACCGATTCAATACCCATATCACCAAGCTCAAGAATTAAGGTATCGACAACCTCGCCAGTAAAATCCAGCACAGCTACCGAAATGGCATCAAGTAGTACCGATAAACCAAACGAATAGGCGAACTTTGGGTTTGGCGCTATGCCTGATGCACTTTTTCCTTTCGAAGATTTGGTTGCAGTGCTGCTTTCTCCTTTTTCTTCGTTAACTCGAAGTACGCCTTGCTCAATCAGTCCTTTCACAAGTCGTGACACGGTTTGCTGAGGAATTTGAGTCTGCTCTGCTATTTTACTTTGCGTGGTGTTCATGTTCCAAAACACTTCACGTACAATAGCGCGAGGGTTATCCGGTAATAATTTATCACCTTTGCTAACAGTAAAAGCCGATCGTAAAAGCTGATTATTTTTAATAGACGCAAGCATAATTAGCACTTCATTAACGTAGGAGGGCAAGGTATAAAACCGAATTATACCCTTGCCATCACACAGTTGCAGTTTTAAAAAACACAAATAACGCGAAAGTCGTTTACGTTGGTGCGAGTGGGCCCAATAATAATATGATCTTTTAAGCCATCAAAAAACGCAAAACTATTGTGCTGTTTGATAAGTTTTTTTAAGTCTAGCCCTTTTTCTGATGCGCGAGAAAGCGTACTTTCATCAATATAGCCTCCCGCTACATCTTTGCTGCCATCAACCCCATCGGTGTCAGCGGCAAGCGCACATATACCTGCTTGCTCTTGTAAGGCTTCGGCCAATACCATCAAATACTCTTGGTTTGGCCCGCCCTCGCCTTCTGTATCACCCAAGGTTACTGTAAGTTCGCCACCAGAAAACAATAAGCAGGTTTTACCTTTTCTTTTATAGTCTAACGCTATCTCAGCATGACGTTTTGCCACCTCGGCAGCTTCGCCAGTTTCAGCGTAGCTAATAACGTGCGTATTCCAGCCCTCGGTTTGTGCACTTTTAACCGCAACATCTATTGCCGTATTCGCGTTGGCAACAATGTGATAATCACCACTTATTTTGGGCAACGGTGGGGCGTGCTTCAAATGTTCGGCAATACCACTGTCTTCATCCCAGCCATATTGTTCTAATATAGCAAGTGCTTCGTCAGGGGTTGAGTTATCTTGTACCGTTAAACCAGACGCAATAAAGGCGGGGTTATCACCCACAACATCCGATATCACCAAAGACGTGTTTTTACCTTTACTGGCTGCGGCTAACCGCCCTCCTTTAATTAATGAAACATGCTTTCGTACCGTGTTCATTTCTTCAATACTGGCACCACTTCGTAGTAAGAACTTATGTAGTATCAGTTTTTCTTCAAGAGTAACGCCCTTAGCCGGTGCACAGGCCAGCGCAGAGCCACCACCAGAGATAAGAAAAATAACCTGCTCGTTTTTCGGTACACGGCTAGCGATGTCCATTAAGGTATTAGCCGCTATAACACTGTTTTCATCGGGTACCGGATGAGAAGCACTCATAACCTTTATGTTCCCGGTTGAGCCCGTGGCTTCGTACCCATAACGGGTAACCACCGCACCGTAAGCATTGTTGCCAAAATAACGATAGGCCTCTTGAGCCATATCGGCGGCGGCTTTACCCGCGCCTAATATGCATACCCGCTCGTAAGGAGACAAAGCGGTAAAATAAGGACCAAGACACGCTTTAGGTTTACTTACATCTACCCCTGAAAGATAAAGCGAGGTTAAGAAATCTTTATTCATAGCACATCCTGTTAGCTAAAAAGTGATGGTAAAATCATGCAGGTTATCACCATGAAAGCGAAAAATGCGCTTAGTAAAATGATGTCTTTCCACGTTAAAATTGAATGGAAAGTTAATTTTTGCAGTGCTACCCCTTTTGGGTGATGTGTAGGCCACACAATGCTAGTAACCCACGCTACCGAACATGTCACCACAAACCCAATCACGTTCCACCAGAACCAGAACACATCGGGTACAAATAACCACACTATGATATTAGTGCCTACGCCAGCGATAAGTCCTAGGTTCACATGCCGTCCTTTAAGCGTTTGGCTTAATACTGCCAACAAGAACAGCGCTAAAATAGGGCCATAGAAAACCGATCCCACTTTATTGATAGCTTCAATAATAGTAGGCGCAATATTACCTGCGAACAGTGAAAGCACTAAGGTAATAGCGCCCCATACCAGCCCTGTAAACTTAGCCAAACGCAGGTAGTTAGAATGCTCTAAGTCTTTATTGGTAATGCGACAATAGTCTTCAACGGTAACCGCAGACAATGAATTAATGGCCGAACTAAGTGAAGACATAGCCGCTGACAATATGGCTACAATCAGCAAGCCGATAAGCCCGTGTGGCAAATAGTTAAGAATAAACGTGGGCATTAACCAATCAGGGTTATTGGCTGGAATTTTTTCAAAGAAATCTAAGTTTGTTAACGCTAGCGTACCGACAATAAGCCCTGAAAAGCAGTACAGCAAGGTGATCGGAAAACGTACTATGCCGTTTGCCACAATCATTTTTCTTAGGTCGTTTTCATTCCTAGCCGATAAAGCGCGCTGCGCCTGTGTTTGGTCACAGCCATAATAAGATGCATATAAAACAAGGCCACCAAATAGCATAGGTAGAAAGCCAAACCCATCACCATTGAAGCCGAATGACGTAAAGTTAATCGCCACTAAACGTTCTTTTGGCACCTCGGCGATAAGCACATCTAGCCCACCTAGTGCATTAAGGCCAATGGCGATACAAGCAATGGTGCCAAGCACTATAATAACCATTTGAATGGCATCAGCGTACACCACCGCTTTCATGCCGCCTTGAAGCGAGTAAAGCACGGTAATGATACCGGTCAATATTACCGCTTGCCAGGCTTCAATACCCATAGTGCCCTGTAGAATGATAGACACCGCATAAATCATTATTCCCGTGGCAAACGCACGGCTAAATTGAAACACAACGCTAATTAACACCCGCGTTGCGCGGCCAAAGCGTTGCTCAAGGTAATCATAAATACTAACCACGCCCGATTTATACAGTGTGGGCAAAACAGTACCTAGTAGCAATATCATCGCAATAGGAATTGCTAGCTCGTAGGAAAGCCAAATCATGCCCCCACCTTCACGCAACCCTACGAATGCAGGTGCAGAGATAAAGCTAATAGCAGAAAGTTGAGTCGCCATGACTGAAAGAGTAAGGGGTTTCCAGCCTAATGAACGGCCGCCAAGAAAATAATCACCCTTGCTTTCTTGTTGTCGCATGGAAAAACCCATTACAAGCAAAGCACCCAAGTAGCCAACCACGACAATATAATCTAGTAAATTCATATGCGGTTCTTATTATGCGTTAGTAATAAAAAATGCTGATAGCGCCATACGGAACTATCAGCAATGGGGAGCGTCAACGTCGACTAAAAATCGTAACGTACACGCAGCGATACGCGGCGTGGTAAAATGGGACGACCTACAAAATAAGACTCGCCCGCCGTTTGGCTATTGCCAAGACGTGGAGATCCTTCTGTAACACCATCTGAATCAAACAAGTTCCAAACCGCGATACTGGTTCGAATGCGTTCGCCTTGTCCAAGCTCCCAGGTGTAACCTGTATCTAAACGGAACACATGGAAATCATCTAGCTCAACGGAGTTCGCATCATTGGTGAAGTTTTTTCCGTGGTAGTTGTGATAAAAAGAGATGTCCCAGTCATCTAGTGTGTAGCGCAGTGAAGAGTTGAACATGACTTTCGGCTTTCTGCGTAACTCGTTACCTACCACACTTGGATCAGATTCATACTCAGTGAACTCATGGTCGGTGTAGGTGAAGTTGGCATCGAAAATAAGGTCGTCAGTAATATTGTAGCTACCCACTACCTCAACCCCGTAAGCCTCGGTAGATTGGAAAACGGGCACTTCTACAGCAACGCCATTTTCATCATTTACAAAGTCGACTGAGCGGCGATCTTCAAGGTCGGTTTTAAACAGCGCTACCGTACCCACGAAATCGTTGAAGAAGAATTTGGCTCCAAGTTCCGCTTGCTTAACAATTTCACTTTCGTAAGTGCCTGGCTCACCGTTCGGATCGAACGCAACACCACGCAATTCTGGGAAGAAGAACCCTCGAGAATAGTTGGCGTACACATTGAAGTTGTCTGCCATTTTATACAATGCAGCAACTGAGTAAGCGATTTCAGAGTTAGACACGTTGCCATGTGTCAGGGCACCATTACCTGTGACGTTTTGCTGTAAATCGGTATAAAGAGAAGGGTCATCGTTTACAATTACTGTTTGGCTTCCTTCGCGTGTTATGGTGCCGTCAATATCTTCCCAGCGAATACCTACGTCAATAATCCAATCGTCGCTTTGCATTTGATCGGCAATATAGAATGCGGTTCTGCGAGCAGAAATAGTGGCATCAGAGAAGCTTATGCCTGGGCCTGTTACCCCGTTTTGACTAACAATAATGTCGTTGTTGTCGCTATCGGTGATGGTTAAATCAACCAATCTTGCTTGGTTGTTAAATTCACCTAAGTAACGGGTAATAACATTGTTGTCTTCTGCTTCTGAACTTGAAAAGAAGGTACCCACAGTAATGCTGTGAGAAAAGTCGCCTACATCTAGGTATTTCACAAGGTTAAGTTCAGATGAAAAGTCAGTAACCGGTCTGTCTCGGTCCAAAATACGGTTAGCAAATAACAAATCACCTTCAGGTAACGCAATATCGGTACCGGCATAGGTAAACTGCGCATCTTGAACATCGCCTAATCCACGGCTTGCTAAATACTCACTTTGCGTTTCGGGTACGTTGATAATACCGTCACCATCAAGGAATAGGTTAAATTGATGGTCGTAGCTGGCATACTTAGCACGAGCAAGCACGTTAAAGTCGTTGCCCAGCTCTTTTTGAAACTCCATAGAAATTGAGCCACCCTGAGTGGCCACACCTTCTTCAATGGGGGTTGTATATCTGCCGTTCGCGGTATCGTAGGATAAGCCAGAAGCATAAAAGGTTTGTGTCGATTCTACTTCGCTACCATCATTACCGGCTACGCGGTCTCGGCTTTGAGAATCCAGCGGTATAGGTAAAAAGAACTGCACTTCATCATCAATCGCTTGGCCGTAAATAGTGAAATAACCACTGCCATCATCAAATTCTTTGTGTAAGTTACCGCGAAGCTGATAACCCTCTGTAGGTAAACCAGTATCAATGGGGCCCTCATCGTAACGATAAAAACCTGATAGCGCGTAAAATAGCCCTTTTTCGTTAAGCGGGCCGCTAGTCGCAAAATCTATTCTTTTACGATTATTGTCTGATAGCTCAAGTTGCACTGTGCTTTCTGATTCTTCAGTGCCCTTTTTAGACAGGTAGTTAATGACACCAGCTACAGAACCTTGCCCAAACAAGTTAGATACACCGCCTCGCACAAACTCAACGCGTTCAATACCTAGGTCATTTCGATAGTAAACATCGTAAGCGGATGAGTTTAAGCCAAACGCACTCAATGTTGGCGACCCGTCATATAACAAAGGCGTAAATTGGAACTGACCTGAAGAAGGTAAACCGCGAACTTGTAAGTTAGTTGCTACTTCACCTCCACCACCTTCAACTTTAACGCCTGGAACATAACGCAGCACATCTGCTTGGCTACTCATCGAAAGCTTTGCCACTTCAGCCTCACCCAGTGAGGTTGTCGATTGCGGCGTTTCGGCAATTAGCCGCGCTCGGCTTGTCCCTGTTACGACAATCTGTTCGTAGTCGGCTTTATTCTTATCAACACTTTCTTCTTTGGTTTGCTGATTTGTATCTTGAGCTAATGCATTTCCTGCTAGTAGCGAAGAAATGGTAGTGGCTAGAAGTAGTTTGTTCACGGTGTATCTCCAATATGTTTTGGCATTTGGTGTTGCTAACGGCTTCCCACTTTGCCGTACATCACCTATTTATAATTAACTTCGCATTTACAATAAAACACATTTTTCTTACTTTCAACCCAAAATGGGTTTATTTTTTTGCCTATTGTGCAATAATCATCTTAATTAGAACTCAATATGGGTATTTAGATGACTACTATCGCCACACAAACTGACGACCAGTTAATTGCTGATGCAAAAGCTACGCTAATTAAGAACGACTTAGGTGGGTACACAGTGCCTACTCACGGCCTCTACCCTTTTCAGTGGAATTGGGACTCTGCCATTGTGGCGCTAGGCTGGCTTCCATTTGATGAACCTCGTGCATGGGAAGAAACCACTTCACTGTTAAGTGCTCAATGGAAAAACGGCATGGTGCCTCACGTTGTATTCCACCAACATTCTGATACCTATTTCCCTGGCCCTGATATTTGGGGTGTTAAAAATAACCCCGACAGTACATCGATTACTCAACCGCCGGTGCTGGCCACGGTTATTCGCCAATTATTCGAACAAACTAAAGATAGAGCGCTAGTCGACTCTCAAATATCGCAGATTGTTCAACAACTTATTGACTATCACTTATGGTGGTATAAGCAGCGCGATCCTGAATATACGGGACTAGTGGTAAGCTATCACCCATGGGAATCAGGCATGGATAACAGCCCAGCGTGGGATGATGCATTACGCGCTGTACCTAAAGTGGGTTGGGAATACACCCGCCGTGATATTAATCACATCGATGCATCTGAGCGTCCGCACAAAGAAGAGTACGACCGTTTTCTATACCTTGTAGATTTCTTCCGCAAAATGAATTTTGATGACACGCTGATTTATCAAGACTGCCCTTATCGTGTTAATGATGTGAGTATCATCTCGATTTTGCATCGCGGGACAAAGGATCTCCTTGCCCTATGCGAAACGCTAAATATCGATAACAAACAAACGGCCTATTTAGCCCATCGTATGGATTTAACCGAAGCGGCAATAGGTAAATTGTGGTCTGGCGAAACCAGTATGTTTCATAGCTTTGATACCCGCAGTGGCAAACTGTGCGGTGCAAGAACCAATGCTGGGTTACTGCCGTTTTTTGCAGGGCTGGTAAACGAAAACCTCATGCCAAAACTTATCGACGTACTTGATGACTGGCTTGCCGATCAACCCTTTGCTATATCGTCAACTCATCCTGAAGACCCTTGTTATGAGCCACAACGTTATTGGCGCGGACCTATTTGGTTACACATTAACTGGATGATTACGCTGGGGTTAGAAGACTACGGTTTCTTCAAGCAAGCTAAACAAGTGACCGATGCGAGCAGAAACCTTATTTACACTAGCGGGTTTAATGAGTCGTTCCATGCAGAAACAGGCGCAAGAAGTGGGGGAGCTGACTTTTCATGGACAGCGGCCATGGCACTTTATTGGCTTCTACCCAATCAAGAATAACAAGGTGAGGGAATAATGATGACTTCAGTGACAACGAATAAAACGCCTAGCGATCTCGGGTTTTCATCACCGGATTTTCTTAGCCAACATATAAAAAGTATTTTGGCATTTTACGAACCGAATGTTGATGCCCTATCTGGTGGCTTCCATCAAAATTTTTCTGATGATGGCAGTGTGTTTGACGAAAACACACGCCATCTGGTTAGCTCAACCAGATTTGTTTTCAATTACGCTCGCGCTTATTTAACTTTTGGTGATAGCCGGTATCTATCTAGAGTGGCGTCTGGAATTAAGTTTCTTCGGGAGTATCACTTAAACCCCGAAACCCAAGGCTATGCGTGGGTGTTAAATGTAGAGGGTGTTGAGCACAGCGTTAAAGATGCTACCAATCATTGTTATGGATTAGCCTTCGTAATGCTAGCCTACAGCTGGGCATATCGAGCTGGTATTACTGAGGCGAAATACTATTTAGACGAGACCTTCGCGTTAATGGACACCCACTTTTGGGATAAGGATTACGGGCTCTACAAAGACGAGTTTAACGCTGATTTTAGTATTTGCAGTGACTACCGTGGACAGAATGCAAATATGCATAGCTGCGAAGCGTTAATAGCGGCCTTTGAAGCCACCCAAGACCAGCGCTTTTTAAAACGCGCTTTACTGGTTGCCGAAAATATTACCTTACGCCAAGCAGCAAAAGCTGATAACCGTATATGGGAACATTACACTTCAAACTGGGAGGTTGATTGGGAGTACAACAAAAACGATCCTAAAAACCTATTCCGCCCATGGGGTTTTCAGCCTGGTCATCATACAGAATGGTCTAAACTGTTGTTACAGCTTAATCAGTATAGCCCTCAACCTTGGCTGGTCGAGCGAGCGCAAAGCCTGTTTGATGCTGTGATAGATATAAGTTGGGATAGCATAAATGGCGGTATAGCCTATGGGTTTGCGCCAGATAGCAGCGTTTGCGACAACGAAAAATATTTCTGGGTGCAGGCAGAAAGTTTCGCCTGTGCGGCAAGGTTGGCTATCGTCACTCAAGATGATAAATACTGGGATTGGTACTATCGTATTTGGCAATACGCGTGGACGCATTTTGTCGATCATGAGTATGGGGCGTGGTTCAGAATTCTATCGCCTGAAAATGGCAAGTTAGAAACCACTAAAAGCCCAGTCGGGAAAACCGATTACCATACTATGGGTGCCTGCTACGATATAATGGACGCATTAACCTTTAATGCTCATAAATAGTAGATAGTAGATAGTAGATACCTGATAACAGATAGTGGCAATATTACTTTTTAATACCTTGGATGCAGCGGCGCATCGCTTTTTATCAGCGTTGCCGCTACATCCAAGATTTTCGTTTCGATTCCACTTCAAACAACACGTTATTCGCCAACTCATTCGCATAGTCTTCAGGTAAAAACGGTACTGAAATAGCCCCTGATGCTAATACAAACTGCACCGTTGCCAGCTTTCGCCTTTTCATGAATACACTTTGCTTTACCACCACCTGCTGAACTTTGTAGGGTTCGAAGCATAAGTAATCCACGCCTATGCGGCCTCGCCTTACATAAATGTATTTATCATCACTTGCCACGCCCCAGCGCCACCATCTAAGCGCAATAACACCCAGCAGTAATACGCTAACAAAGGTCACCCCTGCGGTAATATCTAAATGCTCTATATAGATACCAAATCCAGCACCCACCACAAAAGGAATAGAAAGCCCTGCGATAACCCAATGTAAAATATACCGCTTGCTAATAGACTGGTAATCGCTACGGCGAATTTTACTTTCCGGCATAACCTCTTGGCTTAATTCATCCGCTTCGTCTTCGGTAACAGAAGGTACAATAAGCCGGTTTGGCGACATTAGTTCATTGGTACTGTGCCCAATCGATGCATTTTGCTCGAAATACAAGTTCACACGCTTAAGTATTCTATCTAACCAATCTTGCTTTGCCGAGATAACCTGAATGCGAGATGCCCGCATACTCACTTCTTGTTTATTCAATAAACCACTTCTGCGAATGTACCTATCATCTTGGCGTGACAAGGTATAGTCGTAAAAGGTAAACAGAGCGCCGCCAATACTAATCAGTGCCACTACTGCCATGGCCATCATCAACATAACAAAAGCATACAAGCCGAACTGCCACCACGCTATAGTCTGTTCTCCCACAAGTTGATTTAACTGCAAGCCCTTTTCAGCCAACCATTCCGATAGATAGCCAAAGGCATTGTCATAAAAGGGGGCTGCAGCACCTAATAAAATCCATACTCGGTTGTTGGTAATGCCGTGGATCACGATATCGGTGATAGAGCGCCTATTAAGTATGGTTTCGCCATCTTCATTGGTTTCAGAATAGCGCTTGCTTGGGTCGCCCTCAACACAAGCTTGGCTGCTATTATTCGCATGCGCTCTAATATTTACATGACCGCTGTCATTTACATTGGCGCTGGTCTCGCGTTCTTGATGGCCATGCTCTTGGTGCTCGGCCAGCACTTGTTTTCTAAGGGCATGGGCATACACCAATGGAACCGCTACTATTTTCGCCTCTTCTCCTGCACTTCCAGCAGTATCTAGGATCACCAATGCGAAACCGAATGGGCGGTAGTAGAAAGGTAATTCAATTTTTACATTCTGAATACGCCAAAATGGCAGATTGGTATAACTTCGAGAAAATACCCCACTGTGAATTTCAACATGCTGATTGCTAACTCGAAAGCGGTACATGAAGAAGCTAACCACACCGCTTGAAAAGAAAATAATGAGGATAGCTGCAATACTTAACAAGGTGTTGGGGGATTGAATGTTATCGGTAATGTTTGCCGTTACTGCAATGGCGGGTACGGCATAAATAGCACCTTGTGCCATATTTTTAATGCTACGTAGGGTAAAATACGCAATAGCTATGGGTGACAGTCTGCGCCACTCTTCGCCGGTGTCAACCTTAACCGCTTGGGCGCCCTCGCTGCTTTTGGAAGGCTTCACCGTGTCTACTTCGGGGGAAGCCACTATTTTGCACTCACATCTTTATGATCGAGAATAAACTGCCTTAATCGTTCTGCTACTTCTACCTCTATACCTGGAATTTCAAATGTGTGGGTAGCACCACCAGCTGAAAATACCTGTAAAGAAGCTAGCCCGGCTAAACGAGCAATAGGCCCACGCTTTAATTCAACGTGTTGAACACGCAATATAGGCTGGCAAGACAACGACCTAAATACCAAGCCTGATTGCAAGCTTAAGTCTTGTTCTCGTAAGGCATATTTGATGAGCGGATCGGCAAAAAAGTGATAGGTCGTCCATAAACATCCCAGCACACAAATTCCCATCACAATAAACGGGTAAGCAATCACTAAGGGGTCTGGTAACACAAAGAACGACTGATACCGTAGCGCGCTAGCAACCATGATCAATACAAACGCACTGCAAAAAGCCAATGAGATGTTAATAACGCGGTAACGCGGAGAAATAGCTTCTAAGTTTAGTTGGTAAAGTTGCGGTATGTCTGATGCAGACGTGTTTTCATTAGTTGTTATAGCGTTTAGCTGAGCATTACTAAACGTTTCGTTTTCGGTTCCTAATGTCATTATGTCTACCCCTTGTAAACTCGCGAAATCGACTTCTAAATAAAAACGGGGCTTAACCAGCCCCGTTTTTTGTTAAACGATTTAATCGTCTACCCGCTGCTGATTAAGCCACTCCTGCAGTGCTTTCATGTCGTGCTGTACAGCCATTTGCAACTCTTCAACCCAATCGTGGACGTTCTGCCACCAGGTAGGGTGATCCCCTTGTTGAATTTGATTGGCAATACGTTGCACACGTGCAAGCCCTACAGAGCCTGCAGCCCCTTTAATCTTATGCGCTTGAGAGCACACTTCAGATTTTTCATCTGCACTTAGGCTTAACTGCAGAATTTCCATGTATTCAGGCATTTTTTCCTGAAACACTTTAACGCTTGCCCGCACCATATCATCGCCTATTGTATCCACTAACATCTGGAGCAAGTCCATATCTAAAATGTTACTTAATATTTTACTCGGCTCTGGTGGGCGCTCTACCTGCCCTTCAATTTCCAACGGCGCAGGTGGCGCATGGAATAACTCGTTAAACACCTCAATCACGCGAGACTTCTTAATGGGCTTGGCGATAATATCGTCCATGCCGTTCTGCAAATACTCTTCCCGCTTTTTAATCACGTTCGCAGTAAGTGCCACAATAGGCGTTTGCATCACTAAGTCTTCTTCATGCAGCGTACTGGCCACGTCGAAGCCGGTCATATCTGGTAATTGAATGTCTAACAGTATCAGGTCGTATTGGGTAGCTCGGGCTTTATCAATGGCTTCTTGCCCTGTCATGGCCACATCTACCTTTTGTCCCATTTTTTCTAGCAAGGCTTTGGCAACCATCACGTTAAGCTCAATATCTTCTACCAACAGAATATTCAAATCGGTAACTTGAAGCTGCGCCACTTGCATAGGCTTTTTCGATATCTCTACCGGTAGCTCTATTTCAAAGCGCGTACCTTTACCTACCACACTGGTAACTTTGATATTACCCTTCATCAAATCGACCATTTGCTTACAAATAGCCAATCCAATGCCAGTACCCGTAGCAGACTGGTGGTCAGGGTGATCAACCTGATAGTACATGGCGAAGATCTTTTCTATCTCTTCTTCAGGTATGCCTACCCCAGTATCTTCAATCACAAAGGTGACGAACGCTAAGTCATTTTCAGGTTTGGTGGCTTCAATCGATAAGCTTACGTGACCTTTTTGGGTAAACTTCACTGCGTTAAACAGGATATTCCACAAAATCTGGCGCAAGCGCGTACCGTCTACTTCAACCAACCTTGGTAGAGGCTCTTTAATCGTGGTTTTAAGCTCTAACTGTTTATCACCGGCTAACAGTCGAATAATACTGCTTAGCTCTTCGGTAAAATCTCGAAGCGATACGGTCTTCAAGCTCAGTTCAACTTTGTCTCTATCTAGCTTATCAAGGTCGATAATATCGTTGAAGATATTGCCAAGGGTGATAGCACTGGCATAAATAGTACTTACCCAGCTAAATTGCTCTTCGCTTAACTCGGTATCGCGAAGCATTCTACTTAAGCCAACAATACCGTTTAGCGGCGTACGTAGCTCGTGGCTAATCGTGGCGATAAAGCGCGTTTTATCGGTACTGGCTTTCGCTGCTGCATTTTCTGCTTGTTTACGTTCAGTCATGTCTCGACCAAATGATAGCAAGCCTAAACGATTGCCTTCTTTATCGAAGAAAGGTACTCGCTTCATTTCGAAGTAGCGACGGCGGCCATCGGCAAAGCGCAGCCATAACTCTTCGGTGATACTGGCGTTAGTTTCCAGCACTTCGTGGTCGCTGGCGACTATTTGACGGGCTAGGTCTTCTTCATAAACATCAGTTGGCGTTAAACCAAGCAGTTCTTGCTCGGTCTTACCTGTCATGAGCTCTGCTATACGATTGCAGCCAGCAAAACGCCCTTCTTCATTTCGGTAGTAAATAAGATCTGGCGAGGCATCGATAATCGAGCGAAGTAAGGTAGACAAGCGGCGGGCTTGTGCTTCTTGTTCAGATTTATCCTGAATTTCACGCTCTAAGTCTTTAAATAAGGCTTCACGCTCTTCTTGCGCTAATTTACGCTGCTCAATTTCGTGATTTAATTGGCGAATATTAGTTTGCAACTCGCGGTTAAGAAAAACATCTTCTTCTCGCAAGCGCTCTAATTGGCTTACCACTTCTTTAAGATTGGTACGTGAGTTTTCTAACTGCTTTATTAGTTCGCTAAAAAAGTACAGCACCCAAGGTGCCGAAAGCATGGTTAGAATAACCGCGCTGATAAAGTCATCAGGTTGTACCGCACTGCCCATGCTTACACGAATTACGTAAGAGCCGCCAAGCGTAAATACCAGCGAAAATACCACGAACAGAATACTTAACTTAAGCGTACCAAAGCGCTGCACAAATTGTGCAAAGCGAATAGCCCAAGAGTCATTTGGAGAATCTGAATGCATGAACGACTTATTTTTAGGATTATTTTCGACATATCCTATCAGGGTTTATGCATTACGGAAATGCTCACTGAGTTCGCAAATATTGAAGAGTGGCTGCGCGTTTGGGTGAATTGACTTACTACGGTGCATTATTTGTACAATACTGAATGATTCTGGTATCGTGTAAGAAAGGATTTACAACTACATAAAAATACAGCAAACAAGCCCTTGACTAGATATTAAACGCCTCAACATGAATTTTTATTCACTTTTGGCGATTTAAAGACACTTGCTATACTTTCATTGCCTACCAATAAGACGATATATTGGGTTATAACATTTTTGTTACAAAGATGAATTTATAAGTTTAACACCATGAAAATAGTGAATATTTTAAACTATATGCTAAATCTTTGTTATACCCCCTACTTTAGCGTTTGATTTTACATATCAATATAGGTATTTTGTACGCCCCGCAAAGCAATAATGCATAAAAATGCGGAACACGACTGGAATCCTCTAATAATAAATAACGACAAGAAAAGGCGCATAGAGCGGTAATAGTGCCAGCTCGACAAAAGACGTCTGAACAATGTTGTGATACGCAATACCTAGGCGCATCTACACGCAACGCACACCTTGCCCCAGTCAAAGGTTGAAGGAGTTAAGAGATGAGTTTATACAACCCCAACGATTCCCGGGATAACTGTGGATTTGGCTTAATCGCCCATACCCACGGAGAAGCTAGCCATACGCTAGTAGAGACTGCTATTCACGGTTTAGACCGTATGCAGCATCGAGGCGGTATTGCCGCTGACGGGAAAACCGGAGACGGCTGTGGTTTACTACTGCAGAAACCGGATGCGTTCTTCCATACTATCGCCGCAGAAAATGGCTGGAAACTCAGCAAAAAATACGGCGTTGGCATGATCTTTCTAAGCCAGGACCAGGCCCTTGCGCAAACTGCGCGTGAGGTGTTGAATGAAGAACTTGAAAAAGAAACCCTTAGTGTTGTTGGCTGGCGCGAAGTGCCTGTCGATCGCTCTGTTTTGGGTGAACTTGCTCTTACCGGCGTGCCACAAATAGAACAAGTATTTGTGAATGCACCAGCAGGTTGGCGCAAGCGCGATCTTGAACGCCGCCTTTATATGGTGCGTCGACGTGCTGAAAAGCGCCTTGAAAGCGATCCAGATTTTTACGTTGCCTGCCTATCTGGTTTGGTAACGATATATAAAGGCTTGGTAATGCCGAAAGACTTACCAGCTTTCTATTTAGATTTAGCCGACGAGCGTTTAAAAAGTGCTATTTGTGTATTCCACCAGCGCTTTTCAACCAACACGCTTCCACGTTGGCCGTTGGCTCAGCCGTTCCGTTTCTTGGCCCATAATGGTGAAATTAATACCATTAAAGGTAACCGAGATTGGGCAATGGCACGTGCATCTAAATTTGCTACGCCGCTTATTCCTGATTTGAAAGAAGCAGCCCCTTTTGTTAATACCGAAGGTTCTGATTCATCGTCACTTGATAACATGCTTGAGCTATTTTTAGCCGGTGGTATGGATTTATTCCGTGCCATGCGTTTATTAGTGCCGCCTGCATATCAAAACAACAAAACTATGGATAACGACCTACGTGCATTTTATGAGTTTAACTCAATGCACATGGAACCGTGGGATGGCCCTGCCGGTATCGTATTAACGAACGGTCGCCATGTGGCATGTAACCTTGACCGTAATGGTCTTCGCCCTGCCCGCTACGTTATCACTAAAAATGGCTTCATCACGCTTGCCTCGGAAGTAGGTATTTGGGATTACGAAGAAGCTGACGTTATTGAAAAAGGCCGCGTAGGCCCTGGTGAAATGCTAGCCGTTGATACCTACACAGGTAAAATCTGGCGTTCCACTGAAATTGATGAAGAGTTAAAAGCGCGCCACCCTTATAAAGAGTGGCTCGATAAACATATTCGTCATTTAACCCCTATTGAAGAACTTGATGCTTCACTGATTGGCAAGCGCGTTTTTGATGACGACACCATTTCGGTATTCCACAAGCAGTTCAGCTATAGCTATGAAGAAATTCAGCAAGTTATCAAGGTACTTGCGAAAGACGGTCAAGAAGCCGTAGGTTCTATGGGTGATGATACGCCAATGGCGGTCATGTCTTCACGCCAGCGTACCGTTTACGATTATTTCCGTCAGCAGTTTGCACAGGTAACTAACCCGCCTATCGATCCGTTACGTGAAAACCATGTAATGTCGTTAGCCACCTGTATTGGCCGAGAGCAAAACGTATTCAGCGAAACCTCAGGTTATGCAGACCGCGTATTGTTTAACTCGCCAATACTCATGTATACCGATTTAAAACAGCTACGTGAATTTAACCCTGATAACTACTATTCAGAAGTGGTTGAACTTCAGTACCAACCGCAAGAAGGCTTGAAGAAAGCCATCGAGCGTATCTGTAATGAAGTAGAACACTTAGTTAAACAAAAGCGTGCGGCGTTCGTGATTTTATCCGACCGCAACATCAGACAAAACCGCTTACCTATTCCAGCTGCTATGGCCGTTGGTGCAGTACAGCGCCGTCTAGTTGATAAATCACTACGTTGCGACGCTAACGTAGTCATTGAAACAGCCAGTGCCCGTGACCCTCATCACTTCGCCGTACTCATAGGTTTAGGTGCTACCGCGGTTTATCCGTTCTTAGCCTACGAAACCATTGAGCAGCTTTGTGAAAAAGGCGAACTCGACATTTCACCAATGCAAGCCACATTGAATTACCGTAAAGGTATTAACAAAGGCTTGTACAAAATAATGTCGAAAATGGGTATCAGTACCGTGGCGAGTTACCGTAGTTCGAAACTATTTGAAGCTATCGGTATTAACGATGCGGTAATGGATCTGTGTTTCAGAGGTGTTACCTCGCGCCTTCAAGGTGCCGATTTCGACGACTTCCAACAAGATACTGTTAACCTGAACCGTGTTGCTTGGTTAAAACGCAAGCCTGTTGATCATGGTGGTTTGCTCAAGTATGTTCACGGCGGCGAATACCATGCATATAACCCTGATGTAGTCAGCACACTGCAAAAAGCAGTAATGAGTGGCGAATACAGCGATTACCAACAGTATGCAAAACTGGTTAACGAGCGCTCTCCTGCGCACATTCGTGACTTGCTAGCGCTAGACCCACAAAGCGAGCCTGTTGATATTAGCGAAGTAGAAAGCGCGCAGAACTTGTTCCCGCGTTTCGATACCGCCGCTATGTCTATTGGTGCATTAAGCCCAGAGGCGCATGAAGCTTTGGCGATTGCGATGAACCGCTTAGGCGGGCAGTCGAACTCAGGAGAAGGTGGTGAACATCCATCACGCTTTGGAACTGAAAAGAACTCGAAAATAAAGCAGGTTGCTTCTGGTCGCTTTGGGGTAACACCGCATTACCTTGTGAATGCGAATGTTATTCAAATTAAAGTGGCCCAAGGCGCGAAGCCTGGTGAAGGTGGTCAGTTACCTGGCGACAAAGTGAATAAGTACATTGCCCAGCTGCGCTTCTCAGTGCCTGGAGTAACCCTTATTTCGCCTCCACCACATCACGATATTTATTCAATTGAAGATTTAGCCCAGCTTATCTTCGACTTGAAACAGGTGAACCCAACTGCACTGATTTCAGTGAAGTTAGTGTCTGAACCTGGTGTAGGTACTATTGCTACTGGTGTAGCAAAAGCCTATGCAGACCTTATTACAGTGTCAGGCTACGACGGCGGCACAGGCGCTAGCCCACTAACGTCGGTTAAGTATGCTGGAAGCCCGTTCGAATTAGGTTTGTCTGAAACACAACAAGCCCTAATTGAAAACGGCCTTCGCCATAAAGTACGCGTACAAACTGACGGCGGCCTAAAAACAGGCTTAGACGTTGTTAAAGCGGGTATTTTAGGTGCGGAAAGCTTCGGTTTCGGTACGGGTCCTATGGTGGCGTTAGGGTGTAAATACTTACGTATTTGTCACTTGAACAACTGTGCGACCGGTGTAGCAACACAAGATCAAAAGCTTCGTGACGACCACTTCATTGGTTTGCCAGACATGGTAATGAACTACTTTAAGTTTATTGCTCAAGAAGTACGTGAAATTATGGCCGCCCTTGGCGTGACTAAGTTTGACGACCTTGTTGGCCGTACTGAGCTACTTAAAGTGATTGACGGTGTGACTGCGAAGCAAAACCGCCTTGATTTAACGCCGTTGTTGGTAAGACCGAAAGCAGGTGAACATACCCGTTTATTCTGCTCGCAAACCACCAATGAGCCCGTTGATAAAGGTGTGCTTAACGCACAAATGCTCAAAGACGCACAACAAGCAGTTGTTGACGGCGAGTCACTTGAATTGAAATATCCTGTTCGCAATACTGACCGTTCGGTAGGTGCATTGTTGTCAGGTGAAATTGCCAAGCACCATGGTAACCACGACTTTGAAGATACACCGATAAAAGTGAATCTTACCGGTACTGCCGGCCAAAGTTTTGGTGTGTGGAACGCAGGCGGCTTGCACATGCATCTTGAAGGTGACGCCAACGATTACGTAGGTAAAGGAATGACTGGCGGTAAGCTTGTTATTCATCCACCAAGAAACATGACTTATAATGCGCATGAAAGTGCCATTATGGGTAATACCTGCTTATATGGTGCAACTGGCGGTAAATTATTTGCTGCAGGCCGAGCCGGTGAGCGTTTTGGTGTACGTAACTCAGGTGCTATTGCGGTAGTTGAAGGTATTGGTGACAACGGTTGTGAATACATGACCGGTGGTATTGTTGCTGTACTTGGCCCAGTAGGCGTGAACTTCGGTGCCGGTATGACAGGTGGTTTTGCGTACCTTATGGACGACAACGACGACCTCGATAACCGTGTAAACCAAGATCTTATTGAGATTATGCCTGTTGACGGTAAAGCGATTTTAGTAGAGCACTTACGTGGTCTTATTAATCAGCATTACGAAGAAACTGGCAGCGACCATTCGTTAGGCTTGCTAACCGATTTCGCGGCAACGCTGAAACGCTTCAAGCTTATTAAGCCGAAGACCAGTGATGTGAAGAACCTATTAGGCCACATCAGTCGTTCAAGCGCTGAATTGCGCATTCAGGCTCAGTAGGAGGAGAAAAGTTTATGGCAAAGAACGTATACCAGTTTGTCGATGTTGAACGTATCGATCCGCCGAAAAAGCCGATCATGGTGCGTAAACACGAGTTCGCTGAAATTTATCAGCCGTTAAGTCAGTCACAAACCGAAGGCCAGGCAGATCGCTGCTTGGACTGCGGTAACCCGTATTGCGAATGGAAATGCCCAGTACATAACTACATTCCTCAATGGTTAGACCTTGCCAATGAAGGCCGTATTATTGAGGCGGCTGAGTTATCGCACAAAACCAATAGCTTGCCAGAAGTATGTGGCCGTGTTTGTCCTCAAGACAGACTATGCGAAGGGGCATGTACCCTAAATGACGACTTTGGCGCGGTAACTATCGGTAGTATTGAAAAATACATTACCGATACCGCATTTAAAATGGGCTGGCGCCCAGATATGTCTGACGTAGTTTGGACAGATAAGAAAGTCGCTATTGTAGGTGCGGGCCCAGCCGGATTAGCTTGTGCCGACATTCTTGTTCGAAACGGTGTGAAGCCTGTTGTATTCGACAAGTATGAAGAAATTGGCGGCTTGCTAACCTTTGGTATTCCATCATTTAAGCTTGAAAAAGACGTGATTAAGCTTCGCCGCGAAATCTTTACCGACATGGGTGTTGAGTTTGTACTTAAGACTGAAATTGGTAAAGACATTGAAATGCAAACCCTGCTAGATGACTACGACGCTGTGTTCTTAGGCATGGGGACGTATAAATCGATGCAAGGCGGCTTTGAAAATGAACATGTACACGGTGTTCATGATGCCCTGCCTTTCCTTATCTCAAACACAAACCGCGTGATGGGTCTTGAAAAAGACGAAGCCGACTTTGTTGATATGAAAGGCAAACGCGTAGTGGTTCTTGGGGGTGGTGATACCACCATGGACTGTGTACGTACGTCTATCCGCCAAGAAGCCGACCGCGTAATATGTGCTTATCGTCGAGATGAAGAAAGCATGCCTGGCTCTCGCCGAGAAGTGGTTAACGCAAAAGAAGAAGGGGTTGAATTCATGTTCAACATTCAACCTTTAGACATTGCTGTTGATAGTGAAGGCAACGCATGCGGTGTTAAATTCGTAAAAACCGAAATGGGCCCACCGGATATTAACGGCCGTCGTCGCCCCGTTGAAATTGAAGGTTCAGAGCACGTGGTTGAAGCAGATGCAATTATTATCGCGTTTGGTTTCCAGCCTAGCCCTGCCCCTTGGTTTGCTGAGTTTGGCATTATGCTAGACGAAAAAGGTCGCGTACGCGCCCCTGCTGCCGGTAAATATGCTTTCCAAACATCACACCCGCAAATCTTTGCTGGCGGTGATATGGTGCGTGGTAGTGACCTTGTGGTTACGGCTATCGATGAAGGCAGAAAAGCTGCAGACGGTATTATGGATTATATTGGCGTTTAATATCGACATGTGAAACAGCACGTTAACCGTGCCTCGTTGCACGTAATCTATTTAAAAGCTCGCTTAGGCGAGCTTTTTTGTGGCCAGCATATCTAAACCTTCAAAGAAATCCGCCTAGGGTACTTTCACCTACTACAACATCGCCTACAACATACTTTGTAACAACCTACCACAAGCTTTCTACAAGCACAAATGTATAGTATATTTAACATCAAGTTATATTTAATATACACAAAGTAAAACTTAATCACCATTAATAGGGCGCGGAGAAAAATAATGATTTCGTTCAGAGAGAAAAGTTTGTGGGTGTCTTTGCTAGTATCTGCGGTGATCGCCTCTATCTTTGGAGATAGCGTATACACACTTATGTTTTTGCAACCAAATACTAGCCTAGATGACACCACCGCCCTCATCATGCGAATTACTATTGCCTTCATAATCTTAGAGGTAGCTTTACACATCGCGTTAGCAATGAACCAGCAAGAAGATGCTAACATCCCTGAAGATGAGCGAGAGCGTTATCATCGACTTACCGCAAACAATGCGGGCTACTGGGTGCTATCAGCTGGTATTGTTAGTTGTGTGATACAGCAGATGATCAATAACCATATCGATTTTGACGTGCAAAATAGCTATAGCAATTATGCTCTTGCACCTATTGAGCTAAAATTAGTCCTTATTTTTTGGCTCTCGGAAGTAACCCGATTTGGTACTGAGATTTACTACTTCCGGAAAGAAAGTTAATGACGGCTAAATACACAATTACCAACAATATAAGAACCTTACGCTTTCTTGTCGATGAAATGACTCAGCAAGAGCTCGCGTCAAAGGTGGGCGTTACGCGACAAACTATCATGGCAATTGAAAAAGGAAAATACTCCCCTTCCCTTGAAGTCGCCTTCAAAATTGCCTTGGTATTTAATAAGCCCTTTAATGAGGTATTTCAGTATTCGAAAGAGGGGGAGTGATGCCATTAATACGCTAAAGCTAATACCTTAGAGACGTGCGTTTTAAGATATTTTTCTGACATTCAAAAGCGCCATTATCTTCTCAATAATGGCGCTTTTCAACTCATCATCAGTTTGCGTATTAGTGTTTACCTGGAATAGCAGACATATCTTGGATAATCTTACCTACGCCAGAGTGATTAATAACACGCTGCTTCACGACATCTGCGTTTTCAAGCACATAATCGTAAGGTACTTCAAAACTTGATGTAGGAGTTGCATCTGGCCCAGCGACAACATCCCCTTCTTCAGGCTCAGACCACGTGACTCCCTCACCGAATACGTTACCCGATGTGTTCCAATACCCAATAACATCGGAGTAAAAAGATACTATTGGGTTTTTGGTATTCTCGAACACGTTGTTCTCAATTTGTAACTCAGCACCAATTCTCGAATTGATGGCGGTAGAGGATATTTGGTTATAGTAGTTATTATACAAATGCCCGTGGCCATAGCGAAATAATGGCAATCGAGATTCAATATTCTCAAAGCGATTGTGATGGAAGGTAATTAAGCGCTCAGTGCTTGCACTGCTAGTATCGCTTTCGGTATGACCGTGCAACGATGCCTTCCAGTGATCATGCAGATAATTGTATGAAATAGTAATATTTTTTGCGCCCCGTTTACTATCAACTAACCCATCGTAAAAATCTTTATCTACCGCTAAGGTGCTATATAACTCGTTATGGTCGATCCAAATATTGCTTGTGCTTGAACCGTCGTTATCACCTTCAATAGAGATAGCATCTTTACCTTCTGTAAGTACATGGTGGATACGTAAGTTGCGAATTATCACATTATTGGCACGTTTAATTAAAATACCAATTCCATCAAATTCACCTCTGTTGGCCACACCAATAATCGACACATCATTCATATCACGTATTTCAATGGCAGACCCCGTGCCTCCTGAGTTGGCATCAGTAATAGTGCCATCAACATAAATCGTTATCGGTGTATTCGCTGCACTTGCATTATCCAGTGCAGTCTTTAAATCCAAACCGTTATCCACAGTAACGACCGTTCCACCCGCTCCACCAGTTAAATCGAAACTATACTGTGCGAAGCCGCTTGCCGTAAAGGTAGGTGCCGGCGCAATCTCTGGTACATTGGGTGCTTGCGGTTCCCAGCCTTCACCATTGTTAAAATGAGAAAAAATATCACTTCGATTGGTAAGCGCAGCAACCTCACTCTCAGATAAAATGTACACGAACTCTCTAGCTGAAAGATCTAGTGGGTTACCGTTGATGTCCATACTGCCATACTCGCGCCAGCCTGCCGTCGATGTTGCTGGACTAGGATTGGTAGCGGGTTGGTTTCGAACGCCTTCACCCGCCCAGCCCCTAGTCGCTATGTGAGTATCAAATCGATTATTAATAAGGGTGATATTATCGAAGTAATCCGCACTTCCACCACTGCGTGCAATATAGGTTGAGTTATCAAGTACACCGTTACCGATAGGACCTGGTCCATGGGTAAATTGATTGTTCAGGAAAATAAAACCTTTATTGGTAATCTCAGGAACTCTCGCCTGCAGAATGTACCCACCTGCGGTGTCTTCCTCTGGATCTCCATTTTTAGAATCACCAATTGTTCGAATTTCACTCTCTTCAAACAACGCAGTATCAACATAGCCCCAGATGAAATCTACATTGCCTGCCACTAACGATTGGTAGAACCAACTAAAGCCTTTAAGCAAGAGCGTATCTTGTTCACTGACAAAGTTCATACGCACCGCGGTTAATCTTCCGGCATCGCTATTAAAATAAAGTGTTTCTGCTTGGTTTGAATAGGCATTACTTCGAATATGTGAATTTTTCAGAGTAAAGTTATTAAAGGTTAAGTCATCTACGCCCTCTATAAGAAACACACTTCTGCCGCCTGAAGGAGTCCCTGTTGAGGGCGCTTCGCTTTTGCCACTCCCGCTGTTAAAGCTTTCAAAGTTGTCGTAATAAACAAGGGTATTGTCACGGCTCTCTCCTTGCAAAGTAACCTTATTGTTACCCCGTAAGAACAGCATTTCTTGATATTCACCGTCTCTAATCGTGACGTTCGACGGTGTTTCAACAGGGACATTTTGCATAATGTGATTAAGCGCGCCCTGCACCGTGCGAAAATCGGCCTCAGCGTCGTCATCAACGACAATCGAATTGCCTGAAGGAGCGGCCTCTCGAGTACTAAAGGCCCAATCCGCATCTTTCCCAAGGCCTACAAACGTTTCTCCATTCAGAGTACCGCTGGTTAAGACGTTATCCCCAATAGATACATAGTAAGAATGACCGTAATCGAGTGCATTTGTATGCGGCTTAACTACAAGTGAATTCCCCTTAACGTAAACTGGACGATAATTAACTTTGCGTTGTCTTTCCTGGCCTTTGAAACCAATGTAGTCGGTATCACCAGCTACATTCACCACATCGACAAGCGTATCGTCAGAAGCGTTGTAAATGCGAATTTCACCGCTACTCCCTAACGTGGGCGTATCGTCAAACGTTAAGGTGAGTAGCGTATCGACATAAGCATTTTGATTGCCAGAACTGGGGATCGTATCCGCAGACAAATCACCATAAGCGGCCGTCGGCATAATAAATCCTTCCTCGACAGTAACAGCAATGTGCTTTACTAACGTGGGGTCAGAACCCGATGTGATTGTGACTATCGCATTTCCTTCAGCCGTAGGCGTAAGTGTCACCTGCGGGCCATCTTGAGCAATCGTTAATACATTGGCATCACTGGTTGTTACGGTAAATGTATCTTCGGTAATACCATCATCTTGCACTGCGGTGACATAGATAAACAACGGATCGCTACTGGTGGTGGTTTCCCAATTAGGCTCTTTATAATCAAGCGTAAGCTGAACCGGCTTTACCAACGGGTTTCCAACCTTGAGGTCATCTAATTCAAAAGATCTGTTGTTGGTAAAAATTCCTATTAAACCCGCTGCGTTATAGGTTGAATCCACAGTACTCCCCATGTTTTCACCATCAAGGTAAACCGTTAGGTTTTCACCATCCATGTCAAAACGTACTCGATACCACGTGCCATCAGTTTCCTCTTTTTCACCTAGCAAGATAGGTGATTTTTTCTGTACAGGACGGGCAATGCTCCCATCAGTACTAATCGCCACTTCAACTTGCGTGCTACTCGATGAATTTTGTATATTAAGTCCACCAGCGTACCAGTTGCCAGCACTAACATAACGCCCCATTAAGAAAAGTTGTTTGTTACGAGTAGTACTATTTTGACGCGGACGAATACGGGCTTCGACATAATAATTGCCGCTTTCAGGCAACCCACTTAGTGCCGTTTCTTTAACTAACAAAATTTCCCCGCCTTCGCCACCAGCGGTATAACGAAGAACGTTGTTGCCATCATCATCAAGAATATCGAATACGCCTTGAGGTCCGTTAGTGCCTGCATCGTCTGCAATCAGGGTAAAGTTATCCAATGAACCTTCTGCAAAATCGTCACAAAAATAAAGTTCAGGCTCGCTATCACAATTGAACTGACTATTGTTAGGCGCATCACCAACGTAGGCGATGACCACGTTATCAATCACTACTTTACCGCCACTTTCAGTTCGCATTTGAAGAAACGACGTGGGCGTTGCAACCAATCCTTCTATCGTCAACTTTTGGCCTGGTATGAGGGAGGTAATGAGTTCGCTGTAGAACTTAGAATCACTGCCATGTATCGACTTACCACTACTACTGGTATTGTTATCGACATAGATTTGGAAGTTGTTATTAGCTTCGGCATCTTCTATAGCAATCACATCCATGCTAATCGTGTATTCACGGCTTAAATCAAGCACGCCAGTCGTGGTGGTATCTTCAGCTGTGGTATCGATTTCAGGAGTGGTATTGCCCAACGTGAATCGAGCGCTGTCCATAGATAATTCGCCGTCAGTGATGGTAATACCTGAACCACCACCGGTAACACTATAAAAAGGCGTAGTAGCATCGGTCGCTTTATACTCTGCACTAAAGAAAGTATCGATATCGGTTTCAAACGTTTCATCTAACAATACATTCGCTTCGATATACTCAATATGAATATTGTCGATTACGACAACTGAGCCACTTTCGGTTCTAAATTGTAGGTATGAATTTGGTGTCGCTACCTGCCCCTCTACGGTCATGGTAGTCCCTGCTACTAAATCAACCACCGGCTCATTAAAGAAACGTGAATCTCCCCCTAAGTGTGAATTAGCGCTACCTGACGTATTATTATCTACGTAAATTTGGAAGTGATTATCGCCTTCGGTATCTTCCGCTGAGATAACATCGAATACCACCGTGTATGGCCGACTTAAATCGAGTGCGCCGGTAGAAGATGTATCGTCAGACGAGCTTATTACATCCGGCTCAGTGTTTCCTAACGTGAAACGACCACCATCCAGTTCAATACCGGTTGCAACCTGAGTTACAGAGCCGCCGGTAATACTAAGCATAGGAACTTGTTCACCCTCCCCATTTTCTATTGCAGCAAAATTAGTTGAAAATATATCTTCACTCTCTTCGGCAAAGCTGAGCGACAGGGGTAGCGATACACTTGGAATAATAACGGGTTCTTCAGGCTCGGTAGGATCCGGTTCTGACGGCGGAGGCGGTTCAACCGCATCTGCTATCGTCTCAATTTTTAAATTATCAATGGTAATCGTTGCACTTGAGTCTGTGCGTAATTGGAAGAAGCTATTAGTGATACTGCTGTCGAGTATTTTGGCATCTGGAGCCGTGGGATCACCACCGCCAATATCGTCGCCAGGCTCGTAGGTATAAGTGAAACGTTCACCCGCCACTATAGCGCCATCCGCTAAACCTTCACTCACAAATTTAGAGGCAGCACCATGTACAGAGTTATCTTGTCCTGTCGTGTTGTTGTCGACATAAAGCGAGAATGACCCACCACTATTATGAGAAATAACATCGAAGCTAATGGTAAAACCTTCACTCAGGTTGTAAATACCCGAGCCTACGGTATTAGATGAAGATGTGTTTGCACCAGGGTTTTGAGCGGCGTTTCCAATGCTAAACCGATCGCCTTCCAAGGTAAGCTGTCCTGTAGTAGCATCAACTAATGGGCTACCACCGGTAACGTAATAAAGCGCACCAGCATCAGGCTCGTCACTTAGACGTTTATATGAAGATGAAAAAAATGTATCTGTATCGGTATCAAAATTCTCTTCTAGTGCGGCTTGAATAGCGTTCGCGGCCTCCTCTAACTTCATCAATTGTGCGTCAGACTGTGCTTGAGTAAAAGCGAACAAATACGCTGCGGGATCGTCTTTAGCCAGACAACTTTCAACTTGTAGTGCTAACGCGTTAGTCGTGGCTTCTTCGCCCGATACCACACAAAGGCTGTATACATCGTTTACCGTATTGTAAGCCCGAGAAATAAGGTGCTCAGTCTGATCGTCATAATTTAACGTAATGACTTTTCTGCCAAATGAAAACGTGTAACTGCCAGTAACGTTAGTTTCGCCGTGAACCCGTACAAAACCACCTGCTAAATTTGTTTCATCGCTTGGTGTAAAGGTATAAGTGGCTTGAGAAACCGTACGCCCTTTAATGTTTGGGGCGTATATTTCCCCAGTAAATTTTGTCACATCAAAGGTATTTGGAAACAATGTACCAAGATCAGTTTCAAGATAATTGACGAAGTGAGTTACGGCAGTTGCTTTATCAACAAGGGTACTACTCGCCCCGCCAGCCGAGCCTAGCCAAATTTCTACGTCGGCGGCAAAATCAGCATCTGATTGATTAAAGAAATCACCAAGTGACTGCCCGTCATCAAGGGTGGCCACTGCCACATTAGCCGCGCTATCGCTAACCGATATACCGTTGCTAGCATCGCCATCAATATCTAACGATTGAAGCAAACGAATGGTATTCACTACCGATTGATTAAATGGGTTGTCGGTAGCGAATAAATCGAGAGGTGATATAACACTAGATGCTGGCGCATCAGGAAATATGAGGTCACCTATATGAAAGCTTAGTTGCTCACCTCTAAAATAAGAAAACTCTCCACTGGCATTGGTTACGCCATCGGGGACCGATGCAGATGTATAACCCAACCCCGACACCGGACTGTCTACAAACACCCCTGTTAATGCGGGATCTGGGGGAAGGGTGACATTAGTGTTGCTTTTTTCGCCGCAGGCGCTAATGAGAATAACACCGCCCACAAGGGCTGCTATTTTTGTGAGTTTCATAGTACTCAATCTCCATTTTCTACTGGGCGCACTACGTCTTAAATTGTCCGCTCCAGCGATATAGGGTGGATAAAGCCGGGTTACCCCAGCACAAACAATTAGTAGAACTTAATATTTACGCCAAGCTGATAGCTGCGGCCATACTCTTCCTTTTGAAACAGCACATTACCGCCACTTAAGGCATTGCCTTCGAAATAGCGCAAGTCGGCTTCATCGGTAAGGTTAATTGCATCGAAATAGACTTGGGCATAATCAGTGATGTCGTACTGAAGTTTGAAGTCGAGACTTTTCACATCGTCTTGATATTGGTCACCCCATACCTTACAAGCTTTTGGATCGTTCAAATTAGCAGTGCCTGGACAGGAGCCAATTTGCTCAAGAACTTCTGAGCGCATATTGCCAATCAATCGAGCCGAAAAGGTTTTACTTTCCCACCCTACAACAAGATTAAATGTTGTATCAGCCTGATCCGGTAAGGCCACAGTTCCCTGACGAATACTGCTATCTAAAGTGGCTTCGCTATCTAGCAAAGTCGCGTTGCTTTGCAAGAAAAAACCATTTTCAAAGTATTGATTGTAGCTAAGCTCTATCCCAAATACGGTGGCTTTGTCCCCATTAACGGTAATGTTGATTTCGTTGAGGTATAAGTCTTGTGGAATGACAAACTCGGTCACCTGATTAACCGGTAACGTAAGGGGAAGTTCATCAAGCGACATGCCTATACCGTTAACATCAACAATAAAATTATCGATGTCTTTGTAAAACACAGCCGCTTCCATGAATAGGTTTTCGCTAGGATACCATCCAATTGATGCATCGTAGTTAATCGAGGTCATTGCCAATAAATTAGGATTGCCAACATCTAATGCGTTGTCAGAGCCCAATACAAACTGGCTAAGCTGTTGTAACGAAGCGCCACCTTGGCTATCGTCACAGTCATCAGAGCCCGGAGGGCACAGCTCAATATCACTATCAAAAATGGCATATGCGCGTGCTTGTTTAAATGATGGACGCGTAAAGCTGGTCCATACCGCTCCCCGAACTAACAAGGTTTCAGAGGGCTCCCATTTCACATGTGCGCTTGGGAAAAACTCACTGTATTTGATGGTTGCATCAGGAAGAGGAATAGCAATATCTAACGTACCCGCTCCTGCCCCATTGAACTCAAAGTCATCGTTTTCAAGTGACATATAACCCGCAGATGAAAATTCTGTTTGTGCCCAACGAACGCCCGTTGTTAACGTAGCGTCAGCTCCAAGTGGAAGTTCCGCCATTGCGTAGACTGCTTGTGTATCTTCAACAATGCTGTAGTCGCCTTTAGTACTTTCTATTGATACTTCACCGTTGGTCGCGGGCACCACCGTTTGCCGTGTAGCATTAACGATTTCATCAACAACACTACGACTTTCGAAGGGCAGTTGAAAGGCGCTGTTGTCAGGAATACTACTTTCATAATCGGCCAAAGTGGAATTAACAGCCGCAATGCAAACCTCGTCGCTACAATCACTCGCAGAAGGATCGAAACTCCACCGGTCTTTATTACGCACATGGTCTCGTTCGGTAACTTCGGCACCTATCTTAATGAAGTCTAACCAGTCGTTAAAAACATCGGCGCGTAAATTCAAACTGAAGGTTTTAATCTCATCAACACGGTCGCCTCCTTCGAGAAACAAATTATCGAATTGATAATTGGAAAGGTCAGAGCCATCTCCACTTCCCGACGTGCCAAATATGCTGTTATTGGGGTCATAAGAAAGACCAGCGATACCTGCTGCTTCATCTGGACTAAGCGTTTTTGCGCGTATGTTATCTCTAGATGCTTGGCCATATACAATCAGGTCGCGCTCGCGAAATTGAACCCGCCTATCACCGTTTGAGTCTTCGTCAGAACGAGACTGGGCATACTCATAATCGAACACAAATCTATCGGCAATTCTATTTTCTCCCCCGATACTGAAGGTCGCCGTTTTGTTCTCACTTTCTTGAATAAAATGCTGATGAAAAACATCGATATCACTGAGAATAAATTCTTTTGTTTGGCTGTTTACGTAAACAATTTCCCCATTACCTACCGAACCGGCATCTTGAAAGTCGTAGAATTCCCTTAAGGCTAAATCGTCGTCTTCGAATTGCGTGTACGTTCCTTTAACATAGTAGTACGCATCTGCAGAAGGCTTGTATTCAATATTAAGCGCTGCAGCTTGTCGGGTTCTCCCCGCTATTTCTCGGCGAACTTCAAGCTGAGCCGGAGCGAGAATTTCGTCTCCCGCAGCAATTTCTTCCTCGGTTTTACCTAAATCAGCCGTGTAAAACTTCATTTCGTTACTACTATGATGACGGGTTTCGTCTATTTGCGTTTTTCGGTCTTCATGTGAAAGCGCAAATCCTATGCCAAGGGTGTTCTCAAGAAAAAATTGAGTCCCGTCAATGCTAAATTTAGGTGAATGGGCTTCACGAGCATCTGAATATGCATCTTGAATGCGCATTTTGAGGGTGTTCTTTCCTCGATCAAACGCCGATATTGCTTTTACGTTAACGGTGCCGCCAATCGAATTTAAATTCTGATCTGGGGTCAGCGTTTTCAGTACCTCAATGGTTCCTAATAAATCAGCGGGCAGCGCATCTAGGCCTACTTTGCGCTCTTCGCCTGCGCCTGACATCTGTGAACCGTTCATGTTGATAGATACAAAACCAGGCCCAAGGCCTCGAACCGTTACGTACTTCCCTTCACCTTCAGAACGCTGCAGCGTAACACCAGGCAACCGTCTAAGAGACTCAGCAACGTTTTGATCAACAAAATTTCCTAAATCGTCGGTTGAAATAACAGAACTAAACCCGCTTTTCATCCGCTCTAAATCACGAGCTTTCAAATCGGCTTGTTTAACCCCTTTTACTTCAACTACTTCTATATCATCAGGGGTGTCACTAGCTTGGGTTTGTTCAGTTTGATCTTCTATCGACTCATTGGTTTGTGCCATGCCTGAAAAGGCTGTGGAAACCGTTAGCGCAAGCGCTGTCCATTTAAACACTTTCATGTTTTGAACTCCTAAATTCCAAAATCAACACAGCGCTGTAGGTGCCTTTGCCGTGCCACCGGTGGCATTATCACTCAAAAGGAAAAGATTTCACATTAAAATTAACCACTTCTTAACAAAATATTAAAATATGAATCATTAATGCTGATTTGGAGTAATTCCAGCAAGTATTTGCCACTTTTCGTCACTAACAGGTTGCTGAATTTTAATGTTGGAAGGTATTTTCAGGTTAAAGTATTCGTTGTAGTCTTCCCATGCCATTACATCTAACTCATTATCTATAATTCCCTTTTCATACATATACGTATTAGTTGTTAGCTGGGCAAGAATCCGAGTATCGACAGGGTCTAATTGCATACCGTACCGAGTTTGATTTGCGCCTATATTCCTGTTAATGATCAATGTATTCCAGCTCGCTTCTGCACTTACAATAGGGTCATTCAGCGCATCAATCGCCTTTGTATTAAGCGGCTTATCCACTAAGACGTTGTCTAATATAAGCTGTGCGGATGGGGTATTTAACTTAAGATTCTTTACAACAACACCTAACCGGTTATTAGATGTCATCTGTGGATGAGAACGCATTACGTTGTCGGCAATAAAAACCGACGTTGCGGGATTATCAAGCGCCCATATTTGATAGAACCACACTTTCTGTGTAGCTGGTCCTGGCACGTATACATTACCTACAAGGTTGGCTTTCCCATTTTCCCCTCCATAGGTTGAGTTGCTCTGCCAATTGGCAATTATGTTGTTTCTGATGTCGACAAATTCATTTTTCTGAGCATAAAGAGGCTTAAGCCGCCACCCATTAATTCTAGGATTTCGGCTGGTGTGGTTTGCAAGTAAATTCTGTATAAAACTTGCATTGCTTCCCCCCCATATCCCGCCATACCCATGGTTACCCTTGTGGTGCCCCGCATTATTCAGGCTCTCAGATAGAATGCTGTTTTGAAGTGTGAACCGTTCGTTGTTGTAGAAAGATCCTACTTCGTCGCTAGACCAGCTAAGAGAACAATGGTCTATTATGACATCTTTTGTGTTGCGTACCGTGAGGGCATCGCCCTCTTCGCTTGAGCGGCCAGGCCGAAAGCGCAAGTGCCGAAAAATAACCTGATTAGCCTCTATGCTGGTAGAAGCTCCTGAAATAACGATGCCTCTAGGGGAAGTATGCCCTGCGATAGTCACGTTTCCATGTTTTATTTCAAGCTCTTTCTCCAAGTGAATAATGCCTGAAACGCTAAACACGATGAGCCGAGGATAAGCCTGTCTTACTGCCCACCTAAGCGTACCTTTTTGAGGGGATTTAGCATTATCATTTAATGACGAAACTACTAGGACTCTTCCACGGTTTCCGCCTTCTGTATACTTTCCAAATCCTCTTGCCCCATCAAACGCTAACGGCGTGGCTTCACACCTAAATAAACCGCAATAGAAAAATACACACGATAGTATTACGCATCCAGATACTAAATATTTCACACTGATTCCTCTTCATCAGCAAGACTAAAGGTTAGGGGTATTCGAGCGATGGACTTTAGTTTTTCACCCCATGATTGTAATGTCTTGTAATCGAACTCTTTGCCTTCAAGTTCTACCGCCAACATGGCAACAAACTCTCCTTCTTTTGCAAATACAGGAACCGAAAGTAACGTTGCATTCCGTCTAGTGTAATAGCTCATGGCAAACCCACGAGTACATACTTCAGTCCGGTATTTCGTGGCTAGATTTTTATCGAAAAACGCTATTTTTTCAGAATCTTTAAGGCGTGTATAACGATTATGATATGTGAGCATAATATGACCTGGTGCAGAGTTAAAAAGTGGAAGTTTGCTTCCTGGACGAATGCTTGATATACGGCTTGGGCGCGCATCCAATACATCAATAACAAATGCACAATAATCGCCTGGCACACATATAATGGCACTGCAGTCTGAAGAAGCTAACAAAGAAGCAAGCGACGGTGCGATAAGCCTTTGAAGATGGCGGGCGCGAGAATTAGCCGCAGAAATTTCGTAAACTCTACTACCGTAAAAGTAGCGAGTTCCTCGTTTTTCAATTACCCGTTCACTCGACAACGTTCTTAGTAATCTAAATACAGATGTACGCGGTAGGTGAAGTGTCTCTTCAATTTGAGTAGCCGTTAATCCAGTTTTAGATTTAGCAATGAATTGACACAATTGAATTGCTTGAAAAACACTGGGAATAATATATCGCTCCATTCCTAACCTGCTCCAAATTTGAACAATCAGGCGATATTAACATGAATTTAATAAAATGCTACCGGTGGCATATAAAAGCGCCCACACCACAAGTTGGGCGCGTATTTATTTACTGTCTAGTCAATTCAAACATTTGATTGTCTGCTTGAGCAATACAAGTCCACTGAATTATATTGGCACCATTACCCCCGCCCTGCCCAGCTATATCAAGGCATAGCTCGCTGTTTCTTGCTACAATTCGCCACTTACCCGAACCGGCAGATTGAAAGCGGAACAGTTGATTATTGCCTCCACTATATTGCCACAATTGAACGTTCTCCCCTGCAGATGTCGAGTTATTTGATATCTCTAAACTCTGCTGCAATGCGTTTAATGGTGAGATACGGTGCCAAATTCCATCCACTTGCGAAATGGTAAATTTTTGACAATCATTGTCTAACCATTCCCATTGGCGAATATTTGAACCATTTGTAGTTCCGCAGTTGGCTACATCAAAACTTCGTCCGCTATGTACAGGGGTAATTCTATAGATTCCGTTCACCGTGCCATTGACAACATTTGAACCTCCATCACTACTGCCCCCTCCATTACTATCTAGCCCAAAATAAATTTCGAATTCAGCTATTTGAGGCGTCGATGATGATGAATCAATGACAAAGTTAAGTTTGCCTAAGCTTACATCTGAAAACGTTATGGGATCAGGAATAGTGTTACCTGATGTAATGATTGAACCAGTGTCGTTATTAACCAATCTCCAAGACGTAACGCGCCCTTCAGCACCACTTCTTTCTACAATTCGAACTGCGTTAATGGTTGTGTCCAACCCTTTGATACTAACGCGACCGGTTGAACCGTTAGGTGACCAATAGGTGCTGGTATCCCCATCTTTAACGTTGCCATAACTGGTACCACTTGCTTTTGAACTACCATCAGCATCGGCCGAGAGAGAGAGGTTAACGCCGGAAGGCGTATCGCCGTTATCACCGCCGCCGTTATCACCGCCGCCGTTATCACCGCCGCCGTTGTCACCACCGCCGTTGTCACCACCGCCGTTGTCACCACCGCCAGTAGTTCCACAACTACCGTCAGATACTTGCAAATTTTTATTCGCGCCAGCTGTTTGTTGCAAGATGTTGCGGACGCATGAGGCATTATCGAGAGTATAAGAATACGGGATGCCAACACTAGTGGTAGAAACCACGTTCGGACCGGCTGGCTGATAGTCATCGTCAGATGAACTCCATGTTACGCCGCTTCCAAAAATGTTCCCGGCTACCTGCCAATCGCCATCAGTCGTGGTATAAAACGTTCCCAACACATCTTTAGCATCTTCAAAATAGTTATTCTCAACTTTAACCTCAGCCCCTGCTCTTGAATTGATACCCGACGATTCAATACCGTCGTAATGATTGTTGTAAATATGCGCAGTGGCCCCTCGCACTAGAGGTACTCGCGAGTTTAAATTCTCAAAAATATTATGGTGATAGGTTAATGGCCCATTATTGACTTGGGATTCGCTTGAACCTACTAATCCCCCACGACCAGAGTTGAGCAAATGACTGTACGAAAGCGTGATATATTTTGAATTGTCCTTTACATCAAATAACCCGTCGTAACCCTCGCTTTCGCCGCCACTTGCTTCTAATGTTACGTGATCTACCCACACGTTTCGCACATCGGTTTCAATACCGATGGCATCGCCACCGTTAGATGTTGGTGAACCCGATTTTTTCACATTTCGAACGTGAACATTTCGTATAATAATGTTGGTAGAATTCCGTATGTGTATTCCAAGTTCATCAAACAAGGCACCTTGACCTACCCCTATAAGGGTTACGTTACTAATGTCTTTTAATTCAATTTTATCCTCTGCGGTATTGCAACTACTTCCCGACACTTTTTCAGTATTACCGTGATTTATAGTGCCTTCTACTTCGATGATAATCGGTGTTTCACTGGTGTTCCGATTACAGAGTGCCTCATGTATCTGTTTGCCCGTTGTTACGCGTACCACATCACCTCCTGCGCCACCGGTCGCACCCCCGTTTTGGGTATGAAAGCCCGAGCCATAAGCACCTGACATTGAGCACACAAGCAATACAGCAATCGAGGCTCTACCTTTCTTCAAATTAGTTATAACATTCATCTTTAATCCCTGAATTTTATTAAAAAAATAAAAATAAACTTTTACCAAAAACTAAGAAAACATTACCTTCAATTACTTCAAAAAAGATATTAAAGCTAAACTAAAGCAAAAGTTCACAAGCTATTTTAAATAAGTAAACCAACCACCAAATGCCACCGGTGGCAAATGTAGAGTAGTTTAATTTGAAAAAAATGTTAAATAAATATTAAAAATAATCGAGATCATTATTACTATCTTTTATCCCAAGGCTAATGGGCCATACTTTCAAGTAGATACTAGGGGGCATGATGATGATATTGGAATGCGTTATATAAAGAAGTACAAATAATAGGTTGAATACATAGCGCAAAAGATAAAAGTGGCCGCAATATACCCATCATGTAATGAACATACCTTGTGCAACTATTTGTCTATTGCTCTTATATAGTTAGCCCACTATTATCGATACAAAGAGTGATTACGGGTTAACAAGAATAATGACAAGCGGTTTACGTAAAAGCATCAATATAGTTTTACTTGGCGGGCTAGCAATGGCCAGCCAAGCTTTAGCCGATACTGTGACCACCAACAGTTCATTAGATGCACCTGTTGTTCAGACTTGCCCTGCTTCCTTTTTTGACGTCTCGCTGATGACCAATGCCCGTCAGTGTCAGCAATTCGACGATAGCTTGCCTGCTAGCTTAGTTTATTTTACTAAGCACACACCTAAAGATGTTATTGCCTACTATCAAAATGCCTATCCGCAATTTGTAAAAAAATCGCCGGTTAACCACCGCACCATGCTTGCAGCAATAGATGACTCGGTTCGTATTGTGGTGTCACCGGATAATATGGGCACGCAAGTTGATGTACTTATCATTAGTAAGCCGTAACCTCCCCTAAGTTTTATTTCCGCCTAGCTCCTCTCCTCGTTCAATGTGGCACTGCCTTTGCAATTTCAGTAAAGAACCACAGTGGTGTCAAAAAAAGCGTCATTTTTATGACGCGCATTACACGTTGATATGCGAGGAATATGATGGAACTGGCAATTATTTTAATGATGTTACTTATTGTGGTGGCATTAGGCGCCATAAAATTATCAGATGGTGGCGTAGCGTTTCCTTTTCGCCGAAAGCCACAGCTTTTCACTCCTGTAGAGCACTCATTTTTAAACCTTATTGAACAAGCAATGGGGCGAGAGTTTCGTATCATTTGCCGTGTGCGCTTGAGCGACATAGTGTCAGTAAGGCAATCGGCCAACAAGAAAACGGCCAGCCAAGCTATTTCTAGAGCCTCTTCGCGCCAACTCGATTTTATTCTGGTCGATAAACAGGACATGAGCCCAATATTAGCTATCGACCTTGTGCATAACCAAGGGAAGGAAGGTTACAAAACCCAGCGCGATTGGTTTGTATCTGGCGCATTAGATGCGGCGGGTGTTCCTCATGCGCGCATTAAGGTTAAGTCGGGTTATACCGTCGACGACATTCGTGAATGCCTTGAAAACAAGCTTATTCCTTATAGAAGAATTCAACAAAAAATGTCACAGCTTCCTACGCACAACCCTGAACCGACTAAGCGCCCTACTCGCCCAGTAAGGTCTAGCCGCGCGGCAGCTGCGTAAAATATTACTATTTCCCCCTAGCCTTTGTTGCGCTCCATTATTGCTGTAATAGCAGGTGACAAAGGCTTTTTCCTGTCAGTTTTCCTCATTTCCTTATACAATTCATTACCATATCTATAGCAATTTTTGCTTTCCCCCATATTTGACTAAATCGTTAATGACGTGAAAGAGACTGACATGAAAGAGACTGGCATGAAAAAAATTGGCATTCTAGGCGCAATGGACGAAGAAGTTGCGTTACTTAAAGCTTCACTTTCAAACCTAAAAGAAACCACATGGAAACACTTAACCTTTTATGAAGGCACCCTTAATAATGTTGAGGTTGTGTTGGTAAAATGCGGCATAGGAAAAGTTGCAGCGGCACTTGCCACTACGGTACTTATTGAACAATACGCGCCAGATGCTGTAGTAAACACAGGTTCAGCTGGCGGCTTTGATAAAAGCTTAAACATTGGTGACTTGGTGATTGCCACACACGTTATCCATCACGACGTGGATTTAACCCATTTCGGTTACAAGCTTGGCCAATGTGCTGGCATGCCTGAAGACTACCGTTGTGACAATACGCTAATTGAAGCTGCCAAAACGGCGACGGGCGAGTTAGAAAACATCCAATCTACCAGTGGCCTTATTTGTACTGGCGATTCGTTTATCGGTACCGATGAAGCTGTAGAAGCGTTACGTGAAAGTTTCCCTGATATGAAAGCGGTTGAAATGGAAGGTGCTGCGATAGCCCAAACCTGTCACATGCTTGATGTTCCGTTTCTTGTCATACGTTCGCTGTCGGATATCGCAGGCAAGACATCAACGGTCAGTTTTAAAGAATATTTAGATACTGCTGCAAAACATTCAGCGCAACTTGTTATGGCTATGATTAAAGCGTTGGCGTAACAGTTAATGGAAGCATTGCTGACCCAATCAGCATATCAGTCGGTGCTGGTATTATGGTTGGCAGTTGTTTTAGATGCCGTTTGGCGGTGGCCGCTTAGCAGCCACCCGCTTACCCTTATGCGTTATCTGGTTAGGCAGATGGGGTTTAAAGTTCTTCCCTCTCTAAGCTACTCCCGTTCTCAACATTATATCTCCGGTTCATTGGCGGCCATTGTTTTATTGGCGCCCTTAATCGTTTGCCTTGCCATACTCATATACATGGCCCAATACCCTGCTTTTTTCGAAGCCGTGATCATGGTCGCCTTGCTCGATTTTGCCTATCAGCGCCATCAATTCAGTAAGATTTTAAAAACGGTAGGTAAAAATAAAAAAGTCCTTACCAGAGAAACGGTAGACACCATAGTCGCCCGTGAATGCACCCAATTAACCGATGTAGGTATTGCGAAAGCGGCTATTGAATCGCTATGGCTTAAGTTTTTATATCTATATTGCGGCGTTATTTTTTACTTTATGTTGGCTGGCCCGATTGGAGCGCTCACCTACCGTCTGTTATTGCTCACCTCATGGCAATGGCACTATCGAAATCCTAAAATGGTGCATTTTGCAAAACCGGTGAGAAAGCTTGTTTCTTTGTTAGTAGTTCCCCCTGCACTACTCGGGTGTGTCGCAGTGCTACTTTTCACTCATCCTGTAAAAGGTATTCGAGCGGTAAAACGAAGTAAAGCACGAGATAAAACCTCCCTGTTGCTCGCGCTATTTGGTGGAATACAAAACATTCAATTAGGCGGCCCTGCATTTTATCATGGTCGGAAGTACCGCTACCCTCGCGTGGGTGGTGCCGAGCAAGTAAAGTATTCAGATATGATACGCAGCAAACGCACTATAGTCGGTGCCATGGCTGTAGTTACCGCCATCGCGAGTGTCTTTTTGTTATTAGTCGCAGTACAAACACAAACCCTAAGCGAGGTCTTCTAACGTGAAAAGCGTATTTCACAAGCTGCGCACGCAAGTTGCGTTAATAACTACTACATTACTACTCGTACTAGCCCCTCATTGTGCTTCAGCTAATGAGTCAGCTCCGCGTATTATTACGCTTGCACCTCATTTAACCGAGTGGGTTTATAGCCTTGGTTTAGAAGCGCACTTAATTGGCGTTAGCGACTACAGTAACTTTCCTAAAGAAGCACAGCTATTACCTAAAGTAGCCGACTATCAAGGTGCAGATTTAACACAAATAATGGCGCTACAACCTACCCTTATATTAGCGTGGGAAGGGGGTAATAAGCCGCAAGATTTACACCGCTTAGAAAGCTTAGGTTATAAAGTGTTTCGAGCCAAAATCACCGAAGTTGAAGACATTGCCAGTGAGTTGAAGCGTTTAGGTAAAGTAACTAACACAGAAGAAAAAGCCAATGCGCTCACCAATGCGTTTTTACGCCATCTGGCGGCACTGAGAAACGAGTACGCCACGCCATCAAAGCACAAGGTGTTCTACTACTCTTGGACATCGCCACTAATGACCATAGGTGACAATGCGTGGCCGAATAAGCTGCTTAACGTATGTGGTGCGCAAACCTTATTTGGTGATAGCCCCGTCGATTACCCGCAAGTGTCGGTACAAGAAGTGTTATCTAGACAGCCTTTTGCATTGGTAGCCGCAAGCAAACAGCCAGCGTCCGATCTTGAGCAATTTTGGCATCCCCACCGCCGCTTTATGTCAGCCCCCTTGATTGTCGTCAATCCAGACATTACCAGCAGGTTCTCACTGCGGTTAATTAATGAACTAAAAACACTGTGTAAGGGTATTAACTAGCTCTGCCACAAGGTATAATATTGCTTCGTTTTATCTAAAGGTTTTTCATGCGAATCGTTTTAGTCACGTTTCTCTGCGTTGTTGCAATCACGTTATTTGTTTCGTTGCAATGCACAGCGAAAGCAACCTCTCAAGGATCGGTTGCGGCTTCCCCGTACCTCATTGAGCGGGTGAAAAACAATGACTGGATGCTTATAGACGTGCGTTCTCCAAGCGACTTTGCCGATGGACACATTCCTGGTGCTATCAATATGCCTCAAGAAAACATTAACGACTATCTTACCGAGCTAGAGGGCCATAAAGACAAGCCTATTATTATTTATTGCCAATCTGGCACTCAGGCTAAACTTGCTATGAAGTTTTTAAAAGACTTAGATTTTTCTGAAGTCATGCATTTAGAAGGCGACATGCTGGGCTGGAATGCTTCTCAAATGCCAATTGACAGAATGTAGTTTTCTGTAAAAAACTTCTGTAATTAAAGCCTTTTCAACTGCATTTCGTTTCTAACACCAACTAAACACTCACCTACACTACTATTCACTATCAGACGACAACATCCCTACACTTTTGATACACTGACACGCATTCACTAAGGTGACAGACAATTCATGAAAATAGATCTCGCAACACCCGCCATGCTCTTTCCAGCAATCTCATTGCTGTTGCTGGCCTATACCAACCGTTTTTTAACCCTTGCTACGCTTATTCGTAACTTTTCAAAAGAAGAGCGTGACGACAATACCCTAGCCCAAATCAAGAACTTGAGACTGCGTATTCAGCTTATTAAGCGGATGCAAATTGCCGGGGTTGGCAGTTTCTTTTTGTGTGTCGTCTCTATGCTTGCGATTTACCTTACTTATCAGCAAGTGGGTAATTGGATATTCGCATTAAGCCTAGTCTCCCTTCTGTATTCACTTTGGATGTCGGTAAAAGAAATACTCATTTCTGTAGAAGCATTAGATTTTCACCTTGATGGTATGAAAGAGCAACATGACAGCAGCAAACTTAAATAGCGTTAAATACCTACCTTTAGCGCCCGAACATTTTGATGATGTTATACGCTTAGGTAATGAGGTTCAGGGTGAAAATTACCTGATGCCTGACACATTAAAGGCCATGTACGATAAAAGCTGGCACAACAATATCAATGCTAGCTTGGTAAGCTATTGTGGTAACGACATTGTTGGTTTTCGAATTACCTACGCTCATTCGCAGTGGCAATGTGATAAATGGTGCAGCCCAGAACTTTGGCCGGTGGCACCGGAAAAAGTATGCTATTTCAAATGCAATACGGTATCGCCTGCTATGCAAGGAGTGGGCATTGGAAGTACCTTATTGGCAAAGTCGGTAAGCGCGGCCAAAGCGCAAGGCGCTGAAGCAGGCCTTGCTCATATTTGGCTTTCAAGCCCAGGTAATAGTGCGTTTAAATACTTTAGCAAAAACGGGGGTGAACTTATTAAAAAGCACCCAAACAAATGGCGCTATGAGTCAATCCACGAAGGTTACGACTGCCCTGTGTGCCCTGAAACCTGCGAATGTGAAGGCGCAGAAATGTTACTCCGGTTTTCCTAAAAATCTACTGAAATTAAAAAGCCCCGATAAATCGGGGCTTTTTGGTATTTGCGTTAACACCTAAATACTAAGGCCTAAGCGCTAATACCAAACTAGGCTAACGTAATTCTCGCAAATTTACGTTTACCCACTTGATAAACGTTTTCGCCAGCTTCGGTCAGTACAAGACGAGTATCTTCTACTTTATCGCCGTTAATTTTCACAGCACCTTGCTTAATCATACGCATTGCGTCAGACGTTGAACCTACTAGCTTGGTTTCTTTTAATAAGTTACCAATAGCAATACCTTCTTCGCCAAGTGCAATTTCGAACTCTGGCATTTCATCAGGAATAGCATTTTTCTGGAAACGCTGAATGAAATCTTGATGTGCGCCTTCCGCTGCCGCATCGTCGTGGAAACGAGCGATAATTTCTTTCGCTAGCAATATCTTAATATCACGTGGGTTTTCACCGTTTTCAACGCGCTGCTTAAGTTCAGCTATCTCTTCAAGCGGACGAAAGCTTACCAGGTCATAATAACGCCACATCAAGTCATCTGAAATCGACATTACTTTACCAAACATATCGTTTGGCGCATCAGTAATACCAATATAGTTATTTAATGACTTAGACATTTTTTGAACGCCATCTAGGCCTTCAAGTAATGGCACCATCACAATAGACTGTGGCTTGATACCTTGCTCTTTTTGAAGCTCGCGGCCCATTAGCAAATTAAAGCGTTGATCGGTACCGCCTAACTCAACATCAGATTTAAGCGCTACTGAATCCCAACCTTGCACAAGTGGATACAAAAATTCGTGTATCGCGATAGGTTGGCCATTGTTGTAACGCTTTTTAAAATCATCACGCTCTAGCATACGTGCAACAGTTTGGCTGGCAGCGAGTTTAATCATGCCAGCAGCGCCTAACTGATCCATCCACTCTGAGTTGAAGCGAATTTGAGTCAGTTCAGGATCAAGAATTTTGAACACTTGTTCTTGATACGTTTGCGCGTTTTCTAATACCTGTTCTTTATTTAAGGGCTTGCGTGTCACATTTTTCCCTGTAGGATCGCCAATCAGGCCAGTAAAATCCCCAATAAGAAAAACAACGGTATGGCCTAACTGCTGAAAGGTACGCAGTTTATTGATCAAAACAGTGTGACCAAGATGAAGATCAGGCGCAGTAGGATCAAAACCCGCTTTAATGGTTAGGGTTTTGCCGGATTTTAATTTCTCAATTAAATCCTCTTCGGGGAGAATTTCATCCGTTCCCCGTTTAATTTCAGCTAGCGCTGTTTGCCAGTCTTTCATCGGTTATTTCACACTCTTGATGTTGTAGAATCTATTTTGAGCGGCATTTTACGCGGACATTGGAACCATTAAAAGGTTTCTGCGTCAAAAAGCGGATGACTTGTCGTCACGTTCGTTATTGAACGCAATGGTTGAGGTGTGTTTATTGCCTTGCTATTACTTTAGTGAAGAGCGATAACTCGCATGTGTCTGTGGGGAAGAAGCTGTAACAAACCCTCCATCGCATGGATGCGATGGCGGAGCGCCCATGGATGGGTTTACAGCGTGTTTGTGGAAGCTTCTTCCCCGCGGGCGCAAAAGCGAGTTATCGCTCTCGACCTGCTCAGTCCAACTCAATAAGCAGGAGTTGGACTGCCATTGCGTTCAATAATTAACTTTTGCGCTAAAAAACAATGAGAAAAGTTGCATTTTTGAGCAACTTATGTGACAAGTACATTGCACATAAAATTCTCAAGTAGGTAGTATTATGAGAATCAAACTAGACGCCCTAAAGGCGCTAAACATATTTAAACAATTGCCAAAGCAACACCGAACAGGATTAGCTATTGCTAGTATGTTCTTAGGTGGGCTTATTCTTTTGCCGTCAGACACGGTAGAAGCGAGTCGTCATCAAGATGCTTTGGTACTTGATACCGGTATTCGTTACCCTCTCGATTTGAACATTATGCCGTCAACCGACGTCTTTTCAATCGAAGAAGAGTCGAACTGGCAAACCTATAAAGTTCGCAGCGGCGATACCCTAGCAAAGCTATTTAAGCGTGCGGGTTTTACCTCTCGTGACGTTTACAATGTTACTCAAGCTGGTGACCTTGCTAAAACACTGGTTACCTTGTTACCTGGTGATGAGCTTTCGTTCAAAATTAATAACGACGGTACGTTTGGTGAGCTTAAATATAAGCTTTCTTCTACCGAAACTTTATTCATTCGCCCCGCCCCCACCAGTGAAGATAATAGCTTAACAGCCGATCTTGAAAAGCGTGACGTTGATATTCGCTATAATTTTGCACAAGGTGAAATTCATTCAAGCTTTTGGAATGCTGGGGCAACGGCCGGATTAACCAGCAATCAAATTATGAACCTTGCGGGTATTTTTGGCTGGGATATCGATTTTGCGACAGAAATTCGTTCAGGCGATACCTTTAACGTGGTGTTTGAAGAACAATACATCGATGGTGAGTTTGTGGGCTATGGCGACATAGTCGCCGCAGAGTTTACCAACCAAGGTGAAGACTTTAGCGCTATCTTGCATGAAGACGGCACTTACTACACGCCTGAGGGCAGAAGCATGCGTAAGAGCTTCTTACGTGCACCTATTAACTTTAGGTACGTGAGCTCTAACTTCTCCAAAGCACGTTTTCACCCTGTGCAAAAACGCTGGAAAGCACACCGTGGTACCGATTATGTTGCTGCCGTTGGTACGCCAGTTATGGCGGCGGGCGATGGTAAAGTCATTAAGTCAGCGTACGACAAGTACAATGGTCACCATGTATTTGTGCAACACGGTGAAAAATATACCACTAAGTATCTGCACTTTAAAAAACGTGCAGTGAAAGTAGGCGACACGGTAAAACAGGGTCAAACTATTGGTTATTTAGGTAGCACAGGCTTGGCGTCTGGCCCGCATGTTCACTATGAATTCTTGGTAGACGGCGTACACCGTAACCCTCGTACTGTTTCGCTGCCAAAAGCATTACCTATTGCCGCTGAAGAGCGTGAAGCATTCATGGACATTGCCCATGTACGTCAACAGCAGCTTAATAACAACAAACGCATAATGCTTGCAATGAAATAGCCTTCTTATGGCAAAGTATATTGGCCTTATGTCAGGAACTAGCATGGACGGCGTTGACGCCGTCCTTTGCGATATCACTGCCAATAAGTGCCAAACCTTACATGCGGTATCTATTTCTTATCCAGCTAATCTACTTTCTTTACTTCATTCACTTTGCACACCTACTCCTAACGAGCTCAATGCTATGGCAACAGCCGATAGGTTGGTGGCAGAAAGCTTTGCACATGCCGTAAGCGTGTTGCTATTAGAAACTCAGCTTTCATCAAGCGATATCACCGCAGTTGGCTCTCATGGACAAACCATTAGGCACTTCCCGCAGGGAGTTGAGCTTCACAACGACGTTGAGCAAAAAGGTTTTACGTGTCAGATTGGCGACCCAAATACACTTGCCGTACTCACAAATATTGATGTTGTTGCTGACTTTAGGCGCAAAGATATTGCCCTAGGCGGCCAAGGTGCGCCCTTAGTTCCAGCCTACCATAATGCTATCTTCGCGCACGATACCCAGCCAAGAGTGTTGGTTAACATTGGCGGTATTGCGAACATTTCAGTTTTAGCAGCAAAACAAAATACTATTGCTCCTCTTGGCTATGATACTGGCCCAGGCAATACCCTAATGGATGCGTGGGTTAAGCTGCATTTGAATAAGCCCTATGATGACAAGGGGCTATGGGCTAATACCGGTGTAGTAAGTGATGACTTATTAACAACGTTACTTTCCGATAGCTATTTTCATCAAACCGCGCCGAAGAGCACTGGCAGAGAATATTTCAATATAGCATGGTTAACGTCTTATCTTGATACGCTCGCCAATTCACAAGCCTGCACACTTCCCCCTCAAGATGTGCAAGCGACGCTACTAGCGCTAACAGCAACAAGCATTGCCGATGAGATTAACAAGCAAAAAATGCCTATAGGTGCACAAGTCATCGTTTGTGGGGGCGGTGCCTTTAACCCTGTGCTGATGCAACGCATAGCCAACTTATTGCCAAGTTATCAAGTGAGCGACAGCCACAGTATCAATATTCACCCCCAACACGTTGAAGGGGCTGCATTCGCGTGGCTAGCTTTTGCACACAACAATAATATTCCAGGCAACGTACCTGCTGTTACCGGCGCTTCGCGAGAGGCTGTATTGGGTATTTTTTGCCCTGCAAACTAAATGTAAGTGGGAATTTCAGTTGTTATAATAACCAGCGCGCCTCATTACGGCTTCAGATTGGTGTTGCGCTGTTTTTAATGCCTCTTGAATAGTAACTTGCTGCTTCACTGCTAAATTTATCTGAACTCCCACAAGGTAACCGAGCGCCGTAAATTCTGGGATTGGAACAAACTGGCTTCCAGTCGTGGGGACATTAATATTATCAAGCTCAGTTGCTAGCAGTGCGTTGTATTCATAGCTAGCATAAGGAATAGCGTTTATATAGCTGTCACTGTAGGTTGAATGACGAGTGCCAGCTGGCGCTGCGTAATAACCATACTTACCTTTAACCGAAGTAATAAACGCTTTAGAAGTTAACCAATAAGCTAATTGCTGTGCTATTTCTTTATTGTGAGCTAAATGAGGTATCGCGAAATTCCACGACCAAAACCATTGTGCCCCTTTTGGTGTTGTTCCTATTGGCGCATAAGTCACCCCGACATTCTCCGAAACTTTCGAAGAAGAAGGATCTAAGATGTAGCCACCTAATGATGATGCATCAACAAAGAATGCTAATTTTCCGTCAGCAAAGAGTTGCTGGTTATCTTTCCACCCTAAATCGTATTCACCTGGGGGACCGTTGTTTACCGCGATTGAAACATAGTCCTTGATTGCTCGCTCCCACGACCTAGAAGTAAGCAGCGGCTTCATATCTTCATCAAACCAGCTTCCACCGTACGTATTTACCATGGTGCCAATTAATGCCATATTTTGCCCCCAACCTACTTTTGTGCGCAGCCCTACACCATACAGTTGCGATTTGGGATCTTGAATTTCCATAGCAATGGCGCTTAGGTTTCTATAAGTCATCTGCTTGGGCAAACTAATATCAGCGTTCTGCAACAGATCTTTTCGGTAGAAGGTTAGCGTTGTTTCTCCTACAAACGGTAAACCATAGACCTCACCTTCGTATGTATTTGAATGCTTTGCGATGGGTATAATATCTTTCATATCGTAGTTCGAGGGCGGCTCGGGAAAAGGTAACAACCAACCATTTCTGGCCCAAATAGGCACCTCGAAATTACCTAGCATTACTAAGTCAAACTGTGTTTCGTTAACTGCAAAATCTCCCTGTATGTGCTTTCTGAGTATACTCTCCTCCATGACACGCCACTGAATATCTTGCTCTGGGAAAGTCGTACCGCTGTCATTCAAGTATCTAATAGCGGTTTCAATACCATTAATATTAGGCGCACCAACTATTAATTTTCTCTCTGTAACGACATTTTCCGGCTCGATGAAAATACCGTATCGCTTTAATATTGTATCGATGCTTCCATCAGCTTCTAGAGAAGCCAATGCTTGATTGAAACGCGCAATAATTTGGGGGGCGTCGGGCAAGTTTTTCGATATCCCTAAGAAATGGGGATTGCTTTTTCTAAGCGATTTAATGAATTTAAATTTCTGTGATAAGTGGGGACGATGATTAGTTATTGTTTGTTTTGCGCTGTATTCATCTATATAAATAAAGTCAACTCGCCCCCTATCTAACATATCTAACAATGTCGGTAATGATTTGGCTAAGAGTACATCGATATTTTCAGCCTCACGAAGACTCAACGGCAACTGTGCACCGCGTAAAACCCCAAGACGGGAAAGGCCTAAGTTGTTGAATTGTGATATCGAATCGCCTAATTCGGTGTTTAATAAGCTATGAATGTTTCGACTGTTATGGACAAGATAGTTGATGCTCCCACCACGGATAGCATCGGAATATATCATCCCCTCAACACGTACTGTGCTATCGCGAAGTGGAAAAACACCTTCAACTTTTCCGCCGTCGGCGAGATATATCGCTCTAGCATGTGGAAAGAATTCAATTTTGGGGATGTAGCCCATTTTTTCAAATGTAAGGTGAATGACCTCGTTTACGTACCCTTGTTTAGGGTTGTGCGCGCTACTGAATGGACTCGCTTCTGAGGTGGCTAAAGTAATTGTGTTTCGTTGCTCGGCGTAAACGCCAAGTGAAAACGTATAGCTTCCAAGTAGAACCAAAAATACCGAAAAATGGCTGATGATATTTGAGTTAATAGAGCCAGACCAATTATTCATAATCCCAATAGTAGTTGAAAACCATTAAGTTAGTATTGGCATGAACGACAGAAATTACCAGTTAATCTAGTTTTCTGCGCTACTCGAATTTTATGTAATTGGCTTTTTGATATTGAGGCTGCAATCTTATCTACTAGTATTTTTAGTCCACCCAACGTTACCTGCAACTATTAGATCCTTGCTTCTTGTGCCAATCTACTTCGCCGTTCATCTCACATAAAAAAATGCCAGCAAAGGCTGGCATTTTTTTAAATCATGATGAGCATCACTACAGTAAAGTAAGTATTACTTCGCCATGCTTGTCTTCAAATTGTTGGTCTTCAAATCGTCAATGGATACTTTCTGAGGACTTTTAACTGCTTTAATGTCAAACAGTCCATAGCAAGCCACAAATATAAAGCATATAGCAGGAACAATATAAGAAACGACAATACCTGCTGAATCGATAATTGCAGCTTGGAAGAGTGGCATAATTGCACCACCTAAAATAGCCATTACTAAGCCCGCCGCGCCAAGTTTAGTATCTTTCCCTAGCCCTTCTAATGCGATGCCGTAGATAGTAGGAAACATTAGCGATAGACATGCAGATATTGAAATTAGTGCCACCACACCAACGATATTTGGCGATTGTGTCATAACAATACACAAACCTACTGCCACCAGTGACATCACCATAAGCAGTCGTGCTGGGTAGAGATACTGCATTACCCACGTCATCACAAATCGTGAAATAAGAAACACTATCATGCTGTATTGAAGTACATCGCCACCTTGCACCTCGTTACCCCCAATCGCTTTCATGACGTATTGGATAGTAAAAGTCCACACACAGGTTTGCGCGCCTACATTGAAAAACTGCGCCATTACACCAAAGCGATAATGCTTATTCGCCACTAGGCGCTTCAATGATGCTGCGATATCGATATCGTCAGCTTTAGACTCAGTGGCTTCATCCACAGGGGTTTTAATCAAAGCTACGGCAACCCAAACCACTAGAAGTACACACGCCATAGCGACATAGGGGATCATCACTGCATCCAGTTCAGCACCTATAACAGATTTTAGCTCAGTCATAGACATAGCACTTCGCTCTTCAGCTGACGCCTGATTCAGATTAGGTAGTATGAGCGTAGCGGCTAAGAATACGCCAAAGTTTGTCCCTACAGGGTTGAATGCCTGTGCTAGGTTCAATCTTCTGGTGGCGCTTTGCTCGTTGCCCATCGCCATGACATAAGGATTAGCGGACGTTTCCAAAATAGACAACCCACCGGCCATCACAAACAAGGCCATCAGGAAAAAGCCATATGTCATTGTCTGACTTGCTGGGTAAAATAGAAAGGCACCGGCTGCAGCACATCCTAGCCCTACTAGCACACCCGTTTTATAAGAGTATCGTTTATTAATAAAGGCTGCGGGTATCGCTAAACAGAAATAAGCACCGTAGTAAGCGAACTGAACTAAGGCCGATTGTAGTGACGACATAGTAAATATCTTACTAAAGACTTTCACTAGTGGATCTGTCATGTTGGCGGCAACACCCCATGCAGCAAAACACACCGTCAATAGAATAAACGGCAATAGCATATCTCTGGAAACTATAGGCGTTTTAGTTTGCATCACCCCAACCTCATCTTGTAAACAATTTGTTGAGCAATTTAAACAACAAAAAATGTCCATGTCAATAAATCAACAAGACTTATTTAATAACGAACCAGACTACAAAAGTCACAACAAATTCACATCAATGCGATCACTTCAATTATCCATATCATTCCAAATCTTATTAATTCTTTATAATAAACAAGGTTTAAACTGCATTAAAACCTGCAAAAGGTACTACAAAAGTCTATAAAAATTGTATGTCCGCACTAACAAAACATCATACTGCCTCACTTCAACCATTAACACCTTTGTAAAATAAAAATAAATAAACATGATTGATTTATTCCTTTAACTGCATTAAATTGCGTTTCCCATACGAAACTGTTAACACGATGTAACTTGAGCTCACTTTGTTCTAGGCGTTGGAAACAAATAGAAACATCGTGATGAGCACAAAGATAAGTGCAAGTTATAAGCACGTTCAATCAACTCTAAGGGTAAGATATGAAGCATACTTTTCATTGGTTAAAGCAAAAAACTTTGGCTTTAAAGCCACTTACACTTACTTCCTGCTATTTATTAGTCAGTTTTTCTTATCCTGCATTTTCTGCTCAAGATACATCGGAATACATAGAATGGCTGGCTAGCTACACGGGAGAAGCCGCTGCTAATGTTGATGGGGGTAAGCGTGAAGGGAGTGCTTATGCTGGTCAATTATTTTTGGGCGCAGAAATAGACTTAGAAAAATTTGCAGGTTGGGAAAATACTAAAGTCCATGTGGCATTTACTAATCGTCACGGACAAAACCTAGCGGCTACACATATTGGAAGCAGTACGTCTGTTCAAGAAATCTATGGCGGCCAAAACTCCCGTTTAGCCAGGCTTACCGTAGAGAAAAGCTTTTTTGACGACCAGCTACAAGTAGAGGTTGGCAGAACCGTGGCAAACATCAGCTTTCTTGGTTCAGAGCTATGTCAGTACTTTCAAACGAATTCTGCCTGCGGTAACCCCACCTTTGTATTTAAAACCAGTAACTTTACATGGTGGCCTGTTTCAAGTTGGGGAGGTCACGCGAAGTACTGGCTTTCGCCTGAAATCTACTTTCATACTGGAGTGTATGAAGAGAACACTCCTCACCAAGATTTGAGTGATCATGGCTTTGATTGGTCAACGGATGAATCTACTGGCGTAGTCGTACCTGTGACATTGGGCTATCAAACTACATGGGAAAATGACGCCTACCCAAAACGCTATGAAATTGGCGGTTGGTATGATGGCGCGGACTATACCGATCCAGCTAAAGATGAGAATGGTAATTTTGCTGCTGTCACCGGTAATGACTATGCAACACAAAATGGGCGCTCTGGTATTTTCGCCCGATTCGAGCAAACCATTTTACGTCCAAATTTAAATTCTAAACGCAGTGTTACTATTTTTGGTGCCGTGTTAGCGGGCACATCTGGTGAGCTCATAGAAGATGAATATATTAAAGCAGGCTTTGTTAAACGCGGTACCTTCACAGGAAGAGATGAAGACACTATAGGCTTTGTCGTCACTCAACAGTTTTACAATAAAGATGCCATTGAAGACCAACGTATATTGCGCGAAGCAAAAGGTGGTTTAGGTCGCCCTGAAAGCAGTCAAACAATGATGGAGTTAAGTTATGGCATTCATATTAATGACAACATACGGGTTCAACCTAACGTGCATTATATAATCAATCCTGACCAGTTTAGCGAGCGTGACCGCCTTCAATCGTTAGATGATGTATGGGTGGTGGGCGTACGATTTGACGTGAACCTTGCAGGGTTACTACTGCGCTAGTTAAAGCCCCCCCTCTCATTTCCACCGCATGGGTCGTCATTTTGATGGCCTTTTTTCTTTTTAGTTTTAGCACTTTTTCATTAGTTAACGCCTCTTTCGGATTACGCTATTAACATCTGCATTACTAACTTCGCAGGGTACCCCTCGCCTTCCTCGCACTCATTTTGCTATTTGTTAGTGCCAATCGGCATATCCTTTCATCTTGAATCAATCCAAGTCGCGTCCATTTCTGTAATCACTAACACACAGTTTTAAAAGGAACGACAAATGTCAGAGTTATCTCTGTTTAAGCCTCTAGAGTGGGCAGACAATACGCTTCAAAACCGCATGGTATTAGCACCAATGACACGTGGCCGTGCAGGTAGTGACCGCATACCTAACAAAATCATGGGCGACCAATACGTACAGCGCGCCGATGCGGGCCTTATTATTACCGAAGCGACAGCTATATCAGAAGAAGGTATTGGCTGGGTAGACACCCCCGGCATCTATACGGATGAAATGGTAGAAGGATGGCGCTCTATTAACGAAAGAGTGCATGAAGCTGGCGGCAAGATTATCCTTCAATTATGGCATACAGGCCGTGCCTCTCACAGTGACTTTCATGACGGCGACCTCCCTTTCTCTGCTTCCGCTATTGCCATTGAGGGTGATGAAATTCACACACCAAAAGGTAAGAAACCTTACGAAGTGCCACGAGCAATGACACAAGATGACATTCGTAGGACGGTTGCTGATTTCAAACATGCAGCGGTTAATGCTAAAGCTGCAGGCTTTGATGGTATAGAAGTTCATGCAGCTAATGGTTACCTGCTGAATCAGTTTTTAGACAGTCGCAGCAATCAACGTAGTGATGAATATGGCGGCAGCGTAGATAATCGATATCGCTTCCTTAGTGAAGTGATGGACGCTGTACTAGAGATTTGGCCTGCAGAGCAAGTCGGTGTGCGTTTATCGCCTAACGGCGTATTTAATGACATGGGTGCAGATGATTTTCGCGATACATTCACTTATGTCGCCCAAGCACTTAATAAGCTTAACCTTGGCTATTTACATGTGATGGATGGCCTAGCGTTTGGTTTCCATGAACGCGGTGAGCCGATGACACTTGCTGAGTTTCGTGCATTGTTCGACGGCATGTTAATAGGTAACTGTGGTTACACCCAAGAAGAGGCAGAGAAACGTATTAGCGACGGTGATGCCGACATGATTGCTTTCGGGCGACCTTGGATCACTAACCCAGATTTACCGACACGGTTTAAAAACAACTACCCGCTGGCGGCGTTTGATGACCCATCTACATGGTACGGTGGCGGTGAAGAAGGTTATACTGACTACAATACTTACCGCGAAGAAAGCGGCAAAGCAGCCATGGAGTCTTTAACCTAAATAATAGAGTTAACCTAAATAAGGGTAACCTAATTTATAAGGTTAACCTCACTACTGGTGCAAATATCTTGTAATCAGTTAATAAAAAGCAGTCATTTCATGACTGCTTTTTTTATATCTTTAGTAATACTGTTCGCTAGTAATAGCGCACTAGTTAAACGCCACTTGTTTATCGGCTAATACTGCAAGCTTTTCTAGGCAAGACATCCATGCATATTGATGCTGGTCGCATTCTTCTTGGTTATTGAAACCACTATGAATTAACGTTAACGCCACTTCTCCTTCGCGCGTTTCTTCAAATAAAATTTCCACTGAGCTCATGACGGTTTCTTCTACGCCATCTTCCCACGCCCAAGAAAACACAAGCTTCTCGTTAGCTAAAATAGTCACGTATTCGCCAGTTAGTGCGATTTCTACCCCGTTGGGTTCAAGCAATTTTATGCGATACCTTCCGCCTTCTTTAAAGCTACTCATTATTTGCGATACCTTACAATTACCCGGCGCAAACCATTCAGATAAGTATTCAGGTTCGTGGAATGCTGCAAACAAAAAAGAGATGGGCGCATGAAGGGATACATTCAGGGTAAATTGAAACATGTTACGTCGCCTGTAAAAAAACCTAGAGCCTTGGTAAGTTTAGGCCCTAGAAGAAAAGGATTCTAGGTTGTTATCGGCTATGTTCGACATTTTCTTTAGTTCGAGCGGTAGCGTTGCCTTATGTGAATGATTATCTTAGGGTATCCTCACTAGCAGTATCTATTCTGCGTTAACTATTTAAGCTATGTATTCGTGTGCTAATTGTAAAAGCCACCAATAAAGATTCTTAAGGCTCACTTATGTCAACTCAATCGCCTACACTCAACGTCTCTATTCTCAGTGAAGATGCCAATGCACTAGCAGAGGAAATAGCAAATGCATGGCCCACGCCTAATACTTTGCATATCTGCCAAGCCGTTACGACTTCTGAACAAATCAACCCTGACGAGGTTGAGGTATTACTTGCCGCTCCTAATTTGGCGGCTAAAGTTATCGACCAATGCTCGGGCTTGAAATGGTGTCAATCCACGTGGGCTGGCAATGCACCGCTGCTTAATTTGGACAAAAGCGATTATATACTCACTGGCGTAAAAGGTGTGTTTGGAAAACTAATGCGCGAATATGTGTTTGCCTACCTTTTGCAATACGCTCGCAATATTCCAGCGTTCGCGCATAACCAAAATCACCAACCCCCAATTTGGGAAGAAAGTCCTCGCGCGCCTCTTACGGGTAAAACCCTTGGCATTTTAGGTGCAGGTTCAATAGCCCAAGCACTTATTCCCGTGGCCAAAAGCTTTGAAATGAAAGTAATTGGCTTAACGAGAAGCGGTCAAGCGATAGAGGGATTCGATAACGTCTATGCAGCAACTGACTTGCTCAAGTTTACTCAGAAAGTCGATCATGTAGTAAACCTGATGCCAGATACCCCCGCGACTACAGGGGTATTAGACCAAGCTTTCTTTGAAGCACTAAAGCCACACAGTGTGTTTATCAACGCAGGGCGTGGAAGTGCGATTGTCGATGATGCGCTTCTAAACGCATTAGATAGCGGGCAACTGCGAGCCGCCGTTCTTGATGTATTCACCCAAGAGCCCCTGCCAGAGCAGCACCCGTTCTGGAGCCACCCCAAGGTGGTGATTACTGCACATACTGCGGCAGTATCATCACCTGAGGATGTAGCTGGCGTGTTTGTTACAAACGCAACACGCTATATGGCCAACGAACCGCTTCTATATCAATTTGATTTTAACAAAGGCTACTGACGGGGATCGGTAGCGGTTAACTCTATACGGTCGCGGTGTTTTTCATGGAATTCCAGTAACAAAGGATAGTCTTTAAAACTGTGCAATTCTCTGAATAGCACCCAATCTACCATTGAGTACAAACATATTTCAGGATACGTCCAGCCACTAAAACCACCCGCTTCGAGCTGCTTAGACAGTGATGAAAAAACCGATTCGATACGTTCTTTTTGCAAACGAATGATGAGCTTATCTTGATTGATATCGATATCAGAGCGCTTAAGTAGCATCAATTGCACGAATGAATCGTTAGCTGCGTCTATCAGAGTAAGCAGGTTTTCTTCCTCCCATGACAGAGAGTCATGGTCGAGTTTGCTCGCCAAATAGCTATAAATAACTCTAGAATCAAAAATGAGTTGCCCATCGTCTTCTAGGCAAGGCACTTTCAAGGTGGGGTTTCGTGATGCGAGTAGCGCTCTGTCTTCCCCAGAGAATATTTGTAAATCGAGGAATTCATGGGGCGTGTTGGAAAGTACTACGCGAATTCGACGTACAAATGGAGATGTTACCGAACCATACAGTTTCATAGCTTCAACCTGAGTGAATTTATTTACACACTTAGTTTAGCCATAAAATTAACGAGGAGAAAAGCACTATACTGTAAAGGCGAGACAAGCATACACCAAGATGCGGTGTACGCCCGATAATCATTTACACGCTGAAACTAGCGCCGCATCCACAGGTAGTGGTTGCATTTGGATTTTGTACTAAAAAGCGTGACCCTTCTAAACCTTCAACATAATCAACAACGCCGCCCACTAAATATTGCAAGCTCATAGGGTCTACCACTAAGGTAACGTCATCTTTATCAATTGTCATATCGCCGTCGTTCACCTTCTCATCAAAAGTGAAACCATACTGAAAGCCTGAGCAACCGCCTCCAGTAACATAAACCCGCAGTTTTAACGCAGGATTTTCTTCTTCCGTGATGAGCGCTTTTACTTTTGTCGCCGCTGCATCAGAGAACTCAATTGGCAACGCCATTTCTACAGACATACTCACCTCTTCATTAACCATGTGCACCTGCACGCATTAGCGTACACGCATCGATAACCCAATTATCTAATACTTGAGTAACGCTATCAACTATTGGGGTGAAACTAACTGAAACAATAGCTAGTGCCTTTCATTTAGCATGAAAATAAGTGGCGACATGGACACTCATGGCCTTAAGGCATACTCTAAAAAGAAACCGACGGGACTAACATGACTTATTCAGTATCTTCTATTTCCCCTCAAAATCGTAAGCTTAGGCTGCCAGAAGGAGCACAAGCACCCGCTATTGATGAACATGAACACTACAAACAGGCATTGAAGAGCTGGCAAAAAAAGTTACTCCATGCTCAACAGGCTTACTACCACCAAGGCCGACGCGCAATTATTGTATTTGAAGGATGGGATGCCTCAGGAAAAGGCGGCGCGATTAGAAGGGTGACCGAAAAACTCGATCCTCGCGGTTTTCGAGTTCACCCCTTTGCCAAACCTACACCAGAAGAGCAAGGTCGCCATTACCTTTACCGGTTTCAAACTCGGCTCCCCACACCTGGCAGGCTTGCCATTTTCGATCGCTCTTACTACGGTCGAGTCATGGTCGAACGCATTGAAGGCTTCACACCACAACCTGCATGGGAAAGAGCCTTTCAGGAGATTAACGAGTTCGAGCGACTATTAATTGACGACGGCGTGACAATTATAAAACTCTTTATGCATATTTCAGCAGCCGAGCAATTAGAGCGCTTTGAAGAACGCTTAAGTAACCCTTACAAACGCTGGAAGCTTACCGAAGAAGATATACGAAATCGTGGCCGACGGGATGACTACATTACTGCCATAGAAGAGATGTTTGATAAAACCGATACTCAAATGGCGCCGTGGCATGTGATACAGGCTGAGCATAAATGGTTTGCTCGTATTAGCGTGTTAAAAACCATTGTTGAGGCGCTGAGTGAAGGCGTGACAGTAGAACCACCGCCAATCGACCCTACCGTGGTGCATTTAGCGAAGCAGCAACTTGGTATAACGTTAGACCAAAGCAAATAAACGACAGCAGTTTACCCATGTCTTGTTACCAAAACATGGGTAGCATTATTTATGGCAAGTCGTTGGCTCTGGGAAGCTTAGATGAGCTCTAGTTTTCAGGCAAGGTAACGTTTAGTTCTAGCACGCTACAATCGTCACTGCTTTCCAACTGTACCGATACTTGGTCATCTGCAATGCTCACATACTTGCGTATCACCTGAATGATTTCTTGCTGCATCATTGGCAGATAATCAGGCTCAGTACGTTTGCGTCTTTCATGCGCAACAATAATTTGTAACCGCTCTTTGGCCACGGCCGCAGTGCGCGGCTTTTCCTTTTTCTTGAGTAGGTAATCGAAAATACTCATTACTTGCCTCCTAGCAGGCGTTTAAAGAACCCTTTCTTCTCTGCTTCTAGAAATCTATGTTCAATGGTTTCACCTAACAAACGGCGAACGGCGTCTGAATATGCCTGACCTGCGTTAGCTTCTAAATCTAGAATAACTGGCTGACCTTGGTTAGACGCCTTAAGTACCGCTTCTGATTCAGGAATAACACCCAATAATGGTATGGCTAAGATTTCTTCAACGTCAGCAACGCTCAGCATTTCTGCACTTTCTACTCGCTGAGGGTTGTAGCGGGTAAGCAATAAATGCTCTTTTACCGGCTTTCCTTGTTCAGCGCGCAAAGACTTACTTTGCAAAATACCTAAAATACGATCTGAATCACGTACCGAAGATACTTCTGGGTTAGTAACCACGATAGCTTCATCGGCAAAATACAATGCCATTTGGGCGCCTTGTTCTATACCCGCTGGCGAATCACAAATAATAAAGTCGAAATCTTCTTTCAACTCGTTAAGTACGGCTTGAACACCATCGATGGTAAGCGCGTCTTTATCACGGGTTTGCGATGCTGGCAGAATAAACAAGTTGTCGGTACGCTTATCTTTAATAAGCGCTTGTTTCAGTGTAGCTTCTTTATTTATCACGTTAACGAAGTCGTAAACCACTCGGCGTTCACAGCCCATGATCAAATCAAGGTTACGCAAACCCACATCAAAGTCGATCACGACGGTTTTATGACCCGCTAAGGCTAAACCTGTACTGATAGCCGCACTTGAGGTGGTTTTACCAACCCCACCTTTACCCGATGTTACTACGATAATCTTTGCCATTTTTAATTCCTTGTAGAATACGTTAACACTTAGGCGATAGGCTCAATGCGTAACGTGTCCTCTTCTAAATAGATTTGTGCGGGCTGTTTCCAGCATGATGCTTTTACGGTTTCATGCATAATGAATTGCCCAGCGATTGAAATAAGTTCTGCATCTAACGACTGACAAAAAACGCGGGCATGCACGTTGCCTTTTACGCCCGCCAGAGCTCGGCCTCTAAGTGTGCCGTAAACGTGAATATTTCCATCTGCAAGTACTTCTGCCCCTTCACTTACTGCCGCGGTAATGACCAAATCACCACCTTCAGCATATACTTGCTGCCCTGAGCGTACCGGGCGGCTAATAACCTTTACTGGTTTAGTGGCAGGTGCTGGTGTTGGCACTGGTGAAGAAACTGGAGTGGATGCTGCAGGCTCATTCGCGGCCTGCTCTTTTAACGTGGTGCTTTCAGGTTTTGTGGTTTTCAACGAGCTTTCTGTAAATTTACTTTGGCTAACATCCGCTAAGCCCAAGTCGTTGATGATACTTCTCAGAGGCCCTACTTCACCGCGTACAGCCATAGGTTGAAGTTTAAAGCGTCGACACAATGCAACGAGCAACTCGAACTCGGTTGCATTCAGTGATTTGACTAAATGCAAAATTAGCGATGAACGAGTGAAAAACTGGGGTGCACTATTTACCTTTTCAGCAAGCTGAGATTCAAAGGTATCTGGATCAAAATCGATCACTTCTAACACGATGCTGGTTAGTGTGGTGCCCTTCATGCGAAAGCATGTATCTGTCATTAATTATTCCTGAGTAATTTTTATTGCTCAACTGCCCAACCATGAGGGCTTAAAGCGAGTATGCACTCTATCAAATTCCGCTTCATCGGCAATAGGCAAGCGCTTAACAAGCGCACAACTGCTCACAAAACAATCACAATCTAGCATTCCTTTGCACTAGGCATCTAGTATCGACCAAAAATAACATTCGAAACCCATAAAAAAAGCGTGGAGCGCCACGCTTTGTAAATCAACATTTTGTCCATAGAGCGTTTCAACCGGCGTATCAAAGCCAGTTTCAACACCCTATTAACAGCCTTAACGCTGAATTTCAGTCAGTTTTTTAGGATCTAACAACGATTCCAATTCAGACCTTGGCAAGTCAGTCATCGCTTCAGCAACATCGATAACAGGCATTTTATCTTTGTAAGCTTTTTTCGCTATTTCTGCGGCTTTCGCATATCCAATGATAGGGTTAAGCGCAGTCACTAAAATAGGATTTTTCGCCAATGCTTTCTCAAGGTTTTCTTGGTTGACTGTAAATCCTTCAATGGCCTGTTCGCCCAACAGCACACAGCTATTCGACATTAGCTTAATACTCGACAGCAAATTATCGGCAATCATAGGTAGCATAACGTTAAGCTCGAAATTACCCGACTGCCCCCCTATTGTTATGGCTGCATCGTTCCCTATCACCTGCGCCGAAGCCATTGCCACCGCTTCGGGTATTACTGGGTTCACTTTGCCCGGCATAATAGATGACCCTGGTTGTAATGCGGGTAGCGATACTTCACCTAAACCGGCAAGTGGCCCTGAATTCATCCAGCGTAAGTCATTTGAAACTTTCATTAAGGTAACCGCGAGAGATTTTATTGCGCCAGATAAGGTTACCGCAGTGTCTTGCGAACTAATTAATGCAAAGCAATTCTCAGCAGGGGTAAATGCGATGCCAGTAAGCTCAGATAGCTTACTAGCAAAGGTTTCAGCAAAGTCAGGATGTGCATTTACACCTGTGCCCACTGCTGTTCCACCTTGCGCTAACGTTTGAATGGCGGGTTGAAGCATTTTTACTGTTTCTAACTGCTGGCTAAGCTGCGCAGACCATGCCCGTAAACTTTGATCCATCCTAACCGGCATAGCATCCATTAAATGTGTACGGCCCGTTTTGCAATAGTCAGACACTGAATTCGCTTTGGTATCTATAATATCAATTAGCCTAGTAATAGCAGGGATAAGCGACTCTGACACTTCAATGGCGGCACTTGCATGAATAGTTGTGGGAATAACATCGTTTGAGCTTTGCCCGTTGTTCACATGATCGTTAGGGTGAACCACTCCCCCTTCACGTTTACCCTGTCGTTGATTCGCCAAGTTAGCGATAACCTCATTGGCATTCATATTTGTGCTAGTCCCCGAGCCTGTTTGAAATATATCTACAGGGAAATGCTGCTGTAACTCAGGGTCACTCAGTAATGTGTCACAGGCTTGTTCGATAGCGTCGGCAATGTCAGCATCAAGTGTATCGAGTTTTCTATTCGCAATTGCAGCGGCTTTTTTAATTGTCACTAGGGTGCGAATGAAAGTAAGCGGCATTCGCTCACCACTTACTGGAAAGTTATTGATTGCGCGTTGTGTTTGGGCGCCATATAACGCATCGCTAGGGACTTCTAACTCCCCCATGCTGTCACTTTCTGTTCGGGTATTTGTCATAACTATCCCCTTAATCTGAAGAAATCAATCTTACTACTACTCTTGCCTACTTCGCCCTGCACGGTTTGGATCCTTATTTTACCTTTCAACAACAGTGCTTCTATCAATGTAATCATCAAAGTCCACATGGATGCATTTATAGAAGCGCTGCCCAATACATGTAATTTATAAGCGCTGAAGATGAAGATTGACAGATTACTATTGAATGATAATAATTACCATTATCATTATTGGCGTTTGCAGCATGATCTGATCACGCGAGAATTCGTAGGAATTAGTACAGGTCGCTAACGAAAAACGTTGTAAGTGTCCTCGGTAAAACTTGTATTTTTTACCATATCGGGTGGGTTAACCACATATTGCTATCATTTGGAATCGAGAGTGTCTTCCCTAACCTCAACTGAAAAAGTCAGTAAATTCAGCATTAGGCAAAAAACACTAATGTTAAACAAGCGCCTCTTCTTACCGGCGTTTGTTGTTGTGCTCCTTGTTTACTCATTCACTCAGGAAGCGACCATCGCGGTTCTGTCTGATGCCTATTTCCAAGTAGCGGCATTTGTTTACGCATCACTCTCTATTTACTACATTGCCACGTTAAAAGTATCCGCTGAAGCCATCGGCGACTTTATGCGCAAGCATCCATTTTATGAAGTAGGCTTAGCCTCTTTCCTTGGTGCCCTTCCCGGCTGCGGGGGCGCGATCATAGTCGTCACGCAATACACGCGAGGTGTCACAAGCTTCGGTGCGGTAGTTGCTGTACTAACAAGTACCATGGGTGACGCCGCGTTCTTATTATTGGCACAAGCGCCGCTTGACGGTTTAACGGTCATGGGTGTTGGAATGGTGGTGGGTACCCTAACCGGCGTTATTGTGAACCGTTTCCACAATTACCAACCACCGTCCTCGACCAATGCTCTTGCTAGTACAGGTGGCAACGAAGGACATAATACCGACGACAGTGAGCAAGCACAAAGTACGGCTTCTTCTTCTATTGATAAACTTTCAACATACTTTTGGCTGATTGTAGCGTTACCGTCACTTGCCATCGCACTGGCCTTGTCGTTTCAATCGCCAGTTCATGAATATTTAGGTATTACGGAACCAACGTTGCAACTTATGGGTGCTGTATTGTGCTTATCGGCAATTACACTGTGGTCGTTAAATGGTGGCAGTGACGGTTACGCCTCGCTTACCAAAGAAGATGCTATTACGCCTCCACCACGCTGGCAGAGTAAAGCCGCGTTAGACACCCAATTTGTATTAGCTTGGGTTGTCGTCGCTTTTTTATTGTTTGAATTATCGATACTGTGGTTTGGACTAGATATAGGTGCCACGCTGACATCGATGGGCGCAAGCGTTGTAGGCTTAGCAATTTTAGTTGGCTTTTTACCTGGGTGTGGCCCACAAATTTTAATTACCAGTCTGTATTTGAATGGTGCAGTGCCATTTTCAGCTCAGCTTGGTAATGCTATTAGTAACGACGGTGATGCATTGTTTCCAGCCATTGCCCTATCGCCAAAAGCGGCCATTCTAGCCACTGTTTATTCCGCTTTTCCTGCTATAGCAGTAGGTTACGGGTATTATTTTCTATTTGAGAGATAGCGATGCAAGTAACGCTAACCACTGCATAACACTGTCGGTTTACATTTAACGTATCGACGAGGTGCTACTGAGTATCTTCTAACATACTGCCACTATTCAATGCGTCTTCCCACTTAACCGTTTTAGCTAAGTCTCCGCGCTTTGCATTATATTGGTATACAGTAGTTTCTAGGGTAATTGATGTAGGCTGAAATCCATCGGGTAGCGTAAAGCTTGTATTAATGGCTTGAAAATATTTAAACCTGTACTCAATTTCTTGCTGAATAAACTCTGGCTCACCAATAGTAACCGTGTACTCCTTCCCTTCCCGCTCACCTACTAAGGTGACAGCAAGTTTGCCCTTAACTAACGCTTTGTTTTGTCGCTGCTGAAGCACGACAAAACGCATTTGAAATTGATTAGGCTCTGGCAGTGAGACAACCTCTACACCTTCAATGACAAAACCATCTTGGGTGGTTTCAGGTGCCATAATTCGCTGATAAAAAGCTAATTGCTGTTGAAGCTCAGCCTGCTCGACTTGAACGTTATTGAGTTGCTCAGTAATCGATTTTTTTTCAAGTTCTGTTAACTGTAATGCGACTTCCAGTTGATTAACCTGAGTCACATATTGATTATTTTCACTGACTAATATCGCAATGGTTTTATCTTGAGCGGCTACCTTCACGCTATCGCCCTCATCCACTATTCGCGCTAACTTGTAGCCAAACGCTATCATCACCAGTAACAAAGCAGCGACAAGCAATGACCACTTATAATCGCCTAGGAGTTGTTTCAATTTATCAGTTGTCATGAATAGTTTTGGTTCTTAATTTACTTGAGCCAGACACATTAAAATTCTTAACATTATGAATTTCAAGTGTTTGTGGTAAGCTGCTTATATCTACGATTTCTCTACTGTATCACAACATGCGTTTGCAGGCTTTACGACAAGAAGTGGCTCACCCGAGGACGTCTATACAACTTTGCCTCTTGGGTATTGTGGGCGGCGTAAGTGCTGCATCGCTGATCATCATGTTTCGTCTTTGCGTTGAATGGCTTCAAGCGTCAGGTTTTGGCGCACTGCGGGAGTGGTTCAATGATGAATGGCCGGTTTGGTTTCTCATGCCCTTACTTAGCGTGCTGTGTATTTTGCTTATTGCCTATATCACTGGTTTTAAGCACTATCGAATGGGTATTCCCTTTGTTATCCATCGAGTAAAATATTACTACGGCCATATTCCCTTTCGCACCACTATTAATCAGTTTTTCGGCGGTATGCTGGCCTTAGCCGGCGGCTTCGTGGTAGGTCGAGAAGGCCCTTGCGTTCATTTAGGTGCATCGGCCAGCAGCTTCTTAGGTCAATGGCTACGACTTCCCTATAACAGCATTCGTATTTTAGCGGGATGTGGTATTGCTGCGGGTATATCCGCCTCATTTAACACCCCGTTTGCGGCAGTTATCTTCGTTATGGAAGTGGTGCTGAGAGAATATAAAATTCATATATTTGTGCCCGTAATGCTTGCCGCCGCCTGTGGCTCGGTGCTAACCCGTATCGTATTTGGGCAAGTAAATGAACTGTCGTTTTTGTCTTTTACTGCGTTCAGTCAATGGATGTACCTATACCTCGTTTTATTAGGCGTATTACTCGGTATGCTCGCTACATTATTTAATAATCAACTTATGCGGGTAATGACCTGGTTTAGACCTGTCCCTATGGTGTGGCGTCTCATGCTGGCGGCGCTAATAACGGGAACCGTGGGTATGTTGTTGCCCGAGGCACTAGGGGCCAACTTTGTTGATGTTGAAACGCTGTTTGCCAGTAACCCAGAAACCCTTTTACTGTGTGCTATTTTAGTGAGCAAGGTCGTGCTGGCTGTATTTGCTATTGGGCTGGGTATTCCCGGCGGCATTATTGGGCCTGTCATGGTTATCGGCATGCTTGCTGGCGCTGTACTATTGGTGCCCTTGTCATATTTTATTGACGTGCCTGAATTTACTAACAGCTTTGCCTTATTAGGCATTGCTGGCATGCTTACCGCCGTGCTTCATGCGCCGTTAGCGGCCTTATCTGCGGTAATGGAGTTATCTTACAGCCCTGAAATTATCCTGCCCGCTATGCTAGTCATCGTGCCTGCTTATGTGACATCAACACAGTTTTTCGGCAACCGGTCTATTTTTATTCGCCAATTAGACTATCAAAACTTACCCTATGCTATCTCTTCCATTCGCGAAGCCCTTGAAAAAACCGGTGTACTAGCTGCATTAAGCAAAGACTATAAGCTTTTTCATGATGCGCCAGATAAAGCGCTAGAAGACTATTTATCGAAAAATCCGACAAAAATTGTAATTCAGCAGTCAAAATTTGAAATAGATGTGCAGTATCGTCTGGTCCAATATAATGTGAGCTTAGAACATGATGCTAATGCACTCAGTTATCACGAGATGGAAGGCTTAAATGCCCAAAGCACTCTGCATGAAGTGTATGAACATCTTAAAAATACGCGTTCTGGCGCAGTCTATATTTACGATCAGGAACACAACGACATCATTGGCGTTATTACCTGGAATATTTTGCAAAGCTTTTTACAAAAGGCACAGTATTAACAATGTACATTTTATGGTTTAAAGCACTTCACATTTTCTTCATGCTTGCGTGGATGGCAGGTATTTTCTATCTTCCTCGGCTTTTTGTTTACCACGCTGAAGCCACATCGCAAGACGTGAAAGATCAGTTTAAAGTGATGGAGAGAAGGCTATGGTTTTTTGTCACCCCTTTCGCTTTTTTAACCTTAGCGTTTGGCGTCGCACTTATTGTAAGTTACGGCAGTACGTGGTTTAAAATGTCAGGTTGGCTGCACATTAAATTCATGCTTTTGCTTGCGCTTTATAGCTATCACTTCTATTTGTTTAAGCTAGTAAAACAATTCTCCCGTGATGAAAACCGTCACAGTGCCAAATTTTACCGCATTATTAATGAAGCTCCGGTACTGCTTATATTGGCTATTGTTTGTTTAGCAGTAGTAAAACCGCTATAAATTGAACAGGCCGTATTACCACGGACTGATGTTATGGAATAACCGTTAAATAATCTAAAGGAAACTACATGGATGATAGTAACCAGCATTTAAAAGACTTGTTGTCGCAAACTGATTTGGCGTTTAAAGCGCTGATGCGCCAACCTGGCTCTAGTGAGCTGAGTAACGCTTACGACAGCGCTAAGGCTGAGTTAGACGCCTATATGAAGTCGTTGCGAAATACCCTTTCTCAGCGCAAACACCTGCAACGCCAGAAAGCCCGTTAAGAGGTTTTCGTAAAGGTTTCAAATTGGTTAGGTAATGCTGCGCTCAGCTCTCCAGCCAGAGCAATATAATCTTGGATCATCGCAGGAAGCTGCTTCCACAATAAGGGTAAGTTTTCTTTTAGCTGTTGAGCTTGGCCGGGGTTACGATACTGCAACGCCAGTTCAACATTCGCTAGGGTAGTAAATAACTTCAAGCAACGAGACAGCCTTTTCTCTGGGGTATCTGAGGCATTGATATCTTCACGCAAGGCCTCTTTTGCACTTAGCTTTTCCCACGCCTGTTGCCAGACGTCTTCAAGTTGCTGGTGCACATAAAGTAACCCTTCAAGCCATTGGGCTACTTCAGCTGGTATTTCAGGCGCAGTATCAACCTCACCATCTGAATACTCACAGCGCGTGGGCATTAAGGGGCTGTCGTCTGTCATACACTGCAGGTGAGCCCTTAAGTTATTCATTAGTACATCCGCTAAAGCATCTACATCTTTGTCTACTAGGGCACTTGAAGAGCTTTGAATCAACCATGGCATCCACTGCTCTGGCATAGGAATTTCTGGTGATGCCGCAACGGCGAATATCATACCGTCGGCTTTGTAAGCGCTAGGTAGTACATGCGTTAATTTGCCCTTTTCAAACACAGGCAAAAGAATATCGATGGGACGCGCCGTTTCTGACATTAAAATTTCCTACTAGCCGTTGAAATGACCTATTTATAACCTGTACCCTTCGCGCCCGTTTACAATGTTGGATTAAAAACGTTGGCTAAAAACGTATTTTTTCAATTGTATCGAAAGCACAAGAACACTGTGAGCGAATAGCAATAGCGTTTGTTTGCGTAGTTGCGCAATAGCTAACCTATTGTCATGATAGCAAAACTAAACTAAGAGTGACTGCAATGGCAAAAGATAAATCAGGATATATTATCGCGGCAGCCTTCATTGGCCCAGGTACAGTAACAACGGCAAGTCTAGCAGGCGCTAACTTCGGTTTTCATTTGGTGTGGGCATTATTGTTTTCAATTTTTGCCACCATCGTATTACAAGATATGGCTGCTCGCTTAGGGGTGGCAACGGGCAAAGGCTTGGCATCAGCGATGAAAGACATGGTGTCTACACCATGGCTGAAAATGCTTTTTATTGCGTTAATTGTTAGCGCAATTGGTATTGGGAACGCCGCCTATGAATCAGGCAACCTTACCGGCGCCGCCATTGGTCTGGATGCGTTTTGGGAAATTGGCACAGGCACTTGGGCATTTATTCTTGGTGCGCTAGCTATCGCACTGCTTTGGACGGGTAGCTATTCGTGGATAGAAAGCGTACTGGTGTACCTCGTGTTTATTATGGCTGGGGTGTTTTTCGTTACCCTTGTTGTGGCTAAGCCTGATATATCATTAATGTTTAGCCAGTTACTGCAACCCCGTTTAGCCGCCGATTCTATTACTACCATACTTGCGTTAATAGGCACCACCATTGTGCCTTACAACTTATTTCTTCATGCAAGCCTTGTGGCGAAGTCTTCCCCAAACACGGACAAAACGACTTCGGAAAACCCAAATACGGAAAATCAAAGCACGATTAAAAAGAATTCTGATAAAAGCGATGCGATTAAAGCGTGCAGAAAACAATCGGCAACGGCTATTAGCATGGGCGGCTTAATTACCCTTGTGGTGATGGCGACGGCCATGATGGCCTTTTTCAATCAAGCCGCCACTATGGACGCCGGAAACATGGGCGAACAGTTAAAGCCAGTGTTAGGCGACAAAGCCCAGTGGTTCTTTGCACTAGGTTTATTTGCGGCAGGGCTAACCAGTGCCATCACCGCCCCGCTTGCCGCTGCATATGCGGTTTGTGGAGCACTGGGGCTTTCTGACGACATGAAAAGTAAAGGATTTCGCACGGTATGGCTGGCAATAATTGTGTGCGGAGTTGCCGTTGCTGCATTAGGGTTTAAACCTTTGCCGGCTATCTTATTTGCTCAGGCTACCAACGGCTTATTGCTGCCTATTATTGCTATCTTTTTGTTGGTAGTCATGAATAAAAGCAAAGCCCTCGGTGATTTCAAAAATACCCTATGGAGTAACATCGCAGGCGTTTTAGTGGTATCGGTTGTGGTGGGGTTAGGTCTTTATAAACTGACTAGCCTATTCATCTAATCCGCTAATTTTAGCCACTAAAAAGCCCGTTATGCGTTAAGCAAACGGGCTTTTTAATATGCTAGTGTTTAATTAATAGTTAGCGCGTAAATAGGGGCTAGCGTGTAATTAGTTGCTAACTGGCCGGCTACTTAGCTAAACGTTGTAGCACATCATTAAGCATCGACTGACTGCAGCCGAAGTTTATTCGGAAGTGATCAGCTTTATGAAAGTCTGCGCCAGGAGAAGGCCCTACGCCTTTCTCTTCTGCCCATGTTTGCACGTTTTCTACGCCTAAACCACTTGCGTCCACCCAGGCTAAAAAGGTAGCGTCAGGTTTCAACATTGATAACCCGTCGATACCGTTTATCGTTTCATACACGGCATCACGGTTCGCACGTAAATAGTCAATTTGAGCACTGTGCCAATCATCACACAACGTAAATGCGGCTTCGGTAGCGGCTAATCCCAGCACGGTAACCCAAGGCATAATGCCCGCGGCTGCGCTGGTAAATTGCTGCCTAAGTTTAGGATCTGGAATAATCGCAAAAGACGTGCCTAAACCAGCTACGTTAAAGGTTTTGCTAGCTGCCATTAAGGTAACGCTGTTGTCGGCTAAGTTAGCCTCACGTCCTGCCGGAATATGCTTAACGCCTGGCTCTAAAATTAAGTCACAGTGGATTTCATCTGAACATAAACGCACGTCATTCGCGTTACAGATATCAGCAACCCGATCAAGCTCTGCTTTAGTTAACACCGAACCAACTGGGTTCATCGGATTACAAAGAATGAATAGCTTACATTTGGGGTCGGCAGCATTGGCTTCTAATGCTTCAAAATCCAACGTATAACGCTTTCCTTCTGATACTGGGTCAATCACAGTGCCAATATCGATGCGCTCTAGTTCATTTAATTTTGGCGCCGCTAGCAATGGGGGGTAGTTAGGCGTTTGAATAAGCACCTTATCGCCAGGTTCACAATACGCTTTACAGGCAACGTTAAACGCTGGTACTACACCTGGTGTCCACACAATCCATTCTGATTTTACATCCCAATCATGTTTTTGTTTCAACCAGCGCTGAATTGCGCTTATAGCGCCTTGATGCTGACCAGGTAATACATAACCTAAGTTGCCGTGCTCTACTTGTGCTGAAATTGCATCCAAAATAGGCTGTGCGCAACGAAATTCAGTGTCTGCAACCCAAGCAGGAATAATGTCCTTACCTTTGTATTTCTGCCACTTAAACGAATAGGTATCTTTACGAGGTGGGGTTTGGTCAAAATTAAACGTCACACTTTCATCCTGTTGCCATTACATTATGAGCACCAGTGTAATAATTCGTAAGCATATAAACTAGCGCTGCTTAGATCATTTAGGACTTTTTTATTTGTTTGCTAACACCATTGCATACTTTTGCTGACGAGTAGCTCGTTACTAACTAACGCGACTTTTTGTTTTTGCTAGCACTACGGATTTCGCCTTTGCGGCCAAGGCGTCCATTTCTAGGGGTTTCGCTAAAAATCCAGATACACCTAATTTGCGTGCTTCCATAACGAGTTCTTTATTAGGATCGCCAGTGATAAGTAAAAAAGGAACGGATAAATTCGCCGACCGGCATGCTTTTAATAAGCTTATGCCATCATACTCTTTCATGACTTGGTCGCTAATAATAAGTTGTAGTGTGTCTGGCGTTTGTTGAAGTAAAAATTCACGAGCAATTTTACTTCGGCTAAATGGGTAAACCGTAGCCGACAAGCGGGTTTCTAATGCATCGGTAATAAGATCGAGCGTGATAACATCGTCTTCAATAACTGCTACAGAGAACACGGGCTTAGCCTTTTTAGTTTCATTAACTTGATGATAGAGGCCAAACTCGATGTTGCCAACTCATCTTTCGTCGAAATTTCAGCAAAATGCTTTAGCAAAAAGCGCCAGCAAAAATACGTTGGCAAAAAAAACGCCGGCTTTAGGGCCGGCGTTTCTTGAATCATCTTTACTGCTTTTAATTACCTACAAGGCTATCAAAGCAAAAGTGATTACTTTTTCTCGCGTGAAGAACGCTTACGTTCGTTTTCAGTAAGAAGTTTCTTACGAATACGAATAGACACAGGCGTTACTTCTACTAGTTCGTCTTCATCGATGAACTCAAGCGCTTGCTCAAGAGACATCTTGATAGGCGGAACCAAAGTTTGCGCTTCATCAGTACCAGATGCACGAACGTTCGTTAACTGCTTACCTTTAAGGGCGTTAACGGTAAGGTCATTGTCGCGGCTGTGAATACCGATAACCATACCTTCGTAAACTTCTACACCGTGACCGATAAACAAACGACCACGCTCTTGAAGGTTAAACAAGGCGTTAGTTAGGGCTTTACCGTTAGCGTTGGCAATAAGAACACCGTTTTTACGCTTACCTATAACACCGCCTTTGTACGGACCATAATGATCGAATGTATGGTAAAGCAAACCAGAACCAGACGTCATCGTCATGAATTCAGTTTGGAAACCAATCAAACCACGGCTAGGAATAACGAAGTCGATACGTACACGGCCTTTACCATCTGGTGACATGTTGGTCATTTCAGCTTTACGCAGACCAAGTTGTTCCATGATAGAGCCCTGATGCGCTTCTTCACAGTCTACCGTAAGTGTTTCAAACGGTTCTTGTGTTTCGCCATTCTCTTCTTTAAGAATAACTTCTGGACGTGATACTGCTAGCTCGTAGCCTTCACGACGCATGTTTTCAATCAAGATACCCAAGTGAAGCTCACCACGACCTGATACGCGGAATTTATCCGGATCTGGCGTTTCTTCAACACGTAGTGCAACGTTATGTACTAGTTCGTCGTTCAAACGTTCTAGAATGTTACGTGAAGTAACGTATTTACCTTCTTTACCAGAAAACGGTGAAGTGTTTACTTGGAAAGTCATGGTTACTGTTGGTTCATCAACAGATAACGGAGTCATTGCTTCTACTTGGTTAACATCACAAATAGTGTCAGAAATTTTAAGCGAACCTAAACCTGTGATTGCGATGATATCGCCTGCGCTTGCACCTTCAACTTCGTGACGTGCTAGACCAAGATAACCATATACTAGACCAACTTTACCGTTACGCTTTTCGCCTTCAGCAGTAACAACAGTTACTTGTTGGTTTGGCTTAACAGTACCGCGCTTAATACGACCAACACCAATTACACCTACATATGAGTTGTAATCAAGTTGAGAAATCTGCATTTGGAATGCACCAGAAGCATCAGCGTCTGGAGGAGATACTTGGTCAACAATAGTTTGGAACAAAGCATTCATGTCATCTTCAGGTTTGTCGGCATCTAATGAAGCCCAACCGTTCAATGCTGAAGCATAAACTACTTGGAAATCTAACTGGTCGTCAGTTGCACCAAGGTTGTCGAACAAATCGAATACTTGATCCATAACCCAATCAGGACGTGCACCTGGCTTGTCAATTTTGTTGATAACAACAATTGGCTTCAAGCCTTGAGCAAATGCTTTTTGTGTTACGAAACGCGTTTGAGGCATAGGGCCTTCTTGCGCATCAACTAGAAGCAACACTGAATCAGCCATTGACATTACACGCTCTACTTCACCACCGAAATCGGCGTGTCCTGGAGTATCTACGATGTTGATACGGTAGTCGTTCCAGTTAATAGCAGTGTTTTTCGCTAAGATTGTGATGCCGCGTTCTTTCTCGATGTCATTCGAGTCCATCACGCGCTCTTCTTGCTCTCCGCGAGTTTCAAGAGTGCCTGACTGTTGTAACAGTTTATCAACCAAAGTTGTTTTACCGTGGTCAACGTGAGCAATAATAGCAATGTTACGTAATTTATTAATATCAGTGGTAGTCATCTAGGGAGCCTGTGTAAATCATTACATGTTTTTAAGCATGCATAAGATTTGTTGCAAAAAATGCAGATAGAAAAATTTGCGCGGATTGTACAGAAAAACCACGGTGTTTGCGCACTTTTTTTTATACGGACGCATGTTTTTCATTATTATAGTCTCTGATTAACGAATTTATTACTTTTGCGCCCTGTTTTCGGTGGTAAGTGAAGACGAGTTACTCTAGGCTAGCTAAAGCTACCCAAACTTAATTTGCACCAAAATAGAGCGACCAAGCACCATTTGCGTGCAGCACCATTGATCATTCAGTTATCCTCTTGCTGCTAAGCCAGCAAAATTGGAACCACGATAGATGGCATGAAAATCGCTTTTAGTTTTTCCACTGTTGGGATGAAGCTGATCATTCCGCATTTTTACATTAAACCTGGAGGACACGATGTCAGTAGAAAAGGCATTAGAGCTGATTAAAGAAAGTGAAGCGAAATTTGTTGATTTGCGTTTTACTGATACTAAAGGCAAGGAACAACACGTATCGATTCCTGCTGCTACGGTAGACGAAGAGACATTTGAAGAAGGTAAAATGTTCGATGGCTCTTCAATTGCTGGCTGGAAAGGCATTAACGAATCAGACATGGTTCTTATGCCAGACCCTACGAGTGCGGTAATCGACCCATTCGCAGAAGAAACACAAGTTAACATTCGTTGTGACATCTTAGAGCCTTCAACAATGGAAGGTTACGAGCGCGATCCACGCTCTGTTGCGCGTCGTGCAGAAGAATACCTAAAATCTACCGGCATTGGCGACACTGTTTTCTTCGGTCCAGAGCCAGAATTTTTCTTATTCGACGATGTGAAATTCCACACCGATATGGCCGGTTCTTTCTATAAGATTGATGCTGCTGAAGCGAAATGGAACTCAGGCGCTGATTTTGAAGGCGGAAACATGGGTCACCGTCCTGGTGTTAAAGGCGGTTACTTCCCAGTTCCTCCAGTAGATTCAGCACACGACATTCGTGCTGCAATGTGTTTAGTTATGGAAGAAATGGGCTTAGTTATTGAAGCGCATCACCATGAAGTTGCTACAGCTGGTCAAAACGAAATCGCGTGCGAATTCAACACACTAGTAACGAAAGCAGATGAAATCCAAGTATACAAGTATGTAGTTCACAACGTAGCACACGCTTACGGTCAAACGGCTACGTTCATGCCTAAGCCTCTTGTAGGTGATAACGGTTCTGGTATGCACTGCCACCAATCAATCGCAAAAGATGGCGTAAACATCTTTGCAGGTGATAAGTATGCGGGTCTGTCTGAAGAAGCACTTTTCTACATTGGCGGTATTATTAAACACGCTCGTGCAATTAACGCTTTTGCAAACGCATCAACAAACTCTTACAAGCGTTTGGTTCCAGGGTTTGAAGCACCAGTAATGCTTGCATACTCTGCACGTAACCGTTCTGCATCTATCCGTATTCCATACGTAACTAGCGATAAAGCGCGTCGTATCGAAGTACGTTTCCCTGACCCAACAGCTAACCCATACCTTGCTTTCTCAGCAATGCTTATGGCTGGCCTTGACGGTATTAAGAACAAGATCCATCCTGGCGACTCTATGGATAAAGACTTGTACGACCTACCACCAGAAGAAGCAGCAGAAATTCCAACAGTTGCTAGCTCGCTAGAAATGGCACTAGAAGCATTGGATAACGACCGTGAATTCCTTAAAGCGGGTGGCGTTATGACTGACGACATGATTGATGCATACATCGATCTTAAGTCTGAAGAAGTGACTACGCTTGCTATGACAACTCACCCAGTTGAGTTCGATATGTACTACAGCGTTTAATTAACGTTTAAGTGCGTAAATATACAAAAGCCCGCTTATGCGGGCTTTTTTTTATGCTAAAGCTTTTCTACTATATAAGTAAGAAAAGATGAGCAGGTCTATCTATTGAAAATTTATCCTTATATTGCGTTACTTACCGCGATTGCGTTAACCCCTTATGAAAGCCATGGGCAAAGCACATCAAAGGATTCTAATCCATCTAACAGCACAAGCGCTCCTGTATACAAAGTAAAGCAGGCCGATGGTACTGTGCTTTATACCGACACCCCTTCACCAGAAAGTGATACCGTTGAGTTTGATACGAAAACACAGAATGTAGTGTCCAGCCCCTCAACGCCAAAATCCACACTGGCTCAAACGGCTACTTCGAAGACAAAAACCTATAAAGTTGTTATTGCCTCTCCAGCCCCTAACGCCACCCTTCGAAACAATGCCGGAAACTTCACCATACGTGCGAACCAACCGACTTCAGTAAAGGCGCCGCGCTATCAATTAATCTTCGATGGCGCCCTATTGCAGAGCAATACAACAGGCGTATTTACCTTAAATGACATAAATCGGGGCGAACATCAGTATAAGGTTGAGCTGACAGACAATAAGGGCAAGACTCTTGCATCTTCTGCACTACAAACGCTGTTTCTGCATCAAGCATCAGCGTTAATAAATAGCAACTAACGTTCGAAAGTAGCGCAAAGCCCGCACCATAGCGGGGAACAGAAAAAAAGTAACACCAAATCTGTGCCTACGATTTTTGCCGATACGTTACAATGCACCCATATAGTGCAAAGGAGATAAGCTCGGATGCAATCAACCGAGTTAGACACGCAACAATTTTTGAATAGCCTGAATACTGCGCTTGTGATGGTGGACGATAGATTAAATATCGTTTACGCCAACCACGCGGGAGAAGCGCTATTCGAAACAGGCAGAAAGCAATTATGCGGCCATCGTTTAGATGACTTTTTCCTGCCTGGAAATATCGACACTACGCGCTTGCGCGCAGCGCTAAGACATGGGGAGGATTTTACTGAAAACGAAATTCGCCTGTGTTTCAGAGACAACCGCAATGTCATGGTTGATTTAACCGTAACGAACTTGCAGTTAGAAGAAGGGGCTCGGCTACTATTTGAAGTAAAAAAAATAGATCAGCAAAAAAGAATATCCCGAGAAAATTTACAGAACGCACAACATTATGCAGCGCGAGAACTGGTTCGTGGTTTAGCCCATGAAATCAAGAACCCGCTGGGTGGCATTCGCGGAGCTGCACAACTACTCGAAAAAGAGTTAAGCGAAGAGCATAAAGAATTTACTCAGATGATTATTGAGCAGTCTGATCGACTGAGAAATTTAGTCGACCGCTTACTTGGGCCAAATTCTCTTCCTAGGCTCAATTGGAACAATGTGCATCAAGCATTGGAGCAAGTGAGAAATTTGATGCGGGTTGACTCAGAAACCCCCATAACCATCATTCGTGATTACGACCCCAGTATTCCGCCACTGATGATTGACGCCGATATGATTCAACAAGCCGTGTTAAATATAGTCAGAAATAGCATTCAGGCGCTAACTGAAAGTGAAACGCCTAATCCTCAAATTCGTTTGGTGACACGCATTGAACGTCAAATGACAATTCAGGGAAATCGCCATGCGTTAATCGCCAAAATTAAAGTGATAGATAATGGCCCGGGTATCCCTTCAGACATAAAAGACACGCTTTTTTACCCTATGGTGAGTAGTAAGCAAAATGGCTCCGGCTTAGGGTTATCGATATCGCAAACATTGATAAACCATCATGGCGGAAAAATAGATGTAGAAAGCCACCCTGGGCACACCGAATTTGTAATTTATATTCCGATAGACCGCAAGGAGACAGGCAATGACGAATGAGTCAGTATGGATTGTCGATGACGATAGTTCTATTCGTTGGGTGCTTCAAAAGGCCTTACAAACAGCAAGCATTGGATGCTTGTGTTTTGAAAACCCGCAAGATTTACTCCTTCAATTACAAAGCGGTCAAGCGCCAGAAGTGATTATCTCTGATATTAAAATGCCGCAGATGGACGGTATGACACTGCTTAATGAAGTGCATGCAACCCACCCCATGATGCCTGTAATCATAATGACTGCGCATTCTGATTTAGACAGTGCGGTAAACGCCTATCAAAAAGGGGCATTTGAATATTTACCCAAACCCTTCGATATAGATGAAGCGGTCACGCTTACTCAACGTGCGCTGGCTCATGCAAGGGAACAGTCAAAAACTCAGCAAGCACCGCAAGATGATCCGGAAACCGAAATTATTGGTGAAGCCCCTGCCATGCAGGAAGTGTTTCGAGCCATAGGAAGATTATCTCGTTCATCAATTAGTGTATTGATTAATGGCCAGTCTGGTACTGGTAAAGAGCTTGTTGCCCACGCTTTGCATCGCCATAGCCCTCGCTCTAGTAAGCCTTTCATCGCACTTAATATGGCTGCTATTCCAGCCGACTTGGTGGAGTCTGAGCTATTTGGCCATGAAAAAGGCGCGTTTACCGGTGCACAAAATGCGCGTCAGGGCCGCTTTGAGCAAGCTGATGGCGGCACCCTTTTTCTTGATGAAATAGGCGATATGCCGTTAGACGTTCAAACCCGCTTATTACGGGTATTGGCCGACGGACAGTTTTACCGAGTGGGTGGCCACCAATCGGTGGCTGTAGATGTACGTATTATTGCCGCAACCCACCAAAACTTAGAAAAGCGGGTGGCCGATGGCAAGTTCCGCGAAGATTTATTTCACCGTTTAAATGTTATCCGTGTACATCTGCCTTCCCTATCTGAACGCCGTGAAGATATTCATTTATTAGCGCGCCATTTCTTACGCCGAGCAGCGAAAGAGTTAGATGTAGAAGCAAAAAGTTTAAGTAAAGATGCTGAAAAGTTGATGGCTCAGCTTCCTTGGCCAGGTAACGTGAGGCAACTCGAAAACGTATGTCGATGGCTAACCGTAATGGCCAGTGGACAAGAAGTGTTACCCAGTGACTTACCACCAGAAATCCACTCTGACAGCAGCATAGAAAAGCCCGCCGCAGAAGCTGGAGATTGGCCAGATTTACTAGCCCGTTGGACCGACAAACAACTTCGTGATGGCAGATATAATATTCTGAATGACGCCATGCTTACGTTTGAAAAAATTATGTTGGAACGTGCCCTCCAGCATACTCACGGCCATAAGCAAGATGCCGCTAAGCGTTTAGGTTGGGGGCGTAATACCCTTACACGCAAATTAAAAGAGCTAGGTATTACATAGTTTTTACTCGGTTCTAAGACCTACAAATACACAAAAGCCCGCATTATTTTTTCTGAAATAGCGGGCTTTTTAATGCGCATTACAAACAAGAAGCATGCTTGTTACAAGTCGGAGACTAACCGCCTTTTTTCAACAAACTTGTCATCGCTTGGTTGAACAACCTCACCCACTGCATGCTAAATTGGCCTTTAGCACTGCGGTTGATTTCAATAACTGCTTCTTTCTTGGATAGTTGCTTTTCATCATTATGAGCCCGAGGGTGTGTCATCGCATCATAAGTATCGACAATGGCGAGTAACTTAGCCCCATCACAAATATCTTCTTCTTTAAGGCCTAATGGATAACCGGTACCATCAGTACGTTCATGGTGCTGCATCACTATTTTACGAGCCAAATCCCATTGGTCTAAGTGTTCGAGCAAACGAGAGCTTTTATAAACATGGGAACGCATTAAGTTAAATTCTATATCAGTCAACGCTTCACTCTTATGCAAAAGCTTTAATGGCATAAATGCCATACCGAAATCATGTACATAACTGGCTACGGCCAGCTGAGATTCATCAATTGGCTTACCCGCAGTACTATTAATATACAATGCTAACTTAGCAACTCTATCCCCTCTGCCTACCCAGAAATTCGAACGCTTCTCAATGGTTTGCATAAGATCACGAAAGAAAAGCACATCCAGCTTCTTTTCATTACTCATGTCTTTGGGTATACCAGAGGTTGCCAATGTAGGCGGTTTTATTTGGATATTTTCAGGGTTGCTGTCGTCGGTAATTACATCTAACGCGGGATTGAGTAACAAAACCGCCTCTGTAAGCCGCTTCTCATGTTCATCGCCATTATCCGGCGTAATTCGACTTATCGCCATGACCAGCTGTTGGTGCAAAGTATCGTCATATTCGGCTTTTCCTTCAGCCATAACAGCTTCTACAAATGCCTTAACCCTATCCATGGTAAGCAACACCAAGTCACTCATGGTGCTGGTATATGACACCTGCCCTTTACGCAAGTAATCGAGTAAATCTTCTACATGCTGAAGTAAGGGTATCATGGGTGAGAAATTCACTAACCCAAGGTCGCCTTTAATAGTATGGATTGATCGGAACAACGCGCGTTGCAGTTCATTGTCTTCTGGACGAAGCTCTAATTCGATTAATGTCTGCTCACTCGATTCGTAAAGCTCATTAATTTCTTCCATTAAGTCACAAAGAATATCTTCTTCGAGGTCGTCAGGTACAAATGTCTGCATTATAGATACCGGGTTGATGAGGTTACGCTTTCTCTTATTGTAAGATGCTATCGACCAAGTTACCTCATACTAAAGTTAAGTATTTTAGATTAACTTGCCTAATTTGAACGTATTTCTAGCTATACCATGGCAACAGAACCGCTAAAGCATCTATAATAACTCATCGGACAAGTGTACGCTGAAACTTACTCTATACTTCGCGCGTCATTTATATTCAGGAGCCACTTTGATTGCTTTACTACGCGTTCCCGCGCTTTTACTCACCTTTCTGCTAGTTAATATAGCCCTATTTGCAGTATGCATTTTTCGTCCTTTTCATAAAGATAACGTACATACGGCAGGCAAACTTTATTCATTAATGTCTTATGTGATGGGTTTAAAGGTGATTGTTCGAAAAGATTCAGCTGTAGATATAAAAGAGCCCTACGTATTTATTGCGAATCATCAAAATAATTACGACCTGATGACTATTTGTAAAGCCGCGTTACCGGGCGTTGTTACTATTGGAAAGAAAAGCCTTAAGTGGATCCCCATTTTCGGTCAAATTTATTGGCTATCAGGCAATATTCTCATCGATCGTAAAAATTCAGGCAAAGCTAGAAATACCTTAGATATAGCAGCCAACCGCATTGCCAAAAAGCGTACCTCAGTATGGTTCTTCCCTGAAGGAACAAGAAGCTATGGACGGGGCTTACTGCCTTTCAAACAAGGCGCATTTAGGCTGGCGAAAACCACTAATGAACCCATTGTTATGGTGACTGCCAGTAATCTACACAATAAAGTAAAGTGGAACCGATGGGACAATGGTGTAGTACTTATCGATATTAGTGCACCTGAAGCCCTTACCGACGACAAGCCACTTAAAGCCTGGATGCAGTATTTCAACGACCAGATGAAAAACAAGATAACTGAGTTGAATGCTGAAGTCGCTGAAATGGAAAAAAGCAGGTAAACTTGCGAAAAATGATTGAGGTTTTGCTTTATGAGTCAGTTTGATGAAAGAGAAGAATGGTATTCCTTCAACGAGGAAACCATAGAAGCGCTATTAGAAGACGGTAGTCAGGCCGATGCGGAATACACCATTGAGCATCACTTTGCGAGTAACGACTTCGACAAGCTAGAAAAAGCCGCTGTTGATACATTCAAAGCCGGTTTTGAAGTGACGGACGCAGAAGAGTTAATGCTTGATGATGGCGGCACAATTTTTTGTTTCGATGCTATCGTTGAGCGAGAGTTAAACCTTGAAAAACTCAATGCTGATTCCGATGCTTTACTTAAAATTGCTGACAAACAAGACGTTCAGTACGACGGCTGGGGAACGTATTTCATGCCCCGCGGCGATGACGAAGATGAGTACGAAGACGATTACCTAGAAGACTAAACCTCGCAGTCTACTCCCTTTACTCAACACTACATTAAGGGTGGCTTCAGTTTTTGTTCATCTTATTTAATCAACAATGGCACCTGTCATTTTGATTAGAAAGGATGTTAACAATGAAATCACCCATTCAACCCCTAGCGAAGCTCTGCCTACTAGCCCTATTACCTTGCTCGTTGATTAACACTTCATACGCGGAACAAACGCTATCAAGTGACCCGGTGTCTGTTGAATCAACAGAATATCGCTACGGCGCTATTTACTCCCCTACTGAAGCATCTACTCAGGCCGCAATTGATGCAACAGCCAAGACTGCCACTACCAGCGCTATTAATGATACTAAAAACAATAACGTTACAAAAGCTGACACGTTGGGGGTTGCTTCGCTGGCTGAGAAAAAAGCGAAACGTGAAAGTCTTTTTAGCAGCACCAGTAAATCCTATGCCGAAGCACAATCAACCGTACTATTGTCCGATTACTGGATTTATGACAGTTGGGTGTCTTTAGATACTGATATTGACTATGACGGATATTATTCTGAATTTACCGTTGAGTTCGATGCGGATACCGCTTACGACAGTGCTCTTGTATATGGGGTTATTTACTTAGGTAGAAACGACCGGTACGAAGCCATCCATGTCACCTCTGAATTTGTGCTGTATGGCGAAGATTCCTCAGATGCATTTGTGGTAGAAAGCCGGCTGCTTTCAGGTTTCCCCGCGGCAGATTATGATGTGCTCATCGAACTATATGATGCCTATTCGGAGCAACTGGTCGCTTTTTCTGACGGCTATGATGATGCCGACCTTGCTTACTTAAGTTTAGAAAGCGACAACCACGAGTATATCTACGAAGATACTGTCATAGTGGTAGAAGAGCACGGCGGTAGCACGACTATCTTCAGTTTACTATTCATCGCCTTTACCCTAGTGGTGCGTAGAGTAATTCGACACTAACACCTTACGTTTTACTAAAAAGACTTCCATTGAAACGCTGCGTTTTATCCGTTTATTACTATACTAAAGTCGTAGAACGAAAAATAAGCATTATGCAATAAGGTCTGCCCGCATAATGACTTACGAAAGTGGCTACTGTTTGGTAGCCACATCGATATGTTAAGTCTAGATGGTATACGTGCGATGAAAATTGAAAATGTAAACCTGATCAACCTTTTGGAACATGCGCACATTGGCGTAGTAATACATTCTTGGGATTCGCAGATTGTCTACGTGAACCCCGCAGCTATGAAACTTTTTAAAACGTCACTTGAACGTTTACAAAGCCGACATCTGCTAGAAGATGGATGGGAGCTGGTAGACAGGCAAAATCGCCGCCTTCACCCCGACGAATATCCGGTAAACAAAGTGACATCGCTAAATGTCTCAATTACTGATGAAGTAATAGGGTTAGTTGACGAAACAAGCGCAGAGGTGTGCTGGTTGAGTGTTAGTGCTTACCCTGAAAATAGCAATGGCGCTGGTTTTGTGGTGGTTTACTTTACCGAAATCACCGAAAAAATTGCAGCATTCTCATTCCTTGATATTGTGCAAAGTGCACAAGATATGATTATTGTCACCGAAGCCAAAGCCATTGATGGTCCTTTGTCTCCTAAAATCATTTACGTCAACGATGCGATTTGTAAATTGACAGGTTATTCCCGAGAAGAACTCATTGGAGAAACGCCTCGCATTTTTCAAGGCACGCTGACAGACAAGGAGGCGACAACCCGTATTCACTGTGCTCTTGCAGAGAATAAATCCATAACCGAAACACTTCTTAATTATACTAAAAGCGGTACGCCTTATTGGGTTGAAATGAGTATATTCCCACTGAAAAACCAGCTGGGAGAAGTTACGCACTTTGCTTCGGTCGAGCGAGATGTAAGTGCCGTCAAGTTTCACGCCGAGCAATTGAATAGCCGTAATTTTGAGCTAAAAAGCATCCGGGAAAATTTAGAAGACTTGGTAAGTCAACGCACTAGAGAGCTTCGTAACGTTAACGTAAAGCTTGAAAAACTAGCTTATTTCGATCCGCTTACAGACATTCCGAATAGGCGCGCCTTCGAAGAAACATTAGATAAGTCTACGCATTATGCTCACCGTCACGGCCATTCTCTATTAATCGGCATTGCTGATGTTGACCATTTCAAAAAGCTTAATGATACCTTCGGGCATGCGTTTGGTGATGATGTACTAGTCGCTGTTGCGAAGTCGATGAAACAATTTTTTCGCCAAGAAGATGGCATAGGTCGTGTTGGCGGAGAAGAGTTTGCTTTTTGTATGGTATTGCCCGGCTCCCACGACCCCAAAGATATTCTTGAGCGACTCAGAAAGCGGGTTGAGCTAATTTCAAGCTCGCTTCCTGCATTAAGGGGTTATGAAGTAACTATTAGCATTGGCGCTTATTATGTAAGCGAGGTAAAACCCAACGAAACAAAAGAAATGGTAAGCATGGCTGATGAAGCACTGTACCGCGCTAAACGAGAAGGGAGAAATCGGGTTAGCTTGGTGCGACAAGATAAAACGGAATTCAATTCAGTCAGTTAGTAGCATAACCTGAACGATCAGAATCCGTTAATTTTTATCGTTCTTTTGTCTAAAGCTTCGCTCGTATTGGCAAATAATTTGGTAAATATCGAAATTCGATGCCAGAATAAAAATACTATAAAGAACAACTGGAATCGTTCTAATGCCACCCAGCCAACGTTTAACTTCTCGCCCTCGGCGTAGTTTTATTAAAGGAGCCGCTGCGCTGGGAGTAACCGCTGGCGTCACTGCCGGAGTAGCGCCTTTTGCAATAGGTAAGCCAACGCCAACGTTAAAAGTCATGGGCACTCATGTCACGCTGCAAGAAGAAATCCGTCAACACGCAATGGCCGACCTGGGTATTAATATAGCGTTTCAGCCAGGTGGAAGCGCGACTGTACTGCAAAAAGCATCAATGAATCCTGGCGCTTTCGATTTATATGAACAATGGTCAAACAGCATTAATGTTTTATGGCGTTCAAAAGCTATTCAGCCTATCGAAAAGAAAAAGCTTACTTATTGGGATGAAATAAACGATTTAACCAAAACAGGTAAAGTCACGGATGCAGCTCGATTAGGCGCTGGTGATGCCCCCCATAAGATTATTAATGTCCAAGCTGATGGCAGTTTAGGGATAGAACATACAGACACCATTAGCTTTCTTCCCTATGTGCACAACGTAGACTCATTTGGCTACAATACGTCTCAATTTCCTGAACAACTCAAAAACCAAGAAGAAAGCTGGGGATGGCTACTCGATAGTCGGTTGTCTGGCAAAGTGGGGATTGTAAATGATCCCACCATTGGACTTTTCGATTTAGCCCTAGCGGCACAAGCAAAGGGCTACATTACATTTGAAGATATAGGGGCAATGACCACACAAGAGCTGGATAACTTATTCAGTATTCTTATTGAGTTATCCCAGTTAAATCACTTCAGTGGCTTTTGGACATCAGTGCCTGAATCTGTGCAATTTATGAAAAGCCAACGCGTCTCTATAGAGAGCATGTTCTCTCCTGCGGTATCGGCGTTAAACAGCCAAAACATTCCCGTTAAATTTGCTGCGCCGAAGGAAGGTTACCGAGGTTGGCATGGTGTAATGTGTTTATCGTCAGCTTCACAAGGAAGAAGTAAAGATGTGGCTTATGAATATATGAATTGGTGGCTGTCAGGCTGGCCCGGGGCATTTATTGCTCGTCAGGGTTATTACATATCTAATCCAGAGCGTTCTGCAAAATATTTATCGCAAGCCGAATGGGATTATTGGTACAAAGGGTTACCTGCAAGCGAAAATCTAAAAGGCCCGGCAGGTAAGGTTAGTGTTCAAAAAGGTGAACAGCGCTCAGGTGGAAGCTATGAAGATAGGTTTAGTAACATCGCAGTATGGAATACTGTCATGCCAACCTACGAATATAGCCTCCAAAAATGGTATGAATTTATTACGTCTTAACCCAATTGGTTAAGTCAAAGGCACAATAATAGCTATGCTGTCATCGATTCGAACGCAACTTATTCTCGTATTAATTGCTTTAGTCGCCCTGCTCTTAGTACAAGGGTATATTGCTAGAGAAAACCAATCTGTATTAAGCAGCGGCATGGCGGCATCGAGTCGTGCTGTGGTTGATGTGGGAATAGTAAAAGAACTCGAAAGAGATGTTATCGACCTACAGCGGAATGTGCTCATCTACAAAGAAAATGCGAGCCAATCTGCGGTAACACGTTTTGAAAGGTTGATGCTCTCTATCAATAAAAGGCTAGATGAGCTTGCCGATCCTGTTACCCAAAGTGGTGAGATTGACGATACCTATGTGCTGTCTCGTATGCATAAGCACCTTAGTGCCTACCAAGAAAATTTTCGCCAAGTTATTGATGCACGCTCTAGAAAAGACGACTTAATCATTGATGGATCATTGTCAGATTTACTGGCGATTAAGCGGCTATTTGATACTGCCAATGAAGACTTCGCGCTTCCTCAAAGTACCATTGATAAACTTAACTTCCACATTGCTAAAGCGGAAAATGCAATCCTGCGTTATTTGATGAAGCCTGATATGGCCTTAATCACGCAATTTAATGAAGCCATTAGTGCAGTCAAAGAAATTACGATAGACAACCAAGCACTTCATAGCCAAGTGAATGAGTTACTTGAAAAGGCCGAAGCTGACCTATTTAAGCTAACACAAATTACCCAAGGGAATTTGTTTTTGGTTAATGTGGTTATGGCCGGTTCAGCGAATGAGTTTTTATATTTAAGCGGCGAACTTGCTAATCAAGTAACATCGAAAACCGAATCTATTACTCACAACACCTATTTGGTAGCGCAAGAAACACAACGTAATGGTGAGATATTTTCACTGGTCGCCATTCTACTTGCGGTCATCGCCGCCATATTTACCGCCTATCGTATTTTAGGCCCTATTCGTACCATAACCCACGTATTCAATCGATTATCTGAAGGCCAAAACATTTCGAGTATTCCAGGCAACAGCCGCAACGATGAAATCGGAAACCTTGCTCGAGCCGCCCATGTATTTAGTGATAAAAACAAGCAAACAGAAAGCTTATTATTAGAAGCCCGTGGTCTGAATGGCAGATTGGAATCTTTAAACTCAGAACTGACTGAAAGTAAAATAAAAGCCGAGCGAGCGACAGCTTCGAAGAGTATTTTCTTAGCCAATATGAGCCATGAAATTCGTACGCCCATGAATGGAATTATTGGCTTGATAGAACTCGCTCAGCAACACCCAGTGCCTGATATTGTCAGCGGTTATCTTGATAAAGCGGCCTATTCAAGCCAGATTTTAATGAGTGTTATCAATGATATTTTAGATTTCTCAAAAATTGAAGCCGGCAAACTTAAAATTGAAGAAGTCAGTTTTTCCCTTCATTCTTTGTTCGACAATCTCATTGCTGTTATTGCGCTTAAAGCCAAAGAGAAAAACTTAGTTGTTCGCTTTATCGTGTCACCATCCATACCGCCTCAAGTTATTGGCGATCCGCTACGTATTGCGCAAATCATCATGAATATTGGAAGCAATGCGGTGAAGTTTACCGAACAAGGGCAAATTTGCATTCGGTTTGATGGCAGTATTAACGATAAAGGTAATTTGCTCTCCCTAACAATGAATATTGAAGATTCGGGTATTGGAATGAGTGAGCGGCAACTTGCTCGTATTTTTAACCCCTTTACTCAAGCGGATGACGCGACCAACCGCAAGTACGGTGGAACCGGCTTGGGTTTAACCATTGTAAAACAACTCACCGACTTGATGGGTGGCTCACTATCAGCTACTTCAGTAGAAGGAAAAGGCAGTACCTTTACAATATCCTTGCCCCTTCGTGTATTTAAGAATCAGCCTGGTATTTTTGACCTTACGCCTCAGTTGCCCACATCCAGTGTGTACTTAACCTCTTCGCCTCTTCTGCCAGATGCCTATCAGTCGGTAATACAGATTAGCCAAACCAGTATTATGGACATTAACGCCGCCCAAACCCTCGACTCTCTGCCTAAACACCTTATTGTTGATATTCCCAGCTTTAGTGTATTTAAAGACAATATTCGCTGGTTACACGAACTGGCAGAGCAAGGAACACATGTTGGTTTGATCATGGATACCGTAGGGAGTGCGCTGCAAGATAAGTACAACAGCCTGTGGAAAGGCCCTCTTATTATGCACCCCTTTACGCCTGCACAATTTGAACATTTCATGTCTATGTTAGTCAGTAATGAAACACGAAAAACCATGACTAAAAAGGCGGATATCATTGAAGATATTAGCTTAGAAGGGCATGTATTATTGGTTGAAGATAACAACATAAATCAGATTGTTACCGGTGAAATGCTTAAAACCCTAGGGATTACGTTTGATATCGCGGAAGATGGTAATCAGGCGGTGCGCAAAATAGAAAATGCCCCTCACTATGATTTAGTATTAATGGATGTACAAATGCCCGTAATGGATGGTTATGAGGCAACAAAAGCCTTAAGAAAAGCGGGCTTTACTACCCTTCCCATTATCGGGCTCTCGGCTAATGCTATGAAAGAAGACAAACAGAGCGCTATCGATGTAGGCATGAACGACTATCTCACTAAGCCAATTAAACGCAGAGCCTTGGTGGATATGTTAAAGCGTTACATGAACCATTAAAAAGCGCAGCGCTTTATTCCTGTGCCACCAATGCACGATTTTTAGCAAAAAAAAGAGTTGTCTTTCGACAACCCTTTTTCAATTCGCTTGTTAGCTCTGACTTATAAAGTAGCTCTTTCAAGGCGGCTACAAACCAGTCAAAACCCTGCTACAACAAACTTATAACGCCGCAATAGTTTCGTATTGAGCTTTTAACTTCTCAAGCTGCTTTTCACCTTCTTCCAGCTTAGCGCGTTCTTTCTCAATCACGGCGTCTGGGGCGTTGCTTACAAACTTATCGTTACCTAGCTTTCCGCGTGTACGTGAAACGTCTTTATCCACTTTATCCATAGCCTTAGTGATACGAGCAAGCTCGGCATCTTTGTCGATAAGACCAGCCATTGGAATAAGAATTTCCATTTCACCTACTAGCGCTGTAGCACTCGCAGGCGCTTCTTCACCGTCTTTAAGAATGGTTACTGTTTCCAGCTTAGATAACTTATCTAAGAAGGCCTTCGCAGCCTCTAAACGGCGGCTATCTTCCGCACTTACATTTTTAAGTAAGGCATTGAGCGGTTTGTTTGGAGATATATCCATTTCGCCGCGAATATTACGAATACCCACGATGAATTTCTTCACCCACTCAATATCGGCAAGCACTTGCTCATCTTGCTTAGCAGCATCTTGTACAGGGAATGCTTGCACCATAATACTGGCATTTTCTTCAACCTGTAGAGCGCTCAATGGCACAACGCGCTGCCAAATAGTATCGGTAATAAACGGCATTAATGGGTGCAACAAACGTAGTAAGTTTTCTAGTACGTTAATTAACGTATGACGTGTACCACGCTTCTCAGCTTCACTGCTGGCTTCATTGCTAAGCACAGGTTTAGTCAGTTCTAAGTACCAATCGCAGAACTGGTTCCAGGTAAACTCGTAAACAATATGCGCAGCAATGTCGAAACGGTAGTCTTCTAACGCTTTTTCAAACTCAACAAGGGTTTGTTGGAACTTAGCCCAAATCCAGCGATCGGCAATACTTAATACCATTTCGCCGCCTTCACGGCCTGTATCGTGCTCTTCAGCATTCATCAGTACAAAACGTGATGCATTCCAAATCTTGTTACAGAAGTTACGGTAGCCTTCAACTCGCGCCATATCAAAGTTGATATCACGGCTGGTTGACGCCATGGCAGCAAAAGTAAAACGAAGTGCATCTGTACCGTAAGCATGAATACCATCCGGGAATTGCTTACGAGTACGTTTCTCAATCTTTTCAGCTAGCTTTGGCTGCATCATCCCTGAGGTGCGTTTTTTCACTAGCGTTTCAAGGTCAATACCGTCAATAAGGTCGATTGGGTCAAGTACGTTCCCTTTCGACTTAGACATTTTATCGCCGTTCTCATCTCGGATAAGACCAGTAATATAAATATCTTTAAACGGAATTTGGCCTGTGAACTTCTTCGTCATCATGATCATTCTGGCAACCCAGAAGAAAATGATATCGAAGCCAGTTACCAATACCGATGAAGGCAAGAAGGTTTCAAGCTCAGGCGTTTTTTCTGGCCAGCCCATGGTCGCGAACGGCCATAATGCAGATGAGAACCACGTATCAAGTACATCGTCATCTTGGCGAAGCGCAATGTTGTCGCCCAAGCTGTTTTTAGCGCGGACTTCTGCTTCAGTACGACCCACGTAAATATTTCCGCTGTCGTCATACCATGCAGGAATGCGGTGTCCCCACCACAACTGACGCGAAATACACCAATCTTGGATGTTGTGCATCCACTGGTAATAGGTTTTGTTCCAGTTTTCTGGCACAAAACGAATCTCGCCGCTTTCAACCGCTTCAATAGCAGGCTTAGCCAGTGACTCAACCGCAACATACCATTGGTCAGTAAGGTAAGGTTCAATGACCGCGCCGGTTCTGTCGCCGCGAGGTACTTTAAGCTTATGTGGTTCAATTTTAACCAATGCGCCTTGGGCGTCTAAGTCGGCCACAATTTGCTTACGAGCGTCGAAACGGTCTAAGCCGCGATAAGCTTCTGGCGACTCATCGTTAATTTTCGCATCGTCAGTTAAGATATTGATCATGGGTAGGCTGTGGCGCTTACCCATATCGTAATCGTTAAAGTCGTGAGCTGGCGTAATCTTAACGCAGCCTGTACCGAACTCTTGATCTACATAGTCATCGGCAATAACAGGAATTAAACGGCCAGTAATAGGCAGTTTAATGTCTTTACCAATGTAAGCTTGATAACGTTCGTCATCAGGGTGTACCGCAACGGCGGTATCACCTAGCATAGTTTCTGGACGTGTAGTAGCTACGACTAACTCACCGCTGCCATCAGCAAGTGGGTAGCGCATGTGCCACATGTGGCCATCTTCTTCTTCGTTCAGTACTTCTAAATCTGATACTGCGGTGTGCAGTACTGGATCCCAGTTAACCAAACGCTTACCGCGATAAATTAGGCCTTCTTCGTGAAGCTTCACGAAAGTCTCGGTTACCGCATCAGACAACTTGTCGTCCATGGTAAACACTTCACGAGACCAATCAGGTGATGTTCCTAAGCGGCGCATTTGCCCGGTAATGGTTCCGCCACTGTGCTCTTTCCATTCCCAGACTTTTTTGATGAAGTCTTCACGACCTAAGTCATGACGGGTTTTACCTTCTGCATTTAATTGACGTTCTACTACCATTTGGGTAGCAATACCCGCGTGGTCGGTACCCACTTGCCATAGGGTGTTGTCACCCTTCATACGACGATAGCGGGTTAAGGCATCCATAATGGTTTGTTGAAAACCGTGCCCCATGTGAAGGCTACCGGTAACATTTGGCGGTGGAAGCAAAATACAATACGGATCGCCGCTGCCCGATGCTTTAAAAAGGCCCGAATTTTCCCATTTTTCATAGCATTGCTGCTCAATGGACTGTGGTTCGAAGGTTTTATCCATTACTTACTCTCGTTGTGAAGCCCGATTCTGATGTGATCACTACGCAGTTTTCTTAAACTGCATATTACATCCGGCTTGCTGGTAGTTCTTATATCGCACCCGTGCAGCCTGTTTGGCTTCGTCATCTACGGGAACAAAATCGATAATTTGGCGATGTTGATTTGGCGAAGGCACCATGCCCGAACCAACGTTAACCACCATTTGACGGCGGGCAACCTGCTCGGGTTGCCAACAAATTTCCACCGGCGTGCCGCTTTGTGGCCCTTCACCATATAGGTTGTGGGGAACAAAGCGATTGGCTGGCAGTTGCCATAAAAATTCATCAACTTCTTCGGCTTGCTTTTGCGTATCGCATAACACGCTTATCTTTTGCTTATTCGCAAAAGCATCTGCAATAAGTTCGCTCGCACGAGACGCCACACTAGTGTCGCCTGCGCTCAGTTGATAAAACACGACTTGAGGCATCGTGCGTTAGTCCTCTAGCTTGGTGCCAGCGCGGTTCATTAAGAACTGCGATAACATAGGAACAGGTCGCCCTGTTGCACCTTTGTTCTTGCCACTGCGCCATGCAGTACCAGCAATATCTAAGTGTGCCCAGTTGTATTTCTTAGTGAAACGAGACAAGAAACACGCCGCAGTAATACTGCCTGCCGGACGACCACCTAAGTTAGTCATATCAGCAAACGGGCTTTCAAGCTGTTCTTGGTAATCATCCCACACGGGTAAACGCCATGCTCTGTCTGAACTTTGCTCAGAGGCATTTAGCAATTCGTGAGCTAGCGGGTTATGTGTACTCATTAGGCCAGTAGCATGATGACCGAGCGCAATAATGACAGCACCGGTTAGGGTAGCCACATCAATCACTAACTCTGGCTCGTAACGTTCAACGTAAGTTAGCGCATCACACAGTACCAAGCGCCCTTCTGCATCGGTATTTAATACTTCAACAGTTTGCCCTGACATGGTGGTTAAAATATCGCCGGGGCGATAAGCGGTACCATCAGGCATGTTTTCACAGCCTGCTAGCACACCAATAATGTTAATAGGCAAGTTTAGCGCGGCAATAGTATGCATAGTACCAAGTACACCAGCTGCACCGCCCATGTCGTATTTCATTTCATCCATGGCTTCGCCAGGTTTAATCGAAATACCACCTGAGTCGAAGGTAAGGCCTTTACCCACCAATACAATTGGCGCTTGATCGGCTGGACCGCCGCGGTGATGCATAATACTCATCATGCTTTCGTTTGCAGAACCACGACCCACAGCTAAATAAGCTTGCATGCCTAATTCAGCCATTTGGGTTTCATCCACAACTTCAGCACTTATGCTTTCGTACTGGCTGGCCAATGACTGAGCTTGCTCCCAAAGATAAGCAGGGTTACAGATATTCGGCGGCATGTTGGCCACATCTTTCGTTACCTTGGCACCGCGAGAAATAGCAAGTCCATGCTCTACTGCACGCTCGCCTACGGTTAATTCGCGGCGTGTAGGTACGTTAAATACAATTTTACGTAACGGACGACGTGGCTCACCTTTCTTGGTCTTAAGTTGCAAGAAGGTATATAAAGAGTCTTCGGTCGCTTCTACGGCCTGACGCACTTTCCAATAAGTGTCGCGACCTTTAACGTGTAATTCCGTTAAGAAACACACCGCTTCCATCGAGCCCGTTTCGTTTAGGGTAGTAATGGTTTTGGCAATAATTTGCTTGTATTGGCGCTCATCAAGTTCGCGCTCTTTTCCGCAGCCCACTAATAATACGCGCTCACTCAGTACATTCGGTACATGGTGCAGCAATAGCATTTGCCCAGCTTTACCTTCTAGGTCGCCGCGTCGTAATAAGTTGCTAATATAGCCTTCACTGATTTCGTCTAGTTGTTCAGCCACCGCGGTAAGGCGGCGCGGCTCGAAGACCCCGACAACAATACAGGCACTGCGTTGTTTTTCCGGACTGCCACTTTTTACACTAAACTCCACGATATCACCTCGTTTTTCGTCGTTTAAGATTTGCATGCTGACTAAATTCACATAACGTTTCGCGCTGCTTTATGTTTTAATACGCAGCCATACTTGCATGCTAGCTGCGAATGACGCAATGTTGACCGTAAATTATGTCAATTTTGCTTCGCCATACCATGCAATAAATTTTATGATTGCAGGCAAAACTTGTAAAAACGGTAAGTTTACTCAAAATTGTGGTTTCTTTCACTAAAATTCCAAAGTTTCCGGTAGGACTGAGATGTTGATATTCCGCTATTTGCTTAAGGAAACCCTTAAGTCTCAGTTAGCCATATTTTTCATTCTAATGGCGATATTTGTCACCCTTAGATTTGTACGTGTGCTTGGCGATGCCTCAGACGGCGATATACCAGCAGGACTAGTACTTGGCTTTCTTGGGCTCTACGCTCCTATTCTCGCATCACTCGTGCTGCCTATCAGTGCTTATTTAGGCATTATGCTTGCCCATGGGCGGCTGTATGTAGACAGTGAAATGACCGTCATGCGCGCATGCGGTATCAGTGAGTGGTACATCACCCGGGTGATGTTATTCTTATCTGTACTCATTATGATAGTAACGGGGGCTATTACCCTCTACTTTGCCCCTATGGCGGCTGAAAACGAATACCAACTTAGGGAAAAAGCCCGTAATGAGGCGGGTCTTTCTGCCATTATCCCTGGTCGTTTCCAACAAACCGGCAATGCAAAAGCCGTTATTTTTGTTCACGACATTGATACTGACGACCAATTACGCCGCGTGTTTTTATCGCAAAATAAAACTGAGAATGGTGAAAATCAGGTTCAAGTGGTCTATGCGCAGACAGGCCAAGTGGCCAGCAACCCAGACGGCACACGTAACTTAGTGCTAAAACAAGGGGTGCAGTACGAAGGTCAACAGTCGCAAAAAAGCTACCGAAAGGTAGAGTTCGATGAATACCAAATTCAAATAGCTGATAAACCGGCAGAGGAAGCAAGGCGCAAGGTAAGCGTATTGCCTACTACCGAATTATGGGGTGATGAATCGATAGAAGCCCGTGCAGAGTTGCAATGGCGTATCGCGATTCCACTTTCACTTCCCTTCTTAATTCTAATTGCGGTGCCTTTGAGCGCCGTAGACCCTCGCCAAGGCCGATTTGGAAAAATGTTCCCGGCTATACTGCTCTATCTTGGCTACTTCTTGTTGTTACTCGCCAGTAGACGGGTACTAGAGGACGGCAAAATACCACCTCAACTTGGGCTGTGGTGGGTGCATACCATCATGCTGTTTATTGGGGTTGCGCTCATTGTGCGAGACAGAAAAACAGGCACCCAATTTAGGGCCTGGATATTGGGGAAAAAGTAGATGTTTAAAATCCTCGATTTATATATTGCTCGCACGCTGTTAGGTACAGTAACGGTTACTTTATCGGTTCTTATTGGCTTAAGCGCACTGATTAAATTTGTAGAGCAACTGCGTAAAGTGGGCGAAGGCGACTACGACATGATGGTGGCATTCCTTTATGTGGTGCTTAGCTTACCAAGAGATTTAGAACAGTTTTTCCCCATGGCAACCCTGCTGGGTGGATTAATTGGTATGGGTGTACTTGCCAGCAACAGCGAGCTTGTTGTTATGCAAGCAGCGGGCATGAGTAGATGGAACATTATTGTCTCTACCATGAAGTCTGCCACTATTATGATTTTACTCGTGATGGCGGTGGGCGAATGGGTAACACCGTTCAGTGAATCTAAGGCCAAAGAAATTCGTACCGAGGCCATTTCAGGCGGAAGCTTGTTCTCTTCTGAGCAATTGGTGTGGGCAAAAGACGGCGAGCACTTCGTGAGTATTGGCGAAGTTTTAAGCCGTGATTCTTTAAAAGATATCAACATTTTTGATTTTAACGATGACCTTTCACTTGAAAGTATTACCTATGCTAAATCGGGTAATTTCGATGGCAGTGAGTGGCGCTTGAACGATGTAGACGTTACCCGTTTTAGTGAAACTGCGGTAACGTTAGATAATGAAAAAAGCATGCAATGGAACTCGACGTTAACGCCAGATAAGTTGGGTATTGTTGCGGTAAAACCTGAAGCTCTATCTATTTCTGGTTTGCTAGATTACGTGGGCTATTTAGCCAATAACGGACAAGATCCATCTCGTTATGAGTTGGCACTGTGGCGTAAAATATTACAGCCTGTGTCGGTTGGGGTAATGCTGTTAATGGCCTTGTCGTTTATCTTTGGTCCATTACGCAGCGTTACCATGGGTGCCCGGGTGATCATGGGTGTACTAACGGGCTTTGGCTTCTTTATCTTAAATGAAGTGTTTGGCCCGCTTAGTTTGGTATATCAAATTCCGCCATTTTTAGGCGCTTTGCTTCCCAGCTTATTATTTGCGGCCATCGCCGCCATCATGCTGCGAAAGTAGTCTAATTTCAGTAGCCCTATTTAAGCTGTTTAGTTTAAGTCGCTATATTAAGCGTTTGGTTGAATCACGAGGCACACTAGGTTCTACCGTTCAATATTGGATACAAAAAAGGGAAGCTCTGCTTCCCTTTTTTGTATCCAGTGTTTTTTGCTTACCAGCTTTTGTGATCGTTACTTTCTTTCGTCAATTTAAGCACTTGAGTTTGCGCCATTCTATCTTGCAAAGACTGCTTGTGCTTAAAATCAAACAGTACCAATAAAGTGCCTAAGCCCCCTAATGATGCCACTAGGCGAATGAGTAATCGTGGCCACGTCATAGGCGCATCTACGGTGCTGAAAATACGCAGTCGCCACGCACGCATGCCCAAGGTTTGCCCACCTCGCTTCCAAAACCATAAAAAGAAACCAACTACCCACAATCCAACCCATACTTGAATAAGTAACTTATACCCCGTAGATGCCTGAATTAATTCAGCCGGTTGCTCATAGCCTTGCAAATCCAATACACCATTTGAAAGCAACACAATAAGCGTCACTATTACTACCATGGCTGCACACATCCCCACCGCTACGGCAACCAATGTATCGTAAATCATGGCAGCTAAACGGCGAATAAATCCTGCACGTTCAGAGGCAGAGGTTAACTCGGCAGCTTCATTTTTGATGAGTTTTTCACGCTTATTCGCTTTTTTCGCGTTGCGTGCAGCTCGTGACGCTTTGTTGTTACTTTTGTTCAAAATACTTCCGATACAGTTCAATACCGCGCTAGTGTGCCACAACACCGACAAGGCATAAATAACCGATAGTGGAACAGGGCTAGTTTTAATACTTAGTAACGTGTGTTGCTAAACCCTAATCGATTAGAAACAGCTGTAGGGTGAAGCGGACAAATAATATTTGTACTTTTTGCATCTAATCACAGGTGGTAAACGTTTAATAACATGTAAACACAAATAATCGATCGAAAAATTCTTGTGTCTATACCCTGATCAGAGTTCCGATGCTTAAGGCCATTTAATTTCTAAATGCCATGTATGGCTCGGTAAAGAAGGATACTTTATGGAACATGAAACCTTGTTTCCCCTACTGTGTGAAACAGCGAATGGCAATAAAGCCGCGTTTGCTGAGCTATATAAATTAACCAGCCCTCAACTATATGCTGTTGTGTTAAAGCTTTTAAAGCGGCCGGAACTAGCCGATGAAGCCACCCAAGATGCTTTTATCAAGATATGGCATAACGCAGGCAGTTACCAACGAGGTAAAGGTACTGTGCTGACTTGGATGGTAAGTATTGCGCGCTACCGCGCATTAGATTTAATGCGTTATCACAATGTGCGAAACGAAGTTGAATTGGATAGCGAAGCGCCTCAATTAGATGAGTCTTCTGACACCGTTCGGATGAATACCGAGCAAGATAAATTAGCGGAATGCTTGGATGAATTGGACCACCCCCAACGCCAAGCAATACAGCTAGCTTATGTAAACGGACTTTCCCATCAAGAAGTTGTGAACCATTTGTCGTCGCCTCTGGGCACTATTAAAAGCTGGATTAGACGTGGACTTCAAAGCTTACAAAGGTGTTTGTCATTATGAATTATTTGAAAGAAGAACGGTTAAACGCACTCGCGGCCGAATATGTGGTGGGTACCTTGCGTGGCAAAGCACGTCTGCGCTATCAAAAGTTATTGATGCAGTACCAAATTGTAGGTGAAACCACAGCGAAGTGGGAAGAGTACTTAGTGGGCTTCTCAGACGGCATTACTCCTGTAGAGCCTCCCCATGCTGTGTGGGAACAAATTCAGCGCCGTCTTGATCACGGCAATTCAACCAAACCAGCATCTAACGTACTTGAATTTGAACAAGCAAAGCAGGCTAGATGGCGTTATCTCTCTTTACTGTCTACCGCGGCTGCCATGATATTTGCGGTACTTCTCGTAGTAATGATGCCTGTTCCAGAGGAAGAAGTTTCACATGTTGCTGTTGTAAATAATGCAGATAACGCACCTTTGTGGGTGATAGAAATCTCCGAATCTACCATGGATGTTAAAGTAACCAACGCTTTAGCCCCCATTACCGATAAAGATTACGAATTATGGATGGTACCTGAAAATGGTGAAGCGCCTATTTCTTTGGGCCTACTACCCGAGTCGGGCTTCGAGCACTTTGCTACCAATGCCATATTGCTAAATGGAAGCATTGCTGCCCTTGCCGTAAGTTTAGAAGCTCCTGGAGGCTCTAAAACTGGCGCACCTACTGAAGTACTATATATAGCGCCGTTGGTTTCCGTTTAATAGCGAAGACGTTCTAAAAAACACTTACAAAAGCCGACGTTCAAGTCGGCTTTTTTATGATTGATAAAAAGGTTTTAAATAAAAGTAAATTATATTGCATCCAACTTCCCATCCGAATCGTTTGGCTTTATGAACTCACTCACTAAGAGACATAATATGATTTCGATTAAACGTTCAGTAGTTGCTGTATCTTGCGCACTTATTGCCGCAAGCGCAGTTGCTTCAAGTCACCGAGAAGCACCAAACATTACTCGTCACCCTGCTTTAGACAGTACCGATTTTTACGCATTTAACAGCTACGAAGAAGGACGTGAGGGCTACGTTACTTTCATCGCAAATTACATTCCACTGCAAGATGCCTACGGCGGTCCTAACTATTTCGCCATGGATCCCAGCGCGCAATATACTATTCATATCGACAGCGATGGCGATGCAGTTGAAGACATTAGTTTCGTTTTTGAGTTTCAATCTATGCTTGCCGCTGAAAATGAAGGCATTGCATTGCCTATTGGCGCAGCTGGCGAAGAAAAAATGGTCAAAGTGCCATTAAAGAACATCGGCCCTGTTAGCGCAGACGATCAAAGTGCCGCTAACTTCTCAGAAATGTATAGCTTAACTATGGTATCGGGCGACATGCAAAGCGGTGAGCGTACTACGCTAACGCCAAGTGCAGGTGATATGTTTACCAAACCGCTTGATTACATTGGTAATAAAACCTTCACCAGCGAAGCAGAATACGCCCGCTATGCCGAAAGTTTTATTTATTCATTCTCGATACCTGGCTGTGATGACATGGCAAAGGTATTTGTAGGCCAACGTAAAGACCCGTTTGTGGTAAACCTAGGTAAAACCTTCGACTTGGTGAATTATGTACCCGTTGAAGGCGACAGTGCCCCTGGCGCTGGTGATGGCGGCGGCTTCCCAGGGGGCATTACGCAAAGTGATGACAATGATGACTTGGCAGATAAAAATGTGACTTCGATTTCTGTAGAAGTGCCATCAACGTGTGTTACGGGCGACGGTAACGGCGTAGTAGGAAGCTGGACAACAGCAAGCCTTCCGCAAGCCCGTATTTTGAACCCAGATGCAACCTTTGCATCGCCAGAAGTTAATGGCGGCGCGATGACCCAAGTATCTCGCTTAGGCAGCCCTTTAGTTAACGAGCTTGTTATCGGGATTGGTGATAAAGATACCTTCTCTAGTGCCCACCCAAGTGATGACGGCCAGTTCGCTGATTATGTTACTCACCCTGCACTACCAGAATTACTAAACATCTTGTTTAAGGATGCAGTAAACACAACGTTAGGTACATCAATTGAAACCCTTGCACCTACTAACTTCCCTAGAAACGATTTAGTTGCTGCGTTCTTAACCGGTTTCCCTGGCGTTAACCAGCAAGCCACGGTAACGGCGTCTGAAATGCTTCGCTTAAATACAGGCATTCCAGCAACACCTGCAGCTGATCAATCTGCATTCGGTGTAGCAGGCGACGATTTAGCTGGTTTTCCGAATGGAAGAAGACCAGGCGATGATGTAGTAGATATTGCCCTTCGCGTTGTAATGGGTCGCTTGTGTTATCCCATTCCAGTGAACGGTGAAGAAACTAACCTTGGCTTATGCGCAGAAGAAGATGCGAGCGTAGGTAATGTTCCATTCACTGATGGTGCGCCAGTTGATGCCAGTATGACCGATGCGTCATTCCCTTACCTTAAAACACCTATTGCAGGTTCTGAATAAGGAGTGATGATTATGAACAACGCTCTTTTAAGAGGCATAGTGTTAGTGGGCGCAGTAAGCGCGCTCACTGGATGCTTTGATAATGACGATGATAAGCCAGAAGTAAACGTGGCACCAGTAGCTGAAGATGCCATGTTCACTACCCAGGCAGATATTGCGTTTACCGAAATGCTCAGTGCAAGTGATGCTAATGGCGACCCGTTAACCTATACGCTGGCCACAGACAGCGAAAACGGAACCACAACGGTAACAGCAGACGGTGATTTTACCTATACGCCTAATGCGCAGTTTACCGGAACTGATTCTTTTGTTTTCAGTGTATCTGACGGCGTAGCTGATGCTGACACAGGTGAAGTCACTATTACTATAGATGCGCAACAAGTCTCGTTTTCAAGCTATACACGAGAAGCATTTAATCAAGAAGAGACTGATGAGCCCCTTCCTATTAATGGAAGAGCATTCACTCAGGATGCTGAAGAAAGCAGTTTTGATGACTTACTACCTCAGCAGTAAATAGCCGTAGCGCTAGGGAAGGCGCTTTTTCTTACGTTTGCTTATTAGCGAAAAATAACCACAGTAGGTTAAGTTATGAAGAAATTAGTCAGTCGTTTTTTGGCATTAAGCACGTTAACTCTGCTAAACATTTCAGCATTTTCCGCAAGCAGCACTGAATATTCAAGCGATACGGTAATTGCGACTTGGAGTGCAAAATCCGAAACAGAGATGACCTTATCCCAAGCTAAAAAATTGCTTAATGAAAGCCGCTATCCCGATGCTACGGGCAATGAAAGACAACAAGTTACCCACTTTATTCATTATCAAAAGCAAAAAAAAGATACCCTATCGGCAACAGCGCTAACAGAATTAATGGTGCTAGAAGCCAAAGTGCTACAAGGCACTCACCAATTTAGCCAAGCTGCGGCTATTTTAAATACTATAGATACAACCAATAATGCAGCGGCTTTATTGCTACTCGCTGACATTAATATTCAACAAGGCAACCCTGCAGCAGCCAAAACACATTGCCAGCAACTAGTAGGCAAAACTAGCTACTTATTAGCCTTTACGTGTATGTTGAACGCCGAATTCACACTCAATACCAGTACTGCCACTTATGAGAAATTACTAAGCCTTGAAGGATTTGCTGACAAAGCGCATGCAGAGGAAGTAAGCGATAGCGAAAGGTTGTGGTACTACGAAACCTTGGCAGCCATGGCTTATAGCCTAGACAAGCCAGAGGCGACTATTTCACATCTAGACAAGCTAAGCGCTCAAAAGCTACCAGTAAGTGCATTATTGTTGTGGTCTGATGCGCAGCTAAAACTCGCACAACCTCAACGTATCATCGATAGATTCAAGGCAATGCAATCAGCTTCAAACTCTACCTCTAAACGTACTTTTAGCCTTACTTCTAACGATAGCGGTAATAATGCTGGCAATAGCATTGATGATGGCTTACTGCTTCGCTGGGCAAAAGCAGAAAGACAAATAAGTCTTCATGGTACTGAAATTCAAAAGCAATTAGCTGATAGAATGGCCTTACGTACTTGGCGAGAAGATGTGTCTCATGCAGCGCAAGTGGCTAGTTACTTTTTGGATATTGACTATAAACCTGCTATAGCCCTGAAGTTCGCTAGGCTAAATTGGCAAGCGGCACAAACACGAAGTGACGCTAGGCTACTTGCACGAGCCGAAAGCGCTGTTGCCACATCATCTACATTGAATTAAAGAATATATATGAAAGCACTTGTAGTTACCCTTTTTTTGTCACTTTTAGTTATGAACGCAAGCGTAGTAAACGCCCACGAACTTAGTAGCGGATATTTAACGTTAAGCGCGGGTGAAGAAAATACCTATAGCGGCGAATTGTTATTAAAGCCCGATGATATTGGGCAAGTAGCAGGGCTAGATACTAACGGCAATGGCGCACTAACCTGGGGTGAAATTCACCAAAACCAGCCCCTATTACAAAGCTATATCGCTAAAGTGCTAAGTATTAAAGTAGATGACACACCCTGCAAAATTAGCCTTAGCATGCCAAATATTAGAAGTGTTTCCGGCGATTCCTACTTAGTTTCACCTATTCAAGTTATGTGTGAATCAGCCGGCACGTTGGGCATTCACTACGACGGCATTTTTGAACATAGCCCCACCCATAAGCTTCTTGTGAACGTAAACCTTGCTGGCCAATCAGGAGTTAGTTCACAAAGCAGCACAGAGAAGACATCAGTTACCAGCGTACTTGATTTTGATAATCGCAGCGTGACATATGATGCTGTCACTACGTCGCTAACCGCACTGTTCATTTCGCTAGTGTACGAAGGCGTGTGGCACATCTTTATTGGGATCGACCACATCCTATTCTTAGTGGCTACCTTGCTGACAGTTAACTTAGCAAGAGAGAAAAAACAGTGGCAAAAAGAGCCTTCAGCCTCACGAGTAGTAAAGCACACTGTAATATTAGTCAGTGCGTTCACTCTGGCGCACTCTATTACCTTAACCGCTACCGCGCTTAATTTTATTGCGTTAGATAGCCGTTTAGTTGAACTAGGTATCGCTATTTCAGTATTGCTGACGGCCCTTAATAACATTTACCCGCTCATTGTGCGATTAGGCATTATTACGTTTGCTTTTGGCTTATTGCATGGAATGGGGTTCGCCAGCGTATTTGCCGATTTAAATGCGCAGTCAAATAACCTTGTGCTAAGTGTGGCTGCATTTAACATTGGTGTTGAAGTAGGTCAGTTAGCTATTGTAGCAGTGTTATTGCCTTTGTTGTTGTGGCTTAGACATTATACGTTTTATGCCAAAACCTTAATGCCACTGCTATCATCAGTCATTGCCATCATTGCGATTAACTGGACTATTCAGCGCTGGTAAGAGTCTTAAAAGTAGGCCTTTTTTATCATGCCGCTTAGCACTTGTGTTAGGCGGTTCTTTTTGAATGCCATATCAACGCACATCAAATGTCACAAATGTAACCTTGATTGCACCTAACGCTTCTCGCGCATAACCTTTGCCTCTTCGCGCTGGCCACCGATGAGGTTTCTAGCACAGGGATAAATATTTACAAACGAGCAGGCAATGAGTAGTCGCGAGCAAAACCGGGTTCTGGCAGGCCCCCCCATCATCACATTTTTCTATTACGTTATTCCTTCAATGATAGGCTTACTATCACTCACCACAGCAAGCCTTGTAGATGGTATTTTTGTAGGGAATATCGTTGGCTCAGATGCTCTAGCCGCCGTTAGTCTGCTGCTGCCGTATTTAACCTTCCTTATAGCTATATCACTCATGCTCGCCATTGGCGGTGCGGTAACTGCTGGTAAGTATTTAGGAGAAGGTAACACCACAGCCGCCTCTGACATTATGAGTAAGACACTGATAACCGCAGTGCTAGTTAATCTTTTTTTCGCACTGCTAAGCTTGGCTCTTGAGCCTACGTTGTACGCAATTTTAAACGTACCTGCACATATTCAACCGCTGGTAACCGAGTATTTTGCCATTATTCGTTGGGTGTTCATTCTGCAACTAAGCACCATGGTGCTTTATTATTTTGTGCGCACCGATGGTCATCCTGTGCTGGGAACAAAAGCCTTAGTCATAGGGGCGCTTACTAATGTTGTTCTTGATTGGGTATTCATATTGCACCTTGATATGGGAATAGCGGGCGCCGCCTATGCCACTGCCATCGCGCAACTTATACAGTGCATGGTGCTTGTGACCTACTTCTTCAGCCCCAAACGTACCTTGCGTTTTTCTTTTAAACAGCAAAATTGGCGCGCCATCGTTTCCACTGCCTATAACGGCGTTTCAGAATTCGTAAATGAAGTATCAGTTGGTGCGCTTTTCTTACTACTAAATTGGCTGCTGATTGCGCAGTTAGGTGCAAATGGTGTTGCTGCGTTTAGCGTGGTGAATTATTTTATTTTTCTTAGCGTGATGGTGTCTTATGGGGTCGCTGATGCTCTTCATTTACTGGTTAGCCAGAATTACGGCGCCAAGAACACCCCTCGAGTTTACGCATTTTTAAAGATTTCACTTTCAAGTGTATTACTAACCGGCTTGCTGTTGGCGGGAGCACTGATTTTTGCACAAACATCTCTCACCACCTTATTTTTAAATGAACGGGACAGCGAGGTAACTGAACTTGTTGGTGACGTTATTGGCCTAATGTGGCCGGTATTCATTGTAAATGGTATTAATATTCTTTTAGGATGCTACCTAACGGCCATTCATAAACCCGCACCATCGGCTCTGATAGCGCTATGCCGTAGCATTTTGTTCCCTGCCACTATGCTGGTATTTCTCTACCTGGTTTTTTATCACACCACACTATTGTCGCTGTCACCTTCCCCGCTATTATTTCTGATCGCACTGCCTATTGCCGAATGGCTGACCTTTGTTTTTGCACTCATATATAGCTATCGTTTTCGCCCTTCTACGCTTTTGGAATAAGTAACAAATGTAAACCAACTTGAGTATGATAATCATTCTCATTACGATGACTGCGAATTTTAATGTCTGAGTAAGGGGAGAAAAGCATGGCCACAATCGCCAAGCAAATCGCAGATAATGCATCCTACCAAGCCTTTGTTAACGGCTATTTAAAAGAAATAGATGAAGGGGTTTGGCACTCGATAGCACAATGGAATTTAGCAAGCGGCTTCGATACAGGGAACCACGATAAATTCATGCTGGAATTACAACTTCAGCACAGTGAAATAAAGCTGGTATTCGGTGTGGCGTTTCGGTCAATCGTGGGAAGACACAAACTCACTGGAATCTACCATCAACGACTTAACAGCATGGAGTGGCGCCAGCTAGATTCCATTTCAGCCATCATGCTCTTAATTAAAGAAATCTACGCTCGGTCGAACAGCCACCATGTTTGCGATCAAGAATTAGAGCTCACATCTCGCACTATTGAAAGCCATCAGATTATGGCTGATTATATTCAAGAAAGAAAAGATGATCCCGCACTACAAAGCCCTCGCTTCATTGACTCTGAACAGTCGGTGTTGTTTGGCCACTGGCTGCACCCTACTCCCAAGTCTCGCCAAGGTATGCACCGATGGCAACACGCGCATTATGCCCCTGAACTTAAAGGCTGTTTCAAACTGCATTTTTTTGCCGTGGAGCGCCAATGGTTAAACCAAAGTTCTGCAATTGCACTTTGTGCAGAACAGATTGTACTTCGTATTGCAGAGCAAGGTGCCTGTGATACAGAACTCGCTTTAGTTAAGCAGTTTAGTGAGTCGGGAAAAGCATTAGTGGCCGTTCACCCACTTCAAGCAGAATGGTTACTGAAGCAAGATTACATTCAACAATTAATTTCCACCGGGCAACTGCATCCCATAGGTCCGCTGGGCGCAACGTTCACACCAACATCGTCGGTTCGAACTCTGTATTGTGAACAGCTTAACTTCATGGTGAAAGTTTCTATTCCGGTTAAAATCACCAACTCCATGCGTATTAATATGGGTCATGAGCTTGATGCTGGCGTGACCTTAGCGAAGCTACTTAATACCACACGTTTTTCGTCACTTCATCCACAGTTTCAAGTTATTGGCGACCCCGCTTATCTATCACTTTCTCTACCTGATAGGGATGAAAGTGGCTTTGAAATGATATTGCGCGACAACCCCTTTAAACAAACCAAGAATGAATTAGGTATTGGAGGCATACAGTCGATAGCGGCACTGGTGCAGGACGCTATTCTTCCTAATGAGCGCTCGAAGCTTTCTACCATTGTTCATACACTTTCTGAGCAACAGGGCCGTTCACTGCATCAAACAAGCATTGCATGGTTCGACCGCTACTGGCAATGCGCTATAGAGCCTGCCATTCGCTTATTCGATCAATTTGGTATTGCACTTGAAGCCCACCAGCAAAATTCCCTGCTAGACCTTACTGAAGGCTATCCTAAAACGTATTTTTATCGAGACAATCAAGGGTTCTATCTTTCAAGTTCGGTTAAAAGCACGCTGATGCAGCTTGAGCCCGATCTCATTAAATGCCCAGAGTTATTTTACGATAACAATATGATTTTTGACCGGTTTGGCTATTACTTGGTCATTAACCAACTCTTCTCGGTAATCAACCGCTTAGGCTTAGACGGGTTAGTGAGTGAAGAAACCCTGCTTAACCTAGCCCGCATTAAATTAGATAAACTTCTAACCCAAGTATCTCCTCTTGGACAGGGCTTGATACGCTCCATTACAGAGCGTAAGTCCATTCCTTGTAAAGGCAATTTACTGACACGAGTCGACGACGTTGATGAATTGCAGGCTGAGATGGAACAAGCCGTTTATACCCAAATTAAAAATCCTTTCTATCGCAAAGCCCCTCAAGTTTCTGTATCCAGTACCGCAACAACCACCCTCGAGGCCTGCCTTGAATCAGCTTAATGTAGAAACCAGTACTAAATTAGCCCATCGTCAGCATGGGCTAAATTCAGCTGCAAAATCACGGGTTATCAAGCAGCTTGTTGAGGCATTACTGTTTGAGCAGCTTGTTCCTTATCACTACACCAACGGTAATTTTTGGTTTTCCGTTGGCGACACTCGCTATATTGCCCGCGGCCATATCTCAAGCTTCGGCCGCATTCGATTAGATGCAACCTATATAAAGCAAATCGCGCCTTTTAAGACTGCCACTATCGATTTACCTACGCTGATAAATGCTTTACCCGCAAGTGATGCCACGAAAGACCAATTACTGAAGGAGTTGTCTCAAACCATTGGGTTTTCTGAGTGGAACGATGCCCATTTAACGCCGATTAAAAGCCGTCGCGACCTTAATTACTCGGCGCTAGAGTCAGCTATTTTAGAAGGTCACCCTTACCACCCTTGCTTTAAAGCTCGAACAGGTTTTAGCCTTAGCGATCATGCTAGTTATAGCCCTGAAGCAGGCAGTGAATTCAAGCTTCATTGGCTAGCCATCAAACGCCAATTCTTAGCGGCAAATCTACCTACTGAGGAAGATTGTTTTTGGCAGCAAGAACTTGGGGAAAGCACCCTAACTACATTACGACAACGTCTGCAGGTATTGACGCCTGATAGCCAAGAGTATGGTTTACTGCCAATACACCCATGGCAACGGAACAAACTTAGCACTGCACTTTCGCAGCCAATCAATAACAAAGAGATTATCGACCTAGGCGAGTGTGGTGATAGCTATCAAGCCACCATTTCAGTAAGGACTTTACTGAATATCACTTCCCCCCAAAAAGCACATGTAAAGTTACCTATGAACATGGTAAATACGTCTTCTTTGCGAACCATTGAGCCTCACTCAGTGACAACAGCCCCGGTCATTTCAAACTGGTTAGATACGCTTATTAAGCAAGACAGCTGGTATCAAAAAAGGCAAAACTTTGCTATCCAACATGAATATGCAGGCATCGTAGTTCGACATCCTAATGTTGCTGCGGGTAGCGAACATTGGGCGAATAAGTTATCCCCAAGCCTTAGTGTAATCTTTCGCAACAGCCAACCTCTACAGGGGGGCCATACAGACGCCCTTCCCTTTGCTGCATTATCACTTGTTGAACAAGACGGCTTGCCCTTTATCGATCCATGGATAAATAAATACGGCTGTGAAGCGTGGCTAACTCAATTAATTGAAGCAACCATTATTCCGGTTTGGCACTTGCTAGTTAAGCACGGAATAGCCGTGGAAGCACATGCACAAAATATGATATTACGGCATCAGCATGGGTGGCCAACGTCGGTAGTACTTCGAGATTTTCACGAAAGTGTGGAGTACGTAGAAGATTACCTCGCTCAACCTAAACTGAAACCCCATTTCGCTGAATTACATCACGACTATGTTCATGCGCCAGACAATCAGTATTACTGGATGTCACAAGTTGATGCTCTTCGGGAACTCTTAGTTGATACCCTGTTTGTTTACAACCTTACCGACGTAGCCACACTAATGCAGCGCTTCTATCACTATGAAGAAACGCAGTTTTGGCAACAGGTTACCAATACATTATCCGCCTACGAAAAAAATTCCCCTTCGTGGCGTAGTCGTATACACAAAATCGATTTGCTTGCGCCCAAAATTCAAACCGAATCACTACTCGCTAAAAAGCTGAGCGGACAAGGTGCGCAAGAATTCCATCACACCATTCCTAACCCTTTACATCCACTTTAATGTGCAGGAGATTTTCATGTTAAGTGTTGATACCACTTTTTATTCCACCTACGATTTTGAACGTTTCTATCAGCAATTCTCAACCATTTCCGTATTGCATGATAAGCACGTCAATATAGCAGTGTGTCTTCGTGACACCGCGACTTGGTTGGCGCTATGTCTTTATGCTAAAAACCATGACATTTCTGTACTGCCCATTCACCCAGATACACCACTAGAGCTGGCTAAACGCAACGCATGCCGAGCAAAATGTGGGGTGTTGTTTTTCGGCGATATGCACAACCAAATAACTGTTGATTATCGCGGCGAAACAGACGGTATTGCAGGGCTTATTCAAATGAGTTCAGGCACTACAGGCGAACCTAAGTGCATAAAACGAAGTTGGGTTGCAATCGATATAGAAATTGCCAGTTACATTTCTCATTTTCAAGACGCCGATGACATGACCCCATATGTAGCGTGCCCCGTTACCCATTCCTATGGACTTATATGCGGCGTTTTGGTTGCCTTAGGCAGAGGAAAAAGCCCAACAATCATTACTAACATCAATCCTAAATTCATCATGAAGATGGTGATGGCAGCGAAAAAGCCACTGCTTTATTCATCGCCCGCGATGCTAAATATGATTAGCTTGCTTTGGCCCAAAACCAACTCACTTTATGCCGCAATGACCTCAGGCACCTTAATGTCAAAACCAACACTTGAAAAGGTAGGCAAGCGGGTAACACACCTTTATCAACAGTATGGCTGCTCTGAGTCTGGGTGCGTAAGCTTAAGCCGTATCGAATCTTCGAATACCAGCATTGGAGAAGTTCTCCCCCATGTTCAAATATCTAGTGGGCAAGATGCCAATCATCCAGAAGAAATTGTAATAACCGTACCTGCAATTAATACATGCCATCAGCCACAAATCATTTATACCCAAGACTTAGGCTATTTTGAGCACGTAGAAAACGCTTCTCCTGTATTGCACTTCGTTGCCCGCCAAGACGACACCATTATTGTGTCGGGTTTAAATGTATACCCGCAAGAGATTGAAGATATTGTTCTTGAGCATCCAAGCGTGATAGATGCCGTACTATTTAAAGTAAACGACACCACGGCGGGTCAGCGAGCCTGTTTATATTTCACCACCGACCAACTCGATGCCGATGCGCTGCGTATGTGGTGCCGTGACAAACTTGCCGCATACCAAATTCCGCAGTATTTGCATGCAGTGGAGCACATTGAACGCCTAGCAAACGGCAAAGTGAATCGGAAAAAACTGGCAGAAAATTATGCAAACCAAAAGCCTCAAAGCGCGCTTGAGCAGGTAGCGGGTTAACCATGAATAAAACCACCATTATTGATGCTATTAAATTGATACTTGAAAAAGAACTCAACAATCAGAAGCTGCATCACTTCACGCCTTCGGCTCGGCTAAATGAAGATTTGTATTTAGATTCAGTACAAATTATGCAGCTACTCGTACATATTGAATTAACCCTTGGTATCGGCATACCCGATGCTGCACTAAACAACGACGACGTTGCTACTGTGTCTTCGCTAGCAGACTTTCTATTAACACAATCGAATACCGATACGAGTAAAAGTAGCGACGCAACTGATGACTTATCGCAAGCTCAGGAAGAATTTGAAGATATTAAGGTGCACTGCTTCGTAAGCTGCTTATGTGAAAGCATTAAAGTTAACCCAAATGTAGATCATAGGCCTTTCTATTTTGGCGTGTGGGACGCTGAAGTACTCGTCAACCAAGATCACCATTTAGCCTATCACTCAGATGACATCAACCACGATGACTTTAGGGAATGGTATAAAAAATTATATGGCGTGACTGTTACGTCTTGGTACTGCGAGACGCTCAGTAAACAAGAGAACCTTCATACCTTACAAACATTATTGGCACAGAAATCTGAAAGCGAAAATATCATGGTTATGCTTGATATGTATTTGCTGCCGGAACGTGAGAACAAATTCAATCAAAACCCCTTCCCCCACTATGTGATGTTAGAAGAAACAAACGACCCAGAAACATGGTTCATGCACGATCCTGATTTTCGTTGGGAAGGCACACAAAGTAAAACACAAGTCATCGCCGCTATTGAATCAAAAGCCGTTGCAGGCGGGTATATCTTTGATAGCAGAGACATAACGCCCACAAGCAACAGCGTTATCGCCGAATATTTTCTTGCGAGCTTCAATGACAAAAACAACCCTATGACCGACAAGGTGCGCGAGATTGTTGATGCACATATAGACACGAACAATAGCTCGACTGATATCACTCAACTAGGTGAAGCCCTTAAGCAGCTTCCCGTATTAGCCATTCGTAAATATGCCTATGAACATGGATTCGCGTTTTTCTGGCGCGATATTGGCTTTCCTGAAGCTGAATTTGAACACTGGTGTGATGTGATTGAAGCGCTGGTTAGCAACTATAAAAACATTCAGTTTCGCGCGATGAAACTTGCTACAGAACAACTTAGTTTGGCCAATAAGAATGTGTTAATCACTGAAATCTATTCGTTAATAGATCAGCAAGATGAACGAGAATTTAGGATTAAGCAGCATTTATTCAACGTATTTTCACAGTGGTCGGCATTGCACAAACTAGACCTTCACGGCTCGCAGACAATCACTGAGGAAGCTACTGCATGAACCTTTCAATTTGTACCATCTCTTTTCGACACCAACTGATTTCGATAGAAGAAATAGCACAATGGGCCCAGGCCAACCACTTTCAAGGGATTGAGCTTTGGGGCGCACATGCAAATAACCTTGCTGACCAACCGCATTACGATAAGCATTGGCTGGCAACATATGGCCTAAAAACCACTATGCTTAGTGATTACCTGCCGCTACTGGTTTCTGAGAACGTGCTTTACCACAAAGTACAGCACCTTTGCAGGCTAGCCAAACATTGGGGCGCGAGCAAAATTCGCACTTTCGCTGGCGGCAAAGGCAGCCTTGATTACACTGACTCCCAAAAAGTAGAGCTGTTCAATCGCCTACAAAAAATATGCGACTGGCTAGCCCCCCACGGCTTGAATTTGGTGATAGAGACTCACCCAAAAACCTACGCGGACTCAGTAACAGCAACACAAGAAATGTTCGCTTGTGTGGATAGAAATAATCTTCAGTTAAATTTCGACGTACTGCACGTGTGGGAGTCAGGCGCTGAAATTACCCATGCGCTTGATGAACTGTTGCCACATATTAATCACTTTCACTTTAAGAATATTAGCAGCGAAAGTCATCTGTCTGTCTTTGCCCCTGAAAACGTCTATGCCGCTGCAGGAACGCGAGAAGGCATGGTACCTATTTTTGAAGGCGCGGTAGATTATCAGGATTTCATTGAATATCTGCACCTGCATCATAGTGCAGGTATAGCCAATGCAGATACCTCATTAGAGTGGTTTGGAAACCATTGTAAACAAGTACTCAGTCGCGATAGGTATTTAATCCAGCGATTACAGCAAACATGCTTAAGCGCATAGATGGCAACTCGTGAAGTAAGGAAGTAAAAATGACCATTTCAGCCTCCCCGTCACCGCAGCAAGGTGCCTCTCTAAATCACCGGCTTCATACCTTCGATTTTGCTAGAGGCATACTGATTGTATTGATGGTGTTAGTGCATGTTCTAGATTTCTATGGCTCTACTGAAACGCACGAAAGTTTCATAGGTTCATCAATTAACCTTCTCGCTAGCTGGCAAGTGGCCGCGTGGTTTGTATTTATCATGGGAATGTTTATTACCTATACCCCTCACCAACCGTTGGCAGCAGGCTTAAAGCGAGCGTTTGGTTTATTTGCCCTAGGTTATTTACTTAACCTTACGAGAGGCACCATTCCCATGTGGCTTTCGCTGAAAAATGGACTCGTTACACAGGCACAATTGGGTAGCTACACACCCACCACAGAATTTTTCATCGTGGATATTCTGCAATTTGCAGGCATAGCACTAGCGTGCTGTTTACTTGTTAAGCACTTTCTCCCTCACCCTAAATATTGGTTTTTAAGCGCCTTTCTAGTGACTTTCGCATCCCCTTTTATATGGGATGTATCAACAGGCTGGGGGTATATTGACGGGGTATTAAAACTGTTTAATGGAAATAAATATCAAGGGGCGATGTTCCCACTATTTCCTTGGCTGGCCTACCCCCTTGTGGGTATGATATTTGGCTACCGATTGAGGAAGTCGAGCAATATTTATGATTTTTTTCAAAAATCATTTTGGATAGGCATCGCCATCATCGCAGTGGGTTTACCAATAACCATCACCGACACAGATTATCATATGGCCAGTAACATGCGGCCGGGACCAGGAATGATAATTAGCCTAACGGGTGGTGCGCTTGTTTTTCTATGGCTTTGTCAACGCTTAACACAAGGTCAGAATGCTAATCGCTTTGTTTCACTTTTGTGCTTTTGGGGGAGAAACGTTACAACCTACTATGTTATTCAATGGTTGTTAGTTGGCTGGGGGCTCATGCTAGTAGGTGCTCAGCAGTTACCTCCGTTTGCGGCAATGTCGGCAATGATAGCAGTGATGGCGTTATCGCATATTGGCGTTGTTATATGGTTAAAGGTACATAATATTCGCGCTATGAAATTGGCTTAACTACCATCAACGTTCTTGGCTGCGCTGGTATTTAAAGCCTTCTAGAGCCAAGAATGTTTATCTTTTATTCAGTCAGACACATAACGGCAATAAAACCCTAAAAAAAACTTGTACACCTGAGCTACATCGCTATAATGCAGCCTCATTGATAGCAAGCCTATCTAAGCCAGTGTGATGGAATTGGTAGACATGACGGATTCAAAATCCGTTGCCAGCAATGGCGTGGCGGTTCAAGTCCGCCCACTGGTACCAAACATTTAAGCCAACTTTTTAGTTGGTTTTTTTGTGCCTGAAATTCATGAAATCGCCACGCAAGCGTGTCGGCCGAGTGTCGGCCCAGCCAAAGTCCGCCCACTGGTACCAAACATTTAAGCCAACTTTTTAGTTGGTTTTTTGTGCCTGAAATTCATGAAATCGCCACGCAGGCGTGTCGGCCGAGTGTCGGCCCCTCGCGTGGCGACCAACCTAAAGTCCGCCCACTGGTACCATCTCTTTTTAGTCTATGAAAAGAGATAACAACAAACCGACTTTATGTCGGTTTTTTTGTGTCTGGTGGTTAGTCAGACCGCCACCGCTTTTCCTGTTTGTGCAGCGCGAAATATTGCATTAACAATACGAATATCGGCTAGCCCTTCACTTCCTGTTACTAGCGGTTGTCGGTCGGTGAGTATGGCTAAAGCATCATTGTCCATTTGAAGCGTTTGCTGCATGCCTTTAATAGGCTCAAATTTTTTCCCATCAGAGGTTGTGCCCGTTACGCCGTTGTAGCTTTGCATAGGCTTTAATTGATACCAACCTTGTTGGCATTCTGCTTTAAAGTGGTTGAATTCTTTTACTACGCTGGTACCACAATCAGCCATTAGGCCATCTCCAAAATCCATGGTAAACATGGTGGTTTCATCGACCTCGGTAAACTTATTAGGGAAACGCTGGGGCGGATGACTACCTGTAACAGATAATGGCTCTTTACCCGTTAAAAACCGAGCGCTATTAATAGCGTATACACCCATATCATAAAGCGCCCCACCTCCCATGTGTTGCTGCATTCGCCAATTGCTAGCATCTCTTCCTTGCCCCGCGTAACCAGCAAAGCTAGATACCTTCTTAAACTTCCCATAAGGCATGCTTTCCAGATAGTGATGAAAAGTGCGTGTGTTGGGCTCATGTTGCATGCGATAACCAATAGACAGCGTCACGCCATTCTTGTTACATGTGTCTATAATGGCTTGGCATTCGTCGCTATCCATGGCCATAGGCTTTTCACACCAAACGTGCTTTCCTGTGTTCGCGGCTTTTACTGCAAAATCTTTATGTGTACCGGTTGGCGTAACGACATAAATAACATCAATATCTTTGTTATTCGCAATCTCATCCATAGTATCGTAGGTATACACATTACTATCCTGAATACCGTATTCATGCTGCCACTGTGAGATTTTACTTTCTGTACCGGTAACTATGCCGCGTAGTTCACAATGTTCGGTATGCTGAAGTGCCGGTGCAAGTAAATTGGCGCTATAATTTCCTAAACCTAGCAAAGCAACACCTAACTTTTTCTGCGATTGAGTGCTTCCTAAAGCCAAGGAGAGCGGGCTATGAGCGACTAATAAGCCAGCTCCTGTCATACGAATAAAGTGGCGACGTGTTACGCTTGACATAAAAACTCCCTAATGAAGACCTGTATTTCCCTTCTAATTAATAGTGTGAATTATATACAGTTAGATCACTTTGCCGCGGCGCATTATTCGGTTCTATTCATAAACGATTTTAACTGCAAACAATGGCGTATCAGCATTCCAGAGAGCATCGCATACTGCGGTTTTGTAGCCTGGTTATGATGATTTACTTCTCCTCTTTTGCTCGCCCTGCTTATTCCGCCCTCTACGCGACTTCTTTTATTCGCCCTCATTATTCTGTGCGTAATATCGCTGAAACATAAACACTATAGCTTTATAGAATTCGAGTCATTGTGTCTGAATTAATCCTTCTCACAAAACAGAGTAAAGCGAGTTGATATAGTTTTCTATGAAAAAACTGAAACGCTATCAATACGAGCGATATGCCATTCTTTGCCAACTAGCCTACCCCGATGCCGAAGCGCATTATCGTCAAATACTCAAACCCTTTTACGAGCGCCACTTAGTCGATAAATATGGCAGGATGAGCGTGAGGATATTGTGGGTAGATAATAAAAAAGAAGCCATCGTGGTATTTAGAGGCTCACTAGGTTTTAAAGACTGGTTAGCAAACTTGATTTTTTTGCCTACAAAGATCCGACAAATAGATAAAAAATTCTATGTGCATTGGGGCTTCAGTCGATTACTAAATCAACCTATGTATTCAAGTACGAAGACAATTAACGAAGCACTGCCGTTACAGGAGTTACTTGTAAAAGTTCTAGAACCTCTGCAAAAACAGGGTAAGCGCTTTACGTTCATTGGGCATTCTTCTGGCGGTGCAGTAGCGGTGCTAATGGCCGATTATTTCGAACGAAAAAATGCGAAAGCCGTTAAACGAGTTGTGACCTTTGGGCAACCTGCAGTGGGCAGTCGCTCATGGTACAAAAATTATCTTTTACACCATAAAACATATCGTATTTGCTGCGACTTAGACGTAGTCACGTTTATGCCCCCCTTCCCTTTCTATTTTTGGCATGTGGGTAAAATGCTGTGGCTGCACGACGATCAAATTTATGAAAACACGCCCACGCACGAGCGATTTTTGAAATCGCTACGCAGTTGGCTACTTCGGCCTATTACCTACCACTACATGCGCAAGTACATCAGAAATAAGTCATTATTTGATGAGCATTAGGGCAGTTTTTCTCGTTGCGGCTTCAGTCTCCGAGGCTTATCTCTAGGCTAGGATTATTGCAGTTCAAGAGAGATATTCTAAGTCAAAAAAACCATCTGTATAGCCATTAATATTCAATGAACAGCCAAAAATGGCTCCCAACTAGTGTCTATGACAAAAATCTTCTTAACTTTTAAATCAAAAGAGAAATACGCGGCTAATTTATGTTTACTATTCACCATTCATACACTTACTATATTGGAAAAGGAGTTTTCATCAACTAGGAAGGTTTATGCTACAAAACACAACTTATAATTTATTCGCTTATAACTTTGGGGTCATATGCGGATCCCACTAAAAAAAAATAGTCGCGTATATTTTTTTTTACTGCTTTCATTATTGTTTTCGATTCTTGTTTTCGGGAAAATGTCGAGATCTTATTTTTCACTAGTCCCCCTAGAAATCACAGAGAAATCTAACCCTAAGTCTACTCCAACTATAGTTTTTAAAGATAAAACTTTAGAAACAGGGCTGTTAGCTTCTCATCAGCAAACCACCAAGGTTCTTACATCAATTCAACAGCTAATTGGTGGAGGTATATGCGTACTGGATGTCAACAATGATGGCTGGCAAGATTTATTTATTATAGGTGGAAGTGGGGAGCATCGCTTTTATGGGAGACAAACTTGGTGGAAAAACAAGGTCCCTCAAACTAATACTTTGTGGCTGAATAATGAAGGCCGAACCTTCGAAAATATTACAGTAACATCAAACCTATCCACGCATTTATATCCTATGGGATGTAGTGCAGGCGACCTTGATAATGACGGAGACGAAGATCTCCTTGTGACTAATATCGGGCAAAACCAAATATACGAAAACCTTGGAGGTGGTGTTTTTAAGGATCGGACAGAAAACTCTGGACTACAAGACCTGAAAAACTGGTCAACATCTGCAAGTATGGCAGATTTTGACAATGATGGCTTACTAGATATTTACGTCACTAACTTTATTGATTTCCAACAGGGTAAAAAAGTATTTGAACAAGCAAGTGGCTTTGTCGGCAGTGTTAACGACTCTCTCAATCCTATTTTATATGAAAGCGAAAGTAACTATTTGCTTAAAAATAAAGGCCATTTTCAATTCAATGAAGTAGCGGTATCCCAAGGAGTCCAGGACAACTCAGGGCGAGGTGTTGCAGCACGTTGGTTTGATATAAACCAAGATAATTACCCAGATTTACTTGTAGTGAATAGCGCTGGATCACCTCAACGACTGTTTATAAACCAACGCCCGGCAAATCAAGGCTTTGAAGAAAGCGCTAGGCACTACAATTTATCTCATTCCGATGGTAGTCATAGCATAGCTATCGGCGATACTAACCTTGATGGCTATCAAGACTTGTTACTTTCTTCTCCCGCAGGATTCCCCCCTAAGCTATATACTCATACTCGTCTAGAGCCTTTCAAATCCAACAGCTCTATTAGCCAACAACTCTATGAATCAAGTTGGGAATCTGGAATTGCAGACAATAGGCTGTTGTACATGTTTGGCTGGGGGGCTGTACTTTCAGATTTTAACAACGATATGTTTCCAGACTTGTTTATAGGTAATGGCGCAACAAGTATTGATAGTGATGCACCTTCATTATCCATTGGTCAACCGAACCAATTATGGGTCAACAAAAACGGTCTATTTAGGTCGGAGCTTCTTCTATCTGATAACACGGCGCCAACACGAGGGGTCATTAACTTAGATATAAATAACGACGGAAAAATGGATATTGTTACTACGCAAAATAATGATTATGTCAGCGTACTCATTAATGAAAGCGACCTTGATGCTCCTTGGATAGATGTTGAATTAAAGCATCCGAAAAAATTAAGTAATGGTGCAAAAGTCACCCTTACATTTGAGTCCCAACAATCAAAAACTAACCAGCAAATTATTACTTCGGCTTTCCAGCCCTCCAGTTTCCTATCACAAAGTACCTCTCGCTTACATTTTGCATTGCCACCTTCCGTAAATATGGTCGATATCGAAGTTCTATGGCCCGACAATACAATCACTCGCTACCCGTCTTTAGAAGTAAACAGAATCTGGCAACTAAAAAACGCTGAAGAAGCCTCTATTTTAACAAACCAGACTTCAGACCAGACAAGCGAAATAAGTACAAAGACAGTTAGTGATAAACCCTGGCTATCAATGCTGTCAGAAAAACAACAATCGCAATTAATACAGAGTATTGAAGGGGCTATCCTTTCTTCATCTAACATGCAGCCAGACGTTAATGCATTGATGTATAGAGAACTTGACTATCTCTTCACCCATGTCGACAGTAGTCTTCATACACGAAACACTATAGTTCAAGCTCTCACTTCCGCGTCATTTACACGTGACTCTTTGAGCTTAAAATTCATCGAAAGGGCGCTCGTTTCAAGTGACGATAAAATTCGTATAGCGGGAATCAAAGCCCTCATGCAACAAGAACATGAGATTAGCATTCGCAGGCTAATTCGTATGGATAAGGACGCTTCACCGAAGGTTCGTTGTAAGATTGCCAATACCTTTAAGCACTTTTTTCATGAAGAAGAAGCCGTAGTTAGAAGAAAAGGATTGGCCAACTCACACTTAATTTTTATGCTCTCGGCTAAAGAAGAAAGTGTAAAACTATGTACGATTGAAGCACTTGCTGAAGCAGAGAATTATCGGGCTGTTGTTCCATTAATAGCATTAGCAACTCAACCAAGTTCATCGGAAAAAGTTACAATAGCAGCAATACGCGCTCTTGGACTAATACGGGACATTAAAGCTGTACCAGAGCTATTTAGACTGCTCGAAACCGAATCCTCGGCAAGGGTAAAAGCAGCTACCTTGATAGCTTTAAAACGTCTTGGCTATGAAAACTTTCAATCATTGATAGCTCAATTGTTAGATTTCGAGCATAACGGTACTCAGTCAATAAATGTAGCCGTAGCATTACTGCATGATAATCAATTGGACAGTCTGGTATTAAAGCCCGATGTGATTTGGCAACCGTTAGAGTCAACTTTAAATAAATTAGAAAGATTGCAGCTCACTATTGAGGATCAGATACTTGCAGCCTTAGATTTACTAATTTTAAGTGATAGGAATAGAAAGAGGGAGATCCTTGAAAATTACCTTACTTCTGATAAATCTAGCATTGCCGATAAGGCAGCCACTCATTTAGCGTCCATAAGTCCCTCAGATGAAGATACTACAAAATGGCGCTTTGCTGACCGAACTATAAAGGCACAAAAACACATTATCAAAAAACTGATACAGCGACAGCATGTCTTCTCTAAAAAAGAACTATCCGATTTTCTAAGAAATGAAGAAACTACTCAGGCCTTGCTCTACAGCTTAAAAACTTATAAGTACCCTAAGCTCTTGTCGTTATTAAAAAGTATTCCAATAGAACTAATCAACTCAGAAAACAGTCGATGGCTTAAGTTATGTGACTACCAAACTAAACTAACAGGAACTATTAGTTTAAGTTGGTTGGAGAATAGGCCGACATCTTATCAAGCCTTAAACTGTTGGTTGAAAACAGATTCCAATGTTGCCTCATCCCCACCATTGAGCTTTTTAAAAAAGTTAATTCCCTCTGCACCACTGTCAACTGAAATGGTCTCTAGTAGGTTGACTACTGTCATTGAGGCTATCGCAAATCACCCAACTTATGAAGCAGATCGAGTTCTTATTGAGTTAATTAAACATCACCACATATTAAAAGTTAGGAAAACCGCATTAGCTATAGGGTTAGCGTTTAAAAAGCCCTATGCATTAGACCTAGCTATGCATTATGCAAAAGCAGCAACAAGAGATGTAATGACTGAATTCAGTCAAATTCAACTTACGTCTGCAGTACCAACTGATTTTCAAGCCCAGAAATTCTATGACTACCTAAAGATCATAGCCTTTTCCCCGGCAATTCCCTTCGACAAACGCTGGGCCGCAATGTTTAAGCTTATCCAGGATGGACAAGCCACTTTAGAGAGCTTTTTACTGTGAACAACACAACAAGTACATCTCAATTGTTAATGAGAGAAAAACGGCAGAACCGCTGGCTGTATAGCATGTTAGTCGTATTGCTACTATCTGGCCTATATAGCTACATATCTAGTAGCCATAGTGTTTTTAGTCAGTGGCTTGTATTAGCCCATGGCTTTATTGGTACTGCCAGCTTGCTCCTGTTGGTTCCCTTTATAATTAATCATTTTTATCGAACTTTAGGTCAACGGAGAGCTGGATTATTCACATCGGGTATTTTTCTGTTTGTGCTTTCTATTGTTATGGGTTTTACAGGGGTTTATATTATCGTAGCCGGACTAACTGAGCAGACAGCTTGGCTACTGAATATTCATATCGCATCTGGCTTTTCATTATTTGGAGTGCTCATTTTTCATGTCATTTCACATTATATTTGGTTGGCCCCCAAACGACGTGCTTCACTCGCTCGCTCTAAAGAGCAAAACTTCCGATACTTTCCTAGCCTCGAAGAGCAGGCCTTTCTTCGAATAGGTACTTTTGCACTAGGCTTTTTTACTATTACATTCAGTTTAAGCTTAATATATCTGGCATTCGAAATTGAGCCAAGTAACCAGCCCGCTGTCACTGATTACCAGTATAACTACGGTCCGCATCCATTTCGTCCAAGTCAAACTGACACGGCTAGCGGTACATTTATAGACAAAAACCAAATCGCGGGGTCTCAAAACTGCGCCAATTGTCACAAAGAAATTGCAGAGCAATGGTATAGCTCTATTCATAAACAGGCAGCATCAGACCCAACTTATGTCAAAAACATCACATTACTGTCAGAAAATAAAGGAATTGAAGCCACGCGCTATTGTGAGGGGTGTCATGCACCTGTTGCATTATTAACAGGTCAATTATCTGAAGGTGGCACACATGGAGGTATAAAAAACACGACCGCATTTCACGAAGGAATAAGCTGTTTAAGTTGTCATAATATTGAATCCGCAACGCATTTGAAGGGCGTAGCCAGCTATCGGTATGAGCCGCACAAACCTTATCTTTTTGATGGTTATGAATCGAATTTTTTTAGCGCGTTGCGTGAGTATTTGATTCGAATCAACCCTAGCCAACATAAGACTGACATGGCAAAAGAAATACTTATTGAACCCGAATTGTGCGCAACCTGTCATGTTCAGTTCATGGACAAGGAAATGAATAACTGGGGTTGGGTAAAAATGCAGGATGAATACACAGCTTGGCTGGAAAGCCCTTATTCGATGCAAAGTGAGCAAGTCTTCGCTCATTCTAAAAAAACTCGGTGTCAAGATTGTCATATGCCTTTGGTCAAAGGAAATGACCCGTCAGCTAATTCGGAAGGTGAGTTTCGTTCTCACCGATTTATTGGTGCCAATACAATGCTCCCTTCGCTCAACGGCGATAAAGAACAGCTAGCACAAACTCAAAAATTCCTTCAAAGTAATAAAGTACGCCTAACCATCAACCCACCAAACCGTAAAGACGCTACGCAATCAGATAAACAAATAACCGAGGATATTCGAGCGATAACGGAAACACCTGCCTACTTTTATTTGAACGAGACAGTCAAATTAAATGTAGTTGCAGCAAACATTGGAGTGGGCCATAACTTTCCCGCTGGAACTTTGGATATCAATGAGGCGTGGATCGCTTTTACTGCTTTAGATGCAACCGGAAAAGTCATATATCAAAGTGGATTCCTTGAGGATGATCTTTCAGTTGAAACCAACGCTTACTTTTATCGTTCGTTACCCATAGATCGCTTTGGGAAATTAGTTTGGAAACACGACCTTTTCAATCGCGTTGGAGAGACCTACAAAAACTTTATTCCTGCTGGGGGCTCTGACATTGTCGAGTACACGTTCGATGTGCCTAGTTGGGCCAAGGGCCCAATTACCCTCAATGCAGTGCTTAAATATAGAAAACTTAATCAGAGATATGCTAAGTGGGCACTAGGGGAAGATTATCAAGACCTGCCAATTACTGACATGGCAAGGGCGACTATTTTGGTTCCCTTACGTCAACAGCCCCCAGTAAGAATGGAGTCTGCCAGCTCGTCGTTTTTGAACAATACAGAAATAGAAGCAAACTAAGCTTGGCTTAGTTTGCAACTTAATAAACTATTTTTCTAATTAACCATACTTTTTGAAAATAGCTTAGTGGGGTCATTTAGTAATACCCCATTTAATACATACTGTACTTTATCGCTACTCTTTAGGTCATAAAGTAACTGAATTTCAGCGGAGCGCTTTCTATAGCCTTCTTTTGCCTCTAATTCACATCCCTCATTCAGTTGAGAACAAATTGCTTCAAAATTTGCCCCTGCGACATACCAATCGAACTTCGCGTCTAGGGGGATATTATTCTGCACTTCGTTAGCTGACCATTCCGTCGGTACAACTGCTATTAGTTTTGCAAGGTTATGATTATTTCGACGCCACCTCAGTTCAGCATATCTTGACCAGTCCAATTTAACTGTAGACTCTAATTGGTTTACACCATTGACCATTCTAGCTAGTTCACCAAGTCCGACACGGCGCCCACCAAAATAATAGGATGGAACCGCCATTGGGTCATAAGCATCTGCCATATGTTGTGCCAACTCTCTGTGATCAAGAGACTTGCTCGTGTCACATTCGGGGGCTATTCTTTGCACAACACTGTTAATTACTGATTCAGAGACAGGATTATTGCAGGCAAGTATTTCCTCTACCCGAGCGATGCTTCTATCACCTAAAATGCCAGCCCAAAATATAAATGTATTGTAGTATTGATAACGTTCTTTCGACTTTAGTGCCTTGATACAGTATGGGCAATATGGATCGATAAAGGCGACTAGAACTGGAGCTTCGGGCTTCCATGGGTCGAGCAAGAAGGCGCCGTGCTCGTTCTGGTTTGGAATAGGTAATACTTGCGCATTACTACTAAAAACTGCGGTAAAAGCGACGGAAGAGATAAACAGCACTCTCATTCCAATAATTCGCCATTTCATTCTAGTTTTCTCCTTCATTGTTATTTAACTGCCTTACCTTGGCGATAATATTTTGCTTATAATCTGCTGAAGTTTCTTTGAAACGTTTCTTTAACGCTTTTTGGTTGTCTCGATTAGCTAGATTAGCGTTGTAGTCTTTTATAAGCGTATCGAACTCTAATTCTCGCTGCATTATCAAGCTTTCATCTACCACTATCGTCACTTCATTTGGGTTGGATTTGACAGAATTAAGATGTGGAGGTAGTGGCGCTTGGACACTACTTTGAGTCTGAGAACCAGAAGTATCCGAGAGCATATTTTTGAACCAACTGAGCTTTTCGGACTTTTGTTCTTTATAACCTGAGGATGGCCTTTGTTGGCTTTCCTCATTATTAATTTCTAAGTCTGTGGATTCATTGTTGTTCAAAAAATAAAAGGCAGCAATGACACTACAAATAGCGATTGCAACAATATACAGCTTAATATGGTTATTCATAATATTGGCTAGTCCTATAGTTAAAATGATGTGGTAGTAATATAGCGAGTGGTTACACCACTCTCATTTCCTACTTGATCATCAACATCATTCACCCTTACATAAATCGCTGTATCAGCAGGTAAGGGGTTCAACGGATCAAACGTTGCTATATTTCGAACAACGGTCCAGTTACCTGAAATTGTGTCTGAACTGGAATAAACACGTATGTCGTTCGCCCTTATCTCAGTTAAAAATCTTTCAGCATCAATGGGTTCATCAAACTCAACACTAATATTTGTCGTTAACGAAACATCAGTGGTATAAGCCTCTGGCGTGAAGCTTACAATCCTTGGTGCGGATGTATCTACACTGTCACCTGTAGTGAAGGCCAGTTGAAAATCAGCCATCTTGTTTAGGCTTAAGTCACAAACATTTTTAAGCTGCAGTGCGTAATTTGATACAGCTTTTAAATTAGTAGTGGGTGTGACAAGTAAGGTTAATTGATCTGAACTCAGGCCTACATTTATAGGAACTAAGCCATCTAGATCACTTAGCAATACATTACTCGAGGTTACGCAGAGAGGGTTAGCCTTTTCTGACAGCGTAACTCTCAATTGGATGTTGGTTGCAACCTCATTTTGGCTTCCACTTAAATTATGATTCTTCACTTCTATAGCTACATCATCTTCCGCATCACCGCTGTAAAAATAAAAGGATGTATAAGGTAGCCGGTTTCCAGCTAAATCATAGAGGTTTTCCCCATACCCAAAATAAACGCGGTATCGGTTATTTGCTTCAAAATTATCGGATGGCGTTAACCTTGCCGTTTGGCCATCTTCACTTAGTAATAACGAAGCAAGTATTGGAAGACCATCTCCATCAACGTCAATCACATAGAATGAACCACTGGTGAGTAAAGTAGGGTCTAATTCATCACTCACTTTGAACTCGATAACCGCATTAAGTGGTACATCAGTCGCATTACTAGATGGAGAGTACGTCACTATATTACCTGCTATTGAGTCAACAAAACCACCTGTAGTGAACGAGACTGTAACTGGAGTCACAGTATTTCCTGACAAATCAGGAGATTGGCCAATATTCAAAGTATACGTAGTATTAATACCCATCAGCTGTTTAGGGATCAACGTCAACAGTGTTCTGTCACTGTTCCAGCTATAATTCACTGGCACAGATTCTCCTAGTGACGTCAGGAACACTAACTCAGATTCTAAGGAAGACATCGGCTCACTAAATCTCACGCGCAGTCTGGCATTCAGTGGAACTTCGGTTTGTCCTTCCGTTACTGATGTACTCAAAACGGTAGGCTTAACATAATCCGCTTCGGATCAGACTTATTCGTTGTCCATCATTGCTGAGACTAACCTCTGCACTGACACGTGCGCGGGTGCCGTCGTAATCAAGCAGATAAACTTCATTTCCTGTTACCGTTGTAGGATCAAGTCGCCCGCTAATAGAAAAATCAAGAATCGCATTGAGTGGAGTTTCACGATCGTTGCTTTTGGGAGAAGTCCCTGTGATTGACTCTGAAGCTGTATCTGTCTCAGAGGTAGTAGTAAAACCAATCGTCTTAGACTGTTGTAAGAAATTTCCGCTTAAATCTGTTACTAAATCGACAAATAATTCATAACTCGTATTGGGTTCCAGCATCAACCTAGGCGTTAAACTCACAACGGTATTATTGTCGCTAATTGCTGTATCAACAGCAACTTCATTACCATTGAGTAGTAACTTAGTGTTATCTAGCGTAAGGCTATTTACTGCTTCATCGAAGCGCACGCGAATGCGTGCATTTATCGGTACATCTGACTGCTCGTCCAAAACACTTGTCGCTATTATTTGGGGCCCAGTAGCGTCAGTATCAAAGCTTGTGGTGAAATAGTAATTGGTATTGTAGAGTGTGTTACCGAAGAGGTCTTTAATCTGACTCGTTAACACTATTTGATGTTGCCGCCCAACCAAAAAGGCAACGTTAGGCGCAAAGGTGAGCGATTGATTGTCATCTAAAAGCGTTGTCACGCCATCTATGCGAAGCCCTGTTGTTCTATCCACCACATAAAGTGCATTTTCATCAATTGTTAGTGGATCTATTCGCTCGCTTAAAACCACTGTTATAGACGCATTTACTGGCACACCAGTGCTATTTGCTGTGGGTGTTACTGAAATGACTGTGGGGCGATCAGTATCAACCGTATTCCCTGTTTCAAAGCTAAACTGATAATCTTCAACAATTGGATTGCCAGCAATATCTTTAACACCAGCAACTACAACAGTGTAATTCGTATAGTCTTTTAGCAGGTCACTCGCAGTAAATGACAGTGTTGTACCGCCATTCGTTAACCTCAATGAACCAGGCACTTCCAGCAAACCATCTTCTAATATACTTAACGCACCACTTTTCACAGATTTGGCAAGTAAAGGCTCATTGAATACAACTTCTACTGGCGTATTTTCTGCCTGATCCGTTACACCATTCTCGGGTGAAGTCGCGGTAACAAATGGTGCCTCTGTGTCTGGATTTCTGGGATCGGTACCATTAAGTAATTCTTCACCATCGTTTAATCCATCGCTATCAGAATCAACGTTATTTGGGTCAATACCCCTAGCAATTTCCTCTCCATCTAATACACCATCGTTATCGCTATCTGCATCATTAGGATCTGTATGCCAGACATCAACTTCTTCGTTGTCACCTAAACCATCGTTGTCGCCATCAGGCTGAACCTCTACGAGATGAGGAGAGCTTTCAGCTGAGTTACTTCCATAGTCAAACACTTTAGCAACTATAGTGAGCACACGTTCATCAGAGACAACCGTATAGGGAACTTGATAAGGATAAGTTGAGTCTTCCGCAACTTTATTACCGTTAACCCAAAATTCAACTGCTCGCACTGCAACATCATCATTCGCTGTCGCAGATAAATTAATTCTACTTCCTGCTACAACAACTGAGCGATCTGTCGGCCCTAACAAATTGACCTCTGGAGCAATGCCATTTGCATCGTTTAGCATACGGTATTGGGCAATAAATAACTTAGTTGTACCTGTTGCCTTATAGTCTGAACTTACGATGTAACGTTCTTCCGTTATGTAAGCATAGGCGCTGTCGACCGCTATTCCAGTACCGGCGTAATCACCTAATGAAGAAAGATTAATTGTGCTTTGAAAGAATGGATTTTCTGCGTCTCGAGTATTTACAAATGCAACAACATTAGGGAATAGTTGCTCAGCAAAAAAGGTAAAACCATCTGCAACAGCAACATCTCGGGGCACAAAGTCACGATTCCCTGCCACCTGCTGTAACGACACTTCCGCGTCTGGTTCACTTGCAGATGGCTGATTCAGTTTATATGATCTCCACCCTGTGCTATAAGCAGCTACGTATATATAGCCATTATCGAAATCTATACTTTTTAAGTTACCGATATTTGAAGAGGTAATTCTTAGCGGTGCTGTGCGATCTGTAATATCAAATACTGCAAGTGCGTTATCGTTAATTAGGGCTAGCAAGTCTCCATCAGTGGCGACACCTTTAGCTTTCGATAAAGCATCATTTTCCCCAACAGGGATTACATTATTAGGATCTGCGATGCTAAAAATTTCTAGACCAATATCACTCGCAATATATATATAATCATCATGCAAGCTTAGATCTTTTGCGAACCCAGAAGTGCTTATTTCCTGAACTACAGTAGGGGCAAGTTCATCAGACACGTTTACTACAATTAAGCCACCGCTACCATCGGCAATATAAACATATTCCCCACGCACTTTAACATCAATTGCGGTTCCACTAGTGTCAATTGCCGAAATGATTGAGGGATTGGTTCTGTCAGCAACGTTGACGATTTGCAAGCCACTTCCTCCCGCTGCAACATAGGCAATATCACCTTGAACATCAACATTGTTTGCATAGCCTGGAATAGAGATTGCTGACACCGCAACTGGCTCAAACTCATCAACTTCTACTGCCACAGTAAATTCTGAGCCGTTGTTAGAGACAATAATTTCAGTTGTACCTTCTTGACCAGCAAAAACTTCGCCGTCTTCTAGGCCAAAGCTCGCTATAGTTAGGTCGGCACTAGTATAGGTAGTACCACTTCCCTGTTCGGTCAAATCAATTTCGCTACCGTCTAGCATGTGCCCTGTGACACGAAGTTGCCCACTCGCTTCACCATCAATAGCGTTATAAGTTAAGAAAATAGCAGCAGGAGAAACGGTTATAAAGTTGACCGCATTAGAGAGGTCACCACTGTTTTCGTCATTTGGATCAGAGCCAATAAATATTTCTAAACCATCTCGAATACCGTCACCGTCGCTATCGGCTAATAACGGGTTAGTAATGAAACCATCTTCACCGGCCTCTAGTTCTTCCTTGTCAGAAATGCCGTCATTGTCACTATCAGCATTGTTAATATCTGTTCCCGCAGAGTACTCTTCCAAGGCTGTTAGGCCATCACCGTCTTTATCTTCAAAAGCATCCACGGGATCAGCTGGGTTTAAACCGTTTTCAGTTTCGTAATCATCGGGGAGACCATCACCGTCAGCATCTCCACTCGTTGAAATATTCACTGCACGGCTTACCAACACACCATCTTTCCGAGCACTTATTAGTGCAATGCCATTCGCGTGCGCCGTCACTAGGCCATTAGCTGTTACGGAAGCGATAGCAGGGTTAGTTGAACCGTAATTAATGCCTGAAATTTCAGAAGTGACGTCCTGAACACTATCATCACTGTAAGATGCTGTGATTGTTAATTGGAAGGTCTGATCGATAGTATCTAGAGAAATTGGCGTTGATGCAGAAAAATTTAAATCTGAAGGGATAGGGGCAACGTTTTCGAACTGGATATCACCTACTTGAACTACGCTGTTTTGAACAACAGCAAAGTAATCACTCTGTCCTGATACAGTTCTGCCGTCATCTAATTGGCATGTAGCTCGGGCTCTTATCCTACCCATATTGGAGGGCACATTAGGTAAAGCCCAATAGCCGTCTTGGTCAACTTGAATAGTGCGATTTAAAATATTCACCACACACTTTTCATTTAGCTCTACTGCATAAGAGGGTAGACTCGAAGCAACTGTCGCTATACACAAAACTACCAGATTCAACTTGTTCATTTTATTTCCCTAAACCAATATCCTATCCCGCACTTTTTCAAAAAATATCGTCTAAAAAACTTCAATGACGATTTAACACTACTTAATTGCCCTTAAAAATTTTGACGAAGTTTTAGTCTTCAAATCAACCTTTCCAAAAATTTAAATATAACTTTTATTTCTGATTCGAACTTAATATTGGAGCCAATACTGAGTCAGCAATAAAATTACCTTTTCTTAAAACCATATCAAACTGATTGACATACCTAACATTAACAAATTCGAAGCCATTCTTGCCTTTATATAAATACGCATAACTAAAATTAACCCTAGATAGAATATCGCTGTCATTGCCTTTTTCTGCAGCTTCAGCCAACAATCGACTATCGTTAGTTCCAAAAACCAAATAAAACGGGTCTGCATCCAAAACAAAAACCAAATCAATAGGCAAAAGTAAATTTTTTAAGTATTCTGATACTTCTTTGCTTTCTGATGGGGATGGATACCCTCCTATCCTTTTCTGGCTTTTGGGTGACAAATTATCAATGAAAGAATTCAATGAATTGGTTTTTATATAGCTCAACATGTTTTGATAGAATGGAAAAATTAGTAAGCTATCGTTATTTTCTTTAAAATATTCTTCATCGTTTCTGCTCATAGTAAGAAGATTTCCTGAAAACTGCATATAGGCTCCAGAAGGGCTTTCATCATTTAATAATTCAACTTCATACTGGCTTTTGTAATTCGATAAAGATGGGTATTTTTTGGGCATATAGTATGAATTTACAGCCGCTTGTTTAACTACTAATTCAAGTGGTGATGCCGATTCAAGCTGCTTGTATTTTAACGTTCCATTTATCTTCTCAAATATGTGAGACGTAGCTATTGTTCTCCCCCGAACATTCACGCTCCAGACATATAAAACCCTTTGGTAGAGCGTTATTTTTGCAATTATCTGTAAGTCTGAAAAACCCGAATACAAGTTGTTAAATTTTAATATGTAAGACTTAATCTCTTCTTTATTTGACAAACCGCTTTCTAGTTTTATTAGAGAAAACAGAGATTTAGCATCGTTCCCCCTAAGTGCATCCATCGTTTTCAAGAAAATCAAGTCTTCTTGACTTAGATCTCCCTGCCTAAATTGATCATATGACTTATCTACCAACTCATAAGGAAAATTAATATAAAGGGAAGATGGATTCGGCAAGCTATCTTTAAAAATAGAAACTGGAAAGCTAATCCTTTGATCTCCCAAAGCACTTCCTACTAAAAGCATATTTAATAATAAAAAAGAAACTAATTTATACATTTTCAAAGCCTAAAACCTATATATCGAAACCATTTAATAAAATAACCTTACCCATACTGACGCCAAAATCATCGCTACCTAATATTATTTTTATCTCTCCAGTAACCGCAACATCATCAATTTTTCCACCACCAGATGATCCAATCGTACAACTGCCAACATTCATCGATTTAGAGTAACTGACGCCTGACGTTAAACTTATAATACCGTCAACCCCTGCGCACCCATCAATTGACACACCAAAAACATCATAAGCTAAACATACAATAGCTTCGGCAAATGGCGATAGTGCCGGAGAAAAGTTTACTGACAACTGGCCAAAAGCACAGTCCTCTCCATCGTTGACACAAGATTCATATCGTTGTCCAAATTCACCATTAAATTTTAAAGCAATAGAAGCTTTGACACCTATACCAAAATCTACACTTCCAGTAAAACCGCCTACATCGAAGCCAACTTCACTAAAGCCTCTAGATAACCCCGGGATTCTTCCCTCTGCTTTAACGTCGAGGCTTAAGTTTCCTTTTGCCTCTGTGACGGCTTCTTCAACAAGTATCCCATCTGAAGGGTTACAGCAAGGCCCTGCTTTATAAGACACTGAAGCCCCCAAACTAGCACTCGCGTTAATCCCCATCTTTTTTAAACCCGCTTCAATTGCACTTGTAAGAGGTTTTGCTCTGTCTAAATCTAAAGACAAATTCGGACCGTCGGAAATAGGTTTAAAATTTTCAGGATCGACCTTATTTATTAGTTTACCCCCTTTACAAACCTTGCATAAATTAGAAGCTTCAGGAGCAACTCCATCTTCTACATTCGCCACCTTACCAGATGAACATTCTTTACAAACTTCGCCCTCAATTTCAGTTCCATTTGGCTTGTTCTTTACTGCTCCCCCTTGGCACTCTTGGCAAATTTCTCCTGATACTGCAGTGCCATCAAGTTTACTTGTGAGCTCTAACCCACTGCATTCCTTACACTCTTTATCCTCTTCTTTAATGTCATTTGGGTCTGCAATTTCTGTTGCAGACCCAGCTTCACAACCAGGTTTTTTACAGTCACCTACCACATCATTTGTCGGTATATCGCTATTGTCCTCTTTCGATGGACCACAATATTCTTTCTGGCAGTTTCCTGGCGTTTGTACCTCAGCTATACGATCCGGCACAAACTCACAAGTTCCAGGGCAGCTACCAACTTTATTAGAGCAATAATCACACGTCTTTTTCTTATTTTCACAGCATCCAGAACCGCCTGGTTGAGAACCACAATGCCAACCTGCTTTTACAACACCAACTCCTGGATTAGACTCCACTAAAGACCCATCTTCCGTTACTGTGCCCAAGCCTATCGCAACGAACTCTTCCAAATCATGGTCGAATGAATACATCTCCACCTGAGCACCGGGGCTATGTCCATCAACGTTTGGCAATGTTAGTTTAGCTGGAGGATAAAATTGTGTACCTGTAGGCTGTATGGTCACAATAAATTGTGGTTGCATTCCATTTGGTGGCGCCATAGGTACTGCTGCGGCATTTACTGGCGTAACGGAAACGAAGCCTTCACGTGAGCCATCTGGAAAGGTTACAGAATCTTTGGCAATGTCGAGTTTAAAACCTGGGAATTTTTCTAAAGTAAGCGAAACGTCTTCTTTACCCGCATAAACTGCATTATCTAAATTAAGTTTGACCATATAAATTGGCGAAGATAAAGGGTTTTCGACCCCGGCGATCGTCACTATCCGGTAACTTAAAGCCGGATATTCTCCGGTTCCTTTCACCGTCGAGCCATCTGCAATCAAATGAACCGGACCGACAGGTACCGAATCAATTTCGAATCGACCTTGACCATCTGTTTTCGATTCACGTGTCGTGCCATCTACTCTGACAGTAACACCTTCTAAGGGCTCATCTTGATTGCTAAGCACTACCCCAGAAATCGTCGTATCTGCGGGATCCGCTGCTTCAAAACCACTTGCTAAAAATCCAGCCGTTAATGTTTCGCCTTCGGGCGCATCAATCAGCGTTACGTTAACTCGTTGCGCATCCAAACCGTGCAACTGACCTAATGTAAGAATTGCACTTGCTCGACCGTCACTATCTGTTGTGGTTTCGTAAGTACCTTTTCCATTTTGTAAAACGCCACCACCTACAAGGACTTCAAACTTTACTCTCGCCCCCGACACTACATTTGAACCAATATCAGTAACCGCCACTACAAATGGAGATGGTAAAGGCTGCCCAATTATACCGCGTTGATTGTTGCCTGAATTCACGCTTATTTTGTCACCGATTTTAGCCAAGCCTGACGCAACAAAAGATACAGCTCCATCAAAGCCAACAACTTTTGCCGACACTTTATGATTCGCTTTTCCAACTCGAGCACCAATACCAAACTTCGTTGACGCGATACCTTCTGCGTCAGTATCAACCACAACAGCTCTACCTTCATTCGAATCACCATAGGCCACTAAACCAGCACCTTGGGTTACCCTGAAAATAACTGCTTCATTCGCTAGTGGATTGCCGCTATCATCTGATACTTTAACTGAAAGAGGCTCGGATAAAAGATCGCCAATCGGTGCTGACTGATCTTGCCCACTATTTAATTCAATTTTTTTGCCTATCGGTAACTTGTATTCAATATTAAAGCTAATCTTGTCTGTATTACCTACTTGGTCGGAGGCTGAGACTTCGATGACGTTATCGCCCACCTCCAACGGAACATCTTTCACGACATAACTACGATTCGATACTTCGCCAACTTGGCCGTTAGCTTTTACATTAGCTTGAGTAGATTCAACAGTGCCTCTTACAATGTCGTTAACAAGACCCGTTACCGTTATTTTGTCTGTATATACCACGTCGCCATCTTCGTGTGACTCAAGGGTGACGTAGGGCGGTGTTAGGTCTAACGATACTGTAATCGATGCTGTCTCTACGTTATTATTGGTGTCGACAGTTCTTGCAACAATTACATTGTGGCCTTCAGTTAACGCAACTTGAGCTTCAAACTGGCCTGAGGCAGGTGTAAGAGCTATACCGTTTAACGTGAGTGTTGTAACATCTTCTGACACAGTACCGGTTACTAAAACTGGAGAATGTCCAAAAGTGCTTAATGTGACCGGAGAATCAATGGTTACAGTTGGCTCGGTGTTCAATGGCATACAACCATTCGCAGCAACTAAGGTTCCCGACGGCGTATTTGGGCATTCATCTTCATGGTCGTAAACGCCATCGTTATCGCTATCAATCAAGACTATCGTTTTTTCATTGTAAGCATTAGAGGAATATGAAATACGGTCGCGACCACTAAATATGACTGAAAATTCAATTGTCAAACCATCTTCTAAGGTGTCGGTATCACTTACGAAAACAGCATTCCCTGCGCTGGTAGTGTCGGATGGATTTACAACCGTAACCCTTGTGCTACTAATATCTGCAATCTCGAGGTAAAATGGCCCTTTCAATTCCTCACCACTCACATTGGTATAAGTCGCAACGTATTGCATTTGGCCAGTTCTGCGATCGTATCGCCCTCCGTTATATTGAACTACGACCTGCTCCGGGCTAAGTAACGATAAATCATCAATTAACACCTCTGCATTCGCTCCAAAAGAGCAAAATAGTGACATCAGAAGTACGAATAAAAGAGAATGGAGTATTTCTGTAATTTTTAGCCCGGGCATAATGGTTCCGTCCGCTTATGTGTTCAGCCAGTTAGGGTCGTTTTATTTTCAGTTAAGGCACTATATGAGTTTAAGTTGTGCCATATCAGTCAGAATCTATTTTATTTCATGGGCACTTTGCGTTTACGTGTTACGAAAAAACACATGAGCGCTGCAAGTGAAGCCATCAATGTACTTGGTTCTGGAACCTGAGAGTCTGGTGGGGGGGAGGTAACGGTAATAAGTGATAAGTTAGAAATGTTAGCTGTTGAATTTAATAGGCTGTCCAAAGAATTTAATCCGAAATAAAGCCCTAACGTTCTTCCGACTAAGCTAGATAAATCAAGGCTAACCGAATCAGTTTTGGAATTAGTAAATGCAGCAAAAGCGAGGTCTTCCAATGTGCTGGAATCGAACAATGCATAAACAAATTCATCATTTTCATTTAATGCCTCGTTAAACGAAAAATCAAAGTTCAAAAATACATTTAAGCCAGGGATGATAATATCAGGGTCACCTAAAAATGGGTCTAAGGAGATTGTCGACACTGCAAAATCAATGTCCTCACGGATTATCGCTTCAGACCCATCTGCGGCTACTGAAACACTTGGATCGGCGAAGAAATCATTAAAACTCAGTAGCCCTGCGTGAGCACCTGAACATATATTTAGAGAGGCTATGACTAAAAGTACCGAGAAAACCGGTTTCTTTACCAGCTTGACCATGATAATTATTCCTTGTCTTAAAAACAAAACAGCTATCAAGTAATAGCTGTATAAATATTCTTATTATCCGTCCTAGAAAATGCATCGTCTAACAAAGCTAAGTTTTAGGTTGGTATTACACCTTTATCATTTATAGATTAGCTTTAAATTTTACTAGGCATTTACAATATTTGCGATAACTATACAAATAAACACGATGAGTTAGCAACTCATATTTGATCATAATTTCAACTTTTACCATTTATTCTGTTTTCAGCTCTACAGGGGGTGATATCCAGTACTATATTTGTTATCTCTTTTATTACTGCAGACAGAGTTTCAAACTCAGACAAAAGAAACTTTACAATATGATATTCGATACATATATCTCTCCCCAATACACCTTATTGAGCATGTTACTGTCAGTTAAAAACGCGACAAAGAAAATGAAAGCCGACGCTAGGTCGGCTTTTTTTGTAATCGTATGATGAGTAGAGATAATCTACCGTGTTAAGTAAAACGTTTACGGTGTCTAAACGCTTTAGGTAGAGCCCTCAGTGCACGTGCTGTAATTAAGGCGCTCGATAATGCTATCGAACACCTTCCTTGTATAAAGCACATATTTAACGCGCCTCAATTAACGCGCCTTGTTTTACACACTCTATTTTGCGGGCCATACTTTATGGACTTAGCCGGCTTACAAGCAGCCTACAAACTGTCTAAGTCGTAAACACCTTTTTCAGCAAGCGCTTTATTTACTGGCTTAACGTTTTCTTTAAATAAAACTTCTAACTGCAGTTTGTACTTTTGCCATCTTGCTTCTAAATCTTCTAAACGCTGCACTGCTCCAGCTTGCGCGGGCGCGCCAGTTCTATCGAAGTTATCCATTAAAAAGCGCACTTGCCTATCTAGCATGTTAGGCCAGTTAATATCATCTTCGAATGTTTGATGCTTAGGTTGAATAACCAATGCTTCCCAATCATCAATAGCACTGACAATACGGTCGATAGATGCCGATACTTCACTGGCTAGTACCACATTCGACTCAGTGACCCCATTTAGTGTTGCACGCACGTTACGGGCTTTTTGCAGATGTTCAAATAGCTCGTTCAATAAAGCTTCACTGGCCTGAATACTTTGCTCTACAACCTGTAATTGGGCAGCGTTAGCTTCTTCCCTTGGATCAGGTAACACCTTAAAGGCTCTGGTTTGAGAGTGCTCGCCCACCGTAATAGTCGCTTTATAGTCGCCAGGCATTACCCTAGCGCCTTTCCACCCACCGAACAGTTTTACATTATCGATACAATGCAAAGGTGAACGACGTAAATCCCACACAAACTGGTTATAGCCTTCTTTTGTAGAGGGGTGTTTAAACTTCAACGGGCTTCGTGCATCTTCGTTACCCTTAGCACACTTTTCAAACGCATCTGCGGTTGACGATAACGTGCGCACAAGTTGATTTTTAGAATCAAAAATATCGATGCGAAGGCTGTCGCTCTCTTCAAGCTCATCTTTTAAGTAGTAACGAAAGGTGGCACCACGAGCGGGGTTTTTCGCTTCTGGTTGGCCACTCATATTGCCGCCTGACAACAAACGCACACCATCAACAGGGCTAAATTGAAACAGCGCTTCATTATGTAATGAACCACTGACTTCACGTAGCGGGTTTATGTCATCCAAAATCCAGAAGCCACGCCCTTGGGTCGCCACAACTAAGTCATCACCTTTCACTTGCATATCGGTTATTGCGACAGGCGGTAAATTAAGCGCCATCTCCTGCCAGTTATCACCATCATCGAAACTAACGAACATGCCGCTTTCTGTACCCGCAAACAGCATACCTTCATGTTGCTTATCTTCGCGTACCACGCGTACAAACGCATCTTCAGGCAGGCCTTTATCTATACGAGTCCAGCGCTTTCCATAGTTTTCCGTTTTATAAATATAGGGCTTATAGTCATTCAATTTATAGCCGGTTACGGCTACATAGGCTTTACCTTCAGTATGAACGCTTAGCTCAATAGCATTAACCTGAGCTTCTTTTTTATGAGGCGTTATGTCTTTCCAGTTTTTGCCTTCATCTGTGGTTAAATGTAATTTGCCGTCATCTGCACCTACCCATAGTTCACCCGCCTTTGTTGGCGATTCAGCAATATAGAAAACCGTATTGTAGTATTCCGCACCTGCTTGTTCATTGGTGATAGGTCCGCCGTTCAAGCCCTGCTTTTCGGCATCGTTGCGCGTTAAGTCTGGGCTGATTTCTTGCCAATTGACGCCTCGATCGGTGGTTTTCAAGATCATTTGTGTGCCGTAGTACACGGTTTTCGGGTCGTGTTGCGACACCAATACCGGCGCATTCCAGTTGGTACGGTATTTCTGATCTCGTGCGTTTCGCCCAAACACATATTCAGGGTAAGGCATGATAGGACGAGTAAGCCCGGTGTCTTTGTTGAACTCGGTTAATGTGCCATTGATAGTGGTGGCGTATATAAGCGTGGGGTTGTCTGCATCAAACGCGATATGTGCGCTTTCTCCTCCACCTACAGCGAACTGCTCGGCTATACCAATACCGCTATCCCATGTAGAGGAAGGGGTAGCCATAGTCGTGTTATCTTGCTGACCACCATAAACATGATAGGGCTCAAGGTTATCAGTCACTACACGGTAAAACTGCGCAGTTGGCTGATTATAAATACTAGACCATGATTTTCCACCATCAAAGGTCACGGTTGCCCCACCGTCGTTGGCATTAATCATATTTAGGCTGTTTTCAGGGTTTATCCACATATCGTGGGTATCACCGTGTGGCAGTGATTTTATTTCGAAGGTTTTGCCGCCATCAATAGATTTATGCAACTGTACGTTCATCACATACAGGGTGTTTTCGTCGTTAGGATCGACCTTAATATGATTGTAATACCAGGCTCTGGCTTTAAGAATATTGTCGCCATTCATTAACTGCCAAGAAGCGCCAGCGTCGTCGCTGCGGTACAAGCCACCTTTGTCAGCTTCAATAATGGCGTAAACGCGCTTAGGGTTAGAGGCCGAAATATCTATTCCCACCTTTCCGATAAGCTTGGGTAAATCCTTTTCTAGTTTATCCCAAGTTTCGCCACCGTCAGTGGATTTATAAATGCCACCACCATCGCCACCTGATTTTACAAACCATGGCGTTCTTCCGTGGTGCCACATGCTGGCGTACAACACTCGTGGGTTAGACGGGTCGAGTGCTAAATCTGCAGCGCCCGTGTCGGCATTAACTTTAAGCACATGCTTCCAGCTTTTACCGCCATCGGTAGTTTTAAATACACCGCGCGCTTCATTTGGCGCCCAAATATTACCTTGAACAGCCGCCCACGCTATATCTGGATTGGTGGGGTGAATGCGAATTTTGGGAATTTGACCACGGTTTTCTAAACCGACTAGCTCCCAGGTTTCACCTGCATCGGTAGACTTATATACACCTTTACCATGGCTGGTAGTTACACCTCGAATAGGCCCTTCCCCTGTGCCAACATAAATAACATTGTGATCGGAAGGCGCAACAGCAATAGCACCAATACTACCTACTTCAAAGTGCTTGTCAGACAAGGGTTTCCAAGACAAACCGGCGTTATCTGTTTTCCACACACCGCCACCTGCGGCCCCCATGTAATAAAGGTTAGTGTTACCTTCAACACCAGAAACGGCAACAGAGCGACCGCCACGAAAAGGGCCAATATTACGATATTCCATTTTATCGAAAAGCTTCGGGTTAACGGTATCTTCTAACGCAATTGCAGGAAAAGAGAGACTAACCAGCGTGCTAATAGATACTACTAAAGCGGCTAGTGTTCGCCGTAATGTCATCATTGAAGGCCTTTTTATATTTAGTGGTTTATTAAGGATAGGTTCTTATGATTTATATAGTGCAACGTATTTAGCCATACGGTAAAGGCTTAAATATTTAATTTATTAGTCTTTCGCATTGCCTTAATGAGTTCATGCACTTGTGTTTTTTTTAAACATTACCATTAAAGCACAGAGAAGGGATTTTAATTGGTACGACAAATACTGCGTCTTGTCGCATCTATCCATATAAGTGGAATTGGAAGTGAAAGTGGAAATGGAAAAAGCAGTGCAATATGGATTTTTTTAGCGATACCTTGTTTGCACTTAGCGTATTTGTAGGTTTCACTTTTGTTGTAGGCTTCTTTGTCCTTATGTATTTATGGGCCAGAAAACAAAAAGGTGCAGCAATAGTATTTGGTATGTTGATGCAGATGATTTTACCCGACCCCAAAGTGCAGCACACTATCGAAATGGTTACCGAGGCCAAGCAAGAAAAAAGCGGACAAGAAGACATAAACCAAGATGATAACGAAACGGGGGATGTCGACTAGTTTCTGTAGGGTCAGGATAAATCACTGAGAGTAGCAATACCCACAGCATTTTTTCCTTTATGCTTGGCGCTATACAAGGCTTCATCTGCGCTTGATAACATTTGGTTCGGCAAATCGGCCATCGTTAGCTGGTCTGGGGTAACACTGACTATGCCAAACGAACAAGACGCACTAAATGAACAATCTCCCTTCCCGAAACTTGTTTCAGCAATACGTTTTCGTATACGTTCGACAGTCGTAGGCGCAGAATTCTCATCTTGTTTGCTAGCAAATAAAATGACGAACTCATCCCCGCCTAACCGAGCGATGCAATCAGACTGACGAATATTGTCTTTGATAATATTCGTAATTTGGGTGAGCAACGCATCACCGTTTGCGTGCCCGTATTGATCGTTAATGTTTTTAAAATCATCTACATCGAATACGCATACTGATAACCAATTCAACTCTTTACGTAGCATTAAGTTGACGGCTTCTGATAAACGTATCTCTAAATAACTACGTGAGAATGCTTGGGTTAAATGGTCATACATAAGACGATTGCTAAGCAAGCGTCTTTCTTCATAAAGTTCATCTATATGCAAAACCAAAACCCACGCAATACAGGAAGTAACTAAAAATGAGCCTATCCAACTCAATGGGGGTACATCTACAACTTGAATGCCCGTAAACGTATCGCAAAGGCCTGTGATCACCCACACGATGTTAGCCACCAGCAGTAATAACACTGTATTCGTATTACTGTTTTCTTGCCTAACACGCTGGCGATTAAACACTCTCACGAGTATGAAAATACAATAGGCGGCGAGAACTAATATCCATGCCCCCCACAACTGGAATAACACACCGTACTTTAAGCCTGTGTAGTACTGAGATGTTGAGTAGAAAGCATTACTCAGAAAGTACTGGTTAGGCACCATAGTTAACAAGGAAAAGGCACCACAAATGACGTAACACCATTTCAGAAAGGTGGGCACTTTGTATTGAAAAAAAGCAACGTAGAAATGCAAGCTCAGCACTATGGTAAACATTGCCGCAATAACGGTTATACGGTTAGAAATACTAAGATAAATAAGGTTATTGCTTGAGTTAACGAGCACCGCAAAGGCACCAAAAAAAATGCCACTGGTTAACGCTGAAAGCGCAAAAATCAGGTAATACTTCACGAACTCTTCATGCCGAGAGGTCAAACGATAATATAAAAGCAAAAAGAAAAAGCTTAAAAGTAAGCAGATACTGGCAGTAATAAACAAAGGGATAGAAGATGCTTGAACCATACTATTTTCCCATACCCCCAACTCCCTGTCGTTATGTAATTTATGTAAGCGCCCTAGCGTAAGCAATACCTTATGGCAAAAGGGCAACACAAATTTAGTGTCTACGCTAACATGTTACGAGTATGTTAGCGTAAAAGCACTCAGTCCGCTTACTCTTTGTATAGGAAACTTTGTTTATTAAGTAATTGGTGGGGATCGAGGATTTATCTCACGCTTCCTCAATGAGTTGAGGTCCTTCTTTTTTAGATACCCTTTTTTATCAACGCCTCTTTTGCCTCTTGTCTCCCTTGCCCTCCTTGTCCCTCTTATCAACAATGATAAGGGGGGCGCCTTAAAGCGCCGCCTTCCATGCTTTTTCAGGTAGTAAATATAACCCATTTTGGTGGGTACTACCTTCCCCTACAATATGCCCAATGCCTGCAGCCATTACGGCCAAGGTTACGTCAAAGGCATTCAAGCTATCACCATAGCCTGCTGTCAGATTGAACATAGAACCATCTGCAAGTAAGAATAGGGTTTTGCCATTCAAAGTATAAGCATTCACGTAAGGCATTGGCTCGCTGTGGACGGCATGCTCTTTAAGATAAGGCACATCAATTTCTTGCGCCACATGTCCAACATTTAATATGAAGGTGCCTTCCTTCATCGCATCCAGATGTTTCGCACTTACCACGCCGTAACCACCTGTGGCAGTAGCAATAACATCGGCATCTTTTACCGCAATGCCCAAATCAACCACCGGCCAGCCATCATATTTAGCTTGTAGCGCACGAGCAGGGTCTAGCTCTGCCACTTGCACTTGTGCACCAAAAGCTTTTGCAGATGCCGCAACGCCCTGCCCTACTAAACCATAACCTATGACTACTACTACTTTTTCATGCAGGGTAAGATGTGTGGTTTGGAAAAACGTTTGCCATGCACTTAAGCCCACCATATGGCGATTATGTAAGCCTTCTTTAACGGGTAAATCGTCCCAGTTAAAAATAGGATACTCGGGCTGCATACCGTTTAATCGCGTAATACCTGAACCTGTCGCCTCTAAGCCCGCAACAATGCTTGGAACAGCTTCATTCGTTTGCACTTTTTCATGCAGACGCGTGGTTAAATCGGCCCCCATTTCACACAAGTGGGTTGGCTGCCAAGCTAATGCTTTATCAAAAGAATCTGACCAATCGGCGTTGCTCATATCTCGCCATGCGTGAGCCGTAGCCCCTTTATCTACCAAATACTTCACTACGTCATCTTGAACTGTAGTGGGATTACAGGTTGTCAGAAACACCTCACATCCACGAGATAATAGCCCTTCAACCAAAGGGGCCATTTTTAAATCAAGGTGCATATTACAGGCTAGCCTAATGCCGTCTAAGCTGGGAAGAGAGGAAATAGCTTCACGGGTGCGCGGCATGTGTAAACTGGCCCAGGAAAGCTCAGCTTGAAAATCTTGATACATAGAGAAGTCTTAATGTCGAAAAGGAGAAAACGCTATAGTACGCCACAATATCTTTGCTCTACAACTATCAATGTTGAACTAACCTATGGAAACAAGACCTTGAATTACATGAAATTAGTTTTCACAATCATCCATTTTTATGTCTAATGCTGTAACTAGTTATTCTGGGTGAAAGGTTCAAGTTAGCGCTTGCCGATCAGGCGCTCTGTCAAAAGCGCGCTAAATCGAACGCCCTGATCACAACTTCCAATATTTTAGTTTCTTCCTGATTTTAAAGTTTCTTAATAGATTTCTAGGCTTCTTATCAACCCAATGGCTACCCACCATTTCTTCAACCGCTTTCACCACGCGTTGAGACGACTTTCCATCTAGGTAGGGTGTTATTGATGGCCCGTATTTTTTAATACTATCGATAAGTTCAGGCGATGGTGACAAAGCTTGTTTTACTGCGCCCTCAAGCGCGTTGCTTTCTGTGATGTTAATAAAGCAATCGAGTGGGTCGCGGTTGTTTACCGTAACAACAGGCTTATTTAATAATAAGAACTCTTGGAAAATAGAGGAGTTATCGCAAATCATCACATCCGCTCTGTGCAACGCTTCGATGACTTGATTATTTTCAAAAAACATTAGGTTTTCACTTTCTAACGCTTTGTATTTTTCAACCGTTGACACTGCCATTTTGGGGTGCAATGTGACTAACCACTGCCAACTCCCGTTTTGACTTAATCGCTTTACCTCTTCATAGACGAGTTCAGCGCAAGACAAGGAAGCAGAGAAAGTGGAACCAAATAGCACCTGCGGTTTATCGAAATGCTCTGTCGATTGATATTGGAATAATGAGTCTAGTTTAACCCACCCAGTTTCAACCACATTGTAATGGCCTTTATTACTGCGTGTTAACGTACCCGTGCGTTCAGGCCCTTCAGTACAATATAAGTCGAACAACCCTCGTTCAGGGTAAACATTGCCTCGTTTGCTTTCATTAAGACCATGAAAGACCTGCACCTTAATGCCGGGGATGAAATTGGGCACTCTATCTCCGGGGACGAACACCGCATCAGGTTTAAAGCTTATAGCTTGTTCAATAGAAGCTAATGCCTGCTCATTTTCATGTAAAAAGTGTTTAGACGCATCATTTCCCACCACCAACCACTTAACCTGATGACCGTGCTTTTTCGCTTCATTTTGTATGGGTCGAAGAATATCGAAGGAGTAATTTTGCTCTACATACAACAGGAAGTTTAAAGGTTTCCCCGCGGTACTTGATGGCGATGCATGCATATCTTTACCCTTTATTTTCAAACTAAAACCCACACTAAAATTCAAACCAAAAAAAGAATAGTAATGAGACTGTCACTTTTTAGCAAATGGCTTTTAGAAACGCCCACTCTGCGATCAATATTCAATCAAACCACGTATTAAACCCTCTAATCATTCGATGTTATTTTACTTGTTGCGTATTAGACAAAACCAATGAGTGCATTAGTCTTTAAGGGGAAAACTAAGTGTCATCTGAATTATATAAATCACGGGTAATCGCGGCGCTAAAAAATGCATTTATTGCTGACGCTTTGGCAATGCCAGTACATTGGTATTATAACCCTGCGGACATTTTAAAAGATTTCCCCGGCGGTATTCAGCAGTTCGAAGACGCGCCATCATTTCATCCATCTTCCATCATGTCTTTGCATTCCACCAGCGAAGGTGGGCGGTCCAAAGTATCTAAGCAGGAAAAGAAAGACATTGTGGGCGATGTTATCTTAAAGGGTAAACGACAATATTGGACTGGTGCTAACCAGCATTATCATCAGGGTATGAAGGCGGGTGAAAATACCCTGAATGCCCATTGTGCAAGGGTGGTGCTTAGCGTTGCAGCGCTGCAATATCAACAAGCTGCTTTTTTAGATGGGTACATTAAGCTGTTGTGCGCAGACAAGCCCGCCCACCCAGATACCTACGCGGAATCGTATCATAGGGGCTTTTTTGCGAATCTAGTAGACGGTAAACCTGCCGATAAATGCGCCGCAGTTACCCACGATACGGCTTCTATAGGTGGCCTTGTTACCATTGGGCCTTTAGCGCTTACCTGCGCTTTAAAAGGTGATGACCTGAATGATATTAAAAACCTATGCAGAAGCCATTTGTATTTAACTCACCCCAGTGACGCGCTTGGTGTAGTGTGTGACTATTATGTCGAGCTGCTTTATCGATTGCTCTACCGCACGAATGAATCTCCTCAAGACATAATTGAAGATATTGCCTTACGGGGGAATCATCTGTCTTTGGCAAAGCTAGTTGCCAAGAATAAAAGTGATATCGAAATAGTGGGCCGTCAATTCTCTCCCGCATGCTACATTTCTGATGCATGGCCTAGTGTGCTGTATTTTGCCTACCGCTACATTGCCGATGGGAAAAAAGCACTCACAGCCAACGCCAATGTAGGAGGGGATAACGTGCACCGTGGTTTTGTATTAGGTACACTCATGGGTTTGATTGAAGGCGCGCCAATTCGCGACATGTTTGAACAACTTGCTGATGCAGAAGAGTTAGGGCATGAAATTCAGCAAGCTTGTAGAAATGAAAAATAAACCATTTAAACTTTTAGATTAAAAGCACGGACACCTTAGCAATGACCATAGAGCGAATAGAAACAAAACAGCGTATGAGCCGTATAGTAAAACATAACGGCACTATCTATTTATGCGGCCAAGTGTGCGCAGATGCTACCCAAGGTATTACCGAACAAACCCAAACTATGCTAGATAAAGTGGATACCTTGCTAGCACAAGCGGGTAGCGATAAAGAACATATTTTATCTGCCACTATTTACATCAAAAGCATGAAATACTTTGCCGAGATGAACGCCGTTTGGGATAACTGGGTACCAGAAGGGCATGCCCCAGCTCGCGCTTGCGTTACCGCTAACATGGCTCGTGAAGCTTTGTTGGTTGAAATAACGGTAGTCGCGGCTGAGAAGTGTGAATAGGCCATAGCGCTTGTTCTAGGCTTTGTTGCACCTTTGAATTAATTACCACTCGCCATCAAGACACATTAGAGGCGAACTTCAAAGGTGCGCAACCTTCATGTTTAAATGAAGCAGCCTACGCAGTAAACTCACTTTAGTTACTGGAAAAAAAACTGTTCGCCAATTTCTTCAGTGATTCTGGTCTTATATTTACCGCTGCAAGATTTGCATTATATTGAGGGGCCAATCTCAAACGTAATGTATGCACTAATTCTTCAGGCATGTATACGCGCTCTGGCTTTCCTTGTGCAATGACGTCCAAGTCAATTTGATTGCTTAAGGGATCCCAACTTATATTTGTTGGAATGAATTTTCCGGTTACACCGGAAGGTACATTTATTGCGGAGTCTTTGATTGCAGATTCATTGAGTGAAGCGTCGCCGACTGAGGCGTCCCCCCATTGATTCTCTGGCACCTCACTATCATTAAGGCCCACCGATTTATCTACAGAAACTTGCTCTTTAAGGTCTTTCAGCGTCATCAGCCTGCTTAATTGTTGACGCCAAAATGGCGCACCTAACCCTGCGAGCAATCCCGTGAGCACGCAGCCGAAAATCCATTCAATAGACATTCGATTTATACCTGGCGCTATGGGACCAACTGAAAATGTTTTACTCTCTAAATCAGAGCGTTGATTTAACCTACTTCTTAACTCAATCATTATCGCCCCTGCGTTAGTCGGGTCGTCCTCTGCCTCAAGCCTAGTGTTTAAACTCTCAATTTGACTTTGAAGACGGATCAAATCATCGGCATCAGTATTTTCAAGCTCATTTATCAATGACAAGCTGCTGATATTTAATGCCAAGGCAATAATGGTGGCAACACATGCCACTTTAACGCCAGTCCTCAAACGAAATCGACTTGTGGCACTATGATCGCATTTTGCTATTCTATCGGGTAATACTTGCGCTAATTTATCCGCCATTTTTGGTGCTGACACTTTACTGGCTGTCGATAAAATATTATTCAACAATACTGACCTATTTAAATATGGCTTTGCTTTTTCACGCTCATATGCCATTAAGATATTAAGCTTTTCTAGCACATGTGCGCTTTGCGCTGCAGTAAAATCGACATCATGTATTAAAGACAACCGGACTTCTTCAACTACACATTCACACCAATAGTCGTAGCCACGGGTTCGAGAGCCAATCATAGACATGAGTTTATCTGTAGTCAGTGCTGAAAACTCAGCAACGGTAATGATCACTAAGGTCAGCACTATAGCGGTATCAAGATAATCCATAACTCACCTCACAAATCTAAAGATAAAGTATCGTTTTTAAATTCAGGAATAAACCGGTTGGCATTTTGAATAAAATCGACAGCAGGAAGCATATAGCCCTTGCTCCCATTCCCAGCGATATGCATGCCCAACAGTGTATCTCCATCATCACTAAGAACAGGTGAACCACTATCACCAGCCATGGTCTCTCCATCGTAGCTTACAATAAGGCGATGAACTGCCTGAAGACGGTTAAGCTCGGGCCCATAGGAAACAATTTGTTGATTGCCCCTTTTAGCGCATACATTAGATAGGGTGATTTTACTTTCAGTGTCATTAGAGTCAGTGGCTTTGACCCGCGGACTGTGCATGATGGCAGTCTTTGGCAACTCATCCATGTAATACAGTATTTTTGTTGGTACTGGTCCGGGAATCGCATTGCGCGCGAGCGCTAGGTTCTTTGGCTCCACTTTTGCAAATGCGACATCGAAGCTCCAAGTATCAGTGCCCAGCGGCGCAATACTCCCGCAAATACCTTTATAATTGGCAATCACTTTTCCGTCATGCTCAATGACGGCCTGCTGACAAGGCTGCTTTATGTTTCTCGCTAATAATCCAAATAGGTGGAAACAACTCACTAGATAGTGCTCAACGGATAGGTTTTTTCGGGTACGGCGTATTAATGCAACAGCACTGCCTTGATCGTATTTTGACTTTTTAGTATCAATGACTTTTATATAACTCATTGCACTTTCCCCTCTTGTAAACCGTCAATTTTGGCTTTTATTTCCTCATGATTACTGAACTTCAAATCGCTGTATTTTAATGTATTCCCCCCTGTAAACCGCTTAAGTGATTTGTTAATCGTCACTTTTGCTTGAGCGGCTAAATCCTCTACTTTATCTACATAAAGTGTTGGGCAAATTGAATCTAGGTCACGCAGTGTTACGGTCAGTATGCCCTGACTAAAATTCGAGTAGGCTAACGTAAAATCGTCACCGCAATCTCCAGCTTCCATTGGCGTGCGTAATGCACATTGTAGCCTTCCTACATCGTCATCGGCTTTGCAAACATCAGGGGTTGAGCTCAAGGCATTTGCTAAGCTTGCATGAGGCGTTAGTTTGTCGTTACTGGTAATGTTTTTACAATGTAGACTTTTTAGTAGAGGGTCGGTGGCGAGCTTCGCGAGCAATGCGCTTTTAACCGCCTCTATATTCTTCGCCTCAGGGGGGAGAGAAAACTGACCAGTAAGCGCTATTTCTCCTGATATAGTGCTTCCTAATAAAGCGGGGTTTTCCAAAACAATACCATTCGCATGTGTTCCCATTACCGGGTAGCCAATAACACCGAAGGTTTCATTCCATGTAGTGGTTTTGCTATTTTCGCAGTTTTTCAACGCTGCTTGTGGTGCCTCTGTAACGTTCTCTTTCGCAGCATCACTTTCAGTTTTTTTAACTGGCTCTTTAATCGATACGTTAATAATGGCGTGCTGAGTGCTACTATCTTTCACTTTAATCGTAAAGACTTCACCCGCCTTTGCCTCGCTAGTAAGCGTAACGATAATTCCAGAGCCTCCTGCCACCGTCGCAACATTTACCGATGAGTTAGGCATTTTAGTTAGCTGTGCAGAATAAGGCTTTGTTCCACCGGATACTTCAACAGTGGCCGTTTGAATAGTGCCCTGTGTGAATTCTAATGAGGAATGATCGAGTTTTAGCTGAGTAGTAATATTATCAGTAAGGGCGCCACAAGATTTAAACGTAGTTTCATTTAAATTGAGGGGCATCGCCAACAAACCATTCAATTCGCTGGCTCTTGCCAACATAATTTGACGCTTCGCTTGCATCTTCCCCATGGCAACACTGATGTTAGAAATGACTTTTTCGTAAACGCCTATAATCGCATTTTTAACGTTCTCAGCATTCTCGGCGTTCTCTTTGGTTTTTTTATCGAAGTCCCCCATCGCCTGCGCTAACATTTTATTGATAACAGTATCCGTATTGGAACCTTCCGAACTAGCGAGTGTTGTTTGTAGTATTTGAGCGAAGTCTAGCCCGGGCGTAAAATATTGTGCGTAATCACTCAATGCAGCTATTTGCGAACCGATACTATCTGTACTCGCCAATGTTGACGTTAAGGCTTCATCAACGGCTACACGAATGTTATCCACTTGCGCAAATACCCTAGGCCCAATCGTGGAGGACTTTGCAAGCAAGGTGTTGGTGCTTTGAAGTAGCTTTGCGGCCCGTTCTCTGTCGCTGTCTATCACCTTTAATTGCGCCTGCGCTGCCGCTTTTAAGCTTTTGGTGGCGTCATTATAGAGAACGAGTTGGTTCATGTTATTGGTCAAGTCTCCCGCCGCTATGGCGTACTCGTCCATTGCGCTACGAAGCCGTTCGGCATTTTTTTGAATATGCTGATAATTGCTAGTAATTCCCACCATAGGGCTAACAATATCTTTTATGCACACCATTGCTCGCATACCAGCAATATACTGTGCACGCCTGCCAACATTTTCATTTGCCGTTCCTAAATGATAGGCGCCCCCTCCGAGCAACCCCGCCGCTTTGAACGTATCAATATTGGCCTCGAATGCTGCTAAACCCAATGTTACTGTGCCAAGAGCAATCAGGCCTTGGCTTAATTCTTGGCTTTGCTTTGCATCTTCTAAAAGCTTTCTGCGATAGCCGTCGTAAGTGTAATCGACGTAAGCCATTGCCCGCTGAAGCTCTACTTCGCGTGACTCACACATTGTGCACGCTCTTGTGTATTCGGGGCGAGGGTCTTCAACATAAGGAAAAGTAGTACAGCCAAACAGAGAGCTTGCTAAAATACACATTGCCGATATTCGACTAGCTTTTTTGTTTCGGTTAAACGACTTGCCAAATTTGGCATAGGAATCGGAATTAATCACGTTCATGTTGCCCTCACAATCCATTTTTATTGGTATATAGGAGCAGTGCATGCACATTGATTATTCTCTCACCTAAATAAAACTTTTTATTTAGGTGAGAGAATACAAATGACGGGATAATAAAAAGGGGGTTTAGCTGAGCCAGGCTTAACTTCTAGCCCAGCGCAACTACAATGTAAGAATACTGCTAGCTAGTTCGCGGTTGCGGTACCTATGTACCTATACCACCACCATGGGTAGTATTGTGCTTCAGAACTTGATTTTTTTCTTTATCATGCGAGTGTGAACCATCGCCATCGTGATTATGAGCTCCGTCATTACTAAATTGCTTATCTCTGTGAAAGACACGGTAAGTCATCGAATTTTTATCACCGTGATAAACGTATATCTGCATAGAATGGGGATGGTCTGTCACGAGTTTAGCAACTTCGGTTCCATGTTTCGGGTTATCTAATGTCGGTATATAAAGAACCGTGAAGTTAACCGTTTCATAAACCTGATAGCAATTTCCGTTATAGCTGATGTCATCAATGCTATCTTGGTGAATTCCATTAACGTCTGTAAATCCAATACTAATGTCAGGTCTTGGCGTGTTGGGGGTTTCTGAATTTAACTCACAAGTATCTTTAAGCGCTAAAGCACCGCCACTTTTATCTACAATTAGAGCTCCCAATGCGTTTGCTCGTTGTGATTGGGAGGCGTTATCCGCCTTAAGGGTAGTTTTATCATTACCTAAAAATTCGACCTTATAACTCGCTGTAACTTTCGATAGCATGCATTCTACGTCATCTTCGCACTTTTTATTGTCATGCGAACAACCAAGTAATGTTAAAAGTAATAATGTCAGTCCTACACTTGATACCATTTTATTGAATAAAGTCATTAGGGTCCGCTCCTAGTCATTGACTAATTAAATTGTATTAATCCACTATGCAGTGGTGTTTTTGTCATATCGTTGTAGCCCAACACTTCAAAATCGTATACTCCTGATTCGACGTGCTGTAATCCCATGTTTATGAAAATTTCGCTTGTAGAGGTTAAATGTAAAGCGCTTGTCGTGAACACTTGCTCTCCTTTTTGATTAGTTAACGTGAACCCATAGCTGGGGTAATCAAATTCAGGTATTTCAGTATCAACGTAGATTGCAAACACGAGCTGGCTGTCCGATTGAGTCACCTTAACCGCATCAAATTCTGAAGCTCGAACGTTAGCCATTTCTAAGCGATAAACATTTAAATCGGAATTCGGAGCTAAGCGCTGAGAGGTATTGAACGGCGTAGGCATTAACAAAACGAGAATCATTGCAGCTGCCGCGGCCCAAAGTGGAATAGGCTGTTTCCACATTCGAGGTTTGCTTTGCATAGGCGTTATATTATCAACACTGTTTGCTTGCATTCCTTTGTACAAACGCTCTGTAAGCTCTAGTTGATCTAAACACGCTTGGTTAGACAAAAAATAAGCTTCAAACTCCGCTTCTTCACTCGGTGTCATTCTACCTAGCACATACCGCTCTATTCTTTCATCTTGCTTCACTGCGCAAACTCCTAACCATGAGTACTCTGGGTCTATTGTTTGTGAAATGCCTATGCTCTTGTGTACTAACGTCTTGTGCACTAACTAGGCCAAACCTCTCAGTGAAATTCATATCAGTTATCTTCCATTACCGCTAACCACAGCGTTTTAAACCGCTGTTTACAGCGATAAAGCACATTGTCGAAGTTTTTAGCGTTAACATTTAGTTCATTACAAATCAGGCTTTTATCTTGTTCATGTATATAGTAACGATGGAGTAATTCTCTATCTCTCGGTGTATTCAACTCTTTAATAACCGTTTGAACAAGCAAGCCTAAATTATGTCGTTCTAGCGCATCCTCGGGCGATTGTGTTGACGGGCCGGAATACTCAGACTCCAACGCTTCCCCCATACCCGTTTGTTGGCGCTTAATGTCATTTTTTCTAAAATGCATCAGTAGCTGATTTTTGGCCGTCTGAAGAATAAACGCTGACAACTTAGCTGGTTCACGTAGCTCATTATTTCGAATACGTTCAATAACAATACGCCACGTTTCTTGACTAATATCTGCGGTCAAATCAAGGTCGTGACACTTTCGCCGAAGCACATAACGTAACCCCCTTTTATATCGCTCTATCATTTGTAATTCTGCGGCAGCATCACCCGCTAAAATCCCTTTTACTAAAGCGGTAGCAATAACGCTCTCAGACTCAGTCATGCCGCGTTACCATGTAAAACAAATCCCGCCCAGTAATAGGGCGATCGCCACGGGTGAGTTCCATTTTTTCTTTTGTGATTTTTCACCGCCACTTTCGCTTTTTCTAATGCTTCAGAGATGGGTAATTCATGTTGTAGTAAATAACGATAAAACTCCTTCATCAGCATCGCGGTTGCATCGTCTTGTACTTGCCACAAACTGCCTATAACACTATGTGCTCCAGCTTCGATGAAGGCGCGGGTTAAACCAAGCATGCCTTCGCCCTCTATCAAGTGTCCTTGGGTAGTTTCGCAACCACTTAACACAACAAGTTGAGCTTTTAGCCTAAGCCGCCTGATTTCCGAGGCAAACAGCAAATTGTCTGCACTTGAATCGTTTGATAAAACGAGTCCACCCAATTCAGGCACTTGATTATTTGCTAACCCATGTGTCGCCATATGCACAATATTAAAGGTAGATAAATCTAATTCTGCTAACGCTTGTTTACTGGCTTTACCTTTATTTAGAAGGGTTATCGGTTGAGCAGAGAACTCGTTTATGTAACTTGCCTCTTTTGCTGTATAAGGCAATGAGGAAGACTGAAAACCATAGCCTAGCGGGCTGCTTTGGTCTTTTGGCATAGTCTTCATTAAAGGGTCTGCCACAACAAGAATACTGCCTTCATCCACAGCGGTAGCGTAATTATCTCTTCTCGAATCTACTATGTTTTTCAAAGAATGTTGATAGCTTACTGACCAGCCGCTCTGCGCGGGAGAAGATGCTGGCAGTAACGAAAATGGTAAACGGGTTAACGCGCCATCCGGTATTACAATTAAGTTCGTTTTGCCTTTGAATAGAGACTCTGCATTGCTAGGAAAAAGTGTATTGCGTAGCTCTGCCACCTCTTTACGCATTTTACGCAAAGGCAGTTTTTGCGATATCACATTCAGTACAGCGCCCACACGTTCACTAAAAAAACGCTCATGTTCACTCTTAAAGCTTACAATCTGCTGCTGATCAATAAACCACAACCTAGACTCTACTTCTGCGGTATCGATAAATAACACCATGTCATGCTCTGTTAAAGACTGCTGAAGTTGGGCCAATGATTTGGCCGAAAATTTAGCGGTAGACTGCGGAACAACATAATTGTCACTCTCAAGCTGATATAACGCTTCTGACAATGCCCGTATCTCTCTGATGGTCTGTTTTCTCTGCTGTGTTTCAATTTGTGTACTAAGCTCAATCAATTTCACCTGCTGTTTTTGATTGAGCTTTTTTTGTTCACGTTGAATGTCGTTATTAGTGCTATTGTCGCGGTAAAGACCGTACCCTATGGTTCGTGATCGCGCAGCCTCAGCAAGTAATAAGCTCTGCTCTGCAGAAAGTGAGTTATCAACACGAATCAGCAAACTGACCACCTTCTGATAGGTGGAGAAATACCCCCTACGTAAATCAGTTCGCTTTATTTCTGAAAAAATAGCATCGATCTGCTCGCTAATATCACGCCCTATTTGTAGTGCAAGTACTGGTTTAATTTGGGCTATTTCATTGGCATAGGCATATGTACTGTCTAATTGTGATAGCGTGGAGCGCGTTTGAATAAGTTTGCTCGTTCCTTTATTAAAATAGGTTTCAGCATTTTCGAAGTTACCCATGGATGCATGCAGCGTGGCCATTTGTATTTGTGCTAAGCCAATTGACCGAATATCTTGCGTTTGCATCAGAACATTTAACGCATTTTCCTGATATTTCATTGCCTCATCTTTGTTACCAAGTAACGTAAGGGCATGTGCTAGGTTTGAAGCAGCAATAGCATGCTCATAATCCGTGGCAATTCCGTCAGTGTTAAACAAGTAACTCTCTATCCGCTCTTTCGCCTGTTGATGCTCTCCAAGTTGCATGTTGAGTAAACCAACAAAAAAGTCGATTTCACTCGCCCCCTTTGAGGCATTCAATTCAAAAAATCTGCGCTTTGCTATATCAAACGTATCCTTCGAATAAATATACTGCCCCGTTGCCTGCAGAAGCTTCGCTTTTTCTACATTAGCCCACGCATCTAAATATGCATGCTTAAACCTACCGCTTAGCTTTAGCGCCTGAGTAACATGATGATTGGCTTGCTCGATATTGCCTAGTTGTCGATATACACCCGAGAGTTTGATATGCAAGTTCGTGATTGCGTAGTTATCTGAAATTTGGGTTGCTAATTTCTTGGCGAGAACGTATTGCTGCATGGCGTTGTTAAAATCGCCCGTGTGATAAAACAGCCAACCTAAAGAGGTCATGCTTTTAATAGCATTTGACACATCACCTTGTTCTAAGAAAATTTTGCTGGTTTCTTCAAAGGCCGCTACGGCATTCAAATAGCTTCCTATTTCAATTTCTATTGACGCTTCTAACTCTTTCGCCTCTGCATACAACAAGGGATAGTGCCCAGAATTTAGATGGTCGAACACAATGCTTAAATACGCCACTGCGGTATCAAATTCACCTTCCTCATAAATATAGTAACTCGCTAAATCCATGTTAACTTTGATAAGGTAGGATTGAGGGATAGATGTCTGCTGTAGAATACGTTTCAGCAAATCAGCTTGATTGTCGTATTCTCCAAGGTAGTGGCTCACTATGGATTGCATATAGGCACTGAAAACAATGAGAGAGTGATCTTCTAACGATGTTGCAATATTCTCTGCTTTTTCGTAGTGGGAACGCACATCGTGTAAGGCTTCTTTATACTCCATCTCTGCAAGCTGATTTTCTGCCGCAGACCATGTTAATGAAGCCAATTGGATGGCATTGTAGAAATTCTTGCGAGCGTCCAATCCGGTACCAATTGCGCTAAATAGGATATCGCTGCGACCTTGCGTTGGCGATGATGCCGAAGTATCTATTTCAACGTAACAAATGACACAGTCGTTCGCATCGAAGAGTAAATATTCAGGTTGTCTGTAGGCGGCTGGAATATCAAGGGTGAGTAAGGGCTCGCTAGTTTTATATTCATCGCCATAAAGCGCTAAGCGAACATTTGCTACTGATTGCGTTGCTTTAATAAGCACCGCCCCTCCCGTTGTAGGGATAACTCTAAACGTTGCTTTTTCATTAAGGCTTAATTGGAAATTCGCCGTGGTAGCGTCCGATACTGTCACGGTAGGAATCAATGTATTTTCTTCCGCCCATCCAGAAAAAGAAAACATATAAAGCATAGAAATAAAGAAAGGAAAACCACATAGCAAAGCTACTGATCTTTTGAGAAAAGAGACGCTTAGAGTTTCCATACATGCATTTACGCCACCAAAGTATTGTTCAAAAAGTACACTATTTTATTTGAACACTCAAGTCACCTCATATCAGCAGGATTTAATACTCAGCGTTGGCTTTTCCTTTTTCTAACAAAACTGGCAGAACGTAAAATTCGTCTACTCTGTCTTTAAAAAGGCTCATCTATAGCTTTGCTAGGCTCAGTGAACCACACTGCGCCAGTGTCAGATACATAGAAGTGATCTTCTAAACGAATACCAAACTCATTAGGGACCACTATCATGGGCTCATTGCTAAAGCACATACCTAGTGCCAGAGGGTATGGATTATTCTTCACCAAGTATGGCCACTCGTGAATGTCCATACCAATGCCATGACCTGTTCTATGGGGCAAACCAGGGAGATTATAATCTGGACCTAAGCCATCGGACGCTAGACTGTCTCGCGCGGCCTTATCAATATCTCCACAGGGTACGCCTGGCTTTACTGCATTAAATGCGGCGTACTGCGCGCGTTTTTCACTTTCCCACATCGCCTTTTGCTTCTCCGTTGGCTTACCAAAACAGTAGGTTCTCGTGATATCAGATAAATACCCATGCACCTTACAGCCCGTATCAATAAGCACCAAGTCGTTATCTTTCAACACTTGCGGGTCTTTCACTCCATGTGGAAATGACGTTGCTTTACCAAAAAGTACAATGCAAAAATAATTGCCATTAGCACCTACTTTTTTGTGGGCATCATTGATAAAGGCTTCCACTTCTGTGGTAGTAATTCCTGTATAGAGCATACTGGCTGTAGCTTTATGCACTGCAAGGGTCATATCCATAGCACGCTGTATAAGTGCAAGCTCATTTATTGATTTGTGCATTCGGCAGTGGGCAGTAATCTCTGCGCCATTAATAATGCTGGCGCCTTCTGGAATAGCTTTATTAAACCCGTCAACAACGAAGAATTGGGTCGATTCATCTACTGCGATTTTCTTGCCACCAGCAGTATCAATTTCATCCAGTAAATGAGCAAAGAGTGCATAAGGGCTTTCATGCTCTTGCCACCCAATAATGTCGCCGTTTATCACTTTACGCTCTTCAAGGGAGTCAATTTCAAAATAAGGTGCTACGTAGATAACATCACCAGAGGCAGGAAGAATAGCACCCACTAAACGTTCACTGGCATACCACTGCATACCCGTAAAGTAAGACAAGTTAGTGCCGGCATTAAGGTACAGCGCAGCAATACTATTTTGCTGCATATAGTGCTGAGCTTTATCTATTCGAGATAAGTATTCACTTTTTTGAATAGGCGTTAGATCGCTAGTCATATTTGAAAGACTGCCCAGCGCTTCTTCCTTTGTTTTCCCGCCAATAAGTGTTGTCATTACCTGCCCTTATAATTATATTCGTCGATGAAGCAGGTGCACTGTACAACACTGAAATGAAAAGTCGAGAATGCCAGTCAGAGGATCATTCCCCCCCTACCTGCTTGGGTAATTTAAGCGTAAATGTGGTGTCTAATTCACTCGATTCATCCACAGGGGCAAGTGCCAACGTTCCTTGCATTTTCTTCGCCAAATTAAAACAGACAGACAACCCCATGCCTGTTCCCTCACCAACGTCTTTTGTAGTGAAGAAAGGGTCAAAAACATGTTTACGACTTTTTTCTGCTATACCGCCCGCGTTATCTGAAACATTTATTAGTACAAACTCCGATTTTTCTTCAACACTGACTTTGATGACTCTATGCTGAGTTTGCTTCTCTGACGTGGCGTGGGCTTGAATCGCATTTTTAACCAAATTGGCGATTATCTGTTGGATGAACCCTTTATGTGACGTTATCCTAATATCACTATCAATAGCTAATTGTACTTCAACATCATCACTCAATTCATATTTGAGCATTCGAACGGTTTCTTTGGTTACTTCACTGAGGTTTAGCAGCTGATTCTCAAGTGATTCTTTACGAGAATAGCTCCCCAAGTCACTAATGATATCCCTTACTCTCAGTAGACCTTCTTTTGAATCATGAACAAGCGCTTTTATATCTTCGGTCACAAAATCAATATCACTGGTTTGTTTAAAGCTTTGTATTGATTGGGTGAGCTTCTGACTTACTGGCTGCTCAATTTCGTTAATAGATTGAATGAGCTGTTCGTGCAAATCCACCATGCTGATTAGCGTTTCTACGTAATGATCTAGGGGGTCGAAGTTGCTGATAACAAATGCCAACGGATTATTTATTTCATGGGCAATCCCAGCTGCCATATGACCAACAGAAGCCATTTTTTCTGCATGAATCAGATGATCTTGGGTTACTTTCAGTTCGGCCAAGGTTTCTTTTAAACGCTGATAATGCGTGGCCATTCGCGATTCGGCAAATCGACGTTCTAATATTATTTTAAGCTGCAAGGAAGCGTCACGCATAACGTTTAGCTGCGTGGTAGATACGCTATCTAGCGCCTCTTCACTTATGAAACAAATAATGGACGTCAAATTATTGTTGTACACAATCAACGGAAATACTAAGTAGCTCGCCACTGGGTTTGGCAATATATCGATTAATGCGCGCATAGGTGCAAGCTCAGGCGACAAGTTAACCACGGGGGCCTTACATTGCAGGGCTAGGTTGATGATATATCGCTTTGTATCATCATCTACAGCTTCAAGTTCGCTCGGGCTGATAGAGGGCTGGGAAGTGGGTACACAGGTAACTTTAGCGGGAGTAACCACTAAACCACTATGTCCACCACAAAATTGCAGCAACGCTTCTGCATAGGATGCGATTAACGCTTGAATGTTCTGACGTTGATGGGAAAATCGATTCACCGAGGTGAGCATATTCACTTGCGCATCTTTTTCCATTAGATGCTTTTTGCTAATGATAATGCGCTTAATAATGCGCGCTATTTTACGTTGTACAAACGTAGCGTCTTCCTTATTTAAGCGGATAACATCGTCCACATCCGCCTTATTCATTATTTCACTTGGTGTGGTAGAAACTGCATCACTCACGCAAATAACCAAGGTGCTACTATGCGATGCTAATGACGTTCGCACGTAGTGTACGATCTCAATACTATCCGATTCACTTTGTGCATCATTAATATGGAAAAACAATTTGTCTGGCGTATTGGAACGCAGTGCTTTTTTTAGCTTTTTGGCTGATGAATAACAGTGAGTGTTGAGGCCTTCGGGTAAAAACTCAGCCAACTCAGATGGCGCGTTAGTGTATATCATTGCCATTTGAGGCAGATTAGAATTCACCATTGATTTGAAGATTTCATCCTTTTGCTCTATTTATTCTTAATAAACTTATAGTTTGTTTTTGCAAAAAGGAGTATTAATAACTCTATGAAAAATATCGTGCGCTTAATTTATTTGAGTTCGGCAACCCGAGATATGTCGCTTTCAGACATGAAAGATATCTTAACTTATGCCCGTAAGAATAATCAGTCTTTAGGGATCTGCGGGATGCTCTGCTACGACAACCGCTATTTTGTACAAGCCCTGGAAGGTGAGCGCGAAGCGGTTAATGAATTATTTTTTCATATTTCAGATGATGCTCGACATTCGGATGTCATTATCACCAGTTACGAATATATCGATAAGCCCACTTTTACCGAGTGGAATATGGGTTACGCTGGCAGTACGCCAATTTTCACTGAATTACTTGCTCGATTATCACAAACCGAGTTTGAACCCACTAAACTTCCCCCAAAGCAAATTTATGCCTTGCTCAGGCACCTTTCAGCACATCAGCAAAAGGTGTAATGTTAATCACATTTCGCGATCGTTCGCGACTGTTTAATATCAGAGGTTTAGGCTTTAACTTAACGCTTTGCCTAGTCAGTTGTTTTTAAATTTGGGTACAGATTGAAAAACTCACACCAATGAGAAATCGACGATACCTTGTCGTTCTTATCTGCGCTAATTGGTTCATTCTTATCTGCGCTAGTTGGCAGTACACCTTTAAAATGACTCGCGCCGGTATATTTCACCACCTGCATATCAGCAGCTAGTGCACCTTGAATACCCGCTTCTGAGTCTTCGATAACTAAACAATGCTCAGGCTTAACACCTACTTTTGATGCCGCAAGTAAAAATATATCAGGGGCTGGCTTCCCATTTACAACTTCTGTACTTGTTGTAATGCGCCCTTCAAAAAAAGGAAGAAGACCTGTTTTTTCTAGTGCAAACGCAACCCGCTTTGGGCTACTACTGGTTGCAATGCAGTTTCTGACATTTAAGCCGGCGAGCACACTGTTAAGCTCGGGCGTAGTTTGTAACTCTTCAGCAAACACCTTTAATAGCGCGGTTAGGTAGTTATCTCTAAACTCAGCAGGAAGCGAAATGTTGAAGTCGGTTAAAATCTGTCTATGTGCAGATTCATAACTTTTTCCCAGAAAGTGTTCGTCAAAGTAAGCGCTTGAAACCACGACTTTTAAATCAGCCAACATGGCGATGATGACGCGTTTACACAGCACTTCACTATCGACTAATACGCCATCACAGTCGAAAATAACCAGCTGAATATCAATTCCTGGTTGGGACGTTTTACTGCTGCCCATTTGAGTTTCCTTGTATCTTATACCTTACACATTGGCGAGTTACTGTTGTTCACAGTAACTCGCCAGTAAACCGGTAATGATTATGCAACGATTGCGTCACCCCAAGAAAGTGAAGCAATCGTCACGCCTGCTTTATCAAAATGCATAATTTTGCTTTGCGCCGCAGTGAGATTAACCACATCGCCGTAGCTAACCGGGCAATCACCGTCCGCTTTAACCGTAAGTGTGCCAGCGCCTTCTACATGTACGTGCAAAAAGGTTTCAGAGCCTAAGTGCTCTACTACGCCTACTTTACCAGTCCATAACCCTCGCTCTTGGGTAATTTTAAGGTGCTCTGGACGCACCCCAATGGTGTGAGTGTCGTCACCTGCTTTAGGCATCACATCAATGAAATTCATTTTTGGCGACCCAATAAACCCTGCTACAAAGCGGTTAACTGGTTTTTGGTAAAGCTCCAGCGGCGTGCCTACTTGCTCGATAATACCGCCATTAAATACCGCAATACGATCGGCCATAGTCATGGCTTCCACCTGATCGTGCGTCACGTAGATCATGGTGGTATCTAAGCTTTTGTGAAGCTCTGAAATTTCCAAACGCATGTTAACCCGAAGCGAGGCATCAAGGTTAGATAAGGGTTCGTCGAACAAAAATGCCGAAGGTTGGCGCACAATAGCACGGCCAATCGCTACACGCTGACGCTGCCCACCAGATAACTGACCAGGCTTGCGGTCAAGATAATCGGTAAGGTTCAGCATTTTTGCGGCTTTTTCGATTTTTTCGTCAATCACAGCAGGCGCTACTTTTGCGCGCTTAAGCGGAAACGCAATATTACTGCGCACAGACATATGCGGGTACAACGCGTAAGACTGAAATACCATCGCCAAGCCACGTTTAGCTGGCGGCATATTCGTGGCATCTTCACCATCAATATCTATGTTGCCGCTAGTAGTATCTTCAAGCCCTGCAATCATACGAAGTAAGGTAGATTTACCGCAGCCCGATGGCCCAACAAATACAATGAACTCACCGTCGCGAATATGTAAATCTAGCGGCTTAATAACATTTACATCGCCAAAGCTTTTTGTCACTTGTTTTAAAGTAATGCTTCCCATTGGAATACTCCTACTTAACCGCGCCGAAACTTAATCCGCGCACTAATTGTTTTTGACTGAACCAACCAAGAATAAGGATTGGCACCACAGCCATCACAGAGGCGGCTGATAATTTCGCGTAAAATAAGCCTTCTGGGCTTGAATAACTGGCAATAAACGCAGTTAACGGTGCTGCATTGGCAGCGGTAAGAATGAGCGTCCAAAAGGCTTCATTCCACGCCAAAATAACGTTTAGCAGCAAGGTCGACGCAATACCGGGTAAGGCGATTGGCAGTAGCACATGAAAGATTTCTTCTTTAATGCCCGCGCCATCCATACGCGCCGCTTCAAGAATTTCATGAGGAATTTCTCTGAAATAGGTGTATAGCATCCACACCATGATAGGTAAGTTAATTAGTGTCATTACAATCACCAAACCTAAGCGGGTATCTAGCAAACCGAAATCGCGGAACAATAGATAAATAGGGATTAGCACCCCAACTGGTGGCAACATTTTGGTAGATAGCATCCACATCAATAGGTTCTTAGTCCGCTTAGTTTGCACAAATGCCATCGACCATGCAGCCGGAATAGCAATAAGCAGCCCAAGCAAACTTGCCCCTAATGAGATGATCACAGAGTTCATAAAGTGATCGAAATAAGGTGAGCGTGCTAACACATCTTTGTAGTTCTCTAGCGTCCACTCAAACATGAATAAACTTGGAGTGGCCGAGATAGCTTCCGATTCCGTTTTAAAGCTGGTGATCATGGTCCAAAGAATAGGGAAGAAGATCATCCCACTGATGGTCCATGCTAATAGGGTGTAAATGACTTTTGATTTATTGCTGCTGTTCATTGTTTAGCCCTCCAAATTCTTGCCAATAAGGCGCATTAAGAAGATGGCAACAATGTTGGCAATAATAACTGCCACTATTCCACCAGCTGAACCACCGCCCACATCAAACTGAAGTAGCGATTGGGTATAAATTAAGTACGTGATGTTAGTAGAGGAGTAACCTGGGCCACCACTCGTAGTAACTAGAATTTCAGCAAAAATAGACAGTAGGAAGATGGTTTCAATAAGTATTACTGCGGTAACTGCACGTGATAAATGCGGCAATACAATATAAATAAACTTACTGAACGGGCCCGCACCATCTAAGTCAGCAGCTTCTAATTGCTCTCTATCTAGCGATTGAATAGCGGTAAGTAGAATTAGCGCTGCAAAAGGTAGCCACTGCCAAGACACTATAATGATGATGGACAGCAACGGAATTTCTGCAAAGAAATCGATTGGGGTTGCACCAAAGAACTCAGCAAGGTGAGCAAATAGCCCATTTACTGGGTTCATGAACATATTTTTCCACACTAATGCGGAAACTGTCGGCATAACAAAAAATGGTGCCAATACCATGATGCGAACATAGTTTCTGCCCCATATGGCTTGGTCGAGCAATATGGCTAAACCAATACCGCCGCAGATTGTGATAAACAGCACACCGCCCACTAGCAATAAGGTATTAAAAAATGACTCTATAAACGCGGGATCGGTAAGAAAAAACTCGTAGTTCAAAAAGCCTATGTATTCATTATCGCCAGGCATGAGCAAGTTATAATCTAAAAACGAGAAATATAACGTCATGCAAAGCGGAACAATCATCCAAGCTAACAGCAAGGTGACCGAAGGAAACAGCATCATTTTGGCTAAGGTACGAGATTGGGTAGTCGCCATTGCTAAGCCCCTTACAAGTGAAAAAAGTGGGTAAGTGCACCTTGCACCTACCCGTGGTTAATATTTTATTATTTTGGGTAACGCGCTTTGCGCATGGCTCTTTCAACTAATCGCTGTGAGCTTTGCAGTGCTTGGTCTACCGTCATACGGCCCGTTAACGCTGCACTAAACTGCTGACCTACTGCGGTTCCTATCCCTTGGAACTCAGGAATCGCAACAAACTGGACACCCACGTAAGGCACAGGCTCTACCGTTGGATTTTTAGGATCTGCTGAGTTGATAGAATCAAGGGTAATTTGTGCAAATGGCGCGGCGTTCATGTACTCAGGGTTTTCGTAAAGCGAAGCTCGTGTACCTGGAGGTACATTTGCCCAACCTTTCTTTTCAGCCACTAATGCAGAGTATTCTTTTGAGGTAGCCCAGCTGATGAACTTCATCGCCGCATCACTCTTTTTGCTGCTTGAAGGAATAGCTAATGTCCATGCCCACAACCAGTTACCACGCTTACCTAGGCCGTTATCTGGCGCTAGTGCGAAGCCTACTTTGTCAGCAACTTCAGAATCTTTTTCGTTTGTTACAAAACCGCCTGCAACCGTTGCATCAATCCAAATACCGCATTTACCGGTTTGGAACAGCGCAAGGTTTTCATTAAAGCCGTTCGCTGATGAACCTGGAGGGCCATACTTGTCCATTACATCAACATAGTATTCTAGCGTGTCTTTCCATGCTTTTGAGTCGAACTGAGGTTTCCAGTTTTCATCAAACCAGCGCGCGCCAAACGAGTTAGACATAGAGGTCAACAAAGCAATGTTTTCACCCCACCCCGCTTTACCACGAAGACAAATACCGTAAACGCCTGCGTCTTTGTCTGTCATTGCTTTGGCAGCTTCGCGGATAAACTTCCACGTAGGTGCTTTAGGCATTTCAAGACCCGCTTTCGCCATTAAGTCTGTGCGATACATCACCATCGAGCTTTCACCGTAAAACGGAGCTGCATATAGCTTATTATCTACTGATAGACCGCTTCGAATTGCAGGTAATAAATCTTCTACATCGTAATCAGCGCCAAGCCCATCAAGCTCTTCTAGCCAACCTTGGTTACCCCAAATTGGCACTTCATAAGTACCAATCGTCATCACATCGTACTGACCACCGCCGGTGGCAACATCGGTAGTTACACGTTGGCGTAGAATGTTTTCTTCCAGCGTTACCCACTTAAGGTCGATACCTGGGTTCTTCGCTTCAAAGTCACTACTAAGTTCTTTCATGGCAATCATGTCGCCATTATTTACCGTTGCAATAGTAATGGTTTCTGCATTCACTGCTGCACTCATCGTCATTGCACCAGCAAGCATTAATGATAGTTTTTTCAACATCGGGTTGTTCCCCTTTAGGTTTTGAAGGGTATGACTTACCCCTCCCCTTCATTTTCGATGGGGATAAAAGTCACACTCGTTTCATTACTTAATGTTTTGGTTGGTTTGAAAGCGTCAGCGTTTCAGATTAAAACGCTGAGGCTGCAGAACGTTTATTGAATTAAAACTTCACTGATATTTCTGATGTTATACCGTCGAAGCCTGTACCAATCTGGCCACCAGAGTTGGCACCTTCTTCTTGGTTAACGTATTCCACTTTCCACAATGTTCTATCGTTAATCCAGTAACCTGCAGATACTTGTAAACGCGTTACATCGTTATCAGTTTGTTCAATTAGGTCTGAGGTATTTTCAGATTCCGCGTAACGTGCTGCTACGTAAAGCTTCTCAGGAAGAATGTACTGTTGTGCTTCTAGCGCCCAATACTGCACCGATGAATCGCCTTCAATCACTTGATTTGAATCAAAGGTTGTACCCGCTGGGTCTAACACGCCATCTGTACCAAAGTAAGTAATACCCGCTACCGCGTTTCCATCGGAATCGGCAAAGGTGTAGTCGTCAGACGCTTTACCCAACATTACAATAACACTCGTTTGATCAGACGGTTGGTAAGCTAAGTTCAATTGCATAATTGACTGGTTCAAGCCTGGCAGTGCACCAACATGGGTATCACGCTCACTAGATGCAGAGGCTGAAAAATTATAGTTCTCACCATCGCCGAAACGATAGTTGGTGGTGGTTACGCCATCAAGGCTTGCTACACCATCTGTGAATACTAGCTGGTCGCCTTGATTAGCTTGAAACATATTCAAGCCGGCTTTGAATCCACCTTTAAATTCAAGGGTACCTTGCAATCGATAGTTGTAGCCTCGGTCTTCTTGGAACGCTTCGCCGAAGCTAGACGTAGTCATGTGACCCGCCACATTGTAGGAACGAAGAATGCCGCTATCGAAGGTTTCGGTGTAGCTTAGTTGAATACCGTTCTCAGCTGTAGCGTAGTCGTTGATACCATTACCAATTAACGCATTACCTTGGTTGTCAGCGCCATCTTGGAATCCTTTAAACTGGAAAGGAGATGCGCCAATATTACCTACTCGCAAGATAAGGCTTGAATTCTCTTTTTCATAACCAGTAAGGCCAAACATATCAAACTCTATGCCGGCGAAGTCTTGGTGGAACGAGAAGTCTCTGTCGCCATTATTACCAAAATCATTTGGCTCTTCAGCAATATCAATATCGGCTGTGATGTTGTCAGTAATTTTAAACTTGAACATCAAGTTTACGCGCAAACGACCAAAACCATCTGACTGAGTCTCATCCTCTGGGCGAAACGCACCGTCTTTCGCTTGAATAGCCTGATAGTTCTGCATGGCTAGAAAATTAACTTGAACACGGCCATCTAGAAACTCATTAGGTTCACTCGGCGGCACATACATTGGCTTAGATTCGCTTAATTCCTGAGCCCCTACAAGTGATGGCGCCATGGCAGCCAAAATTGCCGATGCCAGTACGCTTAACCCTGCAATTTTAGAATTAGGTCGAGAAGTCGCTTGTTGAAGCTGATTATTTTCTAACATGGTGAACCCTCAAGTTTCTATGTTCAGTTTTATAAAGTGATTGGAATTTTCGTCAGACTCTTGTCTGTGCATATTCTCTGTTCGCTATGAGCAAAAACCTTTGGGATGAACTCAAACGGTCACATGCTCAAGATTGGAGCATATGACCATTTTTAAAATTTAACGTCAACAACTTTTTTAACAAATAGTTTTCATTTATATTTCAAGATGAAATAAATACTTTAAATTCAATACAATAACTAAGTAACATCAAGATTACATTTACAATCAATGTAAACGCTAACAATTAAGTCAAATTAGAAAACAGTCAAAAATTGTTGTTTCAAGTGAAACGCGGGGCGGCAAAACAAAGAGCAAAAGATAACAACGATAGCAATAAACCAAAAAGAATATTAATTTGCTGGTCGCAATATAAGGCAATTTTCGAAGGGGATTTTAGACGCATACAGTTATGCGTTGAACAGTGGGTGAGAGCGTCACCATGCTAGTTTGAGACTCAACTACGTTCTATTCCGGGTTTATGGCGAGTTTTGTGAAGGGTTTTAGACAAGGAAAAAAGGGATAGCAACGAATTGAAGCCTAGCGGGTAACTACTCAAATCAATCTGGAACTGCTGCAATGATCCTATTGCGTCCCGCATCTTTTGCTTTGTATAAGGCTTTATCTGCACGTCTAAATGCATAGACAATATCGGCAGCGTCTTTACATATTGTCCAACCTATACAAGCGCCGATTTTTAAGCCGTTGAGTTGCGCAAGGCTAAGTGCATTGATTTGCTTATGAATATCATTAAGCGTATCGCTAAAATCTTGTTCACTCACGTTTTGTTGAATAATGGCAAACTCTTCACCACCAAATCTACCCGCCATGCATGCCCTATTATTCAAAGGCTGCAGTATATTGGCTATTTCAATCAAAACAGTGTCACCTGCATCATGACCAAAGCTGTCGTTAATATTCTTAAAGTGATCTAGGTCTATCAACGCCACTGCAATGTGATGATGGCTATCCGCCTCAGATGAAAAGCTGGCGTCTACGAATAAGTCGATACTTCTTCGGTTTGGTAAGTTCGTTAACCCATCGTTGGCTGCCAGCTTTCTTAGCATCTCATTTGATGCACTTAATGCTTTTGTACGCTCTTGAATTAATGCTTCAAGCTTCGAGGCTTGCTCGCTTTTTAATAATGCATTGGCCTTTTCGGTATCCCGCTCTTTTTGTACAATTTTCACGAAAAGCCGAGACGCTAATATCACCATGAACATACACGTAACCAATACGCCAACCATGAACATGGTGATAGGATCTAATTGAAGCTCGATCTCAAAAAGAGCGATAACCACGAGTGATAACGTGCTTAATACTACAGGGAAAACCGTTACCGCCAGCCACTTGGCCCTGTCTGAGCCATTCATGTGTTCTTTGTAAATCACAAAGCTTGCGAAAATTACGAAAGGAAACAACAAAATAACGGGTAAACGCAGCGCTTCATCTAACCCCATGTAGCGCCATACAAGTAAACCGATAATAGGCAAAATTAACCCGCAGGCGCTGGCAAACCTCAAGCCATAAACCGTCCTGTTGGGGCGCTTCAAACTAGAAAAAACGGTCCATCCTGCCGTTAACAAGACGGCGTAAATACTTACGGCATAAGTGATGTCATTTAACTGAGGGGTATTTGGCCATAAAATTTCAAAGGAGTAGCCAAATACCCTAAAAAACCAAAATGATGTAGCGAAGATAAAACCGGCAAAACTCAAAAAAGCCATCTTTCTTGTGATAGTAAAAACAACCAAACTAAGAATGGTGAGTATCGACATGGCGCCAAAAAATGTCATATCACGCTGCAGCGAATCGACATACATCTTGTTCACCTTTTCGGGGGTGGCAACAAAGAAGTTGTAGCGCAGTATTTTTCCTTCCATATAACCATAGATTTGTATTTTATCTTTGGCGGGAAGTATGAAGGGGAAATGATAATTAGGTACCAGCACTTCTCGGCTGGAAAATGGCAGCGCGTCGCCGGTTATCCATGAGTGGGTGCCATCTGACACGTACAAATGCTCAATCGAAGGGAAAGTAATAGAAAACCAAAGGGGAACAGGCTGATCAAGTGCATTTTCGATGGTAACCCGAAAATGCAAATACTGATGGGTTTCGCGGTTTATTTCACTATCATCGTCTACCCATAATTCGCTACCTACAAGGGTATCACCGTCAGCGACTGCAAATTCCATATGCCCAGTTAAATCGAGTTGTAACGCCTTATCATTAAATAAAGCATTGCTGTAGCAAGCTGTACTTTGCACCATAATCAGCAGTGCGAAAAGCACAAGCAAAAGCCTAACCATGTAGGTTCCTTATACAAACAACACACACTTCAAAATTAATAATATTGGTGCGTTTAATACCTTAGGCGCATCAATATTCATCACATTCGTCGTGAAATGCAACTATTTCTGCTGCATTAAAAGTATATCACTAAAGGTTTGTTTTCAAACGTTGATTTCACATATTGGAATGCGTAATAGCAATAAAAAGTACCGAATATGGTAACGTTTCATCTTAAAATTAATGCTAAATTCACTTCCCTGGCTCGCGTCTTATTGTCACCCTTTTTTGTCGAATTAGCGTTTCTAACCAAGACTTATTGAAATCTTCAGCAAATGCTTCTTCATCATTAACTGACTCTAAGCCTACCCAAGTATTTTTGCCCGATGCTTTGGCGAGATATAAACACGCGTCTGACATCTCAAGGAGTTTTTCCAAATGACATGAGACAACATTAGTTGGAATAAGTGGATAGCATACGTAACCTACCGAGCAAGTTATCGGTAAGGCCATGTTGTCGTGCATTTCAAATTTTGTGTCATTAATTGCTTTTACTAGGCGCTGCGCTAACACCATGGCACTTTTTCGATCAACAAACCTTGCTACCGCAACAAACTCTTCACCGCCCCACCGAACAATATAATCAGACTGCCTGAAAACATGTTCTAATCGCTTAGAAAACTCGATTAAGACTTCGTCACCTATTTGGTGACCAAATCTGTCATTTACTTGTTTAAAGTCATCAATATCAACGATGAAAACCAATAAATCTGAACCAATGGGTTTACGGCTTTTGCCTTGATGCCAGTCGGAAAACTCACGGTCGCACAATGCAATATCTGTTTTAATGAATTTTTGTAAATAACGGCGATTCTTCAATCCGGTTAGCGTATCAGTGATACTTTCGGACTCTATTAGTTTAAGTGACTGAATGAGCTGTTCATTCTTTTCGCTTAGCTCTCGGGTTTGAATTCTTACTTTCCACTCTAAGCGTTCGTTCGCTTTGCGCAATGTATAGCGCCGGTATAATACAAAAAGAAGAGAAAATAGGATGAGGATGAGCCCAATAAAAAAATTTTTCAAAAGCAACTTTTCGCTTAGCCCGGCTTGCTCAAGTGCCTGCTCTTTTAACTTCAAGTCTAACTCTAGTTCTTTACGTACAGTCTCAGTTTGCGCTTGCGCTCTAGCAATCGCTTCCACCTTATTTTCATTGTTGAGCTTTTCTTTGACTCGCATCAGTTCTTTAAGGGCGATAAAAGCCGCATCGAAGCGATTCATAGCTTCTAGCGAATTGACCTTAGCTTCATGAAACTGAACTTCAATTGGTAGCCGCTCTGCCTGCTTTGCTTTCTTTATTCCCTGATCAGCATAGTCGATGGAAATTTCATGTTCACTAGTGAGAAATGCATGCTGCGCAGCAACGACTAAAGCATTCAATGTCAGTGCTGGGAATCGCCCGTTGGCAGTATGCAATACATTTTGGATAACGTCGTTAGCTTGGTCGTAACTACCTCTAGCGATATGTATTTTAGCGAGCGTTAACTTATACATATCAGCGTATTCAGTCGATTTAACTTCATTAAAAAGACGAATTGCTTCATTAGCATGTGATTCAGCAGCTTCAAAATCTGACAACGCTAGCAATGATTCAGCAATTAAGGCGTTATTGAATGCAATATTCTGCACCATGCCACGCTTGGTATCTATCTCCAGAGAACTATAGAAATACGCTAATGCACTGCGGTGATCTCCCATCTTGGCATTAAGACCCCCTAAGCTATAAAATACCTGCGACTTTTCAGCATCACTGCCTTGTTCAATCGCATGATCAAGCGCGGTTTGGTATGCCAAAATAGCCCCATCATAATCGCCGATAGCGCCCAATGCTAGGCCCATATAACTGCCAACCATGCTTAGGCTTTTTTTATCATCTAAGGCATTGTAAATCCGCTCACCGCGATGGTAATAGTCGAGGGCCAACGGATAATCAGACATGCTGTAGTAGGCGTACCCAAGCATGGTGTACACATACGCTAATGCAAGATCGTTAGACGAACGAGAATATGCTAACTCTGCTGATTTCAATAATTCGATAGCATGTGGGTATCGAGTTCGGCTGATCTCATTTTCTGCCGTAATGGTGGCTAGGTCAGCCTGTAATTCGGGGTTCTGAGACTTAGCAACAATGCCTTGCAAATTTTGCGTTAACAACTCTGCTTTCTGAATATTTCCTAACTCTCGTTCAGTACGAATAGATACTTTTAACGCATCGATATCGCTTTTCTTACCGGTATCAACACGTTGGGCATCTACGTGCAAACTGGTGATGAGAAGTAAACAGAGAAGGAACCGCAGGATGTACATTTAAGGCCTAAAAATAAGTAGTTTCGTCCGATGAACTACCAAAATAATAGTCGCAAACGCTTAATACTGCACAGAATTATTTTGAATAACGTAAGTCATTTATTTTAATAATTGGGTGCGCTTTAGCTACTTCATTTTTTGGGAAGCCATTAGCCTATAAAAAAGCCGGGCGATTTCTCGACCCGGCCGACAAAACGGGAACATATTTAGTCTACTTCAATCTCGCCTTCTTCAATTGCTACTATTCTGCGTGCTTCTACATAGGTTTTAATGGCCCATAATGTCTCTTGATCTAAAATAGGCTCTGATTGTCCCTCTGGTATACCTCCTAGTGCAGGCATGCCTTTTGATGAACCAAAACGAAGGCGCTCCACGTACCATTCATCGTCTTCCATACTTTCTGGATCAAGCAGTCGTAAATCGGGATTTATGCCACCTGACTGCGCATGCAGACCATGACATACAGCGCAATTATTGGAATAGGCTGACTCACCAAACTCGTACACTTTTTTTTGTGTCTCTTGGTCTAAATTACGATAAGGGTTTTCAAAAACCCAGCCATCTTCAGACTCATCACCATTGGTAATTTTTTGCATTTCAGAGCTGTCAGCGCCTTGTGGCGTCACGTTGCCATGTGCAGCTAACTTGTGCGCCGTCAAGGCTAGAAAAAGCGTTGTAATTAATAGAGATACTTTTACTTTCATCATTCATACATCCTCAAAAGCCGATGAAAAAATTATACTTAATGTGATAATTGGGGTAACTCTACTTTGGTTTTGAAAGGCTCCTCCTTTGGGAGGATAAAGGGGAAATCAAACATAAAAAAAGCCGATACCTTCGACAGTACCGGCCTCAATTGTATTTATGAACTATTAGTTTTTGGCTACCTGCTCGTAGCGTTTGGGCAATTTAAATGTCCATACCGTGCCACCTTGGTTAAGGTGTTTAACCCGCTTAGCGACTTCACCGCCCCATAGAGGTACTGCGCCGCCCCAGCCAGATAACACAGACACGTATTGCTCGCCTTCCATCTCCCAAGTTACAGGCGAACCTACAATGCCTGAGCCTGTTTGGAACTTATAAACCATCTCGCCGGTTTTGTCGTCAAAGGCCATTAAGTAGCCTTCCGGGTTGCCGGTCCAGACTAACCCGCCGCCGGTGGTCATTACACCACCCCACAGTGGCGCAAAGTTATTATAGCGCCACACTTCTTTGCCCGTTTTAGGGTCAATGGCACGAAGCACACCAATAAAATCTTCATTAACTGATTTAATCGTAAAGCCAGCTCCTAGGTAAGCAGCGCCTTTTTTATACGAGGTGGTCTCGTTCCAAATATCCATTTCCCATTCATTGGAAGGTACATAAAACAAACCAGTATCAGGTGAATACGCCATTGGCATCCAGTTTTTCCCACCTAAGAATGCAGGGCGAGCAACAACCTGAGCACCTTTCTTACCATCATCAGATAATGATGGGTTACCTGGACGAACATCTTCAATATAAAGTGGTCGGCCGTTTTCATCTAACCCTTTAGCCCACGTTAATTTATCTACAAATGGAAAGCCACGGATGAAATCACCATCTTCACGGTTCAACACGTAAAAGAAGCCGTTTCTATCCGCGGTTGCAGCGGCTTTCACCGTTTTACCTGACTCTTCGTAATCAAACGCGATAAGCTCGTTTACGCCATCGAAGTCCCAACCATCGTGAGGCGTGGTTTGAAAGTGCCACACAATTTTGCCAGTCTTAGGGTCAATCGCTAAGCGAGAGGATGAGAAATAATTGTCTCCCGGACGAAGATGAGAATTCCAAGGAGACGGGTTACCTGTGCCAAAGAACAACAACCCGGTGTCAGCATCGTACGTGCCACCTAGCCAGGTTGCCGCTCCGCCTGTTTTCCATAAATCAGCTGGCCATGTTTCACCCGGCGCACCACCAGAAATACCATTCTCGGTTTTTTTACCGTCCTTCCACATATAGCCCATGTGGCCTTCGACGGTAGGTCTAACCCAAATTTGTTTGCCGGTCTTAGCGTCATAAGCGTATACCTTACCCACAACACCAAACTCGCCGCCCGAATTCCCTGTGATCACCATGCCATCAATAATAATAGGCGCAGCAGTAATAGAGTAACCGGCTTTATAGTCTTCTACTTTTTTCTTCCAAACGGTTTTGCCCGTGTCTTTATCAAGGGCTACCAGTTTGGCATCTAGTGTGCCGAATATAACCAAGTTATCATACAAGGCAACGCCACGATTAATAACATCACAACAAGGCATAATGCCATCGGGCAAACGGGCTTCGTACTGCCATAGTTCTTCGCCAGTCATAGCATCAATAGCCCAGACTCGAGAGTAAGAACCTGTGACATACATAACGCCATCTTTCACCATAGGCTGAGACTCTTGGCCTCGCTGCTTTTCGCCGCCGAGTGAAAATGCCCAGACTGGTCGAATTTCTTCGATGGTATCTTTATTAATCGCAGACAATGGGCTGTATCGCTGTGCGCGTAGCCCCATGCCATAGGATACGATATCGTCAGTAGTGGCTTGATCATTTTGTATATCTTTGTCGGTCACGTTAGCTTGAGCGGGGGAAATTGCCCCTGCACAAACCAATAAAGCTAAGGCAATTCTTTTTAATGGTAATGATTTATTCATAACGTTTCCTAATTGCGTATTGGCCATGAATGGATCTGACATGCAGACTATTCGATAGAATTAGAATAGCGGTGCACAATGGTCGTGCCTATGGAACGGCTGAGTGAATTGTCCCCTCCTTTAGTAGGAGGAATTAACAGGAAGCATGCCCAAAATATTTAAGCAATTGGAAAAGCTTGAGCAACTAGGGCTCTACTGCATAGTAAGCAGGCATTTCATAAGTGGCATGATACTGACTAAAAATGTGCGCCATTTTTCCGGTCTGTACCATCTCGGTGATCACATCACCAACTTCATACGCTAGGGTTCGGTAGTCGTTATGTACTGCAATACCTAAGTCCCACTTCTGCTTCCCTATCAAGGGGAACGCATTACTAGCAAGCTGAAATTTTGCGTTATCAACAAATTGGGACAAATAACTGATTTGTGTTCGAAGCCCCATTACCGCATCAACATCCCCTTTTTTCATGGCACCAATGGCGAGTTCGTTGCTGGTATATTGCGTTGTGTTCTCTCTTAACCTCCCGCCAAAGGCAGAGGTGAGGTAAAAATGAGGAATACTGTCAATTTCAGCGCCAATCTTGTGGTATTGAAACATCGCCATGGTCTCTACCTCTGGCAATTGCTCAGTATTGTGAATTATCTGCCAGCTTTCTTGGTGGTAGGGAGCAAACATATGAACTAATTCATTGGCCAACAAGCCTATATCGTCTCGTTTTTGGGAAAATGAACGGTCGTAAGGAGCACGCATCATCAAATCAGCTTTTACTTTGTGAATGATGTGGCCCTTCCACAAAAAGTTGCGGAAATCATCTTCAGTTGTCTCTCCTGGCGTCATCCAAGTTAAGATAAGTTCCACGTTTAGCTTAGCTGCAATTTCTTTAGCAATATCGACATCTATTCCCCTAGCGGTATCAGCGTCTAAATATGAATAAGGAGGGTAATCGTTGTAAACCGCTATATTGATGTACTTGCTTTCGATAATGTCATCAAAAGACCGAGCGGCGACGTTCGCACTCCACCAGCAAAGTAAAATTAAAGGAAAAAATAAGGTAATTCGAAAACCTGACACTTTGAAAACTCTGTTTACGCTAGGTGCTTTTTATACTAATGCGCAGTTGGGTATTCTCGAATGATACTTTAGCGCCATAGCATTCCTCCTTTAGGAGGATGTTATTCGGGAATAATGCCATATACCCTTTTTGTATCTCGACTGACAAAAGGCACACTTTCAAATAAGAAGTGTGAATAGAAGTGTGAATAAAGCCCTTCGCTGGTTTATGAAAAAAGCAAAAGTATGGATAGGAATATCAACCTTACTGCTAAGCGTATCAGCCTTGCATGCTCATGTTCATGCCCAAATCCAGTCTGGAAGCAAATATAAAGGGCAAGCTGAAGCTCAGCAAAACACTACGAACATGGTCTATCTTAAGCTGAAACGCCCTACGCCCGCGGGCACGCCTTCGTATTTAATTAGCCCTACTGACGAAGGAATTGCGGGTGCCGAAATTGGTATTGAAGATGCCAATATTACGGGAAAGTTTTTAGGCTACTCGTTGACGCTTGCCCACATAAATGCTTTAGATTCAGCCGCTACCGACGCTATTACCCATGCCCCCGTGGTGCTTATCGATAGCCCAGATGCTCAATATCAAGAAGCCGTTCGTTCAGTGGTGTCGATTAATCCCAGCGCATTGGTTGTGAATGTAGCCAGTGGTAAGGATACATTTCGCCGCATGCACTGCGAGCTTAACGTCTTACACACCTACCCTAGCTACCAAATGAAAACCGATGCGCTTGGTCAGTGGCTTAGAACTAAGCGTTTGAGCTCGGTGCTTACCTTGCGCGGCGCTCATGAAAGCGATGAGGCTTACTTAGACGCATTTTTACGTACCGCGAAGAAATTTAAATTAAATATTGTTGAAAAGAAAACATGGCAGGCAAGCTTCGACTTACGTCGCTCTGCTTTTTCTGAAATCCCCCTTTTCACTCGAACTAAGAAACCTTACGACGCTATTTTTGCTGCCGACACCCAAAGTCAGTATGCCTACAGCTTACCGTTTAATACCCACCTTATTGTGCCCATTATGGGTTCGGCAGGTTTGAAACCATTAGGGTGGCATTTTACTCATGAGCAATGGGGCGCAAGACAGCTTCAGAATCGCTTTAAAGACAAGTTTTCACGCACTATGAATGAAGTAGACTTTGCTGCTTATGCCGCCATTATTGCTATATCGACCGCTTTGCAGCGAAGTGATAGCAGTGATTTTAAAAATAATGACTCTCAAATGCATGAGTCTGTTACAGGTACACGATTATTTAACGCATTAGTAGAGGGTCAACTGAGTATTGCGGCGTATAAAGGTAGGCAATTAACTTTCAGAAAAGGCACTCGACAACTTCGCCAGCCTATGGCGCTAGCACACGAAGAAGCGCTTGTGACCCACGCTCCCCTGTCTGGTTTTTTACACCAACTCGATGAATTAGACACCCTAGGTGATGCCACCACTACTTGTAAGGACGCCCTATGAGAACGCGATTTTTAGTCACTGGTATTTCGTTACTAAGTTTGTGGGTCACCAGCCTGAGTGTCAGCGCTATGCCACGGGCGTATGTAACTAATGAAAAAGACAATACCCTATCAGTTATTGATATGAATACATTTGAAGTGACTGATACATTAGACATTGGCGAGCGTCCAAGGGGCTTTATATTAAGTGCCGATCAATCGCATGCTTATATTTGCGCCTCAGATTCAGATCGCATTCAAATTATCGATTTAGACACCCATACCATCGTAGGCGACTTACCGTCAGGTGAAGACCCTGAAACTATAGCCCTTCATCCCAATGGCACTACCATTTACACCGCCAATGAAGACGATGCCCTGCTCACCGTTATCGATATTCCCTCCAGTCAGGTAATTGCACAAATAGATGTAGGGGTTGAGCCCGAAGGGTTAGCGGTAAGCCATGACGGCCGTATGATGGTGGTTACTTCAGAAACAACAAACATGGTGCACTGGATAGACACCAACACCCACGAGAACATTGCCAATAGCTTAGTGGATGCTCGCCCACGTGACGCCCACTTCACCGCCGACGATAAACATCTTTGGGTAAGCTCTGAAATTGGCGGCACAGTCACCATATTTGATACTCAAACCAAGCAAAAAGCACATACCTTGTCTTTTGATGTAAAAGGCGTGTACCGCGACAAGATACAACCCGTGGGGATATTGTTGATGCGAGACTCCCCCTACGCGTTTGTTGCCCTTGGCCCTGCAAACCGTGTTGCCGTGGTAAACACCAATACGTTTGAAATAGAAAAATACATAGTGGTAGGTAGACGTGTGTGGCAATTAGCGTTTAACCAAGACCAATCATTATTACTCACTACAAACGGAGTAAGCGGTGACGTGTCGGTAATTAATACTGAAACGCTCAATGTTGAAAAGACGGTTAAGGTGGGGCGTTACCCATGGGGAATTGCCGTTAAATGGAAATAGATATTCAGGGGGTTAGCCACACTTACGGTAAAGTGATAGCCCTTGATGACATTTCACTTACCTTAAAACCGGGTTTTAATATTTTACTTGGTCCTAATGGCGCAGGTAAGAGCAGCCTATTTGGGTTGCTCACAGGGTTACAACGGATTGGCCGTGGCAATATCCTATTTAATGGCAGTACTATAACGCATAACCGTGCGCCAATAATGAAACAGCTTGGCGTGGTATTTCAACAAAGCACCTTAGATATCGACCTTACCGTAAAGCAGAACCTAGCCTACTTTGCATCCCTCCATGGGCTGGCTCCAGATAAGTCAATTCTACGCATTAGTGACTTATTAAACGAACTTGATCTTAGCGACCGTCTGAATACTAAAATCCGACATTTAAATGGTGGTCACCGCCGTCGTGTTGAGTTGGCAAGATGCCTTATTCACCAACCCAGCACCTTGTTACTCGATGAACCCACTGTAGGGTTAGATATTGTCTCTCGGCAGTTAATTCATTCGGTGGTTCATGACCTAGCAGTGAAACAAGGCGTAACTGTGTTATGGGCTACCCATCTATTTGAAGAGGTATCGCTAACTGATCCCCTTGCCATATTGTTAAATGGCCGACTAGTAGAACGAGATATTTGCTCGGCATTGCTTGCTAAGCATCAGGCCCTAGATATTCATCAGCTTTGGGAGGTACTCACTCGTGCAGCATAATATCAATACCTACTGTAAGTACGAAAAAGCTACGCAGGCTAAAGCCCAGGACCTGCCATGATGTACTGGCGCTGTTTTGTGGGTGTTTTAAATCGTGAAATGCTGAAGTTTTGGCAACAGCGCTCGCGATTATTAAGTGCCTTAGTTCGCCCCTTGTTATGGCTATTTGTATTTGCGGCTGGTTTCCGTTCGGCGCTAGGGCTTTCTATGATCCCGCCCTACGAGACTTACATTCTTTATGAGGAATACATTGTGCCGGGTTTAGGCGCCATGATTATCCTTTTCAATAGTATGCAGAGTTCATTATCTATGGTTTACGATAGAGAAATGGGCAGCATGAAGGTACTGCTAATGAGCCCAGTGCCCCGATCATTTTTGTTATGCAGTAAGTTAGTAGCCAATACACTGGTTTCAGCAATACAGGTTTATTTATTCTTTTGCTTTGCGTTACTTGTTGACGTGCAGTTACCCTTAATGGGTTATGTCTACGCGCTGCCCATCATTGCAATACTGTCGATTTTTCTTGGCGCGCTAGGCTTATTACTGGCCAACTCGATTAAGCAATTAGAGAACTTTGCTGGTGTCATGAACTTCGTTATCTTTCCTATGTTTTTCCTTTCGAGCGCACTTTACCCGTTGTGGAAAATGCAAGAAGCAAGTGAGTGGTTATATCAAGTATGCGCCTTCAATCCGTTTACCAGCGGCGTTGAACTGCTGCGCTTCGGGTTATATGAAAAGCTTGCAACAAAAGAGCTTATGATTGTCTCCATGCTTACCCTTATTACCTTTACCCTGGCAGTAAGAAGCTTTAGGCCAAAACCGGCTACTGCTGGCTTTGGAAAAAAGAGCCTCGGAAAGAACAGCGCATAAAAAAGTCCTGACCAACAAGGCCGCTTATGACAAACACGACACACATGACAAACGTGATATTAGTACCCGAGTGCAACTTGCACGACATAGACGCAGATTGCGTGATTTGGCTTTGCTCGTCGGCAGATATAAACCCCACCATTAGCAACCTCCCCAAGAGCACGCAAACTTTTATTCAGCAGGTATTTGTTGATGAAGCGTTTATAGGCGCTAAGGGGCAAAGCATTTTATTGCATCGACCTGTAGGGGCGGCTGCAAAACGATGGCTTATATGGGGAGTGGGTGCTCTAGAGGAAAACCTCAATATTAGTTTTGATCATCCCTCGGCTTCTCATGGCACTCGCAAACTATTTATTGATATGTTTAAGTACGCCCTTTCGTTAAAAGCGGCAACGATCACTTTGGTGCTACCTTGCCGTGCTGTTTCTCGCAGTTTGCAAGAAGCAAGTAAACAGAGTAAGCAAGAAATAACATTTGTTAGCCAGTTATTGCGAGCATTTCACTTTTGTTATTACCAGTTTGCAGGATATAAATCGGCCCCCTGCTTAGCGGCGAAGAAAGTGACACGCTTAAATATACAAGTATCATCAACAGACATGGCAGCTGGCTTAGTTTTAGATAGCACGTTAGATGAAGTGTCAGGCGAGGCTCTTAGTGCGGACTCAACGTTAGCATCGGGCGACATTTCAGATGAATTACTAGCCTGCATTAATTATGAAGCAGCACTGGCACAAGGTATGGAATTAGCGCGAGATTTATCTCACATGCCAGCGAATTTATGTACCCCCGTGTATTTGGCTGAACAAGCTAAAATACTCGCTAACACCTACTCTCAAGTTACCACTAAGATAATCAATCAAGATGCGTTAGAAGCACTGGGCATGAATGCGTATTTAGCGGTTAATCGCGCGTCGGCATTCCCTGCGTCTATGCCGGTAATTCATTATTCAGGTAATTACTCTGAAAATGCCGAGAGTAGTGACAGTGCCTATAGCGGTAATAATGCCCATAGCGGTAATAATGCCCATAGCGGTGAAAACGACGATAGCATTACCGACAAAGGCAACAGCAGAAACACCAAGCCAATAGTCTTAATAGGTAAAGGTGTAACGTTTGACTCTGGTGGCATCACCCTAAAACGCGGTGGTGACATGCATCACATGATTTACGACATGGCAGGTGCAGCTTGCGTACTTGGTGTAATAAAAGCAGCTGCCGAGTTAGGCTTGAATATTAATATCATTGGAATATTGGCTACCGCTGAAAACAGCATTGGCGGCAACGCCTACCGGCCCGGTGATATTATTACTACCCACTCCAAACAAACTGTTGAAGTTATAAGCACTGACGCTGAAGGGCGCATGCTAATGTGTGACGCACTAAGTTACAGCGAACGGTTTTCCCCTCACTCTGTCATAGATATCGCCACCCTAACCGGCGCTGCCATTACCGCGTTAGGGCACACGTGCAGCGGTGTAATGAGCAACTCTCGTTCGCTAGAACAAGCGCTAGTTAAAGCCGGAGAGCAAAGCCACGACCCAATATGGCCCTTTCCGCTGTGGCCTGAATATCAAGACGCTATAGCCTCTTCCCATGCGGATATGACTAACGCAGGGAAAAACTCTCCGGGTATGATTACCGCAGGTTGCTTTTTATCTCGCTTTGCTCAGAGTTTTCCTTGGGCTCATATGGACGTGGCTGGTACCGCATTTAAATATGGTACTGCTAATTCGGCCACCGGCCGACCCATCCCACTTCTATTGGCCTATTTGCAACGCTTAGCCACTACCCGAAAATCATCATGATTCATGGTAATTCTCCTCCTTTAGAAGGATATCTGTTAACAGATAATCAACATATACTCATATTGAACTCATCCAAAAGACAGAGGAAATGACAATGTGGACTAAACCTCAATACACTGAAATGCGCCTAGGTTTTGAAGTAACGCTATATATCAGCAACCGCTAAACCAAAGCCATTGTGATAAGTAATCAAAAGGCTGCTATTGCAGCCTTTTTCAATTACCCAAGGAGTAGTTATGCAGGTATTGATTCTTGGCGCAGGCGCAGGTGGCGGTTTTCCTCAGTGGAATTGTCATTGCGAGAATTGCAAAGGCGCACGTCAGCAAACTATTAAGACAATCCCACGTACTCAATCGAGCATTGCGGTTAGTGTAGATGGTAACAAATGGGTACTCATTAACGCCTCGCCCGATTTACGGGAGCAAATAAATAGCCACCCGCAACTTTGGCCTGAAGAGCACGTTGCCCGAGGCACACGTATTTCATCTATAGTGCTAACCGACAGCCAAATAGACCATACCACCGGCTTGCTTACCTTAAGAGAAGGCCTGCCACTCCCTGTTTATTGCACCGATGTGGTAAAAGAAGACTTAACCACCAGCTTTCCTTTGTTTACTGTACTGAAACATTGGCACGGTGGCCTTCATCAACGCTCAATTAGTACTGACTTTAACCATACCTTTGTGCCTGAAGGCGCGGATGGACTTTTATTCCAACCTGTAGTGCTAGAGTCGAACGCGCCGCCCTATTCTACTTACCGCGATAACATTGTCCCGGGCAACAACATTGGCCTTAAAATTACCGACACCCAAACAGGACATGTGTTGTTTTACGCACCAGGATGCATGCAAGCCAATGACACGGTAAAGCAGGTTATGGCCAACGCTGAGTGCGTTCTTTTCGATGGCACCTTATGGGTGAACGAGGAAATGATTGAGTATGGCTTTAGCCAAAAACTCGGTACCCAAATGGGGCACATGCCAGTAAATGGTGAAAATGGCGCCATTGCGCTGCTTAATCGCTTCAACGTTAAGCGCAAAGTGCTGATTCATATTAACAACACTAATCCCGTGCTGAATGAAGATTCATCAGCCTTCCATGCCTTACAAGAGCAGAATATAGAGTTGGCCTACGATGGCATGCAAATAGAGGTGTAACATGTTGAAACCTGCATGGACTAAAGAAGAATTCGAACAACAACTACGCGCTAAAGGCGCTTACTACCATATTCATCACCCCTTCCATAAACGAATGAATGCAGGACATTGCAGCAAAGAAGAAATACAAGGATGGGTGGCAAACAGGCTGTATTATCAAATGGCTATTCCGGTTAAAGACGCCGCCATATTAGCAAACTGTGAAGACCAAGAAGTAAGACGCACGTGGATCCAACGGCTTATCGACCATGACGGCCGTGAAGGTGATACCAGTTTAGGTGGTATTGAAGCTTGGCTTCGCTTAGGAGAAGCCGTAGGGCTTAACCGCGATGAATTACTTGATGAATCTCACATATTGCCCGGTGTTAAATTTGCGGTAAACGCCTATGTGAATTTTGCACGCCGCGCATCGTGGCAAGAAGCCGCGTGTTCGTCTCTAACCGAAATGTTCGCCCCTGAAATACACCAAAGCCGACTTGATACCTGGCCTACCCATTACACGTGGATAAACCAAGAAGGATTTACCTATTTTCAAATGCGTTTAGGGCAAGCAAGACGCGATGTAGAACACGGGCTTCAAATAACCCTCGAGCACTTTGTTACCCGCGAGCAGCAAGAGCGTGCTTTGAACATTCTTCAATTTAAAATAGATATTCTGTGGAGCATTGCCGACGCCATCTGTTTTGCCTACGAATATGGCAGAAAACCTTTCGATGGCATTGCAGATCAACAAATTTGCCATACAGGGAGATTCTAATGACAAGCATAATAAAAACCCCATCGATGAACCCCTTGTTTCGCTTACAATACGAAAAAGTGCAAGATGGTTATGTGCTTCTCTTTCCCGAAGGCATGATTAAATTAAACCCATCGGCGTCGGAAATTTTAACCCTTGTTGATGGTGTGCGCACCACTGATGATATTGCAGTAGCACTTAGAAAAGCATTCCCCAATGCACCTGAAGATTTAGAAGATGACGTAGCCACTTTTCTACAACACGCTGAAGAGAAAAAGTGGGTGGTTTATGACTAACCAGGCATCGCAAGCTACTAAGTCTTCACAAGCTACCAAGGCTTCACAACCTGCCAAAGCTACGACACCACCTTTATGGCTACTCGCTGAGTTAACCTATCAATGTCCGCTACATTGCCCCTATTGTTCTAACCCCGTGAATATGGAAGAAACCTTTAACGAACTCAGCACTTCTCAATGGAAAAAGGTGTTTAGAGAAGCGAGGGAAATGGGTGCGGTTCAGTTAGGTTTTTCTGGCGGAGAACCCTTATTAAGAAAGGACTTAGAAGAGTTGGTAGCCTATGCCCGCGAACTTGGCTTTTACACCAACTTGATCACCTCTGGCATAGGCATGACAGAAAAGCGCATCGCCAAATTAAAAGACGCGGGGCTTGATCATATTCAGCTTAGTTTTCAGTCAGCGAATGCCGAAGTTAACGACCTTATTGGCAATAAACGCCACTCGTTCAAACAAAAACTGAATATTGCCAAGTTAGTTAAAGCCTATAACTACCCTATGGTGTTGAACTTCTGTATTACTGCGCAAAACATTCATGAAATTGAAGAAGTGATGGCTCTTAGTACTGAGCTTAAGGCCGATTTTGTAGAGCTTGCCACAGTACAATATTATGGTTGGGCGTACGAAAATCGTGAGCACTTACTACCAACAAAAAACCAGCTAGAGGAAGCTGAGCAGGCCGTTAACCGTTATAGAGACCAGCAAGATGGTGTGGGCCCTAAGTTTATGTTTGTCACCCCCGATTATTATGAAAATCGCCCCAAGGCGTGTATGAATGGATGGGGAACTACTTTTTTAACGGTAACGCCAGATGGCAGTGCCCTGCCCTGTCATAGCGCCAAAATTCTTCCCCTTACCTTTCCTAATGTAAAAGACTCCTCGGTGCAGAATATTTGGGAACACGATTTTAGCTTTAATCATTTTAGAGGCGATGACTGGATGCCCTCGCTCTGTAAAACCTGTGATGAAAAAGACAAAGATTTTGGCGGATGCCGCTGCCAAGCCTTTTTACTCACCGGTGATATGCACAAAACTGACCCCGTGTGCGATAAGTCACCAGATCATCATTTAATGAAAACAATTACCGACAAAGCTGGGCAACAGACAAGCTCAACTTTAAAATTTCGCACAGTGAAAAACAATATTCCTGTGAAGACGATACAAGACCTTACCGTTTAAATACTTAAACGCTTAGTCATGATTGATATTCGATATGTACCACACCATGCTCAAAGCCCTAAAGGAAGCGTATCACCATTCACGGGAGTATTCGTTGTAAATACCCCAGCACATGATCATTCTGGCATCTCTCACCTGGCAGAACACATGTGCTTTCGTGGGTCGCCGTACTACCCTGCCGATCATGAACTTTTTGTAGCAAATGCATTGTTACCCTTAGCTATCAACGCAACGACCTACGCTGGTTGTACGTATTTTTATGTCCAATCCGAAGATAAAGCGCTGTTCATCAGTGCGATCCAATACTTATATAGTGGCCTTACAAATACCCATTTCTCCCAATGCGCTTTTGAAGCAGAGCGAAATGGCGTACTCGTTAACGAGCTCACGCTGCTTGAAGGCAATATCGATTATGCCAATAACATTGCAATACGCCGAAATGATACCAGCCCCATGGCCTATCAACATGCCGGCGGCTTTTCAGATTCAGTATTAGAGATTAGTTTTGACGACTTAATTGATTATAAGAAAACATGGTACAAGGGGAGTCATAGCACCCTTTTAGTCCGTGGCGCAGATACTGACGGTAATGAAATAATATCATTATGTAGCCAGGCTATCGCAAAGGTTGGCGCTAGAGGTTTTCATGCTAAGTCAGGCGATGCTATGCCTCATGATAAGGTTGCTGAAGCGCCCTTAAACACTTTGAAGCGCGAGACCTCAGACTCTGTTTTACCTATGAGCAGCTACCCTATAAGTACTCATCATATGAGCACTCCCCAAATAAGTAATCCCCATTTGAGACCAACAGAAAATTACGTGTCTACGTGGTGGGTGCCACAGGAATTCACTCACGACTTGCTTAAGGTCGAAAGCCTGATTAAAAGTAAGATTGAAAGCCTGGTTCAAAAAAAGGTTGAATGCAGCTCTGACGCTTTAGGCCATTTTTTTATTGATGATGAAGTAAACCATGCGGGCATGATTGCTCTTCGGTTTGTACATAATTCAAAGGCCAATGCTCAAGCGCGTACAGTTGCACATAAAAATGTGGTGTCCCTATTAACTGACCTCAATGTTGAAGCCAAACCTCGATTATTTACCGACACTAAATTACCCAACACAGTGCAGCGACTTATTAGAGATTTTCAACAACAAACGCATTCTCGGTATAGCAAGCCGCACTCGCCTTTAAAATTATCACCGTTTGTCGACTACCTGTGCAGTGTGCATGTTTGCCAAGCTGCTATCCATGAAGTTGGCGTTAAAAATAAGAACGAAGACGCGCCGATAAACGATAACTGGGCTCCTACAGTTGAGGTTGAGAATAAGAATGAGGACAAGGTAAAAGACAGCGAAACTGCGCTGCTCGCTGCAAACTTTGCCTCGTTGTTGTCATTAGATAACCTACCTGTATTACCTAGATTACTGCATAAGCTTGCCGTACGTTCTACACAATCCGCACAGTCGGCACAAAACCCGGAGAACAGGTTCCAGTGTATTGGCAATCACTGGGTGTATCGAGTAGATACCCAATTCCATCATTATTTGATAGATACCGTGACTGGCGCTTCGTTTTGGCAACCTCGTACAAACGGGGAGTGTTACGCACTAGGGGTAGCACAGTTTAATGGTGAGATTTTCATTTATGGAGCGCAAGATAATCAAGCGTCGACCCGTGACCTGTGGTGTAAAAACACGCTCGCCAAAATTGACACCAATGCTAGCGTAAGTTATAGCCCTGCATAATAAAAATCCGCTACTTAGGACTTTTATATACTACCAATTTACGACTCTTCCTCCCCCTTTAGGAGGATATTTTTCGGGAACCACCTACACGATACTGATTGCATACTCGTTCATTGAAGAATCAGAATCATGATAATAAAAAACACAACACCTTTATCTTACGCACTCATCGCTTCAAGCGTGTCATTGGCACTTTGCAGTCCAGCCTATGCCAATACTAAAACAGACAGCCAACAGCCAAACAGTGAAGTAGAGGTAATAGAAGTTCATGGAGCAACCGCACTGCAAACCGGCAGTGATGCAGTGCCAATTTTTGGTAGTGTTCAATCCATATCTCAAGAAGAGATAGAAACAAGCGTAAGTCGCTCTCTGCCAGAACTCTTAAAGTCCCAATTTGCCAGCGTGAATTTGAATGATGCGCAAAACAATCCGTTTCAACCCGATTTACAATACCGAGGTTTTACCGCGTCACCACTGCTCGGCTTACCTCAAGGTATCTCGGTGTACATGAATGGTGGCAGAATTAACGAGGCGTTTGGCGATACCGTAAATTGGGATCTTATGCCTCTTGATGCTATCGATACGGTGGCGCTGTATTCGGGCTCTAATCCCCTGTTCGGCCAAAATACATTAGGTGGCGCACTGGCACTAAATACCAAAACTGGCTTTTCCTTCGATGCCAACGAAGTAGATGCCACTGTAGGGCAATACGGTCAGTCAGCGCTATCGATAGAATCTGGTGGAAATAATGGTAATTGGGGCTATTACATTAATGCCAATCATTATAAAGAAGATGGGTGGCGGGATTACTCGCCTTCAGAGGTAAATCAAGTATTCAGCGCCGTGTCTTACCAGGACAGTAAGCGACGAATCGATTTTAACTACTTATATGCCGATAGCGAGCTATTAGGCAATGGTGCCTCACCAATTGAACTACTAGAAATAGAAGGCCGCGAAGCGGTGTATACTCATCCCGATCAAACGAACAATGAGCTACATCACTTCAGCCTTTCTGGAGACCTACAGCTAAGCGACAATCACCTTCTCTCGTTCAACGCCTTTTACCGCGACAATGAAACCACCAGCATAAATGGTGATGACAGCGACTTTGGCGCATGCCAATTTAGCGATGGCCGTATCACCTTGTGTGAGCTGGAAGATGACGACGATGATGATGATTTTGATGGCGATGACGATGATTTTGATGGCGATGACGATGACGACGACGACGATGATGACGAACTAGCCACGGTTGGCGATGATGTAGAAGCCGTTGCTTTCATTGGCTACGATGAAGAAACTGCCCTATCAGATATTTCAAATGTATCACCCGATGAGATAGACGGCACATACAACACGGGGTTATCAAGTTCAGAAGCTTTCGGGGTTTCTTCTCAGCTTGCCAGTAATTATGAATTATTAGGCAAACCATCTGTGCTGGTGATAGGGGCTACTTACAATAAAGGTGATATCAATTATTCAGCAGATACCACCTTTGGGATATTAGAGAATGATACCGCTAGCGATTCCCGTACGGTTATTCCACTTCAAGGGATCCAATCTGCTGAAGAAAGAGTAAGGCTTGATGTAGACACCACTGCGTGGTCGTTACTCTTTGTTAATACCACCCAACTTACAGATAAAGTATCGCTAAACATTGGTGGCCGCTTCAATCGCGACCATGTGCTAATGGAAGATTTAAGTGAAGACGGTGATGATTCTCTTGATGGTGACCATAGATTTACGCAGTTTAATCCCGCCATAGGGTTAGATATTGCGCTTAGTGATACGTCGCAGCTAAACCTAGCTTTTAGCCAGTCATCTAGAGCACCAAGCCCAGCAGAATTAAGCTGTGCGGACGAAGAAGATCCGTGCCGATTACCCAATGGTTTCGTTGCCGATCCGCCATTAGCTCAGGTAGTTACACAAACTATTGAAGCTAACTATGTCGCAACTTTTAATAACATCGACATGATGCTAAATGTTTATCGTAGTGAGAGTGAAGATGACATCATTTTTCAGCAAGCTGGCTCAGTCGCATCGAGAGGCTACTTTATTAATATCGACGCTACCCGCAGACAGGGCGTTGAATTCAGTATCAGCTCATTTTGGAAAAAGCTTGATTATCGATTTAATTACAACTATCTAGACGCGACGTTCGAGTCTCCCTTCACCTCTTTTAGTCCTTTTAATCCGTTAGGGGCAAATAGACAAGTTGAAGCGGGTGACACTATTCCTGGACAACCAAAGCACAATATCAAATTTTATCTAGACTACCCGTTAAGCCAAGAAACCAGATTAGGCGCAGAAGTTATCTTAGCATCTAGCCAATACTTCCGAGGTGATGAAGCCAACGAAAATGACACCTTAGATAGCTATGTGGTGACTAATCTTTACTTGAACCATCAGTTTAATCACACCTTTAGTGCCCAACTACGAGTGAACAATGTGTTCGATAAAGAATATGAAACCTTCGGCACTTATGGCGAGGCTGATGAAGTATTAGAAGACATTTACCCTGATGTAGAAAGCCCCTTATTTGTAGGGCCAGCCCAACCTCGCATGGTGAGTTTAAATGTGAAAGCTAAATTTTAATTTAGCGAGCTTTTAAATTAAAGGTATAGATTAGGCGTTATGCGCCTAATTTTTCTTAGTCCTAAAGGACGAGGCTAACAAGCCTTACGTCCAATGGTTCAAAAACTATATAAATCTATTATCAATTTTACTGACACCCGAAATTTAAATTAGGGCATATGAGAAAAGATTAAATTCTCATTATTAAAAAATACCACTCACACTGGGACAGTAAAATGAAAAATAAATTACTTGTTAAATCATATTTATCTATCGCTATTTTAAGTACCTTAAGTTTGAAAAGCTATGCTGAGGACGAAAAATACTCTTGGAATATTTCAGGTTGGATTAACGAAGGGTTAACCTATTACGATGATGGTGTTGGCAGTGATGTTGCCCAGCTTTCAGATAATGGCACCACACTTGGTAGTCGCATTACCCTATCGGGAGATTACAAACTTGAAGAGCATGGTTTAGACGTAGGGTTTGAAGTTATTATTGAACCGCTTTCCGGTACACCGAACTATGGTGGCGGCGGCCATCAAACACCACTGTTATTTGCCAATCAAGATAACTTAGACACCTTCAATGGTGGCGATATTGGGCTTCTAGGCAGTAGCCTTCATATTGGCGGCGATTGGGGAAAAGTCACTATCGGCTTACAAAGCTTACCCACTGATAACATTGCTGTACTTGCCGACCCATCCGGCACTATTTGGTCAGGTATTTCCCCATTGTTCAGAGCAAACGGTTTTTTCATTCGGGGAATAGACGAAGGCTCAACCAATGTGGCGTGGGGGCAATTTGCACAGTGCTTGGCCACCCCAGGACTGGGCATAGGCCTTGACTGTAACGGGATTTACCGCAATGGCGTACGTTATGATTTACCTAAAATGGGTAATTTTAGTGTAGCGGTAGGCTATGCAAACGATGAAATATACGATATCGCGGTTAAATACTCAGCTGAACATGGCGGGTTTAAAACAAACCTACATGGCGGGTATTCGGTGAATAAAGATGGCGGCACCAACGTGGGTGGCGATGGCTCTACGACCCTTCAATTTCAAGCCGGGGCAATGCACTTAGAATCTGGCATGTTTGGGGTGGCCACCTATCAAATGGAAGAAACTGATGACGCGGTTGTCGGTTCTGGTGATGACACGGATGCTTACTACTTTAAAGCGGGTATTCGCAAGCAATATAACGGGTTTGGTGATTCAGCATTTTACGCAGAATACGCAAGCTATAACGACCAATACGGTATGGCGCACTTAGATGGCGTAGTGGGCTCTGAACTGAGCCAATGGGGCATAGCAGCGGAACAGTATTTTGGTTCTCGTTTTCTTATTTACGCTAAGTATGAAAATTTGAGTTTGGACGTCACTGGCTCTGAAACTGCTCAATCAATATATAACAGCGCAGAAGATCTCACGCTTATTCAATTAGGCGGAACCATTTTCTTCTAATTGTTAGCTTAAATAGGGAGCAATTTTGTTCCCTATTTAAGTAGTTTTTTAGTGATAAGTGGCATTTCCAGTAAGCGGTTTTAAATAATGCTCAGCTTTAATTGGTACTCGATTATGATGAAATTAACGTTAAAAATTCAATTGGCTATTATTTCAATATTTTTCGCCACACCATCATTTTCATCAAATACTATTTTATGGAGTGAGGATGAAAATACGGTTATCAAAATACAAGACAATAATTTTGAAGGAAAAAAATCAAGAAAATTCGACATCACAGAAAGTGAATTAATAGCACAAAAAAATTCTCAACCAGTCGTGCTCAATGAACGAGATGTATTAAAATTCTTATCCAGTATAAAAATAGTAAAAAATAAAAATACTACTGAGCCACTATTTACAGAAGAACAACAAAGCAACCTCGCGAAATATTTAGCCATAGGCCTAAAAAAAGCGAGCCCCCAGCAAGATATTTTATTTTCGTTAGCGAGAGAAAAAAGAGCCCTAGGAGGGTTAAAGAAACAAACTTACTTTATTGCAGGTAGGGCGTTTTTCAACGATGGCTTGCTTAATCTCATCATTGGCGAATACAACCGACTAGCTAACAGCGCGTATGAAATGGCCTACGATCCCACCAACCAAGGCCTTGTTGAATACGACTTTAATTACGGTGACCGAGCTGCGTCGAAATTTCAATTTAGCGAAAAACTACAATTCACTTTTTCAGGTATGTCCATGAAGCCTGATAGAACTGATTGGGTAACCGTAAACCTAGAAGAGTTGCAGAAAACGATATCATCAACAGAGAACCTTAAGGAAGCGTTAAAACCGAATGAAGATACGCTAATAAAGAGATTCAAAACCCTTGAAAAACTTAAAAAAGAAGGGTTAATTACACAAGAAGAGTATGAACAAAAGCGCAAAGTACTTTTGGAAAATTTATGATGAATTTTAAGGCTTTTTTGTTATAAGACTTCGGTCGTATTTGCTTGCTCACGATGTAACTATTTTGTTAAAATAAATTTAACAAACATAGCGGTAGATTACGTATTGTGTGAGTGCATTTGGGTACTTACTGAGCTGAGGGTAGTAATAGTATGCAAAGAATTCTTATCATTGACGACCACCCTATTTTTCGTCACGCCATGGTGACGATACTAGGTAAAAAATTTCCTGATTCTCAAACCCTTGAAGCTAATTCGCTCTCTGAAGCGCTTGAGTTACTCGAAGCTGATGCTGCTTTCGATCTTGTGATGCTAGATTTAAATATGCCTGAAACCTGTGGGCTTAAAGGCTTACTTGAAATTAGGAATCAACACCCTAACCTGCCTGTTGTTATCATCTCAGCGGAAACCGAAAAACAAAACATTCTTCAAACCATTTCTTATGGGGCAGTAGGCTTCATATCAAAGAGCAGTAAAATAGAAGAAATTGCCACGTCGGTGGAATCTATTTTTGAGGGTAATGTATGCCTTCCTTCTGAAATTTTGCGGACATCGTCGGTAAGAAATCGCGTGAAAAAAGAAGATGCTATTTCGCTTGATCAAATTCGTTCATTAACCAGAAAAGAATTAGCTGTTTTGAAATATTTAACCCAGGGATTAGCGAATAAAGTCATCGCTTATGAGCTCAATATTTCAGAAACAACTGTGAAATCGCACGTTTCATCTATTTTGAAGAAATTAGGGGCAAGCAACCGAGTTAAAGTAGTGGCTAGCGCCGCCAATATCGACTTTAATCAGTACGTATTTAACTAGTAGGTGCTCGACAATAGATACTATAGCTAACGCCTGTTACCTTTCTGTTCGAATAAAAAGCACTTAAGAGACCGCCGCTTTAAGTGCTTGTTTCAAGCGCAGTGAATTAATTGGCTTGTGCAACAACTGAATATTCGTCCCTTCCAACTCATTTTCTAGCGCTTTAGAGTGATTGGCTGTACACAGCATAATTGGCATATTGGGCAGTGTTTGCTTAATATGTTTCGCAATTTCCAGTCCGTTCTCACCGTCATCTAAATGATAATCGACGATAAGCAGATCACAGTCGTCAAAGCTGTTACCCATCACTGCCATGCACTGGGCAAAACCAGAAAATGTAACCACTTCCATCCCCCAATTTTCAAATAGCGTTTGCATGGCTATTCGCATATTGGTGTCGTTGTCGATATGCCAAATTTGTTTATCAATGAGGTTATCAGGCAAGCTGTCTTGAGGCATGGCATCAACCGTTGCCTCGTGCTCAACTTCTTGAACAGAGGCTAAAGGCACCAATAAAGTAAAACAAGATCCTACCCCTTGCGTAGATAAAACGCTGATATCATGCTCTAGTAGACGACTCATTTTATCAACAATATAAAGCCCTAGTCCCAAACTGTAAGAATAATTAAAGTCATTTTCCAATCGACTAAATTCTTTGAAGATTACTTTTTGATCGTCGTTACTTATCCCCACTCCTTGGTCAAAAATACTGATTCGAAGGTGTTTGCCCATTGTTCTTGCCGTAAAAAGCACTTTCCCTTTTGCACCGTACTTCATTGCATTACTCAGTAAGTTACGCAAAATTCGTGACAGTAAACTTAAATCCGTATGGACTATAGCGTCTTGAAATTTGTAGCGAAAGTTCACCTGATAGTCATGGCTGATGTGGCAGAACTCCTCGGCTAACTGTGTTAGCAACGGGAGTGCATCCTCTCGCTGTTTATCAGGCTGCACTACACCGGCATCTAACTTTGAGGTTTCTATCAGTGTGCGAATTAGACTGTTCAAATCAGACAATGAGTTATCTAACGCACTAACGATTGGGCCTGCTGAGGCTTGCACTTGATCTCGTAAAGATTCATTAAACAAAATAGCCGCACTCAAGGGCTGCATTAAATCATGACTGATAGCCGCTAAAAACTTACTCTTAGAATTCATCGCTTCTTGCAGCGCAATATTCGCGTGATTAAGCTCTCGAGTACGTTTTTCAACATTTGACTCAAGCTGGTCTTTCGCAGCTTGTAGTTGCTGCTTACTTCTTACTTGTTCTGACACATCTGTAGCTAGAACAAAGTGCCCTTCTATTTCGTGCTTATCGTTAAAATGCGGTAAATAGACTTTTTGTAAGAAACCTGTTTCGCCCTGAGCATTGATTTCTTCACTTTGAAAGCTGACAATCTCCCCCCGATTAACCCGTTCTACATAATGGATAAGCCGAGGATATACCTGCTTTAAGTGGCTTTGTTCCATTGCGACGCCATACAAAGGCTCCTCCCCTAAGCCATACCAATCTCGATAACCTTTATTGGTGTATAAAAAGTTTTTATTTGTGCCAATATAGGCGATAAGCGCAGGCACATTATCGGTGATCATGCGGATCCAGCTTTCGTTCTGCTTTAAGGTTTCCGCATACTTATGCTGGGACGTTACATTAGTAAAGGTGCACAGGGTGTTACCATCGGGCAGCATGGTAATACGTCTATCTACTACCAAGTTTTCGTTGATGATTTGGGTGGTATCACCCGTTTTTTCAAGGTTTAACCCGCTCCAGTCAGTATGCATTTGCAGGGAATAGATGTTCTTGCAATCGAACATTGTTTGCTTCGACAGATTAGATTGGGTTAAAAACGTATCGTTCCAAAAGGCAACGCCCCCCTCTTGGTTAATTAGTAATATGCCAACATCAACACTATCAATGAGGCTTTGCAGCAGTTTATTTTTCTCTTTGATGACCTGCTCATACCGGTTCGACTCATTCAGTTTCACTTCGGTAATATCGTTGAACAAGATAACTTTACCGCCTTCTTGGGTGCGACGAATAGTGAGCTGATACCACCTGCTATTAGACAACTGGTAGATAATGCGACCTTCTGAATCAGGAGGAAGCACCCGTCGGATAACTCCTAAATGCTTTGCATGTTGGGTAATATCATAATAGTTATCGCCAATTTGGGGCGTAATGGTCAGATTGTCCCACACTGTGGTGAAGTGACGATTAAAATAGATTACTGCACCCTTGCTGTCGAGTAACACCATGGCTTGGTTTATACTTTCAATAGCATCATTCAAGCGCTGCTTTAACTGGTTAGTTTCTTGATGGGCTATTGCTATTTCGGCATTCGATTTTTCTAACTTTTGTAGTACAACTTGCAGGGCTTCGGTCTTTTCGTTTACTTTTTCTGATAGCTGCACTGCATGCTCAAAGGCACGGTAACTATGGTGATTGAACCCACCTTCTTCGATGCGATACATGAGTGCAGCGTTAATTTTTTCAAGCTTTTCGTTTTCATCAACTTGGCGTGTGAGTTCGCGACGAAGCCTCTCTAGTTCAGTTTCCTCGTGCGCCTTGTTCACTTCAGTCTCGATGTGCGACTCACTTTTTAGCAAAATACACCCCCGTGAAGGTCTGGTTTAAATGTACCGAATGTATATGTTCACCATAAGCATTAAACCCAGCTACTTGATATTTATTTTGTAGCCGCTGAATTTCAGCCGTTTTTTTATTTTGCTCTATTTCTAAGCGCCGCAAAAAGCAATCACACGTATACACAAACTCGGCTTCTCCCAGTTCCTTGCTCAGGGTGTCTAACTTTTGCTCCATAGCATCAATACAGTCACCAAGCTGCACAAAGGTGAGAATGATGCCGATATCTACCGCACAATAAAAAGTAATAGCGTTGGTGGCCAAATCGACTTTTTGTATCGAGCGGATAAAATACCTATCCCCTACCAGCACCGCCAATGGAAATACTGAAAACACATCAGGGGTTAAATCAGCAGCCTTTAGCCCAAGTAAACTCGCATAGTATTGTGCAGCTGGTTCGCCGTTAATCTCATAGACTGTGCGAGATTCAGGATCTGCCTTGGTGACCACCAGCTTAGATACTGGCGAGTCTATGTGGTCGACTGAAAAAACAGAGAAAGGTTTACCGGTTCCCACCAACATTAATACTGCGGCGTTCTGGTGAAACTCACCTTGATAAAAAACATAGGTCGCTTCAAGTTTTAAATCGTCTCCGGCACTTCCTCCTAAATGAGGAATATTGCCGAACGCGGTAGCAAACGTTTCAAGGAAATGCTCCTCGTGGCGGGTAAGCCCGTCTAATACAGAAATCACAAAATGTTGATTGGTATCGTATCGCCTATCTCTTGCCTGCAAGGTGTTACGCAATCCACTTGCTGTGTCGTGGGCTTCGTCGAAATTAATTTCGTCTAAGTTTGAAACTAGCGCGGTAGCTATGGAAAACTCGCATTTTAAAAAAGCCACAACAACTAAGCTTTCAGTACAATACCCGTTTTTATTAAACTCTCCTGCGCTAGTGCAACCTACTGTGGGCACATTGGCAAACAGCGATGTCATTTGCTGCGCAACTTCATCTAAATCAAAGGATGTGGATGTATGGAAAAGTACTAACTCTATTTCATCTAGTCTGGCTTTAGATAATATTTCATTGGCAACATCGTGACACGCATCTGCCGCTACATATGTTGCAAACGGTGACTGACTGGCAGGTTTACTCAGCGCGGACAGGATGGAAGTTTTTGACACGTGTTGGCACCTTATTTTTCTTATATTTATCAATTTTGCATAGATTGGGATTATCTAGCGTTACGACACATTCAAAGCACTGTACGCATTCTGCGTAATCAATACTGCCGTCTTGCTCGATGGCATCTACGCCGCACTTCTTCTGCTTACACAGTTGGCAAGGGTTACCACATTCTTTACGACGCTCTAAAAGCTTCACTAAAGGAAAGCGGCCTAAAATCGCTAAACCGGCTCCTAACGGACAAAGGTAACGACAATAGACTTTGTGAATTTTTAAGCTTAATCCTAAAAGTAAAAGTGCATAGAGTACGAACGGCCAGTAGCGCACAAAGTAGAGTGTGATAGAGGTTTTAAATGGCTCTATCTCGGCCAGTTTCTCGGCCAATGTCAGTGAGTAAAACGACGTTGCAACCAAGACAACAAGCACGACATACTTAAGTTTTTGCGCATATTTATGATGTTTTGGCTTTATTCGAATCTGCCTTATTTTTAACTTTTGTGCAACAACTGCCATAACCTCCTGAAGCGCCCCAAAGGGGCATAACCAGCCACAATAAAGCCCGCGCCCCACAATAAACAACGACACAAATACAAAGCACCACAACACAAAGATGACAGGGTCTAGCAAATAGACTTCAATAGAAAAGCCATCGGCCAAATCGAGTAACAATGTATAGATATTGACGACCGACAATTGCCCTTGTGCATAGATACCAATAAAGAACAAAACAAAAAGCAGTGATGCCCCTCTGACTGCATGCACCATGCGCGTGTATTTCATAAGCTTTCGTTGGAAACCAAAGAACAATGACAGCACAATTAAGTAAGTAATTGTAATACTGAGTTCTAGCCACCTGCTTTTCCATAATTGCTGCCAAAGCGGCATAGCAGTGCTTTGTTGTGCCTCGGAATTCTCCATAAATAGCACGTCAGGTAATAAGAAAGTGTGGTTAAACAGGTGCTCATCTTGCTCCATAAATCGAGGACTAAAGGGCAAGCTAATGGAGGCCGTCATTTCTTGGTCAAGTGACAGCCCACCTTGTGATTTAATCCTAAGTATCTTTATGGTTTTAAACTCTGGTATCGGTTGCTTGAAGCTAGGATCGTAAAAACTATAAAAATCTAGGTCCCTAGCATCAATAGTAAATGCCGATTGGGATAGGCGAAAAAACTCAGGTGCGGTTTGGGGGATAAATTCATCACTGACAAAACTAAAGCCGTGAGTATTTATTATGAACAAGGCCACTTCGCCTGGTTTCAAGCTTTCTTGTAACCTGGCGTATTCATCGTTGCTTAAAAGATTTTTCCCCACAACGGGTATACTAAGAAAGCCGTAATAATGCTCAGAAAATAAAGGTACTTGAGGGTCGGAAAAGGTATTTGCAGCGTCAACGATTTCGGTGGCAAGGCCATCTAATTCATTACGATAAATGGTTTGTTTTTGGATATAACCGGCTTTTACAAGTTGCTCAAAGGTTAGCGCTTCAAAATAGTCAGGGTTAATAATGCGTGAGCTCGGTACCACAAAACCATCTAGCTTAGCCCGGGCTACTGCCAATGCCGATGTTACGATGGTATCGTTAATGACCAATACTGATACCGTCGCTTTAGTCACACCATCAAAGTAGGTCGCATTCTTGCCTACATGACTCTTGCCCCCAACGACAAAGCGCTCTTTCACGTTGTGGTTCTTATACTGTGCAATAAAGTCTCTGAGTGACTGCTCTCCCAATCCATGCAAAAAAATAGGTTCACTGTGTTTTTTAATGGTCAGATCGACAAAATTACCTTGGGTATCTAGCCCAATTAACACATTAACAGGCTTACCCGAGAAACCAATAAAATCGACAAAATTTTTCGATTCAAATACATACCCTAGCAATTGCTGCAATTGATAAACCGGTGTTACGTTGATGTCAGCGTGCTCAGCGCCTACACGGGTAGCGGTAGGAAAAATGCGGTGTACTTCTTCGGGGATCTCAGTGGCGTCTGACTGCGCGAAGACTAACGATATTGAGGTTATCGCAACAAAAAGGAATAAAAGCGCTTTCAACATAACAAAATAAGGCAGCACATAAGTGCTGCCTTCCCGCTTAATTAAAAGAAGCCAAGTGGGTTGATGTCGTAACTCACCAACAAGTTTTTAGTTTGCTGATAGTGATCCATCATCATTTTGTGAGTTTCACGGCCTATTCCCGACTTTTTATAACCACCAAATGCGGCATGCGCTGGATAAAGGTGATAACAATTGGTCCACACGCGCCCAGCTTCAATAGCGCGTCCTACTCTAAAGGCAATGTTCGCGTCTCGGCTCCAAAGGCCGGCACCTAAACCAAAGCTAGTGTTGTTTGCAATTTCAATCGCTTCTTCTTCAGTTTTAAAAGTTTGTACCGCGATAACGGGGCCAAAAATTTCTTCTTGGAACACACGCATTTGGTTGTGCCCTTTTAGAATAGTGGGCTGAATGTAGTACCCTTTATCTAAACCTGGTAATTGTTCTTTTTCACCGCCAGTAACAACTTCAGCGCCCTCAGATTTACCTATATCAATGTACTTAAGGATTTTATCGAACTGTTCACTAGACGCTTGCGCACCTACCATAGTCTCGGTATCAAGCGGGTTACCACGTTTAATTTTGTGGATTTTTTCAATCACTTTATCCATGAAGGCATCGTAGATATCTTCATGGATAATTGCCCGTGAAGGACAAGTACACACTTCCCCCTGGTTGAAGTAACCCAATACTAAACCTTCGGCACATTTATCAATGAATTCAGGTTCGTGATCCATAATGTCTGGGAAGAATAGATTCGGCGATTTACCGCCTAGTTCAACCGTAGATGGAATAAGGTTTTCAGCTGCGCAGCGAAGAATATGTTCGCCTACTGGTGTTGAACCAGTAAAAGCAATTTTGGCAATTCGCGTACTTGTAGCAAGCGCTTGGCCCGCCTCTGCACCAAAGCCATTTACAATATTCAGCACGCCCGGCGGTAGTAAGTCTTGAATAAGTTCAGCAAAGACCAAAATAGACACTGGCGTTTGTTCTGCAGGTTTTAACACCACGACGTTACCCGTTACGATAGCCGGTGCGAGTTTCCACGCCGCCATAAGGAGTGGGAAGTTCCACGGAATGATTTGGCCGACGACACCGTATGGTTCGTGGAAGTGATAAGCCACTGTGTTCTTATCAATTTCGCCGATAGTACCTTCTTGGCTACGTATACAACCAGCATAATAGCGGAAGTGGTCAGCGGCTAATGGGACGTCTGCGTTAAGCGTTTCGCGCACGGCCTTACCGTTATCCCATGTTTCCGCTACCGCAAGCATTTCAAGATTAGCTTCAATACGATCGGCTATTTTTAAAAGAATATTTGAACGTTCAGCGACTGACGTATCCGCCCACCCTTTTTTGGCAGCATGAGCAGCATCAATGGCTAGCTCGATATCTTCAGCAGTAGAACGTGGGATTTGTGCTATATCGCTGCCATCTACAGGCGACGTAGTGATAAAGTATTCACCTTTAACTGGCGCAACCCATTCACCACCGATAAAATTACCATAACTTTCTTTGAAACTGACTACTGAACCTTCACTTCCTGGATTTGCGTAAATCATAATGACACCTTTTTTGAATGCTTAGCGCGTTAACACGCTGCTAGTTATCGTTTACTGTGTCATTTGATAATCGTACTTTTGCAGCCAATCTACCATAATGCGATAGACCGATTTGGCTCCTACTTTAGGAGGGGAAAAGAAGTCTATGCCTTGCCAATATAGCCATGCTTGGTGGCAAGCTCGGTAAATTCTGAAGGGGTTGTATTTAACTTTCGCTTTATCACTGTTAGCGCGTTTGACACTGTTTTCACAGACAAGGCTAATTCATTGGCAATATCAAAACGGGTTTTCCCCATCGCGGTTGCTATGAAGATTTCGAACTCACGCTTCGTTAATTTTGCCGCAATATCAACATCAGCATTTAACAACTGATTAGCCAAATTTACCGCCAATGAACGTTCTATATATTTTTGCCCTTTGGCTACCACTTTTATGGCTGATATAAGCGTATCTGGCGGGCTACTTTTGCTGATATAACCCATAGCACCTGTTTGCATGGCGCGCTGCAATATAGCGCAATCTTCAAACATACTAAAAAATATGATTTTTAAACTAGGCTGCGAGGCTAAAAAGTCAGGCGCGAGTAATAAGCCGCTCTCTTTCGCAAGATTAATATCCAGAACCAAGGTGTCGATAGTATGTATTCTAAGTAAATGATGAGTTTGCTGGCCATCAACGGCTTCTAAAACCGTATATTCAGGCAACATGGCATTTAGCAAAGCTTTATAGCCTTCTCTTACTACTGCGTGGTCATCTACTAGTAAGATATTCATGCCACGTTAACCTGGCGCAAGTCTTCAGTTTCCAATAAACATAAAGATAACTGAACCCTTACACCGCCCTCTTTGTGTAATTCTACCGCGCAGGTAGCACCAATACACCTGGCCCTACTGTGCATAGATGACATGCCAATACTTTCAACGGCATTCCCGTCAAATCCTTTGCCGTCATCTCGAATATTGATAGTAAGCCCTTGCTCGTCACCGGCTATGTGTACCCATACTTTTGACGCATCAGCATGTTTTACCACATTGTTAATAGCTTCCTGAACAAAGCGATAAATATGAATGTCTCGCTCATGCTCTTGGGCAAATTTGTTCAAATTGATAGAAACTTGCCATTCAATTTGAGGGTGGGCTAACTCCTGTTCAAATACCAATTTTTCAAGGGATTGCTGTAACGATACCCTGTCTAATACTAACGGGTGAAGATGAGCAGTTAAGTGACGAATGGCGTCACTAATTTGCTGGCTCATGGTCTGCACTTTATGGGCCGACAACTCAAGAACACTGGGCTCATTTGAATTCACTAAAATATAGGCGTGGGCTTTAATAGTGGTAAGTAGCTGCCCTACATTGTCGTGTAACTCCCTCGCTAGGTAGCTTCTTTCTTGTTCTTGTAACAGCGCAAGTTTTTTGTCTATTTTAACTAACTGCCTTTCTTTGTTTTGTAGCGAACCTTGAAGGCGTTGGAATTGCCCAATAACACGCTTTACTTCTTTAATATCACTGTCTTCAAAATCATTCGTCGCTTTGCCATCTACTAGTTGTTGCAAAGCGTCACCTAATTGATTTAAGGGCTTCAAACGCTGCGTTACGGCAACCTTAAGCGTAAATAGCAACACGCTTAGCGTTGTAAAAAACAACGCGGCCACTAGCCAAAATAGGTTCATATTTTGCACCAACTCGGCAGTATCGTGGGCTCTTACCACCAAATATTGATTTTCATGGATGGGGATATAGATAGGTTGATTGTCAGAATGATAATTAGTAGGCATGGATAACCGACCAGTAAAGCCTGTTACCGATAAATGCGGGCTTTGCTCTGCCACTGCTTTAATATCCTTAGCATTCATATTCGCTTTGAGCATCTCTTGCACTTGGTTTAGCGCACTTGATGTTTCATCGCTTATATTTTGGCGAATTTGGAAATAGACCGAACAGGAAAAGACAATAAAACACACGATAAAGACGGCCACGATGGCACTGGATATTTTCTTAAATCCCGACATGGCAACACCATAAACACAAAATAGACGTGTCTATGCTAACCATTCATCGTTAACAAACACATCCTGCAATAGCGCTGTTTTATTCATTCAAAAGGAGGAGAAGATAGCGGCGGCCAGCTAGATAATCACCCATTTTACCGGTGCTAAGCCGCCAGAAGTACTTTAGTGAAGTTATAAAAATGCTACGAGAGACTCTGACACAGCTTCCGGTTGCTCATCAGTAACCCAATGTGCCGCGCCTTCTATCCATTTGATAGACGAATCAGAGATGGTATCCGCTAACATTGGTGCATATTTCGGTTTCTGAAACTCGTCCTTATCACCCCACAGAATCAGTGTTTCATGGGGAAGGTTATGCAATGCACCCGCTATCGCTTGAGTGTACTCTTTGTTAAGCCTACGCATATTTCGGAAGAAGGCAGACTTCCCTTTTTCATTACTCCACGGCGTAATGTATAAATCTATCATCTCTTTAACCGGCACTTTGTCTCCATAAACGCCGTTTGGAATGAAATCTTCAAGAATACCGCTAAACTTTTCCACACTAGTGCTTTCTTCGAAGCCAGGCTCTAGCATGGGTTCAAATTCGGGAATGGGCCAAGAGTCGAAACAAACGCTGTCAATTAATACTAGCTTGCTCACCTTTTCAGGAGCGTTCACAGCCATCAATTGTGCCACACCACCACCGATGTCATGCGCCACTACATGTGCGCTAGCTATACCCAAGGCGTCCATCAACTTTAAAATGATTCGACATTGCGCGTTAATGGATACATCCACATCAGTTGGCATGTCTGACTCACCATAATTGAGAAGATCGGGGGCAATCACTCTGTGTGTTTGACTAAGAGATGGAATTATATTGCGCCAAAGAAATTTGTTAGTCGGTATGCCATGCAAAAGAAACACTGGCACGCCTTCACCAACATCCTGATAGGCAATATTATGACCCTCAATTTTAGCGTATTGCGTTTCAACAACCGTATTAGTACTCATTAAACCCTCCTAGTTTGTCTGCCATCGCTAATCTGCAAAAAAAGACAAGTTTGCGTCTCTCATCTTGTTCTTGCTCACATAATTAGTACCAATGCCGATGAGCGAGAGATCAAAAGTGATTGGTTCGTCGAACTGCAACTACGTTTACAAACTTTTAGTGTCTAGGGGAAATTGATAAGTGAATATTTATGTCGTCTTTGGAAACCGGGTTCGAAATTTTTTATGAATAATCAGATATGTTAATTCCGAACAGATGAAACCAGTAAAAAATGAACATTAAATGTTAACCAATTGATAATTTTAAGCGCAAAAAACCATCTCAAATTGTTGACCAATACACCCTATATGCTATAACTAATAGAAGATAAAATCCTTCAAACCCTTAGTTTTTGAGCGCCTTCGGCTGCAAATAGCATAAATTTAATCTCGTTGGTGCACATAAATATATGATTTGATAAGCCTCTTTTAACAAATACTTCTGTATTTGTAGAATAAGACGTAGAATATCCTGAATTGATTGTTTTAAATGGTAGGTTTTGTTAGCGGATTTAGCAGAACAAACGTAGCTAGGCACCGGTATGCTTGAACCTTTTAAAGCAATTGAATTGTGTTGAACAATAAGTACAATTTAACCGATTAAGTTGTATCTGTTTGTACCTAATTATTGCAGTTATAAGGTTTAGTTGATGAAAAATCGTCGCATGTTCTGGCATATCGTTGAAAAAATAGAAGCGCAAATCGACGCTGGCCGATATCCCCCTGGAAGTCGCTTGCCGCCAGAAAGAGAACTTGCTGAAAATTTTGATGTCAGCAGACCAACCATTAGAGAAGCCATTATTGCACTTGAGGTGCGAGGCCGCGTGGAAGTTAAAGTAAGTTCTGGTGTGTATGTGCTAGACAATCAGCCTCAACAAAGTGAAGTACAACGTATTAGTGCTTTTGAGCTTACTCAAGCGCGCGCGCTGGTTGAGGGCGAAGCGGCAGCACTGGCCGCGCTTTCAATAACCGATGAAGAGCTTAATAGTCTTAACGACACCCTTATTGCAATGGAAAATGACGACGAGCCGGAAAAAGCCGATAGAGAATTCCACTCTATTATCGCCAAGGCTACTCGTAATAACGCGCTGTTGTTATCTATTCAACATTATTGGAAGTTAAGAGAATCTCAACCTCAAATCATATCGTCGTACAAAAGCGTTTGCGGTACCAGTAGTCAAGACCGGCTAGAAGAGCACAAGCGTATATTTATGGCGTTAAAATCACGTGATTCACAAAGCGCGCGAACCGCCATGCATGGACATTTTAATCGATTGATTAATGCTTTATTTGAAGCCTCAGAGGCCAAAGCCTTGGAAGAAATTAAAAAGAAATCAAGCGAAACCCGAGACCGATACTCTATTACTCATTTAGTCGGTTAAGCCGACAGCTCGAACCTATCACTTAATATTAAGCCGTTTAATTCACCTTAAGCGGTTTTTTTACGTCTGTACAACCCTCCTTCTAGAAAATATTCAGTAACCAAAACCTTCACACCAGCAGACTTACCAAAGTGTAAGAATAATAAAAAATTTTGGTATGACATAAGTGTTGGATAAAACTATCCACGCGCTTATACTTGAAACTTATTAATTACATTGCGTTTACATTAAGGAGTGCGCTGTGTTGTCTCAAAAAGCACTGACCAATCAATCTTACCTTTCCCTTTTTACGAGTTCATTACTCGTTCCACTACTGCTAACCGGCTGTGGTGGCGGTGGAAGCTCCGGCAGTACATCTCCTGTCACAACACCCACTCCACCCGCTGTTGAAACACCTGTAACTGAAGTTTGCGCTAACAAAATACATACCATAGTCAGTGCAACCGATGATGGCAGTTCGGCAACAGAGTTTTCGCCTGCGAATGCTATCGATGGAAACACCGCTTCAATATCAAGATGGTCTAGCGATGGGGTAGATAAAGCCCTCACTCTTGACTTAGGAACAACTGAAACCGTTGGCGCGCTTACCATAAAGTGGTTTGAAGGCGCTGAACGGGTTGCCAGCTTTTCGGTTGAAACCTCTATTGATCAGAACACATGGGTTACTGTTCTCACTCAAGCTGAATCAAAAGGTAACCAAAGTGGCTTCGAACTCGTCAATGTCGACTCATCGCAAGCACGCTATGTCAGAATTATTGGGTTAGGTAACAGTGAAAACACCAACAACGGTATTGTTGAAGTACAAGTTCACCATTGTGAAGACGCCACAGGGCTATTTACCGATGTGTTGCCGAACGAGGTAGGTATTGAACTTGTGGATTGGTATTTAAGTGTTCCAACCGACGAGGACGATAGTGGCACGTCTGACTCTATCTCGGAAACTGAGCTTGCTGGCGGTTACAGTAACTCAGAGTACTTTTATGCGTCAGGTGATAACGGCATCGTTATGCGCTCACCAAGCTATGGCTTTAAAACCTCAACAAACACTAACTATGTACGGGTCGAGTTGCGTGAAATGTTACGAAGAGGCGACCGTGCTATTAGTACCCAAGGAGTAAACAAGAATAATTGGGTATTTGGCAGTGCATCCGCAGTAGGGCAAGCGGATGCTGGCGGCATAGATGGTGATTTACGTGTAACCCTTGCAGTAAACGATGTGACTACCACCGGTGAAAACTATCAAATTGGCCGACTAGTGATAGGTCAAATACATGCCAATGATGATGAGCCAATTCGCTTGTATTATCGCAAGCTACCGGGTAATGAACTTGGTTCAGTGTACTTTGCCCACGAGAGCCGCGTTGAAGACAGTGAAGGTGATAATATTGAAACCTATGTCGAACTCATTGGCTCAAGAAGCAATTCAGCCAGCAATCCTGTTGATGGCATTGCTCTGAATGAGAAGTTTAGTTACCACATAAATGTGAACGTAAACTTACTGACCGTGACCATTAGCCGTGAAGGTAAAGCTGATGTTTCTGCACACTATGATATGAGTGAAAGTAAGTACGATGAAGACGGTCAATATCATTATTTTAAAGTGGGTGTATACCACTTAAATAACTCGAGCGATCCTGACGAATTTGCGCAAGCTACATTTTACGAGATTAAAAATAGCCATACAGGTTATGTGCAAAGTGAGTGAATATAACCAGTAAATCAAACTATCAACTACTCTTCTAAGCTGAACATTCTATTTGCTGCTTCCCTAATGAAAAAGACCGCCTTTGTGGTCTTTTTTGCATTCGTACAGATTTGTAATTGTTTAGGGAAGTGTTCTACTCTGTCGCCTTTTTTAAGGAGACATTTATGCGAATCACTCAGCTCCTGCTGTCAATTTCTATTCTTTTTATGCCCAGTGCCCTTGCTGAAGTAAAAATAAAAGGGTCAGTGATAATTTATACTGGCGAAATAACATCAGAACAAACACAAAAAGCCATTGCACTATTTGAACAGTACCAACATAAGATCACCGAGATATCGATGACCAGTGGTGGCGGTAACATAAACGCAGGTATGGAATTAGCAGAATTCATTTTGGCACATAGACTCGACGTACGCATTCCCAGTTTCTGCTTCTCTTCATGCGCGAACTATGTGTTCGTTGCGGGAAAACACAAATATATTGGCGACAATGCCATTATTGGCTGGCATGGAGATGCAGCATCAGCGCGCTGGCGAAATTCAGACATAGATGCCATGGTTACGCATTTAAAAAGCGGTGCAAAAGAAAAACAGTGGCAAGAATATCGAGCTTACTACGACAATGTTATTGAAGAGGCCGTTAAGCGGGAAACTGCCTTGTATGAAAAGTTACACCTTGATAAAAACATCATGCAAATAGGGCTTAGTGGAGATTTAATGAAGGCCATTATTTCTAACCGAGCACGTGGCTGGAGTTTCAATATAGAGGCTATGCGGGAATTAGGCGTATCTGGACTACCTATCGATTCTACTTGGTCACCTAAGTACCACAAAAACTTCCCATTAATAGGAGTAGAAAGCCCCCTCAACACAAATGATAATGGTTAGCATTTACATTGGCATTTCAAAAAGATAATATACGCGCCTTTGGGAATTCTTGAGGCGTATACAGTGTCAAAAAAAATTATTAGAAATTCATTGTCTTTGCTTATTGCATCGTCATTAGCCGCGTGCGGAGGTGGAAGTGATGGTGGCAACTCTGCACCAACAGTAGAAAGTTCAACACTTGCATTTCAGCTTAACGAAGATTCACAGCTCACCGGGCAAATTATTGCTTCTGATACTAATGGTGATGTTCTGGCATTTGGCTTAGGCCAATCTCCTGCAAATGGAAGCCTTTCAATTGATCAAAATGGCGCTTTCATATTTACACCTAACAGCAACTTTTTCGGCGAAGATAGCGCACAAATAGTGGTCTCTGATAGCATTGACGAAGTGCGGGTTGACCTCTCTTTTACCATACAGAATATCAATGACTTACCTGAAATTGTGACGTCAAGCGTAGCTATATCGAGTACTGGCGAAACTGAAGGGAAAATAGAAGCCATTGATGTCGACGACGACGTTTTGGTATTTGAAGTTGTAACCCAACCGAGTTTAGGTACTGTAGTTATCGACAGCGCAACTGGCGCTTTCACTTACCAACACCCTGGCATCGAAAATGTCTCTGATAGTGTGATTATCAGCGTCAGCGATTCCATTGGTGATCCTGTGGTTGCCACTGTATCTTTGTCTCCATCCTATGTCAGCAATGACGACAAACTCGCTTATTACTATGCATCTTCACACTCTCACTTAGCAAAAGCCGAAAGTTACATTAATAGCGACAGTGCCGACGACACTACTGAAATTACTGATGCAGAGATCACCGCAGATGTTTATAGTGAACTTGCCGTTGGCTATACAGAAGCAGGGTTCCCCGAGCTTGCTGAATCAAATGCCATTAGCAACATCATAGACCGCCCTACTCGTGCCAGAGCTTATTTGGATAGCGCAGTAGAACTAGATGCACTAGGTGATACAGACCAAGCGAACGCATTTAGAACCAAAGCGATAGCACAGTACAATGCATATATTGCCGAAATTGGTATTACTAATATTCGCTCCACTGATGCTTTGTTTTACTTAGAAGCGGTACGTTCATATGTAAAGGCAGAGCAGAGCGAAGAGGCCACCGACCTATTTTCTGTCATTCGAATTTACGCAGATGCCAACCTTGATGAAGAGTCTCCTCACACCAGCGCCTACGGCTATTTCTTACAAGCTGCAAAAGATTATGCCGAAGAGCGCGTGGCCATTTACCTTGAGGCCTCAACTCAAAATAACTTTGATTTTGCATACGAAGCAATAAACTTTCAACGTTCACTAGCTGAACAAGGAAGCTATCAGGAGCGCCCGGATTATCGCTACTATCAAGTTAAAACCTTCCACTTAGTCGATGCTACACGATCAGCTCACTACCTCTCCCTAGTGGGTGACGACATCAATAAGGCGTCAGCAGAAACGCTTGCAAAATCACTTTTAGCTCTTAGTTTAAGCTTATATAGCGATATTGATTACGACGAAAACTATGCAATGCCAGCAGACGAATACGCGCAATACACCCTGCTGCGTTACCCAACGGGGGTTGGTTTGCTATCAGGCATTTTTAATGCGCTTTACCCTGATTATGTCAATGCGAATAAAGATGATGGTTACCTAGGTAATTTACCCATTAAACTCGTAACTGAAGAAGAGGGAGTCAACGACGCAGATACACTTAGAGCTTACCGAGATCATTACGCCTACCAACTGCTGAACGATGCAAAAAATGGTATCGCTCTGGATGAAACTATCAATAAAATTGAGACTTTGTTTACAACCACTTACACCGACACCGAATATGCGGCAGAAGCGTTAGTCGAACAGGACCACTTGGGTATTCTTGATCAGCGAGCTGCATGGCTGTTGTCTTATGCGGGCTATAACGAGCAAGCAAAATACGTTATATCCGAAGCTATTCGCATTGTAAGCACGACGCCTTACCTAGAAGATGTTAACTATAGCCTAGATAAAATGGTCGATGATCAGGGATGTCTTCGTTATGTCAATTTATATCAAAAGTTCGGGGGAGAAAGTACCGATATCACAGCGCCTCTGGCAGCCTGTGAGAACATACTAACCACGTATTTTAGTGATGACACTTATATTAGTGATGCAAATCGTGTAACGGGTTTACTGACGGGTGCATCCATTTACGAACTTGGCGGTAAGACCGAAAATGCCATTCAAATATTAGATGATGCAAGCGAACTGGCAACTACGTTAGAAGATTTCGAAACCCAGCTAGAGCATCGTATTGAAGTCACGAACACTTACGCCTCTTTGGGTTATCTAGAACAAGCGCTTTCACAGTTTGTCGCGCTGACGGATGACGCGATTGCATTACTAGACAATACCCCTGATATTACCGAGCGCGTTGAAGCGGTAGACGATATTCTTGGTGAACTAGAGTATGCCTACGAACCCGATGATGAGAACTCTTTTACCGGAACGTATCAACTGTTTGAAGCGGTTAAACGCCATGCAGGTAACAACACCCAATATGCGCAAGCCATTGCAGCTTTAAATGAGAAGGCGCAACAGGTACAAGCAGCCATTCTTACCCATACTAGCGACTTTGCAGATAACGAAAAACTATCCGTATATGAACAGCTCATTGAACAATATAGTTGGCTTACGTTATTCGATGAGGCAACTGCACTGGCACAAAATGCGATTTATACCGATGCAGATCGAAACTCACTGTTTGCTAACATTGCTATCCAGGCTGCAACAAAAGACGACTTCCCTGCTTCAACAGTGGCCAACGTAGATACGGATGCTGATGGACTACCTAACTTTTTCTTATCCAATGCTACCGAGCAAGACATTATTTTGTCGGGCTTAATTGCAGATACAGATGCCGATGGAGACGGCCTTGTAGATCAAGAAGACCTTAGCCCACTAGATCCAAACTAACGGTAGGTGCAAATTACAATGTTAAATAAAGCAGCTCAAAATGGGCTGCTTTTGTCGTTGGTTGCACTGAACAGTGCAGCTTTCGCTCAAGAGCAGTCGGTCGGTACCCGCAGTGCCATTAGCGCAACTAGCGATGCAAATACCTCCATAAAAACGACTTCATCGTGTGTAAGTAAAGATGCAGTTTCGCGCGAGGCAAGAGATGATCTGAACGCATGTGTTCTTCAATCAAAAGAAGAGATGGTTACAAAAATAGAAAAAATTGAAGTGTTTGGTCAGTACATTGGTCTACAAGTTCCCGAGGTCGAAGGGCGTTTTTACCTCGATCGACAACTCATAGACGCTGCCCCTCGAACAGGGGGAGATTTTACGGAACTATTAGAGTTACTACCAGGCATTGAGTTAGGTAGTGAGCGCTACGACGCAGATGAACAGGGCGAAATTGGGGCACAGCGGGTGTCAATAATGGGAGCGCAGCCTTGGCAAACAGGTTTCTTCATTAACGGAGTTAACTTTAATAGCCGACAAGATCCTGAAACCTATCGCGATAATGATGTGCTAGTTAACGATATAGAAGGCACGACACAAGCTTTCAATATTAACCAACACATTCTTGAATCGATCACGGTTTATACTAACAATATTCCCGCTCGTTACGGTAGCTTCAGTGGCGGTGTCGTTGATGTTGAAACACGCGAAGCACGCTCTGATAAAGCGAGTTTCAGTACTTCTTTTCGTACGTCGCAAAGCGAATGGAACAACTATCATGTGTTTCTTGAAGAGGACGTCATTGAAGGTGACACAGACGAACCTGTAGAGCCTCAATTCAAAAAAGAAGCACTCAATATTAACGCAGAAATACCACTGGGTGAGCATTATGGGCTATTAATATCAGGCAACTATACAACCAGTGAAATCACTAAGCTTTCTCTCAATCAGCCAGTACTCACCGAACGAGAGAATACCAACTTATTGGTAAGCTTAACGCAAAGAAACCTAGGTGTGGATAAGGTAAAACTGACTTTTAATTATTCCCCCTATGAAAGTCACGATATTGTAACCAATGCGCTAGACAGCGAGTTTACGATTAAAGGTGGTGGCACCAATGCTACGCTATCTCTCCAACACGCGTTTCAGCATTTCTCTGTCGATTCGCGAGCGAGCTACACAACTAGTGACAACTCTAGGCGCGCTAATCCACATTTCTATAAATGGGCGAAAGCCACAGGGCGTGCGTGGGGAATTGGCGACCCGACTGAAGAAACCAGTATTTCACAACAAGGTGGCTATGGTGATCTTGATAAAAAACAACAAAACATCAACCTAGAAACTACGCTTCGCTTTGACACTTTTTCTGCACTGGGAACCAGTCATAATATCGAATGGGGCGTACAATTTCAGGATGAAAACCTTACCAGAGAGCGCTTTTACGACACCTATATCTATGAATCTGCGGTCACTGGTGTATCTAACTTGGACTGTAACGGCGCATTATTCGATTGTGTAGAGCTTGAAACCTCTATCTCAATCGAAGAATTAGAAGCACAACTGGGTGCACCATTAGATTTCTCTAATCCAAACCATATTCTTGCCTATTCCGACATTGTTACCGCTTCACCCCAGTACTTTTCTATTCGAGCAGTCTACCCAGAAGAATACTTAGATGTGGGCGTACAAGTGCTTTCAACCTACCTTACCGACACTATTGAAGTGGGTAACTTCAATTTGAATTTAGGCGTTCGAGTAGACTATGACGACTTTCTTAAAAACGTCAATATTGCACCACGACTAAGCGGTGGCTATCAATTATTCGGTGAAACCGACACGCTTCTTACATTTGGTATTAACCGCTACTACGACGCAAACTTGCTTACCTATAAAGTAAAAGAGCAACAAACCCCATTTATCTATCAGCGACGTGCCATTTCAACCAACGGTGCACTACAAGAATGGCAAAACTTGTCGGCAGCATCTGACACTAGGTATATTTATAATGATCTCGATACCCCATTCAACGACGAAATTGCACTTGGTTGGAAGCAAGCAACAGCCTTAGGTAACTTTTCAGTAGAATACACAAAGCGCTGGCAGCGCGATCAGCTTCTTCGGACAGGCTCCCCTGATTACAATCCCGAAGATGGGTTCTATTACCAAAGCCAATCTAATAACGGTAAAGGGCAAAACAGTCGAGTGTCATTGTCATGGGCGGCACTGTTTGATATTCATAGTCTGTCGTTTAATACCAGCTATATTCTTTCAGAAAGCTATTCTGGGTCTGAGGAAGAAGACATAGAAGATGCTTTATTGAGCGACCTTATCTTCTTAAAAGATGGGGACGGCGCACTGAAAGAAACTACGCTGTCGAACTTAAACATCATTGAATCAGAGTTTTCTCGGCCGCTTTCGATAAACTTCATATGGGCAACGAACTGGTCTGAGCAACTGGCCACGAGCGTAACAGGTACCTTTAGAACAAGTTATGAAGACTACACATTAACCGAGGATGTATCACCTACCTCCCAGTTAGGCAGGTTATCGTCACAAATTAGTGCAGAAGAGACCTTTAATATTCCTATTTACGCACGCGTAGATTATCCAAGCCGTTTACTTTTTAATGCATCCTTCAAATACTCACCAATGGTATTCGAAGACAACGCGTTGCAGTTCAGGCTTGACCTACAGAATATATTTGACCAGCGCACCTACGCCGTAGCTCCCGGCAATTCGGGTATCGAAATAGGCCGCTCAGTTTGGTTAGAAGTAGGTTACGAATGGCGATAATGCGCAACCTCATTACGGTATTATTAGTGGTTGCGACCTCTTATGATTTACGCGCAAGCGAACCGGGAGATACGCTACGCCAATGGTATGCATCAAAGCAAGTGGATTGGCCCAAAGCCATTACTGCCGATGGTAGAAAGCCTATTAGATTGGGCCCCCTTTTACCCAAGGGGCCCCAAGCCAATGAAGAGATTATCGCCTTAGGTAAATCATTATTTCATGATCCTATTTTATCAAAAGACAATACCGTGAGCTGTGCATCATGTCACGATAGTTCGACATTCTTTCAAGATGGAAAAGGCCAATCGGTTGGGGTAAGAGCGCAAAAAGGGACGCGAAATGCACCTCCTATTTTCGGGGTAGATCACTGGAAATCCTTTTTTTGGGATGGCAGGGCGGCGTCTGCAGAAGAACAAGCATTGATGCCTATCGAAAACCCAATCGAAATGGACTTACCCGTAGCTAAGGCTGTCGAAAGGCTAAATTCTCACACTGCGTACCCAGTAAATTTCAAACAAGCTTTTGGAACCGACACCATTGACAAGACACTTCTTGCCAGTGCCCTCGTCGCTTTTGAAAGAACCATCCCCGCACCAGATACACCTTATCAAGAGTTTATTACTGCGGTAAGTAAAGGCGACACTAATGCTCATTTGATGCTGCCTGATAAAGCCCTCTTAGGGTTGCACCTTTTTCGCACCAAAGCTAAATGCATGAGTTGTCATGAGGGGCCGTTATTAAGTGATAACCAATTTCATGTAACCGGGTTTCATCTATACGGCCGCCCTTTTGAAGATGTAGGCAGAATAGATGCGACCGGCAAGATTGAAGATATTGGGAAATTTAGAACCCCTTCGTTATTGGGAGTCACACATACCGCGCCATGGATGCATAATGGGCTATTCATCGAATTTACTCCATTGATAATGCAATACAATAAAGGAGGGTTCAGGCCTAAACCCAAAGGCCGACTTAAAGATGACCCCCACTTCCCAATAACAACTTCTTTAATAGAACCCCTAGGGCTTGATAAAGACGAAATAGATGCACTGGTTGTTTTTCTAAAAACACTCTAGCTTTTCATCAAAAAAAATGGCTGCCCGTCATTACAACGGGCAGCCATTCATTTTGCAGTAAGGAGTAGAGTCGCTTAATCAACCCTATCCGTTCACCACGATTAGTACTTCAAGCTAACGCCTGCGAATAAGCGAGGACCGTAATCGTTCACTTCACCTAGGTTACCTTGTACATAGTAATCCTGTGATTTAGGCGCACTGAATAGGTTAATGGCTTCAAGTTTCACGCGCACATGCTCGTTAACTTTGTAAGACATACGCGCTTCCCATACACCTACTTCATCTACATAACGTAAACGGGTACCGTTACTAGTGTAAGGTTGGAAGTACTCACTACGATACTTGTAGATAATAGCCGTATCTAAATCGCCAATTTGGTAGTAAACCTGAGTACTGAATACGTGCTCAGAGAAACCTGGTACGGAAGCTGGGTCAACAATACCTGCCGTTAACTGCGTGGTGTTACCGTCTACGTCAGTGATAAAGGTGTCACCATACAAACTGTCTTCAAACTCGAAGTCTGTGTCTGCGTAGTTGTAGCCTATTTTAACACCGATGCCGTTGTCCCAACGGTAAGCAATTGACGCTTCTAAACCAAAAATATCACTCTCATCGTCGGTAGTTACAGAGTTGGTCACTGGAAGTGCGAACTCTTGACCATCAATAACGAAGTTTTCTAATACTGTACGCTGTTGGAATCCACCTTGGAATTGCTTGTAGTACAAGCCAAACGCAAAGATTGAATCTTCGTTAGGATACCATTCGAAAGCAACATCATAGTTCCACGACATAAGCGGCTGTGTATCAGGGTTACCTGAACCGTTTACACCTACTAATAAATCTGCAAGTGACGTTGGCGCTAAGTCATCATCGGTTTGGAACGTACGGCTGTAACCTAAATCAGATGGATCGGCACGTGACATACCACGGTATATACCACCACGAATAAGAATATCATCGCTATAGTCCACAACTAAGTTGAAGCTTGGAAGCACTTCAGTGTAGTCACCGCCACCTTCAATTCTTTCGAGTGAGTCGCCACTCACTAAGCTAATAACACCTAGCTCGTCAGTAACAACGTCGAATGAGTTTCTAAAGCCCACTGAAGTAACTTCGGTATCTACAATACGCACACCAAAGTTACCACGAATGTACTTGTTAAACATTTCTGTATCGTAACTGGCCATCACGTATGCAGAGTTAGTTTTTTCAGTTACGTCGATAGTACCACTGTTTTCATACTCTACATCTGGGTAGCCAAACTCACCGTTTTGAGATGCAACTACAGCTTGTGAGAAACAAACGTTATCGTAAGTAGCCCAAGAAGAACCGCCACCAATTACATTGCCGTCACTATCGACATTTGTAATGAGGTCGCCATCTGACACACCGTCTAAGAAGTCCGATTCAGGAAAGTCTTTCTGACAGCTCTGCAATAACTCAAGTGCATCTGCATTTGCAGTATCTAGCGTAAACTCGTTGCGTGAACCATTACCTTGGCTACCACCATATTGAATGAAGCTCAGTTCAGATGTTCTCAAGCCTGCTTGAACACTGGTGAACACATCGCCACTTAGTGCATATTCAAAATCTAAACGTGCAGACTTAATTTCGTTATCGCGTGTATTTTCTCTATCGATACGAGTACGAAGGCTATCTGTGTAGTTAGAAATATCAGTAACATCGAAGTCAGTCACGGTGAAATGAGGAATATATTCGCCCATGTCCCAGCTAAAAGATTGTCTGTCAGCAGTTCTCGCACGGTTAGAGATTTGTAACTCTTCACGTGACGTTTTTGAATAAGCCAAATCCAATTTAACCGTCAGTGCATCAGTCGCATAGTGCTCGATGTTCAAGCCGTAACCGCGGTAGTTCTCTTCACGAGAGAATTGCTCACCTGAAGATTCAATGCGATCTTGTCCTTCCCAATGCAGAATACCGCCTACATCGTTTGTCACTAACGTAGGACCAGTAAGCCCAGGAATAGCACGTTTTTGTAAGAAGATTAAATCGTGACGTGATTCTTGTTGCGTTCTATCCGACACCTGCGCATCAAAGTTAATATCCCAAGACTCAGAAGGTTGGAATTGAAGCGCTAAGAATAGTGCATCACGTTCATCAGACGTTTCATTTTGACGGTAACTACGGCTGCTTCCAGTCCATGCGTACGGCGTACCATCGCTAACCGCTTTGCCTGTTTCAGGGTCGATAGCTGTATTATAACCTTGGTTACTGCTGCCACTAACTTGGTCTTCACAGTCACCGGCACTACTACGATAGAAACCTTCGTTAGTGTTAGTTGGGTCGTTCAAACACGCCCACAGTGAAGAACCTGTTGGGCTTGAACTTCTGTATTCTGCTTCTGGCTGACTGATATCTTGACGTTGCAAACCAAAAGAAATACCTAACGCTTGGCCGTTATCAAATTCAAACTGGTCTACGTAACTAAAGGTTCCACGAAAACCTAAATCACCTTGAAGTGAGTTGTCTACGTTACCTTCGTCAGGGTTGTAGTTAGTTTTAACTTCACCTTGAATACGTTGCTTGCCGTAATCTAGCGGCTGTACTGTTTCTAGTGAAATAACACCGGCCACACCACCTTCAATCATGGAGGCGTCTTGGGTCTTATAAATAGCCACTTTCTTCACAAGCTCTGAAGGGAACTGTGAGAAGTTTACCGAACGGTCACCACTACCATTTGTCGCTTCACGACCATTGATATGTGTAGCACTCAAAAACGGGCCAAGACCACGAATGGTAATTTCAGTAGCACCACCATTTTCACGGTGGGAAGCTGCACCAGTAATAGACTCTAGTGCTTCACCAATTGAAAGTGCAGGCAATTCACCAATATCTTCTGATGATAAACCATCAACAACAGTTGTTGATTCACGCTTGATAGCAATTTGGTCTTGAATTGTCTTTCGCGTACCAACTACGTCGATAACTTCGACGTCAGCCTGGTCTTCTTCAGTTACATTGGCTTCTTGAGCGTGAAGTGAAAATGCGCTGGTAGTGGCTACGCTGGCAATAATTGCAGTGCGTACCCACTTGGCCACAGGGCGAAGAGTGAATTCAGCATTCTCCACGTTATCACCGCTCAAGGTTTTACTCTGTTGTGTTTTCAACGACATTACGAGATCTCCGTTGTGTCTTTTAATATGTATAGGGCTGTGTGTGTTGTGTTATTCATTTTCTGCTGTCCATGTTGAGCCTACGCCCACATCAGATGCTTGAATGTAGTAAAGGCCTTTCGCACCAGCAATTGCTTGCGCACCACTTGCGTCTGTTTCGATAAGTGTGCTTTCAGCAACTACAAATTCAGGCACTTCTTTTCCATTTCCAGCAGGGTCTTGGTCAATGGCGCCATCGGTATCAAACTCGCCATTTCCATCGATATTTCTAATATCTACCCACTCGTCAGAGGTATCACCCGACATATAGCTGTCGCTAAAACCAAAGTTATTAGTGAGGGTTGATTCTGTATGGTTGATTAGGTCGCAGTCGTATTCGAAGGAATGGTCACTGAAACCACCGTCGGCATTAAGGTATAAACCTTCAGTCGAAGCGTCATTGTTCAAGCCATTTGCAATTAAGTTCGCGTCAAAGTCGATAACGAAAAACTGGTTACTAAGGCCGTATAGCGTTGTGGTTTCTGCTAAATCATCACAATCATCAACACCGGCTTTTGAACCAATTTCAGTACTAAAGACGATAGGTTGTAGCGAGTTAAGTACCGTATTGTTTGTAACGGTAAGCGATAGGTCGCCAGAACCGTCTAATACTGCTTGGTTACCAGAGTTTGGAACGCCGCCATCAGCTTGTGAGAATGGGTTTACCGTGAATACGATACCGCCAGCTTCTTTATTGCCGGAGCGAATACCAGCAATATAATTGTTAGTGATGGTGTGGCCTAATGGTGTTACTAACACGCCACTTGGTCTGTCGTCAGAGCTTGCAATGTCTGTGGTGCGAATAATGACATTATCACTAATGGTATTGAATCCACCGTCTTCTAGCGAAATACCACCACTAGCATCTACAATGGTATTGCCTTTAATCGTGGCACCTGACGTTTGAACACGCATTAGGCGGCGACCAGTAGTCACATTGTCAATCAAGTTATACTGGACAGTAAAATTAGCCATGTCGGCTGAATCGTCACCGGTAGTACTACCTAAGTTGAGTAACAGAAGACTAGAGTTGCCGAAGTTTTCATTCGGGCTTTCGCTAAACAAGTTATATTGAATAACGTGGTCTGAACCCGATGATGCCAATTTGATAACAGAACCTTCCGCAGCTTCTGTCCGGCCAGAGAACGTATTACGTTCAATAAGTGCGCCGCTACCTTTCACTACCATCCAATGGAAAGCGTCATCTGGGTAGTTCAACGTAGCTTGCTCATTACCCATGGTATTTTGCGAGAAAACGAAATTATCGCCTTCCGAGTAAATCATGGCTTCTTCGCCGCTATCACACGTTGAGCCTGAAAGTGTATCAATATCGGTAAAAGTTAAACCTGTTACCGCAGCGCCGTCAGCTGAGCTTGCAACGTGAATACAGAAATCGCCGGTAAAGGTAGGGGTTTCACCTTCAACCGCACGAAGTTCAATGCCACTGGTTAATTCAAGGGCTGCCATACCTGTATAGGTATTCGTATTTAGGCCTAGTACATCGCCATCAACTAAGCTAACCAGTGCAGATTCTAGTGCTGCAGCATCGCCTACCACTTGGGTATAAACCACAGAGTCTAGTGAGTCTGACACCGTGTCGGTGAACGAATCGTTATCCGTATACGCAGCGCTAACTGAAATAATCGCGCCGGCATAGGCAGTAGGTGTGAAGGTTTTAGTGTTTGAATCGGCAATTTCAACACCGTCCGCCGACCACGTGTATACCACGTTTGCTTCATCAATACCGTTATTGTCAGTAATTTCAGCTGTCAGAGTGGCACTGGCTAGGTAAGGTGCAGTACCCATAATTTCGATACTACCCGCTTGGTCAACCGCAACACTGGTAACCGGAATTGTTGGCGCAGACGTAATGTCTTCTTCAAAACCGTTGTCATCTACATAAGTCACTTGTACGGTAACTACTGAGCCCACTAGTGAGGCATCCACCACGTAGCTACTGGTAGTTGCTCCATCAATGGCCGCATCATCTGCATACCACTGGTAAGAGATATCGCCTGTCGCACCATCTTCATCAGCAATTTCGGCCGTAAGCGTATTGCCTACTGTCGGCGTACCCGTAATAACAACTGCGCCTTCAGAGTTAACTCGTGCCACTACATCCGTTGCCGCTGAGGTGACAGACTCACTAAAACCACGATCATCTTCGAAACTGGCATTAGCAGTAATTACCGTACCGAACTGTGCATCGGTAAGTTCTAATTCTGCAGTAACTTCATCTGCTATTTGCGTATCGTCCGCGAACCATGCGTAAACGATAACGGCATTTTCAATTCCGTTTTCGTCAGCAACGGTGGCTGTTAACGTTGAACCTACAAGTGCGTCGCCACTAAGCGTAATTGTCGCATCTGACGCAATAGCCATTACATCGTCAGTAGGGTCACTGATATGGGACTCATTAATACCACCATCATCGGTATAAAGGCCTTGAACTGTAATTGGTGAACCAATCTGATCATCGGTGAGTGTGAATGATGAAGAGTTAGCGCCTTCAATAGCAACACCATCAGCATACCAATAGTAGGTTACGGAGTTAGAAATACCATCTGGGTCGCTTACGGTTGCATTTAGTGTTTGACCGCTAATTGCTGTTCCCGCAAGGGTTATAGATCCTAATGTATTAGGGTTGTTATCTGTACTAACATCTGTACTAACGTCACAGCCTGTAATAGCTGCTGCAACTGCACAAAGTGCGAATGTTTTAAACTTCATAATGGCTCTATTCTCCGAGTTCTTGGTTTTGGCTATTGAGTAGTGGACCGCACCATATTATTACCAAATTAAAGAGTTATAGGTTACCAATTGAAATAACAGTAAGACAACATTGTTAACCTGTTGGCACATATAAACACAATAAAATAACTTTTGCCACCATTATCATGCCATTGCGATAACATTTGATTCACATTATTAATTTCAGATAGTATCAGCGCGGCTGACACCCTTCCGACAATGGTGAACACATTGTTATTACCAATTTATTTTTACTGTGAATGTTGGGTATAAAGCGGCAAGATGCACTCGCAAAGTAGTACTAAAAGTAAAGCGTGGTGCCTTGTGAAGTAGAATCAAGAAAAGTTGAATTGAGCAGAGCGAAGTGAAAAAGAGACATTACTAGGGTTAATAATACAAGCTTGATTACCCCTTTTTAATGTTGGTTCTCTAGATGATAAAAGGTGGCTTGTACGTAATCTTTATCTGAGCCGCTGTTGTTTTGATTATAAACACCCGCTTTAAAATACATATACTGGTTGTTTTTGTTATAACCACTTTTGCTCATGTCGAAGCTTTTGGTTAAGTTTTGTTTACCTTCACGGATTAAGGTGACGAATAAAATATTGTTTTTCACTGTAATTTTATAACTAAACTTTTCGTTGAGGGCTATGCCCTCTTCAGGATTTTCTAACGTGTGAGAGCGACTTCCCACCATGTTGACCCATACATCATCGCCGCCATTAATTTCATGAGCGAAGTAAATAGAGCCGTTGTCATTGCCCGGTAATTTGCGGTAGTACAGCCTAATAGGCTCATCATCGGTAGCATGAATTTGCCCAATAATCACTCGCCCTACTTTTTTCTCGTCTCCGGTAGTAGAAACGCGATTTACCGCAAGAGTTGCTTCTAGACTGCCTTCCACTGCCCCTGCTTTACGCTTGACTGAACCGTGCGCCGAATTAAGCACCCAATTGTTCTCGGTGATCCCCTTCGTTTTAATGCGGGTGTTACCTCGTCTGAGCATTTCTCGTAATTCAGTTCGTGCGTACTTGGTATTTTTAGATGTTTTTGCCCCAGCATTAGGGCAGGCAAATACCATTCCTCCGTCTGTAGACGTGTAAAAAAGCGGCTTCAATGCAAAACTATCGCTTAACGCTTTTTCATAAATGATGTCGGCTTTTAAATCTTTATTTAAATCGGTAGGGAGGCTAAGAGTCCAACTTAATAAATCAAAATTCTCACTTGGAGATTTTGAAGGGTCAAGTGAATTAAAATCACCAAGCAACTCCCCTTGGGGAAGTGCTTGATGTGATTCAGGAAGTATATGGGTAGTAGCCAGCGTTTCAGCCAGTGAATGGTTTTCTACAAGCGCACTACCTAGTGCTAATACCGTAAAAACCACACTGCGTAATAACCCTTTTGTTGCTGTTATCATATTCACTATCTACCCATTCGACTCAACCCAATTAACGCTGAGTGACGATTATCGCTTAGCTTCAACCGGTTCAATTTTCGGGCATAACACCCAAATACTCAGCGCAGCAATGATGGCAAGTGCCGCACCAATAACAAAGACCACTGTGTAACTGCCATCAGCAGTTAATGAAGGTACTGCGTATATCAAAAGCCCTGCCGCCAACTTGGCCGCCATACCCGCAAAACCAGCCAACGTACCCACCGACTTTCCGCCGAATAAATCGCTAGGTAAGGTTTGCACGTTTCCAATTGCCGTTTGAAAGCCAAATAGAATGGTGGCCATAATTAACACAGCAGCAACTTCACTGTTCGGGTTAGATAACATCAACAGTGCTGGCAACATAATTAAGCAACCCAGCGTAATCACTAACTTACGCGCTTTGTTTACCGACCAACCTGCTCCCAGTCTGTTTTGTGCAAGCAGTCCACCGAACCAAGCACCTAACATGGCACCTACATAAGGTACCCAACCATAAATAGCCAAGCCCTTCACATCCATGGCGTAAACTTCAACCAAATAGGTGGGGATCCAAACAATAAATAGCCACCAAATAGGGTCGATTGCCGCAGTGGCAATAATTACGCCCCAGCTTTGTTTATGTGATAACAACTGTCCAGTGGTAGGGGTGTATTCAGCAATAGCACTGCCATCTGCGTTGGTCGCTTCGTTTCTTTGACCTGTAAGAATGTACTCTCTTTCTTCATCTGTGATCCAAGGGTGTGAACCTGGCGGCGATTTAACCACGATGATCCAAGGAATAAGCCAAAGTAGCCCCGTGCAACCCACTATCACAAAGATTGCTTTCCAACTAAAAAACAAAGCAAGATAGGCAATGAGAGGAATGGAAATAATGCCGCCAATAGCTGCACCAGAGTTGAATATACCTTGAGCTAAAGCACGCTCTTTGGTGGGAAACCACTCAGCGTTAGCTTTTGCTGCACCTGGCCAGTTTCCTGCCTCTGAAACACCTAAAATGGCGCGGAACACACTGAATGTGAGTATTCCTTGTGCAAAAGCATGCAGCACGGTAGCCACAGACCAAATACCAATAGAAAGAACAAAACCTATGCGCGTTCCAACCCAATCAAACACTTTACCAAAAATAGCTTGACCGAAAGCATAGGAAAAAAGAAATACAATACTAATGATGCCGTACACTTCTTTTAATTCGGCATCTGTTTTATTGGGGTAAATTTCCTTTCCCATAAACGGCCACAATACACTAAGCGATTGTCTATCTATGTAGTTAATCACTGTTGCAAGTGCAACCAGTGCAATTACCCACCATCTCAAATTCTTCATGTTACTACCTTACCTAATATTACTTTGTCGTCATTTTTATAAACCGTACTGTCTAAAGCGTAAGCCCGCAGGGTGTCACTTCGACTGGTTCCCTTTTACCGTTGCCGTTGATGCCCCTTTAGTAAAGGTTTCGGTCACTTCAGGAAGTGGCGTAGAATCAAAGGTGTTATTAAGAATTTGTGTTTGTGGCTCACCTACCGTGTGATCGATAGTTACTAGCTTGCTATCCACAAACGTATTGCCACTAATTAGGCTTTGTTGCACACCCAATAGAAAAATAGAAGACTTGGATTTATTGCGTTTCCCCTTTCCAACATTCGATACATTACTGTCGGTTAGGGTGAAGTGCGGACCAAAGGTACTTTCATCTGTGCCGCCGCGATAAATTTTTGCAATGGCACCTTCAATGTTTGAAAAAGTAGAGTTTTTGATGGTGACGTATTCGGCATTGTAAATGCCTAAATCATCTTGCTCTTTGTCTAAACGCAGTACGTCACCCGTAATGTTTTGAAATACACTGTCAGTTATGTCGATGTTGTCGGCTAAGCTTCTGTAACCCGCATCGAATACATGAGAGGAGTGGTTCACGTTTAAATCGGTAATGTGCGTATTATGAATGGCAAGCTTGTGATTAAACAAGGTAGGCAACTTGGTGTTGCGGATAAGCACATTGCCTGCACTGTCAGGCGATTTTTTACCTGATATATTCAGCCCATCCAGTTTCAAGCTTCCCCCATCTTCAATTTCAATCATTAAAGAACGCATGGGGTACAGGGTAACTGAGCGAGGTGACTCTGCTTTTAGTGTTACTACACTTTTAACCTGCATCTGTTTGTTTAGTGAGTAACTTCCCGCTTTAAGCAGTATCGTGCTTCCGCTTTCTGCTTCGGCCACGGCACGGTAAAGCTCATCAGCAGAACTCACGCTAACGGTTTTACCGGAGTCAAAGTCAATGGGTAAGCCTGCTTTGTCATACCAGTTTACACCTGTGTTTTCTTTTAGCGTTGGGTTTAAAGATGCGGGTGCGCCAACCTCTAATTGCTGCGCTTGTTTACTTTGCAACAACCCATTTTCGCCTCGTACTAATTCGATATCTTTAACATCGAAACCTTCTGCTAATTCATCTTGCGGTAATTGGCTGGCAAGGTTATTTTTGAAGCTAATTCCTGACACATCGTCAAAAATTTTAAATGGATTTTCGCCGCTATTATTTACCACTAAGTTGTTCGCGAAACTACTATTGATAGGCGTCGCCGAGCGTTCTGCATCACTACCAGCGGCTAGGTTGATATTGTCCAAGTTCACTAAGGTATTGTTATCAATTTTGGCATTGTTAACTTGATGGTAGCGGTTAATAGATGAATTCGGCACACCATTCATAACGGTAAAACCACCACCAAATCTTATGCCTGTTAACCCTTCCATGTAGTTATTGCGAACCGTTTGGTCGGCATTGATAATGCGGATACCACCGGTGTGGTGTTTGCCATTACCAAAGAACACATTCCCTTCCACTAGGTTTCCATTGCCGTGGCGAAGGGTAAGCGTACCTCTGCTTTCAAAAAATACGTTATTTAAAAATTGGTTCTTGCCCGATTTATTCGAAATAATTTCTACTTCGCCATTACATCTGTCGAAATAGTTATTTTCAACAATCGTAAATGAGTCACTTAATGAGTATTTACTGGTACCAATGCGAAGGGTTTCACCACCATTAGAGCCCAAAATTGGACGAGGGCCAAAGTAGTTGTGATCGATACGATGATGATTTTGTTGGCTATCTTTCGTATTCAAGCGTACCGCCATCGTCACGCCCGCGTTACTTTTCCCTTCTAAATGACTGTGGTCAAAGCGGTTGTGTTTACCATACATAACAACCCATTTATCAGAGTTGAATTTGTCTGGATTACTGAACCCATCAATAACCACTTGAGTAACTCGGGAATGGTATGCAAGGTTATTGTCGTTCTCCTTAAACGATACCACTTCACCGGTAGGACTATATCCGTCTTTAAATACTAAGCCTTCTACGACAAGATACTCGCCCGCTAGTCGAAGGTTAGATAACCCTGATAATACGACACCACCGTTAGTCTGCGCTTTTAATGTAATGGGCTTTTCTGGTGTACCGACACCTTTGAATAAAATTTCAAAATCTTCCCAAACGCCATCAGCAAGTACAATGGTATCACCCGCTTTTAACGACTCAGCTTGTTTGAAAAATTGTTTCTTATTGGCAACTAAAATGCCATCCGAATGAGCTGCTTGTATCGAAGGGTTGGTGACGTCAGTGCCGGCATCATTTGCGCCAGCTTGTGGAGAAGTTGTATTACAGCCAGCAACAAATAGTAAGCTACAAGTGACTAAAACAGGAACAGAAAACACACTAGCATTCATGCAAACAACCTAAGTTATCTGAAAGACGACAATCGCCTTTATATGATTAAAGAAGGGGCTCTTCAAACACTTAACACTTGCATGAAACATAGCAGCGATATCAAATAAAGAGGTGCTGATTAGCGTCATGCCAAAAGTCAAAAATGTTTCAACTTGAGCCGAAAGATATTAGGTATCAATGTAACCAACCCCACAACACAATGTCAACCAGTTGTTAACTTTCTATATTACCAATTAATATACCTATTGATATTACCAAAGCTAAAAATAAATCTAAGGACATGATTTAATGAAATTATCTTAACTTCACAGTTGTAAACCAAGCAAAAATAAAAGCCTCTCAGAGGAGGCTTTTATTTAACTATCGGTAATAATTTATCAACATCTGAGTTGATAAAGTTTACTTGTCAACTGCTAGGAGAAAAGTAAACCACCATTAATATCCACATTATTGCCGGTCATATAAGACGCATCATCACACGCCAAGAATGCCACCAGCTTAGCGACTTCTTCAGATGTACCTTCTCGCTTAATACAGGTGGCTCCTGCTACATTTGAACGTACATTGTCTGGAGTGAAGGTGTCATGAAATCCGGTGGATATCATACCTGGGCAAACTGAATTCACGCGGATATCTGGCCCTAGCTCTTTCGCTAAGCCTCTTGTGAAAGTAGAGACAGCACCTTTAGATGTTGCGTATGGGATAGCGCCACCGCCACCGCCATCTCTTGCGGCTTGTGACGAGAAGGTAACAATTGAACTACCCGGTTTCATGTGGGGGATAACCCCTTGCACCATAAGGAACAAGGACGTTAAGTTTACGTCGAGTACTTTATGCCAATGTGCTAAGTCCATTTCTACTATCTTTTTACGTTCTACCAACCCCCCCGATACGTGGACTAGGCAGTCTATTGCCCCATAAGTCGACAATGTGGTTTCAACCGTATTATAAACATCAGCTTTTTGAGTGAGGTCGGCATGAATAGCAATGGCATTTCCTCCCGCAGCGACTATCCGCTCAACAGTGTCTTTCGCCCTGTCGGCACTTGCCTGATACGTAATAACAATATTAGCACCACGAGCAGCAAGCTCTACTGCACAAGCAGCACCAATATCTCTGCCACCACCCGCTACAATTGCAACTTTACCTGTCATCGACATTGTCTTATCTCCCGAAATTCATGTTTCTAAGTAAGTAGATATTCACGCGATAGGCTCGTTGATAGTAAACCAGTGAACTGGATGACTCGAATCTGTGGCGAAAACTGCTAGAATGAATATCTGAATCTGGTTTAACCCTCAACCTGTTCAAAGACTAACCAACCCAACCATAGTCGTCAACCCTCTACCAAGCCACTAGTTACCAATTAAAATTACCAAATAGATCAAGATATTCACGGTTATTAAACATTTCAAAAGCGTTATTATCGATTAATAAAAACCCATATATTTCAACTGGATGAATCAATTAAACTTTGTAATATGCAATTTTACGGCAAAGAAAACCGTTAACAAAAAATTCAAATTAAAATTAAAAAACAAACCAAATTAGTACCATTTTTTAATTATTGGTTGACAATATGGCATGATACTAATAATGTTTTTGATATGCTGATTGGTTCAAGAAGCAAAATGGACTGTCATCATACTAGTCGATAAGAGACACGAATTAAGTTTGGCATTGGTTAATGGTGAATATTTAATTGGTAAGTGGTCTTTTGATAGGAAGAATGTATTGCCCCTTCAATTTTAGCGGGTACATCTATCATCAGTCACTCTGTTCAATACAGAGCCCAGTTATTTAGCGAGACGTTAATCTTAAGCTCAAATTACTTATTAAATTAATTAGAAGCAAGATAGCGCACTCGGCTATGAAGTGAAGTTCACATCACTCTCATCACAGCCTGTGCCATGATATTTTAGGAGTTATACATGTCAAAACCTGTCATCGGTTTCATCGGTCTAGGCCTTATGGGCGGCAATATGGTCGAAAATTTACAAAAGAAAGGCTACGAGCTTAATGTAATGGACCTTAACAAAGATGCGGTAGCAGCATGTGTTGCAAGAGGTGCTAGTGCAGTTTCTTCAGCTAAGGAACTAGCTGAAGCATCAGATATCGTTATGCTTTGTTTAACTACTTCAGCCATTGTCGAAAAAGTAATGTATGCAGAAGACGGCATTCTTGCAGGCATGAAAGAAGGCTCTGTATTGGTAGACTTTGGTACTTCAATTCCTGCATCTACTCGCAAGATTGGTGCTGACCTAGCAGAGAAAGGCGTTGGTATGATTGATGCACCTCTTGGTCGTACACCAGCTCACGCTAAAGATGGTTTACTTAATATTATGGCTGCGGGCGATATCGAAACCTTCAACAAGGTTAAGCCTGTACTAGAAGACCAAGGCGAGAACGTTTTCCACCTTGGCGCATTAGGCGCTGGTCATACAACTAAGTTAATCAATAACTTCATGGGTATGACAACAGTATGTGCAATGTCTCAAGCATTTGCTGTAGCTGACTTAGCTGGTGTAGATCGCCAACAACTTTTCGATATTATGTCGACCGGCCCATCTAGCTCACCATTCATGCAGTTCTGTAAGAACTATGCGGTTGATGATGTAAGTGATCTAGGTTTCTCAATCGCAAATGCGAATAAAGATCTTGGCTATTTCTTACAAATGGTAGAAGACTTAGGAACACAGTCTAAAATTGCAGAAGGTTCATCTTCTAACTTGCAGGCTGCGTTTGACGCTGGCATGGGTAACGGAAACGTACCAGAGATTTTTGATTACTTTCTAAAATTAAAAAAGTAGATCCTGTCTGAACTACTTGGGTGCTTGATGCCAACCAATCGCTTTATTAATATTGGTTAGTATTAAGCACCCCGTTACACCTCAATTTACAAAGCAAATAACTAGACTACTGTGATTTTTGGGGTTACTAGGCTATAACGAAAGCACACACCTGTAGTTAACGTGCTGTGAAGTTAACCGAACTCTTACTGTGTTAGTAACTGAACTGTTTCATTAACAATAAAAAGGTGAGGTAACACCCTATGTGCTTCTTATCCTACATCACACAAACAATACCCCTTCCTTCTACCGAATTTGCTTCGTTTACTAACAACACATCTCTGAATGACACTCGTTTCAAATTCACATAAGAATTCAAACCCTATTTGTTAAATGGTAGACCGCCATTTAAGAGCTATTTAATTATTAGGAGCAAGTAAAATGCAAAAGCAAAGCGCACTTTTTTTATCAGGCAACGAAACTGAAATAGAAGATATCGGCGGCGGGCTAAAACGCCAAATGCTTGGGTATAACGAAGAATTAATGATGGTTAAAGTCTTTTTTGACAAAGGCGCAGAAGGGTACGTGCACGCACACAGACACTCTCAAGTTACTTACGTTATCGAAGGTGAATTCCATTTTAGTATTAACGGCGAAGTAAAAGTAATGAAGCCGGGTGATAGTTGTCTTATTCCACCGCATGCAGACCATGGCGCAGTTTGTCCTACTGGCGGCATATTAATTGACACCTTTAGTCCTCCTCGCGAAGACTTTTTAGAGGAATAAAACTGTGAAATTAAATGGCTTACGTTGGTGGGTAATCGCATTAATTGCGCTTGCCACCGTGATTAACTATATCGACCGTCAGGCGCTTAGCGTGTTATGGCCTGATATTGTTGAAGAGTTATTTCCGGATGAATCAGCGTTAGAACGCAAGCAAATTTACGCTAATATTTCCATTGTGTTTGTATTTGCTTACGCGTTTGGGCAAGCCATTTTTGGTAAAATTTTCGACTGGGTTGGTACCCGTTTAGGCTTTGTATTGTCTATCGGCGTATGGTCGTTAGCCACCATTGCTCATGCATTTGCACAGGGTCTATTAACCTTTAGCATCTTTCGCGCCATATTAGGTGTTGCTGAAGCTGGCAACTGGCCAGGTGCAGCAAAAGGAAATGCAGAATGGTTTCCCACCAAGGAACGTGCGCTTGCACAGGGTATATTCAATTCCGGCGCTGCCATTGGCGGTATTATTGCCATCCCCTTAATAGCATTTTTAACCGTTTATTTTAGTTGGCAAATGTTGTTTGTTGTTGTGGGTGCAGTTGGATTACTGTGGTTAATTCCTTGGTTAATTCTGGTGAAAGCACCACCTGGTGCACACCCTTGGATTACTGACGAAGAGCGTGAGTATATCCTTACTGGCCAACGTCAAACTACTATGTCAGCAGACTTAGTTGAGACAGAAGTAGAAGAATACAACCCTTCCACTGGTGAGCTACTTAAGCGCAAGCAAAGCTGGGGCGTAATCATAGCCTCTGCCGCTATCGACCCTATTTGGTGGCTGTTTGTATTTTGGATCCCTATTTACCTAAATGAAGTTTATTCAATGGATGTTAAATCTATTGGTATTTACGGATGGGTACCTTATGTGGGCGCAATGTTCGGTGCTTGGTTTGGTGGGCTTCTTGCCCAAAATAGACTTAAAGCCGGATGGGATACAGATAAAACCCGAAAGCTAACCATCACCCTTGGTTGCTTAATTATGCTTCCTTCGCTGTTGGCTATGTCGCAGCCTGGTTCCCCTACTATGGCGGTGATTATTATGGCCGTTATCTTGTTTGGTTTTCAAACCGCTATTGGTAATGTACAAACACTACCTAGCGATTTGTTAGGCAAAAAAGCCGTAGGCACCTTAGCGGGCTTTTCAGGCATGGCTGCAAAGTTAGGCGCGGTTGGTTTAACTGCATTGGTCCCATACCTTACCGCCGATGGTAACTATGCTCCTGCATTTATCATTGGTGCGACACTTGCCATTGTGGCAATGGCAGCAGTATGGGTATTAATCCCTAAAATTGAACCACTGAAAAAGCTAGACTAGGCTTAGACTAAGATAAGCACTGACGATGGCTACAACACATAGGTTGTAGCCATTTACATGCCTTATGAAGTAACAACCTCAAGCAGTACTTCCCCCATGTAAATGTAAAGCTGCTTTACATTTTATTTCAGGCAATAGCACTAAATTTACGTTAGGATAGCGCTTCAGAATACCGCCTAAATTTCACCTATTTCACTATCTTTAACACTATCGAGCTAGACTAGCGCTAACCTTGCTTCTTAGTTTGCTGAGATACTTGCTACAGCCCGGTAGATTTTTACTTCAAAGGAAAATCTTATGAAAATTTTATCTTTATTCGTTATCGCTACATTATCATTTTCGGCACACGCTTCTGCCAACGACACGCTTAACAAACTAAAAGGTATGTTGGGTGATGCCAGTACATCCACTTCACAAACCACAGAAGCGGCTGTGGCTAGCTCGTTGGATGTGTCTAGTTTGGTAAGTATGGTGTCAGAAAATTTAGGCGTAAGTGAAACGCAATCTGAAGGTGGTTTAGCATCTATTTTTGATTATGCTAAAGGCAACCTCACTACTGCTGATTATTCAGAACTTGCCAGTGCCATCCCTGGGCTAGACTCTTTGTTAGAAAACGTACCCTCTGTTGCGGCAGATTCTACCAATGGCGGTTCAACCATATCAGGCTTACTAAGCAAAGCCTCTGAATACAGCAGCTCTCTAGGTTCTATAAACGAATTGAAGCAACAATTCGATGCACTGGGTTTAGATGCAGATATGATAAGCAGCTTTATCACACAAATTAACACTTACCTGAACAGCAATGAAGAAACACAGACTTTACTTCAGTCTGGTTTAGGTAATTTAGCCTCAATGCTTTAATATTTATTTTAGCGGCTGTATGAGTGATTGATCTATGCCATCACTTATTCGCCGCTTTTTCCTCTTCTTTTTAATACGTCTAGAATAATTATGCCCATAAAAAACTTAACCACTTCATTTAAGCAGCAACCTAAATGGCGGCGTATTGCTACCTACTTTCTGTTGGCATACTTATTCTACGCGTTAATACTGGGCCTAATTGCCCCCTTGGTTCTTGAATCTAAAGCGCCCAAAATATTAAGTGAAAAGTTAGGGCGAAATGTCAGTATCGACAGTATTCGCATTAACCCTTTCTTATTGCGCGCCAGGGTGTCTGGGTTTTCTATTGAAGAAGCGAGTAGCAACGAAGCATTTATTGCGTTTACACTGCTTGAACTTGATGTGGGCTTTTGGCAAACCCTATTCAGCTTTACCCCTACCCTAGAGCACTTTTATTTAAATACGCCTTATGCGCATATTGCTAGGGTATCGGACGTTGATACTTCACCTACAGCTGGTCAAGAATCTACAGTATTTAATTTTTCTGACATTATCGACACGCTCGCTAAAGCAAACGAAAACAGCCCAGAGCCTGAAGCGCAAGAGCAAAGCGAAATACCTCATATTCGTTTGGGGGAATTTCGCCTGAGCAATGGTCATATTTCAGTGGCCGATCATGTCACCGACACACAACTTGATTATCCAGAACTGTCATTCACATTAACCAACCTTGATACCCTCGCCACCGGCTTAAACGCAAATGCAGACAATAGTGCAGGCAATAGCTCTACTAGTGCCGCTGATAATAGCAGCGAAAAAAAGTCTGCTAATCACTATGCGTTCACCTTAGCGACCAACGAAGGCGGAAGCGTTCAATTTGATGGGCAGTTTCAGCTGTCTCCTATAGATATAGCGGGTAGTTTTGAGGTTAGCCAAATTGCGCTAGCGCCGCTGTGGCCATTGTCTGATGACGTGATTGATGCAAAAATAACAGACGGCGTCCTAAGCTTCTCACTCAATTATCACCTATCAGAAGACAACAACGATTTTCGCTTTCAAGCCAACGATGCGAAGTTATCCCTATCTCATTTAGTTATCTCTGACAAAGAAAGTCCTAGAATTAAGCTAGCTGAATTACGTGTTAGTGACATAAACCTAGACACAAAAACACAGCAGGTTGATGTGGACAATTTTAGCCTACAGCAACCTTGGATAAGTGCTCAAATCGACAAATCGGGGGTAGATTTAGTCTCAATATTTACCCCAAAAGGGCTTAATGAAAAAGCGCCGCAAGCGGCCTCGCGTTCTCTTTCTACAACAGCCCCGTCTACAACAGCCCCGTCTTCTACAGCAGCCGCAGAAGCTTCGCCTACGCCATCAGATTCTAGCGCCAGCGCAGCGTCAAACACAGGGAACTCAGCTTCTGTTGACCCCACACAAAGTGATAAAGCGGCTTGGCGCGTAATATTGCAAGAGTTCGCGTTGAACGATGGCGATATAATTGTACAAGAAAGTATGGTTTCTGACGGGGTTAACTGGCGAATATTTCCGCTAAACGTAAGCACAGGCGTGATTGATTCTACCCTGACTACGCCTATCGATTACGCTATTGATATGAAGCTCGGTGGCAGCCTAGTGCAGTCTTCACCTTCAAGCCTATCAGACACTTCATCGATAGCCCCACCCGCTTCATCAATAGGCAGTAAAGGCACTATTTTAGCCAATGAGCAAGCCGTCTCGGGTACTATTGATGTCAGCCAGTTCGGCCTTTCACAACTTCAGCCTTATGTAGGACAGTACTTAAATCTTGCTCTTAAAGAAGGTAGTGCAGCCCTTTCAGGGAGTTTCGAAGCGGATAGTGACAGTAAAATAGTATTTAATGGTCAGGCGGATATAGCGTCACTCACAATTATCGATGGCTTAAAGCAAGAGCCTTTATTGCAATGGGCAGACTTTCAAGCAAAGGGTATTGAGTATAGTTCTACTGACAGCACCTTTTCCTTAGAAAAAATTACGCTGGATAAACCTTACGCGAAGCTTTTAATCGCTGAAGATAAGCAAACTAACTTTAGTAATATTGTGGTGGAGCAAACAACCTCGACAACTAATACGCCCGAAGGTGTCCAATCTGAATCTAATCAGGAAGCTCAACCCGCCTCTACTGAAGAAGCCTCTGAACTTGTTATTCGCATTCAAGAAATAGTCTTTAATGATGGTAGCGCCTACTTTGCAGATAATTCTTTGCGCCCACGCTTTGCGTCCGGTATTGAAAGCCTAAACGGCAGTATTACTAAGCTTTCATCCAATGCCGACACCGCCGCGGATGTAGACATAAAAGGCAAAATAGATGGTTACGCGCCAGTCGCTTTATACGGTTCTATTAACCCGCTAATAGAAGATATCTTTTTAGACCTCACGTTCACCGTAGAGGGCGCTGAATTAACTTCAGTAAACCCTTATTCTGGCACTTACATGGGCCACTTTATCGACAAGGGTTTATTGTCACTTGATATACAGTATTTGCTAGAAAACAATCAATTAGCGGGTAATAACCACGTGGTCATCGACCAGCTAACCTTGGGTAGAAAAACAGACTCTGACCAAGCGCTTAGCTTACCCCTTGGGCTCGCCATTGCATTATTAGAAGACTCGAACGGTGTTATCGATCTTGGTCTTGAAGTGTCTGGCGATTTAGATAGCCCAACCTTTGGTTTTGGCTCTATCATATTAAAAGCAATTGGTAACTTGATCACGAAAGCTGTGACTGCCCCCTTTTCGTTATTAGCGAACTTAGTCGGCAGCGACGACGATGAGCTTAACGAAATTGACTTTACGCATGGCTCATCACAGTTAACTGACACCGCTTCAAGCAAACTCGCTACCCTTGCCGATGCACTATCAAAACGCCCAGGGCTTCGCGTAAACATTGAGGGTACAGTAGATGAAGTGCCAGATACCTATGAACTGGCAGAACAGAAACTGCAACAACAGCTGTTAGCACTTTCTGGCCAAGAGACATTACCAGTAGACTTGTCGCCAAGTACCATGCCGGTGAGCGGCCCTCTAGCTGACGCATTAAGTGAGTTATTCATTAACACCACCGGCAAAACTGTGGAAGAAGAACGTGTAGTGGTCATCGCTAAGTTGCAGCAAAACGCGGACGGTGAAGGTTCACTTGGTGATACACGTGAAGATACTGGGAATAGCGAAACAACACCTACTCAAGTAACACCTGATGCATCACTAGTTGAACAAGCACTCTATATCGCCATGTACAACCAAGTTAGAAGTGGTATTGATATACCGAAGCGAGAACTTGCACACTTGGCCGATGCACGCGCCAAAACCGTAAAGAACGTTTTGGCAAATGACCTTCAGATTGACGCGAATCGTCTGTTTTTGCTGAATAGCAGGCAACACTTACAACTTAAAAAGAGCGGTGTAGCACTCACCCTTGAAGCTAACTAGTTCTTCAGGCAGATTTTCATACTTTTCAATGTTAGATGTTACAGACTACTTAAAACATGCCACTTATCACAGCTTAGCCGCTTCATTAAGATGCGGCTAACACTGCAATAAGCAGCATAGAGAGCATTTCAGAAGGCTCTTCAGAATAGTGCCCATTATCCGCACCACCTTTCTTGGACACAGCTTTAAAGAACGGGATACTATGCGGTTTAGTTAGCGCAATAATATTGTACGAACTGTCACCCCGCCGAGTCGCGTTCCCTGTGTACATGGCCATCACGCTTCGCAGTTTGTTGCCTGAGATAAAACTGCTTACGCTGTTTAATATTTCAGCCTCATAATTTTTGCTCACTTGTACTCCTCTACCTGAGTTAATCAATATATTGGCCTGGGCTTCAGATATTGCATAAATATCAAAACTTCTAGAGCCAATCATTTCATAAGGACCTACATCACCGATAAGTACGTAAGCTTTGCGCACTTTGTCATTGGGGGGCGAGAACATCGCCATGGCATTCGATACCGCTTCTGGTACATCGGTTTCACCTGGTAAAAGCTCAAGCGCATCTATCTGCTGAATGAAGCCTGCCCGAGATGCCTTTGTAATAACAACACTTGGCACAGTGATAAACTTGCCATCGCCACCATAGGCCACCACACCAATCTTAAACTCCCGAGTAACCTTCGGCACTTCAATAGTGAGCCGTTTAATGGCATCTTTTAATCGTTGTAAAGGCACTGCCATCGAGCCACTGATATCAATGGTGATCACCAACTCTATCGGGTATTTATTTATGCCTTCTGCAAGTTCTTGCTTGGCTTCTTCTAAGCTTTTTTGCGCAGAAGCTAACTCTTTTTTAGTTTGAGTAGACTCTGCTTTAGCCGCATCAAGTTCTTTTTTAATTTCACTTATAGATTCGGGAGAAGAGCCCGTGTTGGGGAAAAAAGGCAGTGCAATAATGGCTAAAAACATGAATGCTCCCATCGCTGAGGCAAAGAGATCAAGTGCAGACATGCTAAATACGTTGACTTCCCTGTTACGTAGTTTCATTTGCTTTCACCTGTTCTTTCACCTAAGACGGCAAAAAATGAACCGAAAAAGTTACCGTACCAATTCGAAGGGTATCGCCATTTTCTAGTTCGGCCTTCGTATTTGGCGCTAAGTTTCTATTATTTATTGCAGTTCCATTTACGCTTCCTAAATCTTCAATCATTACCTTATTGTCTATCAAAATAACGTTTAAATGCTCTCGTGAAACACCCGGCACATTAATAACGTAGTTTACTTTTTGTGCCGACCGTCCTATTAGTATGCCGCCTTCGGTTCTAGCCAAAGTAGACCCAATAACTTTAATGCGATGCTCACCACCTGCTTCATCTTTGCCATCGAGAACAATGTCGTCAAAGTTTGCAGACGCTTTGCTAAGCGCTTCTTGAGCCGATACGACTTTGGCTTTCTCTGCCGACAGTTGCTGCTTGTTTTCTGAGGCCTCTTGCTCCACTTCAAGCAGTTTTTTCCTACGGCGGCTTAAAACAATAAGCACCACAACCAGCACTAGAATGATTGGAATGGCATAGTAAATCATTTTTTGTTGTTCACTTTTCTTTTCTTCTTCAAATTCCAGCTCTTTTTGCTTACTCTTCGCTTCGGTTTCTTTTACTTTTTCTTCTTGTTCTTTAATCGCTTTTTCAGCATCTTCTAGCTTTTTCTGTTGCTCAATAGTCTGTTGCCTAGCTTCTTCTAGTGCCTCTTCGGCCTTTTGACGTTCCGCATCTTGGCGGGTCGTATCAGCTTTAGCTTCTTCTAGCGCTTTTTTCTTTTCTTCTGCTTCCTTCTTTAACTTTTCAAGCTCTTCTTCCACCGCCTTGCGTTCAGCTTCTTGCTTCTCAAGTGTTGCTTGCTGCTTTTTCTTTTCTTTTTCTAACGCGGCCAATTGATCTGCTTCAGATAGACAACTATTTTCTGACTCTTTGAAATCTATGTTTTGCTTAGTAAGAAACGTTTTTAAGGTGGTTAGGCTGGTCGCTGCTGAAAATGATGAAGACAGTTTAAGGCGCTTATCGAAAACCCCTTTGATATCGCTAACACTCACCCCCAATAGCTCTTGGCAATTGTTCACCAGCGGTGCACCAAACTCTCCTTCACTCAGCAATGCCGTGTGCTGCCACCGCTGTTCAGGGTGGTTTTTATCTGCCGGAAGTATAGAGTGAAGTGTGCCTGCCGTTGACAGATCATTTAGCTTCAACAAGTAGATTTTACTTCCAATGGAAGTATCCTCCTTAGCCACTACCGCAGGATTACCCGTTAACCCGTTCACATGTAGAATGGCTAAATCTAAGCCTTCATCATTTGCTGATAGGTCAGCAATCAACTTCGCCTTGCTGGTAGGGTCGGTAACAACATACTGATTTCCTTGTGCCAGCAGTTTTTGGTTGATAATGACGGTTTCGTTTGCGACCAGCGTAGCGATACCTGTTTGCTCAACTTTTCCATCATCAAGCACCTCTATAGTAACCGTAGTAAAGGCATAGGATGGCAAAGTAAAAAGTACCCAAAGTGCAATAAACATCCCTACTCTATACACAAGCGTATTCCTTAAATTATCTGTCAGTTAATTTTGTTAGTGGGTAGATGGCTCTTCTAATATTTCACCCGCTTCCGGCTGCACCGTAGCGGGCTCATTTACCACAGGTTCTTTTACCTGCATGACAATAAGTGTCGCGTTATCTTGTTTAAGCCGTTCTTGTGCTTTAACTGCGTTTAACAGTGCCATTGTTAGCTCATCAGTATCATTTGAAGACTGGTGACATACCTCAATGATGGTTTCATCACTACAACTTTCCACCCCATCGCTAGCCAAAATAAGTAAATCGTTTGGTTTGAGTTCTCTGGAGTGGTCTGGCGCATCAACTCTCTCAATATTTTCGCCCATTACGGCCTCAAGTAATTGAGAGCGAATCGGTGATGTCCTTGCGTCTTCACTAGAGATTTCGCCTAACTCAACCTTTCTAGCCAAGACTTCCGACATAGAATGGTTTTCGTTGAGTCGCACCAGCGTCTTATCACGTAGCAACCACATTGGGCTGTCTCCCACGCTTAGCCATTGCAGATATAGGCCATCAAAAACCGCCGCGATTAACGTGGTTCCCATACCTGATAACTCAGGCTTTTCCTTTACCTGATGATAAATCGCAAGGTTAGCCGCATCTAACGCGTTAATTAAACGCTGCTTAATATCCTGCTCATCACTTTCAATAAAGTGCTGTTTGAATGTATCGATAACCAAGTGACTGGCGATATCTCCTCCTACATGCCCTCCCATTCCATCAGCTAACAGCAACAATCGGAAACCATTAGGCCAAGTTACTACTGAGGCGCTGTCTTGCTGACTTTTACGAGCACCTATTATTTGAGACCACGCCACCTGTACCGAATACATGATTAATCCTCTTCCATGCTTTCCCAAGTAAAGTTTTCGCCACACAAAGGAACAAACCTCAATGTAGTTTCGCCAATGGAAATGTGACTAAAAGCGGGTAATATCATAGGCTGCAGCACCGGTGCGGGCTGGTTATCTAAGTAAGTCATATTGGTACCTGAACCCGGCTGAATATAGAACTGATTACCCCGAGGATCGTAAGAGATTGTGGCATGATTAACCCTAGATACTTGGCCATCCCCGAAATCAACACAAACCCTTTCTGATGCACTTCGACCGATACTATTTTGCCCAAATCCCAATTTTAAAAAGTGCCCTTTACCTGGCCCTTTTACCACCACTAGCCACCCAGAGATGGGGTCTTGCATAGGATCAGGCATCGAATGTGGTGACTGCGCGGCGGTTTCAGTCGTACTGACTGGCGGCGCGCTAGGTCTTCTATTTCCCCCTATCACAGTGGGTAATGCATCAATGTCATCGTGTTCTGATATTCCAGCGTTTTCTCGAATATCAACGAACTCGTCAGGTGTTGTCGATGGATGCCGGTTGGCCGGTGTTGTTGGAGGCTCATCAAATATTAAACCCGAGGTTGCAGACCTTGATGGGCTGGTGCTGGAGGGCACAGTATTAACGGGGGTAGCGTTAGAGGGTGTGGTCACTGTTGGCCCGTCATTAGCGGTATTGCTACCCATACCACTCGCACGAGTTTCAGGTTCGGTTGGAGCTGTATCTTTAGAAGCTGTATCTCCAGAAACTATGACTGACGGCATATCAACTGGAACGCCATCAGGGCCTCGTTTAATCGCCATGGTGCACCTCTATTTGTTTTCGTAAAGTCTATTAATTAAATTATCCATACAATATTGACCGGCATTATTAAGTGCCATTTCTTCTCTGGCCTGCACGATATGCAGTAAGAAAACCAATACCGCTGACATGATCAGCGCCACTAACGTGGTATTGAACGCTAAGCCTAAATCTGTGGTAAGTAGCCCTAGCCATTCTCTAATCGCGTCGGTGTCTGATACATCGGGCATATCTGCCGCCGACGATAAGGCTAATGCAATACCCACCACCGTGCCGATAAACCCCAGCGTAGGTATTAACCACACAAGGTATCGCAACATATTAAATTTGAGCTCTATTTCATGCTGCATTAACTCAAGGCTGGAATTCATTAAAGAGTTGGCTTGGTCAGCTGAATTACTGCCCTGGAATTGCAGGATCACCCGTTTGGTGAGCCGTTGAACAAAGAAGTGTTGAGCAACTTTACGCTCGCATATACCGGTATAAATAGGTACGAGATCTTTCGCCCTCAGCATAACGTCATCTTCTTCAGGCAATATATAAAGCTTAAGCTGCTCTAACTCTTTGGCGGAACGATTGTGCCTAACCCACATTTCGCCTAGCCCTATAAAGAACATGAGCCACATTAGGTTTTGTAAGGTAGCGGGAAACATACCACTACTGCGATCGAACAATACATCGCCCACGTTTATTTGACCGGTTTTGGCTTCGCTGACAGGAAGAATTAATGCAAATACGCCAACCACAAATATGGTGATAAATATAGCGACTAAAGCCACAATGACTCGATATTTCTGCTCGTCTGATTCCAATAAATTCATAACGTTTATCAATCCATGTTTCATGTTAGCTATTTACGAGGACGATTCAATTTCACCCGTAGCAGAGTTGCGAATAGGCTTGAATGACATAGGCTCGACATCTTCATTCACGTCTTTTTGCTTTGAAAAGCTAGCCACTGCAGGGGAATTTATAATGCTACTGAACTTAATTTTTTTCGTTCCCAATACGAGGGAATCGGCTCCGTCTATGTAGCCTTGCTTAAGCGGCTTCCACTCGCCGTTTTTATTAAAAAAAGTGCCGTGGGAAGACCCATGATCGGCACAAAAATAACGCCCACCACTGGTAATAGTGATTTCCATGTGAATGCGAGAAATACTTGGGTCGTTTACGCAAATGTCAGCTTGACTCGACCTGCCTACGGTATAGGTTACAAACGCCATATTATTCTTCCAATGAGTAGCGGGTTCGCATGGCCACAATGTCTTTTATACCTGTAGATACAATACCCACCTGCTTTTCCACGCTGTCTACTTGTGAGTCTAATTGCTTTAAATCTTTAACCAGTTCATCTTGGCTACCTTTTTTCTCGCGAAGCTGCGCATTTTTATTTTCAATGAGCTGAGCACTGTCTTTGTTCTGTTGATCAAGTGCGAGGGTTTGCTGTTCAACTTGCGCTATTTCCTGTTTTAAATCGGCAAGCTGCTGCTCGGTGAGTTCGTAGGTAGATAACTCTTTTTTAACTAAAAAAAGCTGACTTTTATAATAATCTACTTCTTCATCTACCCCTTTCACTCGGCTGTTTAAGGTATCCAGTTTTTCCTGCATACTCGCAATGGTTTTTTCATCGAGCCCGCTAACACTTGCCCAAATTCGATCCGCCGTGCTTTGTTCTCTAGGATCAGCAGATACTGCACAGCCCACCACCATTACACTTAACATTACCGCAGCGACTTTATTAAAAGGGTTCATTTCTAAGCTCCTTAGCCTGCAATTAGGCTAGTAAGTGCGGTACTTTGCTCATCGAGTTGTGACGACTGAGTTTGAATAGAGGCCAGCTGCATTGAAAGTTGATTACGCTTAGCCAGTAGCTCTTCATGCGCCTGTTGAGTCTTTGCCTTATCTTCTGTTAGCGACGCAATTTCTTCTTCGCTGTCTTCAAGTGCACTGTCTAAATACACAAGCGTTTCTTCGTACCGAGTTTCAAGCATTTTATTTTTTTCTCGCAGTGCTTTAACTTCAGTTAGAAGTGCTGTTGCCTCAGCAATTTCAGCTTTAGTTAACGATGCTTTACTTTTAAGTAATTCAACCCTATCTTCCATGGTGGTAATATTTAATTTGGTTTGTGCTAACTCGTCTTCACGTGTTTTAATCGCGTTTTCAGACGCTTCAATTTCTGACTCTAAGAACTCGTAATTACTGGCATAATTCATTCGTCTTATGGCTATCGCTTCACCTATGTATTTTCCCAATTTATCGCCTGCTATCCCTCCGATCGTGGCACATCCCGCCATAAGCAGCGTGTTGCCGTTAAATTTCTTATAGCACGCGAATCCTCCAACAATAGCGCCAATAACTTGGCCAACAGTCCGAGCAGTACTGATGTCCTCTTTGCCTAATTCTTCAACTGGCGAACTCACTTCAAATGAGCTGAAGTCCATACCACCTTCACTACTTCCCTGATTACTCTCTGGCGTTAAAGCCCCCATCAAACTTTCTGCTGTATTTGCGCATCCTGTTAAGAGTAAGCATGCAATGCTAGCTGGTACTACTTTGTTTAACGTATTCATCGTTTAAATCCCTATTAAATTGATAGACGTCTTTCAAGTTTGTATTTCGTATGTATCTCGTACGTAGTCTTAACTGCAATCTGTCGGGGTCACCGTGATGCGCTTTTCGAGTAACGCGGTGATTTTAGATTTCTCACTTAACAACGATGCTTCTTGAATAAGTGCTTTTAGCGACGTGAGATAATCAGCTTTATCGTATTTCCCGCGCTGTTGATTTGTACTAATCATGTCGTCAAAGACACTGTCAATTCGGCTTGACGAAGATTGATGACGAGTCACCAAATCGAAAGCTCGCTCTCTGGCTTTGGCTAAATTCTTTTCAATGTTTAAAGTCCGATTTTCAATACCTGAGCGAAGCAATTCTATATTTCGCTCCCCGGCTTCATCCATATCATCGATGTCTTGCATCGCGCATAACATTCTCTTTTCAATAGTATTACTGTCGTTATCCATCTCTGCCTTAGTGACCAAAGAATAGATAATATCTATCTCTTCGTTCACTAATACTTGCGTAGATGCGGTACTACTGTCAGTCGACTGCAAGCCATAAAAGACACCAAGCAACACCACCACAGCCAAGCAAAGTGCGCCAACCCATACTTTGAAACTATTATTTTTAGATGCTGGAGCCCGATGGTGAGGTTGATTTTGATAAGACTGTGGCTCAGCACCATTAGTAGTCGGCCCTGTCTGGTAGCCGGTATTACTGCTCACGGGAATAGGGGCGGAACTAATAGGCCCAGCACTAGAACTTACATTCGAAGTCGGCGGTGAAGTAGCATGTGAGGTTTGAATATGCGCCACATGAGGCGGATAACTTGTCGATGAACCAGGTGTCGAATGAGCCGACGAATCAGGTGAATCTATTCGCGTGGTTTGTTGCTCATCCAACCCAACGCCCGTGCCCTCATAAACATCTGATGAAACCGGTACACCTTGCAGCGCTGCGATAACCTCGTTAGCCGTTTGGAATCGCTCACTTACCCTTATCGCGATCGATTTTTTAATCGTATTAATAAAATTTTCAGAATACTGGCCTTTAACTTCATCAATACGTGTTAATGCAGGGTCTGCTTGCCCTTGAAGCACCCGAGCAGTGCGATCCTCCACACGTGGTGGGTTAGCGTTAAGAACGATACGCCACATCATGGCACCCACAGCATGAATGTCAGTCCATGGCCCTAGTTCACCTTCAGAGCCGACTTGCTCTAAAGGTGCATATCCATAAGTTTGCATCTGATTTTCAGACTTTTGAGTATGACCGAAGTTTTGCTTCGCCGCGCCAAAATCTATCAGTAGCGGGCGCTCATCTATTGAACGAACAAAAATATTAGCAGGCTTAATATCTCTGTGTAAAACACCTTGTTCGTGTATGTATTGCAACCCTTCTAACACTGGAATCATCAACTTTGTAATTTGCGCTTCAGTGAGTGGACTGCCTTGTGCGGTATGGGCTTTGAGTATTTGAGCGAGCTCTTTCCCTCGCTCCAAATTCATCACTAAATACGCCGTTCCATTGTGCTTAAAGAAATCCTTGCAGCGAATAATATTAGGATGGTCATCAAACTGAACAAGCTGCTTTGCTTCATCGAGAAATTTTTGAATGCCTGTTTCAAACTCTATTTCATCAGACTGGCTGAGGGGGTAAACCGTTTGACCTTCGCGGGTAGCACAGTGCTGTGGCATGAACTCTTTGATCGCCACCAAAGATTCAAGGTGTGTATGGCGGGCTTGATAAACAATACCGAAGCCTCCAACCCCAAGGACTGACTCAATTTGATATTGTTGAAGTTGCGTGCCAGCTGGCAACGCCAGTTTGTGTACCTTACTGCTCATTCGTCCCTCTGCAGTGGTAAAATACTTACCTGTATACTCACAATTCTTGTTTTAAATTTTTATCGTAAAATTTTGTTAGATTGTGTGGCGCCTTATAGCGCTAATTTTGGAAACTTTACAAAATACGAAAGCCCTTATCGATCATTTTTTAAACAACCCTAAAAGGTATACACCAAAGAAAATGACGGTGCAATAACTTCCCCGCCCATAATATGTTTATTTTTTAAACGCTAGCCACGGTACGAAAAATGATCAATACTCGTAGTTAGTAGTGAAAAGAATTTGCCTCTTTTCGTCGTTCTACGCAGTTATGAAATATATAAAAAATATATATAAATGCGACATTGACGACACCAAGGACAGGTAAAAATATGAAAACTACATCTCCCCTCGCACTACTCACTACTGTGTCTATCTATCCGATTTACCGGCAACAACCAAACCTAATGTCCTTATCTGCCATCGTGTGATGGATGTTTAGCGATGCATTATTAATAACGCCATTAATCGCTGTGTTGCTTTATGGGAGGGGAATATGCAAAACCAATATCGCGTTTTCTCAGCTAGTCATATCGGCCAGCGAAATGAAAACCAAGATGCATTTGCCGTTTTAACACACTCTAAGTGTGATGAGTTACTGTGTGTGGTGGCCGATGGTATGGGTGGGCATGAAGGGGGCGCGTTTGCCGCTAAGAAAGTTGTTGAAACGTGCAAGGTTAAATGGGAGGAATCTGAAAGTGTTATCGACCCCGACACTTTCCTTAACGAATTAGCCTTCTGTGCTCATGAGGCAGTAATAGATTCTGGAAATGCAAAATTCGACCAAGCGCAATCTCTGGTGAGTGTGCTGTATATTCATTTAGAAAAAAGCATCTACGTCTCTATGCATGTGGGTGATTGTCGAACTATTCAGTTTGCCAATAAAAACTTCATTAAGCGGACCATCGACCAATCTCTCGCGCAACTCCACGCTTTGAAAGGCGACATTTCAGATGATGAAATTGCCTCTCATCCAGATCAAAATAAAATTTATTCGAGTATTGGCGGTAGTGAACCTCCTTCTCCCATTATTGAGCATTATAGCCCTGACGGAGACACTTTTTTGATTTGCTCCGATGGGTTTTGGGAGCTTTTTAATCAACATGCGTTAGGCGTTGCAATAGAAAAAATTGAGAGTGCGGAAGCGTTAGAAGAACTGATAGAACAGCAGGTGTCAGGTAAGACGCACCACGATAATACCACCGCAATTATTGTGAAATTACCTCCGAGTGAAGATAGTTCTTCCATGGTCGTTCCCCCATCCCTTGCCGCGGGGCACCAAGAAAGTGAAGTTGAGGGATCTTTACGTACTGAAGGCGCTTTGCCAGCTGAAAGCTCTTTATCCGCTGAAAGCTCTAAACCCGCTGAAGGCGCTTTATCCGCTGAAGGCTCTAAACCCGCTGAAGGCGCTTTATCCGCTGAAGGCTCTACGTCATCGAATGACAAGAATACATCAACCAAATTAACCACTTACCACTATAAATTTTTGCTAGGTTTGGGAAGCATCATTTTTGTTATCGCTCTGACGTATTACTTTCTAAGTAGTACTGATAGCACGCATGATTTACCTGAGCCCTTGCCCACATCGGGGAAGACTTCTCCCTCTAAGCAGTCATCAGAGCAACCATCAGGACAGGCGCCCGACCAAAAACCTGAACAGACAAGTGAACAAAATAAAACCACGCCTTCTGAACCCCAAGGAAAATCATCAAAAGAGGCTATAGGCACTCAAGCTTCTACGGGCGAATCAGGGAATATAGAAACCCGTAGACAGACGCCTAATATCCCTATATTGAATATCGATGATGCTATCGAAAAAACCGAAGACGTCATAAGGCAAAAAGGAGGTTTAGGTGAAAACGACACGCTTAAAGTCACTACCCGAGGTAATGTTATAGGTAATAGTCAGGTTATTAAATTTCAACAATTTTATAAAGACTTACCTGTATATGGTGCCCAAACCATCACCTTAGTTCGAGATGGCAAAATAGCCAACATAGACAGTAAGACACTCAATGATATCGACATAGATATTTCTCCTACATTATCTGCAAAAGAAGCGGTCATATTGGCTGAAGATGAAATTGGCACTCGCTTAAATGTACTTGAAGCCCCTCAGCTAATTATCTTTAAAAAAGAAGATAGCTATTTACTCATATGGCGAGCAGAAGTCGAAAAAGCAAGTGGCGAACGAGTCATGTTATTTCTAGACAGTACTAATGCCCTGATTGTCGAAGAAATTAGCCTGCATATCTCTGGGGGCCAAGAAGAGATAAGCTTTGAGGATATTGCCTCTGAAGATGAAGCTTCAGAAAATGAAAAAGACTAATTTTTCATTTAGCAAGCGCCGAATAGCGGGCATGTTATGGCTTGGGCTTCTTTTCTCCTTTCAGCTAGAACCCACGCTTGCAGCAGAGAAAATAGGTGTAAATCGTGCACCAAAGCCACTAGAGAACCAATCTATACTTTCTTCGGCAGCTGAAAGAAAAGCCTGGGTAAAAAATGCTTTATCTGCACAATTTAATTTAGATGAACACAACACCCTAGATACAAAAGACCAAGAACAGCTTTTAAATAGCTTTCGTGTAGTGTCTGTTTTCCAAAAATACAACAAGGTTCCTGTGGTGAATGGGGAGTCCCGTTTGCTTTTGAATGAGAAGAATCAGCCGGCTTATGTTCTGGGTAAGCACGGTAATATTTCTTCAACAAGCACAACAGTTCCAATGCTTAGCGAGGCAGATGCACTCTCAAGATTGCAAAGTGCCAAAGAGACTGATGTTGCGTCTAGGTTAGTGTATTGGCCATCGCCAGAAGGTCACCACGTTCTGGCTTATGAATTCGAAGGTGAGTTTACAACTAAATTGGGGTTTGCCCCTTCACAGCGTGTTTTTATTGATGCATCTACCGGTGAAGAGTTAGACCGAATACCTTTATTTCACACTGCAATGCACCGGCAGGTAAATAACTTTGTAGCAGCGTGCAACGAATTTAAAGTTAAATTCCCTCTTATCCCCCCCCTCACCGATCGCGTTGAAGCGCGAGCTATGAAAATGCATGCGCGAACCGAAGGCAGCACCCCAAGTAATGATGCCTCTGTTGAAACTGCATTTACACTATTAGGTGATGCCTATGAATTTATAGATGCCGTACTGGGTATGGATAGCATTGACGGGAATGGTTTACGATTGAACATGTTTATCAATGTGCATTTTTTAAAGGGCATGCCCACTATTCAGTGTTACGGCGATGTGTTCAATGCCATGTGGATGTCGCGGAAACAGTCTTTATATGTGCCAGAGGAAGGCCTTCATTTTATTGAGATTACTATGCATGAACTGGCTCATGGCATAGTTTCAAATGGCAGTAATCTTGAATATTCATTTCAGTCAGGGGCGTTAAATGAATCGATTGCTGACTCCATCGGCATTGCATTTCGAATTTGGCTAGAGCATGCAAATAAACAAACCAATTCAATCAAAATTCCCAGGGAGTACTGGATATTACGGATGCCTTCTGGTCCAGAAAGGGATTTAGCCGACCCAAGTTCTCTTGATTTTGGACAAGGCAGTTACCCCGATCACATGGATGATTTTTTCAGTTGGCCAATTAAAAAAGATCGGGGGGGCGTGCATATAAACTCTTCCATAATGAATATGGCGTTCTATTTAATGGCCAATGGTGGGCCGCATCCACGCCATTCTGGGACGGATAAGGTAGTGGCTATTGGGCTATCCTCGGCAGTGCACATAGTTGCACAAGCAGCATCTAAACTTCTGGTGCAAAGTTCCAATTTTGAAGACGCTCGCTTTGCCTACGCATTGGCCGCAGAGGCATTACATGGGAAAGGCTCAAAAGAATGGATATCGGTGCACCAAGCAATGGATGCCGTAGGCGTATCCGGTGCGTGGAGTATGCCTCAAGAAATTCCAGAAATAGAGCCTGAACCTGAAACTACTCCTATACCTAAACCAGAGCCAGAGCCAGCTCCCCAGCCAGAACCAGAGCAAAAACAAACCGAAACGGTGCCTGCTCCTCCTGCACCTGAAAAAAGGCCTGAACAAACACCCGCCCCTAGTGAAACACAACACGACAATCAACTCATCATTATATTGGTGTTAGGCGGTGTAGGCCTTTGTATTGCATTGCTCGCGCTATTTAAATTGAAGCCTGCTTATAGCAAAAACGAAGGGCCTGTAGGGTATGGCGCTTATATTTCGGCAACTAGAGCTTCATCGACCAGTACTTCAGTGCATGCAAGCCGAGCGTCAAGTCGAACAGCTAATGAAACCACTAGCGGAACTGCCAGTTCAGCTTCTAAGCAACCTGAAAGGCAATCCTCCCCTTCTCTAACGTCGGTGTCACTCGCGTCGCCTTGTTACTTACAATCGCTTGCGGGCAGCCAAAAACTTGATATTTCTGTTGCTACCGCGGCTAAGGGTGAAGGCTTTGTGATTGGCCGAGCTTTGGAGTTAGTGCATTTGCAGCTTAGAGATGAACGAATATCCAGACGGCATTTAAGAATTAAATTAAAAGGCAGCAGTTTCACGGTTGAAGATTTAAATTCAACACACGGTACTTTGCTGGACGGTGAGCGACTCCAGGCTTTTACACCAGCACCCATTAGGCACGGACAGCTTCTTCGTATTGCTGACTTTAGTTATGTTTTCAAAGTAAATTGAGCGAAGCACTGCAAGCGCCAACCTATGTTAAAGAGAACAAAATGGCAGAGTTACAAGCAGTAAGCGTTACCATAACTTCCTTGAGTGGGGTTGAGTCGGAATTTGTCCTGTCGCAAAACGGTGAGTTCGATATTGGTCGTTCTGACACTTGCTATTCAAGCATTAATGCTGAGTTATTATCGCGGCGGCATTTAACGTTGCGCTACACAGATGGGCAGATTTTTGTTACCGATAATAACAGCTCTAATGGCAGCGCTATTGGCGACGTGAGATTGATTGGGGGGCAAACCTATGCAGTACAACTGCCCAGTACTATTTTATTGGCCAATGGCAGCATTCACGTTCAGCTTTCATCTGTTGCAGAGCAACTAGCTTCAAATTCACCACCCAATACACTAAAACCGACTACGTCATCGCCTTCATCGACTTCACATTTAACCGGACAGGGCTTGAATTTGGCGTCTAATTTGGATGCTGCACCGCAAGGGCCTATAACCCACAGCGGATCAGGAAATGACGAGCTTCATCAACTGTTGTTAACCCACGGGCAAGTATTAATTGGTCGTTCTTACGACTGCAATTACGTAATTGATTCGCTACAAGCTTCACGCAAACATGCGTTGCTTACGCTTTCTAATAATCGCATTACCCTTAAAGATCTTGATACAACCAATGGCACCTTTGTAAACGGCGAAAGAATAGCTGGCTCAGTAAACATCACCGCCACTGACGAAATTACTATTGGTACTACAACGTTTGCGATTCAAACCGGAACTGTAGAACTCAAATATGCCATTGTGGCAGATAATATTGAAAAGGTTTATGCCAAGGGGATAGTTGGCCTGAACACCATGAGTTTGAAAATACCCAGTCAGCAATTTATTGCCCTAATGGGCCCTTCTGGATGCGGTAAATCAACCCTTTTGAAAGGCTTAAATGGCGCCAATCCTATTACGTCAGGTGCGATTACTGTTCAAGGCTTAAAGCTTAATAATAGTAACTACAATACCCTTAAGAAATACATTGGCTACGTGCCCCAAGACGATATTGTGCACGGTGAATTAAGTGTGGAAAAGACCCTTTTTTACGCGGCCAAATTACGCATTTCAGACGACGTAACAAAGCAGGAAATCAAAAATAAAATTAGTACGGTATTGGCAAGTTTAAACTTAGATACCGACGCTATCAGAAAGAGTAAAGTGAGTGATTTATCCGGCGGGCAAAGAAAACGAGTATCTATTGCTGTAGAACTACTTAACGATCCTAAAATACTGTTTCTTGACGAACCCACCTCCCCTTTAGATCCCGAAACTATTGAAGATTTTTTATCGTGTATTAGGCGACTAGTGAGTAAAGGCCAAACGGTTATTATGGTAACGCATAAACCCTCGGATTTAGACTATGTTGATCAGGTTATCTTTTTGTCGAAGGGGGGATATCAGACCTACTACGGCGATAAAAACCAGCTGCTTAACCACTTCGAAAAAGACAATATCATTGAAGTGTATTCTATGATGAAAAATCCTAATCAAGGCAAGCGTTGGTACGATCACTGGGTGAGTCAAAACCCGGCTTCTGAACTTAGCGTTAAGCAGGAAGTACTTGCGAATAAGTCGAATACCGCGCTTTTAGGGCAATATTTCTGGCTATGTGTTCGCTATTTTAATATCAAACTTAACGACCACGCCAATTTGCTTCTACTGCTTGCTCAGCCTCTTATTATTGGGGGGTTATTGGTCTTCATATTTAGCAAGTTACAGGTCAGCGTAATGTTTATGATGGCGGTTTCCGCCGTGTGGTTTGGCGTAAGCAACGCTGCCAAGGAAATAGTATCAGAACTGCCCATTTATGAACGAGAACGCATGTATAACCTAAACATCTTTAATTATATTGCATCTAAATTAACGGTACTGTCGATTATTGCCTGCATTCAAGTTGCCATATTCATCGGGATTACTCATTTAGCTTACAGCGGCGGTAATAGCGTTAATGGCATTAGTGAAGAGACACAATTATGGAGTATAAGTAGCACCGCGCTCTTTATGCTGCTGTTATCGGTTTCTGCCACCCTATTCGGATTGTTTCTATCAGCAGTTTTCACTACAACCGAAAAAGTCATGACCTTTGTACCTATCGCCCTTATGCCTCAGATTATGCTTGCTGGTATTATTGCGCCATTAGATAACAATATAAAAATTCTACTTAGCTATTTAACGTTAGGTCGCTGGGGAACGGAAGGGTTTGCCCACATTCAAGATGAAGCCGCTAGAGAGCTAGGTAAATGGACAAATGAAAAAGCCGATATTCCTGCTTCGGTTATGCAACGCGTGTTAACTCCACCCACAACGGGAAACGAAAATAATGCCGCAGAATTCACCACACAAGGCGCAATGCAGCAACTCAATTTATATGACGATAAGTCAGGGATGGTGAGCTTATTTCCTGAAAGTTTTACAGGAGTAATTATTGCCATCACATTGATAAATATATTGGCTTTCTGTGGATTGTTACTTGCACTTCGAAGCAAAGATAAACGCTTTATTTAGCCTTAACTGTTGCAGTGAATTAGTAGCAGAGGATTAGCCGCGAGAAATTTTTGATAGTAAAGTTTGCACAAGAAAATGGCAGCGAGTAGTTTGCGGTTAGCCATTAGCGGCAGTAGTCTTACCTGCCGCTATGATAATCTTAAGCTTTACTCGTTGGCGCTCTACGCGAGCTAGGTTTGCCAGCGTTTGAACGACCTGAACCACTAGGTTTTCCAGAGCCGCCTGGCTTGCCAGAACCGCCCGGTCTGCCCTGCCCACGAGGTCCATTTCGGCTACCTGAACGACGTGCGGGCCTGTCACCTTGGCTATTACCGTTACCATTGCCACCTTGAGATTGGCGCGGACGCTTAGGCTTGTTTGGCTTTTTAGGCGCTGACAATGTAGTTTCTGGTACTTTAGCTTGAGGCTCGAAACCTTCAATAACGTGGCGCGGAAGCAGTTGTTGAATAAGGGTTTCGATATCTTTAAGTTGATCTAGTTCATCAATACTAACGAAAGACCATGCTTGACCACTCGCCCCTGCTCTACCAGTTCTGCCAATTCGGTGAACGTAATCAGCTGGCGTGTTTGGCAAGTCGATATTAATAACAATCGGTAGCTCGTTGATATCGATACCTCGGGCAGCGATATCAGTTGCTACTAGCACATCAATGTCACCACTTTTAAACTCAGACAGCGCCTTAGTACGTGCACCTTGGCTTTTATTGCCATGGATTGCTGCACTGGGAATACGCGCTCGACTCAGTTTGTCTGCAATACGGTTAGCGCCATGCTTAGTTCTACTAAACACTAACACCTGCTTCCAACCATTTTTCTTAATTAGACTAATTAAGGCTGCTGTTTTTTTAGACTTGTCGATAGGCACTAAATGCTGCAGAACGGTTTCAACAGTAGTATTAGCAGGTGCCGTAGACACTTTTTCAGGGTTGTTCGTAATAGTTTGCGCCAGCGTGGTTATTTCAGACGAGAACGTGGCTGAGAACAATAGAGTTTGTCGCTTAGTTGGCAACAATTTAAGAATACGCTTTATGTCATGGATGAAGCCCATGTCTAGCATTCTATCCGCTTCATCTAACACCAAAGTTTCTAGTTGGCTGAATTTCACCGCGTTTTGTTGGTAAAGGTCAAGCAAGCGGCCTGGGGTGGCGATAAGTACATCAACACCTGAGCGTAGCGCTTTCATTTGCGGGTTAATACCCACACCACCAAACACCACGGCGGTTTTAAGTGGCAAAAATTCACTAAACGATTTTACGTTTTCTTCCACCTGAGCCGCGAGTTCACGGGTTGGCGTTAAAATAAGTGCGCGAACACAATTAGATGCAGCGGGTCTGCCATCCAATAAACGGTGTAGCAAAGGTAAAGAAAAGCCCGCGGTTTTACCTGTACCTGTTTGTGCTGCTGCCAGTATGTCTTTGCCTTCAAGAATAATGGGAATAGCTTGCTGCTGAATTGGCGAAGGCGTTGTATAGCCCTGTTTTTCAATAGCTTGTAGTAGCGGGGCAGCTAGGCCCAACTCAGAAAAAGACATGGATAACTCCTGGAAATAAAAATTAGGTTACGCAACGTAACCGGTCTGCGCTGAAGGGTTATCAGTCTGAAGCAGGTGTAAAACGGTAAAGTTCGTAATGTGAAACGCGAGAGGGACTTGCAATAGTAATTATAAAAGCAGAAACAATTATCAAATTAAAATAGTACCTACAAAATGCGGGCGCATATTACCACTGTTTAGCCTCACTCGCTAGGTTAATTTTTAACCTTGATCGTTAAGCTCGTATGCATAGATACAAGAAATGGTATAACGGTGATTCTATATTTCCGTTTTCAATACGTAATTATCGAATTCGCTTGAAAGCGCTTATTCAAAGTTGCGTGCAAAACAGCCTATTATTGACTATCTCATTAGTGAAAACGCAGTGGTTTACACCATTTTGCCAGTAAGTTAAGAGAAAAATCATTTGCAGTAAAAAAGACGGGCTACCAGAAGTAAGGGTAAGCCCCTTACTCTGGCAGCAACTTGTAGAATTGACGGTTTTCTTGACTATTTAACGTCTAGGCACGCATCAGTAATAGCTTGCCAGTTTTTCGCTTCAACCCACTCAGGCTTTGCTACCCACGTTCCACCCACAGCAAAGATATTGCTCATGGATAGGTAGTCTTGGTAGTTACTTTCCGATACACCGCCAGTTGGACAGAAACGTGTATCTTTAAATAGACCACCAACGGCTTTTAAGAATGCAGCACCACCTGAAAGTGACGCTGGGAACAACTTCATTTCACGAAAGCCATGTTCTCTTGCTAATACAATATCAGCAACGGTGGAAACGCCTGGTAATACAGGTAATCCACAAGCTGTTAATGCTGTGAGTAAGCGCTCGGTGACGGCTGGCGTCACTATGAAATCAGCGCCCGCGTCTTTAGCAATTTTCAATGAAGCTTCATCGATAATCGTTCCCGCGCTTACAATCATTTCAGGTAGAGCTGCTTTTATCGCTGTAATGGCTTCGGCAGACTTTTCTGAGCGAAGTACCACTTCTACCGTGCGCAAGTTCGCTTCATACATCGCTTTAGCGATATCTACACCATCGTCTGCGTTATTGACTTGGATAATAGGTAAAAGCTTCTGCTCTCCCATAATTGAAGATATAGAATTCATAGTTTTCTCTGTGTAATTTTGCGTAAGGATCAGGTTAAATTTTTACTAAAGAGGCTATAAGCGGTGGCATCCACAATGGCGCCTTTGTGCTGGATAACAAATCCCGCGCTTTTGGAGGCTTTCTCGACCGCTTCTTTTTGTGACGAATCTTCTAGTCTTGCCCCAAGATAAACGCCGTTGAAGGCATCTCCTGCAGATGTTGTATCGACCACATTCTCAACGGGCGTAAGCGGGACTTGAGATATATCGCCCTGCTGGTTGATAACGGTAACAGCGTCACTGCCATTTTTTATAATCACTTCGTCGAAGGTGTAATCACTTAAAAATTTCAGTGTTTCGTCAATAGTGTCTATGCCATATAAGAAGTTGAAGTCTTCAATACCAGGAAGAATAATATCTGCTAGCTCATAAGCTTTAGCATAGAGACGCTTGGCGTCGTCTTTACTTTTCCACAACGAGGGGCGGTGATTGATATCAAAGACTAACTTAACGCCAGCCGACTTTAATCGGGTTAATAAAGAAAAATACGTCGAAAGGTCTTCTTCGTTTATTATCGCTAAGCTAATGCCACTAAACAACACCATGTCGAAGGCGGTCATTGCGGCAATATCGTTGCTGTCGAGGGTTTGCATCATGCTTTTTGCAGCAGAATCCGAACGCCAATAAACAAACGAGCGTTCACCAGTATCGTCAGTATAGATACGGTAAAGACCTAGGTGCTTCTCTTCATGTCTGCCAATAAATCGTGGATTTATTCCTTCATTGACAGCATGCATGACCATTTCATCACTTAACGCATCCTTGCCAACGGCACTGATGTAATAAACATCATGTTGAGGAAATGTACGTTTCATATAAACGGCTGAATTATACGTGTCACCTGCGAAACCTTGAGAGAGTAAGCCGTTTTCGGCTTCTCTAAGCTCTGACATACATTCGCCAATAAAACCAACTCTCATGCTACACAGACTCCAATTTAATATGCACTGTCTACTTAACGTAGTAGCCGTTCAATCCGAAGGCCAGCGAAAGGTTGATTACAGATAGACTTCGCTTACCTAATCGCCACTTTTATGGGACTATCGTCGATATCGTTCACTGCTATCCAGTATAACTAGATATGACAGCTGTCTCGCCTAATCGCACTGAACCTATACTGATTTCACTTTTTGCTCGCCAACCATGGCCATATAAGCCATTTACGATGTTCATTTTGTGTAAAAGAAATGTCACACGAAAAACACAATCTAACCAATTGGACGACCAAATACAACCAATTTATTTTACCAGAGCAATGACCAGTTATTACCAAGCATGAATATCTAGAAATTTAATCATGCTTTTATTTGTGATTAGCATTGCGATATTTGTCGCACTTTGCGAATAGACACACTTTCAGGCTACAATCTGTGTAACAGCGACGTTACCAATATATGTAAATAAGGTTAAAACATGAAATCTCGCCGGCTTTTCTGGAGTATTGTAGAAAAACTCGAAGACTTAATCGATCAAGGTATATGCCCAGCTGGGAGTCGACTGCCAGCGGAACGAGAGCTAGCACAGACCTACAACGTGAGCCGCCCTACTATTCGTGAAGCAATAATCGCACTAGAGGTTCGCGAACGAGTGGAAGTGAAAACTGGATCAGGTGTTTATGTAATAGCGCAAAAAAATCCCCAGCACACAGTAAAACCTATTAGTGCTTTCGAGCTTACTCAAGCCAGAGCATTGATTGAAGGAGAAGCTGCTGCGTTGGCCGCATCTACGATAAGCGACGACGAGGTGACTGCGCTTAAAAAAGCCTTGTCAGATATGGCCTCCCCCGCTCTTGCTGATGAAGCGGACCAACGTTTCCACCATATTATTTCCCAAGCCACACATAACCATGCAGTGCAGCTTTCGGTTGAAAATTTATGGGAGCTTCGTCGTTCAACACCTGAAATAGTGGCGGCCTATAACGATGTCTGCTCTCAAGGTATTGACCAACGAATAAAAGAGCACACGGAAATTTTCAACGCAATTGCTAGCAACGACACGGCAGCGGCTCGCAAAGCCATGCACAGCCATTTTAACCGTTTAATAAATGCATTATTTGATGCTAGTGAAGCAAGAGAGTTAGAAGAGGTTAAACGCAAGACGGATAAGACGAGGGGCTTATATTCAATTTCTCATCTAAGTAAATAAATCACCTGTCTCGCTTAAATGGTGAAAATCCTTTTGCGTTTAGCACAAACAAAACAGGCTTCTTTCGAAGCCTGTTACTTAGTAGGGTACTCAGAGTATTTTTATTTTTCTTGATATGAGTTTGTATTTGAGTAAATCTGTTTTTACTAATACGGATGTCTAAAAAGTAGCGCGTCAGCATTAGTCGCGTTAACTTCAGCTCAAAATATATAAACATCACGCCACTTTGTCAACCACAAACAAGAAAAGATATTACCAATAAGCATTACCAATAAATAATGAGCGCCTATAACGTTAGGTTCATCAACCAGGATAGTTTTGTATAAATACGTATTCTGTGTACGAAATTGCTTTACGGCATGCAAAAATCAGTTTAAAAAGCGCGCTATTGTTTAGTCTATAATTTCGAGTATTCTGCTCGTCATGGTTTTGCGAATTATAATCAAATGATCCTAAATACGTTTTTCGACTTCATACAAGAAAAATGGACCCTGATACAAGCATCGGTGTATACCTCGACGTTTCTCATTCAAGTTTTGCTCATTGCGGTGATATACGCGCTTGCCTTTATTCTAGCAAGGCAAGTTAGAAAGCCTTTTAAGTTTACACGGGAAGCGCCAAAAAGCGGGGCACATACATTACACAACATGCTATTCAAACTTGGCGGTACACTATTCCCCGTCATTACCATCAGCATACTAAAATTGACTACGGTGCTAGGTGAGCAATTTCAGTTCGATGCTTGGGTGCTTGAAGTAGCAGTTGTTGTGGCAGTCATGTTATTTGTTGCTTCCATGATTAGCGGTTTTATAGACAACCCCGTTTTCGCTGGTTTCATGCGATGGATAGGCTTACCTATTTTATTTCTACACCTAGTCGGTGTATTACCGGTTGTTACCGGTGCGTTAGAATCGATGTCGTTATCCATTGGTAATGTCGATATTTCAGCCTATGGAATAACAAGGGTATTCCTCTTCGGCGGCTTGTTGTTTTGGTTAGGCCGAGCATCGAATACCCTCGGAAAAGACATTATTCGCAGCCACACCACGCTAGATGTGTCTACGAAGGAAGTGTTCGCTAAACTCTTTGAAGTTGCCTTATTTTGCATTGTATTCCTGCTACTACTCAACGTAATGGGAATAAACCTAACTGCCCTGGCGGTTTTCGGTGGTGCACTGGGTGTGGGCTTAGGCTTGGGACTGCAATCTATCGCTTCAAACTTTATATCAGGCATTATTATATTGCTTGATAGATCGCTTACGGTAGGTGATTTCGTAGAACTTGAAGATGGCCAAAAAGGTATAGTGCGGGAATTCAAAATGCGCTACGCGGTGCTGGAAACTTTCGACGGTAAAGACATACTCGTACCTAACGAAAAGTTTATTAGCTCATTACTTATAAACTGGACCCACAAAGATCCGAAACAGCGCTACCGCATCGATTTTTCAGTTGCTTATAAAACTGATATTCGAGCAATGGTAGAAATTATAAAAGATGCAGTGGCCCAACATCCTCAAGTTATTAGCGGCGAAGGCATACCCTTTGAAGAACTGCCTGATTGCGAAATTGACAGTTTTGGTGACTCAGGCGTTAATATGTTCGTTGAGTTTTGGATGGATGGCGTTGATGATGGAAAAAACCGCGTTGGCGGCGACCTTTTATTAACCGTGTTCGAAACACTGCGAGAGCACCAGATTGAAATCCCCTTCCCTCAACGTGAAGTGCGTGTGGTCAACGAAAATGGTATTGGTATTCGAAATACCACGCCCTAGTAGCGAGAAAGTAACACATCCCACTGCCATTGGGCATCACGCAGATTTAGCAGGTCGATAAAGTTTTGATAATCGGCCTGCCCCATAGCATGGGCCACCGTTTTTAGTTGAGCCTTGGCTCTTATGGCTTTTACTTGTAGCAACTCTAAGCGTTTGTCGGCATTTTCACCAAAGTTACTGTCTAATATTAGATTGGCTTTTTGATTTGCATCCCAAAAGGTGAGCACGTAACCAATGAGTTTTAGATGTACACCTATCATCTGCTTACTTTCCAGAACGTGGGCTAACGTAGATGTCGCCAGCCTTTTTTTAAAACCACTTTCCGTTTCTGGTTTGGCACTATCTGATAAGTGGTCAAGGGCTTCTTTGTATTCTTCAATGAGCCTAATATGCTGCTCGCCCCCATACTGTTCACTTGAAAGTGAAGCCAAATCTTCGGCTAGTATTTCGAGGTTCACAAGCTGTCGCTGTATAGTTGCCATGATTATTTATTAAATACTTAGGTATGCTAGGTGGTTTTATGGGTTATTAGCTGATGCATCAGTATCAATCACTACCTTCTCATCACGACTTTGCAGATATTTTCTGCCTTCAACATATCGCTTTCACTACCTGACTTCACTGCTCTGACTGTCATGCCTTCATAGTCACTTCTATGCAGTTGCTTCTCTGGCAACGCAAGGAGGTAAATTACAACATTGCTAGCGCGTATTGTTTTTTATCTTAGCTATTCAGTGTATAGAAAGTTTGCGGCAGGTGCAGCGTTAATCTTTGGTATCTTTCTTACTTCTTTCACGTAGTGTTTAATTTCTTAGCAATAAAAAAACGCGGGCATGCCCGCGTTCTTAATAAGTAAGTTAATCTTTAACTTTAGCGCTTCAAAGGACTGCTTAAGTCATGACGTAAATCGAAGCGGTCTAGTGTCATCACTTTTGTCCACGCATCTACAAAATCCTCGACGAATTTAGTTTTTGCATTGTCATAAGCGTAAACTTCTGACACGGCGCGCAATTCACTATTTGAACCAAACACTAAATCAACAGGTGTAGCTGAGTAGAGCACTTTACCGGTTTTACGGTTTATGCCTTCATAAACCGCAGCGTCGTCTGTTTTTCTCCACTTAACATTCATATCAAGCAATGTAGTAAAGAAATCGTTGTTCAGCGTACCCACATTACTTGTGAACACACCATGAGTACTATTGCCATTATTTGCACCTAAGGAACGCATACCACCAATTAACACCGTCATTTCTGGAACGGTTAAGTTCAGTTGGTCGGCTTTATCTACCAACATTTCTGCAGGTGAGCGATAGCTAGTCTCTGCATTGTAGTAGTTTCGAAATGCATCAGCTGTTGGCTCTAACAGTGAGAACGAGTTCACATCAGTTTGCGCTTGCGTAGCGTCACCACGCCCTGGAACAAACGGTACCGAAACTTCAACGCCTGCATCGGCAGCCGCTTTTTCAATAGCGGCTCCACCTGCCAATACAATGAGGTCAGCCAACGAAATTTTAGGGCTTGATGCTTTACCGCCATTAAAGTCTTTTTGTATCTCTTTTAACGTAGATATAACAGCTTTAACGGTTTCAGGTTCATTTACCGACCAATCCATTTGTGGTGCAAGTGCGATACGCGCACCGTTTGCGCCCCCTCGGTAGTCTGATGCTCTAAAGCTTGCTGCAGAGCCCCACGCTGTTTTAACCAACTGTTGTACGCTAAGGCCCGAATCTAAAATAGCCGCTTTTAACTTTTTAGCATCGCCATCACTTACCAACTTGTGATCAGTGTTAGTAACCGGGTCTTGCCATACAAAATTTTCTTCAGGAATATCGTTTCCAAGATAACGAGCTTTAGGGCCCATATCGCGGTGAGTTAACTTGAACCAAGCTTTCGCAAAGGCGGTTTGATATTCTTTTGGATCAGCAAGAAAGCGTTCCGCTATCTTGCGATATTCAGGGTCGTACTTAAGGGCGAGGTCTGCTGTTGTCATCACTGGCGCGTGTCGCTTCCCTTCTACATGAGCGTCTGGCACTGCGGTTTGCGCCGACTCATCAGTAGGTATCCATTGAATAGCGCCTGCAGGGCTACGAGTTTGTTTCCACTCAAAACCTAATAGATTTTGTAGATATAAACTGGTCCATCGCGTTGGAAGCTGCGTCCACGCCCCTTCTAAACCACTCGTAACTGTATCTTCAGAATGCCCCTTGCCGCAGTTGTTTTTCCAACCTAAGCCTTGTTCTTCAAGACCTGCACCACCAGGCTCTGCTTCTAAACAGTCGGCAGGCTTGTGAGCGCCGTGCATCTTACCAAAGGTATGTCCACCTGCGATTAGCGCCACTGTTTCCTCATCGTTCATGGCCATACGATTAAATGCGGTACGAATATTCTTCGCTGATCCCATAGGATCAGGTACACCTTTAGGCCCTTCTGGATTAACGTAAATTAAACCCATGTGAGTCGCGCCTAGTGGGCGTTGAAGCTCACCGCCTTTTTCTTCGCGATCACTCGCCAACATTTCTACTTCTGGCCCCCAATAAACCATATCAGGTTCCCAGTCATCTGTTCGACCACCGGCATAACCATAGGTATCAAAACCCATGTTTTCCATACCTACCGTGCCGGCAAGTATCATGAGATCTCCCCACGATAATGCTTTACCGTACTTTTGCTTTATTGGCCAAAGTAATCGGCGTGCTTTATCTAAGCTTGCATTATCAGGCCAGCTATTAAGCGGGTCGAAGCGCATTTGACCACCGTCGCCCCCGCCTCGACCATCTAACGTACGGTATGTACCTGCACTGTGCCATGAAAGTCGAATAAAGAAAGGGCCATAGTTTCCATAATCTGCTGGCCACCAATCTTGCGAAGTGGTCAGTAATTCATTCACATCAGCTTTAACTTGGTCTAAATCAAGTGAGGAGAATGCTTTTGCATAGTCAAAGTCGTCACCAAGTGGGTTTGAGCGGCTATCGTGGTCTCTAAGTTGAGATAAGTTTAATTGTTCTGGCCACCAAAAATTATTCGTTCTTGCTTGAAAAGGTTGAACCATGCCAGTCCCTTTTGCGCCGGCTGGCTTGCTAATTTCATTGTCAGCAAATGAATGCGAAGTACCTAGCGCCAACGAAATCAGACCTGCTAATGTAGCTTTGCGTACCCTGGTAATTTTCATGTTGTTGTCCCATTTTAGTGTGTTTACCCGCCGCACGTGAATAGGTACGAAAAGTCACCTACCCATAACACTTCGCGGTTAACAATTATTTCACATAACTAAGATAGTTAGAGGTTAGCTTAAAAGACAGTTAATAAATTGAATGAACCCGATAGGAAATACTGATTAAGATATTTTGTGCTTAGACATCGCATCCCCAAAAAGTATTTTGTTCACATTAGTCTTGAAGGAAGATATTGCGTATTTAAGGCGCTATGTACTCTTTTCATACTGTAAGAAAGTTATGCCGTACAACTTTTAATCGGCGGCTAAAACTTGTTCAATACCAATCAAACATTAAGTTAGATCGTGAAACTCTTTCCCACTATTTCCCTCATTTAAGACAATTTTACGCTGGCACGCCGAATGAATAGTCAGTGTTATCAAACGTGAAGCATTTCATCTTCACGTGGATCTTCCTTTACTGGAAGCTAATGGAACGTTGGAAATTAAAACGAGGATGTCATTATGAAAAACACACTTACAGCACTTGCAGGTATTGCAGCACTTACATCATTCGGTAGTTACGCTCAGTCGAATGACTACTCCGTCGACGAAAGTGGCTTTTATGTCGGTGGTAACTACGGATACCTTCGCGTAGAAGGTGAAGACGATTTTGATGACGACAAAGATGTATGGCAGGGATTACTAGGCTATAAATTTAACGAGTGGGTTGCGGTAGAAGGTAGTTTCATCGATTTCGGTGACTATGGCAACGATATCGCTGGCGGGGATACCGATGGGTACACGGCAGCAATTAAGGGTATCCTTCCGGTAACAGACCGTTTCTCTTTGTACGCGAAAGTAGGTCAATTATGGTCAGAAACTGAATACAATTTAGGTGGTATTTCTAGCGACTACGATGACGAAAGTCTTTTCGTTGGCGCAGGTTTAAGCTACGCCATTACTAAAAACTTTTTGGTTAACGCCGAATACACAGTGTACGACGCAGAGCTAGATGCGGACGAAGCAGTAGATGATATCGACGACACTAATTTCGAGACAGACCTGAAGCAGGCAAGCATCGGTGTTGAGTACCGATTCTAAATACCAAAGTTAATTGAGTTATACCTAAATGCGGCGCTGCAAAGCGCCGCATTTTTATTTGCATCCCTTGCTATAAACAGTTACCTCAAAAACAGATAAATGATTATCAAGCTAACCACATGTTTTTGAGATAGCATAAATAATTCATATAACCGAATAACGGCAGAGACTCCATGCTAACACTTGCTCTTATCTACCTTGGTGCTGCGCTAATTGCTGTACCTATTGCTAAACGATTGGGTTTGGGCTCAGTGCTAGGCTATCTCATTGCCGGCATTCTTATAGGACCATTTGTTTTATCGCTAGTAGGCGACCAAACCGAAGTCATGCATTTCGCCGAGTTTGGAGTAGTAATGATGCTGTTTCTTATTGGGCTGGAGTTGCAACCTTCCCGCTTATGGACGTTACGCCATTCCATAGTAGGCCTAGGTGGGCTGCAAGTGCTACTTTCTACTGGGGCTATCTTTGCCATTACCTATTACGGATTAGGGCTTGCTTGGCAAAGCGCATTAGCAATTGGCTTGATGTTAGCCCTCTCATCAACCGCTATTGTTATTCAATCATTGGAAGAGAAAGGCTGGTTAAAATTAGACGCAGGGCAAAATAGTTTCTCGGTACTGTTATTTCAAGATATCGCCGTTATCCCTATTTTGGCACTTATGCCGTTACTCTCATTTCTTCCCGCCAGTGCCGTTGATGGTTCGAGCCACTCTCTAGTATCGGATTGGTCAGCCATGGGTAAAGTGGGTATTTCTATTGCCGTGATTGTTACCATTATCCTAGCGGGCAAATACATTTCCACCCCTATATTCAGGTACATATCCCAAACCCACATGCGAGAAATATTCACGGTTTTCGCGCTATTCTTAGTGATTGCAATAGCACTACTCATGCAGACCGTGGGCCTTTCTCCGGCTCTAGGCACTTTCTTGGCGGGCGTGGTGCTTGCAGAAAGTGAGTTTAGGCATGAACTAGAAGCTGATATTGAACCCTTCAAAGGGCTGCTACTAGGGCTATTTTTCGTTACCGTTGGCGCATCCATTGATTTCGGATTATTAGCTGAGAACAGTTTACTTATTTTGCTGCTGGTTGTTGGCCTTGTCGCTATTAAAGGCTTAGTACTTTATGGCTTAGCCCATCTGTTTTCGATAAATTCTCGTCAACGATTGTTATTCACGTTAGCCCTAGCACAAGGCGGGGAATTTGCCTTCGTGTTGCTTTCGCTATCTCGAGAATTAAGTATTTTAAGTTCTGAGGAAGCTAATATTGTCACCTTAGTAGTGGCGCTTTCCATGGTTATTACCCCATTACTGTTAATGATTTACGACCGCGCACAGAAATTTCAAAAGTCATCAGCACCTGCATTTGATAAACCTGAGGAAATAGAAGCTTCTCGACACGTGATTATTGCGGGCTACGGTAGATTCGGACAAGTTATTGGACGACTGTTGAAAGCCCAAGGTTATGAAGTAAGTGTGCTTGATCATAGCCCTAGTCAAATCGACTTGTTGAGACGATTTGGCAACAAAGTTTTCTACGGCGACGCCGCCAGAAAAGAATTATTAGAAGCAGCAGGGGCGAACACCGCCGATCTGCTTGTTATCGCCATTGATGATCCACACAAAACAATTGAAATTATCGACATTGCCCGTAAGCACTATCCAAACTTGAAGCTAGCGGTTCGTGCTAGAGACCGGCGACATGCTTATGAGCTTATCCGTATGAAGGTCGGCACGTTTAACCGAGAGACTTTCGACTCAGCATTGGTACTTGCGGTTGAATCGTTAAAATTATTAGGGAACGATGATATCGACGCCGAACGTGCAGGAAGATTATTTAGAGAACATGATGTTGAGTCTATGAATTTACTTGCTGAGTTGTGGGGCGACGACCACTCTTATGGCGTAGCAATTAAACAGCGGATGGATGACCTCACCCAAGTATTAGCACAAGATACTGAAGCAAAAGATAAGTTTAATACCTGCGACAGTACCGTTAATCCCAACCAGGCTAAAGAAGAGTAAGGTTAAAAAGGATGAGGCTAAACAAGGGTGATACTGAATAAGGGCAAAACTTCAACGAAAGATTAGCCATAATAAAGTATAGGATTTAATAACTTTATCTAATTTACAATACCAGCCTTAGGATGAGTGCCCTATTGCACTTTTTATACTTTGGTATAATTCTGCCTCGAATCAATCTTAAGGGCTGTGTGTTGTATTTTTTTCTAGCCACCTGCATTCTTGTTTCTATCTCGGTATGTGCGGCACTTTGCGGCTACTTCACGATAAAAACGGTATATCAGAAAAAGACAATATTCCGCTACTGGTCAATTGCCAGTGGCTTGCTTTGCGGTAGCTTAGTTACTCGCCTTTGCGACACCCTATTTGCACTCCCCTCTTCTTTTTTTATTTTAGGGCTGATTGCTCTTTTAGTAGGCTTCTATCAGATATTTTTGGGGTTAGAGTCGCTTCAAAAGCACAAAGACTACAAACTTAACCGCCATGCACTTCCTGTACTCGGGGTGGGTGTAAGTGGAATTTGCGTGTTATGGACAATGCCTGCACTGGCCGAATCTGTGGCCATGTTTTTTTGTGCTGCGCTTGTGCTGTTGAGCGAGGGCGTACTGTATAACGATAATAGAGTAAAAGAGGAAAGGCGCGCCTTACTCCGCCGTTTGCTGCTTATCTCCTCTTTTTCGCTTTTCTTACATGGCACGGTATCGGTGGTAAATTCTATTACCGGCGGTATGGATGATTTATCGTTGCTGTACCAATTCACTTCTATGCAAATGGTGATAAGTGCAGCATTAATTGTTTTATCGTTGATGCGATGCAGCACAGAGCCAGCTTCTCAATCACGTTATGCTCGTTCGCTTAGTCGCTCTGGTGCAGTGGTACTAACCCGTGACGATTTTATTCAACAAGCCATAAAGAAACTTCAACACACTGATAAAGATGAAAACGTGCTCTTGCTAGTTGAAATAGATGGCTATCAGGAAGTTATCGATAACTACGGTGCAAGTGCCGGTGAAAGCGCCAGTTATCAAGTGGGCCAGTCTCTCATTCATTTTACCCGCTCCAATGATATAGCAGGGCAAATAAGTGAGAGTAAATTTGCGATTATGCTAAGCGGTGTCACCATTGATTCGGTTCATGTAGTCGCAGATAGATTAGTGAAACAAGTGTTCTCTAAAAATGTCCAAACACTGGAAAGCGCCCCCATGTTTACTGCCAGTATTGGTATTGCGCCTTCATCTGATATCGTATTTTCGTGGCAACAAGGAGAGCCCTTCGATGTAGCCAGCATTAAACGGCAAGATGGAACCAGTTTGGTTTACATGCTGCCATCGCTTTTAACGGCTACGCTGTAAATTATATGCTTTAACACCCCATCTTTAGCTCATCCGTTCATTACGCCTCAATTACTCTATTTCTGTGAAAAAGTTACACTTTAAAATTTTAGCCAATTGAAAAATTTTCACTGAAAAATCCTTAAAACCAATAATATTAATAAGTTAGCGTTCAAACTTACCACTACAGTGATCCGGAACGTTTCCTGCAACTTCTCACGTATATTTACTTTATTACACGGAAGCGATTTCGGGAGACGACATGGTTGATAACAATAATATATTCAAACCAGGTGAAAACTGTTGGGTTAGCAGCAAAGCTAATTTTGTTGCACCACTGATAGACTGTGGAAACTATTACAAAGCGCTACACAGCGCTATTGTAAAAGCCAAGCACAGTATTTTTATCATTGGGTGGGACATTGATAGTCGCATACGCCTTTTAAGAGGTGATGATGAAGCAAACAGTGAAGCCCCAAGTGTTGTCAGCGATTTACTTGCGTGGAAGGCAGAAAATAACCCCGACTTAAATATTTACCTACTACGCTGGGATTCTTCTCTCGCGTTTTTTTCTAAACGAGAAATGTGGGCAAAAGAAGTGTGGGAAGAGAAGACGCCAGATAACGTGCAAACCGAGCTTGATGACACCATTCCTATGGGCGGCAGTCAGCACCAAAAAATTATCGTTATAGACGATGAACTGGTTTTCTCTGGCGGCATGGATATTTCAACGAACCGTTGGGACACCCGTGACCACCCTGTTGAGTCAGAAGAGCGAGATGGCCCAGACGGTGAGTATGCACCACTACACGATGTGCAAATGGTCTCTTCAGGCCCCGTAGTGGCCGATTTTTCTAAATTAGTGCGCTGGAGATGGCTGAGGGTTGCCGAAAGTGAACCAGTAGAGATTCGCGAGCAAGCGGATACGTCTTTAGATGGCCCTATTCCCGACACGTGGCCGGAGGGTTTCCCGCCTATATTTGAAGAAGTCGATTGTGCGCTAGCCAGAACCATTCCGTTTATGGACGAAGTTGAGCCCGCGCAAGAAGTACGCACTATGCTGCTTGATTTGATTGGTCAAGCCGAGTCGCTTATCTACATCGAGAACCAATTCACTACTCGTCAGGAAATTGCTGAAGCGCTGAACAAACGTATGAAGGCGCGCCCTGATTTACACGTTATCATTGTGAGTTCTTACGAGCCTAAAGGTAAGTTCGAATGTGAAGCCTTCTGGGCAAGCCGTATTGAATTTAAATCTATTCTTGAAAAAGACATCGACCCGAAAAGAGTAAAATTGACTTACTCGTCGTGCGAAGACTTACAAGGCAGGAAAGCCTACAAACGCATTCATTCTAAAGTTATGACCGTTGACGACAAATACTTAGTGATAGGTTCGTCTAACCTAAGTAACCGTTCTATGACGCTTGATACCGAAATTGACGTTGTACTTAGCGGCAATAGCGACTTAAACCGAGCGGCCATTTTGAACGTTCGTAATGACTTGCTTGCTGAGCATACGGGTAGAGACATCTCAGATATGCCTGCATTGTTCGCTGAAGAATATCCTGTTGAAGCATTAATCCATGGGCAAATTGCTCACGGGTATGTATTAACAGAGGTTCGTGATGAAGTATTCACTACGCAGTCAGTGAACAACGTATTTCGTTCTTTGTCAGATCCAGAGGAGCCATTGATTTCTATGCCTTCATTCGATGGCGGGGCACTACCCGCGCGTAACCCAAGACGTCGAACTATCATGATCATGCTGGGGGTGGCCGTTATTGCTCTGCTCGGTGGCCTGATGTTTTGGGCTAGCCAATCCATTTCATGGTTAAGTGGTGAAAGCATTAATGCGTTTCTTGAAAAGAGTCGAGGAACTTATTTTGCGCTGCCTACGGTACTATTAGTTTACGTAGTGGGAGGCATACTCTTCTTCCCGGTTACTGTATTGTCGTTAGCGGTTGCCGCTATTTTTGGACCCATTTGGGGGCCAATATACGGCATCATGGGTGCACTGCTAAGCTCTGCAATTTTATTTGCTATCGGTAAACTTTCTGGTGACGCTGGTCTTCGAAAAGTAGGTGGACCCAAAGTAGAAGCCTTGGATGAGAAGCTTAAACAAAGCGGGATAGTGGGTGTTGCTGCCATCAGAATGCTGCCTATTGCGCCGTTCAGCCTAGTGAACTTAGTCGCCGGTATTTCGTCTATTGGTTTACTACAGTTTCTAATCGGTACCTTCTTTGGCATGTTCCCTCCAATGATTGCGAAAGGACTGGTAGGCGACTCTATCACTCAAATCTTCCGCAACCCGTCGGTTGAAACCATTAGCTATTTAGTGGGTGGTATCGTGCTGTGGGGATTAATGATTTGGGGTTCTCAAAAGTTCGCTCGCTATTATCAGGAAAACCGTCAAAAGCGTGCATCAGATAATGAAGCGTCGGAAAGTAAAGAATGTGCCGCATAATTAGTTACAACATTCACAGTGGGCTGGGCAGAGACAAGTTACAAAACTATCAGCGAATTGGGCAATTCCTAGCTGAATCGGGTGCCGATATTGTACTGTTACAGGAGATGGACACACGTCCTTCAGAGCGTGCAATTGAGCGAGATATTGAAGATATTTGTGCTAAAAATGTCTACAACTTGGTGTCTTCTCCAGCGCTAAACGAGCCAAGCGGATGGTATGGCAATGCCATACTTTCCCGTTTCAAGGTTCTTGAACAAGAAACCTTCGACGTAAGTCAGCATGGGCGACAGCCCAGAAATGTACAAGTAGTGGTATTACAAACTGACAAGGGGCCACTTACCGTAGTTAACACCCACAAAGGGCTGAAACGATTAGAGCGCCGCTCGCAATTTGCCTTATTGCATGATTATCTTGAACAAAGGCTGCAAGCTAATCCAATGCCATTGGTATTGGCCGGAGACTTCAATGAGTGGCAATTCTTTTCTCGGGCTTTCACCTCGTTAAATCAGCTTTTGAATCAAAAAAAGGTAGGACCGACTTTTCCTAGTCAATTTCCTATTTTTTCTTTAGATCGTGTGTGGGTAAGTGATGACATCACTGTTTCACAGTGCAAAAAGCTCACATCTAAAAAGGCAAGGGTCTTTTCTGATCATCTGCCAGTTCAACTAGACATCAAACTTCCAGAAGCTAATACCCCTTTCATTTCTGACTGATCAGTAAATGCCAAGGAACCTCGCCAGTGTTGCAGCGCTTGCTCACTGGCGACAACCTGCTTTATCACTTTAAGCATTTTTAACACGGCCTCATTCAACGGACTCGTTTTGTTTGTGGCAGCCAGCACCAGACGCTGCATTTCTGGCTCAACTATTTTTAAGGTTGAAACCAAGCCCGATTCTTCAAGATGAAAAATGGCCGACGTCGGTAATATCATCACCCCCTCACCTTGCATAACTTGTCGCAAACCTGTCATTAACTGCCCCGAATAGGCTAGATTATGCTGCAAACATACCCCTGTGGCATTTTCATAATGTTCGATGAGTTTACCTAAAGCATCTTTATTTCCAGGCGATAGCAAAGGGAATTGGCTCAATGCCCAAAACGGAATACTTTCTCTGCCCGCTAGGTGGCTGTATTCACTGGACGTTGCTTGATTGGCCATCACTAAATGCAAATTCTCACGAATAAGCGGTGAAACCGTCATAAACCTTGGGTCAACGTCTTGCTCATAGGTTAATGCAATATCGACTTGCCGCCCTTCTAGCCACCCCTTTACTGAATACGAAGGGCCGGTACTTATTTCCAATTTCAGTTTCGGATGGTTTTGTTTTACTTCAGCAATAAGCGGCATGGAAAGTACATTGCCAATAGAAGGAAGCATACCCACTTTTACCGTGCCTGCAGTCTTACCCACTAACTCTCGCAGTTCAGATTTAGCCGTATTGATATCATCCATGAGCCTAGTGGCATGGCCGAGAAACAAGTCGCCTGCTGGTGTTAACGTTACTCCAGAGAAAGTTCGACTTAGCAATTGCGCTCCCATCTCTCTTTCTAGGCTTGCCAATTGCTGACTTATGGCTGGTTGAGCGATATCAAGCTCACGTGCTGCACCTGCAATACTGCCTTTGTGAACTGTGGTCAAAAAATACTGAAGTTGTTTAGAGTTCAATGTCTAGTTTCCCGAATATGACAGTTTTGTAACACATCGTCATAAAGCACAGGTCGCTTTATTGAGATTAAAATCAGCAAGTTACATGCCACAGACCAGTAAAGCCCAACTGACACTTGTTAATATAAAGTTAAGCTTGAAGCGGCGTTTATTTTTTTATCGTCACACTGAAACAATTAAGACCAATTAAATCAGCTAGTTAAATAGAGCCTCAATACTTTTCTTATACCCCTCAATATTCTTTTTTCTTTCGCGATTTTAAAAGAATTTTTAGCCTGAGCACTAATACAGGTAACCACACAAAACATTTATAAGATGCTGGATGCATCAAGGTGGTGCTTGTTATGCCAAACGTGGGCGGCATTAATCCCTGCTCCAAGTGAAGAATAACAACTCATAACGGCTCGTTTTAGGGAACACACATGAGAAAAAACAAAATACATAATTCAATTGCACTAGCGTTCACTGGAATCACTTTATCTTTGGCAGCACCACTCGCGCTAGCGCAAGAAGCTGAAGAAACCGCAGTAGATACTCAAAATGTTGAAAAAATTGCTGTTGTTGGTGCACGTGGTGCACCTCGGTCGGTAACTAGCTCGCCTGTACCTGTTGATGTATTAAGTGCTGAAGATATTGAAGCAGTAGCCTTCACCGACATGAACAACGTACTAATGACTTTGGTCCCATCTTATTCAGTAGCTCGACAGCCCATTTCTGATGGTGGTACTTTCATTCGTCCTGCAACTTTACGTGGTATGCCCACAGATAAAACGTTGGTGCTAGTTAACTCTAAGCGCCGTCACAGAGCAGCGTTGGTATCTATTGGGGGTTCTGGTACACAAGGCCCTGATATTGCCACTATCCCTACCGCTGCGATTGGCAGTGTAGAAGTATTGCGCGATGGTGCGGCAGCCCAGTATGGTTCTGATGCCATTGCTGGTGTTATCAACTTCCAGTTAAAAGAAAATACCGAAGGTGGATCGTTTACCGCCGATTATGGAAGCTACTTTGAAGGTGATGGCGACCAAATTACCATTACCGGAAACAAAGGTTTCGCACTTGGTGATGATGGTTTCTTAAGTATTTCAGCGGAATACTCAGACAGCGAAGCCACATATCGCGGCGAGCAGTACTGTGAATCTTGGTTTTGTGTAGATGACCAGTCAGAACAATACATCGCAGATGCCACTGCAATGGCTAATACGGTGCACGGGTCGGACGTAGTTCAGCCTTGGGGACAGCCAAACACTAGCGGCGCTCGTATCTTCTTTAATGCTGGCTATGCATTAACTGCTGAGATGGAGCTTTATGCATTTGGTAACTATTCAGAAAGTGAAGGTGATGGCTCATTCTATTATCGTTACCCAGGTAACGGCACTATAGAAGATATTCGCTTAGAAGATGGTTCTATATGGAGCCCTACTGAATTTTTCCCTGGTGGCTTTACACCGCGCTTTTCTGGCGATGTTACCGACTACTCTTTTGTTGGTGGTATTAAAGGGATGTCTGGCGACTTAGGCTATGACATAAGTGGTCGTTACGGCTACAACGATATTTCATATACGCTTGCTAACACCATTAACCCGTCTATGGGTAATGAGTCACCTACATCATTTCAACCTGGTGACTTAACCAACGAAGAAACACAAATTCAAGCCGATTTCACCTACGACTTTGACGAATATATTCTAGCGTTCGGTGCAAGCTACCTTGATGAATCTTATGAAATATCAGAAGGCGAAGTTGATTCTTACTTTGCAGGGCCTTACGCAACATCTGATCCTTGGGGCTTCTGTGACGGAGATACGGCTAGTGCAGCGGGTTTAGCCGTCATTGCTAACGGTTCTACGCTAGATTGTGCTGACAGTGATGATGCGGTTTATACCGTAGTGGGTGTAGGCTCAAACGGTTTCCCTGGTTATTCACCTGACTACTCAGGTACGTATAGCCGGGATTCTTACGCGGTATATGCCGATGTTTCTGGTGATATTACTGACGAACTGTTTGCACAAGCAGCTATCCGTTATGAAGACTACTCAGACTTTGGTTCTGAAGTGGTTTATAAGGTTGCGGGTATTTATCAAATAAACGATGAAGTTGCGGTAAGAAGTTCATACGGCACAGGCTTCAGAGCACCGACGCCAGGTCAACAAGGTACTACAAACGTATCGACCCGTTTACCTGATGGTTTCCCAGTAGCAACGGGCTTGTTCCCTGCTGGTGGCGATGTGGCCCAAGCGTTAGGTGCAGAAGAGCTTCTTCCTGAAAAATCGACTAACTTTACACTTGGTTTAACTGCTAGCTTTGGTGATTTAACCCTTACTGCCGATTACTACAACATTAAACTAGAAGACAGACTGTACTCAGTATCTACACGCGACGTTTCTACTACAGTAGTTACCGACCCAGACGCTGATGGTTATGCTGCATACCAAAATTACTTAGCACTATCGGGTGCTGGTGTATCAGGTGCAGAATCAATTGGTGGTGTGTTCTTCTTCCAAAATGCGTTTGATACGGTTACTGAAGGTGTTGATCTCGTTGCCACTTATAAGATGGAAACGACCTACGGTTCAACTATGATTACAGGGTCTATTAACTATAACGATACTTCGTTCGACTCAGATCCTAGCGAATACCTAGACCCCGAAGACATGTTCGATTTTGAAAATGGAACGCCAGAAATGCGCGGTGTGTTCTCTGTGACACATAGTTATGATGTGTGGTCTGCGGTGGCACGATTGAGTTACTACGGTGAATACGAAAATGTAGGCAGCGATGATGGTACCGTAATCGATGCCGAAACAATTCAAACCTACGGCTCTGAATTTATGTTTGATATTGAAGGGTCATACCTCATCAATGAAAACCTAACCTTATCAGTAGGTGTACGTAACCTATTTGATAGCTATCCAGACCCTACAATAAATGGTGATGCTTGCTGTGGCCAAGTCTATGACTCAGGTTCAGTCGTCGACTGGCAGGGTGGTTACTACTACACCCGCTTAGCGGCAAGATTCTAAAAGCAACTAATAATAAACACCGGCAAATGCCGGTGTTTATGTTTTTACCCCTCGTTTTGTAAGCAAAATTTAAAGGTCTGTTCATGTTATTAGAAGTATTTGCTGGAGATGTTATTTTATGGAAATAGAGCTTCTCTGGTTCGTTGTTACTCTTTGTATTACAGGTGCTATTGCCGGTATTACTGCTGGTCTTTTTGGTAATGGAGGTGGATTTGTTGTTGTTCCCGCTCTATTAGCTGTATTTCCATTTTTTACGCCCCCATCACAAGAGTTAGTCAAGGTTGCAATAGGCACTTCTTTAGCTTCAATTGTGGTATCTAGTACCCGCTCAGTAATGGCTCACCATAAAAAAGGCGCTGTTGATTTTGATATTCTAAAATCATGGAGCATCTGGATCGTAATGGGCGTAATTGGCGGTATTTATATTGCCAGTAGCACAAGTAGCGATGGTTTAACGGTCGTTTTTGCGGCAGGTGTTTTACTTTATTCTATTTACTTCTTGTTCCCAGAATTTGTCATTCGCCCTGGTGTAGCGTTATCTATGCCTGAAGGTATTGCTAAATCTGCACTTGCTTTTGTACTTGGAGGCTTTTCGGCTCTTCTGGGTATTGGCGGCGGCACACCCATGGTAATTACTATGGTTATCTGTCAACGCACCATCCAGCAAGCGGTAGCCACAGCCGCTGGCGTTGGTTTCCTAATTGGTCTGCCTGGCGCTATCGGATTTCTCTTTATGAAGCATCCTGAAGCCGCCATTCTGCCAGTTGGAACAATAGGCTATATCAATATCCCCGCGTTAGTCGCTATTAGTATAGGGGCCATTATTACGGCACCTATGGGAGCAAAAATGGCGCATAACTTCAGCGAGAAAAAATTAAAACGAATGTTTGGTATTTACTTAGTAATTGTTTCTAGCGCCATGTTTTACAAGGCCCTGTAAACACTTACGATGTTTGAGATAAGGAATTAACAATGTCACATAACGTTTCAAGACGCCTATTTTTGGGTGGTAGTGCTGCCGCTACTGCCATTGGTGCCTCAGGCTTGATTACCTCTGCAGGCCTTCAAGCTGCCACGCCCACTATGTCCAAGGTACTGTATGGTCCAAAGCCAGGTATCGCTAAATTAAATGCGAATGAAAATCCATTTGGACCAAGCTCAGCAGCATTAAAAGCGATTGCTACTGCCTCTGCCGAGGGGGGCGCATACTATGCCTACCCCGCCGCAATGACTTTGCTAGATATGATTGCAGAGCGCCATGGAATTACCCCTAAGAATATTTCGTTAAGTGCAGGTTCTAGCCCAATCCTTTCTTACGCCGCCCTTGCTGCGAGCAAGAAAGGAAAGATTTTAGGCCCCGATCTTTTTTGGGATACCACCTCTAAAGCACCAGAGAAACAAGGTGCACCTGAGATTGTTCGGGTACCTAACACAAAAGACTTAGCAATCGATTTGGATGCCATGTATGCAGCCATTGATGACGGCGTTGGCATGGTGCATATCACCAATCCTAACAACCCAACAGGACGCCTTTTAGACCCTGCAAAGCTTCGAGAATTCTGTATCAAAGCTTCTAAAAAGACGTTAGTACTTGTTGATGAAGCTTATAATGAACTTACAGATGATCCGCCTGCAAACTCAATGATTCCGTTAGTGAAAGCCGGGCACAATATTATTGTTGCGCGAACCTTTTCCAAAATTTACGGCTTAGCGGGTATGCGAGTTGGTTACATGATTGCTTCTGAAGAAAATACAGAATGGATCAATCGCTATGGCATGGGGGGTTACACATTAAACCAAGCTGGTTTAGCCGCAGCCATTGCTTCATATAATGATGAAGCCTTCCTTACGTTTGTTAAAGATAAGGTTGTAGAAGCAAAAGGCTTAGTGATGGACGGCCTCAAGGCTAATGGCCTAACTGCCCTCCCTTCTAGTACTAACTTTGTTTTTGTGGATCTTGGTAAAGGAGATGCTGAATTATTTAGGGCCGCCATGGCGGAGAAAGATATTCACATCCGCGGTATTTATCGCACCTATACTAATTGGTCAAGAGTCAGCATGGGCAAAATCGCAGATGTGCAGCGCTATGTCGATGCTATTCCGCAAGCACTTGAAACAATGACTAAAAAACAGAATTCTTAATTGAGTTTACACATCTTTATTTTATGCGTGCAGCCACTCTAGGCTGTACGCTTCTCTCGTTTTCCCTCATCCACAAGTATTTACACGTAAAGTATAATGCTCATAAATGCCCTCCTTGTCATATACTCTTAAAGTACCTTGTGCAAATACACCTACCTAGGTTTTAGAATCTTAGAATGTCTACTAAGCTTCTTTCAGGCACTGAGAAATTGCACACACTGTTCTAACAGACGTAAAAGGAGGCTGTTGATGGCACTATCTGTTTTAGTTGCTGACGACTCTAAATTGTCACGCCGTAGCGTAAAAAAATCGCTACCGCCGGAATTAGACTACGATATTTCAGAGGCAACGAATGGCCAAGAAGCGATAGATTTGTTAGCTGAAAACACCTTCGACCTTGTGCTGCTTGATTTAACCATGCCAGAGGTTGATGGTGTGGATGTGCTGGAATACTTATCCAAGCGTGAAGATGCCTTCCCTAATGTCATCGTGATCAGCGCAGATTTTCAGCCAGAAAAACAGCGCATCGTACTGTCCTTAGGGGCACAACGATTCATTAGAAAACCATTAGACAAAGAAGAGCTGGCAATGACTATGTTCGAATTGGGGTATCTATGAGCGCTGTAATACCATTAGACGAGGAACAACGCGATGCGCTGCAAGAATTGCTCAATATTTCAATGGGCCAAGCAGCAAATTCACTCGCGCAACTCATTGAAACTAAAATTGATATTTCAATTCCTAAAATAACGTCAGTGACCCCTACTCAGCTTTACACCTTGCTGTTTGGCTCTGCAGATACATTTCATACCCGCCAGTCTTTTCTAGGTGATATTCAAGGTGAAGTGATGTCAGTACTTTCCCGCTCTGGTCTGAACGAGATGGCCAAACTGATGGAATACAGTGAACCGCTGAGTAAAGAAGATGTAGAAGAAATTATACTCGAGCTTTCTAATATTTTAGCCGGCGCTTGTTTGGCAGGCTTATCGAGCCAATTGGAACTGACCACCAATTTGAATATGCCCACGTTGTTTACTCCTAACAAAGAGAACTTCGACGAGCTAAAGTGGCAACATAGCTTAGTCATGGAAGTGCAATTCACCGTAGCCGTTTCATCCTTTTCTATGCGTGTTGTTTTCTGCCTAGATGACGATTCACTGACAAGAATGAAAGATACTTTAGATGAACTTCTAGAATAATGTTTGAGCAACTGGTTGAAAAACTTCCGGTTGGAATTGGCATCGTTGATGAAGATTTTCTGGTTGTTTATTTAAACGACTTTTTTAGAGATCGTCTTCCTCACGAGAATCGCGATTCGTACAAAGACACCCCTGTTACCGATATTTTTAGCGGCCAAGGAAAATTTCTAAAGCGAAGGTTAAAATCGGTTTTTGTTCTCCAGCATCCTAGTTTCAGCTACTGGGAACAGCGCCCCCATATATTTCCGTTTAAAAGCAGTAGACCGATAACTGGCGAAGAAACACAAATGTATCAAAACATGGAGATATTGCCGGTAAAGGACAAAAGCACAGGAAAAAAATACGCCTGCATTTTCTTGCAAGACGTTACCGCGCAAGCCAGCTACTTCCGTACCCAACAAAAGCTATCTGCCGCACTTAAAGAAGAACACGAAGCACAACGCAAACTTATTCGTAAACTTGATACCGCTCAGTCTCAACTCATTCAAGCGGAAAAAATGGCATCAACGGGCCAATTAGCTGCGGGGATTGCCCATGAAATAAATAACCCTATTGGCTTTATCAATGCAAACTTAGACACCCTGTCGCAATACGCTAATAATTTAATATCTATTTGCGATGGGGTAGAAAATCACGTTACCGATTTTAACGATGAAGTAAAAGAACAAATAAAAAACCTTTTCGAAGCACAGCACTATGATTTGATAAAAGATGACATTGAAGAGTTGCTCGAAGAATCGAAAGCGGGCTTAAATCGAGTTAAGGATATTGTCGATAATCTAAAACAGTTTTCCCTCGACAGCACACAAGGTAGTCAGATTGTAGAGTTAAACGACGTCGCCTCACAAACTATCAAGCTTGTATCTACCCAATATGCTTCTCATCACTATAAGGTTGAATCAGCCGACGAAAAGATAGAGATAATGGCCAACCCAGGGATGATAAAACAAGCCTTGATGAACATATTACTCAACGCTGCCCAAGCTATTCCAGACAAAGGCTACGTTAAGTTATCCTTATTAAAAAATAGCGAGAGCATTACGATTAAGGTGCTAGACAGCGGTGAAGGTATAGAGCAAAAAAATATGAAAAGAGTCTTCGAACCCTTTTTTACTACCCGCCCTGAAGGTCAAGGCCAAGGGTTGGGATTATCCACTGCCTATACCATTATAGAAAAGCACAAAGGCAAAATTTCAATCAATAGCAAAGTGAGCAAAGGTACGGTGGTTACAATAGAACTACCTATCACTTCAGAAGACAATTCAGCTACAGCCCCTCAGTAACATCTATTGTTGCGCCCCATATAAATAAATTCCGTCATCAGATAAATGTCGCGTTATTTTTCCATGAGACAAGAGGTAGTTTAAGTGGGACACACACTCAGCTACGGCAAACACGACATTTCTACCACTCAGTTCCCGTTTAAATAAAACGGGCAACAACTCGACCACCGTCTGAGGTTTACTGCAAGCCTCCACAAGCGCATTTAAATGACCATGGTGATGTTCAATAAGCTCATTCACTCGGTCTTTTACACCAACAAAAGGTTGTCGGTGTGCGGGTAACACCAAGGTTTTTTCCGGTAAATCAGTGAAAGGCAGTAGCGTAGACAAATAATCTTGAAGCGTATTGCCCTCAGGCTCCGTTGAATATACGCCTATATTGGGTGTTATCTGCGGCAGTATATGGTCGCCAGCTAACAGTATTCCAAGTTCTTTAGAATATAGGCATACGTGTTCTGGTGAATGCCCTCTGCCGATCATCACTTCCCATGAGTTACCCTTAAGCGTAAGCACATCACTTTGCTTTAACCGTCTATAGCTGATAGGAATTGGCGATACAACATTGCTGTAACCTTTGTTGCCTGACATGAGCGAAGTTACGTCATCTGGCTGTAAACCGACACGATGATAATATTGCTCATCCCGCCATGCTGAGGTGTCGCTTTTCCCCCCTGTGAATGCGCGCGCAGTAAAATACTCAACCTGCGACATGTATAGAGGCACTTTGAATTGGTCGGCTATCCAACCGGCTAAACCCACGTGGTCAGGATGCAAATGCGTAACTAAAACCGCTGAAATGGGTTTATCCAATGCGGCAAAAATCTCATTCCACAATGTCTTTGTTGTGCTCGTACCGAGCCCAGTATCAATAACCACCCAGCCATCATCATCTTCAACAAGGTAGAGATTTATATGGTCGAGTTCGAAAGGCAGTGGCATACGAAGCCAAAGTACACCTTTCACTATCTCTGTCCATTCACCTGGAGACGGTTGCTCAATTGCTGGGTAATGCATACATCTTCACCTTTTCGCTGGTATACTTAGTTCTATAACGATAGGTAGGCAAAAACAAACGTATCTGTTTGATAATCAACTATAGCGTTAAGTAATATCACCGCTTTTCCTAGCGATAGCGAGAGTTAGCGAGCAATAGTGAACAATTTACCTCTCTCATCTTAAGTAAAGAATATCGACTGCTCTGTACCATGCGTCCTTCATTATTTCACCAACGAAAATTGACTTGCCGTGATTAGAAAAGGTTACATTCTAAGTAAACACACTCATGTTAAACATGCGAACAGTAAGCATAAAGGTGCTTGTGTTGAAGTGTGGGTGTCTACCGATGATGGTCCAGTATGTCTTCAAAGCGCTATGCAGAAACCCTCATGTTTTGTGGCTACCGAAAACACGAAAAATATATTGGAAAAGGCAAAGCGAGAAGGTATTGAGGTTGAAGTCTCCTCAGACAGTTTCTTTACCCTTGAGCAAGTGGAAGTAGACACCCTTAAAACCACGTCTGACTCCTACATGCACCAATTAAGACAGCTTGCCAAAAGTTTACACATCACTTTGTATGAAGCTGATATAAGACTTGCCGATAGGTATTTGATGGAGCGGTTTATATACGGTTCGTTGGAGTTTGTTGCTCCTGACGAAAACGCAACATTAATACCTGATGCGCGAATTAGGCCCGCAATCTACACGCCAAATCTTTACTCGATTAGCATCGATATTGAGTGCGATGAAAATGAAAACCTATTCAGTATAGCGCTAGCTTCTAGCGACGTTAACGAAGTGATGTTGGTTTCTGCGTCCACTCACCCCAAGACGCTAGATGTTCCAGACACATTTTCACTGAGCCTGTTTTCTACTGAATCAGCGCTACTTACTGCATTTGCAAAGCGTATACGCGATATTGATCCAGACGTTATCTTAGGCTGGAACGTCAAACAATTTGATATGGCCGTGCTTGCAAGGAGAGCAAAAAAACAAGGCGTCAAATTTACAATAGGCAGAGAAAAACGAGAAGCCTTCGTAAGGGATTGGGATGGCCAAACTATCGTGGATATACCCGGTCGCAGTATTGTAGATGGCATTGAAGCGCTAAAGACTATGACCTATCAATTTGACTCTTTCTCTTTAGACAATGTTGCACAGCAATTACTGGGTGATAAAAAGCTCATACAGAGTGAAGACAAGCTTGCAGCAATTAAAGCCTTGTATTACGAAGACCCCTCTTCGCTCGCCAGCTATAACCACAAAGACTGTGTATTGGTAAATGAGATTGCTGCAAAAACCCGATTTATCGAATTTCTCATTTTGAGAGGCACCTTAACAGGGCTCGATTTAGGAAGGCCCGGAGGGTCAGTCGCTGCATTTCTAAATGTGTATTTACCAAAGTTACACCGACAAGGTTACATAAGTGGTGTACGCCCGGAACACGGCGGGTTGGCTAGCCCAGGTGGCTATGTAATGAATTCACAGCCTGGCCTGTACTCTGATGTACTCGTACTCGACTTTAAGAGCCTATACCCATCAATTATTCGCACGTTTAAGATTGACCCTATGGGGCTTGCCGAAGGCCTTAAAGATCCAAGCAGTGCCATCGAGGGGTTCAAAGGAGCTATGTTCAGTCGTGACAATCATTTTTTGCCCGATATTATAGACAACCTATGGCGCCAAAGAGACGAAGCAAAAAAACAAAACGATGCGCCACGATCTCAGGCTATAAAAATCTTAATGAACTCCTTTTACGGTGTATTAGGCAGTGGCGGATGCCCCTTTTATGACCCAAGGTTAGCAAGCTCTATTACTCTGCGTGGGCATGAAATAATGCAAACTACTGCAAAATGGATAGAAGAAGCAGGGTTCTCAGTTATCTATGGCGATACAGACTCTACCTTTGTACACGTGAATAACAACACATCGTTAGGCACGCCTAATGAAACGGGACAGTCCCTAGCAAACACTATTAATCATAAGTGGCAACGCAAGCTTCGAGAAGACTATGATATAGACTGCCATTTGGACATTGAATTTGAGACCCATTTTGAAACCTTTTTTATGCCCACAATTAGAGGCTCTGCATTAGGTAGCAAGAAGCGATATGCAGGTTTAAAGCAAACTGGCGACAAAAAAGAGCTGGTTTTTAAAGGGTTGGAAAACGTACGTTCAGACTGGACCGAATTAGCTAAATACTTTCAGTATGAATTGTATCGACGGGTTTTCGAAAAAGCCCCTGTATCTGATTTTATTAAACAAACTGTAGATAATATTCGCCACGGGAAAGAAGACGCCAGACTCGTATATGCAAAACGATTAAGGAAGCCATTAAGTGACTACATCAAATCTTTGCCTCCTCATGTAAAAGCCGCGCGCCTCGCAGATGATATTAATCGTAAAACGGGCCAACGATTACGTTACCAACACAATACAACCATACGCTATGTTATGACGGTACAAGGCCCTCAAACTACCGAGCACCAGATGGCACCGCTTGATTACGACCATTACATTGAAAAGCAAATCATGCCCATAGCGGACAGTATACTTCCTCTCATCAACCTATCTTTTTCTGAACTAACTAACGAACAATTATCGTTATTTCCTAACTAAGGTACTGACGCCTGAGCATTCACATCATGAATACCCTTTTTTATGTGATTTGCCTGAATATATTTCAAAGCTTTGTTGCAAATTAACAAGAATGAAAAACACCCGCCACTAATATTTATCAATTAAATATATATAATTCAATTACTTACTGCAGCGGCACAATCAATGAATGAGTTAATGTGAGTATTTTGTTCCTTGCTCTAACCGAGCAAAGTGTTAATCACTACAAAAGGAGAATGTGATGAAAAAGCTTACACTATCACTTGTTATAGGCGCAGTAATGTCAACGACCGCAGTTGCTGGAGACATCCAAGGTGGTCATAACTCAAATATTAGCGCAGATTTTTCTACTCTCGATAATGATGGAAATGGACACATCACCAAAACAGAATTGAAAGAAGCAAACTCTAGTAAATTCTTCAAAAAAATGGATGCAGATGGTAATGATAAAGTGTCCCGGTCAGAGTTTGATAAATACGTAAAAAATAACCCTAGTATGTTTTCTGGAGATACTGTGACAAAGGTTAAATCAAGTGGCACTACCGATGCAGTGCTAACCCGGAAAATGACTACATCAACATCTCAGTCCATGAATGAGCCTATGATAACTGGTACCGGTACGACTATGGAAAAAGGTAAAGAGGCGTTGGGTAAAGAGATGTCTAGTGAAATGAAGGCTGAAGTTACTGCTAAATTTAAAAAAGCAGACCGTAATAATGACGGTAAGCTCTCAATGATGGAAGTTGAGAAGGCTGGCATTAATGGCGATTTTAGTGAAATGGATAAAGACGATAACCAACTACTAACCAAAATGGAATTTCGTCAGCATTTAGCACACTAACTGATAATAGTCGCCTAGTTTAAGCCCCGCCCCTGCGGGGCTTTTTATTGCCTGTTCACTTTCTTACAAGCATAAAAAAAGGCTATCCGTTAGGATAGGCTTCGTTGTGAAGCAATCGTTGTGAAGCAATCGTTGTGAAGCAATCGTTGTGAAGCAATCGTTGTGAAGCAATCGTTGTGAAGCAATCGTTGTGAAGCAATTTCTTCGAATGGGATTGCTTCACAACGAACTATGGCAGTGTGGAGGGCCACCCCGTGCTAACTCTGGCAACCATTTCATGGCTTGCACGTTGTCCCATGGGGCTGGGCCACACTAGCTGGGCCACACTGGCTGGGCCGGTCACCGGAACCCCGCACTATCCCCACGCCAGTTACTGGCCGCCGAGTCTCGGCATGCGCTAATACGTTTCACTTCAGAGTTCGGTGGCTCATATACCACTGGGTGCAGAATCATGATGCTTTTTTGGAATGAGCGCGCAAGGAGGACCTGCAGTACGCTCAGTTTTTTACTACGGCGTAACTGCTAATATTATTTTCTATTAGACATAAAAAAAGCCCTTATCATACGATAAGGGCTTTCTTCGAATGGGAGCTTGGCAGTGTGCTACTCTCACATGGGGAAACGCTTGGCAGTGTGCTACTCTCACATGGGGAAACCCCACACTACCATCGCCGCTAATACGTTTCACTTCTGAGTTCGGAATGGGATCAGGTGGTACCGTATCGCTATGGCTGCCAAGGCAAAAACTTTTGCAAACGTTAGTTTGCGTAATACCGACTTATTTAGTCCATATTACTTTAATAATTAACAATTTAGGAATTCTGATATTCACGTAATCAATCTTTTGAGCACTGAGTACTACTACTCTCGTTGCTTTAATCAGCTTTGTCTTACAACACTCAAGATATAAAGCGCCTCTCGGGCAATTAGTACAGGTTAGCTTAACGCCTTACAACGCTTCCACATCCTGCCTATCAACGTCATCGTCTATAACAACCCTTCCGGACTTTAAAAGTCAGGGATGACTCATCTTTGGGCCGGCTTCCCGCTTAGATGCTTTCAGCGGTTATCCGTTCCGAACGTAGCTACCGGGCAATGCCATTGGCATGACAACCCGAACACCAGCGGTTCGTCCACTCCGGTCCTCTCGTACTAGGAGCAGCTCCCATCAATCATCCAACGCCCACACCAGATAGGGACCGAACTGTCTCACGACGTTCTAAACCCAGCTCGCGTACCACTTTAAATGGCGAACAGCCATACCCTTGGGACCGACTTCAGCCCCAGGATGTGATGAGCCGACATCGAGGTGCCAAACACCGCCGTCGATATGAACTCTTGGGCGGTATCAGCCTGTTATCCCCGGAGTACCTTTTATCCGTTGAGCGATGGCCCTTCCATACAGAACCACCGGATCACTATGACCTACTTTCGTACCTGCTCGACGTGTCTGTCTCGCAGTTAAGCTAGCTTATGCCATTGCACTAACCTCACGATGTCCGACCGTGATTAGCTAACCTTCGTGCTCCTCCGTTACTATTTGGGAGGAGACCGCCCCAGTCAAACTACCCACCAGACACTGTCCATAATCCCGATAAGGGACCAATGTTAGAACATCAAACATACAAGGGTGGTATTTCAAGGACGGCTCCACACAATCTAGCGACTGTGCTTCGAAGCCTCCCACCTATCCTACACATGTAGGTTCAATGTTCAGTGCCAAGCTGTAGTAAAGGTTCACGGGGTCTTTCCGTCTAGGTGCGGGTACACAGCATCTTCACTGCGATTTCAATTTCACTGAGTCTCGGGTGGAGACAGCGTGGCCATGGTTACACCATTCGTGCAGGTCGGAACTTACCCGACAAGGAATTTCGCTACCTTAGGACCGTTATAGTTACGGCCGCCGTTTACCGGGGCTTCGATCAAGAGCTTCTCCGAAGATAACCCCATCAATTAACCTTCCGGCACCGGGCAGGTGTCACACCCTATACGTCCTCTTGCGAGTTAGCAGAGTGCTGTGTTTTTAATAAACAGTCCCAGCCACCTGGTCACTGCGGCCCTCATCTGCTCAAGGAGCAAGTCCTATCACAAACAAGGGCGTACCTTCTCCCGAAGTTACGGTACAATTTTGCCGAGTTCCTTCACCCGAGTTCTCTCAAGCGCCTTAGTATTCTCTACCTGACCACCTGTGTCGGTTTGGGGTACGGTTTATATAATCATAAGTTTAGAAGCTTTTCCTGGAAGCAGGGCATCAACAACTTCACTACCGTAGTAGCTCGTCTCGCATCTCAGCTTTAAGCGTCCGGATTTACCTAAACACTCGGCCTACTTGCTTTCACTTGGACAACCAACGCCAAGCTTGCTTAGCCTTCTCCGTCCCTCCATCACTGATTATATAAGTACGGAAATATTAATCCGTTTCCCATCGACTACGCATTTCTGCCTCGCCTTAGGGGCCGACTTACCCTGCCCTGATTAGCATGGGACAGGAAACCTTGGTCTTCCGGCGTGGGAGTTTTTCACTCCCATTATCGTTACTCATGTCAGCATTCGCACTTGTGATATGTCCAGCAGACTTCTCAATCCACCTTCATCCACTTACACAACGCTCCCCTACCATACGTGTAAACACGTATCCGCAGCTTCGGTATATTGCTTAGCCCCGTTACATCTTCCGCGCAGGCCGACTCGACTAGTGAGCTATTACGCTTTCTTTAAAGGGTGGCTGCTTCTAAGCCAACCTCCTAGCTGTCTATGCCTTCCCACATCGTTTCCCACTTAGCAATATTTTGGGACCTTAGCTGGCGGTCTGGGTTGTTTCCCTCTTCACGACGGACGTTAGCACCCGCCGTGTGTCTCCCGGATAGTTCTCATTGGTATTCGGAGTTTGCAAAGGGTTGGTAAGTCGGGATGACCCCCTAGCCTTAACAGTGCTCTACCCCCAATGGAATTCGTCCGAGGCTCTACCTAAATAGATTTCGGGGAGAACCAGCTATCTCCCGGTTTGATTGGCCTTTCACCCCCAGCCACAAGTCATCCCCTAACTTTTCAACGTTAGTGGGTTCGGTCCTCCAGTTGATGTTACTCAACCTTCAACCTGCCCATGGCTAGATCACCGGGTTTCGGGTCTATACCTAGCAACTAAACGCGCAGTTAACACTCGCTTTCGCTACGGCTCCGCTATTCGCTTAACCTTGCTACTAAATATAAGTCGCTGACCCATTATACAAAAGGTACGCAGTCACCCCATCACTAAGCACCCTGCTTGATTTTTGGCGGTTTACCGTTGGCTGCTTCGCAGGTCAACGTTACGCGCTTATCAAACGGTTGCACTTTGTGAGTCACATCACTAAAGGCACTTAGTGATGGGGCTCCCACTGCTTGTACGTATACGGTTTCAGGTTCTATTTCACTCCCCTCACAGGGGTTCTTTTCGCCTTTCCCTCACGGTACTGGTTCACTATCGGTCAGTTAGGAGTATTTAGCCTTGGAGGATGGTCCCCCCATATTCAGTCAAGATAACACGTGTCCCGACCTACTCGATTTCACAAAAACAAACACTTCGTGTACAGGGCTATCACCTTGTATCGCGCCACTTCCCAGAGGCTTCCACTACGTTCATAATTGCTTAAGGGCTAATCCCCGTTCGCTCGCCGCTACTAGGGGAATCTCGGTTGATTTCTTTTCCTAAGGGTACTTAGATGTTTCAGTTCCCCTCGTTCGCCTCGTTACACTATATATTCATGTAACGATACCTATAAATAGGTGGGTTTCCCCATTCGGACATCTGTGGCTCAAATGCATTTTGTCGGCTCACCACAGCTTTTCGCAGACTTACACGTCCTTCATCGCCTCTAACTGCCAAGGCATCCACCGTATACGCTTAGTCAATGGCCTTCGTTAACACTTCCTATTCTTCCTAAATTTTCCTCGTTCGCTCAGTTACATACTAAAAGTATGTGCCTTCGCTTACGCGTCGATTTAGTCGACTAGAAACTGTTACCTCGCCCATTGCGCTAATACACACCGAAGTGATATTAAAACAATGATTGAGCGAAGAGCTCTCCCGCCTTTTGAAATCAGGACTGGATGAGATCTAACTCAGTTGTATGCATGACAAGCTAATCGTGAAATTGCCTTGCTATCAAATTAAGATTGATAACAAGCAATTCAAGTCAAGTAGAGTAGTAAGTACGTCTTTCGTTTGATTGATTTACTAATTAAATATCAGCTTTCCAAATTGTTAAAGAACGTTGGATATTTCATGCTAAAAGCATTACTTTCTTCCTTAGAGTAAAAAACCCTAATCAATGCTTACTCATTCGAGTAAAAATTCATTAGGATTCATGGTCCAACATGACACAAAAACAAGCTTTCTAAGTTGATTCATAACTACCGCTAACTTTAGCGAGTAGAAAAACCGTCAGGAAGCTCCGCTTCCGGTTAAGCGGATTTTTTACGACCACTTGCAAAGCAAGTGAAGGTAAATGGTAGGCTTGGGCAGACTTGAACTGCCGACCTCACCCTTATCAGGGGTGCGCTCTAACCAGCTGAGCTACAAGCCTGTAGTGGTGGAGCTAAGCAGGATCGAACTGCTGACCTCCTGCGTGCAAGGCAGGCGCTCTCCCAGCTGAGCTATAGCCCCATTTTCTGTATAACTACAAAAAACTTCGTGTCGTTCTTCATTTAATAACAAAACAATCTGTGTAGGCACTACACTAACAATGTCACCATCGACATGTTGGTAAGGAGGTGATCCAACCCCAGGTTCCCCTAGGGTTACCTTGTTACGACTTCACCCCAGTCATGAAACACAAAGTGGTAATCGTTCTCCCGAAGGTTAAACTAACTACTTCTTTTGCATCCCACTCCCATGGTGTGACGGGCGGTGTGTACAAGGCCCGGGAACGTATTCACCGCAGTATTCTGACCTGCGATTACTAGCGATTCCGACTTCATGGAGTCGAGTTGCAGACTCCAATCCGGACTACGACATACTTTAAGGGGTCCGCTCCACATCACTGTCTCGCATCCCTCTGTATATGCCATTGTAGCACGTGTGTAGCCCTACACGTAAGGGCCATGATGACTTGACGTCGTCCCCACCTTCCTCCGGTTTGTCACCGGCAGTCTCCTTAGAGTGCCCAACTGAATGCTGGCAACTAAGGACAAGGGTTGCGCTCGTTGCGGGACTTAACCCAACATCTCACGACACGAGCTGACGACAGCCATGCAGCACCTGTGTTTGAGTTCCCGAAGGCACGAAACCATCTCTGGTAACTTCTCAACATGTCAAGTGTAGGTAAGGTTCTTCGCGTTGCATCGAATTAAACCACATGCTCCACCGCTTGTGCGGGCCCCCGTCAATTCATTTGAGTTTTAACCTTGCGGCCGTACTCCCCAGGCGGTCTACTTATCGCGTTAGCTTCGCTACTCACGACTTAAAGTCACAAACAGCTAGTAGACAGCGTTTACGGTGTGGACTACCAGGGTATCTAATCCTGTTCGCTACCCACACTTTCGCACATGAGCGTCAGTCTTTGGCCAGGGAGTCGCCTTCGCCACTGATGTTCCTCCAGATATCTACGCATTTCACCGCTACACCTGGAATTCCACTCCCCTCTCCAAGACTCTAGTCTGCCAGTTCTAAATGACCGTCCCAGGTTGAGCCCGGGGCTTTCACATCTAGCTTAACAAACCGCCTGCGTGCGCTTTACGCCCAGTAATTCCGATTAACGCTCGCACCCTCCGTATTACCGCGGCTGCTGGCACGGAGTTAGCCGGTGCTTCTTCTGTTGTTAACGTCACGGCTAGCAGGTATTAACTACTAACTTTTCCTCACAACTGAAAGTGCTTTACAACCCGAAGGCCTTCTTCACACACGCGGCATGGCTGCATCAGGGTTTCCCCCATTGTGCAATATTCCCCACTGCTGCCTCCCGTAGGAGTCTGGGCCGTGTCTCAGTCCCAGTGTGGCTGATCTTCCTCTCAGAACAGCTAGAGATCGTTGCCTTGGTGAGCCTTTACCTCACCAACTAGCTAATCTCACTTGGGCCTCTCTTTGCGCCGGAGCCGAAGCCCCGTTTGGTCCGAAGACATTATGCGGTATTAGCAGTCGTTTCCAACTGTTATCCCCCTCGCAAAGGCAAGTTCCCAAGCATTACTCACCCGTCCGCCACTCGACATCATCTAGCAAGCTAGACATGTTTCCGTTCGACTTGCATGTGTTAGGCCTGCCGCCAGCGTTCAATCTGAGCCATGATCAAACTCTTCAATTAAATACTCTTCAATTAAATAAATATATCGAATATGAATCGTCGTTGTGTGACACTCTTAATGAGTGCCCACACAGATTGTCTTGTTATAAATTGTTAAAGAACTATCGTGCAAAAATCATAATGCGAAGCATTCTGTTTTTGCGCAAGGAGGACTAACACTACATATAGTTGCTTAGACTTCCTCACCTCACCCGAACGGCCGTTGCCTTTTCGATGAGCGCTTCTCTTCGAAGCGGATGCGCATTCTACGCGTTTCGTTGTATATGAAAGTAGGCTTTATTCAATGCACTGTTATTAGTGCTATCTTTGCAATCGCAGGATATCTGTTGTTTTCATCAGCTAGTATAGAAGCGCACGTTCCGTTAACGGTTTCAGCGTCTTTATTAATAAGCGGTATTTTAACGCCGTGGCTAGCTTCACTCCTTAACAATTCACCCTCTGAAACAGCTGCGCCCTCCACCAGCAGCACAACCACTGAAACACTCTATGTGGGTAATCTACCGTATCGTGCAAACGAATCTGCGGTTAAAGAGTATTTTGGTAGTTTTGTCGAAGTGCAATCTGTCCGACTCATGAAGGATAGAAAAACTGGCAAGCGAAAAGGTTATGGCTTTATTGAAGTGATAACGAGCGACCTTGACCCAGTAATAGCGAAGACTAACGACTCAGTGTTCCAAGAGCGAACATTAAAAGTTAGGCCAGCTAAAGATAAAGTAGAACAAGCATAAATTAAAAAACCTGGGCATGACCCAGGTTTTTTTTACTTTATTCTGAAGCCACTTGCTGTGGCATCGCGTTCAATAAGTTTTGGTTAAACGTATGGAAGCGATTTATAGCCGATACTAAATCTGGTATTTGTACATCTTTCATTTCACTAATAATACCTGCAAGCAATGTGTTGTAATCATCGCCAGAGCCTAATGTATTCTCAGCATTTCCAAATGTAGACATCATCTTTTCTAGATACTGTGCTATTGGGCTTACAACATTACCGTATTGGTTTTCCGCTTCACCTTCTTCACTATAATGCTTAACGTTCTCATAAGCCTTTACCATTTCGGTTTGTGTAGTACGGTTTAACTGCAACGCATACCCAACTAACTCTTTATCATCGAAACCTAAATTCAATGCTTGTTCGAACGCCTTATCCATATCGCCGCTATAGAAGGTATCAGCTAAATCTTGTGCTTCACCCACAAGGTTTGCAATAGCTGTCATTTCATCTTCGTCTATTTCACCCTTTAACGAAAAGCTAATGCCACTTCGTTCAAAGTATTCATATTGAGATGACTGCTGCGCCACAACTGAACCTGTATTCGAACTAGATTCTTCAGTATCGTCATTTGCGGGTATATACAGCGAAGCCTGACTCGCAGCGCTAAATTGTCTGATACTTTCAAAGCTAAGGTTTACTTCATCCCCATCTTTGGTTCGAATAAGCAAACTACCTGATTTAGCATCAGATGCAGATACCGCGTTAAGCTCGCTCACACTCACTGGATTAGGATTGAAGATATTCTGTTCCAGATCATTGATGCCGCCGTCTATCATTTCGCGACTACGCGTAACACCTTCTTCAATCTCATCATTCATAAAGCCAGCGAGATCCTTTTCAGCCATAGCGAATCCACGACTTACCCCTTCACGGGCCTGACCAAACAACCCTTTCAGGGTATCGTCATCCGCACCTCCATCAGCCGCACCTTGAATGACACCGGTCACGAACCCAAGTACATTACGTGCGACTTTCTCGAAATCGAATAAACTTTTATTTTCTTCGCCGTCACCTGACTGTTTGCTTTCATTCGGGCGCTTGCCATCAACAACCACATTCTGACTTAAGCTACCACTGAAGACCTTTAAGCCAATACTGGTTTGCGTGCTATTCACGGTGACCGTCGCTGAATGCTGCTTGGTAAACTCGGCAGCTTGTTGTAAGCCTTCCTGTTGAAGCTGCTTCTTTATAGCTTCATTCGGGTGAACCGATGCCTTTTCATCCACTTTCTGGTCGCCCATGAAAGCCTTAATTTGACTCACGTTCATAATTTGATCCTCACTATCCTCAATCAAGTTATCGGCACCAATCACGTATTGTTTAATTTTAATACTAAATTTTTGCTTCTGTGAGTTTTATCCGTTGCACATATAATATAAGGCACTACAATTCGCAGCCTTATTTAAATGATGTTCGGAGAACCACATGACAACCACCACTGCAAAAGACTATCAAGCTCAACTCGATGAGAAAGTGGATCGGTTAGGTACTCTCCTTGCGCCGTTTAACGCCCCTACCCTGTCGGTGTATCCGTCTAAACCTGAAAACTACCGCATGCGAGCTGAATTTCGCGTATGGCATGACGGTGACGATCTTTATCACATCATGTTCGATCAGGGTTCTAAAGAGAAATACCGCGTAGATACATTTCCACCAGCAAGTGAAACCATCAACAATGCAATGCAGCAGTTAATAGAATATTTAAAGCCAAATGAACTGCTGCGCAAAAAACTTTTCCAAATTGATTATTTAACTGGGCTATCCGGCGAACTGGTTATTAGCCTTCTTTATCACAAGCCACTTGATGATGAATGGGAAGCGCAAGCTGAACTACTTCGCACCTTTTTAGCTACGCAATTTACCGCGGTAAGTATTATTGGGCGGGCTAGAAAGCAAAAACGCATTGTGGGTAACGATTTTATTATAGAACGTCTACCTATTAATGGCCGTGAATTTGAATTCAAACATATCGAAAATAGCTTTACTCAACCTAATGCAGAAGTGAATTGCAGCATGATTGAGTGGTCACTTGAATGCTCTGCTCCCCTAACCGGCGATTTACTCGAAATGTATTGTGGTGCAGGGAACTTCTCAATGCCATTGGCAGTTCATTTTGACAACGTGATAGGAACCGAAATAGCAAAGCCCTCGGTACAAGCAGCGCAATATAATATTGCGGCAAACCACTTAGATAACGTGAAAATTGTGAGACTATCGGCTGAAGAGTTTACTGAAGCAATGAACGGGGAAAGAAGCTTCTCTCGTTTAGAAGGTATCAACTTAACTGAATACAATTTTACTACTGTATTGGTCGACCCTCCTCGGGCAGGGTTAGACGTAGATTCATTAAAGATGATTCAAGGGTACGATAATATTATCTATATTTCTTGTAACCCTGAAACCTTAGCTGAAAACTTAGGCCTGCTTTGTGAAACTCACGAAGTAGCAAATGCGGCGCTGTTCGATCAATTCCCTTTCACCCACCATATAGAAGCAGGTGTGTTACTCACCAAAAAGTAATGCTCTGTATATTGTGAATGTCGCATATTGTCAATAAATCGGCAGCACACTTAGGCTTTAAAGCTTAAGATGCGTCGGAAGATATCTCTGATGAAAGCTTCGACATTGCGCCCAATTGCACGAAACGTAATTGGGCTTTAACCCTTTCGCCAATTTCCATCTTCAACTTAGTATCAGCTTCTAGTGCTTCTGCCCCTGCACTAAATACCAACCTAACCATAGCATCCGCTTGGAGCTGCGCAATGTTGTACTCTACGCTTTGCTGCTCGATGATGTAATCGGTTAGCTCTTCAATAAAATGCTGAATTTCGCGAAAGACCGCCATTCGGTATGCAGCTGATGTGCCTGTATGTTCCCGCAACAATAATCGAAATACATTTTTGTTTGCAGAAATGAACTCCATGAAGGTTTCAACTGACGTGTGGATTACCCCGCCACCTGAAGCAATTCGACGGCGAGCTTGGCGCATTAATTGACGAAGGGCTAACCCAGCTTCATCCACCAGTGTTAATCCTAATTCATCCATGTCTTTAAAGTGTCGGTAGAAAGACGTTGGTGCAATGCCAGCTTCTCGTGCTACTTCACGTAAGCTAATAGCAGACAAACTGCGGTTTTCATCCAGTAATAGGAATGCCGCATGAATGATATTTTGGCGGGTTTTAAGCTTTTGTTCCTGACGAGTCACAATAATACCAGTTTGTTAGTCTTTACTAGTCTATCGCATGAGTGCCTATAGGGAGAAGCTTAAATTCATTCTGCCCTAGGCCGAAAAACTATTAGCGCTTACTCAATACTATCTCCGTAGCGTTTTTTAGTAACTGTTGTTACTGTACAGCCTTATTTTAACAAGTTGTTAACCATATAGCCATTATCCCCCTAGCTCCAATTACTGTCGGAATATAAGGCTATGGCACTAAGCGTCTACATGGAGTTAACGACCTATATGAACAAAAATAGCTGACCTAATAATGAAAAAAAGTATTCAGCCTTACGTGCTACAGTTAATTTCGAGTAACACGCTACGAAGTATTAAACGTGCCTATTATACTTGTGCACGCCTTTTTACTCGTGATGTACCTAAATTAGAGGTTTTCATTAAAGTAGATGACCCTTACTCACTTTTACTTGTTCAAGCTTTACCTAAACTAGAAGAAAAGTATCGCGTCACGATAACAGCTCGCGTCATTATCAATTCAGATCCAGTGATGTTCCCCGAATTAGCTATGTGGAACCAACACTCAGTTAACGATGCGATGCATTTAGCAAACGTCTACCGCCTTCAGTTTCCGTGCTCGGCTACTGGGGTTACTCACCAAGCTCGCTCAGTTTTTACTGCGTCCTGTGCCGTTCAGCAAAAAATAGATGAAGGCACTTCATGGACAGGTATTACTGAATTACTACTTGCCTATTGGAAAGGTGATCAGATTGATGCCTTCTTGAGCGTTGATGAGGCGGCATTAGAGAAACGTTTTAAAGCACACCAACATCAACTTTTCTTGAAAGGTCACTACCTGCCCGCCACGACTTATTACGATGGCGAATGGTATTGGGGTGTAGATAGGCTCGATCACCTAGAACGTCGACTTATCGATGAAGGCTATGCAAATCAACCCAACACTCAAATTGAATTTAATAAAACCTACGCACCGCTTTTTCAGCCTTTCAATTTTACTGACGTGAAGGAAAAGTACAGCGAGCCCTTAACGCTGTTTTGGTCTGCCCGTAGCCCCTATTCTTATATTGCGTTGCTACAGGCGGTAAAACTAACTATACACTACGGCATTCCCCTTGAAGTAAAGCCAGTACTGCCGATGATGATGCGTGGGTTGTATGTCCCCCCTAAAAAAGCCATTTATATTTTTCTAGACACAAAACGCGAAGCGCAAAAACTGGGGATTGATTATGGGTTTCTCGCCGACCCGTTAGGTGAAGGTGTAGAGCGATGCTATGCACTATTAGCTTATGCTCGGGAAAACAACAAGTATCTAGACTATTTGTTATCGTTCGCCAAGGCGGTAAATGCCCATGGTGTTAGAGCAGATACTGATAGTGGAATGAAGAAAATAGTAGAAGGCGCAGGTTTGTCTTGGCAGGAAGCGAAGTTGCATCTAAACAATACTGACTACAAAGAAGAGGTTACTGCAAACCAAGCGGATATATACCAAAAAGGCAGTTGGGGTGTGCCCGTTTTCAGATATAAAGATATTCAGGTATGGGGCCAAGATAGATTATTTGTTATGGAAGATGCCATTCGACAAAACCTTAACTCTCATAACAGTGCTTCTAGTAATTAAGCACTACATAACACTTATACAGCAGTAGGTAATTTAAATGGCTTATGCATGAGTAAGAAAAGTATCACGCGCAGCATGTGCGATGTATTTGGTGAGCGCACCCTACCTAGCGAACAAGATTTAGAAGACTTTTGGCAATTAATAAATGGTCGAGGAGGAAGGCGGGTTTTCCATAAGCTAATTCGCTATATGAACGAGCGAATTACACACAGAGAAAGATAAGTTGATGCTCTTAAACATAGCCCCTGCCCGATTCAAATTGTCAATGGGAGTGCGGATGCTATCTCCGGTGAACATATGGCTCAACGATATGAAGAAATTATCACGAGGCAGCATATTGTAAGACTGTCTAATATTGGACACTACCCTCAGCTCGAAGCGCCTATAGATGTAAGTAACTCAATAATTTCCTTTATAAACAACATTAAAACGCCCTTAGCATAAAGTGTAGTAGGCAATTTTTTGAAGCTTACTATAATTAAAGTTTACACACGTAAGCAGAACTTCTGTCCATTCTGCTTGCCTGATGAGCAAGAAAACGATAAATTGGCGCACAGTTGTAAGCTGAGTTGTAGAAAATGAATAAACCACCTCTTATCCTGACGAATGTCTTAGTGTTCTTAATTACCGGCGCCATCGCCTTTATCGGCGTACCTGTATGGGTTATCAATCATGGAATTGATTGGGCGGAAATAGGCACTGCGATTTTCTTATTTTATTTCACTGGTATGTCAATTACTGCCGGTTACCATCGTCTGTGGTCACATAAAACCTATGATGCGAATATTGTCGTGCGCGTAATACTTGCTATCGGCGGCGCAATGGCACTGCAAAATAGTATCTTGCACTGGAGTTCAGATCACAGAATTCACCACCGTCATGTAGATGACAACGAAAAAGACCCTTATTCAGCAAAACGCGGTTTGTGGTTTGCACACATTGGTTGGATGCTCCGCGAGTATCAAGAAAAGCGATATGACGACTATAGAAACTGTAAAGACTTGCAGAAAGATAAAGTTGTTATGTGGCAACACAACTACTACCTGCCAATCGTTCTTGCTGCTAACTTTGGCGTTACTGGCTTTTTGGGCTGGTTAAATGGCGACATCCTAGGCATGATTTTAGTCGCTGGCGTATTACGTTTGGTGCTTGTTCATCACGTCACTTTCTTTATTAATTCCTTGGCACATTTCTGGGGAAACCAGCCGTACACTGATTCAAACACGGCCAGAGACAACGGCGTGCTTGCGTTTTTCACCTTTGGCGAGGGTTATCACAATTACCATCATATTTTTGAATATGACTATCGCAACGGTATTCGTTGGTATCAGTTTGATCCAACAAAATGGTTAATCCGCGGGCTTTCTTACATGGGTCTAACGTATAACCTACGTCGTGTGCCTGAAGAGCGTATTGAAAAAGCAAGAGCAGCAATGCAATTGCAACGCGCTAGCGAACAAGTATCTGTATTACCTAATGCAGAAGAGCTTATGCAAACTATTGAGCAAGAGTACGAGCTACTTATGCAACGTATGTCTGATTACTATGCGGCGAAAAAGCGTTTGATGAAAGTAAAACAAAAATCACTCAAACGCACCATAGAAGGCTTAGAGCTTACCTACAAGTACAAAGAGCTTAAGCATGCATTAGCCGTTCAAAAAGAAAAATGGCTTCAATTGCAGAGTCTTTCGCTTCAAGTCGCGTAGATTTATTGGCTCTACGCCACTTTATTTAAAAACCCACATGCGCTTTGCACATGTGGGTTTTGTTTATTTGGCGATTAGCACTAGAGTTAGTGTTACAAACCCAGTAACGTAGAATATTAGTAGTAGTTATTTTACGACAAACGCGGCCACTGAAAAATAGGATGTAGTTATGGCGACAAAGCAAAAAGACAAACCAGTAACCCCTTCTTACCAATATGATGCAATTGTTATTGGCACAGGACCTGGGGGTGAAGGCGTAGCCATGCAATTAGCTAAAGCTGGCAAGAAAGTCGCTGTAGTAGAAAGATACGAAGCGGTGGGAGGTGGATGTACGCATTGGGGTACTATTCCGTCGAAAGCTTTAAGGCACTCCGTTAGCCGCTTAATTGAATATAATAACTCCCCCCTTTTTGCTGACAATCATTTAAGCCGAAGCCTCACTTTTGCAGAAATTATGCATCACGCCAGTGGTGTGGTAAAAAGTCAAACTCGTCTTAGATCGTCATTTTATGACAGAAACCGCGTTAACTTGTATCACGGTGAAGCTAGCTTCCTTGATGCTAATACCTTACAGATTGTCCGTGATGATGGTTCGAAAGATATTTTAACAGCGGCACAAATTGCTATTGCCACTGGCTCGCGCCCTTACACGCCACCCGATATCGATTTTGATCATCCCAGAATTTATAACTCAGACACTATTTTGTCTCTTGATCACGATCCCAAATCCATCATTATTTACGGTGCAGGTGTTATCGGGTCAGAATACGCCAGTATCTTTCGCGGCATGGGCGTAAAAGTAGACCTCGTGAATATGCGAGACAGACTCCTTTCTTTCCTTGATACCGAAATTTCAGATGCGCTAAGTTACCACCTATGGAACAACGGCGTACTTATTAGGCATAACGAAACCTATAAGTCGGTGGAAGGTAAAGAAGACAGCGTAGTATTAAACCTAGAGTCAGGTAAACGAATGAAAGCTGATTGCTTATTGTTTGCCAACGGCCGTACCGGTAATACTGACATGCTAGGTTTAGAGGCCATTGGTCTAAAAGCAGATAATCGCGGGCAACTCAGTGTAAATGAAAAATACCAAACTCAAGTAGATAACATCTTCGCCGTAGGCGACGTTATCGGATACCCAAGCTTGGCCTCTGCTGCCTACAATCAGGGCAGATTTGCCGCTGAAGCTATGTTAGGGGCCACGACACACACCGCATTGGTGGCAGATATTCCCACTGGCATTTATACCATTCCAGAGATTAGTTCGGTGGGTAAAACCGAACAAGAGCTTACCGCCGCAAAAATACCTTACGAAGTGGGTAGAGCCCAGTTTAAGCATTTGGCTCGCGCTCAGATTGCGTCAACACAGGTTGGTAGTTTAAAAATTCTATTTCATAGAGAAACTAAGAAAGTCTTAGGTATTCATTGTTTTGGAGAGCGTGCATCTGAAATTGTGCACATTGGACAAGCGATTATGCAGCAAAAGGGCGAAGGAAATACCATCGACTACTTTGTGAATACGACCTTTAATTACCCAACCATGGCCGAAGCTTATCGCGTAGCAGCAATTAATGGGCTAAATAGAATATTTTAAGGAAATTTGGGCACAAAAAAACCGGCACCTAGTGCCGGTTTTTTTAGTGCGATTAATCTCGGTTTGCAGCCAGAGTATTTAGCGCTGAAAGCGCATCTCGATGTGCTACGATATCGATCTGCATCTTTTCTTGGTCGAATGTCATTGTTGCAGTTGCGTAGTCTCCAAGACTTTCGCTGGCAACATTTACCAATTCAGTTTGTGCATCACGGAAATGAATGTTGTTGTTGATGTTTTCAGCTATACATTCATTATTCAATTCGAACGATTTTGCGTCCATACAATCGAAAAGCTGGTTTTCGCCAGAGCCCGCATGCGCAATACCAAAGACGGACATTAAGGTTAATCCTAGTACTACTTTACGCATGGTTTATCTCCTGTTCTGCAGTTCATTACTGCGATGATCAAATAATAATGTATATACGTTTTAATGTCAAATCGGATCATGGGAATATGACAGCAATATTACAAAGTGAAATAATATGACTAATTCGGCGATTATTTTTGATAATTTAGTAAAAGAGGCGAAACAGTGTTCGTTGTGTATTGAACACCTTCCCTATGGCGTAAACCCAATTTTCTCAATTGGGCCACAGGCAAAAGTTGTGCTAATTGGTCAAGCGCCCGGCCTGATCGCACATCAAAACACGAAAGCCTTCAGTGATAAAAGTGGTGAAAGGCTGAGGCAGTGGCTAAAAATTGATACTACAACGTTTTACGATGAAAGCAAATTAGCCATTATGCCTATGGGATTTTGCTTTCCTGGCTACAAAAATGGGGCTGATGCACCACCTAGAAAAGAATGTGCCCCCACTTGGCACAATAGGATGTTAGACGCCATACGACCAGAATTAATCCTGCTTGTCGGTAGATATGCCCAGCAATATTACTTACCCGAGTACCGAACGTTAACAGACGCTATAAAGAACAATCGTGATGAGAGGTTTGCTGTGCTGCCCCACCCGTCTGGTAGAAACAACCGCTGGCTTGCACAGCACCCTTGGTTTGAAACTGAGTATCTACCTCACGTGGTAGAGCGTTTAACGCCACGACTAAAGTGAATCGTTAGTTCGCGTCTTTTTGCGATACAAGGTAATCCATCAATTCACTAAATGGCATGGGTTTAGCGTAGAAGAAACCCTGCGCTTCGTTACAACCCAATTCAATCATATACTCAGCTTGCTCTTTGGTTTCAATCCCTTCAGCAATAGTGAGCAGCCCTAATTTGTTTCCTAAAGTCACAATAGTCTCGGCAAGCACTGCACTTTTACCCGGTTCAATGTCTCGGATAAACGAGCGATCTACTTTTAAACGATCTAATGGGAGTTGCTGCAAGTAACTCATAGAAGAAAACCCCGTTCCGAAGTCGTCTATTGCTATGGCTACACCATGCTCTTTTAACGTTCTAAGGGCATCTATCACAATTTGCGGTTCATCCATCACCACACTTTCTGTTATTTCTAACTCGAGTAGACTTGGATCGCATTCAGATGCGCTAATAGTGCCAAGCACTTTACTAACAAATGACCTATCTCTAAATTGAGGCATTGATATATTTACCGCAACCCGTAAGTCGCCGAAATTCGCCTCTTTTAAATCTTTCAATCGGCGGCATGCTTCTTCAAGTACCCACTCACCAATATCTACAATAAGACCTGAATACTCAGCCATAGGCACAAACACAGCCGGCGAAATATAGCCATTATTGCCATCAGGCCAACGTAGCAAACCTTCCATACCTACCACTTTTTCACTGACTAAGTCTACTTGTGGTTGAAACCATAACTCCAGCTTACGTGCCATAAAGTCGCTACGCAGGCGACGGATCATTTCAAGGCGCCACGTCGTTTTATCTTCAATATCTTTCGCAAAATATTCGAAGTTATCGCTGATGTTCTTTTTCGCGCGGTTTAACGCAATATTAATGCGTTTCAAAATTTCTAAGCCAATATTTCGTTTGTCATCGAGCTGACATAGCCCAATTGTCACGTTCACCGGTAAGGTGTGGTCGCTAACTTTAAACGACGATTGAAACAATGAATTGATATTGTCTGGGTTAACCACATTTGAAGGGCCGATAAGCCCAAACACATCCGCGCCAATGCGCCCAATTTTCACCGAGTCATCGAAGCAAGCTTGAAACCTATCACTGATAGCACGCAATAACTCGTTTCCAGCCTCTTGGCCTAAACCATCGTTAATGTCTGAAAAGTGGTTTACATCAATAAGCGCGACTGAACAGTTTTCACAGGCAAAAATATGCGGTTTATCGAGCATATTGATAAATTCATTACGATTAGGAAGTCGTGTGAGCCAATCCCTGAAAGCAGCATTTCTTAATTGATGGAACAAGTTTACGTTTTCGTAGCCTACTGAAATACTGGATAAAAACACTTCTAACAAGCTTTTATCTAGGTTAGTAATTTCACTTACCATGTTCACATAAACGGCCGCTTCAAACCCAGAACGGTTTATATACAACACAGATGAATCAGATTCGAAAATATGACGTTTTAAGCGAAGACAACGACCTACTTGCTCTGAAATTTCACTGTTATTAATATTATCGATGGATTCATTAATAAAAGAAGCATATTCCCCAGCTGCCCCTAAGATATACACACCGTTGTCGTCTTTATCTAAAACCGAACCAGCCCTAGCGCAAACAAGCCCTTCAGCATCTAATCCAATCAACGAACTAATTTGAGTGACAACCCCTTCGCAAAACCCTTTTACAGAATGCTCTTCAAAAAGATTGGCCGACGAGGTAATGATTTTTTCTAAACCAATGCGGTTTTGATTGATTGTCATTATTTGCTGATAGGAGCGCAGAGAAGAGATAACCGTGGTCATCAGTTTAGCGCGGGTAAGCTCAGTCTTTGTTTTGTAATCGTTAATATCATAAAGCTTAATCACTTCTTCTTCTGGCGCATAACCAGGTTGCCCTGTTCTTAAGACAATACGAGGCTCGGTTAGCCCCATAGATTCGCGAATGTAACGCACAACATCGAAACCGGCGTCGTCAGTTTCCATCACTACATCCAGAAGAATAATCGCAATAGACTTACCGTAATCGTGCAAGAGTGTTTTGGCTTCTTTAGCCGAATAGGCATGTAAGAAATTAAGCTTTCTATCATTTACAATAAGGTCGGAGAGCGCGAGACGCGTAACGGTATGAATTTCCTCGTCGTCATCAACGATGAGAATGTTCCATTCCTTATAAATCGTAGTGTCGATATCAGAACTTCCATCGTCATCTAAGAAGATAAGTTCATCATTATCGTAATCCGTTGCCGACATAACTGCTTAAACCCTCGTCACTGATTCACACATACTTTTTCCCATATGATGTTTATCAGAATTGCTAATTCGATACTGCAATGCAATAGTGGTAACCTATTGTTTATGCTTTTAATGGCAATCTACATATTAAAATGAAGATAACCCCTGATCCTTATACTAGTTCACTTCCTAAGACCAAGCGCCCTACTGAACCATCGCCGGCTAGCCGTAACGACAATCCAAACCAAAGTGCGACTCAAAACGTGCAACAAGATACACCGACGCACTTTGTACGACAAAAGATACTCTCTTGGTTCTCTCGTGTCGGCATTTCTCCTTCAATGGCGAAAGATCCGAAAAGCCAACGAAACACGTTAGAACGAAGAAAGCAGATAATTGAATTACAAAAAGCTGTAAACCTCCAAGCTGTCTTAAATATAGCACTAAATGTAACTATAACCGAATCAGAAAGTGATGGACTTGATCCAGATTGGTTTTTTGCTTTTAGCAATATGGCAGAAGAGATCCACAGTCCAGGAATGCAGGAGCTTTGGGGCAAGATTTTTGCCGTTGAGGTAAGTAAACCCGGCAGCTTTTCTCTTCGCAGCTTACAAATGCTAAAATTGCTTACTCACAGAGATGCGAAAGTCTTTGCGAAGGCGGTTAGTATAGCCAGTAGACGGCAACATGATACCATCCCTCGTATATTAGTCGGTTTCCATAGGAAAAAAGGCATACTATCGTTTTTCAAACGTGCAGTACCGGAACAGTTAAATTTAGCCTCTGTGGGTCTTTCCTATCCTGATTTACTTGCCCTTCAAGATATGAAGCTACTTTATGCCAGTGAGATTGAAAGCGGTGAGTATGCAGAAGGTCAACAAACAAGTTGGCGCTGTGGTGCCGAGCAATTCACACTAGAAAGTAAGCAGCCAGGTGTCGCCTTGGTGTATTTTAAGTTTACCGCAGTAGGTAGTGAGCTTTATAAGCTCGTACCAAGAAAACAAAACCCAGCTTACCTATCGGCACTTAAGGGCGTATTAAGCGAAGTCTTTAATATTCATTAACCCGCAGTTTGAGCCCCACCTATTTTAGCACCGCCTTTTTTAGACCGGCTACTCAGACATGGTTCGCCAGCCCCACTGTTTCGGTGAGCTAGGCGAACGGGGTGACAGATTAAATTCCGTCACCAAACTCGTGCAACCCACATTCACGCTTAAGTCCGAAGAAACGAGTATCTTGTTCACTCATGCCTTCTTGCAATGATTGCGTAGTATGCCAATCGCCAATAGATACATAGCCTTCATCCCACAAAGGATGGTACGACAAACCATGCTCTTTCAAATAGTAGTGCAGATCTTTGTTGCTCCAATCAATAATAGGATAGAGCTTAAACTGATTGCCTACCTTTTGAAGCACAGGTAATTTGCCGCGGGTATCAGATTGGCTGCGGCGTAAACCGGCAAACCATGTACCTGCGTTAAGTTCTTTCAAAGCACGCTGCATAGGTTCAACCTTGTTCATTCGGTTGTACTGCTCAATGCCTTCAACACCTTGTTCCCATAATCGACCAAAGCGAGCTTCTTGCCACGCAGATGAAATATCTGCGTTATACACGTGCAAGTTTAGATTCAATGCGTCTTTCAGCTCGTCAATAAACTTGTAGGTTTCAGGAAACAAATAGCCAGTATCCGTTAATACTACGGGAATATCTGGCTTAGCTTGGGTAAGCATGTGTAGCATAACCGCAGATTGGGCACCAAAGCTTGATGACACAATGTGACTGTCAGGTAAGTTTTCAAGCGCCCACGCAACGCGGGCTTGAGCACTCATCTCTTCCAGTTCAACATTGATATCGGCAAGGGCTTCCTTGCTGATATCAAATGCTAACGGACTGCTATTAATTAGCGTCGAATTACTCATAAAAGTCTCTAGCTGAATCGACAACGGGCGCGACAATTTCAGCGCGAATAACATAATCACCGAACGATTCGTTACCGTTACGCTCTTTCGCCCACTTGCCAATTAATGAATCAAGTTCGGCCATAATTTCTTCTTCACTGATGTTTTCACGATACATCTTAGGAATACGGGTTCCTTCACGATCGCCACCTAAGTGGAAGTTATATTTACCAGGGCCTTTACCCACTAAACCAACTTCGGCCAACATGGCACGACCACACCCATTCGGGCAGCCCGTTACACGGAAAATAATACTGTCGTCCGCTAAACCATGCTTCGCTAGCAAACCTTCAAGTTCCGTTACCGCATCAGGCAAATAGCGTTCTGCTTCTGCCATTGCTAATGGGCAGGTTGGCAAGGCAACACAAGCCATAGAATCAAGACGTTGATTTGAAGTCTCTGGCGCAATAAGTCCGTGCTCACGGGCCAAGGCTTCAATCTTTTCTTTATCTTCTGCTGGTACACCCGCAACAATCAGGTTCTGATTCGCAGTTAAGCGGAAGTCGCCGGTATGAATTTTTGCAATCTCAGCACACCCTGTTTTTAAGGTTTTACCCGGATAATCTAAAATTCGGCCGTTTTCGATAAATAACGTTAAATGGTATTTGCCGTCTATACCTTCAACCCAACCGAAACTATCGCCGCGAGTCGTGAATTCATAAGGACGGGTTTCGCCAAAGGTAACGCCTGCACGCTTCTCTACTTCAGCTTTAAAATTGTCTACACCCACACGTTCTAGTGTGTATTTGGTTTTGGCGTTTTTACGATTAACACGGTTACCCCAATCGCGCTGGGTAGTCACTACTGCTGCAGCAACGGCTAATGTGTCATCCAAACCAATAAAACCGAAGTCACTGGCTTTACGTGGGAAGGTGCTCTTATCGCCATGCGTCATGGCTAGGCCGCCGCCCACTAATACGTTAAAACCAATCAGCTTACCGTTTTCAGCAATAGCCACAAAGTTAAGATCGTTCGCGTGAACATCTACATCGTTTTGTGGTGGAATAACTACTGTAGTTTTAAACTTACGAGGTAAGTAATTGTCACCTAAAATTGGTTCTACTGGCTTTTCAGTGGTTTCAACTCTTTCGCCATCTAGCCAAATTTCAGCATAAGCACGGGTTTTAGGAAGTAAGTGCTCGCTTATCTTTTTAGCCCACGCATATGCTTCAACGTGTAAGGCAGACTCAACCGGGTTAGAGGTACAAAGTACGTTTCGGTTTACGTCACCTGCAGTAGCAATAGAGTCGATACCGGCTTTATTAAGCATTTGGTGCATCGACTTAATTTTCGGCTTTAATACACCATGAAACTGGAACGTTTGACGGGTAGTAAGACGAATACTGCCGTACATAGTGTGGTCGGCGGCAAACTTGTCGATAGCTAACCATTGGTCAGGGGTAATAACCCCACCTGGTAAACGGGCACGTAGCATTACATTATGCAACGGCTCTAGTTTTTGCTTAGCACGCTCGGCGCGAATATCGCGGTCATCTTGCTGATACATACCGTGGAAGCGAATAAGTTGGAAATTATCCGCTGTAAACCCACCGGTTAAATCGTCTTTTAAATCTGTTTCGATAGTGCCGCGCAAGTTATTACTTTCACGCTTTAAACGCTCGTTGTCAGCCAGTTTGCCCTCAACGATAAATGGTGATTTTTCATTGCTCATTAATAGACATCCTTCTGGTAACGTTTCGCTTTGCGTAATTCAACTAAGTACGCTTTAGCATCGGCTTCTGACTTTTCGCCGTACTGTTGCACAATACTGATAAGTGCGTTTTCTACATCTTTCGCCATGTACATTGCATCGCCACACACATAAAAATGTGCGCCTTGCTGAAGCCATTCGTACACTTCTTTTCCATGCTCAAGCAAACGGTGCTGCACATACACTTTCTCTTCTTGGTCGCGAGAGAATGCCAAAGTAATTTTATCTAGTAGGCCGTCTTTCACGTAGCCTTGCCATTCCACTTGATACAAGAAGTCTTGCGTGAAATGTGGGTTCCCGAAGAACAACCAGTTTTTGCCTTGTGCATCTTGTGCATCACGCTCTTGCATGAAAGCTCTGAATGGCGCAATACCGGTACCTGGGCCTACCATAATGACTGGTGTATTAGCATCATCAGGTAAGCGGAAGTGATCGTTGTTTTCAACAAACACGTCTACTTCACCGTTTTCTTCTAAATACTCGCATAAGAAACCAGACGCCCCGCCTTGGTGACGATGACCAAAGGCTTCATAGTCTACGTGAGCTACCGTTAGATGAACTTCATCTTCAACTTCGGTTTGGCTAGACGCAATAGAGTACAAGCGTGGTGTTAGCGGTCGAAACGCTTCAACAAGTTGTTGCGCAGTTAAGCTGCCCGGATGATCGCGCACAATATCAATCAATTGACGCTCTGCCATATAAGTGCGCAGTTTAGCTTTATCTTCCATCATCGCGGCTAAGCTTTCAGAGCCTGTCGCTGCTTGATAGGCTTTAATGAAGTTAGGGTAGCTAAGCGTAAGCTCAAGCTTGCTACTTAGCGCTTCACGCAACGTGAGCGTTGCGTCAGCAACCTTCACTTCTGCATCGCCATCAAGAGAAAGTGTATCTATGAACGCATCAACAAGACTTGGCGCATTTTTAAACCACACACCTAATGCATCGCCTGCTTTATAGGTGATACCAGAATCTTCTAGGCTAATCTCAATATGACGAATGTCTTTTACTGAATCTCGGCCGGTAATTTTTTGAGCATCAAGCAAGGTCGCGGTGAAAGGCGCTTTTTTGGTATACGCTTGTTCGGGTGCACCTTGAACCGCCGAGCCGGTTTGTACCGCTTGGGCAGTAGGCGCTGCTGCACTAAAGTCATTCTTAAGGGATGCAATTAAATCGTTCAGCCAGCTTTCAGCTTGTGCTTCATAATCAACATCGCAATCGGCACGCGCAACCAACTCGGTTCCACCAAGTTTGCCTAGGCGTTCATCGAAGTCTTTGCCAGTTTGACAGAAGAATTCGTAACTACTATCACCTAACCCTAATACCGCGTACTTGGTGTTAGTTAATTTAGGTGCTTTCTTGCCGCTAACAAATTCATGTAACTCGATTGCATCATCTGGCGCATCGCCTTCACCATGGGTGCTAACAAATAGCGCCACATGGGTTTCAGCTTTAAGCGAACGAGGCTTGTAATCTGCCATGCTAACTAACTTAGAGTTAAAGCCCGCTTCTTCCGCTTTAGCCTGACACTGCTGTGCCACGCCTTTCGCATTACCGGTTTGCGAGCCGAATAAAATCGTAAGCGTAGGGGCATCAGTCTGCGCGGGTGCTACTGCACCGGTAGCAGTTGGCGCAACGGCGCCGCCTTGTGCAGCGGCCATACCGGCAGCATAGCCACTGATCCAAGTCAGTTGATCACGGTTTAACCCAGAAATTGCTTGGGTAATTGCATTGAACTGTTGTTCATTTAATACGGCACCAGTAGCCGATGGATTGTTCGATTGTTGTGACATAATTCTTTAGCCTTAATTCGATGGGCATAAGGCTAACGACTTTCTACAAGAAGAGAAAAGAATAAATGAAACTTTTTTATTACTGAAAGTGATTAAGAGTGAGTATTGAATTATAAACAGGGCTATTTTCTGCAGGCTTCACAACAGATTGACAGTATTTATCTGCTTTCCTACCCATAAATTGACAGAATATAAACCAAAAAAGTATTAAAAAAAGGTGTTTTAAGCAAACGTAAAAACGAATAGCACATTTTATTAGGCAAACGAAAAAACATCTAAACAATTAATAATTAAAGAGGTTTCAGGATAAAACCATAAAGACTAATAAGGCAAAATATGCTGTAATTACCCAAACTTTTCAATCGTTGCATTATGTCTCAATTTTCACTTTTTAGATCAACCACCGCGTTAATCATTCTGTTCTTTCTTAGCGCAATTTCATCTAGTCATGCCGACACATTTAAGCACTCGGATGTGCAATTGAACCAAGAGGGGCACAAAGATGAGCATGGTGAACAAAAACATGACCAACGTGAAGCTCATGATGACCATCACGACGAGGTTGAAAAGATTCTTATTCAAGCGACCCGTTCTGGCCGTATAGCCGATGAGCAACCCATTCGCGTTGAACTGATTAACCGCGAAGAAATTGAAGAAAAAGCGGCAATGCGTCCGGGAAATATCTCTATGCTGGTAGCAGAAACCGGCGGCGTAAGAATGCAAACCACCTCGCCCGCTTTAGGCAGTGCCAATATTAGACTGCAAGGTTTATATGGTCGATATACCCAATTGCTTGCAGACGGTTTACCGTTATATGGCAACCAAGCAGCTTCTATCGGGCTACTTCAAATACCACCTACCGATTTGGGTCGCATCGAAATTATAAAAGGGTCTGCCTCTTCCCTTTACGGTGGCTCTGCCTTAGGCGGTGTTATTAACTTAGTGTCTCGCCAGCCCGGCGATGAGTTTAGTGGCGAAACCTTACTTAATGCCACCACGCGAGACGGCCAAGATCTCACTACCTATTTCGAAGCTCCCATTAACGATTCAATAAAAACGTCGATTACCGCAGGCGCGCACTACCAGAATGAACAAGATATTGATGGTGACGGCTGGATTGATTTAGCAGGTTATGAACGCTACACCGCTCGCCCTCGTCTTTTTTGGGAAGGGGAAGATGGCGAAAACCTTTATGTCACTACTGGCTTCATGACAGAACAACGTGAAGGTGGCACGCTAGAGGGTGCAACCGTTGCCAATTCAGAGGCATTCGCGCAAACACAAGATTCAAAGCGCATTGACGGTGGGTTTGTATTTAACAAACCGGTATTCGATACACTTACCTTTAATGCTCGCGCCTCAGCGATGCTTCAAGAGCATGAGCACGCGTACGGGAACGACTTTGACGATGATGAACACGAGAGCTATTTAGCCGAAACCAGTCTAGCTGGCTACACGGATAAAAGTGATTGGGTGGTAGGCATTGCTTACCAGTCAGAGGTTTTCACTTCCCACACATACCCAGAATTTGATTACGATTATCAGGTTCCTGGTATTTTCACTCAAGTCGACTACGAGCTTACTGACATCCTTACCACATCGCTTAGCGCCCGGGTCGACGAGCATAACGAGTTCGGCACCCAGTTCAGCCCTCGGGTATCGTTACTTTATCGTCCAGGCGATATTACGGTAAGAGGATCTTATGGTCAGGGCTACTTTGCTCCTACTCCCTTTGTTGAAGAAATAGAGGCAGCCGGACTATCTCGCTTAGCCAGTATTGAAGATTTAGAAGAAGAAGATGCAGAAACTGCCTCGCTTGATGTGACTTATACGTTAGGCAATATTGAAACGAGCTTAACTTTGTTTGGTTCAAACGTTGATAATGTTACCGAGTTAGAGGCATTTTCGAGTAATGGAACGAGTGAACTAGACCGAGTCAGGTTAGTGAATGCTGAAGGTGAAAGTAAAATTCGTGGTTCCGAGTTTTTGGTGCGCTATTACTGGCGTGATGTAAAGCTAACCGCGAGTTACCTGTACGTTGATGCAACTGAAGTATCAGAAACGAATGAAGGCAGACAAGAAATTGCACTTACACCCCGCCATTCAGCAGGTTTTGTGGCCATGTGGGAACAGCATGGCAGTTTCAGAACCGGTTTTGAAGCCTATTACACCGGCGTACAGCGCTTGAACGACAACCCTTATTTAAATGAGTCTAAACCTTACTGGCATTTAGGTTTAATGGGAGAAATCACTCTGGGCCGCATTAGTTACTTCATTAACTTAGAAAACCTATTGAATGTACGCCAAACCGACGAACACCCATTGCTTTTGCCTAACCGCGCCGCCAGCGGACAATGGACTACTGATATATGGTCCCGTAACGATGGCTTTATTGCCAATGCAGGAATAAGAATTAAATTTGGCCACTAGCGCAACCGCGCTGACACAAAAAAACCGACACATGTCGGTTTTTTTGTTTATCAGGTAGATGTTAGCAAAAATTAGAAGTGAACTTCTAACCCTGCAAACGCGCCATCAAATTCCATGTCTGCATAGATATCGTCAAGATCTTCAATATCCATTGTCACTTTGCGATAGCCAACCTGTAGAGTCATATCAACCGCAATACTTTCTATAAATGAGTAGGTCACTGCCACTTGGTAATCGCTGAGTTCGTGATCGTCAAACGACAAATAGCTACCTTCTGCATAAGCCGCTAAGCCCGTAAACGGCAAGCCAACTTGTACTTTCGAATACACCATGGGTATCACACCAGAAAAATCACCCGACCCCTGTGTGTCACTAGCGGTATCGTAAACTGAGAACGCGCCATCGATATACTTAGCATTCAAGCCCACATCGAAACTAATTAAGTCGTTATCGAACAGCTCGTAATACAAGATAATGTCTGTAGCATCTAACTCAACAATAGTATCTATCTGGCTCTCTGCGGTATACAAGTCACCGTCGAAAGTGAAGTTAGTATTTAGCGTAGTGGTGCCAGAGTTATCTAAGGTGGTATGCCCTATCTTAACGTTTGGCACAAATGGCAACGGGTGTTCGAACGCCACATAAAGCGCGGTGTTTGTTTCATCATCAAAATTAAAGTCGGCAGTAGATGAATTGTCGGCAAACCCACCACTGGTATCGGTTTGCCAAACTTGTGCACCTGCGTACACCCCTGCAATTGTGTCTGCATGTGAAGATGCGGAGAAAAGAGCACAACCTACTAAGGTTGCCAATAGACACTTTTTCATTTGTTATCCTTGACTGAGAAGTTCTGAAAGTTCAATTAAAGCAGCGTTTGCGCGAGAAATATAGTTCGCCATCACTAAAGAATGGTTAGCCAGCATGCCAAAGCCACTGCCATTTAGAATAACAGGACTGAACACAGACTGCTGAGTTGCTTCAAGCTCACGAATTATCTGCTGTAAGCTAACCAATGCGTTTTTATCTTCTAATACATCGTAGAATTCAACTTCTACCGCTTTAAGAAAATGCAGTAGCGCCCACGTCGCACCGCGCGCTTCATGAAAATTATTATCTAACTTGAACCAGCTGGTTTTAACGGTGCGCTGCTGCGCTACCGACGTAGACTGCTTCGCTTTAGAATCGCCGGCTAAATCTGTATTAATTCTTGCAGAACCAACACTGGCACTTAAACGCTGAGAATAGCTGCCTAAACGCTTTTCAACTTGTTTTAACCACTCACGTAAATTATCAGCACGGGTATAAAATTGACTGTCGGAATTTTGCGGGTTCGCAAGCTGATCGCGATAAAGCTTTAGAAGCGCTATGCCGTCTCGGTAGCTAGACTCAGACGACGGAAACATCCAGCTTTTATGATCCATGTTAAATTTAGGATGCGCTTTAGTAAGATAAGGGTTTTCTAACGATTGAGATTGCGAACGGCTAAAGTCTTTACGCATAGAAAGCGCAAGGTCACGAATCATTTCCAGTGCGCCAAATTCAAAAGAAGGCATATTGTCTAAGAAAACACCCGGCGGCATCACATCGTTCGACAGGTAGCCACCAGGCTTATCTAGTAAGGTTTCAGAGACATCAATCATGGTTGCAGTAAGCGTATAGCCGGCCACGTCTTCTGGATTAATATTTTGTGCTTGTTGCGCCACCCGCTTTTTAACGTCATAGGCGTCTGGTGCCATGCTCCAATACAGACCTATTAACCAAAAAATTAGAAACAACACTGCAATGACAAGGGCTACTCGTTTTGTGCTAATTGATTTTCTCATATCAATGCCAACCTTCCTTTCAAATGACACAAAGCCGGACTTAACCGGCAATGTATAACTAATTATAAATACGCGAGAATTACTAAACCTTTATGACGGTTGCAGTTATATCACCATTTATCGGCCTAATAACACAACTTAAATAAACTTATAATCATCATACAGGACGATTTAGGTGTTGATCACGCTTGGATTTGTCCTTAAATGCATAGATAAGTATAGCAAGAACAACGATTGGCCAAAACGCGCCAATGCCTGCAGCTAGTAACGCCAAAAATACCGCGCCGACAGCCAGCAATAGTGTGCCAAGAACACTCACTGCTACTACAAAACCCACTACCGCTAACAGAATACCTATGACAGATAGCGCAGCAAGGTTTTCCCAAGGACTAAGTAATTCGTCTGACATCACGATATGCATGCCAAACCAGTCGTCGATGACACTGCCTAAACAATTAACCAGGATCACAGCTAACACAATCGCGATAAGAAAGTTTTTCATTACACTGCCCTTGGTAATAGCATGACTGCTGCAAAATAAGAGACCACTGCGATAGCTGGCATAAAGATAAGGGCCGTTGCTGCGCCAACTCGAACCCAAATTGGATCTACCTCTAAGTGCCGTGCAACGCCTGCGCAAACACCTGAAATAACCGCGCTGTCTAAATCTCTATAAATACGTTTTTGTGATGGCATTTTCATTTTCATTTCCTCAAATTCATTTCAGATTGCTTAGGGTTGTACGGTAAGAGCGCGCAGGTAATGACCTACCCCACGCTCTACGCGATATTTACGCTACCTTTTTTTTCTTAAGCGCAGCGAGTTCATTCTCTATCGTTTCATCTGCTTCAAGGGCATCGAACTCAGCGGCTAAAGAGGTAGCACTGCCGCTATCCTTTGTTAGGTCGTAGGCATCAACCTGCGCTTCTAGTGTGTCAATGCGCTGCTCGTAATGCTCAAAACGCACCATGGCATCATCGATTTTGTTGCTGTTATCCACGCTTTTTACTTTTAGGCGCGTTTCTAACGTTTGTTTGCGGCTAACAAGCGACTTTTGCTTTTGCTTCGCTTCATTTAGCTTGCTATTTAAACGCCCAGTATCAACTTGAATCTTTTCGATAATTTCAGCCAGCTGTACCTGCTGCTGTTCTAACTGGCTTAGCTTGGCAACATACTTCTGCTTTTCAACCAACGCGGCCTTAGCCAAACCTTCTTTGTCGTTATTCATGGCAAGCTGCGCTTTATCCTGCCAACCGTTGATATCCTTTTCTGCTGACGCCATATGGCGAGCTAAGGTTTTCTGGTCGGCGAGGTAACGTGCTGCATCAGTGCGCACCTCAACCAAGGTCTCTTCCATTTCTTGAATAATGAGGCGAATGATTTTTTCTGGATCTTCAGCCTTATCTAGCATGGCGTTTAAGTTTGATTGCACGATGTCATTTATTCTTGAAAACATACCCATTGTTATTGCTCCGTTTCAGTGTGATTAATAACGTAGACTAAGGCAGTGGCCATGCTACGGTTGGCGATTAACTGTGCTGACGCCAATCTTGTCGCTTACATCTCTTTGCTTATTAAATACATTACAATTGGCGTGCCAAATCAGTAAAACACTGTTTTTATTAATTAAAACTCAAAAATGAAAATGACTGGTGCTTCGTCACTTTCCTATAAACCAACTATTTAGTAAATTTAACCACTCACTGTTCGTCAATTTAACCAGTAACAAAATCAGCGCTACGTTTCAAAAAATTAAGGCAAAAAAAAACGACCTTATCAGGTCGCTTTTCATAAATAGGGTAGAGCCGCTGATGGCTTACTCAGCACGTGGAGATACTTCTTCAGTATCCGCAGATGATGTTGCTGCTATATCGGTAACTTGTACTTTACCCATTGTAGCTTCACCTTCTAACTCAAAGTGATATGCCGTATTCGCCACAGTCTGGTACACATTTGCTTTTACTTCGTTGGTAGTGATACTCACGGCGTGCTCAACCATATTCGTCAATATTGACTGAAGGATTGATTCTTGCGCATTTGCGCCAGCGCTAAATAAAGTGATAGAAACGATTGATGCTGCTAAAAGTGAAGTTTTCATAATTTCCCTTGATGGTAATCACTGCAACAGCCCTTCGCTATTGCTTTGATTAATAGATAGCCAAACTCGTGCCACCTAGGAAAATTACATTTAAACAATTGAAATTAAAGAAAATAGCAGAAAATATTGCGCTCACAACATTTCGAGTAAATTTCGTACAACGCCAAGGTTTAGTCAAATTCATTAAGTGGTTTAGTGTATTTGACCACTTGGCGCCTTATTATTGATTTAAGAAATATTATTCGCCGCTTTTTGCGCGTTGTAGTCATTGATTTCTTGCTGTGCTGACTCCACTGCGTGCAGTGCATTCATTAACAAATCCGGATCTGGCGATTTTCCTGTACCATTTTGACTTAAATAGCGACGCCAAATTCGGCCGCCAGCTTGTCCTTGATACAAGCCAAGCATATGTCTAGCAACGTGCCAAGGCTTGAAATAAGGGTCATCTTGGCGCGCAATACACGCTTCTATGTATTGCTGCATTTTAAGTACTACATCACGGCGACTAATAGGTTGAACTGATTCGTCACCAAAAATCTCAGCATCTACATTGGCCAGAATATAAGGGTTGGCATACACTTCCCTGCCCATCATTACACCATCAACATATTTCAACTGCTCTTGAGTATCGGCCAGTGTTTTAACACCGCCATTAATACTAATAGAAAGTCGGGGGTGAGCCTCTTTTAGCATATGGACTCTAGGGTAATTCAGCGGCGGAATATCTCTGTTCTCTTTTGGGCTCAACCCTTGCAGCCAAGCTTTGCGCGCGTGAACAATAAAAGTATCGCAACCAGCGTCGGCAACAATATCTACAAACCGCGCGAAGTCTTCATATTCATCCATATCGTCAATACCAATTCGGCATTTCACCGTAACCGGAATGTCCACTACCGCTTGCATAGCCCTAACGTTATCAGCCACAATTTCTGGCTGCGCCATCAAGCAAGCACCAAAACTGCCATTTTTCACCCTATCAGATGGGCAACCCACGTTAATATTCACTTCATCGTAGCCGCGTTCTTGAGCAAGTACCGCACATTTCGCCATGTGGTCTGGGTTACTGCCACCTAGTTGCAAGGCTACAGGATGCTCTTCTTGATTAAACCCAAGGTAGTCGCCTTTCCCATAAATAATCGCACCTGTGGTGACCATTTCGGTATAAAGCAAAGAATGCTTAGAGAGCAGCCGAAGAAAATAACGGCAATGACGATCGGTCCAATCCAGCATTGGAGCGATGGAGAATTTGCGATTTAGCGGAGCGATAGACAAAAAAGTCACCTCAAAATTAAATAGATAAGTAGCGTTTCCTTGTTTTAAAGACTAATACTTAAGTCTATAAACACTTCGCTGAATGGCCTTATTTTACTACTGTAAGTGTAAAGGTTAAAGCTGTTCGCTCATATTAGCGACGCGCTTTGGTGTGAAAGTAAAAAACACATTTAGAACTAATGTGTTATTTCCAATCTCGCCTTTACGCGCTATGGTAGAAAAAAGAATAATAAACATCCTATTTTTCAATTTAATGGGTTTATCTGATACGCCCATTTCAGAGGTTTGATGTGAACGCAGTTATGTTTATGCCTAAGGGAGATTTTTTGCATGGCAAATAAACCGTCTAAAAACGTGGAAGCCAAACCCGATGTTACACAAGCGGGTGACGAGCTCACTCAGTTAAGAGAAATACTTTTTGGTCAAACTAATCGAGCATTCAAGGCAGATTTAGCCAGCTTGGAATCTCGCATAAATGACAACTTCGCCACATTAAATAATCAGTTAGAAGTTCAGTTCAACGACATTAGAAAACTCATCGATAACCAGGTTCAAGATTTATCACATCGACTTGAAGGGGCGAATAGCTCAAACAGCAATGTTCAAAATCAGCTTCAAGCCACGACAGATAAATTGCAATCAGAACTTGAAATAGCCGAAACCTCTGCCAAAAACGATAACGATGCCTTAGAAGCACACGTGGTTAAAGAACTAGATTCTTTGGAAAGTGTATTTAGTAAACGTCATCAAGAACTACTTGAGCGTCTGCAGCAGGTGACAAGTGAACTATCAGAAACAAAAACTGATAGAAAAACGCTGGCTAACCTGCTTTCCACTATGGCTTCGAACTTAGCAACTGACCAGTAGCCATAAATGGAAGACAAAGGGCTTTCTCCTGAGTCAAAAGATAATTCTCTGCATCAAATCAGAGCGTTAATACTTGGCCGAGACGACAAATATGTTCAAGAAATATTAAAACGCGATGCCAAAGAAGTGGTAGGCGGTATTATTTCTGAAGCATTGCATGACAGAGAAAACAAAGATGGCTCGGTTAATAAAGTGCTGGTGCCCTTGGTCGAGAAGTCGCTGCATCGCTCTATTGAAGCAAATAGCGATAAAATCGTAGGTACACTCTACCCTCTTGTTGGCACCTTGGTTCGTAAAGCAGTATCGTCATTTTTAGTCGATTTCGTTGAAAGAACCAACGCACTTATCGAAAACAGTCTTAGCCCTAAAAGCGTATCGTGGCGTTTTAAAGCGTGGCAATCTGGTATTAGGTATTCTGATTACGTTGCTTCTCAAGTCTATCAATACCAAGTTCAACAGCTTTTTGTCATTCACCGAGAAACCGGTACGCTGCTACATACTATTTCTTCTGATCCTGAACGCAGCAAAGATGCCGATCTTATTTCTTCAATGCTGGTTGCCATTAATGATTTTGTTGCTGATGCATTTCAGTCGCAAGAGAATGAGGCCGAAAACGAATTAGGTGAAATTAAAACCGGTGATTTCACTCTGCTTATAAAAATAGGTCCGCAGGCCATCTTGGTTGCCGCGGTTGTTGGCAGTGTTCCTCCGGAAATTAGAAGCCGACTACAACAAGCACTAGAAGAATTCCATCAGTTTTATCAGGTTCCATTACAAGAGTATCAGGGCGACAGCGCGCCTTTTGCGGGTTGCGAAACCTTGTTGAACGACTGTTTAATTAGCGCGAAGAAAGATGAAGCAAAGGGTAAGAAAAAAAGGCTGTTCGGTGGTGTTGTTATCGCCATCGTACTACTGCTTTTAGCTTATCTTGCATTTTTACGAATAGATTTATCGATATTACAAAGCACGATAAGGGATTTACCTCCTCCAGCTGGTATTGTGCTTACTGACACCGCCGTAAAAGATGGTAAGGTGCAAGTGCGCTTGCTGCGCGATCCTCATATGCAATCATCTATTACATGGTTAGAAAACCAAGACATTAACACCAACAAAGTGATTATTCTCGAAGAACCCTTTGTGTCGCTACAAAAAAATGTCGTTATCGATAAAGTTTTATCCTTAGTAGCAACAACGAACAACGAACTGACAGCCATTTATGATGAAAATGATGCATTGTTTCTGAGCGGCGAGATGACGATTGATGCATTACGCGCATTCACAAGGGAACTTCGTGCAATACCCGGTATTTCTCAGTTGAAACCTGACCTGTCTGGTATTGATATTGTCGATGGGGGGCGTGCTAATACAGAAGAACTTAACACTGTGGTTATAAACGACCTTGTCGCGAGAATTTCTTCAACACATTTAGCGTTTGCAATTGCACAAGAGAACCTAGATTCTGAGCAATTGGAAGTACTAGAACGATTGGGCCAAGAGTTGCAGCAGTTGCAGGTGCTTGCGAAGCAGCTTAATCTGTCAGTTGCAGTCTTTATTTTGGGCGCAAGTGATAATTCAGGTAGTTCTACACGCAATCTTGCCTTAAGCAAATTAAGAGCTAACAACGTGAAAGAAGCGCTGATACCCATGAAGGTTGACCCTAGCATTCTTTTTCCAATAGGGCTTGGCCAGTTATCTTTAAGTGAGGGTTCAATGGGACGAACTGTATTTATAAATGTTTTGCTATCTGACTCGAAAACATCAGAGGTAAATACACAGTGATTCAAAAAAAGGTGTGCATCTTAGGCCCTACCGGTGTTGGGAAGACGAGCCTGGTTAAACAGTTTGTCGAAAGTATTTTCTCTGAAAAATATAAAACGACAATCGGTGTGAAAATCGATAAAAAACAAGTTAACAAAGATGGTCGAGGCGTGCAGTTGCTGCTTTGGGATCTTGAAGGTATCGACAGATACTGCGGATTCAATCCACGGTATTTACGTGGCGCAAGTGCCTATATCATTGTGGTCGATCAAACCCGCTCTCAGTCGTTATTAGAAGGTATCGAAATTCTTGAAATGGCGAGGGAACATTACCCTGATATTCCGGCTTTTTTCGTGGTCAATAAAACCGACCTTCCTTCAAGCTGGCACTGGAGTGAAGAAGAACTTGATTCCTATGCAAAAAAGTTTGAATCACTAACAAAAACCAGTGCAAAGACCGGCGAGAATGTCGAAAACCTCTTTAGTACAATTGCGTTTTGGTAGGAGCTACGTATGGATATACACCTTCTTAATGCGCTAGGAATAACAGACTGCGCTATCTTTAAAAGCACAACGAGCCTTCAATGCCTCACGCCTGATGTTTCGTGGCTTCATAAGATTGCCATCCTAGATGATGATAACAAGGTTAATCCAGACAATTTCTCCTCCATGTTTCTAGACGACTTTATGACAGATGCCAATGACATATGGCAGAATGACAACGTCTTTACCCTATCTTCAGGCTTCTGGACTGAAGAAAACGAGAATGAGGCGCTTCACTTAGAAGCCCTTGCGATTAATAGTGGTAAAGGTCAGCACTTCTTAGTTATAAAGAATGTAGAAACACAATACGAAGAAAAACAAAAAACCCTACAAGCTGCCAGAGAGCTACTTTTAAGTCATCACGAAATTGTTGGTCAGCACGAATACATCCGCCAGCGTCTAGATAAAACACTGCTTAAAAACAAAAATTACGAAAAGCTGGTTCCTCCCATAAAACAAGCTATCCACCACTTAGAAACTGGGGTGGTTATTTTAGATAAAGACCGTGAAACGGTATTAGATAATAAGTCCGCTAGGCAACTCCTTTCTTGCAGCCGTTCCAATGACAGTGCCAATAGGCTTGAACACTTACTCCAAGATGTGAGTGTGCCAGACACTTTCCTCCCAACGCTCATCGAAAAGCGTTCAGCATGGCAAGGTGAGCTCTATTGGCAGCCCACGCAAAATTATGAGGTATGGTTACAGGTAACCATTCACCCTGTTATTCACGATAATGAACTTACCCATTGGGTGTATCTTCTTACCGATATCAGTCACATTCGAAATAAAGAAGAAAGCGTACTATCTGCTACGGGCATGGACTCTTTGACTAAAATTGCCAACCGTAATTTTTTCAATAGCTATGTTCAGAAGTTGGTTCAAGAAGACGTTAAATTTGCTCTGTTTGTTATAGATATACGAGAGTTTAAGAAGATTAACGAAAAACTTGGTTACCATTCAGGTGATGAAATACTCAAGTCTTTTGCATCAAGATTACAAGGTTTTGTTGGCAATAGTGGGTTTATCGCCAGAATGGGGAGCAACGAATTTTCCATTGTAAAGCGCACCGATACCTTCAGTGGTGTTAACCCATTGGACTATGCGCAGGATATGAAGAAGAAGCTGGTAAATACCTATACTTCACTTCATGGCGCTGAATCGAACCTTGGGATCAATATTGGCATCGCGAGTTATCCCCAACACGGAGATCAAGGGAATATATTATTGCGTCATGCGGATATCGCCCTCCAGATTGCGAAGTTTCAAGGTAAAAACGTTATTCTTGAATACAGTGAAATGCTGCAACGCCAGCATCAGAGTATGTCTGAGCTGGAAAGCAAACTTCGCACCGCCATTGAAAACAATCAATTAGCGCTTTTCTTACAGCCTATCGTTGATTTACAAACCGGTAAAATTGTTAAGTGCGAAGCATTAGCGCGCTGGAAACAAGAAGACGGAAGCTACATTCCACCGGATGTTTTTATTCCGATTGCTGAACGTACTGAGTTGATATTTCCATTTGGTGAATGGTTAGTAGAAGAGGCGTGTAATGCTATTGATAAGCTTACAGAAGCTAATTTAGACATTCGCTTAGCGATTAATATCTCTGGCCGACAAGTTACCGATCTTGTGCTGCTTCACCAAATACAATCATCCCTAAAGCGAAGAGCCATCGACCCTAGGCATTTATCGATAGAGCTCACCGAAAGTGTGTTTATTGATAGTTTAGATACTGTGTCTGTGTTGCTGAACGAACTTAGAGCTATGGGTATTACCATATCAATTGATGATTTTGGAACGGGTTTCAGCTCTTTGGTTTACCTTAAAAAGCTTCCTATTGATGAACTAAAGATAGACCGTTCTTTTGTGAGCGATTTAGAAGCGAATACCGACGATCAAGCTATTATCCAAGCTATTTTAGGCTTGGCCAAAAATTTAAATATTAGCATTATTGCCGAGGGTGTTGAGACGCAAGATCAGCAGAGGTTTTTGGTAGATAATGCCTGTAGTTATGCCCAAGGTTACTACTTTGACAAACCAATGTCGATTGGGGACTTTGTAGAAAAGCTGCGCTAGAAAACCGCATCAGAAAGCTGCGATATAACGCTTGGTCACGCAGCTAACTAACGCACTTATACGGGATGCTGGCACTTAAATTAGGCCTAGATGTCCAGCGTGAAATTCTAAATGATCTTCAATAAACGACGCTATAAAGAAGTAACTATGATCGTAGCCTTCATGCATGTTTAGCGTTAATTGCGTATCTGATTGCTGAGCCGCTTGCACGAGAGCCAGTGGCTTTAATTGCTCAGACAGAAATTCATCACTATTGCCCTGCTCAACCAGCAATGGAATGGCGTGGTTCTTACTTGCAATAATCTTTGCTGCATCGTATTCACGCCATGCTGATTTATCATCACCTAAATACTGACCCAGCGCTTTTTGGCCCCATGGGCAATCAGAAGGGTTCGCCACTGGGCTGAACGCAGAAACAGATACATAGCGATTCGGATTACGTAAACCAGCAACAAGCGCACCATGGCCGCCCATTGAATGGCCGCTAATGGCACGCTCTTTTGTTACGGGGAAGTGTTGCTCTACAACGCTAGGCAGCTCTTCTGTGACATAGCTATACATCTGATAGTGCTCTTTCCACGGTGCTTGTGTTGCATCAACATAAAAACCAGCACCTAGCCCAAAATCATAAGCGCCGTTTTCGTCATCAGGAACACCTTCACCCCGAGGGCTAGTGTCTGGTGCAACAATGGCCATGCCGAGCTCTGCAGCTAATTTCATCGCCCCTGCTTTTTGCATGAAATTTTGGTCATTACAGGTAAGCCCTGATAACCAATATAAAACTGGTACAGGTTTCTCAGCGGAGGCAAACGGTGGTAGATAAATTGCAAATGTCATACTGCAATTGGTGCTCTTTGCATCGTGACGGTAGCGCAAATGCCTACCGCCAAACGCACGATTTTCACTAATAAGCTCCATAATGACTCCTGTACAATAATAAATTCGGAAAAATAACCACTTTGCTGTAGCAAACAGTAAAGGGTCTATCGGATTTTAAATCAAGTTCGTTTACACTAAGTGCCTAATTTTTGAGGTAAGTACGATGATAAGAAGCCTAATGCATCATCTGGTTGGCACCATTTCAGTAATTTTTTATTTTTTAAATACAGTTTTATGGGCAACGCCCATCATTATTTTATCTTTTTTCAAACTTATTCCGCTTGCGCCATGGAGACGATTTATATCGTACATTTTGGACGCTTGCGCAACCGCATGGATTACGATTAACAATCTTAATCAACGAGTGAGTAGTAGAACGAAATGGGATGTTACAGGCCTTGACCAACTTACCCGCAATGACTGGTACTTAGTTATTGCTAATCATCAATCTTGGGTCGATATCTTGGTTTTACAACGCGTATTCAACCGAAAAATCCCGTTTTTAAAATTTTTCCTTAAAAAAGAGCTTATCTATGTACCTATTTTAGGACTAGCTTGGTGGGCCCTCGACTTTCCGTTCATGCGTCGATACTCAAAATCTTTCTTGGCCAAGAACCCGCATTTAAAAGGGAAAGATATGGAAACTACCCGCAAAGCATGCGAGAAGTTTCAAACCAAGCCGGTAAGTATCATGAACTTTGTGGAAGGAACCCGGTTTACCCAAGAAAAACATGATAGACAAAACTCACCGTTCAGCCACCTGCTGAAGCCTAAAGCGGGCGGCGTGGCCTTTGTACTTTCTGCCATGGGCTCACAGTTACACAAGCTAATTGATGTAACGATTGATTACCCTGGTGGCGTTCCCTCATTTTGGGATTTCGTCAGCGGCAAGGTACGTGACATTCGTGTGAGTATTAAAGTTACTCCCATTAAGGATATTACCGAAAATGGCTATTTTAATGATAATTACTTTGACGACCCGAAAGTTAGAAGCCAATTTCAGCGTTGGTTAAATAGCCGCTGGCAAGATAAAAACGACCAATTAGAATCGATTAACGCAACTCAGAAGCCACTATGATCCGTACCTTGTTTTCCCCTGTAATTTTCGTGATCCACACCGCGCTTCAAATAACTAACCTTGCGCTGTGGGGAGGGCTGATCATCTTGTTCGGCGTGGTTAAACTGATACTCCCATCGGGTAAAATTACCGAGGCGTGGAATAGTGTTATGCACGCTTGCTTGTTTAGTTTCGGCCGCGTTAGTGTAGTGCTTATTCGCCTCTTTAATAATGTCAATATTGAGTGTGCGGTTCATGGCGAATTGTCGAAAGATAGATGGTATTTAATTATCGCCAATCATCTTAGTTACCTTGATATTGTGTTACTAATTGAATTCGCCACTCATCGCATACCTGCCCCTAAATTTTTTCTTAAAAAGGAATTAATTTGGCTTCCTTTTGTAGGGTTAGGGGCTTGGGCGTTAGATATGCCGTTTATGCACAGATACACCAAGGCCTATTTAGATAAGTACCCTGAGAAAAAGGGTAAAGATCTAGAGACAACACGAGCATCTTGTGAAAAGTTTCGTACGGTGCCCACCACTGTTATTAACTTTGTTGAAGGCACGCGATTTACCACTCAAAAACATCATCAGAAGCGAAGCCCTTATGAAACCTTACTTCCGCCTAAAGCGGGAGGCGTGTCTTTCACATTGGCTGCTATGGGTGAGTTGTTCACTAATGTGCTCGATATTTCATTGTTGTACCCAGAGAATAAACGCCACCCAATGATGGCTATGCTAAGTGGCACCATGACCAAAATCATAATCGATGTTAATGTGATGCCAGTGCCTGCACTTCAGCAACACTCCACATTGAGTGAATCTGAGTTTCGCACCACTTTTCAAGATTGGCTTAATGCCATGTGGAAAAATAAAGATAGCCGTATTAAACGTCTTTTGGAGTCGTAATTGTGGAAGTAAGTTCGACTGTACGCGATAACTTCATGCATTTAGTGAAGGATTTTTTTCCATCACTTACCATGCACGACCCGCTATATAATGCGCTAGCGTTGGGCACCATCTTAACGATAGCAATTGTTATTTATATCTTTGCAAGATTGATTGTTCGCCCTGAAATAGCAAGGTGGGTATCAAAAACCACCAACATTTGGGATAACGCATTGCAGGAACACGGCTTCTTCCGCCGTCTTATGCATTTATTCCCTGCCCTGTTTATATTCCTTGCTACACCAGTGCTTATTGAAGAAGCCTCTGTATTGTATGGCTTATTAATAAAAAGTGCTTTGTTGTACATGCTGTACAGTGGTCTGCTGGGTATTTATGCCATTTTGAGTACGGTGGAAGATGTTTACAACGCGTCAGCGTTATCTAAACGTGCGCCTATCACTGGTTTTATTCAAGTCACTAAGCTTGGCTTTGCCATTCTTACCATACTGTTCAGCATCTCGTTAATTGTTGATAAAAGCCCGCTTCTGCTGGTATCAGGGCTAACCGCCATTGCCGCTGTACTGCTATTAATTTTCCGCGATACCATATTAGGCTTTGTGGCAGGTATTCAAATTGCTGCTAACCGCATGTTTAATACCGGTGATTGGATCACCATGCAGAAATACGAAGTAGACGGTGAAATTAAAGAGATAGGTTTAACCAACGTAAAAGTACAGAACTGGGATAAAACCATTTCAACGCTGCCAACCTATAATTTGACTACCGAGGCAGTTAAAAACTGGCGTGGCATGCAAGAATCTGGTGGCCGCAGAATAAAGCGCTCTGTGTATATCGATGTTCATTCTATTAAATTGTGTGACAACGAAATGTTAGAACGCTTCTCTAAAATTCGTTATATCAGCGAGTATATCGAGAAGAAAACTAATGAACTGCGTGCTTACCACAGAGACTATTCTATTGATGAGTCTGATTTATTGAATAGTCGAAAGTTAACCAATATTGGCACCTTCAGAGCGTATTTAGAGTCTTATTTGCGTAAACACCCAAGTGTGAACCAAGAAATGACATTAATGGTGCGTCAACTGCCCCCTAATGAGATTGGACTGCCACTAGAGCTATATTGTTTTAGCATTGAAAAAGATTGGGTGAAATACGAAAAGGTTCAAGCGGATATATTTGACCATGTCATGGCCATGCTGTCTTTGTTTGACTTAGTTGCTTACCAACGTGACGGCCATTTGGGTTACTTATCCAATGCTATGGAAATAAGCCAGAGCGAACAAGACTAGCGCTTGCTAGTGTAGCAACGAAATTTAAACGCTAGACATAAAAAAACCGGCCTAAGCCGGTTTTTTTATGGAAATCATTACTTAAGCTAACGCATAACCCATTAGCAAGCAAACCACTAGCCCAGACACACCAAAGAAACCATACTCGATTTTTTCTTGCATGCCTTTAGCGCCAGTTTCAGCTGTCATGAAACCCATTACGATGCTGCTAAGCCCCAGAGTGAAGGCAATTAGCGCAACACCAAATACAATTGCGTTAATCCAATCAGTCATTCTCTAAACCCTTTAATTTTTCTGGCGTTATTATGCATGAAATCAATCTAGATGAACATGCCTCAAAAAGCATTAAATACGAGTAATGCGCTCTTTTTCTTACCTCTTTGATCTTAGTCAAAAATGCCAAATAGTTAAGCTAATTACTAATTTTTGGTAAATAGTGAATGCCACAGCTTACCTATAAAACTGTAAGGCATTGAAATATTGTAATTTATTAAAATGGCACTGAGGTTGCAATACTGAGATTAGAACTGGAGTTTTTATAACAGGTTATAAAAACCGCGTGAGTTCATCACGCTAGACAGTATTCCAGACAGCATCATGGTTTATAGGATTTCAAAAATGAAAATTAAACAATTTCTTCCACTCGCCTTAGTAACTACATCTTTACTTAGCGTGCCAGCGTTTGCGTTTGAGACTAGCTGCGACATCGAATTGGATGGCCACCTTAAATACCACCAAGGCCTCATTACAGTCGACATGCAAAATGGTTCTACCATGTCGATTGATGACACTTACCATTTAGTCATTAACGGTGACAGTGTTGCGCTGAACAACGAGCAACAACAATGGGTAAATACCTATTACGACCGTATCGATACTGCCATCCCCATGACCCTTAATATCGCAAGTGAAGGGTTAGAGATTGCGAGTGTTGCCGTTTCTGAAGTATTCGGTGAACTGCTTGGCGGCGATAATGAGCTTACTGAAGATTTCGATACCATGTTCACTTCGCTTAACGAAAAGTTAGCAACGTCTTTTTACGACGACAACGGCAATATCAAAGTGGATACAACTGAGTTTGACGAACCAGGCTTTTTCGACGAAAGCTGGGAAGACGAATTTGAAGCGCAATTCGAGTCGCTAGTTAGTGAATCAATTGGCCGCATTCTGATTGCTGTTGGTGCGCAAATGCTATGGAATGGTGGCGACATGGAAGCGTTCGAGGCAAAAATGGAACGCTTTGGTGAATCTATTGAACACCGTGTTGAAACTCAAGCCGCAGCACTTGAAGAAAAAGGCGATGCCCTGTGTGAAGTGTTACAAGAAGCTAATTATGCAGAAAACAAAATGCAAGCCAGCATTCCTGGGTTAGGTGGCTTAGACTTAATCGATATGCGCAGTGGCGAAATGAAAATGTAACTGTGTTTTTGTTTGTGTAGTGACTTCCCCTCCACTGCATTCAAACTACGTTTAATAACCTTACAACGCTAGCTTTCCAGCTAGCGTTTTTGTTTTTTAACTTATGTCATTGTAATAGCTTTTCACCCTTATCAATTATGGGCTCTCGTTTTGCACCCCGCACTTCCCCCCTGAATCAATCCGTTTTGCACCTTACCGCGTATTTTTGATACTTTACTTTCACGCCCCATTTTCATCTAAGAAGACGTTATGAATAATAAGCTAGTTATATGCGGTTACGGTTGGCTTGGCCGCTACCTAGGCGAGGCCATGTCAGCTACCCATTCCATTATTGCCACCACGCGAAGCGAAGAAAAGGCGCAGCAAATACACAATAAGCACCTTAAAGGCTTAGTATTTAGTTTGGGGAACGACACCACCGCGCTGTGTGATGAACTTGTTGGTGCAACACTGGTGCTAAACATTCCACCTGGCCGTCGAAATACTCAGTTAGATGATTTTACAAATAGCATGCTTGCCCTTATTGATAGCGCAGTGGCGGCCAATGTAGCCCGAATTATCTTTATAAGCACCACCTCGGTATACGGCGACACTAGGAACGATGAGCTGAATGAACACGTCAGCACTCAACCTGAAACCGCGTCGGCGAAAGCCCATGTCGCGATAGAACAGCACCTATTAGATTTGAAAACGAATGCCAAGGTGGACGTTAAGATAGTTCGCCTTGCGGGGTTAACAGGACCAGATCGTCACCCAGTAAATTCGTTAAGTGGCAGAAGCTTGAATGCGGGCAATAAGAGAATTAACTTAGTGCATATTCGTGATGTGGTTGCCGCTTTAAAGACTCTTATTTTAGCCGCCAGTAGCAAGGCTGATAGTAGCAACAGTGAAACTAGCAAGACTGACAGCACAGACTTATATCACTTATGTAGCTTACAGCACCCGAAAAGAGGCGAATACTACACCCAAGCCGCAAACAAAAAAGGGATACCTGCACCCACGTTTAGTGAGTCAGACTTACCGCCTACGGGCAAAGTGATTGATGCAAAAGCAAGTTGGGATTTACTAGGAATAGTGCCTGACTATGCTAACCCTGATGACATGATTTAGTGAGATAGAATGTTGTGACATGATGACGTTACACGCATAGGGTTATAAATAAGGCGCTCACATTTGAGCGCCTTGTTATTGATATACGTTTTACATCAACTAGCCTAGTGCAACTACCAATCGAGAACAACGACTAGCCAAACAGGCTAACGCCGAAGTATTTAACCGCCACGGTATTGATGAAAATAACCAATAAGATGGCTGGGATAAAGGTCTTAAGCGATACATCAACATACTTTTCAAACCATCCGCCGCGATAGCCTGAACTTCCCTCTTCAAGGGATGCATTGAAATTTGCACTCTTCCAACGATAGATAACGAAGATACAAATCAAGAAGCCGTTTAATGGCAAAATGGTCTCGTAAAATACGTCAATAATAACGTCGAAAAGCGACTTATCGACACCCGCGTAGCTGGCAAACTGCGTAAGTGCTTCCACTTTGCCAAAAGACAAAGTACACAGTATCGCTAGCACAAGCATTACGCTGCCAAGTGATGCTAACGCCCACTTTCTGCTTACGCCCCTCTCATCCATTAAAGCCGCTACTGGCACTTCAAAGATAGACACTAAAGACGTAATGGCGGCAAAGAACACTAATAAGAAGAATAGGCTTGCCACGATAGACGCCCCAACATAGCCAATAGAGCTTTGCAGCGCTAAAAATATGTTAGGTAAATAAGTGAAAATCATGCTCACCGATGACTCACTCAGTTCATCAGGATTAATATCAGGATTGAATGAGAATATCGCCGGTAGAATCATCAAGCCGGCCGTGAAGGCCACCGCGGTGTCTGTTATGGCTACTAACTTTGCCGACGTAGGTACATCCGCTCTTTTGTCGATATAACTGCCGTAGGTAATCAATATCCCCATACCTAGCGATAGCGAGAAAAAGGCTTGTGCAAGCGCACCATTCACCACAGCTGCTGTGAGTTTTGAGAAGTCTGGAATGATATAAAACTTCACACCTGCCATGGCATTTTCGCGAGTAAGTACAAATACTACAAGACCAATTAGCATGACAAAAAGGGCTGGCATTAGCAGCTTAGCTGCTTTTTCAATTCCCTCTTTAACACCGCCTTGTAGAATGAGGTAAACCACACCGACAACCACGGCCATATAAGCAAAAATAGACGATGAATTGATAAATAGCCCAAAGGTATCTGGGTTAGCTAAGGTGTCTAAATTACCGCTGACAGTTTCAAAAAGATAACCGAAAATCCACACCGTGATCACCATGTAGAACACGGCAATCATAAATGGCGTAGCAATGGCTAACCAGCCAGCGATTTTCCACTTTCCAGAATTACCACTGATTGCACTGTATGCGCCTAATGGATCCTTTTTGGCATGACGCCCCACTGACATTTCCGCTAACATCACAGGTAAGCAAATAGCGAATACAAAAATGGCGTACATTAATAAGAATGCACCACCGCCATTTTTTGCTGCGCCCACAGGAAAACCCACTAGGTTACCAATACCTACTGCCGATCCTGCCGCTGCTAGAATAAAACCTATGCGCGATCCGAACTGTTCTCTGGCCCCGCTCATATCCCTTCCTCTTGTTGAGTTTATTTTTATGTTTTCTGGGATGGCGATAACTTATGATTATTTCATCGTGCTAATGGCGTCGACTACGTCGTATTGCTCGCCTTTTTTAAGCGAGTCAAAACACTGCACCATTCCCTGAAATGCATGGTAACAGCAGTGCAATAAAAAGTCTTGATATTGGGCTTACAGAAAGCGGCAATTGGCGTATCACCAAGTTACCACTTTACCGTCCCAGTCAATGAAGTAGCAGCTTTCGTTGTCGTTTAGATGGCGAGATTCACTCAGTTTTGACAAATGAGTAAGCAGTTGATTAGCCGTAAATTCAGGCGTAAACAGCTTTTTTGCTTTCACGTTTTTCTGAAACGGCGCTGATAAACCAGTATCTACAGTACCCGGGTGATAACACATTAAAAGTGGCTCTTTTAAACGCCGTGTGTACTCTACCGCTGCTGTTTTTACCAACATATTAAGCGCGGCTTTTGAAGCTCGATATCCATACCAGCCCCCTAGTTTATTATCAGAAATACTGCCCACCCGAGCACTGATACAAACGATAGATGGGTTTTCTCTCACCATCACAGTCACCAAGTACTTCATCCACAGAGCGGGCATCGTACTATTGACTGCAAAGTAAGTTGCTAGCGCTTCTTCACTAATATCTTCAAGCCGTTTTTCTGGGCGAAACCCCTGCGATTCGTTATGAAGTACACCGGTAGCGACGATTGCTAACTTCACTCGTGTACCTTGGGCTTGAAGGTCTTTAACAAACGCCGCTATACTGGCTTCATTGTGTTCAGGCAAACTAATTGCCGTTACATTACTTGGCCACGTAGGGTCTTTATAACCACTGCGGCTAAGCGCTATAACCTTTTTAGGGTACTCACCTTCACGGACGTCAGCGCTTGCCAATAAATAAACCAATGCCTTCCCTATTCCCCCCGACGCCCCAATGACAAGAGACACGGTATTAGCGCTTCGCTCAGCAGTATTTTGCTCAGCTTTGGGATTATCAGTCATTGTTGCCACCTGTGCCTTTTGTGCTTTCGATACTCGCAGTATTTTTTGCCCCAGCTGTGATTTTATTATGCACAGCATTCGCATCACTGGGTGATTCCTGTTGAATGTCGCCAGGTACGCAGCGGTCACAGGTACGTTTTTTACCGGTCAGTAAATACGAAATGGTATAGCGGTGTTTGGCGAATTTGAGGTAACACCAATCGGCAACAATTCGAATAACAGGCCAGCGCAAAGGGGCGTATAGCCACCCCACACCCACGGCTTTCCAAGCTTGGTGGGTTACATCTAGCCCGGTAATAAGTGTGCCATCGGGTAATAACCCGTGAATTCTGGCATTCAGCGCATGCCAATCTAACTCAGGGTATTGAGCAGCAAACTCTGGTGTTTGAATATCTACAAGGGTTAATGCGCCGTGTTTATCCCGTTTTCGTAAATGGCGCATTTCTGTTTTACACAAGGGGCAGTAGCCATCGTAAAAAATTATCAATGTAGTCACCTCTGACATGGCGGTAGCTTTCTAAGTTTTTGTACTTTCTATGTTTTGGGTTGTATATGGGTTGGGCTTTTTATTTATTATGCTTTTATACGCTAAAAAAATGCACTTGGATGACTTGAGTTTAACCTCGCTCACACCCACACTGATGTCATAAGTTTTTTCTGAGGTATCACAATGGCAAATTTAAAAGTAGCCACCCTAGCAGGCGGGTGTTTTTGGTGTATAGAGTCAGCATTTAATACTGTTGAAGGTGTTGAAAAGGCAGTATCTGGGTATGCAGGCGGCGAAGATGCCTCACCAACCTATGAATCGGTTTGTGGTGGCGGTACTGGTCACGCTGAAGTGGTTCAGGTGACTTATGATGCAGATAACATCAGTTATCGAGAAATATTAGAGATATTCTTTGCATTGCACGATCCTACTCAGTTGAACCGACAAGGCAATGATGTGGGTACCCAATACCGCAGTGCTATTTTCTATCATGACGACGCGCAAAAAGACGCTGCTGAAACTATTATTGCAGAGATCACGTCAGAAGAGATTTGGCCTAATCCGGTTGTCACCGAAGTTGTGCCAATTGATAACTACCATCAGGCTGAAGACTACCACCAAGATTACTTTAAAAATAATCCGCAGAACCAATACTGTTCAATGGTGGTTGCGCCTAAACTAGCGAAGTTTAAAAAGACATTTGCTTCACGTTTACGCACGCAAGCATAAGCTGTCACAATAGAATTAGCTTGGCTTGCTCGCCTTGAACAGCCAAACAAAAATGCGGTTACAGATTAAAACCTGTAACCGCATTTTTTATTTCTATTGATAGCCCCTGCATTGAAGCCCAGCGCTATTGCAACTCAGTGTTTTTGGAGTTCATGGCTACTGAAGCTAAGTATTACTGACGCTTATCGCTACTGAAACCATGCGTCATTTAAAGGTACCGAGAACAACAAAGGTGCCATGGCTTCGTAACGTGGTGTCTCTGCTTCACATTTGATGTTCTTCAAGTAGTTTACTTTCCAAGGATCGTTAATTAGCCACAAGGTATCTTCTACTACTGCCAGTCCTTCAATTGAGGCGTTATCCATTACATATTCGCCACACTCATTGTCCGCACTTACATTAAACTGCATAGAGATACGTTTTGTTTCAACCTTACCAGCAACATCAATAACCCAGACCTCGTTATCATTTCGGGCCGCGGCCAGTAAGAAGTTATTACCGCCCTCTGCACTATAAAGTGCTAAGCCATTAATAGGGTGGCTACCCGCATCAAAAATAGGAACAGATAAATCAGGTTCATCTACCACAGCGAAGTCCGCACTTTGCCAAAAGTCATCTGTAATGTTTAACGAGAAAATACGGGGCTGCCCCGCTTTGTCTTTCTCAAGACCTAAGTATAAGGTGCCATCTTTTGACATGGCCATGCCCTCAATACCGTCGTTGGGAAAGTTACCCACTTCAAATTCGGTAGGAAACTGCAAAGGACGAACATGGGTCATGGTGACGCTATCATTTTCATCCCGCTCTAATCGAACCAACAAGGTGGGATAATCGGTTGAGCCCGTGTTTTGATATTTCTTTTCGCAGCGGGTAGAGAGAGTCCCCGTGCGGGTGGCATCTTCGGTTACGGTATAAATCACATTCGAGTTACTTGGGTCGCTTGCTAGCGCTTCTAAATCTGGTGCATTGGTTAAATAGTCACTAAAACAACTTCGGCGCACTCTTGTGGCAAGTTTAAACGCATTACTTGAGGCAGTCAGTGTTGCCGTATCTTTATCAAGAAAATGCAGTTTTCTTTGCTGCTCGAACGCGGCACTACCATCTGCAATGGTGACTAACTGTCCATTAATTTCGATTAGCCCTGAGGTTTGAGGGTCTTGCATTACATCGCTAGTATCAGTGGATATCCAACGCCCAACAGAGGTTAAGACCGAGCTAGTTGTGGCACTAGGTGCGTCTTCGCTAAATGCGGCATCTTTGCTCTCGCTACAGCCTGCCATAACACTACTTAACGCTACGACAACACACGCGGCAACCGGCCAATTTTTCAACATGATATTCACTTCCTTTAACATTAAGACGCCCATTTATCACACGCCTAGCATAAGCCGTAAGCGCTAACTTATTATCAACATACCGCCTGGAGTTTTAGCCGTTGGGCAAAGGCAAATTTATGGGCGCAAACCGTCACGAGTTAAGCCCATCAGGGTAAAAAATGTAAGCGAGTATATCTACCATACCGTTTAAAGCCAAAAAAGAGTAAGGTACATTTTTCTTCTTATTGCTTTTGGTAGGAGCATATTATTTCTATGCAGTATATTCCTGCGGTGATTGCAGGCCCAATTGTTAGGCGAGTCACACAAAGTGCGTGTCATATCTGGCTAGTAACCTCTGAGGCTACAGCCCCTACATTTACGCTTACCCAACATGAGTTGCAGCTCACCGCAGAGGTGACGAGCACTTGTGTGCAAGTAGGTGAGCATGCATTCATTCATTTATTGTCTGCCACTGTAGATGAAAGCTTTACTGCCAATATACCTATTTACTACCAACTCAACTTTGCAGCGACTGAGTACCAAGAAAAGTGGCAACAAGAGCAAGCAGACTTACTTTATGCCAATCAAACTTCTTTAAGCTTTTGCTGGACCAACAAGCCAGAAACCATACTGCATGGCTCATGTCGAAAGCCTCATTTTGATAGTGATGACGCCCTCGCCCAAGTCGATAATTTGCTCGATAGCGCCATTGCTTCAAACAGCCCTCGCCCTGATGTGCTTATGATGACAGGAGATCAGGTTTACACCGATGATGTCGCCGGCCCTACTCTGCAAGCCATTCACCAAACTATTGCCTTACTTGGGCTTTTCGAAGAGCCTCTTGATGGCGCGGTATTAGATAACTCAGCAGAGTTGCCTACTCACCCCCATGGTTTTTATGAACGAGAGCAGTTACTGCCTCAAACAGAAACAAACACCGCCCTTTCATCACTCTTCTTTGGTGCCAAAAGAAAACCCATATTCACTTCGGTAAATGCGCAAAATCACTTAATAAGCTGCGCAGAAGTGATGGCTATGTATTTCTTGGTGTGGTCCCCTGCCCTATGGCGAAACGTGACATTTCATGTCAATGATATAGCCGCGCAACACAAAGACACCTTTGAGAAAGAACAAAGTGCCATTGAAGGGTTTGTAAGTAAGTTGCCAAAAGTTCGAAGGGCATTGGCGCATATTCCCGTTTATATGATTTTTGACGATCATGATGTGACCGACGACTGGAATCTTACACGAGGTTGGGAACAAGAAGTTTATGGAAATCCTTTTTCTAAACGTATGATTGGTAACGCCCTTACCGGTTATCTACTTTGCCAAGGATGGGGCAATGCGCCGCAAAAGTGCGCGCCTTTAATAGCTAAAGCCGGTGAAACCTTTACCGAAAGTGGCATGGTGAAACAAGATGAACTCATCGACCAATTGCTAGACTTTGAACATTGGAATTACCGATTAGACACTACGCCACCTATTGAGGTGTTAGATACCCGAACCCGTCGCTGGCGCTCTGAATCAAGTATGAAAAAGCCGTCGGGCTTGATGGACTGGGAAGCCTTATGCGACTTTCAGCACAATATTATTGGAAAGGATGCCGTAATAGTGGTGTCGGCGGCCCCTATTTATGGGGTTAAATTTATTGAAGCTATTCAAAAGATTTTCACCTTTTTTGGCAAAGCACTTACTGTGGATGCCGAGAACTGGATGGCGCACAAAGGCACGGCGAATGTCATGTTGAACATTTTTCGACATTACAAAACGCCCCCTGAATTTATAATCTTGTCCGGTGATGTTCACTACTCGTTTGTATACGATGTACGATTGCGCTTTCGTCGCAATAGCCCTCACATTACCCAGTTTACTTGTAGCGGATTAAAGAACGCCTTTCCCGATGGCTTAATTCGCTGGTTAGATAGGCTCAACCGCGTTTTCTACGGGCCAAAATCTGTGCTTAACGTGTTTACACGCCGCAGAAATATGTCGGTCACCGCCAGAGAACCCTCATCAGGATACGGTGAGCTTTATAACGGCTGCGCCATCGGTATATTACAAATTTCACAAAATAGTACAGTTGTTGGCTGCAAAGCTTTGTTGAGCAACGGTAAAGAGGTAGAATTCCCGCCCTTAAAAGATGATTAGTTTGTACGAAAGAGGTTTTCATGAGTGATAATGCGCTGTCGATTGGCTTGTTCTACGGTTCAACAACCTGTTATACGGAAATGGCAGCGGAAAAAATTCAGGCACAATTGAACAGCTTATTCGACGAAGACATTGTAGATGTTCACAACATTAAAGATGTGAGTTTGGCTAGAACCGCCGACTACGACGTTATTATCTTTGGTATTTCTACCTGGGACTTTGGTGAACTGCAAGAAGACTGGGAATCTCACTGGGAAGAAGCCCACCAGCTTAATTTGGAAGGTAAAACCGTGGCTTTGTATGGCATGGGCGACCAACTTGGTTATGCTGATTGGTTTCAAGACGCCTTGGGCATGCTGCACGATGCTATCGCCCCATCCAACTGCACTATCATTGGTTATTGGCCCAATGAGGGCTATGAGTTCACAGCATCCAAAGCATTGACTGAAGACAAGTCACAGTTTTTAGGGCTCTCGCTGGATGACGAAAACCAGTACGACAAATCAGATGAACGTATTGCTGCATGGTGTGAACAACTGCTTATATCGTTAGCGGGTTAGCTGTGACCCAAGGGCGCATACATCAAGACTTCTATCGTAATGGTCCTAGCCATAGAGATGGTGCCGATGTCACTTTCCAAGATATTCGCAAACTGTTTAATTTTTCGAGTATCACCATTGGAAAATGGGTAACTGCTGATGAACAGCAAATAGCGGCGAATCTATTCTTCGACGCCTTGTATGATCTAGCCACCATTTTAAACGTTAACGAACAAGTGCTGTCTTTAAACGGCACATTGTCGTTAGCTTTTGGCAGTGGCGGTCAAAAAGGCGCGAGTGCCCATTATAATAGTGCACGAAGACAACTTGCATTAGCCAAGAATGCCGGTGCAGGGGCATTAGCCCATGAGTGGTTTCATGCGTTTGATCATTATATCGCGCCCAAAATGTTTGCCGATGTAGGAGCTGGCAGCTTTGCCTCGCAAGCTTGGTTAGATAATGCTCAGCTTAACCCCCACCCACTCAATGAAAAACTGAGTAAATGCTTCTCTTCGTTGTTTTTAGACAACAATAATCGGCCTAACGATTATTTTGTACGATCTGTAGAGGCGGATCGCGCATTAAAAATCTATTATTACGCAATGCCACAAGAAATGGCCGCCAGAGCCTTTGAGGCCTGCATTCAAGACCATTTGATCAAAAACGCATTCTTGGTTCAAGGCACAAAAAGATCAACAGAGGCTAGACTTGGCATTTATCCTCATGGTAATTTGCGTATAGCGCTCAATGAGTCGTTGATGTTGTATTTTTACCAATTAGGCGTCGCCATTTCCCACAAACAATCTTAAGTTTGTTGTTTTACGATGGAAACTGAGCAATTTTTCAGCAACAAGTGTTAACGAGCACGCTGTTTTGTACAAAACCCTGTTTATTTTTGTTACAGGCAGTATACTAATGCGCTCGAACGTAACAGAAAAAAGAAGACGAGATGAAAAGAAAAAAGCATACCTCGGCCGAAGACGAGGCTCAGATTGATATGACCCCCATGTTGGACATCGTGTTCATCATGTTGATTTTCTTCATCGTAACGACCTCGTTCGTGAAAGAAAAAGGGTTAGATACAAACCGCCCAGAAGACAATCAGTCTAAAAATGATCAGCCTTCAAAAGCCCTATCTATTCGTATAGCTGCCGATGGCACTATCATGATGGGTGGCCGTGAAGTTGATATCCGCCGTGTTGTAGCAAACACGCAAACTTATTTAGCGGAAAACAACACTGATTCAGCAGCTATCCAAGCTGATGAAGATACTGAACACGGTACAGTGGTAGAAGTAATGAACCAAGTTAAAGTAGCTGGTATCGCTAAAGTTTCGGTACTGGTTAAGAAAGGCTAGTTCTTTCGAAAGTTTAAAAAAGCCGCCTGAAGGGCGGCTTTTTCGTATCTATACCTATACGAAAGTATCTCTTGTGGTGATGCGCACATTTTGTTCTGATCGTACCATTCGGTGTGCCTGGAAATCCATGTTGAAAATTGATTCCAGTTGCTGATTTCACTGGAGCAAAATATGTCAACTATACGTAAACACACAATTTCAACGAAACTCGCCAGTTCCTTTGGCGCGCTAACCTTGGCGGTTAGTGCACAAGGTATTGGTCATGCCGCTCAAATTACCTTGAGCGAAGCATTCGACTACAATGCATTCATCTTCGAAGACTATACCGGTTACTACTCCGACGTAGAGGGTAGCCTTGCTGTTGGTGGTAGCCTAGTCGTGAACGATTTTGATGTAGGCCTACAACTTTCCCCAGATTTAACCACAAGCTCATTGTTTGTGGGTGGCGATATCGTCTATACAAACGGAAAAATTCGTAACGGCCAAACCACCGTTAGTGGCAATATTGTGGCTAACAATGTTGAGTTTGAAGGCGCCGTTAATGCAGCTGACAATGCCACTATTACCGAAAGTACGGTTTTAAGCGGCGATGTTAATGTGGGGGGTGTTTTTACCTCAGCTAATGCACAAATCAGTAACGGCGATATCAATGCAGGCAGTGTACAGCTAACTAATACTAGCGTAGAAAACGGTGATATCAGTGCAGTTAATAGTGTTGCTCTAGTAAGCTCTGAAGTTACCAATGGCAGCATTACTGCTGGTGGCGCGGTTGTCCTAGATATGAACTCTACAGCCAGTGACGGCGTCATTGCAGACACTGTCACATCTTCGGCGATAGATAATATCGACTTTGAAGCTATAGAGTCTGAAATCAAAGCACAGTCGTTAGAATTCGCTGATATGACAGCAAACGGCAGTACTACCTTTTATTGCCAAGGCGATACAAGCTGCGCAGATAGCAGTGACGTAGATGGTATCGTGTTTTCTGGTGACGACAGTATCAATATTTACGACATCGATGCCGATTGGTTATCTGTGGCGAACAAGAGTATTACTTACGACTTCTCAACCACTAGCTACAACATCATCAACGTAACGGGTGATGCGGTTGACTTATTTAATACCGGTTTTTTCAATACTGCGTTTGCTGGGCAGTATAAAGATAACGACCAAAATGCAGATTACCGCCACGACGGCACCTACACCAACAATATCCTATTTAACTTTGTGGATGCTACCAGCGTGACTATTCAGTCAATTGGGGTTAAGGGAAGTATATTAGCGCCTTATGCCGATATTGCTTTCTACAACGGCCATATTGATGGGAACCTTATTGCGAGTAGCGTGTTTACCCCAGAAGTTTACCTAACCAGTGATAATGGCGTTGAATATTTAGCGCCCACTGGGCAAGTCAATAATTATAGTTTCGGCGTAACGCAAGTATCTGCGCCGGGCTCAATACTTCTTATGCTTCCTGCATTCGCGGTAGTGTTTATTCGTAATAAGCTAAAGCGCAAAGCCTGATAACCGCGGTGACGAGCGCATTAGCTCGTCACTGGTTACGCCTTCGCCTTTTCCTGGTCGCCAACGTATTTGTATCCCCGCCTCAAAGGCCTGATACTCCACCGCAAAGGCTTTACCAACGTAACCTGCTACTATCCATTTGTCAGATATTCTATATTGGCCTTCAAACATCATATTACCGCTTAATCCCGTGCTACGACTATAAGGCAGGTTTAAGCTTGATAACGAATTGCTCGTATCATTAGCCGTTAATAGAGGAAACCTAGGATCGCTAGGCTCTGCTAATCTAGACAGTCCTAATGAGGTACTTAATTTAAATTGCCAGCGGTGCGCTTCCATCGTCAGCAGTTCGGAATAACCGCCAATACTTAACATATAATTTGGGCTGAAATACCCACCATGCCCGTAAGTAAAACCGCTTAGATTTTCATCGTAGCCTAAATAACTGAAAAAAGGCCCTACGCGCCAATAATCCAACGTAGTCGATATTTTTGGTGCAAGGTTAAAGTTTATATCCGTACGAAGAGATAAGTATTTATTATCGGCAACCCCATCGCCACTTAAACTTGCCCATGTTAATGTGCCCGCAACCGACCACTGTGGTTTGAAGCTGTGTGCAGCTAACACCGAAATGCCGTCTGCAATAACATAGCCCCACCGTTCGGTTTGTTCGCTATTAAAGGTACCGGCCTGACTTAATAGGCTATCGGTTTTAGGTAAATGAAATAGTGTTGTCGCCAACGTGACTTCAGGTAAAAACCACGTTGCAGAAAGTTGGCCTGTTAGCTCTGCGTCCACAGGCTGGTCAAGTAATTCATACTCTAGGTTAGCGTAAAAATTGAAAGCGGATTGTTGATACGTGACTTCTGCACGCAGTCCTTTATCTTCAAAACCAGCAATACCTGCAAAGTCATCTGAAGCTTGCCCATCAGCAAACCAACTATTCGTTGCAGGCTTACCGCTATACAACTGTTGATAATCGAGTGCTACCTGCCATTGCCAACTGTCTATCATACCGCCAACACCAATATAACTCGTGAACACATCAAAATTACCCAGTCCCTCATCACCACTTCGAGACCGCGTAGTTAAGCCTGCAACCACAGTATGAGCATCTTTAGTTTGCGATGTTATCGCTCTAGCATCTTCAAGATTATAAGATAAGATAAATTGTTTTCTTGGCCATGCACTCGCCGCGTCTTGTTGCTGCAGTATATGTGCAACCGAAGGGTATTTTTCAGCTAATGCAGCACGCCCCTCGGCACTTTCTAACCCTATAAGCGCATTGGCGATATCGATGTTACTCGCCTCACCTGCTGTTCGTTGTGATGCAAGAGCAGCAGAAAAAGCATCTCTGGCAATTTGAGCATTTTCATCGGTAAGGCTAATACTTGCTTGTGACGCACTCCAGCCCAACAGCGCCTGCTCATCAGGGCTTAAACGCCGAATATCTCGCAATGCTAATCCAGCATCTACACTGCGCTGGAATTGCCCGTTGTTGTAATATTCGGCCTGCTCGGAAGCTAAAAAATCAGCGCAGTGGTTGAGAAATTTTTGCGAGTTTGCTTTTTCACACGCATAAGCCCCCGCCTTTGCATTCTCCCCTTGCCCCCGCAGACTCAGCCACACGCCTTCATGATTATCTAACAGTACAAATAAATCATAAGCCGCGTGATAGCGCTCGGCGTCATAATGTTTCCAGGCTTCGCCCAGTAGCGTTTCACTCACCTGCTGGCCATTAGCACCCAACAACATCGACTTGAGTTGCGCTGCGCTTTCTCTGGTAATGCTGGCTTTGGTAATACTGTCTTTGGTAATGCTGTCTTTTATGTTTGCATTGCTAGCGCTGTTGCCCAGAGCAATTTGAATACGTGCATTCACAATGGCACGCATGCCATCAACTACGCCTTTTTTCTGCACTACAGTTTCATGTAAGGCTTCAGCACGCTCAAAATGATACTGAGCATCGCTTAGCAGGCTTTTGTCTAGGGCAGTCCACCCCAATAACATGTGATAATCGTAACGGGCTAAGTTGTCAGCTAACGTTGATAGCTGCGTAAACTCACCTACGCTAATGAGTACACGTTGCGCGGAGGTTTTTTGCGCAAATATTTGCAGTGGTGCGTCTTTCGCCACCCTGTTTTGCGGTGGCGTTTTTGATGACCCCGAATTCGAAGCAGCCTGATTTAAAGCTTTCTGATTTGAAACAGTCTGATTTGTAACAACATCAGAGGGCTTGGAAGGATTGTTCAATTGATACAATGCCGTTTCAATGTCGCTAGGTACTATCCATTGCGGAAACGCGCTTTTAAGCCGGCCTAATTCTTGGTTTGCTAGTTGTGTCTGTTTTTGATTAATGTGATACCACAACCCCGTTACATCAGGTTTGCCATATTGCGTTAATTGTCCTTGCTTATCTTGTTGCTCTTTATACGTAGTTGAGACTTGGGCACTGACTTGGGAGCCGCCTAACATCGTTCCCACCATACTGGCCGACAACATGGCTAAAAAAAGTTTTGATGGGCGCTTTTCGCAATAAAGTAGTGAAGGCATTAAGACTTGGCATCCATAACAGCAACCATAGAAAGCAAGGTCAAACTCGCTGAATAATAATCCATATTTCTGTCAATCAATGGAAGTGACAGTGGGCTATCGTCAATAATATGTTTTACCGCAGACTCAACCGCTTTCATCCCTGGTGTCATCGAATATTCAGCCATGTCGTTCGTGACTAAATTGACGGTAGCGGGTGTGTTTTCTATATCCCACCAGCGTTTAAAATCAGAATAAAATGCCGCATCATCAATATCTGCCCATGCTAGGTGAAGCGGTATACGGCAGGCATTAAAGCCATATTCCTGAGACACCGTATTGGTTAAAGACAACTCTCCGTCGTTCACTCTTAACCAGTCAGGCGGCAGTTTGTGTTCAGAAAAGCGCGCCTTGTAAATAAACGCAGTACCACTACTGTGTAATGCTTTCCAGCGAAGCGCCTTAGACGAAATCTCAGCAATCGCATCAATGGCAGGAAACACCCAATAAGACAAATTGACTTGTATGCCCTCATCACTATTCTCATCACTCTTAAAACCGAATTCTCCTGGCAACAGCACTAGGTACTCTTCGGTTTCAATAAACAGCTTTTCTTCTATTGCCGTTATGATGGCTTGAGCATCACGCCGATAGCTTTTGTCTCCCCACTTATTAGCTGCACGCAATAGTGCCCAAGCAATAAGTATGTCGCCATCTGAGGCGTTGTTAGGGTCGTCTATACATTGCTTATTTTTACTTTCACAAGGGCGGTAGCGCCAATGAAATAGCTTATCGTCTCGCTGAAGTACAGTGTGAGTCCACGTCCAGATACCATCAAACGCAGTCCTATCGTTTGCAGCAACGGCGAACAACAGACCATAACCTTGCCCCTCACTATGCGACACATCGCCATTACCCGTATCGATGACACGACCATTGTCGATAAACAAGGCTTTATAAGCTTGAAATGCTTCTTGTATTTCACGCTCTTTAGGATTGCTACACGATACCAAAATACTTAGCAGCCCAAACAGGCCGACGAGTCGAATGAACCGCATGCCCCTGCTACCCTCTACCATGAATCTTGTGCTCTTTTATTGCGGCGTCGTAGCAACAAGTAAATAAATAAGCTAACGAAAAATACTAGTACCATGAAGGTGACCAACCAATACCAAGGATTATTAGACAACCACAAGCGAAGGGTAAGTAAAACATCATCTGGCTCACCCACTTCATATTTATCGTTAACCTGCATAACCAGCAATGGTGATTCGTTGTCGTTCCAAACGAAGAAGTCGCCAGCCATTTGTCCCCACAAAGACAAGCTAATTAGGTCATCCACTCTGGCGGCCAATTTTTCAGGTGTTTGTGCAACCAATAAAAACAGGGTGTCGGAATTTGTGCCACTGGGGTGACGCTGTGCCACAAACACCGCATTATCACCCAAATCACTTTCCTGTACTGTAGTGCCTTCGGTAAGCATTTGGCGATATGATTTATCGTTGCTGAAATCCCTCACACGGTTGTACAACATATTTTGTGCACGGTAGGGCCAACGCTTGGTATTTCCAATGGAAGTAACAAAACTATCTTGCTCAAGGCTGTTTAGTGTTTCTGGGCTTCCTAATACAATTAACGACCCCTCACCTTCACTTGCATCTTTAGTAATTGAAAGGTTCAACAAGGGAATTTTTGCAACTTGAGCAAGCTTACCAGCAAGGGTTAGCGCACTGTTTAAATAGTCGTTAGACGGTATGAATATTTGGCTTTTAGGTGCTGAATTAAAGCGTGCTAACGGATACCCCGTATCACCAAACAAACCTAAATCGGGCTGCACAGCAACATGACCTGCTTGGGGAAGTTGTATGCTAGAGCTGTTGTTAAACTGGAACAACAGATGAGAGCCTTGCACTTCGTTACATGCGAGTCCAGAAACAGGAGGCCGCATAGTAACAATAAAGCTGACGTTGTTGGTTCCACCTTTAAAAAAACGTGCTGGGATCTTCAGTTGATAATCTCTAAAAGATTCACCATTCACGTCGCCAAGATACAAGCCATGAACGAGTTCGCCATTCACATTAACGTTCATTGAAGAACCAGGGCCAACGCCAGCCCCATAACCAAAATCGAGAAGAAACTCTACGCTGGCATTTTCAGGTACAAAGAAATCAGCGGGTAGCTTCATTGTGACATTTTTCTCAAAGCGCCCCTCATCAACAAATTGATCGCTTGATACCCCTAAATCGCTGAAGGTGTAACTTTCACCTGGTTGTAATGCAGCAGTTTGCTGTAACCTAGTTGCGTCCATTTGCGTCTGAGAACGCACGATAGTGCGAGCTCCAGGGTTTAATACATCGTCCATTACTGACAAGGCTTTTGCTGCGTCTAAAACCTCATCATTATTATTTCCGCTGACAATAAGTCGATATGCTGCTGGCACCCAGGTTTTATCAACAGCGACAAACGCTTCGGTGCGTTGCACTTTTAGGAAAGGGCCGTTAATTTCATTTACCACCGCGTCAGATAGCACTGGCGACAATGCTTGTTTATTCCCTACCAGAACATGAATCTCTCGCGTCTTGGCTTCATCTAAATACCACGCTGTTTTTTCATATGCATCTATTCTATTTTCACTCCAAAATCCCTCTTCTTCTTGAGTCACTTTAGGTAAAACATATCCTTGGGGAATGTGCGTATGCATGACACCAAGAGGTTGATATTGGTTTCTGAGTGCCAGCCCTTGCGCTATTAGGGGCAACGCTTTTTCGACAGTTTCGCTATCGGCATCTTCAGCACTGAGTAACTGAACACTACGCTGCCCGCCAATGCCTGCACTGAAGAATCCGGATAAATCTTTAATGCCAAAATCATCCACATCTATATCGGCGTCTACTGTGAGCGAAGAAGTGTAAAGGTTCACCTCGCTCCATAGTTCCGGCGCATTACCATTGACGCATTGCATCGCGTAGTGCTGGCTGACCGCCAACGTTAAATTGTTAAAGCCTTCGCGCCAAAGCTGAGAAGGAATATCAATTGTAGAGATAATATTGGGTTGATTTGGGACATAGGCTATCTGCCCGATGGTGGCATTGTTAAATCGCACATACATTTGTGAACGTTTCTCTATTAGCGCTTGTGAACTCACAATTTCTAATTTGAGCGAGGCTTTCGATATGTCACTAATAGCACTTAGCGGTATTGCAATATCCACGCTACTAGACTTCCCTTCTAAGCGCGCAATACTGTCACCAGCATAAAAATCACTAAGTCGAAATGTTTGTGTTTCAGCCATAATGCTTGCAGAGAAAAACAAGCTAAACATCAGTAAGAAGTAAGGTTTTATCATTATTATTCCTTCAATACCCCAGTACGCAATTTTAATCGTAGAAGAAGTTTCTTTAGTAAAAAAAACAGATGAGCAAATATAGGACCTAGCCCTACATTTAAAACATGTCGCATACCAAACCAGTATGATATTGGACGAGTTCGGCGTCGTTGAAATGATTGCCAACGCCTACTGTCACATAAACAATAGGCCACAACGTTATTTCGTTCCACGTCGCTTTGTGGATTAAACGTTGCACGTAAGGTCTTCTTATTACTATCGAATTCAACCACTTTAAGATGTAAATCCACATTAGCTTTTAATGCCTCTGCCCAGGACGTTAATACCACATTAGAAGGAATCATCGGTAAATCCCCTCTAATCTGTATTTTTACCCCACTAGAAGACATGTCGTTTAACTCCCCTACCCAGGCTTGTCCTTCGTGCGTACTAATCACAACGTTATCAGTGGCGGGTAGTCGCGATTGGCTTCGAAGTTGTTTACGCTCAAGCAATACGCTCATAGCGCTGAACAACAGCAATAAATTAAAACCATTCCACAGTAATACAACGAGTGTAAGCTCTCGGGTAAGCGGCTCATTAATGAATTTATAAATGCCGATAATCATGGCAAACGAAAGTAATGCGGTTACCCAGTAAAACACGCTAGAAAGTGGCGAAACAAAGTTTTTATCTAAACTCTCCCCTTTGGGAGTAACCACAAATGAGGGCGCGCGAGGCTTTAAAAATACTTTGATGAGCGCCATCAGTGTAAACGCACATTGCAGTATTTCGTACAACTCAGAGACCAGCGGCCAGCGGGTTCGCCCAAACAGCATAGTGGAAATCATGTAGGTTGCGATAACGTGTGGCATGGTAAACGCCAAAATTTCCATCATTGAGGCATGGTAAACCTGTAGCCCAAACACCAGATAACCCAGCGGCATTAGCAGAAAGATAACCCGTGCGAAGGGAAACAGCCAAAACATAATAGAGCTCATGTAACCAACCCGTTGATACCAAGACAAGCCTTTCGCGTTGTAGGGTTTTTTCAGCAATAAAATTTGGGTCATACCCTGTGCCCAGCGCATACGTTGCTGGATAAAGGCATCAAAGGTTTCCGGCGCTAATCCGCTTACCATTGGTCGGTCAACATACACTGATTCATAGCCCATTTTATGTAAATCTAGCGCTGTTTCTGCGTCTTCAGTGATAGATTCTCCCGAAATGCCCCCTACCAATTCTAAATGTGCTCGGCGCATTAGCGCAGCCGACCCACAAAAAAACGAACTAGACCAGTAATCTAAGCCTTTTTGGATAGTGCCGTAAAACATGTCATTTTCAGAGGGCATGCGGGTAAACGCCGAGAAATAGTTTCGTTCGACGGGGTCTGGGTTAGCCATAAAGTGAGGGGTTTGTACCAAGAACACTTTTTCTTTTTTAACCATCCAAGGCACGGTTCGGCTTAAAAAGTCGCTAGTGGGGACGTGGTCCGCATCTAAGATAACAATGAGCTCACCAAAGGTATTATTAATGGCGCTGTTTACGTTGCCCGCTTTCGCGTAAAGGTTCTGCGCACGAGTATGGTAGGTTACCCCCAACCTTTCACAAAGCGCCTTTAATTCTGCACGTCGCTCCACTGCTACTTGCGCTTTTTGTGGGTCTGCTTGGTTAATTTTTTGGTCAGTACCGCCGTCATCTAACAGGTGAATACTGACCTTGTCAGCTGGATAATCCATCACTTTGGCTGCCCGAATAGTTATTTCTAGAATGTCTTGTGATTCGTTGTACGTGGGGATCATGACATCTACAGTGGGCAACTGTGTTCTATCTATATCGTCAAGAGAAAGCTGAGGTCGACTAAGTGGGAATACATTTACAATACACCCCAGTATCGAGGTAATTCCAGCATAAATTTCAGCTAGAAATAGAAGCCATATCGCAATAAATGAAAACACGTCAGTGGCTGAAAGCGTGTACAAGCCCCGCCAGAATAAATAGCGCAAAGTAATAGCGACGCCGAGTACCAGCGCGAGTGTTCTAAAGAAATATTGAAATCGTTGTGCGAAATTTGCTTCACGGCTACATATTGAAATGATAACCAGAATAACAGAAGAAGAGATTAGTTGGCCTGCTGCGTCCATAGGGGCAAGAAGCAGTAATCCTAGGAGCGTTGAGACAATAAATAGGGCAATTAGAAGATAACGAGTGTGATGCTTATTAGTTAACGAATTGCCCAAGGTTACTATCCAAAATATTAACGTGAGTCACGTTAGCATAGCTCGCTCTATTAATTAACGTAACCTTACCGTCTGCAATTTCGAGTTCGTGGTTACTCTGGTAAAACATTCGAGAAATGCTATCGCGAGTTTTCTGGCTACTACGGCCCAATAAAAACCAAGCAGGATACGTTGCCACGCCCAGTGCCATTACCACCACCATACTGAAAAATACGAAAGGAGTAAGAATAGGGGCCATGTACAAAGAGAAAAATAATGCTCCCATACAAGCTAAGGTAACAACTCCTGTTACTTTACGCAGTCGTTTAATTTTTAACAACTTTTTTTCTGCATTAACATATAAGTTAAGACGTTTTTTCCAAAGTTGTTCGGTCTCTTCTTTAGATTGACCACCAATCAGCTTCGCACAGGGCTCGGCTGCTTCATCAATATGACTATCGGCAAGCGATGTCACTCGATGAGCGTGCAAGTTCACTACATTCATAAAATACACCACTTCTCAGACTACGGAAGAGTTTACAAATACTCTTGCAAGGTAAAAATCTGAGGCCTGATACCCTCAGATGATTCTTTATACCCATTGAAGTGGTGTGATTAAATTCAACTTTGGCTTATTAGCATAAAGTAGAAAGCATAAAGCAATGTTTTAAAAGGTTTTTTAAAAACCTCGCGCAGCCACTTTAGACTAATGGTTTACCTTCTTTTTATCACTAATCATCTTTGTCACGATGCTGAATAAGTTACTGATATTAAAAACAGTACCAAAAATACTGCCTACTGATAGGGCGTACATGAGCCCTAATGTTTCTGCGAGCAAGAAATAACGCCTTATTTTATCTGCCTCTCTTAACACAATTGAGCCTATCGTAAAGATAAGCGATGAGGCATAGGCAATAAATATGTTCCAGTCATGGTGCAGAATAAACCACTCATACAGCATGAAGAGGATATTGGCGGCCACGAAAATAAACAGTACCCATCGGCTACGATTTTTAATAGCAATAAAGTTACGTAACCCCGCTAAGCAAGTACCCACGCCGGCAGCCATGGCATCAAGCATAAAAAAGTGCACGCTTAAGCTCAGCAAAGCAAAGGCAGATATAAACAAATAGCGCTCTACACTATTTTGCCTATAACCAATAAAATTAAGTACGACGGCAATGGCACCGAACGCTTCAGCTACAATCAACATGCCAAACTACCTTTGTTAAAAGCGTAAATAAAATTCGCGGCAAAGCGCTTTGAAATCACATGAATAGTCTCCGGCTTCATCTCTAATCGCCAGGTGTTCTATGTCTCTGTGTTTATGGTTCTGGTTTTGGTTCTGTTGCTTGCTCATACAAAATACCGTTACATAAGGGCCGCGCTGGTCATCGTGCTGTACTCTCAATATACGATTCGTGAATAAACCTAATTCAGCAGCCATGTCTATAATTTCGTTCTCTCTGGCAAAAGGATAAAGGCAATAGAATTCACCAGTACGGGTAAGTGTTTCAGCAACAAATGAAAGAAGATTTACTGGAGTGAGTGAAACAGTTTGCCTAGCATTTTCTCTTATTTCGCTTTGTGATTGGTAGGCGTGGCTATCGCCTTTAACCTGTTCGAAATAGGGCGGATTAGACACGATAAGATCGAAAGCGTTATCTGCGGCTAAGTCGGACAACTTGGTATGCTGCACTGTTATTTTTGTTGGCCAAGGCGAAGCAGCAACGTTAGCGCTTGCTTGTAATGCAGCTCCTTTATCAATATCGATAGCGGTAATTTTAGCCGATGGGATAGACTGTTGCGCCATCATTAGCGCGAGAATACCCGTGCCAGTGCCGATATCAAGAATATGGACACCTTGATTGGGCTTAGCCCAACTGCCTAAAATAATACTGTCAGTATTTACCTTCATGGCACAATTGGTTTGATTAACAACGAATTGCTTACAGCGAAACATGGTGGTTCTCTTTATATTTCTGATTTTTGGTTTTGGTTTTGGTTTTGGCTGTTTAAGGCGCTGCGCTCTGCCCTACCACTTTTGCCTTGTCATCATGTTTCTTGCTACATCGACAGCATGTACTGGGCGATATTTCTTTAACGGTCCTTGCATCAACATTTTCCAAACTGGTGCAGTTTTTTGTGCCACATCTTCTAGAGTGCGAGATTCGCTTCGCGTGCCTAACAGAAGTGAAGGACGAACTGCCGCCGCATGAGGAAGCTGAGGCATACGCATTATCGCGTTTTCTAACTCACCTTTCACCCGCAAATAAAAATTACTGCTTTTTGCATCTGCCCCTACCGATGAGATCCACACAAAGCTACCGGTTCGCTGGGCACGGGTTAGTTGCGCGGCAATATGCACGTATTCGAAGTCAACGCGTCTGAACGCCGATTTAGAGCCGGCTTGTTTAAGTGTGGTACCTAAACAGCAATACACGTGATCAACACCAAAATACCCTTGGTAGTCCTGCAGGTTATCAAAATCGATAACCACGGGTTTTAACCTATTATATGGATCGGAAAATTGACTAGACTGCAGCGGTTTTCTAACCAAACAGGTCACTTCGCTGTAGCGACGGTCCTGTAAAAGTATATTTACCAACGTTCGTCCCACTAATCCGGTCGCTCCTAGCACCATTGCGGTTTTCATACTTAGTACCTTGTATCCTAAGACAGTTTCTCTACAATCAACCATTCGACAGTTAAAAATATGCAGATAAAAATGAAAAAAGCCCTTTTAATAGGAGCCGCTATGCTCTCTACAGCTGTACAGGCCGAACCGCTCGATATTGAGCGTATTTTCGCTTCTCCTTCCCTTGATGGCAATGCGCCTCGCGCACTTAAAGTTTCTCCAGATGGAGAAAGAGTTACGTTCTTAAAAGGAAAACAGACCGATTATGAACGTCTCGATTTATGGGAATACCATATAGACAGTGGCGAAACCCGCCTATTGTTCGATTCAAATGACCTTCAAAGTGGCGAAGAAGTGTTAAGTGACGAAGAAAAAGCCCGTCGCGAACGTATGCGTCTGTCGGGTAGTGGTATTGTAAGCTATCAATGGTCTGCAGACGGTAAGGCCCTCCTTTTCCCGCTAGGTGGTGATGTTTATTACCACAAACTCGGTGAAAAAGGGGCAAAGCAACTTCTTGATACTGACGTATTCGAAACTGATATTAAGCTTTCTCCTAAAGGAAATTACATTTCTTTCATTCGCGACCAAAACTTGTTTGTAAAACATATTGAGTCGGGCAAAGAAACCGCCATCACAAAAGAAGGCGGCGGTAACATTAAATTTGGAATGGCCGAATTCGTTGCCCAAGAAGAAATGGGCAGAATGACAGGTTACTGGTGGTCGCCAGATGAAAGCTTTATTGCATTTACCAAAGTAGATGAAAGCCCTGTAGATGTTATTTCTCGTTCTGAAATTTATGCCGACGACATTAAAACCATTGAACAAAAATACCCGAAAGCAGGCACCAACAATGTACTTGTTGAACTGGCTATTCAAAACATCAATAACGGTGCACGTAGATGGGTAGATTTAGGCGAAGACAAAGACATTTACCTTGCCCGCGGTAAGTGGATGCCTAACAGTGAAACCTTCACGTATCAGTGGCAGACTCGCGATCAACAAACGCTTGAGCTTAGAGCGTATAACGTTCCAACAGAAAAGCAGGACGTGTTGTTAAGCGAAACCAGTAATACGTGGGTTAACTTGCATAACGATTTGTACTTTTTGTCTGACTCAGACCAGTTTATCTGGGCTTCTGAGCGAGATGGCTTCAAGCACCTTTACCTTTACGAGAACAGCGGTAAGTTAGTACGTCAGCTAACTCAAGGCGACTGGGTGGTTGATAACATTGAGGCGGTTGATGCTAAGAGCAACCGAATTTACTTCGCAGGTCGTAAAGACACACCGCTTGAAAGTCACGCCTATTCAGTGTCATTAGACGGTGGTGATATTTCACGTATTACCAATGAAGGCGCTTATCACAGTGTATCGTTCAGTAAAGATGCTTCTATCTTTATCGACCGCTTCTCTACCATTAATTCACCTGCCCAAGTGAATTTAAATGATGCTTCTGGCAAGCGTATTACATGGCTTGAAGAAAACAAAGTTGAAGAAGGCCACCCGCTACATCCCTATATGGACACGTGGACTAAACCTGAATTTGGTGACATTACCACCAAAGATGGCGCAACCTTAAAGTACCGTATTTACAAACCTGAAAACCTTGAAAAGAAACACCCTGTTATTGTGTATCTTTACGGTGGTCCACACGCGCAAGTTGTGACGAATAGCTGGGCAGGTAACCGTGGGTTACTGATGCAGCATTGGGTAGATAAGGGCTATGTGGTGTTTACCCTTGATAACCGTGGCTCTAACTACCGTGGTAAAGCATTTGAAGATCCTATCTACAAGAAAATGGGCTTTATTGAAGTTGACGACCAAGTAGCAGGTGTTGAGTTTTTACGTACCCTACCGTACGTAGATGCTAAGCGTATTGGTGTTCATGGCCACAGTTATGGTGGTTATATGACGCTAATGACCATGTTTAAAGCCGGTGATTACTTCCAAGCAGGTGTGTCTGGCGCACCAGTTACCGACTGGCGCTTATACGACACCCATTACACCGAACGCTATATGGGTAACCCTAAAACCGATGACGATGCGTACACCGCCTCTTCCGTATTCCCATACGCAAAAGACTTAAAGGGTGACTTGCTTATTTATCACGGAATGGCTGACGACAACGTGTTGTTCACCCACTCTACCATGCTATACAAACATCTTCAGGATTTGGCAATTCCATTTGAAACCATGGATTACCCTGGTAAGAAGCACAGTATTCGTGGTAAGCAAACGGGGATCCATTTGTACAAAACAATTACTAACTTCTTCGATAGAAATTTAACGCCTGAGCAATAAGGTTTTATATTTTTAAGCTTTGAAAAAAGGTTTTAACAAAAAAACGGCGGTGCTTTTAAAAGCACCGCCGTTTTTATTTATACTTCGCTTATTCTTTTTTAACCCGCCGTTAAACCTAGGCTGGCAATAACAAAATATGGCGTTAGGCGAACATCTGATTAGCTAAGTTCTTCTGCACATCTTGCGCCGACGCTTTACTTAACTCAATTTCGATAGCATCACTTTTACCTGATAACCATATTTTTAGTTCTGCATCGGTATCGAAGTGGCCCGCAGTTTCTACCACAAACTGCGTGATCGACTTATAAGGAATAGAGTGGTAGTTCACCTTTCTGCCTGTTAATCCTTGCTTATCAATAAGGATCAAACGCTTATTGGTAAATACACTTAAATCTCTTACTAGTTTAAATGCCGCGGTGACGGTTTCATTTTCAGCCAGTATGGGTGAGAGTTCTTCATTTACCGCTTCAGCGCTGGTTTCACTAGCGTTACCTAGCAAGGTGTCAAATAAGCCCATTTTATTCTCCTAAACAGACACGAGTTTTGTAAGCCACTGTACGCGATGAGCAAGGGGTTGGGGCTTATCTAAGGCAAAACCTTGACCGTAGTCTACCTGTAATACCTTTAGTACATTTGCCGTTGCGGTATCTACCACAAACTCCGCCACCGTTTGCTTACCCATACTGTGAGCAATATTATTTATCGCGGTAACTGTAGCATGATCGATTGGATCGTGAACAATATTTCGAACAAAGGAACCGTCAATTTTGACGTAGTCGACATCCAAGTTTTTAAGGTAGGTGAAAGACGACATCCCCGCACCAAAATCGTCGAGGGCAAAGCTACAGCCTATTGCTCGAAGCGTGGAGATAAAATGCTTTGCCGCACTTAAGTTGGTGACCGCGGTGGTTTCGGTGATTTCAAAGCAAATCTTTTCTAAAGGTACTGGGGTGCCTTGAAGCCGCTGGGTAATTTTCAACAAGGTGATTTCATCACCAAGGGTAATCCCTGACAAGTTAATGGCCACTTTAGCCACATTGTCTACGTGCAGCGGATTGGCCTCTAACATCTTTAACGTATTATCTACTACCCAATAGTCCACTTTGTTCATTAAGCCATGACGCTCGGCAAGAGGAATAAATAAACCTGGGCTAATTAGGCTACCGTCGCTTCCCGTCAGGCGAAGCAATATTTCATAGTGCTCAAGGGCGGTGGCAGTGTCTTCGCCTATGCTATTTAGCGGCATAATGGCTTGGCTATATAATTCAAAACCATCGAACTGAAGTGCTTTATGCAGGGTGTGTAGTACGTCATTTTCGCTGCTATCCATGCCTAGCTGAGCATCTTGAGCGTGATAGACAAAGTATCTGTTTCTTCCTAAATGCTTGGCCTTATAACAGGCATTGTCAGCTGCCTTTATAAGCTCTGCCGCATTATGTTCTTGAGGGGTTATTTCAATGACACCAATGCTTGCACCAACGAAAAATAGCTTATCTCCATACATAAACCGATAAGTAGAGATAGCCTTTAACAGTTTATCGAGCTTTATTTTTACCTTATCGAGGGGCTGTTGATGATAAATAATACAAAACTCATCCCCGCCGATGCGGGCAAGTAAGTCTTTGTCACTGATATGCCGCTTAAAGATGGTAGACACTTCCTGAAGTAACTTATCGCCAGCTGGGTGCCCACAACTGTCGTTCACTAACTTAAATCTGTCCATATCGATAAAGCACATCACGCCGGGGTTAGTTGTATCACCCGACGTGGATGCTGGGAATATGGAAGTGACGTTATCTCTTACAATTTCGACATTTTTATCAACAGTATTGACGGCATTAGACTCTAAAATTTCTCGTAGTTGCTTATCAAAAGCATAGCGGTTGAGTAGACCCGTCAATTGATCATGATTTGCTTGATACGCTACTTCAGCTTGTAATTCTTGCTCTTTTGTCACATCCCTGGCTATGCCCTCCACCGCAATTAGCGCGCCAGATTCATCTAATATAGGGGTATCTGAAAACTCTAGTACCAACTCGGTACCATCATAACTGGTGTAGTGAACCAGATAAGGGGCGGGTTTTACTCCCAGACCCGATTTCGCTCGTATTTCGAAAGTCTCATCTGGTATTCTTCTGACAAGTCGAGATTGTTTTTCGATAAAATTATCTGGAGTAAAACCTAAGATAGTACTAATTCCTGCACTCACATAAATAAACTTATGTTCAGCGGTTTTGGTATAAACGAAGTGCCTGTGCATGCCATCTACCAACCTGCGATAGCGCTCTTCGCTATGTTTAAGAGCTTGCTGAGCCTTAAATCTCTCTGTGACATCCCTTGCGGTCAAGGCAATATTGTCCCCGGCTTTAACTACTTGTACCTTCAACCATTCAGGTGCAATTTTATTCCCTTTGATAGCAACATACTCTTCAAAGGGCTTGTTGTTTATTGCCACCGCAACAACACTATCAAAGAGGTCAGCTTTGCCTAGAAGCGTTAACTGAGCTTTCAGTGTTTTAGTGCTTAACTCTGAACATGCCCCACGAAATAGAAATCGACTGTAGCGGTTTGCTTCAACTAACTCATAATCATTGCCTGCAGGGCGATAAATGACTAACGCATCTAACGATGCCTCACTGGCCGTAAGGTAACGCTTTTGACTGGCCGATAGATTCACCGCACCTTTCATTTGCTTATGAAAAATCCAACTGGCCAACGCCGACATGAAAAGCCCTATCACCACGACTAATACACCAGATCTATAACGCCCCACTTCGGTCTGCATAGACAGCGAAAACTGACGACCAATAAACGGAAACGGCTCAGTCGCAATCACGGTTCCGTCATCAACTAACTCACCATTGCTAAATAGGGTGCGACCAGCGTCTTGAAGCGCAAAATTAAACTGAGGACCTTCTAGCTCGCCAAGCATAACGCCCAAAATCGTTTGTGCATCAAAGCCCGCCAGTAAGAACCCGTGATTGAGTTCTTGAGGGCTAATGGTACGGCCAACAATAATATGATAATGCCCCGTTACCGACGAATGAACCAATGTACTGGTCAACGACTCAGCAGGTGTGGGAATAGTGAGCCCTACCGATGCGAGTGGCTTGCCGATAAGTTCGTTTGATAGGCGAGTTTTCATTCCATGGCTAGGGGTAGCTATCCATTGGATGACACCATTTTGATCAGCAAAGGTTAGCGAACTATACCCGCGCTGCATTCCCATCAACGACATCGCTTGCGCATTAAACCAATCCACCTGATTGGGCGCAAAGGTTGGCCAGTTTCGCATTAAATTATGAACGGCTTGCATACGTTCTGTAGAGAATACTTCTAAGCTAATCTTTACCTGTTCGGCAACGGATTGGGCTTTCGAAATTCGAACTCGCTTGTCTTCATTGTCTAGATAGACACCAGCTGCGACAAAAAGCAGGGATAGAAACACGAACAGCACTAGGGGCAGCCCGTATATTCGCTGGGTAACTCTTGATTGCATTACGATTACCTCTCATCGAGAGGGTAGGAATATAAACCGCGAAGATGAATTTTTTATGAATTAGCCTTTTAGCATTTAAATGATAGGGTATAACTTTACTTAAATATAAACTGCGTTTAAATAAACGTATTTCTAATGCAGATACAAGGCGTTACTCATGCACTCTAGTGAAACGGAACTCTCCTACTCGGCCATAACTCAAGCGTATGACAGAATTAAAGACCACGTTAAGCGCACACCTATTATGGAGTCGAGCCTGTTAAATAAGTGGATGGGGCATCGTATTTTATTTAAAGCTGAATGCCTTCAAACCATAGGAGCATTTAAGCTGCGCGGCGCACTAAATTTCTTGGCGCACTTAGATGAACGGGGTGAACTACCTAAAAAGGTGGTGGCCAATAGTTCAGGTAATCATGCCCAGGCTGTGGCTTATGCTGCTGCAAAATATGGCATTCCCGCCACTATTTTCGCTAGCGAAACCATTTCTCCTATTAAAGCAGCGGCCACCGAAAGCTATGGAGCAAAGTTGAAACTCTTTGCTACCCGCCAAGAAGCCGATATTGCCGTGGCCAATGCCGCTGAGGAAGCAGGTACGGTATGGATACCGCCGTTTAACCATCCAGATATTGTAGCTGGCCAAGGTACTGCTGCCGTTGAAGCCCTAGAAGATGCAGGTAAAGTAGATGCTATATTCGCCCCTTGTGGCGGTGGTGGTTTGTTATCGGGCACTTTGCTTACTGCTCGGGCGTTACAACCCGATGCGTTAGTTATTGGGGCTGAACCACTTGCCGCCAACGATGCCTCTCAGTCATTGCAGCAAGGTGAGATAGTTGCCCTTGATGCACCGCCGGTGACCCTTGCCGACGGCGCTGCAACGCCCTCAGTGGGCAATGTGACCTTTCCTCTATTACAAGAACTTGATGATTTTTACGAAGTGGACGAATTGCAAATAGCCTACTGGACACAGTGGCTGCAGCACCTATTGAAACTTCACATAGAACCCACTTGCGCCATGAGTATGGCAGCGGTTGCGGCATGGGCTGCTAACACACCACCTGGCCAAACTGCGTTGGTTATGCTGTCTGGCGGCAATATTAGCCAAGCCTCTATGGCTGCAATTTGGGAACGAGACTTTTTGCTTCAACCCCCTATTATTAACACGGAAGAATAAGCATGCTAAAAATGCACGTTAATACGACAGAAATAGTACGTGAAATTACCCTTAGTCAAAGTAACAACCGCCTCATAAAGCGCTCCATTCTTAAATTAGGTGGCGCGTTTGCTATTGCCTCACTATCCAGTATCGCTTGTGCAGCAACACTTTTTACCAACGTAAAAGGTTACACGCTGAATGATGATGCTGAGTTAGTGACCTTCTCAAACATCCTTATTGATGACGGTAAGGTGGTATCGCTAAACGTCAGTGCAAAAGACACTAAAGCCGGCATGACTGATGATGTGTCGATAACAGAAACCATTGATGGTGAAGGTCTCGTTATGTTGCCTGGCCTTATTGATGCTCACGGGCACTTATTGGGCTTGGGGGCTAACCTACTTGAAGTGGATTTACGTGAAAGCACCAGTGCTGCCAATGCCGCAGAAAGCGTGGCGGAATATGCACTGGCAAATAGCACGCAACCTTGGATTACTGGCCGAGGTTGGAACCAAGAATTATGGTCTGATAGAGCCTTTCCAACCAGTTCTGATTTAGACAAAAAAGTGTCTGACCGCCCTGTTTGGCTCACTCGTGTAGACGGCCATGCTGGCTGGGCAAATACCAAGACCCTCACCTTAGCGGGTATCACTAAAGACACGCCTACACCGGTTGGCGGTGAGATTGTTAAAGATGCGAATGGCGAGCCAACAGGGGTATTAATTGATAATGCCATGGCGTTAGTCGAACCCTATTTGCCAACGCAAAGCAATGCGGTATACAAACGCCAACTAGATGCAGCAGGTAAGCACTTACTATCAAATGGCATTACGTCAATGCATGATGCAGGTGTCGGCCGTGGTGTGTACGACTTTTATATTAAACAAGCAGTTCAAGCTGAACTGCCCATTCGAATATACGCCATGATAAGCGCCACTGACCCCGACTTAAGTAAACTATTAGGAAAAGGGCCCATTCGCGACGCTAACGATTATTTATATATTCGTTCAGTAAAAGCCTATGGCGATGGTGCGCTTGGCAGCAGAGGCGCAGCCTTATTAGCCCCCTACTCTGACGCACCCCACCAGCATGGTTTATTACTCACTCAGCCTGAAGATATGACGCCGTTGTTTACGTCGGTCATAGGCGCTGGGTTTCAATTGAATTACCACGCTATTGGCGATAAAGCGAATCATGTTGCGCTGAATGAGTTTGAAAAAACATTTACGGCTATCGGCGGTAGTGAATTACGTAACCGAATAGAACATGCGCAAGTTATCGCGCCTGAAGATCTCGCTCGTTTTGCCGAGTTAGATGTATTGCCATCCATGCAGCCCACTCACGCTACCAGCGATAAAAACATGGCTGAAGATCGTATTGGCAAAGACAGAATGGAAGGCGCTTATGCGTGGCAAACTTTACTTGAATCAGGTATTCCTTTGCCTCTTGGCTCAGATTTCCCAGTGGAGTTGGCTAACCCATTCTATGGTTTACACGCTGCGGTAACCCGCCAAGACAGAGAAAACCAGCCAGTTAAAGGCTGGTATGCCCACGAGGCGCTTACTATTAAGCAAGCCTTTAAAGGTTTTACCTTAGATGCTGCTTACGCGGGACATATGGAAGACACCCTTGGCACTCTTACGCCTGGCAAGTGGGCGGATTTCATACTGGTTGATCAAGATATCTTTACCATAGATAAAAAAGATATTTGGAAAACCCAAGTGCATGCTACCTACATAGCAGGTAAAAAAGTGTTTTCGAAATAGCCTTTGTTGGGAGGAAGCACATTGGAAATTATTATTATACCGGTGACGCCATTTGCTCAAAACTGTTCGCTTATTTGGGACGCAGGTAGCAAGCAAGGGGCATTTGTTGACCCTGGCGGAGATATACAGAAGCTCATCTGCGCGGCGTCAGATAATCAGGTAACTATTGAAAAAATCATTCTTACCCACGGTCATTTAGACCATGTAGGCGGCACTGTCGAACTTGCTAAATACTACGATGTGCCGATAGTAGGACCACACCTAGGTGACAAATTCTGGCTAGATGCTCTAATGCAGCAAAGCCAAATGTTTGGCTTTCCACCTGCCACGCCCTTTGTGCCGAACCAATGGTTAAGCGACAACGATACCATTTCAGTTGGAGAGCTAACGCTTGAGGTATTGCACTGCCCGGGGCATACCCCTGGCCATGTGGTTCTCGTGGAGCGAATAAGTAACAAGGTTATTGTGGGTGATGTGATTTTTGCTGGTTCAATTGGGCGCACTGATTTCCCTCAAGGAGATCATCAACAGCTACTCGATTCAATAAACGCAAAAATTTTAACACTACCTGACGATATGGTGATTTATCCTGGTCATGGCCCTACCACCACGGTAGCAAAAGAAAAAGCCAGTAACCCTTACGTTGCATCACAATGGGGTTAAGTGCCAGTAGGAATAGCAATAGAAGCGCCAATAGAATAGTTTTTCTGCCCATTAAAAAAGGCGAGTGATCCACTCGCCCTTTACTTATTGCGCTTCTTTACCTATTGCCTTCTTTACTTACTGGTAGGCACCGCTAGCATAATGAAGTTCATAGCTGTGGCTATAAATTTCAAGGATGTTACCAAACGGGTCTTCCATGTAAATCATGCGGTAAGGCTTTTCGCCTGGGTAGTAATAACGTGGTGCTTTCATGCGTTTCTTACCACCGGCTTCTACAATCTTTTCTGCCAAGCCTTCAACATCAGGGTCTTGAACACAGAAATGGAACACACCCGTTTTCCAGTATTCGAAGTTGTTCTCAGGGTTTTCCTGATTTTTAAATTCAAATATTTCAACACCTACGCGGTCGCCCGTTGAAAGGTGAGCAATGCGGAATTTATCCCAACCTGCACCAAATACATCAGTACACATTTCACCAATTGCTGAGTCATCTTCAACAATTTCAGTTGGCTTCATGATTAAGTACCAGCCTAGTACTTCAGTGTAAAACTTAACGGCGGCATCAAGGTCTGGAACCGAAATACCAATATGTGAAAACGTACGTGGATAAGGGGTCTTAACTGCTTCAGTCATCTTTATCTCCTCGATGTAAAGTATGCACGTATATTAACTAGACAAACCCACTACTGGAAATTATGATTATTTCTTAAATCCATAACATAAATTTATAGCATGCTGAATCCTTTGTGGCTCGACACCTTTAAGATGTTAGTTGAAACGGGTAATTTCACCCGCACCGCAGAACAGCGGTTTATGACCCAGCCAGGCGTGAGCCAGCATATTAAGAAGCTTGAAGATGCCTGTGGCTGTGCGCTACTTATTCGTTTGGGTAAAGGGGTTGAACTGACCGAACAAGGCCAACGAGTTTACGACTATGCGCTAAGCTTGAGTAAGCATGAGCAAGCGCTGATAGAGAGTTTAAAGTTTGATGCACCCTATGAAGGTAAGTGCGTAATTGGGTGTTCTGGTGCGTTAGCACAGCGTTTGTACCCTGTGTTAGTTGAGCTACAAGTCACCCATCCTCGCTTGAGCATACATTTAGAAGTTGCCCCAAACCGCACCATATTAAACAACATTCAAGCATCTAGCCTTGAACTAGGCATAGTTACCCAGCAGCCTGACGAGGAATTGTTTTCATCTGAAAAGATAGGCCATGAATCACTGGGGCTTATTTTACCCAAGGATACGCCTTATGAGGCCATTGACGATACATTGCTCGCCCTTGGATTGATAAATCACCCAGATGCCATGCATTACTTAAAGCTTTATTTTAGTCACAGCGGCGAGCAAGCCTTGATGCAGTTAGATCCTAGCCGGTTGCCACAGCGTGGTTATATAAACCAACTGTCTCAAATTTTATTGCCGGTTAGTAAAGGGCTAGGCTTTACCGTACTGCCTATTAAGGTGCTTGATAGCTTTGCTGACGCGGCAAACAGCTTAACCATTTACCCCGCAAGGCACGATGTGACTGAACCGCTGTATTTTGTGAAAACACCTCACCGCTCACTGCCACTTCGCTATCAAAAAATTCAGTCGTTGATTGTGGAAGCGCTCGAAAGCAGCTAAGTTAATAAAATCAGTTAAAAGCGATGCGAGCTCAACTTGCTTGTTGAGCACTCAAATCGGGATCGGGGCTGGTCATAGCGGCTTCAGATTTATGTATGGGTACATCTACTTTGCCGCTGGCAATCACTTCGCCTTGCTGCCATAGCTTCCATTCACCACGCTCGTATATATCCCACTGTTCGTCATGAGTAAGCGGCGCGGTTGCAATAATGCTCACCACATCATTGGGTGTAGTTTCAGCGGCAAAATCAATTTCTACTTCCACGTCACTTAAGCAAGCTGGGCCAAACGGCGCGCGGCGGGTAATACTGGCCATTTTAGTGCTGCAAAATGAAAACAACCATTCGCCATTGCTGAGCAAGCAATTAAATACACCTTGCTCTGCGTAGCCTTTGGCGATATTTACCAGCGTATCGGCCAATTGTTGCGGCATAGCATCTCGAGGCAGGTTTTCCCGCACTTGATTCATTAAATCGCAGAACATGGCTTCGCTGTCGGTATCTCCTACCGCTTCATACATGCCTTCACGAGGCACAAAGTTAGGTAGCTGCCCATTATGTGCGAACACCCAATACTTACCCCACATTTCTCGGGTAAAGGGGTGGGTGTTGGCGAGGTTAATATTGCCGACATTGGCTTGGCGAATATGACAAATAGCCGTTTCGCTCTTAATCGGCAGATGAGAAACAAACTCTGCAATTTGAGAGGTAGCACAGGGTTCGGGGTCGTGAAAAAGGCGGATGCCCTTGCCTTCATAAAATGCCATACCCCAGCCATCCTTGTGCGGGCCTGTTTCGCCACCGCGTCGGGTGAGGCCGGTAAAGCTAAAACACAAATCAGTTGGCGTATTGGCACTCATGCCAAGCAGTTCACACACGATATACCCTTTTTAGAACGTAAATATTAGCAGGCATTGAGCATAAACAAGCTTGGCGCGCTAAGCAACGCGCAATACGGCTAATTTATACCTATTTATTATGCCTATTTTGCAAGCTAGCAGGGCGGTAAGGCGCATCCACACCCACATAGGCTGGGCCAAAGGTGGCTAAACCTTTCTGGGTTAAAAACGCTTCAGGGGCAGGTAAGATAATAACCGCCAACGATTGCCCAATTTCGTAATGTGGATTAGTCACTGGCTCCCCCGTATTATCATCTATCACGCAAATAAGGTCTGGTATAGTTACGTCCACTTCACCGTCGTAATAACTAACTAAGTTTTCGTTCTTAACCCCTAGCTGATAGGTATGGCCTTCATCATCGCCTGCGCCAGCTAAATCAACGGTTCCGACAGAAAAGCCACCTATGGTATCAAATTCAAAGGCGGTCACTTTGCCTCTAAAGGCAACAAAACCATTACCGACGTCTGCAATCACTTTGGCAGCATCACCACCTTGCAGCTTGGCAGCCGACACCGCTTTACCTAGCGCCCATGCCTTTGAAATCGTTCCGCCTATTAGGGCGTGGCGAATGTCTTTTACAGGCATAGCATGGTCGATAGCCGCAATGTCGTTGGCGCTCACTTGGCAAAGTGCACGCATAACATGCTCGGCTCTTTGATCGTCACGCAAGCCTTCACACACAAAGGTTTCGCAAAAGTTATTAGCGGCAATAACAGGCGCGGCATTAAGGCCATTTAGATAATAGGTTGAATGGGTAATTTCTGGTACTGCCCGCCCAGCAGGGTCAGCGTCAATCACCACACCGTTATTCAACGCCGCGGTATAAAATGCCACTGCCGTATTAGAACCGCCCATTTCACAGCACACGGTGCCATAAAACTTCCTATCAAAATAAGATTCTATGCGGCTATACGCGCTGCAAATTGCTGGCTCGGTATTTCTAGGTAGCGCTTTGTATTCGTCGGCCTCTTTGGCACTTAAATCTAGCGCACCAAGTAAATAAGGCGTACAAATCCATGCATCATCAGGAGCTTCATCAAGCCCTACTAGGCGTATTGGCAAGCCTTTTTCGATTACCTCATCAATGAGTGCTAGGCCTTCACTCATTTCGCCACCGCCCCCTGTACCTAGCACAGTGCAGCCTAGCAAAATGTCTTTCATATCTTGAAAGCTTAACTCTTTCATGGGTTTTCTCTCTTAGTACTGTTCTTGATAGGGTTGTCAGTTCTGCTATCTGTATTGCTATCGATGCTGCTCCTAGTACTTATGTTAGTTCTGAAAGCGCGAGTTATATAAGATAAAATGAGGTAGCTGACTAGCGACACAATTAAAGCGTCTATCGCTTCAATAGGCGTGATAAAAAGCCCTGTTTCAACGCTTGTAAAGGTAAACAAGATGCCAGTTATCCACGCAGCTATGGCGCTAATATTAAAAGAGGGAATAAAGTCATCCGTTCGGTACACAGCTTGCTTTCTTAAAATAAAAAAATCAGCGCAGTAGATAGCGGCCACAGGGGTAAACATGATGGACAACGAGAATAAAAACTCAGAAAAACTATCAAGTAAATTAAGGGATGACGCTACAGCTCCCATCACACCCATGGCTATGATCAATACCTTTTGTTTACCGCCGTTAATGACTGCCGCAGCCCCCAATGAGGCGCTATATAGATTCAACACATTGGTGAGCCAACTTGAACAAATAAGCAGTACAAAGGCTGCTAGCCCTAGTCCAACTTTTACCATTAGCGCAAGAATATCGTCGCTACCGAATACATTTGCGGCTAAAGAGGCAGCAATGTATACGAACGTACTTAGTAGAAAGAAGGGAATGAAAGACGCTGACCATGCATCTCGTTTTGTTCGACAAAAGCGCGCTAAATCAGGCAGTAAAACAATAGATACAATAAAGCTTCCTACCACTGCCGATACCGCCGTACCAAAACTCATTGTAGGCTCGACCGCCGCCAAGCCGCCTGAAGACTCCATTGCCATGGCGCTTTTTATTAATAGGAATAATGTGACCACTCCCATTATGGGCACCAGCCAAGTGGATAATTTTTCCATGCGCTGAAAGCCGTACAAGGTAGTGATTACAATCACCGCACTAACGCCCCACTCAATAGCACTGGAGTTAAAGGTAATGCTCAAGTAATCAACTAACAAACCGTTGGTGGCCAGCGCGAACAAGTCTAAGTTAACGCCGTACCAGCCGAGTAACGACAGCACAAAACAAAATGACACCAGCTTTGCGCCCCACACGCCAAACACATGCCGTATGGTGACATACGATGTTAGCCGGTTGGCACGCCCTACCAGCGCAGTCACCGTGCCAAAGAAAGCTAAAATTAAGCCCCCTACCAGAAAAGCAGCAAGACTTTCCCAAAAGCCCAGCGCTTCGCCTATTTCTATACCCGTAATTAGTCCAGGTACCGCAAAAGCTAATGCCCCGTTAATCATACCTACCGCCACACCGCTTGTTTGTGCACTTTCAGGCACAGGCTCTAGGGCATAGTCGTTAGTATCTGCTGTACTTTCAGACGTCATCTTTTTGTTATCCCTGTTAGGTTGCGGCTTTCGATAAAGCGCTGGGCAATATAGCTCAACCATTTCAGTATTTATCGTATTAATTTATTCGGTTGATGTCAGATTGGCGCACATAAGGTGCCAAGCTTAAATTGACGCATCAAAAACACTCTGGGTTGGTGAGACAAAAATCACTATGGTTGCTTTGTCTCACATACTGTATTTCACAATTCCTATATCGCATGTCCTGTTTTAATTACTGGAACTATTGTGCAAACTTATCGCAAAATAATATTTTGTTTGTTAGTTAATTTTGATAATTTGACTAGCGAACTTCACGTTCACAAAGAACTTTTTCCCACTCACGAAAATTTTATTTCACATGAGCCGGATATCTTTGCTGCGGGTAATCTGTGATTAGCGGCGCCAATAAAGGCTTTTGGTACGTAAGATACGTCGTATATGTAGCAAACCGTGCGTTTAAGACAAAAGAAGCCACCTTATGAAAAAGATTATTCATTTAGACAGCTACAATCAAAAGATATTGGCCATATTACATTTGCAAGCAGACCTCACCAACGTGGAGTTAGCGGGACGCGTTAACCTTTCACCTAGTGCCTGCTTCCAGCGGGTTAAGGCACTTAAAGAGGCCGGCTACTTTCGTACCTTTCATGCAGACGTGAATATTGAAGCTATGTGCGAACATGTTTTTGCGTATGTTGAATTTACCTTGCATGACAATAGCGCCCCTTTCAAACGGCGCTTCATTGCCGCTATTCAAGAAATACCTGAGTTCATGGATTGCATGCAGATAACGGGGAAAGTGGATTATGTGTCGTTCAGTTGTTTTGCGAATATCGCTAAACTCAATGACGCCTGTACATTGCTAAGTGACAGAGAGGAGCTTGGTATTAAGCGCATTGAAAATAGAATTATTTTATCCAGAGAAAAGTTTTTTTTAGGCTATCCCCTCGCGCAATTGAAATGGTTGGATAAAGCGGAGGTTTCAATGAGTGATCACGCCTCAGACAGGTAACAAAGATACATTGTCATTTAGCCACTTCGACATTGCTTGCATATCAACAATCTCCACTTTCCCATATTGCTTTCGAATTAGTGAAAGGGATACCAACTTATTTAGCGCTTTGTGGGCGGTTAACACAGTTACCCCTAAACGCTCAGCATAGTCGCTTTGCCTAAGCGCTACTGCAGTGCTAGTTTGACTTAAGCTAGCTTGAACGGATTTAGTTTCAACTGAGCTTGCTTGCGCAACGCTGGTTTGGTAAATCAATTTTGCCAATTGTACATGAGTCGGTAAGCGTAAAATGTCATCTAGCCGCTCTAAGGTAGCGTGAAGCTTTATGGCAAGATTGCGCGTTAAAAATACGCCAACTTCAGGGTGCGCAGCTTCGAGTTGCCGAAAGCGACTTTCATTAATTTGCAGCACGGTGCAGTCGGACATTGCTTGCGCATGATGGGTTCTGGCTAACGATGCATATAAAGTGAATTCACCAAAAGTGTCGCCCCGTTCTAGCACTGTGGTAAGTTGATAATTACCGTCCACGCCATAATTGCCCACCTTCACCTGCCCAGCCTCCACGATAGAAAGCCCAGGTTTTAAATCCCCTCGATTGTGGATCATAGCGCCCTTGTCGTACTCAGTTGGCGTACCAAATTGCGTGCACAGCTCAAGTAATGATTCAGGCATGATAATTTGATTGAGCGCTTTTATATAAGACACTTTTTCACCAAATCTATAGTTCTATATATTTACTATGTTAATGGGGTGTTAATTTTACTGCAATACGTGGAGAGAACTATGAACTATCAAATTGCGATTATCGGTATTTTTTTGATATTTGCGTTACTGGAAGCAAAGCAAGGTAAGCTTTTTAAGAAATGCGCAGAAGTGAGCGATGATGGAAAAGTCGAACTCATTGGCACCTTAGTGCTTTTTGTAATTACCCAGCCTTTCGTGCTTTTTAGTGCCGGTGCGTTAATGTTACTTGTTGTGCCCCAATACCAAGGAGCACTAGATCAAGAAGCATTAGGCGACTCATCTATTTTTCTGCATATTGCATTGCTGCTGATATTCGATGACATGATGCAATATTGGTGGCACCGCCTGTCTCACTCCACCCGTTTCCTGTACAACTTGCATCGTGCACACCACAACGGCAAGTACATGAGCGTGCGCATTATCTATCGTAATAACGTGTTCTATTACCTGTTGATGCCGTCGCTGTGGTTTTCAGGCGCGCTTATCTATTTAGGGTTAGGCTGGACTTATGCGTTCTATCTTGTGGTAAAGCTAAGTGTCATTACCGGTGCGCATGCCGAATGGAAATGGGACAGATTTTTATACCAAACGCCAATGCTTAACAAGCTAGCGTGGATTGTGGAAAGGACAATATCGACACCCTCTACCCATAGCGCACACCACGGTCTAAAGGCTGACGATGGCATTACCAACTATAAAGGTAATTACGGAAATCTATTGTTTTTCTGGGACGTGTTATTTGGAACTGCCAAAATCACGCGAAAATACCCAGCTCAATATGGTATTGAAGGAATGTTTTACGCTAACTGGGTAGAGCAACTCGTTTGGCCGCTATATAAAACACCACGCAAACCTAAAATGGTTGCTCACTCGCCCACCAACAAAGCTGCTAAAGCGGCGTCCAATACGATAAACGAAGCGGAAAAGAAAAGCGCAATCGAAACCGCGTCTAGTCCTAACAATAGTACACATACTGATGGGGTATTAAATCCGGAGTCTGTGGTGAATAAAACTGACGCAGCTATATAGTTACGAGTCGGAGTAGGAGCAATGTTGAGCCTGCTCCTAAACCGGCTTGATTAGGCCTCTTCGTAAAGGGTAGCAATCCACTTCTCTTCCGATATGAAGCTCCACGCCCACTTATCCCACTGACTGTCTAGTCCTGCTTCTGTAATCGCTTCAAGGCTTTTACCCTGTGCTTTCTGCGCTTTCACAAAAGCAAAGGTTTCTTCAATCATTGCAAGAAAGCTGGTGTACTCGGCTTTGTTACTAAGTGCACCATGGCCTGGAATCAGAACCGTATCGTCATCTATTTTCGCCATCACTTGCTTAACTGATTCAATGTAGCCTTTAACGCTACCGCCGGACTTTAAGTCGATGTACGGGAATAATCCGTTGAAGAACAAGTCGCCAGTGTGCATGACATCCGGCTGTTCAAACCATACGATGCTGTCGCCGTCGGTATGCCCTGATTCAAGATGCATAATGTGAATGGTTTCACCGTTAAAATGTAGCTTGATACCGTTTTCATAGGTAATAGCCGGTAGCGCATCAGGAGAGACTTTTTCATCGTTGGCCAATCGAACACGCACGTTGTCATGGGCTAAAATAGTCGCGCCTTTGTGACTGTGAAAAAACGCATTCGACCCTGTATGGTCGCCATGATAATGGGTGTTAATCACATACTTTGGCTTGTCGCTACCAAGCTCGCCTAGCGCGGCAGCTATTTTTTCTGCAAGCGGAGCAAACTGATCATCAATAATAAGAATGCCATCATCACCTGCAGAAACGCCGATATTGCCGCCCATCCCCGTTAACATATGCACGGAACCTTTAAGTGCTGTTGCTTCTATTTCAACCTTTTCAAAACGGTCTTGCGAAAAAGCAGCTGGAATGAAAGTTGTCGATACTAAACTTGCAGCTAGTAGCATACTTCGGGTACGTGATTGCGCCATTGGGGTTTCCTTAGGAAGTGCTTATTATTTATTAGGTCTACATACACTATGACCTAGCTTCCGGTTCAGATCATTTTTTCATCAGTTGGGATGTCACCAATATAAGCAAACCGCGGAACAGGCTTGCCTTCTACTACCACCTCTTCTAAAAACATACTTAATGGGCGAACCCACAAGGCTTTTTCACCATAACATGGGCGATACACCACTAAGGAAGACTCATCTTCTGAATGTGTCGCCACTTCGTAAACATCGTAATCACTGCCTTTATAGTGGCGGTAGCGACCTGGGGTTCTAAGTTCGGGAGTTTTAGTTTCTGTGGCACTCATGATGGCTCCTGCTTTTCATTATTTTTCATTTAAATACTGTTAATTAGGGCTAAGTTTATAAGACGTCTGATAAGGTTGACGCCGTTTCAATTACTCACCTTTTTACTCACTATTTTATTCACCCTCTAGGGGCAAAGGAAGTTGATGTATGGTTTGTGCCTCACCAAGGCCAATGTGCAGCCCAACTAATCGTATACCGCGGCCTTTGGCGCGCTCGTAAGCTTCTTGCAATAGGGTATCAAAGTAATGAGCATTTAACGAAGGGCATCGATGCTCAACGGTAGTAAGTTGGAAATCTTGAAATTTCAGTTTCACCCCTTGAGTGCGAATACGAACAGGCTTTCCTGTGCGCTTTTCATGGGCATCCATACGCTCCTGAAGCTTTTGTAGTAAGTGAGGCATAAAGTCTCGACAGTCTTTTAATGAGTGAATATCGTTGCTTAGGGTGCGTTCTACGCCTATAGACTTGCGTTCTCTTGAAACCGATAGTTCTCTGTCATCAATACCGTGAGCTCGTTCCCACAGTACCGCGCCAAACTTACCTAATTCCTTTTGAATACGCTCGAAAGGGTAAACACGCACGTCGCTGCACGTCGCTAACCCTAATCTCTGTAACTTTTGCATTGTCACTTTGCCTACCCCTGGAATCTTTTTAAGGGGCATAGCGCTAACAAAACTGTCTAATTTGTCCGGTGTAATAACACAAATCCCATTAGGCTTGTTTTCATCGCTGGCCACTTTTGCTACAAACTTACAGGGGGCAACGCCCGCCGACGCGGTTAGCCCCAATTCTGCTTCAATACGGCTTCTAATTTCTTCGGCAATTAGGGTGGCGCTCCCTCCGCAGTATTGGCTATTGGTGACATCAAGGTAAGCTTCATCTAACGAAAGTGGCTCGATTAAATCGGTATAGTCGGCGAAGATTTCGCGAATTCGTTGAGACTCTTTTACATAAGCATCCATGCGCCCTTTTACTAAGGTGAGATTCGGGCAAAGCTTAAACGCGTATGCGGTGGCCATGGCGGAACGCACCCCATATTTACGGGCAGGATAATTACAGGTAGAGATAACGCCACGGTGCTGTGAGCTTCCACCAATGGCAATAGGGATATTACGTAACGCAGGGTTGTCACGCATTTCAACCGCAGCATAAAAGCAGTCCATATCTACATGGATGATTTTTCGCATGCCGTATTGCCCCCTAAACTGCCAAACGAATTGAACCGCTCTATAAAAAAACTGTATAGAAAGACAGTATTCTAGAGCATATTAATTCGCCTTACCAGTGAACGAGATGAATAGTGAGCAACTACTTACTCCACAAGTAATAAATGAAGCATACAAAAAAGCGCGGTAAGCTTTTAACTTACCGCGCATCTATATTTATACATTGTAACTCTTTTGCGTATTGTTTTTGTCTAAGCAAAAGAGCGATAAGATCAGATTAAAGGATCTGATTCTGTTTCCATTCATTCAATTTCTTTTCTCTCGCTTCTTCTTTTTCCATGCGAGATTTCTTTCTGTCACAAGGCTCTGGGCAATCACATGCTTTAGCGATACCCAATGCGCCTAGTCCACCGCAGCTACCTGAAATGGTTTTGCGCTGCACTAAGTAGCCTACCGCCATGGCAAGTACCATAGTGAGGAAGAAACCGAATGCTAGAATAAACGTAGACATAGCCTACTCCTTAATTATTTACTTTTACCAGTTTATCAAATTCTGGCGTGGCATACTCTTCAAATCCATCGGCTGTGCGACGAATGAGAAATACAGCAAGTTGTTCCTGCTCTGCAAGGTCGATAGCACGTTGCCATCCCATTACGTTGAAGGCAGTGGCTAAGCCATCAGCAATCATTGAAGATGGGTTTACCACCGTAACCGACACCAAATCATGAGTTATCGGCGAGCCAGTATTTGGGTCAATCAAATGAGAGTAGCGTTTCCCATCTTCTTCGTAATAGTTACGATAATCACCCGATGTCGCTATGGCATTAGTGCCTATAGACACCACTTTTTGTACGGCGCGTTCTGTCGTTACCGGCTTTTCAATTGCAATTAGCCATTCACTGCCATCACCACGTTCGCCTTTAACCCGCATTTCACCGCCAATCTCTACAAGGTAATGCTGCAGGTCATGGGCATCTAAAATAGCTGCCACTTCATCCACGCCATAACCTTTCGCAATAGTTGATAAATCAACATACAACATGGGGTTTGCTTTCATAAGACCGGTTGGCGTAGTAGATAATTTCTCATAACCTACATAATCCCGTACGGCATCAATATCGGCTTGGGTTGGCACTTTCTCTGGGCGTTTGTTAGGTCCAAACCCCCACAAATTCACCAAGGGCCCGACCGTAACATCTAGCACACCATCACTCAAACGGGCCAAACGAAGGGCTTCATTCACCACGGTAAGCGTCTCTTGAGACACCGCAAAGTTATCTGAATATCGATATTGGTTAAAACGAGACAACTCAGACGTTGTGTCGTAGGTCGACATCATCTTATTGATGTTAACTAACTTAGCGTCAATTTCTTCCTGCAAACCTTCTACTGCAGTTTCACCTTCACCAAGAACGTACTTAATATTATAAGTCGTGCCCATAGTTTGGCCTTGCAAATGCTCAACCGAAAGTGGCTTTTCACTGCAACTGGCAATAAAAAGGATGCTCATAGCAATAACCGCTAATGCTATTCTGGCAAAGAATCGAATCACGTTTTGGGTCCTTTAACTAAACAAAAAGGGGGCTCACGCCCCCTTTACTCACTTGTAGATTTCGGATTAACCACCGAAGTCATCAAGCATAATGTTTTCGTCTTCAACACCTAGGTCTTTCAACATGTTGATAACGGCTGCGTTCATCATAGGTGGTCCACACATGTAGAACTCACAATCTTCAGGCGCAGGGTGGTCTTTCAGGTAGTTCTCAAGAAGAACTTGGTGAATGAACCCAGTGTAACCTTCCCAGTTGTCCTCAGGCTGAGGATCTGAAAGGGCAACATGCCACTTGAAGTTATCGTTTTCTGCAGCTAACTCATCGAAGTCTTCTGTATAGAACATTTCGCGAAGTGAACGAGCACCGTACCAGAAACTCATCTTACGATCGGTATTTAAGCGACGAAGTTGGTCGAAGATATGCGAACGCATTGGCGCCATACCCGCACCACCGCCAACAAATACCATTTCGTTTTCGGTTTCTTTTGCGAAGAATTCCCCAAATGGACCAGAGATCGTTGCTTTGTCACCTTCTTTAAGGCTCCAAATATACGATGACATTTTACCAGCAGGTAGGCTTAGGTTATTAGGTGGCGGCGTAGCAATACGCACGTTCAACATAATAATGCCTTCTTCTTCTGGGTAGTTAGCCATTGAGTAAGCACGAATGGTTTCTTCATCTACTTTAGATTCGATATCGAAGAAGCCAAAACGTTCCCAATCACCGCGATACTCATCAGGGATTTCAAACTCTTTGTACTTAACGTGGTGTGCAGGGGCTTCAATTTGAATGTAACCACCAGCACGGAAAGGTACGCTTTCACCGTTAGGAATTTGAAGCTTAAGTTCTTTGATGAAAGTAGCTTTGTTATCGTTAGAGATAACTTCACAATCCCACTTCTTAACACCAAATACCGACTCTTCAAGCTCGATTTCCATGTCTTGCTTAATCGCAACCTGACATGATAAACGGCAGCCTTCACGAGCTTCACCTTTAGTGATGTGATCAAGTTCAGTTGGAAGGATTTCACCACCACCTGAATGAACGTCTACACGACACTGACCACAAGAACCACCACCACCACATGCTGAAGATACGAAATATCCTGCATCTGCTAGTGCGCCAAGAAGCTTGCCGCCTGGCTCAGTTTTAATTGCTTTGTCTGGGTCACCGTTGATAGTGATGGTTACATCACCGCTTGGTACCAGCTTCGACTTGGCAAACATGATGATAAATACTAGCGCCAATACAATGGCAATAAACATGCCGACGCCTAGGAAAATTTCTACTTGATTCATTTATATGCTCCCGAGCTCGATTACAGCTGAATACCAGTGAATGACTGGAAGCCAAGTGCCATAAGACCCGCAATCATGAACACAGAGCCCAGACCACGAATACCATCAGGCATATCGGCATATTTAAGCTTTTCACGTACAGCGGCCAATAACACAATAGCTATTGCCCAGCCCATACCACTTCCTACGCCGTAAACGACACTTTCGGTCAAGTTATATTCACGTTGTACCGCGAATGCCACACCACCGAAGATAGCGCAGTTAACCGTAATTAGCGGAAGGAAGATACCAAGCGCGTTATAAAGCGCAGGGAAAAACTTGTCTAAGCTCATTTCCAAAATTTGAACCAATGCCGCGATAACGCCGATAAAGGTTAGGAAGTTTAGGAAGCTTAAATCTGCATCAGGGAAACCAGCCCACGCTAGTGCACCTGGCGCAAGGATGTTCACATAAATGATTTGGTTAACCGGTACAGAAATACCTAGCACTACGATTACCGCAACACCAAGACCCATAGCAGTTTTAACTTTCTTCGATACCGCCAAGAAGGTACACATACCTAAGAAAAGTGATAACGCCATGTTCTCAACAAAAATTGAGCGAACAAATAACGACAAATAATGTTCCATGACTTACTCCTTAGGCTCTACTTGCTCGGGACGAAGGGTACGGATAACCCAAATCATACCGCCGATTAAGAAGAATGAGCTAAATGGTAGGATCAACAAACCATTACCCTGATACCAACCACCGTTTTGAACTAGCGGTAGAATTTCGAAACCTAAAATAGTACCGAAACCGAATAGTTCTTTAATTGTACCAATAACAACCAATACGAATGAGTAACCCAAACCGTTACCAATACCATCTAAAAAGCTCATCAGAGGTGGGCTCTTCATTGCATAGGCTTCAGCACGACCCATTACGATACAGTTAGTAATAATCAAACCAACGAATACTGACAGCTGCTTCGAAATTTCGTACGAGTAAGCTTTCAATATTTGGTCAACTACGATTACCAATGACGCAATAATAGTCATTTGGATGATGATACGAACGCTCGATGGAATCTGGTTACGAATCATCGAAATAAACAAGTTCGAGAACGCAACAACCGTCGTAAGCGCCAAAGACATTACCAAGGCTGTTTCCAGCTTAGTAGTAATAGCCAGTGCTGAACAAATACCTAGTACCTGTAAGGCAATTGGGTTGTTGTCCATAATTGGCCCAAAGAGGGCCTTTTTCATTTCTTTAGTATCTGCCATGAGACTCCCCTTATGAACGCCATGCCTGATTCTTCAGGAACTGGCCGAAGCCTTGCTCGCCTACCCAATAACGAATTGTGTTTTCAACACCGTTACTGGTTAGCGTAGCACCTGAAAGCGCATCAATAGTGTGTGGATTACTTGGGTTTGCGTTTTTAACTACACGGATAGCGACTTCGCCATTCTCGAATAATTCTTTACCGTCCCATTTGTCCTGCCACGCTGGGTTTTGCACTTCGCCACCTAATCCAGGTGTTTCTTTTTGTTGATAGTAAATCAACTCACGAACTGTTTCGCCGTCGGCGTCAAGTGCAAGAAAACCGTACATAAGATCCCATAGACCACTACCGTGCACAGGCAAGATAATGCGAGATACATCGCCAGCTTCGTCACGAACCAAATAAACACTGGCAACATTAGGGCGACGTTGGAAGCCAACGTTACTGTTAGTTACTTTTGTGCTGTATTCAGTTTGCTTCGCTGCTTTATACATATCGTAATCTGGCTCAGGCGCTTCTACAAACTCACCGCTTTCCAAATCAACATAGCGAGATTCAATCTTTTCGCTGTATGTACTTTCGATTGCTTTACCCGTCATACCGGTTTCGTAAAGCCCTGCTGCATTCAAAATGTTGCTCTTTTTATCAAGCGACGCATTGGTTTGCTGTAACGAGCGCAAACCTACTGCTGCGCCAGAAACGACAATTGAACACACAAGACAAACGGCAACTACAACGCCAATCGTTTTTCCTAAAGATTCTTTCTTAGCCGACACGAGCTACCCTCCGCTTGATATTACTTTGTGCGACGAAATAGTCGAACAGTGGCGCCCAAAGGTTGGCAAAAAGAATGGCCAACATTACACCTTCTGGGAAGGCTGGGTTTAGCACACGTACAAGTACTGTCATAAAGCCGATGAAAATACCGTATGCCCACTTACCTTGGTTGGTAAACGATGCAGACACAGGGTCTGTCGCCATAAAGAACATACCAAAGGCAAGACCACCAATAACGAAGTGCCAATAGGCAGGCATTGCAAACATGTAGTTGGTATCGCTACCAATCATGTTCAGCAAGGTGGCAAACACGGCTACACCGATTGCTACACCAGCTACAATTCGCCAGCTTGCAATACGCATGTACATGATGAACAAGCCACCAATTAGGATAGCCAATGCAGATACTTCACCCGCAGAACCTGCGATAGTACCGAAGAAGCTGTCAAACCAAAGGTCCATGTTAGCGTAATCAAGCGCGCCTGAAGCTGCTTGGCTTAATGACGTTGCACCCGAGTAACCATCAGCAGCAACCCAAACTTGGTCGCCAGAGATTTGTGCAGGGTATGCGAAGTATAAGAACGCACGACCAGACAATGCGGGGTTAAGGAAGTTACGGCCAGTTCCACCGAAGACTTCTTTAGCGATAACCACACCAAAGGTAATACCTAATGCAACCTGCCAAAGCGGAATAGTTGCCGGTAGGGTTAATGCGAAAAGTACCGAGGTAACGAAGAAACCTTCGTTAACTTCGTGCTTACGTACTGAAGCAAATAATACTTCCCAGAAGCCACCAACAATAAAGGTAACTGCATAGATAGGTAACCAGAAGCAGGCACCGTAGAAGAACATGCCTAGCAAACCAGAATTCGCTAAGTCTCCACCTAAGGCGGTGAATAACCCTGCTTGCCATGTATCAGGAAGTGTACCGGCACCAGCAGCAATAGCTTCTTGCGCTTGGAAACCAATGTTGTACATACCGAAGAACATTGCTGGGAATGTTGCTAACCACACCAAAATCATGATGCGTTTAAGGTCAATGCTGTCACGCACGTGCGTGTTAGCTTTGTTTACTTTACCAGGAGTATAGAAAATAGTTGCCGCTGCTTCATACAGTGCATACCATTTTTCGTGCTTTCCACCTGGCTCAAAGTTCGGTTCAATCTTTTCTAAATACGCTTTTAAACCCATGACTAACCCTCTTTCTCAATCGTGGTCAAACAGTCGCGTAAAATCGGGCCGTAGTTGTATTTGCCTGGGCATACATAAGTACACAAAGACAAATCTTCTTCGTCCAACTCTAAACAACCCAATGTCTGAGCACTGTCACAATCACCAGAAATCAAGTCTCTAAGCAAAAGCGTAGGAATGATATCTAGGGGCATAACGCGTTCGTAATTACCAATTGGCACCATAGAGCGCTCAGAGCCATTGGTTGTTGTTGTCATATCAAACTTCTTGCTGCCACCTAAGTGACCAAGATAAGCGCGCGTGACGGAATGCTTGTCTGAACCAGGCGTGATCCAGCCAAGGAATTTCTTCTCGCGACCTTCTTTAAGCAGTGATACTTGGGTGTGGAAACGACCTAGGAAGCCGTGAACACCTTGTGCAGTTACGCCGTTTAACACGGAACCTGAAACGACACGTACGTCACCGTCTTGTTGTTCGTTTGCTAGCAACTCTTCTAAATCAGCACCGATAGAGGTACGAACAAGACGAGGATTTTTAGCAGATGGACCACCGATAGCAATAACACGGCGTGTGTCTAGCTCACCAGTAGTTAGCAATGCGCCAAAGGCCATTACGTCTTGGTAGCTAATGTGCCAAACCGTTTTGTTCAAACCTGCAGAATCCAAGTAATGGATATGTGTACCTGCTAAGCCTGCTGGGTGTGGTCCACCGAATTCTTCTACGTCTACTGCCGCATCGCCAGTTGCTACTGATGAGCCCGCTGCTTTACAAACGTAAACCTTGCCGCCACTTAACTGCGTTAACGCTTTTAAGCCGTTCACGAAGTCGTCGTTGCGCTCAGCAATAATCACCGCTGGATCCGCGGCTAGCGGATTGGTGTCCATTGCTGTAACAAAGATTGAATTTGGTACCGAGTCAAGGGCTGGAGATTTGCTAAATGGACGCGTACGTAACGCTGTCCACATTCCTGACTCAACAAGGATTGATTGGAGTTGCTCCCGCTCAGTACTCGCGATTTTGTCTGCAGCAATTTTATCAAAGCTAACTGCATCGCTGCCGCTAACTTTAACTACTACTGATTGCAAAACACGCTTTGCACCACGGTTTACCTCTACCACTTCACCCGCAGCTGGAGCAGTGAACTTAACGCCAGGATTCTTTTTGTCTTCAAAAAGCATCTGGCCTTTTTTCACTACATCGCCAACTTGGACGTGCATGGTAGGACGCATACCCACATATTCTTCTCCCAGAATGGCAACGCGTGAAACAGCAGACCCTTCAGCGATCTCCTGCTTCGGCGCTCCCTCTATTGGGAGGTCGAGACCTTTCTTGATTTTTATCATATGTAATCGCACTACTCTAATAGAAATACTCTTTTGCATGACCGCAGAAAATCCTGCTTATCAGCATGCAAAAGCGTACTATTTTTAAGGTGTAGAACACCTTTAATATTTAGATTGACGGAATTTACTTACTGTTACGGTCAGCCTGTTATGAAGCCGTAACTTACATTCCAAATGTACAAGCGACGTTATACGCCTTTTCTTTTATAGACCAACAGTGAAAATTCACACTTATTTTTGTTGTTGTATTACTGCAATAAACGCTGTTGTTGAGTAGGAGTAGAATAGACCCCTACTTAATTTCGGGATTTTAGCATTAACCGAGCGGTTTGTGCCACGCAAATCATAGATAAAGAGCAACTTTTCTATAATTTAATGTAAACCCCATTTACGTTTAAGTAGTAAGTAAACAACGAAAAAGCCGTCTGATTCGACGGCTCTACTCAATATTAGGCTTATTTAAGTATAGTAAACCTTTACCATTTCACGAGTGGGTCAATATCTTCTTCGTAATCAACACCTTCAATATCAAAACCAAACAGTTTTAAAAATTCGTGATGATAACCAGCATAATCGCTTAGCTCATGAAAGTTCTCTTGGGTCACTTTGTCCCATAAGGCTTGAATTTTAGCTTGCGTAACGTCATTGGTTTCAATGCCGTCCATGCGATAACGGTTTGCCTCATCTAATGTGGGTGTATCACCAAATAGGCAGGTAGTGAACAAACCATGTATTTGTTCAATACAGCCCTCATGGGTACCGTCACGCTTCATCACTTCTTGCATTAACGAGATATAAAGCGGCATAACAGGAATAGCAGAGCTGGCCTGCGTGACCAAGGCTTTCAACGAACTTACATTCGCTTCAACCAATAATTCGGTATTTTTGCCAATAATAGCAGCAGCGGCTCTGTCTAAGTCTTCTTTCGCTTTTCCAATGGTCGCCTGACCGTAAATAGGCCAAGTTAGGGCTTTACCAATATAAGTGTACGCCGTGGTTTTACAACCTTCGGCCAGTACACCCGCTTCGGCAAGCTTATCCATCCAACGCTCCCAATCTTCTCCGCCCATCACTTTAATGGTGTTTAAGATTTCGTCATCGTTTGCTGCCTCTAACGTGACATCATGTACTTTATCTTTGTCGGTATCGTAAGTTTTGGTGGTGTACTCACGCCCTACTGGTTTAAGGGTAGATTTGTATACCACTCCCGTATCTGGGTCTGTTCTGCGCGGTGACGCTAAACTATAAATAACAAGGTCGACCTTGCCCATATTGGCTTTAATCTTATCTATCGTTTGCGCTTTAATTTCATCAGAAAACGCATCACCATTGATGGTGTCAGCATAAAGCCCTTTTTTAGACGCCTGCTGATGGAACGCAGCTGTATTGTACCAGCCCGCTGTACCTGTTTTGCGTTCTGTTGGCGCTTTTTCGAAGCAAACGCCAAGGGTTTTTGCACCATAACCAAATGCAGAAGTAATACGCGATGCCAACCCATAACCGGTTGAGCTGCCAATGACTAGCACGTTTTTAGGGCCATCACCTAAGCTGCCTTTTTCTTCAATATAGGCAATTTGTTGTTCTACCGACGTTGCACAACCCACAGGATGTGCGTTTGTGCAGATAAAGCCTCTCACTTTAGGCTTGATAACCATAATCATTTTCCTTTTTTATGCGTGCGCCTATTGTAAACGTGCAAAGGCTTATAACAACTCGGAGCAGATGACATCAATATAAGCACCGAACACCTTATTCATCAAAAAGATACACATGTACAAACGGGTAGCGCAGTTCGAAAGCGTTTTTAAAGTCTATATCGAAAGAATATCTTGGAACGCTATGTAATGTATACGAAAACAAAAATGATTAGCGGCTATTGCGCTAGAAGCAAATGAACAAGTGAGGGTTGAAGCTGTAATATGAACTGAAAATAAGTAAGGCAGGGACAGAAAAGTTAAGTGTGAAATATGGCGTTTAATGAATCATAACTAAACATGAATAAAAAGGTGAGCCCCCACAAGAGCTCACCTTTTTGTATGAATTAACCTAAGATATCAAGCAATTCAACATCAAAAATTAACGTGCTGTAAGGTGCGATTGCTGCACCAGCACCTTGCTCACCGTACGCAAGATCGTGTGGTACGTATAAACGCAGCTTAGCACCAACTTTCATAAGCTGTAGTGCTTCAGTCCAGCCTCTGATCACGCCGCCAACTGGGAATTCAGCCGGTTGACCACGATCGTAAGAGCTGTCAAAAACGTCACCTGAGGTTAGTGTACCGTGGTAGTGAACGCGAACGGTGCTATCTGCAGTTGGCGTTTCGCCATCGCCTTCAGCCAATACTTCGTATTGTAGGCCAGACTCAGTCACCTGAACTTCTTCACGCTTTGCGTTTTCTTCAAGGAACTTAACGCCTTCTTCAATAACCGCTTTGCTAGCTTCTTCTTTCTCAGCCTGCATACGCTTATGGATTTCGCCGAATGCATCACGTAGTGCGTCGTTGTCAACCTGCGGAGCTTGACCCGCGAAAGCATCTTTTAAACCTGTCACTACTGCGTCAATCGCTAAACCTTCAAAAGGATTAGATTGCAATTGTTGACCCATTTGAAAACCAATGCCGTAACTTGCTTGGGTTTCTACTGTGTTGAATGTATCAGTCACAAGAACTCCTGAAATTAAATTACAAATGCAGTACAAATTTCAAACAAACCGCGTTTCACGAATATGTTTCTGCATTTTCCGGTGCAAGAGTGTAGCACACCAGAATTTATCTTGCCTTGAGCATTAAATAGATGGGTGCAAATGGAACAAAATATTGTAAATTATAACGCAAAGTGGTTTTACAACTTGTTAAGTACTTAGTATGGTGAAGGCCATATAATTGGGAGGATAGCATGCACACTCATTACGATGCTGAACTAAAAGATACAGTTAGATACCTTGGCAAAACGCTAGGTGAAACCATCAAAAACCAATTAGGCCAAGAGTGGCTTGATCGCATTGAGAAGATTCGAAAAGACGGCCGAGCGTCTTATCAGGGAGACACGAGTTGTAGTGACGAACTGAAAGAAACTTTCAAAACGATGACTGACAGCGATTTGTTGACGGTAGGTCGTGCTTTCGCACAGTTTCTAAATCTAGGTAATATTGCTGAGCAAGAATATAACAGTGCAATGAACGTTGACGCGTCTATTGATGCATTGTTTAAACATCTAGATAAAGCAGACCTCACGGTTGATAAAGTGCAAGAGGCTGTAGGCAAGTTGAATATCGACTTGGTATTAACGGCTCATCCTACCGAGGTAACTCGTCGTACTCTTATTCATAAACATAAAGAGTTAGCAGACTGCTTACAGGCTGTACATCAAGAGTCTTTAACCGATGCAGATAGAAGCAAGGTAGAAACCCGTGTTGCTGATTTAATTAGCCAGGCTTGGCATACAGAAGAAATTCGTTCTGTTCGCCCTACCCCTGTTGATGAAGCTCGCTGGGGCTTCTCGGTAATCGAAAATTCTCTTTGGGAAGCGGTTCCTGATTTCTTGCGCGAACTAGATGGCCGTTTACAAGAAGACTACAGTGTATCGCTTCCGCTAGACGCTTCACCGGTACAATTTAGTTCTTGGATGGGCGGTGACCGCGACGGTAACCCGTTCGTCACCTCTAAAGTTACCGAACAAGTCCTGCTGTTGGCACGTAAACGTGCCGCAAAACTTTTCGCTTTAGACTTAGATCGCTTACAAGTTGAGTTATCTATGTACGACTGCAACGACGCACTGCGTGAAAAAGTAGGTGATGCGAACGAACCTTACCGTGCGCTACTTCGTCCTTTGCTTGACCGCTTTGTTGCCACAAGAGACGGCATTGCTGACTACTTGGCAGGTAAAAATCCAGATTCCTCTAACTGGATTGAAAGCAATGACGAGCTATTAGAAGCCCTACTACTTTGCCACCAGTCACTAATCGACTGCGGTATGGATGTTGTTGCTAAAGGTTTATTGTTAGACACCATTCGCCGTGCCCGCGTCTTCGGAATTCACTTACTTCGTTTGGACGTACGTCAAGATTCAGAGCGCCACGCCGACGTATTTAGTGAACTAACTCGCTACCTTGGTCTTGGTGACTATTCTCAGTGGAGCGAAGAAGACAAGCAAGCCTTCTTGCTACGTGAACTTGGTTCGAAACGACCGCTATTCCCTGCTCAATGGGGGGCATCTGATGATGTGAAAGAAGTACTTGATACGTGTAAAGTAGTGGCTAAGCATAGTAAGCACGGATTTGGTATTTACATTATCTCGATGGCGAGTGAGCCATCAGACGTACTTGCGGTTCAATTACTGCTTAAAGAAAGCGGTGTAGATTGGCCAATGCCGGTAGCGCCTTTGTTTGAAACACTGGACGACCTTAACAACTCGCCAAGTGTTATGCGCAAATTACTTTCTATCGACTGGTATCGTGGCTATGTAAAAGGCCGCCAGTTTGTGATGATTGGTTATTCAGATTCAGCCAAAGATGCTGGCGCACTAGCGGCAGGTTGGGCTCAATATCAATCTCAAGAAGCGCTAGTGGCTATTGCTGAAGAGTTTAACTGTTCACTTACCTTGTTCCACGGTCGTGGCGGTACAATTGGCCGCGGCGGTTTACCTGCCCACGCAGCTATTTACTCACAGCCTCCAGGTTCATTAGAAGGTGGATTCCGCGTTACTGAACAAGGCGAAACCATTCGTTATAAATTCGGTATGCCCAAACTGGCCAAACGAAGCTTAGGCATTTATGCCAGCGCGATAATTGAAGCCATGTTGTTCCCACCCCCAGCGCCAAAAGAAGAGTGGCGTGAACTTATTACCACTATGGCGGGACAAGGTCGTGATAACTATCGCGGCACAGTTCGCCATGATAAGGATTTCGTACCTTATTTCCGCGTAGCTACGCCTGAACAGGAACTGGGTAAGTTACCGCTAGGCAGCCGACCCTCTAAGCGTAAACCACAAGGTGGTATCGAAAGTCTTCGTGCTATCCCTTGGATATTTGCATGGGCACAAACGCGCCTTGTATTACCATCTTGGTTGGGTGTAATGCGCGCTATCGATAGCGTGAAAAATGCCGAGAACGAAAAAGTCGTGAATGAAATGTTTGCCGAATGGCCATTCTACCGCTCACGCCTTTCGATGCTCGACATGGTATTCCATAAAGCGGATCCACGTATAAGTGAAGCTTACGATGAGCGCTTAGTTCCAGAAGAGCTTAAGCATTTCGGTGCAGCACTTCGAGAGGAGCTCAAAGAAAGTATCGCCTCATTACTGGAGCTTACTGGCGAAGACGACATCATGAAGACCGATCCTCTAGGCAAAGAGTCGATGGAAATTCGTGCCGCGTATTTGCAACCCCTTCACTACTTACAAATTGAATTGCTAGATAGAATTCGTAAAGCAGGTGACGATGCGCAAAATACAGCATTAGAGCGTGCCATGATGGTAACCATTACTGGTATTGCTACCGGCATGCGTAATACAGGTTAGTACTTTACATAGTGAGTACATAATAATGCTATTTGTCTTAATAGCACTGTAAGAAAAAGCCCGCTTAAAGCGGGCTTTTTAATGGCATTAACCTACGTATTGTGAACTAAGCTTGCAGTTCGAAGCGATCAGCATTCATCACTTTAGTCCAAGCACTAACAAAGTCTTTAACGAACTTCTCTTTGTTATCGTCTTGCGCATAAACCTCAGCGTAAGAACGTAATATAGAGTTTGAACCGAAGACTAAGTCAACACGAGTAGCTGAATAAACTTGCTCACCAGACACTCTATCAACAATGCCGTACGTGCTTTTACTTGTGGGCTTCCACGTGTATTGCATGTCGGTAATAGTAGTGAAAAAGTCATTCGTTAGTGAGCCAGCACTTGCGGTAAACACGCCGTGTGCAGTGCCTTGGTAGTTCGTGCCCATTACACGCATACCACCTACTAACACCGTCATTTCTGCAGCGGTTAATCCAAGCAACTGTGCTTTGTCTAACAATAGCTCTTCTGGTTTAACTACATAATCTTTTGGCAAGTAATTTCTGAAACCATCGGCCTGCGGCTCTAGCGGTGCAAAAGAATCAGCATCCGTCATATCATCAGTAGCATCACCACGACCTGCTGCGAAAGGAACATCAACACTGAATCCTGCCGCCTCGATGGCTTTCTCTACGCCTACATTACCGGCCAACACTATGGTATCAGCTAGACTTGCACCGGCTGCCTCAGCAAGTGGTGTTAACACCGACAATACCTTAGCTAGTTTTTCCGGTTCATTCGCTTCCCAGTCTTTCTGAGGCGCTAACTGAATGCGGGCACCATTAGCACCGCCACGTAAGTCTGAACTGCGGAAGGTTCTAGCACTGTCCCACGCCGTAGATACCATTTCACTAATACTTAGGCCAGAATCCGCAATACTCGCTTTTAATGCATCCACATCGTAAGACGTACTGCCTGCTGGCACAGGATCTTGCCAAATAAGCGTTTCTTGTGGCACTTCAGGACCGATATAACGTACCTTTGGCCCTAAATCACGGTGAGTCAGTTTAAACCAAGCTCGAGCAAATACTTCACTGAAATAGTCTGGGTTGTTGTAAAACTTCTCAGAAATTTCACGATAGATTGGGTCCATTTTCATGGCCATATCTGCATCGGTCATGATGGGGTTATAACGTTTTGAAGGGTCTTCAACATCAACAGGCTTGTCTTCCTCTTTAATGTCGATAGGCTCCCATTGCTCTGCACCCGCTGGTGATTTTTTCAATTCCCAGTCGTAGTTAAGTAGCAATTCAAAGTAGCCGTTATCCCACTGTGTTGGATTAGTCGTCCACGCGCCTTCAATACCACTTGATACTGTATCGCGGCCAATGCTGCGAGTTTCATGATTCATCCAGCCTAAGCCCTGCTCAACAATATCAGCGCCTTCTGGATCTGGTCCTAAACGGTCTGCACTTCCGTTACCATGACATTTACCCACCGTATGACCACCGGCTGTTAGTGCCACGGTTTCTTCATCGTTCATGGCCATACGAGCAAAAGTTTCACGAACGTGCAATGCAGTTTTAAGTGGATCCGGTTTACCGTTTACCCCTTCAGGGTTAACGTAAATTAGCCCCATTTGCACAGCCGCTAATGGGTTCTCCATTGTTTCTGGGGTTTCAACGTCGTTGTAGCGCTCATCACTTGGCGCAAGCCATTCTTTTTCAGCACCCCAGTAGGTGTCTTTTTCTGGGTGCCAAATATCGGCGCGACCGAATGCAAAACCATAAGTTTTAAGCCCCATACTTTCATAGGCAACAGTACCAGCAAACACTAAAAGGTCGGCCCAGCTAAGCTTGTTGCCGTATTTCTTCTTGATTGGCCACAATAAACGGCGCGCTTTATCAAGGTTCACATTGTCCGGCCAAGAGTTTAGCGGCGCAAAACGTTGGTTACCCGTAGACGCACCACCACGACCATCAGCAATACGATACGAACCGGCGGCGTGCCAAGACATTCTGATCATAAGGCCACCGTAGTGCCCCCAATCTGCTGGCCACCATGACTGAGAATCCGTCATTAGCGCAATCATGTCTTTTTTCAATTCATCAAAATCTAGAGTCTTTACCGCTTCGCGATAGTCGAAGTCATCACCCATTGGGTTTGTCTTTGTATCGTGCTGATGCAAAATATCTAGGTTAAGCGCTTCTGGCCACCAATCCATATTCGTGCTGCCAGTAGCCGTAAGACCACCGTGCATGACGGGGCACTTTCTATCTGAATCATTTACATCGCCTAGCTTCGCGTTACTCATATTTGTTACCTCTTGCTGTTCGACAAAGGACTTTATCAATACAATCTATTGATTAGCATTGTTTCATTCTAGTTATTAGATGATTATAACTACAGTGAGTTTTTTCGATGCTGACGAATAGGTTTAACGATTAGAACGAACTAAACCTAGTCACATTTAACCAATAAGCTTCAGCCGCTATTTGCAATGCTTACCATCTCAACCACTTAGAAATAGCGTAGACAATATCCACAAATTTTCTGTAACTTTTTCTCATTTTCTATAGAGCTTTAAAAATAGCTTGATGCATTAGACAAAAAACTGGATTAGTAAGGTCGTAACAAACTGTCAGCAGCATGGATGCTGTCTTACAAAAAGGAAGTTTACTGAGTGGGGGAAATATGTAGCCACTCCCTTGCCAAGGATGCGGTGGCGGAGCCTACATGGACGTATTTATGGCGTGGCTATTATGCATATGCCACAAATAAAAAGGCAGGATTAGTAAACTCGTAACAAACTGTCAGCAGCATGGATGCTGCTGTCAAGCCTCCATGGATGGATACTCGGCGTGTTTGTGTAGAGCTTACTAATCCTGCCTTATACATGGGAGCAGCGCTCCCATATTCCTAGCCTTAGCCAGTTACGAAATCTACGCCTAGCTTGATATCGCCACGAAGGCCTTCAAGCATGTCGTTTTTCGCTTTTTCTTCAAATGCGCTTAGCTCGCCGTATGGCAAGATTTCTTCAACACCGTTTGCACCAAGGCGAACAGGGTGTGCGAAGAATGCAGCATCGTCGCTGTCGTCAGTTTGAACGTAAGTGTATTCAACTACGTTCTCACCTTGCATTGCTGCAACCAATGATAAGCAGAAACGTGCAGCTGCTTGACCCATAGATAGGGTTGCAGAACCGCCGCCAGCTTTAGCTTCAACAACTTCAGTACCCGCATTTTGGATACGAGTAGTTAGGCTTGAAACTTCATCATCAGAGAACTCAACACCTTCAACTTGCGAAAGCAAAGGAAGAATAGTTGTGCCTGAGTGACCACCGATTACCGGTACGTGTACAGAAGCAACGTCTACGCCTTTAAGCTCAGCAACGAAAGTCTCTGCGCGAATTACGTCAAGGGTAGTAACACCGAACAATTTGTTCTTGTTATATACACCTTTTGCTTTAAGCGTTTCAGCAGCAATTGCCACTGTTGTGTTAACTGGGTTAGTAATAATACCAACACAAGCATCTGGACAGTTGTCAGCAACACCTTCAATAAGGTTCTTAACAATACCAGCGTTGATGTTGAACAAGTCTGAACGATCCATGCCCGGCTTACGCGGAACACCAGCAGGAATAAGAACAACGTCTGTACCTGTTAATGCACCAGCTAGGTCATCTTTACCGTGACCGGTTACTTTTACTGCAGTTGGGATGTGGCTCAAATCAACAGCTACACCAGGAACAACTGGCGCTACATCATAAAGCGCTAGTTCAGAACCAGCTGGCAATTGTGTTTTTAACAACAAAGACAGCGCTTGGCCAATACCACCGGCAGCACCTAACACGGCTACTTTCATACCATTTCTCCTATGGGATTACTCACGTATTTAAACGGAACGTCACACTAATGCAACGCGGGGGAAAACTCAATCATCTGATGGTCTTAATACGGCCATTTAAGGCATTTTTACGTCGATATTCACTATCATGCATGATTATGCAATTAAATTGCGCAAAGGTCACCTGTAAGGCACAATATAACATATATGATTATTTAACTTATTACCGCTAACTGATGTGCAGGATGCTATGGCCAACGCAAAACAAGAGCAACTGATTAAAGCCTTTAAAGAAATTTTGAAAGCGGAAAGCTATGGATCTCAAGGTGAAATAGTGGATGCCCTTAAAACTCAAGGTCATGACAATATTAGCCAGTCTAAAATTTCCCGCATGCTAAGTAAGTTTGGTGCGGTACGTACCCGCAATGCCCGTGGCGATATGGTGTACTGCCTTCCGCCTGAACTAGGCATGCCTACGGCTAAAAGCCCATTAAAGCAGCTGGTTCTCGATATTGTGCATAATAATGTGATGGTGATTATTCGCACCAGCCCAGGTGCAGCACAGCTTATTGCTCGTTTACTTGATTCATTAAGCAAAAAAGATGGTGTGCTTGGTACCATTGCGGGCGACGATACCATTTTTATCGCCCCAGCCGACGTGACACTTATTGAAGAGTTACGCCAACGGGTAGAAGACTTATTCGAGAACGTTTGAGGCTCTGCCTTGAGTTTTGAGCAAAAAAAACCGCCATCACAAGATGGCGGTAAAGAATTTGTACCAGGGAGATACAAAACAACTTGGTAGCTGTGCATTTAAATTATCACAGACTTAGAAAAGAGTAAGAAAAGAAAAGTAAAGAATTCGAAAAATAGAAATTAATTATAAATTTATAAAATCCAGCCTTTGATAAAAACAGAAAAATGTAAACTTAAATTTTAAAATTAAATAATATCAACATAATTAAAAACCTTCTCAAATCTACCAACTTATAAATTCTAAAATCCACAACAATACCATTGTCACTAATTGTAATTACAGAAACTTTCTTTCACTTTTTAATCTGTACTAAAACGCCCTCACCCACTTTTACTTAAAACAGATTTAACTACGCTGAATTTGCGCAAAGCCTACGCCAATCATGCACTAAACCTACACAATTCGTACACAAAAACTGCACACCACCCACAGCCTCGCATTATTTTTATTTCTTTTTTAATTAATATCTATTGTTATCTTTAAATAAATATTAAGAGAGAAAAAGCAATAATTATTTTACCAATGTATAGAACCGTAAAGGTTTCATCACTCTGCGTATAATTAAAGTAAATTAGGTCTAAATAGAACAAATTATACACTTTGTAAATTGCCAAACAGCACGACGAAGTGCTTAATTCTCCCGACAGAAAACATCTGTTCAAAATAAAAACTAATAAACGTCTTTGTAATTACAACGTGTAATCACCTTCGACAAGGGGAATTAAAATGTTTAACACCAATAAACTCAGCAGTGCTGTTAGGCGCGGAATTTTACTGGCGGGTTCCGCTAGCCTGTTTGCCGCGCCAATGGCCCTCGCACAATCAGATGACGAAAATTCAGCTGAACCTGTAGAAAAAATTCAAGTTACTGGCTCTCGAATTAAACGAGTGGATTTAGAGTCAGTTTCTCCGGTCACTGTTATTACAGCTGAATCTATCGCGTTATCTGGCGATACATCGGTAGCGCAAGTTTTACGTAACTCTTCAATTAACACCTTTGGTTCGTTTCGTGGCCAATCTGGTTACGGTAGCGGTGCTTCAGCTTCAAGCGAAGTAAACTTGCGTGGTCTGGGTGCGGGCGCAACACTCGTTCTTATGGACGGCCGTCGCCTTCCAGGTTTAGGGTACGATGGTGGTTCATCTTCTGATATGTCGATGATCCCGATGTCGATTGTTGAGCGCATTGAAATTCTTCGCGATGGCGCATCGGCCATATACGGTTCAGATGCTGTTGCAGGTGTAATTAACATTATTACCAAGAAACAGTTCGACGGCGTAAATGTAGGTTATAGCTTTGAAGATCCAGGTGCTGACGGTGGTAATTCCAGTAAGTACAATTTTTCTGCTGGTGTTACAAGCGACAAAGGCAGCATTGTATTCATTGCCGAGCATGAAAACACACAAGAAGTTAGCGATGTCGCGGTATCAGGTGATTATGCATTAAATAGCTATTCAACCTATAGCCCAGTGGCAAACTTCTATGATTCAGAAGCCGGTGAGTTTCTCTATAACGAAGATTTGTGTGGCGATGTAGCAGATACGTCTATTGAGTCAGACCGTTGTGGTTACTATTATGGCAATACCACGTGGCTATACGGCGCGACTGAGAAAAACTCACTGATGACAAAAGTGGAATATGAGTTGGCAGAAAATTTACAACTCATCACTCGCTTCTCTGCAATGCAGACATCTACAGATACTCGTTATGCTGCTACCCCGGTATCTACATCTTCGCTAACTATCGACGCCGATAATGCAATGAACCCATATGGCCAAGACGGTTCGGTCTATTTCCGCACCTCTAGCTTGGGCACGCGCGATACTAAAACTGAAAAAACCACTTTTGAAATGGTTTCAGGCCTTGAAGGCTATACCGAAATTGCTGGAAACGAGTGGGACTGGCAGGTTTATTACCAGCGCACATCAGCAAAAGAAGAAGTATTTGGCTACAACTTGGTTAATGACACCGTTGTACAAGGTCTAATTGATACCGAGCAACTTGATTTATTCAACGTACAAGGCCTTAGCACCGATGATTGGTATGCTTATAACGCTGACCTTTTAACAAACGCTGATCATACTGGCACCTATCAAACCACCCAAATGCGCGACATTATCGATGGCAGTATTTCCGGTCAGCTTTTTTCAAATAACTTCATGACGGTTAGTGCTGTATTTGGTGCTGAGTACTCGTATCTTGATTTTGAACAGGTATCTGACCCTGAATCAGGTTTAGGCATTATCTCGGGCGGTTCGGGCGGTGACGACGTTTACGCAAGCCGTGAACGACAGTCATACTACACTGAGCTTGCCATTGAATTACCACATGAAGTAGAAGTCTCAGCCGCGCTTCGTTACGACGGCTATGAGCTTGAAGGCGATACGGGTGCTAGCATCTCAACCTCAGAGTTCTCAGATACGGTGCCCAAGCTAGGCATTAGCTGGCGCCCGACTGAATCACTTTTACTTCGCGCCAGCTGGGGAGAAGCTTTCCGTACCCCAACAATGAGTGAAATGTTCGCGACCATTTCTTACGGTTTCCCTGATGCCTACGACTCCTACTACTGCGATACCTTAGGAAACCCAGGTAGCGATGACAGTTACTGTTCATCGGGTCAACAGCATCTAACCTACTACGGTGGTAATCCAGACCTTAGTCCTGAAAACTCTGAGTCGCTTACTCTTGGTGTGGTTTATGATGTAACGGATGATTTGTCACTTGAAGTCTCTTATTACCAGTATGACTATGAGAACAAAATTGAAGATATCGATGTTGAAGACTTAATTGCCGCCGACTTAGATGGAACTTCTAGCAGTATCGTACGTGACAGCGATGGTAAAATTACATCTATTACATCGGGCTATACTAACTACTCAGAAGTAACAACAAACGGTTTTGATATTACTGCCAACTACGACTTAGCAACGGAGATTGGGAATTTTGGGGTTAACCTCGAATATTCGCATGTGTTTAGTTACGAAGAAGAAGGTACTGAGTGGGCTGGCGAATTATTCTATCCTGATAATCGCGCTAACCTAACGGTAGATTGGACAGACGGTGATAAATGGACAGCCTCGTGGAGGACACTATTCATTGGTGCCAACGGGGAAACCTTTTACTCTTCTTACGATTATGCTGATAATTACTTCAAGCATAATGTCACCGTTTCGTATCATGTGAACGATAACGTCAAGGTATCAGCAGGCATAGCTAACCTTACCGATGAACTTGAAGAATACTTGCCCGGCGAATGGCGCGGTTTCGACGATACACTTTACGATCCATTAGGTCGCACCATGAGCTTCAACGTTCAAGCTAGCTTCTAACGTTTAACTCACACAAAAACGCCGCTTGTACAATGGCCTATCTCTCGTACATTTGAGATAGGACATAGTCAGCGGCGTTTCATTATTTCTTCCAGTATTAACGTTTTATAAAACTGGCACACCGGCTATCAGTGAGTCGGCGTGGACTTAGTAATGAGTTTAAGTGCTTGCAGTACGCTACGAAAGTACCTTAATAAGCGCTTCTGCTGCAGGCCCTGACGACGCAGGATTTTGACCCGTCACCAAAAGACCATCAACACACACTTTAACGCCAAAGTCCTCTGTACTCTCGTACTTACCGCCCTTACTAATAAGTGCGTCTTCCACTAAATAGGGCACAACCTCGGTCAATTTCATTGCCTCTTCTTCACTATTTGAAAAGCCAGTTACCGTTTTGCCATTAATGAAAAACTCGCCATCGGCACGTTTTACTTCTTTAAGCACGATAGGAGCATGGCATACAGCGCCTACAGGCTTCTGTGCTTTGATCATATCTTCAATTAGCATTGTGGAGTGGGTATTGTCAGATAAGTCCCACAGCGGGCCGTGGCCGCCTGGGTAGAACACAGCATCAAACTCATCAGCTCTTACATCTTCTAACACAATCGTTGAAGACATTGCGCTTCGTGCTACCTCATCTTTTGTATAACGGATAGCATCGTCGGTCATAGCATCATCTGCCAAGCTGTTTGGGTCAATTGGCACTTGGCCGCCCATAGGTGAAGCTAAGGTGATGGTATACCCTGCATCCTTGAACGCATAATAGGGCGATGCGAACTCTTCCAGCCACATCCCTGTTTTATTGCCTGTATCACCTAACAATTCATGTGAGGTCATTACCATCAATATATGTTTCGACATAAGTTCTCCATGTGAACAATTCATTTAGTTATTCGTTCGTATGGCGACAATGGTTAGATCAGAAAAAGAAAGGGAATGCGATGAGAAACATAAAGAGAAGTTGATTTACAAGATAAAAAAAATGCCACTTCCAAAATTGGAAAGTGGCATTTAACACTACAACTGGTTTTTAAACTGTTGCTTAGAAGCGGTAGTCAATACCTACACGCATTTCCCAAAGTGATGCATCACCCTGACGACTTTCAGGAGATGAGGTACCTAGCGCAGCAGTATTGAAGTTAACTTCTTCCAAAATACCCCATTCATCGTTGATGAAGTTGGTGAAGTTATTCATAACGAAATAAACCTGAGCAGAGTGATCTTCACGGAACGCAGGAATATTTTGTCTAACTGCGATATCCATTTTGAACCACCAAGGGCTAGTTTGGTCGTTACGCTCTGCACCAATCGGTAACACGTTGTTACCTTCAAGGTATGGTGTGTAGCCATATACAGAGTTACCACTGATGGTGTAACTAAACGGACGACCAGACTGCGCTACTGCATAAGCAGAGAAGATAGTGCTGTAACCGTCGATAAGTTCAGTAGTGTAACGAAGGTCAGCAGTAAAGCGGTGCTCGATATTCCAATCAGACAGTGAAGATACTTCTTCGTTAATGTCAGTAAATGCTCTGTACTGGAAGTTAGAGAACGCTACTGAACTCGTCATTGGTTGTACATCTTCAGCGTGGCTGTAGTTATAACCACCGGTGAAAGTAATACCGTTGTCCCAAGACTTGTTCATGGTCGCTGTTAGTGAGTAAGACACTGAATCTTCATCAGAGTTAGTCAGTTCAAGTGAACCGTAACCTACTGAGTCATAATCAGGGTAACCTTCGTCAGTTGTGCCTACACGCTCAAGACCCACATATTTAATCATGGCTTGTTTCTGCGTCACACTTAGAAGGAAATCTAAGTTGAATACGTAATCTTCGTCATTGATGTGAGTCATACCCGCAGAGATTTTCCATTCGCGAGGCATTACGAAGCCTGGATCTAGGTTGTTACTTTCAAAGTTACTACCTGCACCAGAAGACATCTCTTCGTCTAAATCAGAAGGTACTGAGTAGCCAGGTCCAGCAGTTACGCCGTCTTCTGTATTAACCCATACAACGCTTCCGTCGAATAAGTTAGCGTATTCACCTTCAACTTCACCACCAATAACGTTCGTGTTTTGATAGTTGTTTGTCATCCATACGTTCGGGTTACCGCCTGAGAACAAGCCAACACCACCACGTAGTTCAGTTGAATCACTCAACGTATAGTTAAGGCCAACACGTGGTTGTAGCAAGCTAAGTCCATCTAGGTTAGCCGTGTTGTCATAACCGTTCCCAGCTACGAAATCAGCATTTCCAACAGGCTCGTCTGATGTTGTAATCCAGTCATAACGTAAACCAGCAACTACTTTTAAATCGTCAGTAAGATAGAACTCATCTTGTGCGTAAGTAGAGTGTGACGTGTAACCCCACTCAGCAGCACGGTCTAATAGGTTGCCAGAATATGCATAACCGTATTCGATTTCTGCATTTGTTCCGTTAGTGAAATCTTCTAAGCTTTCAAAAGTAATAGAGGTTTCAGAGTGCTGAACGAAAAGGTTGTAGATATCTAGTTTGTCGCTCTCGTAACCGAAAGTTAACGCGTGGCCGTTGTCGAAGTAATAGTTACCACGGAACATTAGGCTTAACGCTTCCCAGTCTAAGTCGTTAGCTTGACGGCTGTCATCAGAACCTAAGAAAACCGTAAGGTCGTCTTCAGAAGTATCTGTATCATTACCTAGCTCAATTTTAATTTCGCCAAAGTCGTTACCGCCTGGAGTGCCGTCACCATACATAGAACGCTGTAGGTTATCTAGCTCTGTGCGAGAAACGCGGATTTCAGTCGAGAATTTGTCTGTCCAATCTGAGTAAAGTACACCAACAAATGATTGTAGCTCTGCGCCACGCTCGTAGATGTGGCTAGATAGTTCAAACTCATCTGCGTCGCCGTCAGATTCTGAGAAGTTGTTTCCATCGTTATAGTTGTACGTAAACGCAAAACGGTGGTTTTCGTTAATGTTCCAGTCTAACTTAACAAGAAGCTTTTCATCTTCGTTAGGCATGCTAAGTGGCGTTGTACCAGCATCAAAGTTATATAATGACTGAGATACAGACTGAATTTGTTCAAGTTGTGCTTGTGTAAGCGCAACTTCATTAATTGCGCCAGAACCGATAGCACCACGGTCAAATGTGTTTGCGCCTTCTAGTTTTTCGTAAGCAGCAAAAACAAATAGCTTATCTTTAATCAGCGGTGCACCCACTGTGAAGCCGTAACGTTTTTCAGTGTAACTACCAAGGTTGATATCATCACCTTCAAGTGAGTCACCACGTAGGCTGTCGCTACCATAGTCGTAGAACGCAGAACCATGAACTTCGTTAGTACCTGTTTTACTTACTGCACTGATGTTACACGCAGAGAAGCCGCCGTAAATTACATCAAAAGGAGCAATTTCTACTGACACACCTTCGATAGCGTCAAAAGAGAAAGGCATTCTTTCTGTAGGGTAACCGTTCGAGTTAAGACCGAAAAGGTCATTCATGCGAACGCCATCAACCGTCAAGCTGTTAAAACGAGGGCTTTTACCCACACACTGGATACCACCGCTACCGCCTTCATCTACATAGATACGAGGGTCAATACGAACGATATCAGTGATATCACGGTTGATCGCTGGCGCTTGTTGAAGTGTTGCCAAGTCAAAGTTTGCTGAAGGGCCAGTTTGACCGAAAGCCAAACTACCTACTTGAGAAGCGGTTACTACGATGTTTTCGTAGTTAGCTGCAGATTCAAGTGTTCTTTGGATAGTTGCCGCTTCACCAAGCTCTAGGTAAATATCGCTGATAGTTTGATCTGCGAATTCATCCGAGTCGATTTCAACAGTGTAAGGACCACCTACACGTAAACCACGAAGGTTAAATGTACCAGCACTGTTTACTGTGACTGTTTTAACCGCACCAGTTGGTACGTGAGTTACTTTAACTACGGTTCCAACAGCAGGGTTGCCGTTTGGACCGACTATCTGGCCATTCATATCTGAAGACGTTACTTGAGCCATTGCAGTCGTGGTTAGACCCACTGTTAGTGCAACTGCTGCAGCAACGCGGCTGAGCTTAGCTGATGAGTACATGTGTGTTTCCCTTTTTGTTTAAAATTCTTTTTTTTAGCGTAGAGGGAATTTATTCCCCTCTACGACCTCTGATATTGACTAAAAGACTTCTTTGAGTGGATGAAATTGTTATAGACCTTCGTGTCATATTTATTACAGTTTTGTATATTTCGTCAATTCCGTGACGTGATTTCATCGCGTTTTTCGCACCACACACCTGACCATTTGGTCAAGTTATTTTACTTATCAAAACCAAGGTCGTCTGACTTGTTCTTGTGGTTTCTATTGATGACATATCATGGACTAATAAACAGCGTTTAACAAAATTCAGTCTGATTTGTAAAAAACACTTACTTTTCATGATTATAACCAATTAAAATAAATTTACCTATTGCAATAAATAACCTTAGCTGATGAAATCAGCACATAAATCACTAACTCATTTGGTTATTTTTTTGCCAAAAGTCAGAATTATTGCTACCGGAAGGTGGATCATACTCCTTATTGCCGCACTTGTTTGCGGTAGTGCTGGCTATTTTTCACAAAAAATAGAATTTATTCCGGTCCCCCCCCAAACTGGTCGAACTTTAACCTGCCAAACTGAGTTACAAAACAACCTAGATATCTTTTCAGTGTATGTCACAGATGGCTCTATCGCGAATATGGCCCTAGAACGTTTATGCGATAACAAAATCATCAAAAGGCAATTTGGCCAAGTCAGGGTCATCGTCGGGCAAAGCGACTACGATACCTTTCGATATATAAACCATGGCGTGGTCGATTTAGCCTTAATTAAACGTAATGTAGTAGATGCCTTCGGTGCAGATCAAATTTATGGTTTAACTTTGATAGCGTCGCACCCTAATTACAGCGCTTTCTTTATATCTCAACGTGAGAAGCCCCTGCTTGAAAAAGAGTACTTGCTTGGCAAACGAATTGGGCTGCTCGATTATCCTTCCAGCCGCTCAGGTCACATTGTTCCAAAAACCATACTTCAAGATCTTGGGTTAACTGAGAACAATGTAGACATTGTGTACTTCAATTCCCACAAAGATTTGCGTAGAGCATTGCTTGCGGGAGAAGTCGATATTATCTCATCGTATTGGGCCGAAGAAGATGAGCAAATTTTATCTAAGAACTATGCAACCCCTCTGTTAAAGAACGTTAGCGGCATGCAATGGTTTTTGAAAATGCAAATGCAAAACACTGATTTACTTTGCGCCATGCAGTCTGTAGTGAAAGACATCGCCGATTCTCACTCACGCCCCTATTACAAAACCCTAGTTCTCGTGAATGGATGTAGTAAAGATGAGTAGTATGATGTCAACTGTTCGCCCATTTACCCTAATCTGTGTGCTGATACTCTTTGCGGTACTTCAAATCATCAGTACGTTTGGTCAGATTATTGGTATTCAGTCTGCTCGCCACAATGCGAAAGACAACGTAGAAAGAAGAATCATATTAGACAGTGCGTTTCTTGATGTTGGGAATGCAACGCTAAATACCCCCGTCAATACGTATGCAGTGGGTCGCTATATTGAAACTATTAACGAAGATTTAGCCGCTGACAATTATCCAATTAGAGTCTCCTCAATTCAGGGGGTAAATGCTGATGTAACGTATACTGAATACAGCTTATCCCATACATTTGTATTCGAAAACGCAGAGCAAAAAATTACACTAACTATGCAATCGCTTCCTATGTATCAAAACCTGACGATTAGTTGGTGGGCGTTGATAGTATCGGTGCTGCTTGCACCAGCGTTTGCTATTCCTAGGCAGCGAAAAGCCAAGCATATTGTCAATGAAGAATTAATTGTCCCACCTACGCCCAAGCTTGCTATTAATTTGCGAGATAAAACGTTAGGCAACAGCGTAAATGACACTGTTGTTATATTGCAAAACAAGCCCCTTTGCTTTTATACGGCACTCGTTAAATATTGCACAGAGAACCCAGAGCACCCACTTCCTCCGCATAAAGATGTGCCTATCGAGCTTATTGCACTGGCTAATAAAGCCTTTTCACGATTGATTGAACTAGGACATACAAAACGTAAAAGGCCAGACTTTAACGCCAACTTAGATAAAACCTTAAGCGAGATTCGCGCCTCATTAGATGAAGTGTTTGCCTTATACCCAGAGGAAAAAGAACGCTATTACCCACCAAGAGCTCAGGGGGAAGGCTCTCGTTCAAAACAACACTCTTATGCGCTTACCAGTTTATCCCCTGACGATGTAGAAATTATCGGAAACTAGCTATTTTTTAATCAATTATGACAGTGGTATGAAAATAAATTTAGGAATGTAAACGCGCTCAAAATAAGCGAATGTTATTGATTCAGCTAGCAAATAGCGATCCATTTGACCAATTGGTATGAATATAACATTGATTCATAGAGGCTAAACGCGTATCTTTGCTCCAATAAAATCAGCTTTCTAGAATTATGCAATCGCCTTTAATTATTGCCATTTCTGGAGCTTCAGGCTCTGGAAAGTCACTGTTTACCGAAAATTTGTTTAACGGCTTCTCTGCTCAAGGAAGGCCTGTGCAAGTGCTTCGCGAAGATCATTACTATCGCGCTCAAGACCACTTGCCCATGGAAGCACGAGAAAAAAACAACTACGATCACCCCAATGCATTTGAGCATGAATTGCTGAAAGCGCATTTGCAGGCACTTAGAGATGGTCAACCTATTGATTATCCTCATTACTGCTTTAAAACGCATACTCGCCTGCCTGACACTGAACGTTTGAACCCAGCACCAGTTATAATTCTTGAAGGAATTATGCTGCTTGCCCGTGCAGATCTTCTGCCACTTTATGACGTGAAAATCTTTGTCGATACTCCACTGGATATCTGCCTTATGCGCCGCATGATACGAGATATCAAAGAACGTGGACGTACTATCGAGTCAGTTGCCAAACAATACGAAGAAACTGTAAAACCGATGTATCACCAATTTATCGAGCCAAGCCGGTTCACTGCTGATGTAGTAGTTACACAAGGTGGTAAAAACCAAATTGCTCTAGATGTGATCAAATCTCACATTCAGCAAGCGCTTCTATAAAGGATTGATATTATGGTGAGTTTACTGGGCATTGCAGTCCTTTTAGGTATTGCATTCGCGCTCTCGTCGGCGAAACGCAGCATTAGTTTGCGTACTGTTGGTGGCGCCTTCGCTATGCAAGCTTTAATCGGTGCATTTGTTCTGTATTCTGAGCCTGGCAAAGAAGTTCTGTTAGCAGCAACAGGGTTTGTTGCTAACATCATTGCCTACAGTCAAGACGGTATTAACTTCCTATTTGGCCCTATCGGCGACAAATCTATTGCCTTTATTTTTGCTTTCAATGTTTTACCCGTTATCGTTTTCTTCTCATCACTTATCGCAGTGTTATATCACTTAAAAGTGATGGGCTTAATTATTAAAGTGATTGGTGGTTTCCTTCAAAAGGTATTGAGAACTAGCCGCCCTGAATCCATGTCAGCGGCAGCAAATATATTTGTAGGGCAGACAGAAGCCCCATTGGTAGTTCGCCCTTTCATACCTCATATGACGCGTTCTGAGCTATTTGCCGTAATGGTAGGTGGCCTTGCCTCTATTGCAGGTTCAGTAATGGCAGGTTATGCGGGTATGGGCGTTGACTTAAAATACTTACTCGCAGCGAGCTTTATGGCAGCCCCTGGCGGTATGTTAATGGCAAAGATTATTCTGCCAGAAACTGAAAAAACCAAAGACGGCTTAAGCGAAATAGATTCGGAAGACACAGGCTACGCCAACGTCTTCGATGCAGCAGCTAGCGGCGCTGCATCTGGTATGACACTCGCATTGAACGTGGGTGCTATGCTACTTGCATTCATTGCCCTCATCGCCATGTTCAACGGCCTAGTGGGTTGGACAGGTGGTTTATTAGGGTATGAAAATGTCACCTTTGAAGGGATCATGGGTTACATACTTCAACCTCTAGCATGGGCAATTGGCGTTCCATGGGAAGAAGCTCAGATTGCAGGAAGCTTTATAGGTCAGAAAATGGTAGTGAACGAATTTGTGGCTTACCTTAACTACCTCGAGCACCAACCTAACCTGTCTGAATCAACACAAGCTATTGTCACTTTTGCACTTTGTGGTTTCGCAAACTTGTCCTCTATCGCTATTTTGATGGGTGGTATTGGTGCTATGGCACCTACCCGCCGAAAAGAAATTGCTCAGTTGGGCCTAAAAGCGGTTATCGCGGCTACGTTATCAAATTTGATGAGCGCAGCGCTTGCAGGCTTTTACTTAACACTTGGCTAAACTGTCAGATTGAAGTACTAGATTAAGGCTTAGGCTAAGTTTTTGCCCAAATGTAGACTAAATGGTCTACATTGATTACATTAGGCATCTTAGATGACGTTGATTGATTTAAGTCAACTACCAAAGCTTTTTTGGCGGCCCGTCTACTCTTATAATGCCGCAATCAAATTAAACGGGATAAAGTTATGCAATTAGTTGCTGTTGATTACACGGCGGAAAACGCCCAAGAAGAATTCGTTAAGTCACTACGAGAGACGGGCTTTGGGGTATTGAAAAACCACCCAATTCAACAGTCACTCGTGCAAGGCATTTATGATAGCTGGCAAGGCTTTTTCGATAGTGAAGAAAAAAATGACTACCTTTACAACAAGGGTAAGCAAGATGGATTCTTCCCTCAAAGCGTTTCTGAGGTAGCCAAAGGCTTCACGAAAAAAGATATTAAAGAGTACTTCCATTATTACCCTTGGGGTCAATGTCCTGACGAACTTCGTCCTTTGCTGTCACAGTACTATTCAGAAGCTAACACCCTTGCCTCTGAACTTTTAGGCTGGATTGAGAAACACTCTCCAGAGGAAGTAAGCGACAAGTACAGCCAACCGTTAGGCGACATGATCAAAGATTCAGATCAGACCCTATTACGTGTACTTCATTACCCACCACTTAGTGGCGAAGAAGAAGTAGATGCTATTCGTGCAGCGGCTCACGAAGATATTAATCTTATTACTATCCTTCCGGCTTCTAACGAACCAGGATTACAAGTAAAAGCGCAAGATGGCAGCTGGTTAGACGTACCTTGCGATTTTGGTAGCTTGATTGTGAATATCGGCGATATGCTTCAAGAAGCATCTGGTCACTACTTTCCATCTACGACTCACCGTGTTGTGAATCCAGATGGCGCAGACATGACCAAGTCACGTATTTCATTGCCACTGTTCTTGCACCCTCGTCCGGATGTGAAGCTTTCAGAACGCCATACTGCAGGCACATATCTGCAGGAACGTTTGAAAGAGCTAGGTGTTATCTAAAAGAGCGCTATTCTCTATAAAAAAAAGCCACGTTAAAACGTGGCTTTTTTGTTGGTCCGATTTATTGGTACGTTTGCTGCAAGATTCGCTGCAAGTAGGTACTCACTGCTTGTTTTGCAAGTCGTTAGTCGTTATTAATTAGTAGTTCAGAGCAATGTTAGAAAGCTTACTCATGTAACGGTTCTCATCTTGTGAATTGGGTGCAAGTTGAATGGCGCGTTTAATGTAACGCTCAGCGTTATTGATATCTCCTATCTCGTAATACACTTTAGCCAATCCAAAAAACACTTCGTGTCTTGTATTATCTAAGCGAAGTGCGCGCTGGAAATGTTCTAATGCGTCTGCAAACTCCCCATCATCCAGAGCTTGTTCCCCAAGAATGAAATGGTAAAAAGGGTTTTCTTTACGTTGCGCTTCAACTCTAGCTTTAATCTGCGCTGATTTATCAAATAAGCCTTGGTGGTAATACAAAATAGACAAGTTGTCCCACGCAGTTAGATTATTTTCATCCAAATTTAACGCAAACTGATAACTTTGCTCTGCTGCTTCAAATGCGTCAACCATACGGTACAGCACGCCTAAATTAACCCAGCTTTGCTGTAACTCTGGTGATAACACTGCAGCAGCCCTAAAGTAACTGTATGCTCGCGTATAACTGTTCGCAATTAGCGCGTCTGCACCTTTATTGTTGTAGAACATAGACAACACAAGGCGCTTGGTAACAGGCACCCGTGGAAAGTGCGTTCTAATCATTTGCGGATCAAAATCAACATCTGCGCTACTTGGCCCTATGTTAGTCACTAGCGGATCTTTAGGTACATTTATGGTTAAGTTAACGTGACCATTTAGAAAACTGAAGCCGTCACGCCTTGTCCAATACTCAGGTATGTCTACTTCATAGAATGTGGCATCGTAGCCTGCGTGCTGCGCCATGGCGTAAGTCATGATTGACAAAGAAAGGCAGTTTGCAGAACGATTATTAAACGTCTCATTGGCAACCGAATTCGCATTACTGCGGTATAACAACCCCATTTCAGAATGATCAAAGATTGAGGAAATTAGCCCTTTTACGTTGGTTGTCTTTCCTCCTGACTCATAAACAGCCTCATCCACAAATAACTGTGCATCTTCTTCTAGTGCAAAGACTTGCTCTTGTGTCTCAATCGGAAAAGACGCATAACTAGGAAACAAATGATCGTGTAATGCAGGATAAGGATTCTTGGCAACAACAGGCGCAGTGCTAGCACAACCTAGCATAGCTGAACTGAATAAAACGAGTAGTGCGGTAATAAGATGTCGAAGTAACATAATGCAGCCCTCCCCTATTAACACCTTGACGAAGTATAGCGCAATTCGCTAAATTTAACATTATATTTACATCCCATCTAATGCACTGCTTTCTATTACGTAAACTTAATCATCAATTTTGTTAGGAGAAACGTAACCATTCTCGCTACATCAATTTATGTTCTCCCAAAATTTAAGGAAGGTATTTATGGTTAAGTTAATCCCGTTGGTAATGATGAGCTTGATGAGTATATCGGCTTTTGCCGGACATCATATGGAATCAGAGAAGGCAGATATCGTTGATACTGCAGCAAGTAAAGAGATGTTTTCTACCTTAGTCGCGGCGGTTGAAGCTGCGGATTTAGTTGATACCCTAAAAAGTAAGGGCCCTTTCACAGTATTCGCCCCAACCAATAAAGCTTTCTCTAAACTACCAGAAGGTACGGTAGAGATGCTGCTCAAGCCTGAAAATAAGGCATTACTATCACAGGTGCTTACTTATCATGTAGTATCGGGTAGCGTGATGGCTGAAGATGTGATGTCGCTAACCAGTGCCACTACCGTAGAAGGTACTGATATCACTGTGGTTACCGCCATGGGGAAAGTAATGATTAACGATGCCACCGTGATTAAAGCCGATGTAAAAACATCTAATGGTGTCATTCATGTTATTGATACCGTATTACTTCCCGCTGAAGTCAAAAAAGCGTTATAGCCCATTATTAGTAAGTAGCGGGTTTCCGCTACTTACTCCCCCCTTTTATACAAAACTACGTTTCAAAACCAATAACCCCGATGCTTTTTTAATCCATAACCTTCTTGTAATCCGTATACCAATTAATTAGCTTACAAGGATGAAGTCATGTTCACTGTTTACACCTACGCTATCGCAGGGCTTGCGGTAATCATTTTTACAGTATTAATTCAGAACATTGTTGCCGCTGTGGCGCACCGCAAACAATCATCTTATGTACCAGGCAAAGTTGCCGAAGACCTAAGTCACGACAGCTTCGTATTTAGAAGCCATAGAACGTTTCACAATTCACTTGAGAACGTAAACCAATTTATTATTCCGGCGATACTTTGCATGTTTGTTGGCGTTACCCCTCTCTATCTGGCTATATTAGCTTGGGTGTATGGCTTATGTAGAATTGTTCATATGGCACTATATTATGCGATGGCGACTGAGCGTAATCCAAGCCCGAGGACCTATTTTTATATGATAGGGCTGGTAACTAACCTAATACTGTACGTGCTTCTTTTTATGTCGTTAATTTAAATACAAAAAAATGTTAATTATTAAACTTTTGTTTAATGCATTTTTTACACTTGCCGCGTTACTCTGGGTTTAACGTTTACAAATAGTTGGAAACGGTTGCGTTGTAGGTAAAGGACTAACATGTTTATTGAGCAAGTAAATAAACGAGCATTATCAGACTGCCATTTATTAATTGTAGATGACCAAGCAAGCTCTCGAATGATTTTAGAAGGGCTTCTTGAAGAGATGGTGAGTTGTACCTCTGTTTCCTCTGGAGAAGCTGCGCTTGCTTACTGTGAAAAAAACACACCCGACTTGATTCTGATGGATGTGAACATGCCTATCATGGATGGACACCAAGTTGCACAAGCCTTACGTGAAAATCCGAGTAAATCTGATATCCCCATTATTTTTGTTACCGCAACAACGACAGACGAAGCACAATCAAAATGCTGGGATTCTGGCTGTGTGGACTTTGTGACCAAACCTATTAATGCATGTACGTTACAAAATCGCGTGAAAGCGCACCTTAACCATAAGCTCAAAAACGACCTGTTAGAAAACCTTATTTATATTGATAGGCTGACGGGCGCTTACAATAGGCACTATTTAGAAGACTACCTTCCCCGCTTTATGAAAGATGGTAAGCGGAGTCATAACCCCCTTTCTCTTGTGCTATTCGATGTTGATTATTTCAAGCGCTACAACGACCGATATGGGCATATGGAAGGCGATAGCTGCTTATGGAAGCTTAGTAAAGCGATTAACGATAGCTTATTGCGCCCTATGGACAAATTGGTTCGCGTGGGCGGTGAAGAGTTTTTAGTTATTCTACCCAACACCAATGAGGAAGGCGCAAAATTAGTCGCAAATCGACTTTTAAGTACCGTGTTCAATTTAAATATTGCCCACGCTGATTCAAACCTTGCAAGGGTGACAATTAGCGCTGGTGTAGCAACGAAACACCCAGACGATAATAAAACTATCGACTTCACTATGCTTCAAGCTGATAAAAGCTTATATGCTGCAAAAGGGCTAGGTAGAAATTGTGTCGTAAGTAGCGTGGAAACGGCTCACAATGTAATGGAGTCAGAAGCTTAAAAGATATATTAAAGCCTAGTTTAGGGTAGTTTATTAAGTTTTAACCACGCCAAGTGTTTTCCTACCAAGGGCTTTAGTATGTGATAAGTCCGCCAAGCAACTTTGTTCCGTAAGCCCTAATGACGCTAGCTGTGCATAGCACAAGAGTAAAGCGGCCATGGCATCTTCTAATGCATTGTGTTGAGGCACCTCTGGTAAACCGGCTCTCAGTAAACAAGCGCCTAAAGATGCGCTATTTGATGGAACGACTTCATGCTCTTTTTTCAATTCATACAAAGCGAGTTGTAAGGTGTCGATGTAATAAACCTCTTGTGCCGGCAAGTTTAAGCGCCTAAATACCGCATCAAGCACTGCCAAATCTAAGTTGGCATTATGGATAACCAGAATCTTTGAAGGCAACTGTGCGATAAATCTCGTTAGCACATCTTCTACTTTTTCGCCCTTTGAAATATTGTCTTGAATGAGCCCATGGATAACTGGGCTTTGCCCTAAAGGCGCTTTGGTTTTAACAACACTATAAGTGCAGGTTTCTAAAGCAATGCTACTGTTGCGCCCACACACCCAGCCAAAAGATGTAATTTCCGACTCATTGGCGTTTAAGGATGTCAGCTCTAAATCGATAGACATCAAAGTAGTGTCTTGTAAAGTCGCGCTTTTAAACCTATCGAATGATGATGGTCCGCGCCCGAATAACCAGTCACTTAGCCATTGCAACATGATTACGCCATACCGCCTGAAAAATTCATGACAATTGCTTTTTGGGCTCTTTCGATAGCTTGAAAAGATGCCTTTAGCTGATGCCTTTCTATGGAAGATAAAGACGACACTGACACACTATTATCCGCCACATTATGCTGAAGCTGATGACGCCATCGTAATCGATTCAAAAATATCCAAATATCTCGTAAGTTCGCCGCATCCTTGGTTGAAAGCTCTGAATTTTCGGGCAATAAAGATAGCCTTGCAAGGGTGCCAGGTACAGATATTCCCCCTGCAAGGGCATAAATGCGCACAATATTATTAATTAGTGCCACCGCGCGTACTTTCAAATCAATCGTATCTTTAAGTTTTCCGCCTTTTTCATAAGTAAACTTCTGAAACATAGAAAGAGGCACAGAGACTTCATTTGTATGACGAGATAATGCCGCAAGAAATAAACTTTGTTTGAGCAAAGGCATTCGTTTGCGCTGTAGCGTTTTAAACAGCCCCACATCACCCGCAGCGCAGCGTGCATCAAGAAAAATATTAAAGTGCATAATGGCATCTTTGGTGGGTGCATTTACCCACTGCCGCGCTTGCTCAACCGCTTGGTCTAGCGATAACCGAAGCTCGGGGTTACTTGCCATAATATTGCCACTGCATAGTTTAATACCGCACTTTCCTAACCCCTTGCAGACATAGTCAGCCATGGCGGCAAAGTAGTCGGCTTGTACTTGCGTGGGCGATTCAGCTAACAGCAGCGCATTGTCTTGATCTGATCCCATTGTCTGATCCTCTCTCGCTTGGGAGCCATATACTAGCCACGAAAACATCATGCCGGCTTTACCGTGTTCTTGCTGAAAGAACCCAATGAGCTTTCGCGTCATAATATCAGTTGCTTGAGAAAGCACTTTACCCGCAATATCATAATCACCTGCGTGTTTAGCATGTGCAGAAAAGTAATGCGGAAGCTGCCACGCTAAACGTGTTAATTCGTACAAATTGCTCGCTTTCGACAGTTCTCCAATGATAAATAGTACGCTACCTCGTTGATGGCGAACAATATCACTGGCCGTCACCATACCTACGGGTTTATGACTGTCTTTATCTAATATAGGTAAATGATGAATGTTTTTTTCGGTCATTAACGCCATGGCGTCAAATAACGTTAGGTTACTGGCAACATTCGCCGGCGACGGGGTCATAACACTGCTAACAGGGTTCGTCAGATCCACACCAGTGGCAACCACTCTAGAACGTAAATCTCTGTCGGTAACGATACCAACCAGCTGCCCTGCTTCAGTAATTAAAAGGGATGACACCCGGTTATCCGTCATCAATTGAGCGGCTTGTTGAATAGGCGTACTTACATCGGTGCCAATGGGTGCATTTTCAGTTAAATCATAAAGTGGCTTGTACAACCACATAGATTTTGATTCTGTAATGGCTTGATTTTGCAGCGCATCATGTCGCAGGCCATTGAAAAAAGTATTAATACTATCGTATTGAAGAAGGGCTTTGAATGGTGCTTCTTCAAAGCTATACACTAATCCAGGGCTCTCTACCGTCACCGCCATGGCATAGTCGCTACCGTCCAAAACACGCTGAAAACCAAAATAGTCTCCTTCGCTAACATAACGGGGGGGTTCTTGCCCTGCACTTACAGAAAACTGACCACTTTGGATGAGATAAATTCGGCGAGATTGTCCCATCAAGGTTTTTAGGTTTTCTTTTGTTACATAAAGCAATTCTGCCGAGGTAAGTAAATCAGTTAATGCATCCACATCAAGCGTATCGAAGGGCGCAGAAGCAGCAACAAAATCTGCGACTTGCTGGGCAATAGCGGTCATACGTAATGCTCCTGAACGATAAAAACCAACCCGCCTTTTAGAGTTTCCTCCTTGAGCGAGTTGGTTTAACAAAGGCTCGGCCAATTACCGAGCGTCAGTGTCTTGTTTTGACAATTAGCTTCTAATCGCTAGTGCGCAGATGCCTCGCCCGCTCCTTTCGGATAACGAATGCTCTCTACTAACTCTTGGATTTCTTCCGGGGCTTCGTCGGTAGACTTAAAGACAACGAAAGCAACAAGGAAGTTAACCATCATACCCAAGGTACCTATGCCTTCTGGGGAAATACCAAACCACCAGTTTTCCGGTACATTTGCAGCAGGGTTCACAAACTTAAAGTAAATAATATAGGCGGCGGTGAACGCAATACCTGCAATCATGCCCGCAATCGCGCCTTTATCATTCATTCGTTTACTAAAGATACCCATAATAATGGCAGGGAAGAAACTGGATGCCGCCAGACCGAACGCGAAGGCGACCACCTGTGCTACAAAGCCCGGTGGATTTATCCCAAAGTAGCCTGCAATAACAATGGCTACCCCTGCCGCAAGCCGTGCATAAAACAGCTCGGACTTATCGGTGATATTGGGCATAAAGTTTCGTTTTAACAAATCATGGGAAACTGATGTTGAAATAACTAACAGCAAGCCAGCTGATGTAGACAATGCTGCGGCTACCCCACCAGCAGCCACCAATGCGATAACCCATGCAGGCAAGTTCGCAATTTCTGGGTTAGCCAATACCATGATGTCACGATCAACTTTCATTTCGTTGCGTTCATCACCCGAGTAAAACATCACCCCATCACCGTTCTTATCGTTGAATTCAATAAGCCCAGTTTGCTCCCAGTTTTTGATCCACGACGGCGCTTCAGCGTAACTTGTTCCGGTTAGCTCAGGACCGTTAATGGTTTCAATCATATTAACTCGAGCAAATGCAGCAAGCGACGGCGCAGTGGTATACAAAATAGCGATAAACGCAAGTGCATAACCAGCCGACTTACGTGCATCATGCACTTTAGGTACGGTGAAGAAACGAACGATAACGTGAGGTAATCCAGCCGTACCCACCATCAATGCAAACGTAATAAAGAACACATCGATGGTACTTTTCGACCCGGAGGTATACTCGTGAAACCCGAGTTCCACCGATAGGCTGTCGAGTTTCTGTAATATATGCATCCCCGACCCATCTGCGAGCGTAGCGCCGAACCCCGTTTGCGGAAGTATATGGCCCGTCACCATGATAGAGATAAACACTGCTGGAACAATATACGCAAAAATCATTACGCAAAACTGCGCAACTTGGGTATAGGTAATCCCTTTCATGCCGCCTAATACCGTGTAGAAAAACACGATAACCATGCCAATCACCACACCAGTTACAATATCGACTTCTAAGAAACGACTAAATACTACGCCCACGCCTCGCATTTGCCCTGCCACATAGGTAAAGCAAACAAAGATGGCGCAGAAAACAGCAACGGTTCTTGCGGTTTGGGAATAGTAGCGGTCGCCAATAAAATCCGGTACAGTAAATTTACCGAATTTACGTAGGTAGGGTGCAAGACACAAGGCAAGTAATACATAGCCTCCAGTCCATCCCATTAGGTAAACTGCGCCGTCGTACCCCATAAAGGAAATAAGACCGGCCATTGAAATAAATGAAGCTGCCGACATCCAGTCTGCGGCGGTAGCCATACCGTTTAGCACCGGAGGTACACCGCCACCAGCAACGTAGAAGTCGTTAGTAGAACCCGCTCTAGCCCATACAGCTATGGCGATATATAGCGCAAATGTTGCGCCTACAATAATAAATGTTAGTAGTTGAACGTCCATGGTATTACTCCTCGTTTACGCCATAACGTTTATCCATCGCCTTCATCTTTGACATATAAACAAAAATTAGAGCGACGAACACATAAATGGAACCTTGTTGCGCAAACCAGAAGCCCAATTTAAATCCAAAAAAGTGGATGTTGTTTAGCACGTCGACAAACAAAATGCCGGCGCCAAACGACACCGCAAACCAAACGACCAAAAGCTTGGCAAGGAGAGACAAATTCTCCTTCCAATATGCTTTTTTGTCGTCATCATTTCTAAATGCCATTGTTCCGTCCTCATGTCAGGTTAATCAATTGTTTTATTTTTACATTTTCCTAACGCCCGGCTTTGCTAACATTATTGCCAAGCTTTTTTGTTTAGGCCGAACAGGCCTTAGAGTGGCAAAAGTCAAGCATTTAGGAGCACGACGTATACTCTAGACCTCACCATTCAAATTCCAAATGAGACCATGGTCGTAGGTAGACCATGGTCGAAATGATTATAATGCACACAGACTTGTTAACTTTAAGTTAAAGGAAATTCATGACGTTCGGTTGGGTTACGCTTGCGGTACTGTATCTATTTTTACTTTTTTCCTTGGCGAGTTGGGGCGATAAGAACTCGCCTCGAGCACGAGCGTTAACTTCGCACCCAGCCATCTACTCACTGGCACTCGCCATATATTGCACGGCGTGGACATTTTTTGGCATGGTAGGGCAAGCCAGCCGTGACACATGGATTTACCTGCCCATTATGTTAGGGCCAATTTTGGTATATGTGCTTGGGTATCGATTTATTTATAAGCTAACTCTAGTTAGCAAAAAGCAACATATCACCACAATTTCTGATTTTATTGCGTCTCGTTATGGCAAGCGCCAAACCGTCGCATTGTTAGTGACCGTTATCGCGCTGCTGGCTACCATTCCGTATATTGCGTTGCAATTAAAAGCGATTGGCTCCACTTTTCAGTTGTTAACTCAACAGCCTAATAGCAATTTCATCGTGATTGCCGCCACCACATTTATTGCCATATTTGCGATTTATTTTGGTACTAAGCATGCCGATGTAACCGAGTACCGCAGAGGATTAATGCTCGCTATCGCCTTTGAATCCACTATTAAGTTATTGGCGTTGGTGTTGGTTGCATTTGTGGGCTACAGCGCGTGGCGACAAACCGAAACAGGCCCTTTTCTAGAGACCTTTGTAAACACTGCCGCACTGTCTCAATTTAGCTCGTTCAACTTCATTGCTCAGACCATCATGGCCGCGGCTGCTATTGTGTGCCTGCCTCGCCAATTCCATGTGGCAGTCATTGATAACCTGAGCCTTTCACACTTAAAAACAGCCCGATGGTTGTTCCCGCTTTATCTCGCGATTATTTCTGCGGTTATTCCCATTATTGCTATTGCGGGTAAAGCCATTTTTGCTGGTGCCAGTGTTGAGCCCGACTCCTACGTACTATCCCTGGCTATGTTCTCTGGTTCAGCCTTGCTACAAGTTATTGTATTTGTTGGGGGGTTATCAGCTGCAACTGCAATGATTATTGTGGCAACCCTAACCCTAAGCACCATGTTAACCAATGACGTTATTTTACCTCGCTACTTAGCGTTTCGCGGCAATCACTCTGAAAAAAGAGATTTCTCTGCGCAAATACGCCTTATAAGACGCATTGTTATTGGCTTCATATTACTAATGGCATTTTTGTACCATCAACAGATGACCAGTAGCCGCTCGCTACATTCAATTGGGCTTATTGCGTTTTCACTAGTGATTCAATTAATGCCAGCGATCCTCGGTGGATTATATTGGAAGCGCGCACATGCCCATGGGGTTTACGCGGGCTTGTTGGTGGGAATAATACTTTGGGTATTGTGGTTAGTATTTCCGCTGGTAGGAAAGCAAACATCACAATTTGCCAATAACGAACTTATCAGCCAAGGCGCGATGATAAGCCTTGGTGCGAATGCCGTAATGTACATTATTTTCTCGTGGTTTGCCCCGCACCGGCTTATCGACAGAATTCAAGCCGAGGCTTTTGTGTCTCCTGCTGTGGTTAAAAACAGTGTCATTAAAGGGCCAAATAGCAATGTTACGGTATCTGACCTCATTACGTTACTATCGACTTTCATGGGTACAGGTCGATGCGAACAGCTTATTGAGCAATATCAACATCACAACAGCTGCACGTTGAACCACCAAGCTTCTCCCGATGAAGACTTTCTTACGTTTTGTGAGCGCGCGCTGGGCGGTGTTATAGGTGCATCCAGCGCCAAAGTATTGTTAGACAGCGCACTGCGTGGCAAGAAAATGGACTTCACGGAAGTCATTAACTTTTTCGACGACACCACACAAGCCATGCAATTTAATATGACCGCGCTTTTGACCTCGTTAGAAAACATGGATCAAGGCATTAGCGTAGTCGATAAACACTTAAATTTAGTGGCTTGGAATAAGCGATACGCAGCACTTTATACCTACCCTGAAGATTTTCTTGCAGTGGGCATACCCATAGAGAAACTTATCCGTTTCAACGCATCACAAGGGGAATTTGGCAAACTGGATGTAGAAGCGGAAGTAGAAAAGCGCTTAGAACATTTGCGCTCTGGTACCCCCCACCGATTCAAACGTCAGCGAAAAGATGGCCGTGTAATTGAAATGGTAGGCAACCCCCTACCAGGAGGCGGCTTTGTGACCAGTTTTAATGACATCACCGACCACATTGAGATTCAACAAGCCCTTGAAGAATCAAATATCGACTTAGAAGCTAGAATAAAAAGGCGTACCGAAGAGGTGCATACCATCAACGCCGAACTACGGCTTGAAATAGAGCGGCGCTCTGGAGCAGAAACTGAACTGATACGGGCTAGAAAGGCCGCCGAAGATGCGAATGCCAGTAAAACTCGCTTCCTAGCACTGGCCAGCCATGATGTACTTCAGCCTTTGAACGCCGCCAAGTTGTATATTTCGGCGTTAGAAGAACAAGAGCTATCGAATGGTGTACATGAAATCATTCAAAAGCTGCACCACTCGGTAACCTCAAGTGAGGCACTTATCGGTACGCTTTTAGATATATCACGCCTTGATCAGGGTGAAATGAAGCCAGACATTGAGCCCGTAGATGTACAAGCTCTGCTCAGCCCGCTTATTGACGATATAAGAATGCGAGCACAGGAAAAAGGTCTTTCGTTGCGGGTATGGGTGAAACCACTTTGGGTAATGGCCGACAAAACCTACTTGTATAGAATTATGCAGAATTTACTGTCAAATGCTGTGAAGTACACACAAAAAGGCAAAGTTCTACTTGTTATAAAGTCCACCAAATCATCAGTTTCTTTTCGTGTTTATGACACAGGAATTGGCATTTCGGAAGATAAAAAAGATAACATTTTTAGTGATTTCTATCGCATTAATCAAAGTGCAGAACATGGTATTGGCTTGGGGCTAGGTGTGGTACGTAGGTTAAGTCAGCAGTTGGGTAGCGATATAACCGTATCGTCCTCACTGCAAAAAGGCAGTTGCTTTACTTTTAGCCTGCCAAAAGCCCAGCCCGGTTCTTCAATAAGTACAACAACCAAGCCTAAAAACACAACTTTCACTGGATTACAGGTACTTTGTGTAGACGACCAACGGGAGAACTTAGATGCAATGCAAACGTTGCTTGCTCGCTGGGGCGTTAAGGTGATGTTAGCCGGGTCGTGGGATGAAGCCCTTGCCCTGATTGAGCAAACATCGCCTCAGATATTATTGATGGACTATCAATTAAGCCATGATGAAACGCAAAACGGCTTAGCCTTAATAGATAAGATTAGGTTCCAACTTGATGCCATACTACCCGCCGCGCTTATCACAGCTACGCCAGATGAAGATTTAGTGGCTAAATGTAAGGAGCAAGGGGTTAACTATCTATCTAAGCCGTTAAAGCCAGCAAAACTAAGAGCGCTACTTCAAAGTATGACTCGCCACATTCACGAGTCACATTATAGCGATAGCGATTAAACTAGGGGGTCGCTTTTCACCCTGCTCTTTTTCGTCGGCTTATCAGTTTTTTCTTCCATTTTACCCGCCGTCGTTGTTGGGGTTACTTTACCCATGGTGCCCCAAGCTGATTTGGGGTTAATAAGCACAGGACGAGTTAAAATGAGGTTGTTGGGGTACATAAGAGTTTCGCGTTCAGAAGTCACCAAGCGCGTGCTAAATGGCCCCAAGTCGGCAATATAACCCTCTATAAAATTATCACCATCAAGAATACGAATAAAATTCCCTCGGCGATATGCAACGTTCGTCAACAGTATGAAGTAAGCGGTAATATTGCTTATTAATGACCAACTGGCGAAAAGCGCTACCCCAGTTACCGTGATAATGGAGGTTGATAATACCAATAGGCCAGAAAAGTCTATTCCCCACGCAAGAAGCAATAAAGCTAACGATACCGTGGCAACTATAACCCTAGCGGCAAATAACCCCTTAATTGCACTGGTAGACTTTAATTTGGTTTTCTCGATATTGGTTTCAAGTTTGGGTAGGATTTTTCTTGAAGCTGCCAAATAAAACAGTAAAACCAACCCACTCCAAATAAGATTTGATTGGTAGGCCGTTAGCCATACCAATACCTCTTGCCACCACTGCATCATAGTAAAAAACTCATTATATCCTCATGTTACCCCATGCTATCGCGTTACGTTTTTGAGTTCATCCAGATATTACTGTCGCCACCACAATAATAATTCGTAAGACCATTAATAAAAGGTGCTTTATCATGCGCGCCAATTTGCTGCCATCCGACTAATCTGGCTATGTACCTAAAAAGGTGCTAATGATTAAGCAGCATTCATTTTTAAATACACTTTATAACCACAGGCAATTTACGATGCGCATAGCGATTTTATCCCGGAACCCTCGTCTCTATTCAACTTCTCGCTTAGTAGAGGCTGGACGTGCTCGCGGGCACGAAGTAGATGTTATCGATACCATGCATTGCTATATGGATATCACCAGTTCTCGTCCATCGGTGCGTTACAAAGGTAAGAGACTTCCTTATTACGATGCGGTTATTCCACGCATTGGGGCTTCTGTTACCTTTTACGGCACCTCGGTTGTACGACAATTCGAAATGATGGGCACCTACAGCGTTAATGAATCTGTAGCCATTAGCCGATCTAGGGATAAGCTGCGCTCTTTACAGTTGCTATCACGCAAGGGCATTGGCATGCCACGTACTGGCTTTGCCCACCACCCAGACAAAATAGAAGACGTGATAAAAACCGTGGGCGGTGCGCCTGTGGTCATTAAATTGCTTGAAGGCACACAAGGCATTGGCGTGGTATTAGCCGATACTCATAAAGCGGCAGAATCAATTATCGAAGCCTTTATGGGTTTAAATGCCAGCATCTTGGTACAAGAATTTATTAAAGAGGCTGGAGGCTGCGACATCCGCTGCTTTGTTGTAGGCGGTAAAGTTGTTGCTGCAATGAAACGTCAAGCTGCACCAGGGGAGTTTCGATCTAACCTTCATAGAGGCGGTCAAGCGAGCTTGGTAAGGTTGAGCCCTGCTGAACGCAAAACTGCTGTAGATGCAGCCAAGACTATGGGCTTAAATTGCTGTGGTGTAGATATTTTACGGTCAAACAACGGGCCTGTGGTTATGGAAGTAAATTCATCACCTGGTTTGGAAGGTATTGAAAAAGCCACCAATAAAGATGTTGCCGGTATGATCATTGAATTTATTGAAAAAAGTGCAGAGCCGCACAAAACAAAGACGCGAGGTAAAGGCTAAGTGGCAGTAGAAAATTTAGTCATTGGGGGGCAGAGTATTGCACCAGGCGAATCGGTTAAAATTGAGCTGGAGATGCCCCCTTTATACACCGCGACAAACATGAGCATTCCCGTTTATGTTACCCGAGGTAAACGCCCTGGCCCTACTATGTTTGTGAGTGCCGCTATTCACGGTGATGAGCTTAATGGCATTGAGATTGTCGGCAGGCTCATTCGCTCTCGGGCCATTCAACGGCTTAGAGGTACGCTTATCGCGGTGCCAATGGTGAACGTATATGGGGTGTTGAACCAGTCTCGCTATTTGCCCGACCGGCGCGATCTCAACCGCAGTTTTCCCGGTAGCAAGAAAGGCTCACTTGCAGGTCGATTGGCCAACCTGTTTTTGAAGGAAATTGTGCAAAAGTGTGATGTAGGAATAGATCTTCATACCGGTGCAATCCATCGTAGTAATTTGCCGCAAATTCGCGCTGACTTAGACGATCCCGAAGTACTTGAGATGGCCAAAGCATTTGGTGTACCTGTGTTGCTAAATGCTGAGCTACGTGAAGGTTCATTACGTGAAACCGCCAGTGAAAGTGGTGTTAAAATTTTGCTTTACGAAGCAGGTCAGGCCTTAAGGTACGATGAATTCTCCATTCGCGCAGGGCTTCGCGGTATCATTAATACTATGCGCCATTTGGGCATGTTGAATAAGAGTCGTAGTAAGGGGCACAGTATTGAGCGATTTATTGCCCGTCAGAGTGGCTGGATACGCGCTACAGAAAGTGGCTTTGTTACCCATTTAGCCCAGTTGGGCGATCACGTGAACAAAGGGGATAAACTGGCGACCATTGCTGATCCGTTCGGTGGATATTTGGCCAGTATTGAAAGCCCAGCTGAGGGGGTAGTGGTAGGTAAACAAAACATACCTCTGACGCAAGAAGGAGAAGCGGTCTATCACATTGCCTATTTCTCACAACCCGATACAGTGGCAGAGCATGTAGAGTTATTGCAAGACAACCTGCTACCAGGTGAAACGGATAATACTTGATTGAAGGCGAACACATGAAAAATAAAAAAATAGTGGGTGCGGTGGAATTATGTGACCTTCCCGCATTTACCATCACTGATTTAAATGTTCGGGTTGATACCGGCGCAGCAACCTCTTCATTGCATGTAGATAATATTGAAGAGTTTGAGGTAGACGATGAATTATGGATTCGCTTCGACATTCATCCTGATATTCATAATGTTGATAGAGTGGTTAGAAGAGAAGTAAAAGTTGAAGCAAAAAAGCGTGTCAAAAGCTCAACGGCCACAAGAGAGAAGCGTTATGTGATAATTACGCCTATAGTTATGGATAGTGTGCAGTGGGATATTCAATTAACCTTAACCGACCGCTCTGAAATGACTTATCTTATGTTGCTTGGCAGAGAGGCCATGAGCGGCCATTTTTTGGTTGATCCTGAGCACGACTTTTTACTTACAGGGAAGGATTGATAGTCGATACAATGATAGGACATATGATCAGTCGAATATTACTCTCGTCAGCTTTTATACTACTAAGTGGCTTATTCACTCCACTGTGCTTTGCAGGCGAGAGCACTGACTCGCCTACTCTAGAAAAGGATACTAAAGCGGCTTTGCCCCATAGTCGCCTTCGCCTTCCCAATGTTCATCCTGGTAGAGATCCTGTTTACGCCTACGCCAAAACATTACTGTCCAAAGCATTGGCAGTAACTGAAGATAAATATGGCAGCTTTGAATTACAGGTTAGCGAACAGGAAGTCGCGCAAGAGCGCCAATTAAGAAGCTTAGAGCACGATATGTTAGACGTAACGTGGAGCGTGTCTTCTATCGACAGAGAAAAGCAACATCGCGCAATACGCATTCCTATCATGGGTGGTTTTTTTGGTAAGCGCATTATGCTTATCCGCGCCAAGGATAATCGCTTCGATGCCCCGTTAACGCTTGAGAGCCTAAAATCTATGCGCGCGGTACAGGGCTACGACTGGCCTGACACCCGTATATTTCGTCACAATAACATTCCCGTACTTGAAACCACCTATCAAGCATCATTTCGGATCGTGGCTGAAGGCTTTGCTGATATGTTTCCGCGCAGCGTCATGGAAATACAATATGAATTGGACAAGCAACCTGACAGCACATTGAAAATTGAGCCACACCTGTTGGTGTCTTACGACAGTCCTTTGTTTTACTTTGTGGCATCAGATCAGGAAGCCTTAGCTAACCGAATTAGTGAAGGTCTGACTATTTTGCTTGCTTCTGGTGAATTTCAAAAGACCCTAAAGGCTCAGCCGGTTTATCAAGAGAGTATGGCACTCATGCGAGGCCGAAGTGTAATTGAAATCGAGAATCCTCTGCTAAGTGAACAGAGTAAGGCTGCGCTGGATCATTATCTTTCTTACTTTCAAATCAAGGCGTATAACGAGCAAACTAAGGCTCCACTAGAAAAGACTAGTGATCACTTGTAGCGGGCGGCTCTAACTCTAGTTGAGATGCGATCAATACCGCTTGTGTGCGGTTATTAATGCCAAGCTTCTTAAAAATAGCAGTAACGTGGGCTTTCACCGTGGCTTCAGCAATATCCAAATTATAACCAATCTGCTTGTTGAGCAATCCATCTCGCATAAAGCACAGTACTTTGTACTGTGAAGGTGTGAGGGAAGCCACATGATCCACAAGTTCTGAAAACGCTTCATCAATGTCATCAACACTGTCGCTTAAGTTAGGTGGTAGCCATACGTCACCATCCAAAATGGCTTGCACCGCATTAGCAATATCACCCGAGCTAGCAGTTTTAGGGATGAACCCCAATGCACCAGCACTCATGATTTTTGATATAAGTTGGGTATCTTCCGTTCCAGATACCACCGCTACGGGTACATCAGGAAACAATTTGCGAATATGAATTAATCCGAAAAGGTCATTGCTACCAGGCATGTGTAAATCAAGCAGCAACAAGTCGATATCCTCTCGATTGAGAATATCGACTGTCGATGTTAAATCACCAGCTTCTGATAACGTCAGCGCTGGTAAAGACAATGACAAAGCGCCTCTTAAGGCATCCCGATACAACGGATGATCATCGGCAATTAACAGGGTTGTCATTGCATTATCCTTTATGATTTGTTTAATCGCTCCTTAATGAGTGTATCAACAACTGACGGATCCGCCAACGTAGATATATCACCAAGTTGCTCATGTTCGTTCGCAGCAATTTTACGCAAAATGCGACGCATAATTTTACCTGAACGGGTTTTAGGTAGACCAGCCGACCACTGTATTTTATCTGGTGTCGCAATGGGGCTAAGCTCTTGTCTAACCCAGTTTTTAAGCTCTGTGGTTAGCGCATCATCAACGGCAACGCCGTCGATTGGGGTAACATAAACGTAAATACCCTGCCCTTTAATATCATGAGGGAAGCCTACCACGGCAGCTTCAGCAACTTTGGGATGCGCCACTAATGCGCTCTCAATTTCAGCAGTACCTAAACGGTGACCAGATACATTTAACACGTCATCAACACGCCCTGTAATCCAGTAGTAACCATCTTCATCACGTCTTGCACCATCACCGGTGAAGTATACACCTTTGTAAGCGCTAAAGTAGGTACTGATAAAGCGTTGATGATCGCCATACACGGTTCTAGCTTGGCTTGGCCAACTATCTTTAATTACCAGGTTACCTTCCGCTGCGCCCTCTAGTTCGTTGCCTTCAGCATCAAACAGTGCTGGCTGAATACCAAAGAATGGCCGCGTAGCAGACCCTGGCTTAAGTGCCGTCGCCCCTGGTAATGGCGTTATCATATGACCACCGGTTTCGGTCTGCCACCATGTATCCATAATAGGGCAACGGCTTTGGCCAATTACACGGTGATACCATTCCCACGCTTCAGGATTAATGGGTTCACCTACTGTACCAAGTAATCGAAGCGATGATAGGTCACAGCCCTCGGCAGGTTTGTCCCCGTGAGCCATTAAGGCACGAATGGCGGTTGGTGCGGTATAAAGGCTATTTACTTTGTATTTTTCTACTACCTGCGCGATACGACGCACATCAGGATAGGTAGGAACACCTTCGAAAAACACTTGAGATGCACCGGTAATCATAGGTCCATACACCATATAACTGTGCCCAGTGATCCAACCTACATCGGCAGTACACCAGTAAATATCATTTTCTTGGTAATCAAAGGCGTATTTAAATGTCATGGCGGTATAAAGCAAATAACCGCCCGTAGTATGCACTACCCCCTTGGGTGTACCCGTTGAGCCTGATGTATACAAGATAAAGAGTGGGTCTTCCGCGTTCATCACTTCAGGCTCACATTCAGTAGAGCAATCTGCAACAAGCTCATCCCACCATACATCGTGACTTTCGTTCCAAGCCACATCTTCGCCAGTGACTTTCTTTACAATAACGTGAGTAATTGATGGGCAGGCACCTTTCGCCAATGCCTTATCTACATTGGCTTTTAAAGGTACAGAACGACCCGCTCGGCGGCCTTCATCTGCGGTAATAACCACCTTAGCATCGCTATCGTTAATACGATCGGCAATCGCGTTCGGCGAAAAGCCACCAAAAATAACAGAGTGGATAGCACCAATGCGGGCGCACGCCAGCATAGCGTAAGCAGCGTCGGGGACCATTGGCATATAAATAGCGACCCTGTCACCTTTAGTCACACCAAGAGATTTAAGTGCATTAGCTAATTTACAAACCTCATCATGCACTTCTTGAAACGTAATATCTTGGCTTTGGTCAGGAGAGTCACCTTCCCAGTGAATAGCCACTTTACCAGCGTTGTCTGCTAGGTGGCGGTCAATACAGTTGTAACTGGCATTTAACTCGCCGTCTTCAAACCATTTTATCGAAACATCATTGTCACCAAAATGGGTGTTTTTCACTTTGGTCGGCTTTTTAAACCATTCAAGTAAGTTTGCATGTTCAGCCCAAAATGCTTCAGGGTGTGCTACAGAATTAGCATACATCTCAGCGTACTGAGCATCCGTTAAATGGGTCGTACTTTTAATCGCGTCAGGAACAGAAAAAATCTTACTGGCAGTCATAAAAAATTGCCTCCAATATCAATAATGTGAAATGCTTTTATATACTAAACACTGTAATGATTAGACTATAAAGTAAAAATGCGACTTTGGTCTTACGGTTTATGGACTTTAGTCCTAGGAATTCGACTACTCACCAATTACGACTATAGTCGTATGCGACCATTAGCTTATTTCAATTTTTATCAAGGTCGGCAAATCTATAGAAGTTAACTTTGAATTTACATTTATTTAACCACACTTTAGGGCAAATATAATGAAAGCCATAATAAAAAACTCAGTGCTAGCCACATCGTTGGCACTTGCAGCGTCTAACGCCACTCTCGTTAGCGCCGCTGACTTAGGCGATACCAGCGTTAAATTTACCGGCTACATAAAAGCTGACGCTATGGTGAGCAACTACTCTGAGGGCACACTAGGTTCCGGTAGTATTGGTCGAGATTTTTACATACCCTCGCTGACTCCGGTTTCAGGCGGCGATGAAGGCACCCAGTTCGATGCACATATTCGTCAGTCCCGTTTTAGATTTAGCACCAACACACCAACAGCAGAAGGTGACGAAATCAAAGGCGTATTAGAATTAGACTTTATCGTCACTAGCGGTGGTGATGAACGTATTAGTAACTCTTACACACCCCGTGTTCGCCACGCTTACATTCAGTATAAAGAATGGTTAGTAGGTCAAACATGGACCACATTTATGGACGTGGGTTCCCTACCGGAATCTCTTGATTTCATTGGTACGACAGATGGTATTACATTCGGTAGGCAAGTCATGGTGCGATACACCAACGGCGGTTTACAATTAGCGTTAGAAAACCCTGAAACTACGGTTACACCTAACGGTGGTGGCGGGCGTATTGTGGCAGATGATAACGCCGTTCCAGATTTCGTTGCCGCTTACACCGCCAAGCAAGATTGGGGCTACGTAAAAATAGCAGGTTTAGTGCGTCAACTTTCATACGATGACGGCAGTGGTATTGACGCCGATGAAACTAGTTACGGCGTTGCCCTGTCAGGAAAATACAAACTGTCGAGCGGCGATGATATTCGCTTTATGGTGAATACAGGCCAAGGAATGGGTAGATACACCGCATTGAATGCCGCAAATGGCGCAGTCATTACAGCCGATGGCGATTTGGAAGCTATAGACTCAACGGGTTATGCTATCGCCTATCGTCACCTTTGGAACGACAAAATGCGAAGCAGCTTCATGTTTTCAGCATTGGATATTGATAACGACACTGCTCTCACCGGCCTTAGTGTGACCCAAAGCAGTTACAGCGCACGGGCTAACCTTCTTTACTCACCCACAAAAGCCCTAACTTTTGGCGCTGAGTATGCGTTTGCACATCGCGAAATTGAAGAAGGGTTAGAAGGTGACATGAACCGTCTACAGGTTTCTGCGAAATACGCTTTTTAATCTGATACTTAGCAGTAATGACTACGGGCGCCTTTTTCGGCGCCCTTTTTATTCTTATCTACCTGCATACGTATTCACATTGTTTACATTTAATTTACATCCTAGTGTCTAATAAGTTTTCTTCATGCCGTTAAATAACACCACTAGGACACTATAATGATTAAACGTAAATTGTTGGCTTCCAGTGCAGTCGCCACCCTACTAGGCTTTGGTATAGCCTCCCCCATTGCGCATTCGCAGCCCTCCACATTTGTGCACTTATTCGAATGGGATTGGCAGGATATAGCAACCGAATGTGAAACCTATTTAAGCCAAAATGGTTTTGCCGCCGTGCAGGTTTCTCCGCCGAATGAGCATATTACTGTTCCTCAGTGGTGGGCACGCTACCAGCCTGTTAGCTACGATTTAGAAAGTCGCGGAGGGTCTCGTGCAGACTTTACTAATATGGTGCAGCGTTGCAACGCTGTGGGTGTAGATATCTACGTAGATGCAGTAATTAACCATATGGCCGCTGGGTCAGGCACGGGTACAAACGGCAATACGTTCGGCAACAAAAATTATCCAATATATTCGCCGCAAGATTTCCATGACACTTGCTCGGTTGATGATTATGGTGACCGATGGCAAGTTCAAAACTGTGAACTAGTCGGTTTAGCCGATTTGAAAACCGAGTCTAGTTACGTACAAAGTACCCTGGCAAACTACCTTAATGACCTGGTAAATATTGGGGTAGCAGGTTTTAGACTAGATGCCTCCAAACATATGCCAGCGGTAGATATATCCAGCATAATCAATCAGGTCAACGGCTCCCCACTTGTGTTTCAAGAAGTTATAGATCAAGGCGGTGAGGCCATTGGCGCTGATGAATATTTCTCAAATGGCCTAGTCACAGAATTTAAATACTCAGTTGAAATTGGCAACGTATTTCGTAATGGCTCACTTGCTTGGCTAAGTAACTTCGGGGAAGCTTGGGGTTTTATGCCTAGCTATAAAGCCGTTGTTTTTGTTGATAACCATGATAATCAACGAGGTCACGGTGGAGGCGGTAACGTTATTACCTTTGAAGATGGACGTTTGTACGACCTAGCGAATGTCTTCATGCTGGCATGGCCATATGGTTACCCCAAAGTTATGTCAAGTTACGACTTCCACGGCGACACCGATGCAGGCGCCCCTTCAGTGTCCGTGCACAACAATGGAACACTTGAATGTTTTGGTGATAACTGGAAATGTGAACATCGTTGGTCGTATATTTCAGGCGGCGTTGATTTTAGAGACCACACTTCAGATAATTTCGCTGTAACCGACTGGTGGAGCAATGGCGGCAACCAAATCGCCTTCGGTCGAGCTAACAGTGGGTTTGTAGCAATCAATAAAGAAAGCTATGTCATGAATACCACGCTAACCACCTCCATGGCACCAGGCCAATATTGCAATGTATTAACAGGTAACATTAATGCCGCCAAAACCCAATGTAGCGGAGATGTAGTTTCTGTTGCGGCCAATGGCTCTGTTGCCGTAAACATTGCTTCATGGGAAGCCATTGCCATTCATCAAGGGGCAATGCTAACTACAGATGAAACCGATGCAGATTGGCAGCGCACTATTATTTTCGTCCAGGCCAGCACCGAAAGTGGGCAAGACATGTTTATTCGAGGCGGAATAGATCACGCCTATGCGGCATCTAATTTAGGACGCTCTTGTACAACGAGTAACTACGCGTGTGCCATTCCTATCATCCACAATAATATGCGCAATACCACAACGGCACCGTGGAAAGCCAACGACAATTACCTTGATTGGTACGGCGTTGAAGCTAGCCAGAGTAATGAAGCACAAGGCAGCGCACTTGATTGGACTACAAATAATTGGCCTGCAACGTGGGGCGACTTGAAAACCGTGGCTAATGATGGCTTTGGAGAGACCCCGTTGAACGTGTGGGGAGACCATTATTGGATGTTAGATGTTCAAATGGATTGCAGTAAAACCGTAAACGGTTGGTTCGAACTAAAAGCGTATATTAAAAATGGACAAGGATGGGAAAGTGACGTAACACAGTCCGGTACGCCTTATGCCTCTAGCAACCATATGGCGCAATGTGGGAAGCGCAATATGTTTGTATTTGGGCAAAGTAGCGCCGACATAACAACGTTCTAGCACTACACATTTTAAGGCTATAAACTTTAAAACGACATAAGGCAGGTGCAAAGTAAGTACCTGCCTTAGCTTACTGCTGTAACAGCGGTGGAAATACCTACACTGATATAAAAATAATACCTAGCGGCATACAGAAAAATAACCCGCCAATATAAGCGACCCCGTAAAACTTTTTCTCGGCCACAATGACCGACAGCTTGTAAGACAAATCTAACGGAATGTCGCGTAACATAGGCGTACCGTAAATTAGCGCCACACTAAAAACATTATACAGCAGGTGTACCATGGCAATTTGTAACGCAACCCCTGCATTCACCCCCACCACACCAAGTGCTGCGATTAGCGCAGTAATACAAGTGCCAATATTCGCGCCAAGGGTAAACGGATAGATATCTTTTGCCTTTAAAATTCCACTACCTACTAAAGGAACTACCAGCGAGGTGGTGGTAGAGGAAGACTGCACTAACACTGTCATTAGCGCACCTGATGAAATTCCCGAAATAGGCCCCTTCCCGATACTTTTGTGCAAAATATCTTTTGCCTTACCCACCATGAGAGATTTCATAATTTTACCCATGTAAGTAATTGAAGTAACAATAAGCCCAATACCAAGGATGATTTTGGCGATACCCGGATATACAGAAGGTAAACCGCTTACCATGCCTGTTACGATATTAAGCGCAGGTTGGGTTAGCGCCTTAATAGGGTTAAAACCATCAACCCCCATCGTGCCACCTGCATTTAGCATAGACACTACAAAGGCGCTGGTATGCTCTAGAATGCCAAACGCCATTTCAAGAGGCAGGAATATAAACACTGACATCACGTTAAAGAAATCGTGAATAGTGGCGGCGTTAAATGCTCGTTGAAATTCATCTTTTCTGGCGACATGCCCAAGGCTAACTAGTGTATTCGTGATACTGGTGCCAATGTTAGCTCCCATCATCATGGGCACGGCAATGGTGATAGGTAAACCACCCGCTACCATACCAACAATAATGGAAGTCACCGTACTTGAAGATTGAATGAGCGCGGTAGCTACCATGCCAATAATTAACCCCATAATGGGGTTACTAGCAAAAGTGAACAGCGTTTTAGCTTGATCGCCTGCGGCAAGTTTGAAGCCGCTTCCTATCATGCTAACGGCCAACAACATTAAATACACCAGGCCGATAAGCAGTAGCCAGCGGCGCCAGTTACCATGCTGGGTTTCGGTTTCACAAACAAGAGGCGAATCTGATAGAGACATAGAAAATGACAGTCAATAAATAACAGTGAATTCATACTATGACGAAGTTGTGACAGATAAATGACCAAAGTCGAGAGTATAAAATCACCGCAATTTAAAAACTTACTGCAATTCTCGGGCAAGACAGGCTGTGTTTAGGGTTGGCACCAAGTCGTTATGACTTGGCCCGTAATGTTAGAAACTTACCCTCTAACGTTTTCACCTTTTGTTACCAGTATCTAATAACCTAACGGATGGCGGCGAACCACCTCACCTATTTGCTTCAGTGTGCTTTCATCAAGGTTAAGTGAGAACGCAGATAAGTTTTCAGCCAACTGATTGGTGGTAGTAGCGCCAATAATGGTAGAAGTAACACCTGGCACTTGTTTACACCATGCTAAAGCCAATTGCGACGGAGTAATCTTTGCTCGCTTGGCAATTTCAACATAACGAGCAGTGGCTTCACGAGCGGGCTCTTTGTCTCTAAATAACCCTTGGCGCTGAACCAGTGTCCATCTAGAATCTTTGGGTCTATCTCCGTTCATGTACTTACCACTTAGCATACCTGTAGCTAGCGGCGACCACGGTAGGTAGGCAATGTTCTCAAGCGCGCACATTTCAATAAGGTACGGCCAATCTTTTAAATGCAGCAAACTGAATTCGTTTTGAATGGAGACCGGTAAAGGAATATTCATTTCCTTGCACAGCGTCAAAAACGTGTGGATACCCCAAGGGGTGTCATCAGATAGCCCCCAATGGCGAATTTTTCCAGTATCAAGTGCTCGTTTAATACCGGTTAAAATATCTCGCATGCCATCGATTTCTTGCTGTTTATCGATTTTTGTAGGGTTTGTGCGATCAGGCCAATGCTTTCCAAAATGCGGGGTAACGCGGTTTGGCCAATGTAACTGGTAGACATCAACGTAGTCGGTATTTAAACGGCTAAGCGAATCATTCAGTGCCGTCTCAACGGCGCTGGCGGTAATAGGCCCGCCTTCTCTTATATAACTCAAGCCACTTCCGGCAACTTTTGTCATGATAACAAGCGAGTCACGTGATGATTGATTTCTTGCCAGCCAGTTACCTAAAATCCGTTCGGTATCGCCATAAGTTTTATCGTTCGGCGGTACAGGGTACATTTCGGCGGTATCGATGAAGTTCACACCATGCTCAATTGCCATGGCGAGTTGCTCATCGGCGTCTTGCTGAGTATTTTGAATGCCCCATGTCATGGTGCCAAGGCAAATATCCGATACCGATAAGTCGCTACCGCCTAATTTGTTAAATTGCATATCTACGTTCACCTACCTTCAACTTGTCTCTGGTTTTCTCTGCTTTTGTGCTAATTCTGCTTCCACAACAGCGAGTCGTTCTTCAATTGCTTGACGAGACTCTACCATTTCATTGGCAAGTTCAGCCAACGATTTGAACTCAGCAAAACCGAGTTTCCTCGGATCCATTCGCTGATATTGGCGCTTACAGCGATAGAAGAACATAACGAAATTAGAAAAAGCGCGGTGAAATGTGGCGAAGCTCTTCACTAGAATTAAAATTAAAAGCACCGAGGTAAGCACCGCAATACTAATACTGTAAATTTTTACTTTTTGCTCTTGGTTTTCAATAATAGGCTGTAGAGCTTGGTCGATTAACATGAGCTGCTGCTCGACACTGTGTGCTTGACGCCGAAAGCGCCCTACCAAACCTTCATTATGAGTAAGGCCTAATGTTTGATGCGCAATAGCAAGTGCCCCAACAGCTTCTTTATATACATTAAGCAGTTCATCTACCTGTTCAGACTTAACCGTACTCCGCGCCTGTGCCAGCCGCTCTATATTTTGAACGGCAAGGGTTGCGTAATAATTATTATGGGTTAGCTGAAAATCGCGAATGGCCAACCTTGCGCCATCAAGTTGAATGAGCGCACTTGACCCAACATCAAAATACGACTGACTGAGCAATGCTCCCTCAGTCTCAATCATCCGCTCTAACAAACCAGACGCTGGCGTCAGCCCTATTTCGGTTTGTAACGTAACCACTTGTTGGAAAAGTTGTTGGTATTTATGTACTCCTTCGGCTAAGTTTCCTAATTGCGACGTAGGCATATCGTAATCGCTAATTAAGGGTGTAAGCAGATTAAGCCGAGTGCTAAAACTCTCAGAGCGCTCAATAAATAGCTGAAAGTACTCGTGCTGATGGCGCATCAGAAAGTCTTTTTCGTGGCGTCGCATTTGCAGTAAATCTTGTCCCATGCGAAGCAACAAATTCCTTTGCTGATTCAATTCAATGAGCCGCTGCGTAAAATAATGCTGACTGACCACCAGCATTCCCATTCCAACAACACAAATTAGTGTCATTAAAACTAGCCTAGATTTTATAGAGTCAAACTTCATTCATGAGATCCCCTTAGGTATTTCATTTACACTGCGCGCTGGGAACTAGACATACTACTTGAAGATAGACCAATTCACTCTATCTAGCTCAATAGGCATAAGAGTAATTAAATAAAATGACAATCTATAGTGGAGACTCAATATTTTAGCTAAACGTTTTTGAGGTGTTAATGGAAAAAGGGGCGAACGCCCCATTTCTATCATTGATAATGTAAACCGAGAGGTATCACCGATTAACGTTTGACTCGTTCAGCGTTTTCGCCAAATTGTAATTGCCTTGCGACAATGCAATGTCGGCTACTGAGTTGCCTGCTAAGTCTTTATGTCGCGGGTTAGCGCCTTTTTCAATTAGCTCACTCACTAAAGACTGTCTGTCGAACAAGCTAGCAAACATTAGTGCGGTTTGCCCCTGAGAGTTAGTTTCATCAATATTGCACTCGGCAAACATGAGCTTTCTAGCTACACCTAAATGCCCTTTGAAGATAGCGCCCATTAACGCAGTATTACCCTTATTATCTTCTTGGCAGGCATTAATATTTTCTTTGCTAAGTAAATAAGAAACCGCATCATTATGACCATGATAAGCCGCTAAAATAAGGGCGGTATAACCTTTATCATCAGCTACGTTCCCATCAAGACCCGCCTGATAAAAGGCTTGAAGCAATGCAACATTTCCCTCGCGGGCTGCATCGAAATAGCGTGCTTTAAGGTCATCAACACTGGTTTGTGCATGGCATAGGCTCACACTCAGCAGTAAAGTAAAAACCAATAGTGTGCGTTTAACGATGTGCATTGTGGGTCTCCTATTGTTGGCGTTGGTAATGATAGATACGAGTAGTTGATATGAAAAAAGGCTACTAGGTAAATTGGGTTATTCAGATGAAGTCTTTAATAACTATAACTGCCCTACCTAAATAGGTAGGGCGAGTTGATAGTGGGTATTACTTATTGCATAAGGGCAGTTAAGCTTTCCGCTACTTTCTTAGCTTTAGCAGCACGGGCTGCTTGCTCGTCCATTAAAGCTTTTGCTTCTGCACGTACTTGCGAAATAGAAACCTTGGCTAGCTTAGCAACGCCAGTACCATATTCTTTATCTGCGTTGTACATGAAAGCACTGATGATAACGCGGATCTCTTCTTCAGGTACCGATGCTAATGCACCACCCATGTTGTTGATTAAGTTCTTACGACCTTGCTTATCAAGGTTGCGGTAGAACTCACCGGCTTGTTTAAAGTTCTGTTCCTTGTAGAAAGGAATTTGCTGTGTCATACCTGCAAGCGGCTTGCTTGAGTAACGGTATGCTGGATCTTCATTCAAGTCTAAGCGACGGCTAGGCTGGTAGTTAACATCACGGTTAGTTGATGTAGTACGAAGCTGGCCATGTTGCTCGTGGTTGTTAATCTCAACATTTTTAGGTGCATTTACCGGAATACGGTAAGCGTTAACACCTAAACGGTAGCGCTGTGTATCAGCATAAGAGAACAAACGACCTTGTAGCATTCTGTCTTCTGAAGGCTCGATACCAGGAATTAGGTTACTTGGAGCAAATGCAGCTTGTTCAGTTTCTTCAAAGAAGTTGTCAGGTACACGGTTTAACACCATACGACCAATTTTACGTGAAGACACTAACTTCTCAGGCCAGATCTTAGTAGTATCTAACGGGTTGAAGTCAAAGTCGTCTAATTGCTCAGGCTCAAGTTCTTGCAAGTACAAATCCCATGAAGCTGTTTCGCCTTTCTCACCAATGCGAGTGTAAACGTCAGTGGTGTGTGGCTGGAAATCCATACCTTGTTGTTTCATTGCTTCTTCAGCAGTGAAGTTCTTGATAGGTTGGTTCGCTTTCCACGTAAATTTCACGTACTTCACATTGCCTTCACCATCAACAAATTTGAAAGCGTGAACACCTGAACCATCCATATTTAGGTAGCTTGCAGGCGTACCATAGTCAGAGAACAACATAGTTAGCGTGTGAGTAGATTCTGGAACATGCGAGAAGAAGTCGAATACACGCTTAGCATCTTGCTTGTTCGTTACCGGAGATGGTTTAAAAGCGTGAACCATATCTGGGAATTTAATTGCGTCACGGATAAAGAATACAGGGAAGTTGTTACCGACTAAATCCCAGTTGCCTTGTTCAGTGTAAAATTTAACGGCGAAACCACGAGGATCACGAAGTGTTTCAGGCGAAAGGTGGCCGTGTACTACTGATGAAAAGCGCACGAATACTTCAGTTTTTTTACCTTCACCTTGGAAAGGTGCAGCTACCGTATCGTCAGATAAATCTTCGTAGTTTTCATAGTAACCATGAATACCAACACCACGGGCGTGAACCACACGCTCTGGAATACGCTCACGGTCAAACGCCGCTAGCTTTTCAATTAGGTGAGAGTCTTGTAAAAGCACAGGGCCCCATGGGCCAGCAGTTTGAGAGTTTTGGTTGTCTCCAACTGGTGCGCCATTTTGACGAGTAAGGGTATCCGCTTGAGCACTTAAGCTCATGCTTAACATGCCTACGGTTACACAACTTATAATACTACGGGTAAACGATCGCTTCATTTATGCTGCTCCTGAAATACGAGTTTTAGTGGTCGGGTTTTTCTGAGCGACACAAACTTGGTCGCCATAATAGTTATTTGCATAGTTGCAAACCGATTGCGCTGGTTTAGCAACGAATTTGTGCGGTGTAAGTTTTCTTAGAATTGTGCTCACAACAGCTCTCCTTGTTAGATGCGAGGATTATTACTGTTCTGCGAAAACTATTAAAACGACATAAACTGATTAAGTTAATTGAATTTATAGATGTGACTAAAGATTAGAAAAATGATTGGGATTTTCGATTGATATTTTAGCCTGGCTGAACTGGGGAGAATTGGCGATTTATTTGGTCGCTAAACTAACAGGTAACTTTTAGCTTTATACTAGGAAGTTAGTATCTTTGAACCCAATTTAGAGTGAGCACCTTGGCAGGCAAGAAAAGGATAGAAAGGGACAGATAGGGAAAAGGAAAGAAAGGAAATAGAAGGTAAAAAGCAGAAGGGCAATGTACTTCACATAAGTATGAAGTACATTACCCATGATGACTTACTTAAACATTGTGCGAGTTAAAGCGCCATCCAAGGGCCTGTTACGGCCAAGGTTTTACTGGGGGAATACATATTTACGAACAACACACTACCGTCGTTAGTAAAACAAGCGCCTGCAAGTTCAGTTTGCGCGTGAAGTTTAGCAACGTTATAAATATCCCCTTCTGGCGTCACGCCTCTTAGGTGATTATCTACCACTTCGGTGTACTGATCTTCACATACAATTAAATGACCGTTGGGGCTTACTGTTAGGTTATCGCCAAAGTTAAACAAGCTAGCGTCATCACTTTCAACAAATAATTGCAATCTGCCACCTGAAGTCTCAGATTTTGAAGTAGCGTCAGCTGTAGCGCCTTGTTGCTGAGAGCTTTGTGGCTGATAACGCATTATCTGACCTAATTGCTTAGCCCCGCCATTGGTACAGCAAAAATAAAGCTCATTGTTGCCCCAGTGCAGCCCTTCACCACGAGCAAACAGTGTCGCCCCTGCCTTATAACCTTGAACACGCAGGTCATCATTAGGGCTTTCTGGTGTATGTAAATCAACCCAATCTACATTTAACCATTCCCCAAGGTTCATACGCGCCTTGTCCCAGTTACGAGAATCGAACTGAGGTACATCTTGTATACGCAAAGCCTGTAACTTACCGCCTTTAGCCAGTTGGCCTTTCACATTGGGTATAAAGCGATAAAACAGACTGTCACCTCTGTCTTCCGTTAAATAAACAATACCGGTTTCAGGATCAACGCAAGCGGCTTCATGGTTAAACCGCCCCATTTCTTTTAGCGGTTTTGCCGCTACTAATTCGTCGGCATTAGCGGGCACTTCAAAGATATAACCATGCTCTTTAGCAATAACACCGTTAGGTTTATCAACAGATTCTTCGCAAGTTAACCACGTCCCCCAAGGGGTAATACCGCCAGCACAATTGCGGATAGTGCCAACTAAGCTAACAAACTCTTTTTCAACAACCTTGGTATCAAGATTATAAACCAGCGTGGTGGTGCCCCCTGGTAGCGCAACACCATTTTCAAATTTATCGTAAGCTAAATCAGTAGAATGAGCTTGAATAGATTCCGGCTGAATAGATAAGTGAACGGCTTGTAATTCGTGATTACGTACTAAGGCAACTTTATTATCACCTAACGCGAAACATCCCATACCATCAGCACGATCGGGCACATGTAATCCATCACTCATGGCATCACCCAGTTCAGAGATAACCTGGTAACTAAACCCCTGAGGTAAATCGAGAAGTTTCTTAGGATCAGGCACAAGAGGCCCATAACCTTTGGTTGTTGGCGTCAACACACCCGCATTCGCCTTACCCAGCGCACTTGATGCCAACCCAGCAAATGCCAAGGTACCCGCCCCTTTAAAAAACTGCCTTCTATTAATCATTATTATCAAGGCATAGGGCCATCAGTCGCAGCTACTACTAGGATCGCGCCGTCCATCTGAGCAGCACCGGTGATCATGTTTTTAACGTAATCAGCGTGTCCTGGGCAGTCTACGTGAGCGTAGTGACGAGTAGGAGTGTCATACTCTACGTGAGATGTAGAGATGGTAATACCACGAGCTTTTTCTTCAGGCGCGTTATCGATTTGATCGAAAGCCTGAGCTGAACCACCGTATGTCTTAGAAAGAACAGTAGTGATTGCCGCAGTTAGAGTAGTTTTTCCGTGGTCAACGTGGCCAATAGTACCAACGTTTACATGGGGTTTCGTACGTTCAAACTTTTCTTTTGCCATTTCTATTATCCCAGCAAAGTTACTTTAAAAATTTATGAAATTCTATAAACATGAGCTGGGGAGAAACTGGTGCTGATAGGCAGATTTGAACTGCCGACCTCACCCTTACCAAGGGTGCGCTCTACCAACTGAGCTATATCAGCACTGATTTGGAGCGAGCAGTGGGAATCGAACCCACATCATCAGCTTGGAAGGCTGAGGTAATAGCCATTATACGATGCTCGCAAATCCTAATTCTCTGGCCACCTCATAAAAAAGTGGTGGAGGGGGCAGGATTCGAACCTGCGAAGGCTGAGCCGTCAGATTTACAGTCTGATCCCGTTGACCGCTTGGGTACCCCTCCAGATTGATGGTGCCGACTGCCGGAGTCGAACTGGCGACCTACTGATTACAAGTCAGTTGCTCTACCAACTGAGCTAAGTCGGCACTACATCAAGTGGGTGCGCATTCTAGAGTAATGAATTACTCAGTGCAAGTGTTGTTTTGAAAAATTTTACTTTTTCTTATTTGACCGATAAAAACTTATCAATCAAACCAGTTACGTAAGAAGCTCGCTTCTTGCGTAGCGGGCCAAACCTTGCACCACCAAATGAGCGGGACGAATCCTAACATCGCTTTCAAGGAATGCAAACATTTTTTTGTCTCCACCCCCTAAAATTATATCAAAATCGGTTTGTTTGCTGGATAAGTAATCAACGGCGCTCAAATAAACACCATGCACTGCTGCATAGCACCCTGTTGCAACACATTCTTCAGTATCGTTACCTACCGTTAGAGTGGTCGGAATTTCGTCATTTGCATACACTTTCTTGGTTGAATTAAGTAATGCTTGTTTCATTACTTGAAAGCCTGGGGTGATCCAACCGCCTAAATGTTGACCACCCACGACAAAATCAACCGTTATTGCAGTACCCACATCCATCACAAAAAATGCTTTTTGTGATTTTTCTGCCGCACAAACCATGGCAAGCCATCGATCGACCCCCATTTTTTTTTCGTTTTCGTAACTATTTTTTATGCCGAAGGCTTCTCGTTCGGTATTTTTTTCTACAACAACGATATTTCTTTGCTCGCAGGCAGTGAAAATCTGTTCGACTGCGTCAGCTTTTCGTACTGAGGCTAAATATAAATGGGAAATATTTTGCTGTTTATCGATAAAAGAAAGTAAATCAGATAAATTTTCTGTGGCTACTGGCTCATTTTCGGCATCAGATAACAAACAATATTTAAATCGCGTATTACCGACGTCCACTAAAATGACATTTTTATCGGTTACCACGTAAGCTTACCTCTCCGCCATGGAATCGAGTAATGCCATCTTGGGTTTCTACCAACAATGCACCGCTAGCATCAACACCTCTATCAATACCAGAAAAACGCTTTTCGCCCATTTGCAGGACAATTCTTTTATCTGCATATAAGTCTAGCGCTTCCCAATGAGGTGCGAACGGGCCAAAACCTTGTTGGGTGAACTTGGGTAATAATGCCCAAAGGGATTTTATTATGGCTGCAGCCAAACTATTTCTATCTGGGGTGTGTCCTAAATAAGACGTTAAGTCACTATGGGGTTGCCCAACGTCATATTGGCTATCAGGAACACACACATTTAAACCTATTCCTATGACAGAATGTGCAGTAGCACCAATTTGCCCTTCTACTTCTATAAGAATGCCAGCCAGTTTTTTACCTTGAAGGTAAATATCGTTAGGCCATTTCAGTTCGGCATCATCTACACCAAAGTCTTTTAGCGCCTCACATACCGCTAAACCAACCATTAGCGACAAACCCGCCATGCTTTGGTAACCATCGGGAAAAGACCAATACATAGAAAACGTTAAGCTACCGCCGATTGGCGCTAACCAGGTTCTGCCATGACGACCACGACCCGCCGTTTGGATTTCTGCAAATATCGCATCACCATCAGCTAATTCATGACGTGCATTGGCAATGCGCTTTTTCATTTCTGTATTAGTAGAAGGTAACACCGACTCAACATCTATCATGGCGCGCTTAGTATTACCTAAGTGCTTCTTAATACTCTCTGCATTTAACAAAGCAAAACCTCGTTCTAAACGGTAACCCTTACCTTTAACTTTAAAAACATCTAATCCCCAGTCAGAAAGCTGAGAAATATGGCCAGCAACAGCGGTACGGGAAAGGCCAACTTGTTGCGCTATGGTTTCGCCGGAGTGAAAGTGCCCATCAGATAAGAGGGCCAATATATGTTTTCTTACCGATTTAGATGCCTGTCTCATAAGCTAATGAGCCCTTTCTCACCTACCAAGCGTACTTCTGGCTCAAGTAGTATTTTAAATTCACTTTCTACCGCATGCATAATTTGTTTGGCTAGGGCAATTAAGTCATCGCTCTGTGCATTTCCAATATTAGTTAATACTAACGGCTGTGTTGGATGACACCTAACATCATTAAGCGCCTTTCCTTTAAAGCCAGTCTTATCTATAAGCCACGCAGCTGGCACCTTTACCTCATTTTCTGACACCGGATAACTAGGTATATCGGAATGGACACGTTTCAGTTCTTCAAAATGCGTTAATGCAATAACTGGGTTCTTAAAGAAACTGCCTGCATTTCCAAGCTGCTTAGGATCAGGCAGCTTCGCTTTTCGCACTTCTATTACCTTATTGAAGATATCTAACGCAGTAGGACTATCCATTACCGCTAATTCACCATAAGTCGCCACAATGTCGTAATCTTTTGGAAGTGTAAAATTCACTTTGGTGATAAGTGCTTTACCATACAAGGCGTGTTTAAAAATACTATCACGGTAACCAAACTGGCAATCAGCACCTTTAATCAGAAAGGGTTCTTTTGTTTCAAGTAGTATCGCTTCAATAGAATCTATGAAAGCATGTATCTCTACGCCATAAGCTCCAATATTCTGAATAGGTGATGCACCCACTGAACCTGGGATCAGCGCTAAATTTTCCAGCCCAAACCATTCATTTTGCATGCACAGCGACACAAACTCATGCCAATCTTCACCCGCCCCAACACTGATATGATGGTGTGACTCGGTATCGTAGTGGCTAATACCTTTAATTTTGTTAACCAATACCACACCGTCGAAATCATTTAGAAATACAGAGTTGCTACCACCACCCAAAATATAAGAATTAAGGTCCGGCTTGTAGGCGTTTAGAAATGAATCTACAGAGTCGAACTCGACGATAGATGCGCAATTCGATGCTAAAGAAAAGGTATGGTATTGCTGTAATGAGGGCATAGCACTTTATAGAAGAATGATAATGCGCTAATGGTAGGTGAAGCTGATGTTAATTAAAAGCGGTTTAGGGGCTAACCGCTACCTTGTCATATTAGAAATGAAGTTATTGGAAGTAGCGACTAATAAGCTTCTTCAATCCATAGCGAAATTTTAAAAACCAATTGGCTATTTGAATATACTTAAGGCTTGAACCTTTTACACCAAATCCCTTCTTAAGCAGCTCAAAATTTTCAATGTCATCAGCAGTGCGACACTGAGACAGAATAGACGAAACGAGCAAGGGTGATGACTGCCTTAATTTCAACAGCACTCTATTGAAGTCTTCAGTACTTTCGTCATTTGTATAATAGTTAAGGTGCTTATATTGCTCTAGCAAAGTATCCAGCTTAGTGCCGTTTATGTTTGGAGTGCATTGCTTCAGCTTATCAGCTTCTTGCATTAACTTGATTTGCAAATTGTCTATTTTATCAGGTGGTATAAGCGAGAAGTTAGGCTGAGTTTCACTATCACGCTGAAGCCAAAAATCTAGCTCAGTGCGAAGAAATTTATCTCCAAATCCATTTACCATTCTCATTAGTATGAGAGCACCAGCTGAATATTGGGTGTTTAGACGCCTTTCATTAGTCGGTGCCGAAATAAAGTCGGAAAAACACGCAGAAAAGTCACTATGTAAACTTCCACCGTCAAAAAGTTTTTCATCAAAAAACCGATATTCAACATTCGCATTTATCTCTGTTGAAATACGAGATATAACCTTTAAATTACTGAACGATATTGAAGTAGGCGTAGCGAACTTCTCAGTTTTCATGTGCCGCTTAACACCTTGATGGTACCCCGACTCAAGCACTGCAATTGGATGCCTGATATAGAAGATAAATCTAGCATCATCTAAAAAGGTAAATAACCACAATAGGTAATAATAGAAATGTTCAGAGGACAGTAATAACGTCTGGTAGTCACTACTATTCAGCTCATCAATTAACTGCTTTGTTTTGTTGTAATCAAAATACCCTCTGTTCTCGGTATCAAACGAAATTAGGTCAGAAAAATTACCTGAGCTTACCCCATTTTTATCGGCCCCATGAGGCGGGTAATATATCTTTTTTTCTAACAGTTGGTCAGAGTTACGACTCAACCACGCTTGAATCGCTGAAGTACCAGTTTTTGGGGGACCTAAATGAATAACGACTGTTTTGTTTGGAGCAACGCTCAGTTTGTTTTTAGCTTGGTATTCATTCCAATGACTGCTGAATATCATTTTGCTGTCGTTATACAATTCGTATTCTTTAGCATAAAGCGTTCGGATATTTTCCTTATCTTTATCACTAACAATCGTTGCAGGTACTACCTGAAATAACTCACCGTAAGGAATTTTAGATAGTTGACTTTTTAACCAAGCTTGGGAAAGTAAAAGGGACTTAACAACCAAGTCTTCACACCCGATAAAAGCGACTTCGTCAGTATCAACTTTACGTGTAAACGCAATACTTTCTTCTATGCGCATAGTATCGCTGTAGAATTCTTCAAACGTTTGCTTAAAAGCATCCTTTTTACAGGCATCGAGATAAGCACTGGCTAATCTCGACGATGGTTCACATATATACAAGCCAATACTTTCTGCTGTTGGCACAGAAGATTCGTTGGAACATAAATTAGGCGCAGCAAACTCGTCTAAGTCGATTCGTCGCTGGGAATATTTAGTGGTAAGTTTTATAAACTTGTCACTACCTGAATTGGGTAGAGAAATAATCACTTTTTTGTATCTAGTCACTTCTACTGCTTTATAGTTTAAGAGCACTATTTAGAACCCAATTAAACGAAACTCTATGGGTGGTGAGAGGAATGTTTATGACAAAGCCTACGTTAGATACCTAATTGGATCGCTCATTTGGAGTAAACATGATTCACATCGGGAAGCGTAACATTAGTTAGTAATTTATCTAATAAGACGGTATCTTTTTCCGACGCTTTCGATATGATTTCCAATACAAGGGAATACCTCATATCGACTTGCAGTTTAGCATCCTTCCTAAAGCTATTAAATGCTGAGCTATTAAGTATTGTGTCCATGTAATCACGGTATTGCGCAAACCCTCCACTGTCAAAAGTTAATGCTTTTGATTCGTAAGATAACTTGAAGCCATGTCGATTCCCTTTTAGCGTTAGTTCACCTTGATCTGTGTTCGTATTGATAGGTCTACCTCTTAATAGCATTGCGATGTATTCAAATTCAGATCTGTCTTTACGATGTAAGATGAATGCGTTTTTTGCTGAATCGCAAATGTTGCACTGTGAATGTTGCTCGTTAATGGTTCTTAAAATTTGGCCATCTTCGTATTTTTGATTTAATCCATTATCTATAACATTATGCGGGTTCATACGAATAGGTTTTAGGTAAGAGCGATATAGAGTCTTTATTTGCTTCGCAGCTTCAACATTTATCGATTTTTCTAACGCGGGTGCATACGGGGTATCTCGTTCTAGTTTATTTTTCCATTGAAACGAGATGGTTTCGAACTTACCTATGCGATTGCAAACATCTATTATTTTATCTTCAAAATTGGTTGGCACCCAAAATTCATCAATGTCTAAAAACATAAGCGCATCAAATTTTCGATTTTCACGTAATCGAAAGCACCGTCTATAGATGTCTACTTGTGGTGAAATAGTGGGGGAGTTGAAGGTGGCATCGGCATTGATTAAATTCACCGGAAATTCATTTAACAGAGGGATAAGATCTAGAGTATTGTCACTACAACCATTGTAATAGATATCAATTTCTGTGAAGCCCATATATAAATGATGAAAAATCCACTCAAGCAAATAAGCAGATTCATTCTTTGCTACAGCAATCAGCTTTACTGTTTTAAGTTTTTTTGGCGCGAGAGTGCGGTTAACTTCAAATTCAATTAACCTGGAAAACTGAAGAAGCTGCCTTTTGACTTTATAGTAGCTTGAAACTAACAAATTCTCATTTGTACTGTTACTTAAGCACTTGATTTACGTGTACCCGATTAAACCAAATACTGTCTACATCTATCATCACACACTATTGTTACATTATAACATTTGTAGATTTTTCTCTATGACAAATACCTTTGTTTTTATGTAAGCCACCGCCCCCTGCTAAATCGACGCAGTTAAACCAGAGCACTTGCTACGGTCTATGTAACTTGAAATAAATCACAGTAAACAAAAACTAAGCAGTAGACTTAGTAACAATAGATGGGTTCAGAATGATATGAGACAAAGCACCAATCCCTCATGAGTTCACCTTAAACTTGGTATTAGACTTATGATTATTGAATAGAGCTGTGTGCGCACCGGAAGCTTTCTACAGCATGGATGCTGTGGCAGAGGCCCCATGGATGGGTTCACGCCGTGTTTCTGATGGGGGCGACTCCCTCTCAAAACATAAACGCAAGACACAAAAAAGGCGCTCTAATGAGCGCCTTTCTTTAATGCTTTGGTTTGCTTAGATTAAAGAATCTTAGCTACAACACCAGCACCTACAGTACGGCCACCTTCACGGATAGCGAAGCGTAAACCTTCGTCCAGATGCTTCTGGTTTAGTGGGCTTTATGCCCACATATACTTTCATGTTCATATTTCACTTGGTGGGGCTTATGGGATTAACTAAATTACTTAAATTGAAAGCTTATGTTTTAAAGCAGACAGATAAGCTATGGCATGAAATATGTAGCTTAACCTACTAGCCTCACATGATTTTATTATTTTTTCTGTGTAACTTACTATAGGTACGTAATTAAGCGACTCACTTTAACCATAGTTTTCAGTAGTGGCGTATTAATATATTATTTTGAAGATCTGGATACGGCTGGAGTCAGTCGATCAGCATAAGTAAGCTACATGGTAACTTCTACCAACGGGCTTCGCGCTAACTCACACTTTTCTACAAGCATAAAAAAAGGGCTATCCGTTAGGATAGCCCTTTCTTCGAATGGGAGCTTGGCAGTGTGCTACTCTCACATGGGGAAACGCTTGGCAGTGTGCTACTCTCACATGGGGAAACCCCACACTACCATCGCCGCTAATACGTTTCACTTCTGAGTTCGGAATGGGATCAGGTGGTACCGTATCGCTATGGCTGCCAAGGCAAAAACTTTTGCAAACGTTAGTTTGCGTAATACCGACTTATTTAGTCCATATTACTTTAATAATTAACAATTTAGGAATTCTGATATTCACGTAATCAATCTTTGAGCACTGAGTACTACTACTCTAGTTGCTATTAGCTTTGTCTTACAACACTCAAGATATAAAGCCGCCTCTCGGGCAATTAGTACAGGTTAGCTTAACGCCTTACAACGCTTCCACATCCTGCCTATCAACGTCATCGTCTATAACAACCCTTCCGGACTTTAAAAGTCAGGGATGACTCATCTTTGGGCCGGCTTCCCGCTTAGATGCTTTCAGCGGTTATCCGTTCCGAACGTAGCTACCGGGCAATGCCATTGGCATGACAACCCGAACACCAGCGGTTCGTCCACTCCGGTCCTCTCGTACTAGGAGCAGCTCCCATCAATCATCCAACGCCCACACCAGATAGGGACCGAACTGTCTCACGACGTTCTAAACCCAGCTCGCGTACCACTTTAAATGGCGAACAGCCATACCCTTGGGACCGACTTCAGCCCCAGGATGTGATGAGCCGACATCGAGGTGCCAAACACCGCCGTCGATATGAACTCTTGGGCGGTATCAGCCTGTTATCCCCGGAGTACCTTTTATCCGTTGAGCGATGGCCCTTCCATACAGAACCACCGGATCACTATGACCTACTTTCGTACCTGCTCGACGTGTCTGTCTCGCAGTTAAGCTAGCTTATGCCATTGCACTAACCTCACGATGTCCGACCGTGATTAGCTAACCTTCGTGCTCCTCCGTTACTATTTGGGAGGAGACCGCCCCAGTCAAACTACCCACCAGACACTGTCCATAATCCCGATAAGGGACCAATGTTAGAACATCAAACATACAAGGGTGGTATTTCAAGGACGGCTCCACACAATCTAGCGACTGTGCTTCGAAGCCTCCCACCTATCCTACACATGTAGGTTCAATGTTCAGTGCCAAGCTGTAGTAAAGGTTCACGGGGTCTTTCCGTCTAGGTGCGGGTACACAGCATCTTCACTGCGATTTCAATTTCACTGAGTCTCGGGTGGAGACAGCGTGGCCATGGTTACACCATTCGTGCAGGTCGGAACTTACCCGACAAGGAATTTCGCTACCTTAGGACCGTTATAGTTACGGCCGCCGTTTACCGGGGCTTCGATCAAGAGCTTCTCCGAAGATAACCCCATCAATTAACCTTCCGGCACCGGGCAGGTGTCACACCCTATACGTCCTCTTGCGAGTTAGCAGAGTGCTGTGTTTTTAATA